>CANMTD010000001.1 GCA_947500775.1 uncultured Paracoccaceae bacterium
GTGGACACGTCGGTCGACGATGCGCTGAGCGCGCTGGCCGACGTTGCACCGGAAGAGGATACTGATGACGATGTGGCGGACGATGTCCTCAGCAGCCTGGCCGATTTGGCGGTTGAGGCCGACGATGCCACCGACACCGCAGTTGATGACGCGCTGAGCGCGCTTGCAGAGGCCGCGCCCGAAGACACCGAAGAGGATGAAAGCGCCGACACCGCACTGGACAGTCTGGCGGCCCTTGCGACCGATCAGGACGAGGTGGTGGACACGTCGGTCGACGATGCGCTGAGCGCGCTGGCCGACGTTGCACCGGAAGAGGATACTGATGACGATGTGGCCGACGATGTCCTCAGCGGCCTGACCGATTTGGCGGTTGAGGCCGACGACGCCACGGACACCGCGGTTGATGACGCGCTAAGTGCGCTGGCGGAGGCCGCGCCGGAAGAGGATACCTCCGACGGCGTGGCGGACGATGTTCTTAGCGGCTTGGCCGAGTTGGATATTGCCAGCGATCTGCCAGAGGATGATTCCGTTGACGACGCCTTGGCCGCCCTTGCCGATCTGCCCACCGAAGAAACGGCTGAGGATGACCAGACCGATGCGGCGCTGGACAGCCTGGCCGATCTGACCGTCGAGGAACCAGAGCAGACCTCGGTCGATGATGCCTTGGATGCGCTGTCGGAATTGGCGCCACCCGAAGAGGCTGAGGACAGCGTTGACGATATTCTGGGTGATCTTTTGGGGGATGACGACGCCGATGAAACGCCGGAAAGCCCGGCATCGGATGATCTGGACGCATTGCTGGGTGACACGCCTGATGACAGCGATCTGGATGATCTGCTGGGCGATCTTGAGGCCGATCAGGATGGTGATCAGGACGACGTGCTGGCGGATACCTCTGACGACGCGTCAGAGGATAGCGATAGCAGCGATCTGGACGACCTTTTGGGCGATTTGGAAACGGAAGATGACGGCGGTCTGGACGACCTGCTGGCCGGTCTCGGGGACGAGGATGATTCCGATTTGGATGATCTTCTGACGGACGATGCCGCCGAGGAACCGGATGACGATGGCGAATCTGACGCTGTCGGTGATGATCTGGATGCCTTGCTGGGGGATCTGGGGCTGGACGATGACCCCGCAGATGCCGGGGTCGGCGATGACATGGACGAGCTGACCGCCGAGCTGAGCAATATGGACAGCGACGCCGCAACCGGGGCCCTGAACCCCGAAACGGCGGGCGCCGATCTGTCGGGTGAGGCCGATGTGGTGTTTGGCCAGCTCAGCCAGTCGCGCCCGGATGCGGCCCGGTTGAACCGCAAACGGTTCCGCATCGCCATTCTGGGCGATTTCACCGGGCGCTCGGCCCGTGGGATGCTGGACACCGGCGATGCCCTGGCCGCGCGCCCCGCCATCGTGCTGGACCCCGATACGGTCGAGGATGTGATCGAAGGTTTCGCCACCACGCTGATCCTGCCCATTGGCAAGGATGGGGCGGGGGTCGAGGTGAAACTGGGCGGATTGGACGATCTGCACCCCGATGAACTGTATGACAATGTCGAACTGTTCTCGGCACTGGTTTCGCTGAAGGGGCAACTGTCCAGCGGGGCCACCGCGGCCCATGCGCTGACCCAGCTTAAGGCGTGGGGGGCCGAACATGGCCGTCCGATCGCGCCACCCAGCCGCCGGTCGTCGGGCAACGCGGTGCCTGCGGACCGCAAGCTGAGCGATTTTCAGAAACTGATCGGCGACACCGGCGGGCGGCTGACCGAAGCCTCGCCCATCGACGATCTGCTGGCGCGGGTGGTCGGGCCGCATGTGCGGGCGGTGCCCGATGCCGATGCGCAGGCGATGCAGGACGCGGTGGACGAGGCCCTGTCGGCGGCGATGCGTCTGGTCTTGCACCACCCCGAGTTTCAGTCGGTCGAGGCGCAGTGGCGTTCGCTTGACCTGATCGCGCGCAGCGTCGAGGTGGACGATACGCTGGAGGTCGTGCTGTACGACGTCTCGGCCGAAGAAATCGGCGCCGATCTGGCCTCTGCCGAGGATCTGTCGGACAGCGGTCTGCTGCGCCTGCTGACCGAGGGACCGCTGGACGAGGAAACCGGGCGCGGCGGCTATTCTGCGCTGATCGGGCTGTATAATTTCGAAGAAACCCCGCCGCATGCCGATCTTCTGGGCCGGATCGGGAGGGTGGCCGCCCATATCGACGCACCGTTCTTCAGTTCGATTTCGCCCGCGTTTCTGGACACGCCCAAGGATGAACGCCACCCGCTGGTGGCCGATGCCTGGGACAGCCTGCGCAAAATGCCCGAGGCCGGGCATCTGGGCGTGGTGTCGCCCCGGTTCATGCTGCGCCGGCCCTATGGCGCCAAATCCGAACCGATCTATGCCTTCAAATTCGAAGAATTCACCATGTCCGAAGGGATGCGCGGATTGCTGTGGGCCAACCCGGTGGTGCTGGTCGCGATCCTGTTGGCGAAATCGTTCAAGGAAAACGGGCCCAGCATGGGGCTGGGCAAGATCATGTCGCTGGGCGATATCCCGTTCCACTATGTCACCGATCAATTCGGGGATCATGTGGCGCTGCCCTGTACCGAACGCAACCTGACGCTTGAAAAGGTCGAACAGGTGATGGTGCGCGGCTATATGCCGGTGGTGTCGATCAAGGGCCGGGACGAGATCAGGCTGGCCTCGTTCCAGTCGATGGCGGGGCCAGAAATTCTGGGCCCCTGGACCGGGGTCGCGCCGCCCGAACCCTCGCCGCCCAAGGAACCGCCCACCCCGAAACCCGCCGCCGAAGACGCGGACGGGGGGGACGCTGATTCCGACGGCGATCTGGATCTTGACGATCTGCTGGCCGGGTTTGGCGATGATGACGGGGATGGCGACGACGCGGATTCCGAAGACGTTGATGCCGAATTGGCGGCATTGTTGGGGGATCTTTGACAGTGACCCTGACGCAGGATTTTTTTAGAAATTCATCGCCCTGTTCGGGGCGGTGTTTGTGGTATAATTTTTTGGATAACTTTAATGTTTTGAAACCCGCGCTGTTGTTGCGTCGATATATTAAGCCGAACAACAACGTATCGAATTATTTGGGCACTGATCCGGACGCCAATTGCGGCGCGATGATCCATTGATCAGGGATGACGCCCAACCGTTTTTAGACGGGTCCACTGTTTGCGAAAGGACAGGTTATGGCCGTAAGTAAACCGCATAAGGATTCTCTCGTCTGGATGTCCGGGTCCTATGACGCGAAGGATCTGCTGCTCAAGCGCGCCGTGGTCAAAGAGGCCATGAGCACGCTGACCGAAACGACGATTGAATTCACCTCGAAGAACAAGGCGGTCAAACTGGAAGATCTCGTCGGCAAGACGATGACCGTCCATGTCAAAACTGCCAAAGACAACGAACGTAAATTCATCGGCACCTGTGTGTCGGCGGAATATATGGGCATCAGCGACGGCTACAGCCATTTCGTGGCCGAGGTGCGCCCGTGGCCGTGGTTCCTGACCCGCACGCAGGATTGCCGCATCTTTCAGGACATGGACGCGGTCGAGATCATCAAGAAGATATTCGCCGATCTGGGGTTTTCGGATTTCACCGACAAGCTGACGGAAACCCGCGAAAAGCGGGTCTATTGCGTGCAATATCGCGAAACCGATTTCGATTTCATCAGCCGCCTGATGGAAGAGGAAGGCATCTATTATTTCTTCGATCACGAAGGATCGACCGAAAAAATGGTGCTGTCCGACGGGATCAGCGCGCATAAACCGGTGCCCGAAGAGTCCGCGCTGTTGTTCATGTATCGCGACACGACGGACCGGCGGCGGTTGGACCATGTCGCCGAATGGAGCGGGCAGGAAAATGTCACGCGCGGCAAGGTGACCTTGAATGATTTCGATTTCCTGTCGCCCTCGGCCGATCTGAAGGTCAGCAACGCCATCAAGAAGGGCAAACACAGCCACGGCACCTATGAAATCTACGACTATCCCGGCCATTATCGCAAGCTGACCAGCCTGGGCACCACGCTGGCCCGCATCCGGATGGAGGCCGAGGCGATACAGCACCGGATGTGGCGCGGCGCGGGCAGCGTCCGCACCCTTGCCACCGGCTATACCTTCACGCTGAAGGAACACCCCAGCACCTCTAGCAGCGAAGAGTTCCTTGTCACCGACGCCACCCACTATATCCAGCTGGAAGGCGACTATGATAAAATGGAACAGCGTCAGGATATCCATCATCAGGGGCTGCCATTTCCCGACAACGACGATATGTACAGCTGCGTCTTTGGGGCCTGCCCCAAAAAGGAACAGTTCCGCGCGCCGCTGATCACGCCCTGGCCGGAAATCGCGGGGCTGCACACGGCAACCGTGGTCGGCAAATCCGGCGAAGAGATCTGGACCGACGAACACGGGCGCATCAAGGTTCAGTTCCACTGGGACCGCGAAGGCAAGGACGATGAAAATTCGTCGTGCTGGGTCCGGGTGGTCACCCCCTGGTCGGGCAAGAACTGGGGCATGATCGCGATCCCGCGCATGGGCCAGGAGGTTGTCATCCAGTTCGAAGAAGGCGACCCTGACCGACCGATCTGCACCGGCATGCTGTATAACAAGGAAACCATGCCGCCCTATGCCTTACCGGAAAATCAGACCCAATCCGGCGTCAAAACCAATTCGTCCAAGGGTGGTGGCGGTTTCAACGAGTTGATGTTCGAGGATAAGAAAGACAAGGAACTGGTACGGTTTCAGGCCGAAAAGGATTATCAGCAGATCGTCAAGAACAACGCCGACATCACAATCGGCGTGGAAAAGAACGACAAGGGCGATCTGACCCAGACGGTCAAGAACAACGTGACCGAAACGATCAACGACGGCGATCACACCTTCACCATCGAAACCGGCAGTCAGGTCATCGCGATCAAAACCGACAAGACCCAGACGATCGAAGGCAAGCACACCAAGACCATCACCGGCAACGACGCCACAACCGTCAAGACCGGGAACATGACGGTGGACGTCAGTTCGGGTAAGATAACCATGACTGCGGCGATCGAAATCAAGTTGGTCGTTGGCGGGTCTTCGATAAAGATCGACAATTCCGGTGTCACCATCAAGGGGCCAATGATCAACATTACGGGCGATGCAATGGCCGAAATGAAAAGCCCATTAACCACGGTCAAAGCGGACGGCATACTCACCCTGAAGGGTGGACTGACGTTGATCAACTGAGGTGGCTCTGATGACAAAGCGATTTGAAAACCTGACAAAGGTCCCGCAAGAGCCCGCAGCGCGGATGTTGGCGAATGCAAACACCAAGCTGAAAACCCTGATCAAGGCGCCGGCCAGCGCCCCGCTTGCGGTGGTTCTGGAAGAGCTTGAAAGCAAAGGCGCGATGATCGATATGCTGCGCCTGCTGGCCATCGCCCTGCCACCGCGCGAACGGGTCTGGTGGGCCTGTCTGGCCGCGCGCGATTACATCGGCGAAAAATCCGAAAATGACCCCCGGTCGCTGACCGCGTCCGAGGCCTGGGTGTTCAATCCTGACCCCGAACACCGCGAAGCCGCGCGCGCAACGCTGGATCACGCCGATATCGACGATGACACGGTGAACTGCGCGCTGAGTGTTCTTTACAGCGACGGCACGCTGGGGCCCGGCGATCTGGCGGAATATCCGGCCCCCGCAGGTGCGGCCGAGGTGGCGGCATTTGCGATGAATGTCGTGGCGTTGCGCGAGAACTCTGATAGATTTGAAGAACATGGCCAGATGCTGATTGACCGTGCGCTTGATATTGCGCGTGGCGGAAATGGGCAGATCAAGACAAAGGCCAAAGAGACGGAGGAAAGCGCGTGACATTTCCACAGGCCCGCCTGACCGATATGCATTTGTGCAACGCTGCGGCGATTCCACCGCCGCCTTTGCCCGTGCCGATCCCGATTGTGGCGCCGGGCGCGCCGACGGTTCTGGTTGGCAAACTGCCTGCGGCGCGGGTGACGGATATGTGCGCCGCGGTGCCGCCGCATCCCATTGCCAAAGGGTCGATGACCGTCATGATCTGTAACCTTCCCGCGGCGCGGATCACCGATCTGGCGGCCTGCGGCGGTATGGTCATCAAGGGCGAGTTCACGGTTTTAACCGGGGGATGAAGGCAGGCATGGCAGTAACCCTCACATTCCAATCGTCTGGTACGGTGCCGGGAAATGCCGCCCCCGTGCGGATGCGCGGTGGCAGCCTGACGGCTGGGCGTGGGCCTGGAAACGATATCGTTCTGCCCGATCCCGACCGCCTGCTGTCCAAAAGCCATTTCGCGATCGAAGATCACAACGGCAACATCCTGATCGTCGATCTGTCGACCAACGGCACCTTCCTGAACTACAGCAAAATCCCCCTGGGCAAGACCCCGACGCCGCTGAACAATGGCGATGTGCTGTCGCTGGGCACCTATGAGCTGGTGGTGGAAATCGGCGCCGATCTGGAAGACCCCGCCGATCTGATCGCCGCCCCGGTCGAACAGGGGGCCGTGTCGCATGGCGATGCGCAGAACGCGCCCGATCCGCTGGCCTTGCTGGACGATGCCGGGCCGGGCGGGGATTTTCTGGACGATCTTCTGGGCTCTGACGATGGGCTGAAGGGTCCGGCTCAGCTGAAACATATGGACCCGATCGACGAATTGCTGCCGCCGTTGGGCGAAGACGAAGATCCGTTTTTCGCCAAAGCGCCGGATGCGGGCGAAGGCACCGGCGCCAGCCTGCCCAGCCACAACCCGTCCGCGCAGGACAGTTTCACGCCGGGGGTCGCCAGCAGAAACGTGATCCCCGATGACTGGGACGATCTGCTGGCGCCGACCGATGCGGCACCCGATCCGACCCCCGCCGCGCCTGAACCCGCCGCCCCCGACGTTGCTCCGGCGCCGCCGCCTGTTGAAACGCCGCCGCCCCCTGTCGCGGCAGAACCGGTCGCGGTCGAACCCGCCCTGATCACCGGGGAAGAGTCCGCCGCGCGCGCCTTTCTGGCCGCTGTGGGCGGGGATGAGTTGAAAGTCGAAGACAGCGACCTGCAGACCACCATGGCGCGCATGGGCCGGGTCATGAAAACCATGATCACGGGCCTGCGCGAAATCCTGATGACCCGCACCTCGATCAAAAGCGAATTCCGCATCGATCAGACGATGATCAGCGCGGGCGGCAACAACCCTTTGAAATTCTCGATCAGCCCCGAGCAGGCGGTCGAGGCCATCGTCAAACCCACCACCAAGGGCTATCTGGGCGCCGAAACCGCAACCGAACAGGCGCTGAACGACATCAAGGCGCATGAGATCGCGATGGTGACAGGGATGGAGGCCGCGCTGAAAGGCGTGCTGGAACGCCTGAACCCCGAAGCTTTGGCCGGGCAGATCGAAACCAGCAGCGCCTTTGGCAGCCTTCTTAAGGGCAAAAAGGCGCGGTACTGGGAAGTCTATGAAAAGATGTATGCCGAAATATCGGATCAGGCCGAAAATGATTTCCACGATCTTTTCAGCCGCGAATTTGCGCGGGCGTATAAGGATCAGTTGGAAAAGCTGAAATGACGCGATCGCGTGTAATATCTGCGCCCATTCTGGCGCACCAAGAAGGAGACATCGGTGTCCTGGGATAGCAAAGTGCTTTGGACCGAAGGGTTGTTTTTGCAACCGCACCACTTTCAGCAGGCCGATCGGTATACCGAGGCCCTGATTGCCGGGCTTGCCCGCCGTATCACCCCCTATGCCTGGGGGGTCAGCGCGCTGGAGATCGACGAAGAGGTGCTGAAGGTCGGGCAGTTCGCGTTGAAATCCTGTGCCGGTCTGACGCAGGACGGAACCGTGTTTCGCGTGCCGCAGGCCGACGATCACCCCCCCGCGCTGGAGGTGCCGGAAACCATCAAGGATTGCGTGGTCTACCTGTCGGTGCCGCAACGCCGCCAGGGCGCGGTCGAGGTGGACCTGAGCGGGGCGGAACAATCCGCCAGCCGCCTGCGCCCGTCCGAGTTGGAAATCACCGACACCATGGGGCGCGAGAAAAAGCCGGTGACCATCGGTGTCGGCAAGATGCGGCTTCAGTTCGCGCTGGAGGTGGACGATCTGGCCGACCGGCTGACCATCCCGATCGCCCGCATCATCGAGGTGCGCCCGGACAAAGAGATCATTCTGGACAAAGGGTTCATCCCAAGCTGTCTGGACGTGCGCGCCGCCGGCCCCCTGGGCGGGTTCGTGCGTGAATTGGAGGGTCTGTTGTCCCACCGGATGCAGGCGCTGGCCGGACGGCTGTCGGAAAGCGGCGCCACCAAGGGCGTGGCCGAGATATCGGATTTTCTGTTGCTGATGGTGGTCAACCGGATGATCCCGGTTTTCCGTCACCTGACCAGCATCGAAAACGTGCACCCCGAAGATACCTATCGCGCCTGCGTGGCCCTGGCCGGGGAACTGGCGACCTTCATGAGCGACGACAAGACCCCGCCGGAATTTCCGCCCTATCAGCACGATGATCTGACCGCCAGCTTTACGCCGGTGATCCGAACCCTGCGCCAGTATCTCAGCTCGGTTCTGGAACAGACTGCGATCTCGATCCCGCTGGAGGCACGCAAATACGGCATCAGCGTGGGCGTCATCGCCGATCGCAAACTGCTGGGCACGGCGGGCTTTGTTCTGGCCGTGAACGCCGATGTCCCGGCCGAAGACGTGCGCCGCCACTTTGCCGGTCAGGCCAAGATCGGCCCGGTCGAAGAGATTCGGCAACTGGTCAATTCGGCCCTGCCGGGGATCACCCTGCGCCCGCTGCCGGTGGCGCCGCGCCAGATCCCCTATCACGCCGGTGTCGTCTATTTCGAAATGGATGGCGACAGCCCCTATTGGCGCAAGATGACCACTTCGGGCGGTATCGCGGTACATGTTTCGGGTGATTACCCCGGTTTGAAAATGGAACTCTGGGCCATCCGGAACGGTTGACCGAAAAGGTGAAGGCTGATGTCTGACAACGACCCGTTTGCAGAACCCGATGACACCGACAAGACGGTGATCCGGCCCAATCCGGGCGGGCGGCGCACGCAGGCCGTGCAACAGCCCGCACCGGTGGCGCCAGCAACGCCCGATCCGGCCCCGGCAACGGGCGGGGTCGATGCCTTTGGCATTCCGGCCGCTGCGGCCGAGGCGAAACCCGCCCAGCCCGAGGCCGCGCGCGGCAATGCCGAGGCGATGGCCGTGTCGATGACCGGCATGAACCAGTTGAACGCCTGTGGCGCGACGCTGTTTTCTCTGATCAGCCGTATCCGCAACCGGGCCCAGCACATGGACCCCGACAAGCTGCGCCAAAGCGTGGTGGCCGAGGTGCGGGGGTTCGAAAACCGCGCGCTTCAGGCGGGGATTCCGGCGCAGACCGTCAAGGTGGCGCGCTATGCGCTGTGCGCCACGCTGGACGATGTGGTGCTGAACACCCCCTGGGGCGGGCAATCCAGTTGGGGGTTGCAGTCGATGGTCGGCACCTTCCACCGCGAAACGGTGGGCGGGGACCGGTTTTACGATCTGCTGGCACGGCTGGAAAAAGAACCGGGCACGAATATCGACCTGCTGGAATTCCTGTATATGTGCCTGTCACTGGGGTTCGAGGGGCGGTTGCGCATCGAACAGGGCGGGTCTGACAAGCACTTGCAAATCCGCAACGGGCTGGCCCGGATCATCCGCGCCCAGCGGGGCCCGGTGGAACGCGATCTGTCGCCCCATTGGGAAGGCGTCGACAAACCCTATCGCGCGCTGTCGGCCTGGCGTCTGGTCTGGATCGCGATGGGGGTGACCGGGGCCTTGCTGGCGGCGGAATTCCTGGGGCTGTCCTATGCGCTGTCCAACACCACCGAAAATGTGATCGGGCAATTGTCCGTGGTCGACAGCGGCTCGGTCGCCGAATTGCAGCGCCGCGCGCCGCCGCCGCCCGCCCCGGTCGAACCCGAACGCCCGCAACTGGTCAAGGTGACCGAATTCCTGCAGCCCGAAATCGACGAAGGCATCGTTACCGTCTTTCAAAAGGGCAATACGCTGATCATCCGGATCGCGGGATCGGGCATGTTCGGGTCGGGGTCCGACAATCTGCAACCTTCGTTCGAGGCGCCGATCCAGCGGGTCGCCAAGGCGCTGAACGACGAACCGGGTCCGGTGATCATCGTCGGCCATTCCGACAACATCCCGATCCGGTCGGGCCGGTTCAAATCGAATATGCACCTGTCATTGGCGCGGGCCAAATCGGTGATGAACAGCATTGCCGGAACGCTGGAGGATTCCAGCCGCCTGACCGCCGAAGGCCGGGCCGAAAAAGAACCGATCGCCGATAATGGCACCAGAGAGGGCCGCGCCAAGAACCGCCGGATCGAAGTGTTGCTGGTGCAGGAGAACGACGCATGATTTTACGCCGCTACATTCTGCCGCTGTTCCGGTCGATCTATTTCTGCCTGATCTTTCTGGCGGCGGTCCTGTCCGCCTGCGTGTGGTATTTCGCGCCGTTCATCGGTGGCGAAACCTGGCGCCCGTTTGACAGCAGCTTCAGCCGGATCATCACCATCGCGGTGATCTGGGTGATCATCCTGTCGATCCTGCTGTTCATCTTCCTGCGCCGCCGCAAACGCGAAAAGGCCATGACCGAAGAAATCGCCGAGGCGGTCGAGATCGACACCGGCGACGAAATGATCAAATCCGAACTGGGCGAGTTGCGCGACAAGCTGCGCACCGCGATGACCCAGCTGCGCAAATCCAAAAACGGCGGCAAACATCTGTCGGTGCTGCCCTGGTACGTGATGATCGGCCCGCCCGGTGCGGGCAAAACCACGGCCATCGTCAATTCCGGCCTGCAATTCCCGCTGGCCGATGAATTGGGCAAATCCGCCATCGGCGGCGTCGGCGGCACCCGCAACTGCGACTGGTGGTTCACCAACAACGCCGTTCTGATCGACACCGCCGGGCGATACACCACGCAGGAAAGCGATGCCGAGGCCGACAATGCCGCCTGGATCGGGTTTCTGAGTCTGCTCAAGAAATACCGCAAACGTCAGCCGATCAACGGGGCGCTGATCGCCATCAGCCTGAGCGATCTGTCGCTGCAGGATGAGATCACGCAAAAAGGTCACGCCACGGCGGTGCGCCGCCGGCTGCATGAATTGCGCGAAAAACTGGGGGTGCGGTTCCCGGTCTATGTGCTGTTCACCAAGGCCGATCTGATCGCGGGCTTTTCCGAATTCTATGACAATCTGGGCAAGGAAGACCGCGAACAGGTCTGGGGCTTTACCCTGCCGATGAACAAGGCCAAGGGCGAACATTCCCCGATTGCCGCCTTCGACGAAGAATTCGCGCTGTTGCTGGGGCGCCTGAACGCGCAGTCGCTGGAACGGATGCAGGGCGAAACCGATCATCAGCGCCGGTCGCTGATCGCCGGGTTCCCCAGTCAGGTCGCCTCGATGCGGCAGGTGGCCAAGGAATTCCTGAACGAGGTGTTTCAGGACAACCGTTACGAACAGCGGCACATGCTGCGCGGGGTCTATTTCACCTCGGGCACGCAGGAAGGTACGCCGATCGACCGCCTGATGATGGGCATGGCCAAGACCTTTGGCATCGGGCGTCAGGCCATCGGCACCGGACAGGGGACCGGGCGGTCGTTCTTTCTGACCCGCCTTTTGGAAACCGTGATCTTTTCCGAGGCTGGGCTGGTCTCGGCCGATGACAAGGTCGAACGCCGCTATCGCTGGACCAAACGGGCGGCGATTGCGGCCACGATCCTGATCGCGCTGGGCACCGGCGCGCTGTGGGTGCGCAGTTATATGGGCAACACCAAACTGATCGCCGAGGCGCAGGAACGGGTGACCCAGTATCAGGCCGCCGCCGCCGCGATTCCCGGTAACCCGGTGGGCGATACCGACCTGCCGCCGGTGGTCGCCGCGCTGAACCTGCTGCGCGACATGCCCGCCAACCCGGCCCTGTCGGACCCCGATCCCGACGGTGCGCTGACCTGGGGGCTGTATCAGGGCGAGGTGATCGGCACCCAGGCCGCGCAAACCTATCGCGCCGCCCTGAACCAGCGGCTGTTGCCACGGCTGTTGCTGCGTCTGGAAGAACAGATGCAGGCCAATCTGAACAACCCCGATCTGCTGTACGAGGCGCTGAAAATCTATCTGATGCTGGGCTTGCAGGGCCCGATCAACAAGGAACTGATCACCGAATGGATGCAGATCGACTGGTCGCTGGCCTATCCCGGCCCCAGCCGTGAACAGATGCGGGCCGATCTGCAGGATCATCTGACCGTCATGCTGAACCAGCCGATGGAGGAAATCGCGCTGAACGGCCCGCTGGTCGAACATGTGCAGACCCTGTTGTCGGAAATGCCGCTGGCCCAGCGGGTCTATAACGGCATCATCAACAGCCCCAAGGCCAGCGCCCTGCCGAAATGGCGGATCACCGAGGCGGGCGGCCCCGCCGTGACGCGGGTTCTGGTCCGGTCCTCGGGCAAGCCGTTGAACGAAGGCGTCGAAGGCATCTTTACCTACAAGGGCTTCAACGACGTCTTTCTGGCCGAGGCACTGGGCGTGGCCACCCGCATTCAGCGCGAAAGCTGGGTGCTGGGTCCGCGCGGCGAGGCCGAACAAAGCGAAGCCGCCCTGATCGCCATGAGCCGCGATGTTCTGGACCTGTATTACAACGACTATATCGCCCGCTATGACGCGATCCTGGGCGATATCGACATCATCCCGATGGAATCCCTGTCGCATGCGGTCGAGGTGACGAATGTCCTGTCGGGGCCGACTTCGCCCATCGTGAACATCCTGACCGAGATCGCCGCCGAAACCCGCCTGACCGAGGATCGGTCGGTTCTGAACACCGGCGCGCTGGCCGATGGCGCGGGCGCGGTGGCCGCGCTCGAGGCGCGGTCGAACCTCAGCATTCAGGGCCAGATCCTGATGGAGGCTTTGGCAAGCTCCAGCGTCGGCGGCGGCAATGGCCAGCCGCCCAAGGCGCCCGGCGCCTATGTCGAAGAACGGTTCGACTGGTTGCAGCAACTGGTTGCCCGGCCCGAAGGCCAGCCTTCGCAGCTGGACCAGATGATGGGCGTGCTGACCGAAGTGTACCAAGAGTTGAACAAACTGTCGTTCAGCGGTGTCGCCAGCGGCCCCGATCAGGGCGCCGCGATCCAGCGGTTCCAGGAAATGAGCGGGCGCATTCCCGGGCCCCTGCAACGCTGGGCGTCGCAGATCACCAGCGGATCGTCGGGCATCACGGCCGACGGCACGCGGTCGTCGATCAACGCCCGCTGGCAGGCCAATGTCCTGCCGTTCTGCGAAAAGGCGCTGACCAACCGCTATCCGTTCAACCGGCGCGCAGGCGCGGATGTGGCGACGCAGGATTTCCAGAAACTCTTTGCCCCCGGCGGGATGATCGATGCGTTCTTTAACGAGAACCTGATCAAATACGTCGACACCCGCACCCGACCCTGGTCGTGGAAACGGGTGAACGATGTCGATCTGGGCATCTCGGCTTCGGTCCTGCAGCAGTTGCAATATGCCGCCGAAATCCGCGAGGCCTTCTTTGCCGGGGGCACGCAGCCGTCGGTATCGTTCCAGATCACGCCCGAAGCGCTGGACCCCAAGGCCAAGGCCGTGTTGCTGGAAATCGACGGTCAGCAGGTCGGGTTCAAACATCGCGGCGGGCAACCCACCCCGGTGGCGGTCACATGGCCCGGTCCGGTCGGTCTGGCCCGCGTGACGTTCGAACCGAAATCCCGCAACACCGAAAGCAGCCTGTCCAAGGACGGACCCTGGGCCTGGTTCCGCCTGCTGGACGGGGCCGAGGTGCGCAAGACCAACGTGTCGGACCGCAAGCGGGTGATTTTCAACGTGGGCGGCCGCATCGCGATATTCCAGTTGCAATCGGGGTCGGTCATCAACCCCTTTGCCCTGCCCGCGCTGTCCAAATTCAACTGCCCCAAGTCGTTTTAATGGAGCAGGGGTTCGGTGCATTCGGCAAGATGCCCTCGGTCGGCGATTTTTTCCGGGTTACCGCGCCGGGTGGCTTCGTGTCGGTCTGGGATGACTGGTTGCAGACCGGTATCCTCAGCACGCGCCAAAGGTTGGGCGACCGTTGGGACGAACACTATATGTCGGCCCCTATCTGGCGGTTCGTGCTGGCCGCGGGTCTGGCCGGACCGCAAAAGGTGCTGGGTATTCTGATGCCCTCGGTCGATCGGGTGGGGCGGCAATTTCCCCTGACATTGATGACTGCCATGCCCGGCGACGACAGCCCCGCCCATGATCATTTCAACGCGAAACCGGCGTTCGAGGAGCTGGAAAACCTGGCGCTGGATGCGCTGAGCGAAACCATGACCCGCGATCTGCTGATCGCGCGGCTGTCCCAGATGCCGCCGCCGCCGCCGGTGACACCCGCGCCGGTCCGCAGCATTGCCGGAACGCTGATCCTGTCACAGCCATCTGCGCCCGCGTTCCTGCCCGATCTGGCGGCTGGACTGGTGATGGACCGGTTCCGCCAGCCCAGTATCTGGAGCGCCGAAATCGACGACGGTTATCGCGTGATGACATGCGAGGGGTTGCCGAACGAACCCCATATGCAAGGATTGTTCGACCTGAACGCCCCAATCTGGACGGAGGCCAAACCCCTATGATCAACGCGCATCGGATACGGTTTAACGCCAAAAGCCACATCGGACTTATACGCAAGGTCAATGAGGATTCGATTCTGGCCCTGCCGCAGCAAGGCATCTGGGTGGTCTCGGACGGAATGGGCGGACATGCGGCGGGGGATTACGCCAGCCGGCTGATCGCCGATACGATTGCGATGATCGACGACAACCTTGAACCCGCCGACCGGATGCGCGCCGTCCGCACCGCCATCCAGCAGGCGCATCAGATCATCGTGGCCGAGGCCGAGGCCCGCGGTACCGGCACCATCGGCGCCACCGTGGTCGCGATGATGGTGGCCAACGGCCATTTCGTCGTGTTCTGGGCCGGTGACAGCCGTCTGTACCGGTTGCGCGATGGGCATATCGAAATGCTGACATCCGACCATTCGGTGGTGGCCGATCTGGTCCATGCCGGGCAGATGACCTGGGATGAGGCTGAACAGCACCCACAATCAAATGCCATCACCCGCGCCGTTGGCGTCGGGGATGAGCTGGAGCTGGACAAGATCCGGGGCGAGCTTATGTCAGGCGACCGGTTCCTGCTGTGTTCCGACGGGCTGACGAAATACGCGACATTCCAGATGCTGGAAGATGCCATTCGCGATGCGCCCATTGAAACCGTGTCCGAAAAGCTGATCCAGATCGCCCTGGCCGGGGGCGGTGCCGACAATATCTCGGTGATCGTGGTTGATATCCCCTAAGGGCGATCAGGGTTTTGCCGTCGTCAGTATCCGGCTGTCCAGCGAATAGATGATCTTGGTGTCATTGGCGGCCTGGTCGCGCAGCGCCTCGGCATAGCCGACGGCCGATTCCGTGGTGGGCCGCAACCCGTCAAACAGCGGCTGCGCGGAATGCAGGACGATGATCTTGCTTTTGCCCAGCGTGCTGTCATCCACCCGAAAAGCCAGCCGCGCGGTATTGGCGGCCTCGGCCAGGCTATAGGCGACGCGCACGGGCATTGCGCCGGTCTGACCGTCGCGCAGGGACGCAACCGAATTGTCCTGCCGGTTGAGGTTGGGCAACAGGTGAAACACATTGCCCGATACATCCAGCACCGAAACGGACAGATACCCGGTATCGACACTTTCGGGCAGCAGCACGTCGATCACCGGGTTTTCCCCGACGAAATAGCGCCCCGAGGGGTTCGGTTCATCCTTGCCACCAACGCTGAAGGCGATGTCGATCGCGCTGTCGGGGGCGTTTGGCAGGAAGGTTTCGATCAGGCACAGCGACGGGTTCAGAATCTCGGCGTCGATGGTGATTTTGCGATCCCCCGCCGTTGCGCGCAGGGCGTCGAACAGGGCGACCCGCGTGCCGGGTTTTGCCAGCCGTCCGGTCACCGTGATCGGCATATCCAGCCCATAGCCGACAGAAGGCGCCCCGGGCAGGGAAAGCGGCCCGCAATCGGCATGTTCGGACAGGATCGGCGACAGCATTCGCGCCGTCACGAACAGCGGGCCCAAGGTGATCTTGGCCTCGCCGTCCAATGCGCCGGGCAGCCCGTCGGCAAAGCTTTCGGTCAGGGCGCTGTGCAATTCACGGTCTTTGGTCACGCCGGTGATCTGGGCGCGATTGCCGTTCACCGCCAGGCGCCATTCGTCGATCGGGGCCAGTTGGTCGATGACCGACACGACGTCTTCGCCCCAGCTTTCGGCGATATCGCCAGAGGCAAGGCTCAGTTCGCTGGTGCCGGACAGATCGGTCATCTGGCCGGTGATGGCGGCCTCGACCTGTTCCGAGGGCACAAACCCCACCGCGCGCGGTGGCTGGTTCGGGGATTTTTCCACGATCAGGGAAAACGGATCGGCAACCGGGTATTTGGGGCCAAGCAAACCGTCCAGCATCCCCGAAAAATATCCCCCTGCGCCGACCAGAACCAAAAGCGCCACCAATGCCATGCCGATCAGCCCGCCTTTCCCCTTTTTGGGGGCAGGCGCCGGGGTGGGTTTTGATGCGGCAGGTTCCTTTTTCGGTTCGGGCGCGGTGACAGGCGGGCGCACGATGACGGTTGCTTCGTCGTCCACCGGGGCAAGCTGGGCCAGAACCTCGGCCGCGCTTTGCAGGCGCTGGGCCGGATCGGGATGGGTCATCCGGTCGATCAGCGTCTTAAGCGGCTCGGGCACGCCTTCGGTATCCAGCGGTTCGGCTTTTTTCTGAACGACCTCCATCGGGTTCTTGCCGATATCGGGGGACGCCCCGCGGAAATTGGCCAAAAGCAGTGCGCCCAGCGAATAGATGTCTGATCGCGCGTCGGTCTGACCGCTCAGCTGTTCGGGCGCGGCATAGGCGTATTTTCCGGCGAATTCGTTGCCGACGATGGTTTCGGCGCCGGGATTTGTGTCCTTGGCGATGCCGAAATCGATGATCACCGCCTGCGCCGGATCACCATCGCGCAGGATGATATTGTCGGGCGACAGGTCGCGATGCACGATGTTGCGGGCATGGGCGGCCTGCAACCCTTCGGCCACGCGCCGACAGACGGTCAGCAGATCGTCGGCCGACATCGGCCCCTGTTTCAGCCGTTTGTCCAGACCGGGGCCGTCGATGAAATCCATCAGCAGATAGACATGCCCGTCCTGCGTGCGGTGGTTTTCGGAATAGCGCACCACCGCGTCATGCCTGATCTCGCGAATTTCCTCTTCGCGGGTCAGCAGGACCAGGTAATCCTCGTTCCCGGAAAATTCGGCCTTCAGAACCTTCAGCGCGACCAATCGGCCCGAAATCTCGCTTCGGGCACGATAGACGTCAGATGTTCCGCCCCGTCCAAGCAGCGCCTCAATCCGATAGGTATTATTCAGCAGATCACCGGGCTGAAATGCATCGCCCGGACGGGAATCGGTCATGGAGCCCCCGGTAAAAGAACAGGTTTAATGCGCGTGGCCCCTTAGCCCAGCGCCTGGAATTCTACCCGGCGATTTGCATCGCTGCGGGGGTCATTGGCGTCATAGGGGCTGCTTTCGCCAACGCCCACGGCCTCCAACCGGTTTTCGGCAATGCCGCAATCGCCGACCAGATGGCGTTTCACCTCTTTGGCGCGCAGCAGGGACAGGTTCTGGTTATAGGCCGCGGACCCGGAGCTGTCGGTGTGCCCGACGATCTGGAACAGCTGCACATCAACCGATTGCATCACTTTGCACAGCGTTGCCAGTTTCGGTTTCTGATCTTCGCGCAGCGCGGCCGAGTCGAAATCGAACGAGATCTGAACGTTGACCTGATCGGCCTTGTCGACGGCCACATATTCCGGCGTCGCAGCAACGGAGGTTGTCGGATCAGCAGCGGTGACCGCATCGGCCTGACCCGACGGGACGATGACCAGCCCGCGGGTTTTCTGTTTGTTGAACAGCTGTTCAATCTCTTCGGCGGTCAGTTCGGATGCATCCTGTGCCTGAACGGCAGAAGTGGAAAAAGCACCCAATACCAATGCCAGCGAAACACCGAGAAGCGTGTTAACAGGTTTCATGTCGTGTCTTTCTTTCTGGAAATTAAGGCTTTCTTCTAAAACCAAGGTTATACCAGCGGGCTAATTCCCACAACGGTTTTGGTCCCGTGAATGCGGGACAACAACCCGATATTACTTGCACTTTGTCCAAGAAAACAGCTAAATTTCACATGATCTCATTTGACTGTCGATCTGACTCTGCGAAAGATTTTTGATGCGCTTTGTTCCAACGATCATTCTGGCGTTTGCAATCATTCTTGCACCGGTGATCTGGTATCTGTTTCCGATTGTCTTTTCCATGGAAGAAACCTTTGACGGCCCCGCGGTCGACAGCGGCGCGCGGATCGAGATTGAGATGCTGCGCCAGCAGATGGAAGATGTGCAATCCAAACTGAACGCCCTGCAGACCGAGGTTGCGCGCCTGCCCTCGGGCGGATCGGCCCCCTTGCTGGCCCCCGGCCCCGGTGACGATGCGGAAATGCCGCGCACTGGCCCCAATGCGATTATCGATGCCTACGCGCAGGTGGTGCTGATCGCCAACAGGCGCAATGTAAACAAAGGGTTGAAGGTTGCCGGACCGGATTATCTGGAGGCGAAACTGGGCCGCCCGCGTGATACGCTTAGCGATACATGCGAGGCGATGACCAACCCGAACCTGTCCAGCCGGCTGGTTCTGGAAGAGGTCGGCCCGATCCGCGTGCGGATGTTACAGCCCGCCGTCGATTCCCTGCGCCGCGTCTTTGAGAATGTCCGCGCGACGGACCCGGATCTGTACGAACGCATCT
This sequence comes from uncultured Paracoccaceae bacterium, assembly GCA_947500775.1. Lineage (GTDB taxonomy): Bacteria > Pseudomonadota > Alphaproteobacteria > Rhodobacterales > Rhodobacteraceae > CANMTD01. Next base: position 18,903 of record CANMTD010000001.1, read on the forward strand.
CGACCGCCGGGTCCCTATGCGTGCGTCGGATCAGGGGCACACAAAACCGGCTGTCCACCCACAGCTACGGGTTGGCGGTGGACCTGAACATTGACGGGCATCTGGATACTTTGGGCGATGGGCGTACCCAGCTTGGTCTGACCATTCTGGCCGATTTCTTCCATACCGAAGGCTGGGTCTGGGGCGCGGGATTCACCCGCGAGGACAGCATGCATTTCGAAATCAGCCGCAAACAGCTGGATCAGTGGCTGGCCGACGGGACCATGTAATTCCCGCCTTTTGCGCAGGAATAGTGTAACAATCCGTCATCGTTTTTTGCATTTTTGGGGCGCGCGGCATGCCTGATCGACTTTATGAATATCGCGAAATCCGGATGCTGCATCTGGAACCGACGGCCAAATGTCAGGCCGCCTGCCCGATGTGTGGCCGCAACCTGCGCGGGGGACGTACCCGCGCCAACCTGCCGCTGGACGAAATCACGATCGACGACTTCAAGGCATGGTTTTCGCAAGAGTTCCTGCAACAACTGAACACCCTCTTCATGTGCGGTAATTTCGGCGATCCGATCACCGCACAGGATTGCCTTGCGATGTTCGCCCATGCGCGGGCGGCAAGCGGGTCGCTGAATCTGGCCATGAACACCAACGGCAGCGCCCGGAATGCGGCGTTCTGGACCGGGCTGGCGCATCTGGGCGTGACCGTCCGCTTTGCGCTGGACGGCGCAACCGCCGAAAGCCATGTCAGATACCGCCGCCACACCCGGTTTGATGCCATCCTGAAGAACGCCCAGACCTTCATCGATGCGGGCGGCAAGGCGGTTTGGGAAATGCTGGTGTTCAAACACAGCCAGCACGAGGTGCCAGAGGCCGAACGTATGGCCACTGAAATGGGGTTTTCGCAATTCGTGCTGAAATCGACCAACCGGTTCTATGACGCGGTGCAGGTGGTGCAGGATGAAACCGGCGCGCAGGTCGATACCCTGCGCCCCAGCGATGCCTACCCCGCGCCGATCCTTGGCAACCGACCGTCAGAACACGCGCTGAACACCTGCGGGATTTCCTGCAAGGTCAGCGCGCAGAAATCGCTTTATGTCGCGTCTTCGGGGATGGTTTTCCCCTGCTGCTGGCTGGGCGGGCCGATGATTGACAAACCGGGCCTGCCCGACAGCCGTTTTCACGACCCCCATATGTCCAATCAATTGCAGGTCTATCATGACCTGATCGGGATGATGGGGCAGGATAACCTGAGCTTGCACAAGACCCCCCTGCCGGTCATCGTGAACCGGTATTTTCCGCATTTCGCCCGCCGCTGGGCGCCCGATGACAAACGCCTGATGAAATGCGCGCAGATTTGCGGAAAAACCGGCATTGATCCGTTTGAATCGACCTTCGTGGATAAAAAATCTTTGGCCGAGGCGGGCAATCCTAGCGCCGGATAAAGGCCTGATTGGCCAGAAACAGTGCCGCATTGGCCGCACCGCTGCCCATATCAAGCGCCTGACAGGCAGCGCGGATAAGGGCGCGCTGATCCGCGATCAGCATCCGGTCCAACGCGCGGTCCAAAGCATGCGGATTGAACAGGCGACTGGCCAGCGCCAGACCTTTCAACTCGGCATAATAGGCGCGCAGCCATTGTTCGTCCTGTTCGGGGTTTTCATTGGCAACAAAGATCGTGGGCAGGGCGGCATAGATGTTTTCATGATAGCTGTTGTAGCCCGCCGTGCTGACCGCGAAATCAAAGGCTGCCAGAAACTTCGAAATGGGAAATTCGCGGATCTGGCCGACGCCGGGCGGCAGGGCCGTGCTGTCGTTCCGGATCAGCCATTCGGCATTCACGACCGACAGACCCGGGCGGCCCAGCAGTTTGGTGAACACCTGCTGGCGCACTGCCGACAGATCAAAGTTATTCTCGGACCCAAGCTGCAACAGCACGGCAACATCGCCTTCGGGCAATCCCAGATGGGCCCGCGCCTCGTCCCGCGACAGGGCCTCGTCCCGGTCCAGATAACGGATCGGCGGCACCATCACGGTTTTGTCCCGATCCTCGCGGGTCAGGCCGCGATCCATGACGCCCGCAACCTCGCCCGGTTCGATCACCGCGTCGAACATCGGGCGTTGTTTTATGTGATTGCTGCCTGCACCGGGGGCCCACATGGCGCGCCGCAACCAGACCTTCCACATCTGCGGGAAGGTATCGAAGGCATCCGTCATGCCGGGGTAGGGCACGTTCCCGTCGAACACGAAGATGCGGGGTTGATGGTGGCCCAGCAACTCGGTGATTTCCCTGGTCAGATAGCTGCTCCAGTGATTGTATTTCAGCCCGATTGAGCGGTGATAGGGAATATATTCGCAGTCGATTCCGTCCAGCGCGCTGACCCCGAACGCCTTGGACATCGACACCATCACCGGCGTGATGTGATCGGGCAGACGACGCGCCACGGCCAGCGCGCGGGTCAGATGGCCCATGCCGATCCCGTTCGAGGTCAGAAACAGGATTTTGCCGTTGGCGCCCTTGCCCGCCGGGGCGGGCAGTTTCGCCCCCTCTGGCGGACCGATCAGCCGCCGCACCCGTTCGGCCCCGTGATCCAGACCGAAATGTTCGCGGACAAAGGCAACGCCCCGCGCCGATTGCCGGGCGTATTCCACCGGGTTGCGGTGCAGGGTCTGCACGACCTGCGCAACCTGATCGGGCGTGCAATAGACGGCGGCATCCTGAAACAGCGGGCGGAAATAGCCGGGCAATATCGCCACCGCGCCCGAGGCGATCGCCTCTAGCACCGACCGGCCAAAGGCCTCGACCCAGATGTCGCTGTGGAAATAGACGAAGAAATCGATGCTGCCCAGAAAGGATCTCACGGGTGCTGCATCAAACGGCAGGATTTGCCAGTTGGGCGGGCGTTGGCCCACCACATCGTCCTGTTCGGCGCCATAGCCCATCAGCCGCACGGTGATCTGATCGCTGTCGGGGTAGGCCCGCAGGAACCGTTCCCGGGTCTCGGGCCATTTCTGCGGATCGGGGCGGCTGTGGCGTCCGACGACCGGTTTGGCCGACAAAAACCCGCTGCGTTCCAGCGCGAAATCATCGGGATCAAGGATATTCAGCCAGTCGTCCGGCGTCAGTTCAGGGCAATTGGCGATCCTGGCAAAGGCTTTGCGCACCTGCGGGCCGACCGGCGCCCAGGCCACCCTGCCGCACAGATCGGTCAGAATCCGGTCGATCTGGGCGACGTCGTAATTGGCATTTCCGAACCCATCCACGGGCGGGTGATGCACGATCAGGTGAAACAGATCCGCCGTGATGTTCCAGCGGTCCTTTGGATAGGCCGCGAAAACCTGCGGGTGATGCAGCAGACACAGGCGCGCCTTGACCGGCGTGTCGTAAGGGACCAGCACGGCCTGACCCTGTTGCACCACCTTCTGGATGGTCTTGTTCAACGGATGCGGAAACCGCAGGATGGTGCCCGCCACGGGCATCAGCCCGACCGTATATCCGGCCTGCGCCAATGCGGTGATGTCCGAGGCCGCCGAAGTTGACGTTCCCCCCGGAAAGCGCAGATCGCCAACTATGAGAACGTCAAACTTCAATATCAATCGCTCGAACAAATGGTTGAAACAAAACTCAGATTGCCGGAAGCTGCGGGCCATGTCCACATTGCTGTAAGCGGAAAGCGGCACCCATGGGTCTGGCAAAACGATTGGAAGAGGCGCTGGCCGCGGGGCGGCAGGCGGTTGAGCAGGCCGATGCCGCGCACCCCACCGTTCTGCCCGTCAAGGCCGAGGCGGTTCTGGCCTTTGGCCGCCGCTGGCAGGATGATCCCGATATCGACATGATCGCAGCTGTCCGGGTGCGGTCCTGGGGCGGGCAGAAAATCCTGATCACGAATTCGACCAACCTGGCCCTGTACCAGATCGACTCTGTCACAACCGAATTTGTCCCGTTGGCCGATGACGCGGACAACGGTGCCCTGCTGTACAGCAGCCGCAAGCTGGCGCTGCTGTGCGAAAAATGGAATCTTCAGAAACTGCATCCGGTGGACATCGACAGCGGGTCACATCTTGCGCAACTGCGTCGGTACGCGGGCGGCTTGCCGGATTGACATCTGTTTTTAGTGCGTAATTTAGCATTTTGATTGAAAAAACGCGCAAATTTTGGCACAGTGACGCCATTGTTTTAGGTATGGCGAACGATGGCACGAATTACAAAACTAGCACTTTTCTGGCGCGCATTTCTGGTGACGCTTATTGCGGGCGCACCGATGAACGGCAACCGCGCAGAGGCGAACGAAGCGGGCGATTGGGCCCGTGCGACCTCTGAGGGGACCAAAGACGCCTATATCCGATATTTGCGGCGCAATCCCGCAGGGCAGCACATCGAAGACGCGATCAACAAACTGATAGGCTTGGGAGCGGTGGCGCCGGGCGCGCCGCGTACCCGGGACGTGCAACTTTACTGATCCAATATTGATGATGTCTGGGGGTTGGAATGTATTATTTTACGCATGCAAAGGTCCGTTGGCTGACCCTGTTGTCGGCGGCTGTTTTATTGTCGGGCTGTGAATATCTGAGCTATCTGTTCAGCGGCGAAGAACGCTATACCCCGCGCGAACGGTCAACCCAGCAGGAACCGGCAGCCCAAAAGGAACCGGTAACCCGCTATGTGGCAGGACGCGCGAAAATAGGCTATGCGCCGCCCTCACGCCGCGCCAGTTCCGGGCGGGCCTTTTCGGTGGCCGGTACCACGCAGGCACAGGCGCTGCGCAACGTGGCGGCCAGCTTGCAAAAGGCCGGTTTCAGCGATGTCAGGGTCGATTCCAGCACCGGCAGCGTCACAGGCAGCGTCAATGGCGGCACGCTTCAGGATTGTGGAACGGTGATTGTGCGCGAAGGGCGTCAGCAACATCGGTTTGAGGGCACCACGCCATTGGCCATCATTCCCTTGCCCGGTGACGATCCCACGGCGTTCCTGCGCCGCCAGTTTGCCGGATCGACGACCTTTCGGGTGATTGTCAGACCGACCAGGGCAAAACGCTTTGGCGCGCAGGTGGAAGAACAGCACACAGCGCAAATCACCCATGTCTCGGCCGACGGAACCGCCGTGGTCAGTCGCACCGCCGCAACCTATGCCCAGAACGAGGTTGGCAGCTTTGCCAGCGGCGCAAGATGTGTGTCTAAAGGGGCTTTGCAGAAGCTTTTGAACTGACCACGGTTCTGTCTCCGTCCCCCCATTGCCATGCAGCCGCTTCGCGGTACAAAGACGCGCGCGCCCTGCCCGCTTTGCCAGCCTGATCCAACAGATCGGCCAGATCGCGATACCGCGCGGCGGGGGGCAGTGCAAACACGGCGTCCTTGACCATCCTGCTTTCCCCCGGTGACAGGGCAAAGACGGTAAAATCGGTATCCAGCCGGACCTGGCGGCACAGATCAACGGCGCGCTGGGCGCGCAATGCGGTATCGGCCAGGGCGGTATCTTCCAGTGTTTGTGCCGTGTGCGGGTCGTATTTTTCCAGCAGCGCATGGCAGGCGCCCATGATCCATCCGGTACCGTATTGGGCATCGGCCCCAATTGATGCGCGCAGCACGAGGTTGCTCATGCCGGTCTGCGTATCGGCCTGTGGCATCAATTCCCGGGTCGCTTTAAACCCGTTTTCAAAGGCGGTTCTGGCATCCGGGTTGCAATACCATTGCGCCATTGCCGTGGGGATCACCGCCCCGGGTCGCGGCAGAGAGGCGGATGCCGCCACTGCGGCGATCAACACGTCGCGGGGCCATACTGCCGGGCCGCTGATATCGGTGAATTCTTCGGTGACCGTGTTGCGGCAAAGATAGGCATAGGGTTGCTGCAATCCGGCCAGAACTGGATCAAGCGACAGCGACGGCAACGCCGAATAGGGCAACGTATCGGCAGCGATGACCAGAACATGGTCTTCAGTCATCCGGTTCAGCGCATCAGCCTGTGCAGCGGCGTCTGCCGGATCAACCTGCACGGCCTGTGGCAGGTATTTCTGCACCCGCAACAGGGCCGGACCCGACACTGACGTCGGCGCCCGCCACAGACAGGGAAGATCGGCGAGACACGTCATGTATCGCACCGGGGTTGCGGCACCGGATCCGGCGGGTCGAAACCACGTTCTTTTGACAGGTCAACCAAGGCATCAATCCGGGCGGTCAGCGCCGGCGTGGGCGGGTCCGTTTCCGCCAGCAAGGTGGCCAGATGGAAAGGCGCAAACCGATTGTCTTTTGTAATCGCGATTTCGTAATTCTGTTGCGCGGCGGCCAGATCGACCGGCCCGCCCTGTCCCAGATGCTGCATCCGGGCGATGTTGTTGTACGAAGCCGATAGGTTCAGAATGGTTCCCACATCGAACATCCGGCGCGCGGTTTCGGGGTCTTTCGGCAGGTACTGACCTTTCAGATACATGAACCCCATGGCGTCCACGACGGATGGCGAACGCGCCTCTTCGATGTGTTCGGCGACAAAGCGGCTGACCTCGGCCTGTGGGCTGACGATCTCGAAGCCCAGTTCATCCTGAATGCGCTGTGCCACACCATCGCTTTCAGCCCTTAGCGCGTCCACGTCCCAAGTGATATCACTGTATCTGCTGGTGCCGCTGCGCCCGTTCAACCGGGGCAGCACCGTGTCGGTCCACAGTCGGTTGAACCAATCAAAATCATTGATGTTGTTTCGGTCCCAATCGCCCAGATGGTTGGCCAGAACGCCCAGCCTTGCACCATAGATCATCCAGTCGCCGTTGGGTGCGTGCCCGCCGACGCTGCAACAGACCCGGAGTCGCCTCAGTTGCGGGTAGGTCAAGTGATCCATGAACCCGCGCCCGCGAAAGCTATGTTCGTGCGGTGTGCTCAGACGTATCCCTTCGCGGTATCCCCAGCGAAAGCCGTGCAGCGGCGTTTCTGCCGGATGGGTGGTCGAATAGATCTCGGGCAATTGAATGCCATAGCCACCTGAATTGGTTTCGCGGTTGCGGCCGATTTCGTGATCGACGGAATAGACGCCCTTTGGCGCGGCCTCATGCGTGCGCATGTCGCGCACCAGTGACCGGGGCCAGACCTTGACCGATCCGTTGCCATAGGACAGCCCGTTCACCGCATTGCGGCTGGCCCATTCGATGCGGCAGCGTTCGTTCAGGTATTCGGGGGGAATGGTCACGTCGAAAAACGCAGGGTCCACCAATGTGTCGGCGTCCACGGTGATGAACCATTGCGCGCCCGCCTTTTCGGCGGCGGCCTTGTGGCAGGCATCCAGCCCCTTGACCCCATGCACCCGCTGCGCGCCGGGGGCCTTGGACAGCAGATCGGCATAGAATTCATCGGCCCATGGTTCATCATAGGACAGGAACACCACCGGGATATCAGCGACTTTCATCAGTGTTCTGCGGCCCGTATTGCGGTGGATTGGGGACTATTGACTGACAAGGTTGAAATCCAGCAGCCCGTATTGTTCGATCCAGTCGTTTGCGATCTGTTTGCCCTCAATTATCTGAGCTTCGGTCATCTTCGGGATCAGATCGGCCAGTTTCCCTTCGGCTTCGTCCTTGTTTTTGCCCGATGCGATAGTGTCGCGCAGCTCGGCCGCTTTGATGGCGATCGTGTAATTGGCATAGGCTTTGGCATAGTCACGCTCCAGCCCCTCTTCGCCCAGCAACAGATCACCGATCTGGGTATAGGCGCCCAGGAAATTGCGCTGGGCCGACAGCCGGAAAAAGGCGATGGCCTGTTTGGGATCACGTTCCACCCCCCATCCCTTGCGGAAGGCACGGCCAAGGTGGAAGGCGGAATAGGGGTTGCCCTGTTCGCTGGCCCGGCTCAGCCAATAGATACCCTGATTTGTGTCCGCCTCGATGCCTTCACCGCGCATATAGGCCATGCCGATGTTGTTCATCGCGTCGGTTTTGCCCGAAGCAGCCGCCTGACGGTAATATTTCAGGGCGACACCGGGGTCCTTGGGCACGCCTTGCCCCCGCCGGTACATGTCGCCCAGCGCGGTCACCGCCGCCGGGTACCCGTTGATCGAGGCGATCTCCAGCCAGCGGCGGGCCTCGGTAAAGGATTGCGGCACGCCCCACCCCTGTTTGTAGTAATTGGCCAGAACCTGACGCATTGGCGCATTGCCCCGCAGCGCGCCTTCGCGGGCGTATTGGGCGGCGCGTTCCAGATCAAGTTCGACCCCCAGACCAAAGCGGTACAGTTCGGACAGGCCGCCGAATGCGGTGGAATTCCCGGCCTCGGTCGCCCGCTGATAGTAATAGCGCGCCTCTTCGTACCGTTCTTCCAGTTTCAGAACCCGGCCCAGCAGGCCCAGCACCCGTTCATTCTGCGGTTCCAGCGACACGGCTTCGATACAGGCGCGCAGGGCGGCGCGGGTATTGACCAGATCGTGGGGCACCGGTTCGACCAACCCATAGATATCGCCCAGACCCGTCGCCAGAATATCGCATTCGGTGATCAGAACGCCCAGCCCGCCGGGGACCGATGGGTTCGGGTCCGGCACGCCCAGCTCCATCCCCGGCAGATCGGGCGATCCGGTGCTGCGCAGTTGCGACAGCTGTTCCCGCGCGACCGAGGCCAGCGCATGTTGCGGATAAAGCGTGGCGAAAAGTTCGAAATCATTCGGGTCCGAACTGGCGGAAATTGTGCGCCAGGCGGTCGATTCCAGTGAAATAGTGCCTGCAAGAACCGAATTCTGTTCCGCCGACAGCGCGATTTCTTCGCGCGGCTGGATCAGGATCTCGGTGCTGGAATTGTCCAAAAACCACGGGGTCTGCGCCCCGCCGGTCGCGAACCGGACCTTGGCCCGCACCAGTTTCAGAATGTCGCGGATATCCTGCTGGCGCCCCTCAAGGGTTGAAGCAAGTGCTGCGGTAAACGGGCTGTTGGCGCCCGACCCGTCCAGCGCCACGGCGCCCGGCGCGGTGGAATAGGCAATGATCGTATCCTCGGGCGCATCGACCAGCGCCAGCCCGACGCCAAAGGCCTGATCTTCGCCAAAGGGCGAATTGCGGCACGAATCCAGCACAACAACCAATTTGCTGATGCCGGTGTTTTTCAGATCACGCACCGCGCTGTTGATCGAAATGCCCTGAGTTTTCAGGAAATCGGGGGCCTTCGGGTCGATGTCAGAGGGCAGCGCATAGTTGACGCCGCCCTGTTGCAACCCGTGACCGGCGAAAAAGAACAGCCCCAGTTCAGCGTTGGCGTGGTCGCGGCCTATTGTGGCGATGGTATTGTCCAGATCGCCCTTGGTGGCGTTTTCCAGCAAAAACACCTCGAACCCCATGTTGGTCAGGGACGCGGCCATGGTGCGGGCGTCGTTGACGGTGTTTTCCAGCCCGCCGACCGATGCGTTGGTATATTCAGCGTTGCCGACCACGATGGCCCATCTGTTTGCCGCAGCCGAAGCGGGGGCAAGGGTCGCCATGAAACCGATGGCCATCACAATGGTGCCAACAGCCAAGTGTCTTATCTTTGGTATAAATGTCATTTTCAAATCCTCCGGCCGGCGGTACCGGGCCACGGGGGCCGGAAATCGCCTGAGATGTTCTATATATAACAAAACCGTCCGGTCATGCGTATGCTTTTGGCGGATCAATCGTATTCAAAAGCCAAAAAATCCTCGTTGAATTCCTGCTTCAGGTACTGCCGGTCATCCAGTGACACGTCGGGCACTTCGATCAGCCGGTAGGGCGAGGCGTTTTCGCGCCCGAACGGGAGGGGCAGGTCCAGCTGCGCCGACAACCGGCGGATATGTACGTTGATCTCTTCCAGCTTGATATATTCGCTCAGCACCACCTTGCCATCCAGCGATCTGACCCGTTCGGATTGCGGGAAAAAGGCGGTGTCAGAGCGGGTCAGCGGTGCGCGGATGAAATCGCCAAAGCTGCGGCTTTGCAGAAAGGATCGCATCGCCGTCCAGTCAAGATAGGGGTATTTGGACAAAAGCGATTGTTTCAGCGGATCATCCTCGGGGCCGTTCAACAGCAGATCGCGCATCTGGTCCAACGTCATCTTCTGGCCCAGACAGTGATAATTACACATGGAATACATATAGTTATACAACGAAACGGCCCGATCGACGGGGTGCCGCACCAATGCGAAACTGAAATAGTCATCAAAGATTTCGGGCCCGCAGATGGCCGCGATATCGTCCACCGAACTGTGATCGTTCAACCCGTAGCGTTCGAAATAGGGCGTGTTCAGCGCGGCCCCCAAGGGGGTGGTGCCAAGGATCAGATCGTTCCACGCAAGCGACGGGGCAATCGCCGTCTCAAGGCTGGAACCGCCGGTTTTGTGAATATGGACAAAGATAAATTTCTTGCTGTGAGAGATGATCACATCGCAACTGCCGTTAAAAAATGAACTTCCGGCAAAGCCTAGCGCACCGGATGCCATCGGACCAGAGGATCGTTGCGGTCAAATCTTATCACGATGGGGGACGGGGGCGTGTACAAGCCATTGCCGGGACGCTAGGGTCTGCCGGTGTCCGGTTATTTGAGGGACCCGTTTATGATGCGCCGCATTTTTTTCGCACGCGTTTTGGTTTTGATCGTGCTTGCCGTTGTTCCCGTCGCCAGTTTTGGCGGTGAAAGGGTGGCGTTGCTGATCGGCAATTCCGCCTATGCGCGCCCGGAAATGGCTCTGCGTAACCCTGAAAACGATGTGATTGCACTGGGCCGCGCGCTGCGCAAACTGGGATTCCGGGTGACCGAGGCGATCAACCAGAATCTGGACGGCATGGAAGCCGCCGTTGATGAGTTTCGCGTGACCGCCAGGGATGCGGATATGGCGCTGTTCTTTTATGCCGGGCACGGCGTGCAGGTCGGCGGGGACAATCACCTGATCGCCACCGATTTCGACGCGCCGGATATCGCCGGTCTGTCGCGCGCCTCGCTGACCATGTCGGACGTGCGCCGCGCGTTTGAACAGGCGGCCCCCGACATCGGTATCCTGATGCTGGATGCCTGCCGCAACAATCCTTTCACCGACGCCGGGCAGGCTGCGCAGGGGCTGGTCCGGTCCAAGGGCGGCGCCGGGCTGCTGATCGCCTATGCGACCGATCCCGGCAACGTCGCTTTTGACGGATCGGGCCGGAACAGTGTCTTTACCGAGGCTTTGCTGAACCATATAGAAACCCCCGGGCTGGACGCCCGCCTGATGCTGGGGCGGGTGCGGCAACAGGTGGTTCTGGACACCAACGGCCAACAGGTCCCTTGGGTGGAAGAGGCGGTTCTGGGCGAACATTTCTTCGCCCCGGCCAAGTCCGGCGCGGATAATCCGGATGTGTTCGCGCAGGAGCTTGGCCTGTGGCGCGACATCGCCAACAGCACCGACCCCGGTGATTTTACCGCCTATCTGGCCGATTATCCCGATGGGCTGTTTCGCGATTTTGCCAAGGATCGGATAGCATTGCTGCAAACGGCGGCCCATGCCCCGGCGGGCGACGCCACCGCCACCCAGCAACTGATGGCTGCCGCCGATCCCGAACAGGTCTCGGCCGCGCTGACCGCGCTGGGCCTTCTGTCGCCGCAGCGGGCCCAGACCCGCGCCGTCGAGGCAGAGCTTTTGCCCGCCCTGAACGGATACCGCCAGCAATTGGCCGATCCGGCTTCGGCCAATGTGGATCAGCTGTTCACCGATGCATCGCGGGTGTCGATGTTTCTGGCCGCCACCACCTTGCAACGTATCCGCACCGACATCGTGGCCCTGCGCGGCGTTGATCGCACGCTGGGGATCGCGACCGATGCCCTGCAACAGATCGAGGTGATCGCCGCAAGCGACACAAACGCCCTGCCGATCCTGCAATCGGCCAAGGATGACGTGGCCGCGATCCGTCTGGCCCGCGCCAATATTCTGCGTCGTCTGGATCACAGCCGCAGCTATTACGACGAGGTGCTGACCCGCGCCGTGGCCTTTGTGCCGAAAGACGCAAGTGCCGCCCTGATCGGTGACGCCGACCGGTCGCGCGACCTTAGCCAATCGAACCGCCAGTTGGTCGAAGACGCAAACCTGTTTCTGAAACATATTTCACAGGCCGACGAGGCCAAAAAAGGAAGTTACGCATGGTTGAAAGACATTATCCCGCAAGATTGACGACGCTGATCACCTGTATCGCGCTGGGCCTGTCCGCCTGCGGCAGCCCGGAACCCAAGGCGGCCGTGACCCAATCCGCCAGCAGCAGCGCCGAGCTGGAGGCGCAGTTGCGCAAACAGGCAAAAGCCATGCAGCGCACCATTCTGGAAGGCGCGGCCGCAGGGGGCGCGACGGGTGCGGGATTGGGATTCACGCTGGGCGGGGGCGACAAGGATTCGACCAAAAGCGGGTTCAAGATCGGCTTGGGCGCCGGTGTCGCGGCGGGGTCCTATGTGGCGTTCATCCAGCGAAAATATTTCCGCAAAGAACGCCGGTTGGAGGCGATAAAATCCGATCTGGATAAGAATGCGGCCGAAATGCAGACAACCATCAACGTCATGCGCGGCGTTCTGGCCGTGCAACAGGCCGAACTGGCCGACCTCAAACTGCGCGCATCCGCCGGTCAGGCGAGCGAAGATGATCTGGCGGCCGAACTGACCGAGGCGAACGCCAACCTTGCCGAAATGCAAAAGGCCATCGATGGCGCGACCAAGCGACAGTCCGAATTCGGCGAGGCGCGCCGCCTGACGCTGGTCAAAGGCGGCACATCGGAAATCGACCCTGATCTTGCGGCATTGTCCGAACAGATCGCCGCGATGAAGGCGATTGCCACCGATCTGTCGGTTGAATTGTGAGGGGGAGGTTCATGCGACACAGCCTGATCCTGACCGGTGCCGCGCTGATGCTTGGCGCCTGCGTCACCAGCGAAGATCCCGCCGACGGCGGCTTTTTCAACGGGGTGTCCGGCGCGACCAGCGGCACCTATGACGCGCGGGTCGAAGACCGCGAACAGGCGGTTGCGGCGGCCCAGACGCGCAATGCCGCCCTGTCGCGCGAACAACAGGCGCTGGCGGCACAGATCAAGGGCGCGGAAAGCGAACTGGCCAGGCTCAAGTTCAAAATCCTGCAACAGAAATCGGCCATTGGCCGGATTGACGGGCCGACCAATGCGCGCGTCAATGCGGTTCTGAACGCCTCCCCCTCCGGGGCGACGCCCGACGCCAAACTGGCCGCTTTGCAGAAAACCATCGCCAATGCCCGCGCCCTGAGTGCTGATCTGGAAAAGCTGGCCGGGTAACCCTAAAGCCCGGTTTTTCGGGCAAAACACTTGCAGTGAATCGGTTTGACCGGTTCACTGTCCAACACGGCATTACTGCCGCGCGGTATATTTTTACCACCAACATTTTTCATGGAACGTAGAACAGCATGCCGACCAATGGATTGACTGATACTCAAAGCACCTTCATCAAGACCTTCATTCTTGTGCCAAAGGTGTTCGGCAGGTCCGCCGCCAAAAAACGCCGCCAAGAGGCAGAAACCGGTTTTCGCAAATTCAATGTGAACCGCGATGCCGTTGGCGGAAAGATTGATGCGCTTGAGGATGAAGAGGTCAAATCCCTGCTGCGCCAGCATTTGGCCAAGGCCGAGGCGATCATACGCAAAGACCCGAAAAACCTGAATTTCGACGGCGGGCACGAACAACTGACAGCGGTGGCGCGGGCGGTTGCAGCCGAGGAACAGAAACAGCGTGACAAGTTGTTGCCGCCCGAGGTGCTGAAGGCCCGTAAACGGCTGACCCAGGTGCGCCGCGACCTGGAGGCGCTGACCGCGATCCACGACAAGGCCTTTGCCGACACCGGCCTGCCCCCCGCGCTGAAAACGCTTTGCGACGACGTGGCACAGAAATTGCGCAACGGGGCCGATGCCGCCCCCGAAGATCAGCCGCGTCTGGCCACAGAGGCCGAAACCGCCTTTGGGCTGGCCAAAACCGCATCCGACACGCTGTTGGCGGAAAAGGCGGCCTGGGAAAAGGCCGATGCAGGGTTCCGAAAGGTCTATGACGTGCTGACCGGTCACGCGTTGGCCAATGATCCGAAATTTGTAAAAGCCAAGACAGAATTGGTCACTGCGGCCTATGGGGCGGCGGTCGGCAAGGCCAAAAACTTTGACTATTCCACCGCAATAACCGATTTGGCGGGGGTTTTGGCGCAGGCGAAAACCACGCTGGCCTTTGCTGATGACTATGCCGGATATCTGGCCACACGCGACGAACGCGCGGCCCGCGTCGCCAAGTTGCCAGCCAACACGGATCTTAGTTTCGCCGAGGCCAAAACCGCCTGTTCCAAGGCGCGCATTTTGCTGACAGACGCTGATGCGGCGCGGGATGCGGAAAATGTCAGTCTGGCGCTGACCAAGGTGAACCTGATCCCGGCGGCCATCGACGACGCCCAGATTGCCGTCAAGACAGAGCGGAACCTGGTCGGACATTTCAATGCCACAGATGACCGACTGACAGAAATCAACGCATTGGGCGCCAATGTCGTGGCCGAAATGGATGGCGACGTCAAATTTATCAGGGACTCACTACAAGCGGCGCGCACCGCTGCCGGGGCAGGCAATATCAAAGAGGCCATGGCCAATGTGAGCAAGCTGTATATTTTCGCCGATACCATCAAAAAACGCGGTAAGACGATCCAGAGCTTTCTGGTCGAAAATCAGGCATTTGAAACCCGGCGCCGCGCTGTGCGCGCGCTGAAAGGTGCAGGCGGTCGGGTTGCGGTTGAGGAATATTATCAACGTCTGGTGGCCGATCGCGCCCGCGCCAAGGATCACGTCGCTGCCGATGAATACGGCATGGCGCTGAACGCCGTCACAGCGGCCAAGGGGGAACATGCCGCGATGATTGCGTTGGCAGCCGTTGGTGCGCGTTATCTGGTTTTGAAAAAAGAGGTGACCGATGGGATCGCCGCTTTGGAATCGGCCGAACCCGGCGGCGGCAAGGCGGCCGAAGCCATCGGCCTGACCAAGGGGCTGATGGCAAATGCCGCCAGCGCCACCCTGGCAAAGGACTGGAAAGGCGCCGTCAAACTGTTGGAGGCGGCCAAGACACAACTGGCCGTCGGCACCAAGGCAGTGGCAAACGCCAAGCTGATCGACGGGATACAGGACGCCGATGCGCTGGACGATATCGCGAATGATTTCGATACGGCCTACGGCGTCTTTACGGCCACGCATACCGCCGTTGCCAGCATGGATGACGACGATACCTTCAAGACGGCTTTGGCCGCGGCAAAAACCACCGGCGATGCCGCAAAGACAGAGGCCCCCGCCGATATGGCGGCGGCGCGCAAGGCGCTGGACGATGGCATCGCCGCCTGTCAGCAGGTGATGGACCAGATCAGTGCCTATAACGGCTTCAAAGCGCATTCCGACAGTCTGAAGGCCGTGGTCAAAGGTGAATTGAAACCGGCGAATAGCGACAAATGCGTCAAGTATGAGATCGAACAGATCGAGGCAAAACTGAAGGCTGCGGAAAAACTGGCCAAGGACCCCGGGTTCGATTTTGCCGGCGCCGGGGCTGAACTGGCGGAATGCGACGGCCTGGCCGCACAGGCCCGCCGCAACATTGCCGCCTATAACAGCCAGCTGAAACCAGCCCTGAAACACGTCAAGGCGACCCTGAAAGCGTTGAAAGTGCCCAAGATTGAACCCGGCCTGGACACCGAAATCGCCAAACTGGAGAGCCTGCTGCAGGACTCTGAGAACGCCATCGTCGCGCGCGACCTGCCGCTGGCCCTGAAAAAGGTGATGGAGGGCGTCCACCAGCGTGATCCCTATTATGAACTGGCGCGGACGTATAATTCTGCCGTGGATTGGCGAAAGAAATATGTCACCGATCTGATCGGCGCGCAGCGCACGCGCGATGGCTGCGCCCCGGAAATCGCCGAAGCTGACGCGCTGATCACCCAGATCGACACCTGTTTCAACGATCATAACTATGCGTTGGCCAAAGGGCTGATCGGGGATTGTTACCGCAAGATACGTGAAGCAGGGGCGATGGCCGACGCATTGGCGGCCTATACCCCGGTCAAGACCGACGCGGCCGCCGCATTGAAGGCGATCAAGGATCGCGACGACGTTGAAAACAAGGCCGCCCACGAAAAGATCACGGAACTTGAGGCGCGCATCGCCAAGGCCAAGACCAAAGAGGATGATCGGAATTTTTCCGGGGCGGCCGCAGTTCTGGAGGGGTTCAAGACAGATTGCAGTGCAATAGAGCCGCTTTTGGACGGGTTCGAGGCGTATGCCGAGGCGCGGGACCAAGGGCTGGCCGCCCTTGCCGCCATCGACAAGATCAAGACCGATGCGATCGAGCCGCTGTTTGCCCGGTTGACCGGCAAGCGGGACAATGCGCTGAAACTGGCCGCCGCACAGGATTTCCTGAACGCCGCCGCCTTGTTCAAGGAACTGATCCCCGATTGCGCCACGGCAAAGAATACGCTGGATGGTCAGGCCGCCTTTGCCAAGATCACCGAGGCCATCAAGGATGTGCAAGAGGATGATACGGACGACCTGAAGGCCGCGATTGCCGCGGCCAAGGCGACCTTTGTCAATCTTGGGCAAAAGCCGTCAGCGTTGTACATAAAAGATGAGATGGATGCGGTCGACAGACAGCTGACCGATGCGGAAAATCTGGTCGAGGATGACTTTGCTCAGGCCAAGACGCTGGTTTCCGCGGCGATGGATGCCTGTGCCAAGCTGCGCGCGGTCATTGGGCAATATGACCAGATGGACGCCGCCGCCGAGCTGGCCCGCCACCGCATCAACACCTTGCTGAAATCGCACGCACAGGCCCATTTCCGCAAGACCGAGCTGGAGGCCCTGTTGGGCGATGTCGACAACGCGATCCAGACCGTGCGCGCGGATCATACCCAGCGCGCCACGGGACAGACAGCGATTGAAACGGTGATTTCGACCTGCCGCGATCTGCATCTGATCCTGAACGACTACGGTGAATATGTCGCGCAACGGGGCAAGATAGAGCCTGATCTGGACAAGCTGGAAAAGCACCAGAACCGCTATGCCATTCGCGACGATCTGACCAAGGCTCGCGATGCGCTGGCCGAGGCAGAGATCGAGGCGAACAAGCCAGATCACAACGAATGTCTGGAAAAACTGATCGAAGCCCGCAACCGCGCGGCGATTGCCGAACTGCGGGCCAAGGTCTGTGGCAACGAAGCCCCCGACAAGAAAGAAGTCGCTGCCTTGCTGGCCCAGAAGGACGGGCAGAAACAGCTGGACGACATCATCGCGTCGCTGGATGCCAGCGCGCAGCGCAAGGTGATGAATGTCGCGTTCGAGGCGCGCTTTGGCTGCAAGCTGGATATATTCGCCAGCCACGACGATCTGGCCAAGGGGTTGAAAGACGCCGATCTGGGCAAAAAGGCCCCGAACATCAAACGTTTCTACGAACACATGAGCAAGCTGCCCATAACCGACACTTTGGACAACGACAGCATGCTGGTGTTTTCCAACGTCGATAAGGTGGCCGATGGCTCGTTCTATTCCGGCGGCAAGAAAGAGGTCGCCATGCGCGAGGGCGAGGCTGAAAACAGCGGCCTGTATGGCGTGGGTCTGGAGCATGAGGTCGGCAAGGTCGATGCGGATTCCGAACCCAAGGGCGATAAGCCCGTGACCTATTTCAAATGGAATACCCTGCATGAGGTCGGCCATGCGGTCGACGATAAGCTGGGTTATATGAAATCCAACGGCAAGACGCTGGCCGGCTGGGAAGAATACGGCGCCAATGTCACCCCGATCGCCAAGGCGCTGGCGACCAAGTTCGACTTTGACGAAAAATACATCGCCCAATACATGAGCATGAAAAAAGGAAGCGACCCGATCACACCCGATCCGGTTGGTTGTGAACCCGAAGAATGGGATCGGCGGCGTATCGAGGTGCGGATCTGGATCGACCGGGCCCGCGAAGATCAGAAACCCTGGAAAAACGCGAGCACGGCAAAAGATTGCACCATCGGCGACCGCGTCTATCAGGAAAGCTATCCGGGCAGCTGGACCAGCTATCTGGCCGATGCGCGCAAAAAGGGCGTCAGCGGGTATCAGTTCCGGGCGCCGGGCGAATGGTTTTCAGAACTTTACGCCAGTTTCCACACCGATCGAATGAACGATAACCATCCTGCGCGCACATGGCTGGAAAAGCTGTAATTCCTTGAAAGGAAACTACGATGTCTCTTTTTACGCCCATGACGGTAACCTGCCCGCATTGTCAGACAGGCCAGGCCGCCGATGCGGTCGGCAGTGTGAATGCAGACCGGCGGCCCGATCTGCGTCAGGCCATTCTGGACAACAGTTTTCAGGTGATCAATTGCGTGTCCTGCGAGGTTGATTTCCGGCTGGAGCCGCAATTCAACTATCTGGATGTCGATCACAGCCACTGGATCGCGGTCTACCCTGCGCGGCGGATGCCCGATTATCTGGAGGTCGAGGATGAGGCGATGGACGCCTTCAACGATTCCTATGGGACCGAGGCGATCCCCGCCGCCAAAGCCATCGGTGACGATCTGCAGGTGCGGGTCGTCTTCGGCTGGCCTGCCATTCGCGAAAAGCTTGCGCTGCGCGAAGCGGGGCTGGACGATCAGGTGATCGAATTGCTGAAGCTTGACCTGCTGCGCCGTCTGCCCGAGGCACCGCTGTCGCCGGGTGTCGAACTGCGCTGGGTTGGAATATCGGACGATCAGATGAGCTTTGTCTGGATCAGCGCCGAAACCGAAGAGGTGCTGCAGGAACTGGGCGTGAACCGCATGCTGTACGATGATATCGTTGAAAATGCCGAAAGCTGGGCGCCATTGCGGGCGGATGTGTCCGAAGGGCCGTTTGTCGACATGCAGCGCCTGTATATGGGTGAAGGCCGGGCCGCCGCGGAATAGGGTTTGCCCCGATCAGCCTTGTGTCGACAGGCGCGCGGTAATGGTCCGGCGCGCGCCAAGGCAGGGTTTTTCGATATAATGCCATGACAGGACCGACGGCAAAATCGTCAGCGGCAAGGCATAGATCATGTTTTCCAGCGGGCTTTGCGGGCCAAACAGCCAGATGGCAAACCCCTGCATCGGAAAGGCATAGATGTAGATGCCATAGGAATAATCGCCCAATTGATTATAGCGACGAATCCAGCCCTTTGGCACATAGGCCAGCCAGAACAACCAATAGGCCATGGTCGACAGCAGACACAGATCATACAGAATGCTGTCGCGCAGCGCCCAGGTGACGGCGGTCAGAGCCAAGGCAATCCAGATCGACAGGGGAATACGATCCTGCCAGACAAAGATCAGCACGCCGATGACAAACGGCAAAGACACGACCAAAAACTTATCCAACAGATAAAAAGTGGATATGCCCAGCGCAGGTTTCAGGGTGCAGAAGATCACGTAGATCACTAACAGGGCAGTTATCCCATACCGCCGTTGAAGCAGCCCGATCCCGCCTACAAAAAATACGCCGATATAGCAGACCACTTCGTGAAACAGGGTCCATATTGACCCTTCAACGCGCGTGTACGGCTGTGTGGAAAAGACACCGGGCAAGCTGTACTGCGGTTGGATCAACAACATATTGCGGGGAATGAAGCTCCATACAGATGGATCGGAAAAATACTGGCTTACTGTCAGGCTGGATGCGACAGGCCCCAGAAACGCCATAACAAAAAGAACCGATATAAAAAGCCCCGGATAAATTCTTAGAATGCGCGCCAGAATAAAGCCGGTATTGCTACGACTGCGGGCATAGCTGGTTGCGATCAAAAACCCTGACAGTATGAAGAAGGTAAAAACGGCCAATGTCCCCAATGTATGGCCCAACAGCGCAATAAGCGGCTCTTGAGCACCGGGACCCAGCGCAATGGGATGGGCATGCGACACCAGAACAGCCACAGCCGCAATTGCCCGTATCAGGTTGAAATTGTTGTCGCGTCCGTCCGACACGTCGCCAATGCGGATCATGTGATCAACTGCCCTTGCCATTCAAAAGCGCAAAACAAGCCAACGATAGCGAGCGGCAAATTGCTTGAATAGCGTTTATCGTCCGTTGGATACTCCGGTACATACATCACTGCATTCCCATGGCCTGTTGCAGCATCCAATAGGATCGCACCAGTCGCAGACGGGCCAGTGTCGCAAACCCGCGCATCTTTTCCCCCGCATCGTCCAGTTTGGTGTTGCTGAACATTCTGGGGGCATGTGCCAGAATGCTGACCGGCATCAGGATCGCGCGAAGACCCCAAATCCACCGCGATGCGGCGCGCCCTTCGGCCAGCATAAAGGATTCTTCCGTCAACCGCCGCCATTTCTTGCGCAGCGCGGGCCAGTCCGATCGCGACGGGTGTTCAACGATCAGATCGTCCGAATACAGCAGATGGTACCCCTTTGCCGTTGCCCGGTGGCACCAGTCCAGATCCTCGGACACCCCGACGGTCATCGGTCCGACGTCCTGAAAAACCGCCCGGCTGGTCAGCAGATTGGCGGTGACGGAAAATCCCTTTTCTTCTATATAGCTGCGCTGATCGAAGGCGAACACCGTTTCGAACGCCTGCGCGCCGGTGCGTGGGCCCGTGCCTTCGTCAAAGACATCGATCCGACCGCCGATCACCGACGATGGCATGGCCAGATTGCGCGCGGTGGTCAGCCAGTTCGGCTTGGGTACGCAATCGGCATCCAGAAAGAACAGATAGGGCGCGGTGGTTTCCACGACACCCCGATTTCGGGCCGCAGCCGCGCCTTTGGTCGGCTCGACCACAAAGCGCACATCGGGGAACCGATCCTGCAAATCGCCCAGCGGAGCATCGGATTGATTGTCCACCACCACGATTTCGCAGCCTTGGGTATCGTTCCGCATCAGTGCGGACAAACATCGGCGCAACCGGTCGTGGTCGTTGAAATGCGGGATAATGACCGCGAACTGTGGCCGGGACTGGGTCATCTCGCAGTTTTCTCACGCCACATGGGCACCTCAATACTTGTACTTGTACCCATAGTCATCTTCGGAAAAGCGACATTTGTTCAGGACCACGCCCAGAACATTGGTCTGTTCCGACAGTTCCTTTTCGCAAAGGTCGATCTGTTTGACGGTCGAAACCTCGGCTTCGGCAACCAGCAAGACACAATCCACCATCGGCAGGAACGCGGCGGTATCGTCGTTTGCCAGCATGGGGGGCATATCAAACACCAGCATGCCGGGTTCATAGGTGCGTTCGATGGTGTCGATAATCTCGGCCGTGCGTTTGCGCAAAAACAAATCCGCCGGTTCGCGGGCGGGCATGTAGTTCATGGAAAAGGCGACGTTCTGGCCAAGCCGGCGCGCCTGATCTGCGAAATCCACCTTTTCTTCCAGCACGTCGAAAACGCTGTGCTGTCCCTTGTGATCCAGAATTTTTGCCAGCGCGGGGCGGCGCATGTCCATGTCCATCAGGATCGTGCGCATATCGACCTGACGGCCAAAGCTGGCCGCAAGATTGGCGGCAAGCGTGGTTTTCCCGCAGCCAGCGCTGGGCGATGTGATCGCCACGCGCCGCCAGTCGTTCGCTTTCATCAATTGCAAAATCTTGGTGCGCAACACATCGAACGGCGTCGCGTTCGGTCCGCCTTCGATCGATACCAGTCGACGATTGCTAAGCCGACCCGCCGACAGTTCCAGCGGCTGAATGGCCTCCCAGGCCTCTTTCACCCGCTTGGAGGCTGCGGGCTGGTTGCTGGTGCCGAATTTGCTTGCCGGTCCACCGCCGCGTTTGCTGCGGGCCTGATCCAGCGCTGCTTGTAATTTTTCCATCTAACGTCCTTGCTCGTCGAAGGTACCAATTCGGTGATTTGCGGCGCCTTCGGCGAATTTTACAAACCCAACCGATCCAGGAACCGATCCCAGATCAGATCCAGCGGCAGATAACTAACATGTATGAGGTAAAGTATCGCGGGCACTCCAAATGCGATGATCGTGAATATCAGCAGCAAGATCAAACGCCGCCGCGTCACCTGTCCGCGGGTCTGAATAAACGGAATCGTGGCAAGCGGGGTGATGCCCAGACTGTTGGTCAGCTGCATGGGCCGACGGATAGAGCTGTTCAGAACCTCCAAAAGCACGATGACGCCGGCCGCTGCGACCACGCCCAGCCCGCTGCCGCCCATCGCGATCAGCGGTCGGTTCGGGCTGGTGGGTTCCGTCGGCGTGGTGGCCTGTTCGATCACCTTGATGCTTTGGCCCATCTGCTGCCGTTCGATCGTGACGCCCGTGGCCGCCTTTGCCTGACGATCAATCGCCTGATTGTATTGAATCTGAATGTTCTGATATTCGCGCTGATAGCTTTCCAGCGCGATGGCATTTGCCGGGGTGCGGCTGATCGAATCTTCCAGCGTCGCCAGTTCGGCCTCTGCCCGCTTGGACTGCTCGTCCAAAGATGCCGTCCGGGCGTCTATTTCGGCCAGCTGTATATCCAGAATAGAGGCGCTGTCGGTCGGAATATCCTGCCCCGCGGCCTGCGAATTCACGACACTCTGCAGCTGCGCGACCCGCGCCTGCAGCAGCTTAACCTTCTGGTTGTTGTCCGAAAAGATGGTCCGGGCGGCGTTCAGTTCTTCTTTGGCCTGGGCCAATTGCACCTCTTCGGGGGTGCGCCGCTGCGAGGGCCCGGTGGCCAATTGGCCGGTCGCTTCGAATATCTGGATCAGGCGGGCGCGTTGGTCCTGAAGGCTGGACCGGTCCCGGCTCATTTGTTGCAGCCGTTCCTGAAGCGACGATTGTTTTGTCAGCCGGAATTCCAGACTGTCGGGCAACGCGTCGCTGTTGGCGTTCTGAAATTCCAGGATTCTGGCGCTGCGCAGGTCAAGTTCGGCGCTTAGCCGGGCGACCTCTTGTTCGAAGAAATCAAGCGTCCCGCCGGACTGTCTGATCCGGATACGGACGTTTTCATCCAGTATCCGGGTGACATATTCATTGACCACGCTAGAGGCGATGCGGGGCGCACGGGCATTGAACTGAATTGTCATCAGTGTCGCGCGATCACGCCCACCAGAGCTTTTGATCGAGGTATTGGCCCGCATCTGGCGCACAATCTGGTCGGGCGACATGTCAGACAGGTCTTCAAACACGTCAAACTTTCGTGCGATATCAATCAGATTGTTGCGTGTGATCAGCCGCTGTTCGATGACCTGCAGCTGCTCTTGCCCGCTGACCTGAACAGTGGTCTCGGCCAGTTGGTCGGGGATTTGCGCGGTTTCAACCAGCAACCGCGCGCTGGACGTATAGACCGTGGGCAGCAAGATCGCCAAGGCCACCGCACCAGCCATCATAGCTGCCGAGATGACCATAAATATGGGCAGTCGCCGTATAAAAATGGCGAGATAGTACTTTATGTCGGAGTTCATTCCGCAGCCTCTTCCGGTGAAGTCACCGTCAGTTTGAATACGTTTTCGATGTCGTCGGGCGTACGGGTCCGGACAAAGATGTCGTCTTCCAATACGTCTTTTACGGTCTGTTCGCTGACATGCGGCTCACTGGTCGCAGCGGCGTAGACCAACGAAAAATCGCACAGTTTGTTGACCAGCCGCGGCACGCCTTCGGCGCTTTCGTGGATCAGCTTGACGGCGGCGCGCGAAATCTCTTCTCCGGTGCCGCCTGCGTGTTTCAGCCGGTGTTCGACATAGGCTTGTGTATTTTCGTAACTCATTGCCGGAATGTGGAAACTTGCCACAACCCGCTGGGCGAACTGGCTGAGGTTCGGACGAGTGATGATTTCACGCAATTCGGGTTGTCCGACCAGAATCAACTGCAGCAATTCGTCCTTGTTGGCGTTGATATTGGTCAGCATCCGGATTTCTTCCAGCGCCTCGACCGACAGGTTCTGGGCTTCGTCAATGATCAGTACCACGCGCCGACCGGCGGCATATTCCGCGATCAGGTAATCCTGCATTTCCTGAAACAGACCAACGTAGTCAAGATTGGGGTCCGTCGACTGCCCCAGCGAATTCAGCGCCCAACGCAGCAATTCGCCCCGTCCGCCCTGCGCGTTCGAAATCAGGCCGACGCGGGTGTCTTCGTCGATCGCCTTCAGCAACGCCTGAACCAATGTGGTTTTCCCGACGCCGACTTCGCCGGTGATGACGGTGATCGGCGCCCGGGTCACGATCCCATATTCAAGGACGGTAAACGCACGGCGATAGGGGCCGGTCCAGAAAATATAATCCGGATCAGGCAGAAGCGCGAACGGGCGTTCTGTCAGATTGAAGTACTCTGTATATAGCCCGATACCAGACACTGTACTCTTCTTTCTTTGTGTGGCGGGGGGTGGAACATCCGCCGGAATGGGTTTCGGTTCTTCATGGGCGTCTTTACCCGGCAAGAACCTGGAAAACCAACGACTGTGGCTTTCTGCTACTAATTTTTTACTCAAGGATCACCACCTAATATACAAACGAAAGCTCCTGCTTTCTACACAGGGACCGAGCTTTAGCAAACTAACACACTCGTAAATACCACGCAGATGTTTATGCGTCTCTTTGCGGCGACGTTTTGGCGCGATTTGGACCATCTGCCCAAGTTGCCCGTTTCAGTACCCAAATTGGGGTATCGCGTCACCAATTTGCTTTTGAATTCAATTGGATTTGTTCGAACTTGATTCGCCGCCCGTTGCAAATAGGGCAAAAATTGTGCCTTCACTTCGCTATTGTTTACACCGCAAGCACCCCCTATTTACCATAATGGTAGAAATACTCAAATTTATACTCAATCTTGGGTTGCCACATTATTGCAATAATCATTGCATATCAGGGCCTTAATCTGAATGTTTTTGATATTTAGCCTTCAAGCAAGATTGAATAAAATCCAATGCGGTGTTAACGATGGAGTTGGGAAGAAGAAGTATGACTTCGTTTGAGATTTTGCAGAAGAACGAAGCCTGTGTCCTGAGTTTCACAGTGAGGGACCAACGGTAGTTGGTGTATTTTTGATGACTGTTAGTTTTCCGAAGAATGCCGAAGAGGCAAAAATACTGAGTTCGGCCCAGGTAATCCCGGGCCATGATGCCAAAAAAAGTGGGGCCTACAGAAAAACATTTAAAAGAGTTTTTGATACAGCGGTGATCTTGGCCGCATCGGCGTTTATTTTGCCGCTGGTCGCGATTTTGGCTGTTTTGATCAAGATGGATGGCGGTTCCGCGTTCTATCGGCAGCGTCGTGTTGGACGGAACGGAAAAGTTTTCAACATGTGGAAGCTTCGGACAATGGTTCCGAACGCGCATGAACATCTGGAAGCCTATCTGAATGCAAACCCCGCCGCCCGGGTCGAATGGGATGCAACCCAGAAACTGAAGAATGACCCGCGCATCACCAAGGTCGGCCGTATCCTGCGCAAAACATCCCTGGATGAGTTGCCGCAGCTGTTCAATGTGATCAAAGGTGACATGTCGCTGGTCGGACCGCGTCCGATGATGTGCAGCCAGCGTGATCTTTATCCGGGCTCTGCCTATTTCAAAATGCGTCCGGGTATCACGGGCACGTGGCAGGTTTCGGATCGCAACGACAGCGAATTCCAAAGTCGCGCGGGTTTCGACAATGGATATGAACGGAATCTGTCGTTCGGAACGGATTTGTCGATTTTGCTGAAAACCATTGGCGTGGTTGTCCGCGGTACGGGCTACTAAGACCCGCAATTATTGGGTAGAATGAATTTCGTAGCGCGCGATTAACGGTCGCGCGCTACTTACTGGTGAGTGACCCGCACACAGTGTTACTGTCTGGATGGGCAACAGGAGACTTTCGCCGTGAAGATCGGATTTTTCTTTCGGATATTTGTGGTCATGGTTGCCATGGCGGGTTTGGCGGGGTGTGACACTGCGGAAGAACGCGCTGAAAAGCATTTTCAAAAAAGCCTGGAGTTGCTGGAGTCGGGTGACGTCGATCGCGCGCTTGTGGAACTCAGAAATGTCTTCAACCTGAATGGCAAACATCTGGGTGCACGCGAAACCTATGCCAGAACGGTTCTGGCGCAGGGGAACATTCGCGAAGCGTTCGGCCAGTATCTGCGTCTGGTCGAACAATACCCGGAAAATGCCAACGGCCGCCGTGCTTTGGCAGAACTGTCCGTCAAAATCCAGAACTGGGAAGAGGCCAAGCGTCACGGCACCAAGGCAATGGAACTGTCCCCCGACGATCCGCGGGTACAGGTCGTTGGGGCCGCACTTGCCTATCGCGATGCCTTACTGGCCGAAGATGAAACTGCCCGGCGCGACGCGTTGAAAAGCGCCTATGCCCTGCAAAAGATACTGCCTGACAATGAAATCAATCAGGGCATCATCATCGACGCGCTGGTGCGTGAGGGCGACAATACCGGTGCGCTGGCTGAAATTGATCTGGCGCTGAAAAACCGCCCCGATGAGATGCAGCTTTATCGTCTTCGGCTGGGGATATTGAATCAGCTTGGCGATAAGGATGCGATCGAGGCTCAGCTGGTCGACATGATCGCCCGCTTTCCCGAAGACGATACCACCAAGGCAACGTTGATCCGGTACTACATGTCGCAACGGGATCTGGACAAGGCAGAGGCCCTGCTGCGCACGCAGATCGAACCCGGCAAACAGGATGACAGTGCCCGGATTACCCTGGTTCAGTTCCTGTCCCGCGCCCGCAGCACGGATGCCGCCATCGCCGAGCTGGAGACCTTCATCACCGAAGGGACCAACACAGATCGGTTCCGGTCTTTGCGGGCCGCATTGAATTTCGAAGCGGGCCGTCAGGATATCGCGATTTCCGAACTGGATGACATTCTGACCACCGCCGAAGAATCCGAACAGACGCGCGACATCAAGGTCATTCAGGCGCGCTTTCTGATCGCGACCGGGAATGAGGTCGGCGCGCGCAAGCTGGTCGAGGAAATTCTGGCCGCAGACCCGTCGATGGTCGAGGCGCTGAAGCTGCGCGCCAATTGGCTGATCGAATCCGATCAGGCCGACGAGGCGATCAACGTGCTGCGCACCGCGCTGGACCAGAACCCCGATGACGCCGACATCATGACCCTGATGGCCCGCGCGCATCAACGCAACGGCAGCCACGAACTGGCGGGAGAGCTGTTGTCGCTGGCCGTCGAGGCATCGAACAACGCCCCCGACGAAAGCCTGCGCTACGCGCGGTATCTGTTGGCGGACGAAAGCTTTCTTCCGGCGGAATCGATGCTGGTCAAAGCCCTGCGGCTGTCGCCCAACAACCCCGATATCCTGATCCAGCTGGGCACAGTATATCTGGCGCTGGAGGATTGGCCACGTGCCGGTCAGGTCGAAAAGAACCTGCGTGACATTGGTACCCCCGAAACGATTGCCGAGGCGGACCAGTTGCAGGTGCGCCTGCTTGCGGCCCAGTCGCGGGAAGAGGACGCGCTGAAGTTTCTGGAAAAACTGGCCGAAGAGACCGAAGGCGCGCTTGGGGCGCAGGTTTCTGTTGTGCGGGCCCAGTTGCTGCGGGGCGATTTGCAGGCGGCGCGCGATTATCTGAACAAGCTTCTGGCCGAAACGCCGGATCAGCAGGTGCTGAGATATCTGGATGCGGCGCTGTCGAACGTCGAGGGCGACAAGGAAGGGGCGCAAAGCAAATACCGCGCGCTTCTGGCCGAGAACGACAAGCTTGAACGGATCTGGATCGAATTGATCCGCAGCCATCTGAGCAACGGTGATCGCGACGGTGCCATCGCCACCCTGACCGAGGCGCTGGAGGTTCTTCCGGCGGGTCGCGATTTGCTGTGGATGAAAGCCTCGATGCTGGAGCAGCAGGAAGATTTCGAAGGCGCGATTGCGATCTATGAAGATCTTTATGCCCAGAACACATCGACACGGATCGTGGCCAACAATCTTGCTAGCCTGCTGGCAACGGTGCGCGATGATCCCGAAAGCCTGGATCGTGCCTATTCGGTGGCGCGCCGCCTGCGCGGGGCGGAATTTCCGCCCTATCAGGACACCTATGGCTGGATCGCTTTCCGGCGCGGAAATTACGAAGAGGCACTGGAACATCTGGAGCCCGCAGCCGAAGGCCTGCCCAACGATCCGCTGGTTCAATACCATCTGGCCAAAACCTATCTGGCGCTTGGCCGGGATGCGGATGCCTTGACGCAATTCGAGGTCGCATTGACCGCGGCGGGCGACAATCCGGCACCCGAATTCGAAGAGGCACGGCAAGAGGTTGCGCGCCTTAAAGCTGCTGAATAGCTGCCTTAATCGTGCTGAATGTGTTGCCGCAACGTGACGCCTGACATCTGGCTGGGCGCGTTTCGGCAACAGAACCCAATTTTGTCTTTGATTGCTGCGCGTTCGTCGGCATAGAGGGGCTAAAGCTGGTGGGTAGGCGAAACAATGAGGACCGATTTCATGAAACGCATTGCTCTGGTATTGATGACGCTGTTTTTTGCGTCCGCCACGATGGCGGCTGCCGCGTCTGGCGGAAACTATTCCGTACGCGCCGGCGACACCCTGCAAATCGAAGTGCTTGAAGATTCAAGCCTGAACCGCAGCGTGCTGGTTCTGCCCGACGGGCGCTTCAGCTTTCCCTATGCCGGTACCATTCGCGCCTCGGGCCTGACCGTTGGTCAGATACAGCGCGCCGTATCATCGGGCATTGCCTCGGAATTCCGCGAACCCCCGACCGTGTTCGTATCGGTTGTCGGCATCCCCCAGCGTCTTGGGCAGGGCGAAGCGACGACCCGCACCATCGATGTCTATCTGGTGGGCGAGGTGAACACGCCCGGCCCCAAAGAGGTCAAACCCGGCACCACCATTCTGCAATTTCTGGCCCAAAGCGGTGGCTTCACCAAATTCGCCGCGACCAAACGCCTGCAATTGCGCCGCCGCGATCCGCAAACCGGCACCGAACGCGTGTACCGGATCAACTATCGTGCGCTGTCAAACGGGGCCGCGTTGCAGAACGATATCGTTCTGGGCGATGGCGATGTTCTGATCGTGCCGGAAAGACGCCTGTTTGAATGAACAAGATGCCCGCGAGACTTGGCCCACTGATCCTGTCCGGGGTAGCCGCCTTTGGCGCGCTGCCTCTGGTCAGCGCATGGGCCCAGGAAAGCGGGCTGGAGATAACGGCGACCATCAAGGAAACGCTGCGTAGCAGTGACAATCTTGAACGGATCGCCAACCCCTCGGGGCGAAGCACTATCGCGCAAACGGATTTGACGTTCGGGCTGACCAGCGAAACCCAGACGCAACAGCTTGCCGCGCAGTTTGGCGGCACGATCGAAGCCGGGTATTTCGCCGACCGCGATGACAATGACCCCGATTTTTCGCAGTCGTTTTTCAATCTGAACTATGCGCGCGAGGTGCAGTCGGCCCTGCTGTCCTTTGATGCGGTTTATCGAAAATCGGATGTGCGGGACACCGATTTTGCCTCGGATTTCGATGATCGCGACCTGATTGTCGATCAGGGGGAGCTTGCCTCTTACGGGCTGAGCTTTGGTCTTGAAACCGGGCGCGACGCACCATTTGGCCTGACCTTTGATGTCGCGTTGCGGGAACGGAACTATTCCAACACCACGGATGAGGATCTGTTCGACAGCGAAACCCAGTCCTATGATTTCGCCGCGCGGTTCGACCTGTCGCAGACAGCCACCCTGCGCGCGCTTGCCGAATATTCCGAATACGATGCGCAGGACAGCGAAGACACCTTGCGTGAATCGACAAGTTTTGGGTTCGGGCTGGGCTATGAGATTTCCCCATCCTTGCGGTTCAACGGGCAGATTACTCATGATCGCACCGAAACCACCGAAACGCTAAGCGGCACCCGTCGGCAGACCGTCGATCAGGGTCCGTCATACGAATTTGGGCTGACGCTGGATCGCCCCAACGGCACCATCGGCACCCGGTATAACAGCATCGTCCGGTCCACCGGCCGGCGCAGCACGTTCTGGCTGGACCGGACGCTTGATCTGCCCCGTGGCGGGTTGGAGGTGTCTTTGGGCGTTACCGAAAGCGACGACACATCCTCGCGGGCGATTGGCAATCTGGCCTACAGCCATGAACTGCCTTCGGGTGCCTTCACGGCCAACCTGTCCCAGTCGGCGACAACCCGAAACGAAGACAATGACGAAGCGGTGCGCACCAGCCTGACCCTGGGGTATGACCATCAGATCACCGCGATATCGCGGATTGGCGCCAGCGCGAATTTTGCGGACCTGAATGTTATTTCCGGCACCGGAAATGATACCGAGCGCAGCACCTTCGCGATCACCTATAGCCGAGAGGTCACGCGAGACTGGGATTTGACCACGGGATTCGAACACAGCTATTCAAAAGAAGATACCCAATCCAACCGAACCTCGAACACGGTCTTTCTGGGTCTGGAACGCAGCTTTTCGTTCCGCCCCTGACAACAATCCACCTGAGCCAACCTGCACTGTCCCCGCAGCGAGCGGATCACGGAAAAAAGAGGTCCGTTTTGTGGATCATGACAAGATATTCAGGTAAGAGCCACAGGGGTACAGGGCGCGCGCGCCCGGTCAGTTTTTAAGTTAAGGTGTATTTTGCAGATCGTTCAAAACCCATTTCTCAACAACTTTCGCAACCGGGGCGTCAACGTTGTTGGCCTGTTCTGGTTCGTGGCCCTGCTGGCGTCCGCCGTTCCTATATTCTGGATAGGGTTCGAATCGCTGGCCAAGGCCTGGGCCACCCCCGAATACAGCCACGGCCCGCTGATCCCGATGATATCGCTGTATCTGTTTCTGCGAGAGCTGCGCCGCGCCCCCGCCGACGACACGCCGGTCACCGACCGCTGGCCCGGGCTGGTGCTGATCGGATTTGCGCTGGCATTGGCGATCATGGGCAATCTGGTGCGAATCCCCGATATCGTAACCTATTCGTTCATCCTGTGGATGGGCGGTCTGGTACTGACCGTGTTCGGATGGAGGCGCGGTATCACCCATTGGGCGCCGGTGCTACATCTGATCTTCATGCTGCCGCTGCCGCAATTCATGTACTGGAAGCTGTCGATCTTTCTGCAGGGCATATCGTCAGAGATTGGCGTCTGGTTTGTGTCACTGACGGGGGTTTCGGTCTTTCTGGATGGCAATATCATCGATCTGGGCGTCTATAAATTGCAGGTGGCCGAGGCCTGTTCCGGCCTGCGCTATCTGTTCCCGATCCTGTCGTTTTCCTATCTGTTCGCGATCCTCTATCGTGGACCTTTGTGGCACAAGGCGGTGCTGTTGCTGTCCGCCGCGCCGCTGACCGTGCTGATGAATTCGTTCCGGATCGGGGTGATCGGGGTGCTGGTGGATGCCTATGGCATCGAACAGGCCGAAGGGTTTCTGCATTTCTTCGAAGGCTGGGTCATCTTTCTGGCCTGTGTTGGTATCCTGTTCTGCATGGCCATCGGCATGCAGCGTCTGACACCCAACCCGTTGCCGCTGGCCGATGCGATCGATCTGGATTTTCAGGGCTTCGGCGGCATTCTCAAACGGATTGTCGGTATCAATGTATCGCGGGCGATGATCGTGGCCACGATCGGCACGTTGCTGGTGACCCTTGCGTGGGTGACGGCCAAACCGCCGGTGGCGCCGCCGGTTGGGCGGGACCCGTTTGTCCTGTTCCCCAATGCGGTGGGCAGCTGGTCAGGCGTCCGTCAGACGCTGGAACCCAGTGTCGAAAACGTTCTGGCCGCTGATGACTATATCAACGCCACCTACGCGTCGCCCAGTGAGAACGGCGTGGTGAACCTGTTTGTTGCCTATTACGACAAACAGACCGAAGGTTCCGGCATTCATTCGCCCGAGGTCTGCCTGCCCGTCGGTGGGTGGGAGGTTTACGCCATCGACCCCACCACGGTCACGATCTCCGACACGGTCTATGGCACCTTTCAGCTGAACCGCGCGGTGATCGAAAAGGGCGTGTCGCGGCAGATCGTCTATTACTGGTTCGAACAGCGCGGCAAGCGGTTCACCAACGACTATCTGGCCAAAATCTCGGTGCTGCGCGACAGCCTGAAATACGGGCGGTCCGACGGGGCGCTGGTGCGGTTCGTCACCCCTGTCGGCAACAATGAAACCGAAGCTGACGCCGACGCCCGCCTGCAACGGTTCATGCAGCAAAGCCTGTCCAAACTGCCGCGTTTCGTACCCGAGTGATTTCGGCGCGACGTGGTTTATTGGCTTGAACAAGGCCAATATGTCGCGCGATGATCGCGGGATGAACGATGTGACAGATGATGATGTGGTGACGGTGGCCGCTCGTAAGAGCCTGGTGCCATCCATCGCCGTGTTGATTGTTCTGATTGCGGCCTGTGTGCTGATCGAACTGTGCCTGACATTGGGCGATGCCGGTGCGTTCGGAATACCGCGCCTGCGGGCGTGGGCCTATGAAAACGGCGGTTTCTGGCCCGGTCTGCTGGAAGACTGGAAGCCGAACTATCCAAATCAGCCGATCCTGATGTTCGTCAGCTATGGGTTTTTGCACAGCGGTCCGGCGCATCTGATCATGAATATGGTCGGGCTGTATTTTCTGGGGCGCGCGGTGATCGAACGGGTCGGGCCGTGGCGCCTGTGTCTGCTTTATGCGCTGGCTCTGGTCGGTGGCGCCGGTGGGTTTGGCCTGCTGGCCGACAGCCTGCGGCCGATGGTGGGGGCCTCGGGCGCGTTGTTCGGGTTGGCGGGTGCTTTGCTGGCATGGAACTATGTGGACCGGTTCGCCTTTGATAAACGTCTGTGGCCGGTGGCCCGGGTTGTGATCGTGCTTGTTGCCATCAACGTGGTGCAATGGTGGGCGATGAACGGCCAGCTGGCGTGGGAGGCGCATCTTGGCGGGTTTGTCAGCGGCTGGGTCGTCGCGTTGTTGCTGGACCCTCGCAGCCAGCCGATTGCCTGACCGATGATTGGCCCGCTCAAACGCCTGTTCCCGTCCCCCGCCCCGCCCGCAGAATTGGTGCAGGGGCCCATGCCTGACCGGCAAACCTGTGTGATTGGCGATATCCACGGTCGCGCCGATCTGTTGGCGCAGATGCTGGAGGCCCTAGCCGATGACGGGTTGGATCAGGCCACCGATTGGGTCTTTGTCGGCGATTATATCGACCGCGGACCGCAAAGCGCGCAGGTGCTTGAAATCCTGCATGAGCTGCAGACCCGGCAGCCCGATAGGATCACCTGCCTGCTGGGTAATCACGAACGGATGATGCTGGATTTTCTAGATGACCCCATGCGCAACGCCGATCTGTGGTTGCGCAACGGCGGGCTGGAGACGCTGGCCAGCTTTTCCATAGGACGGGTCCATGCGGCCAGTGAAAAGGCCCGCAAACAGGCCCTGGCCGAGGCTTTGCGCGCCGCCCTGACCCCGCCGGTCGAGGCGTGGTTGCGCGCCCTGCCAGTGATCTGGCGCAGCGGATCACTGGCCGTTGTCCATGCAAATGCGGACCCTTTGCGCGGGCTTGATGAACAGCAAGAGCGGACATTGCTATGGGGGCGCCCCCGCCCGGAACAACCGCCGCGCGCGGATGGTATCTGGGTGGCGCATGGCCACACGATTGTCCCCGCGCCGACCGCGCAATACGGGCGCATCGCGGTGGATACAGGGGCGGTTGCTGGCGGTGGGCTGACAGCTGCGGTGTGCGCGGCGGGTAAGGTGCGTTTCATGACCATCGGCAAAGAAACCAACCAAGGATAGGCGGCTGCCACACCCGTGCCTTGCTGGTTTCAAATTGTGCGATGAGAATTGGCTGGAGGATGCTCAACCTTAGCGATAGTCTGGCGGTGGAAATGGGAATGGGGACGACATGACGATGATCCATCCGGTCGTGCTGTGTGGTGGTTGTGGCACACGGCTGTGGCCCAGTTCGCGCCGGGCCTATCCCAAGCAGTTCATCGGGTTGCTGGGCAAGGAAACGCTGTTTCAATCCACCCTGAAACGGGTGTCCGGCCCCGAATTCGATGCCCCCATCGTGATGACCAACGCCGAGTTCCGGTTCATCGCCACCGAACAATGCAATGATATCGGCCTGACCGATGCGCGCGTGGTGATCGAACCCGCGCATCGCGATACCGGACCTGCGGTGCTGGCCGCCGCATTGATGTTGCAGGACACGCCCGAGGCTTTGATGCTGGTTGTGCCGTCCGATCACATTCTGGCGGATAGGGACGGCTTTTTACAGGCTTTGACGACGGGGGTCACGGCGGCGGGTCAGGGTCAGTTGGTGACATTCGGCGTGACCCCGACACATGCCGAAACCGGATACGGCTATCTTGACCTTGATGGCGATGCCACGGATGCCGGCACCGCCCACCCGGTCAAGGCGTTCGTCGAAAAGCCGGATGGGGAAACGGCCGCGCGCCTGATTGCGACGGGAACGCATCTGTGGAATTCCGGCATGTTCCTGTTTCGGGTGGGCGATATCATCAAGGCATTTGAAACCCATGCCCCGGATATTGTCGGGCCCTGCCGCACCGCGATTGAAACCGGGGCCGAGGATCTGGGGTTCTTCCGTTTGGGGGGGGCTGCCTATGAACAGGCGCGCGCAAGCTCGATCGATTTTGCGGTGATGGAACATGCGGACAATATCGTCGCCGTGCCGCTGTCGTCGCCCTGGTCCGATCTGGGCAGCTGGGATACCCTGTGGGCCCAGTCACAGCAGGATGCCGATGGCGTCGTGACCCAGGGCGGCGCCATGGCCATCGAGTGCCGCCAAACCCTGTTGCGATCCGAAGAACCCGATATCCAACTGGTCGGCGTGGGCTTGGACAACATCGTGGCAGTCGCCATGCGCGACGCGGTTCTGGTGGCCGATATCACCGCGTCGCAACAGGTTAAACACGCCGTGACGGCGATGCAGGCGGCAAGTATTGCGCAGGCCGATCACCATCCGCGGTTCCACCGCCCCTGGGGCTGGTACGAAACCCTGTGTCTGGGCGACCGGTTCCGGGTCAAACGGATCGTCGTGAACCCCGATGGCGTGCTAAGCCTGCAATCGCATCTGCACCGCTCGGAACACTGGATTGTCGTGGCCGGGACGGCACATGCCACCGTGGGCGACGAACAGCGGCTGATTTCGGAAAATCAATCGATCTATATCCCGTTGGGCGTGGTGCACCGGCTGTCAAATCCCGGTCAGGTCCCGATGCATCTGATCGAGGTGCAGACCGGCGCATATCTGGGCGAGGATGACATTACCCGATTTGAGGATGCCTATGATCGGACATCTGGCAACACTTCCGATATCTGACAGCCCCGGACGGTTTGATCTGTCATCATTCTGGGTTAAACGCGGTGGACGAGCCTGCGTATAAAAGTGGTCGGTGACATGAAATCTAAACGCGTTCTGGCGATCGCTTCGGGGGGCGGGCATTGGCAGCAGCTGATGTTGATGCGCGATGCCTTTGATGATTGCGACACGCTGTATCTGACCACATTGCCGGGTCTGGCCGATCAGTTTCAGGCAACACCGTCGCGTCTGATCCCCGATTGCAATCGCAGCGCCAAGCTTGCCATTCTGCGCTGCGCGCTGTCCCTGCTGCGGATTATCCTGTCCCAACGGCCGGACGTAATCATCTCGACCGGGGCTTTGCCGGGGGTCATCGCCCTGGCCATCGGCAAAACGTTCGGCGCGCGCACGATCTGGGTGGATTCAGTGGCCAACGCCGAAGAGATGTCGATGTCCGGCAAGCTGGCCCGCCGTTTTGCTGATCTGTGGATGTCGCAGTGGGAGGATGTGGCCGCAGACTGCGGCGCGGAATTTTCCGGGGCGGTGCTATGATATTCGTCACGGTCGGGACGCAGCTTCCGTTTCCCAGATTGCTGGACGCGATGAACGATCTGGCGCCGGACCTGTCCCAGCCGGTGATCGCCCAATGTGGTCAACGCGAACCCCGCTGGACCAATATTGAATGCCACGACACGCTGACACCCGATGCCTTCAAGACATTCACCAATACCGCGGCGCTGATGGTCTCTCATGCTGGAATAGGCTCTATTCTGACCGCCAAATCGCTGGGATTGCCGCTGATCATTCTGCCCCGGCGGCATGAATTCGGCGAACATCGCAACGATCACCAGCTTGCCACGGCCCGATATGTGCAATCGCTGCAGGGTGTCCATGTCGCCTGGACTGCGGATGAACTGGGCCTGTTGCTGGCCGCAGGCAATCTGGAACCGGCCACGAACACCCCCGGACCGTCGCATCAGACTCTTGTTCACAGGTTGCGTGGATTCATCGAGACCGGAGAATGAACCGGGTGTTGCCTGACACGCGGCCGCTGCGTGCGGTCCGGTAGAATACGGTCAATATTAATTTCCTACTCTTCGCCGGATAACCCAGAAGAGGAACTGCCATGTCAATTGACCATTTTGAAACTGTTGCGCCGGGCCTGCAAAGCCCGGCTATTGGCCTTGAAGAGATCACACCGAACGACGGCGTTGATCTGGTAAACCTGACCCGCGCGTTGAACGTGGCGCAATCGGGGGCGGTGCGGGTGATGACCATTGACGGGAACACGTCGGATGTTTTCATCGCCGCTGGCGTCGCCTTTCCGATCCGGGTGCAGCGCGTTTTTGCAACCGGGACCAGCGCCTTGGGCATTCGGGGCCTTTACTAAGATCAACAGGTTTAACTATGCGGGGCAGACCGGGTGGTTTTCGCCCAATTGCCCCGCTCATTTCAAAGCACACTGATTTTCAAATTGATTGCGTCACGATCCGGCCCGGACGGGCAAAGACCACATCCCAATCAGGCAATGACTTTTGACAATATCACCCTGCCCGGTAAATGCGTGCAGGGTGATATCGGTGTTTCCTATGTCGCATCCGCGCTTGCAGCGGTTTTCCACGGATGGGCGTTGACCACGGCGGCGCTGCCACTGATTTCAGCGTATGGCGGTGTGGTCGGGGCAGAGCCGTCAACCTCGGCGCTTAGCCAGTATCTGAGGTATTCAACCTCGCCCGCCCATTGATTCCACAGGCCAAGGAAGCGGGAGTTGCTGTTGAACAGGCCGGTTGACGAGGTAAAGGTTGCCTGCCCAACTTCGACATCATTGATGAACAGTTTCGCCCAGCCTGCGGGCAGGTTGGCAACCGCGCGCATGACGTTCCATTCCGTGAACGAGGTTGTTCCGGTCAGGCCGGTTGACCCGACAAGCACAGTGTTGGAACTGTCGCGCACCGACACCCTGATCAGGCCAGAGGTCGTGGTCTGAAAGAAAAGCTGGTTTCCGGTCAGCTGGGCCAGATCATCCGTTGATGTGCCCGATACGCCCCGGACCATTAACTCTATGGTCACCGCGCTGACGCCGCTGCCAATCTTCTGACCTGTCGTGTTCTGGTCGAAATGCGGTCCCGCCGCAGTGACGTTGAAGGTAGAGGTGCCCACAATCGTATTGGCCAGAACGGCGGGATCGGGCATGGCGCGCACTGGCACGCCTTCAAGGCTGGCCTGTCCGACATCGACAAGCGGATAGTTTTTCCACGTTTCGGCAAACAGATCAGCCGGAAATTCAATCGCGCCGGTCGCACCGCCAGAGCCGAAAGTCAGAATGTCCGTGCTGATGAACGATCCTGTGATCGGGTAAACCCGTACCCGACCGGAAACGATTTCCGCCCGGTGAACCGGCGTGCCGTTGATGCTGAACCCGAAGACATCTGTCCAGTGGTCATAGGTGTTATCCAGCGCGGTCTCTGCCCGTGCGGAGCGCGTGGTGATGATCGGTCCCGCCGATGACCAGACCTCGACATAGGACCCATCCGGTTGCCATGCGCAGTTGTCGAATTCCGGCAGGTCCCATGTGGCCAGACCGGACGACTGCAAAACCGCCTGCGCAAGCGATACGGCAAAGCGTGGGGCGCCGTCGACCGTGTTGTGGGATGGGTGGGCGCTGTCCGACCAGACACCGCCGCCCGCGTCATATCCGCTGGAATAGGACAGTTGTTCCAACCCGTAGGGCAGGAACGCGCCGCCATCGTTCACATTTGCCGCCAAGGATCGGACCTCATCGCGGCAGGTCTGAATGCCGCTGTCGTTGGTAACCTCGAACCGGTGCGGGCCGTGCATGATCCATTTGGTGTTGGCGTAGTCGTACATCTCGGTGAATGCGTGGTCGATCTGGATCGTGCCGCCGACAAGGGTCTGGGAGCCGGGCACCGTGAAGGCGCTGCCATCCGCGGTCTTTTCGAACAGCACCGGGAACAGCCGTTCCTCAAAATCGCTGCCATAGCTGCGGGGGGCGGCGAACCACGACATGGCGGCCATGCCGATATGCTGGCCGTCGGCGGTGGCATAGTTGTGCAGGGTCAGATCGTCGGACCAGTTGCGTCCGCTGTTCGCGTCATCGACCAGCGGGGTAAGCCCGGTTCCCGAGCGCACCTGGAACACCAGACAGAACTTGTCGTTCGGACGTTCCGCCAGCAGGGCGTTGGCCATGTGGGCCAGCGATACGGTCCCGGGTGTGGCGTCGGTCAGATGGGTGTGCGCAAAGCTGAACGCATCGAAATTCGTGGGGTAAATCGCCTGCACGGCGTCCTCGCTCACCAACGCAGGGACCGGCAATCCGCCGCTGTCGCCGAAGGTGTCGATGATGCGGGCGGGTTCGGACTGCCCCCAGATCGCAATGACGTGGCCAACGCCAAAGCGGTTGGCCGACTGTGCAAAGACCGCAAGATTGTCTTTGATGCGAACCTCGGCTTTGAACCACGACGGGCTGCGCGCAACCGAAAATGAACCGGTCCAACCGCCATTTTCATCAATGGTGGCAACATCCGACCACGGCGTTGATGTGGCCCCAGCGTCATCCACAGAATAGGCGCGCGCCTGCACGACGCGCCCCGCAGTTCCGGTTCCGCTTAGCGGTATTGTTGCGGCGTCGCGGGTAAATGCAGCGCCGCTGTCGAACAGGGCCCGGTCCCGCGAAAAATCATTCAGGGACAATGCCGCAGGCGTAGGTCCGCCAGAGCCCGAATCGTTAATAGCGTTTGAGCCAAGGGCAATGCCCAAGATCAGTGACATGATTGCACAATCCTTGTGATGGGGCGCACCAGCCCTGTCTCAAGGCAAAAGGCGTACGATATCCGTGCAGACCTTTCAGATGCGCTCGTGGTGAAACTCGATTGACGGGTCCGGGGCAGGCGTCCGTTCAAAACGCGCACAGGGGTCACTGGATGCATTTGGGTCGTGCAGGGCCCCACCCGTCGGCGCCAATCGTAGTATCACAACCTTTGGCCCGTTGCCTGCGGCGGGGCGCTTGCGGTCGCTGTGTTTACCGCAGCCTTACAGATGGGACGTGTTCAGGCTTTGCGTTTCCGAAAGACCAGTTCGGCGACCTTGGCGACATCTGAACGCAAGCCCGGGCTCATCAGAATCCGGACCGCATATATCGCGGCGACGATGATTGCCGTTATCACCAATTCCGCAAAAGCGGGCATTGATGGAAGGGCCGATCGTATCAGAAATATGCCGCCGATGGATGCGGCGGCGATTGCCGCATCCGGCAGGAATGTGGCTGCAATGACATCCAATTTTATGGGGCTTTTTCGAACCACCACCACGGCCAGAACCGGTAACAGGATCACCACAATCGCCAGCATATTGGCCGCAACCATACCAACCACCCCAAAGCGAAGCCCGATGATAAGCGCGGCGGCGGTAACCAGGGCCGTGAAGATGCGGTAGTTAAAGACGGCGCGCACCTGACCCAGGGCAATCAACGCCCAGTTCAGCGTGTACATCGCATTGGCCTGCAACGTCAGAATACCCAGCCATGCCAGCAAGGGGGCGGTTTCGGTCCATTGATTTCCCAGAACCACGGCGACGATCAGATCAGAACCTGCGCAGATGCCAACGCCAACCGGCATGGTGATCAGCGCAATGCGCGTCGAGGCGCGCTTGAAAACCGCGATCAGCTCTTCTGGGTTCGATTTCGCGCGGCTGAACGCGGGCAAAAAAACCGAGGCCAGCGGGCCGACCGACCGTTGTTGCGGCAGATTGGCCAATGTCCAGGACCGGTAATAAAGACCCGCCTCGAAGGGCGAAAACACACGCCCGACAATGATGAAGCCCAGGTTTTGCGTCAGTTGCCCGATCAGCCGTGAAATCGCCAGTGTCCCGCCGAAGGTCAGAAAACTTTTGGCCTCGACAAACCCTGCCCGGGTCGGTGCCGATGGTTGCCACCCCGTCTGCCAGGACAACAGGACCAGCGAAAAAACCGGCTGCAATACTATCTGTGCTGCAATCGCCCAATAGCTCATCCCGGCCAAGGCCATCGCAACTGCAACGGCAAGCGCGCCGACCGTGGCAAACAGCAACGTGGTTTCGATCTGCCGAACCTGCATCTGTCGGCGCAGAATGGCGATAAACTGCCCACCCATCGCCGCGAAAACCACTGTGGGGGCCAGCACCAGAAACACGGGTCCGATGCGGGGTTCATCGTAGAAAGTGATCGCGGGAAGGGCCAACAGGGCGATGATGGCGGCCAGAAGCACCCCGATGGCGGTGTTGGTCCAGAACAAGGCAGACGCCATGCGGTGTGTTACATGATCGCGCTGTATCACAGCGTCGGCCAATCCGAATTCTGACAGGCCGGTGGCGATCAGGATCGCGGGCATGGCCATTGCAATGATGCCGTGGTCCGCTGGCGGGACCAGACGGGCCAGAATGGCGGTTGTGCCAAGCTGGACGACAATCTTGATGATGCCAAACAGGATGACCGCGATGGATCCGCGTCCGGCGCGCCTGCCCAGGTTGCCGCCAAGGTGGGCGGTGTCAAAAACCTTGTCGCGTGGATCGCCTGGAGGATCGGACGGCGGTGGGGATGGGGGCTGGCTCATGATCCTAAGGCAGCGGAAATTTGGGATGCAGCCCAAGCCGACCAGACAGCCCGTCGCGACTTGCACAGGCAACAACGCTTAGGTTCGACCAGCGACCGCGTATCACCGCATGTGACGCAGTCCAAAGCAGCAGCCATATCAAATTGGGTAAAAACCACAGGGTCCCCCACAATGACAATCGCCGGCGATCCAGAAATAAGGCGTTCCGCAGCGCGTAATATATTCTGAAATCGGGTTTGGCCGTCGCCAGACGAACCGCTGCGGTCTGCGGGCGCGCGTTTTCGGGCGTTGCATTCCACGACTGTTCCTGATCATCGACAACGGCACCGGGAACCAGAGACAGCCCGCCGTTTTCTGCCAGTCGTTCGGCATATTCATAGTCATCCGCATAGATAACGAAATCGGATCGTGGGGGGGCAACACGGGTCAGCATAGCCCGAGGGATAAACATGCCGCCGTAGGGGGCAAGCGAAATAGGCACTGTAAGGCCCGGTTCGTGGTCGCCCGTTACCGGTTTCTTGGTAAGTCTGGCCCAAAGCCGCCGTGGTTTTTTGCGCAGATCGGTGCCGAATGCCTCGCCATTCAGCGGGGCCTCAAACCGTCCGGTTTTTGCGGCCCGCACCATATAGTGCCGATCCGACCGCACGGCGCACAGCGCGCCACCCTGTCCGTGGGCATGGGCCGTACACAGCGCGCTCAGACATCCCGGCGCCAGACGATTGTCATCGTCCAGCAACAATATGGCATCGGTCTGGTCGATATCCGCAGTAGCGCCTGCAATCAGCCGCGCATAGGCTTCGGCCGGGCCAAGGTTTTGATCGGCATGGGAAACGACGGTTGTCAGATCAAAGGTCTTTGAAAAAAACGCGACCATCTGGTCAAGTTTGGCACGCACCGGGGCGGAAAGACCGTTGCCAAAAACAAGGACACGTTTGATGCCTTGTTCTGCCGCGCTTTGGATCATGGTCTGCAACAGGTCCACACGATCCCCATACGTCACTGTAAGCACGCAAATGCGGGACAGTTCCACTGGGGCGATCGGCGGAGTCGTCATTGCGGCGTAGGCCTTGATAGAAATTTTGTACGGTCGGGTTGTTGCATGTTCCGGGCTGAAAAGCGACCTGATATTTCCGCCAGCTTTGTAGGCTATGTCGCGGTTTTCATTTGAAACATGGCGCATTGTGTTGGGGTGCGGCGGCGCTGGACCGCAACTGGCGTGTTCATTAAGAGCGGGGTTGTTGTTCAGATAACGACGGTGAAGAGCATATTTTTTTCAGGGCTAGTGCGCGTTGCTGTTCAGGATGTTATCAGACCTTAAGAATTTGACTGTAGACATTACTGGCCAGTACCGGGGACAAACGGTTGTTGAAGAAGCAGGATCAAGGCGCAGGCACCCCGCATGTCACGGTGGTGATCCCATGTTATAACCGCGCCGACACCGTGGCCGAGGCGGTGGAAACCGTGCTTTCGCAGGATTATCCTTCGTTTGACGTGATCGCGGTGGATGACAATTCCACCGACGCCACTTTGGATGTGTTGTCGCGTATGGACGATCCGCGCCTGCGGGTTGTGACCAATCCCGGGCCGCGCGGCCCGTGTTCGACGCGCAATCATGGTGCGGCGCTTAGCAACAGCCCCTGGATCGCGTTTCAGGACAGCGACGATATCTGGCTTCCGGGCAAATTGATGCGCCAGATGGCCGAAGTCAGCGGAACCGATGCGGTTGCGGTCTATTGCGGAATGGTTGTCAAAGATGATGCCACGGCAAGCTCGCCGGTTTTGCGTCGCTATCCGGGTGCCGACATTACGCATGTGTCTGGGGACATCATGCCCAGTCTGGCTTTCAAAAGCTTTATTTCAACTCAGACGGTCATCATTCGGCGCGATGTTTTCGAGGCCGTTGGCGGGTTCGACGAAACGTTTCAGGCCCTAGTGGATTGGGAACTGATGCTGCGGGTGGCGCAACAGGGCAACGTTGCCTTTGTGGACGATGATCTGGTCATCCAGCGGCTGTCGGGCAATTCAATAACCCGCACACCGCGCAAACGCGTGATGGCGCAAGAAATGGTGCTTGCCAAACATGCCGATATGCTGGCCGGATACAAAGGCGCGCTTGCCTTTCATCACCGCAGGCTGGCAGGCGGGCACAGGATTGGCCGGCAGTTCGCGCAGGCGTCAAAACATGCGATGGCCGCTTGGCGCACAAGCGGCAGTCCCCGGTTTCTGGCCGAAGCGGCCTATGCGGCCCTACGCGCCCGGTTTTCCCCCGGCGCCGGCAAAGGTGAAAGTAGCTGACATGCGATATCTGGGCCTGTGTATTCTGATCCTGTCCGGCCTGCTGCACACGCCAGCCTTGGCGCGCGATCACTATGTTGCACCGCTTGATCAAGCGGTCGTGGCGGATGCAGATGGGACGGCCAAGGCTCCTTGGCGGTCTTTTGACGAGAGTATTGCCAGGGGCGGCATATCCGGCGGCGATCGGATCATACTTTTGCCGGGCTATCACGGACCGCTGATTGTGCGGGGGCTGAATTTTTCAAAGCCTGTCGAAATCCGTGCCTATACGCAGGGCACAGCCCGTGTGCGGATGATCAAGATCTCCAAAAGCAAGAACCTGACTGTCGCGGGCCTGTCGGTCTGGCATTCAAAAGGCGATGAGGCGGCCCCGCGGCTTGTTGAAACCGGCCCGGCGTCAAGCAACATCACATTTACCGGGCTGGATGTAAGGGGCCACGCATATCCCGACGAATTCCAGAACTGGTCCAAGGCAGAGTGGTTGCGACTGATCAAATCTTCCGGATTTCGCCTGGCAGGCCCGCAAAACACCGTGGCGGACAGCAGCGTGCGGGCGACCACGATGGCGATCACCACACTTGGCAAAGATGCCCGCGTTATCAACAATCGCATTCAGGGCTTTCGCGCAGATGCGATGCGCGGACTTGGGTCCGGTTCCGTGTTCCGGGGCAACGTCATTTCGGATTGTGTCAAGGTTGACGGAAACCACGACGACGGGTTTCAATCATGGTCGCTGAAAGATGGGCAAGGCAATCCAATTCCGGTTGTCGGGATGCTGATTGAGGACAATGTCATTGTCGAATGGGCGGGGCGCGAAAATCACCCGCTGCGCTGCACGTTGCAGGGGATCTCGGTTTTTGACGGCCTCCAGAAAAACCTGACTGTCCGGAACAATCTGGTATCTGTGTCCGCTTATCACGGTATCAGCGTCTATGGCGGGGACGGAATTACGGTTGCCAACAA
Source organism: uncultured Paracoccaceae bacterium (assembly GCA_947500775.1). GTDB lineage: Bacteria > Pseudomonadota > Alphaproteobacteria > Rhodobacterales > Rhodobacteraceae > CANMTD01. Next base: position 62,910 of record CANMTD010000001.1, read on the forward strand.
TACGGTCGTCAACGCACTAGGCCACGCCGGAGAGCGCCCCTGGATTGGGTTTTTTGAAATTAAAAATACCAAAACGCCTGCGAGCAACGTCAAACTGATCAACAATATCGCGCCCCGGTTTGTGAACCGTACAAGAAACAAACGCCTTGTAAGAGCGGGCGGAAATATTGAAATGCACAGCCCGCTTCGCGGGTTTGTAGACGTGGTTGGCGGTGATTTCAGGTTTCTGGCGGGTGGTTCGTTGGACAAGCAGCCCAAGCTGGGCTTTCAAAACCCAGGTGATATCGCGCCGCTGCCGTTTCAAACGGAATAATCGGTCGCATCTGGCGTAATCCCGGCCAGCCATTTGCGAAACAATCAGAGTTCGACGAAGAAAACGCGACTCGGTTTTTGCCCATATTTGGCTCAGGAAAACCAGAGCAATATTAATAAATTTGCCGGGATTGGCGGCTTTCTGCGCCGAATAACAGGTGCTTTGGCGCCATTTCGCCCAACTGTAGCCATTTTCAGCCGATGAATCGCCAAGGGTCGTTAAAATTTCGCATAGCTGCCCCAGTCCTGAGCGCATTCAGCCACAAGATAACCATGATCTGAAGGCTTTTTGTCTACGAATAGGAAACACCCGTATTCCGGCCCGAGTCGGGTCGACGGGCTAAGGTTCGGGTGCGGGGGCCCCGTTTGGCGACATGTACTCGCACGCAGCAAGGGCTGCGTGCAGTCAATAAGGTAAATGGACGAATGGCCTCTCTCTACACCGAACACAATCAGTTCGACAATCTATCCGTGACCGTAACCAACTCCGACGATCTTAACGCTGCCATCAGACAACTCGCCGAAAGCGGCGGGGGCACGATTTATGTGGATGGCGACGGCGGACCATTTGATATCGCGGCCTCCGGGATCGGCAGCGCGGAAAGCCCGATCCTGATCAAAGCCCTTGATCCGGAAAATCCCCCGACGGTGCATTCGGTCACATTGCTGAATGTCGAGGCGATCACGATCACCGAAATGCGTATCGACAGTTCCGATGTCTATACCGTGCGCGAGGCTTGGATCGAAGACATTCGGATCTCTGATTCCAAGGGAATCGAGATCGTGAACAACCACATGTCCAGTGTCGCCGAAGGTATGCTTGGCGAGGATGCCGACGCGATCTCTGGCGAAGGTCTGGGGACCATTCGCAATAGCGAAGACGTTGTTTTCTCGCACAACGACATATCCGGTTACAATCAGGGCATCGCGTTTCTTGAAGTGAAGGGGCTGGAATTCTCGAACAACGAGATTTCGGGCCTGCAAGGCGACGGTTTTCGCGGTGGCGGCATTCAGGATGCTGTCATTTCCGACAACTATATGCACGATTTCCTTGGCACCACACAGACCCTCAACCATTCTGATATGATCCAGTTGTGGGGGACAAATACCGTCATGCCCACCAAGAACATCCAGATCACCGGGAATGTTCTTGATTCCGGCGGTGGTGCGGGTACGCAAAGCATCTTTATTCGCAACGAATCCTTCGGCAGCAAAACCGCGGCTGGCGGCTATTTCGAAAACATCAGCATTTCGAACAACGCCATCCACAACAGTTCTTCGCATGGGATCTCTGTCTCGGACACCAAGGGGCTGACGATCACGGACAATACGGTTCTTTGGAACGATTCAACTTATGTCGTGTCCAAGCCGGGGGCCGATCCGATTTCCTCGGCGCCCAGCATCCGCACAAAAAACACCGTCGATTCGACTGTAGAAGGCAACATAGCAGGGCGTATTGACGACGATGGTGTCTCGGTTACTGGCGATAATATCATCTTGTCTTTCGATGACCCGACATCGGAATTTTACGTCCATTCGCATTTTGTGAACCTGATGGGGACAGGCGAATCCGACATCGGGGATTTGCGCCTTAAACACGATAGCGAACTGGATGGAACCTATGGGGCTGAACTCAGCTGGAGCTCTGCCTCCGAAGGTCTGGATGTTGCCATAAGCGCCTCGATTGACGGCGGCAACATGCAACAGGTGATGTTTTCGGCCGAACACTCGTTGCTGGATGGCTCTGCGATTGATGTAGCGACATCGCAGTTCAAATGGGTGTTCGACGATGGCACCGTTCTGAACGGGCCGACCGTCAACGCAGCTTTCGAAGGGGCGGGACCTCAGCAGGTGTCCCTGACGGTAACGACGGCTGACGGTACCAGCGAGACGATTGTCAAATCCTTTCAAGTCGAAACCAACGCCGTGTTCGCGCTTGGGTTTGATGGCGGGGCTGCGGACAGTTCCGGATGGGATACAAGCATTACCGACGCGGGGGATTACACAGGTGGTCTTACCGGGTTGGGGCTGAAGGTCGACAAGGACAGTTCCGTCACTATCGGCCGCTTTAACGATCAGCTGTACAATCTAAGAACGTTTTCCATCGAAATGTCGATGAAGGTCAACGACCTGGGCGATGGTGGGACCGTCATGTACATGCACGATCATTTCAGCCTTATGACGATGGATGATGGCACCCTCACATTCGTTCTGGTGACGGATGATGGCGTGTTCGATGTCAGCTCTTCCGCGGGTCTTATGTCAGAAGGCGGATGGCATGACATTGGTATTTCTTACGACCATTTCTCGGGCAAGCTGGGCCTTTACGTAGATGACCTGCTTGTCGGCCAATCAGACGCAACCGGATCGACGGCGCCCGGCTCTTACACCGGCGTGATTGTCGGCGGGTCCAAGTCGGGTACGCTTAAGGCCGTGATTGATGATCTGACGATGGATCGCGAACCGATCGGCGGCTGGGTGCATACAGAAGCCACCAATATCGGGGATGCCATCGTTGACGGTGGACAGGCAGATGACGGCAGCGCCGATCCCGATACGGGGGCAGGCTCGGCTGACGGCGGTGCGGACACGCAGGCGGGTGGCACTGACGGTTCTGATCCGACAGTGCCGATGGTGTTGCTGCACAAATCGGCGCAGGGCCAGGAATACGATCTTGGCGCTGGTGACACATATTCGGTCGGTCGCGAGAATACGTTCCTGTTTTCGCGGGATAATTTCCGTATCGAATTGGATCTGGAAACCGCTCAGGCGAATGTCGATGGCATATTCCTTGATTTCTACCGGACGCTGTACGCCCAGGTGGATGAACAGGGGCATGTCAGATTCGTTCTGACAACCGATGATGGAAAGTTCGAAGTCCGGACCGAAACGGCGATTTTCGAAGAGGCCGGGCGCCACGAAATCGCCTTTAGCTATAACAGCGACGAAGGTCTGCTTCAGATCGAAATCGATGGGGTGGTGTCAGCACAGACCGCAGCCTCGGGAACGACATCTGATCTTCCGTATTGGGGGCTTAATCTGGGAAGTACTTTCGGGACGTCGATTGATGCAAAGGTCAGCAACCTTGAGGTTTACGACAATCCCAAGATCGCGCCGGTCTCGGAACCGGACATCGACAGTGATGTCTCTTGGGAACCGGATCACTTTTTCAGCTTCGAAGGCATGGTCCATGACGAGGTCGATCAGACGACCAAGTTGCGGTTTTGGTCGAATGCCTCTGAAAGCTATGCTGATGGCACCGATGGTCAGGCTTTCAATCTGGATGGTCAGAGCAAAGTCGGGTTTGAGCGCGGAGAGATCGAACTGAACGACACAGATAGTTTTATCATGTCGTTTGATTTCCAGCGGACCGAACTGGACGAAGGCGGCCGCGTGATGCATCTGCACAAGGTCATGGACACATACATCGACGATGATGGCTTCCTGAATTTCCAGCTTACGACTGAAAGTGGCGCTCATTATCTGGTGAACGATATCCAGGCTTTTGATGACGAAGATTGGCACAACGTTGAAATCGCATATGACGGTGACGCTGGTATCTTGAGCCTTTCGGTGGATGGTGATGTTGCGACCTTGGATGGGGTCACGGGCAACACCGATAGCGTCCTGTATTGGGGCCTTACGATTGGCAACACATGGGGCGCAAGTGTCGAAGGCAATATCGATAACTTAGCGATCACCGATCAGGTTCCGGACAGCTATCTGGAGAATCTGGGGCTGATTTAACACCGCACTGGGTTTGGCCGGGCCCTATCGCGTGGTCTGGCCGAACCCAATGTATCTGCGGTGTCTAGGCGCGGCTTGTTCTGCGTCGTTTTCCACGCGCATCAAAAAACTCTTTTTGACGGGTGTAGCGGTTTACCGGGGTTTCCTCTTCTTCCGAAGAGGAAACATTCATCGCGGCATGTGTTCGGCAAATCGGCAGGCTTGTTCCCATACCCAGCAGAAAGAACAGGAAACTGGCGGTCCCGCTCCAGACCGCGACGGTTCCCAAAGCGATGAACATCGCGACAAAGGTGATCATAAAATTCCGGCGATAGAGCATGGTTATTTTCGGCAAGCCCTTTGCCGCGATCAGTTTTGCGCCCATCGTCACAAAAGCGGCCAGCAGGAAGAAAATGGTGGGAAAACCGCCACGGACAGCCAGCAACAGCCAGTTGTTGTCGATCGACGAAGTCAGCCAATGCGGTCGGACCCAAGGGTTCAGCCCCAAACCAAAAATCGGATTGTCGATGACGTTCTGAATGCCATAGGTCCAGATATAGACACGGGTATAGGCCGTTCCCGAACTGAAAGCCAAACGTGTGGACAGCGCAACCAGGGCGGACCGGTCAGAGACTATTTCAAGGGCGAGATAGAAAATAGCGAACAGCACCAGCAGCAGCTTCCAGGAATTGTTGGTCGCCCAGGCCCACATCAACAGCGAAACCTGAAATAGAATTACAAGATAGGCGCCACTGGAAAGCGACATGGCCGTCAGGGCGATGCACAGCCCGCCAAATACCGCGCGTCCCGCAAAGCTGGGAAAAACAGCCAGCATTGACGCGAACCCAAGGCCCCAGAACACGCCAAACAGAATTGGGTGTTCAAAATTACCCTGAACACGGTCAAAGCCCCAGCGCCTTGGATAGCCGATCGTGGCATTGTCGAACACGTCCAGAAACCCGCCAAGTATCTCGTGCAATATGAAACGCTCTGTCAGCAGCTCCACCGCCGCCACCGGCGCAACGACCACCATGGCATAGCCGAAAAACCGCCAGAACGCCCTGTAATCTGAGGGTGTTTGGATCAGAACACGGCCCAAAAGATACGCCCCGAACATATCCACGACCTGCAACCCCATGAATTCAATCATAGCGGTGCCGTGATTGACCATGATCGACAGGGTGGCCCAGATAATGAAGCCCACCATCAGGATATCGACGGCATTTATCTTAAAGTTCTTCCCCCGAAAGAACATCACTAGGCATGGGAAAAAGGCCAATAACAGATACAGGCGCGTGAACCCCATCGTGATCGAGCCAAAGTGCAGATGCGCGGGAATCAGAAAGCTGAGCACCAGTAGAAACATCATGATCCGGCGGGGCCGGGCCGAATCGTCCATCGCAAAATATTCGGCGGGCTGGGCAGCTTGCGTCATGAAGGAAAGTCCAAAGGGGGCAGCGTTCAATGCTTTGGCGGGACTATAGGCAATGAAACGGCGGTTCTCAACAAATCCATGGCGCGGGGCGATATCATTAAAGCGCATTTTAAAGGTTAAGCGTGGCTTTACGCCTGCTCTTTATACCCGGAGATGGGTGAGAACGAGGTGGCGATATGAGTGCGGGCACAAATGCGCCCATCATCATAAAGCGGAAAAAGGTTGTTGCGGGCGATGGGCATCATGGCGGTGCCTGGAAAGTGGCCTATGCTGACTTTGTGACTGCGATGATGGCGTTTTTCATGTTGATGTGGCTGTTGAACGCCACAACGGAGAAACAGCGCAAAGGCATTGCGGATTACTTTAACCCGACCATACCGGTGAACCGTATCTCGGGCGGGGGCGAGGGGTCCTTTGGCGGCGAAAGCGTGTTTTCCGAACAGGTGCTGCCGCAAAACGGCATTGGCGCCAGCACACGGCGCCCGACCGAACAGCGCCAGTCCCGCGGGGAAACCGGTACGGATACGGCGGCGGATCGTGAACACGCCGAAACGTCGATGTCCGATGTGGCCTCGGCGTTGATGGCGCGTGGCGGTGAAAGCATGGTCAGCCAACAGGCCCTGCGCCACATCGTGACCCGCGTCACCGACGAAGGGTTGATTGTCGAACTGTTCGATCTGGACGGTGTACCCCTGTTTGAAGAGGGAACCGACACGCCAACACCTATTCTGACCGAACTGACCGCAATGATCGCCTCTGTCTTCGAACTGGTTGAAAACGATGTGGCCATTGGCGGGCACATACGGGCGCTGCCGATTGTTCTGGCCGATAATCCGAGGTGGGACCTGTCAACGCAGCGGGCTCAGGCCGTGCGCCTGCTGGTGGAACAATCCGGTTTCCCGTCGCAGCGGGTGCAGCGTGTCACCGGGTTTGCCGACCGCAAACCGATGGCGCGTGATCCCATGGCGCCGCGCAACAATCGGCTGGAACTGATCCTGCTGCGGGACAGGCTGTAAAAGATCGATTGCATTTTATCTATTAGCGGCATGTTAAGCGCGGAACGGTAACGCTTGTTTCAGACCAGGGGTCGAAGCAGCAGAAAGGCGCTACCGATGACCATATCCTCCTCGCTTAATGCCGGTGTGGCTGGGCTTAATGCCAATGCCACCCGTCTTGCCACCATTTCCGACAACATCGCGAATTCCGGCACGCATGGCTATAAACGTGCCACGGCCGATTTCCATTCGCTGGTGATCGGGGATTCCAACAAATATTCGGCCGGTGGGGTGCGCGCCACGACCACCCGCCTGATTGATGAACGCGGGCCGCTGGTGTCCACGGGCAATGCCACCGATATCGCGGTTGCGGGGCGCGGCATGCTGCCTGTGACCGAAGCGGTCGCTTTGGATCAGACCACCGGTTCGCTGCCCTTGCGGTTGATGACAACCGGATCGTTCCGACCTGATGCCGAGGGGATCCTGAAAACCGATTCCGGTATGGTTCTTCTGGGGTGGCCTGCGGCCGCTGACGGGACGGTTCCGGTCTATTCACGCGATTCTGCAGATGCGCTTGAACCGGTGCGGGTCGCGATCAACCAGTTTGCCGGTCAGCCAACAACCCGGATGCGGCTTGGCGTCAACCTGCCCGCCACCGCCACCGAAAGCGGCGCGGCGGGTGATCCGCTGAACCTGTCGGTCGAATATTTTGGCAATCTGGGCACATCGGAAACCCTGACGATGAACTTTTCGCCCACCGTCCCTGCCTCTGGCTCGTCGAATGAATGGACCTTGCAGATCAGCGATTCCGCCTCGGGCGGGGCGGTGATCGGCGAATACACCCTGACCTTCGACGGCAGCCGGGCCAATGGCGGAACCCTGGCCTCGGTCACGACAATCTCGGGCGGGGCATATGACGGGGCAACCGGGTTGTTGAACCTGAATGTTGCGGGCGGCCCGATCGAACTGACAATGGGCAGCCTGGGCGATCCCGGCGGATTGACCCAGCTGTCCGACACCTTTGCACCGACGGCGATTACCAAGGACGGCTCGCCCGTCGGTAATCTCAGCTCGGTCGAAGTGGACGCAAACGGATTTGTGCACGCGATCTATGACGCAGGGTTCACGCGCACCATCTATCAGGTGCCGATTGTGGATGTGCCCAACCCCAACGGCCTGATTGCGCTGAACAATCAGACCTATCAGGTGTCTCCGGAAAGCGGCCCGCTGTTCCTGTGGGATGCCGGTGATGGCCCGACGGGCGAAATGGCCGGGTTTGCACGCGAAGAATCGGCCACGGATGTCGCCGCCGAACTGACCCAGCTTATCCAGACCCAGCGCGCCTATTCGTCAAACGCCCGTGTCATTCAGACCGTGGATGAGATGTTGCAGGAAACCACGAATATCATCCGCTGATTTCTTGGGCAGAAAGGGCTGATCGCCTATGACCATATCCAGCACGCTTTCGATTGCCTTGTCAGGGCTGACCGCCGCGGCTCGCTCGGCCGAGACTGTTTCGTCCAACGTGGCCAACGCGCTGACCGATGGCTATGGCCGGCGCGAGGTGGGCCTGTCCTCGCGGTCGGTTGGGGGGCAGGGCGCCGGGGTGAATGTGGACGGGGTTGTGCGTCAGGTCGATACTGCATTGATCTCGGACCGGCGTCTGGCCGATGCGGGGATCGGGTTTTCCAAACAACAGGCCGCCTTTTACGCCCGGCTGGAACAATCCCTGGGCACCCCTGATACCGCCGGTTCGCTTTCAGGCCGCATCGCCAGTTTTGAAGCTGCCCTGATCGAGGCGTCCAGCCGCCCCGATTCCGAAACCCGGCTTTCCAACGTATTGCAGGCCGCGCAATCGGTGACCGACGCGTTCAACACCGTATCGGACGACATTCAGCAACAGCGGATGCAGGCGGATCGCGATATCGGGGTGCAGGTCAATCAACTGAACGATCGCCTGAGCAAAGTCGAGGATTTGAACAATCAGATCCGCCTTCAACTGGGGCGGGGCCATGACGCAGCAGGGTTGATGGACCAGCGGCAGATTCTGGTGGACGACATTGCATCCATCGTTCCCCTGCGGCAGGTCCCCCGCGACAATGGCCAGATCGCGCTTTTTACAACCGGCGGCGCGGGTCTTTTGGATGGCAAGGCCGGACAGTTCGAATTCACCCCGGTCGGGGTGATCGTGCCCGAGATGTCGATCGAATCCGGCGCCTTGTCAGGGCTGACCTTGAACGGCGCGGCGGTTGCCACATCGGGCAACTACAGCCCCATCGCCGGGGGCAGCTTATCCGCGCTGTTTCAGCAACGCGATGAATTGGCACCGCAGGCGCAAACCGAATTGGATGCCGTTGCACGGGACCTTGTGGACCGCTTTCAGGCCTTGGATGGGGATCCTATGGTGGCGGGTCTGTTTACCGATGCGGGCGCTGCCTTTGATCCCGCGGATGAAACCGGTCTGGCCGGGCGCATGGCGGTATCGGCCTTGGCGGATCCCAATCAGGGCGGCGCGCTTTGGCGTTTGCGGGCCGGGCTGACGGCAACGGACCCCGGCGATGTCGGTGACGCCACCAACCTGAATGCCTTTGCCGATGCCATGGCCGAGACCCGTGTTCCCGCATCGGGCCAATTCACAAGCAGTGCCCGTTCGGTCGTCGGTCTGGCGGGCGAGCTGTTGTCGTTTGTCGGCGCCGCATCGCAATCCGTGGCGGCCGAACAATCCTATGCTCAGGCCATGGGCGACGCCCTGCGCGCCGCCGAACTGAACACCGGCGTCGACAGCGACCACGAACTTCAACAGCTTTTGCTGATCGAACAGGCCTATGCCGCCAACGCACGGGTGATCCAGACAGCGGACGACATGCTGCAAACCTTATTGGGACTATAAGTCATGAGTGTCATTTCGACCGGGGACCGCGCGTTCAGCTTTCAGCTTAGCCAGCAAAACAGCGCCCTGAAAACACGGCTGCACACACTCAGCAATGAACTGGCCTCGGGCCGGGTTGCCGATCTGGGCCAGCGTGTTTCGGGCGACTATGCGCCGCTGACCCAGATTGAACGCAGCCTCAGGATGATGACGTCCTTTGAGCTTGCAACAACCGAATCCGCACTGGCCGCCGAGGCGATGCAAACCAGCCTGAACAGCATCAACGCCTCTGCCCTGGAGCTAAGCGAAAATCTGTTGCTGGCAGGCACGACGACCGAGGCCACGATCGTGTCCAACACGGGCGTTCAGGCGCGCGGGGCGTTGGATGATGCGGTCTCCAAACTGAACACGCAGATCGCGGGGCGGCACCTGTTTGGCGGGGCGGCCACGGACCGCGCGCCGCTGGCCTCCGGCGAAGATATCCTTGCCGAACTGAAATTGGCCACGGCAGGGGCCGCCACCGCCGACGATGTCATGGCCATCGTGGACAGCTGGTTCGATACCGCCGGCGGCGGGTTTGAAACGATGGGCTATCAGGGATCAACCACCCCCGCCGGTCCGGTGCGACTGTCCGAAACCCAAAGCCTTGGCCTGTCAGTGACCGCGGCCGATCCGGCCATGCGCGAGGTTCTGAAAACCTTTGCGGGGGCCGCACTGCTGGCCGATGGGGCGGTGCTAAGCGGCAATCTGGATGAGGCGGCAAAGCTGGCCGGAACGCTGGGCGTCGATATGATCGAGGCGCAGGGAAACATCGCCAATCTGGCCGCCGAGATTGGCACGGCACAAAACAGAATAGAGACTATTACAGCCGAAAACAGCGCCGAAAGGGTGATGCTGGAACTGGCCCAATCGGAAATTCTGTCGGCCGATCCTTTCGATACGGCCGCGCAGTTGCAAGAGGTCGAGACCCAGTTGGAACTGCACTATACCGTCACCGCGCGCCTGTCGCGCCTCAGCCTCGTGGATTTCCTGAGATGAGACAGATTCTTGCCTATGCCCTTTGCCTTACCATGGTCTGGTACTCAACGGCCTTGGCCGCCCCGGTCCGGATCAAGGATCTGGTCGAATTTGACGGTGTGCGGGGCAACGATCTGGTGGGCTACGGGCTGGTTGTTGGCCTGAACGGAACCGGCGACGGCATCCGCAACGCGCCCTTCACCGAAGAAATCATGTCCAACCTTCTGGAACGGCTGGGGGTCAACGTGACCGGTGAACAGTTCCGCCCCAAAAACGTGGCGGCGGTCTTTGTAACCGCAACATTGCCCGCGTTTTCGCGCGCGGGGTCGCAGATCGATATCACGGTTTCGGCCATTGGCGACGCCAAAAGCCTGTTGGGCGGCACGTTGGTGATGACCCCGCTGACCGCTGCTGATGGCGAAATCTATGCGGTGGCGCAGGGCACGATCATCGCAGGCGGCGCCGAGGCGTCGGGCGATGGGGCAAGCGTGGTCGAAGGTGTTCCAACCGCCGGCGTCATCCCCGCGGGCGCCCGCGTCGAACGCGAAATCGCCTTCGATTTCTCGACCCTGACGACGATCCGCATGGCGCTGCGGTCGCCGGATTTCACAACGGCGGGCCGGATCGAACAGGCCGTGAATGAAAACTTCGGGCGGGCGGTCGCTGTCATGCTGGATGCGGGCACCGTTCAGCTTGATATCGCGGCCACGCGCATGCCCTCTCCGGCGCATGCCATCGGACGGCTGGAAAATATTCCGGTCGAACCCCAGCGAAAGGCCCGCGTGGTCGTGGATCAGCGGTCGGGCACGATTGTGATGGGCGATGACGTGCGGATATCGCGTGTTGCGGTGTCGCAGGGGGGGCTCACCCTGCGCATTCAGGAAGACCCGATCGTGGTTCAACCCAACCCGTTTTCCGAAGGCGAAACCGTTGTTGTCCCGCGAACCACCGCAACACTGGAAGAGGAAACAGGCAACGGATTGGCCGAGATTCCGGGGGGTACCTCCTTGTCCGAGGTCATCGCCGGTCTGAATGCGCTGGGGGTTTCGCCACGCGACATGATCGACATCCTCAAAAGCATCAAGGCCGCAGGGGCGCTGCATGCCGAATTTGTAGTGCGTTAGAGACGAATTTGCCCACACGGCTTTTTCAAAGGGCAGGCATGGCATTTCCGCGATGAAAAGGTGATCATAGCCCCGGCTGAGTTGGGGGTTTCGCGTGTACGATTCGAGCAGGCAGGGCTGGCTTTACATTGCGTTGTTGTGCGGCGTGCTTTGCGCCAGTTCGGTGACGGCTGCGGATATATCGTTGTCGGTACGGGGTGCCGATGATGGTCTGAAAAACGCATTGCGCGCGGCCTCGCTGTCGGTGGCGGCAGAGGCCGAGGAAGGCCCGACAGCCCAGGATTTGCTGACAGCTGCGCGCGCCGATTATGCACAGTTGTTGGGCGTGTTATATGCCATGGGCTATTACAGCCCGGTGATCCGCATATCGGTTGATGGGCGCGAAGCGGCTGAAATTCCCCCATTTTCGACCCCCGCGCGCATCAGATCGGTGAAGCTTAGGGTGATACCCGGCCCGCAATTCAGATTTTCACAGGCTAAAATTGCGCCTCTGGCACCAGCCACGAAGATACCCGATGGGTTCGCGTCGGGAAAAATCGCCTATAGCGGCACCATACGCGATGCCGCCGACGCGGGGGTAGAGGGCTGGCGCGATACAGGACATGCCAAGGTCGTGATCAGCGGGCAGGACCTGGTCGCCGATCACAACACCAACACATTGGGCGCGGATATTCGTCTTTCGCCAGGGCCGAAGCTTCGTTTCGGGCGGTTGACCACCAGCGGGAAAACCCGCGTCCGGCCGGAACGCGTGCGGGCAATTGCCGGATTGCCCGAGGGAGAGGTGTTTTCGCCCGAAGAACTGCGCAAATCCGCCACCCGGCTGCGCCGCACCGGAACGTTCCGCTCTGTCGCGCTGATTGAATCTGACGTCGTCGGTTCCGGCAATACTCTGGACATCGACGCCGCGGTTGTGGACCAGAAACGCCGCAGGCTGGGGTTTGGCGCGGAAATTTCGTCGCTGGAGGGCCTTACCCTATCGGGATTCTGGCTGCATCGGAACTTGTTGGGCGGTGCCGAAAGATTGCGGATCGGGGCCGAGGTTGCGGGCATCGGCGGGGATACCGGCGGTCAGGATCTGAGCCTGTCAGCCCGGTTTGACCGTCCGGCAACATTTTCTCCGGATACGGGATTATATGTTCTGGGCACGGTCGAAGAACGGGATGAGCCAGAGTATTTTGAACGTACCACTTGGTTGGGCGCAGGGCTGACCCATATTTTTTCAGATCACCTGACGGGCGAAATCGGCATCGCACTGCGGCATTCACAGGCAGAGGATGATCTGGGGAAACGCAATTTCGACCACGTTTTCATACCCGCAAATCTGACGTGGGATGGGCGGGATGTGCCTCTTGATGCGACAAAAGGCGCTTACCTCAGCGTGGATGCAGACCCTTTCGTCGGGATAAGTGACAGCACTTCGGGCGGGCGGCTGTATGCGGACGGGCGTATTTACCGCGCATTTGGCGCGGATCGTAAATATGTGCTGGCCGCACGGGGACAGTTTGGTACCGTGCTGGGCGCGGATATAGACGAAATCCCGCCAGAGCTGTTGTTTTTCTCGGGCGGGGGCGGAACAGTGCGCGGCCAGCCTTACCAATCGCTTGCCATCGATCTGAACGAAAATGATCGGATCGGTGGGCGTTCGTTTGCGGGCCTTTCCGTTGAATTGCGGGCCGATATTGGCCGCAAGATCGGGCTGGTCGGTTTCTATGACACCGGTTTTATCGGCAGGGACAGCGCGCTGGGTGGCAAGGGGGAAAGTCACAGCGGCGCGGGTCTGGGGGTGCGATACGACACTGGTATCGGTCCGATCCGGTTGGATGTTGCGCTGCCGGTCAGCGGCGATACCGGCGAGGGGCTGCAGTTTTACGTTGGAATTGGGCAGGCATTCTGATGCGATTTTTTTGGCTTCTCCTGATCTGGTTTTGCGCGGCGACGCCGCTGGCGGCCCAATCGGGCGACGATAGTGAACGCGGTGTGTTAGAGGCGTTTCTGGAAGACAACCTTTCCGCCGCCGGTCGGTCGGTGAATATCGTCGGTTTCGCGGGCGCCTTGTCATCGCAGGCGACAATGCAGGAACTGACGATCGCCGATGACGAGGGCGTCTGGCTGACCCTGCGCGGCGTGGTGCTGAACTGGTCACGTTCGGCGTTGCTGGGGGGGCGTTTGGAGGTCAAAGAGCTTTCTGCCAAGGAAATCCTGTTGCCGCGGCTGCCGCAAACCGGGCAGAAAACGCCAGATGTCGCGGCGGAACCATTCCAGCTGCCCGATCTGCCTGTATCGGTCAATATAGGCTCTATTTCGGCGGAAAAGGTCGAAATAGGCGAGACGGTTGTTGGCGAAGCCGCGGTTGTCAGCCTGTTGGGCAGCCTTTCGTTGGATGGGGGCCAAGGTGCCGCCGAGCTTAAGATCACGCGGACCGATGATATCGGCGAATTTTCGTTGAACGCATCCTTCGCCAACGCAGCGGAAGAGCTGAGTATCGACCTTCAGCTGTCCGAAGGGCCAGACGGGATTGTCGCCAATTTGGCAGCTCTTCCAGGGCGCCCGGCGTTGGCCCTTACGGTAAAGGGCGAGGGGCCGTTGTCAGATTTCGGCGCAGATATCGGGTTGCGATCGGACGGACAGGATCGATTGACCGGTCGCGTGACGCTGACCGCTGAAGCCGATGATGCCGGTGCGGTGTCGCGCCGGTTCGGGGGCGATCTGTCCGGGGATATCGCGCCGCTGTTCGCGCCTGACCTCAGGCCCTTTTTCGGCCCGGAAATCAGGCTCTCTTTCGCCGGAAACCGGTCCCCAGAGGGGCAGATAGAGATTTCCGATCTGATGCTGTCGGCGGCGTCGGTCAATCTGCGCGGCCGCGTGGTGCTGGCCGCAGATGGCATGCCGCAAAGTTTCGATCTGACAGCGGGTGTTAACGCCAATGGCGCGCCCGTTCTGCTGCCGATTTCCAGACCTGATACAAAGGTGACCAATGCGCGGTTGACCGCGGATTTCGACGCGGCACAGGGCGATGTTTGGCGCCTGCGTGCCCAACTGGATGATTTCAGCCGGGATGGGCTGACCCTTGCGACGGCCGCCCTGGATGGCACAGGCACGATACGCGCCCAACCGGATCAACGCGTAACGGCGGTGTTCGATTTTGATGTGACCGGGCTGGACCATGACAATACCGCGCTGGCCACGGCACTGGGTCCGGCGCTGGGCGGGAATGTGGATTTGGTCTGGGCGTCGGGAAACCCGATAGAGGTTGCCTCACTATCCGCCCAAGGCGCGGGATTGATCCTGCGCGGCAAGGGCCGTCTGGACGGGTTGGCTGAGGGTTTCCCGGTATCGGGGTCCGCACATGTTGAAACCGATGATATCGCCCGGTTCGCTGCGCTTGCAAACAGGCCCTTGGGCGGCGCGGCCGCGATTGATCTGACGGGGCAGGGCGCGCTGTTGGGCGGGGCATTCGATATCGCGTTGGAGGCCTCGACCGTCGATCTGCAAACGGGAACGCCCCGCGTTGATCCGTTGCTGAAGGGGCAAAGCCATCTGAGCTTGGTTGCTTTGCGTGATCAGGGCGGCACCAAGGTTGAAAAATTCCTGCTGCAGGGCGAAACCCTGACGGCCAAGGCCAATGGTGCCCTGACCGAGGAGGCTGGCAAGCTGATCCTTTCGGGCCAGTTGGATGACATCGCCCTGGTCGAGCCGCGGTTGTCAGGGCCGGTGACGTTGGACGCCGATGTCGGTTGGATCAAAGATCAGCCCGTCACGCTGTCCCGTCTGATCCTGACGGCGGTTGGCGCGACGATTCAGGCAAGCGGCACCTTGGATATTGCCGATGACACCCTGCCCGCAACGGGGCAACTGAACCTGAAAGCCCCGGATTTGGCCCCGTTTTCCAGAATTGCCGGACGTCCGTTGCACGGTGCAATCGAGGGTTCATTTCAGGGGCAGGCAACGCTGGCCGCCAATGATTTTGACATAACCCTTGATGCGACGGGTCAGAATTTGGGCGCAGGTCTGGGCGAGCTGGACAAGCTGATCAGCGGGAAATCCATACTCAGCGGACGGGTCAATCGCACAGGTGATCTGCTGTCACTTACCGGGCTTAAGATTGAAACTCCGCAAATCCGGGCGTCCGCCGATGGGGATGCGAAGTCGGGCCTGGCATTCGATGCGCGCCTCGCCGATCTGGGCCTGTTGGTGCCCGAATTTCCGGGCCCGCTGACCGCCAAGGGCCGGGTGCAGCAATCGGGCGATGAATGGACCATTGCGGTTGATGCCGATGGCGCGGGCGGGACCACGGCGCAAGTGTCGGGCCAGATCGATCCCGTGCAAAACAGAGCCAAACTTACCCTGAAAGGGGATGCGCCGCTGGGTTTGGCCAACCCTTTCATTGCTCCGCGCAGCGTGCAGGGGCGGCTGACCTATGATCTGGCGTTAAATGGCAAGCTGGGGTTGCCTGCACTGTCAGGAACCTTGTCGACCACCGGTGCGCGCGCCGCCCTGCCCACCATCGGCGCGGCGATCGAAACGATCGACAGCACGGTCACATTGAATGCGGCGCAGGCATCGGTCCGTTTGACGGGGCAGGTCCGGGGTGGTGGACAGATCACCGCCTTGGGGCCAATTGGCCTGACGGCGCCATATCGATCTGACCTGAAGATCAATCTTGATCAGATCGCCCTGTCCGACCCCGAGCTGTTCAAAACCGACGTGTCCGGTCCGCTGACGTTGACCGGGCCGATTGCCTCCGGGGCACGTTTGCGGGGGCGGCTGGTCCTGGGCGTGACCGAGATACAGGTTCCTTCGTCTGGCTTGGGCGGCACAGTTGCCATTCCCGAGATCAAACATGTGAACGAACCTGCCCGGGTTCATGCCACACGGCAGCGTGCCGGCCTGCTTAAAACCACGGATGAGAGCGGCGGCCCAGCAGGCGCGGGCATTGGGCTGGACCTGCGGATCAATGCGCCCAACCGAATATTTGTGCGCGGTCGCGGGTTGGACGCCGAACTGGGCGGCGAATTGCGTGTGGGCGGGACCAGCACAGCGGTTGTGCCCAGCGGGCGTTTTGGTCTTATCCGGGGCCGGCTTGATCTGTTGGGCAAGCGGTTGACGATGACCGAAGGTGCGATCAGCCTGCAGGGCGCGCTGGAACCCTATATCCGGCTGGTGGCCGAATCCACGGCGGATGACGTTCTGGTCCAGATCGTAACCGAGGGTCCGGCCTCGGATCCTGAAATAACCTTTCAATCGCAACCGGAATTACCGCAGGAAGAGGTCGTGGCGCGGTTGATTTTCGGACGCAGCACAGAAAACCTGTCACCATTTCAGGCGGCACAGCTTGCATCGGCGGTTGCGTCGCTTGCGGGCAACGACAAGGTTGGCATTGTCGATCGGTTGCGCAAGAATTTTGGCTTGGACGATTTGGACGTAACCACTGATGATCTGGGATCGACAGAGTTGCGCGCGGGAAAATACCTGTCAGAGAATATCTATACCGATGTCACGATCAACAGCGACGGTAAAAGCAACGTCAACCTGAACCTGGATGTATCGCGCAATGTGACCGTAAAGGGCGGCGTCAGTGCTGTGGGCGATACCAGCCTTGGCGTGTTTTACGAAAGGGACTACTGAGCCCGCTCAGGGAAGCGCACCCTGTTCGATCCGTATCTGGACGCCACTGTGGTGGAATCGTAGGCGGCAACGCAGATGTATGCCACCGTCAAGATAGCCCCCAATAGCCCCGATCCGGCGTAAAGCGCAACGATTGTCCAAAACGAAAACCCAGCCACAACAGCAGCCGAAATTACCGTCATTCCAAGGGCAAGTCCGAAAAAGATCATACCAACCAACACCACTATAACTCCCATTTTTGCCGCAAATTTGACTTAACTAGCCATTTTGGGCTTATTTCTTACGCAATCTCTGCCAAGTTTCGGCAAGCTTTGCGGCAAAAATGGGGCGATCAGATTCTACAGTTAACATTTAGTTACATACATCTTTTGAGTGTTTCTTGTCGATCATTTTTCAACCATAAGATGTGTTATTGATGAAAATCGGCGCGACCTTCTTTAGAAACCACTGGATTTGATCCAGAGTCCCGCGTTAGGCCTTGCGAGATGGAACCTGTTGCGCGCCCTTTTCCCAAACTCTTTGTGATTGGTGCAAACGGTCGTGTTGGATCGCTGATTCTGCCGGATATGTCCTCAATGATCGACATGACCTGCCAAACGCGGCGTGAAAAACGTCTCAAAAGCTGGATCACCCTGGATCCTTTGACGGATCGCGCCGCGCTGGCGGCGGCCATGTCCGGTCATGACGCCGTGTTGAATTTGGCGGGCGTTGTCCCCGGTGCCACCGCGAATGCCGATTTCAATCTGAATGGCGAACTGGCGCTATGCGTCACAAATGCTGCGCAAAAGGCAGGGGTCGCGCAGGTTTTCCACTGCTCTACCGCCGCTGTTTATGGCCACGCGGAAGGGCCTCTGCCGGAAACTGCGCCCTTGACGCCCATCAGCGCCTATGGCCGGTCCAAAGCTAAAATGGAGGATGATCTGAAGCGATGGTACGATCGGCAGGATGCGGCGCCTGCGCTGACCTGCCTGCGGATTGGCAATATAGCTGGGGCAGATCAGCTTTTGGGCGTGGACGGTGTCGCTACGCGCCTTGTCGATCAGTTTCCCGATGGCCAGGGCCCCAGACGCAGCTATATCGGCCCCGCGACGTTGGCCCGCGTGATCGTTGCGCTGACGACAATGGCCTGTGCGCGATCCACGTCTTTACCTCAGGTATTGAACGTCGCGGCCCCGGGTGTTGTCGCGATGACGGATTTGCTGGATGCTGCGGGACAGGATTGGCAATTTCGCCCAGCCCCGGCCCAAGCGATTGCTGAGGTCTGGCTGGACACCGGAGCGCTGGAAAAGCTTGTTCCGATGCACGCCAATGACGCCAATCCCGCTGAAATAGTGTCGCAATGGAAGGCCGTAATTTGACAGTAAGTGCTCTGTGATGCCGCTTTCAAAGCGCCTGTTCGATATCGTTCTGACCCTGTTGATCGGGGGGCTGCTTATCCCCGTTGCGATCCTGATCGCCATTGCAATCTTGCTGGTGGATGGCCGCCCCGTGTTCCACGTGTCTGAACGGATGAAAGGCCCGGATCAAAGCTTTTCCCTGTGGAAATTTCGAACCATGCGGCCCGAAGTGTCCGACAGCGGGGTATCAGGCGGCGACAAACAGGACCGGGTGACCCGTCTGGGCCGTTTCCTGCGCCGGTCCCGGTTGGACGAACTGCCGCAGCTTTGGAATGTACTGCGGGGCGACATGGGTCTTGTCGGCCCCCGCCCGCCGTTGCGGACCTACGTAGAGAGGTTTCCGGCACTTTATGCAGAGGTCCTGCAATCCCGCCCCGGCATCACGGGGCTGGCAACGCTGCTGTATCACAAACACGAAGAACGTTTGCTGTCGCGATGTCGGTCGGCGTCCGAAACGGATGCGACCTACGCCCGCAGATGTGTGCCGCGAAAGGCCAGAATCGACCTGATCTATCGCGACAACCGTTCTTTCTGTTTCGACCTGATGATCCTGTTGCGTACGTTCGGCCGTCTGGCCAAGCGCGGATAGGCGTGAGGATCAGGCAGGCGTTTCCAGCCGGGAAACGCGCTGGCGCAACTCTTGGACCTCTTTCAACAGCAGCGGCACCAGGCTTGCGTAATCGACCGCCCACAGGTTTTCAGGGTTTGCGCTGTCGTCGCCTGTCTTGACGGCTTCGGGCAGCACTTCGAACAAGTCCTGCGCAACCAATCCAAACTGCGTGTGCCCGCCCGATATCCAGTCAAAAGACACAACCTTGATCGCATCAACAAGCCCGCCGGTTGGTTCGGCGGGCCCGAAATTGACCTTGAGCCGGCGGTCCGACGGTGTCAGATGCGCGTCGGCCAGAACATTGCCGTTCACTTCAAGCGTTTCGGTCGGTGCGGGAACACCCAGACCGATGTTGCCATCCGATTGGATGGTCATCGCCGATTGCCAGGTGGCGCCGTCGGCGCTGACCTTGATGTCGAAATTATCATTCCCCGCCAGCCCCATCTCGGCCCGCCCGGAAAACCCGGACTGGTACAACAGGCTGGCGGTATCGGCGGCGGTGTTCTTGTTGATCTTCAGTTGATGACCGGCACCGTCGTGGTTCAGCAGGCTGGCGGCTGACGCCACCGACAGGCGGTTTGTCCCATCGTATGAGCTGTTGACGCCGAGCCCCGCCAGATTTTGAAAATCAGGTGCGTTAGAGACCCAATTGGTCCCATCAAAGACGGCAAGCTGTGCTTCATCCTCGATCCATGCGCGCCAGCCGGTCAACGGGGTGTGGAATTGCCACCCGCTGTCGACCCACACCGCGATTTCACCGGCATGGCCAGCCCAGGCGCCGCTTGGCGCGGCACCGACGATATAGCTGTCCCCCGTTTGCGGCGAGGCGACCGGAGCGGATATCGCCCGGCTTTTGGCACTTAGCTGCACCAAAGCATCAAGCACCCTCAGAGCTTCGTTATGGGTGACGTGCTTTTGTGCCTGCGAAGGCTGAATATAGGGCAAAGAAAGAATCGATGACGCGTCGGACATGGCGAACCCCCGTTTATGGAACCGGGGTCATCGTCTGGCCAAAGCGTCAACAATTCGTGGGGGCACCGTACGCCCCCAAAAAACCTATATGTTGCCTTCCCGCGCAATCCTGAGGGGTTGTTCGACCCATCTTGCGATCACGGCGCGCACCGCGTTTTCATCACCGGCTGCAATCGCCAGACGTATCGCCCGCAAGGCAGAGGCCACTTCGATCTCGGACAAGGCGGAATCATTGGTGCACAGGATTTTCGGATGGGGCGTCGTGGTCATGCCTTCGCCGATCATCAACTCTTCATGCAGCTTTTCGCCTGGGCGCAGTCCGGTAATACGGATCTCGATATCGCCATCGGGGTTGTCCGCATCACACACGGTGCAGCCCGAGGCTTCGATCAATTGCCGCGCAAGTTTGCGAATGGTAATGGGCTCGCCCATATCCAGCACGAAAACCTCGCCGCCCTTCGCAAATGTTCCCGCCAGCAGGATCAGCCGCACGGATTCTTCGACGGTCATGAAATACCGTGTGACATCTTCGTGCGTCAGGGTCACCGGGCCGCCACGGGCGATCTGTTCCTGAAACAGCGGAACCACCGACCCGGACGACCCCAGCACGTTACCGAACCGGACCGTGGCGAAAACAGTGGTTTCCGACCGGCTGGCAAGGTCCTTGACCACAAGTTCGGCCAAACGTTTTGAGGCGCCCATCACGCCGGCCGGGCGGACAGCTTTATCCGACGACACAAGGATAAATCGCTTTATCCCCAGTTCCATCGCCGCTTTGGCAAGGGTCGCGGTGCCCTGGACATTGTTGGCAATCCCGGAGATTGGGTTCGCTTCGACCAGTGGCACATGTTTGAACGCCGCGGCATGTACGATGACGTCTACATTCTGATTGGCCAGAACGCGCTGGACCTGGTTTTCATCTGCGACCGATCCCAGCACCGGAACAATATCGATGTTGGCCCCGTTCAAAAGTCCACGCAGTTCCTGATCAATGGCGTAAAGCGCATATTCGCTAAGCTCGAACAGCACCAGACGCGCGGGTTCAAATGCCAAAAGCTGGCGGCAGAGTTCCGAACCGATCGAGCCGCCAGCGCCTGAGATAAAGATTGTCTGGCCAGCATAGCTTTCCGAGCAAAGAACATTATTCCCGCCAAACGGCGCCCGCCCAAGCAAGCTGTTGGGCAAGACCGGAGAAAGCTTATCTGCCAGTTCCTCTTCGCCCGCCAACTGCGCAAGGGAGGGCAAGGTTTGAACGTCGACCCCCAAAGCTTCCAGCCGGCGGGCAATCTGTGCCTGTTTGGGCTGATTCAACAGCGGCATCGCCAACAGCACGCGCGTGATCTTTCTGCTTTTGATAAGGTCCTGTGCGCGCCGCGGAGCATAGACAGGCAGCCCGGCCAAATTCAGCCCCTGCAGGGCGGTACTGTCGTCGATGAAGGCCACGGGTTCGATCGTTTTATGCGTCCGCAGGGCTGTTGCCAGCTGAACGCCGGTTGCGCTGGCCCCATAGATAAGAACCCGGCAGCTGTTCTTTTCCTTGCGATACAGAAAAAGCAGAACCCGCAACAATATCGCGCGGCTTCCTGCCGAAATTAAAAAATAAATCATCGCAAATTGGACGTGGCTGCCAACCGGAGTCGACGTATTTGCCAATTTGGCAAGCGCCCCCATCGATACCCCAAGGAGAATCGCCAGGAACGCGGTTTTGATCGTCGCGTTCAACTCGTAGGTGTGCAGCCTAATTCCCGGGATGCCCAGCATCAGCGAAAATACCGCCGCGACGGCGATCAGAAAGGGCAGAAAAAGCGATATCTCAACGAGCTCTGCGAAGGGAAGGAAACTGTTTTCCTGAATCGCAATCGATAGAAGTACCGCCACTGGCACTAAAAATAAATCTAGAAACAGAAAGAAGGCCCGCTTCTGTCTGCCGGACACATGTTTTATGACGTTAAGCATATTACCAATCCACAAGCCTAATAGGCATACAATCAAAAGTTGTTAAAAGTAGTCTTAAAAAAATGTAGAATCTATCGGCATTGACCTTACCCCCCCGGATCATCGATGCGAATAAAATTATAGGGCTACGTTGCCCCACCGTTCAAGCTTTCTTGCGATTTCCCCACGCGTTGACATGCCCAGCCAAGCAACCCATCAAGGGCGCAACGCACCGATCACGGGTCGGTATCTTTCAAAATCTCTGCCTGCGATGGTTCAACTGATGTCGAATTCCAAGAACGTGCTTAACAGCAAAAACGCCAAGACCGCTTTGGTCACCGGCTCTGCCGGGTTCATCGGCTTTCACCTTTGCCAGCGCCTTTTGGCCGCAGGGTGGCGGGTGATCGGGTTGGATGCGATGACGGACTATTATGACGTCGCATTGAAACAGGCGCGTCATGCGATCCTTCTGGAAAGCCCGGCCTTCACGGCGGTGGAACAGCCCCTTGAAGAACCGGGTCTGCTCATGTCCCTGATGGAACAGCATCAGCCCGACGTGGTGGTGCATTTGGCAGCCCAGGCCGGGGTCCGCTATTCGATTGACGAACCGCGCTCTTATCTGACGTCAAATCTGGTTGGTACGTTTGAGCTGTTAGAGGCCGCGCGCGCTCATCCGCCCCGGCATATGTTACTGGCATCCACTTCGTCGGCCTATGGCGCCAATACCCAGATGCCATATGCCGAAACCATGAAGGCCGACACGCAGATGTCGTTCTATGCGGCGACCAAAAAAGCGACCGAGGCGATGGCGCATTCCTATGCGCATCTCTACGATCTGCCGACCACCATGTTCCGTTTCTTTACGGTCTATGGCCCGTGGGGGCGCCCCGATATGGCGCTGTTCAAATTCACCCGCGCGATTTTGGCCGATGAGCCCATTGATGTTTACAATCACGGCCAGATGAAACGCGATTTCACCTATATTGATGACTTGGTCGACAGCATCGTCGGTCTGATCGATGTGCCGCCAGTGCGCCCCGATTCCCCGGAAGATATCGTGGCCGGCGACAGCCTCAGCCCGGTCGCCCCGTTCCGGGTCGTGAACATCGGAAATTCAGAGCCGGTACAGTTGATGAGTTTTATCGAGGCCATCGAAAAATCGCTGGACCGGCCCGCCCGGAAAAACATGTTGCCGATGCAGCCGGGCGATGTGCCCGCGACCTGGGCCGACACATCCCTGTTGACCCGTCTGGTGGGCAAGCCGAAGGGCACGCCGGTGCAGACCGGCGTTGACCAATTCGTGCGGTGGTACAGGGACTATTACGGCGTTTAGCGCCGGTTACTCGGGCAGGCCGAAACCGGGACGGCCCACTGCGCAATATGCCTCGAACCCGGCGCGTTTGGCGTCGGACACCGAATAGATGTTCCGCAGATCGGCCAGCCGGGGCTGCGCCATCGACCCCGCCACACGTTCCAGATCAAGCGCGCGGAATTCGTTCCATTCCGTCAAAAGCACGACAAGATCGGCGTTTTCAACGGCCGCATAGCTGTCTTCGACCCACTGGGCGCCGGGCAGCAGTGCTTCGCCTTCGCGGCGTCCCTGCGGATCGACAACCCGAACCGTCGCCCCGCCGCCAATCAACGCGGGCACAATCGTCAGGCTGGGGGCATCGCGCATGTCGTCGGTGTTGGGTTTGAAGGTGACACCCAGCACCGCGATGGTCTTGCCGTTAAAGCTGCCGTCGGACATGTCGCGCAGTTTTTCGACCATGCGGCGTTTCATCTCGTCGTTGACCTTGATCACGGTCTCGGTGATCTGCATGGGCAGGGCGTGGTCCTGACCGATCCGCGCCAGGGCGCTGGTGTCCTTTGGAAAGCACGATCCGCCGTAACCGGGGCCTGCGTGCAGGAATTTGTTGCCGATGCGGCCATCCAGCCCCATGCCTTTTGACACGGCCTTGACGTCTGCGCCGGTCCGTTCGCACAGGTTGGCGATTTCATTGATAAAGGTGATCTTG
Organism: uncultured Paracoccaceae bacterium; assembly: GCA_947500775.1. Taxonomy (GTDB): domain Bacteria; phylum Pseudomonadota; class Alphaproteobacteria; order Rhodobacterales; family Rhodobacteraceae; genus CANMTD01. The sequence continues at coordinate 86,945 of CANMTD010000001.1, forward strand.
GTCGCCAGAAATGCGTTGGCGGCGTATTTGATCATTTCGGCGGATTCCAGATCGGTAAAGACGATCGGAAACTCGCGCAGGAACAGCGGGCGATAGACATCGCCCATCACGCCTTCGGCCCGTTCGGATTCGACCCCGACAACCACGCGGTCGGGGCGCATGAAATCGTCGATCGCGGCGCCTTCGCGCAGAAATTCGGGGTTGGAGGCGACGTCGAAATCGGCATCCGGGTTTGCCGCGCGCACCACCTCTTCGACCTTGCGGTTGGTGCCGACGGGAACGGTCGATTTCGTGACCACGACGGTATAGCCGGTCAGCGCATCGGCGATTTCTTCGGCGGCGGCCATCACATAGGTCAGATCGGCGTGGCCATCGCCGCGGCGGGTCGGGGTGCCAACCGCGATGAACACCGCATCGGCCCCATCAACGGCCTGTTTCAGATCGCCGGTAAATTCCAGACGGCCCGCAGCCACATTTTTCGCCATCAGCTCGTCCAGGCCGGGCTCGTAAATCGGCACTTCGCCCCGTTCCAGCATTTCGATCTTGCGCGGATCTTTGTCGACACAGACGACTTCATGTCCAAAATCGGAAAAACAAACACCTGAAACAAGGCCGACATAACCTGTCCCGATCATCGCAATTTTCATTTTATCTGCCCTTCGGCTTAGCCTAACCGAGCAAACCGATGCGACAACTGGGGCGGCAAGTCAACCGATCGGCCCGGGTGGCAGCCGTTTTTTGCTGTGTGTAACCATCTGAAACAGGTCGGGAAACCGGTTGGATTTCAAAAGTAACTTCTTACCAGCGCTTCGGAAATCAGGCTCCATCCATCTGCGACAACGAAAAACGCAAGCTTGAACGGCATCGAAACCACGGCGGGGGGCACCATCATCATGCCCATCGACATCAAAATCGCGGCCACCACCAGGTCGATGATCAGAAACGGCAGGAACACCAGAAACCCGATTTCGAACGCGCGCTCGATCTCGCTCAGCAGGAACGAGGGGACCAGAACCGACAGGGCTGCCTCTGGCGTCGGTGTCGCTTGGGCCGCCTCCGGGCGCAGGCTTTGCAGCGAGGCGAAGGTATCGGCGTCCACCCGGGCTGCCATGAACTCGCGAAAGGGAACCAGACTGCGGGCAAACGCATCTTCGACCGAGATTTGTTCGTTCAACAGTGGCTCTATTCCGCCTTGCCAGGCCGCGGTGAAGGTTGGTTCCATGACAAAATAGGTCAAAAACAGCGCCAGACTTACGATCAGCATATTGGGCGGCGATTGCTGCAACCCGATGGCCTGTCGCAGAATGGCCAGCACCGTCACGATGAACGGAAAACAGGTCAGCATCACCGCCAGACCGGGCACGATGCTGAGCACGGTGATCAGGGCGATCATTTGAATGCTGCGGGTCGCCAGCGCGCCGTCGTCGCCAAGCGATATGGCAATATCCTGCGCCAGTGCGGGGGCTGTCCACAGCAGGCTGCACAGCATGCAGATTGAGATAATTGCCAGATTGCGCATGATCAGAGACTGTTTTTCTGGTCAACGACTTCGGTGAGACGCACGGCCAGCTGCCCGGCCTGCGCCCCGTCCAGTTCCTGCAATTCGCCGCGTGCAATCAGCCTGTCGCCGGCAAAAAGTTCGACCGGATCGTCGATGCGCCGGTCCAGCGGCAGGATCGCACCATGTTCCAATGCCAAAAGATCCTTGACCAAAGGCGTCGCGCGGCCGACCGAAATCGTGATCTCCAGCGGAACCAGCGTCAGCGGGCTTTCTGCCGCGCCATTGTCGGTATCATCCATGTTTCAACATCTCCGTATCATCCGTCAAAAACCCGGCGACGGCGTCGCGGATCGCTGTTTCAACCTGTTCAAGATCGATTGCATGTTCCTGTTGCCCGGCCCTCAGAAACGCCTGCCCCGGGCCAAGGCTTGTTTCTTCGACCAGACGAAGGGGGATATGCGTTTCTGCCTCAAGAAGCTCTTCCAACGCGGGGCGGTTATCGGGATTGACGACAATCTCGACCGGGGCATTGCCCGCTTCGTCCGCGTAGCCTTTCGCAACTTCGACCACGTTTTGGGCAAACCCGTCGCGGGCCATCTGTGGCAAAAGTTTTTCGGCCATCAGCGTCAGAAGCGGCGAGATGTTTTTCAGAACATGTACCCGTGCCTCATGGTATCCAAACGACAGGTCCTGCAGGGTTTTGGCGAAATCGGCCGAGATTTGCGTCTGTGCCTTGGTGTTTGCGGCAACGGCATCGTCCCAACCTGCCTTGTACCCGTCTTCGTAGACCTCAAGCCGGGCCTCCCCGCCGACGGGTGGCTGATCCGACAGGCCGGCCGTGGGCATGTTCTGCCCGAAGTCCTCTAACGTCAGGGCGCGGGCCATCACACTTTCTCCTCTTCTTCGTCCATCCAGCTTCGAAGGATTTCGACCGTTTCAACCTGTCGCTCTTCGATCATGTTGCGCAGGCGCTGGACGGGATCTTTTGCCGGGGCATCTTCAAGTCGGGCCATTCCGCCCTGACCGTTTGAAACGACGCTGAGATCGGGCAGGGGATTGGCCGCGTCTTCGATTTCACCGGTCAGCCCGGGTTGCCTGACCGGTGCCGGTGGCGGCAGTTCGGTCAGATTGGCGCGCGGCGGCGACAGCAATATCGGACGTACGACAAACATGCCCAGCACCAGCCCAACCACTGCCAGAACCGCCAGCTGGATAAGCGACATGATGTCGATATTCATCTGTTCCAGCAGGCCAGGTGCGGCAACCGTACCAAGCGGCGCCAGGGGTTCGAACGGCATCGATTTCACGGTGATGACATCCCCGCGCGCCTCATCATATCCGACGGCGGATTCCACCAGTTCGGTCAGCCCGGCGATTTCTTCGTCGGGCATGGGTTCCCAAACCTCTGTGCCAGAGGCATCGATGCGGCGGGTGCCATCCAGCAGGACGGCGACGGTCAGCCGTTTCACGGCCCCCGGCGCGCGCAGAATTTCGCGTTGAGTTTCGGAAACCTCGAAATTCACCCGTTCGCGCGTTTCCGAGTTTGAACTGGACGAGGCACTCCCCTCGGCGCCGTCGCCCTCTGGCAGGTTGCTGGCCACGGTCACAGCACTGCCCCCGCTGTCGTTGCTAGAGGTGGTCCGTTCCTCGTTATCGGTCGAAATCACGACACGTCCCTGCGGATCAAACCGGCGTTCGACGATCGATTCGCGGTCCGTCACGGTTTCGACGCTGACCTCGACCACTGCCTTGCCGGGCCCAACCCGCGCGGCCAGCAGCCTGGCGACGTTTTTGCGCAACTGTGCGGCATGATCGTCGCCATAGGCACCCGCAGCCGGGGTATCCTCGCCGCCGATCACCGACCCGCTGGTGCCGTCGATCACCGAAACATCCTCTGGCGCCAGCCCCGGTATCGAAGAGGCCACGAGGAATTTCAGCGCCTTGGCATGCGCCGAGGTCAGCGCGCCGCTGCCGGTTGTCACAGACACCGAGGCTGTCGGCCTGAGATCGCGGCGAAAGGATTTGCTGCTTGGGGTCGCGATGTGGACCCGCGCGGCGCGGATGTGCGGGCTGGCCAGAATCGTGCGGGCCAGTTCGCCTTCCTTGGCGCGCCAATAGGCGGCATCGAACATCTGCGATGTGGTCCCGAACCCGGAAAGATTGTCCAAAAGCTCATATCCCGCGGCGCTGTTGGCGGGCAGCCCTTCGCTGGCCAGTGTCATCCGAAGCTGGTCGCGTTGTGCGGCATCGACATAAATCGCAGGGCCACGAACCTCATAGGTCACGCCGCGCTGCTCCAATGCGTTGATGACATCCCCTGCCGCCCCGGTTTCCAACCCGGAATACAACAGCGTCATGGTCGGGGCCGTCGCCATCCGCGACAATGCAAGCACGGTTGCAAACATCGCGACTGTCGCCAGCACCACGACTATTCTGCGACGTGGATCAAGGGCCGTCCAAACGGTAGCGATTTGTTGCAAGACGACACTCCTTCAATGCGGGCTTCTGCCCCCGTCCTGCGGCCATCATTCGCCGAACAGCCTTAACAATCGGTTAGCTCTCTTGGGGGTATAGGAAGGAAAGCAGGCAACGCAGGATGATGGCATGGCCGACCTCGAAGAAAACCAGACCGACGCCCCCAAGAAGAAATCCAAACTTCCGTTAATGATCGGGGTGGTCTTGGCGTTGATACTGGGCGGCGGCGGGTTTTTCGCCATGTATTCCGGTATGTTGTCGGCGGGCGGTCATAAAGAGGAACAGGCCGATCATGGCTCGGATCACGGTGCCGATTCGCTGTCGGATGACATCGCCTTTGTCCCGCTTGATCCGCTGATCATATCGCTGCCTCCGGGGGGGACGAATCGCCATCTGCGGTTCAAAGCCCAGCTTGAGGTGGACGCCGCGCATCACCACGATGTCACCCTTCTTATGCCGCGCGTTCTGGATGTGCTGAACGGATATCTGCGGGCGGTTGATCTGGCGGATATCGAACAGGCGTCGTCCTTGGTGCGGCTGCGGGCCCAGATGCTGCGCCGTATCCAGATCGTCACCGGCGAAGGGCGCGTTCGCGACCTTCTGATCACCGAATTTGTTCTGAACTAGGGGGCAGCCATGGCTTTGATCTCTGACATTCTTCTTGCGGCGGGCGCGCTTGGCGCGGCGTTCTACTGTCTGATCCTGTCGCGGCGATTGCGCAAACTGAATGATCTGGAAAGCGGTATGGGCAATGCGATTGCGGTGCTGTCGGCGCAGGTTGATGACATGACGCAGGCGCTGAATGGTGCGCGCTCCACGGCGCAGAATTCATCCAATTCGCTGGATGAGCTGACCAACCGGGCCGAAGGCGTGGCGCAACGGCTGGAGCTGCTGGTGGCCTCGATGCACGATCTTCCGGTGGCCCCGGCACAAGCGCCCGCGCCGCCGCCCGCGTCAGCGGAAGAAACACCTTCCGATGCCGCCCCGCCGCTCTTTTGGCGCCGGAACCGGGAGGCTGCGGAATGACCCGGAAAACCCGCAGATCAAACCGGTCCGGCCGGGGCGCACTTGTGGTGATTGCGGCCATTCTTGCGGCCTCGGGCCTTGTCCGACTGGGCAGCGGCACCGGATTGGCCGTGGCCCGCGAAGTCGAGGCGCTGACGAAACGCACCTCCGACACTCACGCCCCCGCCCAATGCGAACCGGCACCGGATATCGCAGCGCTTTTCGCCGCCTTGCAAAAACGCGAGGCAAAAGTCACCGCATCCGAAGCGGTGATCGCAGAACGGCAGCAAACGGTTTCCGTAGCTGAGGAAGAGATCATGCTGCAGCTTGAACAACTGCGTCAGGCTGAAAGCGCCCTCCGAAGCACTCTTGCACTGGCCGAAAGCGCTGCCGAGGATGATCTGGCCCGGCTGACGACCGTTTATGAAAACATGAAACCGAAAGATGCGGCCGCTCTTTTTGAACAGATGGCCCCCGAATTCGCGGCGGGTTTCATGGGGCGGATGCGCCCCGATGCTGCAGCCGAGATCATGACCGGGCTCAATCCTGCAACCGCTTATTCACTAAGCGTCATACTCGCGGGCCGCAATGCGTCGGTTCCCAAGGAATAGTCAGAAATTCTTAATGCCGTGCTGCGAGGCTGAACCGCAGAGATAAGCAAGACGGAGCCTGAAGAATGATCGGGATCATTGGGATCATAGTGATCTTTGTCATGGTGTTCGGCGGTTATCTGGCCGCCGGCGGTAAAATGGCGATCATTTTCAAAACGCTGCCCTATGAAATGACCATGATTGGCGGCGCGGCCCTGGGGGCGTTCTTTCTGAGCAACGATTTTTCGTCGGTCAAACACACTGTCAAAGACATCGGCAAAGTGTTCAAAGGCCCGAAATGGAAACCCGCAGATTACCGCGATCTGCTGTGCCTGCTGTTCGAACTTATCCGGCTGGCGAAACAAAACCCCGTGGGGCTTGAGGAACATATCGAAGGCCCGGCAGATTCAAGCATCTTTGGCCGCTATCCCAAAATCCTGTCGGATAAAGAAGCCATTGATCTGATCTGCGACACGCTGCGTTCTGCCGCGATGAACTATGATGATCCGCACCAGGTGGAAGAAGTGCTGGAAAAACGGATGGAGGCGAACCTGCACCATGCGATGCATTCCAGCCATGCTTTGCAGACCGTGGCCGACGGGTTGCCCGCGTTGGGCATCGTCGCGGCGGTCTTGGGTGTTATCAAGACAATGGGGTCCATCGATCAACCGCCCGAGGTTCTGGGCAAACTGATCGGCGGCGCCTTGGTGGGCACCTTTCTGGGGGTATTTCTGGCCTATGGTCTGGTGGGGCCCTTCGCGGCAAAGGTCAAAACCGTCATCGAAGATGACAGCCATTTTTATCAGTTGATACGCGAAGTCCTGGTGGCGAATCTGTACAATCACGCGGCCAATATCTGCATCGAGGTCGGTCGCCAGAATACGCCGGGTCACAAACGCCCCAGCTTTACCGAATTGGAAGACGCCCTGAAATCAACCAAGCAGGATGCGGCATGAGGTTTTGGCTGGCCATAGCTCTGACAATGCTGGGCGTTTTGCCGGGCTGGGCGCAGACGGTGGAGGTGCGATCCGGCGAACACGCTGAATTTTCGCGGATGGTATTCGAATTTGGGTCCCCGACGGGCTGGGCGCTTGGAAAAACGGATACCGGGTATGATCTGCGCGTTCAAAGGCCGGGTGCGGAATTCGACCTGTCCCGCGTTTTTGAAATGATCCCCCGTGACAGGGTGGCAAAGGTAACGCCTCTGGAAACGGAGGACGGGATCGCAATTGCCGTGGCTTGCGACTGTCACGCCGATGCTTTTGAAATAAGACCGGGTGTCCTGGTGATCGATATCGTCAGCGGACCGCCGCAAAGCGACGCCCAATTTGAAGCCCCGTTGGAGCCTGCGCAGGTGGCCGATCATCCAGCCGAAGCTCCGGTGGTGTCTTCGTCGGATGCGCCGGGAACACCGCCTGCACGCGCAGCATCGCTCAAACGGGCGCCGCTTCCGGTGCTGGGCGATTTCGCCGTTCCCGCAGAAATCACAGCGCCCCCGGAAATGCACGCCCCCGCAGATGATCAAGTGGAACAGATGCATGCAGAACTGGTGCAGCAGTTGGGGCGGGCCGCGGCGCAGGGGCTGGTACGGGTGGATGTCGTGCCGGAGGCTGCTGTCACACCTGCGCACCCTGTTGAAAAGGCAGAGGTTGCCGAAGATCAGGTGCGACAACCCCTAAAACCCGCCCCCCACCCAGAGCCCAACATTCGCATTGAAACCAGTGTTGATCGGGATGTTGGGGCGATCCCGGCGCCTGCCGTCACCAATCGCGGGCAGGCGTGCCTGCCTGACGATAAATTCGATATCGAAAACTGGGGCGAAGAGGACAGAGCCGCGGCAATGATAGGGGAACGCCGGCGGCAGTTGTTTGGTGAATTTGACCGTACCGTACCGTCAAAAGTCAGGGCGCTTGCATCCACCTACATCTATTACGGATTTGGGGCCGAGGCGATTTCGGTGCTGAAACGCTTTGAACCCACACCTCATGATGCGGCCTATCTGGTCGCCTTGGCCGAGATCATGGATTTTGGCCAGGCCCGCCAGCCTGAGATTTTTGAGGGTCAGTTGGGATGTGATGCAGCTGTGGCGCTTTGGGCGGCGCTGGCGGTTCCGCATCTGCCGGAGGGGGAAAAGATCAACCGGAACGCCATCGTACAAACCTTTTCTGGCCTTCCCCTGCATTTGCGCCGATTGACCGGCCCCATATTGATAGAGCGTTTGCTTGCCGTCGATGACATCGATACCGCCAACCTGATCCGCAAGGCCATCGCGCGCGCGCCTGGGGATCACGGCACCGCCTATGAACTTGGCACGGCCCATCTGCATCTGGCCGAGGGCAATGATATTGTTGCCGAAAATACCCTGACAGATATCGTTCAACGCAATAACGAAATGTCGCCGCAAGCGGTCTTGGATCTTGTCGAGACACGCCTGAAAAACGGACATGAGATATCTCCGGACATCGTCGTGACGGCACAGGCACTGGCATTCGAACATCGCAAGACCCAGCTTGGTGATGCGCTAACGCGATCTGCCATCCTTGCAAGCATGCGCAACGGCGATGCCGATACGGCATTGGGATTGATTGCCGAAATGTCCGAAAAAGGCCGCGCCGACATGTTGCCGGAGTTCATGGACAAGGCGGTCACGTCAGCCCCTGACATCGCTTTTCTGCGTGCAACCTATGCGGTCCTGTCCCAAGGCGCCGCGTCGGCCCTTAGCAATGATACGAATCTGGCAGTCTCCCGGCGCCTGCTTGATCTTGGGTTCGTCGATGCATCCGCCAGCATTTTGGAATTTGCCCATACGGGCGAAGAAAGCGAAAAATTACACGCCGAATTGGCGTTGGCCGACGGTGCACCTGAAACAGCCCTTGGCTATATCGAGGGGAAAACGGATGCCGGTGCGGCGCTTTTGCAGGGCCGCGCATTCACACAGATGGGCGATTTTTCCACAGCAATGGCGGTGTATGAAACGGCGGACGTGGAAACTCCGTTGTCAGGATTGGCATGGCAGTCCGGTGATTGGGAGGCCATTTCGCGGTTCGGGCGCCCGTCGCAGCAGTCATTTGCCAACCTCAAACTGGCCGCCGCAGATGGAGAGCAGGGTTTTGATGTCTCAGAACCAAGCCTTGCCGACACGCGTTCGGCACTGGATCGCAGCGCAACATTAACGGATGCCATATCCGAGCTTTTGCGCGACCAGCCTGCGGTGGGCGAATAGCTTCGATCCGGTTTTTGGTTACGATTTCTCAATGACCGCATTGCTAATGTTCCAACAGAAATACAAACACAGGAGCGGCCAGAATGGCGCAAGTGACCGGTTATATTTGTGGTTTGAAGCGATTTGCTCGACCGCTCTTTCTGGTGTTTCTGTCTATCCTTGCCAGCAGTTCCGTGGCTACGGCCTCTGGACAAGCACGAATCTGCGATGTCGCCGCCAAATACGCGGCGCAGGCGACCGGGGTTCCGCTGTCGGTGTTGCGCGCGATTTCACTGACCGAAACGGGGCGTCGGAAAGCGGGCAAAATGCAGCCCTGGCCCTGGACCGTCAACATGCAGGGCACAGGCGTCTGGTTTGATGATGCCGACAGCGCCAAGGCCTATGTCTATAAACACTACAAACGCGGGGCGCGCAGCTTTGATGTGGGGTGTTTTCAGATCAACTACAAATGGCACGGGCATGCGTTCGATTCGATTGAGCAGATGTTCGAACCACGACCGAATGCGCTTTATGCTGCGAATTTCCTGACAGAACTGTTTCGCGAAACCGGCGACTGGAGCAAGGCCGCCGGGGCCTATCATTCCCGAACACAGGAACACGCCAATCGTTACCGCAAGCGGTTTGACCAGTTTCGGGCGCGGCTGGCAGGCGCAGACCAGAGTATCGCCCCGGACAGAACCGATGTATCCCGCCCGATTTTGACAGCGGCCTCCCACGCGCCACCGCCTGCGATCAGGGTCAACCGATATCCTTTGTTGCAGAGCGGCCGTTCAACTGGGGGGTTGGGATCGCTTGTTCCGCAAACGAATCAACCCGCCACAGGGTTGTTTGCCCGTCGAAAACACGGGGGGTAACGCGCAATGTCCGGATTAACGCTACAGGATTTTTTCCGCCCGACAATTCTGTTGGCTCTGGCGCTGATGGCGGTCATCGTCATGATGATCCTGCCGATGCCCGCCTGGGTTCTGGATGTCGGATTGGCGGCCTCCTTTGCCCTTGCGATCCTGATGTTCACAGTGACCTTGTTCATTGAACGCCCGCTTGATTTTTCGGCCTTTCCGACCGTCCTTTTGGCATCGCTGATGTTGCGATTGTCGATGAATGTCTCCTCGACAAAATTGATCATCGGACAGGGGCACACCGGCACCGGGGCGGCTGGCAATGTCATCGAAGGGTTCGCCATGTTCGTCATGAGCGGCAGCGTCTTTCTGGGCCTTGTCGTTTTTGGCGTGCTGCTGATCGTGAACTTCATCGTCATCACCAAAGGCGCCACGCGCATGGCCGAAGTGGGCGCGCGCTTTGCCCTGGACGCAATGCCGGGCAAGCAATTGGCGATCGATGCGGACATGTCCGCTGGCGCCATCGATCACGCCGAGGCGAAAACCCGCCGCGAACGCGAACAGGCAGAAACCACGTTTTTCGGGTCGCTGGATGGGGCCTCTAAGTTTGTGAAAGGCGATGCCGTGGCGGGGTTGCTGATCACCATGCTCAATCTGGTCATGGGGTTGATCATCGGGGTTGCCATCCACGATATGCCCTTGTCGCGGGCTTTTGAAACCTATGCGATCCTGACTGTCGGGGACGGGTTGGTGTCACAAATTCCTGCGGTGATCATCTCGATCGCCTCGGCATTGCTTCTGGCGCGGGGTGGCGCCACGGGGTCAACCGATCTGGCGCTGTTCAACCAGTTGGGGCGCTATCCCCCGGCACTGGCGACCGTCGGATTGCTGATGGGGCTGTTCGCGCTGGTTCCCGGATTGCCGTTTCTGCCTTTTGTCACAGGGGCAATCGCGTTGTTCGCAGCAGCCTATTTTGTGCATCAAAACAACCTGCTTCGCGCAAAACAAGAGGCGACCAAACCGTCGAATGCACCGCCACAAGAACAAGAAGCCCCTCTGGGGGATATTCTGGATCTGGACGACATCCACCTGGAATTCGCCCCCGATCTGGTCAGTATGATTCTGGACCCTGCCACCGGATTGGACGTCCGCATCGCCAATATGCGCAAACATGTCGCGGAATCCTTTGGCGTGATTTTGCCCGAGATTCGATTGACCGATAACGGGGCGCTGATGCCCGGAACCTATCTGGTGCGTATTCAGGGCGTCGAACAGGCCCGGGACCATTTGCGCGCCGATCAGGTCCTTGCGCTGATCATGGATGATGTCCCCGGGCTCCCGCCGGGTGAGGATGTGAAAGAACCGGTATACGGTGCCCCCGCGCGTTGGATCCCCGCAACGAACCGCGAAGAACTGGCCCTGTCGGGCGCCACAATCGTCAGCCCAAGCGAAGTTCTGGCGACCCATCTGCTAGAGGTGATCCGCCGGAACCTGGCGCGGTTGCTGACGTCAAAGGCACTGCGCCGACTGTTGGATGAGCTGACCAACCTGTCCGATCCCGCCCGGGCCGAGGCCAACCGCAAAATGATTGACGAACTGGTTCCGGACAAAGTGCCGACGGATCTGTTGCTTGCGGTGCTGCGCCTGTTGCTGGAAGAGCGGGTTTCGATCCGCAATCTGCCGCTGATCCTCGAAGCGATTGCCGAAGCGCGCCACAGCCACCCAAACACCGCCGCCATCTGCGAACATGTCCGGCACCGGCTTGGTTTTCAACTGGTGGCCGCGCATCGCCGCGAAGACGGGACAATTCCGTTGGTGCAACTGGCCCCCGAATGGGAAGAGCGTTTCATGGAATATCAGATTGAAGGCGACCTTGGGCAACAGGACGTGGCCCTGCCCCCGGATGATTTCAATCAGCTTGCAAACGCGATTTCCGACAAGCTGGCAAAGGCCGGCGAAAGCGGTATTTTCCCGGCCTTGGTGACATCGACCCGGCGGCGCCGGTTTTTGCGAACAGTCATCTCTGCCAAAGGCATGGCAACGCCGGTGTTGTCGTTCGAAGAGATCGGGACAGAGGCGCGGCCATCGCTGGTGGGGCTGGTGCCCGCATGATCGAACTGGCGACAGAATTGTTGCCATTCAGCCGCGCGGCCATGTTGACCGGGTTCATCGTTTTTCTGCGTGTTGGCGCCATCATGGCCCTGTTGCCTGCCTTTGGCGAATCTGCGGTGCCACAACGGGTGCGACTGGTGCTGGCGCTTGCCTTCACCCTGATCATCGGGCCCGCGGTTGCACCCAAACTGGAAACGCTGGTGGCTAATGACAGTTTTGTCGGCATTTTTCTGGCAACCGAAGTGGTGATCGGTCTGGCCCTTGGCATGTCATTCCGGCTGTTGGTGCTGATCCTTCAGATGGCGGGCAGCATCGCCGCACAGGCGACCTCTTTGTCGCAAATCCTGGGCAGCGCGGGGGTCGAGCCGCAACCGGCGATGGGGCATTTGATGGTCGCCGCCGGATTGGCATTGGCGGTGATGTCCGGGCTGCATGTGCGGGTCGCGCAGGCGATGATTCTATCCTATGACGTTTTGCCGGTGGCGCAATTTCCGGACGGCTCGGTGCTGTATGGGTGGGGTGTCGGGCAAATCGCACGGGCGTTTGGTTTGGCATTCACATTGGCCATGCCTTTTGTTGTGGTTTCGCTGATCTATAATCTGGCCTTGGGTATCATCAACAAGGCCATGCCCCAATTGATGGTGGCCCTTGTGGGGGCACCCGCGATCACCGCAGGCGGTTTGTTTCTTTTGTGGCTGACACTGCCGCAGATGTTGGAAATCTGGGGTGAATATCTGGCGGTCACCCTGTCCAATCCGTTCGAGGTACAGCCATGAGCGACGGGCAGGACGATACCGATAAACAACACGAACCGACCCAGAAAAAACTGGATGACGCCCGTAAAAAAGGCGATTTCGCGCGCTCAACCGACCTGCATACGGCAGCGGCCTATGCCGGGTTCTGTCTGACGGCACTGACCGTTGGCGCGGCCAGCCTGACGGGGTTCGGGGCCATAGCGTCCCATCTGATTGATCAGCCGGACAGATTGGCCCCGCTGTTTTTCGATGTGCAGGGTGTGGCCCTGGCGGGCGGGTTGATGATCGAAACCGTGGCCAGTGTCGGACCGTGGTTTCTGGGGCCCGCATTGGCGGTCATGCTGTCGCTTTTTGTGCAGCGCGGGCTGGTCTTTGCGCCCGACAAGCTGATGCCAAAACTGTCGCGCATCTCGCCTTTGGCAAATGCCAAGAACAAATTTGGCCGCTCAGGCCTTTTCGAATTCGCAAAAAGCACGTTCAAGCTGGGTGTTTATGCCGTTGTTCTGGGCGCGTTTCTGGTCAACCGCCTGCCCGATATGCTGGCGACAATGCATCTGACCCCGTCAATGGCGACCACCACATTGGTCACGATGTCCGTCGAATTCCTGCTGGTCGCGGTGGTGATTGCAACCCTGATCGGTGGCGCGGATTATATGTGGCAATTCTTTGAACATCTGCGCAAGAACCGAATGTCGCATCAGGAGTTGAAGGACGAAGCCAAACAGGCCGAAGGCGATCCGCATATGAAACAGCAGCGGCGTCAGCGTGGGATGGAAATTGCGATGAACCAGATGCTGGCGGATGTCCCGCAGGCCGATGTCATCATCGTGAACCCCAGCCACTATGCGGTTGCACTGAAATGGGATCGCACGCGGCCGGGGGCGCCGGTGTGTGTGGCCAAGGGCGTGGATGAAATTGCCGCGCGCATCCGTGAAAAGGCCGCCGAGGCGGGGGTGCCTTTGCACCGCGATCCGCCGACGGCCCGCGCCATTCATGCCACCGTAGATATCGGCCAAGAGGTCAGGCCAGAACAGTACCAGGCAGTAGCAGCCGCCATCCGGTTCTCCGAAGCGATGCGCACCCGCGCGAAAGGCAGACGATGAAATACCCGCACCAACACCGGCTGTCGCGAATGGTCCAAGTGACCGATGCGGCAATGGAGGCGGCCCTGGCCGATTTGCGCGAATCCGTGCAGACGCGCAAGGACGTCGAGGCGCAGATAGCAGATCTGGATCGCGACCGGCGCAGGATGGCGCAAACCGCCGAGGATGCCTCAAGCCGGGCCGGGGTATCTCTGCTGTGGCATCGCTGGGCAGAAACGCGCCGGGCGCAATTGAATGCGGCCTTGGCCAGATCGCGGGTTCGGGAAAATGACCGGCGTGCTTTGGCGGCGACGGCCTTTGGGCGAAATCAGGTGATGGTTGGGATCGTCGACAAGGCGAAATCCGGTGCCGGACCTAAAACCTAAGTGTCCTGACGCACCAGATTGACGATCAAGACATCCGAAACCAGCGGGCCCATCACGCTTTGGGCCGCTTCACGCAGGGCCACACGCAGCAATTTCATATTACCGGCTGACGTAAACTGACCAGCAAATCCACCGGCGTTTGCGTGGTCGAAAAGAACGTCCAGAAAGGCATCCCGAAGTTTGGGTTCCCGTTCATAGATTTCATCGTTTTCGCCGCCCGCGATTTCAAGGCTGAGCGACAGGATCACCAGCGAACTGACCCGGCCTTCGTGCACCACGGGTACGACGAACTGATTGCTGAGCTTTACATAGTCGATCGCGTTGCCACCGGATGCGCCATGCCCGTCATCTGCATGGCTATCCCCGGCATGCGCATCGTCCTTGTGATCATCCGGTGCATGCCCCTCTTCGGCATGTTCGTCACCTTCGGCCATATGCTTTTGATCCCCGGTGTCTGGACGCAGAAAATACCCCGCGGTCGTTCCCACGGCCAACCCGATGACGGCAATTATGATGGGCAGAAGTTTTCCCATGTCCTTGTCCGATCAGAAAGGCAGAATGATGTCGGTGACCTGTTGGCCGATCCGTGGCTGCTGAACATCCGTTATCTGTCCGCGCCCGCCATAGGACACGCGGGCCGAGGCGATTTTATCATAGGTGATTTCGTTCTGGCGCGAGATGTCCTCGGGCCGGACATAGCCGGTGACCAGCAATTCGCGCAGTTCGAAATTGACCCTGATTTCCTGCGTGCCCTCGATCCGCAGCACCCCGTTTTGCAGGACGTCGGTCACCGTTGCGGCCACGCGCAGGGTCAGTTTTTCATTGCGTTTCGTCGACCCGTCGCCGCTGGACTGGCTGCTGGATTGTGTCGATACCGCCGGGTTGGTTGATGCGCCGTCAGGCAGTTTCTTGTTCAACTGTTGCGGAATGCCGAAAAAATCGGGGATGGCCAGGCTTTCCGAGCCGCCGCGCTTGCGCGATGACGAGTTTGAAAACTCGGCCTCATCGTCGATCTCGACAACGACGGTCAGAATGTCCCCGCGCTGTTCGGCCCGGCGATCCCCCAAAAGCGATTGCCGCCCACCGCTCCACAAAGAGGCCTGATCGGCCTTTTGCCGCCGCTCCACCGAGGTGGGGAATGGCGTCGAGGCCATGGCATAATAGGCATTGCTGCCTTCGGTCGGGGTCAGATCGGGCGCCTTTCCGACCTGTTCCAGACGGCCGCAGGCTGTTGTCGACAAAAGAGTGGCGGCACATGCCAGTATCAGGAAACGGTTCATTTCAGCCTCATCTGGAAGGGACGGGGCCAACAACGACCTCGCCGGTTTGGGTGACCGTGCCGGACACGGTATTGCGGGATGTCAGATTCATCACCCGCAGGGTGTCGCCGATACCGGCGCGGCCCAATGCGCGGGCATCCGTTGCGATATGCAGCCCGCCGCTTTGAAAGCGCAGGGTGATGATCTGATTGCGTTCGATAATGGCGGCAGGCCCGACATCGCCGGTTTTGACGGGGCGCCCGGCGTAAAGGATTACCCGCGCCTCTAACCCGGCGACCTGTTCGGGATGGGTATAGGCGCCGGGCACGGTGCCCGCGATCAGGGTGACATCTGCGGGCGACAGAATGGTCTGGCTGCGGATCGTGCGGGCCGCCACCAGTGTTTCCGCCGAAACAGGAAACCCCAATAGGATAGAAAAGAGGAGCAGCAATCGCATCAGCGCACCTGCGTGGTCGCGCTGAGCATCTGATCGGCGGCGGTGATGACCTTGGCGTTCAACTCATACCCGCGCTGGGCCTCGATCAACTCGGTCACTTCGCGGACGGCATCGACCGAGCTGTCCTCCAGATATCCCTGGCGCAATGTGCCCAGACCGTCTTCGCCGGGGTTTCCGGTGATGGCGGGGCCAGAGGCCGCGGTTTCCAGAAACAGGTTCGATCCCATCGCCTCCAGCCCTTTTTGGTTTGAAAAAGTGGCCAGCGACAGTTGGCCCAGAAGCTCGGGTTCGACCCGGTCGCTGAAATAGGCGTAAACCTCGCCCTCTGCATTGATCGACAGGCTGCGCGCATCGTCGGGAATGGTGATATCGGGCACCACCGGGTACCCGTCCGAGGTCACGATCTGCCCGTCCGCGCTGCGCTTCAACGCGCCGTCGCGGGTATAGCCCGACAGGCCCGAGGGCAGCGTGACCTCGATATATCCCTGCCCCTCGATCGCGACATCAAGATCGCCGCCGGTTTGTGACAGCGACCCTTGCGACAGCGTCACCGAGATTGACGCGGGCCGGACGCCCAGACCAAGCTGGACACCGGTCGGCAACACGGTGCCGTCGGTCGCGTTGATCGTTCCGGCGCGCGTGACCTGTTGATAATGCAGATCGGCAAATTCGGCCCGCCGGGCGTTGTATCCGGTGGTGCTCATGTTGGCGAGGTTGTTCGATGTCACCTCGACCCGCATTTGCTGGGCGCTCATCCCGGCGGCGGCGATTTTCAGGGCCTGCATGTGAAAGCTCCTTTGTTGTTATTGACCAAGGGTCCGGATCGCGGCGCGGACGCGTTCGTCCTCGCGATCCATGAAACTTTGGCCAAGTTGATAGGCGTGCTGCACTTCGATCATCCGGGCGATTTCATTCACCGGATCAACGTTCGAATTTTCGACATATCCCTGCAGGATGGCGCCGCCCTCGGTCGGAACGACCCCGGCCTGTGTCTGAAACCGTGTCCCCGCGATGCGTGTCAGATCGGTTGGGTCGGTGGGTTCAAAAAGGCCAATCTGCCCCAACGCGCGATCCCCGGCGCTAAGCGTGCCATCCGCCGCGACGCTGATATCGGGCGTGTCCGGCGGCACAAAGATGGGCGCGCCGCCCGCATCCAGCAGGCGGTATCCTTCGGCGGTGACCAGCTCACCCGCCTCGTTCGGAGTGAAACTGCCGGCGCGCGACAGCTGTTCGCCATCGGGCGTGCCGATCAGAAAGAATCCCGATCCTTCGATGGCAAAATCAAAGGTCCCGCCGGTTTTGGTCAGCGCCCCCTGCTGCAGATCGGTGTTGCGGACATGGGCCGTGGCCATCGACAGCGAGGCCTGCCCTTTACCCAAATTCTTGACGTGTTCCGAAAAAATCAGGCCTTCGCGGCGATAGCCGGTTGTGGACAGGTTCGCGAGGTTATTGGCCACGCTTTGCATTTCGCGCAGCAGCCCCGACTGACGGGTAAGGGTGGTATAACCCGCACTATCCATGGCTCAGACCCCCGCGATCAGCGGAATCAGCTGATCGGTAAAAAATGTCACCAGTGTTTCGGTCATGAACCCCATCGTCGCCCAGAAGACGGCAGCAATTGCCGCCAGTTTCGGGACAAACGTCAGGGTCATTTCCTGCACCGACGTCAGCGCCTGAAACAGACCGATCAACACGCCCACCAACAGCGCGACCACCAGGATCGGTGTCGAGATGATCACCGCGGCCCAAAGCCCCTGTCGCAGGGTGTCGTAGAATAAGACCTCATCCATCGCGCTACACCGGCATCCTGAGGATTTCCTGATAGGCCTCGACCACCTTGTTGCGGACCGTGACCGCGGTTTCGACGGCCAGTTCGGTCTGGGCCAGTGCCTGAAC
Organism: uncultured Paracoccaceae bacterium; assembly: GCA_947500775.1. Taxonomy (GTDB): domain Bacteria; phylum Pseudomonadota; class Alphaproteobacteria; order Rhodobacterales; family Rhodobacteraceae; genus CANMTD01. Next base: position 104,525 of record CANMTD010000001.1, read on the forward strand.
CAGGGCATGCGGGTCCGCATCACCGGTCATTGCGGCCTTTGCGGTTGCCTCGCCTTCCTGAAGGGTTGCGGTGAATTCCCGGGCCAGGCGGGCGAACCCGCCTTCGGCTTCCGGGCCGGGTTGGGTTGCGGGCCGGGCCGATGTATAGGCCTGGACCGCAGCGGTGGAGGATTTGATGTCCATTCTGGCACTCCTCTATTTGCGCAGCAGTTCAAGCAGTCCACGGGTCATTTGCCGTGCCTGATCAAACATCTTGAGGTTCGCCTCATAGCTGCGCTGCGCTTCGCGCGCGTCCGCGATTTCGACCACCAGATCGACGTTCGAGCCGTCATAGTGGCCAGTGTCATCGGCCAGCGGATGCCCCGGATCAAAGATCTGGGTCAGCTCCGACTGGTCGAGCCTGACAGGACCGGTTTCAACCAGCCCGGTCTTGGTGCCACCGGCCATCGCATCGGCAAAGGTCGCCGTTTTGCGATGGTATCCCGGTGTATCTGCGTTTGCGATGTTTTCAGAGACATGCCGCAGGCGCGTCGCCTGTGCCTTCATGCCGCTGGACGCCACCGCAAGGGTTTGACTGAGATCGCTCATCCTGTGTCTCCTATCGGCTGACGCTGGTGCGCATGATGCTCAGCGTCGAACGGTAGATTGTCAGCGCCAGATCATGTTGATGCCGCGCCTCGACCGCCTTCATCATTTCGGTTTCCAGGGACACGCTGTTGCCGTTCGGGGCGACGGCGGCATCGGTCACGATATGTGTTTGAAGGGCAGGGGGGGCCGAGGTTCCGGCCAGATGGCCCGCACGCGTATGACGCGGTTCAAAGCCGTGGTCTGACTGCTGATAGGTTTGCGCAAAACTGTCGATATCGCGCGCCTTGTATCCGGGGGTATCCGCATGGGCGATGTTGCGGGCAAGAACGGATTGGCGGGCGCTGGCGTTTGTCGCCATGCCTTGGGCCATCTGAAATATCTCTAACTTGCCGAACATCCGGGCTTCTCCCTGGGTTTCAATCAAGCCTTAACCCTGATTCCTTTAGAAACCGTAATCGAAGCCATTGCGGAGAATCCCATGCGCCATACCGATCTAGAGTCTCTTACCGCCGAAATTTCCGCGCTGACCCCGTCGCACCGGGTTGGCCGGGTCAAAGAGATCGGGCGCGGGACGGTTACCCTGAGCGGATTGTCCGACATTGCCGCGCTGGGCGATTTTGTTCAGATTTATCATGGCGATGGAACGGTGCGGCGGGCCGAGGTAATCCGGCTGTCGCAGGATCAGGTCACTGTTCTGCCCGATGGCACGCCCGGTGGGCTGTCGATCGGGGATCGTGCAGTGCTGACCGGTCCGGGCATGCTTGCGCCTGACGACAGTTGGCTGGGTCGGGTCATTGATCCCTTTGGCGCCGCGCTGGATGGTCGTCCCCTTATGCGCGGGCCGCACACGCGTGTTCTGCAATCCGGGCCGCCGCCGGCCATTGCCCGCCGGGCGCTGGGCGGGCGGCTTGAAACCGGGGTCGCCGTGTTCAACACCATGCTGCCCTTGGTGCGTGGACAACGCATTGGTCTCTTTGCGGGCTCGGGCGTGGGGAAATCGACGCTTCTGGCCAAATTTGCCCGCGGGTTGGACGCGGATGTCACCGTCATCGCGCTGATCGGCGAACGGGGGCGCGAAGTGCGTGAATTCATCGACCGGACATTGGGGCCAGAGGGGATGGCCCGTGCCGTTGTCATCGCCGCAACCTCGGATCAATCGCCGCTGGTGCGGCGGCGCGCGGCCTGGGCGGCCATGGCGGTTGCCGAATATTTTCGCGATCAGGGCCGGCATGTACTGTTTCTGGCCGATTCAGTGACCCGCTTTGCCGAGGCACATCGCGAAGTGGCGTTGGCCGCAGGCGAAGAGGCCACATTGCGTGGCTTTCCCCCGTCAACCGCACAGATGATCATGTCCCTGGCGGAACGGGCGGGGCCCGGGACGGATCAGATGGGCGATATCACGGCCGTTTTCAGCGTGCTGGTTGCCGGGTCGGACATGGATGAACCGGTCGCCGATATCCTGCGCGGGGTCTTGGATGGCCATGTGGTGATGGACCGGCAGATCGCGGAACGCGGACGGTTTCCGGCGATCGATCTGTTACGATCCGTGTCGCGCAGCCTGCCCGATGCCGCGACGCCTGACCAGAACAAGGTGATTGGCCGGGCGCGGCGCCTGTTGGGGGTCTATGACCGGGCCGAGATGATGATACAGGCAGGGCTTTACGTTCGGGGGTCCGACCCCGAGATCGACGAAGCGATTCAGGTTTGGCCCGCGTTGGATGGGTTTTTGGCGGAGGATGAGGGGGGCGACAGCACTGACAGCTTTGCGCGTCTCAGGGCCTGCCTTGGGTTGCCGCAGGATGCACCTGAATTGCCCCAAACCGCCGATATCGTGACGGAACCGTCGTTGCCTGCGTGATCTAGCGTTGCGCGGATTGCAGCAGCGTCAGTGCCGTGGCCGCAGGTGAGAAATTGGCCAGCGACCGGGCGCTTTGCGATCTGGCCAGGAATTTCTGAAGCAATTCGTCACGACGTTCAGGATCGGTGAATTGCGACACCTCGCTTGATCCGAACAGGCGGCTGGCCTTGTCACGGAATGTGGCAAGTTGCCGGTCCAGATCAAGCGTTCCGAAGGCCGAGGGCAGGCCAAACGCCGTCTCGAAAACCTGTTTCAAAGGCTCCGACCCCATGATCGTAAACCATTTTGTTTCGTCGCTGGTATCGCGTTCGGCCAGCGCGCTCAGCTCTCGGGACAGATTCAGGGCAAGACGCATGTCGTCATCCTGCGTGCCGACAGCGATTTCGAACTGGCGGGTTTGATAGGCCGTGGTGATCTCGTTCCCAAACTCCGATAATTGCGTGCGCGGGGTATCGAAATCGCCAAAGCCAAAGGCTTTGGACAGTTCCAGATACCGCTTGTCCGCCAGACGGTTCGCCAGCGCATTATCCTGCAGGGTGCCGTCCGACAGCACCTTCTTGATGAAAAACCGGTTGTCGATATCCGCGTCCAGACCAAAGGCCCCAAGCGCCACGCCAAGCAGACGCCGATCCGCCACCAAAGCTTCGGCACTGGTGACTTTGCCGATATTATCCTTGAAATACTGCACATCGCGTTTGATCTGCGGCGTGTTGTCATGGGCTGTTTTCTGGGTGTCCATCGTGCGGGTCAGGAATCGCCACCCGGCAATCCCCCCGATCGGAACAAGGGGCTGAAAATTCATGACTGTGCCGCAGCCATCAGGCGCGCTTCGCGGGGCAGAAGCGCCCGCATCGCCTTGAGCGCCTGATAGAAGTTGGCAGCCATGACCGCATCGCTTGCGGTATCCAGCTGTTGGCGGCTGTCGTGATCGGTCAGAACCTGGCTAAGCTGTTCGATCCCGCGCAAAAGCTGGGGTTTTGCGGCGTCGGGTTCGGTGTCCCCGGACAGCACCAGTTGCGCGATGTAACAGACCCGGCGCACCGGTGTGTTCACTTCTTGCGGGTGAATGGCGTCGCGCAGGCGCAGGATATTAGCGTCCGGTGTGACGATGCTTAGCCGGCTTCGGCGGTCACCGTTTTCAATGACCGCGCCGTTGATCAGCACGCGTTCCTTGGGCGAAAGTTTCAGGACCAGTCCGCTCATGTGTTGCTCCCGTGCTGGCTGAGGCCGCGCAGGATCGCGGTGTTGATCTCGATCAGAACCTCGACATTTTCCGCACCAGTCAGAACCTTGCTGGAATGGTGCTGGGTGAATTCCGCCAAATAGAAGATCTGGGCGCGCAATGGCGCCGGAAGACCGTTGTCGTCTTCGGCAACATCGGCGGCCAGCATGGTCCAAAGCTTGCGGTTTTCGTGCACCGCGCTGGCCAAAGCGGCAAAACTGGCGGTTCCGTTTGTCTGGGCATTCCTCAGCCGGGCGGTGACCTTGGCGAACAGATCAGCCTCGATGCTGCGGGGCGTGCGAAGGGCGGCTTGCGGAGTGGAATAGGCGGTTTTCGCCATAAGGTGCGCGTTCAAGATCAATCCTTCCGTGTCTTGAGAAACCTTAAATCAGGGGGACCGGGGCGCGTTCGACGCCCCGGTCGTTCTGTTACCGGAAGAGCGACAGAATGTTTTGCGGCGACTGGTTGGCGATCGACAGCGCCTGCGTGCCCAGCTGCTGTTGCACCTGCAGCGCCTGCAGGCGGGCGGATGCCGCTTCCATATCCGCGTCGACCATGGCGCCAATACCCGATTTCAACGCATCGGACAGTTTGCCGATAAAGTCGCTTTGGGTTTCGATGCGGCCCTGCGCGGAACCAAACGCGGCGGCGGCGTCGATTGAGGTCTGGATCAGGCCTTCGATGTTGGCAAGGGCCGCTTCCGCGCTGGTTGCGTTCGAAACGTCGATGGCGGAAAGGGTTTCCAGGCCACCACCGGCAGTACCGTCCGCTTTCTGTGCGATCGCGGCGGTGATGTCGGACGCTGTCGTATTGGCCAGTTGCAGGGTGTAATTGCCACCCGATTCGGCCACGGTTGCGGTCACGCCGGCGGTATCGTCCGCGCCGATCCGACCGGCCAGGGCGTTCGCGACATCCTGATAGCTGTCCGACGCGCCAGCCACATAGTCAAAGTTGGTACCCCCGACCGTGACCCGGAAACTGTCCCCTTCGGTAATCGGGGTCGCTTCGTCAAAGGTCACCGTTTCGGCAATCGACGCGATCGAGGTTGCCCCGCCGGCCGCCGTCAGACCGGTGCCGCTGACGGCCACCGAAAGGTCATCGGATGCGCCCGAATAGTTCAGCGTGAACAGGCCGGTGCCCGAGGCCACCGTGACATCGGGTTCGTTGGTGCCGATTGCGGCGATCAGACCATCGCGCACCTCATCCGCGGTCGCGTCGGCGTCCGAGGTGAAGGCATAGTCATTGCCGTTCAGGGTCACGGTATAGGCGGTCGAGTTCGCGACCGTGCCCACGTTGATGTTCAACGAATTCTGGGTGCCCAGCGTGGTGTTGGACAGCGTGGCGGTGGTCAGATCAGACCCCGCACCAAAGACGCCCGCATCCTGTGTCAGGTTCTGGCGCTCGACGTTGATCGAGCTGGCCGTGACGGTTCCATCCGGCCCACGGTCCAGGGACGACAGGACATCGACAACCTCGGTCCCTTTGGTCAGGTTCAGACCGTTGAACTGGGCCGCATTCACAACCGATGTGATCTGGTCGCGCAGTGCCGAGATATCGGTCTGGATCTTGGTCCGGTCAACGTTGTCTTCCTGTGCGGCGACGATCTTGCCTTTGATGTCGGTCAGCAGGTCGGTGATGGTTTCAGAGGCTTGCCGCGCCACCGCAACCGTCGATTCCCCCAGTGACAGGCTGTCCGAGATTGCCTTAAAGCCGTTCACATCAGCCTCCATCACTTTCGAAATGGCCCAGACGGCAGAGTTGTCTTTTGCAGAGGCGATCGACTTGCCTGTCGAAATTTCGGCCTGGGTTTGGGTCAGGTTCGCGTTGATCCCCTTGAGGGTCTGCAAGGCGACCATCGCACTGTTGTTCGTCAGAATACTGGACATAATTTTGGTTCCTTAAGACATGGCGCTTTGCACCGATTGAGATGCCGCAACGGGCGGCAGGAACGGCCTTTTGCACATGCGGCTGTGCGTCTTTGCGATGCCGCGCCACCCCTTTTTGGGATGCAGGCAACACCATCTGCGCCAAGTGCTAAGAAGTCCCTAAGTGGCCTCTGCCGAACACTTCGGATTTGACGAAAATTCACTAGGCCCGGCGGATAACCGCACCGCTTGACGCGTTCAGCGGGCTGGACTGCCCTTGGCGGTCATAGGTCTTTAGTCCGGCTCCGCCCGCCCGGATATGGCCGATTCGTGTGCGCGCCGCGGTTAGCCCCCGGCGCACCGCAGACAAAAGCTCTGCATTGCGTTTGGCCTGACCGCGCAGCTGTGCCACGGCGCTGTGTCCGGCCGGTTTGGGGGCGGCGGCCAATTGGGCCAGAAGCTGTTCCTTCTGGTCGGTAATCGCCGCGATGTCCGACAGGCGGGCCGACAATAACACCGCATGTTCGTGGTCCAACAGCGCGCGCAGCGCCTCATGCGGGTCAGGAGTGCCCATCGGCCCGCTCCTTCAATGCCTCAAACAGATGTTCCGCCAGACCGATTCCCCCGGTTTTAACCATGTTTTCAGCTTGGGCCTGGCGCAGGAATGATCCGAACTGATCCTCTCCGGCCCCGCCGCCAAACGCGTCACGCGCCTTGCCGAACCCGGCGGATTTCAGCATCTCGGATAAAAAATTCGCCTCTAGCTGTTCGGCGGCTTCGCGCAACTGGGCATTGCGCGGCGTCATCTGCGCAGGGCCAGAGATCGCTATGGGATCGATCATGGGGCAACTCCTTAAACTTGGAATGGTTTTCCTGTTTATGGGCTGCATTGGGTAAAGAAGTAGTAACCTCATTGCGGCAGGTTGATCCGGACCGTTGGCAGAAGTCCGGGGATATCATGAGATCAGAAGCTCCGTCTGAAAAGACATTCGCATACCATCAGACGCCACAGGATCAGGGCGCGAAACCCGGGTCCACGGGCGCGGCGTTCAATGACCTGTTTTCTGCAAATCAACCAACGCAGAAAGAGACGGCGGACGAGGTGAAAAAGCCGGATGATGTCGCGCCACAGGCAAGCGAGGTCGCTGAGGATGTCGCCCCGCCCGAGTCGGCCATACCCGCAATATTGGTGAACACGCCCCCGCAGCCGCAAAGCGGCAACAAGGCCGTTCCGGGCCTTCAGCCGGAAGCTGTGCTGGGGACATCGGCTGAGACAGCAATTCAGGTAGAGCCTGACTTGTCTAAACCTGTTCTGGCCGAAAGTGACGTCCGGCCCTCAGATGCACAAACAGTTACGACTACGGCGCAAAAGCCAATATCCACGACCCAACCAGAACCGGCGATGCGTGCTGAAAAACTGGCCTTGCCGCAGGTAACGTCAAGCGACGCCACCGATGCGATGGCGAATCTGACGCCCCCGGATGCGGCCCCGGACATCATGCCAAGCCCGCCGCCGACACCCGCAAACGGAAGTGTCCCGCCCCTTCAGACATCCCCGCCGCCACTGGTACAGATGATCGCCACCCTGCAGGGGTCAACGGATGACGGGATGAACATGGGGTCGGGCGAGGTTGATTTCATGCCGGACATTGGCATGTCGGACAGATGGCAAACCGATGTGGCGCGCCCGCGTGATCCGCTACAGCCCGTCCCGGTTCAACTGCCCCGCGCCACCCTGCAACAAATTGCCGAGGCGTTGCAGCGAAACCCCGATGGACCGACAGAATTGATCCTGAACCCCGAAGAATTGGGCAAGGTGCGTCTGACGCTGGCCAATACCAGCGATGGGATTACAGTCTCTATTCTGGCGGAACGGGGTGAAACACTGGACCTGTTACGGCGTCATATTGGTCAACTTGATCAAGAGTTCCGGGATATCGGGTTTCGCGATATTCAGTTCGATTTTGGTCAGGCCGGGCAGCAGATGGCGCAAGACGGCTCTGACCAGGGGGGCGGGGAGTACCGTCCCGCTGAACAGGATGTCGTGCCAACTGTCATCAATCTTGCGCCGGGCCACGCGCCCGCCGCGGGTCTGGACCTGCGTCTTTGAAAGGATCACATCATGGAAGTCACCAGTTCAACCGCGTCCAGCAGTGCTGCTTCGACGACGGCCCAAAACGACACCGAAGACGGTGTCGTCAGTTCGGATTTTGAAACCTTCCTGCGGATGTTGACCACGCAGATGGAAAATCAGGACCCGCTGAATCCGATGGAATCGTCGGAATTCGCCATGCAACTGGCGACGTTTTCAGGGGTTGAACAGCAGGTGCGCACCAATGACCTGCTGGGCGCGCTGTCGGATCAGTTTGGCCTGAACGGGGTCGGCCAATATGCAGGCTGGGTCGGGATGGAGGCGCGGGTGGCAGCCCCCGTTGCCTTTGACGGCAGCCCGGTGACGATTTTCCCCACCCCCGATGAAGGCGCCGATCGCGCCGTTCTGGTCGTGCGGGATGAGGCGGGCGACGTGGTGCAAAGCGAAGAGATCGCGCTGACCGGCGATCCGCTGACCTGGGCTGGCGTGGGCGAGGGCGGCATCCCGCTGGACAATGGCCTGTACACCTTCACCGTCGACAGCCACGCCGGGGGAGAGTTGATTTCAAGCACCATCGCGGAAAGCTATGCCACCGTGTCCGAGGTGCGGGCCGGGACCGACAAACCGGTTCTTGTCCTGCAAGGCGGGGCCGAGGTGTCGGCCGAAACCGTCACCGCCCTGCGCGATCCGGCCACCAGCTAGCGGCGATCAGAGCAGCGTGCCCAGATATATGGCCGCACTGGCCAGCGCCGCACCAAAGCCCATCCAGACCACGGGTCTTAGCCGGGAACTGGGTGGAGCCTTGGGCGCATGGGCCGTTTGGTTGATCAGCGCGGCCTCGGCCATCTGTGGCAGTTGCGGGCCGAAACGGGCAAGCACCTTGGCGGTCTGCGCCAGATCGCGCAGCAGGGCACGGGGGCCTATATTTTCTTTGATATAGCTCTCGACGATAGGCTGGGCGACCTGCCAGATATTCATATGCGGGTCCAGCGACCGTGCCACACCTTCGACCACCACCATGGTGCGCTGCAGCAGGATCAGCTCGGTCCGGGTTTCCATGCCAAACCGTTCGGTGACCTCAAACAGATAGGCCAGCAGCCGCGCCATCGAGATATGAGAGGCATCCATCCCGAAAATCGGTTCGCCCACCGCGCGCAGGGCGCGGGCGAATTCGTCGATATCCCGGTCGGCGGGGACATAGCCCGCCTCGAAATGCACCTCGGCGACGCGGCGATAATCCTTGCGGATGAACCCGAACAGGATCTCGGCATAGACCCGGCGGGTGTATTCGTCGATCCGGCCCATGATGCCGAAATCGTAACACAGGATATCGCCGTTCGCGCCGACCTTCAGGTTGCCCTGATGCATGTCCGCGTGGAAATACCCATCGCGCAGAGCCTGTCCCAGAAACAGTTGCAGCACACGTTCGCTGATGGCCCGCCGGTCGTGCCCGGCCGCATCCAATGCGGCGTTATCGCCCAGCGGTATGCCTTCGACCCAATCCAGGGTCATCACCCGGCGTCCGGACAGGAACCAATGGATGCCGGGCACCTGAAACCCGGCGTCGCCTTCTGTATTGGCCTTGAATTCGGCGGCAGCCGAGCTTTCCAGCCGCAGATCCAACTCGCCCATCACCACGCCTTCGAAATGGGCGATCACATCGGTCGGGCGCAGGCGCCGCGATGCGGGCGACAGCATTTCGATCAGCGACGCGGCCAGATAAAAGGCGTCGATGTCCGTGCGGAACGCTTTTTCGATCTTGGGGCGCAGGACCTTGACCGCCACTTCAACCCCGGTCTCAGAGATGCGCGCCTTGTGCACCTGCGCGATCGAGGCGGCGGCAACCGGAAGACCGAATTCGCTGAACAGCTCATCCACGGGATGGCCAAGTTCCTCTGTCACCATCTGTTTGGCGACGGCCACCGGGAAGGGGGGCAATTTATCCTGCAGAACCCGCAGTTGCTGTGCCAGGTCATCGCCCACCACATCGGGGCGGGTCGACAGGATTTGACCGAATTTGATGTATGCAGGGCCAAGCGCGGTCAGCGCACGGGTGGCGGGGGGCAGGGACGGATCGCCCTTGAGGCCAAGCCAGGCAAACGGCCAGCCCAGCACGCGGGCAACGATGCGCAGGGATCGCGGGGCGCTGAAGGCTTCCAGCACCACGCCCATCGCGCCGGTGCGTTCCAGCGTGGCGCCGGTCCGGATCAGCCGCCAGATATTGTGAGGCCCGCGCACGTTACAGTTTCCACCCGGAATGCAGCGCCGCCACGCCCATCGTCAGATTGCGGTATTTGACGTTTTCGAACCCGGCGTCGCGGATCATGGCGGCGAACCGTTCCTGATCGGGGAATTTGCGGATGGATTCGACCAGATACTGGTAACTGTCCCTGTCATTCGCCACGACCTGCCCCATCGCCGGGATCACGTTGAACGAATAGCGGTCATAGGCCCATTGCATCGCCGGGTTCGGCAGTTGGCTGAATTCCAGCACCATCAGTCGCCCGCCGGGTTTCAGCACGCGAAACGCCTCGGACAGGGCATCTTCGACGCGGGTGACGTTCCGGATGCCAAAGGAAATGGTATAGACGTCGAAACTGTTCGCCTCGAACGGCAGGGCCATCGCATCGCCCACGACCCAGTCCAGCGCCTCGGCGCGTTGTTCGGCCTCGGCCCGTTGGCGGCCTTCGATCAGCATCGATTCCGTCATGTCCAGAACCACGGCCGATGCGCCCGGCGCGCGCCCCAGAAACCGAAAGGCGATGTCGCCGGTGCCACCGGCCACATCCAGCAGCCGCTGGTGGGGACGCGGCGCCAGCCAATCCATCATCGCGTCTTTCCAGATGCGGTGAATGCCCATCGACATCAGATCGTTCATGATGTCATAGCGCGAGGCGACACGCGTGAACACGCCATGCACCATGCCCGCCTTTTCCTCTTCGGCCACGGTCTGATAGCCGAAATGAGTCGTCTTCTGGGTTTCGTCGGTCATTCTGCCTTGCCGTCGCTGATAACTCACCCTTCTTATAGGGTGCCAGCGCCCCGATACAACGACCGCCGTACAAAGAGGAAGCCAAGATGCCCGAATTGCCCGAAGTCGAGACAGTCCGTCGCGGGCTGGCCCCCGCGATGGAGGGGCAGAAAATCATGCGCGCCGATATCCGCCGTCCCGATCTGCGCTGGCCGTTTCCGGAAAACATGGCCGACCGGCTGACCGGCGCGCGGGTGATCCGGATGGGGCGGCGATCGAAATATATTCTGGCCGCGCTGGACACGGACGAGACGCTGATCATCCATCTGGGCATGTCGGGCCGCATGCTGGTATCGGGCGATCCGCTGGGTCAGTTTCACCACGCGCACCCGGCCCCGCAGAAACACGACCATGTGGTTCTTGATATGGAAAACGGCGCGCGCATCACCTTTAACGACGCGCGCCGGTTCGGGGCGATGGACCTGTGCAAGACCGCCGAAACGGCGGCTCATCCGCTGTTGGCCAAGCTGGGGCCGGAACCCAATGGCAATACCTTCAACGAGACCTATCTTCAGGACCGGCTGAAGGGGCGGATGACGCCGATCAAATCGGCGCTTCTGGATCAGCGCATCATCGCGGGGCTGGGAAATATCTATGTATGCGAAGCTCTGCATCGTGCGGGTATCGCGCCAACCCGGCAGGCCGGGCGCATCTCTGCCGCGCGTATTGCCGCACTTGTGCCCGTCATCCGCGCGGTGATCGCCGAGGCGATTGAGGCGGGCGGCTCCAGCCTCAGCGATTATCGGCAGGCAGATGGTGAGCTGGGTTATTTTCAACACTGTTTTCAGGCCTATGACCGCGAAGGCGCGCCCTGTCTGAAACCCGGTTGCGGTGGCGTGATTCAGCGAATCGTACAGTCGGGCAGATCGACCTTCTACTGTGCGCAATGCCAAAGATGACTTGATCAATGGCCACAGGTTGGTAAGGAATCGTCCTGGAAATCACGGGAGACACGGCGCACCATGGCTTATACCACTCTGATCGTAGACATCGAAGAACATGTCGCGCTGATCCGGCTGAACCGCCCGGACGCGCTGAATGCGCTGAACGCTGAATTGATGCGTGAACTGGCGGATGCCGTCAGCCAGGCCAACAAGAACGACAAGGTACGTTGCATTGTCCTGACCGGTTCCGAAAAGGCGTTTGCCGCCGGTGCGGACATCAAGGAAATGAGCGAGAAAACCTTCGTCGAGGTATTCACCGAAGACTTCTTTACCGACGACACCGAAGAATTCCTGCGCTGCCGCAAGCCGATCATCGCGGCCGTTGCGGGCTATGCGCTGGGCGGCGGGTGCGAATTGGCGATGATGTGCGATTTCATCATCGCGGCCGACAGCGCCAAATTCGGCCAGCCCGAAATCAACCTGGGCGTCATGGCCGGCATCGGCGGCACCCAGCGGCTGACACGGCTGGTGGGCAAATCCAAATCCATGGACATGCACCTGACGGGCCGTTTCATGGATGCGGCCGAGGCCGAACAATCCGGGCTGGTGTCGCGGGTGGTGCCCGCCAAGAAACTGATGGAAGAGGTGATGGCCGCGGCCCATAAAATCGCCGAGAAATCGGTACTGACGACCATGGCGATCAAGGAATCCGTCAACCGCAGCTATGAGACCACGCAGCGCGAAGGCATCTTGTTCGAACGCCGCCTGTTCCATTCGCTGTTTGCGACCGAAGACCAGAACGAAGGCATGTCCGCCTTTCTGGAAAAGCGCGAACCGCAGTTTCGTGACAAATGAGTCACAAAAACTTTGCACGCCCAGTTGACTTACACGCGAGTCGGCCATAGAAGCGCGACTTCAGATTTACGCAATCCCAAAACCGGGAACCCGAACTTATGGCAAATTCGCCCCAGGCAAAAAAACGTGCTCGCCAGAACGAGCGCCGCTTCGCTATCAACAAAGCGCGCCGTTCGCGCATCCGCACCTTCCTGCGCAAGGTCGAGGAAGCAATCGCTTCCGGTGACAAGGACGCGGCAGGTACAGCACTGCGTCAGGCTCAGCCCGAGCTGATGCGCGGCGTGTCCCGCGGCATCCTGCACAAGAACACCGTCGCGCGCAAAATGTCGCGTCTGTCGGCACGGGTGAAATCGATCACCGCCTGAGTCGCGACGAACAGATTTTCGAAAAGGGCGCATCCGCTGGATGGCGCCCTTTTTTCGTTTTTACAAAATTGTTGCAAATTATCCACCCTTGCCGCGGGGCGCACACGCTTTTCGGATTCGTTTCGCCAATCGCTCAGTCAAGTTCTAAGTTCTGTTGCGCGAGCCTCAGACGACTTGCTAGTTTCAGTCTTGCGATTCACATCGTCTTGGGGGGACATGGTCAGGTACCGCTCAATCTGCGCCAACTATGGAACGGTCGAAAAGGCCGGATCCTTTAGAAAAATGCGGGTGGGCCTGTAGTGTCAAAGCAGACAGCAAAGTGGGGCTTTGTGTCATCTTTGATGCACCAATTGTCTAAGGCTTGTGGCGTCTGACGCCGCACTGCTTTTGACGGGCATGTCCAAGTAGAGCCGCGTTTGAGCGGAGCACAGGGATAACCGGATTTTTCCGGCCGTATCTTTTGTTGCCTTGTTCAAACTGCGTTTGCGTGGCTGTCACGCAATAGCGTCTGTCTGATCTGCTGTCAGGTCCGGCACGAGAGCTGTTCTTATTCCCAAGGCGACGATCGCATACGGGGTTTCGTTCCGCTGGCACACTGATAGCGGCGCGTTGCTTGAACGATTGTGGGAAGTTCGTTGGAGTAAGAAAAAGAATGACAAACGAAAGCTGGGGCCGTGCATGCGAAGATCTGCTGAAATCGATCGGAAGCAATAATTTTACGACCTGGATCAAGCCGTTGAAGTTCAAGGAACTGAACAATGGCGTCGCGCATTTTGACGTGCCTACCAGCTTTGTCGGTGACTGGGTTTCGCGGAACTTCGGCGATGCGATTCTGCATCATCTGGCGGTGAATGGCGAAACCGTCGACCGGCTGCAATTCAACGTCGGCTCTCAATCCGCAAAATCCCCGGTGCCCGCCACCAAACCGGCGCAGGCCGAACCGGCAATGCCCGCGAATGCCGCCCCCGCGCGCGCCGAAGGCGATCTGCCCGGCGCGCCCATCGATGCCCGCTTTACCTTTGACAGCTTCGTGGTCGGCAAGCCGAACGAACTGGCCCATGCCGCCGCGCGCCGCGTGGCCGAAGGCGGCCCTGTCACGTTCAACCCGCTGTTCCTGTATGGTGGCGTGGGCTTGGGCAAAACCCACCTGATGCACGCCATCGCGTGGGAGCTTCAGAACCGTTCGCCCCATCTGCGGGTCGTGTATCTGTCGGCCGAACAATTCATGTATCGCTTCGTTCAGGCGCTGCGCGAACGTGACACGATGGGGTTCAAGGAGTTGTTCCGTTCGGTCGATGTGCTGATGGTTGACGATGTGCAGTTCATCGCGGGCAAAGACAGCACACAGGATGAATTTTTCCACACATTCAACGCCTTGGTGGATCAGAACAAACAGATCATCATCTCGGCGGATCGTGCCCCGGGCGAAATCAAGGACCTGGAAGAGCGGATCAAATCGCGCCTGCAATGCGGTCTGGTCGTCGATCTGCACCCGACAGACTACGAACTGCGGCTGGGCATTCTGCAGCAGAAGGTCGAACATTACCGCCAGCAATATCCCGGTCTGGTCATCGCGCCCGGCGTTCTGGAATTTCTGGCGCACCGCATTTCGACCAACGTCCGCGTGCTTGAAGGCGCGCTGACCCGGCTTTTCGCTTTCGCGTCGCTGGTGGGCAAAGAGATCACGCTGGATCTGGCTCAGGACTGTCTGGCCGATATCCTGCGCGCCTCGGATCGCAAGGTCACGGTCGAAGAAATTCAGCGCAAGGTCAGCGAACATTACAACATGCGGTTGTCCGATATGATCGGCCCGCGCCGCCATCGCATGATCGCGCGCCCGCGCCAGATCGCGATGTATCTGGCCAAGCAACTGACCTCGCGGTCGTTGCCGGAAATCGGCCGTCGGTTCGGCGGGCGTGATCACACAACGGTCATGCATGCGGTCAAACGGGTGGATGAACTGCGCGCAGTGGACAATCAGATCGCAGAAGACCTGGAAATGTTGCGCCGAACCCTCGAAGCGTGATTCTGCGGGGCGTCTGGCCTTGACGCCCCGGTCAAACCGACCGACAGTCCAAAAAAGTCTTGAGCCGGAAGGAGAAACAGGTAGTTTCGCCTTCCCGGTGTCATGGGGAGCTTGGGAATGAAAATCAGCATCGAACGCGGCGCATTGTTAAAAGCGGTGGGTCAAGCGCAATCGGTCGTTGAGCGACGCAATACGATACCGATCCTGGCGAATGTCCTGATCGAGGCCGAGGCCGAGGGTGTCAGCTTTCGCGCCACCGATCTGGATATCGAGGTGGTCGATAATACGGTGGCACAGGTCGAACGGCCCGGGGCCACGACCGTTTCCGCGGTGACGTTGCATGAAATCGTGCGCAAACTGCCCGATGGGGCCTTGGTCCAGCTGACCGATGACGGCGCCAGCGGCCGGTTGACGGTCGAAGCCGGGCGTTCCAATTTTTCGCTGGCGACCCTGCCGCGCGAAGATTTCCCGGTCATGGCATCGTCGGAATACGCATCGAATTTCTCGGCCCCCGCGCCGATGCTGCGCCGGTTGTTCGACAAGTCGAAATTCGCGATTTCGACCGAAGAGACCCGGTATTACCTGAACGGCGTCTACATGCATGTTGCCGATGGCGAGGATGGCAAGGTTCTGCGCTGTGTCGCGACCGATGGTCACCGGCTGGCCCGGATCGATGCGCCCCTGCCCGAAGGAGCCGAAACCATGCCCGGCGTGATCGTACCGCGCAAAACCGTGGGCGAGATGCGCAAGCTTCTGGATGACGATGACGCGGTCATTGCGGTATCCGTTTCGGAAACCAAAGTGCGCTTTGCCACGCCGGAAATCACGCTGACTTCGAAGGTGATCGACGGGACCTTCCCCGATTATACCCGCGTCATTCCCCAAGGGAACACCCGCAAGCTTGAGGTGGACGCCGCCGAATTCGCCAAGGCCGTGGACCGGGTGGCAACCGTTTCGTCCGAACGGTCGCGCGCGGTGAAACTGGCGCTGGACGAAGATCGTCTGGTTCTGTCCGTCAACGCGCCTGACGCCGGTGCCGCCGAGGAAGAGCTTGCCGTGGCGTACGGCGACGAACGGCTGGAAATCGGGTTCAACGCGAAATACCTGCTGGAAATCGCCAGCCAGGTCGATCGCGAAAATGCGGTGTTCATGTTCAACTCTGCCGGTGATCCGACATTGATGCGCGAAGGCAATGACCAATCGGCGGTCTATGTCGTCATGCCGATGCGCGTCTGACCGGACCATATCAACGGGGGGCGCATCACATGACAGCCCTTGCGTTACGAGAGCTGACATTATCCCATTTCAGGTCGCACAAGATCGGGCGGCTGGTGCTGGACGGCCGGCCGGTGGCCCTGTTCGGCCCCAACGGCGCGGGAAAAACCAATATCCTAGAGGCGATATCGCTGCTGTCGCCGGGCCGGGGGCTGCGCCGCGCCGCCGCCGACGATCTGTCCCGCAAACCCGATGCGCTGGGCTGGAAGGTTTCGGGCAGATTGCAAAGCCTGCATCAGCTGCATGAGGTTGAAACATGGGCCGAACCGGGCGGCTCCCGTCAGGTGCGGATTGATGGCAAGGCCGCGGCGCAGCTGGCGCTGGGCCGGATCGCTCGCATCCTGTGGCTGGTGCCCGCCATGGACCGGCTGTGGATCGAAGGCGCCGAAGGGCGCCGCCGGTTTCTGGACCGGATGACGCTGAGCATCGAACCGGGGCATGCGGAATCCGTTCTGACCTATGAAAAGGCGATGCGCGAACGCAACCGGTTGTTGAAGGATCAGGTGCGCGAACCCGCGTGGTACGGCGCGCTGGAACAGCAAATGGCGCGTTCGGGGGCCGATATCCAACGCAACCGCGCCCTGACCCTGACCCGGCTTGCCGCCGCGCAGGACGGCGCCGAAACCGCGTTCCCCACCGCAACCCTGACCATTCTGCCCCCCGAGGCCGAAAATGCGCCAAATGGCGAGGCGGAACTGGCACAGGCCTTTGCCGACGGGCGCACGCAGGATCTGTATGCCGGGCGCACGCTGACCGGGCCGCACCGCGCCGATCTGGGCGCGATCTATGCCGCCAAAGGGGTGGAGGCGAAACAATGTTCGACGGGTGAGCAGAAGGCTTTGCTGATCTCGCTGATTCTGGCCAATGCCCGCGCGCTGGCACAGGATTTCGGCGCCCCGCCGCTGTTGTTGCTGGACGAGGTCGCGGCCCATCTGGATGCCACCCGGCGCGCGGCGCTTTATGACGAACTATGCGCCCTGAACGCCCAGGCCTGGATGACGGGCACGGGGGCCGAATTGTTTTCCGAACTTGGCGATCGCGCCCAGTTTTTTGAGGTGTCCGAAGAAGACGGAGCCAGCACCATTATCGAAAGGTTTATATCATGACCCCGAACCGCATTACATTGATCACCCTTGCCGTAAACGATCTGGCCGCCGCCGCGGGGTTTTACGAAAAACTGGGGTGGGAAAAGGAATTCCAAAGCGATCAGACGGTTTTCTACGATCTTGGCGGGCTGAAATTCGGCCTGTACCTGCGCGACAGCCTTGCCGGTGATCTGAACAAGACGCCGGATCAGTTGGGAACGGGCGGCACGACGCTGGCCCAGAATTTCCCGGAAAAACAGGATGTTGATGCGGCTTACGCGGCGGCGCTGGCGGCGGGGGCGACCGCGTTGAAACCGCCCGCAGACATGTTCTGGGGCGGCTATTCCGGCGCCTGGGCCGATCCGGACGGAAATGTCTGGGAATACGCCTGGAATCCGTTTTGGGAACTGGATAGCGACGGGCGGATCAAAACATGACACTAGGCCCTTACGAGCTGCTGCTCTACGCGGGCGCGCTGTTGATCCTGTTCCTGACGCCGGGGCCGGTCTGGGTTGCCCTGACCGCGCGGGCGCTGACCGGCGGCTTTCATGCGGCGTGGCCCTTGGCGCTGGGCGTGGTGGTCGGCGACATCCTGTGGCCCTTGCTGGCAATTCTGGGGGTCACCTGGATCGTCACCGTTTTCGAAGGCTTCATGACGGTCCTGCGCTTTGTGGCCTGCGGCGTGTTCCTGTTGATGGGGTATCTGCTGATCCGCCACGCGGGCAAATCCATCGCCACCGACAGCCGCCTGACTCGCCCCGGCATGTGGGCCGGGTTCGTCGCGGGGCTTGCGGTCATTCTGGGCAATCCCAAGGCGATCCTGTTTTACATGGGGGTGCTGCCGGGGTTCTTTGATCTGACCCGCGTGACCCGTCTGGACATTGCCGCAATCGTCACGATTTCGATGATCGTTCCGCTGATCGGGAACCTGTGTTTTGCCCTCTTTGTGGATCGCGCGCGGCGGTTGCTGTCATCGCCAACGGCATTGCGCAGAACCAATATCGTGGCGGGATCGCTGTTGATATGTGTCGGGCTGATCATTCCCTTTGCCTGATACTAAATCTTGTGTCTGAGACGTGACATTCCCCCTAGAAACCCGTATAAAATGGCAAAAATACCAAGGAAGGTCCGCATGGCCGAGAACGAGCAAAGCCCAGAAGAATACGGCGCCGATTCTATCAAGGTTCTTAAGGGGTTAGAGGCTGTCCGCAAACGTCCGGGCATGTATATCGGCGACACCGATGACGGCTCTGGTCTGCACCATATGGTGTATGAGGTCGTCGATAACGGTATTGACGAGGCGCTGGCCGGTCACGCCGATGCGGTGAACGTGAAAATTCACGCCGACAACAGTGTTTCGGTGGGCGACAACGGCCGCGGTATACCCGTGGGCATCCACGAGGAAGAGGGCGTTTCAGCGGCCGAGGTCATCATGACCCAGCTGCACGCGGGCGGCAAATTCGACAGCAATTCCTACAAGGTGTCGGGCGGTCTGCACGGCGTCGGCGTGTCGGTGGTGAACGCCCTGTCCGATTGGCTGGAATTGCGGATCTGGCGGGATGGCAAGGAACATCACGCGCGCTTTGAGCATGGCGATACGGTCAAGCATCTGGAGGTGGTCGGCGACGCCAATGGGCGCAAGGGCACCGAAGTCCGGTTTCTGGCCTCGACCGATACGTTTTCAAATCTGGAATACAGCTTCAACACGCTGGAACACCGGTTGCGCGAACTGGCCTTTCTGAATTCCGGCGTGCGGATCATTCTGGAAGATGAACGCCCCGCCGAACCCCTAAAGACCGAATTGGTCTATGAGGGCGGGGTTAAGGAATTTGTCCGCTATCTGGATCGCTCAAAAGCCGCGGTGATGGACGAGCCGATTTTCATGACCGGCGAAAAGGACGGCATCGGGGTCGAGGTCGCGATGTGGTGGAACGACAGCTATCACGAAACGGTCCTGCCCTTTACCAACAACATCCCACAGCGCGATGGCGGCACCCATATGGCCGGGTTCCGGGGCGCGTTGACGCGGACGATCAACAACTATGCGCAAACCAGTGGTATTGCCAAAAAGGAAAAGGTGAACTTCACCGGCGATGACGCGCGCGAAGGTCTGACCTGCGTGCTGTCGGTCAAGGTGCCCGATCCGAAATTCAGCTCGCAAACCAAAGATAAACTGGTTAGTTCAGAAGTGCGGCCCGCAGTAGAAAGCCTTGTAAACGAAAAGCTTTCCGAGTGGTTCGAAGAACACCCCGCCGAAGCACGACAAATCGTCGGCAAGATTATCGAGGCCGCCTTGGCCCGCGAAGCGGCGCGCAAGGCGCGCGAACTGACCCGCCGGAAAACGGCGATGGACGTGGCGTCCCTGCCCGGCAAACTGGCCGATTGTCAGGAAAAAGACCCCGCCCTGTCCGAAATCTTTCTGGTCGAGGGTGACAGCGCCGGGGGATCGGCCAAACAGGGCCGTTCGCGCAACAATCAGGCGGTTCTGCCCCTGCGTGGTAAGATTCTGAACGTTGAACGGGCCCGGTTCGACCGGATGCTGGGCAGTCAGGAAATCGGCACGCTGATCACCGCGCTGGGCACCGGGATCGGGCGGGATGAATTCAACATCTCGAAGCTGCGCTACCACAAGATCGTCATCATGACCGATGCGGATGTCGACGGCGCCCATATCCGGACGCTGTTGCTGACGTTCTTTTTCCGGCAGATGCCTGAAATCATCGAAGGCGGGTATCTGTACATCGCCCAGCCGCCGCTGTTCAAAGTCGCCCGCGGCAAATCCGAGGTTTACCTCAAGGATCAGTCGGCGCTGGATGACTATCTGATCAACATGGGCGTCGATGGCGCCATGCTGCGTCTGGGCTCGGGCGAGGAAATCGTCGGTCAGGATCTGGCCCGCGTGGTCGAAGAGGCGCGCCAGACCCGCCGCATCCTGCAGGCGTTCCCGACCCATTATCCGCAGCATATTCTGGAACAGGCCGCCATCGCGGGCGCGTTCCGCCCCGGTCAGGTCGATGCCGATCTGCAGGGCACCGCGGATACCATCGCTCAGCGGCTGGACCTGATCGCGCTGGAATACGAACGCGGCTGGACCGGCCGCCCGACCCAGGATCACGGCATCCGCCTGACCCGGCTTCTGCGCGGCGTGGACGAGGTGCGCACGCTGGACGGCGCGGTTCTGCGATCGGGCGAGGCGCGCAAACTGGGGTCGCTGACCGGGCCGCTGCAAGACGTCTATGCTCAGCCGGCCAAACTGGTCCGCAAGGAACGCGAAACCCCGATTTTCGGGCCGACCGACCTGTTGGACGCGATCCTTGCCGAAGGCGAAAAGGGGCTGACCCTGCAACGTTACAAGGGTCTGGGCGAAATGAACCCCGATCAGCTGTGGGAAACCACATTGGACCCCGAGGCGCGCACGCTGTTGCAGGTCAAGGTCGCCGATCTGGCCGATGCGGATGACCTTTTCACCAAGCTGATGGGCGATGTGGTGGAGCCGCGCCGCGAATTCATCCAGACAAACGCCCTGAGCGTGGAAAACCTCGATTTCTAAATGATAGCGGGCAGCGCACAGGTTACGCGCTGCCCGCTATATGCCCCATATCGGACAAACCCGGCGCGCTGCGTCGGATGGCCGGTTGTCCTTGTGCCGTGCCAGGCTTAGAAACAGGGCAACCGCATAAGGGGCCTGCCGATGACCGCTATCAAACCCGTTGTTCTGTGTATCCTTGATGGGTGGGGCGTGCGCGACGAACGCGCGGGCAATGCCCCGGCGCTGGCCGATACGCCGACATTCGATCACATCATGCAGAGCTGCCCGTCGGCCACGCTGATCACCCATGGCCCCGATGCCGGGTTGCCTTCGGGTCAGATGGGCAACTCCGAAGTCGGCCATACCAATATCGGCGCGGGCCGGGTGGTGGCGATGGATCTGGGACAGATCGATCTGGCGATCGAGGATGGATCGTTTTTCACCAATGCCGCCTTGCAGGATTTCATCGCGCGGGTCAGCGCCGCCGGGGGCACCGCCCATCTGATGGGGGTGATTTCCGACGGCGGGGTGCATGGCCATCTGGCCCATGTGCTGGCGGCGGCACGGGCGATTGCGGATGCGGGCGTGCCCGTGGCCATTCACGCGATCACCGACGGGCGCGATGTCGCCCCAAGCTCGGCCGCCCAGTTCATCGATCAACTGGTGGCAGGCCTGCCCAAGGGGGCCTATGTGGCCACGGTGATCGGGCGCTATTATGCGATGGACCGCGACAACCGCTGGGAACGGGTCGGAACCGCCTATGACGCCATGATCAACGGCAAAGGCGGAACCGCGCCGGATGCGGCGACAGCGGTGGCGCAATCCTATGCCGATGGCAAAACCGATGAATTCATTCCCGCCACGGTCATCGACGGGTTCGCGGGCGTCAAGGACGGCGACGGGTTCTTTTGCCTGAACTTCCGCGCCGACCGCGCGCGCGAAATTCTGCGCGCCATCGGCGAACCGGGGTTTGCCGAGTTCGACACCGGCCCGCGCCCGGCCCTGTCGGCACTGCTGGGCATGGTCGATTATTCCGATGCGCACAGCACCTATATGACCACCTGCTTTCCCAAGCAGAAAATCGTCAACACGCTGGGGGCCTGGGTGGCCCGCCACGGACTGCGTCAGTTCCGGCTGGCCGAGACTGAAAAATACCCCCATGTGACGTTCTTCCTGAACGGCGGGGTGGAAGCGCCCGAACCGGGCGAAGACCGTTTCATGCCGAAATCGCCGAAGGTCGCGACCTATGATCTGCAACCGGAAATGTCGGCACCCGAAGTGACCGCGAAATTCGTGCAGGCGATCGGGCAAGGCTATGACCTGATCGTGGTGAATTATGCCAATCCCGACATGGTCGGGCATACCGGCGATCTGCAGGCCGCGATGAAAGCCTGCGAGGCGGTGGATCAGGGTCTGGCACAGGTCCTGCCCACGCTGCAGGCGGCGGGCGGGGCGATGATCGTGACCGCCGATCACGGCAATTGCGAAATGATGATCGACCCGGAAACCGGCGGGCCGCATACGGCGCATACGCTGAACCCGGTGCCGGTGGCCCTTGTGGGTGGCCCGCCGGGCGCGTCGCTGCGCACCGGGCGCCTGTCCGATCTGGCGCCGACCGTGCTGGCGCTGATGGGGCTGGAACAGCCGCCGGAAATGACCGGTCAAAGCCTGATCGTCGCATGATCCGCAGCCTGATCGTCTGTCTGGCGGTCTGTCTGGCCGCAGGTGCGGCCGCCGCCGAAACCGATCCGGCGCTGGCCGCCCGTCGCGCCGCACAACAACTGGATCACGCGGCATTGGCCCTGCAAGAGGCGGACCGCGCCCGCGACCGGGTCGCCGCCCTGACCCAGACCGTCCGCGCCTATGAGGCCGGGCTGGTCGCGATGCGCGAAGGGCTGCGCCGTGCGGCGATCCGTCAACAGGCGCTGCGGCTGGAATTCGATGCCCGTCAGGCGGAAATCTCGCGCCTGCTGGGGGTGTTGCAAACCATGCAGCGTTCGCCCGAAACCATGTTGCTGTTGCATCCCTCGGGCGCGCTGGGCACGGCGCGCTCCGGTATGATCCTGTCCGAGGTGACGCCGGCCCTGCAGGCCCGGGCCGAAGCCCTGCGCGACGATCTGGAAGAGGTCGCCGTCCTGCGCGCCCTGCAACAAAGCGCGGCCGACACCCTGGTCGAAGGTCTGGCCGGGGCCCAGACCGCGCGCACGGCCCTGTCCAAGGCGATCTCTGACCGCACCGATCTGCCGCGCCGGTTCATCGCCGATACCGATGCGATGCGCCAGTTGCTGGAAAGTTCGGACACGTTGGAAGGGTTCGCCAGCGGGCTGGCCAGTCTGGACGATCTGTCCGACAGCCAGCCGCTTGCGGCGTTCGACACCCGCCGCGGGGCGCTGTCGCTGCCGGTGCAGGGCACGCTGCTGCGCCGGTTCGACGAACCGGATGCTGCGGGCATCCGGCGACCGGGCGTGTTGCTGGCCACGCGGCCCCTGGCGCTGGTGACCACCCCGGCGCCCGCCACGATCCGCTATCTTGGCCCGCTGCTGGACTACGGAAATGTGATGATACTTGAGCCCGATGGGCGCTATCTATTGATATTGGCGGGTATGGCCGAAGTTTATGGAGAGGTGGGGCAGGTGCTGCCCGAAGGTGCGCCGGTGGGTCTGATGGGCGGGAAATCCCCCAATGTTGATGCTTTTCTTAGCATTGCGACAGAAGGTGGTGGTACAGATCGCCCAGAGACGCTTTATATGGAGCTGAGAGAGGGCAAAACGCCCGTGGACCCCGCAGAGTGGTTCAAAGTGAACAAGGAATAGGACGCCATGAAGAAATTCGTGATGGCCGCGTTGGGCGGCACTATGGCCGGCGCGTTACTGACGACGCAGATTGCCGGGCCGCTGATCGCCCAAGAGGCCAGCCGCCAAAGTTCGGTCTATGAACAGCTTGATCTGTTTGGCGACATCTTTGAACGCATCCGCGCGCAATATGTCGAAGAGGTGGACGAGGGCGAGCTGATCGAGGCGGCCATCAACGGCATGCTGACCTCGCTTGATCCGCACTCCAGCTTTCTGCCGCCGAAAGATTTCGACAGCATGCAGGTACAGACCCGCGGCGAATTCGGCGGTCTGGGCATCGAGGTCACGCAGGAAGAGGGCTTTGTCAAAGTCGTCTCGCCGATCGATGGCACCCCCGCCGATGAGGCCGGGATCGAGGCGGGCGATTTCATCACCCATGTCGATGGCGAAAGCGTGCTGGGCCTGACGCTGGATCAGGCGGTCGAACTGATGCGCGGCCCGGTCGGGTCCGATATCGTGATCACCGTGGTGCGCGAAGGGATGGACGAACCGCTGGATGTGACCATCACCCGCGACACCATCAAACTGACGGCGGTCCGGTCGCGGGTCGAAGGCAACACCGTTGTCCTGCGGGTCACCACCTTCAACGATCAGACCTATCCCAACCTCGAAGAGCAGCTGAAGAAATCGGTGGAGGAACTGGAAGGTCTGGAAAACGTCAACGGCTTCGTGCTGGATCTGCGCAACAACCCCGGCGGGCTGCTGACACAGGCGATCCGGGTGTCCGACGCCTTCCTTGACGCAGGTGAAATCGTGTCGACCCGGGGCCGTAATCCCCAGGACAGCGACCGGTACAACGCCACCGACGGCGACCTGACCAGCGGCAAACCGATGGTGGTGCTGATCAACGGCGGTTCGGCCTCGGCGTCTGAAATCGTGGCCGGTGCGCTGCAGGATCATCACCGCGCCATCGTGGTGGGCACCAAAAGCTTCGGCAAGGGCTCGGTCCAGACCGTGATGCCGCTGAAAGGTGACGGCGCGATGCGTCTGACCACCGCGCGTTATTACACGCCTTCGGGCCGGTCGATTCAGGCGCTGGGCGTGTCCCCGGATATCGTTGTGGCACAGCCCCCCCGCCGCCCGGCTGAAGAAGGGGCCGAGGATACACCGGCCCGCAACCCCCGGACCGAGGCCGACCTGCGCGGCAGCCTGAACAATGACAGCCTGACCGACGACGAACGTCGCCAGATCGAAGAAGAGCGCGCCAAGGTCGAAGAGGCCGCCAAACTGCGCGAAGAGGATTATCAGCTGGCCTATGCCATCGATATCCTCAAAGGCCTGTCGGCGCTTGATCCGGTTAAATGATTAAAGGGGGCCGGCCTTTTGGTCGGCCCGATGTCCCATGCCCGTTGATCCCGAAAAACTGCCGTATCGTCCCTGCGTCGGGGTGATGCTGACCAACGCCAAGGGCGATGTCTTTGTCGGCCAGCGTCGCGATTCCGATGTGGCCGCCTGGCAGATGCCCCAGGGCGGTATCGACAAGGGCGAAGACCCGCAGGACGCCGCCCTGCGCGAGCTGTGGGAAGAAACCGGCGTGACCGCTGATCTGGTTCAGATCGTCGGCCGCACCGGCGATTGGGTGACCTATGACCTGCCGCGCGAATTGCTGGGCAAGGTCTGGAAAGGCAAATACCGGGGCCAGAAACAACTGTGGTTCCGGATGTTGTTTCTGGGGACGGACGATCAGATCGACATCGAAACCGAACACCCCGAGTTTTCCGAATGGACATGGCTGCCCGCCGATCATCTGGTGGATAATATCGTGCCGTTCAAGCGCGATGTATATGCCCATGTCGTTTCGGAACTGGTGCAAAAGAACGGCGCGGATCACTAGCCGCGCGTGCCGCCATGACACCCTATGCCGAAGATTCCTTTCACACGCTCAGCACCGGCGGCCAGATCGGTCTGGTGGCGCTGTCGGTGATGCTGTCGCTGGCCTGTCTGGCGCTGCTGTGGTGGGCCGGGCGCCGGTTGTCGCGGGTGCAGCGGGTGTTGCTGGCCATCGTTCTTTTTGCCGGTTTCGTCTGGCTGTCACCGCAGGTCTATTATGAATATTACCGGCTGATCATCGATGGGCTGCCCGCCCAGAACGTGATCAGACAGCCCCCTGACGGGCAAAGCTTGCTGCGCCTGATGACCTTCCGCAGCGCCGCCACGCTGTCCGATCACGGCAAGGCGGTGCTGGGCTGGGCGCTGATCGCGCAGGCCGTGCTTCAGCGCAGGCGTTTCAGCAAGTCGACCGATGGATAACCATCCGGCGTCACCCCGACCGACCGCTGATACGCGCGGATCGCATCAATCGTGTTCGGCCCGATGATCCCGTCGATTTTTTCCAGCGGAAATCCGGCCCGGCGCAGTTTGCGCTGCAGCTCCTTGCGTTCCTTGAAGCTGAGCGGTTCGTACCCGCGCGGCCATTTGGCCTGAATTTCGGGCCCGCCCTTCAGCCGGTCGCTCAGGTGGCCCACGCCGATCACATAGGCATCGGCCACGTTGTAACGTTCGATCACGCTGAAATTCTTGAAGATCATGAAGGCCGCCCCCTGCGCGCCCGCAGGCAGCAGGATCGACGCAGACCCGTAATTCGGCACCGCGCGCCCGTTGGTGCCGCGCACGCCAAGGGCCGCCCAGTCCGCGGGCGATTTTTTGACCTTGCGACTGGCCAGCCCATAGTTGAACCCGCGCGGCAGCGTCACCTCGACCCCCCAGGGCTGTCCCTTGACCCAGCCGAACCGCGCCAGATAGGCGGCGGTCGAGGCCAGCGCATCGGTCGGGTCCTCTGACCAGATGTCGCGCTTGCCGTCGCCGGTGAAATCCACCGCATAGGCCAGATAGCTGGTCGGGATGAACTGCGTGTGCCCCATCGCACCGGCCCAGGACCCGGTCATCCGGCGCGGGGCCACATCGCCAGCCTGGGCGATTTTTAGGGCGGCGATCAATTGGCTTTCGAAAAACTTGCCGCGCCGCCCGTCAAAGGCCAGCGTGGCCAGCGCCTCGATCGTGGGAATGTCGCCGCGCCGTTCGCCATAAGCGCTTTCCAGCCCCCAGACGGCGGTGACCACCTCTTTGTCGACGCCGTATTTCGCCTCGATCGCGCTGAGAACACGCTTGTGCTTACGCAGCGCGGCCTTGCCGTTTTCCACCCGCGTGGGCGATGCCGCGCTGTCCAGATAATCCCAGATTTGTTTGGTGTATTCGGATTGGTTGCGGTCTTTCTTGATGACACCGGCATTATAGCGCACGTCGCGGAACGACCGGTCCAGCACCGCCGCTGAAATCCCCTTGGCCTGTGCGCGTCCGCGAAAGGCGCCGATCCAGCGTTCAAACCGGGCGTTCGAGGCCGCGACCTGAACCGGGGCTGCCTGCGGTGCGGCGCTGCGGATCGGCCGGGCCTGCGGTCGGGTGACACGCACCGGAACGACCAGATCGGGCCGTTCCAGCGGCCGCAACGACGTTGTGATCGCCCCCGATTCTGCCGTGGAAACCCCCGGCCAAATCATTGCAATCGCACTCAGAACCAAAACACCAATTCGCATGAAACACCTGTTTGCCCGTTTATTGTTTGGGCCGAGTGTATCCGGATCGGTGGGCTTCGCAAAGCGGCCAAAATGCACGCCCGCAAGGTTGCGCCGGTTGCCGCCTAGCGCCGTTTGCGCGCGACCTTGCGTTTCACCTTGGCGGCTTTGGTCTTGGCCTTTGTCATCCGGCGGCGGGGGCCGGTGCCGCGCCCGCGCGACGATCCGCGCGGCAGGGTCTTGCCGTCCAGCGTCAGCAGCTCCAGCATCAGCCCGCCGGTCACCGGCACCGCTTCGGTCAGGCGCACGGTGACCCGCTGGCCCATGCCGATGATCAGCCCGGTGTCCGACCCCATCAAGGTGTTGGCGTCGCGGTCATGGTGGAAATATTCATTGCCCAGCTCGCGGATCGGCACCAGCCCGTCGGCCCCGGTTTCATCCAGTTTCACGAAGACCCCGAATTTGGCGATGCCCGCGATCCGACCGGTGAATTCATTGCCCACCCGTTCCGACAGATAGGACGCCAGATACCGGTCGGTGGTGTCGCGTTCGGCGGCCATCGACCGCCGCTCGGTTTCCGAAATATGCGTGGCCGTTTCTTCCAGCATGTCGATGTCGGCGGGCGACAGACCGTCCTTGCCCCAGCCGTGCCCGGTGATCAGCGCCCGGTGCACGATCAGATCGGCATAGCGCCGGATGGGCGAGGTGAAATGCGCGTAAGATCGCAGCGCCAGACCGAAATGGCCAAAGTTCTCCGGCGCGTAATAGGCCTGCGTCATCGACCGCAGGGTCGATATGTTGATCAGCTCCGAAAACTCGGTGCCCAGGGCCGCGTCCAGCAGGTTGTTCAGATGCGCGGTTTTCAGAACCTGCCCCTTGGCCAGCGTAAACCCCGAGGCCTGCGCCACTTCGCGCAGGGCGTCCAGCTTTTCGGGGCTGGGTTCTTCGTGCACCCGGAACAGCAGCGGGCGGCGCAGTTTTGTCAGCTCTTCGGCGGCGGCCACATTGGCCAGGATCATGAATTCCTCGATCAGGCGATGGGCATCGAACCGGTCACGGAAACTGACGGCGGCCACGGTGCCGTCGTCGGACAGCACGATCTTGCGTTCGGGCAGATCCAGGTCCAGCGGCTGGCGCGCGGCGCGGGCTTTGCGCGCGGCGGCATAGGCGGCGTAAAGCGGTTTCAGCACATCGTCCAGCAGGGGGCCGCATTTTTCGTTCGGCGCGCCGTCGATGGCGGCCTGCACCTCTTCGTAGTTCAGCGAGGCGGCGGATTGCATCAGCCCGCGCACGAACCGGTGGCCGATCTTTTCGCCCGCTGCGTTCAGCTGCATCCGCACCGCGATACAGGCGCGCGGCACGCCTTCGTGCAGGGAACACAGATCGCCCGACAGACGGTCAGGCAGCATCGGTACCACACGGTCGGGGAAATAGGTGGAATTGCCGCGCTTGCGCGCCTCGCGGTCCAGCGCGGAACCGGGGGTGACGTAATGGGCCACATCGGCAATCGCGACCCAGACGATATGCCCGCCCGCGTTCTTGGGGTCGTCATCGGGTTCGGCGTAACAGGCGTCATCGTGATCGCGGGCATCGGCGGGGTCGATGGTGATCAGGGGCACGGGGCGCAGGTCTTCGCGGCCCGACAGCCCGGCGGGTTTGGCGCGATCCGCCTCGGCGATGACCGCATCGGGAAAGGCGTCGGGAATGCCGTGCTGGTGGATCGCGATCAGCGACACCGCCTTGGGCGCCGAGGGATCGCCCAGCCGTTCGACGATCCGGGCGCGCGGCAGGCCCAGCCGGGTCTTGGGGCCAGCCAGTTCCGCCTCGACCAGTTCGCCGTCCTTGGCGGCCAGCGTCGCGCCTTCGGCGACCTGCCATTCCTTGTCGGCGCCTTTGTCGATCGGTTTGATCCGCCCGCCTTCGGTATGTTTGCGGAACACGCCCAGAATGCGCACCGGGTTGACGCCGATCTTGCGGATCAGCCGCGCCTCATACTGATGGGTTTCGTCGCGGACTTCGGTCAGGCGGCCCAGAATGCGGTCGCCCGTGCCCAGGGCGGGGTCGCTTTGGCGCGCCACGAACAGCACGCGCGGTTCGGGGCCTTCGCCCTGCCATTCCAGCGGGCGGACAAAGATATCGCCCTGATCGTTCGGCGCCTGCACCTGCAGCACCGAAACCGGGGGCAGCTTGTCGGGGTCGCGATAGGTCTTGCGCCGCTTTTCCAGATGGCCCTCGGCCTCCAGCTCTTTAAGCACACGTTTCAGATCGATCCGGTCCGCGCCCTTGACCCCGAAGGCCTTGGCGATATCGCGTTTCGATGTCTGGGTCGGGTTGTCCGCGATCCATGCAAGGATCTCGGATTTGCTGGGGATCTGTGTCATGTTCCTGACCTAACACGGGGACGAAAGGGCGTCATGCGGAAAGCGCAGGACCGCTGTCGCGATGCGGGGTATCTGTCAGGCGAAATAATCGGTCAGAATACGCGCGTAGATGTCTTTCAGCTTGACGATTTGCGCCACTTCGATCCGTTCATCGACCTGATGCATGGTCTTGCCGACAAGGCCGAATTCCACGACCGGGCAGTGGTCCTTGACGAACCGCGCATCCGATGTGCCGCCCGATGTCGACAGTTCCGGCGTCACCCCGGTCACGGCCTGCACCGCCCCGGCGACCAGATCGGACAGGGGGCCGGGCGGGGTCAGAAAGCTTTCGCCCGAAACCTTGATGTCCATGTCGAACGCCACCCCGGTATCCTGCGCCACCTGCTTTGCCTGATCGTCCAGCCACCGGGTCAGGCTGTCCGAGGTGTGGGCATCGTTGAACCGGATGTTCACCGTGGTCCGACAGTCGGCGGGGATCACGTTGTTGGCGGGATTGCCAGTGTCGAAGGTGGTGACCGCCAGGGTCGAGGCATCGAAATGATCGGTGCCCTGATCCAGTGGGTGATTGGCCAGAAGGTCCACCAGCCGCGCCATGGCATGCACCGGGTTCCTGGCGCGATGCGGATAGGCCGAATGCCCCTGCACCCCGCGCGCGGTGAAATAGGCGGTCATCGACCCGCGCCGCCCGATCTTGATCATGTCGCCCAGCGTTTCGGGGCAGGTGGGTTCGCCCACCAGACAGGCCGACATCGCCTCGCCCTGCTGTGCCATCCAGTCCAGCAGCGCGACGGTGCCGTCCAATGCGTCGCCCTCTTCATCGCCGGTGATGGCCAGAACCACGGCGCCGTCGGGGGGCGTGGCCGTGACGAAATCGATGGCCGCGGCGGCAAAGGCGGCGACGCCGGTTTTCATATCCGTGGCGCCCCGCCCCCAAAGCTGTTCGTCCCGGATCTCGCCGCCAAAGGGGTCCGCGCTCCAGGCGTCCGCATCGCCGACGGGCACCACATCGGTGTGGCCGTTGAAACCGAAGGTGCGGCTGTGCCCCTTGTCCCCCCAACGGGCGTAAAGATTGGCGATCCCGCCACGATCCACGCGGGTGCAGGTGAAACCGGCGGCTGACAGCCGGTGTTCCAGCAAGACCAGCGCGCCGCCTTCGTCTGGCGTGACAGAGGGGCAGCGGATCAGATCGGCGGATAACGCAACGGGGTCGGTAATAGCGGACACTCGGGCCTCCCATCAGTTTGACAGTCTCAGCGATACCTTTGATGCCGGGCAAGGGCAATGTGACGGCACGTGGCGCAGGGATGTTTTAGGGGCAAAGGCTGTGCCCGCGCGACGTCACGTCCGCGAATTCATCTTTCATATTCTGTTCCAGCATCATTCTGTGACATAACGGTTCTTAAAACAGGAGGGGGATCCTGTGTCATGCGTTCGACCACTGGCGCCGGGGTCAATCTATGGATATGAGGCCCGGCGGACCGTGGTCGGATCTGTGGGCAGGTCCTTCTTGACATGAAGGTTCGTTGGAACGCGGGGACAAAGCAGTTTTATGATCCTAAGAATAGCTTTCATTTTCTTGTGGTTGGGGCCGATTGGCGCCATGGCGCAGGATTTACGCGTTGTGACGGTCGAAAGGCCGCCGTTCTCGTCCAAAGAGGCCGGGCTGTTTGACGGTTTCAGCATCGAGCTGTGGCGCGCGGTGGCCGATGATCTGTCGCTTGGCTATTCGGTTGAGCGGATGGACAGCTTCCCGGACATGCTGGACGCGGTTGTCGATGGCCGGGCGGATGCGGCGGTGGCCAATATCTCGATCACTGCCGAACGCGAACGGGTGATGGATTTCAGCCATTCGATCTTTGACGGTGGGCTGCAGATCATGGTCCCGACAGGCGGTTCGAACATCCACCTTATTTCGACAATTTTCTCGCGGGACCTGTTGCTGGCCATCGGGATCGCGTTTTTGTTGCTGTTCTGCGGCGGGATGGTGATGTGGCGGCTGGAACGCAATGCGCAGTCCTATTTCGACAGACCCGTCCGGCAGGCGATGTTTCCGGCATTCTGGTGGGCGCTGAACCTGGTCGTGAACGGCGGCTTCGAAGAACGGATGCCACGCACCTTTCTGGGCCGGATATTCGGCGTTATCCTTGTTTTGTCCAGCCTGTTCGTCGTGTCGATCTTCGTGGCGAAAATCACGGCCGTGCTGACGGTTGACGCGATTCAGGGATCGGTCAATTCAGTGAATGACCTGCATGGCAAAACTGTCGGCACGATACAGGGGTCGACCTCGGCCCGGTATCTGGAACGGCGCGAGATTGATTTCACCGGGCATGCCGATCTTATGGAGTTGCTGGATGAATTTGAACGCGGCGGGTTGGATGCGGTCGTTTTCGATGCGCCGATTCTGGCGCATTACGTGAATTCGAATGGGGCCGGGACCGGGCAGTTGATCGGGCAGACGTTTCTGCGCGAAAGCTATGGGTTTGCCCTGCCGTCGCAAAGCCCGTTGATCGAAGATATCAACCAAAGCTTGCTGAACCTGAAAGAAACGGGCCGATACGACGAGATTTACCGCAAATATTTCGGGCGCAGGAAATAGGCGCGTAAATCCGGGCGGAGTGTCGCGGCCCGGATTTCACGGCGCAGTGTCGTCACCCGCTGGTTTCTTGTCGCCATAGAAGGGCGTCATCTGCGCCACGATGACCGAGTTTTCCTCCAGCGCGCGGGCCATCAGTTCCAGCTCGTCCTCCGAGACCTCATGCCCCTGCGCGCGCCGTTCGTCGGCGGTGCCGTATCCGGTGACATCCAGCGGGGCCAGATCGGCCTGTTTCAGCACGGCCACGGTTTCGCGCACGGCCTCGGCCTCGTCCACGCCGCTGGCGTAACACATCAGCGCGGCGCCGGTGGCCTTTTTGGGCAGCCCGTCGCCGGATTTGCGCCCGACCTCGATCAACAGGGTATAGACCTGCTGCTTTGAATTCTTGTCCTTGCCCGCCATCACGCTCTCCAGATTTGCCCAGCCGGGGGTGCGCTGTGAAACAGGCGTTGTCAAGGGTGCGCTAATCTTGTTATGTTATTACATTGCATTTTGGAGAAGACACCATGACCCACCCATTGCCCGTGACCGTGCTGTCCGGTTTTCTCGGGGCTGGCAAGACCACCTTGCTGAACGATATTCTGAACAACCGCGCCGGCAAAAAGGTCGCGGTGATCGTCAACGACATGTCCGAAGTCAACATCGACGCCGATCTGATCCGCGATGGCGGCGCCAACCTCAGCCATACCGAAGAACGGCTGGTCGAAATGACCAATGGCTGCATCTGCTGCACCCTGCGCGACGATCTGCTGGTCGAGGTGCGCCGCCTGGCCGAAGAGGGGCGGTTCGATTACCTGATGATCGAATCCACCGGGATTTCCGAACCGCTGCCGATCGCCGCGACCTTCGATTTCCGGGATGACGAGGGCCAGCGCCTGTCCGATATCGCCCGGCTGGATACGATGGTCACGGTGGTCGATGCGGTGAATCTGGTGCGGGATTTCTCGTCCCATGATTTTCTGGCGGATCGCGGCGAAACCTTGGGCGAAGGCGACAATCGCACCCTGGTCGATCTGTTGGTCGATCAGATCGAATTTGCCGATGTCATCGTTCTGAACAAGGTCACCGATGCCGGGCGGCAGGACACCGATGCTGCCGTCAAGGTCATCAAATCGCTGAACCCCGACGCCACGCTGATCCAGACGGATTACGGCAAGGTTCCGATTGATCAGATCATGGGCACCGGGCGGTTCAATTTCGAAAAGGCCTATCAGCACCCGCTTTGGGCGCAGGAACTCTATGGTTTTGCCGATCATGTTCCCGAAACCGAGGAATACGGCGTTTCATCCTTCGTCTATCGGGCGCACCGCCCGTTTCATCCGCAACGCATCTATCAGGTGCTGAACGGCCCGCTGCCCGGCGTCATCCGGTCAAAGGGGCATTTCTGGCTGGCCACCCGCCCCGATGCGGTGGCCGAGTTTTCGCTGGCCGGTGCCCTCAGCCGGGTGCAGCCGCTGGGCACATGGTGGGCGGCCACCCCGTCTCACCTCTGGCCCGATCACCCCGAGGCCCGCGCATATGTCGCCCGGCACTGGCACGATCCCTTCGGCGACCGGCGGCAGGAACTGGTGTTCATCGGCGTCGGGATGGACCGCGCCGCAATCACCGCCGCGCTGGACGATGCCCTGGTCGGCACGGAAACCGAATTCGATCCGGCGGCTTTCGAAGGCCTGCCTGATCCCTTCCCCAAATGGCGCATGATGACCGAGGCGGCATGACCCCCGGCAAAGTCGTAAACCTGCGCACCGGCCTGCCGCGCAAGCGGCGGGCCGGGCGTCCGATGGCCGAATACGATCAGCTTCCGCCGCCCCTGCGCGCGTGGCTGGCCGGTGCGGCATTGCCATGGTCCCCCCGGTCGGCCAAACGCCTGTGGCGGGATGCGCTGCGTAAGACCGGGGGCGATCAGCAACAGGCGCTGGCGCTGCTGTCGGCGGCGGAACAGCGCCGTCTGGACCGTGACGCCACCATATGGGCGGCGCCACCGGACCGGATCAGTCGCGCAACAGCTCGTTGATGCCGGTTTTGCTGCGGGTGCGTTCATCGACGCGTTTCACGATCACCGCGCAATAGAGGTTGACGTTGTTCTTGCTGGGCATGCTGCCTGCGACCACCACCGAATAGGGCGGCACCTCGCCATACATCACCTCGCCGGTTTCGCGGTCGACGATCTTGGTCGACTGGCCGATGAAAACGCCCATGCCCAGAACGGACCCTTCGCGCACGATGCAGCCTTCGACCACCTCGGACCGTGCGCCGATGAAACAGTTATCCTCGATGATCGTCGGGCCCGCCTGCATCGGTTCCAGCACGCCGCCGATGCCGACGCCGCCCGACAGATGCACGTTCTTGCCGATCTGGGCGCAGCTGCCCACAGTGGCCCAAGTGTCGACCATCGTGCCTTCGTCGACATAGGCGCCCAGATTCACGAAGCTGGGCATCAGCACCACGCCCGGCGCGATAAAGGCCGATTTGCGCACCACGGCGTTCGGCACCGCGCGGAACCCGGCGGCCTTCCACTGGTTGTCGCCCCAGCCCTTGAACTTGCTGTCGACCTTGTCCCACCAGCCGCCGCCCTGCGGGCCGCCGTCCTGCTGTTCCATGTCCTTGATGCGGAACCCCAGCAGAACCGCCTTTTTCGCCCATTGGTTCACATGCCAGTCGCCGCTGTCCTGCTTTTCGGCCACCCGCAATGCGCCGCTGTCCAAGGCGTTCAGCGTGTCTTCGATGGCTTCGCGGGTTTCGCCCGTGGTGGCGGGGGAGATCGTATCGCGGGCGTCCCACGCGGCTTCGATGGCGGTTTCCAGCTGGGCGTTGGACATAATGAGGTTTCCCTTGGGTTAGAATGTTATGTTGCGATAGCCCTATACCGGTGCGGCATTCGCCGCACAATGCGTCATTCAGGTGATAGGGTCGGGTGCGATATTGCCGCCGCAGATCAGAACCGCCACCCGTTCGCCCGGTTCGGGCCGGTATGCGCCTGATATCAGCGCGGCCAGCGCGGTGGCGCCCGCCGGTTCGACCAGTATCCGCCGGTCCTGCCACAGCGCGCGCTGGGCGCGGGTGATGGCCGCATCGGGCACGGTGACGGATGTCAGGCTGTGCGCCTTGGCCAGATCATAGCAAATCCGTCCGATGACCCGCCCGCCCAGCGCATTGGCGGCGACGCCCGATGGGGTGATCTCGGTCTCGGGGCCCTGCTGCAACGCCTTGTGCAGCGTGGGGCAGAGTTCGGGTTCCACGGCCACGATCTTGCGCCCATCGCCCAGCCAGCCCATGGCACCCGCGATCAGCCCGCCGCCGCCCACCGCGATCAGCACGGTATCGGCGGTCAGCCCCTGATCCTCCCATTCGGCCATGACGGTGCCCTGACCTTCGACCGTGGCAGGCGCGTCATAGGCGTGAATCTGCATCGCGCCGGTCCTGGCCTCATGGTCGCGGGCGCGCTCCAGCGCATGGCCGTAATCGCCCGGCACGACGGTCAGATTGGCGCCGATCCGTTCGATCAGCCCGATCTTGGACGGCCCGGCCATTTCCGGCACGAAAATCGCCGCCTCATGCCCCAGCGCCCGCGCGGCATAGGCCACCGCCGCCCCGTGGTTCCCGCCCGAGGCCGCGACCAGCCCGGCCTTGGGCACCGGGCGCGACAACAGCGTGTTGAACGCGCCGCGCGCCTTGAAACTGCCGGTGTGCTGCATGTGTTCCAGCTTGACCTCTATCGGATAGGACAGCCCGAACCCCTGCAACGTCATGACCGGCGTGCGCTGCACATAGGGCCTGATCCGTGTCGCGGCGGCGTCAATCGCGGCTTTCCAACGCATACCCATCTCTCCGTCACTGGCATTGCATCGCGCAACCCTATAGGGCTGAATCGAACGCGCAAGTAAGGATGTATGAGTTATGAAGGATCGCACCGACCGGATTTTTCCCGATGCCCATCAGGACATGGAAGCCGCCCGTGTCATCCCCGATACCCCGCAAACCCGGGCGCCCGCCTATCGTCTGGCCTTTGCGGATGACGAGTTTCTGTGCCGCGATGAACTGCGCCCGGTGCGGTTGCAGCTGGAACTGCTGAAAACCGAAATGCTGATGACGGAATATGGCATCGAAAGCACCGTGGTGCTGTTCGGTGGCGCCCGCATCCCCGAGCCCGCGCAAAAGCATACTGCCCGCTCGCAGACCTTGGCGGACCTGTCGAAATACTATGATCAGGCCCGCGAATTTTCCCGCCTGATCACGCTGGACAGTCAGAAAAACGGCGGGCGCAAGAATGTGGTGGTCACCGGCGGCGGCCCCGGCGTGATGGAGGCCGGAAACCGTGGTGCCGCCGATGCGGGCGGGGTGTCGATCGGGTTGAACATCGTGCTGCCGCATGAACAGGCGCCGAACGAATACGTGACGCCAGAGCTGTGTTTCAACTTCCACTATTTCGGCATCCGCAAGATGCATTTCCTGCTGCGCGCCAGCGCGATCACCATCTTCCCCGGCGGGTTCGGCACGCTGGACGAAATGTTCGAGGCGCTGACCCTGATCCAGACCAACCGGATGAAACCGGTGCCTTTCCTTCTGTTTGGCAAATCCTTCTGGGAAAAGATCATCAACTGGGAGGCGCTGGCCGAGGCAGGGACGATCTCAGCCGACGACCTGAAGTTGTTTCAATATGTCGAAACCGCCGAAGAGGCGGTCGAGATCATCGAAAACTGGCAGGGCTAAGCGCCCGCACCCGTTGCAGTCACACACACGTGAAGCAGGCGCGGGGATTATATTCCGCGCCTGCCCGTCTGTTGAACATGTGCCGCGACCCTGCGGCACGTTCTATTGTTCAGGAGACTCCAGATGCGTATTCCAGCCCTGTTTGCGGTTCTTGCCGTGATCATGCCCGTCATGGGCCATGCCCAGGAAAGCCCCCTTTTCGATCCTTCGATCAAACACGCGCCCAAGGATGGCGTGGTCAAGCTGTACGGCGCCGGTGGCCCGCACACCGCCTTTCAGAAGGTCGCCGATGTGTGGCAGGTCAAAACCGGCCAGACGGTCGAGGTGATCGCCGGACCCGAACGCAAATGGTCGCCCATGGCGCAGGCGGATGCCGATATCCTGTGGGGAACCTCCGAACAGTCGATGACCGCCTTTCTGGAAACCTATCACACGTTTTCATCCGATCAGGTCGTGCCGATCTATATCCGCCCCACCATCATCGCGGTGAAAAAGGGCAACCCCAAGGGCATCACCGGGTTTGACGACCTGCTGGCCCCCGGCATGAAAATCGTCGTGACCGAAGGCGCGGGCGTCTATAACACCTCGGGCACCGGCGCGTGGGAAGATGTCGCCGGGCGGCTGGGCCGGTTGCAGGACGTGACCGCGTTCCGCAAGAACATCGTGACGTTCGCCAAGGGTTCGGGCGCCAGCTATCGCGCCTTCATGTCCGAGGATGCGGATGCCTGGATCACATGGCCGAACTGGCCGGTGACGAAATCGGATGATCTGGCGGCGGTGGCGCTGGCGCCCGAGCGTACAGTCTGGCGCGACGTGAACGTGGCCCTGTCGCCCGATGCCGATCCGCAGGCGCAGGATTTTCTGGATTTTCTGGTGACCGAAGAGGCGCAGGCCATCATGAAAACCGAAGGCTGGGTCCGCTAAGACCGCTGTGCTGCGAACAGGCCGGGTTACGCCCCGGCCTGTTCGTGTCCGATGACGGGGGCGTTTTGCCGGGCATGGCGGCTGCATTCCAGCTCCAGCGTCGAATGCGCGATCCCCATCGGCAACAGCGCCGCGCGGATCGCGTCCTTGATCGCATCGGCGTTGCCCCATTGGCCCGGCGCCAGCGTGACATGCGCCTGCAGGGCCGCGGTCTGTTCCTCCATCATCCACAGGTGCAGGTGGTACACGTTCTGCACCCCCTCGACCCCCTGCATGGCCTGCAACACCTGTTGCGCCGGGATCTCTGGCGGGCGGCCCAGCATCAGCACCCGGATCACCGCGCCGATTTCCGCCCAGGCATGCCACAGGATATAGCCCGCGATCAGCAAGGTGATCAGCGGATCGACGATGTGCCATTCAAACAGGATGATCAGCGTCCCCGCGACAATCACCGCGACCGATCCCATCGCATCCGCCAGATTGTGCAAAAACGCCGCGCGGATGTTCATGCTGGTCTTGGACATGCGCCAGGTCAGAAACGCGGTCACCGCATCGACGACCAAAGCCACCGCCGCGATGATCACGATGGTCCAGCCGGTGACCTCTTGCGGGTCAAAGAACCGCAGGACCGCTTCGTATATCAGATAGATCCCGATCAGGATCAGTGTGGTGTAATTGATCAGCGCGGCCACGGTTTCGGCGCGGGCATAGCCGAAGGTCATTTCCTCATCCGCCGGGCGGCGCGCGATCTTGCGCGCGGCAAAGGCGATGATCAGGGCAAAGGCATCCGACAGGTTGTGAATGGCATCCGCGATCAGCGCCAGACTGCCCGACAGGATGCCGCCCACGATCTGCACCGCCGTCAGCAACAGGTTGAAGAAAATCGCGGCCCCGACCCGGCGGTCCCCCGCATCGGCACTCAGATGATGGTGGTGATGCCCATGCGAATGATCGTGTGCCATGTGGTGGTTACAACCCTGCTTCGTTTTCGATCTGCTTGCGCGATTTGCGCGCGCGTTCGGTGGCCGATTTCAACTGCCCGCAGGCGGCCATGATGTCCTCGCCGCGCGGGGTGCGGATCGGGCTGGCATAGCCCGCCTTATAAATGATGTCGGCAAAGGCGTGGATGCGGTTATTTGACGACCTCTGATAGGGCGCGCCCGGCCATTCGTTGAACGGGATCAGGTTGATCTTGGCCGGGATGCCCTTGATCAGCTCGACCAGACGGCGCGCGTCTTCGTCGCTGTCGTTCACATCCTTCAGCATCACGTATTCAAAGGTGATGCGTTCGGAATTGGACAGTTTGGGATAGGCGCGCAGCGCCTCCAGCAGGGTGTCGATGTTCCACTTCTTGTTGATCGGCACCAGCCTGTCGCGCACCGCATCGGTGGTGGCGTGGAAACTGACGGCCAGCATACAGCCGATTTCTTCGGCGGTCTTGGCGATCTCGGGGACCACGCCGCTGGTCGACAGGGTGATGCGGCGGCGCGACAGGGAAATGCCTTCGGGGTCCATCGCGATTTTCATCGCATCGCGCACCGCGTCGAAATTATACAGCGGCTCGCCCATGCCCATCAGCACGATGTTGGACAGCAGCCGGGTTTCATCCTTGGGCGCGCGGCCCAGTTCGGGCCATTCGTCCAGATCGTCGCGGGCCAGCATGACCTGCCCGATGATTTCGCCCGCAGTCAGGTTGCGCACCAGTTTCTGGGTGCCGGTGTGGCAGAACGAACAGGTCAGCGTGCACCCGACCTGGGACGAAATGCACAGGGTGCCGCGGCCTTCTTCGGGGATATAGACGGTTTCGACCTCATGCCCGCCGGCGATGCGCACCAGATATTTGCGGGTGCCATCCTCGGACACATGTTTGCTGACGACCTCGGGGATTTCGATCACGAAGTTCTCGGCCAGCTTGGCGCGATAGTCCTTGGCCAGATTGGTCATGATATCGAAATCGCGCACGCCTTTTTCATACAGCCACTGCCACACCTGATTGACCCGCATCCGCGCCTGTTTCTCAGGCGTGCCCGCCGCGATCAGCGCCTCGCGCAAGGCGTCGCGCGTCAACCCGATCAGGTTGATCTTGTCCCCTTCGGGAAGCTTGCGAGGAATGGTCAGGACATCCTGCGTGATGGGGGCGCTGGTCGGCATGGTCAAAGACTCCGGGAAAACAGGGGGCGCTGATACACCAATACAGCAAAAAAGCAAATATGGCCCGCACGTCCCATTCGGCGTAACATCAACTGACAATATAGTGTCAGCAGGGACCCATTACAAAGCGCCCGTGCGATACCAGCGACTGGAAACACCGAATGCGCCGGACCGACCGCCTGTTTGATCTGATCCAACTGATCCGCGACGGGCGGTTGCACCGGGCGGCGGATCTGGCCGAACGGCTGGAGGTTTCGGTCCGGACGATTTACCGCGATATGGATACGCTGGTCGCCTCGGGCATTCCGGTCGAAGGCGAACGCGGAGTGGGCTATATCCTGCGGGCGCCGATCTTTCTGCCGCCCGTCACCCTGACCCTGACCGAGCTTGAGGCGCTGCATCTGGGCGTGGCATTGGTCCGCAAGGCCGCCGATCCCGAATTGCAACAGGCGGCCTCCAGCCTGTCGGACAAGATCGATCAGGCACTGCCCGATACCCGCCGCCTCAGGGCTGGGGCGTGGCGGTCTTTGCCGCGCCCGAGGCCGAGGCCGGATTTGTAAACCTGCCGATCCTGCGCGCGGCCCTGCGCGAAAAACGCGTGCTGTCCATCGCCTATGCCCGGGCTGACGGGCAAACCAGCACCCGCCGGATCAGGCCGCTGCAGCTGCAATACTGGGGGCGCGTCTGGATCTGCAGCGCATGGTGCGAGGTCCGACAGGATTTCCGGATGTTCCGCGCCGACCGCATTCAGGCGATCAACCAAACCGGCGAAACCTTCACCGATGAACCGGGAAAAACCCTGTCAGACTGTATCCGGATCAACGCATGCGAAGGCCTTTAGCCACCGCAGCGTTTTTCCACCTCTTCCATCGCCGCCGTAAACCCGAACAGCGAAAACGTGTCTTTGGTGATGGTGCCGCGCGACGATCGCCCGGTGGCAATCGCATTCGCGCCGCGTTTCATCGAGGTGATGATTTTCGCGTCATCCGACGCGGTGGCAGGCCAGGCCGATTCGCCATCGGTGAACAGTTCGAATTCGGAATCGCCGACCTTCAGCGACACGGTCGACCCATCGGCAAAGGGGTATCCACCGGCAAACTGTATCTGCCCGTTGATCCCATCCGACGGCCGGTGGAACACCAGCATATAGATGCGCCCGCGCGACACCGCCTTGATCCGCCCGCTTTCATCCGTGTTCACGGTTTCCTTGGGCGACGAGACGGCCCAGCATTCGGTCGGGTTGTCGTCCACGAACACCGACCAATCGGTCTTTGCCGCAACCCGGTTAGAGCTTTCCTGCGCCGTGGCGCCGATTGCGCTCAAAGCCAAAACACAGGCCGCAACCCCGCTTTTCATCCAAATTGTCATGTCGATACAGCCTCCAGCTGCCTTTGCCTATTGTCCGCCCGTACAGTCCTTGGATGGACCTTTTTACTGTGGCATGACGGAATTCAACTCGATATGCCAAGAGTAACGTGAATTGGCCGGTTTTTTAAAGCCCTCTTGGCAGAAAATCGCGCATCAAGTTTAGGGGAAATACCGGATGAGCAACTCAGCGGCGATGGTCGAGGTCTGGCGCGGCCCGTTTCTGGAGTCGGTGCACAGCGGCCACGCGGTGGTCTGCGATGACACCGGACAGATCGTTGCGGCCTGGGGCGATCCCGACGCGGTGATCCTGCCGCGGTCATCGGCCAAGATGATTCAGGCGCTGCCGCTGCTGGAAAGCGGCGCGGCGGATGCCTTCGGTCTGGGGCAGGACCGGCTGGCGCTGGCCTGCGCCTCGCATCAGGGGGCGCCGATCCACACCGATCTGGTGCAGACATGGCTGGCCGAGCTGGGGCTGGGCGACGATGATTTCCGCTGCGGCCCCGAGGTGTCGCGCGACAAGGACACCAAACTGGCGATGATCCGCGCCCATCAGCCGCCTTGCCAGATGCACAACAATTGTTCGGGCAAACATTCGGGGTTTCTGACGCTGACCAAACACCTGCGCGCCGGTCCCGAATATGTCGACCCCGCCCACCCGGTGCAGACCGCCATCAAAGAGGCGTTCGAGGATGTGACCGGTCTGGCCACGCCCGGCTTTGGTATCGACGGCTGTTCCGCCCCCAATTTCGCCACCACCATGCACGGCATGGCCCGCGCCATGGCCTATTTCGCCAGCGCGCGCGAAGATGGCGCATCGCTGCGCGAAAGATCGGCGGCGCGGTTGACGCGGGCGATGGCGGCTTTCCCCGAACTGGTCGCGGGCGAGGGGCGTGCCTGCACCGAGCTGATGCGCGCCATGGGCGGCAAAGTCGCGATCAAAACCGGGGCCGAGGCGTTTTTCGTCGCCATCCTGCCGGAACAGAAACTGGGCGTTGCTCTGAAAATCGCGGATGGGGCCACCCGCGCCAGCGAATGCGCCATCACCGCGCTGCTGATCCGGCTGGGCGTGCTGGACGCGGCACATCCGATCGTGTCGCATTACATGAACACCACCATAGAAAACCGGCGCGGGCTGACGACGGGCAGCATCCGCCCGGCGGCATCCCTGTTGGCCGATCCCCTCTGACCGCGCGTCTTGCACCCGGATCGCTATGGTGCGCGCGAAACGTTAAGGCAGGCCATGATTGGCCCATGCGCTAGATGCGAAACGCATCCTGACTGTAACCCTGAATATACAACAGCGCCGTCAGATCGCCGTGGTTGATGCGGATGTCGCATTCCGCCGCCACGCTGGGCTTCGCATGCAGCGCAACCCCTGCGCCTGCCAGCCCCAGCATCCCCAGATCATTGGCGCCATCGCCCACGGCCATCACATCGGCCGCCGTGATCCCCAGACGGGCGGTGATCTGTTGCAATGCCTCGACCTTGGCCGCGCGCCCCAGAATCGGCAGGGCGACCGTGCCGGCCAGCGCGCCGTCTTCGATGTTCAGCGTATTGGCGCGGTTTTCGTCGAACCCAAGGTCCGCCGCAACCTTGCCGGTAAAGGCGGTGAACCCGCCCGAGACAAGCGCCGCATAGGCGCCGTTCGCCTTCATCGTCGCCAGCAAGGCCTTGCCGCCGGGCATATAGGTGATGCGCGTGGCCAGAACCCGGTCGATCACCCCGGCATCCAGACCCTTCAACAGGCCAACCCGTTCCTTCAGCGCGCCGTCGAAATCCAGCTCGCCGTTCATTGCGCGGGCGGTGATTTCCTTCACCCGCGCGCCCACGCCCGCCTCGTCGGCCAGCTCGTCCACGCATTCCTGCTGGATCATGGTGCTGTCCATATCGGCCAGCAGCATCTTCTTGCGCCGCCCTTCGGCGGGCTGCACCACCAGATCGACGCCCAGTTTCTGCAGATCGGCCCAGACGTCCCAGCGATTGCCGGGCACCGCCGCCATGGCGAATTCGGCGGCCACATCGGGGGCCAGCCACTGCGCCTCTCCACCGCCCCAGGCATTGCGCAATGCCTCGACCGTGGCGGGGTCCAGCGTCGGGCGGGCAGGGTCGGTCAGCAGGGTGGCGATATACATGGGCGTGTTTCCGATAGTGGACGGGGATGTCGCTTTTTTGATCTCAAGCGGCGCAATACCGCAGGATTGTGTCTTGTGCCAGTGGGCAAACCCCCGTATTTGCGGCGGTGGGACACCCTTCCCCAACGAAGGGCATATATCTGTGAGGATACCACCGATGGCGACCAATACCCCGGCTACGCGGCCGGCCAACCCGCGTTTTTCGTCTGGCCCCTGTGCCAAACCCCCCGTTTTTTCGCTGGATAAGCTTGCCGATGCGCCTTTGGGCCGCTCGCACCGCGCCGCCATTGGCAAGGACAAGCTGAAGGCCGCGATTGAAACCACCCGCGATATTCTGGGCGTGCCTGCCGATTACAGGATCGGCATCGTGCCCGCGTCCGACACCGGCGCGTTTGAAATGGCGATGTGGAACCTGCTGGGCGAACGCCCGGTCGAAATGGTCGCCTGGGAAAGCTTTGGCGCGGGCTGGGTCACCGATGTGGTGAAACAGCTTAAGATCGAGGCCACGACCCACACCGCCGATTATGGCCAGATCGTCGATATGGCCGCGCTGAATTACGACAATGACGTCTGCTTTACCTGGAACGGCACCACCAGCGGCGTGCGCATGGCCAGCGGCGA
The DNA here is from genome assembly GCA_947500775.1 of uncultured Paracoccaceae bacterium. Lineage (GTDB taxonomy): Bacteria > Pseudomonadota > Alphaproteobacteria > Rhodobacterales > Rhodobacteraceae > CANMTD01. The sequence goes on from CANMTD010000001.1 coordinate 148,444, forward strand.
TGTGATCCCGGCGGACCGGGCCGGTCTGACGCTGTGCGATGCGACATCCGCCGCCTTTGCGATGGACCTGCCGTGGGACAAGCTGGATGTGACCACCTTCAGCTGGCAAAAGGTGCTGGGCGGCGAGGCCGCGCACGGCATGCTGATCCTGTCGCCCCGCGCGGTGGCCCGGCTGGAAAGCTATGCCCCGGCATGGCCGCTGCCGAAAATCTTTCGCCTGACCAAGGGCGGCAAGCTGATCGACGGTATCTTCCGGGGTGAAACCATCAACACCCCCTCGATGCTGGCGGTCGAAGATTACCTTCAGGCGCTGGACTGGGCACAATCCGTGGGCGGGCTTGACGGTCTGATCGCGCGGGCCAACGCCAATACCGCCGTGATCGAACGCTTCGTGGACAGCCACGACTGGATCGATTTCCTGGCCGTCGATCCGGCGACCCGGTCGAACACCAGCGTGTGCCTGAAATTCACCGACGCGCGGATCGCGGACGGGGCGGGCTTTGCCAAGGCTGTCGCCAAACGGCTGGATGCCGAAGGCGTGGCCTTTGACATCGGCGCCTATCGCGACGCGCCTGCGGGTCTGCGCATCTGGTGCGGCGGCACGGTGGAAACCGCCGATCTTGAGGCGCTGATGCCATGGCTGAACTGGGCCTTCGAGGCCGAGATCGCGGCCCAGCTGGCCGCCGCCTGAGCCACACAGTGTACATACGCCCGGTGTACGCAATCTGCACCGGGTGTGCCCCCCGATTTTCTTGATATGAGGAGCGCCAGCATGGCCCCCAAAGTACTCGTCTCTGACAGCCTGTCTGAAACCGCCGTCCAGATCTTTCGCGATCGCGGCATCGAGGTTGATTTCGAACCCGGCCTTGGCAAGGACAAGGATCGTCTGCTTGAGGTGATCGGCAAATACGACGGCCTTGCGATCCGCTCGGCCACCAAGGTTACCGAAAAACTGTTGCAGGCCGCCGATAACCTCAAGGTCATCGGTCGCGCCGGGATCGGCACCGACAACGTCGACAAGGTGGCCGCGTCGAAAAAGGGTGTGATCGTCATGAACACGCCTTTCGGCAACATGATCACCACCGCCGAACATGCCATCGCGATGATGTTCGCCGTCGCCCGCCAACTGCCCGAGGCCAGCGCCTCGACCCATGCCGGCAAATGGGAAAAGTCGAAATTCATGGGGGTCGAACTGACCGGCAAGACCCTTGGCGTGATCGGCGCGGGCAACATCGGCGGCATCGTCTGCGACCGCGCGCGCGGGCTGAAGATGAAGGTTGTGGCCTTCGATCCCTTCCTGTCCGAAGACAAGGCCGATCAGATGGGCGTCGAAAAGGTCGAACTGGACGAACTGCTGAAACGGGCCGATTTCATCACCCTGCATGTGCCGCTGATCGACAGCACCCGCAACATTCTGTCGCGTGAGAACCTGTTGAAAACAAAGAAAGGTGTTCGCATCATCAACTGCGCCCGCGGCGGTCTGGTCGATGAAGAGGCGCTGGCCGATCTGTTGAAATCGGGCCATGTGGCAGGGGCCGGTTTCGATGTGTTCGCCGAAGAACCGGCCACCGAAAACCCGCTGTTCGGCCTGCCCAACGTGGTCTGCACCCCGCATCTGGGCGCCGCCACCACCGAGGCGCAGGAAAACGTGGCGCTTCAGGTGGCCGAACAGATGTCCGATTACCTGATGACCGGGGCGGTGACCAACGCGCTGAACATGCCGTCCGTCACGGCGGAAGAGGCCAAGGTGATGGGCCCGTGGCTGAAACTGGCCGAACATCTGGGCGCCTTTGTCGGCCAGATGACGGATGAACCGATCAAGGCGGTCAATCTGCTGTATGACGGGGCCGTGGTCGACATGAACCTGGACGCGCTGAACTGCGCCGCGGTCGCCGGTGTCATGAAATGCGCCAACCCCGATGTGAACGTGGTGTCGGCCCCGGTGATCGCGGCGGATCGCGGCATCAAAATCTCGCGCACGACCCAGCCGAAATCCGGCGTGTTCGACGCCTATATCAAGCTGACCGTTGTCACCGAAAGCCGCGAACGGTCGATCGCGGGAACGGTATTCAGCGATGGAAAGCCGCGGTTTATCCAGATCAAGGGCATCAACATCGACGCCGAGATCGGCAGCCACATGCTGTACACCACCAACAAGGATATCCCGGGCATCATCGGGATGCTGGGCCAGACGATGGGCGAAAACGGCGTGAACATCGCCAACTTTACCCTTGGCCGCGCGGCGGAAGGGGGCGACGCGATTGCCCTGCTTTATGTCGACGCGCCGGTACCCGATCCGGTGTTGAAGATGCTGTGCGACACCGGCATGTTCCAATCGGTCAAACCGCTGGTGTTTGACGCGGCTTAAGGACGCGGTGACTTGAACCTGTTGCAGGCCTGCCGCAAAAGATGTGGCAGGCCTTTTTTAATCGGGGACAAGAAACCATGCGCACCTATGCCATCGGCGATATTCACGGCCAGATCGACCTGCTGACCGAGGTTCACGGCTGGATCGAAGAGGATCGCGCCGGCACCGGCGATGCTGCGGCGCCCGTGGTGCATGTGGGCGATTTCGTCGACCGGGGTGCGGATGTGCGCAGCACGCTGGACTATCTGATCGCCGGTCAGTCCCGGGCGGAACCTTGGGTGTTTCTCAAGGGCAACCACGACCGGATGATGTGGCATTTCCTGCAACCCGAAGAACTGCCCGATCCGCTGCGCCACGATCTGCACTGGCTGATCGACGTTGTCGGCGGACGGCCTTCGTTGCAGTCCTATGGTGTCGATGTCTCCAAGGATCGTGCGATTGCCGATATCCACGCCGAGGCGCGCGAAAAGGTGCCGCAGGCGCATCTGGATTTTCTGGGCGCCCTGCCAGCAACCTATCGGCGCGGGGGGGCGTTTTTCTGTCATGCGGGCATCCGGCCCGGTGTCGCGCTGGAGGATCAGGCCGAGGATGATCTGGTCTGGATTCGCAAGGAATTTCACGACGACACGCGCGATCATGGCGCGCTGATCGTGCATGGCCACACCCCGATTGACGAGGTCACGCTATACGCCAACCGGTTGAACCTTGATACCGGGGCTGCCTATGGCAAGCCGCTGTCGGCGGTGGTGATCGAAGGCGATGACGTCTTTCAGATCACCACAAAGGGCCGGGTCGCGCTGCGCGCCCTGGGCTGATCCGTCAGACGAAATCGATGTGTTTGTTCAGCGGCAGTTCGCGAATGCGTTGCCCGGTGGCGGCAAAGATCGCATTGGCCAGCGCCGGGGCGGCGGGGGGCACCGGCGGTTCGCCGATCCCGCGCACCGTGCCGGTGTTTTCCAGCCCGCGCACGATGATTTCAGGGGTCTGATACAGGCGCATCCCTTCATAGGCGTCAAAGTTGGTCTGTTCGGGCAGGCCGTCGTCATAGGTCAACTCGCAGTTCATCGCGTGCCCCAGCCCCCAGATCACCCCGCCCATCACCTGGTTTTCAAAGTTGACGGGGTCGATCACCCGGCCGACCTCGGCCGCGACAAAGACCTTGTCGATCCTGATGCCGTCCGGGGTGTTGGTCACCTCGACCACCTCGGCCACCGGCACGCCGAACGACAGGGTAAAGGCCACGCCGCGTCCCCGGTCCGGGCCCGGGTCGCTGCCCCAATCGGACATTTCGCCGACCGCCTTTAGCACCTTGCGCGACGGCGCGTGCCAGCACAGCCTGATCCGTTCGGCCAGCGGGTCGGCACCTGCGGCATGGATCAATTCGTCCAGAAATCCGTCGTGCAGAAACCCGTTGCCCGAGGCCCCGACCGACCGCCAGGAACTGACCGGCACCATCGCGGGCACCCGGTATCCCGAAACGCGGTAATCGGGAATGGCAAAGGGCTGATCCCATGCGCCCGCAACGATGGCCACATCCGGCCCCGGAACCGGCTGGTTCAGGCGGGCGGTCTGGGATGCGGTGGTCGACAGCGCCGCGATTTTCAGATCAAGGGCCGCGACCTTGCCGTCCCGCACCGCGCCACGCGCGCGCGATATTTGCAGGGTGCGGGGGAAATCGTGGGTCATGTCCTCTTCGCGGCGCCATGTCATTTTGACGGGGGTGCCTTCCATCGCCATGGCCAGTTCGATGGTCTGGCGGACATAGTCATCTTCCAACCGGCGGCCAAAGCTGCCCCCGGCGGCCAGCACATGCAGGTGGATGTCAGCGACATCCAGACCGGTCAGATCGGCCGCCGCCTGTTCCATGAACCGGGGAATCTGGGTAGCGGTCCAGATGTCCAGCCGCCCGTCTTTCAGCAGCACGGTGGCGGTCATCGGTTCCAGCGGGGCGTGGGCCAGATAGGGGATGCGATATTCGGCCTCGATCATCTTGGCGTCCTTCAGGGCGGCGTCGACATCGCCGTCATTCCTGAACCGGCTGTCGCGCCGGTCGCGGGTGAACGAGGCGCCGACCTCTTCCCACATCCCGTCCGACGTGGCGGGATAGGGGGCGGGCCCCCAATCAAAGTCGATCGCATCCGCCGCAGCGAAGGCGCGCCAAGTGTTATCGGCAATCACGCCCGCGCCGCCGATGATCGGGACGATCTTGATCACGCCGCGCATCTTTTCCGCCGCACGGGCGTCATACCCCCGCATTTCGCCGCCCATCCGGGGATTGGTGCGCACGGTGGCATGGACCATGCCGTCCAGTTGCATGTCGATGCCATAGGCCTGCGTGCCGGTCGATTTCGCGACGATATCCAGCCGCTGCATCGCCTTGCCCAGATAGCGCCAGTCGGCCGGGTCACGCAGGGTGACATCGGTCACCGGGTCCAGCCCCGCCGCCACCGGGGCCAGCGAAACATAGCTGAGCGTGCCGCCATCCGGCAGGATCACCGCGCCGTCGCGGGTCGTCAGCCGGGATCGGGGCACGCCACTTTGCTGTGACGCCGCCAGGATCAGCGTTTCGCGCGCCACCGCCCCGGCCATGCGCAGCTTGTCGAAAGCATCGGCCACGGTCGAGGACCCGCCGGTGATCTGCAGCCCCATCAGCTTGGCCACCACATCGCCGAAGGCGCGGCCGTTGCGGGCCAGAAAACCGTCGTCGGTGGCCGCCAGCGGGAACCCTTCGGCGGCGACTTTGCCGTTGTAATAGGCGGGGCTTGGCGGGCCGGGATCGACCCGGATCTGATCCAGCGTCACGTCCAGTTCCTCGGCGATCAGCGCGGCCTGCACCGAATAGGCACCCTGTCCCAGATCGGCGCGCGGGGTGATCAGGGTGATCCCCGTCGCGTCGATCCGCACATAGGGGGTGATCGCGGCGTGGCCGTCCGGCAAATCCTGCAACAGCGGGTTTTCCACCGGTTTGCGATAGCTGTAGGTGCCAAAGGCGACGCCACCGGCGACGGCGACCGATCCGATCAGGAAACTGCGGCGGGCGATTTTTCCAAGGCGGCTCATGCCTTAAGTCCCCCGCAATTTGGCGGCGGCGGTTTTCACGGCGGCGCGGATGCGCGGGTAGGTGCCGCAGCGGCACAGGTTGGCCGACATCGCGTCGTCGATTTCGGCATCATTGGGGTCGGGGGTGTCCGTCAAAAGGGCAGCGGCCGCCATGATCTGGCCCGACTGGCAATAGCCGCATTGCGCGACTTGATGTTCGACCCACGCGGCCTGAACCGCGTGCAGGGCATCCGGCGTGCCCAGACCTTCGATCGTGGTAACGCTGCCCCAGACATCCGCGGCCGCGATGGAGCAGGAGCGCACGGCCTCGCCATCGATATGCACGGTGCAGGCCCCGCATTGGGAAATGCCGCAGCCGTATTTCGGGCCGGTCAGCCCCAGCTCGTCCCGCAGGACCCACAGCAGGGGCATGTCCTCTTCGACGTCTATGGTGTGGGTTGTTCCGTTTACCGTCAGCTGCACAACATGCCTCCCCGCCGCAGTCCAAGCGAACCTGAACTATACCGTTCGGTTTAGCGATGCAATTGTCAAGCCTCGGGGAGGACGGAAACCTAGCCCCAGTCCAGAACCACCTTGCCGCTTCTACCGCTTAGCGTGGCGGCAAACCCGTCGCGAAAATCGTCGACCGCAAAGCGGTGGGTGATGACGCCGCGCACGTCCAGCCCGTTTTCCAGCATGGCGATCATCTTGTACCAGGTCTCGAAAATCTCGCGGCCATAGACGCCCTTGAGGGTGATCGCCTTGAACACGATCCGCGACCAGTCGACCGGCGATTTGCCGGGCGGAATGCCCAGCAGGGCGATGCGCCCACCCATCACCAGATTTTCCACCATCTGGTCCAGGGCGATCTGGTTGCCGGACATTTCCAGCCCGACGTCGAAGCCTTCCTTCATTTTCAGCGCGCCCTCGACCTCGCGCAGTTCCTGCGTTGCGACATTCACCGGAATCACATCGGCGACACGCGCGGCAAGGTCCAGCCGGTCCTGATTGATGTCGGTGATCACCACATGGCGCGCGCCCACATGCCGGGCGACGGCGGCGGCCATGATCCCGATGGGCCCCGCGCCGGTGATCAACACATCCTCGCCCACCAGATCAAAGCTGAGCGCGGTGTGCACCGCATTGCCCAGCGGGTCCAGAATGGCGCCAATCTCATCGTCGATCCCGTCGGGCAGGGGCACCACATTGAACGCGGGCAGGCGCAGGTATTCGGCAAACGCCCCCTGTTCATTGACGCCGATGCCGCGGGTCGCGGGATCAAGGTGGAACTTTCCGGCGCGGCTTTGGCGGCTTTGATGGCCGATCAGATGCCCTTCGCCGGAACAGCGTTGCCCGATGGACAGACCTTTGACATCACGGCCCAGCTCCACGATCTCGCCCGCGAATTCATGGCCGGTGATCATCGGCACCGGCACGGTTTTCGCGGCCCAGTCGTCCCAGTTCCAGATATGGATGTCGGTGCCGCAAATCCCGGTCTTGTGCACGCGGATCAGCACGTCATCGGGGCCAATCTCGGGCACCGGGTGGCGTTCCATCCAAAGCCCCGGTTCGGGTCTGGCCTTGACCAGCGCCTTCATCTGATTGCTCATGACAGCACCCCCGTCGCGCGGCCCGCCTGTTCAAAGGCGTCCAATGCGGCATCCAGATCGTCGCGGGTCAGGGCGGCGTTCATCTGGGTGCGGATGCGGGCCTGTCCCTTGGGCACCACCGGGAAAAAGAACCCCGCCACATAGACCCCCAGTTCGAACAGTTTGGCGGCCATATCCTGGCTGAGCCTGGCATCGCCCAGCATCACCGGGATGATCGGATGCTCGCCGGGCAACAGATCGAACCCCAGCCGTTCCAGCCCCGCCCGCCAATAGGCCGCGTTTTCGAACAGTTGCGCGCGCAATGCGTCGCCCTGTTCGACCAGACGGATCGCCTCCAGCCCGGCGGCGACGACGGCGGGCGGCAGGGCGTTGGAAAACAGATAGGGGCGGGCGCGTTGGCGCAGCAGGTCGATCACCGGTTGCGGCCCGGCGATATAGCCGCCGATCGCCCCGCCCATCGCCTTGCCCAGCGTGCCGGTCAGGATATCGACCTTGTCGCCGACCCCGTGGTGCGCATGGGTGCCGCGCCCCTGCGGGCCCATGAACCCGGTGGCGTGGCAATCATCCACCATCACCAGCGCATCGTATTTTTCGGCCAGCGCGGTGATCCGGGGCAGGTTCGCCAGATAGCCGTCCATGCTGAACACCCCGTCGGTGGCGATCATGATATGGCGCGCGCCGCCATCGCGGGCGGCTTTCAACTGCGCCTCAAGGTCGTCCATATCCGAATTGGCATAGCGGAATCGTTTCGCCTTGCACAACCGGATGCCGTCGATGATCGAGGCATGGTTCAGCGCATCGGAAATCACCGCATCCTCGGGGCCCAGCAGCGGTTCGAACAGGGCGCCGTTGGCGTCGAAACAGGCGGCGAACAGGATCGTGTCGTCCTTGCCCAGAAACCGCGCCAGCGCCTGTTCCAGATCGCGGTGCAGATCCTGCGTGCCACAGATGAACCGGACCGAGGCCATGCCATAGCCGTGATCATCCATCGCCCCCTTGGCCGCCGCGATCAGCGCCGGGTGATCGGCCAGCCCCAGATAGTTGTTGGCGCACAGGTTGATCACACCGTCGCGCACCGCCGCCCCCTGTTCGACCGAGATACGCCCGCCCTGGGGCGAGGTGATCATGCGTTCGCGTTTGTACAGACCCTGCGCTTCGATGTCGGTCAGGGTGCTGGCGATATGGGACAGGAATGAATCAGACATGGGGTGCTCCGGCTTTTGGATACTATGACTGTATTCACGCGATAAGCACCACCCGAATGCGGGGGAAGCCGATGTGCAAATGTGTCGAGATGTAAGACTGGCGCGCCCTTGAATCTGGAGAAACGTTGCAATCCTATATTAAGGCGAAGGGGCGCCTGGAAGTCAGTCAATCGCATTCATCAACTCAAACGCGTTGCCGAAAAAGGCAGGCGTTATCGGATGTCCAGCGCGACCAGCGCAGTTTGCATTTGGCTTCGGGCAAGATCACCACCAAAGGGCAATGAGGAAAAGAATATCTCCTGCGAAAGATCCGCCCGCTGAGTCTTTGCCCGTTTCATCCAGTAGATTGCGGTCTCGTGCCTGTTCGCAACCTCAAGTATCGCTGCGGCAAGCGCCCATAGGATGAAATGTGCGCCGGGCTGGCGGGCGCCCTGATCCGCCCAATGGGCGGCTTCGTCCATTTCTCCGTTATGCATATGGGCCAGTGCGCGGGCCATCTGCATCGCATAGAGCATCGGATCAAGCGGACTGAGCGTGACGGCCTTGGTCGAGTTGCCCAGTGCCACCTGACCGCGGCCGCCCATGACCTCGACCCAGCTATGCGCATAAAGGCCCTGCGCGTAGCTGGGGCTCAGGGCTGTGGCACGTTCAAGCCAGGCCTGCCCGGCCTCAGGATCGCCGACCAGCCAGTGGGTGCGCCCGACATTGAAATTCACGAACGGGTCGATCGGGTCCAGTTCCATCGAACGTTCGGCAAACCGGCGCGCGTCGCGGACATCTCGGTCGCGGTCGGTGCTGTAGCGCAGAAAGGCCGACTGGAAGCTGGTGAACGAAAGGGCGGAATGGGCGCGCGCGAAATTGGGGTCAAGTTGCACGGCCCGTTCGAAATGCCCCGCAGCGCGTTCGTTGTCATTACGGTTGAAGCGGTACACATGCTGTAGGCCGACATGATAGGCCCCCCAGGCGTCCAGCGCGTCCGGGCTGCGTAGCCTGGCTAGGGATGCCTCGTGCTGGGGGATCTGAAGTTCCATCGCCGCGGTGACGAGGATGACCAGTTCTTCGCGCAATCTATGCACGTCATCCAGTTTGCCGGCCAAGCGGTCGCCCCAGATCACCTGGCCGGTGCGGCTGTCGGCCAGTTCGGCCGTGATCGCCAGTGACGGCGCGAAAAGTTCGACATTGCCGGTGACGATATATTTTGCCCCCAGTGTCGCGCCGATGCCGCCGATATCGGGTTCGGGCCCGCGAAACCGGAAACTGGAGCCGCGGGCGATAACCTTCAGCCACCGCAGGCGCGACAGGATCGAGATCAGCTCGCCGGGGATTGCATCGGACATCGCGGCATAGCCATCCTGATCACCGCTCATGCTGAAGGGCAAAACCGCGACAGTGGGGCCATCGCCGACAGCGTCGGGTGGGGGGCGCGGCGCAGGTTCTGGTTCCGCTGCAGTGGCGGCCGCGACCTCTGTGCGCATGCTAAGACTGCCGACAAAGCGAAATCCGCGCCCGTGGACCGTTTTGATATACTTTTGGGCCGTACCATCGTCGCCGATGCTGCGACGGGCGGTCTTGACGACCGTTGAAACCGCCGCGTCTGACACGAACCGTCCGTCCCAGATTTTTTCGATCAGTTCATCCTTACCGATCAGGCGGTCAGCATTCTGGACCAGATAGGCAAGCACGGCAAAGGCACGCGGTTCGGCCGGCACGGTCTGTCCGTCGCTGCGCAATTCGCCGCGCGCAAGGTCGAGTGTGAAATTATCGAAAATATATTGCAGCGCTCTGATCCCGCCAAAACTCAGAAGACTCCCAAGAAATACTCAGACCCGGCTCAAGCATGCAAGCTTTGTCTGGCCTATCCCCTCCCCAACGCCGGGCGATCCGGCTGCGAAGGAGAAAGAAAATGACCCTGCATGTCACCACGCCGGTCCAGCAAGCGGACACCGCAATCGTCGACTTTTGGAACGCAGTGCTTGCACCGAAATTCATTAAGTATCGCCACATCATGGTCGGCGGCCTGTCGCGGCACAGTGCTGCGGTGATGGGCGCGTTGGACATCCCGCGCGACGCGCATGTTCTGGATGTCGGCTGCGGCTTTGGCGACACCGCCATCGAGATTGCCAACCGTCACTGCCCGGATGGCCAGGTCACCGGCATTGATTGCTGCCAGACCTTCCTGAACCATGCCTGGCATGCAGCCGAAATGAGCTGGACACCGAATGTCCGTTTCGCCCGTGGCGATGCCGAACAAGGGCTGGAACAGCGTGCCTATGACTACGTTTTTGCACGTTTCGGCACGATGTTCTTCACCAACCCGGTGCGCGGGCTTCGCGCAATGCGGATGGCGCTGAAACCGGGCGGGCGGATCGCCCATATCGTCTGGCGCCAGCGCGCGGATAATCCCTGGCTGAACACCCCGCATCAGATCGTACGCGGGTTTCTGCCCGCGCCCGGTGCCGATGGTCTGAATTGCGGACCCGGCCCGTTCTCGATGGCCAACGAGGACACGACCCGCGCGCAGATGGAGGCCGCCGGCTTTACCGACATCACCTTTCGCCGCATCGACGCCAAGGTGCTGGTTGGCCGCGATATCGACGAAGCAATCGCCTTTCAACTGGCGATCGGACCAGCGGGGGAAACCTTTCGCGAGGCCGGCCCATTGGCCGAGGCGCGGCGCGGCGAAATCGAGGCGGCGCTGGCCGACCTGTTCACCAGCGTCGAGACGACGCGCGACGGGCTTTGGATGGACAGTTCGTCCTGGCTGATCACAGCGCGCAATCCCGTCTGAGCCCACCCGTTTGCCGGGCCGGACGGTCCGGCCAAATCCCGTTGCGGCAGTCGCCGTCGCCGGACCCACAACCAAGACCAAACACGAAAAGAAATGAACCAATGACCAATACATCCAAATACCTCGCCGCCGCCATTACCGCCCTGTCGGTCGTCGGCGCGGCACAAGCCGAGAACCATCAGACGCCCGCCGCATATGTTCCGGCCAGTGCCGATTGGGCGCCCGCGCCCCCGGTCCTGCCGGCCGGTGCCGAGATCGCCGTCTTGTCCGGAAATCCCTTTGCTGAGGGGTGGTTCGTGCTGCGGCTGAAACTGCCCGCCGGATACGACGTGCCCGCGCATATCCATTCCGGTGCCGAACTGATCACCGTGGTGTCGGGCGAATTCAACGTCGGCCACGGCCAGAAACTGGATCGCGACACGACGACGACTTTGCCCGCAGGCGGTTTCATCGAAATGCCGGCCGGTCATCCTCACTATGCCTGGACCGGCAGCGAGACCGTTGTCCAGATCCATGGCCCGGGGCCGTTCGACATCACCTATATCGATCCGTCGGACAATCCGCTTAACCAGTAACCGCCCGGTCACTCGCGGGCCACCTTGCTGCCCTGCCCAGATTTGCGACCTGTGACGCGCTTGAGCGCATGGCAGGCCCGGTTTTCAAACGTGCCCAGTTCGGCACCAGTCTTCAGGTGGGGCATCTGATGATGCTCCGCTGACCCACTCGGCGCGACCCGAATATAGGTCGCAACATTACCCTGCCTTTTGCGCAGAAAACCCTCAGACCCAAAGGACACGACAATGACCTATGAAACCAAAATCAATCCCGTCGATAACGGCGTGAACACCGAAGCCCTGATCGGCGCGCGTGGCGCGTTTGAACAGATGCCGCAGGCCGCCGCCTTCACCTTTCGCAGCACCTGCGACTGGATCAGCGGCACCCGTAACTGCAACAGCCTGAACGGTTATTTCGGGCTGGGCGAGGAACAGACCCGCAAGGAAACCTTCGCTATCGCATCGGATCATCCGGAAGTCTTTGCCGCCGCCGATACCGCGCCGACCCCGCCCGAAATCGTGCTGGCGGCGCTGGCCAGTTGCCTGACCGGCGGTCTGGCGGCTGTGGCCCAGCATCGCGGCATCAAGCTGCATTCGGTCCGTGCCGTGGTCGAGGGCGACATCGATGTGCGTGGAATCCTTGGCATGGACCAGGGAATCCGCAATGGGTTTTCGGCGATCCGTGTGTCGTTCGACATCAGCGCCGACGCCTCGGATGAGGATGTGGCCGCGCTGGTTGCCCAGTCGCAGAAGCGTTCGGCGGTTTACGACATGCTGACGAATACCACCAATGTCGCGGTGTCCGTCGCCTGATCCTTCCTGTGCACCGGGGCCCGTGACGGCGGGCCCCGGTCACCCCCAACCTTCCCAGCCGGAAAGGTTGACCGATGATTTTCGCCCCCGATTTCAATCCCGTTTGGAAAGGGACCACCGCGATGAAAAAGATCCATACGCTGGTCATCGGCGCCGGGCAGGCCGGGTTGGCGATGAGCCATTGCCTGACGGACCGGGGCATCGCCCATGTGGTGATCGAACGCGGGCAAATTGCGAACTCTTGGCGCCATGAACGATGGGATTCACTCAGACTGCTGACCCCGAACTGGCAAAGCAGGCTGCCCGGCCACGCCTATACCGGGCCGGATCCGGACGGGTTCATGTCGATGCCCGAGGTCGCCGGGTATCTCGACGCCTACGCCCGCGCCAGCCGCGCCCCGGTCGAGGAACATACCCGCGTTCTGTCTGTTACCGCAGATGCCGCAGGCTATCGCGTTGCGACAGACCGTGGCGACTGGCAGTGCCGCACGCTTGTCCTGGCCACCGGAGCCTGCAATCTGGCCTGTGTTCCTGCCGTCGCGGCGGGATTGGCGCAAAGCGTCACGCAAATCACCGCGCTTGACTATCGCAACCCCGATCAGTTGCCTGATGGTGGCGTGCTGGTCGTCGGCGCCTCGGCCACCGGCGTTCAGCTTGCCGCCGAAATCCGTGACGCCGGGCACGAGGTGACGCTGGCCGCTGGCGAGCACATCCGCATGCCGCGTCACTATCGCGGCCGCGACATCCAGTGGTGGATGGACCGCGCGGGTATCCATTCCACGACCATCGACGAGGTGGACGATATCGCGCGCGCCCGCAATGTCCCGTCATTGCAACTGGTCGGCAATCGGGATCGGCAATTTTTCGACCTGAACATGCTGCGCAACCGCGGCGTCGAAATCACTGGTCGTCTGGCAGACATTCGCGACAACCGCCTGTTCTTTTCCGGATCTCTGGCGAACCATTGCACGATGTCGGATCTCAAGATGAATCGACTGCTGGCCTCTCTCGATCTGTGGGCCGAGACGCAAGAGGTCTGCGGTCTCGCCGCACCGGAGCGCTTTGCGCCCACCCAATTCCCAGCGACCCCATGCCTGTTCCACGATCTTGGCACCGGCCGGTTCCGTACGGTGATCTGGGCGACGGGTCTCCGCCCCGATCACAGCTGGCTGCATGTGCCGGTGTTCGACCGGAAGGGGCGGCTTGCCCACGCCGGGGGTCACGTCGCGCCGGGGCTTTACGCGCTTGGCCTGCCGTTTCAGCGGCGCCGCAACTCGGCGCTCATTGACGGCGTCGGCTCCGATGCCGAGGCGCTGGCAGATCACATCCTGGAAACCCACGGCCAACTGGCCGCGTGACAGAAAGAACACCAATGAATACTGAATCAAACATCCACCAAAGCAGGGACACCGCTATCCGGCTGGCCCAAGCCAGGGTGATCGAACGGATGAACGCCGATCCGGCTGCCGCGCGGTGCAAGTATCTGACACGCGGGAAAATCGGGCACGGTCTGGCCTGCGAGATCACGCAAGGCCGTTTCTCGACCACAACCGACCTTGGCCGTGGCATGGGGGGCGACGCGCTGGGCCCGTCCCCCGGTTTTTTCGCCCGTGCCGCCATCTGCGGATGTGTCGCGAGCTCCATCAAGATGCTGTCGGCGCGCGAAGGTCTTGTGCTGGCCAGCGTGGATGTGAGTGTCGAAACCGACATGGACGACTCGGCACTGTTCGGACTGGGCACATTCAGCGCGGCCCCCATCCACACAGATCTGGCGATCGTGATCGACAGCCAGGCCGGTGAGGCAGCAGTCCAGAGCGTCGTGGCGCGGGCGGTGGGAATGGCCACATGGTATCTTGCCCTCGCGGGGTCCAAGGCCGTGACCATTCGGCATGACACCAAGACGGGGGGCCTTGGCAAGACGCTGCAATTGTTTGAGGTGCAGCCGTTCCGGTATTGATCCGAAACCGGTCGCTGGCGGCTTGGGTCCAGTTTGCCGGTTCGGTCAAATTTCAAGGAGATAGCGAAGATGACTGTCCCGATTGCTGCTCTTCTTGGCTTTGCCGTGTGGACGCTGTTGCTCCTGGTTGCGACGGTGGGTGTATATCGCTGGTCGCTTGTTTTCGCGGGCCGCGCAACCGTGCGTGAGTGGCGCGGGGATCGTCCCGAAGGCGCGGAGTGGTACCTTCGGGCGTTGCGGGCCCACTGCAATTGCGCCGAAAATTTGCCTGTATTCGCAAGCATCGTTTTTGCGTCGGCTTGGACCAGCACCTCAGGCGCCGTGCTCGACCTGCTTGCCATGACGGTGATCGCGGCGCGCATATGCCAATCGGTCACTCATATTGCTTTTGTGCAGACTGAAGGCATTGCCATTATGCGGTTCAGTTTCTTTTTGGCTCAGGTGATTTCGATGTTGACGATGGCAGGGGTCGTCGTTGCGAAGTCCAGCTGGAACGCGGCAATTCTCTGAGCGTTTGGTGGATGCTGGTTTGCCTGATTGAGGGAACTGAACAAAGCCATCAATTTAGCTGAACGTTCGGCATAAAACAAATATGCAGGATGCCATGGCTTGGGTGCGAGGTTATGTGAGGCCGAGGGGAATTGGGCGCGTTTTACAGACCGTAGCTTGATCCGCATTGCCGACATTCTGCACAATCGAAGAAAATTATCAGATGGGAGACCGTTCCCGAGTTTCCGGGAACCCTGGCTCCCGGTCGCAGAGAATGTCCGCTCCTCGCCCCCTTCCGCGTTCGCCACGCGGCAGATTGGCAGGAACAGCCCACGGAAGCGCGAAGTGGGGGGGTCAGTTTATGACGCAAAGGTCAAAGTCATCTGACGGTCAGCAAGGATGTGGGGCGACACATAGTTTTACCTTTTCCGAGATGAAGCAGGCCTGATTTTAAAGGAAATTTCGAAACCCCGACGCACTAGCTTTGCCTTTTGCGACTCGAAGGTTTTCCTTTCGCCCAAAGGCGATAGATCTCGAAAATTACGTCTGCGGGCGTCAATCAGCCGTCATCGGGCCTGCAGATCGCATCAAGACTGCGCAAAACCTCAGCCACTTCGTCTCTAGCGGAGGTGAAACGCCGAGCTAGCCGTTCCTCGTGACGACCCGCCAAGACTAAAACAACGTCAAGGATGGTGTCTGAATGCCGCATCAGCTCAATCAGGTTCTCACCGGTTGGACCATAGGTTTCCGATATCCAGTTTTTAGCTGTTCGTTCGCTTGCTCCCGTCCACCGAGCTGTTTCTTTCGCAGCGCGACCGGCGCCACCCAATTCTTGAGACAGCGCTGAACTGATCGCCTTTCGGTATTCTGAAGCAGAAACCAGTCCCTCGCACTCTCGATGAAACAAGCTGCCCTTTTTATGAAACATGTTTCCAACCCTCTCCCGCTAAGATTGAGGAAAGGATCGCAGAGTTCCCGTACAGGTTTGCGAATTTGAAGAATGGAGGGCCGCAGCATTGAGTTGGCCAGACGATGATCACCAGCAAGATAGCCGCAAGAGGGCCGCGCAATATGTTCGCATGTCGACAGAGCATCAACGCTACTCGACCGAAAACCAGGCGGACGCGATTAAGCGATACGCCGATGAGCGCGGTTACCAGATAATTCGAACCTATTCCGATGCCGGAAAGAGCGGTCTACGTATTCAAGGCCGGGCTGGTCTCACCCAATTGATCGAAGACATCGAAGCCGGGCAAACTGCGTTTAAAACAGTTCTGGTCTACGACGTAAGCCGCTGGGGCCGTTTCCAAGACGCTGACGAAAGCGCCTACTACGAGTACGCCTGCAAGCGCGCGGGAATTTCGGTCGAATACTGCGCCGAGCAATTTGAAAACGATGGCAGTACAATGTCCACCGTCGTCAAGGGCTTAAAGCGTGCGATGGCTGGAGAATATAGCCGAGAGCTGTCCCAAAAGGTCTTCGCAGGTCAGTCCCGCCTGATTGAACTGGGTTACCGCCAAGGTGGTGCGCCGGGTTTTGGCCTGAGACGGATGCTGATTGACGAAGCCGGAAATATGAAAGGCATTCTCTCACGTGGCGAACATAAAAGCATTCAGACGGATCGCGTAACGCTTGTGCCCGGACCTGACGACGAAATCGCTGTTGTGAACCAGATTTTCCGTTGTTTCGTTCATGATGGTCAATCCGAGGTCGAGATCGCTGCAGACCTCAACGCGGGTGGAATCAAGACCGATTTGGATCGCAACTGGTCACCTACCGTGGTGCGCCAAATTCTGACCAACGAAAAGTACATCGGCAACAACATCTGGAACCGCCATTCCTTCAAACTAAAGAAACGCCATGTGCGTAATGATCCCAACAATTGGGTGCGTGCAGTGGGCGCTTTTGAAGCCATCGTCAGCGCCGATCTCTTCGAGGCCGCGCGTGCTATTATCAGCTCGCGGTCTCAACGGCTGTCTGACGAAGAAATGCTCGAAGGCCTCAAAGAGACACTGGAACAACATGGTTTTCTCTCCGGCTTTGTCATCAATGAAGCGGCGACTTTGCCGTCGAGCGGTGCTTATCAAAGTCGGTTTGGCAGCCTGCTGCGGGCCTACAGCCTTGTCGGTTTCAAACCGGACCGGGACTACCGATACATTGAGATCAACAAACGTCTGCGCGGTATGCACTCAGATATTATCCGCGACACGGTCTCCGGCGTCGAAGCCGTTGGTGGACAGGTTGATCGAGATCTTCAATCAGACATTCTGACCATCAACGACGAGTTCACTGTTTCCATTGTCATCGCCCGTTGCATGCAAACCGGTGCAGGTGCGTTTCGATGGAACATTCGTCTCGATACTGGGCGTCTGCCCGACATGACCATCGTCGTCCGGATGGGACAGATGAATGAGTTACCGCTGGACTACTATTTGCTGCCGACCTTTGACATGACCAAATCCAAGCTGCGCCTGTCTGAACACAATGGCCTGTCCCTTGATGCATACCGTTTTGAGGACCTCGCCCATTTTTTTAATATGACGGCGCGTGCGCCGCTTCTCGAGGTGGCATGATGAACACCGTATCTCGCGAACATACTGTGCTGGTTTCCGTCGACGCGATCACGGTGGTCAATCCACGGATTCGCAATCAAAAGGTTTTCGATGAAATCACCGCCAACATTGCCGAGCTTGGGCTGAAACGGCCCATCACCGTCGCGGCGAGGGAACCCGAAGGTGGTGGCGAACCGAACTATGAGCTGGTGTGCGGTCAGGGACGTCTGGAAGCCTTCAAAGCCCTTGGTCAATCGGAAATTCCCGCGATTGTCGTCGATGCAAGCAGTGAAGACTGCCTTGTGATGAGCCTCGTCGAAAATCTGGCGCGGCGTCAGCACCGCTCGCTGGAATTGCTGAGGGACATCTCAAGGCTGAAGAACAACGGCTATTCGGAGCGAGAGATTGCAGTCAAAACGCAGCTGTCGGCCAAATATGTGCATGGCGTCATCAGGCTGCTGGAAAGTCACGAACATCGCCTATTGCGTGCAGTGGAAAGCGGTAAGATTCCCGTGAGCGTCGCCGTTGATATCGCTGACGCCGATGATGTTGGCGTACAGACGGTTCTCAGGCAAGCCTATGAGAAGAAGCTCCTGCGTGGCGGGAGACTCTTGCGGGCGAAACGGCTTGTCGAAGCCCGACAAAAACACGGCAAGGGACGCGCGTCATCAGACAATCGGTCCCGCAAAAGCCTATCGGTTGAAAGCCTACTCAAAACCTATGAGAACGATGTCGAAAAGAAGAAGGTTCTCCTGCGCAAGGCACATGCAACGCGCAGCGAGATGCTCTTTCTCACACAATCGTTCAAGACGCTGATGGCCGACGAGAATTTTGTCACGCTCTTGCGGGCAGAAGGGTTGGCGAGTCTGCCGAAAACCATTTCTGATCGATTGACACGTATGGAGGGCGCCTGAAAATGACAACGACAGATGAAGAAAAAATCGTTGCAGCAGCCTTTGAGCAGGGACTACTGACCGTACCGTTTGACCAAATCGCACCCCTCTATGTTGTGACACCGCAAAAGAAGGCCAGCATCAAGTTCAAGCAGATCGCTGCATCAATCCATGACATCGGTCTTGTCGAGCCGATGGTTGTTGCGCGTGATCCAAACAGTCCGGACCAATTCACTTTGCTGGATGGCCATCTGCGCCTTGAGGTTCTGAAGGATGAGGGCAGAACAGAGCACGGTGTCTGGTCTCAACCGACGATGAGGCCTTCACCTACAACAAGCGGATCAATCGTCTCGCAACCATTCAGGAACACAAGATGATCCTGCGTGCATTGTCGCTAGGTGTTCCAGAAGCACGTCTGGCGAGTGCGCTTAACATCAACATCCGGACGCTGAAACAGAAACGTCAGCTTCTCGACGGTATATGTGATGAGGCCGCCGAATTGCTCAAAGACAAGCAGGTTGCCCTGACCGGGTTTCAGATCCTTAAGAAGATGAAACCCCTACGTCAGATTGAAGCGGCACAGTTGATGGTCGCAATGAACAAATACACGATCAACTACGCACGGTCTCTTCTGGCCGCGACACCGGAAAGCCTGCTGCTATCAGTTGCGACGCCCAAAAAGATCAAAGGCATTTCCCGCGAACAACTCGACTTGATGGAGCGTGAATCCGCCAACTTGGAACGCGAAGTGCGCCTTGTTGAAGACAGCTATGGGGTCGACCATCTCGATCTTGTGTTGGCACGCGGATACATCTCGAAACTGATGAGTAACGGCCGCGTTACGCGGTATCTGTCCCTGCATCATGACGGGTTCTTACCCGCCTTTGAGAAGATCACTGAGACGGAGGCGTTTGCGTCCTAAGCGGCTTGGTTTGCGAGATAGCATTTGGGGACCCGGACCCATGAAGCGCGGGGACCGCAGGAGACGCCGCACTGTGGGGCGGATCAAGTGTGGTGATGGGAATGGCGGCGATCCCGTCGGGGCCCATCGTGCCGGACCATATGTCTGGCAACTTGTGTCAAACTGTCTGCGCGTGATCTCCCAATTTGGGAGCACGCGCAGACAACCCATGGCTGAAATCGCGCGTCATAACGAAGCGTGAACATCTGCTAAGGGGTGTTATGTTAACCGCCCTCAGGTTGAGTGAGGCTCCCATTTCAGCCCCTATGACACCGACCATTCAAGTCATGTCGTCTGAACTTGAAGCCAACATATCGGCGATCCCGGCCAATTTCATACGACGTGCCTCGGCGATCTCAATAACTGCGGCATCTATCGCATCCGCTGACCCGGTTGCATATGCCGTGATCAATATCTTGAGTTGCGTGGTCGTGTTGTTAGCTAATCGTACCGCGCGAATGTCGGAAGCCGAGTTGCCTTCGGCCTCAGACGCATCCCGTTTTGAGACATTCTGGTACGCCAACAGGACGTCAACCACAATGTTCTCGACTTCGCTCAGTCTCAGGCCATGCTCAAGGGTCAGCTCTCTTATCAACTCTTCGATGCGGCCGTTCTTTGGGCCATTCAGCGTCCAATCATCGATTGCGCGACGATCCGGGTGATCAACATTCTTTTTGATACGCGGGTCCAGTCGCCGATCAGTTGTCATATTTGCCTCTCCACTCGCATTTGATCCAACCTTTCTCGTCGCTGACTTTTCGCCCATTGCCAGCCGGAACCTTAAGGCCAAGCTTTCGCAGTCGCCAAGAAACAGTTTTACGATCATAGTAGCAACTGACACTTCCATCGCCGACTTCTGGACAGACCCCCTGTTTTTCCAAGTGCATTTTAAAAGGTCCCGATGCACGTCGGTTCACCCGTGCCAAATGACCTAGAGTAATGAACCTAGTCTCAAAACGCTCGACGCTTTCAAGCGTGACCGCATCGAGAAACTGTCGAGACTTCGGGTTTCGCAAGCGACGAACCTCAAGCAACCCATCATCAGCCAGCACATTGATCGTTTGATATGTCATCCGCAAACGACGGGAGGTATCGCCTTTCGATAGTGCGGGCATCCGTAAAGGCGGCAAAGCGCGCTTCAAATGGGTGACGCTGACGCCAATATCTCCAAGCCGCATGACGTTTGCGGACAGTCGGACCGTGGGCAATTCGCTCGCCATTATCAATGTTAGGATATCGACCGTTGGACACCTCACTCGGATCGCGGCCTCGGCAATTGGGCTGATATCCTCTGACTTTGCCGGAACAGAGCAGCGTTCCGGGACCAGCTTATCTAGAAAGTTCTCCAACTCAGGGCGGCGAAATTTAGGCCTGTGGTCAAGCGCATCCAATGTTGGCGCAATGAAACCGGCTTCCTGCAGTTCCAGCAATAAATCGACGCTGACGCCGAGATGCGTTGCAGCTTCTTGTACCGTCAACCGGCCGTCGATTTCAGCCTTCAAGGCGTCCAGTTCGGTACGTGCGATCTTGGCATCCAGCCAGACCTGATTTTCATCCTTGTCGATTGTCGCGGCGCCGGTCTCAAGCAAGTACCTGTTCATGCGTTGGCGTTCCATATTAAGCTGCCGACACGCACCATTGATCGAGAAAACGGCAGGGTTTGAGCAAGCCATCCCCATAACAATATCGCCCTCTTGGAACGGATAGGTCCGGAAAATATAGTCACGCACTTTATCTTTCAGTTTCTCAAATTCAGGACCAAGACTGGCATTGCGCAACCATTCAAAGAATGCGCCAAAGTCTGATTGATGGCGCACAGTCCGTCTGGAAATATCAGAAACGAGACCATCCAGCGCTGCATACAAATCGCTCTCATGACCACGCAAGGCTAGAAAACCCGCCTCTCCCGCGACTGATAAATCAGCTTCACTGGCATCAGAAATGGGTTTTTCCGGCCCGTATACTAGGACAAGACCCAGCACCTCGCAAAGGCGCGTCGCGATGTATAATGGCAGACTATCCAAAAAGGGGGCTGTGCATCGCTTATGCAAGCGATCAACAAGATAGCGCTCCAAGATTGAGGGCGACAGGTTGCAGTTTGATGCTGCAGCTCGCTCAATATCGCCCCTGTGTTTTTTGACCTGGCCGAGAAAGTCATAGTTGTAGATCGTGTATTTTTCAGGCCGCAATGAGATCAATGGCGCATGGTGAAGTGCGCAAGATCGTGTCGCCCAAAACTGCCAGTGTATCCGGCGATAGGGTGCATACCGACCGTACCATTTGAAATCATCAAGGATACACTGCGGGCACACCCGGATACGCGAACGCACGAATGAGCTTCGCACAGCCTCTTCTCCAGCAACCTGAAACCGCTTGGGTTCAGTCGTTCTCACCGACCATTTCGAAAGCTGTTCAAAGTCGAGACCAGCGATATCCGCCAATCGTTGCAAAAGGAAATCATCGCCGCGCACGACATCCTGCCATCGAAAGCCAAAATCGAGGCAGAGGTCACTCGGGCTGCTCGCCCCACAGTATTGTGCCAAACGAGACACGTAGGAGGTTACGGTTTCATATGGCTGGAGATCAAACCGCAAATTTTCGGCTGCAATCATCGCCCAGCCCTAACATCCAATGTCGTTTGGTTCCGCAAAACAACCCGGGGGTCGATGGTCCAGAAATCATCGGCAAGGAAAGGATTGAACGCAGGAATACATCCTGATTTTCGCTGAAACGACTTTGCGAAATGCCTTGACCGAACAACTTCTTCGCCATCGATAACCGCCTCTTCAATACCCGCGATCATCATCTCAATGATAAGACCGAATTCATTGGCACCGGCATGGATCAGACGCCGCGTGAATTCATCACTGAGAGTGCTCTCCTCGGCCTCTAGCCGCGACCGCTTGAGGAATAACCCAAAAGTGCGTTGGACGTTCCTAGCATCGGCCTCCCAAGATACTGGGTCCAGGTTTATGACGTCCACCCGTCGCGCCAGTTGATGGTCCGAGTTGATCAAATCAGCCAGCTCAGGCGTTCCCGACAAAATCAAACCTACTGGCCACGCCCTGTTGTTCATCAGCGACTTTAACGTGTTGACCACATCACTCCGCGCAGTCTGGGATTTATTGGTGTAGAGGTCTTGTGCTTCATCCAAATGCACAAACAGCGTCCCGCGCTGTTGCAACAGATGGCGGACCAGATCCCAAATGAACGCAGCGGGACGGTCGCGTCGCAGAGGATAACCCAAAGCTTGCAGCATGGCCGTTCCAACGTGTTTCAATGTCGCGGGCGAGGGAATCTGGAGGCAAATCACCTCAGCAAGCTCGACGTCGACTTCTGGCTTAACCAGATCAGGATAGAACTCGAGCAGCCTTGTCACGACCGTGGTTTTTCCGCTTCCCGGCGCACCAATGACGACGATGCCGCGCGCTTCACCCGCTGAGTTAAGCCGTTGCGCAGCACGCCGACGCTTCACGTGCCGGTCAAAAAGCTCACGGAGGCTTTCATAGGTTTGATGTGCGATGAACTTATTCCTGAGAGCCGCAAGCCGCATTTCAGGGTCTTCGATCAGATCGAGTTGCGACTTATTCATCGTCAAACCTCCAAGTGAACGTCTCCTCAGCTTCCGATCCGTCAGGCACTTCGACCTGTGCCCTCTCAGGGGGCGGTTCATTCGCAGTAGGAATAATTCGCCCAAACAGATCATCTTGAGCCGGTAGCGCCTCGACGTCATCCCTTTCAGGTTCAATGGACAGACCGAGAAACAAATCTTCCTTTGCTCGGCGAAGACCGCTTGGTGTCACAGCACGCAGCTCTGCGCCAAATGTTTGTTGCTCGGCGGCATTGATCGCGATGATCTTCTGCAATGCGTCAGAAACCAGACGTTCAGTTAGAGTGGCCTCATCACGGTACTTCAGCCTGAGCTGTCTGGCCGTGTTCTGCCATTCATCAAATGACACGCCCTCAAAGCACTTTTGCAGCGCGATGGCCGGGAACCATTCTTCCCCAATACGCACCATAATCCAGCCTAAGTCGTTGAGATCGACGCGCAGATCAACATCGGTCTCATGATTGTGCAGATGAAACTGGCGCAACGCAGCACAGGTGAAATCGATACCAAAGACCCGGACACCGCGCCCCGTCACTTTTCGCCTCATAGGTTTGCCGAAAGCGCGACGTCTCATACGCTCGGGGACATCGGGAACAACGCCAATTTCATTGGCAAGCCTCTTCCAACAGTTGTTGGGCGTTTCCCCATTTAGGCCTCCATGAGGACGGTTGTGATAGACGTCGACAACGTACAAAATCAACATCTGGATTAGTGCATCATCGGTGATTGACGCCATTTCAGCAGTTGGATAGTCCCCGCGTTCTTTCGGGTTAGAGAAGGTCCGCCCTGCCAAATACGGCGCAAGATTAGTCCCGAATGTTCCAAATATCCGCTCAACACGCGCGCGAAGTTGCGGAAGCCCACCCGTGGGCGTTTCTGGCAGTCCATGTGCATCAAAGACTGCGGTACTGAAATTATCATCGACAAAGGCTGCACCAAGGTCCGTTGCGACGGTCTTGAGGCCACCAAAGTGATGCCACTCCGACTGACAGCCTGCCGCAACTGCCAGAGTTGTTTTGTCCCTGGTCACGTCTGCCAACAGTGCAATCGCATCCTCGCAGTTTGGGTTTTCAGCGAGCCGCATGCCGACCACACAACGCGTTGCGCAGTCAATCGCGAGGTAAAGCCAGCGCCGACCACGCGGAAGGAGTACAAGCTCTTCACTGGTCAAGTGATCCAACGCCCCGCGCTCCGCGAGGATGGTCATCAGATCAACCCGCCATTCATCAATCTCAATCCGCTCCATTGGATAGCTGGCCTCAATGCCCTCCTCGTAAAGCATAAATTTCCGATTTGCGGCGTCCACTCCGTGTCTTTGAGCATAGGTCGAATAGGGATCTAGTTTCGCCAGATCACGTTCGACTTTTCGCTTTGAAGGGACTTGAAGCGGCGGCAGTCCGGCCTCTTTGCGTTTTTCATTTTCTGCCCTAAAACGGCTTGCGCACATGTCAGCAACGATGCGCTTCGAAAGTCGTTGTTTAGTCAGATATGCGCCGAGGCACTCACCGATCAAACGTTGCGCTTCGATGCTGAAACGCGCCCCATGGTTTCCAGACCGGTAGGTTCGTGGAATCAAGCCAAGGGGCGAACAGGCAGCGCGTTCAAAACGGCGCACCCACTCAAGCAGCGTGCGCGCGCAAGGCGGGTCCTTGTAGGCTTTGTTGGTGCCCGCACGGGCAGGAAGCCACTTGCTTTGCACAGCACTCGACTGCTTATTCACAAGGGCTTCGATATCCGGCAGAACCGCAGCGACGGCTTGCTCGCTTCTCTGAACTTCCTTGTTCTGTTCAAGTTGCAAGAACGCCTCACAGTATGAGTGCCGCCATGCCACCTCGGATCGAATGTGACCCGGTAAACTTCCTATCGCGTCGACGTTTGTACTGCTTCGCAGAGCGGAACGTTGGCTCAAGAAATAGTCCCGTTCCAGTGACACGTTCGGACGGCGCAATAGAGATCGTAGCTCCTCAAACCGAAGCGCGAGCGTGGATGTGGGCGCAGCGGTACTGTCGAAGGTGCAGCCATTGGCCGTCTTCTCAGTCAGACGGTACGCCTGACTATCGACAACCAGCCGATCGAACGCGGTGACGCGCATCGCCCCGGTCATGAGCGGTCGCCCATCATTACAAGTGTTTCGGCGTTTATCGGAGCGGTTCTATCAGCTTCTAGCAGTCCTTCGTATATTCCGACAACGACGGCTCTGAAACCATCACGTTCCAGGCCCAAGTTATCCGCCAGATGTTTGATCGTTACCGGAAAAACCGCCGTCTTGAGGGCGGCTTCGAGCGCAGACATCCATCGCGCATCCTTGTGACGCCGGAAATCGAGATAGCGCTCCGCGTTCAAGGCCTCCGCCCGGGTGAAATCGGCATTGGTTATGAGCCGTACCTGATCAGCGAAGTCTTTGCTGATCGCTTCGCGGATGCACCGCAACTCCGACGTAAAGCGCATTCGCTTGACTTCTTTCTCAGGCTTCACAGCAATTGCAACGCGCTGACCGTCTTCAAACTGAACGAGGAAATCAAAGAAGTGGTACTTTCGATGGTCTGACAGGTCCCTGTAAGTCACGAAGGGCGGCTGCTCCCACAGGTCGATCACATCATTGCCTGCCAGCAGCATGAACAAAACGCGCTGCTCAAGCTTGCTTTCGAACTGGACAACGCGAGGCCTGTCCCAAGTTGGTAGCTGGACAACCACACCACCCCGAGAACTCGATTTCGAACGCTTTGCAATCCGGCGGGTTGCACGGCTTGGTAGCGGTGCAACATCTGCACCGCAGTCAAAAATATCATCTTTCATTGTATGTTTGAGGCAGGCACACCGCTTGATGACGGGCCCACCCCACCTTCTAATTTTCGTCGAGTTTGACAAAGTTCGACCGCTCTCGTGCCTCTGTGAGGCACGAAACAGTTGACTTTGCCGATGTGTCGGGGGAAGAAGGTGGCGTCGGATCGTTATCGACACTTAGTTTACAGGCCTCGATGAGTTCCAGCTCTCGGGGCCTTACTTCTTCATACTGATCTCTTTTAAATCATGCCGTTGCCCCTTTTGCCCGATAGCGCTTGGGCCAAAGCTCCTGTGGGCTTTTGCCCAACTCAGATGCAATAGCCTCTTGAATGCGATGCGACCTGCCGTGTCCCATCGAAACGACAGACACTGTGCTCTGTGCGAGACCAAGTGAACGGCTCACCTTGGCGAGCGAACTTCCCGCCAACCGCAACTCAAACTTGATTCTCTCATGTTTACGAAGATCGGTTACTGTTGGCCGGTACATAAGTTGCGCCCTCATTGTCGCTAGATTTACTTTTATTGGCACGAGGCAGCGGGAAAGTCAATTTATCTGTTTAATTTCATATGTTTACATGAAAATATAGTTGTGGAACATATTATAAGATGTTCGGAAATACGCTTGCATGCGTAGCATTTCTTGACACAGTTTGGGGGAGATGGAGGAGAGTGACCTTGAGACTGAGCACTTGCAAATTCAAAGGTTAGCGCTTCGTAGGCATCCTTGATGACCAAAATCATTTGCACTTCCACGCATTTGAAGACGTCCGGAAATCATACAAATTGTGCTCCGATCACCTGTCTTTAGCCCGAATCCATGGCGTAACGCCCCGTCTCGTCAGGAAGATTATGGAATTAGCGGGGATCGATTACCTGAGAGCGCTATTCGTCCGTTATGAGCACGGCGAACAAATATCTGACATTGCCAGCAGCATCCGGATGCACCCTTCCAGCCTTTCAAAACAAATCAGAGAAGCTGGCTACAAAATCTGCCGTGGAAGACGCAGGCCTAAACTTACTCAGAGTCAGATCTCTAGAGCCGTGCATGAACGAACAACCATCAACGCGGTCGCTCGCAAACTGGAAGTTCATTGGGAGACAGCGAAAAAGGTACTGGTGGAAAATGGGTTTCTAATGAAAACGGACGCTGAACAAGGGGCACCGTACTCGATTGCCGCCGCACCCATTGATACGTCGTAGAGGTGATTTCGGTCCATTCCTGCCTTAGGCAGGTCTGGTACACCGCCCCCTTTCTTACCCGCCTGCATTTGGCGGCTCTGAGCCAAGAGAGATCAATGCTGACTTGAATGCTACAGAAGGTTCGCCTACGTCAGCTGCCGATAATCTGTTTTGGAGCCAGTCGTGCTAAAATGTCCGGAAGACGCTTTCAACTTGCTCGAACGATTAGGTGCACCACCACGATTGATAAAACACCTCGAATTGGTTGGGGAAGTCGGCGGTGAGTTCATTTCAAAGCTCGATGACCTTGGGGTTCAGTACGATAAACTCTTCGTTCAAGTCGGCATTGCGGTACATGATGCGGGCAAAATCGTTCACCCCACCGAGCTTGAAAAAGGCGGCAACCTGCATGAAGCCGCAGGTGAAAAGTTGCTTCTAGAACATGGGGTTGACGCCAAAATCGCTCGGTGCTGTCGGAGCCACCCAGCATGAGTGCTTCGTTCGAAGAGCTTATAATCGCGCTTGCTGATACATTGTGGAAAGGTTCGCGAGCAGCCGATCTGGAACTACAAGTTATCGATAGCGTTGCGGCCCGGCTGCAGACTGATCGATGGGACTTGTTTCAGACTCTCGATATCTTCTTCGAGGAAATCGCCGCTGATGGAGATGAACGACTATCTCGAAGCATTTGAGTTACATTCGGCCCATTGCTACCATTGGCCGTTGGTTCTGGATACTGCGGTGCGGCCCGTCATCGCAGTCATTCGCTGCAACTGCGAAACTAGGTGACGGGTTAAGTCACACATCGCGGATACCAATTAGAGCCTATTATGACGTGGCCGAACGCGGCGTTGCTAGAAGTAATTTGTAGCTCTAATAGTGCTGCCGCATGGACACTCGTCCGGCTCTCGCGCATGATTAAGATCAAGCAGATCAATCAAATAAGCCGTTTGGCTCCAGATGGCTGGCGGATCATACTGCGCGACCAAAAGGTTAGAGAAGAAGTTGAAACAACTAGAAATTCAATCAAAGATTGCAGCAGAAGCGTCCAAAGATTCGCCTGACTATGCTCTTATCGAACGGCTCAGCGGTGAGCTTGTTGATCTTGACCCTGAACGCGTACGCTTCTCGGTCGACGCAGGTCACATTCAACGCCTGGGTTTCGAACTTGTTGCCAAGCAGGATACGGCTCTCTCTGAGCTAATCAAGAACTCGTACGATGCAGATGCAACCCACGTTTCGCTGACATTCACCGGACGCGGCGAGGAAGGTGGTACTTTAGTAATCACAGACGATGGCGTTGGGATGACTCTAGATGTCATCCGAACAGCTTGGATGCGCATCGCTACGGAGTCAAAGGTTGGAACTCGGCACTCTGAGAAGTTCAATCGAACCTATGCCGGAAGGAAAGGAATCGGTCGCTTTGCAGTACAAAGACTTGGCAAGAATCTTGTGCTAGAAACAAGCGTTGCAGGTGCTGACGAAGGCATCAGAGTAACTTTCGATTGGGACAATGAGTTCACGCCGGGGCGTAGCTTGGGAACGGTGTTCAATTCAATTGAAACCTTCTCTAAGGAAGTAGAGGCTCATGGAACAACGCTGAAGATCCTCGATTTGAGAGATGCTTGGAAGGATGCAGCAATCCAACGGGTATGGAAAGCGGTACTCTTGCTTCAGCCTCCATTCCCAATCTCTTTAGTAAGCGATGTGGGTTCAGCTCCCAAGCTTGATCCGGGGTTTCGGGTTACAATCGATGGTAACGCGCTTTCTGATGTTCCAGAAATGTCGATTGAAAAGACGTTTTTATCTAATGCGTTGGCGACAATTTCTGGAACTATCGATGAAAAAGGCGTTGCTAGAGTAAACGTAGTTTCAAAGACTCTCGGGTTGAACGAAGATTTGGTACTAGAAAACCGGTTTCTTCTGACAGGTGAGTTATCTTTTACGACGAAATATTTTCTTTACGACAATGAATACCTAGTTGGTATAAACCAAAGAGCTGCTGGTCAAATGGGGCGGCAGTTTGGTGGCGTTCGGATTTATCGCAATGGGTTCAGGGTACTTCCTTATGGTGAGCCAAACGACGATTGGCTTAAGCTAGATTACGATACAGCCAGAAGAAGCGTCTTGGTGGTTGCTTCGAACCGAAACCTTTTTGGCCATGTTGAGCTGTCCGAAACAAGAAATATTCTGTTTGAGGAGACCGCCAGCCGCGAAGGTTTGATGGAGAACGACGCTTTTGCTGAACTCCAAGAATTTGTGCATGGTGCGGTGGTATGGGCAGCGCAAAATATCGCATCTGTACGTGGGCGGAAGACATCGGCACATCAGCCAGGTTTCGAGTCCATACTCCGAAAACCTTCCGCAATAATTGCAGACCTGAAGGAGAAGCTCAAAAGCAAACCGGAAGACGACGATCAGGGTCAGGAAGATGACGAAGATACTGTTCTGGAAGAACTCGAGGAGCTTGCGGAAGAGGTTAAGAAGTATGAAGAAACGGTCGAGGAAAAGAACCGCGCCTCGATGGAATATGAGCAAATGCTTAGGCTACTTGCCTCGTTAGGTCTGTCCGTCAGCGTCTTTGGCCATGAAATAATCGGTGCACA
Source organism: uncultured Paracoccaceae bacterium (assembly GCA_947500775.1). Lineage (GTDB taxonomy): Bacteria > Pseudomonadota > Alphaproteobacteria > Rhodobacterales > Rhodobacteraceae > CANMTD01. Next base: position 177,852 of record CANMTD010000001.1, read on the forward strand.
AGATGCCATGAAAGCCCGCCTACAATTGTTGAAGCGGGCGATTGCAAAACTGGAGAACTCCCAGGTTGGAGAGAGTATCGAAGCGAATTTTGGAGAGTTAGAGGCAAGCAGCGCTCGCATATTCGATGTTGGTGGGTATGTATCGGGATTGGTTTCTAGTACGGAAAGCAGGGAGTTAGACTCGCTTTCGGTCAAGGGCGGAGTCGAACGCTTCAAGGGCCAGTTCAAAGACTATCTTCAAAAGCAGAATGTCTTAGTTAGTGGAAATGTTGATCCAATCGGACTGCGCACGCTTCCGATGCACAAGAGCGAATTGGATTCCGTTCTGCTAAACTTCTTAACTAACTCGATTAAGTCACTTCACCTTTCAAAGGTTGATGAAAGGAAAATCGCAATCAATGCTAAGCGCGAAGGACGTTTTGCTGTACTGTCCTTTGAGGACAATGGCCTAGGGATCCCGACCGACCGTTGGGATCGGGTCTTCGACGCTTTCTACACGACAACGTTCTCCGCTGATGAAGACGTCCTGTCCGGTCCCGGAACAGGCCTTGGACTTAAGATTGTTTCTGACATCGCGATCAACTATGGCGGGTATGCTAGGGTCGTGGACGCCTCTGAGGGGTTTTCATGCAAAATTGAGTTTGCGGTGCCTGCGGGCTAGGGGAAACAATATGTTCAAAGGTATTTTTGTTGATGATCGTGACGAAGTCTATGCTGAGCTTCTGTCAAACGACGACATCAACTTTGTCTACCAAGGCTTGCAGGAAATCATGGAGCTACGAACGATAGTCTTGGACGCCAATCCAGACATTGTCGCTCTAGACTATCGATTGGATCAACACCTTAACGGTTTTCCGGCATCAAAAACCTTCAAAGGTGGTCCGTTGGCGCAGCTACTTCGGGACGCTGCCATAGAAAATCCAGAGCTTGATTTTCCAATTATTCTCGTCTCTTCGGAAAACAACATACGGCAAATATTTAATCCTGATAAGACGGCTCATGATCTCTTTGATGAGGTTATGATTAAGGAAGAGCTCCAAGAATCAACCGACCTCGCCATGAGGAAAATGCTGGCACTTTGCGAGGCCTATGCAACACTGCGTGGAATGGGGGGAGAATACCACCTCTCTCAGATGGTAGGGCTCCCAGCGGATAGCTTGGACATCGTCGACCATCAAGAATTGGTGCAAGCCGTAGAGGGAGCAAGCGCACCGCATATCGTCAGTCGAATTTTCTCAAAGTTGCTTATTGGTCGTGCAGGATTGCTGATCGACGATGCCGAACTTTGCGCACGATTTGGCGTCACACTGGAAAACGCAGAAATCGCGTCAGCAGCGCTTAACGAAGGCGGAGTCGAGCACTATTCAGGCCTGTTTTCATCTGATGACAGGCGTTGGTGGGCGCATCAGGTTGATGCATTCCTTGTCTCAGTGTTTGGGAAGCGCGCAACCGGATTACCAAGCTCTGTGCGTGCCACAATGCTTGAAGAACGGTTTCACACTGGCTTTCAGCCAGCACGTTCAACATGGATTGAGGGGGATGAGGGGGCAAATGAACTGATTGCTTTTGCTTGCTCCTGCTGCCGACGGGGCACAGAGTTACGACACTCGTTAGCAGTTTATGAACCACCACAGCCGAGCTTCATTGCGAGACGTCGCTTGTGTTGGGACTGTGTCCAAACAGATAACTACAAGACTGGTCAAAATGCCTTTGAAATTCAAAAAAGTGATCAAGCTCTAATTCCAAAGATTTTGGCTGCTAGACAGTAGTTTGGAAACTCATGACAGTTGTCACGGCAAAAGAGGCGAGCGCCGCCCTCAGTTCTATTTCAGCCGCACTCTCAGAAGTCGGTATTTTGGACGGCACTGGGATAACTGCCCTCTCGCGGATCGTAGGTGAACTGCGAGGTGGTGGTGAGAGCCTTGTATGGGGTTATGAGGTCGACCGGGGCTTGCCAATCAAGTTTATCGAGACGTCTGACGCAAACTCGAACCCAGTGGCACCGTCCATTGTTGTTGAAATGGTTAACGTCGATCAATCGGAGGGGAAGGCAATGGCTTTTAGCGCGCTTTGCGCTGCGATCGAATTTGATCACATCTATGACGATCGGCCTTCACCACGTTGGCACTTGGATCTTGCAAACCAAAAAACTGACGGCAGTTGGCAGCCTGGCCCAATGACGCATTTGCAATATGGCGGGCATCTCCATCAGAATCGCGATTTGGATTGCTTCCTCAAGGTTCCTCGTTGGTGCCATCCGCCTATGGAGGTTGGGCTTCTGTGTGAAATTGTTGCGGCGAATTTTTTCGAGGAGCAATGGCTTCAACTGAGAGAAATGCCGAGCTGGAACGACTCCATCTGCAGGCTCCAAAAACTCTGTTTGACAGACTACGCTCAAAAACTGAGTTCAAGCCTCAACCAAAGTTCCCGCAGCGCATTGCACTCTATGTGGGCTCAGGATTGGAATAAAAAATAGCTTTGTTGATGCTTTTGTCTTGGAGGCCAAGCTTAAACAAAAAAAGCACGACGCCTCTGAATGTCACCTATGTCTGTGGCGCTTGATCTGTTCAAGCCCTGACAACAAGATTGCTGAGTTGGTAGGTATGTCATCTTCTCTCATGGCATTCAAAATGAGGTGGTCAACAAACTGTCGAGCCTCGTCCAGATTGCCGCATCGAAGCATGCGATCAACCCGAAAAAACGCATTTCGAACCGTATTCGGATGTAATTTTGGCAAGAGTATTTCTATCTGCTCTGCCTCTCGAGGTTCGTGTTTCAATGCCCCAGAACCGTATGATCGTCCACAAATCTCTGCGGAAATTTGAGAGAACGTAGATAGAATTGATAGCGAAATCAACTGGCGTTGGCTTTTTGATACCTGTTCTCCAAAGTATGCTCTGTGGACAGAATTGGTACAGTTGAAGTCGCTCTCATTGAGGATAAGGCGGGGACCATGATGCTGCATGACTGGAAAAAATGCGTGGGGGGGTGCATCATCGTCTGTCTTGCTCCAAACAGATCGCTTCTTAAACGTCGAACAGCCGTCTATATCTGCTGTTTTATACTGCGCAAGATATGACAACATCGCATCAGAAGCGTTTTCAGAGTTGCCCACACTGACGAGGAAGCCCTTACCATTGCTCTCCATCATTTCATTGTGGTCGGCCACGTCGAAACGCATACCTGGGGCGAAATGGAACCTAGGAAGTATTTTCTTCAATTCATTTTCGGGCAAATTCTGAGCAATTCGATCAGACTCATTCAGAAGAAAGAACGAATTGTTACCGGTCACAAGCCCGATCTTGATTCCAAGAAAATCGCCCAAACGCTTGCAGTTTTGGTTGGTTTGAAAGCGTTCCACCAGCCGTCGAGGGCTTTCGGACAAGCCATCAAAAACAGAAGTTCCGCAAAACGCTTTGCTTTTTGCCTTTCCCTCATCCCACCGAGCGATGGCGATCTTTAAATCTTTGACACCATCACATTGATCGAGTGGGATATCTGTCTGTGCTGTGTTCTTGGGTTCATCGAGCTTGCCCTTGCAAAGCAACACGACGGTCTTTTCCTCAGTGCCTTCTAACAGGAACTGCCGCTCTTTGAGCTCGAACGCTCGAACGTCTTCAAAATACTTTGCAATGAAGGAACGGAGCTTTGACGAGTAGTTTGCGTAAAGGAAGCTGCTCGGGAGAACCCACGCCATTCGCCCGCCGTTGGATGTGTGTAGAACTCCAAGAGCCGTAAAATACGCCCAAAGGCTCGCTCGGCGATCCAATATTAAGTCGAACTTCTCCAGCTGCTTTAGAACTTGTTCGCGTTGATCAGTTCTTATCTTTCGGTAGGGCAAATAAGGTGGGTTGCCGACAACAGCATCAAACTGTGTTGGCCAAGATTCCGGAAATTTCTGATCTAGAAAATCTCCCTCATGGAACCTGGCCAAATCCACCGGTCTCTCGAATACTCTTGATAGGTGTGAAAATGCTTCTGGATCAATATCACACCCAAACAACTGGTTCAAAGAAGTTGGGGATCCAACCTCCACAAGACGATCTCTTGCAGACCGTAAAAACCCACAACCCCCAAAACTTGGCTCGAGAACCGTTGTACCAGGAGACGTTATCGCCCAAGCACAGATCAAATCAGACAAGCCTTGATGGGTATAAAATGCCCCTAAATCCTTTTTGCGACGGGTATCCAACAATTGGGACAAATTCGAACCTCAGTATTCATTGATTTTACGAGAGAAAGTAGCCTGCCAGTGGTCGTTTTGAAAGCCGCCATTTTGAGCGCAACAGTTTTCTTTACATCGCAACAGATGCCTTAGCTGGGTAGCGTAGGTCCGCTTTGGCGCTCGGTCGATCCGAATTCACACTTGCAGCGAATGGCCGGTTTCCGCCGTCGAGGCAGGCCTCTGCCCTGCCACACTTAAGGTTTTCTGGTTCCTGGGGGTTCGCGCAAGCGCGATACGCCACTGCGTCACGTCAGGGTGAAGGCGCAGCCTTCCCCCTCGGGCAACCCCATTAGTTAGGGCCGTGTCCTCGCCTTCGGCTGCGGGCCGCTCCACCCCTATCGAATAGCATTGCCTCGCCCCCATCCGCGTTCGCCACGTGGCAAGGTTTCAGAGCAAGCCGCTTTCAGCGGTTGTTCAGAAAACCTGTCCCAATTGAAAGGAACAAAGAATGAGCCGATGCATTGAAATGGATGGGAAAGGCAAAGGTCTATCGCAAAAGGCAGAACTATGTGTCGTTTCACAAAGGAGGGAATGGCGCGCTGGGGAGGATTCGAACCCCCGACCCCTTGATTCGTAGTCAAGTACTCTATCCAACTGAGCTACCAGCGCGTGGAGGCGTGATGTAGCCGGGGTTGCGTGGGTTTGCAAGGGGGGAGTTTGCTTATTTTCACTCTGCCGCTTCGTCACGCAGTTCGACCGCTTTTGGCAGGCGAATGACAAAGGCTGTGCCGCAATCATCGGACCGGTCCAGTTCCAGCCGCCCGCCGTGGCCGCGGATCAGTTCGGCCGATATTGCCAGGCCCAGACCGGTGCCGCCTTTGCGAATCCCGCCCTGAAACGGTTTGAACAGATGTTCGCGCGCCTTGGGCGGCAGGCCGGGCCCGGTGTCGGCGATGGTCACCGCCCATTCGGCGTCGGTTTCGTCGGCGGCAACACAGATTTCACCGCCGCGACCATGGGCGATGATCGCCTGCCGGGCATTGCGGACAAGGTTGGACAGCACCCGGTGCAATTGTTCGCTGTCGGCCCGCAGCACAAGGCTGGCGGGCACGTCATCGGCAAAGCTGACGTCATGGTCGCCGACGGCCAGCCGTTCGCTGTCAAACACGTCGTTGACGATGGCCGACAGGGTGATAAGGCCCAGCCGCGGTGCCGGTTCTTCGGCTTTGCCGAAGGCCAGTGTGGTTTCGCACAGGTTCACCGCGCGGCTGATCGAATTGATCATCTTGGGGGCCACGCGGTTGACCATCGGGTCCTGGCTGCCCTCCATCCGGTCGGCGAACAGCTGGGCGGTTGTCAGGATGTTGCGCAGGTCGTGGCTGATCTTGGCGACGGCGCCGCCAAGCTGGGCCAGCCGCTCTTTCTGAAGCAGGGCGCTGGTCAATTGCTTTTCCAGCGACTTCAGCGCGGTTTCAGCCTCATAAAGCTCGGTGACGCTGGCGCTGGGTTCGATGATGCGGCGCGCGTCCTCGGGCGCATTGGCATAGTTCTGCATGGCGCTTACTACATTCTTGATCGGCGTGACCAGCAGGCGCCGCACCGCCAGAAACAGGAAGAAGGCGGTGATGACGGAAATCACGGCGGATAGCGCCAGAATGCGCAGCCCATAGTCGAACATCGCGGCCCGCAGGGGGGCCGTGCTCATCGTGACTTCGATCATCTGGCCCGCCCCGCGCACCGGGTTGCCCAGAACGCGCACGATCCGGTCTTGGGGGTCCAGCAGGCATGTCAGCGCGTCCCGGATCAGGTCCAGCGCCGATACATCGCGCAGATCGAACGAGGTATGGACCTGCGCCGGCACGGGGGTGGACAGCACAAGTTGGCTCATCTCATTGCGGCGCAGGATGACGTTATAGACACCGGCGTTGGCCAGCAGCTCTTCTTCGACGCTTTCCTCTACCATGTTGTTCGAGGCCAGCACGGCCAGCGCTGCAATCTGTGCCCGTTCCAGCCGCAGCATAAGGTAATCTTCGCGAAAGCGCGCAATCGAGGGCACGAAGATAAAGACTTCGGCCAGCATCACGAAGGCGACCGTCAGCATCAGGAAGCGGCCTGATAGCGTGTTCAAAAACATCTGCACCCCTCCCCCCGGTCTGTTTTACGGTATCGTTTTCTGGACAAAACCAACGATGCGCTTGACCCAAGGGTTATCAAATAGCTTGGGTGAGAAATAGGCACCCGCAGCCCGCTTGTTAACCTCCCCCAGTGTCGGATAGGGCGCGATCATGTTTGCAATGGAACTCATCTTCAGGTTGTTTGCAATGGCCATGGCCCAGATACCGATCAATTCCCCGGCCTGTTCCCCGGCGATCGAGGCGCCGATGGGCCGTCCCTTGACCACCATGACCTTGATCAGCCCGGTGGTTTTGCCGGTGGCAATCGCCCGGTCGTTGCCCGCAAATTCGAACCGGGCCACGGTCAGCGCATCGCCATGCTGTTCGCGGGCCTGCGCCTCGGTCAGGCCGACCTGGGCCATTTCGGGATCGGTATAGGTGGCCCAGGGGATGTGATCGGTGCGCGCCTTGCTGGGCAGACCCAGCAGGATCGACCGGATCACGACGCCTGCGTGATACCCGGCGACATGGGTGAATTGCAGCCCGCCCGCGATATCGCCGATCGCATAGATGCGCCGGTTGCTGGAGCGCAGATCGGCACCCACCTTGATGCCCGCGCGCGTGGTTTCCACGCCTGCAGCTTCCAGGTTCAGCCTGTCCAGATTGGGTTTGCGGCCCACGGCCATCAACAGATGGGTGCCCTTGAACGTGCTGCCGTCCTTGGTTTCGACGGTGATGTCACCGGCGGAGCCACGGATCGTTGCGGCGATCTGATCCTCGACGATCTGCACCCCTTCGGCGCGCAGCTTGCCCAGAACGATGGCGGCCATTTCGGGGTCATCCTTGCCCAGGGCCTTCATGCCTTCGATCACGGTCACCTCGCAGCCCAGACGGCGGTGGGCCTGCGCCATCTCGATCCCGATGGGGCCGCCGCCGATCACCAGCAGGTGGCCGGGCTTTTCGCGCAGATCAAAGATGGTTTCATTGGTGTCATAGGGCACGCTGTCCAACCCGGGGATCGGCGGCACAAAGGGCGACGATCCGGTGGCCACGACAAAGCGTCGCGCGGTGATGATCTTGTCCCCGGCCTCCAGCTCGGTGTCCGAGACGAAACGGCCAAAGGCCTGGATCACCTGAACGCCAAGACCTTCGAACCGTTCGACGCTGTCATGCGGGGCGATGGTAGCAATGACATTGGCCACATGGTCCTTGGCCGCCGCGTAATCCACCACCGGTGTCACCGGCGTCACCCCATAAGGCTGCCCAGTCTGCATCGCATGGGCCTGTTTGCCCGCCGCCAGCAGGGCCTTGGACGGCACGCAGCCGTAGTTCAGGCAATCGCCGCCCATCTTGTGGCCTTCGACCAGCACCACCTTTGCGCCCATCTGCACGGCCCCCGCCGCCAGCGACAGACCGCCAGAGCCGCCGCCGATGATGCACAGGTCTGTCTTGATGCGTTCCATGATCACAGACCCTTTTTGCCGCGCAGGGCTTTGATGACAATGGGCAGTGCGGCCAGCGCACACAGCCCGATGATCGGGCCCAGAATATGCGGTTCCAAAATGATCCCCTGATCGGGGGTCTCGCCCCGGGCAAACACCTCGCCCAGACCCGCCCCGACCGAGGTATAGACGACCGCCCCCGGAATGATCCCGACAAAGGTGGAAATGACAAAGCGGTGCAGCGGCACCTCAAGAAACGCGGGCACCAGATTGGCGATGAAAAACGGCACCACCGGCACCAGACGGATCAGAAACAGCATCGACCACTGATTTTCGTCGATCCCGTCCTTGATCTTTTTCACCATCCCTTCCGAGCCTTCCAGCTTGGCCCCCAGTTTGTCGCCAAACCCCCAGCGCGCGGCGGCAAAGATCATGGTGGCCCCGATGGTGGCCCCGGTGATGTTGTACAGCGCGCCGGGAAAGGTCGCGAACAGGAACCCGCCGGTCAGCGTCGCGATGGTCGCACCGGGCAGGGAAAACCCCGCGATGATGACGTAGATCGCGATGAACACCGCGACTGTGCCGAAATAGTTCGCATCGCGAAAGGCGATCAGCGCCTCGCGGTTTTCGGCCAGCGCCTGAAACGTCAGGTAATCGCGTAAGGTAAAGGCCCCGATCACCGCGATGATCGCAATCGCAAGGATCGGCACATAGCGCGGCAGGCCGGGGCGTGGGGTTTGTGTCGAATCGCTCATCGGGGGTCTGTCCATCTGGTTATGTTCGCGTTGCGCCTAACATGCGGATTGAGCACGGGCAGAGACAGCCCCCTCACGTTGCGTTGATCACGAGTGATCGTTTACAATGCAGGATCACCCGATTGCCCCCTTTTCTGTAACGAAGCAGGGGCGGGAAAAGGCATTTCATCGTCGATTGTTGCAGAAATCCCCGCATCTGCGAATTGACACCTGCGCGCGAAACCCCTAAAGGACGGACTTCGAATAATAGTGGCCCTCGAATCCAATCCGGGTTCGGGCCTGATCTGACGGAGCCAAAGCGATGAAACGCACATTTCAACCAAGCAACCTGGTTCGCAAGCGCCGCCACGGCTTTCGTGCGCGCATGGCAACCAAAGCTGGCCGTAAAATCCTGAACGCACGTCGCGCGAAGGGCCGGAAATCGCTCTGCGCATAAGCGCGGCGACTAGGCACACGGAATGACACCGCCGGAGGCACCCGCGACAGGCTTTTCAGCCGGGGTTGCGGAGCAGCCCCCGGCGGTTTCCGTTTGTCTGAAGGTTCTGAACAAACGTGCGGATTTCCTGCGCGCCGCCCGCGCCCGGCGGCAGGGCACCAAGGGCGTGCATCTGCAGGCCCGCAAACGCAGCGCGGATGAACCGGACCCGGATGCGATCCGGGTCGGATTTACCTGTTCCAAAAAGGTCGGCAATGCCGTGGCCCGCAACCGGGCCAAACGCCGCCTGCGCGAAGTCGCGCGGCTGATCCTGCCCGAACAGGGGCGCCCGGGATGGGACTATGTGCTGGTCGGGCGGCATCAGGCCACGGCCGACCGCGACTTCGGGGCCTTGCGGGACGACCTGACTTATGCGCTGCGCAAGGTGCACGCATGAGCCCGCTGGCCCATATCGTCGCCCTGCCTGTGCGCGCCTACCGCCTGATCTTTTCGCCCTGGGTCGGTCACAACTGCCGGTATCAGCCGACCTGCAGCGCCTATGCGCTGGAGGCGCTGGAAAAACACGGGGCGATCAAAGGCACATGGCTGACCCTGCGCCGCATTTTCAGGTGCCACCCGTGGGGCGGCGACGGGCACGACCCGGTTCCCGATAAGCGCGACAGCTAAGGCAAAACATCCCAAAGATATTTCTTTGCGACAGTAGCACTCGGCTTCCGGGACCGAGGCGGACCTTTGTGCAATATGCAGAGAATGGCCGCTTTGAGCCCAAAGTGCCAAATACTGCGGATTGCACGAATGCCCGATATTAAAATTTGACAATTAGGACGACTGTCCTAACTCTCGAATTGAGAAAAGTGCAGAGGTGCCCATGTCGCAGCCAACCACACGTGAACGCATTGAAGAGAAAGCGGATGAACTGTTCTACGAAGCAGGTTTCGGGGCGACTTCATTTGCCGACATTGCTGATGCCGTCGGCATCTCTCGCGGCAATTTCTACCATCATTTCAAATCCAAGGACGACATTCTCGACGCCGTGATCAGCCGTCGCCTGGCTGCGACACGGCGTATGCTTGATGAGTGGGAGGTGGATGCCACCCCCAAAGAACGAATCCTGTCCTTTATCCGCATCCTGATCACCAATCGCACCAAGATCATGGCGTTTGGGTGCCCCGTCGGGACGCTTACGACCGAACTGGCAAAGCTGGAGCATGTCGCAGAAGACCGCGCTGCCGAGATTTTTGAGCTGTTTCGCGAATGGCTTGCCTGCCAGTTCCGCGCGCTTGGGCATGGCGACGATGCCGAGCCTCTTGCGCTGCATCTTCTGGGGCGCTCTCAGGGCGTCGCGGTGATGGCCTCGGCGTTCAAGGACGAGGCGTTCATAAGCTCGGAAGTTGCGCAAATCGAAGTCTGGCTTGACCAGCATTCCAACCAACCACAAACGAAAGGTTAGTTCGTCGTGTACATCATCTATCTTCGATTTTCCGCCAATAAATCCGCCGCCTCGGATCTGATGGCAGGGCATAACGATTGGATCGCACAGGGTTTCGATGACGGCATCTTTCAATGCATGGGGTCGCTGACGCCGGAAGGTGGCGGGGCGATCATAGCCATCGGAGAAAGCCGGGAAGAGATCGAAAGGCGTGTCAACTCTGATCCTTTCGTGGCGCATGATGTCGTTGTCGCCGAAATCACCGAAGTCAACGTAAGGCGCACCGCCCCGGCGCTTGATGTGCTGAAAGCCTGAGTGATGGGGAAACTTTTCACGGGACCAGATGGTCAGTTGCGTTGCCAGTGGTCCGGCGCCGTGCCCGAGTTTCTGGATTATCACGACAAGGAATGGGGTTTTCCGGTTACAGACGACACCCGGCTTTTTGAAAAGCTTTGTCTTGAGAGCTTTCAGTCCGGCCTGAGCTGGCGCACAATTCTTGCCAAGCGCGAGAACTTCAGAGCTGCCTTCGCAGGGTTCGACCACACCAAGATCGCCGAGTTCGGCGACGCCGAACGCGCACGGCTGATGGAAGATACCGGGATTGTCCGGAACAAGGCCAAGATCGACGCAACCATCAATAATGCGCAGCGCATGGCAGAGTTGGTCGCGGCAGAGGGATCGCTTGCCGCGTTCGTCTGGAGTTTCGAGCCGAGGCCCGAAGAGTTGGCCGAACCGCAAACCGCATCCGTATCAGATGCTTCGCACGCGCTGTCCAAAGAGTTGAAGAAACGGGGATGGAAATTCCTTGGGCCGACAACGATATTCGCCTTCATGCAGGCCATGGGGCTGATCAACGATCATGCCAAGGGCTGTGTTGTCAGGGAAAGAGTGGAACGGGCAAGGTCTGAGTTCGTGCGCCCAGGCCGGTAAGCTTGGCAAGCGGTGAAGCCGCCATTGGCGCAGCTGTATTGGAAGATCACTTCGCCCCGCACGGGCGGCATTGCCAGCTAAGGCGCGGTGCGGTGGCCGGTGGCTTTGCGCCGGGCCGCGATGTCCAGCAGGCGGCGAAAGGTCGGGCATTCCATATGCGTCGGGGCTGGGCAATCGGCGGCATGGCGCAGCCCGTCGCTGAGGGCGGACAGCCGCTGGACCGTGCGGTCCAGCTCATCCGCCTTGGCGTGCAGCTCGGCGCGGGACAGGTTCGGTTCGCCGTTGGCCCCGAACATCCCCGCGATTTCATCCAGTGAAAACCCGGCCGTCTGGCCAAGGGCGATCAACGACAGCTGCTGCAGGATTTCGGGCCCGAACAGGCGGCGCAATCCCCGGCGCCCGATCGAGGTGATCAGCCCCTGTTCTTCGTAATAGCGCAATGTCGATGCGGGCACGCCCGAGTGTTTGGCGACCTCTGAGATATCCATCAGTTTCATGCTTGACCTCAAGTCGGCTTGAACTTGTAGGCTGCCCGGATCACGCACTTCAGGCAAGGGGACTTCGGGCCATGACACAGATAATGACACCTGACAGGGCGCACCTGTGGCAGGACCCGCGCGCCATCGCGCTGTTGCTGGCAGGGACCATGACGATCATGGCCAATGCCACGATCAGCCCGGCGCTGTCGGGGCTTGAGGCCAGCTTTGCAGGCCAGCCCGATGCGGCCATGCTGACCCGGTTGCTGGTGCCTGCACCTTCGCTTGCCGTTGTCATCTGCGGGCCGCTGGCCGGTCTGGCGGCGGACCGTTTCGGGCGGCGCTGGCAATTGCTGTTGGGGGTGGTGCTGTTCGCGGTTGCGGGCACTGCCGGGCTGATCTTGCCCGATCTGCGGTCGATATTCGTCAGCCGTCTTGCGCTTGGGGTTGCGGTTGCGATGATCATGACCGCCCAATCCGCGCTGATCGCGGATTACTATGCAGGCGACCGGCGCAGCGCGTTCATGGGGTTGCAGGTCGCGGCGGTCAATTTCGGCGGTCTGGTCTTCATCACCGCCGCCGGACCCCTGGCCGAGGTGTCGCCACGGCTGCCCTTCGCGCTTTATGCCGTTCCGGCCCTGTACCTTCCGGTGATGTGGGTCGCGATCAAAGAGGCGCGCCTGTCCCACGAGGCGCCACCCGAGGCTGCCGCCAAAGACGGCGGTCATCCGCGATGGCCCCTGATCATCGGCGCGCTGACGTTGCTGCATGTGGTGACGGTTCTGATCTTCTTCATGATGCCGACCCAATTGCCGTTTTTTGTCGAAACCATGGGCCACAGCAGCGCGGTTACCACGTCCAAGGCGCTGGGCGCGCTGACGCTGGCCGGGGTGGTTGCCGCACTGTTTTACAACCGGGTGCAGCGCGCAGGCGGGGCGTCGGGGACGTTTGCGTTGGGCTTTCTGTGCATGGGGGTCGGGTTTGGCATTCTGCCGTTCGGCGGATCACTCTGGGCGGTGATTGCCGGGGCTGCGGCAATCGGGGCGGGGCTGGGGGTCGTGCGGCCGAATTTCATCACCCTCACGCTGAACGCGGCCCCGGCACATCGGCGCGGGCTGGCCTCGGGGGTCATGACCACCGGTCTGTTTCTGGCGCAGTTCCTGTCGCCATTTATCAGCCAGCCCAGCATCAACGCCTTTGGCTATGGGGCGGTGTTTACCAGGGCGATGATAATCCTGTTGGTGCTGGCGATCGGCAGCGCCGTGGCGCTGGGCCTGCACCGCAGGGGCAAAGCACCCTAGTCGCGCCGGATCACCCCGGTGATCGCCGCCGCCCCCAGCGCGGTCACCACCCAGCCGACCGCCTTGGCGAACCACCTGATCCACCATGCGGTGCGGCCCAGCGGGCTGCGCGAGGTTGAGGGCGCCCAGGCGTCCTCTTGCCCCAATGACACCAGCGGGATGAACAGGTCCGCCGCATAGGCATAGGCGTTGAAGGTTTCCCAATCCTGCCCGGCCTCGCCCACGCCGGACCAGAAGGCGCCGGGATTGTCGGGGTGGCCTTGGGTCGCGGCGATCCAGGGAGCCGAGGTCAGGATCGGGGCGGCGTTGGGGGTCATGTCGCCCGCGCGCCAGCATTGGTCAAAGAACAGGCCCAGCGCCAGAACCATGACCACCGCGATCACCATGGCCCGCGCCGGGCGGTAACCATAGCCGATGGTATACCGCAGGATCGCATCGGCCGCCCAGGCCGCAAACCATGTCAGCCCCTGACCGTCATTGACCAGCGTTGCCTGCCGGTTGTCGGCGCGCAGCAATTGTTCCTTGCGCATCAGCACCGTGCGCGCGTCGTCGCGGTGCCCCAGCCTGGTCAGCACGGCGGCAAGCTGTTCATAGGGCTGCGCGGTAAAGGGCATGTCGGCGGGGCGGCGGGCCAGCCATTCCAGCCGGGCTGCCACCGTTGTATCCGCATGGCGCGAAAAATCGTCATAACGCAACCCGTCCAGCCGGATCGGATAGCTGGCCCCGGGGCCGGTGGGCTCATCGGTCAGCCGGGTCACATCGGCGCCCGCCAGATTGACGATACCGCCGCTGATCTGATTGTCGCGCAGATAGAGGATGCCGCCGATCCGCGCACGCGCCAGTGACAGTGCCATGTCGCGACCGTGTTCTTCGGTCGCGCCGAACATGATGTCACCCAAAGCCTCGCCCTTGGGGCTGATCGCGGTGTTCGTCACAAACAGATCGTGACCGACCTGAGCCGAGGACAGAAACAGCATCCCGTCGCAGGTCAGCGTCGTCTGCCCGTCAGAATAGGGATAGTTCCCCAGAAAAACCGATCCTTCGACCCGCAGCGAGGGCGCGAACAGCGCGTCCTGCGTGTTCGAATGGATCGTCGCATCGCACAGTTGCAAATCGCCGCCGATCCGTGCCCCGGCAAGGCTGACCTCGCCTTCGATCACGGTGCCGCCCCGGATATACAGGCTGCCGGAAAAGCTGGCGTTGTCGGCTGACAGCCCGGCGCAGGTGCTGCCAGACAGGTGCAGCCCGCGCAGCCGTGCGTTGACAAGGCTGATGGGGGCATCGATGGCGCAGTTGGACAGGGTGATGTCGCGGGCGCAATCGCTGCCCTGCAGATCCAGCGCCCCGGTGATATGGGCGCCGCGCAGGCGGATGCCCTTTTCATGCAGAACGGGGGCGCCGTCATGGCCCAGCAGGATATGACGAATGAGCTCAGCCCGGATCGCGATGTCTGGGTTTTCACCGTTTTGGCCGGGCCGTTCGCCATCGCCGAAACTGATCCGGTCGGGGCCGGGGCATTCCGCGATCAGCCGGGCCTCGGCGCTGGAAAACGGTGCAAAATCATTCATCTTTACCATGGGGGCGACCCTGCCACGACCGGCCCGCGCGCGGCAAGCATTGTCATCCGTCCAGGGGCAGGACCATCCCGTCCCGGCCCACGGTCACAGGTCCGTCGAATGCATCGCGCGTTGCGGCCTGCCAGTCGGCATCGGTGAACCGGGGATCGTCGACCGGGATCAGATGGTGCAGCACCAGATGTTTGACGCCCGCCTCCTGCGCGATCCGTGCGGAATCCCGGGCAAGGGTGTGGCTGTTCATCAGATGCTGGCGCAGCTTTTCGCCCAGCCCGGTTTTCTGAACGATCAGATCGACACCGTCCTGCAGCATCGCCTCGTGCACCAGAATGTCGCTGCCGCGGGCGAAATCCGCCAGCGGCGGGAAATAACAGGTATCGGCCGAAAAGGTCACCACGCGATCCTGCGCCTGAAACCGCAGGGCAAAACAGTCGGTGACCGGCGGGTGATCCACCCGCAGCGCATGTACCTGCACCGCGCCGTCGTCGATCACCCTGCCTTCGGCAAATTCGACCAATGTGACCAGATCCTCCAGCGGCACCCGCCCTTCGTCCGCGACGCGGATGCCATTGTCGAATTGCATCGCGGCCAGAAACCCCTGCCAATAGGCGCGCAGCCCCTTGGGGCCATAAAGGGTGATGTTCCGCGCCAGCCCGGTTGTCCAGGCCGTATGGATCAGCGGCCCCAGCTCCAGCACATGGTCCGAATGCAGATGGGTGATGAACACCATATCCAGCCTGCGCAGGTCGATGCCCGCCTCGACCAGGGCCTTGGTCACCCCCAGGCCGCAATCGATCACCGCGCGGCGCCCGCCCAGTTCCAGATAGCTGGAGGTCGGCATCGCGCCGCCCTGACGAATGGCGGGGCCGCCCTTGGTGCCCAGCAGGATCAGCCTGTCTGCCATCGATATTGCCTTTCGTTTTCAAGACGGTCGTCACAATTTTTCAATTGGACGCCACGTTACACCGGCGCTATCCGATTGTGATGCTAATTGTTCGGTCGAACGGATTTGACCGACAGGGAGGAAGACCATGACCGACATCGTAATTCTGGGCGGGGCCCGTACTGCCATTGGCACATTTGGTGGCGCGCTGGCGGGCACGACCCCCATCGACCTGGGCACGGTTGTCAGCAAGGCCGCATTGTCGCGGGCGGGTGTTGACGGGGCGCAGATCGGTCATGTGGTCTTTGGCCATATCATCAATACCGAACCGCGCGACATGTATGTCAGCCGGGCCGCAGCCATGCAGGCAGGCGTGCCCGATAGCGTTCCCGCGATGAATGTGAACCGGTTGTGCGGGTCGGGGACGCAGGCGATCGTGTCGGTGGCGCAGTCGCTGATGCTGGGCGATGCGGATTTCGGTCTGGCAGGCGGCGCGGAATGCATGAGCCGGTCGCCCTATATCCTGCCCGCCGCCCGCTGGGGGCAGAAGATGGGCGATGTCGGCGCACAGGACATGATGCTGGGCGCGCTGAACTGCCCGTTTGGCACCGGCCACATGGGCGTGACCGCCGAAAACGTCGCCGCCGAATACGGGATCAGCCGCGAAGCACAGGATGCCTTTGCTCTGGAAAGCCAGAACCGGGCGGCGCGGGCCATCGAAAGCGGTGTCTTCGCCGATCAGATCGTTCCGGTCGAGGTGCGCGTCAAACGCGATACGGTTGCGTTTTGCGTGGACGAACACCCCAAGGCCACATCGGCCGAAGCTTTGGCCGGGTTGCGCCCTGCGTTCCAGAAGGACGGGACCGTGACGGCGGGCAACGCCTCGGGCATCAATGACGGGGCGGCGGCCGTGGTTCTGGCCCGCGCCGACGCGGCCGAAAAAGCCGGGCTGACGCCGCGCGCCCGGATTTTGGGCTATGCCCACGCCGGTGTCCGCCCCGAGGTGATGGGCATCGGCCCGATCCCGGCAGTGCGCAATTTGTTGGAGCGGACCGGCCTGTCGCTTGGCGATTTCGACGTCATCGAATCGAACGAAGCCTTCGCCGCGCAGGCGCTGGCCGTGAACAACGAACTTGGGCTTGATCCGGCCCGGGTCAACCCGAACGGCGGGGCCATCGCATTGGGCCACCCGGTGGGCGCGACCGGGGCGATTCTGGTGGTCAAAGCCATGTACGAACTGGAACGGACCGGTGGCTCCAAGGCGCTGGTCACAATGTGCATCGGCGGGGGGCAGGGGATCGCCATGGCGATCGAACGGGTCTGAAACCGGTTAAGACCATGTTCACCTTGATGCGGAAGGATGCAGTCTGACACCGTAAGGTCGAGGACGCATGAGTTTTGAACAAAGACTGGCAGAGGAACGGCGGGCGCGTTTGGCCGCCGAACGCCTGCTGGACCAAAAAAGCCGCGAGCTGTTCGACGCAAACCGAAAGCTGTCGCAACATGCGCGTGCCTTGTCCGACGAAATCGTCGAGACCAAGCAGCAGGCCGAAGAACTGCGTGGCGAATACACGCAGGTCCGGGGCGAGTTGGAACAGGTCTCGAACGCTTTCGAACTTGCGGAACGGCGGTTGTGGGATTCGTTGGAAACCATTCGCGACGGGTTCGCGGTGTTCAACGCCGACAATGAAATGGTGGCGGCCAACGGTGCCTATCTGGCGGTGTTTGATGGGCTCGAGGCGGTCGGGCTGGGCGCGCGCTATGACGATATCATCCATCTGCTCGCCGAAGAGGGTATCGTCGATACCGAAGGTGTCCCGACCGCCCTGTGGATCGAACAGATGACCGACCGCTGGCGGCAGGACCCGATGCCGCCAAAGGTGATCCGTCTGTGGAGCGGGCAATACATCAAGCTGATCGACCGCCGAACCCCCGCTGGCGACATCGTAAGCCTGAACCTGAACATCACCGAAATGATGCGCATGTGGGCCGCGGTCGAGGCGATCCCGGACGGGTTCGTCCTCTACGATCACGATGACAGGCTGGTCATGTGCAACGACCGGTATCGCGAATTCTATTGTGACAGCGCCCCGGCGATGACACCGGGCGCCACCTTCGAAGATATTCTGCGCTATGGTTTGAAACAGGGCCAATACGAAGACGCGATTGGCCGCGAAGAGGAATGGCTGTCGGACCGTCTGGTCCAGCATCAGGCCGCCAATTCCGTGGTCGAGCAGAAATTGAGAAGCGGTCGCTGGCTGCGAATCCTTGAAAAACGCACCCCCGATGGCGGGCTGGTCGGGTTGCGCGTGGATATCACCGAACAGAAAAGACAACAGATTGTTCTGGAGGAATCGCGGATCGCCGCCGAAAGCGCAAACCGCGCCAAATCCGCGTTTCTGGCGAATATGAGCCATGAGCTGCGCACCCCGATGAACGGCGTTGTCGGCATGGCCGAACTGCTGTGCGACACCAACATGAGCGAGGAACAGCGCCTTTACGCCGAAACCATCAAGAATTCGGGCGAGGCGCTGTTGTCCCTGCTGAACGATGTGCTGGATTATTCGAAAATCGAGGCGGAAAAGCTGCAACTGCATCCCGAACCCTTTGATCTGGAACGCACGATCCACGAAATCGTCATGCTGCTGCGGGGCACGGCGCATGACAAGGCGCTTGAGCTTTACATCGACTATGACATGTTCCAGCCGACCCGGTTCATCGGCGACCGTGGCCGTATCCGGCAGGTGCTGACCAATCTGATCGGCAATGCGATCAAATTCACCGAAAAAGGACATGTTCTGGTGCGGGTTGTCGGGCTGGAGGCCGATAAGGCCGGACTGCAGCGCATTCACCTGACCGTCGAAGATACCGGCATCGGGATCGCACCGGAAATGCAGGCCCATATCTTCGGCGAATTCAATCAGGTTGAAGACCAGCAAAACCGCAAATTCGAAGGCACCGGGCTGGGTCTGGCGATTTCCAAACGGCTGGTCGAATTGATGGGGGGCGAATTGTGGCTGGATTCCGAAAAGGACAAGGGGTCGTCGTTTGGCATCTGCCTGACATTGCCGGTCTCGGACGAAGACATTGGCGAACCCCTGCACCTGCCGCAGCAAAGCGGGCGGGTGCTGGTTGTTGATGACCACGAGGTCAATCGCACAATTCTGGACCGGCAGCTTGCGCCGATCGGATTGGACATAACCATGTACCACAGCGCGACCGCTGCGGTGAAGGCGATGCCCGACGCGCCACCGTTTGACCTGATCATCACCGATCACAAAATGCCGGGGATGGACGGGGTGGAATTCGCCCGCCACCTGCGCAACGCAGGCGTGACCACGCCGATCCTGATGCTGACCTCGAACCCCGCGATGCTGCGCGAGGGCGCGACAGAGGGGTTGATCGAAATGACGTTGCAGAAACCTGTGTTGCGTCATCAGTTGTACAACTGGGTGAACAATCTGCTGACGGGGGGGGATTGCGATACGCAGGCCAAACCTGCCGATGTCCCGCCCCTGCCGGCCGTTGCCCGGACCGGAGAGCGCCGGATGCGGGTTCTGGCCGCCGAAGACAATCGGACCAACCGTCTGGTGTTCAGCAAGATGGTCAAGGACTATGATATTGACCTGACATTCGCGAAAAACGGGCGCGAGGCGGTCGAGGCGTTCACATCCGACCGTCCGGATATGATTTTCATGGATATTTCCATGCCCGAAATGGATGGCAAGGAAGCGACCCGCGCAATTCGCGCGCTGGAAGAACAAGCTGGCGGTGAACCGGTTCCGATTGTCGCCCTGACCGCCCATGCGTTGGAAGGCGACGCCGAAGAAATCCTGTTGGCGGGGTTGGATCATTATCTGACCAAGCCCCTGCGCAAACCGGAAATCGCGGCGGCCATTCGCGCCCATGCGCCACCCGGCTGCATTCCCGTTCCCGGCGCGCAGGAACCGGGCGAAACGCAGACAGCTGCCGCGGTCTAGGGGCTACGCCGCCGTGTCCCGCAGGAAAACCAACCGGTCGTTGTCGGATCGTTCCGCGTCAAACCGGTATCCGCCCGTGCCGAACTCTCGCAGGGCCAGCGGGTCCGTCAACCTGTTCTGAACGATGTATCGTGCCATCGCGCCGCGGGCCTTTTTGGCATAGAAGCTGACGATCTTTGCCTCGTTCCCGCGTTGTTCCAGAAACACCGGAGTGATCACCTTGGGCGTCAACGCGGATGGGTCGACCGCGCTGAAATATTCGGTCGAGGCGCAGTTCACCAACAGGTCCGACCCGGCCTCTTTGGCGGCTTGGTTCAACGCCAGCGCCAGCCGGTCGCCCCAATAGGCATACAAGGTCTTGCCGCGATCGGTGGCCAGACGGCTGCCCATTTCCAGCCGGTAAGGTTGGATCGCATCCAACGGGCGCAGCAGGCCGTAAAGCCCGGATAATATGCGCAGCCGATCCTGCGCCCACCGCAGATCATCGGCCTCCAACGTCGCGGCCTCCAACCCGGCATAGGTGTCCCCGGCAAAGGTCAGCGCGGCCGCCTTGGCGTTTTCGGGGGTCGAGGCGGCGGCGAAATCTGCAAATCGGTCGGCGTTCAGCTTGGCCAGCGCCTCGCTGATGCCCATCAGCTTTTGCAGATCAGCCGCCGTCAGGGCGCGGGCGTATTCGGCCAGGGTATTGGCGTCGGCCTGAAATTCGGGCTGCTGAAACGGCAGATCATCGCGTTTATCAAGATCAAGCCGTTTGGCGGGGGAGATGACGACAAGCATATCTGGTACCGTTTTCCAATGACATTCCCATATCTAGCATGTCCCGCGCTAAGGTCCAGCGATCATGCCTCTTGCAGGATTTGCAGAAACGCCGCGCCGAAGCGTTCGGTTTTTTGCGGTCCCATGCCAGGCAGACGTTCCATCTGTTCCAATGTCGCGGGTCGCCGTTCGGCGATATGCGACAGGGTCGTGCTGTTGCAATTCAGATATTTTTCGGTGCCCGCCGCGCCGCGTGCCAGTTCCATTTGCGCGGCGTGCAACTGGTCGAACACCGCCGCGCCATCCCGCCCGGCCAGTTTGCGGCGCGCCGGGTGGGGCGCTTCGGCAATGGCGCCGGTGATCACCTCAAGAAACGCCGTGCCATAGCGTTCCAGTTTCTTGGCCCCGACCCCGCCGATACCGGCCATCTGGTCCAGCGTCTCGGGCCGGGTTTCGGCCATTTCGATCAGGGTGCGGTCGTTGAAAATGACATAGGCGGGCACCCGGGCTGCTTCGGCAAAGGCGCGGCGGCGGGCCTTGAGCGCGGACAAAAGCGGCGCATCTTCGTCCGAGACCAGCATCTTGACCGCCGGGCGTCCGGTGGATTTCTGAATGGTGTCACGGCGCAGGGCGATTGTCGCCTCGTCGCGCAGGATCGGGCGGGCGGTTTCGGTCATGCGCAGGGCGCCGTGGCGTTCGGGATCGGGGCGCACCAGATCGTGGCCCATCATCTGCCGGAACACCGCCTGCCATTGGCGGCGGTCATATTCGCGCCCGACCCCGAAAGTGGGCAGATCATCATGGCCGCGCGCCCGGATCTTGTCGGTGGCATTGCCCAGCAGAATGTCGATCAGATGGCCCGAGCCGAAATATTCGCCCGTGCGCAGGATCGCCGACAGTGCCTTGCGCACCGATTGGGTGCCGTCAAACACATCGGCGGGGGTGTCGCACAGATCGCAATGGCCGCAAGGGTCGATGGTTTCGCCGAAATATCCCAACAGGGTCTGACGGCGACAATGCAGCGCCTCGGCCAGACCCAGCAGCGCATTCAGCCGGGCATGGTCGGCCATGCGGCGTTCGGGCGGGGCCAGACCTTCGTCGATCTGGGCGCGGCGCAGGCGGATGTCTTCTGGGCCGAACAGGGTCAGGGTTTCGGCGGGCGCGCCATCGCGGCCCGCGCGGCCGATTTCCTGATAATACGCCTCGATCGATTTGGGCAGATCGGCATGGGCGACCCAGCGGATATCGGGCTTGTCGACCCCCATGCCAAAGGCCACGGTGGCCACAACGATCAGCCCGTCTTCGCGTTGGAACCGGGTTTCGACAGCGCGCCGGGGCTCTGCCTCCATCCCGCCGTGATAGTAACAGGCGGTATGCCCGGCCTCGGACAGGGCTTTGGCCAGACTTTCGGTTTTGGCGCGGGTCCCGCAATAGACGATGCCGGACTGGCCTTTGCGGGCGGCGGCAAAGTTCAGGATCTGGGTGCGCGGGCTGTTCTTGACCTGAAACGCCAGATGGATGTTGGGCCGGTCAAACCCGTGCAGAAAGGTTTCGGGCGCCTGTCCGTCGAACAGCCGGGTGACGATCTCGGTCCGGGTTTCGGCATCGGCGGTGGCGGTGAAGGCGGCCAGAGGCACGTCCAGTGTCTTTCGCAGATCGCCGATGCGCAGGTAATCGGGCCGGAAATCATGGCCCCACTGGCTGACGCAATGCGCCTCGTCTACCGCGATCAGGCCGACGCCGATCCGGCGCAGCATGTTGATGGTGCCGCCCGCGGCCAACCGTTCGGGGGCCATATACAGCAGCTTCATCTCGCCCGCGTCCAGCGCGCGGAACACCTCGTCGGTTTCTTCGTCGGTATTGCCTGAGGTCAGGGCACCGGCGACCACGCCCGCCTCGCGCAGCGCGCGGACCTGATCGCGCATCAGGGCGATCAGGGGCGAGATGACCACCGTCACCCCGTCGCGGCAGAGCGCGGGCAGTTGAAAACAAAGGGATTTACCGCCGCCCGTGGGCATGATCGCCAGCGTGTTGCGGCCTTCGGTGACGGCCTGCACGATCTCGGCCTGTCCGGGGCGGAACCGGTCAAAGCCAAAGACAGAGGATAAAAGTGCTGTGGCTGAGGCCATGAACCTGCTGGGGATTAGGGGATTGCCTGATTTTTCACGAACATCCCACAGCGCGATTCCGGGGACAAGCCCTAGCCGAAGGCGTACATGTTATTTCTGATCACGATCCGCGCCGCGAAAACCCCCAGCAATACGATCAGCGGGGCCAGATCCAGCCCGCCAGTATGCGGCAGCATCCGGCGAATGGGTTGATAGATCGGTTCCAGAATGCGGTGCAGCCCGTCCCAAAGCTGTGCCACCAGGGGTTGGCGCAGGTTCAGAACCTGAAAATTGATCAGCCAGCTCATGATGATATGGGCGATGATGATGAACCACACGAGGTCCAGGATCAGCATCAGAATTTGAAATATCGATGTCATGGTCGGGCGTTCCTTCGGAAAACTGTTGCCCGAAACAGGTAAGGTTTACGCGGGCAGGTGGCAACCACCTTCCGCGACGTCGCTGCTTGACGTTCACGTCAACTTTGGCATGGTGCGGGCAAAGGAGCACACAAATGTATCCGATTGTCCGCCTTGCCAAGGAAATGATCCTGCAGTCCCGCGCACCGCGTTTGTCGCTGTTCGAGACCCACGTCAGCCATCACATGTGCTGGCCCTGGGATATCGACATGTGGATGGAGCTGAACAACGGCCGCACCCTGACCTTATATGATCTGGGGCGGATCGGTATGTTCATACGTCTGGGGATGGTTCGCGGGTTAAAGAAAAACCGTTGGGCGGGCACCGTTGCCGGGTCCAGCGTGCGGTACCGGCGCCGGGTGCGGATGTTCGACCGGTTCGAAATGCGCAGCCGGATCATCGGCTGGGATGCGCGGTTCGTCTATTCCGAACAATCGATGTGGCGGGGCGGCGACTGTACCTCGCATGTGTTGTTGCGCATGGCGATCACCGGCAAGGATGGTCTGGTGCCCACCGAAACCGTATCGCAGGTCATGCTGGACGGGGCCAAAAGCCCCGATTTGCCCGCATGGGTCCAGGCCTGGGCCGCGGCAGACGGGCAACGCCCCTGGCCCCCGGAAATGTAGCGGCTTGCGCGGGCAGGGCTTTCCCGGTCATATCGCCGCAGGTTGGTCAGGGGGCAGGACATGGCGCAGATTTCGGCACGCAAACGCATCTGGGGCTGGTTTTTCTTTGACTGGGCCAGTCAGCCCTATAACACCCTGCTGCTGACCTTCGTTTTCGGCCCCTATATCAACAGTCTTCTGGGCGATGGGTCCAAGGCGCAGGCGGCCTGGGGGTACGGCGTGGGTGCGGCGGGCCTGCTGATTGCGATCGCGGCGCCGGTTCTGGGCGCAATCGCCGATCGCGCGGGGGGGCGCATCCGGTTTATCTGGCTGTTCTCGGCCATGTATGTGCTGGGGTCCTTTGGGCTGTGGTGGACCGCGCCGGACAGTTTCAACCTGTGGTCCACGATGTTTCTGTTCGCGCTTGGCCTGATCGGGATGGAGTTCGCGACGATTTTCACCAATGCCATGCTGCCCGATCTGGCAGATCCCGAAGACATTGGTGGTGTGTCGGGCTCTGGCTGGGCGTTCGGCTATCTGGGTGGGCTGATCACGCTTGTGATCATGCTGTTGTGCTTTGTCGAAAGCGGCGGCACCGAAAAAACGCTGATCGGGCTTGATCCGCTGTTCGGTCTGGACGCCAGCGCGCGGGAAGGGACCCGTTTCGTCGGCCCCTTCACCGCCATCTGGTATGCGGTTTTCATGATCCCCTTCTTCATGTGGGTGAAGGAGCCGCCAAAGCCCGGCACCCTGAACATCCGTCAGGCGGTCGGCTCGGCCCTGCCCGAACTGCGTCTGACCCTGCGCCATTTGCCCGATACACCCAGCCTGTTCGCCTATCTGACGTCGTCGATGTTTTATCGCGATGCGCTGAACGGCATGTATGTTTTTGGCGGGATTTATGCGGCCGGGGTTCTGGAGTGGTCGGTTGTCGACGTGGGCATATTCGGGATTCTGGCGGTGATTTCGGGCGCGGTTTTCGCCTGGCTGGGGGGCAAGGCCGACAATCGTTTTGGCCCGAAACCGGTGATTGCGGTCTGTGTTCTGGTCCTGACCGCCGTGGCGATATCGGTTGTCTTCGTGTCGCGGGAAAAGGTGATGGGCATGCCTGTCGCCGAGGGATCGAACCTGCCTGACATCGCCTTCTACATCATCGGGGCGGTGATCGGTGCGGCGGGTGGCGCGTTGCAATCGGCCAGTCGGACGATGATGGTGCGCCAGGCCCGCCCCGGCCGTATGACCGAGGCTTTCGGCCTTTACGCCCTGTCGGGCAAGGCCACGTCGTTCATCGCGCCGCTGTCCATCGGCGTCGTGACCGATATCAGCGGAAGCCAGCAATTGGGCATCACGCCGCTGATCTTCCTCTTTCTTCTTGGGCTCATCCTGCTACGCTGGGTGAAACCAGATGGCGAACGAGCAGAAGAATGGTCCGGATCCTCTCACTCCTCTTCCTGATTATCGGGCTGGCTGCCCCGGCGGTGGCCGAGCCCAAGGCAAACAAGCTGTTCGGTGCGAAACGAAAGGCCGCGGCGATGGCGCCTGCGGCCATCGGCACCTATGCCAAGGGCTGCGGCGCGGGGTTGGTGCAATTGCCCGAAACCGGCCCGACATGGCAGGCGATGCGGCTTAGCCGCAACCGCAACTGGGGCCACCCCGACACCATCGCCTTTATCCAGCGCCTCAGCCGCGAGGCGACGCGCCACGGCTGGGCCGGTCTTTATGTCGGTGACATCAGCCAGCCGCGTGGCGGCCCGATGCTCAGCGGGCATCAGTCTCATCAGATCGGGCTGGACGCGGATATCTGGATGATGCCGCCGAAACGGATGAACCTGTCGCGGCGCGAACGGGAAAATCTAAGCTCGATCTCGGTCCGGTCCAAGGATCAGCGCCGGGTCAACGGCAACTGGACGCCCGCGCATGCGGCCATCATCAAGGCCGCAGCACTGGACCCCGCGGTTGATCGCATCTTCGTGACGGCGCCCGCCAAGATCGCGATGTGCAAAACCGCCAAGCGCAGCGATAAGGCCTGGCTGCAAAAGGTGCGCCCGCTGTATGGCCACAATTATCATTTCCACGTGCGGCTGAAATGCCCCGCCGGGTCGCGCAATTGCCGGACGCAGAAACCAACCGTGGCCGAACTGTCCAAGGGCG
Organism: uncultured Paracoccaceae bacterium; assembly: GCA_947500775.1. Classification (GTDB taxonomy): domain Bacteria; phylum Pseudomonadota; class Alphaproteobacteria; order Rhodobacterales; family Rhodobacteraceae; genus CANMTD01. Next base: position 203,376 of record CANMTD010000001.1, read on the forward strand.
GGAATGGCTGTGACGCGACGCTGAACTGGTGGGTCACCGAATATCTGAACCCGCCCAAAACACCCCCCAAGAAACCCAAGCCGAATGCGCCAAGGAAACGCGGTGCGCGCGATTACACACTGCAGGATTTGCCGGGTCAATGCGCGCGCGTTTTGTCGTCCCGCTAGCGGTCGCGCTGATCGCGGTTGTGGCGGGCGGAGTTTTACTGGCCACGCCGTCGCGCGGCCCCGCCACGTTGTCGGGGGTCGTGCGCTGGCGCATTGATGTGCCCGAATTCGGCGGCCTGTCGGGGCTGGAGCTGACCGACGATGGCGCGAACTTCACTGCCGTCACGGATCGCGGCAGCTTTGTTACCGGGCGTATCACCCGAACGGATGGGGTCATCACCGGCGTTGCGGATGCCGCCCTACGCCCGATGAAAGCGGCCAGCCAGCCACGGCTGAACAGGGGCGCGCGCGACGCCGAAGGGATCGCGATTGCGCCGGATGGGCAGATCTATGTCTCGTTCGAAATCTTCAAAAGGGTCTGGCGATATGCCGGAATAAACGCCCCGGCGATCCGCCTGCCGCTGCATCCGGATTTCAGCGTGATGCCCCCGAATGGCGCGTTGGAGGCCGTGGCGCTGGGCCCGGATGGCGCGCTGTATACCATGCCGGAAAACCCGGGCCGCAACAGCTGGCCGGTGCCGGTCTACCGGCATCTGTCCGGGGTGTGGGACATCCCGTTTGCATTGTCGCGCCATGGCCGGTTTCACCCCGTGGGCGCCGATTTCGGGCCCGATGGCGCGCTGTATGTGTTGGAACGCGCGGTTAGCCCCTTTGGCTTTCGCAGCCGTATCCGGCGGCTGACCCTGCATCGCGGGGTGCCGGTACGCGAAGAGATCCTGTTGCAGACCCCGACAGGCCGCCATGGCAACCTAGAGGGGCTGTCGGTCTGGCGCGATGATCAGGGGCACATCCGGCTGACCATGGTGTCCGATGACAACTTTGCCTTTTTCCTGAACACGGAATTTGTTGAATACCTGCTGCGCGAATAACTTGATCTGCGCGGGCAAAGGCGTTAGCAGGGCGCGTTCGCCAATCGGCGCGCCAAGTGTCCGCAACCTTGCCAAAACGGATCAATGATATGAACCGCACCCTTTTACCCGGCGTTTTCGCCATGGCCGCCATTGTTGTGGCCTCGAATATCCTTGTGCAGCACCTGTTCGGCCAATGGCTGACCTGGGGCGCCTTTACCTATCCGTTCGCCTTTCTGGTGACCGATGTGATGAACCGCGTCTATGGCGTGGGTCCGGCCCGCAAAGTGGTCCTGGCCGGGTTCGTCGTCGGCGTCATCTGTTCGGTGATCGGTACGCAGATCATGGGCGAGTTCGGCCCGCTGGTCACCCTGCGCATCGCGCTGGGGTCCGGGCTGGCATTCCTGATGGCGCAACTGCTGGACGTGGCCGTCTTTGACCGGCTGCGCGCCGGTCACTGGTGGCGGGCGCCGCTGGTGTCGACCTTGCTGGGCTCGTCGGTCGATACGGCGATCTTTTTCACTATCGCCTTTTCCGGCGCTTTGACCTTTCTGGAACCGGCCAATGACGTGTCCTGGGCGGGCGAGGCCCTGCCGCTGCTGGGCGCGGGCCCGGTGGTGCCATTGTGGGTGTCGCTGGCGGTGGCCGATTGGATGGTAAAGCTGTCGCTTGCGCTGATTGCTTTGGTGCCGTTCCGCCTGATTGTCGGCAAATTAATGGCACGGGTAGCGTAAAAACTTTTGACATACACAAAATATGTGGCAGGCTACCCCTAACGGCAGCAGCAGAAAGGAGGTGGTCCAGTGTCTAGAGTGATATTGGAGAATGGGATCAAAACAGTTGGGGGGGCCGTGGCCGGAAGGCAGACCTGAAGGCTGAACACTCCTGATTGGGCTAAGCTCTAACTGGCCCCATCTCGCAAGGAACTCGAAGGGTTGTCGTTATCCGGCAACCCTTTTTGCTGTGCCGGTTATGGCTTATGACTGTTTTGCGGGCGTTTTGCCCGGGCTCGGATGAACCTGATGTTGCATGTCACGGACCAAATCACGATCGAAGACTGGGAATTGACCGAGGTGTTTTCGCGCGCCTCGGGCCCCGGCGGGCAGAATGTGAACAAGGTGTCCACCGCCGTCGATCTGCGGTTCGAAGCGGCGCGCAGCCCGAACCTGCCGCAAGACGTCAAGGCGCGGCTGAAACGGCTGGCCGGGCGCCGCTGGACCACGGATGGCGCCATCGTGATCCGCGCTGAAGAAACCCGCAGCCAGGCCCGCAACCGCGACATTGCCCGCCAGCGTCTGGCCGATCTGATCCGCAAAGCCACCGAACGGCCGAAACGACGGGTCCCCACCAAGCCGACCCTGGGGTCCAAAAGACGCAGGTTGGAATCGAAAAAACAGCGCGGCGAGGTCAAGGCATTGCGCGGGCGTGTGGGCGACGAATAACCCCTAGTCTAGATAAGCGTGGCGATCGTGGCGCGCAGCGTGGCGATGCCATCGCCTTTTTCCGATGAGGTGACGATCAGTTCGGGAAAGGCGGCGGGATGTTTGGACAGCGCCGCGCGCACCTGTTCCAGCACCTTGGCACGATCCTTGTCCTTGACCTTGTCGGCCTTGGTCAGCACCGCCTGAAAGGTGACGGCGGATTGATCCAGCAGGGTCAGGATTTCCTCATCCACCGGTTTCACGCCATGACGTGCGTCGATCAGTACAAAGGCACGGCGCAGGGTCTGCCGCCCGGACAGATACGCCTTGAGCAGCCGTTGCCATTTTTCGACGACCGGCAGCGGCGCCTCGGCATAGCCATAGCCGGGCAGATCGACCAGATAGTGGCTGTCGGCGCAGGTGAAATAGTTGATCTCCTGCGTGCGGCCCGGCGTGTTCGATGCCCGCGCCAACCCCTTGCGCCCGGTCAGCGCGTTGATCAGGCTTGATTTGCCCACATTGGACCGCCCGGCAAAGCAGACCTCCATCCGGTCCGCGGGGGGCAGCCCGTCCATCGCGACCACGCCTTTCAGGAACTCGGTTTCACCAGCAAACAGCTTGCGGCCGCGTTCCAGCGTCGCGTCGTCGGGGATCTCTGCTTCGGGAAAGGGCAGTTGCATCACGGGGGTCCTGTCATTGGCGGCGCGGCGCCTGTTCCCCGGACCCGATTTCAGGTCCGGGGAAAGCGATCAATTTTTGTCCGCGCCGGTCTTTTTGCGGAACGTGGACATGATGTTACCGAACACATCGGGTTTATAGCCCTGACTGCGCATGATCAGATATTGCTGGGTAAAGGTGATCGTGTTGTTGGCAATCCAGTACAGCACCAGACCGCTGGCAAAGCTGCCCAGCATGAACATGAACACCCAAGGCATCCAGGCAAAGATCATCGCCTGACTGGGATCGGTGGGCGCCGGGTTCAGTTTCTGCTGCAACCACATCGAGATGCCCAGAATGATCGGCAGGATACCCAGCGACACGATGGCAAAGATCGAACCGGGTTCGGGCGGTGCAAAGGACAGCAGGCCAAACAGGTTCAGGATCGAACTGGGGTCGGGCGCCGACAAATCCTTGATCCAGCCGACCCACGGCGCATGGCGCAGTTCGATCGTGACGAAGATCACCTTATACAGCGAGAAAAAGATCGGAATCTGCAGCAGGATCGGCAAACAGCCCGAGGCGGGGTTCACCTTTTCCTTCTTGTACAGCGCCATCATGCCTTGCTGCAGCTTCTGTTTGTCGTCGCCGGCCTGTTCCTTCAGCTCTTGCATCTGCGGCTGAAGCTCTTTCATCTTGGCCATCGAGACATAGGATTTATAGGCCAGCGGGAACAGCAGCGCCTTGATGCACAGGGTCAGGGCGATGATCGACCAGCCCATGTTGCCGATGATCCCGCTCAGCCAATGCAGCACGGCAAAGATCGGTTTCGTCAGGAAAAAGAACCAGCCCCAGTCGATGCTGTCGAGGAATTTGTAAATCCCGTTTTCGTTCTGATAGGCGCGGATGGTTTCCCATTCCTTGGCCCCGGCAAACATCCGTGTGGTGGTGGTTTCCGTGGCGCCGGGCGCCACGCTGAGCGTCTGCAGCCGGGCGGTGGTTTTATACAGATCGCTGCCTGCCTCGTAGCGGACAACCGATTCGAAGGGTTGATCGGCCTGCGGGATCAGCATCGTCATCCAATAGTGGTCGGTAAACCCAAGCCAGCCGTTCTGCGTGATCGGGACCACTTCGGTCGTGGCGCCCCAGCGCGGATCGGGGTCCAGCTTGCGCATTTCCTTATAGTTGATCTCATCCATGCTTTCGCCCGACTGACGGATCGCGCCTTCGTGGATGATGAAGAACCCTTTCAGGTCGGTCGGTTCGCCGTGGCGTACCAGTTCGGAATAAGGGGCAAGGCGGACTTCGGCGTTCGAGGTGTTGGTCACCTCCTGCTGGATCGAGAACAGATAATCCTCATCCACCGTATAGGTGCGCCGGAAGGTCAGGCCGCGCGCATTCGCCCATTCCAGAACAACCGGGTTTTCCGGTGTCAGATCGCCGTCAGAGACCTGTTTCCATTCGGTATTCGCGCCGGGCACATCGTCAAATTCCAGCGCGCCACCGGGGACCCAGCCAAAAAGTGCATAGTAAGCTTCGGGTCCGCTGACCGGGGATAGCAACGTCACATTGTCGCTTTCGACGTCCAGCGTCTGGCGATAATCCTTCAGCGACAGCGTGTCGATCCGCCCGCCGCGCAGCGAGATAGAGCCAGCAAGACGCGGTGTATCGATCGCGGTACGGGGCGCTTCGGCCGCGGAGTCGGGTGCGGCGGTCGACGCGGTGCCGGCCGGTTCCGCCAAGGGGGTCGCCGTGGGCCCGGGTGTTGCCGTGCCGTCGGTCTGGGCCGTGGTCACCGCATTTGGGTCGCGGATGGGTTCTTCGGGGGGGAAGAAATACATCCAGACCAGGATCACCAGGAAACTGAGCGCTGTTGCGAGAATGAGGTTCTTATTCTGATCGTCCATAGGGACTGCCACCTGTCCTTTAAAAGGTCAGGCTGGTTCAACAGACTGAGGCGCAGAACGTCAAGCGGTTTTCCATGGTCGGCGACCATTAGGCTAGCCCGCTTGCCGTCCCACGCGGGGGGCTTGCACCAGTTTGTCCTGATGTTTTCGGGCCCAGGCGATGGTTTCTTCGAAGGGCATCGGGCGGGCGATGCCAAAGCCCTGAATATGGCCGCATCCCAATTGTGCCAGCATGGTGTGTTCGCCGGTGGTTTCGACCCCTTCGGCCAGCGTTTGCAGGCCCAGCCGTTCGGACATCGTCAGGATGGCGGCGACCATATCCTGTTGATCGCGGTCCTGATCCACATGGGTGATGAACGAGCGGTCGATTTTCAACCGCCCGATGGCAAAGCGCCGGATCGCCGCGATCGAGGCGTTGCCAGTGCCGAAATCATCCAGATCAATGCCGCAGCCCAGTTCGGCCAGTGCGGCGATATTACGGGTTATGACGTCATCACCGCTGTCGGATACCACGGTTTCCAACACTTCAACCGTCAACCGGTCGGGATGCAGGTTGAATCGGTCCAGCTCCCATTTGATGCGTTCCACCAGTTTGGGGTTGCGCAATTCGTCACCGGAAAAATTCACGCCGACGGTGGGAATATTCAGCCCCGCCTTGTCCCAGCTGCGCAGGGCGGAGAAGGCGTGAAACAGAATCTCTTCGCTCAGTCTTTCCGACAGGCCTGCCTGTTCGATGGTGGTCAGGAAATCGGACGGGGGGATCATCCCGTGATCGGTGTGGAGCCAGCGGGCCAGCGCCTCGAACCCCGTAACCTGACCGGTATCGGTCGAGATTTGCGGCTGAAACCAGGGGCGGATATGCCCGGCCTCAAGTGCTTCGGACACATCGTCGATCAGATCGTGGCGCAGGGCGATGGCGCTTTGCATTTCGCTGGTAAAGGCGCGGATGGCGCCGGGGCCATGAGACCGGGCCTCGCGCATGGCGGTTTCGGCGGCGGCCAGCAAGGCTTCGCCTTTGGGCGACGGGCTACGGTTGGGCAGGCAGAAGCCGATCGAACAGCTGAGATAGGCGGTGGTGGCATCGATGCTGATGGGTTCGCGCACCGCATCCTGCAACCGGCCCGCGATCTGCAACAGCGTTTCCAGGTCGGCGCGCCGGGTCGGGCCAAGGGCGGCGGCAAAGCTGGCCCCGTCCAGCCGGACCAGCACATCGGCCCCGCGCAGGGCCCCGGCCAGCCGTTCGCCGACGCGGCGCAATGCCAGTTCGCCAGCGGGGGTGCCAAAACGGTCCGACAATTCGCTGAGCCCTTCCAGCGAAATCGCAACACAGGCGGTGGTCATCCCGCGCGAATTATGGTGGGTCAGCGTATCCTCCAGCGCGTCGACGGCGGCGTCGCGCAGCGGCAGGCCGGTGATATGGTCGATGGTCGGACGGGAAACCGGTTCCGGCGGGATCATCAGCCCGGACAGGGCAAAGACAACGGGCACAAACAGGGCCACCGCAAACAGCGCCTGTTCGCCACCCAGCCAATAGGCCCCCAATGTCAGCGCCGGAAGCAGCGCCAGGACCTGAGGTTGTGTTAACGTCGCAGCCAGAGCGGCGCGCAGACGCGACGTTCCGGGGTCTGACGAACTGGTCATAACATACAATCCTTTCGCGTCCGTTATCGGTTGGGACGGTAGGGGGATTGTTTCAGCGGCAGGTTAACGCCGCCCTGCTATTTACAGAGATTTTTCATCAAATGCGTCCGAGTCGCGGGTCAGCCCGGCAAAATCGAACAGCTTGGGGTCCAGCAGATGCGAGGGCCGCGCGTTCATCAGGGCGCGGAACATCACCTGCCGCCGGCCGGGGCTGTTCTTTTCCCACCCGTCCAGGATCGCCTTGACCTGCTGGCGCTGCAACCCGTCCTGCGACCCGCACAGATCGCAGGGGATGATCGGGTAATTCATTGCGCGCGAAAACTTTTCGCAATCGGCCTCGGCCACATGGGCCAGCGGGCGATAGACGAACAGATCGCCCTCTTCGTTCACCAGCTTGGGCGGCATCGTCGCCAGCCGCCCGCCGTGAAAGAGGTTCATGAAAAACGTTTCCAGAATATCGTCGCGGTGATGGCCCAGCACCACGGCGCTGCAACCTTCTTCGCGGGCAATACGGTAAAGATTTCCGCGTCTTAGCCGGGAACACAGCGCGCAGAAGGTGCGCCCCTGCGGCACCTTGTCCATCACGATGGAATAGGTGTCCTGATATTCGATCCGGTGCGGCACCTGCATCTTGTCCAGAAACGCGGGCAGGACGGTGGCCGGAAACCCGGGCTGCCCCTGATCCAGATTGCAGGCCAGAATATCGACCGGCAGCAACCCGCGCCATTTCAATTCGTGCAGCACGGCCAGCAGGGTATAGCTGTCCTTGCCGCCCGACAGGCAGACCAGCCAGCGCGCGCCGCGTTCGATCATGCCGTATTGTTCAATCGCCTCGCGGGTGTCGCGCACGATCCGTTTGCGGAGTTTCTTGAACTCCGTTGTCGAAGGCGCCCCGGCAAACAGCGGGTGGATATCGTCGGTTTCATCCAGCATGCAGGCGCTTTATCCCTGTTGCCCCCGCCGGACAAGCCCCGCGCGCCGCGTTAAGACACATGGCCGGAAAAGGGTGGCACATCTTGTACACACACTATGCACACAGCGTGCGCACCGGATGCGCGGGGGTCAGGAGGCGGGCTGTGGCATCAGCCAGGCCCGCAGATAGGGGCGCAGGTTTTCGGTCAGGGTCTGGCTGTTGTGCAGCGCGCAGAATTTCAGCGCCATGGCCTGGATCGAAAAGGCATGGACCCCTTCGGCCAGCAATTCGGGGGATACATCGGTGCGGAACGGCCCGTCGGCCAGCCATTTGGCCACCACCTGCGCGTGCCGTTCGAAGGTCATGGCGATGGCGCCGATCTGTTCGACCGCCGCCGCCCCGGAAAGGCGTAGGATCACGTCGAAGACATAGCGTTCGCAGGTCATGAAATTCAGCAGCGGCATCAGCGTTTCGATCAGGTCGTCGACGTCGCGCGGCGTCGGGGCGGATTCGATCTGATCCAGATAGCTGTCGATCCGGGCGCCGATCAGCAGGTCCATCAGGGCGTCCTTGTCCTTGAAATGGGCAAAGAACGTGCCCTTGGCCACGCCCGCCCCCGCCACGACCTGTTCCACGCGCAGCGCGTCAAAGCCCGCTTCGGCCACCACGGCGTTTGCGGCGTCGATCAGGCGGGCGCGGGTTTTCAGGGTGCGTTGTTGTACCGGTTTGTTCATGGGTCTGTTCTGTCATGAATTCTGACCGCGGTCAAATTTATTATTGACCACGGTCATTTTTATCGCCAATAAGTGACCGCGGTCAATTTTGGAGAGAATCATGACACACAAACGCATTTACGTTCTGAACGGGCACCCGGCGGAAAGCTCGTTGTCGAAGACATTTGCCGAAACCTATGCGGCGGCGGCGCAGGCGGCGGGGCATGAGGTGCGGCTGACCCATCTGCACGATCTGAGCTTTGACAGCGATTTCGAGTACAGCAATTTCGCGAAGACAAAACCGCTGGAACCCGCGCTGGAAACGCTGTTGCAGGATATCGAATGGAGCGAGCATCTGGTGGTCATGGCCCCGATGTGGTGGGGCGGGTTGCCGGCCAAGCTGAAGGGGCTGATCGACCGGGCCTTTCTGCCCGGGCGCGTCTTTGACACCCGGGTGCCGAAAGGAAAGATGCCCAAGCCGATGCTGATGGGGCGCAGCGCGCGGGTCATTCTGACCTCGGACACGCCGGGCTGGATCATGCGGCTGATGTACCGCAATGCGCTGTTTCGGCAGTTGCGCACTCAGGTTCTGGGCTTCGTCGGGCTGAAACCGATCCGGATCACCCATTTTTCCGGGGCCAGCGCGCCCGCCCCCGGAAGGATCGACCGCTGGATCGGCAAGGTCACAAGGTTCGGGGCCAGCGCGGTCTAGGGGATGGGACCCGTGGCACCCGAAGGGGCCGGTGATCACGCAGATGTGTGTGACGCTGGCCCCACAGGCGTACCCGCACTGGCCCCGGGTTGCTGGACAAGCCGGGGATGACGCGCTAGCGATTCTGCCGTGCCTGTCCGACCAAGGGTTGTAACGATGATCAGGAAAATCGCCGGTATACTGTCGCTGATGGCGGTCATGATTGTGGCCGGGTGCGCCGGGCCGTCGCCCGACGGGCCGCCGGTGGCCAGCAAGCTGGAGATCGCGGAGCTGGCACAGGGCATCCGGGCGCTGGGCGACGACGTTGATCCGGAAGAGGCCGAACGCGCCGCGCGCATCACCTATGCCTATACCCGGCAGCTGGCGCTGGAATATCAGATCACCGACCCGCCGCTGATCCATAATATGAAGGTCAACAGCGGCCGCCGCCCGCGCGGGCTGTGCTGGCACTGGGCCGAGGATATCGAGGCCCGGCTGCGGCAGGAAAATTTCCGCACGCTGGACCTGCACCGGGCGATTGCCAATGCCGACAACCCGTTTCTGATCGATCACAGCACCGCGATCGTCAGCCGTCGGGGCGATACGATGTTTCAGGGCGTCGTGCTGGACCCATGGCGCAAGGCTGGCATCCTGCATTGGTCGCCGGTGCTGAAAGATCCCAAATACACATGGGTACCGCGCGAAAAGGTCTTTGCCGCCAAACGCCAGAAACTGCGCCGCGCCGCCGCGCGCTAGGCCGGGCATTGCGCCACCTTGCGGGCGATGCGGTTGCGCTGTATCACCACGCGCATGAATCGCGTTTTTGATATGGATGACCGGTCCCGCCTGCCATGGCGGTTTTTCGGCGCAGCCCTGACGGTGCTGGCCAGCCTATGACGGCTGGTGGCCGACGCTTTCAATTTCTTATCAAACATCAGCGGGAGAGACCGAATGACCGCCCCGAAAACTCTGTATGACAAAATCTGGGATGCCCATGTTGCGGATGAATCCGAAGACGGCACCTGTCTGCTGTATATCGACCGCCACCTTGTGCATGAGGTGACCAGCCCGCAGGCTTTTGAGGGTCTGCGCATGGCCGGGCGCGGCGTGCGGGCGCCGGACAAGACCATCGCGGTGCCGGATCACAACGTCCCCACCACGCTGGACCGCGCAAGCGGCATCAAGAACGAAGAAAGCCGCATTCAGGTTGATGCGCTGGACCAGAACGCGCGCGATTTCGGCATCCACTATTACCCGGTGTCGGATGTGCGTCAGGGGATCGTGCATATCGTCGGCCCCGAACAGGGCTGGACCCTGCCCGGCATGACCGTGGTCTGCGGCGACAGCCACACCGCGACGCATGGCGCCTTCGGTGCGCTGGCCCATGGGATCGGCACCTCCGAGGTGGAACATGTGCTGGCCACCCAGACGCTGATCCAGAAGAAATCCAAGAACATGAAGGTCGAAATCACCGGCAAGCTGCGCCCCGGTGTGACCGCCAAGGACATCACCCTGTCGGTGATCGGCGCGACCGGCACCGCCGGCGGCACCGGCTATGTCATCGAATATTGCGGCGAGGCGATTCGCGATCTGAGCATGGAAGGCCGGATGACCGTCTGCAACATGGCGATCGAAGGCGGCGCGCGCGCCGGTCTGATCGCTCCGGACGAAAAGACCTTTGAATACTGCAAAGGCCGCCCGCACGCCCCCAAGGGCGCCGCATGGGAGGCCGCCGTCGCCTGGTGGAAGACGCTGTATTCCGACGATGACGCCCATTGGGACAAGGTGATCACGCTGAAAGGCGAAGACATCGCGCCGGTGGTGACATGGGGCACCAGCCCCGAGGATGTTCTGCCGATCACGGCCACGGTCCCGTCCGCCAGCGATTTTGCCGGGGGCAAGATCGACGCCGCCCAGCGGTCGCTGGAATACATGGGGCTGGAGCCGGGCACACCGCTGAGCGAGATCGAGATTGACACGGTGTTCATCGGGTCCTGCACCAACGGTCGGATCGAGGATCTGCGCGCCGCCGCCGAAATCCTGAAGGGCAAGAAGATCAAGGACGGGCTGCGCGCAATGGTCGTGCCCGGATCGGGTCTTGTGCGGGCACAGGCCGAAGAGGAAGGCCTGGCCGATATCTTCAAGGAAGCCGGGTTCGAATGGCGGCTCGCGGGTTGTTCCATGTGTCTGGCGATGAACCCCGACCAGCTGTCGCCCGGCGAACGCTGTGCGGCCACCAGCAACCGCAACTTCGAAGGCCGTCAGGGCCGGGGCGGGCGCACCCATCTGATGTCCCCCGCGATGGCCGCCGCCGCCGCGGTCACCGGTCACCTGACCGACGTGCGCGAACTGCTGTAAAGCGAACAATTCTCGCCACGTTCAATTGTGGCGAGAATTTGACAAAACTAAGATTAAATGTGATGGTTTCCCCGTCAGAGGGGCGATTCGGGCAATTTTTCCCGGATCGTGGTGTGACGGGTGTGTTTGGTGTTTTGAGCATTATTAATTTGAATTGAGTGCCGCAAATTCTCCCGTCGATTGTTTCGCGCCTGGCCGCGTGGATCACTAGTGGAGTACTTAATATGAAACAGATAAAACTTATTGCCGCAGCGGCAATTGTGGCGTTTTCAGCGTCTACAGCCAGTGCTGCGGTCGTGACGATTACATCGATATCCGGGGTCTGGACCAATACGTTGCTGGACAACGGCGGAACCGCGGCGGGTGAAGGGACCTCAAGCATCACATGGGGGGTCGGTTCAAATCCAAGCGGATACACGTTTAACGCCGAACCGGCGCCGTTCGTGGCAGGCAACCCGTTTACTCTGGGCGAATTCCAGCACCTGAACTTTCCGGTGTCGCAGCCGTGGCTGGATCAGGCGGATTTGCAGGTGACGATTGCGGGTGACATCGACGGAACGGCGTTCAATCTGAACCCGACGTTCACCTTCGATCATACCGAAACGCCGAACAACGCCAATCCTTGTGCCGAAGGGGGCGGAAATCCGTGTCGGGATCTTGTGACCTTGCTGAACTCGCAGGACCTGACGCAGGTCGTGACCGTAGGTGGGGCGGACTTTACGCTGATCATCGACGGTTTCGAAAATGCGTTGGGTGACCCGATCACCAGCTTCTACACGCAGGAAAATCAGGTCAACAGCGCGTTCCTGGTGGCCCGCTTCGAAGAGCCGGCCCCGGTTCCGCTGCCTGCAGGCGCAGTCCTGATGCTGACGGCGCTGGGTGGATTGGGTGCTGCGCGCCGGTTCCGGCGCAAAGCGGCCTAAGACTTAAGCACGGGCGCGTATTACCGCGTAACGGAAAAGGCGGCTTGGATCTGGTCCGGGCCGCCTTTTTCCTGTCATCGGCAATTGGACAGCGCGCGCTGATCTGATAAAGCGTCCGGACAGGGTGCTGGCCGGGATCGGCCGGGGCCCAAATCGTTAGCGCAGGAACTGGACCCATGGAAAAATTTGCCAAACTCACAGGCGTCGCGGCGCCGCTGCCGTTGATCAACGTCGATACCGATATGATCATTCCCAAACAGTTCCTGAAAACAATCAAACGCTCGGGCCTTGGGGTGAATCTGTTTGACGAAATGCGCTATGGCGATGATGGCAGCGAGCTGCCCGATTTCGTGCTGAACAAACCGGCCTATCGCGATGCCGAAATTCTGGTGGCGGGCGAAAACTTTGGCTGCGGGTCGTCGCGCGAACACGCGCCCTGGGCGATCAAGGATTTCGGCATCCGCTGCGTCATCGCGCCCAGCTATGCGGATATCTTTTACAACAACTGTTTCAAGAACGGCATCCTGCCGATCGTCCTGCCACAGGAACAGGTCGATGTTCTGATGAAGGATGCGGAAAAAGGCGCAAACGCGCGGATGACCATTGATCTGGAGGCGCAGACCGTCACCACATCGGACGGAGAGAGCTTTGGCTTCGATGTTGATCCCTTCCGCAAGCACTGTTTGTTGAACGGATTGGACGATATCGGCCTGACCATGGAAAAAGTTGCGTCAATTGATACTTTTGAAGCTGCGGCCAGCGCTGCCCGGCCTTGGGTTTGAGAATAAGGCAAATACAATATATTGGGGCTCTCCATAGGGGAGCCCTTTTTTGATCTGTATTTGATGCAAAGTGGCGACAGTTTTACCACGAAAATGCCCCATTGAATTCGTTAAGATTACCAACGTCTTGCTGGACGGAACGAAAGTGGGCAAAACTTGGGCAATCTTGAGGCAAACCGCCACGGTCGGCGGACGCGGAATGGAATAAGGGCGTGGCAGTGTACCGCGCCCGTCCGAATTGGGGTTCGAGTTCAGTGATCGGTCAGGTAACAGGCGCTGTTGCGCGGGCAGTATTTGTGGTGATGTTGATCGCAACGCCCTCTCTGTTGCTGCCCGGTGTCAGCACAGACGCGACCCAGATCGTGACGCTTGTTGCCCTGTTTGCTGCCGCCCTGACCATTTTCGAATATTCCGCAGCCTATCCCGGGCTGGTTGAATTTCGGGACGCCCCACCGTTCAACCGCATCCGGTTCGGATCGATGTTCCTGACGGTGTTCCTGCTGACCATCATCGCGCGTGGCCAGATCGAACCGACGGCGGTCACCCTGTTGGTGCAGGCCATCGGCGCATTGATCGGGCAGGCCATCGATTTCCCCTACAGCCCGGTGCGGTTGGTCATCCTGATGCTGCCGGAAAACACAAGCGCCGAACAAGTCATACTGGTGCGAACGGCGGCGGGCATGAGCTATCTTATTTCGCTGCTGTCGCTGGCGATTTTTGCCGTGATGATCCGGGTGAACCAATGGCCGATCCGCAACGGATCGTTCAATGTCTGGGTCAACCTGCCGACCTTTGACCCGACCGCAGGTGGCGATGTGGTGGACCGTCTGGCGCGCGACGCGCGTTTCAATGTTGCGCTGGGGTTCCTTTTGCCGTTTCTTATTCCCGCAGCGGTCAAGGCGACGACCGTTCTGTTTGACCCGGTTTCGCTGGAAAATCCGCAAACCCTGATCTGGACGGTATCTGCATGGGCCCTTTTGCCGGCAAGCCTGTTTATGCGCGGAATAGCGATCGGGCGGATCGCCGATATGATCCGCCAGCAACGCCGCCGCGCCGCCCCCGAAGAAGAATCCGGATTGCTGGCGGCCTGATCGCCTGTCTGGTCTGCGGGTTTGCGCAGGCCGATACCATCCGCGTCGCAAGCTTCAACACCGAACTCAGCCGTAAAAACCCGGGCCTGCTGTTGCGTGATATCGCCTCGGGCAAGGACCCGCAGGTGCAGGCCGTGGTGGTGGTGGTGGTGGCAGCACAGCCCGATATCCTGTTCCTGCAGGGCATCGATTACGATTATGGCGGTGCGACCATCGCGGCGCTGAGCGCTGCGCTGGACACGGCCGGGCAAAGCTATGGCTACAGTTTCGCGGCGCGCCCCAACAGCGGCCAGCGCACCGGGCTGGATCACGACGGCGATGGGCGCAGCAACGGGCCGCGCGATACGCAGGGTTTTGGGTATTTTCCGGGGCAGGGCGGCATGGCGGTGCTGTCGCGGTTCCCGATCACGACGTCAGAGGTGCGCGATTTTTCCGCCCTGCTGTGGAAGGACCTGCCCGGCGCGCAATTGCCCCGGGTCAAGGGGCGGCTGTTCCCGGATGCGGGCCTGTATGACCACCAACGGCTGTCGTCGGTCGGCCATTGGGCGGTGCCGGTCCGGGTGGGGGATCAGACCCTGACGCTGTTGGGATTCCACGCCACCCCGCCGGTGTTCGACGGGCCAGAGGACCGCAACGGCCTGCGGAACCGGGACGAGATACGCCTGTGGCAATTGTATATCGACGGCGCATTGCCCGCGCCGCCGCCCGAGGGTGCGTTCATCGTGCTGGGCGATGCCAATCTGGACCCGGCGGATGGCGACGGGCTGCGTCCCGCGATCGCAGAGTTGCTGGCCCATCCGCGGTTGCAGGACCCGCAGCCGCAAAGCCCGGGCGGCGCGGCCCTGTCCGACCCCGCGCACACCGGCCCGGCCGCGCTGGACACGGTCGACTGGCCCGAGGATGGGCCCGGCAATCTGCGAGTGGATTACGTGCTGCCCTCGGCCGATCTGACGGTGGTCGATGCGGGCGTT
Source organism: uncultured Paracoccaceae bacterium (assembly GCA_947500775.1). Classification (GTDB taxonomy): domain Bacteria; phylum Pseudomonadota; class Alphaproteobacteria; order Rhodobacterales; family Rhodobacteraceae; genus CANMTD01. Next base: position 218,459 of record CANMTD010000001.1, read on the forward strand.
GTCTGGCCCGTTGACGGGGCGGGGGGCCTGTCGCCCGAGCTTGTCGCCGCGGCCTCGCGCCACCGGCTGGTCTGGGTTGATCTGCGCCTGCCTTGACCCCCAAAGGCCAAGCGTTTACGCCCTTGCCAACGCATATCACAAGGACGGTTCACGCCATGACAAACCCCTCTCTTCTTATTCTGGCCGGTGACGGCATCGGCCCCGAGGTGATGGCCGAAGTGACCAAGATCATCAAATGGTTCGGCGACAAGCGCGACCTGCCGTTCGATGTCAGCGAGGATCTGGTGGGTGGGGCCGCCTATGACGTGCATGGCGTGCCGCTGTCGGATGACACCATGGCCCATGCGCAAGAGGTGGACGCGGTTCTGCTGGGCGCCGTGGGCGGGCCGAAATACGACGATCTGGATTTCAGCGTCAAACCCGAACGCGGGCTGCTGCGCCTGCGCAAGGAAATGGACCTGTATTCCAACCTGCGCCCGGCCCAGTGTTTCGACGCGCTGGCCGATTTCAGTTCGTTGAAAAAGGACATCGTGGCCGGTCTGGACATCATGATCGTGCGTGAACTGACCAGCGGCGTCTATTTCGGCGAACCGCGCGGCATTTTCGAAGAGGGCAACGAACGGGTCGGCATCAACACCCAGCGCTACACCGAATCCGAGATCGAACGCGTGGCCCGGTCGGCGTTCGAACTGGCGCGCCGCCGCAACAACAAGGTCTGTTCGATGGAAAAGGCCAATGTGATGGAAAGCGGCATCCTGTGGCGCGAGGTCGTGCAGAGGGTGCATGACGAGGAATACCCCGATGTCGAACTGTCGCATATGTATGCCGATGCGGGCGCGATGCAGCTGTGCCGCTGGCCCAAACAGTTCGACGTGATCGTCACCGACAACCTGTTCGGCGATATCCTATCGGACACGGCGGCGATGCTGACCGGATCGCTGGGCATGTTGCCTTCGGCCAGTCTGGGCGCGCCGATGGCCAATGGCCGGCCCAAGGCGCTGTATGAACCGGTCCACGGCTCGGCCCCCGATATCGCGGGCACCGGCAAGGCCAACCCCTGCGCCTGTATCCTGAGCTTTGCCATGGCGCTGCGCTATTCCTTCGATCAGGGGGAAGAGGCGACGCGGCTGGAACAGGCGGTCGAGAAAGTGCTGGCCGATGGCGTGCGCACGGCCGATCTGATGCAGTCGGGCGACGGCACCCCGGCAACGACGACCGAAATGGGCGACGCGGTCATCGCGGCGCTGGATGCTAGCCTTTAGGTTGTAAAATATCCGGGCTTGTGTAATTCCCAAAGGGCGCGTCAGGTCGATGCGCCCTTTGCGTGTTGGAGTATCGAGTGAACATACGTTTTTTGGCAGCCATTCTTGCAACCTGCATCGTCACGACCCCAGCCCAGGCGGCAAGTTTCGATGAACAATTCCCCGAATTCGCGCGCAGCGCCCCCCAGGAAATTCGCGATCTGATCGGCGGGCTGGATTACAAGACCGGCCCGCAGACCGTCGGAGACAACCTGGCCACCATCAATGTCAAAGACGGCTATTATTTTCTGGATGCCAAGGACGCGGCCCATGTGCTGACAACGGTCTGGGGCAATCCCAAGGGACCCCAGACGCTGGGCATGATCTTTCCCGACGAAAAGAATCCGCTGCAAAGCGATTGGGGGCTTGAGATCACCTATGACGATATCGGCTATGTCTCGGATGAGGATGCGGCGGAGTATGACTATTCGGAACTGCTGACGCAGATGCAGGCCGACATCCGCGCGGGCAATCCCTGGCGTCTGGAAAACGGCTATCCGGCGATGTCGCTGGTCGGTTGGGCGGCGGACCCGAAATACGATGTTGAGGGGCGCAAACTTTATTGGGCGCAAGAGCTGAATTTCGAAGGCAGCCAGCGCAATACGCTGAACTACAATGTCCGGGTGCTGGGGCGGCGCGGGGTTCTGGTGATGAATTTCATTGCCAGTATCGATCAATTGCCCGTTGTGAATGACGCGCTGTCGGATGTTCTGTCGATGGCCGAATTCACCGAAGGCAACCGGTACGCCGATTTCGATCCCTCTATCGACACGGTGGCGGCGGTTGGTATCGGCGGGTTGATTGCTGGCAAGGTTCTGGCGAAAACCGGATTTCTGGCGGCGGGTCTGATCCTGCTTAAGAAATTCTGGTTCATTGCCTTGCTGCCGCTGCTTGTGCTGAAAAACCGTATCTTCGGACGCAGGGACAGCTGAAGCGCCCAAAGCGCCCTCAGGAAACTTGCAACCCGCGTCGTTCGGTTGTTTGCTGTAGGCAACCCACATTGAAACTGTCGGACGCCAACCATGGGACCCAATCTGAAAGGCGCGTTGCTGGCCCTGCTGGGCTTTGGCATCTTTGCCACCCACGATGTGGTGGTCAAGTTTCTGGGCGCGTTCTATGCCCCGATGCAGATCGTCTTTTTCGGCGTGTTGCTGGGGTTCCCGGTGATCACGCTGATGTTGTTGCGGGACCGGGCGGGTGAATCTCTGGTGCCGCGGCATCCGTGGTGGGTGGCGCTGCGGTCGTTTGGCGTTGTCATTTCCGGGGTCTCGGCGTTCTACGCGTTTTCCAAATTGCCGCTGGCACAGACCTATGCGATCATTTTCATGACGCCGCTGATCATCACCATCCTGTCGATCCCGGTTCTGGGCGAACGGGTGGGTCCGCACCGGTGGTCGGCCATCGTGGTCGGTCTGGTCGGCGTGATGGTGGTTTTGCGCCCCGGCGAGGCGGCGCTGGGGTTGGGCCATCTGGCGGCTTTCACCGCGGCAATCGGCAGCGCGCTGACCTCGATCATCGCGCGCAAGATTGGCCACGCAGAGCGCAGCGTGGTGCTGTTGCTGTATCCGATGCTGGCCAACATCGTGGTCATGGGGGCGGCTTTGCCGTTTGTCTATCAACCCATGCCGCTGCTGCATTTCGGCGGGCTGGTGGTGATCGCGCTGTTTGGCATGTTGGCGATGCTGTGCATGATCGGCGCCTATCGCAACGGCGAGGCCGGGGTGGTCGCCCCGATGCAATATTCGCAGATCCTGTGGGCGGCGGGATATGGCTATCTGTTTTTCAACGAGACGGTCGATTTCTATACGCTGGCGGGGGCCGGCATCATCATCGCCAGCGGCTTGTACATCCTGTTCCGCGAAGGGCGGGGCGGCATATCGCTGAACCGTCCGGTCCTGCGCACCAAGTCGCGGGTCGAAACCGGCACCAGCCCCCGGATCAGCGCAATCCTGCGCCGACGCAAAGCCCACGAATGAGCCTTGCAAATAGCCCGCCCGCGCTGTAGATCGCAGGCGTTCGGTCGGAGTGTAGCTCAGCCTGGTAGAGCACTGTCTTCGGGAGGCAGGGGCCGGAGGTTCGAATCCTCTCACTCCGACCAGTAACATCAACGGGTGGTGCTGCATTGAAGCGCGCCCATTGATCGCAGGGGAACCTGCGATCACCGCAGGCCCCCCAATCATCGCCTTTCAACAGCCTGTCGGGCGGATGTCCGGGTTATTGGTCAGTAGGACACGCCCAACGCCTCTGCTGCCTTCTTGTTCAGATCAAGGTGGTGGTAAAAGGCCGGAAGGACGGCTTCGAAATGGGCCCGAAGCTTTTCATTTTCGGTTTCAGGCAGCAGCAGGGTTTCGACCGCGCTGATGGCGGCGGTGTGAAAGGCGATTTCATGCCGCAGGTAGGCGGCGTCGAAATCGGCACCATTCAGATCACGCAGGGCCAGAATCACCGCGTCATGATCGCGCGCGGCCCCGATCCGTGCGGGAGGCAGCACGGGCACGGCGCCGATATCGGCGGCCAGCGTGTGCACCGCCGCGCGCACGCCGGTGTGGTCGCCGGATACCATTTTGCCGATGGCCCGCACCTCGTCCGAGGCGCCTTTGAGTTCGCCCAGCAGGGCGGTTTCGATGTCGAAGCTGTTGACCTGCGAATAGATGCCGATGATCTGGGCATCGCTCAGATCGTCGGCAAAGGCGGCGCCCGTGGCGATTACGGCCAGGGTTGCGGCGACAGCGCCTGTTTGCGCCAGGGTTTTGGTAAGGTGACGGATCATCGGGGTTCTCCTTGAGTGGTGGGTTCGGGGGCAAGATCGGCCATTCGGCGGAGAAAGAGAAATCGAATGAAAAAATATGATTGATAGATAAATGGAATGAATTAAGCTGTGCCGGGAAAGCCCGATGGGGGAATGGCGGATGAAACTGAGGCAAATCCGGTTTGTGGTGGCAATCGCGCAAACATCGTCGTTCAGTCAGGCGGCCGCGCTGTGCAATGCCACCCAGCCGACGCTTTCCAGCGCGGTGTCGCAGCTTGAACAGGAACTGGGCGGCAAGCTGTTCACCCGCACGACGCGCAAGGTGGCGCTGACCCCTTTCGGGCGGCATATGATGCCCCATCTTCAGGCGGTTCTTGCGGCCCAAAGCGAAGTTGCCGCCGCCGCGGAAACCTTTCGCAACCCGCAGCGAAAACTGCTGCGGATCGGGATATCGCCATTGGTGGACATGCAGATGGTCACCATGCTGACCGAGCCGTTCCGCCGGGCGCATGACGGCGTCGAAATCTTCTATAAGGAATGCCTGCTGGACGATCTGTCCGACCGGATCGCGACGGGGGCCATCGACCTTGCGATCCTGCCACATGACATCGTTCCGGGCGATCTGGACCGGCTGACCTTTTATTCCGACCCGCTGTTTTACCTGCCGCAGCGCGGGGATCGGGGTGCGGCGGTGTCTCCGCTTAGAATTGCCGATCTGCCGGGCGATCCGGTCATCATGACCGGCGGCGGCTGCGGGTTGAACAAATCGCTGGAGGTTCTGTTCGCCGAGGAGGGCGCCACGCTGTCGCAATATCCGGGCTATGCGATCAGCTATCCGGTGATCGAGGAATGGACATGGATGGGGCTTGGCGCGGGGATTCTGCCGCAGGCGAAACTAAGCGGTCAAAGCGCGGGGGCCAGCCGACTGATCCGCAGCAACGGGCAGCCCGCCGCCTTCGAATTCCTGTGGGCCTGGCGCCGTGACATACGCGAGGTTCCGCATGTCGCCGCCTTTCTGGATCACATACGCCAGAAAGGCCCCAAGCTGGTTGCGGGGCAGGTGCGGCTGGTCGCGGTGTGAAACGGGAAAACCCGGAACGGGCCGCCGTGCGCGGTCAGGCCGAATGCTGGCTTTGCCGTTCGATATAGCCGCGCAGTTCCTCGGCCTCTTGCCGGGCTTCGCGCAGACCTTCCATCGCGGCGCGCAACTCGGCGTCGGTCTGGGTCAGCTGGTTGGTCAGCTCGGCCTCGCGCTGTTGCTGATAGGTGATCGCCTGATCGCGAATCTCTTCGGCGTCATGCAGCGCCTGGGCCATCTGGTCCAGTTCGCCCATGTCCGACTGGGTCACCCGCGTCACCCGGTGGATCAGCCACGAGGCGAACCAGCCCAGCATGAAGGCCACGAACAGGATGATGGCCGTTACGACAATAAACTCAGTTCTGTTCATCAGTGGCCTCTGGCTGTTGGGGCGGTTCCGCGTCGGTGTTTTCGGCGCTGTCTTCGGGCAAAATCAGCTTGAATTCAATCCGCCGGTTCGCTTCGCGCCCGTCTTCGGTTTTATTGTCGGCCAGCGGTACGGTTTCGCCATATCCTTTGGCGGACAGGTTGGCGGTGCGGATGCGACGGGACAGAAGGGCGTTCAGAACCGCCTGCGCGCGTTGCTGGCTAAGCTGCTGGTTCATTTCTTCGCGGCCCTGACTGTCGGTGTGGCCGCCGATTTCGATCTGCACGTCCCCGCATTCCTTCAGCGCCTCGGCGATCCGGTCGACCACCTTCAGCGCATCGCCTTCGACGGTTGTCGATCCGGGGGCGAAGGTGATTTTCTGTTCGGCCAGAATGGCATTGACCGAGGCCACGCATTCTTCGGGTGTGGGCAGGCCTGCGATCGGGTCCAGCGCTTCGACATAGGTCACGTCGATATCGAAATTCTGGGCATCCCCCAGTTTTTCACCGAACAACCGCGCGATTTCGGCATTGGCCCCGGCATCGCCCGTCTGGCCCCGCAGTTCGACATAGCTGGGCTGAACCACGACCGATCCGTTGTTGAGATGCGACAACCCTTCAAGAGCGGCCAGAACCCGCAGGGGCCAGCCGTCGGGCAAGGTTTCGTCCAGCCGCATGGCGCCATAGACACTGGCAAATCCGAACCGCGAACGGGCATAGCTTTCGGTGGCGGTGCGGACCAGTTGATCGGGCACGCGCCCGCGCAGTTGCACCTGGCCTTCGGGGCTGCGGGTGGCGACGAATTCAGGCGGGCCGTCGCCTTCGCCGGTGCCGTCGATCTTGACCGGTTCGGGCAGGACCGCATGCAGCGAAAATACACCGGGCAGGTCCGCTTCCAATTCGCCCACTTCGGTATCGAATGTGCCTTGGGGGGTGGTTTCCAGCGCGATCAGCGTGACATCCGCATCCGAAAACGTCAGCGTGCCGCCGCCCAGATCGGTCAGGGTCTGAATACCGGTTTCCACGGCCTTGGCCCAATTGGGCGAGGGCACGCCCAGACCGATGGAACATTGCGCGGGCTGGGCCATCCCGGCGCGTTCGGCGGCGGCAAGGATGCGGCTGCGCGCGTCTTCGGTATCGGCGGAACAGGCGTCAAAGCGGGGCCCGTCGGCGTCGATGACAAAGCGCAGGGTAAAGGGCGTGATCACCGGGCGCGGGGCCGAAATGTCGATGGCGACATTCAGGCCCTTGGGGCGGTCCTTGGCCAGGGCCGCCTCTAGCTTTTTCTTTTCGGCCGGGCTGTCGGAAATCGCGGTGATCGACACTTTGTCGGCCGCGATCGAGATTTTGGAACGCGGCAGGCGCGCGACCGCCTTCAGACCGAAATCCAACGCCCTTTGCCAGCCGTCGGGTGCCGAGTAATCGGCAGTTTCCAGCATGTCGGTGACATCGGTCTGACCAGCCGCGCCCTGTACCGCCGCGCTGATTTTGTCACGTTCGCTTTGCGCCGGGATCAGACCGATCATCGAAATACCGCTGTCGTTGCGCAGCAGTTCCAGCGAAAACCGGGGCGGGGCGATCGGTTTGGCGGGCGGAATCTCGACTTCATCAATCAGCCGCTCGGCGTCGATGATGGTGCCGGCCACGGTGATCGCGTGAAAGCGCGCGGCCTCGGTGGGCGCGGTGCCCTGCAGGCGTACCTGAAGCCCGTCTGCCTCGACCATGGCCCAGTCGATGCCATCAAGGCTAAGCGCGCGCCAGACCTCGGCGGCGGCGCGACGTTCGATCAGATTGGCAGCCCAGTTCGCGCTGAGAAAGGCAAGGGCGCCGGCCAGAAGTATGGCCACGGTGGCAATGAGATTGGGCGCTGGGCGCATTGTTGTCGGATGCTCCGGATATACTGGTCCTGCTGGTTTAATGGGAACTGCGCACCGCTGCAATCACACCAGCAGGATCACGGCAAGAAACAGCACAGGGATCAGGCCCGCGTCGCGGTTCGCGCGAAACAGCCGCAGGCAGATGGCGCTGTCATAGGTTTTCAGCCGCGACAATTGCCAGGCCAGATGCCAGCCAAAGGCCCAGGTTCCGACGATGCCGATCACAAGGTGATGCAGATCGTTGGCCGACAGCTGCGCCATGATGACCCCTGCGGTCATCAGGATGACGCTGGCCATCATGAACAGGCGCAGCCAGCTTTTGCTGTCGTCGCCGAACAGCAGGGCGGTGGATTTGACACCGATCAGCGCGTCATCCTCGGTATCCTGATGGGCATAGATCGTGTCATAGAACAGCGTCCATGCGATGCCCGCCAGATACAGGAACACCGGCGGCAGGCCCAGCGATCCGGTATGCGCGGCCCAGGCCACCAGCACGCCCCAGTTGAACGCCAGCCCCAGAAAGACCTGCGGCCAATAGGTGAACCGCTTGGCAAAGGGATAGATCGCCACCAGCACCAGCGACGCCACGCCAAGCGTGATCGCCATGCGGTTGAAGGTCAGCAGGATCGCAAAGGCCAGCCCGGCCTGCAGCGCCATCCAGATATAGGCCTGTTTGACCGTGACCTGCCCCGACGGGATCGGCCGCGACCGGGTGCGCGCGACCTGCGCGTCGATATCGCGGTCGGTGATGTCGTTCCAGGTACAGCCCGCGCCGCGCATCAGCCAGGCCCCCAGCGCACAGCCCAGAATGATCCACAGATCGAACCGCCGCCATTCGGTGGCCGCCGCCGCCAGCAGGACACCCCACCAGCAGGGCAACAGCAACAGCCATGTCCCGATGGGTCGGTCCGCCCGCGACAGCCGCAGATAGGGGCGGGTCCAGTCGGGCGCATAAAGGTCAACCCAATTGCCCTGAACAGCGTCGGAAACCGTGCCTTCGGGCTCTGGTGTTTCGATGATGTCAGACATAATGTCGGCCCCATGAACCAGCGGAAATCTTTACGAGTCAGGTTACATGTAATGCACCCGCTTGGGCCGGGGCAAACAGTTCCTGTATCCCGCGACCAGGCGCATTATCTCTTTGGCGTGATGCGGCTGGGGTTGGGCGATGCCGTGCTGCTGTTCGACGGGGTGCATGGCGAATGGCGGGCCGAGGTGGCCGAGGCCGGCAAACGGGGCGGGGTGCTGATCTGTCAGGACCAGACCAAGCCGCAACAGAACCCACCGGATCTGTGGCTGCTGTTCGCCCCGATCAAAAAGGCGCGCACCGATTTCATCGTTGAAAAGGCCACTGAAATGGGGGCCGCGCGCATCTGTCCGGTGCAGACCGATTTCACCAATGCCGAACGCATTCGTCAGGACCGGTTGCAGGCCCACGCGGTCGAGGCCGCCGAACAATGCGGCGGCACTTTCGTGCCCCCGGTGGCCGAGCTGGAAAAACTGGACCGGGTTCTGGACGGCTGGCCCGACGACCGCCACCTGATGTTCTGCGACGAGGCGCTGGTCGGCGCGCAAGAGGTGCTGCGCGCCGAGGCCGGGTCCGGGAAATGGGCGATTCTGATCGGCCCCGAAGGCGGGTTTTCCCCGGCCGAACGCGCCCGTCTGACCGCCATGCCGCAGGCGGTGGCCGTCAGCCTGGGCCCGCGCATCCTGCGCGCCGACACGGCGGCGGTGGCGGCGATGACCATCTGGCAGCAGGCGCTGGGGGATTGGTGATGGCGCTGATCCGGCCAGAGCTTCGGGCGGCGTTCCATCGCTGGCGCGAGGTTCTGATCGGGGCCGCCGTTTGCGCCCTTGGGGTCTGGGTCCTTTCTTTTGGTGGGGTATTCTTTCAGGTGCTGGGCGCCGCGATCGCCGTGCTGGGGGGCGGCTTGGGCTTTGTCGCGGCGCGGCGCCTGCGGTTCGGCCATGCCGTCGCGGCCCCCGGTGTGGTCGAGGTGGTCGAGGGGCAGATTTCCTATCTTGCCCCTGCGGGCGGCGGCTTTGTCGCGCTTGGCGAACTGTCCCGCATCCGCCATGTTTTCAGCGAAGATGGCGATCAGTTCTGGTTGTTGTCGCAACGCGGCGCCCCCGATCTGGCGGTGCCGGTGGATGCGGTGGGATCGGACGATTTGTTTGATGCCTTTGTCTCATTGCCCGGGGCGGAACCACGCCGCATTCTGATGGCACTGGATCGCCAGCCCGACGATGGGCCGATCACGGTTTGGCGACCACCATTTCATGTGGCCTTGACTTGACCGTCATCCCGACGCAGGTCTTGGCGTCTGAACAACGCGAACAGATCGGAGCGATGCCCAATGTCCATTCCTCAGTCCGGCGGTGGCCCGATCGAACATCATGCGCAACTGGCCGAGTATCTGGCCGAAGGCTGCAAACCGAAAGCCGATTGGCGGATCGGGACCGAGCATGAGAAATTCGGCTATTGCAAGGATACGCTGCGGCCGCTGCCCTATGACGGCCCCCGGTCGATCCGCGCCGTTCTGGAAGGGCTGAGGGACCGGCACGGCTGGTCCCCGGTGACCGAGGGCGGCAAGCTGATCGGGCTGGAAAAGGACGGCGCGAATGTGTCGCTGGAACCGGGCGGCGCGCTGGAACTGTCGGGCGCCCCGCTGGAAACCATCCATGAAACCTGTGACGAGGTGAACGAACACCTGCGCGAGGTCAAGGATATCGCCGATGAGATCGGGGTGGGTTTCATCGGGCTGGGGGCGGCGCCGATCTGGCAGCACGACGAGATGCCGCTGATGCCCAAGGGCCGGTACAAGCTGATGGACGCCTATATGCAGCGCGTCGGCACCATGGGCACCACGATGATGCGCCGCACCTGCACCGTGCAGGTCAATCTGGATTTCGGGTCCGAGGCCGACATGGTGAAAAAGATGCGCGTGGCGCTGGCGTTGCAGCCGGTGGCGACCGCGCTGTTCGCCAATTCGCCGTTTTTTGAAGGCAAGGTGAACGGCCACAAAAGCTGGCGGGCGCGGGTCTGGCGCGATCTGGATGCCGACCGCACCGGCATGTTGCCTTTCGTGTTCGAGGATGGGTTCGGGTTCGAACGCTATGCCGAATACGCCTTGGACGTGCCGATGTATTTTGTCTATCGCGATGGCAAATACGTCGATGCGCTGGGCCAGTCGTTCCGCGATTTCCTGAAAGGCGAATTGCCCGCATTGCCGGGCGAGATGCCGACGCTCAGCGATTGGGCCGATCATCTGACCACGATCTTCCCCGAGGCGCGGCTGAAGAAATTCATCGAAATGCGCGGGGCCGATGGCGGCCCGTGGCGGCGGCTGTGCGCCTTGCCCGCGTTCTGGGTCGGGCTGATGTACGATCAGGGCGCGCTGGACGCGGCCTGGGATCTGGTCAAGGGCTGGGATGCCGAGACCCGCGATGCGCTGCGGATCGCGGCGTCGGTCGACGGGTTGCAGGCGCAGGTCGGTGGCGTGAACATGCACGATCTGTCGCGCGAGGTGCTGACCATCGCCGAGGCCGGGCTGAAGGCGCGGGCCTGTCCCGGCGCAGGCGGGTTGATCCCCGATGAGACCCATTTCCTGAACGCGCTGAAGGAAAGCGTCGAGACAGGCAAGGTGCCTGCGGATGAATTGCTGGACCGTTATAACGGCGACTGGGGCGGCGATCTGAGCCGCATTTATGGCGACTATAGCTATTGATTGAAGGGGCTGGCCCGGTCCGGCCAAGCCTTTTGGCGATGGCCGGGCAATAGCAGGTTGCGCCCCTGCAGGGCATGGTTTTTGTTTTGCGCCGCGCCAGGGCGCGTCGCGATGCCTCCGGCGGAGGTATTTGGGCCAAGATGAAGGGGGATGTTTGGGGTGCGCCTTGATCCTCTTTCCGCCTGACTGACAGTCATCGCAAGAGCGCAGGCCAGTCAGGATCGGCGTACCGACCCTACAGCAGCTCATGGTCCATTTGGACGTGGTCGACGAAGAACAGGTTCTCGCCTTCGGTGATATCGTCGATGTCGGCGTCTTTGAGGCAGATCATCGGGTTGTAGTCGATGAAGAGATACAGCCTGCCGTGAATCTGATGCGCACTGAGCGCGGCATCGTCCCCGAAACCGTACAGAAGGATGGTATCCACGGCGTCGTTGAAATCGTTGATGGTATCCAGACCGGCCTCATCGGCGTGAAAGACAAACTGATCGGCACCTTTGCCGCCGGTCAGGATGTCGCCGCCATCGCCCCCTGACAGGATGTCATTGCCGTCGCCGCCGGTCAGCAGGTCACCACCATCGCCGCCCTCAAGCACATCGGCGCCTTTGCCGCCGAACAGGACATCCCAGTCACCGCCGCCCAACAGCAGATCCGAACCGCCGCCGCCATAAAGTTTGTCGCGCCCCTCTTCGCCCAGCAGCGTGTCATGGCCCGCGCCGCCCTTGAGCCTGTCGCGGCCGGTGCCGCCTTCGATCACGTCATTGCCGCCCCGGCCCCGGACCAGATCGTTCCCGGCGCCTGCGATGATCAGGTTGCCCGCGCCATTGTCCTTGATGTTGTCATTGCCGCCGCGGGTGAACAGGGCCTCCCACCGGATTTCTGCCTGTGCGGCCAGTTGTTCGCCCAGCTCCAGCCCGAACAGATTGCCGTCCATCATGTGAATGCCGCCGTACAGACGGCTGAGCCCGGCCTCTTGGGCGGCTTCGGTCAGCGTGTCCCATTGCAGGATGACGGGATCGCCGCCTTCCCAGTTTTCGAAGGCAAGGGAAGTGGCAACGTATTGGCCCAGCAGGTCGGTGCCGTCGACGTGATCCAGATCGTAGTTGCTGAGGCTGGTGCCATCGTAAAACAGATCCGAGCCAACGATTGCGGCAATTGTCTTGGCCGCGGCCATCGAAAAGGTCGAATGGCCCGAGACGAATTCGGGAAAAGGCGGGGTCACGAATGTCACGTTCTGATAGGGCTGCCATTCCTGCCCGGCAATGATCTGGGTGCCTTCGTTGGGCCCACCCCAGGAGGCGATATCCTGATCGTAATACAGATGCCGGATCGCCGATTGCGGGCGGATATAATCGTATTGGTATTTCGCTTCCCACGTGGCGATGCCAGCGTCGAACAGGGACGCATTCAGGGCGAAGAACAGCTTGATATCTTCGTCGATGCCGTGACCTTCGCGCAGGGCGATGTCCTGTGCGATCTGGTTCCAGTGGCCGGGGGGCGATTCCGTGCGCGGACCGTCGGCCCAGTATTCGGCGATCACCTTGCCTTCGTTGTCCAGCGTGGCGCTGAATGCGATCACCTGCGCGATCTGGTCCCGGTATGCCTGATCGCCGGTGGTTACGTTGCCCTGGCCATCGACATAGGTCCCCTGATCGCCCAGTTGCGGCGGCGCGGGCGGGCGGAACTGATCCCCCGATTGCAGGCCAAAGCCTTGCAGATCGCCCCATTGCGGTGTCAGCCCGCCCTGATCGGTATAGCTGGAGGGATCGTCCGGATCAATGATCGGGATGCCGTTTTCATCCACCACCGTCCCGGTTGGCACGCGCAGCGGTTGCCAGCGGTTGGGGTCGAAATCCACCCCGCCCGGCGCGTTGGCGGCGTCGGGATCGGCGCTGTTGACAGGAGTATAGCCGCTGGTGTCGGCGTAGCCGTTTTCAAAGTTCGACCCATCGCCCGCGCGGGCCGCGAACACGTTCTGTGCCGCAAGGTTGCCCACGCCCGACGCGCTGGACGGATCGGTGCCGGTGGTGGCCGGGTCCAGCCCCAGCGTGGCCATGAACGCGTCGAACAGCGGCGCCTGATCGGGAAAAAACGCGATCAGCATGCGATAGGCGGCAAAGCTGATGGCTTCGGCCTTGTGCAGGTCCGTGTGTTCGCCAACCGGGCGGATGATTTCGCTGTAGTGGCCGTAGGCATCGCTGTCGTAGGCGGCCCAGGCGTCATACATCGCGGCGGTGGTAAGGTGCAGTTGATAGGTCGTGGCGGTGGGTTTTGCGGCACCGGCACGAATGGCCTCCAGCATGACCTCATCCCACTGGGCGACAAGCGATTGGGCAGAATCCGGATCAATGAGCATGTGAGAATCCCTGAATAAATTCTTTTGTAATATGGCAGCGGCGCAGACGTTTAATTGACGGCCGTCAGACGAAGAATAAGCACCTCACGAAACCGTGAATGCCCCCATTTGGCGACTGGGCCGGAAAAACATGCCTTTTATCGGGGATTTGGGTCTTGCGACCGGTGCGGCCGGAACCATGCCGCCGGAACCCGCGCATGAAAAAGGGCGCCGCGATGGCGCCCTTCAATCGTTCTATGTCGTCAGATCAGGCGGTGCGTTTGCGACGCGCCACCGACAGCGCGCCCAGACCGCCGAACAACAGCAATGCCGATGCCGGAAGCGGAACCTCGGACACCGCGATGCCCGAAATCCGGTATCCATCGCCGCTTCCGCCGGGGACGGTCGCGATCAGATACTGGAAGGGGGACGCACCTGTCAGGTCAATATTCAGCACGTCGAGCGGATTCGCGATGCCGCTGCCGGTTGCCACAAGGGTGCTGACGGATGTCAGGCAGGCCAGACCACCGCTGGAACAGCCCAGAACGCTGGCACTGTTGCTGCCATAGATGCTGAACGTGTCGTCCAGAAAGGCCAGCGTCAGGCTGATCGAGTCAAACACCATCTTGGCGCCCAGATCGAAAACGATCGCTTCGTCGTCGCCGATGTTGTCCAGCTGATTGGTGTCCAGAAAGCCCAGGTTTACCCCAAGGCCACCGGAGTTCTGGTTCAATGCCGGGGTAGGCGGGGATTCAGTGTTCACTGCGGTTGCGGTGACGGACTGAGTTGCCGTTGTATCGCTGAATGTCGTGCTGCTGCCCAGGTTGGTTCCGAAAATCGGGAACGTCGGGCCGGTGAAATCATAGCTGTACGAGGCGGCGGAGGCCGCCGAGGCTGCTGCTACACAGACGGCCAGAGCGGCCACTGCAGTATTAAACATTTTCATAAGAGATCCATTTCCAACTAACACTGAGCACAATGTGGCGAAACATTGCCGTGATAACACATTATGGCCTTTTTCTACGGCGTCATCGTCAGGCAGGCAAGGAAATAACGGTGCCGAGGCACTGCTTTGATCTCTGAGATCGTCAAGAATTCCCAGAATGCTGAATTTTTGGGTTAATTGTTGCTATTTAGGGGACAATTTAGCGATGGCTGGTTGGGTATTGTGGTGAAAATGTGACCTGCCCGGTGATCCTACTGTTTGGGCTGAAGCCGGCGGTCTGCCCGATCTATCCTTTGCCGATCTTGGGTTCGGTCCCGGCCTTGAGCCGCCGCAGGTTGGGCCAGTGACGCAGATAGATCAGGATGGTCAGGACCACGCCCAGAATGATCAACTGGCCCTGATGCAGGAACACCATCCAAAGCGTGGATGTGGCCGCCGCGACCAGCGCCGACAGCGATGAATACCGTGTGGTCAGGGCGATGAACAGCCAGGTGGCGCAGGCCGCCAGCCCGACGGGCCAGGCCAGCGCGGTCAGCGTGCCCAGAAAGGTGGCCACGCCCTTGCCGCCGCGAAAGCCCAGAAAGACCGGGAACAGATGGCCGACAAAGGCCGACAGCCCGGCCAGTTGCGCGGCATCCTCGGCCACCAGCGCGCGGGCGATCAGAACCGCGATCGCGCCCTTGCCCGCGTCCAGAACCACCGTCAGAAAGGCCGCCGGTTTGTTGCCGGTGCGCAGCACGTTGGTGGCGCCGATATTGCCCGACCCGATGGCCCGCAGATCGCCCAACCCAAAGGCCCGCGCCATGACCATGCCGAAGGGCACCGAGCCCAGCAGATAGGCCAGCACGGCCACGATGCCTAGCAACAGGGGGGAGGTGACGATCTCAGGCATTCTGATGCGCTCCGTACACTTGGGTTCCGCCGACAAAGGTCGCCAGAACCTTACCCTGCATCCGCGCGCCGTCAAACGGGGTGTTCTTGGATTTTGAATGCAATTTGAACCGGTCCAGAACCAGCGGCGCATCGGGGTCGAACAGTACCAGATCGGCAGGGGCGCCGACCGACAACCGCCCGCTGGGCAGGCCCAGCCGCCGCGCCGGGTTCAGCGACAGCGCGCGCCACAGGGTCGGCAGCTCCATCGCCCCGGCATGGATCAGGCGCATCGCGGCAGGCAGTAGGGTTTCCAGACCGACCGCGCCGCTGGCGGCCTCTTCGAACGGCAGGCGTTTGCTTTCTTCGTCCTGTGGTGTGTGCATCGAACAGATCACGTCGATCAGCCCGCTGGCCACCGCCTGAACCATCGCCAGCCGGTCGTCTTCGGACCGCAGCGGCGGTTTGACCTTGAAGAAGGTGCGATAGTCGGCAACGTCGAATTCGTTCAGCGTCAGGTGGTGGATCGACACGCCCGCCGTCACGTCCAGCCCGTTGGTCTTGGCCCGTTCCAGCGCGGGCAGGGCGCGGGCGGTGGTGATCTGATCGGCGTGGTAGCGGACGCCGGTCATTTCGACCAGCGCCATGTCGCGGTCCAGCGCCATGCGTTCGGCCATCGGTGTGACCGCGGGCAGCCCTTTGAGCGAGGCGAATTTGCCCGAGGTCACCGCCGCCCCTTTGCTAAGGCCGGGGTCCTGCGGGTGGGCGATGACCAAAGCGTCCAGCGACTGTGCATAGGTCATGGCGCGGCTTAGAACCTTGGTGTTTTCGGTCACCCGGTCGCCATCGGTAAAGGCGATGGTGCCAGCGTCGCGCAGGAACCCGATCTCGACCATCTCGCGCCCGTCGCGGCCCTTGGTCAGGGCGGCCATGGAATGCACGCGCACCGGGCTTGCCTCGCGCGCGCGGCGGGTGACGAATTCCAGCACCTCGGGGGTGTCGATGGCGGGCAGGGTGTCGGGGCGGGTGACCATGGTGGTAACTCCGCCCGCCGCCGCCGCAAGGCCCGCCGAGCGGAAGCTTTCCTTGTGCCGCTCGCCCGGTTCGCAGATTTTGACGCCGATATCGACGATGCCGGGGGCCAGACATTTGCTGTGGCAATCCATGCCCTGACCGGGCGCCGCCCCCGTGCCCGTTTCGGCAATCACCCCGTCCTTTATCCGCAGCCACCCAAGCGTGTCGGTGCCGGTTTCAGGATCGATCAGGCGGGCGTTGGTGAGGAGCATCATTCGTTTGTCTCTATCAAGGTGTCACGTACAGACACATCTTGCGGCGCATTTCCTGTGGTCTGCCGAAATGATGTGTCATGCGACTTGTTTCGCCAGTTCGCCGTATGCCGGGCCTTACTTGGCAGGGTGTCACCACCTTGGGGTAAACGGTTCACGCCTTGCCCTCCATCACGCGTTGCATCAGGGCGTGGACGCGGGGGGCTTCGTCTATGTTGATGAAGCCCACGGCTTTGGTGCCCGCGATCGCCCGGCTTAGAAACATCGGGCCGACCGAGTTGCCATAGCGTTCCAGCCGGTCGTCGAAGGTGATGGTGCCGGGGGTGTCGCCGTCCCATTTGACGGGCGTCATCGGCGTCAGATGTTTGGCGTAAAGCTTGGGCCATGGCAGCGCGGTACGGATCAGCACCCGCCGGTCGGTCAGCGCATAGCGCGTAAGCTGGGGCAGGTGGATGTCGCTGCGGCTGAGGACATAGTAAACGCACCATCCGATCGCGGCCAGCATCCCCCAGAAGATGACGGGATCGGTCTGCATCTCATGGGGCTGCAGCAGCGATTGCCCGTGCGCCAGCGACAGAATATTCGGCACGGCCAGATAAAGCCCCATGAACAGGGCCGCAGGCGTGCACATCGACAGCGCGACCCGGTCCAGCCGGATCGTGCGTTGCGGCCGCCCGTCCCAGAACAACCGTTCGCCGGGCAACAGGTGCCCGCGCCAGAACCTTTGATCCGCGTCGTGAAAGGACATCAGACCATCACCCCCTGATCCGTCTCTGCCCGCAGGTTCCGCGCCAGCAGGTCCATTGCGGCCATGCGCACGGCGACGCCCATTTCGACCTGTTCCTGAATGACCGACCGGTTGATGTCGTCGGCGATCTCTCCGTCGATTTCGACGCCGCGGTTCATCGGCCCGGGGTGCATGACGATGGCGTCATCCTTGGCATGGGCCAGCTTGGCGGCGTCCAGCCCGAAGCGGTGATAATATTCGCGTTCCGACGGGATGAACCCGCCGTCCATCCGTTCGCGTTGCAGCCGCAGCATCATCACCACGTCCACGTCTTTCAGGCCCTCGGCCATGTCGTCATAAACCTCGACCCCGAAATCGGCGATGCCCGCGGGCATTAGGGTGGGCGGGCCGATCAGGCGCACGCGGTTTTCCATCTTGCCCAGCAACAGGATGTTGGATCGGGCCACGCGGCTGTGGGCGATGTCGCCGCAGATGGCGATATTCAGCCGGTGCAGCCGCCCCTTGGCGCGGCGAATGGTCAGCGCGTCCAGCAGGGCCTGTGTGGGGTGTTCGTGCCGCCCGTCGCCCGCGTTCAGCACGGCGCAGTTGACCTTTTGCGCCAACAGGTCCACCGCGCCCGAATGGGGATGCCGCACCACCAGCAGATCGGGGTGCATCGCGTTCAGCGTCAGCGCCGTGTCGATCAGGGTTTCGCCCTTTTTGATGCTGGACGCCTGCATTGCCATGCTCATCACATCCGCGCCCAGCCGTTTACCGGCCAGTTCGAAGCTGGCCTGCGTCCGGGTCGAGTTTTCGAAGAACATGTTGATCTGGGTCAGCCCGGCCAGCGTATCGGAGTGTTTGACGGCCCGGCGGTTCAGATCGACGTATTGGTCGGACAGATCAAGAATGGCGGAAATTTCGGACGGATGCAGCGGTTCGATACCCAGCAGGTGTTTCGCACGAAATGTCATGGGGCCTCCGACCTGATCGGTTTGCTTATAGAAAGCGCAGGGTGCGGCGGCAAGACATGTGATGGGGCATTTACCTTGGCCCCGCCGCGCCCTAGCTTTGGCGCATGATTCAGGCACAGGACTATTACGCGGCCAAGGCGATGCTGGATTGGCAGATCGAACTTGGCGCGACCGAGGCGATTGGCGAGACGCCAGTCAACCGCTATGAGGCGCCTGCGCCCGTGCGCCCCCGGCCGGTTGCCGCCGAGGCCCCGCCCGAAGTGGCGGCAGAGCCGCAGGTCGATGCCGTCGCCGTGGCCCGCGCCGCCGCCGATGCGGCGCCCGATCTGGAAAGCCTGCGCGCGGCGATCGAGGCCTTTGACCTGTGCGATCTGAAACGCGGCGCCCGCAGCACGGTTTTCGCCGATGGCCGCGCGCAGGCCCGCGTCATGGTGATCGGCGAGGCGCCGGGCCGGGACGAGGATCAGCAGGGCAAACCCTTTGTCGGACGGGCCGGGCAGTTGCTGGACAAGATGTTCGCGGCCATCGGCATGGGCCGCGACGCGCCCGATCCGGGGGCGGCGATCTATATCACCAATGTGCTGCCGTGGCGCCCGCCGCAAAACCGCGATCCGAAACCCGAAGAGGTGGCGATGATGCTGCCCTTTGTCGAACGGCATGTGGCGCTGGTGAACCCCGATGTGCTGGTCCTGATGGGCAATCATTCCTGCATGGCACTGTTGGGTCGCAAGGGGATCACCCGGCTGCGCGGCAACTGGGTTCAGGCGCTGGACCGTCCGACGCTGCCGATGTTCCACCCGGCCTATCTGTTGCGCAATCCGGTGGCCAAGCGCGAGGCGTGGCATGACCTGCTGATGTTGCAGGACCGGCTGAGGAAACCGGCATGATCCTGCCCGTCGATCCGGTCACCCTGATGGCCTTCATCCCCGCCGCATTGGCGCTGAACCTGACGCCGGGGGCGGATATGATGTTCTGTCTGGGGCAGGGGCTGCGTGGCGGGCCGCGCGCGGCGCTGGCGGCGGATGCGGGGATCGCGCTGGGCGCCTTGGTGCATGTCCTGCTGGCCGGGCTGGGGCTGGGCGCGCTGGTGGCGACGCTGCCGTGGCTGTTCGATCTGATCCGCTGGGTCGGTGTGGCCTATCTGTTGTGGCTGGCTTACGGCGCCTTGCGCGGCGGGGCGGTGGCGGCGGATGCGGTGCAGGTGGCCCCGCGCCGGGCGTTCCGCGACGCGCTGCTGGTCAATCTGACCAACCCCAAGGTCATCCTGTTCGTTCTGGCCTTTGTCCCGCAGTTCGTGGACCCGGACCGTGGCAACCTGTTGGCCCAATTCATGATATTCGGCGCGGTGCTGTCGACCGGCGGGTTGCTGGTGAACGGCATGGTCGGCGTGTTCGCCGGCAGTCTGGGTCGCCGCCTGACCGGATCGCCGGGGGTGTCGCGCGGGCTGGGTTATGTCTCGGCCGCGATCTTTTCGGCGCTGGCGGTGCGGCTGGCCCTGTTGCAAAGGAGTTGACGGCGATGTCGCGCATTGATGAAACCAAGGAATTCCTGCCGGTGCGCATCGCGGTGCTGACCGTGTCGGATACGCGGGCGATCGAGGATGACAAATCCGGGCAGACTCTGGTCGACCGGATCGAAGGC
The DNA here is from genome assembly GCA_947500775.1 of uncultured Paracoccaceae bacterium. GTDB lineage: Bacteria > Pseudomonadota > Alphaproteobacteria > Rhodobacterales > Rhodobacteraceae > CANMTD01. The sequence continues at coordinate 238,337 of CANMTD010000001.1, forward strand.
GCGGGCCATCACCTGGCGGATCGTCAGATCATCCGCGATGAACGCGCACAGATCGCCGACCAGCTGCGCGCGTGGTGCCAGAACCCCGACATTGACGTGGTGATCAGCACCGGCGGCACCGGGCTGACCGGCCGCGACGTGACGGTCGAGGCGCATCGCGACGTTTATGAAAAAGAAATCGAGGCTTTCGGCACGGTCTTTACCATCGTGTCGATGAAAAAGATCGGCACCTCGGCGGTGCAGTCGCGGGCCACAGGCGGGGTGGCGAACGGGACCTATCTGTTTGCCCTGCCGGGCAGCCCGGGCGCCTGCAAGGATGCCTGGGACGAGATATTGCAACCGCAGTTGGATTACCGCCACCGGCCCTGCAATTTCGTCGAGATATTGCCACGTCTGGACGAACATCTGCGCCGAAAATGAACGCAGGGGGCTTTCACCCGCTGGGCGCCTTGCCCGCCGATCCCGCTTGGCAGGCCGCGCTGGTCTTTGCCACCGACGTAGATGGGCGCATTCTGTTGCAGCTGCGCGATGATTTCCCATCGGTTGCCGCGCCTGGGCAATGGTGCCTGTTCGGCGGTCAGGTCGAAGATGGCGAGACCCTGTTGCAGGCGGCCCGGCGCGAATTTGCCGAGGAAACCGACATTTTGCTGATGGCGGCGGAACTGTCGCCCTTGGCGGCGGTAAGCGGCACGCGCACGGGCGGCATCCTATATGCCTTCCGCTGCACACGCCCGATCACGCCGGGTCAGGTACGTCTGGGCGAAGGGGCGGGATATGCCTTTCTGACACCTGCACAGATCGGGGCCTATCCGCTGGTCGCCTCGACCGCGGCAATTCTGGATTTCGTGGCGGCCCAAACCTGACGACACAAAAAATTGCGACGGAAAAAGGTCGCAGTGCCCGTATAAGGGTAACGCTTGGACCTGCGCCGTTGCGGCGCTATCTTTCAAGTAACTGACATTGTTGTTTTCCCCTTGGGGAAGGATCCGCCGAATGCGATTTTTGCGCCGTAGTCTTGTGGGGCTGTTTCTGCTGGCCGTTACGGTCGGCCTGGTCACCTATGCGGGCCAGTCTTTTTATGCGGCTCTTCAGACCCGGCTGGCCCAGCAGGATCGCCCGCGCCCGGCGCGCGAACGGGTGTTTGCCGCCAATGTGGTGACGGTCAGCCCACAACAGATCGTGCCAGTGATGACCGCCTTTGGCGAGGTCCGCAGCCGCCGCACGCTGGCGGTGCGGGCCAAGGCAGGCGGCACGGTGATCGAACTGGCCGACAGTTTTGTCGAGGGTGGGCAGGTCACCGCCGGGCAGCGGTTGCTGCAGGTCGACCCGTCGGACGCGCAATCGGCGCTGGATGTGGCCCGCGCCGATCTGGACGAGGCCGAGGCCGAATTGCGCGATGCGGGCCGGGGGCTGGAACTGGCCGAGGATGAATTGAACGCGGCGCAGGATCAGGCCAGCCTGCAGTCGCGCGCCCTGACCCGCCAGCAGAACCTGCGCGAACGCGGTGTCGGTACCGATGCGGCGGTCGAGGCGGCGGAACTGTCCGAGGCGGCGGCCAAACAGGCGGTCCTGTCGCGGCGTCAGGCGGTGGCCAGCGCCCACACCCGTGTGGATCAGGCCCAGACCCGGCTGTCGCGCACCCGTATCGCCCTGGCCGAGGCCGAACGCGATCTGGCCGATACAGCCCTTTATGCGGCGTTTTCGGGCACGCTGGGCAGCGTCAGCCTGGTGCAGGGCGGGCTGGTCGCCAACAACGAACAGGTGGCCGAACTGATCGACCCGGCCGATCTGGAGGCGTCGTTTCGCGTCTCGACCGCGCAATATGCCCGCCTGCTGGACGATGCGGGCGCGCTGCGCCGGTCCGAGGTTCAGGTGACGCTGGATGTCTTTGGAACCGATCTGATCGCAAAGGGCCGGATCATCCGCGAAAGCGCGGCCGTGGGCGAAGGGCAGACCGGGCGGCTGCTGTTTGCGCGGCTGGAGGCGGCAAAGGGGTTTCGCCCCGGCGATTTCGTGACCATCGAGGTACAAGAGGCCGCATTGGACAATGTCACGCTGCTGCCCGCCTCGGCGGTCGATGCGGCGGGTACGGTTCTGGTGGTGGGCGATGACGACCGGCTGGAACTGGCGCAGGTTCAGGTGCTGCGCCGTCAGGGCGATGACGTCATCCTGCGCGCGCCCGATCTGTCCGGGCGCGAGGTGGTGACCGGGCGTACACCGCTGTTGGGCGCGGGGATCAAGATCCGCCCGATCCGGCCCGGCGCTGCCGCCGACACCCCCGAAAAACCCGAAATGGTCGCCCTGACGCCGGAACGCCGCGCGCAGCTGATCGCTTTTGTCGAAGGCAATACGCGGATGCCACCGGACGCCAAGGAACGGGTTCTGGCGCAACTGGCGCAGGATGAGGTATCCGCGCAGACCGTGGCGCGGCTTGAAAGCCGGATGGGGGGCTAGCGCGATGGCCGGACGGATCAGCGGGGCTGCGGGCGGTATCCTGTCGTATTTCACCCGGCACCGCACGGCGGCGAACCTGTTGCTGGTGGTGCTGATCGCGCTGGGTCTGGCGGCGCTGCCCCGGATGCGGGCGCAGTTTTTTCCCGATGTGATCATCGACAATGTTAGCGTTTCGGTCACATGGGACGGGGCGGGGGCGGACGATGTGGATGCCGCGATCGTGCAGGTGCTGGAACCCGGCCTGCTGGCGGTCGAAGGGGTGGCTGAAACCTCGTCCCGGTCGCGCGAAGGTAGTGCGTCGATCACGCTGGAATTCGAACCGGGCTGGGATATGGCCCGCGCCGCCGATGACGTTCAGGTCGCCGTCGACGCGGTGACCGAACTGCCCGAGGATGCCGATGAACCCGAGGTGCGGCGCGGCGCGTGGCGCGACCGCGTCACCGATGTGGTGATCACCGGGCCGGTGGGGGTCGATCAGCTGGGCCGGTTCGCCGATGAATTCGTGACGCGCCTGTTCGCCGAAGGGGTTACGCGCACCTCGATCCGTGGGTTGGCCGCGCCGGAAACCATTGTCGAGGTGCCCTCGACCGCGCTGATGCGTCACGACGTCACCATGGCCGAGATCGCGCAGGCGATCGAGGCAGAGGCCGACACCGACCCGGCGGGCGATGTGACCGGCGCGAATGCCCGCGTGCGCACCGGTGCTGCCAAGCGCAGCGCCGATGCGATTGCCGATATCGTGCTGCGGTCGAACCCGGATGGATCGGCCCTGACCATCGGTGATGTGGCCACGGTGCGGGTCGAAGGCATCGACCGCGAACGCGCCTATTTCGTCGGCGATAACCCGGCGATTTCGGTCCGGGTGGACCGTTCGGCCAAGGGCGACGCCATCGACATCCAGAAAAAGGTCGAAGGCGTGGCCGCCGATCTGGAACTGACCCTGCCCGGCGATGTCCGGGTCGATCTGATCCGCACCCGGGCCGAGGCGATTACCGGGCGTCTGGACATCCTGCTGGACAATGGTCTGACCGGGCTGATGCTGGTGGTCGGCCTGTTGTTCCTGTTCCTGAACGCGCGCACCGCGTTCTGGGTCGCCGCTGGCATTCCGGTGGCGATGCTGGCCACGATTGCCCTGATGTATGCCGCCGGGCTGACCATCAACATGATTTCGCTGTTTGCGCTGATCATCACGCTGGGCATCGTCGTCGATGACGCGATCGTGGTGGGCGAACACGCCGATTTCAGATCGCGCCGCCTGGGCGAAGACCCTGTGACCGCCGCCGAAAACGCCGCCCGCCGCATGTCCGCACCGGTGTTTTCCGCCACCATCACGACCGTCATTGCCTTTTTCGGCCTGACGGCGATCAGCGGCCGGTTCGGCAATCTGATCGCCGACATCCCCTTTACGGTGATCGCGGTGCTGATGGCCTCGCTGGTTGAATGTTTTCTGATCCTGCCCAACCACATGTCCCACGCGCTAAGCCATTCGGCCAAGGAGCATTGGTATGATCTGCCGTCGCGGGTGGTCAACCGGGGCTTCAACTGGATGCGCCGGCATCTGTTCCGGCGGCTGATGGCCGGGGTCATCGCGGCGCGTTATCCGGTCTTGGCCTTGGCGCTGGTCATTCTGGTGTCGCAGCTGGCGCTGTTCGTGCGGGGCGATGTGCAATGGCGGTTCTTCAACGCGCCCGAGCGCAGTTCGGTGTCGGGCAATTTCGCGATGGCCGAAGGGGCGACGCGGGCCGATACGCTGGCCATGATGCGCGAAATGCGCCGCGCCACCGAAGAGGTCGCCACCGCCTATGAGGCGGAATTCGGGGTCAACCCGCTGGACTATGTCGTGACCGAGGTGGGCGGCAGCACCGGCCGGGGGCTGTCGGGCGTCGATACCAAGGACACGGACCTGCTGGGATCGATCGCGATCGAACTGATCGACGCCGATCTGCGGCCCTATTCGTCGTTCCAGTTCGTGGCGCGGCTGCAGGAAACCGTGCGCCAATTGCCGCTGGTCGAGGTCGTCAGCTTTCGCGGCTGGCGGTCGGGGCCGGGCGGCGATGCGCTGGACGTGCAGTTTTACGGCGCGGATGCCGTCACGCTGAAAGCCGCGGCCGAGGCCCTGAAAACCGCCGTGGCGCAATTCCCCGAGGTCTCGGCCGTCGAAGACACGCTGGCCTATGACAAGCAGGAACTGTTGCTGGATCTGACGCCGCAGGGTGCCGCCGTGGGCTTTACCGTGGACAGCCTCAGCCGGGTGTTGCGCAATCGCCTGAACGGGATCGAGGCCGCGACCTATCCCGACGGCCCGCGCACCGCCACGATCCGGGTGGAACTGCCCCAGGGCGAACTGACCGCCGATTTCCTGGACCGGATCCTGTTGCGCTCGGCCAGCGGGCAATATCTGCCGCTGGCCGATCTGGTGACGGTCAAACGCAGCACCGGGTTTTCGACGGTGCAGCGCGAAAACGGGCTGCGGGTGGTGTCGGTCACCGGCGACATTTCCGAGGATGACCCGGCCCGCGCCGAAACCATCATGCGCCAGCTTGAAAACGATATCCTGCCCCGGATCGAAAGCACGCATGGCGTGGCCTGGCTGTTGTCGGGGCTGTCGCAGCAAGAGGATGAATTCCTGACCGATGCGCTGGTCGGGTTCGGCCTGTGCATGATCGGCATCTATCTGACGCTGGCCTGGGTGTTTTCCAGCTGGACCCGGCCCATCGTGGTGCTGTCGATCATCCCCTTCGGTCTGGTCGGCACGATCTATGGCCATGCGCTGTGGGAGGTGCCGCTGTCGATGTTCACGGTTGTCGGCCTGATCGGGATGAGCGGAATCATCATCAACGATTCCATCGTTCTGGTCACCACCATCGACGAATACGCCGAAACCCGTGGATTGATCCCGGCGATCATCGACGGGGCGGCGGATCGGTTGCGGCCGGTTCTGCTGACCACGCTGACCACGGTTCTGGGGCTGGCGCCGCTGTTGTACGAAAGCTCGCAACAGGCGCAGTTCCTGAAACCCACGGTGATCACGCTGGTCTATGGGTTGGGCTTCGGCATGGTGCTGGTCCTGCTGGTGGTGCCTGCGCTGTTGGCGGTGCAACAGGATTTCGGGGCGCAGTTTCGGGCGCTGCGCCGGGTCTTGGCGTCAGGAGCCCGCGCACGCGGTCCGGCGATGGTGCTGGCGGTGGCCATTCTGGCGCTGATCGGGGTCTATGCGGCCACATTGGGCCATGTGATCGCAACCGGCGCGCTGCCTGCGGCGCTGACCGGGCTGCTGCCCGCGCTGTCGGGGATGTCGGCCATGGTGGCGGCGCTGGGCCTGTTTCTGGCTGGCGCGATGGTCGTGCTGGGGGGTGTTTTTGCAGGCGCTGCGCTGGCGTTTGGCCTGTGGCGGAAACCGGTGTCTTAATCCCCGGTACATCCGCGAATATCGACCGCGCGCCGGTCGGACAGCAAGGTGATCCGCACGGTTGACCGGTCCAGCGAAAACGGTGCCGCATCCGCCGGAACCATGTCCGAAACCGCCACCAGATACCGGCCCTGCCGCGACACTTGGGATTCGCTGATCCAGATCGAGGGATCGGACAGTTCGATCACCGCCACCTCATCCCCACCCAGCGCCTTGACCGGAATGCGCGCCGTCAGGCGCAGCCCGTCGGACAGGGGCTCGACGCGGCAGGTCACGGCCCCAACCCCGGCAGCCCTTGCGTTTTGCGGACGGGCGGCAAGGGCGGCCTTGATCGGCGCGCTGTCGGATTTGGCGGGTAGGTTGGCATGGATCGACAATGTGGCGGGCACGCAGATATCCTGACAGACCCCCAGTTGAATTTCACCGTTCAGAACCAGCGGCTGACCCGCCTGTCGCGGGGACAATTCAACCGGCAGGACGACCTGATGTTTATAGCCGATGCTGCGCAGCCCGTTCTGGTGAAACACCTCGGGGCGCGGCCAATGCACGCTGACGCCGGCGATGTTTTGCGAACCGGCCCAGTTGAATTGCGGAGGAATGCCCGCCTCGCCCGGGGCGCGCCAATAGGTTTTCCACCCGTCAGCCAAAGTCAGGCGCAGCCCGGCCATATGGGTGCCGGATTTCGTGGTCCAGCCCGGCAGTACCTCGGCCCGGATCACCCCCGACACGTCATTCCCCGCCCAGCCGGGTGTCACGGGGGCGGTTGCGCAGAACAGCGCCATTGCGGCGGATTTGAAGGCATTCCTGAACATGAATGCAACATAGGCATTCATCGGGCAAAGCGAAATCACGTTTGGGCGATGATCCGCGACTGTGGCAATTGAAACGCTTGCAGGTCGGACCCGCACACCACATTCTAGAGTCTGGAGGCACTGATGGAACAGATGGATCTAAGCGGAAAACTGTTGATCGCGATGCCGGGCATGGGCGACCCGCGGTTTGAAAAAAGCGTGATCTACATGTGTGCGCACACGCCCGAAGGGGCGATGGGGCTGATCATCAACAAACCCGCGCCGGATTTGCGGCTGAAGGATCTGCTGACCCAGCTTGGTATCAAACAGGGCGATGGCGCCCGCGATATCCGGGTGCATTTTGGCGGGCCGGTCGAACATGGCCGTGGGTTCGTGCTGCATTCGCCCGAGTATCGGTCGCGCTCTGACACCGTGCCGACGCTGGAGGTCGACGACGCCTTTGGCATGACCGCGACCCTGGATGTGCTGGAGGATATGGCCCACGGCCGTGGCCCGGCGCAATCCCTGCTGGCACTGGGCTATTCCGGCTGGGGCCCCGGTCAGTTGGAGGGCGAGATCAAGGAAAATGGCTGGCTGACCTGCAACGCCAGCCCCGAGATCGTCTTTGCCGCCAAGAACACATCGAAATGGGGACAGGCGCTGAAAACCCTGGGGGTTGATCCGCTGTCGCTGTCTGCGGCGGCCGGACGGGCCTAGGGGCGCGGGGCTGCGGCGCGGGACAGCCGATCGTTGATGGCGCGGCCCAGCCCGTGATCGGGAACGGGCGACACGGCAATGCCCTGCCCGGCGGTGGCCAGCGCATCCACGGCGCGCAGGTGATGAAACAGATTTGCCGCCGCTTCGACCAGATCGCCCGTGACCGACAGGTTCAGCGCGGCCTCTTTGGCGTCCGGGCCAAAGCCCAGCCAGACCTCATCCCCCCTTGGGTGATCCGCATTTAGCCGCAATTTCGCATCGGGGGCATAGTGGGATTTCAACTGACCGGGGGCGGTGATGGCGCCACCCGTATCGGGCAATGCCAGAGGATAGCCCAGACAGGCCTCGATCGCCTCGACCGGCAACCCGCCGGGGCGCAACAGGCGCGCGGGATGCTCTGTCACGCCGATGATGGTGGATTCGATCCCGACCGGGCAGGGGCCGCCATCCAGCACCGCCTCGATCTGGCCCGACAGCCCGTCCAGCACATGCGCCGCCGTTGTCGGGCTGATTTTCCCCGATGGGTTGGCCGAGGGCGCCGCTACCGGCCCGTCGAATTTGCGCAGCAATTCCTGGGCCAACGGGTGTTCCGGCACCCGCACCGCGACCGTGTTCATCCCCGCCGTCACCAGCGGTGAAATGCCCGCATCGTCGCGCAGCGGCAGGACCAGCGTCAGCGGGCCGGGCCAAAAGGTCTGTGCCAGCCGCATCGCCTGATCGGGGAAAATGGCAATGCGTTCCGCTGCCGCCAGATCGGCCACATGAACGATCAATGGATTGAACTGGGGCCGCCCCTTGGCCTGAAACACGCGGGCGACCGCGGTGTCGTCGCGGGCGTCCGCACCAAGGCCGTAAACCGTCTCTGTTGGGAAAGCGACCAAAGCATGACTTGACAACAGTATTGCCGCCCGCGCAATACCGTCAAAATCTGAGATAAGTGTATTGGTTTTTATTGGTTTCATTCCGTGACGCTGCGTTTGACTTGATGGCGGGCGCCCCTGCAGTACGCTTGGGACATCACGTTGGTGACATACTTTCGCGCCGAAATATTCTCAAGGCGCAACTAAGGGGGACAGACATGGCATACCGTGCACCGGTGGGCGAATTTCGGTTCATTTTTGATCATGTTGTGAACTTCGAACAGGTTTCCGAAAGCGCGCTGTTTTCCGAAGCGTCTGCCGATGTGGTCGATGCGATTCTGTCCGAAGCAGGCAAGCTGTGCGAAGAGGTGATGGCGCCGCTGCAACGGGTCGGCGACCTGCATCCGGCAGTATTGGAAAACGGTGTCGTGCGCACCTCGCCGGGGTTCGGCGAAGGGTTTGCGCAGATTGCCGAAGGCGGGTGGCTGGGCATCTCGGCCAGCCCCGAAAGCGGCGGTATGGGATTGCCGCAAACGCTGGCCACGGCGGTCAATGAAATGATGAGCGCGTCCTGCCTGTCGCTGTCGCTGAACCCGCTGATGACGCAGGGCCAGATCGAAGCGTTGGAGCATCACGCCAGTGACGAGCTTAAGGCGCTGTATCTGCCCAAGTTGATCACGGGGGAATGGTGCGGCACCATGAACCTGACCGAACCGCAGGCCGGATCGGATGTGGGCGCGCTGTCGTCCAAGGCGGAACCCAATGGCGACGGCACCTATGCGGTGACCGGCCAGAAAATCTTTATCAGCTGGGGCGACAATGATTTCTCGGAAAACATCTGTCACCTGGTGCTGGCGCGCCTGCCCGATGGCAACAAGGGGACCAAAGGCATCAGCCTGTTCATGGTGCCCAAATACCTGCCCGACGAAAACGGGATGCCGGGTGCCGCCAACACGCTGAAGGTGGTCAGCCTTGAACACAAGCTGGGCCTGCACGGGTCGCCCACCGCAGTGATGCAATACGACGGCGCCACCGGTTGGCTGGTGGGCGAGCCGCACAACGGCATGGCCGCGATGTTCACGATGATGAACAACGCGCGTCTGGGCGTCGGAGTGCAGGGTATCGGGGCCGCCGACGGGGCCTATCAACAGGCGCTGGGCTATGCGCTGGATCGCAAACAGGGCCGGACCCCGGCCGAAGGCACGGGCACCATCGCCGACCATGCCGATGTGCGCCGGATGCTGACCACCATGCGCGCCGAAATCTTTGCCGCCCGGTCGATTGCCCTGTCCTGCGCGGTGGCGATCGATATGGCGCGGGCAACAGACAGCGCCGATTGGCTGTCTCGTGCGGCGTTTCTGACGCCGATTGCCAAATCGCACGGCACCGATATCGGCATCGAAATGGCGTCGATGGGCATTCAGGTGCACGGCGGTATGGGCTTCATCGAAGAAACCGGTGCGGCGCAATATCTGCGCGATGTGCGGGTCACCTCGATCTACGAAGGCACAAACGGCATTCAGGCGATGGATCTGGTGGGCCGCAAGATGATGGATGGGGGCGAAGCCGCCTATCGCCTGCTGGAAGAGATCGAAGCAGGCGCCGAGGCGGCGCGGGTAACCATGCCCGATCTCGCCGAAGAGGTCTGGGCCGCCGCTGAAACCCTGCGCGAAACCACCGAATGGATCGTGGGTCAGGAAATGAACGACCGCTTCGCCGGTGCGGTGCCCTATCTGCGGGCCTTTGCACGGGTTCTGGGCGCGCATTTCCACCTGAAGGCCGCGATGGCCGGGAACGGGCCACGTCTGGCGCTGGCGCAGTTCTTCATCAAGCGGTTGTTGCCCGAACATGCGGCGCTGCTGGTGCATGCCCGTGCCGGGGCCGATGGGCTGTATAATCTGTCCACCGACGATCTGGCCGCGTGATGGATGCGATGCCTGCCCCGCTGCGGTACCCTTGGGATACGCCGCCGGGCAAAGGCATGGCGACCGAGGTGGCTCAGGGCGTGTTCTGGATGCGCCTGCCGCTGCCGATGAAACTGGACCACGTCAACGTCTACGCGTTGGATGACGGCGACGGCTGGACAGTGGTGGATACCGGCTTTGCCTCGCCGGAAACGCGGGAAATCTGGGAAACCCTGCTTGACGGGCCGCTGGCTGGCAAGCCGGTCAAGCGGGTGATCGTCACCCACCACCACCCCGATCACATCGGTCTGGCGGGGTGGTTCCAGTCTGAACACGGGGCCAGGCTGACCACCACCCGCACCGCATGGCTGTTTGCGCGGATGCTGTTGTTGGACGATCAGGACCGTCCGGCGGACGAAACGCTGTCGTTCTGGCGGCAGGCGGGAATGGACGCCGACATATTGGCGACCAGGGCGTCGGAACGTCCGTTCAACTATGCCGATTGCGTGGCGCCGATGCCTTTGGGGTTCGACCGGATCGCCGAAGGATCGACCCTGCGCGCCGGTGGCCGCGACTGGATTGTGCGCATCGGCAATGGCCATGCGCCCGAACACGCCACCCTGTGGAGCATGGATGACAATCTGGTGCTGGGCGGGGATCAATTGTTGCCCTCGATCTCGCCCAATCTGGGGGTTTATGCGACCGAACCCGAGGCCGATCCGGTTGCCGACTGGCTGGAGGCCTGCGAACGGCTGGCCGGATATGCCCGCGACGACCAACTGGTCCTGCCGGGGCACAAGCTGCCGTTCACTGGCCTGCCCACACGGATGCGTCAGCTGATCGAGAATCATCACGGCGCGCTGGGTCGGTTGCGCGCGCATCTGGACCAGCCGCAGACAGCGGCGGAATGTTTCGACGTGCTGTTCAAACGGCGGATCGGCGCCGCTGAATACGGGCTTGCCCTGGTCGAGGCCATTGCCCACGTCAATCATCTGTACCAAGCTGGTGACGTGTCGCGCGAGTTGCGCGACGACGGCGCATATATCTGGCAGATGAAAAAGGCCTAAGTCATGGACGATGAGATAAAGACGACGGCCGAAATTGTCGAAAACCACCGCCGCCCGCCCTGCGCCCATGCGGTGCACGCCGACCCCGATGCCCCGGCGACGACCGAACAGAAACCCCTGCCCGACGCGGTCAAACGCAAACCGGTAGAGCAGAAAAGCCCGGCCGAATGGGCCTATGAGCGGCTGATCCTTTATATCCAGAACTTCGAAGAACTGCTGGACAACGAACATGAGATCGCGATGGGGTTCACCGGCGGCAGCGCGGGCATCATGCGGATCGAAGGTCTGGGATATTTCGACCCCGACATCATCACCTTTTACGGCACCGAACCGGACGGCACCCGCACGCAGCTGGTTCAGCATGTCAGCCAGTTGAACGTGATGTTGCGGGCCTTGCCCAAACATGAAAGCAAGGAAAAGCCCAATCGCATCGGGTTCCGGCTGGCCGCTGATCTGGAACAGGGCGACGGCCCGGAAGAAACATCGCCATCTGACCCGTGACAGTCCCGATCAAATCGGCTATTTCAGGGCCAACGCACAGGGACGAACAGGTTAAAGGACCAATCACATGGCAGAGCACAAGCACGGTTCGATGGATATCGAAGTTCAGGAAAAGACCTTCGAGGGCTTTATCAAATTCGCGACCTGGGGCGCGGTGATCTCGATTCTGGTTCTGATCTTCATGGCCGTGTTCAACAGCTGATACGACGCTGTACAGTAACCCGTTTTCAAAGTGTGATCGCCATGCGTCGCTTGTTTCTACCCTTGGCTTTTCCGCTTTTGCTGATGGCCTGCACCGCCGAAAGTGTCTGGGCCCCGGATGAGGCCGTGCAGCGCGCGGCCTATCACCACACCGCCCCCACATCGATCACGCTGATCACCATGATCAACAACCGCTCGCAAGAGGGGGCGCATAGTGCGCTGTTGATCAACGGCAGCCAGCGGGTGGTGTTCGATCCGGCGGGCAGTTGGTGGCATCGCTATGCCCCGGAACGCAATGACCTGCATTACGGCATGACCCCGACGATGATGAAATTCTACGTCGATTACCATGCGCGCGAAACCTATCACGTGGTGATGCAGACGGTCGAGGTTTCGCCCGAGGTTGCCGAAAAGGCGCTGCGGATTTCGCAGCAATACGGCGCGGTGCCAAAGGCGTTCTGCGGCCGGTCCACCAGCCAGGTGTTGCGGCAATTGCCGGGGTTCGAAACCGTCCCGCGCACTTTTTACCCCGGGCGGATCATGCGCGGCTTTGCCAAGGTGCCCGGCGTGACGGTTCAGCGGATCTATGACGACGATCCCGATGACAACGGTGGCGTGCTGCGCGATCAGAACCGGGTTCAGGTGGCCGATTGGGCGGCAACTCAGCCCAACAAATAAAGCGTGCCGAACAGGGTGATCGCGCCGGCCGGTATGGCCAGCAGCACATTCTTGGTAACCATCCCCACAATCAACGTCACCGCCGCGGCCAACAGGCGCGCGGCGTCCGGCTGTCCGCCGGTGGCCGTCGGCCACAGGATCAGGGGCGCGATCAGCGCGGGCATCACGGCGACCGGCGTATAGCGCAGGTGGCGCAGCACCCAGTCGGGCAGCTTGCGATCCCCCACCAGCCCCAGAAACGAGAACCGGATCAGAAACGTGCCCACGGCCATGGCCGCGATGATCAGCCAGATCTCGGATGCGCTTTGTGTCATCCCCGGCGCCTTTCCATCCACAGTTCGACCTGCGCGCCGACCATCATCGCGACAACCGCCGCGATCATCAGCCCGCCGTTATAAGGCAGAAACGCCAGCGCCAGCCCCAGAATGACCGAGACAAGGGCCGCGGCCACATGGGCCAGCGTGCGCAACGCCGGGGCGATCAGGGCCAGAAAGGTGATCGGAACCGCAAAATCCAGCGCGTATTCAGGCGGGATTTCCTGCCCGACAAGCGCGCCGAACAGGGTCATCGCGTACCACATCGGGGCAATCGGGGTCATGGTGCCAAAGAAATAGGCGCATCTCTGCGCCACCGACAGTTCAGGCGCCTGTTCATAGCGGTTCATCGCCACCGCATAGGACTGATCGACCAGCAGATAGGCAATCAGCGCGCGTTTCCACAACGGGGCCGCGCCCAGATGCGGGGTGATCGATGCCGAATACATCGCCATGCGCATGTTCACCGCCAGTGCCGTGGCGACAACGATCAGCGTGGGGGCGTTGTCGACCATCAGCTGCAGGGCCGCAAACTGTGACGCGCCCGCGATGACCAGCACGCTGAAGCCCATGACTTCGGTGATGTTCAGCCCCGCCTCGGTCCCGACCACGCCGAACAAAACGGCAAAGGGAACCACGACCATGATGAACGGCGCGCCGTCACGAAAGCCCCGCCAGAAAGCGGATTTGTTTGATGATGCAGTCATTTCAAGATTCGCAGTCAGCTACCCTTCGGCACTATGCGATTCAGTGGCGGGATACAATCAGATTGCAGCCGGTCAGTCGAAGGTGCCCGACACCCGCCCCAGCAACATGAAGGCCCGCGCCGACCGGGTTTCGGCCAGATCGCTGAGCTCCTGATCGGTGGCCTCTTTTTCGAAATCGGTCAGCGTGTGATCGAACTGGCGCAGGAAATGGTGTGCGGCATCGCGAAACACCGGGTCCTGACGCATGCGCCCGGCGGTCAGCGCCAGACAGGACCGGTCGCGCACACCGCCCAGACCGGCAATCGCCGGGCCGCGTTCGCCGGTTGCGAATTTGCGCCAGATCTCGGGCCGGGCCCGGTCGGGGCGCAGGTCGTCCATGTAGATGCCGTCGTGGCTCAGCAGGGTCAGCACGTCCTGCGCCGACCGCACCAGCCGCGACGCGACCCGGTCCTCCAGCGCATGACGCAGGGCGCGGAACCCTTCGCGGTCTTCGGCGGTTTCGGGAAAGTTCAGCGCGCGGATGAAATCCGCGATCGACAATGGTGCGCGCATCTCTTCGGCGGTGGTGCCCAGGGCCAGCGACGGCTGCGCGTCGTCTTGCGGGGTGTGGGCGGCCTGCGCGCGGGCCGCTTCGATCCGGGCGCGGGTCGAGGCAAAGGTGGCCATCGCGGATTCGGTCTGCTTGGCCGAGGCGGCGATTTCTTCAAGCTTTTGTTCGACCGACGGGCGCACCGCCATGCTGGCGGTCTGTTGCTGCTGGATATAGGTGTGGCGCATCGCGTCGATGGCGGCCTGCAGGCGGGCCGATTCCTCGCGCATGATCTTGGCACTTTTGGCGGCCGAGGTGCCGACCCAGATCAGCGCGATCGGCATGGTCACGGCCAGAAAGGTAAAGACGAAGGTCAGCGGATCAAAGCCCAGCCCGGCGCCGCCCAGCCGGGCCACGCCGAAAAAGATCGCCGTGGCCACCAGCCACAGCAGGCTAAGCGACAGAGCAATGATATCGGCCGCGGCCAGCCCGTGATTTTGCCCCCGGCGCCCAAAAACGCCCAGATTTACCGGCAAACTCTTTTTTTCGTCTGACATGGCAATCGTTTCCGAATCGTACCGTTAGACATATTTAATATTCAAAACTTCATAACTTTTGATGCCGCCCGGCGTTTTGACTTCGACGCTGTCGCCTTCGTCTTTGCCGATCAGGGCGCGGGCCAGCGGGGATTTGATGTTCAGCAGGCCCTTTTCAATGTCGGCCTCGGCCTCGCCAACGATCTGGTATGTCTTTTCTTCATCGGTGTCTTCATCGACCAGCGCGACGGTGGCGCCGAATTTGATGGTGCCGGACAGGCGCGCGGGATCGATCACTTCGGCCAGCGACAGCAATGCCTCCAGCTCTTTTACGCGGCCTTCGATAAAGCTCTGTTTTTCGCGGGCGGCATGATATTCGGCGTTTTCCGACAGATCGCCATGTTCGCGCGCTTCGGCGATGGCTTTGATCACGGCGGGACGTTCCACCGATTTCAACTGTTTCAACTCTATATCAAGCGCGGCGTGGCCCGCGCGGGTCATCGGTATTTTTTCCATCGCACTCTTCGGACGTGTCTTGAAGGCAGGTCTGAAACCCCTGCCTTGGTTAAAGATTACCACAACTGACCCGAGTGATGCGGCGAATGCAAGGGCTGCGCGCGATTTTGGACGCGATATGGCCGGAAAATGCTGCAATGCGACATGGTGATGTCGCGTTACAATTGACCGGGTTAGCCGCTGTAAGCTATCGCTTTTCGGAATAATTTGCGGAACGAAGGGCGCGATCAGCGCAGGAGGATGACACGATGGCCGAGATCGAACGGGAATCAATGGAATATGATGTGGTCATCGTGGGGGCCGGTCCTGCCGGTCTGTCCGCCGCGATCCGTCTGAAACAGCTTGATCCGGATACCAGCGTCGTCGTCCTGGAAAAAGGGTCCGAGGTGGGCGCGCATATCCTGTCGGGCGCGGTGCTGGACCCCTCTGGCCTGGATGCGCTGATCCCCGACTGGAAAGCCAAGGGCGCGCCGCTGAACGTTCCGGTGAAACAGGACAACTTCTATGTGCTGGGCGAGGCGGGCAAGATGCGCCTGCCCAATTTCATCATGCCGCCGCTGATGAACAACCACGGAAACTATATCGTCAGCATGGGCAATGTCTGTCGCTGGATGGCCGAACAGGCCGAAGAGCTGGGCGTCGAAATCTTTCCGGGCATGGCCTGTTCGGAACTGGTCTATGGCGACGATGGCGCGCTAAGCGGCGTGGTCGCCGGTGAATTCGGCAAAAACGAAGACGGCACGCCCGGCCCGAACTATGAACCGGGCATGGTGCTGGCCGGCAAATACGTGTTCCTGTCCGAAGGCGTGCGCGGCAGCCTGTCGAAAGAGGTGATCGCGAAATACGGTCTGGCGGACAATTGCGATGTGCCCAAGTTCGGCATCGGCATGAAAGAGATTTGGGAGGTCAAACCCGAAAACCACAACGAAGGCGAGGTGACCCACACGATGGGCTGGCCGCTGGGGTGGAAAAATTCGGGCGGGTCCTTCATCTATCACCTTGATAACAATCAGGTATACGTCGGCTATATTGTCGATCTGAACTACAAGAACCCCTATCTGTTCCCCTATATGGAGTTTCAGCGGTTCAAACATCACCCGGCCATCGCCAAGGTGCTGAAGGGCGGCAAGCGCGTGGCTTACGGCGCGCGGGCGGTGACCAAGGGCGGGTTCCAGTCGATCCCGCAATCGGCCTTCCCCGGTGGCGCGCTGCTGGGCTGTTCGGTGGGGCTGGTGAACCTGCCACGGATCAAGGGCAACCACAATGCGATGCATTCGGGCATGGCCGCGGCCGAGGCGGCCCATGCCGCGCTGAAAGACGGGCGCGCGGGCGATGTACTGGACGGGTACGATGCCGCGCTGCGCAGCGGCCCGGTGGGCAAGGACCTGAAAAAGGTCTGCAACGTCGCCCCGCTGAACAGCCGCTTTGGCCCCCTGGGCGGGCTGATGCTGGGCGGGTTCGACATGTGGTTCCAGTCGGTATTCCAGTTCAGCCTGTTCGGCACGCTGAAGCACGGCAAAACCGATGCGCAGGCCACCGAAGACGCCAGCAAACATCAACCCATCGACTATCCCAAACCCGACGGCACGCTCAGCTTTGACCGGCTGACCAACGTCAGCTTTTCGATGACCAACCACGAAGAAAGCCAGCCCTGCCATCTGCAGCTGAAAGATGCCGCCGTGCCGATCGATGTGAACCTGCCCCGGTTTGCCGAACCGGCACAGCGCTATTGCCCGGCGGGGGTTTACGAGGTGGTCGAAGAACAGGGCAAGGATGCGCGCTTCGTGATCAATTTCCAGAACTGCGTGCACTGCAAGACCTGCGACATCAAAGACCCCAGCCAGAACATCAACTGGGTCACGCCACAGGGCGGTGACGGTCCGAACTACCCAAATATGTAACACCTGCGTCAACAGGGCGGCGGAATTTGCCGCCCTGCATTGCTTTGGGGCATCCGCGCGACTAGTTTCTGTTCAAAGAGCAGTCGGAGAAAGCTTTTGCCCCTATTCTCGATCCGTTCCGCCGGTCTGGCGCTCAGTACCGCAATCACCCTGTCGCTGGCGGTGCCCGCCGTGGCACAGGACGGGTTGGCAGGCGCCTATCTGGCGGCCCGCCATGCCGGTCTGACCAGCGATTACGCGGCGGCGGCGCAGTATTTCACCCGCGCCCTGACCCGCGACCCGTCGAACCCGGAATTGCTGGAAAGCGCGCTTTTGGCCTTTGTCGGTCTGGGCGAGGTCGACAAGGCCGTGCCTATCGCGCGCCGGATGCAATCGGGCGGCATGGACAGCCAGGTTGCGCATATGGTTCTGCTGGCCGATCAGCTGAACCGCGACGCATTCGACGACGCGCTGGAGGATTTGCAGGCCGGGCGTGCCATCGGGCCGCTGGTCGATGGGCTGGTTCTGGCCTGGGGCCATTTCGGCGCCGGGCGGATGACCGAAGCGCTGGAAGCCTTCGACAAAGCCTCTGCCGATACCGGGCTTGCGGCCTTTGGCCTGTACCACAAGGCGCTGGCGCTGGCCGCTGTGGGCGATCTGGAAGGTGCCGACAAGATTTTTTCGGAAGAGGCCGGTCAGCCGCTGCGGATGACCCGCCGGGGCATTCTGGCCCATGTCCAGATCCTCAGCCAGTTGGAACGCAACGACGAAGCGGTCGCCCTGATCGACGAGGTCTTTGGCCGCGAACTGGACCCCGGTCTGGCGGCGCTGCGGACCCGGCTTGAGGATGGCGACACGCTGAGCTTTGACACGATCCGCAATGCACGGGACGGTGCGGCCGAGATTTTCTTTACCGTCGCGGGCGCGCTGAACGGCGAAGCTTCGGATGGCTATACGCTGCTTTATGCGCGGATCGCCGAATATCTGCGCCCCGATCATGTGGACGCGATGTTGCTGACCGCCTCGTTGCTGGAAGCGCAGGGCAGATACGAACTGGCCACCGCCGCCTACCAACGCGTGCCTGCCGCCGATCCGGCATTCTATGCCGCCGAACTGGGCCGGGCCGAGGCGTTGGAGCGGTCGGGTAAATCCGAAGCCTCGATCGAGGTGCTCAGCCAACTGGCCAAAACCCACGCCAATGTGCCGATCGTGCATGTCACGCTGGGCGACGCATACCGGCGGCTGAAGCGGTTCGAAGAGGCGACAAAATCCTATGACCGCGCGCTGGAACTGTTTGGCGAACCTGAGGCTGGCCAATGGGTGATCTATTACGCACGCGGCATCACGCTGGAACGTCAGGATCGTTGGGAAAAGGCCGAAGCCGATTTTCTGAAGGCGCTGGAACTGCAACCCGGCCAGCCGCAGGTGCTGAACTATCTGGGCTATTCCTATGTCGAAATGGGCGTCAACTATGACGAGGCGCTGGACATGATCGAACAGGCCGTCGCCGCCCGCCCCAACGACGGCTATATCACCGACAGTCTGGGCTGGGTCCTGTTCCGGCTGGGCCGCTATGACGAAGCGGTGCCGCATATGGAACGCGCCGCCGAACTGGAACCCGTGGACCCGATCGTGAACGATCATCTTGGCGATGTGTTCTGGGCCGTTGGGCGCAAGCTTGAGGCCGCGTTCCAATGGCGCCGCGCCCTGTCGTTCGACCCCGAAGAGGACGAGGCGGTCCGCATCCGCCGCAAGCTTGAGGTCGGCCTTGACGCCGTGCTGGCCGAAGAGGGCGCAGACCCTATCGCGGTGGCCAATGGCAACTAAGGTCTTTGCCCCGGCAAAGATAAATCTGACCCTGCATGTGACCGGACAGCGGGACGATGGGTATCACCTGTTGGACAGTCTGGTCACCTTTGCCCCGGTGGGCGACATCCTGCATATTCAGCCCGGACCAGAGGTCTCGCTGGTCGTTGGTGGCCCAGAAGGTGCGGGCGTTCCCGGTGACATGGGCAACCTGGTGATGAAGGTCGCGGGGCTTTTGTCCAAAGGGCGGGGGGCCGCGATGACGCTGGTGAAAAACCTGCCCGTGGCGGCGGGGATCGGCGGCGGTTCGGCCGATGCGGCGGCGGCCTTTCGCGGGCTGATGGCGTTCTGGGACGATCGCGGCTTTGCCGATCTGCCCGATGCCGAACTGGCGCCGCTGGCCAAGGCGATGATGCGGCTGGGGGCCGATATTCCGATGTGCCTGCTGTCCTGCCCCGCGCGGGTGCGGGGCATCGGCGAAATGGTCGATCCGGTGGCGGGGTTGCCATCCCTTGCGGCGGTTCTGGTCAACCCGCGCGTGGCGGTGCCGACCCCATCAATCTTTGCCGCGCTGCGCCGCAAATCCAACCCGCCGATGTCGCCGCAACTGCCGTCCTTCGCAGGGCCGGAAGCTTTCATCAATTGGCTGGCGCAGCAACGCAACGACCTGCAGGAACCGGCGATTGCCACCGCCCCCATCATTGGCACCACATTGGAATGGCTGCGCCGGTCGCAGGGCTGTCTGCTGGCGCGGATGTCGGGATCGGGGGCCACCTGTTTCGGGCTTTATCCCGACCTGAGCACCGCCAAAACCGCCGCTGCGGCCATCGCAGGCGCCAATCCGGCGTGGTGGGTGGAACCTTGTGTCCTGCAAGGACAATTCGACCGGGCCCAGCCGCAGGTCAGTTGACCCGCGCCACCACGTAATCTGCCAGATCGCGCAGCATGTCGCGCACCGGGCTGTCCGGCAGGGCGCTCAGCGCCGATTTCGCGGTTTCGGCCCAGGCCAGCGCGTCCTGGCGGGTCGCCTCCATCGTGTTGTGTTTGGCCAGCAGCGATTGCGCGTGATCCAGATCGCCGTCGCGCTGATCGCCTTTTTCGATGGTCCGCTTCCAGAATGCGCGCTCATCCGCATCGGCCTGTGCCACCGCCTTGATCACCGGCAGCGTCAGTTTGCGTTCGCGGAAATCATCGCCGATGTTCTTGCCGGTATTGCCCGGGTCCCCGCCGTAATCCAGCAGGTCGTCGACGATCTGAAAACTGATCCCCAGCGCATCGCCATAGGTGAACAGCGCGGCGATCTGATCCTCGGGGGCATCGGCGATCACGCCACCCACCTGCGTCGCCGCCGAAAACAGCGCGGCGGTCTTGCCGCGCACGATCTTCAGATAGATGTCTTCGCTGGTTGCCAGATCCTGCGCTGCGGTCAGTTGCAGCACCTCACCCTCGGCAATGGTGGCCGAGGCGTTGGCCAGAATGTCCAGCACCCGCAGCGATCCGGTTTCCACCATCAACTGGAACGACCGGGCGAACAGGTAATCGCCGACCAGAACCGAACTTTTGTTGTCCCACAACAGGTTGGCCGTGGGCCGCCCGCGTCGCTGGTTGCTTTCGTCGACCACATCGTCATGCATCAGCGTCGCGGTGTGGATGAATTCGACCGTGGCGGCCAGATGGATATGATGCGGCCCGTCATAGCCGCACATCCGCGCGGCGGCCAAGGTCAGCATCGGGCGCAGGCGCTTGCCGCCCGCCTCGATCAGATGGGCCGACACCTCGGGGATGCGGGGGGCATGTTCGGACGCCATACGCGTCCGGATCATGGCATTGACTGCTGCCATGTCGGTTGCCAGAAATTCGTTCAGCCGTTCGTGCGGCTTGTTCGCTGTGTTATCCAGACCCATTCCGTCCCCGTCCATCGGCTCGACAAGCCGGGATAAATACCATTAAGTCCCCACCATGAAAGAGCTGCTTCGCACCAACGATCCGACCCTTGTCGCCTTTATACTGGCGCTCCTTCGGGGCGAAGAAATAAACTGCTTCGAAATGGATGTCCACATGAGCGTCCTTGAGGGCAGCATCGGCATATTGCCACGGCGGTTGATGGTGCGGGACGCCGATCTGTTCCGCGCGCGTTCGATTTTGCGGGACAATGACATCGCCCTGCCCGAGAGGTAGGCGGGTGGCGGAACTGACACAAGACAGGTTTCTGGGGGGCCGATTATCGGTCTGGCAGCCGCGCGCGGGCTATCGCGCCGGGGTGGATGCGGTGTTTCTGGCCGCGGCGGTGCCCGCCCGCCCGGGGGAAACCGTGCTGGAACTGGGCTGCGGCGTCGGCGTGGCCAGCCTGTGCCTTGCCCGGCGGGTGCCGGGCGTGATCCTGTCAGGGATCGAGGTGCAGCCGGATTATGCCGAACTGGCGCGGCGCAACGCCACGGACAATGGCATCGCGCTGTCGGTCACCACCGGCGATCTGACCCGGATGCCAGAGGCGCTGCGCCAGCAAAGCTTTGATCACGTCATCGCGAACCCGCCCTATTTCCTGCGCGACCGCAGCACCCAGGCCACGGATACCGGGCGCGAAACCGCCCTTGGCGAAGGCACGCCGCTGGCGTCATGGATCGAGGCCGCGATCCGGCGGCTGGCGCCCAAAGGATGCCTGACGATGATCCAGCGCGCCGACCGGGTGCCCGAAATATTGGCGGCATTGGATGACCGGATGGGCGGGATTCAATTGTTGCCGCTGGCGCCACGCGCCGGTCGGCAGGCGAAACTGGTTCTGCTGCGCGCGGTCAAAGGCGCCCGCGCGCCCTTTGCGCTGTTGCCGCCGGTCGCCCTGCATGCGGGCGAAACCCACCGCGACGACGCCAAGGATTATGCGCGGCAAATTGATGCGGTTCTGCGCGAAGCCGCCGCGTTTCCCTGGTCCGATGCCTGAAATCGTGACTGTTTCAACTTTGCCGGATTTCTCTAAGCGATCTTTCGCCACAGGGGCGTGACACGACTCGGATTGTGTGGTCGACTGTAACAGTTAGATGTCAATCAGAGGAGGACGGCCATGACCATGAGTTCGCACCTGCAGGAACTCCGTAAGAAACATCAATCCCTCTCGGAGCGCGTTGAACTTGAACAGCGCAGCCCCGCAACTGACGATCTCCAGATTGCCGAGATGAAGAAACAAAAGCTCCGATTAAAAGAGCAGATCGAGCGTTTGTCACACGCCTAAGGTTTTCTGGCGCTGGCGAATGCCGCCAGTGCCGCACCCGCCGTGATCAGACAGGCCGCCAATGCCAATGTGGCCGTAAGGGGCGCGATTCCCGCCATGACCAATACAAATGTCGACAGCAGAGGGGCCGCATAGGATGCGACGCCCAGAAGTTGAATATCGCCGCGTTTGACGCCGATATCCCAGACGTAAAACGCCAACCCGACCGGACCCAGACCCAAGCCAAGGCACGACAGCCAGCCCAATGCGGTTGCGGGCCAGACCGTGACCTCCAGCATCAGATGCAACGGCAGCGACAGCGCGGCGGTGGCCAGACAGAAGACGGCGACGCTGGCGGTGGGCGTGTCGCCCAACCGGCGCGACAGCACCGAATACCCGGCCCATGTCACCGCGCACATCAGCGCCAGACCGTATCCGGGCAGGGCGGCGGGATCGAACCCGGTGGCCCCGCGCAGCACGATCAGCCCGGCGCCGATGAACCCCAGCCCGCCGCCGACGATATGCCCAAGGCGCAGACGTTCGCCGGGCAGCAGCCCGGAAAACAGCACGATCAGCAGCGGCCAAAGATAGGCGATCAACCCGGCCTCGGCCGCCGGGGCAAGGCGCAGCGCGGAAAAATACAGCGCGTGATAGCCGAACAGGCCTAGCGTCCCGAACCCATAGGTGCTTAGCGGGATCTGGCGCAGTTGTGGCAGATCACCGGTGCGGGCGACCCAGATCAGACCCAGCAGCCCGCCAATGCCAAAGCAGATCGCGTTCAGCTGCAGCGCGGGCATCGGCGCGGTGCCCACCGTCAGCAGCGCCAGCAAGGCCCACAGCAACACCGCGATGAATCCGACGGCCGTCGCGCGGTGGCGGCTCATGTTTTCGGCTCTTCGACGGCGATGAAATCATGATTTTCCCGGTATGAGTTCATTTTCTTCACCTCGGCCAGCATCCAGTTTTCAAAAGCAGCGATGTGGGGCCGGGTTTCCGCCCCCTTGGGGCAGACAAAACGGCACCGGTACGGCAATTGCAATGCCAGCCGGAACGGCGCAACCAACTGGCCGTCGCGCAGGGCGCGCTCGGCCAACGTATAGCGCCCCAAGACAACCCCGCTGCCCGCGATGGCGGCATCATGGGCGTGATCGGCCTGCGAAAACCGCGGCCCGCCCTTGGGCGGTACCGGCATCTTTGCGGCCGTAAACCAGGCGGGCCAGTCGATCGACTGGGGACCATAGGGATACAGGTCCTGATACAAAAGGGTCGCGGCCGACAGATCCTGTGGCGTGGACAGGGTTTCGGCAATGGCCGGTGCGGCCATGGGGGTGATCCAATCTTCGATCAGCGCCCGTGAATACAGGGTCGCATCATCGCCGCTGCCGAAGCGAATGGCGACGTCGATTTCATCCCGTTCGAAATCCATCAGGCGCAGGCTGGCGGAAAAGCGCAGTTCGATCTCGGGGTGTTTCTGCGCAAAATCGAACATCCGCGGGGCCAGCCATTTGGCGGTGAAGGCGGGGCCCGATGTCACGTTCAGGACGGTCGTATTGGCCAGTCGGCGCGTGCTGTTCCAGGCCCGTTGCAGCGCATCAAAACCGTCCTGTGTGCCGGGTTGCAGGACGCGCCCCGCCTCGGTCAGTTCAACCGCCCGGTTCAGCCGCCGGAACACCGGCTGGCCCAGATGTTCCTCCAGCGATTTGATCTGAAAGCTCAGCGCGGCCGGGGTCACGTTCAATTCCGCCGCCGCATGGGCAAAGCTCAGGTGGCGGGCGGCGGCCTCGAATGCGCGCAGGGCGGTCAGCGGGGGCAATCTGTCGGTCATATCGGTTAAGTTTTTCTTGTCTATTTTTGCAATAACTCTCGTTTGTGCAAGGAAAAGTCAAGGCGCATATTGATTTCAGACAAGCAAGACTGATGACTGAACGGAGGCTGAAATGCATATGGCGACCGCGACACCCGCAACCTGCGCCGCGCTTGAACGGGGCCGCCGGGCCCGTTCGCTGGCCTTTATGAGTTTGTTCCGCCGAACCCGCCCGCGCCGATCCGGAGGGGCCAAGACAGCAGGCCTGGCTGCGGTGTAACAAAAAGGGCCGCCCCGATATCACCGGGGCGGCCCGTCAAAACGTCAGTGCCAGGGATCAGGTGAAATACTGACCGCCGTTGGCCGTGATGGTCGATCCGGTGATGAAACCTGCGTCATCCGAGGCAAGAAACACCACGCAGCGCGCGATTTCCTCGGGTTCGCCAAGGCGTCCGACCGGGATTTGCGGGATGATTTTTGAATTCAGAACGTCCTCGGGGATGGCGCGGACCATTTCGGTGCCGATATAGCCGGGGCAGATTGCGTTGACGGTGACGCCCTTGAAGGCCCCTTCCTGCGCCAGCGCCTTGGTGAACCCCAGATCGCCGGCCTTGGCGGCGGAATAGTTCGCCTGACCCATCTGACCCTTTTGACCGTTGATCGACGAGATGTTGATCACGCGGCCGAATTTGCGGTCGCGCATCCCGCCCCAGACCGGATGCGTCATGTTGAAGACGCCCGACAGGTTGGTGTCGATCACCTCTTTCCACAGTTGCGGGGTCATTTTGTGGAACATGGCGTCGCGGGTGATGCCGGCGTTGTTGACCAGAACGTCGATGGGGCCAAGATCGGCCTCGACCTTGGCGACACCTTCGGCGCAGGCGTCATAATCCGCGACCGACCATTTATAGGTCGGAATGCCGGTTTCTTCGGTGAATTTAGCCGCAGCTTCGTCGTTGCCTGCATAGTTTGCGGCAACGGTATAACCGGCCTCTTTCAATGCTTTGGCGATTGCGGCGCCAATTCCGCGGCTGCCACCGGTTACAAGTGCGACTCGTGCCATGATTTCCTCCCAAAGGGTCTGTGTGTTCGGCAATACTGTTATAAAAAGAAATCAGGGTGCGCAATAATATTGCGCACCCGTTTTTGAATTATACGCGTTCGAGACACATGGCCACACCCATGCCGCCGCCGATGCACAGGGTCGCCAGACCCTTTTTCGCGTCACGACGTTTCATTTCGAACAGAAGGGTGTTCAGGATGCGGGCGCCGCTGGCGCCGATCGGGTGCCCGATGGCGATGGCGCCGCCGTTGACGTTCACGATCTCGGGGTTCCAGCCCATGTCCTTGTTAACGGCGCAGGCCTGTGCTGCGAAAGCTTCGTTCGCTTCGACCAGATCCAGATCCTCGGCTTTCCAGCCCGCCTTTTCCAGCGCCTTGCGCGACGCATAGATCGGGCCCGCGCCCATGATCGACGGGTCCAGCCCGACGGTGGCGTAAGAGGCGATGCGCGCCAGCGGTTCCAGCCCGCGCTTTTCGGCGTTATCCGCGCTCATCAACAGGGTGGCGGCGGCGCCGTCGTTCAGCCCGCTGGCGTTGGCGGCGGTGACCGATCCGTCTTTGGTAAAGGCCGGGCGCAGTTTTTGCATGGCCTCGATGGTGGCGCCGTGGCGGATGTATTCATCGGCATCGACGATGATGTCGCCTTTGCGGTGCTTGACGGTGAAGGGCACGATTTCATCGACGAATTTACCGGCCTTCTGCGCGGCCTCGGCCTTGTTTTGCGAGGCGACGGCGAATTCATCCTGCTGATCGCGGCTGATCTGCCATTTTTCGGCGACGTTTTCGGCGGTTTGCCCCATGTGATAGCCGTTGAAGGCGTCCCACAGACCATCCCGGATCATTGAATCGATGAACTTCATGTCGCCCATCTTGTGTCCGGCGCGCAGGTTCGCCACATGGGGGCTGAGGCTCATGTTTTCCTGACCGCCGGCCGCGACGATGGCGGCATCGCCAAGCTGAATGTGCTGGGCGCCCAGGGCGACGGCGCGCAGGCCCGATCCGCAGACCTGGTTGATGCCCCAAGCCGCGCTTTCGATCGGCAGGCCCGCGTTGACATGCGCCTGGCGCGCGGGGTTCTGGCCCTGACCGCCGGTCAGCACCTGACCCATGATGGTTTCCGAAACCTCGGATTTATCAAGACCGGCGCGCGCGACCACGGCCTCCAGCACCGCGGCGCCCAGATCATGGGCGGGTGTCGTGGCAAACGAGCCGCTGAAACTGCCGACGGCGGTACGTCCGGCCGAAACGATCACTACATTGGTCATGGGCTAATCCTCTCCCCTTAGGTTGCGGTTGGGGAGAATAGAGCGGATCAAATCCTGTCTGATGCCTATGCGCCCCAAAAAACGTAGCCCCAGTCGTAAGGGGTTGCCGGGGGGGCCGCAACATGAACGCGAAGAGAACCTTGAAATGAATCCCTCCTAGGCGGTTTTCCGGTCGGCACCCGCGCTTTCCCACGGGGGCTGCACCGCGGGGGCGCCAAAGAAATACCCCTGCATGCAATCGATTCCGGCGGCCTGCAGGAACCGGGCGTCTTCGGCGGTTTCGACGCTTTCGGCCACGGTGAACATGTCGAACTGGCGCGCGATGGAAATCAGCGCCTTGGTCAGCACCTGATTGTCGGTGTCTTCGCTGATCCCGCGAATGAACTGGCCGTCGATTTTCAGCATGTCAAAGTAGAACTCGCGCAGATAGCGAAAGGCGGTATAGCCCGCCCCGAAGTCATCCAGCGCAAAGGCGATGCCGTGTTCCTGCAGATCGCGCATGAAGACCGACACCAGATCGGGCATGACCATGGCCGAGCTTTCGGTGATTTCCAGGATCAGCCGTTCGCCCAGCGTGGGATCGTCCGCCAGCCCGCGGTCCAGCGTCTGTTTCCAGCGCGGATATCCGATCGACCGCGCGGACATGTTGATCGACAGGCGTAAATCCGGTGCCGCCGCCAAGGCCGCCAGCCCCAGTTCCAGCGCCAGACAGTCGATGATGCGTCCGGTTTCATTGGTTTCGACGGACCCGATAAAATCCTTGGCCGGGATGATCCGCCCGGTGTCATCCATCACCCGGATCAACCCTTCGTAAAAGGCCGGGCGCATGTCGCCGGTCGCATTCACCACCGGCTGATAGGCCAGCATCACATCCTTGCGCCGCAACGCATCATGGACCATCGCCATCGTGTTCCTGTCGCGGAGCGAAACTGCGGCGGACAGCGGGCTGTCGTCCGATGCAAGACTTGCCATTTCCGGGGTATCGACACCAATTTCCATTTGTCTCTCTCCGTTGCGGGATAACCCACAATTTGAGTGAAACTTCTAAGAAGCTCTTAATATTCTTATTTTGTTCCAATTGTGCTAAAACCCGACCGATGTGGTAACCTGCTGAGGAATAAGGAAAATGACAGAAAGATGCGGCTGGTGCGGGCAAGAAATGATTTACATTGAGTACCACGATACCGAATGGGGCGTGCCGGAATGGGACAGTCGCGCCCTGTGGGAGAAACTGATTCTCGACGGGTTTCAGGCCGGACTCAGCTGGATCACCATCCTTAAAAAGCGTGATAATTTCCGGGTGGCCTTTCAGGAATTTGATCCGCGCGTGATCGCCCAGTGGGGCGACAAGGACATCACCCGCCTGTTGGCTGACCCCGGCATCATCCGCCATCGCGGTAAAATCGCAGCCGCGATCAGCAATGCCCAGGCCTGGTGCCGGATCGAGGATCAGCAGGGGTTTGACCGGTTCCTGTGGGATTATGTGGACGGCAAGCCGATCCAGAACCGGTTCACAACCATGGCCGAGGTGCCCGCCCAGACCCCGCTGTCACAGCAGATTTCGAAAGACCTGAAAAAGGCCGGGTTCAAATTCTGCGGTCCCACCATCGTCTATGCCTTCATGCAGGCGGTGGGCATGGTGAACGACCATGTGATCACCTGCCCGGCCCATGACCGGGTGCGGGCACTGGGCTAGGGCGCGGTTTCCTCGAACCCCGGTGTGCCGCGATCTTCGGGGTGGCGGGCCAGATGTTTGGCTTTCAGCACCGGGGTCATGTCGCGGCTGCCGTCATGGCTCCAGCCCGGGGGGGCGACCGCATACATCAGCCGCTGGCGCAGGGTCAGGCCGGGCTGCGCCATATCGCGGAAAATCGCGACCCATTCGTGAAAGGCGATGCGGATCGGGTTGAAGGTGGCCAGGTTATGCACCAGCCCGTAATCCACCTTTTCGCTGTCCAACTCGGGCACGAAGGTGCCGAAGATCCTGTCCCAGATGATGAAGACCCCGGCATAGTTGCAATCCAGATAGCGCGCGTTGCGCCCGTGATGTGCCCGGTGGTGGCTGGGGGTGTTCATCACCGCCTCGAACCATCTGGGCAGGCGGTTGATGGCCTCGGTATGAATCCAGAACTGATAGATCAGGTTCAGCCCGCCGCAAAACAGCACCATCGCCGGATGAAACCCCAACAGGATCAGCGGCGCCCGCACCACCATCATGAAGGTGAAATACCCCGTCCATGTCTGCCGCAGCGCGGTGGTCAGGTTGTAGTGCTGGGATGAATGGTGGTTCACATGGCTGGCCCAGACCCAGCGGATGCGGTGGCCGAACCGGTGCACCCAGTAATAGCGCAGATCGTCCAGCACGAAACAGATGGCGATCACCATCCACGAGGTGCCCAGATCAAGCGGCGTGATCTGCCACAGCACCATGAAAAACCCATAGGCGATGAACCCCAGCAGGATGCCCGAGGCGATATTGCCCGCCCCCATGATCAGCGAGGTAAAAGCATCGCGCGTTTCATACCGCCCGCCGCGCCCCGTCGCGTGAATCCAGAACAATTCGGCCAGAATGGCGGCGATGAACAGCGGGACCGCCCAGGAAACGACATCGGGAAAGGTGATATTGGCGGTCATGTGGCCTCGCTTGCGGTCAGGGTGTTGATCCAGTGGGGCTGATCCTGCGGCGGCAGGCTGATCCGCAGCTGCGCCGCGCCGTAATCGTCAAACCGCACGGTCAGCCCGGTCGCATCCGGCGTGACCTCGGCACAATCCGCGCGCCGCGCGGTGGTATCCGCCCCCGCCGCCCACAACAGCCCCGCACCCGAACTGGCATGCACCAACGCCACGCGCCCGTCATCGGACATGGCGATCGCTTCGACCTGATCATCAGGAAATTCGCGGCACCACTGGGCGGCGACGAAACTCGGATCGCTCAGATCGACCTGCCGTGAATAGCCAAGCAGGTGCAACAGAACGGCAATCCCGGCGATGCCCCCCACAACCAACGGCAGTAATATCTGTAACGGCACGGTGTCCTCCCGGTTCCGATGATGGGCGAAACCGGGGGGGTGCCGTCAATATGGCCGTTACGTCAATCGGCTCAGCTTTCGGCCATCAGGGCCCGCAGAATCGCCTTGGCGCTGTCGCTGTCCCATTCGGCATCGCCGCGCAGCCGGGCGATTTCCTGACCCTCGGGGTTCAGGATCACGGTGATCGGCAGGCCCAGAACCGCCATGTGCCGCGCCATTTCCTGTTTGGGATCGCGCAGGATCGGCAGGTTCTGAATCTCGGCGGTCTCGAAGAACCGTTTGATGCCGGGCACCGGGTTGTGACCGGTGGCCACCGGCACCACGGCAAAATTGTCGCTGCCCAGTTCGGCCTGCAACCGGTCCAGCGACGGCATTTCATGGCGGCAGGGCGCGCACCATGTGGCCCAGAAATTTAGCACCACATATTTGCCGTTGTATTCGCTTAACCGGTGCGGCGCACCTTCGGCATCGACCAGTTCGACATCGGCCACCGGTTTGGGCGCGCTGTGGAAGGTCAGTTTTTTCATCTGGCCATCGCGCAGCGCCTCGATCTGGGCGATGTCTGCGGATGCGGCATTTGCACCAAACGCAAGGGCCGTATAGAGAACGGCCAAACGGAACAGTTTCATTTTCCCTCCAGGGGCACAGCAATGACCAAGACAACCTCAAACGCCATGTGGGGCGGGCGGTTCGCCGCAGGGCCCGATGCGATCATGGAGGCGATCAACGCCTCGATCGGATTTGACCAGCGGATGGCCGCCCAGGACATTCAGGGCTCGCGCGCCCATGCCGCCATGCTGGCGGCCACGGGCATTCTTACTTCTAATGATGCCGATGCGATCGGGGAAGGCCTGCTCACGGTCTTGTCAGAAATCGAACGTGGCGAGTTCGCCTTTTCCACCGCGCTGGAAGACATCCACATGAACGTCGAGGCGCGGCTGAAAGACCTGATCGGCGAACCGGCGGGCCGTCTGCACACGGGCCGCAGCCGCAACGATCAGGTGGCGACCGATTTCAAACTGTGGGTCCGCGATCAGATGGATGCGGCTATTGCCGGGATCGAGGCGCTGATCGCCGCCTTTCTGGCACAGGCCGAGGCGGGCGCGGATTGGGTGATGCCCGGGTTCACCCACCTGCAGACCGCCCAGCCCGTGACATGGGGCCACCACATGATGGCCTATGTCGAAATGCTGGGCCGCGATCTAAGCCGGTTCAAAGACGCCCGCGCCCGGATGAACGAAAGCCCGCTGGGCGCGGCCGCCCTGGCCGGGACCTCCTTTCCGATCGATCGGCACATGACGGCCGCCGCGCTGGGCTTTGACCGGCCTGCCGCCAATTCGCTGGATGCCGTCGCCGACCGCGATTTCGCGCTGGAATTCCTGTCGTCATCGTCAATCTGCGCCATGCACCTGTCCCGCTTTGCCGAAGAACTGGTGATCTGGTCCAGCGCCCAGTTCCGCTTTGTGGTGCTGTCGGACCGGTTTTCCACCGGATCGTCGATCATGCCGCAAAAGAAGAACCCCGATGCGGCCGAGCTGATCCGCGCCAAGATCGGCCGGATCATGGGGGCGATGGTTGCGCTGTTCACGGTGATGAAGGGGCTGCCGCTGACCTATTCCAAGGACATGCAGGAAGACAAGGAACAGGTGTTCGACGCCGCCGACCACCTGATGCTGGCGCTGGCCGCGATGGAAGGCATGGTCCGCGACATGACCGCCAACCGCGACGCGCTGGAAACCGCCGCCGCCAGCGGGTTCTCGACCGCCACCGATCTGGCCGACTGGCTGGTGCGGACGCTGAACATGCCGTTCCGCGATGCCCACCATGTGACCGGGTCGCTGGTGGCGCTGGCCGAAAGCAAAGGCTGCGATCTGCCCGAGCTGACGCTGGCCGACATGCAATCGGTCCATGCGCTGATCAGCGCCGATGTCTTCGACGTGCTGGGGGTCCATAATTCGGTCGCCAGCAGAACCAGCTATGGCGGCACCGCGCCCGATCAGGTGCGCGCGCAGGTCGCACGGTGGAAAGAGGTGCTGAAATGAAACGGATCACGGTTCTTCTGATCGCCACACTGGCGCTGGCCTCTTGCGGTGCCGATGGCAAACCGACGCGGCCCACGGCCAATGCCTCGGTCGGGGTCGACAGTTCGGGCAATATCCGCACCGGGGCCAGTGTCGGCACCCGGATCGGGCCGGTGGGCGTGTCGCTGGGGCTGTGACCCGAACCGGCGGGTTTGCAAGGCCGCTGAATTGCTCTAAACGCGCAGTATGTCGTTGCTGCGTCTTGCATATCTGGCCCTTGCGGTCTGGGGTGCGATCCACCCGCTCAGCCTGCTTGTCGGGTGGTTTTCCGAACATGGCTGGCAGTTGGGCCCGATGATCGAGGCCTGGCAGGCGAACGCCGCGACCCGCGCCCTGGTCTGGGACCTGACCATCGCTGCGCTGGCCCTGACCCTGTGGATCCTGGCCGAGGTTTACGTTCGCAAGAACTGGCTGGCGCTGATCGCGGTTCCGGCCACCTTCGGCATCGGGCTTGGCTGTGGCCTGCCGCTTTATCTGTTTCTTCGCTCAAGGCCTGTAACCTGAATGGATCACTTTCTGTATCGCGACGGCATCCTGCATGCCGAAGATGTGCCGCTGCCGCAAATCGCGGCGGCTGTGGGCACGCCGTTCTATTGCTATTCCACCGCCACGCTGACCCGGCATTTCAAACTGTTCGACGAAGCGTTGGACGGCATGGACCATCTGGTCTGCTATGCGATGAAATCCAATTCCAACCAGGCGGTGATCAAAACGCTGGCGGATCTGGGCGCGGGCATGGATGTGGTATCGGGCGGCGAATATGCGCGGGCCCGCGCCGCCGGCGTGCCGGGCGACCGGATCGTGTTTTCCGGCGTCGGCAAGACCCGCGAAGAAATGCGCATGGCGCTGACCGGCGGGGTGCGCCAGTTCAACATCGAATCCGAACCCGAGATGGAGGCGCTGAATCAGGTCGCCCTGTCGCTGGGTCTGGTCGCACCCATCACCGTGCGGGTGAACCCCGACGTCGATGCCAAGACCCACGAAAAGATCGCCACCGGCAAATCCGAAAACAAATTCGGCATCCCGATCGCCCGCGCGCGCGAGGTCTATGCCCATGCCGCCGCCCTGCCGGGGCTGAAGGTCATCGGCATCGACGTGCATATCGGCAGCCAGCTGACCGAACTTGGCCCTTTTGAGCAGGCGTACCTCAAGGTTGCCGACCTGACCCGCGCGCTGCGCGCCGACGGGCACGATATCCGGCGGCTGGATCTGGGCGGCGGGCTTGGCATTCCCTATGAACGCTCCAATTCGGCGCCGCCTTTGCCGGTGGAATATGGCGCGTTGATCAAACGCACAGTGGGCGATCTGGGGTGCGAGATCGAGATCGAACCGGGACGCCTGATTTCGGGCAATGCGGGCGTGATGGTCAGCGATGTGATCTATGTGAAGTCGGGCGAGGGGCGGAATTTCCTGATTCTCGACGCGGCGATGAATGATTTGATCCGACCGGCAATGTATGGCGCATACCACGACATCATCCCGGTGATCGAACCCGCGCCGGGGGCGGAACAGACGCCCTATGACATCGTCGGGCCGGTCTGCGAATCCGGGGATACCTTTACAAAACAACGGGATATGCCCCCGTTGGCGGCGGGCGACATGGTCGCTTTCCGGTCGGCCGGGGCCTACGGCGCGGTGATGTCGTCGGAATACAACACCCGCCCCCTGATACCAGAAGTTCTGGTCCATGGGGATCAATTCGCCGTCATTCGGGCGCGTCCGACCTTTGACGAGATGATAAACCGCGATACCATCCCTGCATGGCTTTGATCCGCAGTCCCGCGGCAAGGCCGCCCGGACCGCAGAATGACCGAACAGAGCCACACCCCTGAAACGACCCTGAAAGCGCTGGTCTGGCCGCTGCGCCTGACCCGCTGGGGTCTGGCGGCGGAACGTCTGACGCAGGCGTTCTGGCCGCTGTGGTCGCTGGTTCTGGCGGTTCTGGCGCTGCTGGCCTTCGGCTTGCACGAGGTTACGCCGCGCGGCGCGCTGATCACCGGGCTGATTGTGGTGGCCATTGCCGCGGCATGGCTGCTGATCCGCGGGCTGCGGCGGTTTCATGTCCCGTCCCGGGCCGAGGCGCTGGAGCGTCTGGATGCCACCCTGCCGGGGCGGCCGATCACCGCGCTGGGCGACATACAGGCCATCGGCGCGGGCGACAGCGCATCGGAATTCGTCTGGCAGGCGCATGTCGACCGGATGGCCCGTCGCGCGGCGGATGCCCGCGCCGTTCCCCCCGATCTGCGGGTGTCGCGCCGCGATCCGTTCGGGCTGCGCTATGTCGCGGTCACGGCGTTTCTGGTGGCGCTGGTGTTCGGCTCGCTGTGGCGCGTGGCTTCGGTCCCCGATATGGCGGCGGGGCCGGGATCGGCGCTGGCCAGCGGCCCGGCGTGGGAAGGCTGGGTTGAACCCCCCGCCTATACCGGACGGCCCAGCCTGTATCTGAACGATATCAGCGCCGCCTCTTTGCGGGTGCCGCAGGGCAGCGCCGTCACCGTGCGCCTGTATGGCGAGGTCGGCGCGCTGGGCCTGACCGAAACCGTTTCCGGCACAGCACCTTCGGTGCCGTCGGACGATCTGGTGCACCGGTTCGACATCACCCAAAGCGGCGCAGTATCCATCGACGGGCCCGGCGGGCGCGCCTGGGACGTGGTGATGGAACCGGACGCAGCCCCCACCGTGACCATCGCGGCCAAGATGGAACGCGGGCGCGGCGGCGAGATACAGCAGAAATTCCTGGCCAAGGATGACCACGGCGTTGTGGCGGGTACAGTCACGATCACCCTTGATCTGCCAACAGTGACCCGTGCCTACGGACTGGTGGCCGAGCCTGAGGACCGCGCACCGATCGTCGTTGACCTGCCGATGCCGATCACCGGCGACCGGCGCACCTTCGAAGAGACATTGATCGAGAATTTTTCGGACCACCCCTGGGCACACCTACCCGTGCAGATGGTGTTCGAGGTGGCCGATACCCTTGGCCAGACCGGGCAAAGCAGCGCAATCAGCGCCAATCTGGGCGGGCGCCGGTTTTTCGATCCGCTGGCCGCCTCTATCATCGAACAACGGCGCGATCTGCTGTGGACCCGCGACAATGGCCGCCGGGTGGTGCAGATCCTGCGCGCGGTCAGCCACCGCCCGGATGAAATTTTCCGCGACAGCTCGGCCTTTTTGCAGTTGAAGGTGGCGTTGCGGCGGCTGGACAGGGCTGTGACCGACGGCCTGACGCCCGAGGTGCGGGACGAACTGGCGCAGGTGCTGTGGGACATCGCGGTGCTGTTGGAAGACGGCGATCTGTCCGACGCGCTGGAACAGCTGCGCCGCGCGCAGGACCGGCTGTCGCAGGCCATGCGCAATGGCGCCACCGACGAGGAAATCGCCGAGCTGATGGACGAGCTGAACAAGGCGATGCAGAACTACATGCGTCAACTGGCCGAACAGCAGCAACAGGACGGCCAGCAACAGCAGCAGGCCGAAAAGCAGAACACGCAGGAAATCACCGCCGATCAGTTGCAACAGATGCTGGACCGGATTCAGGAACTGATGGAACAGGGCCGCATGGCCGAGGCGCAGCAATTGCTGGATCAGTTGCAGCAGATGCTGGAAAACATGCAGGTCACCCAAGGCGAAGGCGGCGGCGGGCAAAGCCCCGGCCAGCAGGCGATGGACGGGCTGGCCGAAACCCTGCGCGATCAGCAGGGGCTTAGCGACGATGCCTTCCGCGACCTGCAGGAACAGTTCAACCCGAATGCCCAGGCCGGTGAAAGCGGCGAGAATGAGGGGCGCAGCGGCGGTCAGGGCCGGGGTCAAAGCCACGATGGTCAGGGTCAGGGTAGCCAGCAGGGCGGCGAAGGTCAGGGCGAAGGGCAACAGCCCGGCCAGCAGGGGCAGGGCGGCGATGCCCAGCAACCGGGGCAAAGCCTTGCTGATCGTCAGCAGGCCCTGCGCGATGAATTGCGCCGCCAGCAGGAAGGGCTGCCCGGTGTCGGCGGCGCCGAAGGTCAGGCCGCCCGCGACGCGCTGGACCGCGCGGGCCGCGCCATGGGCGAAGCCGAAGAGGCGCTGCGCGAGGATGATCTGGCCGGCGCGCTGAACAATCAGGCCGAAGCGATGGAGGCCCTGCGCGAAGGCATGCGCAACCTGGGCGAGGCACTGGCCCAGCAGCAGAACCAGCAGGGCCAGCAGGGCGAAGCCATCGGCCGCGCCAACCCCGACAGCCAGCGCGACCCGCTGGGCCGCGAACGCGGCGCACAGGGCCGGGTCGGCACCGATGAAAACCTGCTGCAGGGCGAAGACCCCTATGGCCGCGCCCGCGACCTGCTGGACGAAATCCGCCGCCGCTCATCCGATCAGGAACGCCCGCCGCTGGAACTGGACTACCTCAAACGGCTGCTTGACCGGTTCTGAAGGGCGGCCGTGCGCGCGGAACCGTCGTTTGCGGGAACTACATAGCCAGTCCATTTGCACAAAGGGTCGCATACTCAACCGCTGCGTCTGACAAGTCAGGATTGCTATCGACATAGTTCTTTACAACACTTTTGGTGTCCGGGTGGAAAACGTGATTCAGCCCGTGCAAAGCTGCGAGCTGACAGTCAACAGAATCTAACTCAAGTATTTTCGACAATGTTTCAAACATTGCGCGCTGGATTCGTTTGTGAGCCGGATTGTTGGCTGGGTCTGCAACACCCATCGGATGGATGTCATAGGCTAAGCTGTCCCACCACATCTCGCAGGCTTCTCCCAATGGATCCGAAGCAAACAGGTTCCGGTACATGAAGAACATTGAAGAAATAAGCTCTTCCTTTGTTTCCAAGGGAATTTTACTTTTCCAGATCAGGTCATTCAGATTTCCTTCGAAGCCAGAACCAAACATAGCCCAACAACCTTGCTCAAGCTTGGCCCGGTCATGTTTTGAGGGCAAGCTGCGCGCATTCTGGAACATCTCAATCAGACATTGAGCGCTATGTGCTGCGTCATAGTAGATGACTAAATCCAATTGGTTGTACCAGGCCTTGTCGCTCCCGGCACCATGTACGTCATGATCAAAAATAAAGTCCTCGAACTCGGGCAAAGAGGCTTTTCTAATGTCAATCGTTGTTTCCGGCATGCTTCTTTGTTGCACCAAATGTAGTGATTTGCACTATCTGAAGATGGGACAGCTATGGGCCTAAAGCCGCGGCTCGCCTGTTCCGCTATTTTCAATGCCCTTACCGATTGATTTGACAGAATGCTGCAATGCAGAGAAACTACCTGCATTTAACCCAAGGAGTTTCGCAATGCTGACCCCATTTGACATCTGGGCGCCGATGTTTCGCGCGCCGTTTTCAGGCGATGTGACCCAGGAAATCGTGCCGCGTCTGTTTTCCCCCGATATCAAGGGCATCCCGGAAATCGAGGCCCGGGTTCAGACCGAGGTTGCCAGTTACGGCAAGCAGCTTGGCAAGGTTCTGGAGGCGCTTCAGACCCTGTCGGCCGCCACCAATACACCCCTGCCCGAAATCGACGCGCTGGTTGCCGGGATCAAAGAGGTAAAGGACGACAGCCGCGCCGATTTCCGCGCAGATGCCGAAGCGGCGCTGGCGCGCCTGCGGGCGGTGGATGAGGACGGCTGGCGCGCCGTCGTGGGCGCGCCCCAGCCGGGCTGAACCAGCCTATTCCGAGGCTTTGTTGATCACGTCGACCAGCGCCCTCAGCTGGTTGTCCAGCGCAAGGCGGGCCTGATCTATGGTCGCGACATAGGCGTTCAGCGCCGGTTCCGCCGGCGGCGCCATGGCCACGATTTTCGGGGCCAGCACATAGACGCCCAGCAGGATCACCGCCAGCAGGATCATCACGCTGAACCCACGCCCAAAGCCGCTACGCCCCTGAGGTTCGTCGACGTCCTGTTCGATCGCGATGATACCGGGGTCCTGTTCCTGACTGTGACGCTCGGATGTGGCGCGCAGGGTCGAGTTGATTTCTTCGACATCGGGCAGCAGATCGCGGCGCGATCCGGCCGCGTTGTCGTGAACATCCACCGTCTCTTCGGTGTCGATCCCGCGCAGCCGGGCCATGCGTTCCTGCAGGCCGGATCGTTTCTTGCGCGGTGCGGCGGCGGATTCCTCAAGGCCCAGATCGGGTTGGCTTTCGATCGCGGCGCCTCGTCCCTCTTGGCTGCGGGCCTGTTGTTCCAGCTCGGCCTCTTCGCGCAGCACGTTGATGATGGACTCGTCCACCGTTGACCGGACCGGCTCTGTGGCGGGCGCGGGCTTTTCTGCTGCGCTGTCTTCGAGCTCCGGTTCCTCAGGCGCTTCAAACCGCTCTTCTGCGGGCGCCTCCACCGGATCGGGTTCGCCAGAGATTTCGACCTCGGGTTCGGAAATGATGGGGGCGTCTTCGGCCTGCGGGGCGGTTTCCGTCGTCTCCGGCCCAAGGATCAGCTCGGGGCTGTCTTCAAATTCCTTGTTCGCGGCATCCTGAAACCAGGTATGTCCGCAGTTTGAACACTGCACATCCCGCCCATTTTCTGGAATAACGGAATCGTCCACCTCGTATTGCGCATCGCAATTCGGGCAAATCAGTCGCATCTTGCCTCACCTTCGCGCGTGGGTTCCCATCGCGGCACTGCCTCTATTAATCTGCATGTTGTATCAACTGGGCGGGAAATTCAAAGGATTTGCGTCATAGCGCAATTGAAACCTGCTAAAACCTCGGGCAAAACACCCCTAAATCATCGGAGAGCGGCGTGATCGAACTGCAAAACGTGACCCACAGCTATGGTGGGGGAGAATTGTTGTCGGATATCACGCTCCGCCTGCAGCCGGGGTCGTTCCATTTTCTGACCGGCCCGTCGGGCGCGGGCAAAAGCACCTTGCTGAAATTGTGCTATGGCGAATTGCGCCCGGCGGCGGGCAACGTTCAGCTGTTCGGCCGTGATCTGGGCGACATGGACCGTGACGCGATCGCCCATGCCCGGCGGCGGATCGGGGTGGTGCATCAGGATTGCCAGTTTCTGGATCATCTGCCGCTGCGCGACAACCTGGCGCTGCCGCTGGCGGTGTCGGATCGCGACCCGGCGGCCGAACAGGGCAATCTGGACGAACTGCTGTCCTGGGTCGGGCTCAGCGCGCGGGCCGGGGCGCGCCCGCCCGAACTGTCGGGCGGCGAACGCCAGCGCGCGGCGCTTGCGCGCGCGGTGATCATGGCGCCGGATGTGGTTCTGGCCGATGAGCCCACCGGCAATGTCGATTGGGACATGTCGCAGCGATTGCTGACCCTGCTGGTCGAGCTGAACCGGATGGGCAAGACGATCCTGATCGCCACCCATGATCTGGCGTTGATCCGGGCGGCGAAATCGCAGGTCGCGGCGCGGGTGCTGCGGATCAAGGACCGGCAGTTGCAACTGGCGGGGGCGGATTTGTGAAGATGGTTCTGATCACCCTTCGCGCCCTGATCGCGGGCGATCCGCAGGCCGACCGGGTTGTGCCGCCCACCGGGTTCACCGTCCGGCTGACCATGTTCACCGCCGGTGCCATGGCGTTTCTGGCGGTCTTTGCGCTGGCCCTGTCGCTGGCCACCGGGCGGCTGGCCGATCGCTGGTCCGAGGCGCTGGCACGCACCGCGACGGTGCGCATCTCTGCGCCCGAAGGCCAGATGCAGACCCAGACCGAGGCCGCGCTTCAGGTGCTGCGCACCACCCCCGGTATCGGCGAGGTGCGGGCCCTGTCCGACGCCGAACAGCGCGCCCTGCTGGCGCCGTGGTTCGGCCCCGATCTGCCGGTGGATACCTTGCCGGTGCCGCAATTGATCGAGGTCGCGGAAACCGGCGATGGCTATGACGCCGAAGGGCTGCGCCTGCGCCTGTCCGCCGAAGCGCCGGGCGCGGTTCTGGACGATCACACCCGCTGGCGCAGGCCATTGGTGCAGGCGGCGGACCGGCTGCGGATGCTGGGGCTGGTGTCGATCGGGTTGATCGGGCTGACGACGGCGGCGATGATCACCCTGTCGGCCAATGCAGCCCTTGCCGCCAATGCCGGGGTGGTCCGTGTGCTGCGGCTGGTGGGCGCGCGCGACGTCTATATCGCGCGGGCCTTCGTGCGGCGTTTCACCGGGCGCACCTTGCAGGGGGCGGCGGCGGGCACTGCGCTGGGGATGCTGGCGATTGCCCTGCTGCCGGGCGTGTCCACGGCGGGCGGGTTCCTGACCGGGCTTGGGTTTCACGGCTGGCACTGGCTTTGGCCGCTGATCATCCCCATTGTCGCGGCGGGGGTTGCGTTCTGGGCCACGCGGATGGCCGCCCTGCGGATGTTGAGGGAGATCACCTGAATGATAGGCTATGTCGTGCAATGGCTGCGGTCGCTGGTGTTTGTCGGGCAGATGTACCTGATGATGGCGGTGCTGGCGGTGTTCTTCACGCCCTGGGCGATGGTGGACCGGCGCGGCGCTTTTGCCGGGATTCACACCTATTGCCGCTGGGTGCGCTGGACCGCGGGCTGGATGATCGGGCTGAAATCCGAAATCCGCGGGCAGGTGCCCACCGACGAGGTGCTGATTGCCGCCAAGCACCAGTCGTTTTTCGACATCATCATGATCGTGTCGGTGGTGCCGCGCCCCAAGTTCATCATGAAGAAATCCCTGCGCTGGGCGCCGATCCTTGGCTATTACGCCTATCGCATCGGCTGTGTCGCGGTGGATCGCGGCAAACGCGGGCAGGCCATCCAGAAAATGGTGCGCGATGTGGACAACGGGCGGCAATTGCCCGGCCAGCTGATCATCTATCCCCAAGGCACCCGCGTCGCCCCGGGGGTGTCGCGCGGATACAAGATCGGCACCGGCATCCTGTATGACCAACTGGCGCAGGACTGTGTGCCGGCGGCCACCAATGTCGGCGTGTTCTGGCCGCGCACGGGTATTTACCGCAAGCCGGGGCTGGCGGTGGTGTCGTTCCTGCCGCGCATCGCGGCCGGAAAACCGACCGATGAATTCATGGTCGAACTGGAACAGGTGGTGGAAACCGCCTCGGATAAACTGATGGCAGAGGCGGGCTTTGACCCCGAAGGGTGACAATGGAATACCTGACCGATATCGCAGCGCTTGAGGCGCTTTACGGCACCCCCAGCGTGCCCGCCATGCGCAAGGTCGCGCAGCAGATGACGCCGCAATACCGGCGCTGGATCATGACATCGCGGTTCTGCGTGCTGTCGACCGTCGGGGCCGGGGGCACCGACGGCAGCCCGCGTGGCGACGACGGCCCGGTGGTACAGGAACTGGACCCCCATACGCTGGCCATGCCCGACTGGCGCGGCAACAACCGTATGGACAGCCTGCGCAATATCGTCGAGGACGGGCGCGTGTCGCTGATGTTCATGGTGCCGGGGTCCAACACCGTGGTGCGGGTGAACGGCACCGCGCGGATCACGCTGGACGATGATCTGCGCGCCCGGTTCGACCACAAGGGCAAACTGCCGCGCAGCGTGATCGTGATCGCGATATCCGAGGTTTATACCCAATGCGCCCGCGCGGTCATGCGGGCCGGGCTGTGGTCGCGCGACGACAGCGCGGACCTGCCCACGCCGGGCGATATCCTGTCCGACGTGACCCGGCAGGAAATCGACGGTCAGGCCTATGACCGGGACTGGGCCGACCGTTCGTCCAAGACCATGTGGTAAAGAGACCCCGTAAGGGGGGGCA
The DNA here is from genome assembly GCA_947500775.1 of uncultured Paracoccaceae bacterium. Lineage (GTDB taxonomy): Bacteria > Pseudomonadota > Alphaproteobacteria > Rhodobacterales > Rhodobacteraceae > CANMTD01. Next base: position 279,322 of record CANMTD010000001.1, read on the forward strand.
TCGCTTTAACGCGCGGCGTCGGAAACGGCCGGTTCCACCACCCGGATTTTCCGCCCCCCGGCCCTGACGAACTGAACCACGTCGTTTTTACGCACCCGCCGCGGGGATGTGATCGGGGGCTGTTCAGCGGTCTCGGCGGCCGGATCGGTCATCCCGCGCAAACGGCGCCGGAACACCAGTATATGGCGCTGCTGCACAGGCCTGCGCAGCATCCAGCCGCGCCGACGATGCGGAAGCGTTTCGGCGCGCACATAGTCCCAGCCGTCCTGACCAAGCTCGTTCATCAGCCCTGAAATGGTCAGTGAAAAACTGTCGTCCCCCCGTTTCAGGCCCTTGATCCGCCGCGACTGATCCGGCGCAGGAACGACTTTAAACTCGTAAACAGCCATAACACTCCCCTTGCCCCCACACTCAGCGTTACCCATCGGGGCAGGGTCCGGCAAATTAATTGTGGCAAAATCTTGTCAAAACAGTGTTCACAACTTGGCAACAGCCCAATCAAAAGGGGGGCGAACCCCTTGGCGACGGACAGCCGTGCCAAGGATTTCGCCCCCCAAAAACAGGGTCAGCGCCCTTAGATGGATTTCAGATATTCCAGGATCGCTTTTTTCTGGGTTTCGGACAACGAGGTGCCGTATTCATGTCCGCACCTGCTGTTGCCGCTGTCCAGATCGGAACAATCGGTCGTTTCCAGCGTGTGATCGAAAAATGTCTGATCCGCCGCCAGCCCGACCGCCTCGATGTCATAGTTCCCGCCCAGCTTGAAACTTGCGGCCCGTTCGGACGCGGGTTTCAGCAGATCGCTTAACGACTGGACCGATCCGTTGTGCAGATAGGGGGCCGCCGCCCAGATGCCCTGCAACACCCGCGCCTCGTATCCGCAGCTTGGCCCGGCGGTCAGCGCGGCCTGATCCGACACCTCGGGTTCGGGCAGGGTGAACGCTTCGGACAGGCCTTCGAATTCGGCCGGGTATCCGCGGGTGCCCGACGGATCGGCGCTGCGCATCAGCGCGTTGTCGTCCAATGCGGCGACATCTTCGTCCAGCCCGTGGGTAAAGTTCTGGACGATCCCCCCAAGGACCGAGGTCGCAAGCACCTGAAACGCGGTTTCCTCTGGCCCCAGTTTGTCCAGCGAGAACGGGACAAAGGCGCCGTCCAGCACCCCGGTTTTCACGGTCCGCGTCAGGATCTGGCATTCGCGTCGGTCAGTGCCCACATCCACAACCGGCGTTTTCCATGTGGAATGAAAGATCGACCGGAACGCGCCCTTCTTGATCCCGTGGCATTCGACGCAGCCACCGTTTTCCGTGGACAGGTTGAAAATCTGCTCACCCTGCGCGGCCAGATCGGTATCCAGTTCCCAGGGCCATTTCGGCGCGCCGATTTTCCAGATCCAGTCCTCCAGCACCTTCAGCCCTTCGAAATTGGCCGAGTTGTTGGTGATATAGTCGCGGTTCAGATAGCCCGATTTCTTGACCGGGTGAAATTCGCCGAAGACGCCGTAAACCTCGCCCAGATTGCGGGCCAGACCCAGGATCGCGTCGCCATTGGAGGCAAAGCCCGGCCATTGGGTCCGGTCCTGGCGGGCGGCGTTCCACAGGAAGGGATAGCGTGTCGGCGCATCCGCCACGGCGATGTTTTCGGGGATCAGGTGATCCGGCGCCTCGCCCAGATCAAGCCCGGCCAGCCGGTTGAAGATCATCGACACCGCATCCAGCCGCGATGGCCCCCACGCAGGATCGGGCAGCGCGCGGTCGATCAATGTGTGGAACCGCAGGCTCCACATTTCGACCTCGACCTTCAGGGCGGCGATTTTGGCGGCGGGGGCGTCGTCGCCCAGTATGTCGGTTGCAAAAGTGGCAAAGCTGGCGTCGTCGACCAAGGTGGCCAGAACCGCGTCATCCAGATCTTTCAGAAAGGCCTGAAAATCGACAACCGCCGGACCGCCGTCGATCCGGTAATTGGTGCCGTTCACGTCGATCTGCCGGGTGTGGCAGGCCGAACAGGTCATACCGATCGAGGTTTCCGGACCCGTTCCGGTCAGGGTAAAGCCCAGCGGAACATCGGCATCTTCGCGCCCCTGCAACGCAAGGTATCCATAGCGTGTCAGCGCATCGTCCAGAAATCCGGCGCCATCGGCTGTTTTCAGTGCCCGCATCCAGGCCACCGGCATGATCCGCGATCCCTGATCCTGGGTATAGAACCTGTTGCGCAGCGAATTGGTCCAATCCTGACCCTGATCGACATATACGGTTTGCGCTGACACAGGGGCTGCAAGAATGATGCCCAAAACAGGGCCTAAAACTAAACTGGATACGCGAAATATAATATTTCTTCCCGTCATTTGACCGGTCCTCCAAAAAATTATGCGTTAAAATAAACTCGTGAATATCCATACACGTTATAATTGTATGGCGATTCTCGCAATTTAATTTTCCGAAAAGGCTTGCCTGACGTGTGGGTCAACGGGCGGACGGTCGGTCGCGCAGCGTCAGGAATTAAAGGCATTCCCACGGTTTAAAATGGCACCGGCAATGGCACCGTAGGGATCGCAAAGTTGCTTGGAAAGGGGGCCGGATCAGGCCGCCAGCCCCTTGCTGCCCATTTGCAGGAATTTCTTGCGCCGGTCCGCGATCAGCGTGGCGCGGTCCATGCCGTCCATCCCGCTCAGCATGTCGTTGATCGTGCGCCCGACGGTGGCGATGGTCTTGTCGCGCGCCCGCTGTGCGCCGCCCTGCGGTTCCTTGATGATCAGGTCGATCACGCCCAGTTTCTTCAGGTCCTGCGCGGTCAGGCGCAGCGCCTCGGCCGCTTCGCGCATCTTTTCGGCGTCTTTCCACAGGATGCTGGCGCAGCCTTCGGGCGAAATCACCGAATAGACCGAATGTTCCAGCATCGCCAGACGGTTGGCCGTGGCAAAGGCCACCGCCCCGCCCGATCCGCCTTCGCCGATGATGACCGAAATCAGCGGCACGCCGATTTCCAGACATTTCTGGGTGCTGCGGGCGATCGCCTCGGACTGGCCGCGTTCCTCGGCCCCCTTGCCGGGATAGGCACCGGGGGTATCGACCAGCGTGACCACCGGCAGGTTGAACTTGTCGGCCATCTCCATCAGGCGGATCGCCTTGCGGTATCCTTCGGGCCGGGCCATGCCGAAATTCCGTTCGATCCGCGATTTGGTGTCGGTGCCCTTTTCATGGCCGATCACCACCACGGGGCGGTCGTTCAGCCGCGCCAGCCCGCCCATGACCGCGTGGTCATCGGCAAAGTTCCGGTCGCCCGCCAGCGGGGTGTATTCGGTGAACAGCGCCTTGATGTAATCCTGACAATGCGGCCGGTCGGGGTGGCGCGCGACCAGGCATTTGCGCCAGGGGGTCAGGTCCTTGTACAGGTCGCGCAGCAGATCGGCGGCCTTCTTGTCCAAGGCCGAGGCCTCTTTCTCGACGTCCATCTCTTCGTTCTTGCGGGCCAGCGCGCGCAATTCTTCGGCTTTGCCTTCGATCTCGGCCAGCGGCTTTTCGAACTCGAGATAATGCATGAACGGCTCCCAACTCAGTCGCTGGATATATGACCTTGGTCGCAGGGATTTGCAACGCCCCGCAAAAGACCGCGCCCGGACGACCGGGCGCGGGGCGGATTGTCTATTTGACGACGGCCAGATCCAGCAGCATCGCAAACTGATCTTGCGTCAGGACGCCGCGCCAGTGATCGGTGCAGGCCGACCGCATCATCACCAGCCGGGTTTCGGCATCCCCGACCTGTTCGGCCAGCGCCTGACGTTCGGCCTGGGGCGCGCCCGAGACAATCGCATCGCGCAAAAGGCCCCGCAGGGAAATCGCCTCTGCCTCCAGCGCCTTGCGCTTGGCGGGCATGGTTGCCGTCCAGTTCTTCAGGTCGGCCTTCTGTTCGGGTGTCAGGGCCAATGCCTCGGCGTTCTTCACGATGACCGGGGTGAAGGACACGATCGGGGAGGACAGTTCCGACCGCATCGGCTGTGCCCCGGCGGCCCCCGCCAGCAAAAGACCCAGCGCGGCAGACAACAGCAGTTTCGACATGATCAGCTCCTTGGCAGTGATGGCGGTATTTCGCCCGCGCAGGGTTGCAGACGGGCAAGCTGCGTGCCTTGATTCACATCAATTTTATTGAATGTGTTTTCCGACCAAGGCGCGAAACGCCAGTTCGGGGGTGGCCAGCACTGGCACCCCGACCCCGTCCAGCGCGGGCGCTGCCACATCCATCGAGGCCTGGGCCAGAACAATTGCGGCCGTGTCGGGATGCTGTACCAGATGCGCCCGCACCCCATCGGCAATCGCCGTGGCATAGCCCGCCATATCCCCGGCCTCGAATGCTGCCCACGCGGCCTGCAGGGGCAGGGGGGTGATCCGCGCGGTGCCGCCCGCCCGGTCAGCCGCCTCTTGCAGCAGCGCGCGGCTGGCCTGGGCCGTGCTGTCCAGACAATAGGCAAGGCACAGGTGCCCGCCGATGGCAGCGGCGGCCTGCATGACCGGACGGTCGATCCGCAGCGCGCCTGCCCCTTCGGCGACTTCGCCGATGGTGGTGCAACTGCACAGGCTGGGGCCGGTGGCCGCTGCGATCTCTGCCGCGATCTCATCCCGCAACGCAGGCTCCATGCCACCCTGCGCGCGGGTCAACCAATCGGGCCGCACCACATGGGTCAGCCCTGCGCCGGGGGCGATCCGGTCGCGCAACCGGTCGAACCGGGCGCGGTGCACCTTGGCGGTGTGAAAAAGCGTGAAATCCATGTCGCACCTGCAAAAAGATGAACGGGGCCGCATGGGGCCCCGTCTGCACAATCGTATGTACGCTGTGTGTACGCAAGACATACAGTTTCCGCATGGCGGTTTCGGCCATGCGGACCGGGATTAACCGCCGATCATTTCGGACTGGCGCACGATCACTTCGGCCTGTTTGATGCTGGCGATATCGACCAGCCGGCCCTTGTACACGGTGGCGCCTTCGCCCTTGGCCTTGGCCGCTTCCATTGCTGCCAGAATTTCGCGCGCTTCGGCCACCTGTTCGTCCGAGGGGGTGAACACCTCGTTTGCGATGGCGATCTGTTTGGGATGGATCGCCCATTTGCCGACCATGCCCAGCGTCGCCGACCGCCGCGCCTGTGCCCGGAACCCTTCGTCGTCGCTGAAATCGCCAAAGGGTCCGTCCACCGGCAGAACCCCGTGGGTGCGGCAGGCGGCGACGATGGCGGCCTGCGCCCAGTGCCACGGATCGGACCAGTGTTTCTGGCCCTCATGCACCATGTAATAGTTTTCCTGCGTGCCGCCGATCCCGGTGGTCTGCATCCCCATCGAGGCCGCAAAATCCGCTGCCCCCAAGGACATAGCCTGCAACCGGGGGCTGCTGGCGGCGATTTCCTCGACATGGGCGATGCCAGCCGCGCTTTCGATGATGACCTCAAAGCTGATCGGTTTGGTCCGGCCCTTGGCGGTCTCGATCGCGGTCACCAGCGCGTCGACGGCATAGACATCGGCGGCGCAGCCGACCTTGGGGATCATGATCTGGTCCAGCCGGTCACCGGCCTGTTCCAGCAGGTCCACCACATCGCGGTACCAATAGGGCGTGTCCAGCCCGTTGATCCGCACGCTCAGGTATTTGGTGCCCCAGTCGATATCGCCGATCGCCTGAATGATATTGGCGCGGGCGGCGTCCTTGTCCGTGGGGGCTACGGAATCTTCAAGATCAAGGTTTATGACATCGGCAGCGCTGGCCGCCATCTTTTCGAAAATCGCGGGGCGCGATCCGGGGCCGAACAGCTGACAGCGGTTCGGACGGGCGGGGGCGGCGGGCTGAATGCGGAAGCTCATGGGATGCAGGGCCTCTTGGTAATGATGTTACGTTTTGATTTGGGTGTTTGGTAGAATATTGCGTGACTGGCATCAAGAGGAGTTTTGCGTGCGCAGCGTATCATGCCGCGACGCGGCGATATCGGCCCGGTTGCGGGCGACTCATGTTTGGATGATGTCGGCGGCATCGACGGTTATTCTGTGCATTATTCGAAGAATATTTCATCCAAATCAAAATTATCGGGAAAATCTTGTTCATATCTTTCCCTAAGCGCGTGAAATCACAACCTCCTTTCCAAGCGGCTTGGTATACTCCTGCACACACATGCCTGCGGAGCTGCGCCAATGATCGACACACCTTATCTGCTTTTTCTGGGCGACGCCCCGGACCAACTGGCCGCCAAGGTCGCCCAAGGCATCAAGGACTGGCGCCCGGAAAACGCGCTGGGCCAGTACCGCCTGCCCGGCTGCGGCGCCGATCTGGGGCTGGCCGACATGTCGCTGGAACAGGCCAAGGCCGCTGGTGTCAAGACGCTGGTGATCGGGGTTGCCAACCGGGGCGGGGTGATCTCGGCCGCGTGGAAAGAGGTTCTGATCAAGGCGCTGGAAATGGAATTCGACATCGCCAGCGGGCTGCACAACCTGCTGCGCGACGAAGGCGATCTGGTCGCCGCCGCGCAGACCTATGGCGGCACGCTGCATGACGTGCGGGTGCCGACCGTGGGCTATCCGATCGCCAACGGGGTGAAACGCAGCGGCAAACGCTGTCTGGCCGTCGGCACCGATTGTTCGGTGGGCAAGATGTATACCGCGCTGGCGATGGATGCCGAAATGCGCAAGCGCGGCCTGAAATCCACCTTCCGCGCCACCGGCCAGACCGGCATTCTGGTCACCGGCCACGGCGTGCCGCTGGATGCGGTGATCGCCGATTTCATGGCGGGTTCGGTCGAATACCTGACCCCCGACAATGACGCCGATCACTGGGACCACATCGAAGGTCAGGGCAGCCTGTTTCACGTGTCCTATTCCGGTGTGACCATGGCCCTGATCCACGGCGGCCAGCCCGACGCGCTGATCCTGGCGCATGAACCCACACGCACGCATATGCGCGGCTTGCCCGGCTATGACCTGCCGACGCTGGAACGGTTGCGCGACACCGCCCTGCCGCTGGCGCAGGTGGCCAATCCGGCCTGTGTGGTGGCCGGGGTGTCGGTGAACACCCAGCATCTGAGCGATGCCGACGCCACCGCCTATCTGGCCAAGGTCGAGGCGCGCATGGGCCTGCCCGCGGTCGATCCCTACCGCCATGGCGCGGGACGTCTGGTGGATGCGCTGGCGGCGCTATAGGGTGCCGGGCATGGAACTGACCGTTACCCAAGATGTCTTTCGGCTGGCGCAGGTGTTCACCATCTCGCGCGGGTCGCGGACCAAGGCGCAGGTGCTGACCGTGCGCGTGAGCGATGGCGCGGCGCAGGGCTGGGGCGAATGCGTGCCCTATGCCCGCTATGATGAAACGCTGGACAGCGTGACGGCGCAGATCGAAACCCTGCCGATGCCCCTGACCCGCGCGGCGCTGCAATCGCTGCTGCCCGCCGGGGCCGCCCGCAACGCCGTCGATTGCGCGCTGTGGGATCTGGAGGCGAAACGCGCCGGTAAACGCGTCTGGGATCTGGCCGGTCTGCCCGCGCCGCGACCCGAGGTTACCGCCTATACCCTGTCGCTGGACACGCCCGAAAACATGCAGGCCGCCGCAGCCCAAAACGCCCACCGCCCGCTGTTGAAGATCAAACTGGGCACGCCCGACGACATGGCACGGCTGGAGGCGGTGCGCGCCGGGGCCCCCCGCGCCCGGATCATCGTCGACGCCAACGAAGGCTGGAGCGCCGAGGTCTATTCCGATCTGGCCCCGCATCTGGTGCGCCTTGGGGTCGAACTGGTGGAACAGCCGCTGCCTGCGGGGGCCGACGACATGCTGGCCGAAATCGCCCGCCCGTTGCCGGTCTGCGCCGACGAAAGCTGCCATGACCGCGCCTCGCTGCCCGCGCTGAAGGGCAAATACGATCTGGTCAACATCAAGCTGGACAAAACCGGCGGCCTGACCGAGGCGCTGGCCCTGCGCGATGCGGCGCGGGCGCAGGGCTTCGGGGTGATGGTCGGCTGCATGGTCGGGTCGTCGCTGGCGATGGCGCCTGCGACCTTGGTTGCACAGGGCGCGGCCTTTACAGACCTTGACGGACCGCTTCTTCTGGCCGAAGACCGATCTGAACCGCTGACATTCGACGCGGCGGGGGTGCATCCGCCGGATGCCGCGCTTTGGGGCTGAACAAAAAGGACAGATGACATGGGCCGAACAGTTTACGTGAACGGGGCATACCTGCCTGAAAATCAGGCCCATGTGTCGATCTTTGACCGTGGCTTCCTGATGGCCGATGGTGTTTACGAGGTGACCAGCGTGCTGGACGGCAAGCTGGTGGATTTCGACGGCCACGTCGCACGGCTGGCCCGGTCGCTGAGCGAGCTGGACATCGAAAACCCCCTGACTGCCGATGAGCTGCTGGACATTCACCGTGAACTGGTGCGCCTGAACGATGTGGTGGATGGCGGGGTTTACCTGCAGATCACCCGCGGTGCCCCCGGCGACCGCGATTTCGTGTTCCCCGACCCCGAGGAAACCAAACCCACCGTCGTTCTGTTCACCCAGTCGAAACCGGGTCTGGCCGACAGCCCGGTCGCCAAGACCGGGATCAAGGTGATTTCCATCGACGACATCCGCTGGGGTCGCCGCGACATCAAGACGGTGCAGTTGCTGTACCCGTCGATGGGCAAGATGATGGCCAAGAAAGCGGGCTGTGATGACGCCTGGATGGTCGAAGACGGCCATGTCACCGAAGGCACTTCGAACAACGCCTATATCGTCAAGGGCGGCAAGATCATCACCCGCAACCTGTCCACCGACATCCTGCACGGCATCACCCGCGCCGCCGTTCTGGCCTTCGCCCGCGAGGCGCAGATGGTGGTCGAGGAACGCCCCTTCACCATCCAAGAGGCGCAGGACGCGGATGAGGCGTTCATCACCTCGGCCTCGATGTTCGTGATGCCGGTGGTCGAGGTGGACGGGGCCGCGGTTGGCACCGGCACCCCCGGCCCGGTGGCCGCCCGCCTGCGCGAAATCTATCTGGAAGAAAGCCGCAAGGCCGCGATCTGAGCGATCGGCACGCCCGTCAGATATGCAGCAACATCGCCTCGCGCCGTTTCAGCGCGGGGCGGACAAAGGCCGCGATCTTGTCGCGGATCATGCCCAAAAGCTCCATCTCCATCTTGGCAGAGGGGGCTATGCAATCGGTGCCGGGATACAGGCTTTCGGTGCGCACGCCATTCACGATCAGGATTTCGTGCTCGGCCAGCAGAATATGCCGATAAGTGATTTCTGAACTGTCGGGGGCCCAGCAAATGCTGTCGCCGTTGATCAGGCTGACCGCCGAGGCCAGAACCTCGGTTTCGCCAAACAACAGATCCGTCTCGGCAGAGGAAATCAAAAAGCGGTGCTGCGGCGACACCACCATATCCGCAGAGGGTTCGCTTGGGCCAAAGGCATCTTTGCGGATCAGAACCGGGCGCATCATCGGAAACAGCATCAGCTCTAGCGGCGATGGCACCCGCGACCCCAGCCACAGAATGGGCTGCGCGCCACTGTCGAGAGTGGAGACAAGATCGCCAACCTTCAGGTCTTCGATGGCGACGGGACCGCTGGGAGTATTGACCATCGCACCGTCGGTGAAACAGGGCACTTCTTCTTCGGGGACGGCCTGACTGTCCGCGTTGCTTTGCACCGTATAGCTGGTGCCGGGCGTCGGCAGCACAGGGCCACTGATGCCGACGTTGACGCCGTCGATGCGCACCACCCAAAACGTTTCGCCCGTTGTTGTCGTGAAGGCAAATTCAAGCTCGATCTGATCGCCGACCTGAAAATTCCGGCCGTTGATCGAGATGTCTTGAGTCAGAAGCTGATCGTTGTTGTTGTTTGACGGATTCGAGCCATTGCCGGGCACGTCAATGAAACCATCGTGAAAGTCATTGTCGGGCGAACCGACCGGGTTCCCGTCGTCATCCTGAACATGGACAATGCTCAGCGCTGCGGGGTCGTTCAGCCTGAAGGTGGTCCCAATGCCGTAGCCGGTTGTGCTGTTGGTATTCGCACCAGACCACTGGTCGAAGCCATATATAGGTACTGTGAAGTTGAAAACGGCCATGGGGTCACTACGAACTGTATAAGGTTACTGGGAAAGCGCCGATGCCGTACAAGAGATCGAGGAATGGCGCAAATGGTGTTTGTGGGCGTGTTGTCGCAGGGGCGACCCATAGCAACCCTGCGTTGTCAATGGGCGGTTATTCATGCGCTTTAAGGGGTGTTTGGGGCGGTTTTGGCAAAATGAACTCACTAAGAACTATAAGCTTTCGGTTCCACACGTGGCGGTCTGTTCCGCCGGTCAGAATTATGATCGCTCGTTTGGTTTTCGGGTCGGGGGCTGTCGCGGGGTCGGGCGTTTGAGCCGCAGCCTCTGACAGCCAGTTGCGGCGGTCAGAAATTCAGACCGCGCGTGTCAAAGCTGACCCCAGACTGGGCGCAGCCCCTATTTTCTGGGAATGGTGAACACCCCTTCGTTGGCGATGGCTTTTATCGCGGTGCGTTTTTCGCCATTGCTGTTCTTGCTGTCCATCATCGCCAAGATCGCTACGATCTGCGATTTGGTCAGGGTTGAGATATCCTTGTGAACGCCATAATAGCGCAACTCGGACGCAACCTGCCGTTCCAGCTGTGTGTCAGCCAGGGCGGTTTGCGAAAAACTCAGCAGGGCGATGATCGCAGGGGTAATAAGCTGTTTCATGCCCCAGAGCTAGGTACTGCCCCGCGCAGGTTCAATTCACATTTGTATGATCCCGGTCAGTGATCGGGTTTCACCTGTTCAAAGGTGGCTTTCTGCGCGTCGGTTGCCTCGGTCTGGAACTGGTTTTTCCAGTCGTCATAGGGCATGCCGTAATAGGTTTCGCGCGCCTCATCCTTGGTCATTTCGATGCCGCGTTCACTGGCGGCCTCTTGGTACCAGCGGCTTAGACAGTTGCGGCAGAACCCGGCCAGATTCATCAGATCGATGTTCTGCACGTCGGTGCGTTCGTCCATCAGGTGGCGCTGCAGGCGGCGAAATGCCGCGGCCTCCAGTTCGATACGGGTCTGATCGTCCATCGTGGTCTCCTCTCTGGTCACAGATTGGTTGCGGCAAGCACCTCGTCAAGGATCGGTGCCAATCGCTTGGCCCAGGCCACCTGCGCCGCCGGATCGGTGATCAGATCGTTGCGCAGTTCGATCAGGGCGTTGGGGCGTCCGGGGACAATGGCGTGGCGATCAACGGAATCGCCGTCCAGATGGCCGCCGTAGGGTTCGTTTTCGCCAACGCAAAGATCGGGTTCCAGCCTCAGCCGGTCGATCAGCGGACGGGTCAGACGATCGTCCGCGCCATGCAGGATGCCGATGTGCCAGGGGCGCAGCGGGCGCCCTTTCAACTGCGGCGTATAGCTGTGGATCGACAGCAAAATACTGTCATCGCGCCGGGCCAGCAGCTTGGCCTGCGCCTTGTGATACGGGCGATAACAGGCCTCCAGCCGCTGTTCCAGGTCCTGCGCATCGGCGTGGCGGTTGGCCGGAATGATCGACCCGTCGTACAGCCGCATCAGCAGCGTGGGGTCGTCTTCGCCCCGGTTGGGGTCGATCACCAGCCGCGAGAAATTGGAAAACAGCGCGGGCGCGTCCAGCAATTCGGCCAGATGCCGGGTCAGCCCGGCGGCCCCCACATCATAGGCGATATGGCGGTTCATATCCTCGGGCGGCAATCCCAGACTGCCACCGCCCACGAAAGGTGGTATGGTGTTGGCGGCGTGGTCGCAGGTCAGCACCCAGCGTGCGGGTCGGGTTTCCCCGATGATTTCGAAAGGTTGGTAAGTCATCGCCCTGTCATCTTTTCGGGTCAAACACCGATCTATGACAGTTCCGCAAAAAGCGCCAGTTGTCTTGTAACCTGATACGCTCTAACAGTGTTAGCGCAAACTCGCACGTCCGAAGCCGCAGCAGCCGAAAAGAGATCCCGCCTGATGAGACGCCATCGCAATGTGAAAATCGTGGCCACCCTGGGTCCCGCCTCTAACGACTACGACATGATCCGCGCCTTGTTCGAGGCCGGGGCCGATGTGTTCCGTCTGAACATGAGCCACGGGGCGCATGAGGAAATCCGCGAACGGCACGCCATCATCCGCAAGATCGAAGAGGACGTCGGCCGCCCGATCGCCATTCTGGCGGATCTGCAGGGGCCGAAGCTGCGCTGCGGTGTTTTTGCCGATGACAGCGAAGAACTGGTCGAAGGTCATCCGTTCCGGTTTGATCTGGACCCTGCCGAAGGCGATGTGAAACGGGTGTGCCTGCCGCACAAGGAAATCTTTGCGGCACTGACTCCGGGATCGTCTTTGTTGGTCAATGACGGCAAAATCCGCCTGAAGGTTGAAAACTGCGGCGCCGATTTTGCCGATTGTATCGTGGTGACCGGCGGCACCATTTCGAACCGCAAGGGTGTGAACGTGCCGGATGTGGTGCTGCCCTTGGCGGCCCTGTCCGACAAGGACCGGCGCGATCTGGAATTTGTCTGCGAATTGGGTGTGGACTGGCTGGCCCTGTCGTTTGTCCAGCGCCCCGAGGATGTGACCGAGGCCCGCGAACTGGTCAAGGGCCGCGCGGCCATCCTGTCGAAGATCGAAAAACCCGCCGCGGTCAAGGCGTTTGCCGAAATTCTGAAAGTCTCGGACGGGATCATGGTGGCGCGTGGCGATCTGGGTGTCGAACTGCCGGTGCAGAATGTGCCGCCGATCCAGAAACAACTGGTGCGTGGCTGTCGGGCTGCGGCCAAACCGGTGATCGTGGCCACCCAGATGCTGGAAAGCATGATCGAAAGCCCTGTGCCCACCCGGGCCGAGGTGTCCGATGTCGCCACGGCGATCTACGAAGGCGCCGATGCGGTGATGCTGTCGGCGGAATCCGCGGCCGGGAATTATCCGATCGAGGCGGTGACAACCATGAACAACGTCGCGGTCGAGGTCGAGAACGACCCGACCTACCGCGACATTCTGGATGCCAGCCGCACGGTTCAGCGCGATACGGTGGCCGACGGGATCGTTCTGGCCGCGCGTGAAATTGCCGAAACAACCGATGTCAAGGCGATCTGCTGTTTCACCCATTCCGGGACGACGGCCAGCCTGGTGTCCCGCGAACGTCCGCGCGTTCCGATCATCGCGCTGACGCCGTTCAGCGGAACCGCCCGGCGGCTGTGCCTGACCTGGGGCACCAACTGTTTCTTCTCGGGCGATGTGCAGCGGTTCAAGATGGCGGTGGTTGGCGCCGCCCGTGCGGCCCTTGCCGGAGGCTATGCAACGGAAAGCGATCAGATCGTCGTGACCGCCGGTGTGCCGTTCAACGTGCCCGGAACAACCAACATTCTTCGGGTGGCCCCCTGCGAAGAAAGATTGATTTTTAGCACCGATCCCGAATAATGCCCGCATAGGGTAAAGGGAATTGAAATGAATAGCGATATTTACCTCGTGGTCGGGGTGGTCGTGGGCGTACTTGCCATACCGTCACTGTTGGGGGCTTACTCAGGCGGGCGCCCACCGCGCGCCGGGGCGATCATGGTGCTGATTGCAGGCGGATTGATCACGCTTGCGGCGATGAACAACCCGAAGGGATACACATTGCAGGACGTGCCAAAGGCATTTGTGCGCGTGATCGGGAAGTTCGTGAACTAATCCTCTTGCCAGCGGTCGCATCCGGCCTTATACGGCGCATTCTTAATCTGGCACGACCGGCCAAAGTGGCATGCCGAGTCGCGCTGTAACCGCCCGAATGATCAAGGAGACGGAAATGCCCAAGATGAAGACGAAATCGAGCTGCAAGAAGCGGTTCAAAGTGACGGCCTCTGGTCGCGTGAAAGCCGGACAGGCGGGCAAGCGCCACGGCATGATCAAACGTTCGACCAAATTCATCCGCACAGCCCGCGGAACCACCACGCTGTCGGCCCCTGACGAGAAAATCGTCAAGTCGATGATGCCTTACGCGCGCTAAGGGAGGATAGGATATGTCGAGAACCAAAGGCGGAACCGTCACCCACGCACGTCACAAGAAGGTCATTGATGCGGCCAAAGGCTATTACGGCCGTCGCAGCACCAACTTCAAGACAGCCACTCAGGCCGTCGACAAGGCCAACCAATACGCCACACGCGACCGCAAGAACCGCAAGCGCAACTTCCGCGCGCTGTGGATCCAGCGGATCAACGCCGCTGTGCGCAGCCATGACGAGGCGCTGACATACAGCCGCTTCATCAACGGCCTGTCGCTGGCCGGTGTTGAAGTGGACCGTAAGGTTCTGGCCGATCTGGCCGTGAACGAACCTGACGCGTTCACCGCCATCGTTGACAAGGCGAAAGCCGCGCTGGCCTAAGAATTCTTCCCTACCCGGGAAATCGAAAAGCCGCAGGCAGATCGCCTGCGGCTTTTTCTGTTGGGGGCTGCTGTTAAAATGAAAACGCCTTTGGCGTTTGCACCTTTTATGCCCGGGTCAGATGACCCGGGCGGTGGGCGCCCGCTTGCAATCGTGTGATCTTGTGATAGCAGGGCGGGGAAGATTTGGAAGGGCCGAACATGGATGATCTGAGGCAGAAATATCTGGATGCCATCGCGAATGCCGCGGATGAGGCCGTGCTGGAAGATTTGCGGGTACAGGCCGTCGGCAAAAAGGGCGAGGTCAGCCTGAAGATGCGCGAGCTGGGCAAGATGACGCCCGAAGAACGGCAGGTGGCCGGTCCCGCGCTGAACGCCCTGAAGGACGAGATCAACAGCGCGCTGGCCGCCAAGAAGGCGGGGCTGGCGGATGCCGCTCTGGATGCGCGGCTGCGCGACGAATGGCTGGACGTGACCCTGCCCGGCCGCACCCGCCGCCCTGGCACGATTCACCCGATCAGCCAGGTCACCGATGAGGTCACCGCGATTTTCGCCGATATGGGCTTTGCCGTGGCCGAAGGCGGTCAGGTCGAAAACGATTGGTACAACTTCGATGCGCTGAACATTCCCGGCCACCACCCGGCCCGCGCGGAAATGGACACGTTCTATATGCACCGGGCCGAAGGCGACAATCGCCCGCCGCATGTGTTGCGGACCCACACCAGCCCGGTTCAGATCCGCAGCATGGAACTGCAGGGCGCGCCCCTGCGCGTGATCTGCCCCGGCCGCGTCTATCGCGCCGATTACGACCAGACCCACACGCCGATGTTCCATCAGGTCGAAGGGCTGGCGATCGACACCGATATTTCGATGGCCAACCTGAAATGGGTGCTTGAGGAATTCGTCCGTTCATTTTTCGAGGTGGACGACGTGGAGCTGCGGTTCCGGGCCAGCCATTTCCCCTTCACCGAACCCTCGGCCGAGGTCGATATCCGCTGTTCCTGGGAAGGCGGCACGCTGAAGGTGGGCGAAGGTGACGACTGGTTGGAGATTCTGGGCTCGGGCATGGTGCACCCCAAGGTGTTGCAGGCCGGCGGGATCGACCCCGAGGTGTATCAGGGCTTTGCCTTTGGCATCGGGATCGACCGGATCGCCATGCTGAAATACGGCATCCCCGATCTGCGCGCCTTTTTCGACAGCGACCTGCGCTGGCTGCGCCATTACGGGTTTGCCAGCCTGGACCAGCCGAACCTGCAGGCGGGATTGTCGCGGTGAGCGACGAGATGGAGGACCTGCAGGTCACCTATCCGGGGGCCGGCACCTTCAAATTCGGCGATAATGCCAAACTATGCGCTGCGCTGATCGCCCTGGTCCGCGCGGGCAAGAAACGTGCAACCTGCGAAGCGTATCGTGAATTCGAAGACGATCCCGCCGCGATGCCGGTGGTCGGGCGTTGTGATATCGCGGCAAACTGGGATGGCACACCGGCCCTGGTGATCAAGACCACCCGGGTCGACAAGGTCCGGTTCTGCGATGTCAGCGCAGAAATGGCGCTGGCCGAAGGCGAAGACGACACGCTGGATGGCTGGCGCGCCAATCATCAGGCCTATTTCGCGCGCAACGGCGGGTTCGATCCGCAGATGATGCTGGTGTTCGAACATTTCGACGTGATCGAGGATCTGGCCGACCGCTAGGCCCGGTCCGCAAACCCCACGCCAATTTGATCTGACATTCCGCGCCACGCACTTAGGGTTAACCCGGAACAACCCCCGAGGCCCCGATGCGCATCTTTCTGATCCTGCTTTTTCTGGCAACCACCCCCACGGCGCAGGCTGCCGATACCTGCCACGCCGATGTTCCGTGCCCGCTGGGCGACCGGTCGTATCATGTCAAGGAACCCGACGATTGGGACGGGGTGACGCCCCTGCCGGTCCTGCTGCATTTCCACGGGTGGCAGCGACAGGGCACGCTGGTTGTCAACCACGGGCGCATTTCGGGCGCGACCCGGCGGCGCGGGGTTCTGTTGCTGGCGCCCAACGGGCGGCGCAAAAGCTGGGATTTCTGGTCGCCTGATACCGATGACGTCGATTTCGCCGCCGCGGTGATCGAGGATGCGGCCAAACGCTATCCGATCGACCGCAGCCGGATTTACGTGTCGGGTTATTCCTTCGGCGGGGCGATGGCCTGGCGGTTTGTCTGCGAACGGGGCAATGATATTGCCGCGCTGTTCGCGGTCTCGGGGTCGATCCGTCAGGATGAAACCTGTCCGCAGGCCCCGCATGAGGTGCGCCATGTACACGGGCTGAGCGACCGGGTGATGGATTTCCCGATGGGGCCGGGGGGCGATACCACCTATCCGGTGGCGCTGTGGCGGCGCGAATTCGACTGCCACGGGGCCGGTCCCGCAAGCCAGTGGCGCGCCACATCGGACGATCTGTTCACCCGCACCGAATGGACCGATTGCGCGGGCGGCGCCCGCGTCACGCTGGACCTGCACAGGCGCGGCCATTTCATCCCCAAGGGCTGGATCGCCCGGCAGTTGGACGAGGTTCTGGGCCGGGCGCCGTCCTATCCCTAGGCCAATTCGGCGCCAAGCCTTGCACCTGACCGGATTCTTTGCCATTGGCTATGGCAACTCCGGACCATGGCCCAAAGGCGACGCGTAATGAAATTCACCCTTTCCTGGCTGAAAGAACACCTGGACACCACCGCGACGGTGGATGAAATCACCTATGCCCTGACCGATCTGGGGCTAGAGGTCGAAGGGGTCGAAAACCCGGCCGAACGTCTGGCCGATTTCACGCTGGGCTTCGTCAAAAAGGCCGAAAAACATCCCGATGCCGACAAGCTGCGGGTCTGCGTGGTCGAAACCGACGAAGGCGATAAACAGATCATCTGTGGCGCGCCCAACGCGCGCGAAGGGATCACCGTCGTCGTGGCCAAACCGGGCACCTATGTGCCGGGCATCGACACCACCATTCAGGTTGGCAAGATCCGCGGCATCGAAAGCTTCGGCATGATGGCGTCCGAGCGTGAGATGGAGCTGTCGGACGAACATGACGGTATCATCGAGCTGCCCTCGGGCAAGGTCGGGGATCGGTTCACCGACTGGCTGGCCGAAAACGACCCGGCCAAGGTCGATACGGTGATCGAAATCGCGATCACGCCGAACCGGCCCGATGCGCTGGGCGTGCGCGGCATCGCCCGCGATCTGGCGGCGCGGGGGCTGGGCACGTTGAAACCCTGCGATGTGACCCCCGTTCCCGCGAGTTTCGCGGCGCCGCTGAAGGTCACGATCGACGACGACACGCTGGACGGTTGCCCGGTCTTCACCGGGCGGGTGATCCGGGGCGTCAAGAACGGCCCCAGCCCGCAGTGGTTGCAGGATATGCTTAAGGCCATCGGCCTGCGCCCGATCAGCTTTCTGGTCGATGTGACCAATTTCTTCACCTATGACCAGAACCGCCCCTTGCATGTGTTCGACATGGACAAGGTCAAGGGCGACCTGCGGGTGCACCGCGCCACGGGCGGCGAAACGTTGGTGGCGCTGGACGACAAGGACTACACGCTGCAAGCGGGGCAGATGGTCATCTCCGATGACACCGGACCCGAAAGCATCGCGGGCATCATGGGCGGGCTGGCGACGGGCTGCACCGATGAAACGGTCAATGTCTTTGTCGAAAGCGCCTATTGGGACCCGGTGCAGATCGCCTATACCGGCCGCGCGCTGAAGATCAATTCCGACGCGCGGTACCGGTTCGAACGCGGGGTGGACCCGGCGTTCACGCCTGTCGGGCTGGAACATGCGGTGCGGATGATCGTGGATCACGCGGGCGGCGAAGCCTCGGAACTGATCGTGACCGGCGCCGTGCCCGACACTGATCGCGCCTATAAGCTGGACACCGACCGCGTGCAGTCGCTGGTGGGGATGGAAATCGCCGCCGACGAACAGCGCGCCACGCTGACCGCACTTGGGTTCACGCTGGACGGCGACATGGTGCATGTGCCCAGCTGGCGGCCCGACGTCATGGGCTCGGCCGATCTGGTCGAAGAGGTGGCGCGCATCGCCTCACTGACCAAGCTGCAGGGGCGGCCGATGCCGCGGGTGCAGACCGGCGTGCCCATGCCCATTCTGACACCGATGCAGAAACGCGAAAGCATCGCCCGGCGCCAGATCGCGGCACTGGGGTACAATGAATGCGTGACCTACAGCTTCATCGACCGCGACAGTGCGGCGCTGTTTGCGGGCGGCGACGATGCGACCATGCTGGAAAACCCGATCAGCACCGAAATGAGCCATATGCGCCCCGCATTGCTGCCCGGCCTGCTGCAGGCCGCTGCCCGCAATCAGGCGCGCGGCTTCATGGACCTGGCCTTGTTCGAGGTCGGCCCCGCCTTTCACGGTGGCGAACCCGGCGAACAGCACCTTCTGGCCAGCGGTATTCTGATCGGCCACACCGGCCCCAAGGATGTGCATGGCGACCGCCGCCCGGTGGACGTTTATGACGCCAAAGCCGATGCCGAGGCGGTGCTGGCCGCCATCGGCGCCCCGGCCAAGGCGCAGATTCTGCGCGGCGCGCAGGAATGGTGGCATCCGGGGCGGCACGGCATGATCTGCCTGGGGCCGAAAAAGGTGCTGGGCATCTTTGGCGAGCTGCACCCGCGCGTGCTGACCGCGATGGATGTCAAAGGCCCTGCTGTCGGGTTTTCCCTGTTCCTGGAAGAACCGCCGTTCCCGAAAAAGAAATCGGCCATCCGGCCCGCGCTGATCCTGCGCGATCTGCAGGCGGTTGAACGCGATTTCGCCTTTGTGGTCGATGCGGATGTCGAAGCTCTGACGCTGGTCAACGCCGCCGCCGGGGCCGACAAGGCGCTGATCGATCAGGTGCGCGTCTTTGACGAATTCATTGGCGGGTCGCTGGGCGAGGGCAAGAAATCCATCGCCATCGCCGTGCGCCTGCAACCCACCGACGCCACGCTGACCGAAAAGGATATCGAGGCTGTCGGTGCCAGGATCGTCGAAAAAGTCGCCAAGGCGACCGGCGGCACCCTGCGGGGATAAACGCGACCCATTCAGCAATGAACAATAAAATGCGCCCTTTCGGGGCGCGTTTTTTATGGTGTCGCGGCCAGGAAATCCGCCAGCAGATCAAACACCAACCGGATGCGACGGCTGGTATGAAGTTCGCGGTGGGTGGTCAGCCAGATGGGGAAGCTTACCGGCGCGAGGGACGGCAGAACCTGTTCCATCCCCGGGCGCGCCTGCGCTACCTCATCCGACATCGCGATGATCCCCAGACCCTGACAAGCGAATTCCCAAGCGACGGTGCCGCTTTGCGATCCGACCCGGAAATTGTCGCGGGTCAACGGCAACCCAAGCGGCAGGTAATGGCCAAGCATTTCGTCAGTGTCGCCGAAGGAAATGAAATCATGGCGGGCAAGATCGTCCAATGTCGCCGGGCGGCCCTTGCGGTCAAGATAGCTTGTGGCGGCATAGAAACTGGCGCTGGCGTCGCGCACAAGGCGGGCGATCAGATCGGGCTGTTCGGGGCGTATGTGGCGGATGGCGATATCGGCTTCGCGGCGCATCAGGTCGCGGATGTCATTTGCCGCGATGATGTCGATGTCCAGCAGCGGGGCCTGCCTGCGCAGCCGGTGCAGAAAGGGTGGCAGGATGTGGGCGGAAAACACATCCGACGCGGTGATGCGCACCCGCCCTTCGATGGCGTGCGAATGACCCGAAGCGGCCAGCGCAATCCGGTCGGCCGCCGCCCCCATCGCGCGGGTGTGGTCCAGCAACTCCAGACCGGCCTGCGTCAGTTCCAGCGACCGGCCAATACGTTCAAACAGCATGATCCCAAGTTCGTCCTCCAGCGCGGCAACCTGACGGCTGAGCGTCGGCTGGGTCTGACCCAGCACCCGGGCGGCGGCGGAAAGCGAGCCCTGTTCCGCCGTGGCCAGAAAGGCGCGGATACGGTTCCAGTCAAATGTCTTGGGCAGGTTGCTCATGCATATATGTATAAAGAGCCTGCATTTTTCGGCAATTCATATCCGGTTTCCGTATGGGTATTGTCCCGGTAAAGGAGATCAGCCATGCAGAAAACCGCAAGATTCTGGGACAAGGTTGCCGCGAAATACGCGAAAATGCCGATCCGGGATACCGAGGCTTATGAATATACGCTGGACCGGACCCGTTCATATCTGAAGGACACCGACAAGGTGCTGGAACTGGGCTGCGGCACCGGCTCAACCGCGCTGCGGCTGGCCGGACATGCGGATACGATCGTGGCCAGCGATATTTCCGGGCAGATGCTGGAGGTGGGGCAACAGCGGGCGCAGGAACAGGGCACCTCAAATGTCCGCTTTGTCAAATGCGACGCAACCGGCGTGCCCGGCGTGCCCGGCGGCCCCTATGACGCGGTGATGGCCTTCAACCTGCTGCATCTGATCAGGGATCTGGATGGCACGCTGACCTGTATCAGCGGATTGGTGAAACCGGGCGGGGTGTTCATTTCCAAGACGTTCTGCAAGCCTGAAAACGGCGGGTCGCTGATGTATTGGATGATCCGGGTCGCCCTGCCGGTGCTGCGATTGCTGGGCAAGGCGCCCGATGTGACCTTCCGGCGGATTGCCGAATTGGAGACGGCCATAGCGCGCGCAGGCTTTGAAATCATCGAGACCGGGAATTACCCGGCAAAACCGCCAAGCCGCTATATCGTCGCGCGAAAGCTGTGAGTTTCCGGCTTGGTCGCCCGCCGCAGAGCGCTTAGGTTGGGCACAGTATCAACGGAGGGTGGCATGGGATTGAAGGTTTATCTGTCGGGCGAGATTCATACCGATTGGCGGGAACAGATCATCGACGGGGCGGCAGGGCTGGATGTGCATTTCAGCAGTCCGGTGACCGACCATGGCGCGTCCGACGATTGCGGCGTTGCCATCATGGGGGCAGAGCCCGACAAGTTCTGGCACGACAACAAAGGCGCCAAGCTGAACGCGATCCGGACCCGCAAAGGCATTGCCGACGCCGATGTGGTGGTCGTGCGCTTTGGCGATCAGTACAAGCAATGGAATGCGGCCTTTGACGCCGGTTATGCCGCCGCCCTGGGCAAATCGCTGATCGTGCTGCACGGCCCCGACCATCAGCATGCGCTGAAAGAGGTGGACGCCGCCGCCCTTGCCGTCGCAAGCGAACCGCGGCAGGTCGTCGAAATCCTGCGCTATGTCCTGAAAGGCACCCTGCCAGCCTGACAGGGTGCCATTTCGTCAGGGGGCCTAGACTGACGGGGGCTGCGCCCAGCCGCGAATGACCGCCGGGCGCGCCTCGAACCGGTCGACATAGGCCACCACGTTCTTGAAGCTGAAATAGTCCAGAACGTCCTCGGCCTGATAGAATTTGCGCACCGAGGTAATCCAGGGCGCGATGGCGATATCGGCGATGGAATAGGTGCCGGTGATCCAGTCCTTGCCTTCAAGCTGTTTGTCGATCACGCCCAGAATGCGTCTGGCTTCAGCGATATAGCGTTCGCGCGGCCGGGGGTCTTCGATCTTGGACCCGGCAAAGCGGTAGAAATAGCCAAGCTGACCGAACATCGGACCAACGCTGCCCATCTGGAACATCAGCCACTGCAGGGTGTTCATCCGTTCGACCGGATCGGTGGGCAGCAACTGCCCGGTCTTTTCCGCCAGATAGATCAGGATCGCCGCGCTTTCGAAAATCGCGATGGCCTGACCGTCCGGGCCATTGGGGTCGATCAGCGCCGGGATTTTGTTGTTGGGGCTGATCTCTAGAAACTCGGGCGTGAACTGATCCCCGTCGTGGATCGAGATGCGGTGAACGTCATAGTTCAGACCAAGCTCTTCCAGCATGATCGAGACTTTCACGCCATTCGGGGTTCCCAGAGAATACAGTTGGATAGCTTCCGGATTCTTGGGGGGCCAGCGTTTGGAAATCGTATAGTCAGACAGTTTGGGCATATCGGCTCCTGGTGCTTTAGTGCCGAACATAGGATTCTTTTCCCCTTAAAAAAATGCTCACGTTTTGTAACACCCGTGATAGTGTTTGTGCGCGAACGCACACTTGAAATGAACAGGACAATAACTAAGGAAAGCTGGGACATGCTAAGCGAATTCAAGGACTTTATCGCCAAAGGCAATGTGATGGACATGGCCGTTGGTATCATCATCGGGGCCGCGTTTACCGCGATTGTGACATCGTTGGTGGGTGACCTGATCAATCCGATCATCAGCCTGTTTATGGGTGGCATCGATTTCTCGGGAATGGGTATCCGTCTGTCCGAAGGCGAAGATGGGGCCGTGTTTGCCTATGGCAACTTCATCATGGCGCTGATCAACTTCCTGATCATCGCGTTTGTGGTGTTCATGCTGGTCAAAATGGTGAACCGGGTCAAAGACGCCGCTGCCAAAGAGGAAGAAGCGGTCGAAGAGGCGCCCGCTGGCCCCTCGCAGGAAGATCTGCTGAGCGAAATTCGCGATCTGCTGAAAAAAGCCTGATCGCCATCGTACCGAAAGAAAAGGCCCGCCAATCTGGCGGGCCTTTTTGCGTCAGGTCTTAAGCGCCAGACCGGGGGCCAGAACATCGATCCCCAGGGCCTTGCCCACGGCGTAATAGGTCAGCTTGCCCGCATGCACGTTCAGCCCGTTCAGCAGGTGCTCATCCTCTTCGCAGGCCTGACGCCAGCCTTTGTCGGCCAGGGCCAGCATGAAGGGCATCGTCGCATTGCCAAGCGCGATGGTCGAGGTGCGCGCAACAGCGCCGGGCATGTTGGCCACGCAATAATGCATGATGCCGTCCACCTCATAGATCGGGTCCTGATGGGTGGTCGCGTGCGATGTTTCAAAGCACCCGCCCTGATCAATCGCCACATCCACAATCGCCGCCCCCGGTTTCATTTCCGATAGCTGTGCCCGGCTGACCAGTTTGGGCGCCGCAGCACCGGGGATCAGCACCGCGCCGATCACCATATCCGCCTGTTGAACCAGTTCGATCGTATTGCCCGCGCTGGCATAGCTGTTCTTGAAGGTGCCGCCAAAGACATCGTCCAGATACCGCAGGCGGGCCAGCGAGCGGTCCAGAACGGTGACATCCGCCCCCATGCCTGCGGCAATCTTGGCCGCATGGGTGCCGACAACGCCGCCGCCGATGACCACGACACGGGCCGGGCCAACGCCCGGGACGCCGCCCATCAGAACGCCACGACCGCCATTGGCTTTTTGCAGGGTCCAGGCGCCGACCTGCGGCGCCAGACGGCCGGCGACCTCGGACATGGGCGCCAGCAGGGGCAGGCCGCCCCGGTTGTCGGTCACGGTTTCATAGGCGATCGCGGTACAGCCGCTGGCCAGCAGATCGTGGGTCTGATCCGGGTCGGGGGCAAGGTGCAGATAGGTGAACAGCAGCTGCCCTTCGCGCAGCATCTTGCGCTCGCCCGCCTGCGGTTCCTTGACCTTCACAATCATGTCGGCTGTGGCAAACACCTCGGCGGCGGTGTCCAGCATCGTGGCGCCCGCCGCGATGTAATCGCTATCGGGAAAGCCCGACCCGATCCCGGCCCCGGTCTGCACCACGACCTGATGCCCGTGGTTCACGGCCTCGCGTGCTGCGTTGGGGGTCAGCCCGACACGGAATTCTTGTGGTTTGATTTCTGTTGGGCATCCGATTTTCATTGTGTCCTCCCGGGTTTGCTTGGGCGAAGACTGCGGTATCGGCTGTGAAATTGCTTTGAAAAAGACGTGGAACATATGGCCGATGTGTGGAAGTATTGTGCATAAAATAGCGCAATATTCGAAGGAATGTGCAAGTAAATGGAAATGGACAGTATAGATCGACGAATCTTGACCGTGCTGCAAGCGACCGGGCGGATTTCAAACGCAGAGCTGTCGGAAAAGGTGAATTTATCCCCCTCGGCCTGTCACCGGCGGGTTCACCGGCTAGAGGAAGAGGGGGTCATCCGCGATTATGTGGCGCTGGTTGATCCGCGTAAACTGGGCCGGGCGACAACCGTTTTTGTGGAAATCACCCTGTCGGCGCAGGCCGATGAGGTGCTGGACGCCTTTGAACGCGAGGTGGCGCTGGTGCCCGACATACTGGAATGCCATCTGATGGCGGGCAAATCCGATTATCTGCTGAAGGTCGTGGCCGAAGACGGCGATGATTTTGCGCGCATCCACCGCCGCTATCTGGCCCGGTTGCCGGGGGTGGCACAGATGCAGTCAAGTTTCGCATTGCGGACAGTGTTCAAAACCACCGCCCTGCCGATTTGACACAAAAGCGTTAAGTGGGACTGTTAGCAGAACATTCGGTAAATTGCCCAGCGAAGAAACGGAGCCAAAAGCATGGACACGGACGATCAGACCAAAGACTGGCTTGAGGCGGAACTTGAAGACACGCTGGACGAGGATTTCGAGATCGAATTCAGCGAACCGATGCTGTCGATGGAAATCCGCAAGATC
Organism: uncultured Paracoccaceae bacterium; assembly: GCA_947500775.1. GTDB lineage: Bacteria > Pseudomonadota > Alphaproteobacteria > Rhodobacterales > Rhodobacteraceae > CANMTD01. The sequence goes on from CANMTD010000001.1 coordinate 304,141, forward strand.
TATAACAAGGCGCATCCCGCAATGCTGGACCGGAAAACCTATTTCCGGAACCTGCTGCGGTTGCAGTCCGAGCTGATCAAGCTTCAGGATTGGGTGCAGCATACCGGCGCCAAGGTTCTGGTGATCATGGAAGGCCGCGACAGTGCCGGCAAAGGCGGGGTGATCAAACGGATCACCCAGCGGCTGAACCCGCGTGTGGCCCGTGTGGTGGCATTGCCCGCCCCGTCGCGTCGCGAACAAAGCCAGTGGTATTTTCAGCGCTATGTGCCGCATCTGCCTGCGGGCGGGGAAATCGTGCTGTTCGACCGCAGCTGGTACAACCGCGCGGGCGTCGAACGGGTGATGGGGTTTGCGACCGAGGATCAGGTCGAAAACTTCTTTCAGGACGTTCCCGAATTTGAACGGATGCTGGTCCGCTCGGGGACCATCGTTTTGAAATACTGGTTTTCGATCACCGACGAGGAACAGCAGTTGCGGTTCCTGATGCGCATCCACGATCCGATGAAGCAGTGGAAACTGTCACCGATGGATCTGGAAAGCCGTATCCGCTGGGAACAATACACCAAGGCCAAGGAAGACATGTTCGCCCGCACGAATATCCCCGAAGCGCCGTGGTACATCGTCGAAGGCAACGACAAGAAACGCGAACGCCTGAATTGCATCGAGCATCTTCTGTCGCAAATCCCTTACGAAGAAGTGCCCAGCGAAAAGGTTTCCCTGCCGGATCGCAAATACAATCCCGACTATGAACGGCAGGTTCTGCCGGACGACCTGTATGTGCCCAAGATCTATTGACCGGATCGGCTGATGCCGCCCGTATGGGTGGTATCAGCCCCCGATCGAGGCTTGCAGCAGCGCCTGTGAATAGGGGTGCGTCGCCTGATTGTGGCGCAGGGCGTCGGCGGACATCACCTCGACGATCTCGCCGCCTTTCATGACGGCCAGCCGTTCGCACATATGCCCCACAACCGCCAGATCATGCGACACCATCAGATAGGTCAGTCCGCGATCTTCGCGCAGATCGGTCAGCAGGTTCAGAATTTCGGCCTGTACCGACACGTCCAGGGCCGAGGTGGGTTCGTCCAGCAACAGCACCTCGGGTTCGCCCGCCAACGCCCGTGCAATGGCCACGCGCTGGCGTTGCCCGCCGGACAGCTGATGGGGATAGCGGAACCGGAATTTACCGCCCAGCCCGACATCGTCCAACAGTTTGCTGACCCGTTTGTCGATATCGCCCAAGCCGTGCAGATACAGGGTTTCGCCCAGCACCTGATCCACCGAATGGCGCGGATGAAGCGAGGCATAGGGGTCCTGAAACACCATCTGAACGGTCTTATAGAACGCGCGGTCCCGTTTCGGGCCCAGCGGTTTGCCCGCCACGGTGATCTGCCCGGACCAGGTGGAAACCAGACCGGTGATCGCCCGCAGGATCGTGGATTTCCCCGATCCGCTTTCGCCCACCAGACCAAAGCTTTCGCCCTTTTCAACGCTGAACGTGGCGCCTTTGACCGCATCCACGCGGTCGCGGCCATGGCCGAACCAGACGTTCAGATTGTCGATTGTCAGTTCGGTCATTGGCGTCCTCCGACGCTGGGGGCTTCGGACCATGCGGGGTCGCGTTTCAGCACCTCAAGCCGTTTGCGCGGCGCATCCAGACGGGGCAGCGAATTCAGCAGGCCACGCGTGTAAGGATGCTGCGCCTCATGCAGATTGGCGGCATCGCAAACCTCGACGATCCGGCCCGCGTACATGATCAGCACGCGGTCGCAGAATTCGGACACAAGGTTCAGGTCATGGCTGATAAAGATCAGCCCCATGCCGCGTTCGGTCACCAGCTTGTCCATGATCGACAGCACCTGCCGTTGCACCGACACATCCAGCGCCGAGGTGGGTTCGTCGGCGATCAGGATTTTCGGGTTGGGGATCAGCATCATCGCGATCATGATCCGCTGGCCCATACCGCCCGACATTTCATGCGGATAGGCCCGCATGACGCGCGCGGCATCGCGGATGGCCACCGCCTCCAGCATCGCTATGGCCTTGTCATAGGCCTGGGCTTTGGTGGATTTGCTGTGCAAACGATAGGCTTCGATGATCTGGTCGCCGATGGTCATGACCGGGTTCAGCGAAAACTTGGGGTCCTGCATCACCATCGAGATTTTCTGCCCGCGCACGTCGCGCATGTCACGTTCGCTCAGGGTCATCAGGTCCTGACCCTCCAGCGTGATGTGATCGGCGGTGACGATCCCCGGCGGGCGGATCAGCCGCAGGATCGCGCGGCCGGTCATCGACTTGCCCGATCCGCTTTCGCCGACGATCCCCAGCCGTTCGCGCCCCAGCGTGAAGGACACGCCGCGCACCGCATCGAAGATGCCTTGGCGGGTCGGGAATTTGACCCACAGGTTTTCAACATCAAGCAGGGTCATTGGCCGCTATCCTTCGGGTCAAGCACATCGCGCAACCCGTCACCCAACAGGTTGAAGGCCAGCGATACGGTGAAAATGGCCAGTCCGGGCATGGTGGCGACCCACCAGTAATCCAGAATGAACCGGCGGCCTTCGGAAATCATCGCGCCCCATTCGGGGCTGGGGGGCTGTGCGCCCAATCCCAGAAAGCCCAGACCGGCGGCGGCCAGAATGATGCCCGCCATGTCCAGCGTGACGCGTACAATCAGCGACGAAATGCACAGCGGCCAGATGTGTTTGGTGATGATCCGCAGCGGCCCCGCGCCTTGCAGGCGAATGGCGCTGATGAAATCGGACGACCGGATCGTCAGCGTTTCGGCCCGCGCGATCCGCGCATAGGGCGGCCATGCTGTCAGTGAAATCGCCAGCACCGCGTTTTCGATGCCCGCCCCCAGGGCGGCGACAAAGGCCAGCGCCAGAACCAGCCGCGGGAAGGCAAGGAAGATATCGGTGATCCGCATCAGGATCATATCGATCCAGCCGCCCGCATAGCCCGACACCGTCCCGACCAGCAGCCCCGCGATCGGGGCGATCAGCGCGACAAGCGTCACGATATACAGCGTGATCCGCGACCCATAGATCAGACGGCTCAGGATATCGCGGCCCAGACTATCGGTGCCCAGCACATGGTCTTCGGCCCCCAGCGGGCCCAGCCGGTTGCCAAGATCCTGAAAGAACGGATCATGCGGCGCCAGCAGCGGGGCGGCGGCGGCGATCAGGCCAAGGATGATCAGAATGGCCAGCCCGAACATGGCCATGGAATTGCTGCGCAACGACAGCCAGCCCTTGTACAGGCTGGCCAGTTTCGCATGGCGCCGCGATGTCGGCGCATCGGTCAGCAACCATGCGCGCAGGGTTTGTGTCTCGCTCATTTCGCCCTCGGATCAAAGACGCGGTACAGCAGGTCGGAAAAGATGTTCAGCAGGATGAAGATCAGCCCGACAACCACGGTTCCGCCCAGCACGGCATTCATATCCGCCGACAGAAGGGCGGTGGTGATATAGGACCCGATGCCCGGCCAGCTGAAGATGATCTCGGTCAGGACCGACCCTTCCAGCAGGTTGGCATAGCTAAGTGCGATGACCGTGATCAGCTGCACCCGGATGTTGCGGAATGCGTGGCGCCAGATCACGGCGCGTTCGGACATGCCCTTGACCCGCGCGGTGGTGATATACTCGGCGCTCAGCTGTTCCAGCATGAAAGACCGGGTCATCCGACTGACATAGGCCAGCGAATAATACCCCAGCAGCGAGGCGGGCAGGATGATGTGGCTGAAGGCATCCTTGAAGACGGTCCAGTTGCCGTCGATGATGCTGTCGATCAGGATCATGCCGGTGACGGACGGCACCACATCGACATAGAAAATGCCAACCCGGCCCGGGCCACCGACCCACCCCAGAATGCCGTAAAACACCAGCAGACCCATCAGGCCCAGCCAGAAGATCGGCATGGAATATCCGACCAATGCGACCACCCGCGCGATCTGGTCGATCCACGATCCGCGGCGCACGGCGGCGATCACGCCCAGCGGCACGCCCAGCACGATGCCGAACAGCACACCCAGGCTGGCCAGTTCCAGCGTGGCGGGGAACACCCGGCGGATGTCGTCGGCCACGGGGCGCGCGTTCAACAGCGAGGTGCCGAAATCGCCGTGCAGGACGTCCCAGATGTAGTAGAAAAACTGTACCAGCAGCGGCTTATCCAGCCCAAGCTGGTTGTAAACCGCGTCATAGGTCGATTTCGAGGCCCGTTCACCCACGATCGACAGCACCGGATCGATCGGCATGACCCGCCCGATGATAAAGGTCACGAACAGCAGGCCCAACATGGTCACGGTGACCGATCCGAACGTCATCAACGTCCGTTTCAGCCAAGGGGGGAAAGCCGGATCGCGCCGGCTCTCCCCAGAATTGTCACTGACGCTCATTTATTTCGTAACGGGCCAGTAAGAGACCGCGGTGATCGCGCCGCCCAAGGTCAGGTTCTTGACGTTTTCGCTGCGGCCGGTCTGTTCGATCTTCTGGAACAGGATCGCAAATGGCGCAGTTTCGCGGAATTCTGCCTGGATGTCATGATACATCTGGGCGCGCACTTCGCGGTCGCCTTCGACAACAGCGGCATCCACTTTTTCGGTCAGACCGCCCGTATCCCAGGCATTGCGCCATGCCAGCAGACCGGTTGCCTGTGCCTCGACCGAGTTGTCGGGGTTATAGGCAAAGGTCCCGGCGTTTGTCTGGGGATCGGGATAATCCGGACCCCAGGCGCCCATATACACATCCAGATCACGTGCGCGGTAACGCGCCAGAATTTGTTTCGCGGTCCCGACGGTGATGTTCAGCGTAATGCCGGCCTGCGCAAAGGTGTTCTGCAAGGATTGGGCGATTTCGATCCGTTCCTGCGCTTCACGCACGCCGACCTCGATCTCCAGACCGGAAACACCTGCTTCGGCCAGCAGTTCCTTGGCCTTGTCGATGTTCAGAGTGAACGGGTTTTCATTGACGGCGCCCAGATAGGTCTGCGGCAGGAAGTTCTGATGGATGGTGTACTGACCATTGAGAAAGCTGTTCTGCATCCCTTCATAGTCGACCAGATATTTGATCGCCTGCCGCACCTGCGGTTTCGACAGTTCCGGGTGGTTTTGGTTCAGCGAGATATACATCAGGCGCCCACGCAGTTCGTCGTCAATCGCAACACCTGCGACACTGCGCGCACCGGCGATGTCTTCGGGGTTCAGGTTGCGGGCGACGTCGATGTCACCACGTTCCAGCAACAGCCGCTGTGTGGCGCTTTCCTGTACGTGGCGCACGATCACGCGCTCCATCGCCGGGGCACCCAGATAGAAATCGGGGTTCGACACCATGGTGACGCTGTCGTTGGGTTTCCAGCTTTGCACCGTATAGGCGCCGGACCCGGCGGTGTTGGTTTTCAGCCATGTGTTGCCCATGTCGCCGTCCGCCTCGTTCGCCATGACGGTTTTCATGTCGACGATGCCGCCGATGGTGGCAGTCAGGCAGTTCAGAACAAACGAGGTCGCATAGCGTTTGTCCGTGGTGATGGTCAGCGTGTTGCCATCCGCCTTGATCGTCTGTTCGACGTTTTCGGGGGTAAAGCCGAACTGGGTCAGGATAAACGCCGGTGTCTTGTTCAGGATCACGGCGCGGCGCAGCGAATATTCCGCATCCTGTGCGGTCACCGGGTTGCCCGAATGAAATTTGACGCCTTCACGCATGGTGAAGGTGATGGATTTGCCGTCCTCGGACACGGTCCAGCTTTCGGCCAGATCGGGCTGGTACCCTGCGCCCATGTTCAGCGGATCGAAATTCACCAGCTTGCCATAGACGTTGCGGCTGACGTCCGAGCCCGCGAATTCAAAGGATTCCGCCGGGTCCAGCGTGGTGATGTCGTCAATCCGGTTTGCAATCACCAGCATATTGGCGGGCGTTTCGGCCCAGGACGGGACCGAGGTCACCGCCACGGCCAACCCCAAGGCCGCGGTTGTCATAAGTCTGTTCAGCGCATTCATTTTCAGAACCTCTCCTGTTCGGTTTCAATTGCGGCCGGCGTTCCTTTGGGGGTTCATTGCCCCCAGGTTTTTTCCAGAACACGCAGCCAGTTCGCGTGGCACAACTTGGTCATCAATGCATCGTCATAGCCGTGTTGTGCCATTGCCTGTCTCAGATTGGGCAGATCGACGATGGTTGTCAGATCTTCGGGCACCACCGCGCCGTCATAATCCGATCCTAACCCGACCCTGTCTTCTCCGATACGTTCGATTAAATAGTCCAGATGGCGCAGCATCTGTTCGATTGGAACATCCGCCAGCATGCGCCCGTCGTCGCGCAGAAACGCCACCGCGAAATTCAGCCCGACCATACCGTCGCTTTCGCGGATCGCGTCCAGCTGTTTGTCCGTCAGGTTGCGGGTATGCGGGCAGATGTTGTGCACGTTCGAATGCGTGGCGACCAGCGGGTTTTCCGAATGCCGCGCCACATCCCAGAATCCGGCTTCGTTGATGTGGGACAGATCGACCATGATGCCCAGATCGTTGCAGCGTTTGATCAGCCGCAGCCCGGTGTCGGTCAGCCCGTCGCCGGTATCGGGCGAACTGGGGTACCGAAACGGGACGCCATGGCCGAAGATCGTGCTGCGGCTCCAGACCGGACCAAGCGACCGCAGACCGGCCTGATACAGCACATCCAGCGTGTGCAGATCGGGGTCGATCGCCTCGGCGCCTTCGATATGGAAAATCGCGGCGATCTTTCCGGCGGCCATGGCGGCGCGGATGTCGGCCACGGATCGGCAGACCACAAGCGCGCCGCGTTCCTGCAGATTGAACAGGATCGCCGCCTGCGACATCGCGACAGGCAGCGCATCCTCCCAATCAATCGGATCGGGCAGGGGCAGGTCATAGGCCGCCTTGGTCATTTCTTGGTATTTGGTGTCGGGATCGCTGGGCGAGGGGACATAGACCGCGAAAAACCCGCCGCCAAAGCCGCCCGCTTGCGCCTTGATGACATCAATCGCGCCATCCCGACCGGTTTCGAAAGATCCCGCCGCAGACAGGCCGCCATCGCGGTACAGATTCAACAGCACATCGTTATGGCCGTCAAAAATCAATGGTGTGGTCGTGCCGCTCACCGAAAGTCCCCAGTCCAAAACCCAGACCGGCAAAGCTTACACATTGTTTTTTCATGCACGAGCGAAAATCGTATGATAAAAAGTCATATAGTTATTCAAAATACTGGGACGCGCAGCATGGCCAAGCAAAAATCCTGGCACAGCCTGGCCGAATATCAGGCAATCCGCGCGATGATGCAGGGTGGTACAACCACCGCGGCGGCCCAGCGGCTGGGGTTATCGCAATCGGCGATCAGCCGGTCGATCGCGAATCTGGAGGGGCGCACAGGCCTGACCCTGTTCGAACGCGAAGGCGGCCGCCTGCGCCCGACGGAAGAGGCGGTTCGCCTGAACCGGCGTCTGGACCCGCTGTTCGACGCGCTGGACCGGATCGAAGGCCCGGCCGAACCCGTGCAGGAAACCCTGCGCCTGATCGCGCCGCCGACCTATGCCCACCGGTTTCTGGTGTCGCAGATCAACAGCTTCCTGAAGGCCAACCCGCATTTCTTTGTCAGTCTTGAGGTCAATACCTCGGACGAGGTGATCCGCGGGCTGTTGGATGACCGGTTCGATCTGGGGGTGACCGGGGTCGAACAGTCGCGTGCGGGGGTCAAGCTGATGCCCTACCGTGTATCCCCGGCTGTCTGCGCGATGCCGAAATCGCATGTCCTGGCGGATCGGACGACGATTGGGCCGGCGGATTTGCACGGTCAGGCAATGGTCGCGCTGACCCATCGCCATGCCCGCCGGGCGCAGATGGATAAATTGCTGCACGAAGCCCGCGCGACCCCGCGCATGGTGGCCGAGGTATCGACCTCTTTCGCCGCCATCGATCTGGCGAAAGAGGGGCTGGGCCTGACCGTCGTCAACCCGTTCCCGGTCTACCACTATCGCTTTGATGATCTGGCCTTTCGGCCCTTTGATGCGCCGATCCGGTATCACAGCTATTTCGCGGTGCCCGCACGGCGTCCGATGCCACGGATCGCCCGCGCCTTTATCCGGCATCTGCGCCTGCATACGCCGCAGGACCCGTTTTCGCGCAAGGCCTGACGCCCCGCCGGAAACGACAAACCCCCGGGCCTTCGCCACGGGGGTCTTCAAGGGGTGTTGCCACCCAATCGCCAGCCAGAAATGCTTAGAGCATACCTTCGCGCTGTGCTTTTTTGCGTGCCAGTTTCCGGGCCCGGCGAATCGCTTCGGCCTTTTCACGGGCTTTTTTCTCGGAAGGCTTCTCGAAGTGCTGCCGGAGTTTCATCTCACGGAAAACACCTTCACGCTGAAGCTTCTTCTTCAGTGCCCGAAGGGCCTGATCGACATTGTTGTCGCGAACGCTAACCTGCATGTGGTTTTCACCACCTTTCTAGTCTGGAGTTTCGGTAAATCGCAGGAAGTGGCCGTATAGCAAAGCGTCCCTATCTTGTCTACCATGAAGCTGAACCAGCAAAGAGGCTGCCATGACCGACGCACCGCAAAACCCCAAAGACACGCTTTTGGACGCCGTTCTGTCCCATGTCCCGTTTGATGGGTGGAGCGATGGCGCGCTTCTGGCCGCTGCCGAAGACGTCGGCATGGACCCGTCGCTGGCCAAATCCTATTTTCCGCGCGGCGGGGTCGACATGGCGCTGGCGTTTCATCGCCGGGGCGATGCGGCGATGGTCGATCGTCTGAAATCCGAAGATCTGTCGGCGCTGCGGTTTCGCGACCGGATCGCGGCGGCGGTGCGGTTCCGGCTGGAGGCGATCAACGACAAGGATCTTGTGCGCCGGGGCACCACGCTGTTTGCCCTGCCCACCTATGCGGGCGATGGCGCCAAGGCGGTCTGGGATACCGTAGATCAGATTTGGACCGCGCTGGGCGACACCTCAGAGGACATCAACTGGTACACCAAACGCGCGACGCTGTCGGGTGTCTATGGCGCGACGGTTCTGTACTGGCTGGGCGATGACAGCCCCGATCACGAACGCACTTGGGCGTTTCTGGACCGGCGCATCGACGACGTGATGCAGATCGAAAAGGCCAAGGCGCAGTTCCGTGACAATCCGCTTTTGAAAACGCTTTTCGCCGGACCCAATTGGGCGTTAAGTCAGGTCAAAGCGCCCACCCGATCCCCCCGCACAGATTTGCCGGGGTCCTTCGCCGGGCATCGACAGGAGTGATCATGACCCTTCCCCAAGACATGCGTGCGGTTGAAATCTCAGAACCGGGCGGACCCGAGGTGCTGCGCGCCTGCCGCCGTCCGGTGCCCCAACCGGCGGCGGGCGATATCGTGATTCGGCTGGCCTATGCCGGGGTGAACCGCCCCGATGCGTTACAGCGCGCGGGATCATACGCGCCGCCGCCCTCCGCCAGCGATCTGCCGGGTCTGGAAGGCGCGGGCGAGGTTGTGGCCGTGGGTGCGGGCGTTCAGGATCACGCGGTCGGCGATCAGGTTTGCGCGCTGTTGCCCGGTGGCGGTTACGCCGAATACGTGGCCACCCCCGCCGCCCATGCCCTGCCGGTGCCAGAGGGGCTGGACCTGAAACAGGCCGCCTGCCTGCCCGAGACGTTTTTCACGGTCTGGTCGAATGTGTTCATGCGCGGCGGGCTGCGGGCGGGCGAACGGTTTCTGGTGCATGGCGGATCGTCCGGCATCGGCACGACCGCGATCCAACTGGCCAACGCCTTTGGCGCGCGGGTCTTTGCCACCGCCGGGTCCGACGACAAATGCGCGGCCTGCCTGCGGCTGGGGGCCGAGCGGGCGATCAATTATCGCGACGATGATTTTGTCGATATCCTGCGGGCCGAAGGTGGCGCCGATCTGATCCTCGACATGGTCGGGGGCGACTATATCCCGCGCAACATCAGGGCACTGGCCGATGACGGGCGGCTGGTTCAGATCGCGTTCCTGCAGGGGCCCAAGGTCGCGGTGAACTTTGCCCATCTGATGATGCGGCGGCTGACCATCACCGGCAGCACCCTGCGTCCGCAATCCGATCTGGCCAAGGCGCGTATCGCGCAGGAACTGTACCAACAGGTCTGGCCGTTGCTGGCGGCGGGCCGGGTGGCGCCGGTCATGGATTCCGAATTTCCGCTGGAACAGGCCGCCGCCGCCCATGCCCGCATGGAAAGCAGCGCCCATATCGGCAAGATTGTCCTGAAGGTCTAAGCGCCCCGGCGGGGGTTATTCCGCGGCGACCTGCGTCGGGTCCACCAGCCCGACGATGTCGAACATGATCCGGTTCAATTCGAAATCCTTGGGGGTATAGACCTTGGCCACGCCCATGGCGCGCAGGCGGTCGGCGTCGTCTTCGGGGATGATCCCGCCGACAACCACCGGGACATGGCCCAGCCCGGCGGCTTTCATATCGGCCATCAGCGTCGCGATCAGCGGGATGTGCGACCCCGACAGGATCGACAGACCCACCACATGCGCCTCTTCCGTCTTGGCGGCGGCAACGATTTCCTCGGGCGTCAGGCGGATGCCTTCATAGGTGATGTCCATGCCGCAGTCGCGGGCACGGGCGGCGATCTGTTCGGCGCCGTTGGAATGGCCGTCCAGCCCGGGTTTGCCGACCAGAAACTTCAACCGGCGGCCCAGACGGTCGCTGACCGCATCCACCTGCTGGCGGATATCTTCCAGCCCTTCGGTGCGGTTCGACGGGTTCTTGCTGACCCCGGTCGGCCCGCGATACTGGCCAAAGGCCGCGCGGATCATATCGCCCCATTCGCCGGTGGTGGCCCCCGCCTTGGCCGCCGCGATCGAGGCGGGCATGATGTTGACGCCGCTGGCCGCATCCGCCCGCAACCGGGCCAGTGCGGCCTGCACCTGCGCATCGTCGCGGGTGGCGCGCCAGTTGGTCAGCCGGTCGATCTGGTCGGCCTCGGCCGCCGGGTCGGCGACCATGATCGCATCCTCGCCCGCCGTCAGGGGCGACGGTTCACCGTTGGTCCATTTGTTGACCCCGACGACGGTGGTGTCGCCATCCTCGATCCGGTTGATACGTTCGGCGTTGGCCTCGACCAGCCGGGACTTCATGTATTCGATCGCGGCCACGGCCCCGCCCATGCTGTCGATCTGGGCCAGTTCGGCCCGCGCGCCGTCTTTCAGCGCCTCGACCTTCCGGATGACTGCCGGGTTGTCGTCGAACAGATCGTCATATTCCAGCAGGTCGGTTTCATAGGCCAGAATCTGCTGCATCCGCAGCGACCATTGCTGATCCCACGGGCGCGGCAGGCCAAGCGCCTCGTTCCAGGCGGGCAGCTGCACGGCGCGGGCGCGGGCGTTTTTCGACAATGTGACGGCCAGCATTTCGATCAGGATGCGATAGACGTTGTTCTCGGGCTGTTGTTCGGTCAGGCCCAGGCTGTTGACCTGAACGCCATAGCGGAAGCGGCGGAATTTCGGGTCCTGCACGCCATAGCGGGTCAGGCAAATCTCATCCCACAATTCGACGAAGGCGCGCATCTTGCACAGTTCGGTCACGAACCGGATGCCCGCATTCACGAAAAAGCTGATGCGCCCGACCATGCCGGGGAAATCTTCGTCCGAGACTTTGCCTTTCAGATCGTCCAGCACGGCCGTCGCCGTGGCCAGCGCGAAGGCCAGTTCCTGTTCCGGCGTCGCGCCCGCCTCTTGCAGGTGATAGGAGCAGACGTTCATCGGGTTCCATTTGGGCAGGTGTTCGCGGGTATAGGCGGCCACATCGGTGATCATCCGCAGGCTGGGCTTGGGCGGGCAGATATAGGTGCCGCGGCTGAGGTATTCCTTGATGATGTCGTTCTGGACCGTGCCCTGCAGTTTGCTGATATCGGCGCCCTGTTCTTCGGCGGCGGCGATATACAGCGCCAGCAGCCAGGGCGCGGTGGCGTTGATCGTCATCGAGGTGTTCATCTGTTCCAGCGGAATCTGATCGAACAGGGCCCGCATATCCCCCAGATGGGCGACGGGCACGCCGACCTTGCCGACCTCGCCCCTGGCCAGTTCATGGTCGCTGTCATACCCGGTCTGGGTCGGCAGATCGAAGGCCACGCTCAGCCCGGTCTGACCCTTGGCCAGGTTGCCACGGTAAAGCGCGTTCGACGCCGTTGCGGTCGAATGACCGGCATAGGTGCGGAACAGCCAGGGGCGGTCTTTTGGCGTTTGGGTCATTGCGGCCTCGTGAATCTTTGCAAGCAATTATGTTTCGCTAATGGGGTGATATGTGAAATTTTGCACCATTGTCAATTCGCTGCATCGCGGCGCAGACTGTGGTATAACTTCGAACTGTATAAGATACCGGTCCGATCTACCTGGTTTTGCCGTTTTTAAACGGAAAACCGTGCGGGGCCGCGGCGCGAGTGCTGGGCAGGGAAATTCCGCTGCGACACAAAATTACAAAAACTATCATTTCAGGGTTGCAAAGTTGCGTAGTGAATTTTATTCCACCTGAAAACACTGCTGCGATTCTGCGATGCGGCAAAAACATGAAGGAGGCTTTGATGGCTCTCGACACCAATTCAGACGTTGTAACCTACGACGCGCCCGAAAAGGACCTGTATGAGGTCGGCGAAATGCCCCCTCTGGGGTATGTGCCCAAACAGATGTACGCATGGACCATTCGCCGGGAACGTCACGGCGAACCGGACAAATCCTTTCTGGTCGAGGTCGTGGACACCCCCACGCTGGACAGCCACGAAGTGCTGGTTCTGGTGATGGCCGCCGGCGTCAACTACAACGGTGTCTGGGCCGGGCTTGGTGTTCCGATCTCGCCCTTTGACGGGCATGGCGCAGATTATCATATCGCCGGTTCCGATGCCTCGGGCATCGTCTGGGCCGTAGGCGACAAGGTCAAACACTGGAAGGTGGGCGACGAGGTTGTCATTCACTGCAACCAGGATGACGGCGACGACGAGGAATGCAACGGCGGCGATCCGATGTATTCGCCCAGCCAGCGGATCTGGGGCTATGAAACCCCCGATGGGTCCTTCGCCCAGTTCACCAACGTTCAGGCTCAGCAGTTGCTGCCGCGCCCCAAACACCTGACGTGGGAAGAAAGCGCCTGTTACACGCTGACGCTGGCCACCGCGTACCGGATGTTGTTCGGCCATCACCCGCATGAGCTGAAGCCCGGCCAGAACGTTCTGGTCTGGGGCGCCTCGGGCGGTCTGGGGTCCTTTGCGATCCAGCTGATCAACGCGGCTGGCGGCAATGCGATCGGGGTGATCTCCGACGAGGACAAGCGCGAGTTTGTCATGAGCCTTGGCGCCAAGGGCGTGATCAATCGCAAGGATTTCAATTGCTGGGGACAGCTGCCCACCGTCAACACCAAGGAATACGGCGAGTGGTTCAAAGAGGTCCGCAAGTTCGGCAAGGCGATCTGGGACATCACCGGCAAGGGCAATAACGTTGATATCGTTTTTGAACATCCGGGCGAAGCGACCTTCCCGGTGTCGACGTTCGTTTGCAAAAAGGGCGGCATGGTCGTGATCTGCGCGGGCACGTCCGGGTTCAACTGCACCTTCGACGTGCGCTATCTGTGGATGCATCAGAAACGGGTTCAGGGCAGCCACTTTGCCCATCTGAAACAGGCCGCCTCGGCCAACCGCCTGATGGTCGAACGCCGTATCGACCCCTGCATGTCCGAAGTGTTCCCCTGGGACGAAATCCCGCAGGCGCATATGAAAATGCTGCGCAACGAACATAAGCCCGGCAATATGGCGGTTCTGGTGCAGGCGCCGCACACCGGGTTGCGCACGTTCGAGGATACGCTGGCCGCCGGTGGTATCGGTTAAACCACTTAAAATCTTCCCGATTATCGGTATTGTCCGCTCGGCCCAAATGGGTCGGGCGGATTTTTAGTGACTATTTTTAGCATTTAAGTATTAATACTTTCTATATATTTGGGCTATGCAGCCGAGAAAAACGCGTCTAGGTTGTGTATAGCGGTGCCGTAATATCCGGAAAGATGGTAAACTATGTCTGATGAGTGGATTATTGAAGTTCTGACCGACCTAAAGGTATTTGCTCAGATGAATGATCTGGGTGCATTGTCCGCGCAATTGGATCGCACCATGGATGTTGCTGAGCTGGAACTGGCGGCCGCGGCCAAGAACAAGCCCGATGATGTTGTGCGAAGCGTTCCGCAATATCAGGGAAAATACCTCTGATCCGGTAAACTTGCAGGTAATCGCAGTTTGTTGGGCTGGCGCCCGAACAGACGTGGCGATAGGGTCCGCCCATGGTGGTTCCCAGCGTAGAATTCTCAGAAGATCAGGCCGAGGCATTTGACAGCGTAACCGAGATGTTGCGCAGTGTCGGTGTCGATCTGGATGACGCGGTGCTGACCCCGCGCGCCGATGGCGCATCGGGCCAGATCATGGCCGTGATCGGTAAGGCGGGGTCGGGTAAAACCCTGTTGCTGGCGCGGTTCTATGAGGCTTTGCAAGAGGCGGGCGTCGACGTTGTTTCGGGCGACTACGAAGGCCGCAAACGCAAGGACAAACGCACCCTGGCCATTCTGGCCCCGACCAACAAGGCCGCCAGCGTGCTGCGCAACCGGGGCGTTCCGGCCACCACGATCCACCGCATCCTGTATACGCCGGTCTATGATCCCGAATACGAAAAGATCGCCGATTGGCTGGCCGGAAACGGTGACCGGCCCGAGGTCGAGGGGCTGACCGACGCCGCCCTTGACCGGGCCGAGGCGTTTTACCGCAACAACAAATCCATCCCGGGCGCCTTGGCCGCCGCCGGTCTGCGCGGGTCGGATTTCATTCTGGGCTGGAAACGGCGCGAGGACCCGCTGGATATCGGCTTTGTCGACGAGGCCTCGATGCTGGATGCCAAACAGTTCGAGGATCTGCAGGAAATCTTTCCCACGCTGGTCATCTTTGGCGATCCCGCACAGCTGGCCCCGGTCAACCAGTCGGGCAAGATGGTGTTCGACGATCTGGCCGAGCCGCGCAAACTGATCCTGCACCGCATACACCGGCAGGCCGAGGATAACCCGATCCTTGATCTGGCCCATGCGCTGTCTGACACCGACATGGGGTTCGAGGATTTTGAACGGCTGGTCGAGGAAAAATCGCGTAGCGATGACCGGGTTGTCATGGCCGGACGGGTCGAATCGACGCTGATGGCGCGCTCACCGGTGCTGGTCTGGCGCAACGCCACGCGCATTCGTCTGATCCATGCGTTTCGCGCGGCCTATGGCGCCCCGCCCGACGCGCTGCTGCCGGGCGAGCCGCTGATCTGCGACGGGATCGAACTGCCGCTGAAACATCGCAAGAAACGGCTGGACCTAGAGGCGCGGGGCCTGATCAAAGGGGCGCAGGTGGTTTACCTGGAGCCCGGGCGCAAACCCGGTTTTTCGCGCCTGCATGTCATTGGCGCCGAAGACCCGCAGGTGTCCGCCGCCTCTATCGTCAAGATCGAACTGCCGGACGAAGAAGAACCCTTTATCCCCTTCGCGGCCAACATGGGGGCGGCGTTCCTGCATGGGGCGGCCGTGACCATCCACAAGGCGCAGGGGTCGCAATGGGAAAACGTTCAGGTCTTTGCGCCCGATTTGTTCGCCGCGGCGCGGATGGGCCGGGTCGAGGCGGGACAGCCCTTGTGGAAACGCCTGGCCTATGTTGCGATAACGCGTGCCGAAAAACGCCTGTTCTGGGTGGTGCGGAACCGGCTGGCGCGTCCCGACGGGCCGCTGACGGTGGATGATCTTGCCAAGGCGCCTGTGCCCTTGGAACTGATACAGGAGACAGCGGATGGTGGATAAAAGCATTCTGATCACCGGGGCCAGTTCCGGCATTGGCCGGGGCTGTGCTGAACGGTTTCTGGACGAAGGCTGGCAGGTGGGTCTGCTGGCGCGCCGGACCGAACCACTGCAGGAACTGGCGGCAGGGCGCGCAAACGCCCATGTTCTGGTCGCGGATGTTACCGATGAGGCGGCCGTCGAACAGGCGGTTCACGGCTTTGCCAAAGCTGTCGGGCATCTGGACGTGTTGTTCAACAACGCGGGCAGCAGCAGCCCGGGCGCCCTGATCGACGAGGTGCCGGTGGCCGAATGGCAGCGGATGGTGGATGTCAATCTGACCGGCATGTTTCTGGCGGCGCGGGCGGCCTTTGCGGTGATGCGGGGGCAGGATCCGCAAGGCGGGCGCATCATCAACAACGGCTCGATCTCGGCCCATGCGCCGCGTCCGGGCTCGGTCTGTTACACGACCACCAAATACGCGATCACCGGCCTGACCAAGACCCTGTCGCTGGACGGGCGGCCCTTTGACATCGCCTGTGGTCAGATCGACATCGGCAATGTCCAAAGCCAGATGACCAATGTGATGGTTGCGGGCGTGCCGCAGGCCGACGGGTCCGTCCGGCCCGAACCGGTGATGCCGTTGGAAAATGTGGTCAACGCGGTCTGGTATATGGCCGGGCTGCCGCCCGAGGCGAATATCCAGACGATGACGGTGATGGCAACCAAGATGCCCTTTGTCGGCCGTGGCTAGCCGCGAATATAGCGGAACACGGTCGACGCACCCCAGCCCGCCACGATGGCGATGATCAGCGACAGGATGCCATAGATCAGCGGCTTTTCATGGGCCAGCGTATATATCCAGCGTTCCAGCCCGACCTTGTTGACGGGCAGGGTGGTTTCATAGGCATCGATCACCTCGCCTCCGCGCACCAGAAAGATGCGGGTGGTGTAATCGCCCACGGTCAGGTTCGACGGCAGGGCGACGCCCCCCCGAAACAGGGTCTCTTCGGTCAGTTCGATTGTCCCGGGGTGCAGCTGATAAAGTCCAGACCGGGTGCGAATACGCATCAGGGCTTTGTTGAATTCTTCGGTATCATCGACCGTACCGGCGTTGCCGATGGCCCGGATCGCCCGCGGGATCGAAATCTTGTGACGCAGGTCTTCGGTATCGGACAGGATGTCGACCAGGGGGGCGGTTGAACTGACCGCATAGAAA
Organism: uncultured Paracoccaceae bacterium; assembly: GCA_947500775.1. Classification (GTDB taxonomy): domain Bacteria; phylum Pseudomonadota; class Alphaproteobacteria; order Rhodobacterales; family Rhodobacteraceae; genus CANMTD01. The sequence continues at coordinate 321,153 of CANMTD010000001.1, forward strand.
CTGGGGGCGGTATCAATCTCGACCGCATCGGTGTTGACCCAGATGCCGAACCGGCGCGCCTTGCGCCTGACGATCACGGCATCCGACGGACCGGCCACGGTTATGATCACATCAAGGGGGGCATCTTCGGGGATCGGGGCTTCGCGTTTCACCGCGCCAAAGACCAGAATTTCAGACCCGGCAAAATTGGCAGTGATGGAAACGCGCGCCTGGCTTAGCCCTGCAACAACCTCTTCGGCATGCAGGGGCAGGGCGGCCAGCAGGTATAAGGCGAAAAGGCGCGCCAGCATCATTGGCCCGCCGCTGCCAGTGAATACAATTCGGACGGCATCAACAACAGATCAAGCGCCAGTTTTCCACAAACCCCCAGCACCATAAGGGCTAGCAGGACACGCAGTTGTTCGGCCTTCATCCTGACGCCAATACGTGTGCCGATCTGCGCGCCCACGACGCCACCGACCAACAGAAAAACGGCCAGCACCATATCCACGGTATAGTTGGTTGTGGCATGCAGCAGCGTGGTAAACGCGGTCACGAAAATGATCTGGTACAGCGAGGTGCCAACAACAACCTTGGTCGGCATGCCCAGCATATAGATCATTGCAGGCACCATGATAAAGCCACCCCCAACGCCCATGATGGCCGCCAGAATACCGACCGCGAGGCCCACCAACAGCGGCGGAATCGCCGAGATATACAGGCCCGAGGTGCGGAACTTCATCTTGAATGGCAGGCTGTGGACCCAGTTGTGCTGGCGCCGTTTGCGCACCGTTCCCGGTCTGCTCATCCGGCGAATGGCGTTCAGGCTTTCGACGAACATCAACGCGCCGATGACGCCCAGAAAGACCACATAGAAAAGCTGGACCAGCAGTTCGACCTGCCCCATCTGTTTAAGATAGTTGAACAGCAGAACCCCAAGGGCCGCACCCACCAGACCGCCTGCCAACAACACGCTGCCCATTTTCAGATCGACGGTTTTGCGCCGGAAATGGGCTATCACACCCGAAATCGAAGAGGCGACAATCTGGTTGGCGCCGGTCGCCACGGCAACCGCTGGCGGGATGCCGATGAAAAACAAAAACGGCGTCATCAGAAAACCGCCGCCCACGCCAAACATACCCGACAATATCCCGACAAGACCACCCAGCCCCAACAGCAGGAAGGCATTGACAGATATTTCTGCGATGGGAAGGTATATTTGCATAACCGCTCCCTAGGCGTTTGCGTCTTGCAAGGCAAGCAACACCGATAAGGCCAGTTGGCCCAACCGGTAAATTTCAACGTTCCTTTACATAAGGCTCGCCACCGGCACGCGGAGGAATGGCTTTGCCAACAAATCCCGCAAGGATCACAACGGTCAGGATATAGGGCAACGCGTCCATGAACTGAACCGGCACCACGATCCCGCCCAGATCAATGTTCTGATACCGCAGGGCGATGGCCTGCAGGAACCCGAACAGCAACGTGGCCGAAAGCGCGTACCAGGGCCGCCATTTCGCAAAGATCAATGCGGCCAGCGCGATATACCCGCGCCCGGCGGTCATGTCCTTGACGAACCCGGCCTGCAGGGCCGTGGCCAGATAGGCCCCGGCAATGCCGCACAGCACGCCGCAGATCGCCACCGCCGCATAGCGCAGGCCGATCACCGAAACGCCCGCCGTATCGACCGCTGCCGGGTTTTCGCCCACCGCCCGCAGCCGCAGCCCGAACCGGGTGCGGAACAAGGCCCACCAGCTGAGCGGGACAAGGGCTATGGCAAGATAGACAAGGATCGTGTGACCCGAGATCAGGTCGTGATAGATCGGGCCCAGCACCGGCACGTCCTGCAAGCTCTTTGCCAGCGGCAGGTCGATGGGCGCAAACCGCCCGCCGCCGATCAGCGATGGCGTGCGCCCGCCCTGTTGGAACCAGTCCTGTGCCACCACCACGGTCAGGCCCGCGGCCAGAAAGTTGATCGCGACCCCGGAAATCAGCTGGTTGCCCCGAAAGGTGATCGAGGCAAGCCCGTGGATCGCCGACAAAAGCAGCGATGCACCGATCCCGGCCAGCAGGCCCAGCCAGACGCTGCCGCTGACGGCGGCGATGGCGGCCGACATGAAGGCGGCGGCCAGCATCTTGCCCTCAAGCCCGATGTCGAAAATCCCGGCGCGTTCGGAAAACAGACCCGCAAGACAGGCCAGCAGCAGGGGCGTGGCCAGCCGGACGGTGGAATCGAGCACCTGAAGAACGGTCAGAAAATCCATCACGCGTCCCTTTTCCGCAGCGCCAGGAACAGTTTTTCCAGCGGCATCCGCACCATATTGTCCAGCGCCCCGGTGAACAGGATCACCAGCGCCTGAATGACCACGATCAACTCGCGCGGGATATCGGTGAACAGCGCCAGTTCGGCCCCGCCCTGATAGAGGAACCCGAACAGGATCGCGGCCAGAAACACGCCGAACGGATGGCTGCGGCCCATCAGGGCCACGGCGATGCCGATGAACCCGGCGCCTTCGACCGAATTCAGGACCAGCCGCTCGGCCTCGCCCATCACGTTGTTGATGGCCATCATCCCGGCCAATGCACCTGAAATCAGCATCGCGATCATGATGATCCTGGTCGGGGAAATCCCGGCGTAGACGGCGGCGGATTCAGAATGGCCATAGGCGCGGATGGCATAGCCCAGCCGGGTGCGCCAGATCAGCAGCCAGACCAGCACACAGGCCGCAACCGCGATCAGAAAGCTGACATTGGCCGGGGCCGCCTTGGAAAAGGGAATGCCGATGGTCGCCAGAATATCATGCAGCGTGGGCAGAAAGGTGCCGGGCGGGAATTTGCCGGTCGCAGGATCCATCGATCCCGCCGGGCGCATCACATTGACCAGCAGATAGTTCAGCAAGGCCGCGCCGATGAAATTGAACATGATCGTGGTGATCACGATATGGCTGCCGCGTTTGGCCTGAAGATAGGCGGGCAAAGCCGCCCAAAGCGCGCCAAAGACCGCTGCCCCCGCCACCGCGACCGGCAGCGCAATCGCCCAATGCGGCCAGTCCACCGACAGGCAGACCAGCGCCACCCCAAGACCGCCCAAGGCGGCCTGCCCTTCGCCGCCGATGTTGAACATCCGCGCGTGAAAGGCCACCGCGACGGCCAGACCGGTGAAGATGAAATTGGTGGCGTAATACAGCGTATAGCCCCAGCCATAGGTCGATCCGACCGCGCCGCTGACCATCATCTTGACGGCGGCAATCGGGTCTTCGCCGATCCCGATGATGACAAGGGCCGACAGGGCAAAGGCGATCAGCAGGCTGAACAGCGGGATCAGAACCACATCCGCCCATTTTGGCATGACTTCCATCTTACGCCGCCTCCCCGCTGACACCGGCCATCAGCAGGCCCAGCTCTTTTTCATCTGTATTCTCGGGCAGGCGTTCGCCCATGATCCGCCCGTCGAACATCACGGCAATCCGGTCGGACAGGCCAAGGATTTCCTCCAGCTCGACCGACACCAGCAGGATCGCTTTGCCCGCGTCGCGCAGCGCGATCAATTGTTGGTGAATGAACTCGATCGCGCCGATATCGACGCCGCGCGTGGGCTGACCGACCAGCAAAAGATCGGGGTCGCGTTCGATTTCGCGCGCCAGAACGATTTTCTGCTGGTTGCCGCCCGAAAAATTCTTGGCCGCCAGATTGGGGTCGGGGGGGCGGACGTCGAACCGTTCGATCTTGCCCCGGGTTTCATCCTTGATCGCGGCGTTGTTCATCAGCAGGCGGTTCGCCTGATAGGCCGGATCGTGGTGATAGCCCAGAATGGTGTTCTCCCAGGCCGTGAATTCCATGATCAGCCCTTCGTGCTGGCGATCCTCGGGCACATGGGCGATGCCACGGGCGCGGCGCGACTGACCATCGGAATGCTGGCCGGTCAGGTCGATTTCTTGGCCGTTGATGCGGATCGTGCCGGTGCCATGCTGGATACCGCCCAGCACCTGCAGCAACTGCGACTGCCCGTTGCCCGACACCCCGGCGATGCCCAGGATCTCTCCGGCTTTGACGTTCAGGGAAATGCCTTTCAGCCGTTCGACGCCATCGCTGTCCACCACTTTCAGGTTGTCGACTTCCAGAATGGTTTTGCCGGGCCGGGCCGGGGCCTTGTCAACGCGCAGCAATACCTTACGGCCAACCATGCGTTCGGCCAGATCCTCGGGGTTGGTATCGCTGGTTTTGACGGTCGAGGTCATTTCACCACGGCGCATGACGCTGACCGTATCGGTGATATGCATGATTTCGCGCAGCTTATGGGTGATCAGGATGATCGTTTTGCCCTCGGCGCGCAGATTTTCCAGAATGCGGAACAGGTGATCGGCCTCGGCCGGGGTCAGCACGCCGGTGGGTTCATCAAGGATCAGGATATCGGCCTGACGGTACAGGGCTTTCAGGATTTCGACCCGTTGCTGATGGCCCACCGACAATTCGTCAATGCGGGCGTCGGGATCGACGTTCAATTCGTATTCTTCGGCCAGTTGTTTCAGAATGCCGCGCGCCTTGGCCAGCGACGGGCGCAGAAAGGCGCCGTCCTCGGCCCCCAGAATGACGTTTTCCAGAACGGTGAAATTCTGCACCAGTTTGAAATGCTGAAAGACCATGCCGATCCCGGCGCGGATCGCCGATTGGCTGTCGGGGATCGCGGTTTTCTGGCCGTTGATGAAAATCTCGCCCGCGTCGGCCTTGTAGAACCCGAACAGGATCGACATCAGCGTCGATTTTCCGGCCCCGTTCTCACCGATGATGCCGTGGATGGTGCCGGGCATCACCCTGATCGAAATGTCTTTATTCGCCTGAACCGGACCGAACGACTTGGAAATGCCCTTCAGTTCAATGGCGGGGGCGGCCGCAACGGGCCGCCCCTGTTGTGTCCCGGCTGTCATTTAGAACGACAGCACATCACAGGCGTTGTCCGCGCCATAATCCTGAACCTTGATCTCGCCCGCGATGATCTTGGCCTTGGCCTCTTCGACGGCGGCCTGCATCTCGGGTGTGACCAGATCCTTGTTGTTTTCATCCATGGCATAGTCGACGCCTTTTTCGGCCAGACCAAGGGTGATCACGCCGGTTTCCATGGCGTCGCCTGCGGACATCACGTTATAGACGGCAACGTCCACGCGTTTCAGCATCGAGGTCAGAACCTTGCCCGGATGCAGGTGGTTCTGGTTGCTGTCCACACCGATTGACAGGATGCCTTCGTCGGCGGCCACTTGCAGGACACCGACACCGGTGCCACCTGCAGCGGCGTAAATCACATCAGCCCCTTGCGAGATTTGTGCGCGCGTCAGCTCGCCGCCCTTGACCGGGTCGTTCCAGGCCGACGGCGTGGTGCCGGTCATGTTGGAAATCACGGTCGCATCGGGGTTGGCCGCCTTGACACCCTGGGCATAGCCGCAGGCGAATTTGCGGATCAGCGGCACGTCCATCCCGCCAATGAAACCGACGGTGTTGGATTTGGAGGCCATGGCCGCCATCATCCCCACCAGAAACGAACCTTCGTGTTCGGTAAAGCCGATGGTCAGCACGTTGGGCGCATCGACATAGCCGTCGATGGTGACGAATTTCGTGTCAGGATAGTCGCCCGCCACTTCGCTGATCGGTGTGCTCATGGCAAAGCCGGTGGTCACGATCGGGTTGGCGCCCACTTCGGCAAACCGGCGCAGGGCCTGTTCGCGCTGTGCTTCGGACTGCAGTTCGATTTCCAGGTATTTGCCACCGGTTTCCTTGGCCCAGCGTTCGGCGCCGTTGAAGGCCGCTTCGTTAAAGGATTTGTCGAACTTACCGCCAAGGTCAAAAATGATCGCAGGATCGGCCAAAGCGGCCCCTGTGCTCAGCGCCAGTGTCGCGGCTGCGCCAAGAAATTTTTGCATCATGGTCATGGTGGAACTCCCGGTTGTTGTTCTGCTGTGCCGCTCTGATTGGTGGCTGCGCCCGTTGCCAATAGATCGGACAAGGATCATGCGCAATTAAGGCCGCAGCCGTGTCAGGTGGTCAACCGGTTTTTTTGTTTCGTTGGGGCAGTGGCTTGCGCAAAATCAGCGCGTTTACGGGCGGTCCAGCGGGGGGATGGTAGTAATTGGGCCGGCAACCGACCTGTTCAAATTTTGCCTGTTGGTACAGTCCCAAGGCCGCGGAATTGTCGGCGGCCACTTCCAGAAATGCATGTTCTGCGCCGCGCCGCGCCGCGTCGCGTTCAAAATCATCCAGCAAGCGCGCGCCAAGCCCGGTGCGCCGGAAATCGGGGTGAACGGCCAGCGTCAGCAATTCGGCCTCATCCGCGATCACCCGACCGATTGCAAAGCCGGTTTCGGTCGCGCATGAAAAAACGCCCCGGCTGGCTAGCAGTTCGCTGAATTCCGCGGCATTCCATGGACGCGGGGTGACAAAGCACAAGGCGTGCAATTGCGCCATGGCCACGGGTGTCATGACAGGATCACCGGCGGCGGGTCGGATGGCGGGGCGGCATCGGCGGACCGGATATACAGCGGGGTCGGGCGGTCGGTCTGATGGGCGAAACGCTGGCGCGCGATCCGGGTGATCGCCACGGCTTGGGGGTAAGGCGCATCTGCGGTCCGGGCACCCAGTTGCGATGCAATCTCTGCCGCGCCATGGCCGATGCAGGTCAGGCCTTGCGTTGCCAGTTCCGGCGGAATGGCGGCCAGAGGGGCGATTTGAACCGGCGTGGCGTTTCCGTCCATGAACCGTTGCAGATAGACCTGATCGCGCCGTGCATCCACGCTGGTCAGCACCGGACCATCGGCCCCGAAGGCCAGACACTCCAATGACGATACGCCCACGGCGGGAATGCCCAGCGACAGGGCCAGCCCCCGCGCCGCTGAAACCGATATCCGGATGCCGGTGAAATTGCCGGGGCCGACCCCGACGCCCAAGGCGCTCAGATCGCGCCAAGTGGCACCCGCCTTGGCCAACAGCGCCTCCAGCAGTGGCATCAGCCGTTCGGCCTGTCCTTTGGCGGTAACTTCGACGACCTCGCCGATAACCCGGTCGCCCGATAGCAAAGCGGCCGCGCAATGCGCGGCCGATGTATCGAACCCCAGTACCAGCGGGTCATGCGGCAACGGGGCGTACCTCAAGCACTTCGGGGATATAGTGGCGCAACAGGTTTTCGATGCCCATTTTCAGCGTCAGCGTGGACGAAGGGCATCCCGCGCAGGCCCCCTGCATATGTAGATAGACGATGCCGCGATCGAACCCGTGAAAGGTGATGTCGCCACCGTCCTGCGCCACGGCAGGCCGCACGCGTGTATCCAGCAATTCCTTGATCTGGTTCACGATATCGCTGTCCGGGCCGGAATGATCGGCGTGGCCGGCATGGGCCGTTGCCTCGCCTTCCATCACCGGGCGGCCGGATTGGTAATGTTCCATGATCGCACCCAGAATGGCGGGTTTGATATGGTCCCATTCCATGCCTTCGTCTTTGGTCACGGTCACAAAATCCGTGCCGAAAAAGACGCCGGTCACGCCGTTGACCGCAAAGACGCGCTGCGCCAGGGGCGAGGGTGCGGCGGCATCGGCCGTCGGGAAATCCGCCGTTCCCGCCTCTAGCACCGACTGGCCGGGCAGAAACTTCAACGTTGCAGGGTTCGGGGTGGATTCGGTTTGAATGAACATGGCGCGCCTCCAGCTGAGGTTTGGATATGCGCTTTTGGGCGCCGACTGTCAAGGTTTAGAACTGTTCTAACAAGCTGCGCGCCGGGCGAAGCGGCCTGCGATTTGCCACAGGCCGCTTCGTGTTGCGGTCACCCCAGACGGGTCAGCGTTTCGGCGGCGGCGTCGAACCCCTTTTGCGGGTCTTCGGTCAGCAATGTGGGCTGATACCGGACCAGATCGATCTGAGAGACGCCGATCAGTTGCAGCCACCATTCCAGATAATTCGAATGGAAATCCGTCCCGTAGGCCGGGGCCGCCCCCGGCGCCCAGACGCCGCTGGTGGTGACCACGGTGGCCTTCTTGTTTTCCAGAAGCCCGAAATACCCCTTTGCCGGATCAAACCCGAACAGCAACCCGGGCTGGGTGATGATGTCGATGTAATGTTTCAGCTGGTAAGGCACCCCGCCGTTCCACATCGGCACGCTGATCACGTAATGGTCTGCGGCCAGAAACCGCTGGGTGATCTCGGAAACCCGATCCCAGGCGGCTTTTTTGACGGGGTCCATTTCGCCATCGCCGAAGAAGGTCATCTTTGCGGCGGCGAAATCGCCGTCGAAGGGCGGAAGGTCCTCTTTCCACAGATCAAGCGTATCGATTTCGTAACCGGGTGCGGTGGTGCGCTTTTGTTCGGCAAAGGCGGCGGCAAGGGCATTTGATTTCGACGCGGCCCCACGGGGGGAGGCGAGGATGTGCAGTAGTCTGGGCATGACGATTCCTGTAACTGTCTTAATGGTATTTAGGTGGTTACTGCGGTGCGGAATAAATTGTCAAATCTATAAATGCCGGTTACGCAATCGTGATCTCGTTTCAAAACCGTTGAAGGGCAGGGCGCGATGACATCCAAACTTCCGCCGCCGGTACTGACGGCAGATCATGCGGCGGTCGATCTGCTGAACAGCGTCGGGGCCCCTTGGGGGGCGCATCTTGACTGGTTGGAGTCCGGGGCGGATCTGGTCGACTGGATGGCGCAGGCGGGACTTGTCAGCGCGCCGGATGCGGATCGTTTGAAAGCTTCCGCCAGCGCGGCCTCGCTTGATGCCGCGGCACAAGAGGCGCGGGAGCTGCGCGAACTGCTGCGCGGTCATTTGACGTCACCGTCACGGCAGCTGATCGAACGCCTGAATCACTGGCTGGAACATGTCGCCTATGACACCCGGATCGTGCATGATGACTGGCCCGCGTATTTTCAGGATCAGCCGACATCCACACCCAGGCTGCAGGTGTCCGTGCGTATCGAAACCGCAGACGATCTGTTGGCGGTTCTGGCCCGGTCCATCGCCGATCTGTTGTGCAATACCGACCGGGACCGCACGCGCGGATGTGATGGGCCAAGCTGTACGTTCTGGTTCCACGACATCACCAAGAACAACAGCCGCAGGTGGTGTTCGATGGCGATCTGCGGCAATCGCGCCAAGGCAGCCGCCCATCGCGCCCGCCGCAAATCCGACCCGGATTAGGTCACCGCTTCCAGCCGCTCTTTCGACAATTCGCCGGGCACGATGGTCATCGGAATGGGCAGGCTGCCCGCGCTTTTGGTCAGTTGGGTGATCAGCGGGCCGGGACCCTTTGTTTCCGAGGCCGCCCCCAGAACCAGTACCCCGATTTCGGCGTCTTCGCGGACCTGGGCCAGAATCTCGGGCACGGCCTCGCCTTCGCGGATGACAAGTTCGGGGTCGATCCCCTGTTTGTCGCGCATCCATTTGGCGAAAACCTCGAAATGGACGATGATCCTTTCGCGGGCTTCTTCGCGCATGATGTCGCCGACGCCGATCCAGTGGTTGAACTCTTCGGGCGCGATGATCGACAGTATCTGCACCCCGCCACCGGTATGGGCGGCCCGCATCGCCGCAAAGCGCATGGCGTTCAGGCATTCGCGGCTGTCATCAAGAACAACAAGAAACTTACGCATGGCTGATATCTCCCGGAGGCGGATCATGACCGATCACAAGGGCGCAGGCAACAATCTCTTTCCGCTGGACCGCAGGCAAACCGTATCGTCCGGGGCCGGGCCGTCAGCGTGAAAACGCCCAATCCCAGTACAGATCGCGCGTGCGGCGGGTCATCGGGCCGATCTGGTAATTGGTCCCGTCGAATTCCTTGATCGGGGTGATTTTCATCAGGTTGCCGGACAGGAAAACCTCGTCCGCGGCGCGGAAATCATCGAAGGTCAGAACCGCCTCGTGCACGGTCACCCCATCGGCCCGCAGGTTCGAGATATGGCGCGCTCGGGTGATTCCGGACAAAAACGTGCCGTTGGCGGCGGGGGTGAATACCTCGCCATCCTTGACCATGAACACATTCGCCGTGGCCGATTCCGCGACATTGCCAAGGGCGTCGGCCACCAGCGCGTTGCCGAACCCTTTGGCGTTGGCTTCGGCCAGCATGCGGGCGTTGTTGGGATACAGGCACCCGGCCTTGGCGTTGACCACGGCATCCTCCAGAACGGGGCGGCGGAACCGGGTGGTGGTCAGCGTGCTGGCGGCCTCGGGCGGGGCCATTGGGATCTCTTCCAGACAGATCGCAAACCCGGTCGAATTGCTTTGCGGGACAATGCCCAGCGGGCCGCCATCCAGCGCCCAATACATCGGGCGGATATAGACCGCCGCGTCGGTGGGATAGCTTTGCAGACCTTCCCACACGATGTCCGACATCTGCTGTGCCGTCATCGTTGGCGTGATCATCAGCGCCTCGGCCGACCGGTTGACCCGTTCCAGATGCGGCATCAGGTCGGGGGCAATCCCGTCGAAATACCGCGCCCCGTCAAACACGGTGCTGCCCAGCCAACTGCCGTGGTCGGCGGCGCGCATGACCGGCACATCGCCATCGTGCCAGGTGCCATTGAAATAGGTTTTGATATTGCTGCCGGTCGCCATGAGTCTCTCCCAGGATTTGGCATAGGCTATCGGAGAAAAAGGTCAGCCGTCGAGACCTAAAAAAACACCCCCAGCAAGTTATGCTGGGGGCGGGCATATCTCTGGTGGGGTTACCTGAGAATGCCAATTGCCGGGAAGGGATCGGGGATGATCCGGATGCTCTTGGGGATGACAGGAAGCAATCCCGGCAGCCGAGTTTCCGCACGGCCAGACGGGAACAAGCTTAGGTTGCCGAAGAATCCATTGGATGAAGGTTATGAATCGATTTCGTAACGGATTGGCTTTTGATCCGGAAACCGGGTCATGCCTCGGTCAACAGCGCCTCGACATCCAGCGGGGCGTTGACCATCGCCAGCGCGCCATCGGCCGTGCGGGGCCAGTCCGCTTCGGCGCGATCCCGGTAGAGTTCAACGCCGTTGCCGTCGGGGTCGCGCAGATAGACCGCTTCGCTGACGCCGTGATCGGCCGCACCGTCCAGCGGAATTCCCGCCGCAACCACCCGCGCCACCGCATCGGCCAGAGACTTGCGATCCGGGTACAGAAATGCGGTGTGATACAGCCCCGTGTGCCCCGGAGCGGGTGGTGTGCCGCCTTTGCTGTCCCATGTGTTCAGCCCGATGTGGTGATGATACCCGCCTGCCGACAGAAACGCGGCCTCGGTGCCAAAGCGTTGTTGCAGCTCAAAGCCCAAGATCCCGGAATAAAAGCCGATGGACCGCTCCAGATCGGCGACTTTCAGATGAACGTGACCAATAGAGGTGCCGGGGTGAACGGGATGTGACATGGGATACTCCTGAGTGACGGTCTCAGGATCAAGATAGCATGTGCACTGGCGATCAAAATACCAGCCAGTGCGCAGTTTTGGTGCGCATTCGCGCAGGTGTCAGGCGCCGCGGATCATCCCCACCAGATCGTAGGTGCGATCCAGAATCGGCGCGGCGATGGCGCGGGCACGTTCAGAGCCTTGAGCCAGAACCCGGTCAATCTCGGCCGGGTCCGCCATCAGTCGTTCCATTTCCTGCGAAATCGGCGCCAGTTTGGCCACGGCAAGATCGGCCAGCGCCGGTTTGAACTGGCCCCAGCCCGCGCCCGCGTATTCGGCAATCACCGCTTGCGGCGTCATGTCGTTCAGCGCCGCGTAGATATCGACCAGATTGCGCGCCTCGGGCCGGTCCGCCAGATCGTCATAGGCGTCGGGCAGGGGCGCGGGGTCGGTCCGGGCCTTTTTGAATTTCTTGGCGATGGTGTCGGCGTCATCGGTCATGTTGATACGCTCCATATCGCTTTCGCCCGATTTCGACATTTTCTTGGTGCCGTCGCGCAGGTTCATCACCCGGGTGGCGGGGCCTTCGATCACCGGTTCGGGCATGGGAAAGAACCCCCCCGCCTTGAAGTCGTGGTTGAACTTGGCGGCGATATCGCGGGTCAGTTCGACATGCTGTTTCTGATCCTCGCCCACCGGAACATGGGTGGCGTGATACAGCAGAATGTCAGCCGCCATCAGCGACGGATAGGCATAAAGCCCCAGCGATTGCTTTTCGGCGTTCTTGCCGGCCTTTTCCTTGAACTGGGTCATCCGGTTCATCCAGCCAAGTCGCGCGACACAGTTGAAAATCCAGGCCAGTTCGGCGTGGCCCGAGACCTGACTTTGGTTGAACAGGATCGATTTGGCCGGGTCCAGCCCCGACGCCAGATAGCCAGCGGCCACTTCGCGGGTGGCTTTGGTCAGATCGGCGGGGTCCTGCCAGACGGTGATGGCGTGCAGATCGACCACGCAATAGATGGTTTCCATCGCGCTGCCCTGGGTTGCGACAAAGCGCTTGATCGCGCCCAGATAATTGCCAAGCGTCAGACCGCCTGACGGTTTGATCCCTGAAAAGACACGTGGTGTGTGGGTCTCTTCGGCCATGATGCACTCTCCGTCTGGAATTTCCCGGCCCCCTCGCTTACCGATGGGGGGCAATCCCGTCAACCAAAGGCAGCCCCCGATGGACCATGATCCCGACGCATCCCCGATTAATCCCCTGCCGCCCGTGGTGTGGCTGTTGGTCCTGCCGGTGTTTCTGGTGGAACTGGTGCTGTCGGCGGGTGCACGCGGAATCATCGGGGGCCCCGGGGCCGTTGGCTGGCGTCTGGCCGCGATCGAACAATATTCCTTTTCCGGGCCGGTGCTGGACTGGATGCTGTCCACCGGGCAGTTCCCGTCCGAACACCTGTTGCGGTTCGTGACCTACCCGTTCGTCCACGCGGGTTTTACCCATATGCTGTTCGTGGCGGTGTTCATTCTGGCGCTGGGCAAGATGGTGGGCGAGGTGTTCCAGGCCTGGGCCGTCGCGCTGATCTTTTTCGCCTCGGGGATCGGGGGCGCCCTGGCTTACGGCCTGTTGCTGGATGATATCCGGCCCCTGATCGGCGGATACCCTGCGGTCTATGGGCTGATTGGGGCGTTTACCTTTCTGCTGTGGGTCAATCTGGTGGCACGGGGCGCGAACCAATACCGGGCCTTCACCCTGATCGGGTTTCTGCTGGGCATTCAGTTGCTGTTTGCCTTGCTGTTTGGTGGCAGCCGCGATTGGGTGGCCGATGTGGCCGGGTTCATCACCGGGTTCTTTCTGTCCTTCGCGGTCAGCCCCGGGGGCTGGGGCCTGCTGGTGGCGCGCCTGCGCCAACGCTAGCCACGGCGCAGGGCGCGCCGGAACTCTGACAGTTTGAACGCGCCCAGCAGGTGGCCCAGCCCGAAATAGCTGACCATTCCAATGCCGACCAAAGCGGCCAGCGCGGCATAGCGAATTGATCCGCCCGCCAGCCACGGGGCCAGAACCTGCGCGGCCACGATCAGAATGCCGCCCATCAGAAGGGCGGCCAGAATGATCCGCCAGATGCGCGCATGAAAACGCCCGTCGATATGCGCCGCCCCGCCCATGTCACGCGACCCGCGCCACAGCAGCAGCACCATGGCCCATGCGGCCAGAGTCGTGCCGATGGCGGCGGCCAGATAGCCGATAAAAGGGGCCAGCCCGATGGCCAGCACCGCATTCACCACCAGCGCCACCAGCGCATAGTAAAATGGTGCTCTGGTATTCTCGCGGGCGAAGAACAGCGGCTGCAGAACCTTCTGGATGACAAAGGCGGGCAGGCCCAGACCATAGATCGCCACGGCGGCGGCGGTGGCGGCGGTATCCTCGGGGCCAAAGGCGCCGCGCTGAAACAGCACGCCGATCAGCGGGCCGGGAATGGCGATCAGCGCGATGGCCGCGGGGATGGTCAGGGCAAGGGACAGCTCGCCCGCGCGGTTGAACGCATCCTGCCCGCCCGCGGTATCCTCGGCCCGCAGGCGCCGTGACAGATCGGGCAACAGAACCACCCCGATGGCGATGCCCACCACCCCCAGCGGCAGTTGATACAGCCGGTCGGCATAGTTCAGCCAGGCGATGGCGCCGTCGAAAAAGCTGGCGACCTGACGTCCGACCAGCAGGTTGACCTGCACGACCCCGCCGGCCAAGGCCGCAGGTCCCGCGATGATTGCCAGACGTTTCAGCTCGGGCGTCAGGCGGGGGCGGCGCAATGTCATCGGGAACCCGGCCCGTGCCGCCGCCCGCCAGACCAGCGCCATCTGCGCCACACCGGCAACCGGCACGGTCCAGGCCAATGTGTCGCCCAGCGGCCAGCCCAGAACGCTGCCCAGCATCATGGCGCTGATGAACAGGATATTCAGCAGAACCGGCGCGGCGGCAGCGGCCACGAACCGCCCCGTGGCGTTCAATATTCCTGACAGCAGCGCCGCCAGCGAAATGAACAGGATATAGGGAAAGGCGATGCGCCCGAAATGCACCGCCAGATCGAACCTGTCGTCGGCGGCAAACCCCGATGCCATCGCCAGCACCAGCCACGGCATCGCCAGTTGCGCCAACAGGGTGAACAGGATCAGGATGAAACTGAGACCCGCAAAGGCATCGCGCGCAAAGCCTGCGGCATCTTCTTCGCCCTCCAGCTTTTTGGAAAACATCGGCACGAAGGCCATGTTGAACGCCCCTTCGGCAAAGAAGCGGCGGAACATGTTGGGCAGGGAAAAGGCGATCAGAAACGCCTCGGCCACCGGGCCCGATCCCAGATAGGCCGCAATCAGAATGTCCCGGACAAAGCCCAGAACGCGGCTAAGCATGGTCCACAGGCCAACCGTCATGAACCCTGACACCAGCCGCACCGGACGCATCAGGACAGGGCCCGTTCAGCGCCGGTTTCAATCGCCTCGCGCAGTTTCTTTTCCAGGGCTTCCTGTTTGGGTTGGGCGTGCAATTTCAGGCCGAACATGTCCTTGACATAGAAGCTGTCGACCGCCTGCGCGCCATAGGTCGCGATGACCGCCGAGGCGATGTAGATGTTGTTGTTGGCCAGCGTGCGGGCCAGATCGAACAGCAGGCCGGGCCGGTCGCGGGTGTCGACCTCGATGATCGTGTAAATCTCGGAGCCGTCGTTGTCGAAGGTGATCGAGGTGGGGAATTGGAACCCGCGTTCGCGCTTTTTCAGCTTGTCGCGGTCGGCCAGCTTGTCGCGCGGCACCACTTCGCCCATCAGGGTCTTGTCGATGATCTGGCGCAGGCGGGGCAGGCGGCTGGCCTCATAGGGGGCGCCTTCGGAATCCTGTATCCAGAACACCGCCGTGGCATAGCCATCTTTCGACGTATAGGTGCGCGCGTCCACCACATTGGCCCCGACCAGCGCCAGCGCCCCGGCCAGACGGGCGAAAATGCCTGGATGATCGGACAGGGCGAAACAGACACGCGTGGCATCGCGATCTTCGTCCGGTTTCAGGTCGATGCGAATCTCATCGTCGCGAATATCTTTCAGCAGACCGGCAAACACCGCATGGGTTTCGGTCGGCAGCCCCTGCCAATAGGGGCCGTAATGACGCGCGGTTTCGACACGCAGGTCTTTCTTGTCCCATGTGGCCAGCGCCTCGCGCAGCGCCTTTTTGGATTCGGTTTCGCGGGTTTCGCGGTTGATCGCCTCCAGCCCGTTTTCCAGCCCGTTTGCGGTTTCGCGGTACAGGCTGCGCAGCAACTGGGCCTTCCAGTTGTTCCAGGTGCCCGGTCCCACGCCGCGAATGTCACAGACCGTCAGGACCGTCAGCAGATCAAGTCGCTTGGTGGTTTTCACCAGTTTGGCGAAATCGCGGACCGTGCGCGGGTCGGACAGGTCGCGTTTCTGGGCCATGTCGGACATCAGAAGGTGATAGCGGACCAGCCATTCGACGGTTTCGCAGTCGTCCGGTTTCAGCCCCAGACGCGGCGCCACCTTGCGCGCGATCCGGGCGCCCAGAATGGAATGATCTTCGTCGCGGCCTTTGCCGATATCATGCAGCAGCAGGGCGACGTACAGCACCTTGCGATTGACCCCGGCCTTAAGGACGC
The DNA here is from genome assembly GCA_947500775.1 of uncultured Paracoccaceae bacterium. Lineage (GTDB taxonomy): Bacteria > Pseudomonadota > Alphaproteobacteria > Rhodobacterales > Rhodobacteraceae > CANMTD01. The sequence continues at coordinate 337,129 of CANMTD010000001.1, forward strand.
GGCTGGCGATCGGCAATTCCTCGACCAGTTCCTCGCGCTCGATCTGCGCCAGGGTCGAGATACACTGAATCGTATGTTCGTCGACCGTATAGTGGTGGTAGACGTTGAACTGCATCATCGCCATGATCGGTTCAAATTCGGGGATAAAGGCGGCCAGAACCCCCAATTCGTTCATCCGCCGCAGCGCACGTTCCGGGTTGCCGTGTTTCAGCATCAGATCCAGAAAGATGCGCTGGGCCTCTTTGTTGGCGCGCATGTCATCGTCGATCAGGTCCAGATTGGCCGAAATCAGGCGCATGGCATCGGGGTGGATCAGCAATCCTGTGCGCAGGGCCTCTTCGAACACATGCAGGATGTTCATCGGCTTTTTCAGGAATTTCTTTTCATCTGAAATCGCCAGACGGCCTTTGACGACGACATAGCCGTCGCGCACCTTTTTGCGGCGGCGAAAGAGGCCCATCAGCATGGGTTCGCTTTTGACGTGGATCGCCTCCAGCCCGGTGACGAAAATCCGGGTCAGATCGCCGACGCGGGTCGCGTGACGGAAATAATCCTGCATGAAATGTTCAACCGCCCGTCGGCCGCCGTGATCGGTATAGCCAAGTCGTTGGGCAACCTCGATCTGCATGTCGAAGGTCAGTTGTTCCATGGCCCGGCCCGCGACCAGATGCAGGTTGCAGCGCACCGCCCAAAGAAAGCGTTCAGCGCGGCGGAACTCGCCGATCTCATCCTCGGTGAAAAAGCCCAGTTTGACCAGTTCGGCCTTGGTATCGACCTGATGCACGTATTTGGCGATCCAGAACAATGACTGCAGGTCGCGCAGCCCGCCTTTGCCCTCTTTCACGTTGGGTTCCAGCATATAGCGCTGATCGCCCTGCTTCTTGTGGCGTTCGTCGCGTTCGGCCAGCTTGGCCTCGACGAAATCGGCGGCGGTGGATTTGAACAGATCGTTCCACAGCCGTTCTTTCAGCTCGTCGGCCAGCGGGGCATAGCCGCCCAGATACCGGTGTTCCAACAGCGCCGTGCGGATGGTGTAATCTTCGCGTCCCAGCCGGATGCAGTCTTTGACCGTACGGCTGGAATGGCCGACCTTCAGCCGCAGATCCCACAGGATATACAGCATGGATTCGATGACGCTTTCGGCCCAGGGGGTGATTTTCCAGGGCGTCAGGAACAGCAGGTCAACGTCCGAATGGGGCGCCATTTCCGCCCGCCCGTATCCCCCGACCGCCAATACCGAAATACGTTCGCCTTCGGTCGGGTTCGACAGCGGATGCAGCCGGTTCATGGCCACATCCAGCGTGACCTGAACGATGCAGTCGGTCAGATAGGAATAGGCGGCGATGGTTTCGGCGGCGGCGAATGGTTCGGCCTTGAACGCGGTTTCAATCGCCTCGGTGCCTGCCGCGCGCGCTTTGGACAACAGATCGACAACCGCAGACCGCACATCGCGTTTCTGCATGTCGTCATCCAGTGCCGCGTGCAGCGCCGCATCAAACGCTGCCCGGTCAAAGATGTCGATGGCCGGGCAAATCAGGGTCTTGGGGGCTGATCCGGACGGGGAAGGGGCAGCGCTGGGTTTAGAACCCGGCACCGCCAAATTTTCTTGGGGCAGGGTCAATCACAACCACCTGATTATTTCTGATTTCAGCAACGGCAAGCCCGCGCTGGTTCGTGCCATCACCGCGTAGCCGAAACACGCCATTAACGCCAGCAAATCCCTGCGATTGCGTCAGGGCAGAGGTGGTCAGCGCGCCAGAGTTTCCGCTGCTGACCAAGGCGCCGATGGCGGCAATGCCGTCATAGGCCAGACCGGCCAGCGGGTGGGACCGTTCACCATAAGCGGCCTGATACCGGGATTCGAACCGGGTGTTCAGTGCCGGATCGGGCAGGGCGAACCAACCGCCCTGAACGCCGGGCAGGGCCAGCGTCGATGGCGGAATGTCCCAGCGGGTCAGGCCGATGAATTTGGTCGCCTCGGGGTTCACGCCATTTTCCGGCAAAAGCTGCGCCAGCAAGGGCAGGGCCCCCGCGGTGTCGGCGGTAAAGAAAATCGCTTCGGCATCGGTGCTGCGGGTGGTGGCCGCGATGTTTGACACCGCCTGAACAACCCCGTTTTGCGAAAATTCATACGAGGCGACCCCGACCTGCGTGGCGCCGCTGTTGGAAATGGCGCGCTGAATCGCGCTGCGACCGACCTCGCCCGCGACGGTCTGGTCATGAACCACCATGATCCGGTCGCGTCCGGTCTTGGTCGCATAGCTGACCAGCCGATCGGCGGTGTTCTGAAACGTATTGCCCAGAACAAAGACATTGCCGCCCGCGATTTCGGTGTTGTTGGAAAAGCTCAGGACGTTGACGTTGCGTTTTGCCGCCGCCAGACCGGCGGCATTGGCCGCCTGGGCATAAAGCGGGCCCAGAATGATTTTGGCGCCGTCATTGACGGCCTGAGTGGCCGCCGTGCTGGCCTGCGCGGCACTACCTGCGGTGTTATAGACGCGCAGATCGATCTTCACCCCGTCCAGATCGGAAATGGCCAGCCGCGCCGCGTTTTCCAGTGACCGCGCCAGAACGGCATCGCCCGTCTGGCCGGACCCGCCGGGCACCAGCAGGGCCACGGGAACGGCCTGGCGAGTGTTGATGCTGGGTCCGCCACCACCGCCCCCGGTGGCAATCGTATTGCACCCGGCAAGAGCAAATGAGGCAAGCACAACAGCAATCGGGGCCAATGACTTGCGGGCAGCCTTGAAAACGGCAAACATGGTTCATTCCCTCACTTCGGGTCACATCAAAACTTGGCCGGACACTACGCATTTCGCGCCACCAAGTAAACGTCAGAGAAGGCTTCCGTTCCCTTGCAAATTCTGCGCACCCCTTTGGCGCCCGGCCTTTACTTCGTTGCAACGCCGATTGGCGCCGCGCGCGATATCACCCTGCGCGCGCTTGATATATTGGCCTCAGCCGATGTGATTACCGCCGAAGATACCCGCACCGCCAAACACCTGATGCAGATCCATGGCATTGCGCTGGGGGATCGCCCGGTGATCGCCTATCACGAACACAGCGGCCCGGCGCAGCGCCAAAAGCTGGTCGATATGATCGCGGGCGGCAAATCGGTGGCCTACGCCAGCGAGGCGGGCACGCCGCTGGTCGCCGATCCGGGCTATCAACTGGCGCGCGCGGTGATCGACAGCGACCTGCCGGTGGTGACGGCGCCCGGGCCTTCGGCCGTATTGGCCGCGCTGACGGTATCGGGCCTGCCGACGGATCGTTTTTTCTTCGGCGGATTTCCACCTGCGGCCAAGGGCGCGCGGACCAGGATGCTGCGCGAACTGTCGGCGGTTCCCGCCACGCTGGTGCTCTACGAATCGCCCAAGCGCGTTCAGAAGCTGTTAACCGAACTTGTGCCACTCTTTGGTGCCGACCGCCGTGCGGTGGTGTGCCGCGAACTGACCAAACGGTTCGAGGAAACCCAGCGCGGCACATTGGCGGAGCTGGTCGAGACCTTTCAGGACAGGACGGTCAAAGGCGAAATCGTCGTGCTGATCGACCGCCCCGGCGCGGTCGAGATGGACGAACAGACGGTGGAGGACGCATTGCGCACGGCCCTGCGGGACAAATCGGTCAAGGATGCCGCGGCCGAGGTTGCCGAGATGCTGAACCTGCCCCGGCGGCAGGTCTATCAAGAGGCGCTGAAGCTGGGCTCAAAGGAATGAGCGGGGCGCTGTCCTATCACGCGGGCCGCGTGGCCGAAGATCGCGTGGCCGATCACTATACCCGCGCGGGCATGGCCGTGCTGGCCCGGCGCTGGCGGGGGCAGGGCGGCGAGATTGACCTGATCATCGGCAACGGGGCGGCGCTGATCTTTGTCGAGGTCAAGAAAAGCCGCAGCTTCGCCCGCGCCGCCGAACGCATCAGCCCGCGCCAGATGGCGCGCATCCATGCCACGGCCTCTGAATTTCTGGCAACCCAACCCAACGGCCAGTTGACCGAAGCGCGGTTCGATGTCGCCCTGATGGATGGCACCGGACAACTTGAGATGCTGGAAAACGCTTTCACCGCTTAAGACGATTGCATGGATTGAAACCCGGCGCCGCGCAGGCCATGTATGGCCGGAACCAGAAAGGGTTTTGCATGCACCTGAAAATCGCCATCCAGATGGACCCGATCGCCGCTATCGATATCAATGCCGACAGCACCTTTCGCCTGGCAGAAGAGGCGCAGGCGCGCGGGCATTCGTTGTTTTTCTATACGCCGGACAAGCTGTACTGGGACAATGGCCGGGTCATGGCGCGCGGCTGGCCGTTGCAGGTGCGCCGGGTGCAGGGCGATCATTTCACGCTGGGCGACGAACAGGATATCGATCTGGGCGACTGGGATGTGGTCTGGCTGCGTCAGGACCCGCCGTTCGACATGGGCTATATCACCACCACCCATCTGCTGGATCAGATTCACCCCGACACATTGGTGGTGAACGATCCGTTCTGGGTGCGCAACTTTCCCGAAAAGCTGTTGGTGCTGGAATTCCCCGATCTGATCCCGCCGACGATGATTGCCCGCGATCTTGGGGCAATCCGCCGGTTCAAGGACGAACACGGCGACATGATCCTGAAACCACTGTACGGCAATGGCGGGGCGGGTGTGTTCCGGCTGGACCCCAACGACCGCAACCTGTCGTCGCTGCACGAGCTGTTTACCGGTCTCAGCCGTGAACCGCTGATCGCGCAGAAATTCCTGCCCGATGTGTCCAATGGCGACAAGCGGGTGATCCTTGTGAACGGCGATCCGGTGGGGGCGATCAACCGTGTTCCGGCAACCGGCGAAACCCGGTCCAACATGCATGTGGGCGGGCGGCCGGAAAAAGTGGCGCTGACCGCTCGTGATCTTGAAATTTGCGCGGCCATCGGCCCGACCCTGCGCGACCACGGCCAGATATTTGTCGGGATCGACGTCATCGGCGACTATCTGACCGAGATTAACGTGACCTCGCCCACCGGCATTCAGGAGCTGGAGCGGTTCGATGGCATCAACGTGGCCGAAAAGATCTGGGAAGTGATCGAGGCCAAACGCGCGGGATGAGCTGGCAGGGGGCGCTGCTGAGCCGCTGGCTAAGGTATACCGAACAGCGGGTCTTGGCGCAGGCCACCGATCCCGTCGATATGCGTCGCAGGTTCGAACGCAAAGCGCGGTTCTGGTTCTGGCCCCCGCTTGGTACGATATTCCGTTGGGTCGATCTGGCGGGCGGTGGCGCGCCATTGCCCGCGCTGTGGGTCGACGGCGCAAAGACCACCGCCACTGGCGCGATCCTGTATTTTCACGGCGGCGGGTATCTGGTCGGCAGCCCGCGCACCCACCGGGCGATGGTGGCCCGGATTTCGGCGCTGTGCAGCCTGCCCGCCTGTCTGGTTCAATACCGGCTGGCGCCCGAGCATCCCTTTCCCGCCGCCCCAATGGACGCGATGCGCGCCTATCGGGCATTGCTGGCGACCGGAATACCGCCCGAACGCATCGTCTTGGGCGGTGACAGCGCGGGCGGCGGTTTGGCCCTGTCCTTGCTTGCGCAAATCTGCGCCGCGGACCTGCCCCGCCCGGCAATGGCTTTCGCGCTGTCGCCCTGGACCGATCTGACCCTGTCCGGCGACAGCTATCGGACCAACCGGTCATCCGAGGTTCTGTTGCCCCCCGGCCGTTTGGCGGAGTTGCGCGATTGGTATCTGCAAGGCGCCGCCGCGGATGATCCGCAAGCCTCGCCCCTGTTCGCCGACTTTACGGGTGCGCCGCCGGTGGCTTTGCTGGCCAGCGAGGCGGAGTTGTTGCTGGATGACAGCCGCCGGATGGGCAAGGAATTGACCGCGCAGGGCGTAACCGTGACCACGCGGATTGAACCGGGTCTGCCGCATGTCTGGCCGTTTTTCGCACCGATGTTGCCCGAGGCGCGTCAAAGCCTGCGCTGGCTGGCCGGGCAGATCAGGGTGCGGATGGGTTAGCCCCCCACCGCCAGCCGGAAACTGACCGCCTCGGCCACATGCGGTTTTCCGACATCGGCGGCACCGTCCAGATCGGCGATTGTGCGCGCCACCCGCAGCACCCGGTGATAGCCACGCGCCGACAGGCCGAACCGTTCGGCCACCTGTGCCAGCAGGGCGCGGCCCGCGTCGTCGGGGGTGGCGATATCCTCCAGCAACTGGCCCTCGGCGTCGGCGTTCACGCGGGCGCTGTCCTGCCCTTCGAACCGCGCCGATTGAATATCGCGCGCGGCGGCGACGCGTTGGGCGACATCGGCCGACGACTCGCCCGCCTCGGGCAGATCAAGGTCGGTATAGGCGACCGGTGGCACCTCGACCCGCAGGTCGAACCGGTCCATCAGCGGGCCCGAGATGCGCCCCAGATAATCCTCACCGCATTGCGGGACCCGGGCGCAGGCCCGCGCCGCATCGGCCAGATAGCCGCATTTGCAGGGGTTGGCCGCCGCCACCAGCAGGAACCGGCAGGGATATCGCATATGGGCGTTGGCGCGGGCCACGACCACCTCGCCGGTTTCGATCGGCTGGCGCAGGGTTTCCAGAACCGTGCGCGGGAATTCGGGGAATTCATCCATGAACAGAACGCCGTTGTGGGCCAGCGAAATCTCGCCCGGTTTGGCGCCGCGCCCGCCTCCGACAATCGCCGCCATGGATGCTGTGTGATGGGGTTCGCGAAAGGGGCGGTCGCGCGAAATGCCGCCTTCGTCCAACAGCCCTGACAGGGAATGTATCATCGAGGTTTCCAGCGCCTCGGTTGCGGTCAGCGGCGGCAGGATGCCGGGCATGCGTGCGGCCAGCATGGATTTGCCCGACCCCGGCGCGCCCACCATCAGCAGGTGATGCCGCCCGGCGGCGGCGATTTCCAGCGCGCGTTTGGCACGTTCCTGTCCTTTCACGTCCCGCAGGTCGCGCAAGGGCGCACTGGCCGACACCTCGCCGGGATCGGCGGGGGGGATCGGCGTCTGGCCGGAATAATGGCGCACGACCTCGCCCAGGGACGCGGCCGCCAGCACCCGGGTCGCGCCGACCCATGCGGCCTCGGCGCCGCAGGCCTTGGGGCACAGCAGGCTGCACTCCGCCTCGGCCGCAGCCATGGCGGCAGGCAGCGCGCCGATGACCGGCACCAGGGACCCGTCCAGCGACATCTCGCCCAAAGCGACGGTTTCGGCGACCTCGGCCGCGGGCAGGACATCCAGTGCGGCCAGCAGGGCCAGCGCGATCGGCAGATCGAAATGCGATCCTTCCTTGGGCAGATCGGCGGGCGACAGGTTGATGGTGACGCGTTTCGACGGCAGGGCGATCGACATGGCGGTCAGGGCCGCGCGCACCCGGTCGCGGGCTTCGCTGACGGCCTTGTCGGGCAGTCCGACAATGGAAAACGCGGGCAACCCGGCGGTGACGGCGCATTGCACCTCGACCAGACGGGCGTCGACCCCTTCGAAGGCCACCGTATAGGCCCGTGCAACCATCCCCGTCTCCATTCCGACCACATGTTGCGGCCGGGTCTGAAGGCGGACTTCAGGCGGCGCATTAACCTCGGTTAAGAAACGGGAAATTGGTTAACAATTCGTAACGCGGTGGTGGTTTTAGAGGGCGGGCGCGCACCGCGAAGAACGCACCAGCCTAATAAGCGACAGGATCAGGCCGCGTTTTCCGGCAATCCACCGGATGGGGCCGTGACGGCGACCGGGCCGGGCCAGTCCGTGGTCGGCAGGTCCATCGCATAGGGTTCGGGATCATGGCGTTCGGTCAGTCCCAGCGCCCGCCAGCGGCAAAACGCGTCATCGGCCAGATGCCGGGCGACATATCCGGCGCTTTTTTCGCCGACGGGCAGGCCGTATCCGGCGATCCGCGCCGCCACCGGGGCATAAAACGCGTCGGCAATCGAATAGGCACCGAAAAGCCACGGGCCATCGCCGCCAAAACGTTCCATCGCGAGGGTCCAAAGCCGTTCGATCCGGGCCAGATCGGCAAGCACATCATCGCCCGGCTCAAATCCGGCGTAAGCCTTGCCAAGGTTCATCGGACAGGCCGACCGCAGGGCCATGAATCCCGAGTGCATTTCCGCGCAAAGCCAGCGCGCCAAAATACGTGCCGACGGGTCCGCAGGCCACATCCCAGCCTCGGGGTGCCGCTCGGCCAGAGTTTCGGCGATGGCCAGCGTATCCTGCAAGGCGTCCCCTTCGGGCGTGCGGATAACGGGCACCAGCCGCGCCGGGGCCAGATCGGCAAGATCCTCTGCCATCTTGCCGCTGTACAGCCCCACCATATGCAGATTGGCGGGGATGCCGAATTTTTCAAACAGTAGCCAGCCGCGCAGGGACCAGCTGGAATAGGTTCTGTCACCGAGGTATAAATCATATGTCATGCGGCGACTGTAGCGGCGCGACCCGGCGATCTGAAATCGCGATTTGTGGTCCGCGTTATTGCAAATTTTGATGGGTGCCCTAGCTCTGTCTCGTGTACGCTGCCGATGACTGCCTAATTATTGCGCAAAAGATTTTGTCCGACCAAAGTCAGCCGACGCAAGAAACGTTCATTTTCGGTATCTGAGATAAACATTTTCGTGATCGGACCCTCATAGGGGTTTCGTAACACCCAGTGAAACCACAAGTTCAAAGTAAGAGAACGTCATAAACAGGGGGGGCGCATATGCCACTCGACGGATATGAAAGTTCGCTGCCTCGGCGCGCGATGAAAGCCGAGTTGCTGGACGCAGAGACAGAATTGAAATTGGCCTATGCCTGGCGCGATGAGCGTGACGAACAGGCGCTGCACCGGCTGATCACCGCTTACATGCGTCTGGCCATTTCGATGGCTTCGAAATTCAAACGCTACGGCGCGCCGATGAACGACCTGATCCAAGAGGCGGGTCTTGGCCTGATGAAAGCGGCCGACAAGTTCGACCCCGACCGGGGCGTGCGGTTTTCGACCTATGCGGTCTGGTGGATCAAGGCCAGCATTCAGGATTACGTGATGCGCAACTGGTCGATGGTGCGCACCGGATCGACCTCCAGCCAGAAATCCCTGTTCTTCAACCTGCGCCGGGTGCAGGCGAAACTGGAACGTGAGGCAAGCGCCCGTGGCGAAGAGCTGGACGGATATCAGCTGCGCCAGATGATCGCGTCCGAAGTGGGCGTGCCGCTGCATGACGTCGAACTGATGCAGGGGCGGCTGGCGGGGTCCGATTTTTCGCTGAACGCGACCCAATCGACCGAAGAGGAAGGCCGCGAATGGATCGAGGCGCTGGAAGACGACAGCGCGCAGGCCGCCGATCTGGTCGAAGTCGATCACGATCTGGAAACCCTGCGCAGTTGGCTGGTCGAGGCGATGTCGTCGCTGAACGAACGCGAACAGTTCATCGTGCGCGAACGCAAACTGCGCGAAGTGCCCCGGACGCTGGAAAGTCTTGGCAAAGAATTGGGCCTGTCCAAGGAACGCGTGCGACAGCTTGAGGCCGCGGCCTTTGGCAAGATGCGAAAAAACCTGGAAGGTCAAAGCAAGGAAGTGTACGAGTTGCTGTTGTGAACCTGAGAGCATTTTTTGGAATATCGGCGCTTGCGCTGTTGTCGGGCCCGGCGCTGGCCGGGCAGATCACCGAGGCCGATTTCGCATCGCTGCCAACGGCCGATGTCGTTATTCTGGGCGAGGTGCACGACAACCCGGCCCATCACGAATATCAGGCGGCCTTTGTGGCGCATCAGCGTCCCGCCGCGCTGGTCTTCGAAATGCTGACACCCGAGATGGCGGCCAAGGTTACACCTGAGCTGCGACAGGATCGCGTGGCATTGGCCACGGCGCTGGAATGGGAGGCCTCGGGCTGGCCCGACTTTGCCTATTACCATCCGATCATCGCGGCGTCTGATGCGGCGATCTATGGCGCGGCCCTACCCCGCGATCAGGTGCGCCGCGCGGTCAGCGACGGGGCGGCGGATGTCTTTGGCGCGGATGCGGAGGCTTACGGCCTGACCAGCCCGTTGAGTGCAGAGCAACAGGCCACGCGCGAAGCGCTTCAGCAAACCGCGCATTGCGATGCCCTGCCGCCGGCAATGCTGCCCGGAATGGTGGCGGCCCAGCGGTTGCGCGATGCCGCACTGGCCCGCGCGGTGGTGCAGGCCCGCGCCGAAACGGATGGGCCGGTCGTGGTGATCACCGGAAACGGCCATGCCCGCACCGATTGGGGCCTTGCGGTGCCCCTGCACAAGGTCGCGCCAGAGCTGTCGGTCCTGTCGATCGGCCAGCTAGAGGAAGCGGCCCCCGACGATGCCCCCTATGACCATTGGCGGGTGACCGATCCGGCCCCCCGCGACGATCCCTGCGCCGCTTTCAAAACCAACTGAACTTGTCACCCTGCGGCCCAAGCCCTAGAGATTGGACATTGATCTGAAAGGGGCCATTCATGTTGGCAGGCAAACGCATCTTGTTGATCATCGGCGGCGGCATCGCCGCCTTCAAGTCGCTGGACCTGATCCGGCGGCTGCGCGATCAGGGGGCAACCGTGACGCCGGTGCTGACCAAGGCGGCGGAAGAGTTCGTGACGCCCCTGTCCGCCTCGGCGCTTGCCGCCGAAAAAGTGTACCGCGATCTTTTCGATCTGACGGATGAGGCCGAAATGGGCCATATCGAGCTTAGCCGCGCCGCCGATCTGGTGGTGGTGGCGCCCGCCACGGCCGATCTGATGGGCAAGATGGCGGGCGGATTGGCCAATGATCTGGCGTCCACGCTGTTGATGGCGACGGACAAGAAGGTGCTGATCGCCCCGGCGATGAACGTGCGCATGTTCCTGCATCCGGCCACCCAGCGCAATATCGCCACGCTGAAAGACGACGGCATCCTGTTTGTCGGACCTGACGAAGGCGCGATGGCATGTGGCGAGTTCGGCCCCGGACGGATGGCCGAGGTGCCCGAGATCGTGGCGGCGGTCGGCGCCGCCCTTGGCGACGGGCCGTTGAAAGGGAAACATATCATCGTGACCTCGGGCCCCACGCATGAACCGATTGATCCGGTGCGCTATATCGCCAACCGGTCGTCGGGTGCGCAGGGCACGGCACTGGCCCGCGCCCTGTCGGCGCTGGGCGCGCAGGTGACATTCGTGACCGGCCCCGCGGATGTGCCGCCACCCGCCGGGGTCCGGGTGGAACAGGTGCAGACCGCCCAACAGATGCTGGCGGCGGTGCAGGCGGCATTGCCTGCGGATGCGGCGGTCTTTGCGGCGGCGGTGGCGGATTGGCGCGTGGCCAATGCCGCCGACAGCAAGATGAAGAAAACCAAGACCGGCCTGCCCAAGCTGGAATTTGCCGAAAACCCCGACATCCTGGCCACGATCAGCCAGATGAAACAGGACCGCCCGGGGCTGGTCGTGGGCTTTGCCGCCGAAACCGACGATGTGCTGGCCAATGCCACCGCCAAACGCGCGCGCAAGGGATGCGACTGGATCGTTGCCAATGATGTGTCGCCCGAAACCGGGATCATGGGCGGGGCCGAAAACGCGGTGACGCTGATTTCCGATACGGGTGCGGACAGCTGGCCACGGATGGGCAAGGATCAGGTGGCGAACCGTCTGGCGCAACTGATGGCCGAGGCCCTGTCATGACGCCGATGATCCGGGTGCTGTGGGAAGACTGGGCCGACAGGGATATCGCGCTGCCGTCCTATGAAACGCCGGGGGCGGCGGGGGCCGACATCCGCGCCAACCTGCCGCCCGATATCCGCGATGCCGGGTTCACTTTGCAGCCGATGCAGAGGCGCATCGTGCCCACGGGCCTGCGCGTTGAAATCCCTTTCGGGTTCGAAATGCAGATCAGGCCACGGTCGGGCCTTGCGCTGAAACACGGGCTGAGCCTGCCCAACACGCCCGGCACGATCGACAGCGATTATCGCGGGCCGCTGGGCGTGTTGCTGATCAATTTCGGGGCCGATGCGTTCACCATCCAGCACGGCGACCGGATCGCGCAGATCATCGTGGCCCCGGTGGTGCAGGCGGGTTTTGAAACTGTTGCCACCCTGTCCGACACGTCGCGCGGGACAGGCGGCTTTGGATCGACCGGGACCGGCTGATGGGCAAGGTTCTGCTTCTGGCCGGGGCGCTGTGGGGCATCGGCGCGCTGATGAAAACCCCGCATGGCCCGCGCTGGGTGATGATCGGCCTGTTGTATCTGGCGGTGCTGTTTGCCCATGTCGCCCTGCCGGTGGATCACCCGCTGGTGGTCGCGACGGGTGGGTCGCTGCCTGCATGGCTGTCGTTCGGCGCGATGGTGGGGGTGATTTACCTGTACCGCGAGGGGCTGAAAAAACTGCGCGCCCGCGCGACGCCGGACCCGCAGCCGGAGGAGGACGACGCTTTTCGCCCGGCCGAACTGGAACGCTATGCCCGCCACATCGTCTTGCGCGAAATCGGCGGGCCGGGGCAGCGCAGGCTGAAGGACGCCAGGGTTCTGGTGATCGGTGCGGGCGGCCTTGGGTCGCCCGCGCTGATGTATCTGGCGGCGGCGGGGGTGGGCACGATCGGGGTGATCGACGATGACACCGTCGATCTGTCGAACCTGCAACGCCAGATCATCCACACCGACGACCGGTTGGACATGCCCAAGGTCTTTTCGGCTGAGGCGCAGATGCGTGCGCTGAACCCGCATGTGACCATCCGCCCCTATCACCGCCGCCTGACCGAAGAAGAGGCGCCCGCGCTCTTTGCCGACTATGATCTGATTCTGGATGGCACCGATAATTTCGACACGCGGTTCATGGTCAACCGCGTGGCCGTGGCGGCGGGCATCCCGCTGATCGCGGCGGCGATCACCCAATGGGAAGGTCAGATCAGCCTGTATGACCCGGCGCAGGGCGCGCCCTGTTACCAGTGCATTTTCCCCTCGGCCCCGGCGCCCGAACTGGCACCCTCCTGCGCCGAGGCGGGCGTTGTCGGCGCGCTGCCCGGTGTGGTCGGCGCGATGATGGCGATGGAGGCGATCAAGGACATCACCGGCGCGGGGCAATCCCTGCGCGGGCGGATGCTGCTTTACGATGCGCTTTATGGCGAAAACCGGCAGGTCAATCTGAAACGGCGCGAGGGTTGCCCGGTGTGTGGGGCAAACTAAGGGATTTCCGCGCGCGACCGCTGGACCTTCCTGCCCGCGCTACCTAGCTTACACCCAAAGGAGATCCGCATGACCAACCCGTTGCTTGCCCCTTGGGACACGCCGTTCGAATTGCCGCCGTTTGCCGCGATCAAAGACGATGATTTCACCCCCGCGTTCGAGGCCGCGCTGACCGAGGCGCGGGCCAATATCGCCAAGATCAGCGACAACTCCGACGCCCCGACCTTCGCCAATACGATCGAGGCGCTGGAACAGGCCGACGCCCTACTGGGCAAGGTTCTGGGCGTTTTCTATTCCCTGGCGGGGGCGGACAGTAACGACGCCCGCGAAGCGTTGCAGCGCGAATTCGCGCCCAGACTGTCGGCCTATTCCTCCGAGATCACCATGAACGCCGCCCTGTTCCAGCGGATCGAAACGCTGTGGCAGGCGCGCGATACATTGGGGCTGAGCGACGAACAGGCGCGGGTGCTGATGCTGACCCGGCGGTCGTTTGTGCGGGCGGGGGCCCTATTGCAGGGCGCGGACCGGGACCGGCTGACCGAGGTGAAATCGCGGCTGGCGGTGCTGGGCACCGATTTTACCCAGAACCTGTTGGCCGATGAACGCGACTGGTTCATGGAACTGGCCGAGGATGATCTGGACGGGTTGCCCGATTTCGTGGTCACGACCGCCCGGGCGGCGGGGGCCGAAAAAGGCGTGGATGGGCCGGTGGTCACCCTGTCGCGGTCGCTGATCGTGCCGTTCCTGCAGTTTTCATCGCGCCGCGATCTGCGGGAAAAGGCCTATGCCGCCTGGGGTGCGCGCGGGGCCAATGGCGGGGCGACCGACAATCGGGGGATTGCCGCCGAAACGCTGGCCCTGCGGGCCGAACGCGCGCAATTGCTGGGATATGCGGATTTCGCGTCTTTCAAGCTGGAAACCGAAATGGCCAAGTCGCCGGACCGGGTGCGGGATCTGCTGATGCAGGTCTGGACGCCCGCCAAGGCCGCCGCCGACGCCGATGCGCAGGTTCTGGAAACCATGATGCACGCCGATGGGGTGAACGGACGGCTGGAGCCGTGGGACTGGCGTTACTATTCCGAAAAGCGTCGCAAGGCCGAACATGATCTGGATGAGGCCGCGCTGAAACCCTATCTGCAACTGGACCGGATGATCGAGGCGGCATTCGATTGCGCCAACCGCCTGTTCGGGCTGGAATTCACACCGCTTGAGACCCCGCTGTATCACCCGGACGTGCGCGCGTGGGAGGTGACGCGGAACGGCCAGCATATGGCGGTGTTTCTGGGCGATTATTTCGCACGCGGGTCCAAACGATCAGGCGCGTGGTGTTCGGCCAGCCGGTCGCAGAAAAAACTGGGCGGCGTGGTCCGACCGGTCGTGCACAACGTCTGCAACTTCGCCAAACCGGCGGCGGGGGAACCGGCGCTGCTGTCCTATGACGATGCGCGGACCCTGTTCCATGAGTTTGGCCACGCCCTGCACCAGATGTTGTCCGATGTGACCTATGAATCAATCTCCGGCACCTCGGTCGCGCGGGATTTCGTCGAACTGCCCAGCCAGCTTTACGAACATTGGCTGGAGGTGCCCGAGGTGCTGGCGCAATATGCGACCCATGCCACCACCGGACAGCCGATGCCCAAGGATATGCTGGACCGGCTGTTGGCGGCGGCGACCTATGACATGGGGTTCCAGACCGTTGAATATGTCGCCTCGGCGCTGGTGGACCTGTCGTTCCATCAGGGCGCGGCGGCGGCCGACCCGATGGCGAAACAGGCCGATGTTCTGGCCGATCTGGGGATGCCCCATGCGATCACCATGCGCCACGCGACCCCGCATTTCGCCCATGTCTTTGCCGGGGACGGGTATTCCAGCGGCTACTACAGCTATATGTGGTCCGAGGTGATGGATGCCGATGCCTTTGAGGCGTTCGAAGAGGTCGGCGGCGCCTTTGATCCCGAAACGGCGGAACGGCTGGAGCAGTTCATCCTGTCGGCCGGCGGTTCGCAGGACGCCGAGGCGCTGTATATGGCGTTTCGCGGGCGGATGCCGGGGGTCGATGCCTTGTTGAAAGGGCGCGGTCTGACGGCGGCCTAGGGGGCGGTGTCGCGCACCGGGTCCTTGTGGATGATGACATCGATCCCGGGATAGGCCTGCCGGATCGCCTGTTTCAGGGCGGCGCCGATGTCATGGGCCTGTGTCAGGCTTTGCGCGCCGTCCAATTCGATATGCAGGTTCACAAAGACGGTCGATCCTGACCGCCGGGTGCGCAGGTCATGATACCCGTGCACGCCCGGCCAACCGGCCACGATCCGTTCCACGCCCGCCACGATTTCGGGATCGGCGGCGCGGTCCATCAGGGCGTGCCATGCTTCGTTGCCGATGTTCAGCGCGGCCACCCCCAGCATCAGCGCCGCGCCGATGGCCACGATGCTGTCGATGCTTTGCAACCCGAACTGCCCCGCCGCCCACAGCGCCGCGATCGCCCCCATATTGGGCAGCAGATCGACCAGATAGTGTAACGAATCCGCCTTGACCACGCGGTTGCCGGTCTGGCGCGCGACCCGGCGCTGCCACAGAACCAGCAACAGTGTCAGCACGATCGAGATGCCCATGGCGATCATCCCGCGCCCTTCGGCCATCAGCACCGGCGGGGTCTCCGACAACAGCCGCGCCACCGCAGCCCAGCAGATCGCGCCTGCCGAAAACAGGATGAACATGGATTGCCCCAGCGCGGCCAGGTCCTCGGCCGAGCTGTGGCCAAAGGCGTGATCCGCATCGGGCGCGCGCGCGGCATAGTGAATCGCGGCCAGCCCGCCCAACGACATCATCAGGTCCAGCACGCTGTCGGCCAGCGAGGCCGCGACCGACAGGGCCTGTGTTTCCCCCAGCGCCCACAGTTTCAGTGCGATCAGAACCACCGCCACTGACACCGACGCGATCCCGGCCGATAGATTCAGTTTGGCGGGGCTGGTCATCGGGGGCTACTCGCGTATTTCTTCGGGGCGGACCCCCCAGATCGCGGATTTGGGGACCCATCCGGCCTGATTGCCCGCCGTGATCCGGCACCAGTCCAGCGCGCATTCGCCAAGCCGGGCAATCACGCCCATTTCTGCACGGGCGTTCACCTGGGCATTGTCCGTGGCAGCCCGGCGTAGCGGCAGCATGTCGGCCTCGACAATCACGGTGCGGATCCCCGACAGCAGCGAATAATGTATCCACCCGCCCACGCCGTCGCGATCGCGCACCCGGCGCCAATGGCCGTATTCGGCGGTGACCTCCAGCGGCAGGTTGCGGCGTTTGTAGACCCAGTCGATTTTCTGCGTCAGGCTGGGGCCGCGCCGCACGTTGCCTTCGCTGGCCTTCAGCGACACGAAGCGGGGAATGGGCAGGTTGGTGACCGGCCCGCGCTCTTGTGCGCAAACCCCCAGTCCCAACAGCAAAAAAGCGGCGATTGCCGCCAACAGCGTCCGCATATCAAATAAATCCGCCCGTTCCATTCATGTGCGTCGTACTGGGTCTTGTGCCTTGCCCGGTTCTCGGACAGTTTGCCACTATGCGATGCGGAATGAAAGCGCAGGGAGGTTCCAAATGCCCGCTCAACGGCTGAGTGTTGTCGTGACGCGACGGTTGCCCGAGGCCGTCGAGACCCGGATGATGGAACTTTTCGATGTGCGCCTGTCCGAAACCGACGCCAAGATGTCGCGCGAAGAACTGGCGCAGGCGATGCGCGACGCGGATGTCTTGGTGCCCACGGTAACCGACACCATAGATCAGGCGCTGATTGCGCAGGCGGGCGACCGGCTGAAACTGATCGCCAACTATGGCGCGGGCGTCGATCATATTGATGTGCAGACCGCCCGGCAGCGGGGCATTCTGGTGTCGAACACCCCCGGCGTGGTGACCGAGGATACCGCCGATATGACCATGGCGCTGTTGCTGGCCGTCACCCGCCGCATTCCCGAAGGTCTGGCGATGATGCAGTCGGGCAAATGGGACGGCTGGGCGCCCACGGCGTTTCTGGGTGCACGCGTTGGCGGGCGACGTCTGGGCATTCTGGGCATGGGCCGTATCGGACAGGCGGTGGCCCGCCGCGCCCGCGCCTTTGGCATGCAGATCCATTACCACAACCGCAAGCGCCTGCGCCCCGAGATCGAACAGGAACTGGAAGCGACCTATTGGGAAAGCCTGGATCAGATGGTGGCCCGGATGGATGCGATTTCGATCAACTGCCCGCATACGCCGTCGACCTTTCATCTGATGAACGCGCGGCGGTTGAAGCTGATGAAACCCGAGGCGGTGATCGTGAACACCTCGCGCGGCGAGGTGATCGACGAAAACGCGCTGACCCGGATGCTGCGCGCGGGCGAGATTGCGGGGGCGGGGCTGGATGTGTTCGAACACGGCCACCAGATCAACCCGCGGCTGCGCGAACTGCCGAATGTGGTTTTGCTGCCGCATATGGGCTCGGCCACGCTGGAAGGCCGGATCGAGATGGGCGAGAAGGTTCTGATCAACATCAAGACCTTTGCCGATGGGCATCGCCCGCCCGATCAGGTCGTCCCGGCGATGTTGTAACCGTCAGATACAGGACGTCAGATATGGCTTCGCCCACGGCCGCGCCGTTTTCAAATGCTTCCCGTCTGTTTTTCGCGGCGATCACCCTGTATTTCGCGGTGCAGGTCGTGCTGCGCCTGACATTGGGCGGCGCGTTGGAAACCGACGAGGCCGAAATGATGGTCATGACGCCGGGCCTGCAACTGGGCTATGGCCCGCAGCTGCCGCTGTACAACTGGGTGCAGGTGATCCTGTTCGACCTGTTCGGGCGGTCGCTGTTTGCGCTGGCGGTGTTGAAGAACCTGTTGTTATGGGCCACCTATGCGCTGATGTTTCTGGGGCTGCGCCTGTGGATGCCGGCCCGTCTGGCCGCCGTCGGCGCCTTGTCCCTGTTCCTGCTGCCCGATGTCGCGTGGGAGGCGCAGCGCGCCACCACCCATTCCAACATGTTGCTGGCGACATCCGCCGCAGCCCTTGCCGCGTTTCTATGGGTGCTGGAAACCGGGCAATCACGCGCATACGTCGCGTTGGGTGTGGCCATCGGTCTGGGCGCGCTGGCGAAATACAATTTCTGGCTGGTGCCGGTCGGGTTGGTGCTGGCCACGCTTAGTATGGCAGAATTTCGGGCGCGTCTTGTGACGCTCAAATCCCTGGTCACCGTGGGCGTGGCCTTGGCTATTCTTGCGCTTCCCTACAAGTGGATGCTGGACAACCCGTCGCTGGCGTTTTCATCCACCGGGAAACTGGCCATCAAGGACGATTCTGACGCGTTGCAGGTTCTGGTCAGCGGTATCAGCGATCTGTTCAGCGGCTATGCCGTGCTGATGATCCTGCCGCTTTTGGTGTTGGGGGGGCTCTATCTGGCCTGCCGAAGCAACACGCGTGTGGCGCATCCTGCCCCTGCCATCCTGCGTTTGCTGACCCGCGCCGCCATCGTTCTGGCGGTTATCGTGGCCGTGGGCGTGGCGCTTGCGGGCGTCGGGCATGTGACACCGCGCTGGTTGTTGCCGGTGGTGTTCTTTGCGGTGCCTGCGTTGTTCATTCACCTGTTCGGGCGATTGTCTGCCGCCCCCGATCGCAGCTTTGCGATTGTCCTGCTGGTGCTGGCCGGGATCGTTTTTGTCGGTCTTGGATTTGACCGATACAAGGATCGCGCACGCCGCGCCGTCGAATTCGCGCCCTTGGCGCAGGCGCTGGCCGAGGTCATGCCGTCCGATCAGACCCCGGTGGTGGCAGAGTTCTTTACCGCTGGCAATCTGGCCCGGATGCAACCGCGTTGGCGGATCGCCCCCTATCTGGGGTTTGCCGCCCCGCAATTCGGCGGCGAAACGGTACTGTTTGTCCTGCGTGAAAAGGTGCCCACGAACCTGAAATCCGGGATGCGACAGGCGGGATGGCCTGCGGAGCTCCAGCCCGAGGTTCTGTCCAAAGGTGCGCTGGACCTGCCGTTCGACAGTTCGGACAAAACCCTGCCGATCCGGTGGATGCTGGTGAAAACCCCGACTGTGGATACCCGGCAATGACCACGCCCATGTTTGCCGATCAGACGCGTGTGGCACGCCTGTTTCTGATCGCGCTGGCGGGGTATTTTGCGGCTCAGATTGCGCTGCGCTGCGTTCTTGGCGGCACATTCGAGGCGGACGAGGCCGAAATGGTCATCCTGAACCGGCAATGGCATCTGGCATCGGGGTCGCAGACACCGCTGTACGACTGGTGGCAGACCCTGTGGTTTCAGGCGTTCGGGGCCAATACCTTCGGTCTTGTCGCCCCCAAGAATATCGCGCTCTTTGGCACATACGCCCTGATGTTTGCCGCCCTGCGCCGGGTGGCCCCGCTGCATCTGGCGATGGTGGGCACGCTGTCGCTGATCCTTTTGCCCAACCTCAGCTGGTGGGCGCAGCGGACCGGATCGCACACGATCGCGCTGGTGATGATGACTTCGGCCACGGTCTGGATCTTCTTTGGCCTGTTGAAATCCCCCACGACCCGCAGTTTCGTGATCTTCGGTCTGGTGATGGGGCTGGGGGGGCTGGCCAAGGTGAATTACTGGATGGTGCCGCCCGCGCTGATTGCCGCGGGTTTCGCCACGCCCGAATTCCGCGGGGTGATCAGGGATCGCCGTCTTGGGCTGTCCATCCTGATCGCGCTGGCAGTGATCGCCTTGCCCTATGGCTGGATGGTGATGAACCCCGGCCCGACATTTTCGGATACGTGGGAATTTTACAAGGATGCGGGGGCCTTGCCGTGGCTAAGCGGGCTGGTGAAAATACTGGGGGAAACGCTGGCGGCGATGGCGCCCGTGCTGGTGGCGCTGGTCATCGGGTTTGCCTGCGGGCTGCGCCCGTCGTCGTCCACCCCGTCGGAGCGTCTGCTGATCAGGGCCGCGCTGATCGGGGCGGGGGTGGTCTGCGCGGTGGTGATTGCCAGCAACGCCTCGTTCATCCGGTCGCGATGGCTGTTGCCACTTTACATGCTGGCCACGCCCGCGTTGGTGATGATCCTGTATCGTCAGATAACCGCACGCGGTCTGCGCATCTATCTGGCTGCCATTGCCGCAGGTGCGATGCTGTTGCTGGCGGGGATTGCCGATGTGCGCCTGCGTGGGGCGGGCAGCGATTCGTTGAAAATCGACGTGCTGGCTACGCAGCTTGAGGCTGAACTGGGCACGGTTCCGCCCATCGTCGCGCCGCATTATTTTACCGGCAACCTTGCCCTGCACCGCCCCGACTGGACCTATCTGCCGCCCTATCCCACATGGCTGCTGGAAACCCGTTCTGGCCCGGTTCTGGTGCTGGAGGCCAAGAGCCGCAAACAGATCGCCCGGCGTCTTGCCGAACATGGGGTCGCGGGCGCCGATAAGGTGGAAATCCTGTCCGAAGGGATCGTGACGCTGCCTTACCGGTTCGATCCCGGCGAAACGCGGGCGGTTCGCTATGCGCTGGTGCGGCTGCCGGGGGCCGGGAATTGACGCGCCAATGGTCGGTTTCGCACGATGGAGGGTCGGATGATCCGCGCGACGGCTGTCAGGATTTTGCATAACTTGCGATAAGCGAAATCCAGTCAGAGAGTCGTTGCAGATGCAAACCCATGTCAAAGCCCTGATCGTCGGTGGTGGTGCCGTCGGGACGTCAATTGCCTATCATCTGGCCAAGGCGGGCTGGGACGACGTGATGTTGCTGGAACGTGATGAGCTGACCTCGGGGTCCACATGGCATGCCGCCGGCCTGTTGCCGCTGTTCAACATGTCCTTCGCGACCACCCATATCCACAAATATTCGGTCGAATTCTACAAGACGCTGGAGGCCGAGACCGGGTTGAACGCGGGCTTTGCCGTGGTGGGCAACCTGCGGATGGCGCAGACGCAGGAACGCATGGATGAATACATGCTTTATGCCTCGACCGCTGAAACCTGCGACGTGCCCTATGAGTTCCTGACCCCCGATCAGATCAAGGAACGCTGGCCGCTGATTAAAACCGAAGACCTGAAAGGCGCGCTGTATCATAACACCGACGGCTATATTAACCCCGCCGATGTGACCCAGGCGATGGCCAAGGGCGCGCGCCAGCGTGGCGTGATGATCGAACGCAAATGGCAGGCGGACGGGTTCCACTGGACCGGGTCGCATTGGCAGGTCACCTGCACCAAGATGGTGGAAAAGGGCGGCAATCTGGTGCCCTCGGACGAACAGATCACCATCACCGCCGAACATGTTGTCACCGCCAGCGGCAACCACGCGCAGCGCACCGCAAAAATGCTGGGGATCAAGATTCCGGCTATCCCGGTGGAACATCAGTTCATCGTCACCGACGTGGACCCGGCGTTGCAGCAGTGGCGCACCGACGGCAACCCCGAACACCCGGTGATCCGCGACGCCGACGCGCAATCCTATGTGCGCGAGGAACGGGGTGGCTGGATTCTGGGCGTCTATGAAAAACACGCCCCCGCCTGTTTCGAATATGGCGTGCCCGACAGTTTCCGCGCGGATCTGTTCCCGCTGGATCTGGAACGGATCGAAGACCAGTACATGGCGATGATCCATCGTATCCCGTCCTGCGAGGAAAGCGGCCTGAAGGACGATTTTAACGGTCCCATCTGCTATACCCCCGACGGCAACCCGCTGGTTGGCCCGGCACCGGGGCTGCGCAACATGTGGCTGGCCGAAGGGTTCAGCTTTGGCATCACGGCGGCCGGCGGCACCGGCTATTATCTGGCGCAGATGATGGTCGATGGCGAGGCCGAAATCGACATGGCCTCGCTTGATCCGAAACGCTATGGCCAGAACTGGATGACGACCGAATTCGCGGCGCGCAAGAACGAAGAATGCTACGATCACGTCTATATCCTGCATCACCCCGACGAAGAACGCCCCGCCTGCCGCCCCCTGCGCACCTCGCCCGCCTATGACCGGCAGGCCGCGCACGGCGCGCAATTCGGCTGGGTCAACGGCTGGGAGCGTCCGAATTATTACGCCCCCGAAGGGTTCAGCGATCACGATGCCCGCAGTTTCCGGCGGGGCGCATGGTGGCAATATGCGGTAGACGAGGCAAAGGCGATCCGTGAAGGCGTGGGGCTGATCGACGCCACCGCCTTTACCAAACATATCGTCAAAGGGCCGGGCGCCACCGCGTTTCTGGATTGGTTCACCACCAACAAACTGCCGCGCGTCGGCCGCATCAACCTGACCTATGCGCTGACGGCGGCGGGCACCACGCGCACCGAATACACCATCGTGCGGCTGAAAGAGGATGAATATTATCTGGTCTCGGCCGGGGCCTGGACCGCCTATGATCAGGATTACCTGCTGAAGGCGCGCGACGATAAAGAGGATGAATTCGGCCGGATCGAAATTCAGGATGTGACGACGCAATGGGGTGTCTTTGCCATCGCCGGGCCGAAATCGCGCGATGTGCTGAAGGCTGTGATCAAGGATGCTGATCCCGAAACCGCGCTGTCCAACAAGCGTTTTCCATGGCTGTCGGCGCGTCAGATCGAACTGGGCATGTGCCCGGTCAACGCCATCCGCGTCGCCTATACCGGCGAGCTGGGGTGGGAGCTGCATCACCCGATCGAAATGCAGAACTACCTGTTCGACCTGCTGGAAAAGGCCGGGGCCGATCACGGTATGAAACTGGTGGGCGCACGGGCGCAGAACTGGCTGCGGCAGGAAAAGTCCTATCGCGCCTTCGGCACCGAACTGGGCCGCGATGCCACCCCGCTAGAGGCGGACCTGCCCCGGTTTGTGGACATGTCGAAAGAGTTCCACGGCAAGGCGGCGATGGAAGGGATCGGCATCCGGTCCACTTGCGTGACCCTGCTGATCGACGGGCCTGCGGATGCCGATCCCTGGGGACGCGAGGCGCTGTATGATGGGGACACCCGGGTGGGGCGCCTGACCTCGGGCGGCTATTCGGTGGCCTTCGGCAAATCCATCGGCATGGGGTACGTGAAACCCGCGCAGGCGGCTGTGGGCACCAAGCTGAAGGTTAAGATGTTCGACCAGCTTTGGGACGCGGAGGTGGTCGAAGACAGCCCCTATGACCCCAAAAACGCTGCGATTAGGGTGGATGGGTGACCGGGTAAGCGCCCATTTTAAATGTTCTATTAACCAATTCCCTGTCTGTTCTCTCTTCGGCATCAGTCTTCCCTATTCCCGCCTTATTGTTCGGTAAGCCTTGGGGTGGGGACAAGACATGGGGATTCGTTTGGATGAGTTTTCACGGCAAGATTGACGCATCTGGGATTGAAGCTGCCAACTTTACGGGCGGCCTTGTCGAAGGTGCAAATGTGCGCACACCCTGCGGGCCACGCAGGATTGAACTGGTTCGACCGGGCGATATGATCGTGACGCGAACCTATGGGTTACAGCCTGTGCGCATGATCTGGAAACGTCAGGTCACGCAGGACCAGATGCGCCTGAACCCCGATCTGGCCCCGATCCGTCTGAAACCCCGCGCCATCGGCCCGATGATGCCGCAACGCGATCTGATCGTGGCCCCCGACCACCGCCTGCTGATCCCCGGGTTCCGGGTGGCCGGTATGCCCGACGACAAATGTGTGCTGGCCGAGGCGCGCGAACTGGCCGGAACCAGCGATGCGGTCTATGTCGACCGCTCGATGGAGGTGGTGACCTATTACCACATGGTTTTCGACAGCCATCAGATCCTGACCGCCAACGGCCTGCCGGTGGAAAGCTTTCTGCCCTCGGCCCCGTCGATCGCCACCCTGGCGCCGTCGATGCGCGACGCGCTGGTGTCGCGGTTCCCGCAGCTGAAGAAAGAGCCGTCATCCTATCCGCCGGCAGAATACCAGATCGCTTCGGGGATCGAGTATCTGCCAGCGATGTTCTAGATCACTCAGCCGCCTCTTTTTCCGCGATAAGGGCGTCATAGCATTCCATGGCTTTGGCGGCATACATCATCGCCGGACCACCGCCCATCTGAATGGACATCGCCAGCACGTCGCCGATTTCATCGCGGGTTGCCTCGGCACGTATCAATGCCTCGATATGCAAGACAATGCAGGCCTCGCAGCGCAGCGCGACGGCGATGCCCAGGGCCACGAATTCCTTGGTTTTGAATTCCAGCACGCCGCCGTCTTTCACGGCTTTTCCAAGCCCGCCAAAGGCGCGCGCGGCATCCGGGATCGCGCCGTTCAGGCGGCGCAGCTGGTTTTTGGTTTCATCGCGTTTTACGGTCCAGTCCATCGTCGGTCTCCTGTCAATGATTGGCACTGCCAGACCACACTACGAATCTGGCGGCTTTGATCCTCATCAAGAACATCCTGTATTCGCCGACAGTTCACCGGCCTCAGGCGAACCGGTTCGGCGAAAGCGCCGCCACAGTAGCGGCATCCAATTCGCTGGCCCGACCCGCGACCAGATCGGCCACCAACTGGCTTGCGGCGGCTGAGGTTTGAAACCCATAGCCGCCTTGACAGGCACACCAGAAAAAATCCGGTGTGACCGGGTCGAACCCGATGACCAGCGCCCGGTCGGGCGAGAAGGTGCGCAAGCCCGCCCAGGAGGTTTCCAGCCGGGTCACCGGTTCGCTGACCATCGCCTCGTACCGGGCCAGCCCTTCGGCCAGAACCATGTCATCGGCCCAGGCGTCATGCGGTTCGGCCGGGTCTTCTTCGGCGGGCGAGACCAACAGCTTGCCCGCATCGGGTTTGGCGTACCAGCTTTCGCCGGTGCCGAACATCATTGGCCATTTGCCCAGATCGTGCCCGCCGGGCGCGGGGATGCGTGCCATCGACCGGCGGAACGGGGTGACGCCCATGGGCGTCACCCCGGCCAATGCGGCCACCTGATCGACCCAGGCCCCGGCGGCGTTGACCAGCAGTTTGGCTTCATGGGTCCCGGCTGCGGTTTCCACCTGCCAGCCGTCGCCGGTGCGGGTGATTTTGGTCACGGCCTGCCCGGTCAGCACCTGCCCGCCATTGCCGCGCACTTCGCGCGCGAAATTCTGGATCATCAGATCGGTGTCCAGATCCCAGGCATCTTCGCGCCAGGCGGTGCGGCCCACGGATTTGGGATCAAGGATCGGGATCATCGCCTGTGCTTCGGCCACGGTCAGTTCGGTCAGGCCCATTTCCTGCCGGTCATGGGTGAACGCCTCTTGCTCATCATGACCGGCCACCAGCATCAGCCCGCGCGGCGATGTGACCCCCTCTGCGGCTTGCAAATAGGCGCGGCTGGCCCGGTTCAGCGCGATGGTCGAGGGCAGACCATAGCTTTCTTCGAACAGGGCGGCCGACCGCCCCGAGGCGTGATAGCCAAGGGCGGTTTCCGCCTCCAGCACGCAGACCTTTCCAAGGTGCGACAGCCGGGCGGCGGCGGAAATACCGGCGATCCCGCCGCCGATGACAAGGATATCGTTGTTCATGCTTCTTCCAGTCGGTCTGTGGCGGGCGCGGGGGTGCGCGACAGGGCGGTGATGCGATCGTATAATTCGGTGCTCAGGTCGAACCCGATCGCAGCCAGCGACGGGGCCAGTTGTTCGGCGCTGCGGGCCGACAGGATGGGCGCGGTCACGGCGGGGTGGCGGGCGGCCCAGGCCACGGCCAGCGTGGCCGGATGCACCCCGACCTCGCGCGCAAGATCGGACAGGGCGGTGGCGGTGTCATGCATCCAGTCCACCCCGTAGCGGGCATTGTAACGGGCGTCGTCGGCCAGCCGCCCCTGACCCTTGCCACCGCCATATTTGCCGGTCAGCAACCCGCCGCCAAGCGGCGAATAGGGGGCGACACAAAACCCTTCGTGGGCGGCCATCGGCAGGATCTCGACCTCGGCCTGACGTTTCACCAGATTGTACATCGGTTGCAGGATCGAGATGCGCAGATCGAAATCTGCGGCAACCTCGGCGGCCTTCATCACCTGCCATGCGGCAAAGTTCGAAACGCCGACATGGGTGAATTTCCCCGCCGCCCGCAGCTCGGCCAGCGCGCCGAAGGTTTCCTGCAACGGCGTATCCGGGTCCCAGCGGTGCAGATACAGGATATCGACACTATCCATGCCCAGGCGGCTGCGGCTTTCGTCGAACGACCGGGTGATGTTGTCTTTGCCCGAGCCACCGATATAGGCGCATTTGGTGGCGATGATCAGCGTGTCACGCTCGGTGGCGGCAAGCTGCCCCAACAGGGTTTCCGAATGACCGTCGGTATAGGCATGGGCGGTATCGAAGAAATTGATCCCTGCCGCACGGCAACTGTCATAAAGCGCGCGGCTGGCGTCTGCATCGGCGGTGCCGCCGAACTGCATCGTGCCAAAACAAAAGGCGCTGGCGGGGGTGCCGTCGGGGGCGGTGATCGGGGGACAGGCTGTCATCGGATACTCCGGTAATATGTAACAGGCGTATCGCCGCAGGGGCATCTAATCAAACGGAAAAGGCCCGCCGGGGCGGGCCTTTGATATATTTTGAAGGTTCGGGCGTCGCGCTTATTGCGGGATGTCGCCAACGATGCCTTCGACATAGAACCCCATGCCGGCCAGGGTGCCGTCATCGGCCACTTCGCCCTCGGCCAGCCAATCGGACCCGTCCTGCTTTTTCAGCGGTCCGGTGAAGGGGTGATAGGTGCCTGCCGCGATGGCGTCTTTCATCGCCAAAGCTTCGGCTTTGACATCCGCAGGCACCGCATCGGAAATCTCGCCGATGCCGACCATGCCGGCGCCGATGCCGTCCCATGTGTCAACGCTTGTCCATGTGCCATCCATCACCGCCTTGGTGCGCGCGAGGTAATAGGGCGCCCAGTTGTCGATGATCGAGCTGACGCGCGGCATCGGGGCGTATTCGCCCATGTCCGAGGCCTGACCAAAGGTGATCACGTTCCCGGCCTGTTCGGCGGCTGCCTGCGGGGCGGTGGAATCGGTGTGCTGCAGGATCACGTCGGCGCCCTGTTCGATCAGCGCCTTGGCGGCGTCGGCCTCTTTGGCCGGATCGAACCATGTATAGGCCCAGATGATTTTGAACTCGACGTCCGGGTTCACCTTCTTGGCGTGGATATAGGCGCTGTTGATGCCCCGGATGACCTCGGGGATCGGGAAGGACGCGATATAGCCGATGACGTTGGATTTGGTCATCTTGCCCGCGATATGCCCCTGAATGGCGCGGCCTTCATAGAAACGGGCCGAATAGGTCGACACGTTATCGGCGCGTTTGTACCCGGTCGCGTGTTCGAATTTCACATTCGGGAATTTGGCCGCAACGTTCACGGTCGGGTCCATATAGCCGAAGGAGGTGGTGAAAATCAGGTCGGCACCCGACAGCGCCATCTGCGTCAGAACGCGTTCGGCATCGGCGCCTTCGGGCACGTTTTCCTGAAACACGGTTTCCACCGCATCGCCGAATTCCTTTTCAACCGCCAGACGCCCCTGATTGTGTTCATAGGTCCAGCCGCCATCGCCCACCGGACCGACATAGACAAAACCGACCTTGGTTTTGTCCTGAGCCATCGCGGCCCCCGCCAGACCAAGCGCCAGCGCGGCCCCTGTCAGGATAGATGTGAACTTCATACAGAATACTCCTTGTTGAACGGGGTGTGACCCCCCGGTTGTAGTGGCCCCTAGTGCGAGGCGTGAAAGGTGCGGCCCAGCGATGCGGGCGCGTTCAGCGCTGCACGGCTGCGGTCCGCAGACATGATGACCAGAACAACTATGGTTATCAGATACGGTGACATCGACAAGTACTCGACCGGGATGGCGACCCCTGCGGCCTGCAGGTTCAACTGCAACACGGTGATCCCGCCAAAAAGATAAGCGCCCAGCAGGACGCGCCCCGGTTTCCAACTGGCAAAGACCACGATCGCCAGCGCAATCCACCCCGCGCCCGCGGTCATGCCTTCGGTCCATTGCGGCACGCGGATCAGGCTGACATAGGCCCCGCCCAGCCCGGCGCAGGCCCCGCCGAACATGATCGCCAACAGGCGGATGCGGACCACCTTGTACCCCAGGGCGTGGGCGGCATCGTGGTTTTCGCCCACCGCCCGCAGGATCAGCCCCGCGCGGCTGTATTTCAGCACGGCCCAGACCCCGGCCAACAGCGCCAGCGCCAGATAGACCATCAGGTCATGGGAAAACAGCACCGGCCCCAGCACCGGAATATCCGACAGCACCGGGATATCCAGTTTCGGTGTCGCAGGCGCCTTGAGCCCGACATAGGATTGGCCCAGCAGGGCCGACAGCCCCAGCCCGAACAGGGTCAGCCCCAGCCCGGTCGCCACCTGATTGGACAACAGATATTGCGTCAGCAGGCCAAAGAGCAGCGACAGGACCGCGCCGCCCAGGGCCGCGCAAAGAAAGCCCAGCGTCGGGCTGTCGGTTTCGACCGCAACGATGAACCCGCAAACCGCGCCGGTGATCATCATCCCTTCGACCCCAAGGTTCAGCACACCGGCCTTTTCGACGACCAGCTCGCCGATGGCCGCCAGAATGATCGGGGTCGCCGCCACCATCAGCGAGGCGACCAGCAGGATCGGGTTGATTGAGCCTAGGTCCATCACGCCACCTCTGTCTTGCCGAAACGAATGCGAAAATTCGACAGCACGTCCATCGCCAGCAGGAAAAACAACAGCATCCCCTGAAACAGCTGGATCGCGGCCGAAGGCAGCCCCAGCATCAGCTGCGCCAGTTCTCCGCCGATATAGGTCAGCGCCATCAGCAACCCGGCCAGCAGGATGCCCACCGGGTGCAACCGGCCCAGAAAGGCCACGATGATCGCGGTGAACCCATAGCCCGATCCGAAATCGATGCTGATCTGCCCGGCGGGGCCGGTCACTTCGAACATACCGGCAAGTCCCGCCAAGGCGCCCGACAGACCCAGACAGATCAGGATCAGCCGCGTGGGGTTCACGCCCGCAAACCGCGCCGCACGCGGGCTTTCGCCGGTCAGGCGAATCTGAAAGCCAAGGATGTGTTTGTTCAACAGGACATAGGCAAAGATGACGGCGATAAAACCGGCGGCCACCCCCCAATGCATGCCCGTACCTGCGATGATTTCAGTATTGGCCGAGGCGTCCCATTGCTGCAAATTCCGGCTGCCGGGAAAGCCGCGGCCTTCGGGGTTGCGCAGCAGGCCCGACGACACCGAGGCCAGAATGTTCTCGGCCACATAGACCAGCATCAGCGATACCAGAATCTCATTGGTGCCGAAGCGGGTTTTCAGGATGGCCGGGATCATCGCCCAGGCCCATCCGCCCAGGGCCCCCGCAAGGATCATCAGCGGAAAGATCAGAAAGCTTTCGGACGGATACAGCGCCAGCCCGGCCCCCGCGCCACAGATGGCGCCCATGATGTACTGCCCTTCGGCGCCGATGTTCCAGATACCCGCCCGAAACCCCAGCGACAGGCCGATGGCGATCAGGATCAGCGGCCCGGCCTTGACCAGAAGTTGCGGCCGGGAATAGGCGGCGAATTGTTCGTGAAACAGCGGGTCCCAGAAAATGATGCGAATGGCCTCGAACGGGTTCTTGCCAAGGATCGCGAACAGGATGCCGCCCGCGATCATCGTCGCCAGCACCGCCAGAACCGGGGTCATCGCCGCCCAGAACCGCGATGGCGTGGGGCGTTTTTCAAGCCTCAGCATGGGCCACCTCCATATCGTGCGCGCCGCCCATCATCAGCCCGATCTCCTCCATCGTCAGCCCGCGTGCGGGCCGGGGGGCGGACAGCCGCCCTTCGTTCAGCGCGGCAAACCGGTCCGAGATTTCCATCAGCTCGTCCAGGTCCTGGCTGATCACGATTACCGCGGTGCCGCCTTCGGCCAGATCCAGCAGCGATTGGCGGATGGCCGCCGCGGCCGAGGCATCGACCCCCCAGGTGGGTTGGTTCACCACCAGAACCTCGGGCCGTTGCAAAACCTCGCGTCCGATCACGAATTTCTGCAGGTTGCCGCCCGACAGGGACCGCGCTGCATTGGCGGGGCCGGGGGTGCGGACATCGAAGGTTTCGATGATGCGTTCGGCAAATGCCTTGGCAGCGGGCCATTTCAGAAACCCGTTCACGGCCAGACCTTCGCGGATCGCCGCCGTCAGCAGCGCGTTTTCCGTCAGGCTCATATCCGGGGCGGCGGCATGGCCCAGCCGTTCTTCGGGGGCGGCCATGACGGCGATGCGGCGGCGCGGGTTGGGGCCAAGATCGCCAATCGGGGTGCCGCGCAACAGCACCGCGTCATCATGCGTGCGCGCCTCGCCCGACAGGGCCGCCAGCAATTCGTCCTGCCCGTTCCCGGCCACCCCGCCGATGCCCAGAACCTCGCCCGCCCGCACGGTGAACGAGACCTCTTTCAACGAGGTCCCGAACGCATTGGCCGAAGGCAGCGACAGGTTCCTGACCTCCAGCACCACCTCGCCGGGCTTGGATTCGGTGCGGATCGGGGCCTGCAATTTGCTGCCCACCATCATTTCGGCCAGTTCGGCGGCGGATTTTTCGCGCGGATCGCAACTGTCGATCACCTTGCCCAGCCGCAGAACCGTGGCCCCGTCGCACAGGCTGCGAATTTCTTCCAGCTTGTGGCTGATATACAGGATCGCCGTGCCTTCGGACGACAGTTTGCGCAGGGTTTTGAACAGGATTTCAACCTCTTGCGGGGTCAGGACGCTGGTCGGTTCATCCATGATCAACAGCTTGGGGTCCTGTAACAGACAGCGGATGATCTCGACCCGCTGGCGTTCGCCCGCGCTCAGCTCGCCGACAATGCGGGATGGGTCCAGCGGCAGGCCGTAGAATTCCGACACTTCGCTGATACGGGCGGCCAATTCGCTTTGCCGTGGCGGGTTGTCCATGCCAAGCGCGATATTTTCGGCCACGTTCAGCGCGTCGAACAGCGAAAAATGCTGAAACACCATCGCCACACCCGCCGCCCGCGCGGCGCGCGGTTCGGCCGGTTCGTAAGGCCCCCCGCGCAAGGTCATGCGCCCGCTGTCGGGCTTTACCAGACCATAGATCATCTTGACCAGCGTCGACTTTCCGGCCCCGTTTTCCCCCAGCAATGCGTGAACTTCGCCCTCTTTGATCGCAAAGGACACGTCGTCATTGGCCACGACGCCGGGATAGGCCTTGGTCAGCCCTTCGACAGTCAAAAGCAGTGTCACCCTGTCTGTTCCCCCGTTCTATCTTGCTGTTTTTCTTTAACGTCTAGCAACGCCGATGCCACCCCTATCGCAATCGCTTGGGGATGTTTTCCCAAGGCTGGCTGGCCAATCGGGCACTGGATGCGGGCGATCTGAGCCATGCCGTGCCCCAGTTGCACCAACCGTTTGCGGAACCGCGCCCATTTCGTCGCCGATCCGATCACCCCGGCGCGGGCGAACCCGTGGTTCAGCACTTGGTGGCAAAGCTCCAGATCCAGGGCATGCGAATAGGTCAGGATCAGGTGTTCCGCATCCGGCGGGGCAAATCGCACCACATCGGCGGGGTTGGCGGCCACCAGTTGCGCCACGCTCTGGGGGATATCCGCAGGAAAGCGCTCCGGCGCGGTATCGATCCAGGTGATGGCAAATTCAGGCAGCGGCGCCAGCGTCGCCACCAGCGCCCGCCCGACATGCCCGGCCCCGTATATCCACAACGGGCGGGCAGGCGTGGCCACCGGTTCGATCATCCACCCCTGCAACAGTTGCGGGGCAGGGACGGTCCCCGATCCGCGCGCCTGCGCCAGAATGCGCCGGACGGCCAGCGGCGGCTCTTGCGCCTCTGCCACCACGGGCCGCGCATGGATCAGTTCGGGGACGCCGTCCAAGATCTCCGCGTCATAAACCTCGCTCAGCAGGCTGACCGCCCCGCCGCAACATTGCCCCAGTGCGGGACCCAGCGGATGGCGGGTCAGAACCCGCGCGCGCCCGTCGATCAATTGCGCCCGCGCCGCCCGCGCCGCTTCATATTCCAGCGCGCCACCACCGATGGTCCCGGCCTGCCCGTCCGGCCAGACCACCATCGCCGCGCCCACCTCGCGCGGGGCCGATCCGCTGACCTCGGCCACGACCACCCGCACCACGCGGGGCCGCCCCTGCAAGGCGCGGCTCAGCATATCGCGGTCAAAGCTCATGTGCCCTGCACCCGGCTGACCGCGGCCAGCACCCGTTCCGCCGTCGCGGGCGCATC
Source organism: uncultured Paracoccaceae bacterium (assembly GCA_947500775.1). Classification (GTDB taxonomy): domain Bacteria; phylum Pseudomonadota; class Alphaproteobacteria; order Rhodobacterales; family Rhodobacteraceae; genus CANMTD01. The sequence goes on from CANMTD010000001.1 coordinate 369,388, forward strand.
CAGCGCCGGATAGGCCCCGCCGCATCCCGCCACCGCATCGCTCAGCGCCATCAACGCCGAAATCCCCAGCATGAACGGCGGCTCGCCCACGGCTTTGGACCGATAAATCGTGTCTTCGCGGTTTTCGCCGTCCCAAAGGGCGACGTTGAACACATCGGGCCGGTCCGAACAGGCCGGGATCTTGTAGGTCGATGGCGCATGGGTACGCAGCCGCCCCGTGCCGTCCCAGATCAGCTCTTCGGTGGTCAGCCACCCGGCACCCTGCACGAACCCGCCCTCGACCTGCCCGATGTCCAGTGCCGGGTTCAGCGATGTCCCCGCATCATGCAGGATATCGACCCGCAACAACCGGTTCTCGCCGGTCAGCGTGTCGATCACCACCTCACTGACCGCCGCCCCATAGGCGAAATAGAAAAACGGCCGCCCCTTGCCCGCGATCCGGTCCCATTCCAGCTTCGGCGTCTTGTAGAACCCGGTCGCACTCAGGCTGACCCGCGCCTGATAGGCGCTTTGCGCAGCCTCGGCAAAGCGCATCTCATCGTCGCCCACAAACACCTTGCCGCCTTCGAAATGCACCCGGCGCGGTTCGGTCTGATAAACCTCGGCCAGATGCGCCGCGATCCGGTCCCGCAACGTGTCACAGGCCGCTTTCACCGCCATCCCGTTCAGGTCCGACCCGCTTGAGGCCGCAGTGGCCGAGGTATTGGGCACCTTGCCGGTATCGGTCGCGGTGATCCTGACCGCCTCCAGCCCGACACCGAAACAGCTTGCCGCCACCTGCGCCACCTTCTGAAACAACCCCTGTCCCATCTCGGTGCCGCCATGGTTCAGATGGATCGACCCGTCCTGATAGACATGCACCAAAGCCCCTGCCTGATTCAGATGGGTCAGCGTGAAACTGATCCCGAATTTCACCGGCGTCAGGGCAATCCCCTTCTTCAGCACCGGGTTGGCCGCATTCCACGCCGCCACCGCCGCCCGCCGCGCGGCATAATCCGACCGTTCGGCCAATGCCCCCACCAGTTCCGGCAACACCGAATCCTCAACGGCCTGACCATAAGGCGTCACCTGCGGTTTCATCTTGGCCGAAATACCTCCGCCGGAGGCATAAAAGTTCTTTTCCCGCACCTGCAACGGATCGCGCCCCAGATGATGCGCGATATGGTCCATCACCCGCTCGATCCCCACCATCCCCTGCGGCCCGCCAAAGCCGCGAAAGGCGGTGGCGCTTTGAGTGTGGGTCTTCAACCGGTGGCTTTCGATCCGGCAGGCCGGCAGGAAATAGGCGTTGTCGGCATGCAGCATCGCCCGGTCGGCCACCGGCAGGCTCAGATCCTGCGCCCAGCCACAGCGGGCGTAATGCACGAACGCGACACCCTTTAACTGCCCGTCATCGTCAAACCCGGCGCGATAGGTGATGCGGAAATCATGGCGCTTGCCGGTGATCATCATGTCGTCGTCGCGGTCGTACCGCATCTTGCAGGGGCGCCCGGTCAGCCGCGCCGCCCAGGCGCAGGCGATGGCCAGCGCATTGCCCTGGCTTTCCTTGCCGCCGAACCCGCCGCCCATGCGCCGGGTTTCCACCCGGACGCTGTGCATCGGCACCTGCAGGGCATGGGCCACCTTATGCTGGATTTCGGTCGGATGCTGGGTCGAGGAATGCACCAGCATATCGCCGTCTTCCTGCGGCAGGGCCAGCGCGGCCTGCCCTTCCAGATAGAAATGCTCCTGCCCGCCCAGTTCCAACGTCCCCTCGATCCGGTGTGGGGCCGCGTCGATCGCGGCGGCGGCATCGCTGCTTTCCCAGATGCGCGGGCCGTCCTCGAACCGGCTGTCGGCGGCCAGGGCGTCGTCGATGGTCAACAGCGCGGGGGCCTCCTCATAGGTGATCTTTGCCAGGGCCGCGGCCTTGCGGGCGGCCAGATGGCTGCCTGCGACCACCAGAAACAGCGGCTGCCCCAGATAGCTGACCTGCGGCCCGCCCAGCAAGGGTTCGTCATGGACCGAAGGCGAACAATCGGGCATCGGATCGAAATCATCGGGGGCCAGCACTGCCACCACGCCCGGCGCCGCCCGCACCGCGTCAAGGTCCAGATCGGTCACCTGCCCATGCGCGATCCCGCTTAGCCCGAAGGCCAGATGCAGGCACCCGGCGGGCACGGGGATATCATCGACATAGCGCGCCTGACCGGTCACATGCATGCGGGCGGCATCGTGGGGCAGGGGTTTGGCAACACTCATGGCGCGACCTCCAGCACCTGAGCCGCCGCGCCCTGATCCTCGTACCAATACCGCAGCAACATGTTCTGCGCGGCCTGCAACCGGTACCCGGCGCTGGCGCGCATGTCGGTCATTGGGGTGAAATCTTCGGCGAAACCGGACAGGGCGGCATGCACGGATGCCTCGTCCCAGGGTCGACCGACAAGCGCGGCCTCGACCGTCCCGGCCCGTTTCGGGGTGCCCGCCATACCGCCAAAGGCGATGCGCGCATCGGCGACCACGCCCGCGTCCACCGCGATGTTGAAACAGCCGCATACGGCCGAGATATCCTGATCGAACCGTTTGCTGAGCTTATAGCATTTCAGCCGGTCCGCCTGACGCGGAATGCTGACCGCTTCGACAAATTCGCCGGGCTGCCGGTCCTGTTTGCCATAGTCGACAAAGAAATCCTCCAGCGGCAGGCTGCGGCGGGTATCGCCGCGCCGCAGATGCAGGGTCGCGCCCAAGGCGATCAGCGCGGGGGGGGCGTCGCCAATGGGCGAGCCATTGGCGATATTGCCGCCGATAGTGGCGGCGTTGCGGACCTGCGTCGATCCGTAACGGCGGATCATCTGGGCAAAGCCGGGATGATGATCCGCGATCAACTGCCCCAGATCGGTCAGCGTGACCCCCGCCCCGATACGAATTTCGCTATCGGTCACCGTAATCTCTTTCAGATCGGCGCAGCGGTTCAGAAAGGCAATGGGCGACAGGTCCTGCAACCCTTTGGTCACCCACAACCCCACATCGGTGGCCCCTGCGACCAAAACCCCATCCAGGTGGGCCATGTACCATTCGGCAAGCGCGTCGGCGGTTTCGGGCAGGGCGGCACTTGCGGTCATATCCGCCACCGCACGCACCGCTGTCAGATCGGACGCAATCCAATCCGGCACCGGTTCACCCGCCGCCGCTTCGGCCGCGCGGATGATCGGGGCATAGCCGGTGCAGCGGCACAGGTTGCCCGCCAGTTGATCGTCGAAATCGCGCGCGCCGTTCAGATGCGCGGTTGCCATCGACACCACGAAACCGGGGGTGCAGAATCCGCATTGCGATCCGTGGTGGTCGATCATCGCCTGTTGCACCGGGTGCAACTGCCCATCCGGGCCACTGATCCCTTCGACGGTGCGCACGGCCTTGCCCTGAAGCTGCGGCAGAAACAGGATGCAGGCGTTCAGCGCCCGCGCCCCTTGCGCATCGGTGACCATCACCGTGCAGGCGCCGCAATCGCCTTCGTTGCACCCTTCCTTGGTGCCATGCAGTCCACGATGTTCGCGAAGCCAATCCAGAAAAGTACGCGTGGGCGGTTGATCCTCAAGGCGCACTGTCTCTCCGTTCAGAAGAAACCCGATATCCATTCATTGTCTCGCCGCTTTCTCTTCGTCCAAGCCTTTGCGCAGTAACCCGATGCGGCGTAAAGTTAGCTGCGCAGCTTTTGACCGAGACCCACGGTAAGCGGCAATTCATCCCCTTGGCAAGAATTTCCGCACATTGACCCCGTGCTGATGAAAGACGATGATTTGCGCGGCAATGGCCGCCAGCGGTGCTGAAGGGAAGTGCAACATGCGTATTAGGTGCCTACATCATGTGCAATTGGCGATGCCCGAAGGGGCCGAAGATGCGGCGCGGGGTTTTTATGCCGATGTGCTTGGCCTGACCGAGGTCACAAAGCCGCCCAAGCTGGCCGCAAAGGGCGGCGCGTGGTTCGCAGCCGGCGAGCTGAAGCTGCATCTGGGGGTGGAAAAAGACTTTCGCCCCGCCCGAAAGGCGCATCCCGCGATTGAGGTAGAGGACCTTTCCACACTTGCCCAACGCGTGTCAGAGGCGGGTTTCGATGTGCATTGGGATGACGACCTGCCGGGGTTTGCCCGCTTTTACGCGGCGGACCCCTTTGGCAATCGCCTGGAATTTCTGGAACCGGTCGGTTAGCGCTTTCCCTTGCCCGGACGCCTGAGATAGCCTGTCGCGTATGAGCAATGCACCGCGATTCATCCACCTTCGGCTTCACAGTGAATATTCCCTTCTGGAAGGGGCGATCCGGGTCAAGAAACTGCCCGGCATGTGCGTCGATGCGGGCATGCCCGCGGTCGCGCTGACCGATACCAACAATATGTTCGCGGCGTTGGAGTTTTCCGTGGGCGCCGCTGGCGCCGGGGTGCAGCCGATTGTCGGGTGCCAGGTCGATCTGGCCAGCGAAACCTCGGCCCCCGGCGACACCGCAGCCCCGCCCGCGCCCCTTGTTCTGCTGGCGCAGAACGAACAGGGGTACGAAAACCTGATGAAGCTGAATTCGTGCCTTTATCTGGATAAGGGCGGCGCGCTGCCGCAGGTGACGCTGGATGAATTCGCGCAATACAGTGACGGGCTGATCTGCCTCAGCGGCGGGCCGGATGGCCCCGTGGGGCGGCTGTTGCAGGCCGGTCAGCGGCCCAAGGCCGAGGCGCTGATGACCCGGTTGGCGCAGATTTACCCCGGGCGCCTTTATGTCGAACTGCAACGCCACCCGGGCGAGGATGGGCTGCCACAGGCCGAACGGCTGACCGAACGCGGCCATGTGGAAATGGCCTATGCGATGGACCTGCCGCTGGTCGCGACCAATGACGTCTATTTTCCCAAGGCCGATATGTACGAGGCGCATGATGCGCTGATCTGCATTGCCGAAGGCGCCTATGTCGATCAACAGGACCCCCGCCGCAAACTGACCCCGCAGCATTATTTCAAATCGCCCGAGGAAATGGCGACGCTGTTCGCCGATCTGCCCGAGGCGCTGGAAAATACGGTCGAGATCGCCAAACGCTGCGCCTTTGCCACCTATCGCCGCGATCCCATCCTGCCGAAATTCGCCGATGACGAGGTCGAGGAGTTGCGCCGTCAGGCGGCCGAGGGGCTGAAGGAACGGCTGAAGGTCATTCCCCATGCCGCCAGCGTTGAGGACTATGAAAAACGGCTGGAATTCGAACTGGGCATTATCGAGGGTATGGGCTTTCCCGGCTATTTCCTGATCGTTGCCGATTTCATCAAATGGGCCAAGGACAACGATATCCCGGTGGGGCCGGGGCGGGGGTCGGGCGCGGGGTCGCTGGTGGCCTATGCGCTGACCATCACCGACCTTGATCCGCTGCGCTATAGCCTGCTGTTCGAACGGTTCCTGAACCCCGAACGGGTATCGATGCCCGACTTCGACATCGATTTCTGCATGGACCGCCGCGAAGAGGTGATCCGCTATGTTCAGGAAAAATACGGCCGCGACAAGGTGGGGCAGATCATCACCTTCGGCGCGCTGCTGTCCAAGGCCGCGGTGCGCGATATCGGGCGGGTTTTGCAGATGCCCTATGGGCAGGTCGACCGCCTGTCGAAACTGATCCCGGTCGAAGGGGTCAAGCCGGTGTCGATCGCACAGGCGCTGGTCGACGAACCCCGCCTGCGCGAAGAGGCCCGCAACGAAGAGGTCGTGGACCGCCTGCTGACATACGGCCAGCAGGTCGAGGGGCTGTTGCGCAACGCCTCGACCCACGCTGCCGGGGTGGTGATCGGCGACCGGCCGCTGGATGCGCTGGTGCCGCTGTATCAGGACCCGCGCTCGGACATGCCCGCGACCCAGTTCAACATGAAATGGGTGGAACAGGCCGGGCTGGTGAAATTCGACTTTCTGGGCCTGAAAACCCTGACCGTGATTCAGGGCGCGGTGGATTTCCTGAAACAGCGCGGGATTGAGATCGACATCGGGCTGATCCCGCTGGACGACAAACCAACCTACGATCTGTATGCCAGCGCGAAAACGGTCGCCGTGTTCCAGGTGGAAAGCTCGGGCATGATGGATGCCCTGCGCCAGATGAAACCCACCTGTATCGAGGATATCGTGGCCTTGGTGGCGCTCTATCGTCCGGGCCCGATGGAGAATATTCCGACCTATTGCAAGGTCAAGAACGGGTTGATGGAACGCGAATCCGTTCACCCGCTGATCGATCATATCCTTGAGGAAACCCAAGGCATCATCGTCTATCAGGAACAGGTGATGCAGATCGCGCAGGTCATGGCGAACTACAGCCTTGGTGGCGCCGACCTGCTGCGCCGCGCGATGGGTAAGAAGATCAAAGAGGCGATGGACGCCGAACGCCCGAAATTCGAAAAGGGCGCCGCCGAAAACGGGGTCGATAAAAAGAAAGCCAGCGAGGTGTTCGACCTGCTGGAAAAATTCGCCAACTACGGGTTCAACAAATCCCACGCCGCCGCCTATGCGGTGGTCAGCTATCAGACCGGGTGGCTGAAGGCGAATTACCCGGTGGAATTCATGGCCTCGGTCATGAATTGCGATATCCACCTGACCGACAAGCTGAACACCTATGCCGAAGAGGTGCGCCGCGGGCTGCAGATTGAAATCGTCCCACCCTGCGTCAACCGTTCGCAACCGACGTTCAGCGTGGCGGACGGCAAACTGGTTTACGGGCTGGGCGCGCTGAAAAACGTGGGCGCCGATGCGATGCGGCTGGTCACCGAAGGCCGGGATGGCAAACCCTTTGCGACGCTGTTCGATCTGGCCCGCCGGGTGGATCTGAAACGGGTGGGCAAACGCCCGCTGGAAATGCTGGCGCGGTCTGGCGCGTTCGACCAGCTGGACCCGAACCGCCGCCGGGTGTTCGAAAGCCTGGATGCGCTGGTGGGATATTCCGCGGCAATCCACGAACAGCGCGCGTCGGATCAGGTGTCGCTGTTTGGCGAGGCGGGCGATGACCTGCCCGAACCGCGGCTGAGCCCCGTGGCCGACTGGCTGGCCAATGAAAAGCTGGCCGAAGAGCATAAGGCCATCGGGTTCTACCTGTCGGGCCATCCGTTGGACGACTATATGGCCGCGCTGAAACGCATGAAGGTGATGACGCTTGAGGAACTCAGCGGGCGGGTTCAGAACGGCCCGCTGATCGCCAAACTGGCCGGGTCCGTCGCCGGACGGCAGGAACGCAAATCGGCCCGCGGCAACCGCTTTGCCTTTGCGCAGCTGTCCGACCCGACGGGCCTGTATGAGGTCACCCTGTTTTCGGACGTGCTGGAGGCATCGCGCGATTTTCTGGAAACCGGGGCGAACGTTGTGCTGTCGGTCGAGGCGACCTTTGAAAGCGAACAGCTGAAACTGCTGGCGCGCGGGGTGCAGCCGATCGACGGCGTGGTCGAGGATGCCGGGTCCAGCGGATTGAAGGTGTTCCTTGACCGGGCCGAAGCGGTGGCCGCCGTCGCCGGCGTTCTGGAACGCGCCAAGGGCGAAGGCAAGCTGCGCGGTCACGGGCCGGTTCAGTTCTGCCTGATGGACCCGGCCCTGCCCGGCGAGGTCGACATCGCCCTGCCCGAAGATTTTCCGGTGAACCCGCAAATCCGCGGCGCGATCAAATCGCTGCCGGGTGTGTTGCAGGTGGAAGATATCTGATCTTTTCCCGCAAAAAGCCTGTGACCGAAGGCGCGAAAAATCGCCTTCCGAGAGTGACTTAGACCAATTTTCCCAACCGGTCCGAAGACATTGTTTCCGGCGTTTGGGTCGTAATTTTATTGCCCAATAAAGGCAGTGAAACGCATTTTCGTTAAAGAACTGCCCGGATATGGACGATAGATTGTCTTTTGTCGTTCAAATTTTCGCCTTATTTTCCGGATCATTTCGCCACACTGTAAAACGGAAGCGAGAGGACAATGTATGAGTGAGGCTACCGGCGTTTATCGTATGAAGCATGCTAACGGGATGGAGTTTGCCTTCATCGACAAGGGGGTGGGAAAGCCCATTGGCATTCCACGCGACCAGTATGAAGCCAAAGGCTATCAGCCCAAATATGATAGCCTTCCCGAGAAATAAGCCTCCTATGCATTGGGAAACACGTTGGTCCCGGATAGGTGTCTCAGAACCAACGCGTTGATCCAAAGTTCTTAGAAGGTTTACCCGGTCATCTGTGTGGAGCAGATGACCGGGAACTGTAAAAAAATTACATCTTGATGCCGGTTTCGACATCCTTAACCGCCAGACGCGCCATTCCCAGGTTGGACTTTTTACGGTCAAGGGCGACATAGACGAAAACGTCGGAATTAGACGCCAGAGGGCGGATCAGGTGATATTGGCTGCCCAGCGAAATCAGGACGTCTTCGATGTGGTCCTTCAGCCCCAGCGCTTTCATTGCGGCATTCTTTGCGCGGACAACTTCCATGTTGGCAGCGCCCGCTGTCTCAAGGTCAAGTGTACCGTTGCCAGCTTCCGAAGCCAGCATCAGGCCAGAGTCGCTGTCGACGAGGCACCCGCCGATAAATCCCTCGATGTCATTCAGTTTCGAGATATCAATGCTCATTGTTCACGTTTCCATATAGGTGTCAGGAACTTTGGAATGCTCCTGTGATGAGACATAATTCGGGCAGGATCATCCGGAATGTAGGGAAATTAAGGACAGTCGAAATTTTTAGATAATACTGTAAGTTGTTGTTTTATAAAAAATTTACTGTTTTTTGAGGAGATCAATTGTGTCAATTTCGACATAATTGCGTGGATATTGACACATTTATTGGACACTTCAAGCGATTCAACGGCACCGCCACAAGTCGGTATTTCGAGGCCAATTCCGGTCTGGCGTGGCGTTTTTCAAAGACAGCTGGCGGGGCTGAGTTGACCCCTTCGGGAAGGCGTATCTGGCGGCCCTTTCAGGAATGGGCGCTTACCAGTGCGGCGGTTTCTGATCGGCCAGCGGGACGGTGCCGCCTTCGGACAGTTCGCGTTCAGCTTCGCGTTCCATCAGCATGCGCACGCGATTGGTCAGCAGGGCGATCTCATTCGCCTGCCCGGCCGTGATATCCGACAGATCCTCGACCGTCGCGGTCAGATGCGCGATGCGTTCTTCCAGTTTGATATAGCGATCATCCACAATATTATCCCCGCTTGTCTGGGTTCTGGCCCGGGCGCTGCCTTGCCCCCCGGCCCCCCATCCGCTATGCCGCCCGCGAACCCAATGCAAGGGATAAGGTTCCGATGGCCAAGGATAAGAAACCCCGGCGCCCCAAGGCGGAAACGCCCAAAGGCTTTCGTGACTATTTCGGTGCGGATGTAACTGAACGCAAGGCGATGCTGGATGCCATCGCAGGTGTGTATCATCGCTATGGGTTTGACCCGCTGGAAACCTCGGCTGTGGAAACGGTCGAGGCGCTGGGGAAATTCCTGCCCGATGTGGACCGCCCGAACGAAGGCGTGTTTGCATGGCAGGAAGAAGACGACTGGTTAGCGCTGCGCTATGACCTGACGGCGCCGCTGGCGCGGGTCGCGGCGCAGTACCGCAACGATCTGCCCAGCCCGTACCGGCGGTTCGCCATGGGGCCGGTCTGGCGCAACGAAAAACCGGGGCCGGGGCGGTTCCGCCAGTTTTATCAATGCGATGCGGATACGGTCGGCAGCGGATCGGTTGCCGCCGACGCCGAGATTTGCGCCATGCTGGCCGACACGCTGGAGGCCGTGGGCATTCCGCGCGGCGATTACATCGTGCGGGTGAACAACCGCAAGGTTCTGAACGGCGTGCTGGAAACCATGGGCCTGACCGAAGGCACCCAGCGCGACGCGGTTCTGCGCACCATCGACAAATTCGACAAGGTGGGTGCGGCCGGCGTGCGCGAGCTGCTGGGCAAGGGGCGGCTGGACGCCTCGGGCGCCTATATCGACGGGGTGGGGCTGAGCGACGCACAGGCCGAACCCGTGATCGCCTTTCTGACCTCCAAGGCGGCAACTGCCGCCGAAACCCTGACCAACCTGCGCCAGGCCGTGGGGGCGTCAACCATCGGCGCCGAAGGTGTGGCCGAGCTGGAACAGATTGCGGCCCTGCTGGCGGCCCAAGGCTATGGCCCTGACCGCATCGATATCGACCCTTCGGTCGTGCGCGGCCTTGGGTATTACACCGGCCCGGTGTTCGAGGCCGAGCTGACCTTTGAAATCCTTGACGACAAGGGCCGCAAGCGCCAGTTTGGATCGGTCGCCGGGGGCGGGCGCTATGACGATCTGGTCAAACGCTTCACCGGACAGGCGGTGCCTGCGACCGGCGTGTCGATCGGGGTGGATCGCCTGTTGGCCGCCCTGCGCGAAAAGGGCCGTATCGGGGGCGATACTTTGGGGCCTGTCGTGGTGACGGTGATGGATCGCGACCGCATGGCCGATTATCAGACCATGGTGGCCGAACTGCGCAACGCGGGCATCCGGGCCGAGGTTTATCTGGGCAACCCCAAGAATTTCGGCAACCAGTTGAAATATGCCGACAAGCGCAACTCGCCCGTCGCCGTGATCGAAGGCGGGGACGAGAAAGAGCGCGGCGTGCTGCAGATCAAGGATCTGATCCTTGGCGCCAAGCTTGCCGAAAACGCCACGCTTGAGGAATGGAAAGAACGGCCCAGCCAGTTCGAGGTGCCCCGCGATCAGCTGGTGGATGCCGTGCGCCGCATTCTGGACGAGGGCTGATCATGGCCGCCAAAACCGATATTCGGGCGCAGGCCGCGCGGTTGCAGGCCTATTTCACCGGGGCGGGCGCCACCGTGGTCGAGGCTGATATCCTGCAACCGGCCGAGGTTCTGCTGGACCTTTACGGCGAAGACATCCGGTCGCGCGCCTATGTGACCATCGATCCGCTGCACGGCGAAATGATGCTGCGGCCCGATTTCACGGTGCCCGTGGTGCGGATGCATATGGACAGCGGCGCCACGCCTGCGCGCTATGCCTATGCGGGCGAGGTGTTTCGCAAACAGGAACACGAAGGTGGCCGCGCCAGCGAATATCTGCAGGTGGGCTATGAACTCTTCGACGGGGCCGATGCGGCCGCGTCGGATGCCGAGGTCTATGCGCTGTTTGCCGAGGTTCTGTCGCCCCTGGGGTTGCGTGCGGCCACCGGCGATATCGGGATTCTGATCGCGGCGGTCGAAGGGCTGGCCACCACCGACCGGCGCAAGGCCGCGCTGAAACGGCACCTGTGGCGCCCCCGGCGGTTCCGCGCGTTGCTGGACCGGTTCGGCGGACGCTCGGCGGTGCCCGACACCCGGCGCGAACTGTTGAAACAGGTGGCGGCCAAAGGGGCGGATGCCCTGTTGCAGGACGCAGGCCCCGAGATCGGATTGCGCAGCCGCGCCGAGGTTGCAGCCCGGATCGAGGCACTGCAGGCCGACGCCGCCGAACCCCCGATCAGCGCCTCCGAGGTCGAAATTCTGGATCACATCCTTGGTCTGCGCGAAACCTGCCCCAACGCGCTGGAAAACCTGCGCGATATTGCGGTGGACCTGCCGGCGATTGCCGATGCGGTGCAGCGGATGGAACGGCGCATGGTGGCGCTGTCGGATCAGGGGATCGACGTGGACGCGCTGGATTTCGAGGCCAGCTATGGTCGGACCAACATGGAATATTACGACGGTTTCGTCTTCGGATTTTATGCCGAAGACCGGCCCGATCTGCCCGCTGTGGCCAGCGGCGGGCGCTATGACGCGCTGACGCGGGTGCTGGGGCAGGGACGGTCGATCCCGGCGGTGGGCGGGGTCATCCGCCCCGAACTGGTGCTGATGCTGACGGAGGCCGCGACATGACGCTGAAACTGGGCGTGCCGTCCAAGGGGCGGCTGATGGAAAAGACCTTCGACTGGTTTTCGGATCGCGGCATCGTGTTGCGCCGGACCGGATCGGAACGCGAATATGCCGGGGCGGTCGACGGGCTGGACGGTATCGAACTGGTGCTGCTCTCGGCCGGAGAGATCCCGCGCGAACTGGTGGCCGGAAATATTCAGCTGGGCGTCACCGGGTCCGATCTGGTGCGCGAAAAGATCGCCGATTGGGACAGCAAACTGCGTGAACTTGAACCGATGGGGTTCGGCCATGCCGATCTGATCATCGCGGTGCCCAAGGGCTGGATTGATGTCGATACGCTGGACGATCTGGACGCCGCCGCCGCCGCCTTTCGCCGGACCCATGGGTTCCGCCTGCGGATCGCCACCAAATACCACCGTCTGGTGCGGGAATTCCTGCGCGATTCGGGCGTGGCGGATTATCAGCTGGTGGACAGTCAGGGCGCCACCGAAGGCACGGTCAAGAACCTGACCGCCGAGGCGATTGCCGACATCACCTCGACCGGGGAAACCCTGCGGGCTAATCACCTGAAAATGCTGGACGACGGGGTCATTCACCGCAGTCAGGCGACCCTGTTTCGCGGCCGCCGCACCGATTGGACTGACGGGATGCGTCAGACCTTTGATGCGCTGTCGCACAGTCTGGGACTGGGCGATTAGCTGGTGGTCGTCCGGCGCCTGCGCTAAGGATTGGCGCAGGCTGCGGCGGATATGAACCGCCGTGCGATTCCCATCTCCGGCCAACGGGCTGGGCCTGATGATTTGACGTACCGGAGGACCCCATGAAACACACCGATCTTTACATCAATGGCGCCTGGGTTCCCGGTGCGGACGGCGCGCGTTTCGACGTTCTGAACCCCGCCACAGAAGAGGTCATCACCTCGGTCGCTTCGGCCGGGATCGCCGATGCCAAGGCAGCCCTTGATGCCGCCGAAGCCGCCTTTGGCGACTGGGCCGCCCGCACCCCGCGCGCGCGGTCCGAGGTGTTGCGCAAAGCGTGGGAGCTGATGACTGCACGCCTGCCCGAATTTGCCGATCTGATCACGCTGGAAAACGGCAAGGCCCGCGCCGACGCGATGGGCGAGGCCGCCTATGCCGCCGAGTTTTTCCGCTGGTTCGCCGAAGAGGCCGTGCGCGCCGACGGGATGATCACCCACGCCCCGGCCTCGGGCGCGCGCATCATCGTGCAGCACAAACCGGCGGGCATCGCCGTTCTGGTCACACCGTGGAATTACCCCGCCGCAATGGGCACGCGCAAGATCGCACCGGCCCTGGCCGCGGGCTGCCCGGTGATCATCAAACCCGCCGCCGAAACCCCGCTGACCATGCTGGCGCTGATGCCCCTGCTGGAAGAGGCGGGCGTGCCCAAGGGGATGGTCAACGTCCTGCCAACCGCCAGCCCCGCCGCCCTTGTCGATCATATGCTGCATGACCCCCGTGTCCGCGTGCTCAGCTTTACCGGCTCGACCAGTGTCGGGCGCAAGTTGTTGCATGCCTCGGCCGATCAGGTGCTGAAACCGGCGATGGAACTGGGCGGCAATGCGCCGCTGATCGTCTTTGAAGACGCCGATGTGGATGCCGCCGTCGAAGGCGCGATGCTGGCCAAGATGCGCAATCTGGGCGAGGCCTGCACCGCCGCCAACCGCATCTATGTGCACGCCGATGTGGCCGAAGCCTTTACCGCCAAATTCACCGCCGCCATGGCCGCGCTGAAAATGGGTAACGGCGCGCAGGATGGGATCGATGTCGGCCCGCTGGTCAACGCCAGCACCCGCGACAAGGTTGCGGCCTTTGTCGAGGATGCGGTGGCCAAGGGCGCCAAGGTGGAACTGGGCGGCAAGGCACCCGAGGGCAAGGGCTATTTCTATCCGCCGACGGTGCTGACGAATGTCGCCGAAACCTCGGACTGTGTGCACGATGAAATCTTCGGCCCCGTCGCCGCGATCCAGACCTTCACCGATCAGGAAGACGTCATCGCCCGCGCCAATGCCACCGAATACGGGCTGGTCGCCTATGTCTTCACCGAAGACATGAAGCGCGGCATGCAGGTCTGCGAGCGGCTGGAATACGGCATGGTCGGGCTGAACCGCGGGCTGGTGTCGGACCCGGCAGCGCCCTTTGGCGGGGTCAAGCAATCCGGTCTGGGCCGCGAAGGCGGGCACGAAGGGATGATGGAGTTCACCGAGACCCAGTATATTTCGGCCAGCTGGTAAGGGGCATGGGGGGACCCGCAAGGGCGCCCCTTAGTAATCGGACACCAGCAGGTGAACCGGCGGTTCATCCTCATCGACATTGGCGAAGCGTCCGATCGGCTGTTCGAACACATTGTCGGTGCGGTCGTCGTTCACCGTCGAAACCTCGCCAATCAGGCAATCGGCGCCTTCGGCCCAGAAGGCATGCCAGACACCGGGCATCAGCGTCACGCTTTCGCCCGGTTGCAGGCGCAGGTGGCCCCCGGCGGGCAGGGTCACGGCCGTCGCATCCACCGGCACGGTGACCGGGGCCGTGCGATCGATGCCGCCATCCGGGGCCGCGCTGAACAGTTCGATCACCAATGTGCCGCCGCCCCGGTTGATGATATCCTCGGCCTTGATGTTGTGGCGGTGCATCGGTGACAGCTGATCCTTGCGCGAGATCATGATCTTTTCGGCATAGAGCATCCCGCGCCCGGTCGACAGATCGGCGAAGGTGCCGTTGCGGGTGGTGAACAGGAACAGCCCCATCTCGTCAAACCTGCCGGCGCCGTAATCGGTGATATCCCAGCCCAGCCCGCGGTCGCGCAACCGGGCCGCTTCGGGGGCGGCCATGCGGTCGGGGTCCCAATAGGCGAAGGGGGGCAGGATATAACCGAACGAGCGGATGAACCGGTCGCCGTCGCGGATGATGTCGTTGATGTCGGATCGTTTCATCGCGATCAGTCCTTGCTGTCGGCCAGTTCATGCATCCAGGGCGGGTTGGCGCCGGGGCGCGAGACGGTGATCGCGGCGACCCGGGCGCCGAAACTCAGCGCCTGTTCCATCGCCTGCGGATCGGCCTTTGGCAGGGCGGTTTTGGTCAGATGGCCAAGGGCGGCCAGTTTCGCCATGACGCCCGCGTTGAACGTGTCGCCCGCGCCGACGGTATCGGCCACCTTGGTGATCCGGGCGGGCACCCGCAGCGTCTGATCATCGCCCAGCACGGCGGTCGCACCTTCCTTGCCGCGTGTCATGATCACGATGCCCGGCCCTTCGGCGCGCAGCTTGTCCAGCTTTTCGGTCAATGTTTCGGGGCCGGGGAATATCCAGTCCAGATCCTCGTCCGACACTTTGACGATATCGCTGACCGCAATCAGACGGTGCAGGCGGGCGCGATAGGTTGCGGGGTCGTTGATGAACCCGGGGCGGATGTTGGGGTCCAGCATGATGACGCGCTGCCCGGCCTCGCGTTCGGCCAGGGCCAGATAGGTATCGGCACCCGGCGGGTTGCACAGGCTGATCCCGCCGAAATACAGCGCATCGACATCGGGCGGCAGGATCGGCAGATCGCCGGGCCGGATCATGCGCCCGGCCGAGTTTTCATCATAAAAGGTATAGCTGGCCTGCCCGCCGTTCAGATGCACAAAGGCCAGCGTTGTCGGCCGGTCGCTGTAGATCACGGCGCTGGTATCGACATGGCTGCCGCGCAGCGAGGCCGCCAGTTGCTGGCCGAACAGATCGGTGGACAGGCCGGTCAGCAGCCCGGCCCGCGCGCCAAGGCGGCCAAGGGCGATGGCGGTGTTGAACACGGCCCCGCCCGAATGCGGGACAAACCCGTCGGGCCCCGTGACCGAAGGGGCCGGGATCATGTCGATCAGCGCTTCACCACAACACAGGATCACTTCGGTTCCCTTTCAATCAAGGATATCGGCGGGCAAACGGGCGTTGACCACATGCTTTGTCGTCCGCAACCGGGTCCCGCCTAAAAAGCGCGATTCCGGCGGGGGCGTCAATAAGTAAATAAACTTGATTAATCCGTGCGACATGCCAGTTTGGCCGTTGAGGGAGCGGTGGCCATGGGCAACGACACGGGCGAAACCAACATCAGGGCGCTAAGCGGCGGTGTGAACCAAAGCGGCGTGCGCGACTATAACGAACGGCTGTTGCTGTCGACGCTGCAACGCAACGGCGCGATGCCGGGCCGCGATCTGGCGCGCCGGGCCGGGCTGTCGCCGCAAACCGTGTCGGTCATCCTGCGTAAACTGGAAAGCGACGGGTTGCTGGAACGCGGCACGCCCACACGCGGGCGGGTGGGCAAACCTTCGGTGCCCATGGGGCTGGCGGCGGATGGGGTCTTTTCTGTCGGGCTGAAAATCGGCCGCCGCAGTGCCGATCTGTTGCTGGTGGATTTTCAGGGCGCGATCCGCACCGAATACAGAACCACCTATCGCTATCCGATGCCGGACATCGTTTTCGGATTCCTGCGCGACGGGCTGGCGCGGATGTCCGAAAGCCTGACACCGACCGAGGCCGCGCGCATCTGCGGCTTGGGTATCGCAGCACCTTTCGAGTTGTGGAACTGGGCCGATCTGGTGGGCGCGCCCGCGGCAGAGTTCATGGCGTGGAAAGGCATCGATTTTCGCACCGAGGTCGCCCGGTTCAGCGACCTGCCGGTGTTCATCGTCAATGATGCGACCGCCGCCTGTCAGGCGGAACTGGTCTATGGGCGCGGCAAGGAATTCCGCGACTATGCCTATTTCTTTGTCGGGGCCTTTGTCGGCGGCGGGATCGTGCTGAACCATTCGGTGTTTGGCGGCCATCAGGGCAACGCCGGCGCGCTGGGGTCGCTGCGCAGCACCGGACCGGCGGGCGAAAGCCGACAGTTGATCGACGCGGCCTCACTGTACCTGCTGGAGGCGCGGCTGTCCGGGGCGGGGCTTGATCCGGCGCAGCTTTGGACGCAGCCGCAGAACTGGGCGAGCTTTGCCGATCACGTGGACCCCTGGATCGCGCAGACCGCCGATGAGCTGGCCAGGGCCAGCCTGACCGCCTGTTCGGTCATCGATTTCGAGGCGATCCTGATCGAAGGGTCCTTTCCCGCCCGGGTCAAAACCACGCTGGTGGGGCGCATCCGCGACGCGATCGGTCAACAGGACACCCGGGGCCTGATTGTCCCCCGGATCGAAGAGGGGCGGATCGGCGGCAATGCGCGTGCCATCGGGGCCGCCTGCGGGCCGGTGTTTTCCCAGTTCCTGCTGGATACCAACGCGGGGCTGTCCGCCTCAGCCTTTGACCCGTTCTGAGGTGGGATCGTAGAACGGTTTCAGCGACGCCTGGGCATCGACCAGCGTTCCCGCGACCTCGATCTGATAAGTGGACGCCAACACTTCGGCTGGGGTTTCGCCGGGGCAGGGGACATAGCCCATGCCCATCGCGGCCCCCATCGTGTGACCATAGCTGCCCGAGGTCAGATAGCCCACGACCGAGCCATTTCGCAGCACCGGTTCGGCGTGGTACAGCAGCGGTTCGGGGTCGGTCAGCCTGAACTGCACCAGCCGCGATTGCAGCCCTTCGTCCTGTTTGCGCAGCACCGCGTCGCGCCCGATGAACGCAGGCTTGTCTTTCCTGACGGCAAAGCCCAGCCCGGCCTCTAGCACGTGGTCCTCGCAGGTGATGTCATGGCCGAAGTGCCGGTACCCTTTTTCGATCCGCAGGCTGTCCATCATATGCATCCCGCAAAGCTTCAGGCCGATCTGCTGGCCCGCCTCATGCAGCACCTCGAACACATGCGCGGCCATATCGGCGGCAACGTAAACCTCCCACCCCAGCTCGCCCACATAGGTCACGCGGTGCACGCGGGCCAGCGCCATGCCGATCTCGATCTCCTGCGCGGTGCCGAAGGGGTTGGCGGCGTTGGAAAAGTCGTTGGGCGACACCAACTGCAACAGCTTGCGGGCGTTGGGGCCCATGACGGCCATCACCGCCTCGGCGCTGGTGACATCGGTGATGACGACTTGATGGTCGCCCTGATGGCGGCGCAGCCATGTTTCATCGGCCAGCCGGGTGGCCGCGGGGGTGACCACCAGGTAGGCGGTTTCGGACAGGCGGGTGATGGTGACATCCGCCTCGATCCCGCCGTGGGTGTTCAGGAACTGGGAATAGACGATCTTGCCCACGGGCACCGAACAATTGCCGCCCGCGACATGGTTCAGAAACGCCTCTGCCCCCGGTCCTTCGACGCGGATCTTGCCAAAGCTGGACATGTCGTACAGCCCGACATTTTCGCGGATCGCCCGGTGTTCGCGGGCGGCGTTTTCGAACCAGTTCGGGCGCTTCCAAGTGTAATCATAGGCCGCCACTTGCCCCGGATCGGCAAACCAGTTGGCCCGTTCCCACCCGGCCAATTCGCCAAAGACCGCGCCCTGCGCTTTCAGATGTTCGTGCAGGGGCGTGCGCCGGATACCGCGTGCCGTGGCCTTTTGGCGAAACGGAAAGTGATCGGCATACAGCAGGCCCAGCGTTTCGCGGGACCGTTCGAACAGATAATGCCGGTTGCCCTGAAACGGCTGCATCCGGGCGATATCGACATCCCCCAGATCAAAGGGTTTTTCGCCGCTGTCCATCCATTGCGACAGCGCCAGCCCGGCGCCGCCCGCCGATTGGATGCCGATCGAGTTGAACCCGGCGGCGACCCAGACATTGTCCATCTCGGGCGCCAGACCCAGATGATAGGCGTCATCGGGGGTAAAGCTTTCGGGGCCGTTGAAAAACGTGTGGATGCCCGCGCTTTCCAGCATCGGCATGCGGTTGACGGCGGCCGCAAGGATCGGTTCGAAATGGTCGAAATCCTCGGGCAGCTGATCGAATTCGAAATCTTTGGGGATACCGTCCATGCCCCAGGGTTTGGCGGTGGGTTCGAACGCGCCCAGCAGAATCTTGCCCGCGTCCTCTTTGTAATAGGCGCATTCGTCGGGCACCCGCAGGACCGGCAACTGGGTCAGATCGGGGATGTTCTCGGTCACGATATAGAAATGTTCGCAGGCATGCAGCGGCACGTTGACCCCCGCCATCCGGCCAATCCGGTGGCCCCACATGCCGCCGCAGTTCACGATCATATCGGTCTGGATCACGCCGGTGTCCGATCCGTCATCCCATGCGACACCGGTGACCCGGCGGCCCGATGTGCGCAGGCCCGTGACCTTGACCCGTTCCAGAACCTTGGCGCCGCGCTGGCGTGCGCCTTTGGCCATGGCCAGCGCGATATTGGCCGGGTCCCCCTGACCATCCAGCGGCAGATAGACCCCGGCCAGCACATCGTCACAGTTCAGATGCGCATAGCGTTGCTTGACCTCGGCGGGCGAAATCGCTTCGACCTCGACGCCAAAGGCCCGCGCCATCGAGGCCTGCCTGAAGATTTCCTCGCGCCGCGCTTCGGTCAGGGCGACGGTGATCGACCCGCAGCGCCGGAACCCGGTGGCGACCCCGGTTTCCGCCTCCAGCGCGCCGTAAAGTTCCTGACTGTATTTCGCCAGTCTGGTCATGTTCTTGGTTGCGCGCAGCTGCGCGATCAGCCCGGCGGCGTGCCATGTGGTGCCCGAGGTCAGCTGTTTGCGTTCCAGCAGGACAACGTCCTGCCAGCCGAGTTTCGTCAGGTGATAGGCGACCGAACATCCGATGACGCCACCGCCGATGATGACGACACGGGCCTTGGCGGGAACCTTGGACATGGGCGTTTCCTTGTTCTGCATCTCACCCCCCTTTTGGCGTGACGGTTCAGGCTTTCAGCCGTAAATTCGGCGAGTCCCACAGCGGCCCGTCGGGCTGGACGGTTGCGCCGGTGCGTTGCCCGAATATCTCGACCTCCAGCCGGGTGCCGGGGGTGGCCAGATCGGCCCGGACCATGCCCAATGCGATCGAGGCACCGACCCGGTACCCCCACCCGCCCGAGGTGGTTTCGCCGACCACCCGGTCGCCGTGCCAAAGGGTCGACATATAGGGGGCGTCGTGTTCGCCCGCGTCGACGATCAGCGTCACGAACCGTTTGGCAACCCCGCGTTGCCGTTCAGCCATCAGGGCGGCTTTGCCCGGGAAATCCTGTGGCTTGTCCAGCCTGACGAAACGGTCCAGCCCGCCCTCAAGCAAGGAATAATCCGTCGACAGATCGCCCTTCCACGCGCGATAGCCCTTTTCCAGCCGCAGGCTGTTCAGCGCGAACATGCCAAAGGGTTTGGCGCCTGCATCAATCACGGCCTGATGGATCGCGGGGATATCGGCCATGGGCGCGTGGATTTCCCAGCCCAGTTCCCCGGCAAAACTGACGCGGACCAGCATCGCCTGACAGCCCGCTACCCTGGCGGGTTGGACGCTAAGCCAGCCTTTGGCCAGATCGCCGTCCGATATCGCCGCCAGCAGATCGCGCGACTGCGGGCCGCTGACGATCAGGGTGGAATAATCGGCGGTGGCGTCCTGCAGGGTCAGCCCGGCAGGCAGGTTTCTGGCCAGCAGTTCAAAGTCGTGCCATTGCGCCGCGGCTGCGGTGATCAGCGTGAAATCATCCTCGGCGTGACGGATGACCGACATTTCGGTCAGGATGCGGCCACGGGCATCCGGGAAATAGGCCAGCGTGATCCGGTCCTGCCGGGGCAGGGTGCCCGCGATTTTGGACAGCAGGAAATCCGCAGCGCCTGCGCCGCGCAGGAAAAACCGCGAAAACCCGGGCAGGTCCAGCACGCCGACGTGATCGCGCACCGCGTGGCATTCTTCGCGCACGCGCGGTTCCCACGGGCCCGACCGCGCCCATGTCTGGGTGCCCTCGTGCGAGGTGTCGTCGCCCGGCCCCGCGAACCAGTTGGCCCGTTCCCAGCCGTTATAGGCGCCGAACTGGGCCCCCGCATCACGCAGGCGGTCGTGCACGGGAGAGAGCTTTTTGCCCCGGCCCGCCGGCCATGCGTGATGCGGGAAGTGCATGGCATATTCGTGACCGTAGGTCTCCATGCCTTTCTGCATGCTGAAATCATCATCGGCGTAACCGGTATAACGGCGCGGGTCGCAGGCCCACATGTCCCATTCGGTTTCGCCGTGCATGACCCATTCGGCGGCCACCTTGCCCGCACCGCCGCCCTGCGCGATGCCGAAGGTGAAGGAATGCGCCTCGTACGCATTGGGCACGCCGGGCATCGGCCCGATCATCGGCAGACCGTCGGGGGCATAGGGGATCGGGCCGTTGATCACCCGGTTCACGCCCTGGGTGCCCAGCATCGGCACGCGGGCCATCGCATCCTCGATATACCATTCCAGCCGGTCCAGATCGTCGGGATACAGCTGGAAACTGAAATCTTCGGGCATCGGATCATCGGGCGTGACCCAATGCGCGCGGCAGTTGCGCTCATAGGGGCCAAGGTTCAGCCCGTTCTTGTCCTGCCGCAGGTAATAGCTGGTATCGACATCGCGCAGGATCGGCAGTTTGCGGCCGTTTTCGCGGGTCCATGCGGCCAGTTCGGGGATTTCCTCGGTCAGGAAATACTGGTGGCTCATCACCACCGCAGGCACCCGCCGCCCGCCAAAGGGACGGAACCATTCGCCGACGCGCTGGGCGTAATACCCGGCGGCGTTGACGATTTTTTCACAGCGGATGTCGCCCTTTTCGGTGTGTACGATCCATTCGGCGCCATCGCGGCTGACACCGGTGGCGGGGGTGAAGCGCAGGATTTGCGCCCCCAGATCGCGCGCGCCCTTGGCCATGGCCTGGGTCAATTGCGCAGGGTCGATATCGCCGTCCAGCGGGTCCCAAAGACCGCCCTCAAGATCGTGCAGCTCCATGAAGGGGTGATGCTGCAACAGCTCTTGCGGGGTCAGCACATCCATCTGCAGGCCCTGATACCGGCCCATCCCGGCGACGCGTTCAAACTCCATCATCCGGTCTTTGGAATGGCCGACCCGCACCGATCCGGTGACGTGGTAATTCATCGGGTAACCGACGTCATCGGCCAGCGTGCGGTACATTTCCAGCCCGTAGCGCTGCATGTTCATGACCGCCCAAGAGCCGCTGAAATTCGGACAGTTCCCGGCGGCGTGCCATGTGCTGCCTGCGGTCAGTTCGTTCTTTTCCAGCAGCACGCAATCGGTCCACCCGGCGCGGGCCAGATGATACAGGATTGAGACGCCGACCACGCCACCACCGATGATGACAACGCGCGCGGTCGAAGGAAGATCGGCCATGGTGAAATCCTTAGTAGACGGGGGGTGAGATCACCCAGATGGCAACGGCGGGTTCGGCATAGGGGTTGGCCCAGCGATAGGTCTGCCCGCGCACGCGGAAACTGTCGCCGGCGGTGATGGTAAAGGCGTCGTCGTCCAGCCAGACGTCCAGCTTTCCCGATACCAGATAGGCCAGTTCCTGCGTTTCGCGGGCGATGGGGCTGGTGCGTTTCGATCCGGGTTGAAAGGTGGAATGGATCACCTCGAAACTGTCGGTCAGATCGGGCGACAACAGGGTTTCGATCAGCCCGCTGTCATATTCGCCCACCACCCGCCGGGCCCCGGCGCGCACGATGCGGCCCTTTTCATCCTCGGGGGCGTCGGTATCGCCGAAGAACAGCGACAGCGGCACGTCGAAAAGGCGGGCCATGTCCTGAAGGTCGCTCATCCGGGGGGTGGAAATGTCGCGTTCGATCTGGCTGAGCCAGCCCACCGATTTGTCCAGCGCCACGGACAGTTCCTCCAGCGTCATGCCGCGCAGTTTGCGCAGGGATCGCAGATCGGCACCAAGGGTTTTCGACGACATGGGAGAGACTCACGATCATGAAATTATGACCGTAAATTTCACGGGCATTCGTGAAAAAGTCAAAGCTTTTTTCACGGGGTCATGGCGTATTTTTCAGCGCTTGCCGTAATACAGGCCGACGACGTGCTCGGCTTCGGCAAAAAACAACCAGCGGGCGGCGAAAACGCCGGTCAGATGGGACAGAACCGCGATCAATGCCACGACATGGCTGTGGCTGAGCATCAGCAGGATGGCGGGCACCAGCGACATGCACAACAGGGCGATGACCCGCAGGCGCGCGGCATGTTTGCGCCCCACAACATAGACCATTTCGGTTAACAGATAATTGCCGCCGGTGTGGGGCGGTTCGAACAGGCGGACCTTGCCGATGAAGCCCAGCCCGGTTGCGGTTTCCATCGTCGATCCGCGTTTGGCAAAACGCCCGTCGCCCAGCCACCACGCGGCGACCTGCACCCCGCCCGCCAGCAACAGCAACACGATGGCCGCCGTCACCTGACCGGCCAGCAACGCGCCGCCCGCAATCGACAGCGCCAGAAACAGGGCCGAGGTGATCGGATGGTTCCAGCGCGGCACGGTTTCCAGCTGGGCATAGATCATCGAGGTCGCAAACACCGTCAGCAGGCTGAGCGCCGCGCCGATCACGCCCAATGCGGACCACTGCACGCCCAGAAAGACCGTACCGATGGCGTAAAGCCCCATGGTGATCAGGGCCGCGACCGACAGCACCGCTTCGCGGCTGAGCCAGCTGCTGCGCCACTGCGAAAACGCCTTGAGCGCGTTCTTGGGATTGCCCAGATGAAAGGTCGAGGCGACCAGCCCGCCCACCGCCAGCGCATAGGCGATGAAAAAGAACACGAAGGCCACCCAGCCGGTCACGTCGGGTCGGCCGATGCCCAGCCAGGCCAACAGGCCGAACCCCAGTCCGGACAGGGCGGTAAACAGGATGACAGAGGGGGCAGGATGCATCAGAGCCGCTCCAGTGTTTTGTCAAGCCAGCCGAGAAACCCCTTGGGTTCTTCGGCGACCGGGGCCAGCAGGGGGGCCAGGATGTCGATTTCGCCCCCGGTGTCCTTGGGCCGCGGGGGCAGGTATTTGTTGACCGGCCGGGTGCCCAGTTCGGGCATCAGATCCATGCCGCCGCGATCGGCGACCAACTGGCTGACGGCGCTGTCCGGATCGCCCAGATCGCCGAAATGGCGGGCACCGGCGGGGCATGTGCGCACGCAGGCGGGCAGGCGATCCTCTTGCGGCAGGTTTTCATTGTAGATGCGGTCGACGCAAAGCGTGCATTTCTTCATCACGCCCGCCGCCCGGTCCAGCTCGCGCGCGCCGTAGGGGCAGGCCCAGGCGCACAGCCCGCAGCCGATACAGGCGTCTTCGTTGACCAGAACGATGCCATCCTCGGCGCGTTTGTAACTGGCCCCGGTGGGGCAGACGGTGACGCAGGGCGCATCGTCGCAATGCAGGCAGGATTTGGGGAAATGCACGGTCTGGGCCGCGCCCTGATCCGGCTGCACCTCGAAGCTGTGGACCCGGTTCAGGAAGGTCCCCGAGGGGGTGCCGCCGTATGGGTCCTGATCGGACAGGGGCACGCCGTAGTTTTCGGTGTTCCAGCCCTTGCAGCTGATCACGCAAGCGTGGCAGCCGACGCAGGTGTCCAGGTCGATCACCAGGCCCAGTTTTCTGTCGGTTTTATCGGGGAGATCGGTCATTTTTTACCAGTCACCTCGCGTACAGAAGGCGTACACATGTTGTACATACGTTTTGTGCAGGGGGCGGATCATTTGCCGACCTTCCATGCCAGTGATCCGGGCCCCTGACCGACGGGCGAGGCGATCGGATCGAAGGCCGGTTGGCTTTGATCCGGCGGGTCGGCCTTTTCGATGCGCACGCGCAGGTCGAACCATGCGGCCTGACCGGTTACCGGGTCGGAATTGGCCCAGCGCAGCCCGTCGCCTTTGGGCGGCAGCAATTCGTGGATCAGATGGTTCAGCAGGAAACCGCGCGTCGCCTCGGGCGCTGTTTCGTCCAGCGCCCAGGCGCCCTTGCGTTTGCCGATGGCGTTCCACGTCCAGACGGTATTGTCGTTCAGCGCGGCCTGAAGCGCCACGGGCACCACGATTGCCCCATGCGGCGAGGTCACGCGCGCCCAGTCGCCGTCGGCAAACCCGTGCTGGTTCCAGAGTTTGCTGGGCAGATACAGCGGGTTCTGCCCGTGGATCTGGCGCAGCCAGGCGTTCTGGCTGCCCCAGCTGTGATACATCGCCATCGGGCGCTGGGTCAGCGCGTGGACGGGGTAGTCTGCGTCGCCTGCGGTGCTGTCGGTCCAGATCGGCAAAGGCTCCATCGCCGCGCGGACCCGGTCGCGCAGGTGGTCGGGCGGCTGGCGATCGCCGTGGCCTTCGGCGGCCAGCTGGAACTTGCGCATCGGTTCGACGTAGAGTTGGAAGAGATAGGGCTGCGGCGTGTCATAAAGGCCCATGCCCACGGCCCAGTCCTGATAGGCCCTGTTCCAGGGTTTGTAGTATGACGCCTCGGCCGGGATATGTTCGACGAAGAACCCGCCGTTTTCAATGTATTTGTCCAGTTGTTCGGGGTTCGGTGACCCGCGCCCGACGGCATGGCCGTCGTCCGACGTCCCACCCACCCCCGAACCTTCGGGGGGCAGGCGCCAGCCGGCCAGCGGGCCGATGCCGGGTTTGCGTTGGTGGTTGACGATATAGTCGCCGTAATCGGCGTATTTCGCGCTGCCGTCGTCGTTGATGAAGCCCGGCAGTTCCAGCCGCGCGCCCAGATCGCAGAGCACCGACTGAAACCCGCGCACGTCGCGGTCGGGTTCGATCACCGGCCAGCGGATGGCGTCGGCGGCGGCATCGGCTTCGCAGATCGGGCGGTCCAGCAGGCTGATGCAGTCGTGGCGTTCCAGATAGGTGGTGTCGGGCAGCACCAGATCGGCATAGGCGACCATTTCCGAGCTGTAGGCATCGGAATAGATGATGTTGGGGATCACATAGTCGCCGTTGGCATCGGTGTCGGTCAGCATGTCGATCACGCCGCGCGTGTTCATCGAACTGTTCCACGCCATATTGGCCATATACAGGAACAGCGTGTCGATCTTATAGGGATCGCCCGCATGGGCGTTGCTGATGACCATATGCATCAGCCCATGCGCCGACATCGGGTTTTCCCAAGTAAAGGCCTTGTCGATGCGGGCGGGGGTGCCGTCGTCCCTGAGGGCCAGATCATCGGGGCCCTGCACGAACCCCAGATGCGGCCCGTCCAGCGGCAGGTCGGGTCTGGCGTGGCAATGCGGGGTGGGGTGCGCCTCGGGCGGTTTGGGGTAGGGCGGTTTGAAGCGGAAGCCGCCCGGAACCTCGACGCTGCCCAGAAGGATTTGCAGGATGTGCAGGGCGCGGCAGGTCTGGAAGCCGTTGGCATGGGCGCTGATGCCGCGCATGGCGTGAAAGCTGACCGGGCGGCCGGTCATTTCGCTATGTTCCTCGCCCCGGAAATCGGTCCACTTGATCGGCAGGGTGATTGCCTGTTCAAAGGCGACATGGGCCAGTTCGGCGGCGATGCGGCGGATGGTATCGGCGGGGATGCCGCAGCGGTCGGCCACCGCATCGGGGGCGTAATCGGGGGACAGGTAGGTTTCGGCCAGCTGGTGGAATACCGGCCGGTGGCTGATGCCGCCCTTGCGCCATGTGCCCGCCAGATCGGGTTTCACGCCCTTCCGGTCAAAGGCTGCGGGTTTGCCGGTGGTCCGGTCGATGACCAGCGGCTTGCCCGCGTCATCGCGCAGGAACAGCCCATAGTCGGGCGCGGCGGGGTCCGAATTCAGCAGAACCGGCGCGTTGGTATATTGCGCCAGATAGTGCAGATCGATCTTGCCCGCCTTCAGCAGCTCGTGGATCAGCGCCATGATGAACAGCCCGTCGGTGCCCGGCGTGATGCCCAGCCATTCGTCGGCAACGGCGTTATAGCCCGAGCGGATCGGGTTGACCCCGACCACCTTGGCCCCGCGCGCCTTGAGCTTGCCCAGACCCATCTTGATCGGGTTGCTGTCGTGGTCTTCGGCGACCCCGAACAGCATGAACATCTTGGTGTGGTCCCAGTCGGGTTGCCCGAATTCCCAGAAGGCGCCGCCCATCGTATAGATGCCAGCGGCGGCCATGTTCACCGAACAGAACCCGCCATGGGCGGCATAGTTGGGGGTGCCGAAGTTCTGGGCCCAGAAGCTGGTGAAGGACTGCGACTGGTCGCGGCCGGTGAAGAACGCCAGTTTCGAGGGATCGTTCTTGCGCAGGGGGGCAAGGGTTTTGGTGGCGATCTGCAGTGCCTCGTCCCATGAGATTTCTTCGAATTGTCCCGATCCGCGCGGACCCACGCGTTTCAGCGGCGCGCGCAGGCGCGATGGTGCGTTGACCTGCATGATGCCCGCGCTGCCCTTGGCACAGAGCACGCCCTTGTTGATCGGGTGATCGCGGTTGCCTTCGATATAGGCGACCTTGCCGTCCTTGAGGTGGACGTTGATGCCGCAGCGGCAGGCGCACATGTAGCAGGTGGTCTTGCGCACCTCGTCCGAGACTTTGGGCGAGAGGTTCAGCTTTGGGGCGGATGTCATCGCGGCGGTCTCATTCCTGCGGGGCGGGCGGAACCGGGACGGTTCGGCTGTGGTGGTCCGGCCAGCACGCGGGGGGGCTGGCCGGACCTTTCTTTGGCGGGCGCTGGCTTATGCGTCTTTTTGCGGGCGCATGTCGGCCTTGTCGATACCTGCGACGACGACGGGTTTCTTCATCGCGTCGCGGCGGAAGGGATCGCCCAGTTCCTGATTGATCATCGCTTCGATCAGCGTGGTCTTGCCGTGCTGCATCTGATCGGTGATCGCGGTGGCCAGGGCGGCGGTCAGTTCGTCCATGGTGCGGGCGATGACGCCCTGCAGGCCGCAGGCCTTGGCGATGCCCGCGTAGGACACCTGTTCGTCCAGTTCTGTGCCCACGAAATTATCGTCGAACCACAGGGTCGAGTTGCGCTTTTCCGCGCCCCATTGATAGTTGCGGAACACGATCTGGGTGATCGCGGGCCATTCGCCGCGCCCGATGGCCGTCAGCTCGTTCACCGCGATGCCGAAAGCGCCGTCGCCCGCAAAGCCCACCACGGGCACGTCGGGGCAGCCGATCTTGGCGCCGACGATGGCGGGCAGGCCATAGCCGCAGGGGCCAAACAGCCCGGGCGCCAGATATTTGCGGCCCGCCTCGAACGAGGGATAGGCGTTGCCGATGGCGCAGTTGTTGCCGATGTCGGACGAGATGATCGCGTCTTTCGGCAGCGCGCTTTGGATGGCGCGCCAGGCCATGCGCGGGCTCATCCAGTCGGGTTTGTCGGCGCGGGCGCGTTCGTTCCATGTGGTGCCGGGATCATCCTCTTCATGATCCATCGACGACAGTTGCTGCGCCCATGTCGATTTCGTGGTGGCGATCAGGTTCTTGCGGTCGGCGCGACCGGCATCGCCTGCACCTGCGCCCAGCTTGTCTAGAATCGCGGTGGCCACTTTCTTGGCGTCGCCGACGATGCCCACGGTCACGGGTTTGGTCAGGCCGATCCGGTCGGGGTTGATGTCGACCTGAATGATCTTGGCGTCACGCGGCCAGTAATCGATGCCATAGCCCGGCAGGGTCGAAAACGGGTTCAGCCGGGTGCCAAGGCACAGCACCACATCGGCCTTCGCGATCAGCTCCATCCCCGCCTTGGACCCGTTATAGCCCAGCGGCCCCGCAAACAGCGGATGGCCGCCGGGGAAGGCATCGTTGTGCTGATAGCCGACGCAGACCGGCGCATCCAGCCGTTCGGCCAGCGCCGCGCTGGCCGGGATCGCACCGGCCAGAACCACACCGGCACCGTTCAGGATGACCGGGAATTTGGCGTTGGTCAGCAGGTCTGCGGCCTGTTGCAGCGCCTCTTCCCCGCCCGAGGGGCGTTCGAATTCGACGATCGCGGGCAGGTCGATGTCGATCACCTGGGTCCAGAAATCGCGGGGGATGTTGATCTGGGCGGGGGCGCTGGCGCGTTTGGCCTGAAGGATGACGCGGTTCAGGGTTTCGGCCACGCGGCTGGGATCACGGACCTCTTCCTGATAGGCGACCATATCTTCGAACAGTTTCATCTGTTCGACTTCCTGAAACCCGCCCTGACCGATGGTCTTGTTCGCGGCCTGCGGCGTGACCAGCAACAGCGGCGTGTGGTTCCAATAGGCGGTTTTCACGGCCGTCACGAAATTGGTGATGCCGGGGCCGTTCTGCGCGATCATCATCGACATCTTGCCGGTGGCGCGGGTAAAGCCGTCGGACATCATCCCGGCGCTGCCTTCGTGGGCGCAGTCCCAGAACATGATACCGGCCTTGGGGAAGATATCCGAAATCGGCATCATGGCAGAGCCGATGATCCCGAACGCGTGTTCGATGCCGTGCATTTGCAGCACTTTGACGAAGGCTTCTTCCGTCGTCATTTTCATGGTGATATCTCCTGTGAAAAGCATAAGAGGGCGCGTCAAACACCCTCTGGAAACCTGGGGCGAGATTACGCCCGAACCATCCGCATCCGTTAGGGCCAGTTCGGGCGTCTAGATAGGGCCAGATCGCGCAATCATCGCGGCGACGCGCTGGATCCCTTCGGCGATGCGGGCAGACGGGATCGAGGAATAGGCAAGCCGGTAATACTGCGTGCTTTGCGCGCCGTGATCAAAGAATACGCCGCCCGGTTCGATCAGCACGCCTTCTTGGCGCAATTGCATGGACAATTGCACCGTATCGACCCCCTCGGGGGCCTTCATCCAGAAGCTGGAGCCGCCGAAACTGTCGCGCCCGGCGATCTGCAACCTATGTTCACGGATGGCGGTTTCCATCACCGCCCGGCGCCTGCGATAGGCCTGCCCCATCCGGTTGACCTGCGCGTCGTAATGGCCCAGCGACAGGAAATAGGCGGCGGTGCGCTGGATGTGGCCGGGCGGGTGGCGCAGGACCAGCGCGCGCAATGCGCGGGCTTCGCGGACGAAGGGTTCGGCGGCGACCATGAAGCCCAGCCGCAACCCCGGGAACAGCGATTTCGAGAAGGACCCGATATAGATGACCGACCCCGCCTGATCCAGCGATTTCAGCGCGGGCGAGGGCGGTTTGAGGAATGACATTTCGAATTCGTAATCATCCTCGACGATGACGAACCCGTCCTGGGCGGCGCGTTTCAGCAGGGCGGTGCGCCGGTCCAGCGGCATGGTGGCATTGGTCGGGCAATGGTGGCTGGCGGTGGTAAAGACGACATCGACATCGGGGGTCAGCGCCTCGGGCGGCAGGCCGTCTTCGTCCACGTCGATCGACAGGGTGTTGCACCGGGTCTGGCTGAGGATTTCGCGCAGGCCCGGGTAACAGGGGTTTTCCATCGCGGCGGTGCGGCGCTGGGTCAGCAGGATCTGGGCGGTGATCCACAGGGCATTCTGCGCGCCCATGGTCAGCAGGATTTCCTCGGGCCGGGCGGTGATCCCGCGCCGGGGCAGGATGTGGCGGGCGATATATTCGATCAGCTTGGGATCGTCGCGTTCGTAATAATCCGAGGTCAGCGCCTCGAAATCCCTTTGGCCAAGCGCCTGCAGCGCACAAGCCCGCCAGTTCTGATGATCGAACAGGCGCGCGTCGGTCTGGCCATAGATGAACGGGTATTTATAGGTCCGCCAGTCGGGCGGGCGCACAAGGCTGGCATAGCTGGAAAACCGCTGGCCCAGCGTGCGGGACCAGTCGACCTGCGATTCCGACCGCGCCACGGGCATGTCGAACCGCGGCGGGCGCGGGGCGTTTTCAGACACGAAATAACCCGACCGCCCGCGCGAGGTCAGGTAATCATTGGCCAGAAGCTCGGTATAGGCCAGCGTCACGGTGATCCGGCTGATGCCCAGATGCTGCGCCAGTTTGCGGCTGGAGGGCATGCGTTCGCCCGGCAGGAACCGGCCCGACAGGATGCCCGAGGTGATGATTTCCTGCAGTTGCATCTGCAGGGTGCCGCCGTGGTCGGGGTTCAGGAAAAAGGTTTCGATCGCAATTGCCATGACTGGCCCTATGATGGTGTCCGTCTGGACCTAACACACCATAGGGCCGGACCCGCCACAATTGCAATCAGGGCTTACCCCGCCAGCCGGTCGACGATCTGCAGGTGCTGGGCCTGACGGTCGACCTCGGCCATCCAGCGGGTCACCAATTTGGGATCGCGCGGGGCGGCGTGGACCCCGGCGGCGATGTCATGGGTCAGCAGCGCCTCGACCGCCAGCGCGACGGTGACGGACACCAGCCGGGCCATGGCGGTGCCGCGCGCGTCGCCCCAGGCATCCAGCACATAGGTCTTGTCATAGACCGCCACCCCGTCGCGGCGCACGGTCAGGGCCACGCACAGCACCACGCGGTCCGGCTCGCCCTCGTCATAGGCGTTGTCGGCCCAGAACTGATCGGACATCTGTTTCAGCCTCGCCTCGCCATCCGCGCCTTCCAGCGTTTCGATTTCGGCGAACACGTCTTTCCACGCGTCGGCCCAGCCGTTCAGCCGCAGGGTGCCGCGCACGAAGGACCGCACGCGCCAGTCGGGGTCGAACCCGTATTCGGCCATGAAGGGCAGGGAATCGCGGTTTGGATATACCTCGAACTGTTCGGGCTGGGGCAGGGGCGCGGTATAGCTGGTCAGCGCGTCCCACGGCCGCGAGACCTTAAGCGGCGTGAAATCGCGGATCGAAGTCGAGGGCGAGCGCAGCGCCTTGAGCACGCCCAGCGGCGACCAGCTGAACTTATAGCGGAACGGGTTGGGGTGTTTGGGCACGCCGCCGCAATAGGACAGGAATTCATATTCATTGCCCGGGCCAAAGGCGTCCGAGGCGCGGTAATCGGCCATCAGCCAATGCGCCATCAGGTGGTCGATGCCGGGGTCCAGCCCGACCTCGTTCACCAGCGCGACACCGGCGGCGCGCGCGGCGCTGTCCAGCGCCTGCATCTCGGGCGAGATATAGCTGGAGGACACGAAATGCGCGCCCTTGGCAACCGCCAGTTTCGCCAGCGGGACATGCCAGTCGCCGGGCAGCATCGACACGATGATATCGCCTGATTGCGTGGCCTCTGCCAGCGCATCCAGATCGAAGGCCTGGATGTTCTGCGTCAGATCGCCGACGGCGGCCTGCGCCTTGTCTTGGGACCGGTTCCAGACCGTAAGGTCATGGCCCGCCTCGATCAGCCGCCGCAGGCCGGGAATGGCCGAAAGCCCTGTGCCGCACCAGTGAATTGTCATGCCGAAGCTCCGTCTGCTGTGGGGGTATGTGTGTCGAATGTGGCCTTGGCGCGGCCCCAGACGCCCTGATCCAGCCGGTCCAGTGTCAACAGCGAGGGCAGCAGCTGGGCGGCGTAATCTTCCGAGGATTCCACCGGCAGCATCGAGGGCAGGTTGTCGATCGCGGTGACGTCCAGCACCGGGTCATCCGCCACGCGCAGGGCGGGGGCGTCCCATGTGGTGGTGCGGTCATAGACCTTGATCGGGGAAAAATCGCTGTCGGGGTCGCAGGCGATATCGCCGATGACCGACAGGGCGCGGGGGGCGGTCAGCGCGCTGGCGGGCACGAAGACCGGGGTGCCGGGACGGGCCAGAATGCAGTTGAGGAAAATCTCGTGTTCCAGAACTTCGGGAAAGGGGCCGCCGTGGGCGGTTTCGGCCATGTCCCATTTGGTGACGGGCACGCCCATGGCCGCGCACAGATCGGCGGCCCCGGTGCCGACCCGGCCCAGCGCCCCGATGACCAGCGCGCGGGGGCGTTTGTCGCCGGTCGCGGCCAGCCGGGCCGCCAGATCGTCGCGCAGGGCGGCGGAACTGTTGTAGACGCCGACCGGCCCGGCGATGGTGCCGCGCTGCTGCGCCTGCCAGCAGCCCAGCGCCACGGCGGCCCCGGCATAGCCCGCCCAATAGCCGAAGGCGGCGACGCGGCGGCCCGCCTCATCCACCAGATATTCCAGATCATAAAGGGTACCGCCACCTTGGGCGAAGCGCGCCAGCAGGCGCTGGCCCGCCGGTTGCCCTTTGTAGGCATGGCCGAACATGATGTGGCGGTGCGGCAGGGGGGTGCCATCCTCGGGCAGTTCCTTCAGGCCGAAGATGATCGCGTCGCGCGGGGCGTCGGGCCAGCTGTTTTCCGGCGCGATCCGGCAGCCCGCGGCGCGGTAGCCGTCGATCGGGATCGCGCGGGGGGTGCTTTCTTCGACGGTGACGTCGATGCCTGCTGCGATCAGGGCGGCGGCCCCGTCGGGGGTCAGGCCCACGCGTTCCTCATGCGGGCGTTGTTCGGCGCGCACCCAAAGATGTGTCATGGCATCCCCCGTTCCGGTATCCTTCGACCCGTCCTAGGCCAAGATGCGGGGCTTGCCAATGCCATCGCGCCAAACCCCGGGCCTGCTGTGGGGAAGTGGCCCGTGACGCAGGCCGGAGATGAGCTGTCCGGCCCGCGCGATGTGTCGGTATCCGGCAGTCAGCCGACCAGAATGATCGAACTGTCGCCCGCGCCCCGGCGCAGGGCGTGGACCGATTGCAGTTCGGGGTCGTTGATCCAGGCCAGGGCGGCGTCGCGGTCGGGAAAGGACAGCACGCCCGCCAGATCGGGGGCGGTCAGCGATCCCTCCAACGACAGCGGTTCGCGCCCGGCGGCGACCAGCGTGCCGCCGTGTTTGGTCAGCGCGTCGGCGGCCTTTTCGCGGTAGGCGGCCAGTTTTTCGGGGGTGTCGATCGTCATGTAAAGTGTGGCGTAAACCATGATGCGGTTCCCAATGTTGCGTTGCAGGCTGCACATAGCGCCCGGCCTCATATGTGAAAACTGCGTGTATTTGCGTATGGATCATGCAAAAACGCATGTATGAGCGACGACTGGGACAATTTGCGCGCGGTTCTGCATGTGGTGCGGGCGGGATCGCTGGGCGCGGCGGCGCAGGTGCTGGGGGTGAATTACACCACCGTATCGCGGCGTATCGCGGCGGCCGAACGCAGCCTTGGCGCGCGGCTGTTCGACCGGCGCCAAAGCGGGTACGTCCCCACCGCCGCCGGGCAGGAGGCCGCCCGCCACGCCGAACGGATGGAGGCCGAGGAAATCGCCATGCGCCGGGCCCTGTCGGGGCGCGACGACCGGCTTGCCGGGCCGCTGACCATCACCGCGTCCGAATTGCTGATCGCGATTCATCTGTGCCGGGTGATCGACCGGTTTCTGACCGACCATCCGCAGGTGGAGCTGACGGTGCGCTCGACCAACGAGGTGCTGGACCTGACCAATCACGAGGCCGATCTGGCGGTGCGGATCAGCGCCGATCCGGGGGACACGCTGGTCGGGCGGCGGCTGACGGGACAGCACACGGCGTCCTTCGCCAGCGCCGATCTGGCCGCGCGCATGGCGGCCGAGCCTGCGCGCCGGATCGACTGGATCGGGTTCACCTATTGGAAAAGCCCGCCGGTGGCGTCGTTGAAACGCTATGGCAATGCGCGGATCAGGCTGCAGTTCGACGATATGAACGCGGTGGTCGGGGCAACGCAGGCCGGGCTGGGCGTGGCGCGGATGCCGATGTTTCTGGGCCGGGCGACACCGGGGCTGGTGCAGGTGCCGATGCTGCCGCCGCAGCGG
The DNA here is from genome assembly GCA_947500775.1 of uncultured Paracoccaceae bacterium. GTDB lineage: Bacteria > Pseudomonadota > Alphaproteobacteria > Rhodobacterales > Rhodobacteraceae > CANMTD01. The sequence goes on from CANMTD010000001.1 coordinate 403,654, forward strand.
TATCACGACATCTGGGCGCTGTCGCACCGGGACCTGAAGGATGCCGCCAAGGTGCGCGCCTTTCGTGATGCGCTGGTCCAGTATTTCAAGGAAAACGCCGCCGCCTTCAGCGCCTAAAGCCAGTTCACATCGCCCAGAAAGATATAGCCCGCGCCATAGATGGTCTTGATCAGCGTCGGGTTTTTCGGGTCTTCGCCCAGTTTGGTGCGCAGCCGCGAAATGCGCACGTCCATCGCCCGGTCAAAGCTTTCGCCCGCGACGCCGCCCAATGCCTCTTGCATCTGGACGCGGCTGATCAGGCGTTTGGGCTGATCCAGAAACAGGCGCAGCACCTCGCCTTCGGCATGGGAAAACGGCACCTCGCGCCCGTCGGGGGCGACCAGAAGATAGCGGTCGAAATGGGCGGTCCAGCCCTGAAACTGCGCGCTGCTGGTGGCCGGGGCAGAGTCGCGCCCCTTGCGCAGGCGGGCGCGCACGCGGGCCACGACCTCGGCCGGTTCGAAGGGTTTGATGATGTAATCGTCGGCGCCCAGTTCCAGCCCGGTCACCCGGTCCTGCACCTGCGCGCGGCCCGAGATGATGATGATCGAGGCACCCGATTCCAGCGCCAGCCGGTGCACCAGCGCCAGCCCGTCCTTGTCGGGCAGCCCCAGATCGACCAGACAGACATCCGGCGCGGTGCGGGCCAACGCGGCCTCGAATTCGGTGGCGCGGCCGAAGGTGGCGGTGCGGAATCCGGCATCCTGCAACGCGTCCGACAGCATCTGCCGGATTTGCGGTTCGTCGTCCAGAATGGCGATCAGCGGGGTATTCATGCGGTCTCTTTCAGAAACAGAAACGCGGCCAGCGCCTCTTGGGTAAAGGGTTTTTGCAGGACCGGGAACCGGGCCTCGGCGGCCTGACGGCGGGCATCGCCGGGCGGCAGCGAGGTCATCAGATGCAGCGCGGCTGGCAGGTTGCGGGCGCGCAGATCGGACAGAAGATCGGCGCCGGTGCGGTCATCGCCCAACAGGATATCGGACAGCACGATGTCGATATCGGTCAGATCGGCCAGCGCCTCGGCCTCGGCCACGCTGGTGGCTTCGATGACGTTATGCCCAAGCAGGGTCAGCATGTCGCGCAGGCCTTCGCGGATTTCGGGCGAATCCTCGACCAGCAGGACAAGTTTGGGGGTGGCCGAGATCGTGGCGCGGCGCAGGGGCAGGCGCAGGGTGACGCGGGCACCATCGCCGGTATTTGTCAGATCGACGCGCCCGCCCGACAATTTGGTGACGTCATAGACCGTCGCCAGCCCAAGGCCCGACCCTTCGCCGCCCTTGGTGGAAAAGAACGGGTCCAGCGCGTGCGACAGCGCCTCGTCGCTGAAACCGGTGCCGGTGTCGCTGACCGCCAGTTCGACCCATGTGTCGCCCACGGCCTCGGCCGTGACGGTGATCCGGCCGGAGCCCGCGCCCACCGCATCCTTGGCGTTCAGGATCAGGTTCAGCAGCGAATCCTGCAGCCCGCCGCCATCCAGCATCAGCAGATCGGGCAGGGCGCCGACCTGCAGGTCCAGCGCCACGCCGGAGGGCAGCGACGGGCGCGCCATGGTTTGCAGGTCGGTCAGAAACTGCCGCAGGTCGATGGGTTCGGGGTGAATATGGCGCGGCCCCGAAATGCGGGCGATCCGGTCCAGCAGAACGCCGCCGCGCCGCCCGGCGGCCTGCGTCGCGGCGATCAGTTCCTTGGCCTCGGCGTCGCCGGTGATCCGGTCCAGCCTGCTTTGCAGCCCTAGAATGATGGTCAGCAGATTGGCGAAATCATGGGCCAGCCCGCTGGTCAGCCGGGCCGCCAGTTCGCGTTTGTGGGTCTGGCCAAGGGCGGCGCGGGCCTGCGCCTCTTCGGTCACGTCCATTGACAGGATATAGACCCCGACGATGGCGCCGCCCGGTTGGATATCGGGGGTAAAGGCCACGCGGATGCGCCGCCCGCTTTCTTCGTGGTTGAATTCGAATACGCTGGAGGTGCCGGCCATGGCCTTGTCCAGATGGGGCTTGATCTTGCCGAAGGCTTCGGCCCCCAGCGCATCGCCGATCAGCGTGTCCCTGATTTCTGACGGGCGGCTGGGCATGACCGAGGTCAGGCGCCGGTTGGAATAGGTATAGCGCCCCTCCAGATCGACATGGGCGATATGGGCGGGCATCATTTCGGTGACCATCCGGGTGCGGGCTTCCATCTCGGTCAGCTGGCGCTTGGCCTCTTCCAGCGCGGTGTTGGTCGCGGCCAGCGCGCGGTTGGTCTGGGACAGCTGTTCGGCATGGGCCAGCACCTGATCGGACAATTCCTCGGACCGGGTGCGCAGCAGTTGTTCCTGCCGTTTGATCGCGGTGATGTCGGTATAGACGGTGACCCAGCCGCCCTGCGGCAGGGGGCTGCCTTCGACGCTGATGGTGCGGCCGTTGGCGCGGGGGCGTTCCATGTAATGCGCTTCGAAGGCGCGGGCCTGATCGACGCGCACCTGCACGAAGGCGGCGGGATCGTCGACCTCGCCATATTCGCCGCGGTCGACCAGGAACCGGATGGTATCGTCGAACCGCGCGCCGGGGGTCACCAGTTCGACCGGCAGGTCGAACATGTCGCGAAACGGGCGGTTGGCCACCACCAGCCGCAGCCCGCTGTCATAGATCGACAGCGCCTGTTGGATCAGGTTCAGCCCCGCCTCGGTCATGCGGGCGCGGTCTTGGGGTGTTGACGGCATGAAGCGTCCTTTCTGCTTATGGCTAACATCGCAGCTGCGGGCGGAAAAGGGCGCAACGCACCTTGTTAGAATTCGCAAGGATTTGGAAAAAGTCAGGAAAAGTTTGACGGTCATGATCAAACCGTCACGTAATGTGGGTGCCAGAATCGTAGCTAAGCGACTGGCGTCGCCGGAACACACCGGCGCAGGGAGGAGACAACTTGGCTACTGATATCGCGCCTACGGGTGATTTGTGTTCTTTGCCGGCTTTGCTGAACCGCAACGCCCATAAATATGGCGCGCGCACCGCTTACCGCGAAAAGGAATTCGGGATCTGGCAAAGCTGGAGCTGGATCGAGGTTGCCGAAGAAATCCGCGCCATGGCGCTGGGCTTTCTGGCGCTGGGGATGGAACGGGGCGATTACGTCGCGATCATCGGACGCAACCGGCCCGCGCATTACTGGGCGATGGTCGCGGCACAGATGTGCGGCGCAATCCCGGTGCCGCTGTATCAGGATGCCGTGGCCGAAGAGATGGCTTACGTGCTGGAAAACTGCGGCGCGCGGTTTGTCGTCTGCGGCGATCAGGAACAGGTCGACAAGGTGGTCGAGGTGCAGGACCGCGTGCACAACATCGACCACGTGATGTACAACGACAAACGCGGGATGCGGAAATACGATCATGCGCATCTGCACTGGCTGCACGATGTGCAGGCCGAAGGCCGCGCCGGGCACGCCCGGTTCGAAGAGGAACTGGACGCCCGGATCGCCGAGCTGGACTATGACAGCACCTGCGTGATGCTGTATACATCGGGCACCACCGGGCGGCCCAAGGGCGTGGTCCTGTCGAACCGCAACATCATCGAAACCTCGAAAAACTCGTCCGAATTCGACCATCTGCGCGCGGATGACGAGGTGCTGGCCTATCTGCCGATGGCCTGGGTCGGGGATTTCATCTTTTCCATCGGGCAGGCCTATTGGACCGGGTTCTGCGTGAACTGTCCCGAAAGCCCCGACACGATGATGACCGATCTGCGTGAAATCGGGCCGACCTATTATTTCGCGCCGCCACGGGTGTTCGAAACCCAGCTGACCAATGTGATGATCCGGATGGAGGACGCCAGCCGGTTCAAGAAGCGCCTGTTCGACAAATACATGGCCATCGCCAAACGGGTGGGGCCGGCATTGCTGGACGGTAAACCGGTCAGCGGCATGGACAAGCTGAGCTATGCGCTGGGCAATCTGTTCGTCTATGGCCCGCTGAAGAACACGCTTGGGTTCAGCCGGGTGCGCGTCGGATATACGGCGGGCGAGGCGATCGGCCCCGAGATTTTCGATTTCTACCGCTCGCTCGGGATCAACCTGAAACAGCTTTATGGCCAGACCGAAGCCTCGGTCTTTATCACCCAGCAACCCGATGGCGAGGTGCGGTCCGACACCGTCGGCGTGCCGTCCCCCGGGGTCGAGGTGAAGATCGCCGACAACGGCGAGGTCTTCTATCGCTCGCCCGGGACCTTCGTGGAATATTTCAACAACCCCGACAGTACCGCAGGCACCAAGGACGCCGAAGGCTGGGTTGCCACCGGCGATGCCGGGTTCTTTGAAGAAGACACCGGCCACCTGCGGATCATCGACCGGGCCAAGGATGTGGGCAAGATGGCCGACGGCAGCCTGTTCGCGCCCAAGTATGTTGAAAACAAGCTGAAATTCTATCCCGACATTCTGGAGGCGGTGGTCTTTGGCAACAATCGCGACACCTGTACCGCCTTCATCAACATCGACCTGACGGCGGTCGGCAACTGGGCCGAACGCAACAACATCGCCTATGCGTCCTATCAGGAACTGGCCGGGCATCCGCGCGTTCTGGACACGATCAAGGCGCATGTCGAAGAGGTGAACCGGTCGGTCGCCGAAGACCCGATGCTGTCGGGCTGTCAGATCCACCGCTTCCTGGTGCTGCACAAGGAACTGGATGCCGATGACGGCGAAATGACCCGGACCCGCAAGGTGCGCCGCAATGTCATCGAAGACAAATTCTCTGACCTGCTGACCGCACTTTACGACGGGTCGGCCAGCATCTCGACCGAGACCGAGGTGACTTATGAGGACGGGCGCAAAGGGTCGATCAAGGCGACGTTGCAACTGATCGATGCGGCGGTGTCCGAACCTCAGCACAGAAGGATGGCGGCGGAATGAACAAGATGACATCCGAAGGATACACCACCGCCGACGGCCGCAAGATCGGCGGCACCCTGATGGAGATGAAGAACATCACCCTGCGGTTTGGCGGTGTGGTGGCGATCAAGGACATCAGTTTCGACATCCACGAAGGCGAAATTCGCGCGATCATCGGGCCGAACGGGGCCGGGAAATCGTCGATGCTGAACGTGATCTCCGGGTTCTATGTGCCCAGCGAGGGCGAGGTCCGGTTCCGGGGGCAAAAGCGCCCGCAGATGCGGCCCTATCAGGTGGCGCAGCAGGGCATCGCCCGGACGTTCCAGAACATCGCCCTGTTCAAGGGGATGAGCACGCTGGACAACATCATGACCGGCCGCATCACCAAGATGAAATCGAACATGGCGCAGCAGGCGCTGTGGTGGGGCGCGGCGCAGCGCGAAGAAGACGAGCATCGCGAAGCCGTTGAAAAGATTATCGACTTTCTGGAGATTCAGGCGATCCGCAAGACCCCGGTTGGGCGTCTGCCTTATGGGTTGCAAAAGCGGGTGGAGCTGGGCCGGGCGCTGGCCGCCGAACCCAAGCTGCTGCTGCTGGACGAACCCATGGCGGGCATGAACGTCGAGGAAAAAGAGGACATGAGCCGGTTCATTCTGGACGTGAACGACGAATTCGGCACCACCATCGCCCTGATCGAGCACGACATGGGCGTGGTGATGGATCTGAGCGACCGGGTGGTGGTGATGGATTACGGCAAGAAGATCGGTGACGGCACCCCAGACGAGGTGCGCGGCAATCAGGAAGTGATCGACGCTTATCTGGGGGTCAGCCATGACTGAAACAGGGATGCAGACCGCGTACACACAGTGTGCACACAGCGTACAGACGATTGTGCGGCCAATGAAGAGGAGGGCCGCAGATGCCTGATCAGCTGTTATTCGCGATGGAGGTCATGCTGAATGGCCTGATGGCCGGGGTGCTGTATGCGCTGGTGGCGCTGGGCTTTGTCCTGATCTTCAAGGCGTCGGGCATCTTCAACTATGCGCAGGGCGTGATGGCGCTGTTTGCGGCGCTGACGCTGGTCGGGCTGCAAGAGGGGCAGGTGCCCTTTGCGCATCTGATCAATGCGATCTTCGGCACGGATATTCACCATTTCGGATGGCATCTGCCGGCGCTGGTGGCGATCATCCTGACCATCGGGGTGATGGTCGTGCTGGCGATCATCGTGGAAAAATTCGTGCTGAAACATCTGGTCAACCAGGAACCGATCATCCTGTTCATGGCGACCATCGGGCTGGCGTATTTCCTGGAAGGCTTCGGCGATGTGATGTGGGGCTCCGAGATCAAGATGCTGGACGTGGGCCTGCCGCAGGGCGCCAGTTTCTGGGTCGAAGAGAACACCGCATGGCTGGGCGGCGAGGGGTTCTATGGCTTCTTCATCGACAAGCTGGACATGGTTGCGGCTGTGGTCGCGGCGCTTCTGGTGATTTCGCTGACGATCTTCAGCCAGTATTCGAAACAGGGCCGGGCGCTGCGCGCCGTGGCCGACGACCATCAGGCAGCGCTTTCGGTCGGGATTTCGCTGCGCTTCATCTGGGTGCTGGTCTGGTCCATCGCGGGGTTTGTCGCGCTGGTGGCCGGCATCATGTGGGGTGCGAAATCCGGCGTTCAGTTCTCGCTCTCGCTGATCGCGCTGAAAGCGTTGCCTGTGTTGATGCTGGGGGGGTTCACCTCGATCCCCGGGGCGATTGTCGGGGGGCTGATCATCGGGGTCGGTGAAAAGCTGTTCGAGTTCACCATCGGGCCGATGGTGGGCGGGGCGACCGAGAACTGGTTCGCCTATGTGCTGGCGCTGTTGTTCCTTGTCTTCCGGCCGCAGGGTCTGTTCGGGGAGAAGATCATTGAGCGGGTTTGATTTCGATAAGTTCGGGCCGGGCGACCGCGTGTCGCTGCGCGCCACGACACCCGCCCACCCGAAACCTTCGCAGAATGGCCTGCGGTCAGCGTTGAAGTTGAAGAGGAAGAGCTGATGTTTTACCGCGAAGCAGGTGATTTCAAGACATCCTATGGCAGTGACAGCCAGACCTTTCCGATCAAGTTTGACCGGATGCGGTATTACGTGGTGCTGGTGGTGGCCTTTGGGGTGGTTCCGTTCATCATCAACGACTACTGGGCCAATGCGGTGTTCGTGCCGTTCCTGATCTATGCCATCGCCGCGATCGGGCTGAACATTCTGACCGGGTATTGCGGGCAGCTTAGCCTGGGCACCGGCGGCTTCATGGCGGTGGGGGCCTATGCCTGTTACAAGCTGATGACCGCCTTTCCCGAGGTCAGCATCGTCATCCATGTGTTGCTGGCGGGGGGCGTGACCGCCGGGGTCGGCGTGTTGTTCGGCCTGCCCAGCCTGCGGATCAAAGGGTTCTATCTGGCGGTGGCGACGCTGGCCGCGCAGTTCTTTCTGGTCTGGTTGTTCAACAAGGTGCCGTGGTTCTACAACAATTCCGCCTCGGGTCAGATTTCGGCGCCCGAACGCACGGTGTTCGGGGTCGAAGTGACCGGCGCGAATACCGATGCCTGGGCGAAATACATGATCTGTCTGGTCTTTCTGGTGGTGCTGGCCTGGGTCGCGCGCAACCTGACGCGCGGCACGGTCGGGCGCAGCTGGATGGCGATCCGCGATATGGATATCGCGGCCGAGATCATCGGGGTGAACCCGCTGAAGGCAAAGCTGACGGCCTTTGCGGTATCGTCTTTCTTTGTGGGCGTCGCGGGGGCACTGTTCTTCAGCGTCTATCTGGGGGCGGTCGAAGTGGGCGAAGCCTTTGGCATCAACAAGTCGTTTCTGGTGCTGTTCATGATCATTCTGGGCGGGCTCGGGTCGATCTTCGGGTCTCTGGCGGGGGCTGCGTTTCTGGTGCTGCTGCCGGTTCTGCTGAAGAACGTTCTGGTGGGCGGGCTGGGCTGGCCCACCGATCTGGCGGCCCATCTGGAGCTGATGATCGTGGGCGCGCTGATCATCGTGTTCCTGATCGCCGAGCCGCATGGCATGGCCCAGCTGTGGCGCATCGCGAAAGAAAAACTGAGACTATGGCCTTTCCCCCATTAGGGGCGGGGCGGACGGACGACCGGGGCAACCCGGCACATCGGACAAAACCATGGGAGGAGACAACCGATGAAGAAGACACTGACAACTCTGGTACTGGGGGCCGCTTTGGCCGCTGGTCCGGCCCTTGCGGACCTTGTGTTCCCTGATCTGAGCTATCGCACCGGGCCTTATGCCGCGGGCGGTATTCCGTTTTCGGACGGGTATCAGGATTATTTCGCGCTGGTGAACGCCCGTGACGGCGGTATCGGCGGGGTTCCGGCCAAGGTGATCGAATGCGAAACCGGCTATAACACCGAAAAAGGTGTGGAATGCTATGAATCCACCAAGGGCGAAGGCGCGCTGATCTATCAACCGCTGTCGACCGGCATCACCTATCAGCTGATCCCGAAGGTGACGGCGGATGGCATCCCGCTGCACACGATGGGCTATGGCCGGACCTCGGCGGCCAATGGCAAGGTGTTTTCGAACGTCTTCAACTATCCTGCGAACTATTGGGATGGCGCGTCGGTCGCGATCAACTATCTGCTGAGCGAAAACGGCGGGTCGCTGGACGGCAAGACGATCACGCTGCTGTATCACAACTCGGCCTATGGCAAGGAACCGATCCGCACGCTGGAAGACCTGAGCAAGAAGCACGGGTTCACCCTGACCACGATTGCGGTGGATCACCCCGGCCAGGAACAGAAAAGCCAGTGGCTGCAGATCCGGCGCGAACGTCCCGACTATGTCGTGATGTGGGGCTGGGGCGTGATGAACCAGGTCGCCGTGCAGGAAGCCGCCAACATCCGTTTCCCGATGGAAAACTTCATCGGCAACTGGTGGGCGGGCGCCGAGCATGACGTGACCCCCGCGGGCATGGCGGCGAACGGCTATAAGTCGCTGAACATGAACCGCATCGGCGATCTGCCGGTCTTTGCCGACATCAAGAAATACGTCCACGAGGCGGGCAATGCGGCCGGTGACGGATCGAACGTCGGGTCGGTTCTGTACACCCGCGGCATGTATGCGGCGGTTCTGGCGGTCGAGGCCGCGAAGACCGCACAGGAAATGCACGGCACGCCGAACATCACCGCCGCAATGATGCGCGACGGGATGGAGGCGCTGGAAATGACCGACGCCAAGATGGACGCGCTGGGCGTGGCGGGTATCGGGCCGGAATTCTCGGTCTCCTGCGAAAACCACGGCGGGTCCGGCATGGCCATCGTGCAGCAGTGGGATGCAGCCGCGAAGGTCTGGAAGCCGCTGACCGATTATCTTGAATCGGACGCCGAGGTGATCGCCCCGCTGGTGCTGGAAGACAGCGCGGCCTTCGCTGCGGAAAACAACATCGCCGAGCGGTGCAACTAAGACACGCGGGCCCCGGCGGTTGCCGCCGGGGCCGTTTTACGGATTTGGATTTGGAAGAGCGCCATGCTTGACGCCGGACAGAACGACGAGACCCTGCTTGAGGTCAACAATATCGAGGTGATCTATAATCACGTGATCCTTGTGCTGAAGGGCGTGTCCCTGACCGTGCCCAAGGGCGGGATCACCGCGTTGCTGGGCGGCAACGGCGCGGGCAAGACGACCACGCTGAAGGCGATCTCGAACCTGTTGCATTCGGAACGGGGCGAAGTGACCAAGGGCAGCATCAACTATCGCGGCGACCGGATTCAGGATCTGAACCCCGCCGATCTGGTCAAGCGCGGGGTCATTCAGGTGATGGAAGGCCGCCATTGTTTCGAACATCTGACGGTCGAGGAAAACCTGCTGACCGGGGCCTATACCCGCGGTGACGGCCGGGCCGTCGCGCAGGACCTTGAGATGGTCTATGAATATTTCCCGCGCCTGAAGGAACGGCGCAAAAGTCAGGCGGGCTATACCTCGGGCGGGGAACAGCAGATGTGCGCCATCGGCCGCGCATTGATGAGCCGCCCCGAGACGATCTTGCTGGACGAACCCAGCATGGGGCTGGCGCCGCAGCTGGTCGAACAGATTTTCGAGATCGTGAAATCGGTGAATGAAAACGAAGGCGTCAGCTTTCTTCTGGCCGAACAGAACACCAACGTGGCCCTGCGCTATGCCCATTACGGCTACATCCTGGAATCGGGACGTATCGTGATGGATGGTCCGGCGGCAGAGCTGCGCGAAAACCCCGACGTGAAAGAATTCTATCTGGGCGTATCGGAAGAGGGGCGCAAAAGCTTTCGCGATGTGCGCTCTTACCGGCGCCGCAAGCGGTGGCTCAGCTGATCCGCCGCCTGTCCAACCCCGGTTTTAACCCGTCTTCGGGAGAGTAAGATGACCCGCTATTACGATGCGCTGGAAACCCGAACTGCGGATGAGCGCGCAGCCCATCAGCTGGAACAGCTGAACGCCCAACTGGCCCGGAACGGGTTGGATGCGCTGGACGATCTGGCCGGGCTGGCGGCCCTGCCGGTGCTGCGCAAGGCCGATCTGTCGGCGCGCCAGAAGGCAACGCCGCCCTTCGGCGGGCTGCCGGTCAGCAATGCGGCGCATATCTTTCAGTCGCCCGGCCCGATCTATGAACCGGGCGGGGTCAGCCACGACTGGTGGCGCATGGGCCGGTTCCTGCATGCCTGCGGCGTGGGCAAGGATGACATCGTGCACAATTGTTTCGGCTATCACCTGACCCCGGCGGGCATGATCTTTGAAAACGGCGCGCGGGCGGTGGGGGCGGCGGTGCTGCCTGCCGGTACGGGCCAGACCGATCTGCAGGTGCAGGCGGCGGCCGATATCGGCTGCACCACCTATGCCGGGACGCCGGATTACCTGAAGGTGATCCTGGACCGGGCCGAGGCGCAGGGCGTTGCGTTGAAATTCACCAAGGCGGCGGTGGGCGGTGGCGCGCTGTTCCCGTCGCTGCGGCAGGAATATGCGGATCGCGGGATCGCCTGCCGGCAAAGCTATGCCACCGCCGATCTGGGCAATATCGCCTATGAATCCGAAGCGATGGAGGGGATGATCCTGGACGAGGGCGTGATCGTTGAAATCGTGACCCCCGGCACCGGCACCCCCGTCTCCCCCGGCGATGTGGGCGAGGTCGTGGTGACCACGCTGAACCCCGATTACCCGCTGATCCGTTTTGCCACCGGCGATCTGTCGGCGGTGATGGACGGGCACAGCCCCTGTGGCCGCACCAATACCCGGATCAAGGGCTGGATGGGCCGCGCCGATCAGACCACCAAGATCAAGGGAATGTTCGTGCGCCCCGAACAGGTGGCGGCCCTTGTCGCGCGCCACAGCGACGTCAGCCGCGCCCGGGTCGTGGCCAGCCGGGACGGCCAGCAGGATGCGATGACGGTTCTTCTGGAAACCGACGGGCGTGACCCGGCGTGTTACGAACAGTCGATCCTTGATACGCTGAAACTGCGCGGCAAGGTCGAACTGGTGGCACCCGGCGCCCTGCCGCGCGATGGCAAGGTGATCGAAGATCAGCGCAGTTATGACTGACACCGCCGGGCCTGCCCAGACTGGTGGAAAAGGCTGGTGACGGGACGTGATCCGCAATCAGAACGGGTGGTCGCGGCAAGCCGCGCAACCCGGTAAACGGAAATTGATCGGGGCACGGTGATCTTTTTAAGGGTTTTGCAGGATATGGGCGTCAAATTGCTTGCCAACGGACCGTGGTAGTTTATCCGATTTAGGCAGCATAAGAAAAAACCGGAAGCAGTATGAACGTCACCCTACTTGACCCCGCCGTCGAAGCCGCAACCAAAAACGCCCGCGCATGGGTCAAGGTTCTGGCCAAATACCGCGATCCGAACACCTTTCGCAGCATTTTTGAACTGGCGGTCACGCTGATCCCCTTTGCGGCGATCTGGGCGGTGGCGTGGTGGATGCTGAGCTATAGCTACGCGCTGGCGCTGGGTCTGGCGGTGGTGAACGGGCTGTTTCTGGTGCGCCTGTTCGCGATCCAGCACGATTGCGGGCACAGTTCGTTTTTCAAGAACAGCCGGGTGGGCGATTGGGTCGGGCGGGCGCTGGGCGTGCTGACGCTGACGCCTTACGATGTCTGGCGCCGGTCGCACTCGATCCACCACGCGTCTTCGGGCAATCTGGACAAGCGCGGGATGGGTGACATCCTGACGCTGACGGTCGATGAATACCGCGACCGGTCGTGGTTCGGGCGGCTGAAATACCGCGCCTATCGCAACCCGATCGTCCTGTTCGTGGTCGGGCCGATGTATGTTTTCATCCTGCAGAACCGCCTGCCGCTGGGGTTCATGCGCGCCGGGTGGCAATATTGGGTCAGTGCGATGGGCACCAATGTGATGATCGCGGCGATTCTGGCGGTGATCGTCTATTTCGGCGGGCTGATGCCGCTGTTGCTGATCTTTCTGCCGACGTCGATCGTGGCCGCGTCGATCGGGGTCTGGCTGTTCTATGTCCAGCACCAGTTCGAGGAAACCCATTGGGATCATAACGAAGACTGGCAATTGCACGACGCCGCCCTGCACGGCAGTTCCTATTACGTGCTGCCCGCGGTGTTGCAGTGGATGACCGCGAATATCGGCGTGCACCACGTGCATCACCTGTACAGCCGCATCCCGTTCTATCGCCTGACCGAGGTGCTGCGCGATCACACGGTGCTGGCGCAATCGCAGCGGATGACGATCCGCGAAAGTTTCGTCACCGTCGGGTTGCAGCTGTGGGACGAACGCGAACGCCGGTTGCTGTCTTTTGCGCAGGTCCGCGCGAAATACGGCGCGTCCTAACGCCCGGGCCCGTCAGGTTATCGCGCGGAACACCGCCTTGACCTGATCGGTGGTCGGTTTCGGCCCCTGTCCGGTGACATACATCAGCGTGATGCCGTCGATCAGACCGGCGCAGGTGTCGATGGTCGCATCGGTGGCCGCGTTCGAAATCAGCTTCAGGAAAAACGCGATTGGCCGCCGTGCCGCGTCGGTCAGGCGGTCGCCGACCCCGGCCAGTTCGTCGCGCCGGGACGCGGCAAGCGTCAGCTCCATCCGGGCCAGAAACAGGTGCCGGGAACTGTCGGCATAGCTGACAAGTTCCTCGCCGACATAGGCGATGGCGGCGTCCATGCCCTGATCTGACGCGCGTTGGGCAAAGCCCACCTGCAGCGCATCGCAATCCTTGCCCAGCAGCGCCGCCAGATAGTCGGCGGCGGCGGCCAGAAGCGCGGCCTTCCTGGGAAAGTGATAGCTGGTCGACCCTTGCGGCAGACCGGCGGCGGCATCGACGGCGCGATGCGTTACCCCGTCCAGCCCCTGTTCCGCCAGCAGCCGGATCACGGTTTCGAGAATGACAGTTTTTCGGTCGGGTGCGGCCATTGATTTATATCCACTACATATGTAGAGATTTGCGCAACATCAGATTCGTATCGCTCCACATTCACAGGATATCTTATGACACAGCCCATCACCCGTATGAACCCGCCCACCATGCCGAATTCGACGGAAATGGGGTATTCGCAAATCTCAATCGTCGAACCGGGGCGGATGGCCTATGTTTCGGGTCAGGTGGCGGTGCATCCCGACGGGCGGGCCGTGCCGCAGGATCTGGTGGAACAGGCGCGGCTGGCCGCCGCGAACGCCAAGGCCGCGCTGGAGGCTTTGGGCGCGACGGCGCAGGATATCGTGATCCTGCGCTGCTTCATGACCGATCTGAATTCCGAAACGCTTGGGCTGGTCTTTCCTGCGATTCTGGAGCTGTTCGACGGCGCCATGCCCTGCATCACCGGGGTGGGCGTGGCCGCCCTTGCCGGGCCGGATCTGAAGGTCGAACTGGAACTGACGGTCCGCCTGCCTGACTGAGGCCTGTCAAAACCGGATGCGGTGGTCGGTCTGGGTGTCGAACAGCATGGCCTCGGCGGGGTCGAAGCTGATCCCGACGGTGTCGCCTGTGACAGAGCGGTCCGCGCCGCGTTCTTCGACGATCAGCTTTTCGCCGGTCTCTGACAGCAGATAGGCATAGGACACACCGCCCAGCGATTCCGTCAGCTCAATCCGGTGGGTCGTGCCTGCGGGGTCGATGGTCAGATGTTCGGGGCGCAGACCAAAGCTGACCGCGTGACCGTCAAAGGTGGCGGGCACGGGCAGCGGCACGGCGGTTTGCAGGGCGGGCACGGTGACCGCGGCGCCGGTGACGGTGCCTGCCAGAAAATTCATCGCGGGCGAGCCGATGAACCCGGCCACGAATTTGCTGTCGGGATCGCGGTACAGATCCATCGGGGCGCCGACCTGTTCGATGGCGCCTGCGCGCAGCACCACGATCTTGTCGGCCAGTGTCATCGCTTCGACCTGATCATGGGTCACATAGATCATCGTGGCACCGATTTCCTTGTGCAGCCGGGCGATTTCGACGCGCATTTCGACCCGCAATTCGGCATCCAGATTGGACAGGGGTTCATCGAACAGGAACACCTCGGGGCCGCGCACAATGGCGCGGCCGATGGCAACCCGCTGGCGTTGCCCGCCCGACAGGGCGGCGGGTTTGCGCGACAGGTAGTCGTCCAGTTTCAGGATGCCGCTGGCCTTGGCCACTTTGGCGGCGATCTCGGCCTTTGGGTGGCCGTTCATTTTCAGCCCGAAGCCCATGTTTTCCCGGACCGTCATATGCGGGTACAGCGCATAGGTCTGAAACACCATCGCCACGCCGCGCTGCGACGGGTCCAGCCGGGTCACATCGCGGGCGCCGATCCTGATCTGGCCGCTGGTCGTGTCCTCCAGCCCCGCCACCATCCGCAGCAGGGTGGATTTGCCACAGCCCGAGGGGCCGACAAAGACGCAGAATTCGCCATCCTCGATCTGCAGATCGACCCCGTGCATGACCTGCACCGCGCCGTATTTCTTGACAACATTGCTGAGCGTTACGCCAGACATGTTCAGACCCCTGTTGATTGTGCCGTGCTGTGATCGGGAAAGCGCCAGTTCTGGGCGTCCGCTGCGATGTTCCGGGTGGTTTCGGTCAGCTTGGGCACCAGTTTTTCCAATGCGGTCAGGCTGGTGGCGCTGGTCACCGACAGCGCGCCGATCATGCGGCCCTGCGCAGTCAGGATCGGCATGGCCACGCAGATGATGCCGGGTTCATGTTCTTCGCGGTCAAACCCATAGCCGGTGCGGCGGATGTCTGCCAGTTCGGCGCGCAGGGCGGCGGGGCTGGTCAGCGTGGCGGGGGTAAAGCGGTGAAAGCTTTGCTGCGCCAGAATGGGGGCAAGCGTTGCTTCGTCCAGAAAGGCCAGCATGACCTTGCCGACCCCGGTGCAATAGGCAGGGCCCACCTTGCCCGCCTGCGAATACATCTGGATCGGCTGTTCGGCGTTGCGTTTGTCGACATAAAGCACCTGCGCATTGTCCAACTGCGCCAGATGCACGGTTTCGCGCACCTGTTGGCTGAGCGCATCCAGATGCGGGCGGGCGATCGGGGCCAGCGATGATGTTTGCCAGGCCGAATGCGCCAGCCGCACCAGCCGCACGCCCGGCGCATAGGTCTGGCGATCCGGGTCATAGGCCAGCATCCCCTGATTGGTCAGGGTCTGGACGAACCGGAACAGGGTGGCCTTGGGAAAGGGCGAGGTTTCCAGCAATTCGCTGAACCGGACCGGCCGGTCAAAGGCGGCGATCTGGTCCAATACGGCCAGTGCCTTGCCCACAGTTCCGTCGCTGGGTCCGCCTGTCATTCCGTCCTCTCCCTTTGTTGCGCGCCCGTGCGGGTCTTGGTGCAACGTTGTTGACAGCCATAGGCGAGTCACTCATAAGTATCAATATATAAAACAAGGTTTCAAATAATGAAACTAATTATTTTGAATGCACCAGGGAGGACACCAAATGCGTTCCATATTCAACACCCCGGCCTTGGCCGTTGCGGCGGCTGTCGCATTGTCGGGCGGCGCCTTTGCCGAGGGGCACGCGCTGAGCGGCGATCTGAAGATTTTCTCGGATATGTCGAACCCCGCCCCGCGCGCGGTGATGGAAGGCATGGTCGACCGGTTCGGCGCCATGCACCCCGATCTGAACATCGAACTGACGGTCATCGACCGCGAAGCCTATAAAACGCAAATCCGCAATTTCCTGACCGCGAATGCGCCCGATGTGGCCAACTGGTACGCGGCCAACCGCATGGGGCCTTACGTCGACGCGGGCCTGTTCGAGGATGTGTCGGACCTGTGGGCGGAAGAGGAAATCGCCAGCAATCTGGCGTCGACCAAGGGCGCGATGACGCTGGATGGCAAACAATGGGGCGTGCCCTATACCTATTACCAGTGGGGCGTTTATTACCGCAAAGACCTGTTTGATCAGTATGGGCTGAGCGAGCCCACGACCTGGGCCGAAGAAAAGGCGAACTGCCAGACCCTGCTGGACAATGGCGTCAAATGCTACACCATCGGGACCAAGTTCCTGTGGACCGCTGGCGGCTGGTTCGACTATCTGAACATGCGCACCAACGGCTATGATTTCCACGCCGCCCTGACCAATGGCGAGGCGGAATGGACCGACGACCGGGTGCGCGCGGTATTCGCCAATTGGCGCGAGCTGTTGGACATGGGCGCCTTTATCGACAACCACACCGCCTATAGCTGGCAGGAATCGCTGCCGTTCATGACGCAGGGGCAGGCCGCGTCCATCCTGATGGGTAACTTCGCGGTGGCGCCACTGCGCGATGCGGGGCTGGATGACGACAAGCTGGATTTCTATCAGTTCGTGGAAATCGTGCCGGGGATCGCCCGGGCCGAAGATGCGCCCACCGATACGTTCCACATCCCGGCCAAAGCCGCCAACAAGGACGCGGCGCGTGCCTTCCTGCGGTTCGTGGTGTCGGCGGACAATCAGACGCTGATCAACAGCGGTGAAAATCTGGGGCAACTGCCGGTGAACGCGGGATCGTCGGTCGATGACGACAAGTTCCTGAAAGAAGGCTTCGCGATGCTGTCGTCGAATTCTCCGGGCGGGGTCGCGCAGTTCTTTGACCGCGATGCGCCCGCCGAAATGGCCAAGGTCGCGATGGAGGGGTTTCAGGAATTCATGGTCCGCCCCGACAATCTGGATGCGATCCTCAAGCGGCTGGAAACAGCGCGCAAGCGGATCTACTAAGGTCCCGTTCCGGGTGGGCCGCACAAGGCCCACCCAAACAACCGGCACCCTGACAGGAGGCCCGAATGACATCCGCCCCGGACGCGCCCCCGCCGCACCGATCCTGGTACAAACGCAACGAGATTGCGGTGACGCCCTGGCTGTTTCTGGTGCCGGGTGTTGCGATGTTTCTGGTCTATGTGATCTTTCCGATCTTCCAAAGCTTCAACATCTCGATGCAGGAATGGGACGGTCTGGGCGCGCCCGAATATGTGGGCCTGCGCAATTACCGCGAGCTGTGGGACGATCCGGCCTTCTATACCTCGTTGCGCAACAATCTGCTGTGGTTGCTGCTGTATCTGCTGGCCATCCCGGCGGGGCTGTTCATCGCGCTGTTTCTGAACCAGACCGTGACCGGCATCCGGCTGTATAAATCGCTGTTCTTCTTTCCCTTTGTCATCAGTCAGGTCGTGGTCGGGCTGGTGTTCACATGGTTCTATGATCCCACGTTCGGTCTGTTGAACACGATCCTGGGATGGGTCGGTCTGGGGCCGGTCAACGTGCTGGGCGATCCGACCTATGTGACCTACGGCATCATCGCGGCGGGGCTGTGGCCGCAGACGGCCTATTGCATGATCCTGTATCTGACCGGGCTGAACGCGGTCGATCCCGAACAGGTCGAAGCCGCGCGTCTGGATGGCGCGCGGGGCTGGAAAATGCTGTGGTATGTGATCATCCCGCAGCTGAAACCGGCAACCTTCATCGCCTTTGTCGTGACCATCATCGGGGCGTTGCGGTCGTTCGATCTGATCTCGATCATGACCAACGGCGGCCCCTTTGGCGAAAGCCGGGTGCTGAGCTTTTACATGTTCGAGGTGGCGCTGTCGGAATACGGGTTCCGCATGGGGTACGGCGCGGCCATTGCGGTGGTGCTGTTTTTGATCATGCTGTGTTTCATCGCCTATTTCCTGTGGTCGATGTACAAAGAACAAAAGGCCCGCTGAGATGTTCCCGACCCCCATCGCCAGAACCTCGCGCGCGTGGCAGGTAAGCTATCAGTCGCTGTTGCCGGTCGCGCTGATCCTGTGGTTGCTGCCGCTGATCGCGGTGGCGCTGTTTTCGGTCAAACCGGCGGCGGATTTCGCGGGGGGCAATTACTGGAACATGCCGTCGGCGTTTGCCGGGGTGGAAAACTACGGCAAGGTGTTTCTGGATTCGGACATGCCGCGCTATCTGTTGAATTCGATCCTGATCACGGTGCCCACGGTGATCGGCTGCGTCGCGCTAAGCGCGATGACCGGCTTTGCGTTGGGCATCTACCGGTTCCGGGCGAACCTGCTGGTGTTTTTCATGTTCGTGGCGGGCAATTTCGTGCCGTTTCAGATTCTGATGGTGCCGGTGCGCGACCTGACGCTGAACATGGGGCTATACAACACCAAGACCGGGCTGGTGCTGTTTCACATCGCGTTTCAGACCGGGTTCTGCACGCTGTTCATGCGCAATTTCATCCGCGCCCTGCCGTTCGAATTGATCGAGGCCGCGCGGGTCGAAGGGATCGCCGAATGGCGCATTTTCTGGTTCATCGTGCTGCCGCTGATGCGGCCCGCCATCGCGGCGCTGGCGGTGCTGATATTCACCTTTATCTGGAACGATTACTTCTGGGCCGTGGTCCTGACGCAAGGCGCCGAAAGCCAGCCGGTGACCGCCGGGATCACCAGTTTCAACGCGCAATACCGCGCCGCCTATCACCTGATGAGCGCGGGCAGCATCGTCGCCGCCCTGCCGCCCGTCGCCATGTTCTTTCTGATGCAGAAACATTTCATCGCGGGCCTGACGCTGGGCGCCGTGAAATAGGATATGACCGGAATGCAAAAAAAGATCACCTTTATCGGCGCGGGATCGACGATCTTCATGAAGAATATCGTGGGGGATGCGTTGCATTTCGACGCGCTGTCGGATGCCACGATCGCGCTGATGGATATCGACGCCGCGCGGTTGGAGGATTCCGAGATCGTGGCGCGCAAGCTGGTGCAATCGATGGGCGCGGGCGCGCGGATCGAAACCCATACGGATCAGCGTCGCGCGCTGGAGGGCGCCGATTTCGTGGTCACCGCCTTTCAGATTGGCGGCTATAAACCCTGCACGGTGACCGATTTTGAAATCCCGCGCCAATACGGGCTGCGCCAGACCATCGGCGACACGCTGGGCATCGGCGGCATCATGCGCGGCCTGCGCACGGTGCCGCATCTGTGGCAGGTGGCGGCGGATATGGCGCAGGTCTGCCCGCAGGCGACCCTGCTGCAATATGTGAACCCGATGGCGATCAACACCTGGGCGCTGGCCGAACGGTTCCCGCAGCTGCGGCAGGTGGGGCTGTGCCATTCGGTGCAGAACACGGTGGCCGAACTGGCGCATGATCTGGACCTTCCTGCCGGTGATTTCCGGTATCGGGTGGCCGGGGTCAACCATGTGGCGTTTTTCCTGCGGCTGGAACAGCAGATGGCCGACGGCAGCTTGCGCGATCTTTACCCGGCGTTGCAGGCCGGATACCGCAACGGCGCCCTGCCCAAACCGCCGCTGCTGAACGACCGCTGCCCCAACGCGGTGCGGTACGAGGTGATGCAGCAGCTTGGGTTTTTCTGCACCGAAAGTTCCGAACATCTGGCCGAATATGTGCCGTGGTTCATCAAACAGGGGCGCGACGATCTGATTGCGCGGTTCGGCGTGCCGCTGGATGAATATCCCAAACGCTGCGAAGAACAGATTGCCGACTGGCGCGCGCAGGCCACAGCCTTTCGCAGTGCCCAGCGGATCGAGGTCGCCAAAAGCCACGAATTCGCGGCCGAGATCATGAACGCCATCGCCACCGACACGCCCTATACCATCTATGGCAACCTGCCCAATCACGGGCAAATCCCGCAATTGCCCGCGGGTGCGGCGGTGGAAACGCCCTGTCTGGTCGATGCCAACGGGGTACAGCCCACGGTGATGACGGATATCCCGCCGCAACTGGTGGCGCTGATGCGCAGCCAGATCAACGTGCAGGAACTGACCGTGCGGGCGCTGGTGGATGAAAACCGCGATCACCTGTATCACGCCGCGATGATGGACCCGCATACCGCCGCCGAACTGGACCTTGGCCAGATCCGCGCCTTGGTGGATGATCTGCTGGCGGCGCATCACGATTGGGTGCCCGCATGGGCGCAGAACAGGAGGGCGGCATGACCGCAACAGCCACATTTCACGATCTGGCCGGGGCCTCGGTGTTCATCACCGGCGGCGGTTCGGGCATTGGCGCGGCGCTGACCGACGGGTTTCTGGCGCAGGGCGCACAGGTGGCATTCGTCGACCGGGTGGAGGCGCATGAGTTCTGCGACCGGATGGCCGAAAAACACGGCGGCAACCGCCCGCATTTCATGGCCGGTGACATCACCGATATCGCCCGGCTGCAAGCCACGCTGGCCGAGGCGGCGGACCGTCACGGGCCCATCTCGGTTCTGGTCAACAACGCCGCCAACGACCTGCGCCACACCACCGCCGAAGTGACCGAAGAGCTGTGGACCCGGATGGTGGACATCAACCTGAAGGCCCATTTCTTTGCCTGTCAGGCGGTGGTGCCGGGGATGGCGGCGGCGGGCGGCGGATCGATCATCAATTTCACCTCGGTCAGCTATATGATGGGCAATACCGGCTATCCGGTCTATGCCACCGCCAAATCCGGGATCAACGGGATGACGCGGTCTTTGGCGCGCGAATTCGGCCCGGACCGCATCCGGGTCAACGCGCTGTGCCCCGGCTGGGTGCTGACGCAAAAGCAAAAGGACCTGTGGGTCACCGAAGAGGGGCTGGCCACGCATCTGGCGCGGCAATGCCTGCCCGACGCGCTGGAACCCGACGATATCGTCGGCGGCGCGCTGTTTCTGGCGTCCAAGCTGTCGGGGGCGATGACCGGACAGGCGCTGGTGATCGATGGCGGCGTGGTGGTGACCGGGTGACGCAGGGCGGCGGGATACAGGCCGATTGGATCGCGGTCGACTGGGGCACCTCGAACCTGCGTGTCTGGGCGATGTCCGAGGCGGGCGCCATGCGCGGCAATGCATCCAGTTTCGCGGGGATGGCCAGCCTGCAGCGGGACGGGTACGAGGCGGCTTTGCTGGATCTGGTCGCCCCGTGGATGGCAGAGCGCCGGATCAGGGTCGTGGCCTGCGGCATGGTCGGATCGCGACAGGGCTGGATCGAAGCGCCCTATGTCGCGACCCCCTGCACGCCGTTATCGGCGCCCTTGGTGCAGGCCCCGACCAGTCACCCTTTGCTGGATGTCCGCATCGTGCCCGGTGTCCGGCAGGACGACCCGGCCGATGTGATGCGCGGCGAGGAAACCCAGATCGCGGGCTATCTGGCGCAAAGGCCGGGGTGGAGCGGCGTGATCTGCCTGCCCGGCACCCATACCAAATGGGCGCGGGTGTCTGCGGGCCGGATCATGGGGTTCCGCACCTTCATGACGGGCGAGCTGTTTGCGACATTGGCGGGCCAGACGGTGTTGCGCCACACGGTGCCCGCGACCGGCTGGGACGCTGATGGTTTTGCCGCCGCCTGCACCGATACGACCGCCGCCCCCGAAACGCTTAGCGCGCGTCTGTTTTCGCTGCGCGCCGAGGATTTGCTGACCGGGCTGGACGGCGGCGTGGCGCGGGCGCGCCTGTCGGGGCTGCTGATCGGGGCCGAACTGGCCGCGGCGCTGGCCTATTGGCAGGACAACCCGGTGGCGATCATCGGCGACAGCACGCTGGCACAGCTTTATGCGCAGGCCTTGAACGCGCAGCAGATCAGCCCGGCCACAGTCGACGGCCCCGAAATGACCCGCGCCGGTCTGACCGCCGCCTATACCCATCTGAAGGAAACCGCATGAGCCGCCCCTTGATCGCCATTCTGCGCGGGATCGACCCCGGCGACGCCGTGCCGGTCTGTGCTGCCCTGATCAAGGCCGGGATCGACCGGATCGAGGTGCCGCTGAATTCGCCCGACCCCTATCAAAGCATCCGCGCGATGGTGGACGCCCACGGCGATCATGCGCTGATCGGGGCGGGCACGGTGTTGACTCCAGAACAGGTCGCCCATGTCAGCCGCGCCGGCGGGCGGCTGGTGGTGTCGCCCAACTGCGACCCGCAGGTGATCAGGGCAACCAAGGTGCTGGGCCTGCAAAGCTTTCCGGGCGTGATGACTCCGACCGAATGTTTCGCGGCGCTGGCCGCCGGGGCCGATGGGCTGAAACTGTTCCCCGCCGATCTGGTGGGGCCTGCCGGGCTGCGGGCGGTCCGCGCGGTGCTGCCGCCGGGGACGAAAGTTTTTGCCGTGGGCGGCGCGGGGCCTGAGAATTTCGCCGATTGGGCCGCGTCCAGCGCCGATGGGGTCGGCATCGGATCGGCCCTGTTCAAGCCGGGCTATACGGTGGCCGAGGTGGCCAGCCGCGCCCGCGATATTGTCGAGGCGTTTGATGCAGCTTTTTGACGATCGTATCTGTGCGTTGGGCGAGGGGCCGTTGTGGCATCCGGGCCGGGGGGAGCTGTTTTGGTTCGATATTCTGGGCGGGCGTCTGCTGTGCAGGACCCGCGACTGGGCGTTCGACGGCGCGGTCTCTGCCGCGGGTTGGGTCGATCAGGATACGCTGCTGATCGCCAGCGACCGGGCCTTGCTGCGGTTCGATATCAACAGCGGTGCGCAGGACCGGATTTGCGCGCTGGAGGCGGATAATCCGGTCACCCGGTCCAACGACGGGCGCGCCGATCCCTGGGGCGGGTTCTGGATCGGCACCATGGGGCACGCGGCGGAACCGGGGGCGGGCGCGATTTACCGCTATTATCGCGGTGCGCTGCGCCAGCTTTATGCGCCCCTGACCATCCCCAACGCGATCTGTTTTTCACCGGATCGCCGCTATGCCTATTTCGCCGATACCCCGCGTCAACAGATCATGCGTCAGGCGCTGGACCAGACCGACGGCTGGCCACAGGACGACCCCGAGCTTTGGCTGGATCTTGGCGGCACGCCCTATTTTCCCGACGGCGCCGTGGTCGATGCCGCGGGCAACCTGTGGAACGCTCAATGGGGCAGCGGGCGGGTGGCCTGTTACGATGCGGATGGCCGGTTTCTGAGCGCGGTCGCGGTTCCGGCGCCGCAGGCCACCTGTCCGGCCTTCGGCGGGGCTGATCTGACGACGCTGTTCTGCACCTCGGCCGCCAAGGGCCTGTCCGACGCGGCGCTGGAACAGGCCCCGGGCAGCGGCAAGACCTTTACCCTGCCGGATGTGGCGCAGGGGCAGGCGGAACATCGGGTGATCCTGTGAAACGGGCGCTGGGGGTGTGCTATTACCCCGAACACTGGCCCGAGGCGCAATGGCCCGAAGATGCCGCAAGGATGGCGGCGCTTGGGCTAAGCTGGGTGCGGATCGGCGAATTTGCGTGGTCGCGGCTGGAACCCGCCCCCGGCGATCTGCGGTTCGACTGGCTGGACCGGGCGATTGCGGTTCTGGGGGCGTCGGGGCTGCGGGTGGTGCTGGGCACGCCGACCGCGACGCCGCCGCGCTGGATGCTGGACCGGTATCCCGACATGCTGGCGCTGGATGCGGATGGGCGGGCGCGCAAATTCGGATCGCGGCGGCATTATTGTTTCAGCCACGACGGATACCGCGACGCATGCCGCCGCATCGCCCGGGTGCTGGCGGAACGATACGGGACGAACCCCCATGTTGCGGCGTGGCAGGTGGACAATGAATATGGCTGCCACGATACCACCCACAGCTATTCCGCCGCGGCGCGGGCCGCGTTTCGCGACTGGTTGGCGCAGCGCTATCAATCGACGCAGGCGCTGAACCGGGCCTGGGGCAATGTGTTCTGGTCGATGGAATACGACAGTTTCGATCAGATCGACCTGCCGCATCTGACGGTGACCGACCCGAACCCGGCGCATCAGCTGGCGTTCCGGCGGTTCAGTTCCGATCAGGTGGTCGGTTTCAACCGGGCGCAGGTCGCCGAAATCCGCAAACACAGCGCCGCGCCGATCCTGCACAACTATATGGGACGGGTCACCGATTTCGATCACTACGCCGTCGGCGCCGATCTGGATATCGCCAGTTGGGACAGCTATCCGATCGGGTTTCTGAGCGACCGGCTGGAGGCTGACGCGGCCCATAAGGCGCGGTTTCTGCGGCAGGGCGATCCTGACATGCAGGGGTTTCACCACGATCTGTACCGCGCGGTCGGCAGGGGGCGGTGGTGGATCATGGAACAGCAGCCCGGCCCGGTGAACTGGGCACCTTACAATCCCGCGCCCTTGCCCGGCATGGTCCGCCTGTGGACGTGGGAGGCCTTTGCCCATGGCGCCGAGACCCTGTGCTATTTCCGCTGGCGGCAGGCGCCCTTTGCGCAGGAACAGATGCACGCAGGCCTGTTGGGGCCGGATGGCGCGGACGCCCCGGCGATGGCCGAGGTCGCGCAGGTGGTGGCCGAAATGGCCGCGCTGCCCGATGCCGGCACGGCGCGGGCGCGGGTCGGTTTGATCTTTGACTATACCTCGTGCTGGGCGTGGGAGGTGCAACCGCAGGGCGCGGATTTCGATATGTTCCGGCTGGCGTTCTCGGCCTATCGCGCGTTGCGGCGGGCAGGGTTGTCGGTGGATATTCTGCCGCCCGAAACGGGCGATCTGTCGGGCTATGATCTGGTGTTGGGGCCGGGGCTGATGACCATCCCGCCCAGTTTGCAGCAGGCCTTGACCCAGTTTCAGGGGATCGCCCTGATGGGGCCGCGCAGCGGCAGCAAGACCGATGAGATGTCGATTGCGCTGCCCCCCGGTCCGGGCCTGCCGGGGCTGGATGCCCGGGTCGATCTGGTCGAAAGCCTGCCGCCGGGGGCAGAGGTGCCGCTGAAGGGGGGCGGGCGCTTCGTGCATTGGTTCGAACATCTGTCGGGGCAGGCAAGGGTCGTGCGCGAAACCGTTCAAGGCGCGCCCGCGATGGTGCGGGCCGGTGGCATATACTATCTGTCGGGCTGGCCCGATGATCAGACCTTTGCGGATATCATCCGCGATCTATGCACCAGGGCAGGGATCGACCCCCTTGATCTGCCGGACGGGGTACGGGTGCGGGATACGGGCACGCATCGGTTCTATTTCAACTACGCGCCCGACCCGGTTACCTTCGGCGGCCAGACAATTCCGGCCGCCGGGGTGGTCTGGACCGAACTCTAGCTGTCGTGACCGGCCATCCCGCCCGAGATTTCCTCGGTCGCGGTGCCATCCAGCGTTTCGGGCAGGACAAGGTTCAGGATGATCGCCAATGCGGCGGCGGGCAGCAGGCCCGAGGTCATCAGGATCTTCAGCGTGCCGGGCAGGTGCTGCACAGCACCCGGTTCCAGTTGCAGCCCCAGCCCGATCGAGATCGAAATCGCGAAGATCACCATGTTGCGCCGGTCCCATTTGACGTCGGACAGCATCGAGATACCGGCGGCAACCACCATGCCGAACATGACGATCACGCCGCCGCCCAGCACCTCGATCGGGACGGTGCGGATCACGCTGCCGACCTTGGGCACCAGCCCGCAGATGATCAGGAACACCGCGCCGCAGGTCACGACATGGCGGCTCATGACGCCGGTCATGGCGATCAGGCCGACATTCTGGCTGAACGAGGTGTTGGGCAAGCCGCCGAAGATACCGGCGATCGCGGTGCCCAGCCCGTCGGCATAGGTGGCACCGGCGATTTCGGTATCCGTCGCCTCGCGCCCCGCGCCGCCCTTGGTGATGCCCGACACGTCGCCCACGGTTTCAATGGCCGAGACAAAGGCCATCAGGCAGAACCCGATGACGGCGGCGGCCGAAAACTCGAACCCGTATTTGAACGGGTTGGGCAGGGCAAAGCTGGCGGCGCGGGCCCAGGACCCGGTGATCGCATCGACGGTCAGCATCCCCACCATCAGCGCATAGATATAGCCCACGATCAGCCCCAGCAGCACGGCCGAGATCGACAGCATCCCGCGGGTGAAGAATTTCAGCCCCAGCGTGACCACGATCACCACCAGCGCGGCCGACCAGTTCAGCAGCGATCCGTATTCCGGTGTGCCGATGGCGGGCACGCCACCGGCGGCGTATTGGATGCCGACCTTGACCAGCGCCAGACCGATCATCGTGACCACCAGCCCGGTGACCAGCGGCGGCAGGGCAAAGCGGATTTTGCCGATGACGAGGCCCAGACAGGCGTGAAACAGCCCGCCGATCACCACGCCGCCGAACAGCGCGGCCAACCCGTCCACGCCCTTGCCCGCCACCAGCGGGATCATGATCGGCAGAAAGGCAAAACTGGTGCCCTGAACGATCGGCAGGGCCGCACCCACCGGCCCCACGGTAAGGGTCTGCAACAGCGTGGCGACACCGGCAAACAGCATCGACATCTGGATCAGATACAGCAGTTCGGGGAAATCGGGCGAGTTCGATCCGAACCCGAACCCGGCGGCCCCGGCCACGATGATCGCCGGGGTCACGTTGGAGACGAACATCGCCAATACGTGCTGGATGCCAAGCGGGATCGCCTGCATCAGGGGGGGCGTATAATTCGGATCGCGAAGCTGTTCGGCGCTGCCGATCGATGAGGGGTGCATAGGTCTCTCCTGTCAGGTTTGTTCCGTTGTCGGTGTTTTTACGTCGCCCTTTTCGGGCGTTGGATACTTGTTAAAGATCGATCACAAAGGGCGTTTTCAGCCAGTGTTCTTCAAGGTTCGGGGTGTCGCCGATCCGGTCGATCACCGCGAAGATGCCGGGCGCGTGCAGCGGGGTCAGCACCCCGTGCCAGATGCCGCGATGCAGGTTGATGCCCTGATGGGGCGCGGTGACAAAGGCAAGCGGCCGGCCCGGTGCCCCGTTGTCATTGGGGGCCACCACCACCAGAAAGGGATGGGGGCCGAGCGGGATGAAGGCCTGACTGCCATCGGGGTGGCGTTCGACCATCTCCAGCCGCAGGGGCAGGCTGCGGGCCTTGGCATGGAACATGCTGATCCCGGCGCGCCCGCCGGGGCCGAAATCCAGCTGCGCGCGGTCGTGATAGCGTTCGCAAAGCCCCTGATTGATGATCTTGTCGGGCGTACCGGCGCAGTCCAGCACATCGCCGAAGGGCGCGAAATCGGGGGCCGTCAGCGGCTGTGCGGTGATCCGGTCATCCGACATGCGGGGGTCCAAGCCTGGGGTGCCGGTTCACGTCCTTGTACAGCAGATAGCGGAACCGCCCCGGCCCGCCCGCGTAGCAGGCCTGCGGACAGAAGGCGCGCAGCCACATGAAATCGCCTGCCTCGACCTCGACCCAGTCGGAATTCAGCCGGTAGACCGCCTTGCCCTCCAGCACATACAGCCCGTGTTCCATGACGTGGGTTTCGGCAAAGGGAATGGTGCCGCCGGGTTCGAAATTGACGATAGTGACGTGCATGTCGTGGCGCAGGTCGCCGGGATCGGCGAAGCGGGTGGTGGACCAGCGGCCATCGGTGCCGGGCATGGCGGTGGGGGGGACGTCAGCCTCATTCGTGACGAAAGCGTCGGGGGCGGGCAGATCGGGCACGGGGTCATAGGATTTGCGGATCCAGTGAAAGGTGACCGGCGCGTCGCCGGGATTGGTCACCTGCCAGCCGGTGCCGGGGGGCAGATAGGCATAGCCGCCGGGCCCCATGACATGGGCTTCCCCGTCAAACGACAGGCGCAGCGTGCCCGCGACCACGAACAGCACCGCCTGCGCGGTGGGGTCAGGTTCGGGCCGGGTGCTGCCGCCGCCGGGGGCCAGCTCCATGATATATTGGGCAAAGGTTTCGGCAAAACCGGACAGGGGGCGGGCCAGTATCCAGGCGCGGGTGTCGGTCCAGAACGGAAAGGCGCTGGTGACGATATCGCGCATCACGCCCTTGGGGATCACCGCATAGGCGGTGGTGAACACGGCGCGGTCGGTCATCACGTCGGTCTGCGGCGGCAGCCCGCCCATCGGCGTGGCATAGGGGGAGGTCATGGCAGCATTTCCTTCAGCCGCAGGGTGGCGATGCGTTCGACCTGACGGCAGGCCTCGGTAAATTCGGTATCGGGGTCGTGATCGATGCGGCGCTGGAACGCGGCCAGAATGCCGGGTTTGTCGTGATCGCGCACCGCGATGATGAAGGGAAAGCCGAATTTGCCGGTATAGCGGTCGTTCAGCGCGGTGAAACTGGCGCGTTCGCCATCGGTCAGCGCATCCAGCCCGGCCGAGGATTGTTCGGCCGTGCTGTGGTCGGTCAACTGCTTGGCGGCGGCCAGTTTTCCGGCCAGATCGGGGTGGGCGCGCAGCACCGCCAGCCGGTCGCGGGCTTCGGCGGCGCGAAACGCCCGGCACAGCGCCGAAGCCAGGCCGGTCGCGGTGTCATGGGCAGGGCCAAGCTCCAGCTCAAAGGCGCGCTCGGCGACCCATGGCGAATGTTCGAACACGCCGCCATAGGCCGCGACAAAACTGGCGCGATCCATCTGCGACGGGCGATCGAACGGCACCGGCGGGTGGGCCTGTTGCCAATGCTGGGCAATGTCGATCCGCCGGGCGAACCAGACATCCGCGTGGCTTTGGGCATAGTCGATGAACCGGCGCAGGGCCTGAACCCGTCCGGGGCGTCCGGCCAGACGGCAATGCAGCCCGATCGACATCATGCCGGCCTGCCCGTCGGCACCTTCGGCATAAAGCGCATCGAAGCTGTCCTTGAGATAGGCAAAGAACTGATCGCCGGAATTGAACCCCTGCGGCGTGGCAAAGCGCATGTCGTTGGCATCCAGCGTGTAGGGCACGATCAGCTGATCGCGGTCGCCGATCTGCACCCAATAGGGCAGATCGTCGGCATAGCTGTCGGCGACATAGTCGAACCCGCCCTCTTCCGCCGCCAGCCGCAGGGTGTTGACCGAACAGCGCCCGCAATACCAGCCGCGCGGGCGTTCGCCGGTCACCTCGGTGTGCAGGCGGATCGCCTGTTCCATATGGGCGCGTTCGTCGTCGGGGGTGAAATCCTTGTATTCGATCCATTTCAGCCCGTGGCTGGCGATCTCCCATTCGGCCGATTGCATGGCGGCCACCTGTTCGGGGCTGCGGGCCAGGGCGGTGGCGACGCCAAAGACGGTGACCGGAACCTCCGCGCCCGTAAACAGCCGGTGCAGCCGCCAGAACCCGGCGCGGGCGCCGTATTCGTAAATCGATTCCATGTTCCAGTGGCGCTGGCCGGGCCAGGGTGCGGCGCCGACGATTTCGGACAGGAACGCCTCGGACGCGGCATCGCCGTGCAGGGTGCAGTTTTCGCCGCCCTCTTCGTAGTTCACCACGAACTGAACCGCGATTTTTGCGCCCCCGGGCCAGTTCGCCGCCGGAGGGGTGGCCCCATGGCCAATCATGTCGCGCGGATATCGGGTCACGTGTCTTCTCCTGCCGGTGGTTTCCTTTGTAATCCAGATAATTGCCTCGCGTTTTCAAAAAAATACTGAAAGACCTATCCGGGGATGAAATGGTCGATTTTTGCATCCGTTCAGGGCAGAAAGAGACAGGCAATCACAAGGATCAGGCGATGAGCGATGCAAGCGGCTATCTGACCACGCATATTCTGGACACCGCGCGGGGGTGCCCGGCGGCGGGGATCACGATCCTGCTGTACCGGGTGTCGGGCAACAGCCACCGCAAAATCGCGCAGGCCGTGACCAACGCAGACGGGCGCACCGATGCACCGATCCTGCCGCAGGGAAAATTCGCGGCGGGCGAATACGAGCTGATCTTTCAGGTCGGCGATTACCTGCGCGCAACCGGCCAAGCGGGCGAGGCGCCGCTGTTTCTGGATCAGATCCCGATCCGCTTTGGTATGAGCGATCCGGCCGCGCATTACCATGTGCCGCTGTTGCTGTCGCCCTATGGCTATTCAACCTATCGCGGCAGCTGACAGCCCCTGCATCTGCGCGGCCATGTCGGCCCGGCAGCGGGGGATCATGTAATCCATGAAAATCTGGACCTTCGCCTCTTTCAGCTTGCGGTGCGGTGACAGGCAAACCAGTTGGGTGGGCGTCGGCGGTGTGGCCTGCGCCACCGGAACCAGCGTGCCCCGACGCAGGTGATCGGCAACCTCGAACAGGGGTTTCAGCACGATCCCGTGCCCGTTCAGCGCCCAGCCGGTCAACACATCGCCGTCATCCGATTCAAACGGGCCGGTGACGTTATAGCGTTTGGTGCCCTGATCGGTTTTCAGCGCCCATTGGAATTCCTTGGCGCCGGGAAAGCGCAGGTTCAGGCAATCGTGGCCGTCATCCACCAGCGCCGCGCCATCGGGCGGCATCCCACGCGCGGCCACATAGGCGGGGGCCGCGCATAACAGGCGCGGGCAATCGGCCACCACCCGCATTTTCAGGTTGCTGTCCGACAGCGGCCCCAGATGAAAGGCCACGTCCAGCCCTTCGGCGGCAATATCGACCGCGCGGTCCGACAGGCGCAGCCGCACGTCGATCTGGGGATAGGCGGCTTTGAATTCCGGCACATGCGGCGCGATCAGCCGCCGCCCGATGCCCAGCGGGGCCGCCACGAACACGGTGCCGCGCGGATTCTGGTTGGCGGCGATGACCTGGGCCTCGGCCTCGGCCACGGTGGCCAGAATATTGCGGGCGCCATCATAGAACAGCCGCCCGTTTTCGGTGGGTTGCAGGCTGCGGGTGGTACGGTTGAACAGGCGCACGCCCAGATGTTTTTCCAGCTCGGACACCCGGCTGGAGGCCACGGCGGGCGAGGTGCGCTGATCGCGGGCGGCCGCGCTCATGCTGCCCAATTCATAGACGCGGACAAACATTTTGATATCGTTCAGATAGGCCATGGTATTTTCAAGGGCTTGTTGAAAGTGCTGATCCATTTTCAGGATTAACAAAAAGGCGCGGCAGGGTATAGCGTTTGTACGCAAAGGCGAAAGGAACTGTGGGATGTATGATTTGGCGATCATGGGCGCGTGGCTGGAGTTCGCCATTCGCTGGCTGCATGTCATCACGGGGATCGCCTGGATCGGGTCGTCGTTCTATTTCATCGCGCTGGATCTGGGGTTGCGCCGGGACCGCCCGTTGGCCAGCGGCGCCGATGGCGAGGAATGGCAGGTCCACGGCGGCGGGTTCTACCACATCCAGAAATATCTGGTCGCGCCCGAGGCGATGCCCGATCACCTGACATGGTTCAAATGGGAAAGCTATGCCACATGGCTGTCAGGGTTCGCGCTGTTGTGCGTGGTCTATTATCTGGGGGCCGAGTTTTATCTGGTCGACCCCGAGGTGCTGGATATTCCGGCGTGGCAGGCGGTGCTGATTTCGCTGGCCTCCCTTGGGTTCGGCTGGCTGGCCTATGACCTGATCTGCAAATCAAAGTTCGGCGATGACAATACCCGGCTGATGATCTTTCTCTATGTGATCCTTGTGATCATGGCCTGGGGCTATACGCAGGTCTTTACCGGGCGGGCGGCGTTTCTGCATCTGGGGGCCTTCACCGCCACGATCATGTCGGCCAATGTGTTCATGATCATCATCCCGAACCAGAAGATCGTCGTGGCGGACCTGAAGGCCGGGCGCATCCCCGATCCGATCTATGGCAAGATCGCCAAGCAACGGTCGACCCACAACAACTACCTGACCCTGCCGGTGCTGTTCCTGATGCTGTCGAACCATTACCCGCTGGCGTTCGGCACGGCCTATAACTGGGTCATCGCCTCGCTGGTGTTCCTGATGGGGGTGACGATCCGGCATTATTTCAACTCGGTCCACGCGCGCAAGGGCAACCCGACGTGGACATGGGCCGCGACCGTGATCCTGTTCATCCTGATCGCCTGGCTGTCGACCGAACCGGGCAAGGAACCGGTCGAAGAGGCGCAATTGTCCGGCACCGCGCTGAAACTGGCGCAGGCAGAGGGGTTCGACGCGGTTTATGAAACGGTGCTGGGGCGCTGTTCGATGTGTCACGCCCGCGAACCCGCGTGGGAGGGGCTGCATTGGGCGCCCAAGGGCGTGCATCTGGAAACCGAGGCCGACGTCGCCCGCCACGGGCGCGAGATTTATCTGCAGGCCGGGGTCAGCCACGCGATGCCGCCCGCCAACCTGTCGTTCATCGAGCCTGAGGAACGGGCCCGCATCGTGCAGTGGTATCGCGGGGCCGGGGGCTAGGCGTTGCTTTGGTGCATCGCCTCGGCAAAACCTTTCAGCAACATCGCTTCGCCGTCGGCCTGGATCACCTGCACCCCCTGCGCCTGCAGGGCGGTGACGTAATAGGGCGCAATCGCCTGACCGCCCAGAACGGCCACCTGCTGGCCCAGCCAATAGGGCCGCGCGGCGGCCAGTTCGGCCCCGATCAACGCGCCCCAAAGCCGGGTGCGGGCGACGCCTTCGCTAAGCCCGGTCAGCATCCCTTCGGCCTGGATCGAGGCCAGCCGTGCGGCCAGCCGTTCGGGGTTGGCCATCGTATCGGACACGGCAGGGGCAAAGGCACTTTCTTCCCATGCGGTGGCGGGCAGGCCCAACCGGGCGGCTATGTCACGGGCGATATCGGCGGTGACAAAGGTCTGCAGGCTGACGACCTCTTCGGCGCTGATGTGCAGCCATGCGGTTTGCGGGCCGGGCAGACACAGCACACCGTCGAATTTGGGGTTCATCGCCAGGAATCCGGCCACCTTTGGCGGGGCTGAGGGGCTGACATGGGCGGGTGTGTCCTGAGCCAGCCCGGCAATCGCCAGATGCCGCAGCCTGCCACCGATCAGGGGCATCGGTTGGATATTCAGCGCCGGGCAGGGGGTATGGGCGATCCCATCCCCGGCCACACCACAGGTCAGCACCGTTCGGGCGGCACCGCCGGTCATTTCGGCAATCACCGGCCCCAGTTCGTCGGGCGTGACGGGTGGCAGGCGGTGCTGCGCCAAAACGGTGCCTGCCGGATCCATGTCCCAAAGCCTGATAAAACCCGCCTCTTGCAAGGCGGCAACCCAGTGCATGGTGTGATCTGTCATGATGTCCCCCGTTCGCTGTCGCCCCTTGATAGGCGGTTGTGGCGCAACGGGGAACCTGTGATCGCCTAGTTTTGCGCGGTGGCGCAGTCGGAAATGGTTTCGGCCAACCCGACCAGCAAGGCCCCATACAGCCCCGCGCCTGGTGTCAGATTGATCCCCGACGGGTCCAGCGGGGCGCCGATCCGGGCCTTGGTGCCTTCGATGACGGTGTCCAGATAGGCTGTGTTCTGATGGACCTCGGGGAAGATGCAGATCGTGCCGTTGTCGTGCAACAAGGCGCGCAGTTCCGACATATGCGCCGCGCCGGGGGCGGCGGCGTCGCCTTCGGCGATGCTGCCATGCACGGTCAGGTCAAAGTGGCTGGCGAAATAGCCGTATGCGTCGTGAAATACCACGATCGGCTGGCCGCGCGCGGGGGCCAGCAGGGCCTCGGCCTGCGCCTCGGCCGCGTTGATGTTCAACACGGCGCTGGCTGCATTCGCGACATAGGTGCCGGCGTTCTCGGGGTCCTGTTCCGACAGTTTTGCGGCGATCAGCGTGACCCATTGGCGGGCGTTGTCCGGGGCCAGCCAGGCGTGGGGGTCGGTGTCGCCGTGATCATGGCCGTGCGCGTCTTCTTTGGCATGATCGCCGTCGTGATCCTCCTCATGCTCGTCATGTTCATCGTGATCACCGTCGTGGTCTTCGTCATGATGATCTTCGTGGTCCTTCTTGAACGCCAGCGTTCTGGTACCGGGGGCGTCCAGCAGGGTCAGGCTGTGGTCCTGACCTCCGGTCGCCTTGACGGCCCGGTCCAGCCAGGGGGTCAGCGACGGGCCGATCCAGATCACCAGATCGGCCCGCGACAGGGCAAGGGCCTGTGACGGTTTCAACTGGAAATGATGCGGATCACTGCCGCCCTGCAGCAACAACAGCGGATCCCCCAGATCCCCCATGACCTGCGCCGTCAGGGAATGAACCGCGGGAATGTCGGTCACGACCTTCGGCGTTTCGGCCCCGGCGGGCAGGGAAAAGACGATGGCGGCCAGCGTCAGGATCAGGCGCATTGGGAATCCTCGAATAGGGGTTGTCTCTGGGGGACAGTCATTGATATGTTATAGCATAACAAGTCAACAGGAAAATGATGAGCCCATCCGATATACCTCAGCCGCTGGCCTTTACGCCGCATGACCATGACGCCTGCTGTGGCGATGTTTTGGCCCGGGCCGATGCTTTGGCGGCGGAACGCGGGTTGCGGCTGACGCCGGTGCGGCGGCGCACGCTGGAGATTCTGCTGGAAACCCACCGGGCGCTGGGCGCCTATGAGGTGCTGGACCGTCTGGCCGAAGGCGGGTTCGGCAAACAGCCGCCCGTGGCTTATCGCGCGTTGGAATTCCTGGTCGAAAACGGGCTGGCCCACCGCATCCGCCGCCTGAACGCCTTTACCGCCTGCATGCATCCGGGCGAAAGGCACAGCCCGGTCTTTCTGATCTGCACCGGCTGCGACGCGGTTGCCGAAGTGCCGGGCGCCGGCGTCGCTCAGGCCATGTCCGAGGCCGCCCAAAGCGTTCATTTCACCGTGGACCGGTTGAACATCGAAGCCGCCGGTCTGTGCGCCGGATGCAGGTCCGCCACATGAACCTGATCACTGCCGAAAAGATGTCGGTCCGCTATGGCGGCGCGGTGGCCCTGTCGAATGTCGATTTCGCCATCGCCCCGGGCGAGATCGTGACCATCGTCGGCCCCAACGGATCGGGGAAATCCACCCTGCTGCGCGCGCTTTTGGGGGTGATCCCCCCCAGCGCGGGCCGTGTCGACCGCAAAAAGGGGCTGGTCATCGGCTATATGCCGCAACGGCTGGCGATGGACGGGCGGATGCCGATGACGGTACGGCGGTTCCTGTCCCTGCCGATCCGGCGCGATGCGGCGGCGATCGATGCGGCGCTGATCCGCGTCGGGGTCGAGGGGCTTGAGGACCGGCAGATGGACACATTGTCGGGCGGGCAGTTTCAAAGGGTCCTGCTGGCGCGGGCGCTGTTGGCCGATCCGCAGATTCTGATCATGGACGAACCAACCCAAGGGTTGGACCAGCCCGGAATGGCCGCGTTTTACCAGTTGATCGAAGAGGTCCGGCGCGACACCGGCTGCGCCGTGCTGATGGTCAGCCATGATCTGCATGTGGTGATGAGCGCCTCTGACAGGGTGATCTGTCTGAACGGTCATGTCTGTTGTCAGGGCACGCCGCATGTGGTGTCCAGCGCGCCGGAATACCGCGCGTTGTTTGGCGAAGGCACCGGCGGTGCGCTGGCCCTGTATCAACACGCGCATGACCATGATCACGAACATGACCACAACCATGATCATGGCCATGGCGCCACGGAAAAGGCGAGCTGAACATGGATGATTTTCTGATCCGCGCGGCTTTGGCAGGGCTGGGGGTCGCGCTGGCGGCGGGGCCGTTGGGGTGTTTCGTGGTCTGGCGGCGCATGGCCTATTTCGGCGAGGCGACCAGCCATGCGGCGATCCTGGGCGTGGCGCTGGCGCTGGGGTTTTCGATCAGCATCTTTGCGGGCACGCTGGCGGTTGCGCTGATCATGGCGATCAGCGTCTCGGCGCTGGCCGGGCGCGGCTTGGCGATGGATACGACCTTGGGCGTCATGGCCCATGCGGCGCTGGCCTTCGGTCTGGTGGCGGTGTCGTTCCTGCCGGGCGTCCGGGTGGACCTGTCGGCCTATCTGTTTGGCGATATTCTGGCGGTCAGCAATACCGATCTGCTGGTGATCTGGTGCGGGGTTCTGGCGGTCGAGGGGGTGTTGTTCTGGCGCTGGTCGGCGCTGGTCACCGCCACGTTGAACGAAGAACTGGCGCAGGCCTCGGGCATCGATCCTGCGCGCGAACGGCTGGTGCTGACCATCGCTTTGGCCATTGTCGTGGCGGTTGCGATCAAGGTCGTTGGGGCGTTGCTGATCGTGGCGATGCTGGTCATTCCGGCGGCGGCTGCGCGCGGTCTGGCCCGGTCCCCCGAAGGCATGGCCGCGCTGTCGGTGGGGGCGGGGGCGATTGCCGCGCTGGCCGGTCTGGGTGCCTCGTTGCGGTTCGACACACCGGCGGGTCCCAGCATCGTTTCGGTGGCGGCGGTGCTGTTTGCCCTGTCGCTATTGGCGCCGCGCCGGGGCTGACCGCATCGCGGGCAGCATGATCTCGATCAATTTCCAGCCGTGATCATTGATGTATGCAGGATGGAGGATTTCCCGGTTCAAGGGCAAAGGAGCCATCATCATGCGTCTGACCACACGCACCAATATCGCGATGCGCGCGCTGATGTATTGCGCGATCAATACCGGCCCCGTGGCCCGAAAGTCCGATATTGCGGCGGCGTGCAACGCGTCCGAAAATCACATGGCGCATGTGATCAACGCGCTTGGCCACTATGGGTTTGTGGAAACGATGCGGGGCCGCAAGGGCGGCGTCCGGCTGGCCCGCCCCCCCGAAGAGATCGGCGTCGGTGCCGTTTTTCGCATATTCGAGGCGGATGCCCCCTTTACCGAATGCAATGCCGCGGCGACGAACACATGTCCGATTGCGGATTGTTGTCGCCTGCGGGGGGCATTGTCCAACGCGCTGGATGCTTTCTATACCTCGTTGGATACGGTCAGCCTGGCCGATCTGGTGACCGGCAACACCCAGCTGGAACAGATTCTTATGACGGAACCCGCCGCCTGACGGATCGGGGCGATCAGAGCGGCCCCGGCGATACCCGCGCCATTCTGATCCCCCCTTTGGCTTAGCCGGCCATCACCTCGCCCGTATGCGGGTGCTTGCCCAGAATGATCATGCCAAGCAGATCGTCATCGGTCACCTTGTCCACATCGACGGTGCCCACCAGTTTGCCGTTTTTCATGACCGAAGCGCGATCGCACAGGTTCATCACCTGATGCACATCGTGGTCGATCAGGAAAATCCCCAGACCTTCGGACTTGAGCTGTTGAATAAGGTCCGAAACCATCTGGGTTTCATGGGGGCCAAGGGCCGCCGTGGGTTCATCCATGATCAGGATCTTGGCGTTGAAATAGACCGCGCGGGCAATCGCGACCGACTGTCGCTGCCCCCCTGACAGGGCCGAGACCGGCGCGCTGAACTTTTGAAAGTTGGGGTTCAGGCGGTGCATGATCTTGCGGGTTTCGGCCTCCATCGCGTCGTCATCGACCATGCCTGTGGCGGTGACCAGTTCGCGCCCCAGAAACAGGTTGCTGGCGGCATCCAGATTATCGGCCAGCGCCAGCGTCTGATAGATCGTTTCGATGTTATGGGCCCGCGCGTCACGCGGGTTTTCGATCGTGACCTTGTCGCCGTTGATGAAAATCTCGCCGCTATCGGCCCGGTAAGCGCCCGACAGCATCTTGATCAGCGTCGATTTTCCGGCGCCGTTGTGGCCCAGCAGACCGACAACCTCGCCCGGATGCAGATCGACGGTGACATGATCCACCGCGCGCACGCCGCCAAAGGACAGGCACATGTCGCGCATTTCGACCAAAGGTGTTTTGCTTGTCATATCCCGGGTCCTCCTCAGTTGCCAATTTTGCGGCGGTAGACGATGTCGATATAGACCGCCAGCACCAGAACCAGCCCGACGACGATGGATTGCAGCGGTGCGTCCACGCCCGATGTGGCCATGCCCGATTGCAGCGACTGCATGATCAGCGCCCCGATCACGGCGCCATAGATCGTGCCGAACCCGCCCGACAGGGCCGTGCCGCCAATGACGGCCGCCGCGATCACGCGCAATTCGTCCAATGTGCCAAGCCCCACATCAACCGACCCCAGCCGGGCCGAGGCGATGATCGAGGCGATCCCGGTCAGCGCCCCCATCAGGGCAAAGACCTTGACCGTCAACAGCCGGGTGTTGATGCCCGACAGCTCGGCCGCTTCGGGGTTGCCGCCGGTGGCATAGACATAGCGGCCAAACCGGGTCCGGGTGGAGACAACGGTCATCACGACCGTCACCACCAACAGGATCACGACCGGAATGGCGACCCCGTGATACAGCGTCATGCCGTCGGTCAGTTCGATGCCGCGCGCCTCGGCGATGCGGGGCAGGGCACCTTTGGCGATCGGGTAGGAATTCATGATCCAGACGAAGCAAAGGATCAACCCGCTGGCCAGCGCAATCAGCACAGTTTCGGCCCAGACCGGTTTGACCGCAAAGCCAAGCGTGGATTTGCGCCGGCGGCTCATCAGGATCAGGGCAACGGCGGCAAGCGAGGCCAGAACCCCGAACCCCCAGCTAAGCGTTTCGCCCAGCGTGCCGTCGGCCCCGCCGCCCAGCAGTTTAAAGGTCGGGTCCAGCGGCGCAACGGTCTGGCCCTGCGTCACCCACCACATCGCCCCGCGATAGACCAGAAAACCGCCCAGCGTCACGATAAAGGCGGGGACCGTCAGATAGCCGATGATCCAGCCCTGCATGGCCCCGATGATCGCCCCCATGACCACGGCGGCGATGGCCGCGATGATCCAGATCGACCAATGGCCCCCACCCAGAATATCGGGCAGGATATGCACCTGCAGGGCGGCCACGGTCATCCCGATAAAGCCCAGCAGCGATCCCACGGACAGGTCGATGTGCCGGGTGACGATGACAAACACCATCCCGGTGGCCATCACCGCGACCGATGCGGTCTGAACCGAAACGTTGAAGATATTGCGCGGGGTCAGAAACCGCCCGCCGGTGACAAAGTCGAACAGGATCCAGAGCACGACAAGCGCCCCGATCATTCCCAAAAGCCGGGTGTCGATACCGAGCTTTGCAAAGATGTTCTGTGGTTTATCGCTCATTTGGTCGCATTCCTCCCACCCGGGCCGTTCGACAATCGCTGTCCCGCTGCGTTCCGACCTACCGTCACGCATGTAGCAGAAATAGCGATGTTTTGAAAATTCGAGGTGCCCCCGGCGGTTGCGCCGGGGGCGATTGGTATCAGTGACAGACGGCCAGCTCAGACCCGGCGCAAAGCTTGTCCTTGGCGATCCAGCCCGCGTCGATCACGACGTTCAGGTTGTCGGCGGTCACCGGAACCGGGGCCAGGAACTGTGCGTTCATGGTGGTGCCCGATGGCGATGTCCAGGACTGTGCACCGGCAACATCGGCCATTGCGGTCCCGCCCGCCAAAGCGACGGCAATCTCAGCGGCGGTTTTGCCCAGGGCGCGCGCGTCTTTCCAGACCGACACGGTCTGGGTGCCGGTGGCAACACGGTTCAGCGCGGCATGGTCGCCGTCCTGACCCGACACCGGAATGCCCTGCATGCCCTGCGCGGTCAGCGCGGCAACAGCCCCGCCCGCAGTCCCATCGTTCGAGGCCACGACCGCATCGACCTTGTTGTCATTCGCGGTCAGGATCTGTTCCATGTTGCGCTGTGCGTTGGCCGGAACCCAGCCATCGGTATAGGCTTCGCCGACAATGGTGATGTCACCGGCGTCGATGGCCGCTTGCAGCACCTCTTGCTGACCGCCGCGCAGGAAATCCGCGTTCGGGTCGGTGGGCGAGCCCTTGATCATCACATAGTTGCCCTTGGGCTGTGCGGCCAGAACGGCGCGGGCCTGCATCCGGCCCACTTCGACATTGTCGAAGGTCAGGTAAAAGGCGCGGGGGTCTTCGATCAGGCGGTCGTAGGCGACAACCGGGATACCCTCATCCGCGGCGGCGGAAACCGCCGGGCCAATGGCCGAGGCGTCCTGTGCCAGAATGATCAGCGCGTTCGCGCCGCGTGCGATCAGGCTTTCGACGTCGGACAGCTGTTTGCCGGACGAGGATTGCGCATCTGCCGAAATATACTCGGCACCGGCGGCTTCCAGCGCGGTTTTGATCGCGGCCTCATCGGTTTTCCAGCGCTCTTCCTGAAAATTGGACCAGCTGACGCCGACGGTCAGGTCTGCGGCAAAGGCTGCGGTTGACACAACAGCGCTTATTGCAACCGCGGCTACGGCGGTGAATTTCTTCATGATTTCCTCCCTTAACACGTGTCCGCCATCGACCTTTTTCTAAGATTCGGCAGCGGTTGACGGAAAGCTACCACCTAATAATTCGCAAGTCTAATTTAATCCGGCGTATTTCCGGTGCAAATCGCGAAATACCCGCGGATCGGGAGGGTATTTCACGAAATACTTGCCAGTTTGATTTTTGTGGTGAAATATTATGTTCGACTGGCGCGGGGCCTTTGTCCTGCACCAAAGGGGAGGAATATCCGATGGTGAACGACCAACGGGATGCCGGCCGCAGGCAGGTGTTTTCAGCGATCCGCAAAGCCGAACGCGTGGCGCGTGTCGATCTGGCGCGCGAAACCGGGATCAGCCCGGCCACTGTCACCTCGATCACGGCCGAGCTGATCCGCGAAGGGCTGATCGAAGAAACCGGCAGCAGCCAGGATCGCGGCGATCTGCGTCGGGGGCGGCCGCGTGTGGATCTGAAAGTGCGCGGTGCGGCGCGTGTGGTGGCGGGCATGAAGCTGTCGCAAAAGGCGATCACCACCGCGATCATCGATTTCGAAGGCGCCCTGATCGGCGAAAGCACGATGGAGCTGAGCGCCCCGAAACACAGCGCCGCCGATCTGGCGCCGCTGGTCACACAGGCCGCCCAACAGGCCGCCGCCTCTGCCGGGCTGACCCTGTCCGATCTGTCGGGCGTCGGGCTGGGGCTGGCGGGCACGGTCGATGCGCAGGGCGGGCTTGTGCATTGGTCGCCGGGGTTGTCCGAACGCAACGTGCCGCTGCGGTCGTTGCTGGAACAGCAGATCAACCTGCCGATCTTTCTGGACAATGACGCCAACCTTGTGGCCATGGCCGAACAGTATTTCGGCCACGGGCGCGGCATTCGCGATTTCATCGTCATCACCATCGAAAGCGGTGTCGGCATGGGGATCGTGATCAACCACGAAATCTATCGTGGTGCGCGCGGCTGCGGCGCCGAGTTCGGCCATACCAAGGTGCAGTTGGACGGCGCGCTGTGCCGCTGCGGTCAGCGGGGGTGTCTGGAGGCCTATGTCGCCGACTATGCCCTGCTGCGCGAAGCGGCGACCACAACCGATTTCGCCGATCAGCATGGCACCACCCGCAAGTTGCAGGAAATGGTACAGGCGGCATGCGACGGCAATGAAACCGCGCAGATGATTCTGGACCGGGCCGGGCGGATGTTCGCGATGGGGCTGGCCAATATGGTCAACGTTTTCGATCCGCAATTGATCATCCTGTCGGGTGAACGGATGCAGTTCGATTATCTTTATGCCGACGAGGTGCTGAACAGCATCCGCAAATCCATTGTCCAGATCGACCTGCCCCCGCCCGAGATCGTGATCCACAAATGGGGCGATCTGATGTGGGCCAAGGGGGCGGCAGCCTATGCGCTTGACGGGGTTGCGGATATCGCGCTGCAGGCGATTGCCGGTCATGCGGCCTGAGGGGCTGTTGCTGGCGGTTTTGCTGGCACCGATGGCTGCGGCCGATCCGCTGTTCACCGACCGCGCGCCTGCGTTGGGGATCGATCACCGGTACAGCGGCGGGTGGGAACATTACGTCGGCGGCGGCATCGCCGCCTTTGACTGCGACGGTGATCTGCTGCCCGAGCTTTACGCCGCCGGTGGCGAAGCGCCCGCCGCGCTATTGCGCAACCGGACGGGCGCGCGCGGCGGTGCGGTCGGCTTTGACGTGGAAACCCCTGCGGCGCTGGCGCTGAGCGGCGTGATCGGGGCCTATCCGATAGATCTGGACAGCGACGGCTGGCTGGACCTGTTCGTCCTGCGGGTCGGGCAAAATCAATTGTTGAGGGGCGGGCCCGATTGCGGTTTTGCCCCGTTCGATCCACCACTTGCCAGCCTGCCGGACAGCGGCTGGAGCACGGCGTTTTCCGCCACATGGGAGGCAGGGCAGAACCTGCCGACGCTGGCTGTCGGCAATTACGTGGACCGCGATGATCCGGCGGGTCCGTTCGAGGCCTGCGACGACAACCGCCTGTACCGGCCCGAAGGCGACAGCTATGCCCCGCCGCGGGCCCTGACCCCCGGCTATTGCACGCTGTCGATGCTGTTTTCCGACTGGGGCCGCAAGGGCCGCGCCGACCTGCGGGTCAGCAACGACCGGCATTATTACATCAAAGGCGGGCAGGAACAGATGTGGGCGATGGAGCCCGTGCCGCGGCTGTATGACGAAGGCGACGGGTGGCAGCGGTACATGCTGTGGGGCATGGGAATCGCCAGCCGCGACATCACCGGTGACGGTCTGCCCGAGGTCTACCTCAGTTCGATGGGCGACCAGAAACTGCAGATGCTGGAACAGGGCGCGGCGGGGCCGGTATACCGGGATGCGACCTATGAAAAAGGCACCACCGCGCACCGGCCCTATACCGGCGGCGACGGGCGGCCATCGACCGGGTGGCATGTGGCCTTTGGCGATGTGCAGAACGACGGTCGCGACGATATTTTCATTGCCAAGGGCAATGTCGAACAGATGCCCGACAGCGCGATGAAAGACCCCAACAACCTGTTGCTGCAACAGCAGGACGGCAGTTTTGCCGAGGCCGGGGGCGGGGCCGGGCTGGCCAGCATGGCGCGCAGCCGGGGCGCTGCCCTGATCGATATGAATCTGGACGGGCTGTTGGATCTGGCCGTGGTCAACCGCCGCGCACCCTTGGAGATTTATCAGAACGTCACGACGGGGACCGGCAACTGGCTGGCGGTCGATCTGACCCAGCCCGCGCCGAACACCCAAGCGGTCGGCGCCTGGATCGAGGTCGAGGCCGCAGGCCAGCGCCACATGCGCGAGGTGACGGTAGGTGGCGGCCATGCCAGCGGCGCCGCGGTTCCGCATCATTTCGGGCTGGGGGCCGCCGAGCGGATACGGCTGCGCGTGATCTGGCCGGGCGGAGCGGTCAGCGCGTGGCAGGAGGTCGGGGTCAATCAGGTGATTTCGGCCACCCGCGCGGGTGACGATCTGGCGATACGCCCGCGTTAATCGACCGGCAGGCCGCTGGGCACCGATGCTGGCACGCCCAGCCGCCCCTGCGCGGTTTCCGGGTCGGTCAGCGCGCCCAGAAAGGCCAGGATGGCGGCGATCTCGGCCTCGGTGCGGTCTTGCGGGGGCAGTTCGTTGGCGCGGGCGATGGCGTCCAGTTCCTGCGCATTGCTGAGGATCGGGAAATCCATCGCATCCTTGATCTCGGGCAATATCGCCTGCGCCGGATCATAGGCGATCAGCCCCGCCACGGGATCAAGGTGATGGCGCAGGACGCCCTCAAGCGTGGCATAGGTCCCGGCGTGGCCGTAGGGGGCTGTCAGGGTGACATTGCGCAACGACGGTGTGCGGAACCGATAGGCATCCTCGGCCCGGCCGGTCACGCGCATCCGCCCGGTGTCGCGGGTGTGACTTTCGAACCGCGCGGCCTTGCCCGGGCCGATCTGCGGCATGGCGATGGCGTGAAACCCGTGATCGGTCTGGAACTGCCCCGCATGGCAGGCGGCACAGCCTGCCGCCCCGTAGAACAGCTTCATCCCTTCCAGCGCGTCACTGGTCAGCCGCTCTTCGCCGCGCAGGTGCCGGTCGAACGGGCTGTTGTCGGCGCGCCATTCAAAGGCGATGAAAGCGGCCAGCGCGTTGGAAATATCGGTAAAGCGGATGGGGGCCTCGGCGCCGATGACCGGATCAAAGGCATCGCGATAGGCCGGAATGGCGGCGACGCGGCCCGCGATGATTTCCCACGCGCCGCCGGAATGGGTCAGCTGGCCCAGCCGCACCGCGCGCGACACGTCGTTTTCGCTGTAATGCCCGGCCATTTCATCGGGCGACAGCACCGGGAACATGTTCTGCGCCGACAGCACATTGGCAAATCCGGTGACCATCTCTTCGTCCAGCGGGGTGCGCAGGCCCGAGGGGCGGGTCGTATCCTGTTCCAGCCGCGCGTCGTGGAACATGCGGGTGAATTCCGCGGCCCCCAGATTGAACAGCGCGGGGGAATTGCGCGGGATGCGTTTTTCGGGGGGATTGTCCGGGTCGACCCGGCGCGCAGGCCCCAGCCCGATGCCGCCATCGCCCAGACCCAGCGACACCCCGTCCGAGGTGCCGAATTTCGGGTGGTGGCAGGTGGCGCAGGCCACGTTCCTGTTGCCGCTGAGGATCGGATCGTAAAACAGCAACTGCCCCAGCCGGACCTGCGCCATATCCGGTTCGGGGAATTTGGCGTCGGCCTTTGGCAGGGTGATCTGCCCGGCCCATGCGGGGGCCAGAACACTTGCGAAACACAGGCAGGCCAGCAGACGTTTCATGGGGCGATCTCGATCTTCAGCCGTTGTCTGTAGGGGCGGTCCGGTGTGTGGATGATCGACGGAAACGCGGGATTGTTCAAGCTGTCCGGAAAATGCTGCGGTTCCAGACACAGGCCCGCGCCGGGGGTAATCCGCTGGCCCGGGTGGGCGCCCTCGGCGGCGTTCAGCCCGCCAGAGGTATAGACCTGCACCCCCGGCTGATCGGTCCACATCCGCAGGGTCAGCCCGTTGTCCGCCGACAGCGTGGCGACGGGCCCGGGGGCCGCTGCGTCCACGATCATGTTGGTATCAATCGCCCGGTGACGGTCTTGATCCAATGTGGTGGGCTGGGTGAAATCCAGCGCGGTTCCGGCGACAGGCTGAATGGCCCCTGTCGGCAACAGCGTGGCATCGGCCTCGGTGAACGAACCCGCAGCCAGGGTCAGCTTTTGCCCCCAGATCGCCCCGCCACCCATCAGGTTATAGTAACTGTGCTGCGCCAGATTGATCGGCGTGGGCCGGTCCGGCGCGGCGTGCATGTCATAGGTCAGCCGATGACCGCTGAGCCGGATGTCGATCTGAAACCTGACCGTGCCGGGATACCCCGCGTCGCCATCCGCCGAGACATGGGTCATGCGGACGGCGTTCCGGGCGG
This sequence comes from uncultured Paracoccaceae bacterium, assembly GCA_947500775.1. Lineage (GTDB taxonomy): Bacteria > Pseudomonadota > Alphaproteobacteria > Rhodobacterales > Rhodobacteraceae > CANMTD01. The sequence goes on from CANMTD010000001.1 coordinate 448,633, forward strand.
TGTCGGCCTCGGCCTGCCAGTTGCGCGACGACAGCCCGCCGGGGCCGCCATGCAGGTGATGCGGCGGGGCGTTGCAGGCCAGCGCATAGGCGCGCCCGTCCAGGCGGAACCGTCCGAACCCGGTGCGATTGGCCACGCGCCCCGCGATCACGCCCAGATAATCGGGGTTGTCCAGATACCGCTGCGGATCGGCAAACCCCAGAACCACCGGCACCCGCGCCCCACCCACAGGCACCCGCCAGTCGCGGGTGATGCAGCCAAGGCTGAGCAGGCTGACCGAAACATCGCCGTCTTCCAGCACTGTTTCGGTCACATCCTGACCGCCCATCTGAAACACCTGTCGGGGCGCGCGCATCACGGCGCCCTAGACAAAACGGTTGATCAGGTTTTCCAGATATTCCTGACGTCCCGATTTCGGCTCGGGCCGGATATCGGCGGATTGGACATAGGCCGCGATATCGTCCAGCGTATAATCGCCGTTCAGCATCTTCTGCGCCTCGTCGCCCTGCCAGCCTGCATAGCGATCGGCGACAAAGCCATCCAGCGTGCCATCCTCGATCATCGCGGCGGCGGCCTTCAGCCCGCGCGCGCAGACATCCATACCGCCGATATGCGCCATGAGCAGGTCCTCGGGGTCCAGCGACTGGCGCCGCAGCTTGGCGTCGAAATTGGTGCCGCCGGTGGTGAAGCCGCCGTTTTTCAGAATGTGGTAATAGGCCAGCGCCACCTCGGGCACATTGTTGGGGAACTGGTCGGTGTCCCAGCCGGACTGATAATCGTTCCGGTTCATGTCGATCGATCCGAAGATGCCCTGCGCCGTGGCCAGCGCGATCTCATGCTCGAACGAATGACCGGCCAGAATGGCATGCCCCTGTTCGAGGTTCATCTTCACCTCGTTCTCCAGCCCGTATTTCTTCAGGAACCCGTAAACCGTGCCGACATCATAGTCATACTGGTGCTTGGTGGGTTCCTGCGGTTTGGGTTCGATCAGGATCGCGCCCTTGAACCCGATCTTGTGCTTGTATTCGACCACCATGTGCAGAAACCGGCCCATCTGGTCCTGTTCCTGACCCATGTCGGTGTTCAGCAGAGTTTCATAGCCTTCGCGCCCGCCCCACAGCACGTAATTCTCGCCCCCCAGTTTCAGCGTGGCATCCATGCAGGTTTTGACGGTGGCCGCGCCAAAGGCAAAGACATCCGGATCGGGGTTGGTGGCCGCCCCCGCCATATAGCGGCGGTTGGAAAACAGGTTCGCCGTACCCCACAGCAGCTTGACGCCGGTCTGTTCCATCTTGCCGGCGAAGTAATCGGTGATCTCTTCCAGATTGCGGGTGTTTTCGGCGAAACTGTCGCCTTCGGGGCGCACGTCGGCATCGTGGAAACAGAAATAGGGCGCGTCCAGCGTCGTGAACATTTCAAACGCGACATCGGCCTTCAGCTTGGCCAGTTCCATCGTGTTGCCGAACCACGGGCGTTCAAAGGTCTGGCCGCCGAACGGGTCGCCGCCCGGCCAGACGAAATTGTGCCAGTAACAGACCGCAAACCGCAGGTGATCGCGCATGGTTTTGCCCATGACCACCTCGTCCGGGTTGTAATGGGCAAAGGCCAGCGGGTTGGTCGTGCTGGCGCCTTCATAGCGGATCTGGGGGATGTCTTTGAAAAAACCGGTGCTCATTGGATTGCCTTTATTGCGGGATAGCTGTTGCGAAACGCCTGATAGGCGGTTTCATATCTGTCGGTCAGATCGGCGCGCGGGGCGATGGTGCGGGCCACGGGCGGCGGGGTCATGATGTCGGACGGCGCGGCCCCGGTGACACCCACCATGGCCAGACGTGCCGCGCCAAGTGCCGCGCCGAAATCGCCCTGTTCGGGCAGATCGACGGGCAGGTTCAGCAGGGTCGCCAGGGTTTCGACCCAGAACGCGGATTGCGCGCCGCCGCCGATGGCCAGCACCCGGCGCAGATCGGTGCCGGTGGATTTCAGCGCCTCAAGACTGTCGCGCAGGGCAAAGCTGACACCCTCCATCACTGCCCGGGTCAGGTCGGTCCGTTCGGTGCCGATGTCCAGCCCGGTAAAGCTGCCGCGAATGGCGCTGTCGTTATGGGGGGTGCGTTCGCCCGACAGATAGGGCAGGAACCGCACGGCGGCGGGCCCGTCAATCTGATCCGGCAGGGCGGCAGCCATGTCGGCGGGCGACTGACCGGTCATTTTCGACAGCCAGTTCAGCCCGTCGGTCGCGGCCAGAATGACGCCCATCTGATACCATGTGTTGGGGATCGCGTGGCAAAAGCTGTGCACGGCGGTTTCGGGGGCGGGGGCAAAGCTGTTCTTGGCGGCCAGCAGCACGCCGGAGGTGCCCAGCGAGATGAACCCGTCCCCTTCGTTCAGCGTGCCGACGCCACAGGCGGCCGCGGCATTGTCGCCGCCCCCGCCCACGACGATAACATCCGGGGACACGCCCCATTCGGCGGCCAGCGCGGGGCGCAACTGCCCCGAGGATGCGCAGCCTTCGACCAGATCGGGCATCTGATCGCGGCGCATCTGGCCCGCGTCCAGCAGGGTGTCGGACCACGCGCGCGCGCCCACGTCCAGCCAGGCGGTGCCCGCCGCATCGGACATGTCCGAGACATGCGCGCCGGTCAGCCACAGGCGCAGGTAGTCCTTGGGCAGCAGAACCTTTGCAGTGGCGGCAAAGACCTGCGGTTCGTGGGTTTTCAGCCACAGCAGTTTGGGCGCGGTGAAGCCGGGGAAAACGATGTTGCCGGACAGGCGGCGCACATCGGGTGCGGCGTCCAGCATCGCGGCCTCGGCATGGGCGCGGGTGTCGTTCCACAGGATGCAGGGCCGCAGCGGCCGGTCATCCGCGCCGATCACCGTGGCGCCATGCATCTGCCCCGACAGCCCGATGCCTTTCAGCGCGGCGAATTGGGTGCCGTGGGTCTGGCGCAGGCTGGAAATGGTATCGGCGCAGGCCGCAATCCAATCGTCGGGATTTTGTTCGCTCCACCCGGGGTGGAGATGGGAAACGGCATAAGTCGCCTCGGCCGACGCCAGAATTTGGCCAGCGTCGTCGATCAGGCTGGCGCGCAAGCCTGACGTTCCCAGATCTAGACCGAGAAACATGTCTCCTCCCATTTTAGTCTTTGAGGAGTGTTTCATTTATTATTTTGGATGTCAAAATAAATGTGGCGAACTGCGCGGGTTGTGGGTGAGAAAACTGTGGAAAACCCGGGCGGCGGGGTTGTTAAATTCATGTTGGGAATTATTATTTCCTGTTTTCGTCGAATGTTATCAAAATGCCGACGTTGACGGGCGGCTGTCGGACCGGCACAAGACTGTGATCGCTGCAACCGCCCGGACCGCCCATGAACCCCTTTCTGATCCTGCAACTGCGCCCTGAAACCGAAGCGTCGGACGATGAGTTCGCGGCCATTCTGGCCAAAGGCGGGCTTGCGGCGGATCAGGCGCATCGGATCAGGTTGGATCAGGCCGCCATCCCCGCAGACCTGAACCTGCAGGACTATTCCGGGGTGATCGTCGGCGGCGGGCCGGGCTGTGTCAGCGACCCCGAGGATCAGAAATCCGAGATCGAAAAGCGGATCGAACAGGCGGTTCTGGGGCTGATGCCCGTGATCACCGGCGGCGATGTCCCGTTCATGGGCTGCTGCTATGGCATCGGCATTCTGGCACATCATCTGGGCGCGCCGGTCACCAAGGACCGCTATGGCGAAAGCGTCGGCGCGGTGGACTGCGGCCTGACCGATGCCGGGCGCACGGACCCGTTGCTGGCCGATGTGCCGGACCGGTTTCAGGCCTTTGTCGGTCACAAGGAAGCGGTGCAGGAATTGCCCGACGGTTGCACCCATCTGGCCGCCTCGGGCCCGTGCCCGTTTCAGATGATCCGCTATAAACAGAACGTCTATGCCACGCAGTTCCACCCCGAGGCCGACAGCGACGGGTTTGAAACCCGGATCAGGATTTACCGCAACAAGGGCTATTTCCCGCCCGAAAATGCCGACCGCCTGATTGCCATGTGCCGCGCCGCCGATGTGCATGCGCCCGAAAAGATCCTGCGCAATTTCGTCAGCCGCTACGCCCTGCGCTAGAACACCACGTTCAGCATCACCAGCGACACCACCAGAAAGATCACGGTCATCACCCCGCCGCTGCGGACGAAATCGACGACCTTGTACCCCGCCGGCCCCATGATCAGCGCATTCACCTGATGGGTGGGAATGATGAAGGAATTCGAGGTCGAGATCGCCACCGTCAGCGCAAAGACCGCAGGGTCGCCCCCGGCGGCCACCGCAATCGACACGGCCAGCGGCACCAGCAGAACCGTCGCCCCGACATTGGACATGATCAGCGAAAACACCGTGGCCAGAACCGCGATCCCCGCCTGCAGCGACCACAGGGGCCAGCCGTCCAGCAGCACCAGCACCTGTTGCGCGATCCAGGCCGCCGTGCCGGTACTTTGAACCGCCTGCCCCAGCGGGATCAGGCTGGCCAGCAGGAACACCGTGTTCCAGCCGACGGCGCGATAGGCCTCATCGATGTTCAGCACACGGGTCAGCAACATGCCCACCGCCCCGGTCAGCAGGCTGAGCGACAGCCGGATATCGGTGAACAGGATCATCGACAGCGACACCACAAAGAAAAACAGCGCCCAGCCCACCTTTTGCGGGCGCAGCTCTTCCTGCGGGAAATCGGATGTCACCACCACGAAATCCTTGTCGCGCTTCAGCCGCACCAGATTTGACCACCTTGTATGGGCGACCAGCATGTCGCCCGCCTGAAACCGTTCCAGACCGATGGCCGTGGGCGCGTGTTCGTCGGTTTCCACATGGCTGAGCGTCTGTTCGCCGCGGTGGATCGCCAGCAGGCTGAGCCCATAGGTCTTGCGCAACAGCAGCTCGCGCGGGGATTTTCCGATGATCTTGGAATCGGGCGGGATGACCAGTTCGGCAATCCCGGCGTTCGTGGCGGCAAACTCTTCGGCAAAGACATCCAGCGCGGGGCGCAGGATCAGCCTGTTGTCGCGGGCGAACCGTTCCACGATCTGCTGCTTGCCGATGATCGCCAGACGGCAGGGGGCTTCGATTTCGGCGGTCAGGACCTGCACCATCGACACTTTGCCGCGATAGAAGGTCGAGATGATGTAAAGGTTGTTTTCAAGGTTGATATCGGCCAGTTGCTTGCCGATCAGGGGGCTGTTTTCCGGCACGCCCAGTTCGAAAACATCCGCCTTCAGACCGTAAACCCGGGTCAGGTAATCGGACACATCCTGCCCGGTCGATGCGTCGCCCTTGCGCTGCCCGCCGGGCAGCATCCAGCGCCCCAGCAACAGGAAATACAGGATGCCCGAGGCGATCAGGGCAAAGCCGATGGGGGTGACGTCGAACAGCGCGAAAGGGGCCATTTGCTGCGCAGGCGGCAGGCCGGAATTGGCGGTCAGGATCAGGTCGTTCAGCAGGATCAGCGGGGAGGATCCGACCATCGTCATCGTGCCGCCCAGTATGGCGCAGAACCCCATCGGCATCAGCAACCGGCTAAGCGGGATGCCGGTGCGTGTGGAAATCCGGCTGACCACCGGCAGGAACAGCGCGGCCGCCCCCACGTTCTGCAGAAAGCTGGAAATGACGCCGACTGTGCCCGACACGATCGGGATGATCCGCGCCTCGGTGGTGCCGCCGCGTTTCAGGATCACGGCGGCCACGCGGTTCATCAGCCCGGTCTTGTCCAGCCCGGCGCCGACGATCATCACCGCGATGATCGAAATGACGGCGTTCGAGGCAAAGCCGTCAAACAGATCGTTGACATTGGCCAGACGTTCCAGCCCGGGCACATAACTCAGCAACCCGACCAGAACCAGGATCAGGATCGCGGCCAGGTCGATGCGGATGATTTCCGAGACAAACAGGAAAATCGTGAAGGCCAGAACCGCGAATACGACCCCCATTTCCAATGAAAACGTAATCGGCTCCATACCATACCCCTCCCCCTGACGCGTTGCAGGCAGGGTGGGGCGGGCATGTTTTTAAGGTCGTTTCGGGCGGTTTGGCCCGATTTGCCGCAGCTTAATCACCTTACCTGTGATCACGATAGCCGTGGAAGGCCGCAAAAAACAATCCGGTTAGCGCATCCACAGATTGGCCTTCTTGATCTGGTTGCGGATCATCTGTTCGCGCAGCGGCAGATGTGCCCGGTCAAACAGGGCGCGCACTTTGTGCCCGCGTCCCTGATAGATCATCCGTTTGAACGGGTCATATTGTTTCAGCACTTTCTTGACGCGATTGGGCGCCGTGACGGTTTCCAGCACCTCGACCGCGCGGTCGCTTTCGCGGGCGTAAAACAGCGGCAGCACGCGCCAGTGACAGGTGACGTCGCCATCCAGCCCGGCAAGATCGGGGCCGGGCCTGCCGCCGCCAAACGAATGCACCACCAGCGGCAGGGCCACCTGATCCAGCCAGGGATCAAGCGTCTGACAGGCCAGCGCCTCGGGCGGGTCGTTGCGGATGGCCCGGGCGTAGTCCAGATACCGTTGGCCAAAGGCCTGCGGGTCGCTGTGGAAAAACCAGCCGGCGCTGAAATACAGGTATCGCTGCCAGTATTCGTCGGGCTGGCTGAGGTCCAGAGAGCTGTCAAACTCCAGCCCGAACTTGTCATAAAGCGATTTCCAGATACCGGCATAGCCGGGGCCGTAGAGCGGCACCTCTGGCCATGTGTCTTCGCGCCGCATGGATGCAGCGGGGCGGTCGAAATCGAACGGCAGATGGCTAAGCGGCCCGGTGATCAGCGTATCGGTATCGAAAAACACGAAAGGTTCGTTTGCGGGCAGGGTGGCCAGCCCTTCGATCTTGTTGCCCTGCGGATAGGTTTCGCCGAAGACGTCCGAGGTGAAGGGCACGATCTCGGCCCCCAGATCGGCCAGCAGGGCGCGCACGTCGCGGTTGCTGATACGCGGGTCTTTTTGCCATCGGGGGCCCGGTTGCGGTTCGGCCACGATCAGACGGCCATCGAAATCCGGATCCATCTGACGCAGCGAGGCCGCAAAAAGTGCGGCCTCATATTGCAAGCGGCCATTCTGGCCGACGATCATGATATTGAATGACCGGCTGGTTTTCTTACTCGTCACCATAACCACATTTGCCCACTACCTGTTTGCGGGCGACTATAAGGCCACCGGCGAACAAGCGAAAGCATGGGTTCATTCGGCCGGTAGCGGCTCCTTGCGGGGGGCGGGCTGTGTTGCGGGTTCGGTGGCGATGCGCCGTCCTTCGTGGTCGAACCAGCAGACCCGGCTGGGATCGACCGTGATCGCCAGTTCGTCGCCTTCGGTGAACCGGGTTTCGCCGGATACGCGGGTGGTCAACCGGGTGTCGGTGCCCCCCTGCGGGACCTCGATATGCAACACGGTTTCGGCGCCCAAGGCCTCGGCCATGGCGACATGGCCCTTGATGCCGGGGCCCCCGGCGGGGCCTGCCAGGATCGCCTCGGGGCGCAGGCCGATGGTCATGGCGGGGGCGGGCAATGTGCCTGCGGTATTGGCCAGCATCCCGCCCAGACGCGTGCCCAGCGGGACCGTGTTCATGGCGGGCGAGCCGATGAATTCGGCCACGAACAGGCTGGCGGGCTGATGATACAGTTCCATCGGCGTGCCGACCTGTTCGATCCGGCCCGCGTTCAGGATAACGATCCGGTCGGCCAGCGACATCGCCTCGACCTGGTCGTGGGTGACGAAAACGAAGGTGGCGTTCAACCGGCGGTGCAGTTCCTTCAGCTCGCTGCGCATATGGGCGCGCAGCTTGGCGTCGAGGTTGGACAGCGGTTCGTCGAACAGGAACACCTTGGGTTCGCGCACGATGGCCCGGCCCATCGCCACCCGCTGACGCTGTCCGCCCGACAATTGCCGGGGCTTGCGGGTCAGGTGATCGTCCAGTTGCAGCATCCGCGCGGCTTCGGTGATGCGGGTGTGAATCTCGCCTTTCTTCATGCCCTTGTTTTTCAACCCATAGGCCATGTTGTCGAAGACGGTCATATGCGGGTAGAGCGCATAGTTCTGGAACACCATCGCGATGTCGCGCTTGGCCGGGTCGATGTCATTGACCACCCGGTCGCCGATCGCAACCTCGCCGGACGATATATCCTCCAGCCCCGCGATCATGCGCAACAGGGTGGATTTGCCACAGCCCGACGGGCCGACCAGCACCACGAATTCGCCGTCGCGGATCTGAACCTCGACGTCTTTGACCGCGGCAAAGCCGTTGGCATAGACCTTGTTCACCGACTGAATATTTACCTGTGCCATATTTTTCGTTCCTATTTGTCGGATTCAACAAGGCCCTTCACGAACCAGCTTTGAAACAGGATCACGATCAGGACCGGGGGTGTCATGGCGATGATGGCAAGCGCCATCGCAACGCCGTAGTCGGGGATATTCGCGCCGATCCAGACCTGCATGATCTGTTTGATCCCGCGCACCAGCGTGAACATGCTTTCGTCGGTGGTCATCAGCGTGGGCCACAGATACTGGTTCCAGCCATAGACGAACATGATGATGAAGATCGCGGCGATCATCGTCTGGCTGAGCGGCACCAGAATGTTGATGAAGAAATTCACCGGCCCGGCACCGTCGATACGCGCCGCTTCCAGCAACTCTTCGGGGACGGATTTGAAAAATTGCCGGAAATAGAACGTGCCCGTGGCCGAGGCGATCAGCGGCACGATCAGCCCGGTATAGGTGTTCAGCAACCCCAGGTTCTGCACGACTTCATACGACGGCAGAATGCGCACCTCCAGCGGCAGCAGCAGCGTGGTGAAGATGATCCAGAACGCGATGGTGCCAAAACGGAACCGGAAATAGACGATCGCATAGGCCGCCATCATCGAAATGACGATCTTGCCGACCGCAAAGCCCAAGCCCAGGATCAGCGAATTCATCATCATCCGCATCCCGTCGACGGTCTTGGTGAAACCGCCCTTTTCGAACATCGCCTTTTGGTAATTCTCGAACCCGTCGGGGCCGAAGGCGAATTGCAGCCCGCCCCGGTGGATGGTGATATTGTCGAAGGTCGATGTGGTCAGCGTCAGCAGCACCGGCAACAGCATGAACAGCGCGCCTGCAATCAGGATCGCGTGGTCGCCGACCCGGTTCCAGCGGATGCGCGGCCGCGCGGTCGGAACGGCGATGGGCGAAGCGGTGGTCATATCGGTCATATCCGGGCCCTCAGTTATAATGCACGCGGCGTTCCATGAACCGGAACTGGAACACGGTCAGCACCAGAACCAGCACCATCAGGATGACCGACTGCGCCGACGATCCGCCAAGGTCATTGCCGCGGAACCCGTCCAGAAACACTTTGTAGACAAGGGTGATCGGGTTGTTGGCGGGTTCGCCCTTGAACAGGATATCCAGTATCCCGAAGGTGTCGAACAGCGCATAGGTGATGTTGATGATCAGCAGGAAAAACCCGGTGGGCGCCAACAGCGGAAAGGTGATCGTGAAAAACCGCGACAGGCCCGACGGGTTGTCGATCATCGCCGCTTCGCGCACCGGACGCGGGATGGATTGCAGCCCGGCCAGAAAGAAGATGAAGTTGATGGGGATCTGTTTCCAGACCGACACCAGCACCATGGCAAAGGCGGTGTCCCAGTAATTCACCCCCAGTTTCAGCTCGTACCCGAACAGACCGGCCAGATCGGTGATCGGCCCGATGCTTTGATCGAACAGCAGGATGCCGATCAGCCCGGCCACCGGCGGGGCGATGGCATAGACCCACATCAACAGCGTGCGATAGGTCTTGGCCCCGCGCAGCACGATATCTGCCTTGACCGCCAGCAACAGCGCCAGCGCCAGCGAGAAGAAGGCGACAAGGGCCGTGAAGACAAGGGTGAAACGGGCGGTGTTCAGATATTCGCTGCCGGTAACGGCGTCATAGTAATTGTCGAAGCCCACGAAGGTAGAGCCAAAGCCGAACGGGTCTTCCAGGAAAAAGGAACCTCGGATCGCCTCGGCCGCGGGCCAATAGAAGAACACGGCAATGATGCTGAGCTGCGGCACAAGCAGAAGATAGGGAAACAGGGGGCGGCTGAACTGCGCGCGTTTCATACAGATGTCCTTGGCCGTGCTGGGGAATGTGGAACCGGCGGCCAGGTTCTGGCCGCCGGTCGTAGGCGATGGGTGGATTACCCTTGGGTCTTGGCGAAGCGGGCCAGCAGTTTGTTGGCGTCTTCTTCGATGGTGGCGAAAGCGTCATCGACGGATTTCTCGCCCGAGAAGATTTTGCCGTATTCGCGGTTCATCACGTCGCGGATCTGAACATAGAACCCCATGCGATAGCCCTTGGTGTTGTCACCGCCGGGCAGGGCCAGCTGTTTGATGCCGATTTCGGCGGCCGGGGTACGGTCGTAATGGCCGTCTTTGGCGGCCAGTTCATAGGCGGCGTTGGTCACCGGCACGTAACCGGTTTCGCGGTGCCACATATACTGAACCTCGGGCGAGGTCAGGAAGCGGAAGAATTCGGCCGTGGCCTTGTTCTCGGCTTCGGATTTGCCGGCCATCGCAAACAGGGCCGCGCCACCGATGAAAGTGTTGGTCGGTTCGCTTGTGACGCCTTCCCAATAGGGCAGATAGGTGGCCGAGAAGGGGAATTTGACGGTTTTGCTCAGCCCGCCGAACGACCCCGACGATCCCAGCCACATGGCGACTTCGCCGTTTTCGAACGGTGTCTGGTTGTCCGCCCAACCGGCGCCGTAGAAGCCGAAGGAGCCATCGTCGATCCAGCCTTTGACGGCCTTGAAGTGAGATTTGATCGCGTCGTTGTTGACCAGAATCTTGACGTCGCCTTCGCCGTAACCGTTATGCGCGGTGGCAAACGGCAGGTTGTGGCGCGACATGAAGTTTTCGGTGAAAATCCACGGTGTGTGCGACTGCGCCATGGGGATGTAACCGGCGGCTTTCAGGGCCGGGGCGGTGACGGTCTGGAACTCTTCCCATGTCTTGGGCGGTGTGACGCCCGCTTTGGCCATCGCGTCTTCGTTGAAATACATGATGGGGGTGGAGGAGTTGAACGGCATGCCGATCATCTTGCCCGCATCATCGGCATAGAAGTTGCGCACGCCGGAAATGTAATCGGCCGAATCGAACGATCCGCCATTGGCTTTCAGCAGGTCCTCGGCGGCGATCACGGCGCCTTTGGCCCCGATGATGGTCGCGGAACCGGCGTCAAACACCTGAATGATGTCGGGCTGCTGGCCGCCCCGGAACGCGGCGATACCGGCGGTCAGGGTTTCTTCGTAGTTGCCTTTGTAGACGGGAACGATCTTGTAATCGCTTTGCGAGGCGTTGAAGTTGTCCGAGATTTCGTTGACGACTTCGCCCAGACGGCCGCCCATCGCGTGCCACCAGGTGATTTCGGTTGTTTCGGCAAAGGCCGATACGGCAGAGGCGGCACTCAGCGCCACAGCTGCGATAGCAGTATAGAGTTTCATAGGTTCCCTCTCCTGTCGGCGATATCCAAGGGTCTGGCTGTCCGACATTCGGCGTGATGTGGAATGAGGCTGAGTCGCCCCCAGCCGCGCCATCGCTAGCGGCGTTCTGTAACACGTAGATGAAATGTCGGCGGTCCACTCTAACAACCGCGTGTGCTGCATCCGCAAACCGGGCGGTCGCCGCGGCGGGTCAGGGGTGGGTCAGGTCAACCGCAAAGACATAACCTTCGCCATGCACCGCGCGGATAAACGACGCATTGCCGTCCGCCACGTCGATTTTCCGGCGCAGCCGGGTGATATGCGCATCGATGGCCCGGTCGGTGACCGAGATGCTTTTGCCGTAAAGCTCATCCATGATGACCGCCCGCGACAGCACCAGACCGGCATGTTCGGTCAGAAGCTTCAGCAGGGTGAATTCCGTCCCGGTCAAGGGGATCACCTGACCATCGGCCAAGCGTGTCAGCCGCCGTTGTTTCAGATCGAACTCCAAGCCGATGAACCGGATCGGTTGTTGATCGGCGGACTGCGCGCGCCCGTCCGGGTGCGGGGCCTGCGCCCGGCGCAGCACCGCCTTGATCCGGGCCAGTAACTCGCGCGGTTCATAGGGTTTGGTGACATAATCGTCGGCGCCGATTTCCAGCCCGACGATCCGGTCGTAAACCTCGTCCCGGGCGGTCAGCATGATGATCGGCGTATGCATGACGTGTCGGATTTCACCGGCGATTTCCAACCCGTCGCCGTCGGGCAGGATCAGGTCCAGAATGATCAGCGTATAGGTGTCGTGTTTCAGCATGCGCCGGGCCTGGGCGGCGGATGCGGCAATTTGTGTCTCGTACCCCTGCTTGTCCAGAAACCGCTTGAGAAAGGCGGTCAGCTGGCCATCATCATCCACAACAAGTATGCGGTCCGACATCAAAATTTTCCTATCGATGTCCTTGTTGGTATCCTGCGCGTGTCTGGCCTGTCTACAATCGTTACGGAAATAGGGACATAAATTGATGACAGCCGGTCACAGCGCGAATGTCCTGTCCCGATCGAAACGGATCGGCATCGCGTCGGTCCTGCTGTTGGTTCTGACCGTGTCGCTGGGGGCGTTTCTGGGGGTGCAGACCCGCGCGCAGTTCCGCGAGATCGAGGCAAGCTGGGCCAATTATGCCGATGACGTCAGTCGCAAGGGCGTGTGGATCAGTTCGATCCGCGGTCATCTGGGCTATGGCGGGATCATCCATAATTTCAAGAACTACGTGCTGCGGCAGGACCCGCAGTATCTGGACCGGACCCGCGATCAGATCGAACAGTTCAACGCGGTCATCGCCGAATATCTGGATCAGCCGCTGAACCCCGATGAACGCATGATGATCGAGGTCATCCAGCAGACCATCGACGAATACGCCCGCAAGCTGCCGCTTGCGATGCAGGCGGCGCAGGAAGGCTGGTCCGCCGAACGCACCGACGCGGCCGTGCGTGTCGAAGACGCCCGCGCCATTCAGGCCCTGGCCGATCTGGAGGTGCTGTGGCGCGCCACTCATCGGGTCAGCACCGACCGGGTCTTTGCCGCCGTCGAACACGGCACTGCGCTGATCTGGGTAGGGTTCGCGTCGATCTTCGCCCTTGTCCTGTCGGCGCTGCTGATCGGGTTCCTGCTGATCCTGCTGCTGCGCGACATGCGCAGGGCGATGGCGCAATTGTCCGACGAATTGCAGATGCGGCGCGCGCTGGAACAATCGAACGAACGGCTGGCGCGCGCGGTGGACCAAAGCCCCGCCACCATTTTCATGACCGACACCGATGCCCGCATTCTGTACGCCAACCGGCGGTTCGAACAGTTGACCGGCTGGTCCCGCGACGAGGTGATCGGCAAGACCCCCCGTTTCCTGCAATCGGGGGATACGCCGCGGTCCGAATACGATGCGATTCGCGAACGGCTGGAACGGGGCGAGGATTGGCACGGTGTGTTCCGCAACCGGCGCAAGGGCGGCGGCAGCTATTGGGCGGAAACCTCGATCCTGCCGCTGCTGGCCAACGACGGGTCGGTGCAGAACTTCATCGGGATCGGCGAGGATATCACCGAAAAGCGGCAGGCCCGCGAACAGGTCGCCCGCGCCCAGAAGCTGGAGGCCGTGGGCCTGCTGGCCGGCGGGATCGCGCATGATTTCAACAATATCCTGACCACGATCGTCGGCGCCTCGCATCTGGCCGCGATGGATGCCCCCGAAGGCAGCGACATCGCCGCCGAGATCGACCAGATCGACATCGCGGCCCGGCGGGCGCAAAGCCTAGTACGCGGCCTGCTGACCTTTGCCCGGCGCGAACCGGGCCAGCCGCAGCCCAATGACCTGTGCGAAATCACCCATGAGGTATTGCGCCTGTTGCGGGCGGCGATGCCGCCGACGATCCGGCTGGATTGTTCCGGGGTGAACGACCGCGTCATGGTGATGGGCGATCATACCCATTTGCACCAGATCGTCATGAACCTGTGCCGCAACGCGGCCGAGGCGATTGGCGCGGGCAACGGCACCATCCATGTCACGGTCCGGGTTCTGGGGGCGGAGCTGCCGGACGGGCTGGAACCGCGCGACGGCGGCTGGGTGCAGTTTGAGGTGCGTGACGACGGGCCGGGGATGAGCGCGGAAACCCTGCGCCACCTGTTCGATCCCTTCTATACCACCAAACCGCTGGGCAAGGGGTCGGGGCTGGGGCTGGCCGTGGTGTCCAGCATCATCGAAGAGATGAAGGGCACGATCGACGTCGAAAGCGCGCCGGGGCAGGGCGCCTGTTTCACGGTCCGGCTGCCGGGGGCCGAAGGATTGGTGGCGCAGGCCGAAGCGGTGAATGCCGATGTGCCCCGTGGCCGCGAACGGTTGATTCTGGTCGATGACGAGACCGAGATCGCCGCCACCTTTCGGCGGTTCCTGCTGCGGCTGGGCTATCAGGTCGAGGCGTTCACCGCGCCCGCGATCGCGCTGGAACATATCCGCGCCGATCCGGCGCGCCCGGATCTGCTGATTTCCGATATGGTCATGCCAGAGATGAGCGGCGAAGAACTGGTCAATGCGGTGCGCGCCCTGCGCCCCGACCTGCCGGTCATCTTCTGCACGGGCTATAACCCCTCGGGCGTGACGGTCACGGGCCCCGCGCCCGAGCTGCTGAACAAACCGGTTGACCCGGCCCTTCTGGCGCGACGCATTCGCAGCCTGCTGGACGCAAGGGCCTAAGCGCCGGGCCAAGGGCGGCGTCACATTTCGTCACAAAAAATCACACTTCGTATCGCTGGCCGCAACACATGCAGCAACCTGCCCGGGTACCCTTGGGTATCAGCAATGTTCGCGTGGTGATGCAGGCATTGCCCAATGGGGAACGGATCGGCGCGGCATCGGATGCGGCGCGATCACAGATGGCCGGGCGCGGCTATTGAGGAGGCGTATATGCTCAAAAAACTCACTCTGATCTGCACGTTGCTGGCCGGGACGTCGGCGATGGCGCAGGATACGGTTCCCATCCCGCCAATGGATGTGGATGCCGCCCGCGCGGAACTGGGCAAGCGGCTGTTTTACGATGTGCGCCTGTCGGGCGACACATCGCTGGCCTGCGCCAGTTGTCACCAGCCGGACAAGGCCTTTACCGATGGCGAAACGCTGTCGACCGCCTATACCGGCGCCGGGCATTTCCGGAACACGCCGACGCTGGCCAATGTGGGCTATCGCGACGCGTGGCTGCACGACGGGCGTCTGGGCACCAACCTGAACGACGTCGCGCGCGAAATGATCACCGAAACCTACCTGATGAACATGGATATGCGCATCATGCAGGAACGGCTGAAACAGGACCCGGTCTATGTGGAAATGTTCGCCGCGGCGGGCATGTCGGAACCATCGAACGGCGGCGCGCGCAACGCGCTGATGGATTTCATGAAAACCATCGTGTCGCGCGGCGCCCCGGCCGATACCGGTGATCTGCCGGCGGCGGCCGAACGCGGCAAGGGTATCTTTCAGGGCAAGGGCGGCTGCGTCACCTGCCACAGCGGCCCGCGCTTCACCGACGACAAACCGCATAACACCGGCGTGCCGGACAACCCCGATATCTGGGCCGAACCCGAACGGCATTCCGCCTTTGTGACCTATGCCAAATTCTTCGGCATCCCGGATTACATGAATCTGCGCGAAGACATGGGCGCCTATCTGCGCACGCATGAGGCCGACACCTCGCGCAGTTTCCTGACGCCCACGCTTCGCGAACTGACCTGGACCGCGCCCTACATGCACAACGGCACCATCGCCACATTGGCCGAGGTGGTCGATTTCTATGACGCGGGCGGCGGTGACGATCCGCTTAAGGATGCGCGCCTGAAACCGCTTGGGCTGGTGCCCAGCGAGAAGGCGGATCTGATCGCCTATCTGGAAAGCCTGTCGGGCGAGAGCTTTGACACCGATGCCTATGTCTGGCGCGAAGACGATTTCGACTACGTGCTGATCGAAGACTGGCTCAACGCGAAAAACTAAGGAGGCCGGACCATGAAACAACTGACCGCATTTGCCCTTGGCCTGGCCACTTTGGTTGCCACCCCCGGCCTGGCGCAGGATCACCCCGAAGGGCTGGAGGCATTGGGCCCGCCGCCGATCCCGGCCGACAACCCGATGACACCCGAAAAGATCGCCCTGGGTGAAAAGCTGTATTACGATCCGATCCTGTCGGGCAACTATGCCATGCCCTGTTCGGCCTGCCACCTGCCCGACGCGGGCTGGGCGGTGCAGGACAAGATCAGCTTTGGCTATCCGGGCACGACCCACTGGCGCAACAGCCAGACCATCATCAACTCGGCCTATTACGGCAAACTGTTCTGGGCCGGGGCGTCGGGATCGCTGGAACATCAGGCCCGTTCCGCGGCACGCGGCGGGGTCGCCGGGAACGGCGAAGACGACATGATGGAGGCGCGGCTGGCCTTTGTCCCGGAATACCGCGAAGCCTTCCGCCAGGTGTTCGGCGACGACTGGCCCAGCGTGCGCCACGCCTATATGGCCATCGCCGCCTATGAACGGACGCTGGTGCAGACCGACACGCCGTTCGACAATTACATGCGCGGCGATGACGCGGCGCTGAGCGACGCCCAGAAACGCGGGCTGGACCTGTTCGCGGGCAAGGCGGGCTGTATCAGCTGCCACAGTGGCGCGCTGCTGTCGGATGAAAAATACTACAACATCGGCGTGCCCGCCTATGACGGCTGGCAGGACGATCCGCTGGCGCAGATCACCTATCGGTTCGAAATGCTGTCCAAGGGATCGACCGAACAGATGTACCGCAGCACCAAGGACGATCCGGGGCTGTATTTCCGCACCAAGGAAAAATCCGACAAGGGCAAATTCCGCACGCCCAGCCTGCGCTATACCAAATACACCTATCCCTACATGCACAACGGGATGCTGGAAACGCTGCGCGACGTGGTCGAATTCTACAATGCGGGCGGCGGCGAAAACGAATTTGCCGAGAACAAGTCGGCGATGATCCAGCCCCTTGGCCTGACCGATCCAGAAATCGACGATCTGGTGGCGTTCCTCGAAAGCCTGAGCGGCGAAGAGATCCTGCCCGAAGAGCCCGATCTGCCCGAGATGGAACCGCTGCCCGTCGCGGCCAACAACTGAACAGGAGACAGTATCCATGAGCGCACCTGATCCCAAAATCGCCGCCGCCATCAACGGCACGCAGGGCGAGGCCGAAAAGGCGGGCACCCGCAAATGCCTGATGAACCGCCGCCAGTTCCTGTTGACCAGCGGGCTGACCACGACGGTGGTGATGGTCGGCATCCCCGGCATGCCCGAGGCGCAGACCCCCGCTGCCATCTCGACCTATCCGCGCAAGTTCATCGCCAAACTCAGCGCGCTGAAGGTCGATGAGCCCTTCGATTTCGAATATCCCGACACCGGCGAATATGCGGAATCCATTCTTGTCAAACTGGGCAAACAGGCCGGTGGCGGCCTTGGCCCGGACAAGGATGTGGTGGCCTTCAACTATACCTGCACCCATCAGGGCGGCCCGCTGCAGGGCACCTATCAGGCGGCGGACAAGGCGCTGGGGCCGTGCCCGTTGCACCTGACCACCTTCGATCTGACGCGCCACGGCATCTTCATCGCGGGGCAGGCCTATCAGTCATTGCCGCAGGTCCTGTTGGAACTGGACGGCGACGATATCTACGCCGTCGGCATGTTTGGCCTGATCTACGGCCGTTTCGACAATTTCCAGGGCTGAAGGAGGAACACAAGATGTCCACACCATATTACGTGCCGGAACAGTCCATTCCGCTTCCGCCCCCCGATGCCGAGGTCATTTCGACCGCCTGCGATTACTGCATCGTCGCCTGCGGCTACAAGGTCTATCGCTGGCCGGTCGCCGGGGGCCGCAACGGTGGCCCCAAAGCCGATGAAAACGCCTTTGGCGAGGATTTCCCGGTCGCCCCGCTGGGGGCCTGGGTGGCCCCGAACCAGCACAATATCGTGCTGCACAACGGCGAACCGCACCATGTGGTGATCATCCCCGACAAGGATACCGAGTTCGTCAACTATTCCGGCAACTCGTCGATCCGCGGCGGCGCGCTGGCGCAAAAGGTCTATAACCCGCAGACGCCCACCCGCGACCGTCTGAAATCGCCGATGGTGCGGATGTTCGGTGTGCTGATGCCCGTGACCTGGGATTTCGCGCTGGATATCGCGGCCGAGGTCGGCAACCACGTGCTGGAAAAACACGGCACCAACGCCTATTGCGTCAAGACATTCTCGTACGGGTACATGGAAAACACCTATGCGGTCACGAAATACGCGCTGCGCCATGTGCGCACGGCGAATTTCACCTTCCACGACACGCCGTCCGATGTGACCTCGACCCCGGGGTTCCGCGACGCTGGGTTCGACAATTTCGGCCCCAGCTATGATGACTGGGCCGAGGCCGACACGCTGATGATGTGCGGCACCGACCCCTATGAAACCAAGACGATCCTGTTCACCGATTACATCATGCCCGCCATCCAGAGCGGTCAAAAAACCATCTTTCTGCTGCCCCGGCGCACCTCGGGCGTGGCATTCGCCGAAAAGAACGGCGGGCTGTTGCTGGACATCCAGCCCGGCACCGACCTGCCTGTGGTTCTGGCGATTGCCCGCATCATTGTCGAAAACGGCTGGCAGGATGACGACTGGATCAGGAACTGGGTCAACAACAAATGGGAAAGCTCGTCGGGGTTCGGTCAGGGCACACGGAACACGCCGTGGCAGTGGCGCACGACCTGGGGCAAGTTCCAGACCGACGGTTTTGACGACTGGAAGGAATGGCTGCTGGCGCAGGATTACACCGTGCCAGAAAAAGCCGCCGAGATCGCCCAGATCGACGTGCAGAAAATCTATACCGCTGCGGAATGGATGGCCAAGCCCAAGGCGGACGGCACGCGGCCCAAAACCTCGATCATGATCGAAAAAGGGTTCTACTGGTCCAACAACACCGGCAACACGCAGGCGATTTCGGCGCTGGGCATCGTTGTGGGGGCGGGCGGACGGCCCGGTCAGGTGATCGGGCGCGCCGGGGGGCACCAGCGCGGCGGTCTGCGCGGCGGCGGCTATCCCCGCAACAAATCGCCCGAAAAACTGCCCGGACGGCGGCGCCGCGCGATGGATACCGACCGCTATCTGATGAGCGGCCACACGCGGCTGGCCCATGTCATCGGCACCACCTGGGTGCAGGCGATGTGCGGCAGCCAGTCGTTGCAGGCCAAGTTCGACGAGCTGACCACCCGCAACCCGCATCAGGTGATGAGCTTTGAAAAACAGGACATCATCGACACGCTGAAACGCCGTGCCGACAGTGGCGGCATGGTGGTCTGGGATCAGGATATCTATCTGGTCGATCCGATCGGCGCGCGCTATGCCGATATCGTCTTTCCGGCCTCGGGCTGGGGCGAAGACACCTTTACCCGCGCCAATGGTGAACGGCGGTTGCGGCTGTACCCCAAATTCTATGACGCGCCGGGCGAGGCGAAACCCGATTGGTGGATCGTCGCGCAGCTGTCGAAAAAGATGGGGTTCGAAGGCTTCGACTGGAAGGATTCCAACGACGTGCTGGAGGAAGGCGCGCGCCATTCCCGCGGATCGCGCAAGGATTTCAACATGGTTCTGGTTGCCGCCCAGCGTGAAGGCAAGACCCTGCACCAGAAGATGGGCGAATTTGGCACCAATGGCATTCAGGGCCCGGTTCTGATGCGTGAGGACGGCACGTTGGAAGGCACCAAGCGGCTGCATGACACAACCCGTTCACTGCCTGATACCGGCCCCGGCGGCGGCAATGTGTTCAACAAGAAACTGACGCATTTCAACAGCCAGACCGGCAAGTGCAACCTGCAAAAGGCGCCATGGGATCTGTTCTCGTCCTATTGGGAATGGCTGAAACCGCGCGAGGATGAAATCTGGATTTCATCGGGCCGGATCAACGAACGCTGGCAATCGGGGTATGACGACCGTCGCCGCCCCTATATCGTTCAGCGCTGGCCCGAGAACTGGATCGAAATCCACCCCTCGGTGGCCAAGGCGCGCGGCATCGAAAGCGGCGATTATGTACAGGTCTATTCGGATCGCATCCCGGTGCAGACCGATACGATCGTCGGTGTCGAAGGCAGCGATTTCGATTTCGCATCGCTGCTGAACAACGGCCATATCGAACTGACCAAAGCCTCGATCACGGCGGTGGCGATCGTCACCCCGGCGGTGAAGGAAAATCTGGGGTATATGGATTTTCTGCACACCGCGCAGCCGGCAAACGCCCTGGCGGGGCGGATCGTCGACTGGATCAGCGGTAACTACAACTACAAGATGGGTGTCGGCAAGGTGCGGAAGATGGGCGAAAGCCCTTATAAGAAACAGTTCCGCTCGATGTCCTTCGCCCGCCGCGACATCGCCTGAGGGCATGACGCCAACGCCCGGCCCGTCAGGGGCCGGGTTTCCCCATTTTCCGAATGGATAGAATGATGTTGGACCATACATCCGCGCAGCTCGATCCGGTTCCGGCCCTGCTGCATCAACTGGAAACCGGCAACGATGTGATCCGCACCGGCGCGGTGCGGGCCCTGACCGCGCAGGCCCGTCACGACGGTCGCACCCGCGTTGCCCTGCTGGCCGCCCTGCTGGACGAAGACCCCGATGTGCGCGGCGATGCGATGGCCGGTCTGGTCGGCATCGCCCGCCCCGGGGACGCCGAAACCATCCGGCGGTCGCTGATGGGCGATCCGGTGCGCGAGGTGAAACAGGCCGCCGTCGATTGCCTGACCCGGCTGAAGGATCTGGCCGCGATCCCGTTGTTCCGGGCGCTGCTGTTGTCGCGGGCCGAAGAAACGGTCGCCTGGGAGGACGAGAACGACGTCTGGGACGACTGGCTGGACATTCAGGCGGCGGTGATCGATGCGCTGGGGCAGTTGACCGTGACCTCCGCCATCCCCGACATGCTGGCCGCGCGCGACGATGAATTCGGTCAGACCCTTGATATTCCCGTGTTCCGGGCGCTGGCGGCCATGGGCACCGAAGGCGCGGTCTGGCTGTTGTCGGTGGCACAGACCGAGGTCGGTCTGGCCCGCAAGCGCGCGCTGGAGGCGCTGGCAAAGGTCGATCCCGCACTGTTGGCCGATCAGGTCGATTACCTGCTGGCCGATGATCTGGCCGAGGTCCGGCAACTGGCGCTGCCGCTGGTACAGGCGGATGACGCCCGCGTGGCCGATCTGGTGCTGAACGACCCCGAACCGGGGATGCGCGTGGCGGCCCTGCGCCGATATGGGGCTGATGCGCCCGATTTGGTGGCGCAGGCGCTGTCCGATCCGAATGAAACCGTACAGGCGGCGGCGCTGGGGATGATGCAGCCGCCGCTTGATCCAGCGCTGGAGCAATCGGTCGTGACCAAAGCTCTGGCGTGGATGTCGTTGGCGGGGGCTGCATTGGCGGGGGCCTCCGCCGATGCCCTGACACGGCTGGCCCCGGCCATGGCCGCTGATCCGCTGATGGCGCTGGCCCGCGATACCGCCCGCCCGCTGGATGCCCGGATGGCCGCGGTGGCGGGGCTGGGGCGGCTGACCGATGCCGCCGCGACCGAACGCCTGATCGCGCTGTTGCGGAATGAAACGCAACAGGTGCGCACCGTGGCCCTGTTCCATCTTGCCGGGCTGGCCCGGCAGGGGGATGCCGCCGCGGCCGAGGCGTTGGCCATGGCCATCGACGGTGTGCTGTTGCTGCCGGATCAGGCCGTCGTTGCGCATGCCCACCCGGCCGCCCCCGATCTGGTCGCCCCCAAGGCAGACACAGCCCCGCGCGGCCATCTGCTGATCACCCGCGACGGCGAGATCATTGAAGACGAAGGCACGCCCACGGATGCGGTTGCGCAGTCTACGCTGGGGTCCATTCAACAGGGGATGGCAAAGACCGAGGCACCCGATATGGCCGAAGACACGCCCGAGGAAACCGCCCTGAAGCGTCGAAAGCGGCGCGCGATCGAAGGCCCCGAAACGGTGGCCGACGATTTGCGGCAGGTGGCGCTTGGCGTGGCGGGCGACGTGCCCGCGCCGACGGTGGAAGAGGCGGTCCTGCTGGCCACGACCTTGGATGCGGACAGCTTGCGTCTGGCGGCCTATCGGGCCCTGCTGAAACGGCTGGGCACCGCGCCATTGCCTGCCTTGATCCAAGAGCGCGCCTTGGCCGGCTTGTCCGACCCACAGGCGGCGATCCGGTCCGTCGCGGCACAGATCATCGCGACTGATCCGACGCAGCTAGAGGCGTTGACCGCCTGTTTCGGGGATGAAGACGCCCTTGTCCGGGCCGTTGCGGTGGAACATTGCGCCAAAGGCGACGTGTTGCTGCGGTTCATGGCCGATCCGGTGCGCGCCGTGCGCCACGCGGCCCTGCACAAGATCGTGGCGACGGGTGATGACGATCTGGAACGCGGGGCATTCGATGCGCTGTTGACGGCCGAACGGATCGACACGCTGGGCGAGGCGTTGCAGCGCTCGAAAATCGCGATGGCGCTGGCCTGTGCCCAATTGTCCACGCCCGATCTGCCCCCCCGGGTTGCGCATCTTCTGATCGAGGCATTGGCCGTGGCGCGCGTGCCGCAGGACGGGGGCCGCGATGACCTTAGCGCCTGAATCTTTCGCGTCAGACCGATCTGGCCATGGTCTGAATACGCCCGGGCGCCCCGTCTTCGATACATCGGTGTTTTTCGATACCGATGCGGGGCTGTTCGGTGCCAGTCTGGGCCTAGAGGACGACGCCGATGAGATGCTGTTGCTTCTGGCGCAACGCTTGCGCGACGATGGCCGCCACGTGATGGGACATATCCAGATACGCGGGGCTGCGCAGGGCGATTGCCGGTGCCGGTTGATGCATCTGGTCGATCTGGCGACGGGTCAGCAGCGGCAGATTTCGGAAAATCGCGGCCCCAGCGCGCGGGGCTGTCATCTGGACTGGTCGGCCCTGACCGAAGCGGCCAGCGCGGTTGAACGGGCGCTGTCGCCCGACACCGATCTGTTGATCGTGAACCGCTTTGGCCGGGCCGAGGCCGAGGGCAAGGGATTGCGCGGGGCCATCGAAAAGGCGATCGCGCTGGAGGTGCCGGTGCTGGTCGGGGTCAGGCCCACCTATGCCGAGGCCTGGGCCGCGTTCCATGGCGGAATGGCCGTGCCGGTCACGCTGTTACAGCCGCCGCTTCGTATTTAATCAGACCCAATCGGGGTGCGGGCTGGGATGTCAGACCCGGCCCGTTTTGTATCTGTGGATCACGCAAAGCTTGACCGGGCGGGGGCCTCCGTGGAACAGCCATGGGACCCATCAGGTTGAACGAGGATAAAGATGCGCCCTGACCACCCATCCGGAACCCCGACCCGATGAAGCTGTTGCAAAACCCGTATCGCGGCACCTCTGCGACCGTCCAACTGCCCGCCGAGGTGCCCTTTCCCAGCGTCGATGCCAAACGCCCGGTGGGGCTGATCGCCCGTTGTCCAAAGGCGGGGATCACGCCTTTGGTACAGGCCGGGGGCTTGGCCGAACGCGCAGGCGTACAGGCGGTTCATGTCAAGGATGAACGCGGCCGGATGGGGCTGGGCAGTTTCAAGGCATTGGGTGCCGCCTATGTCATCGCCTGCGACGCTCAGACCCTTGGCGCGCCCTTGACCGGGATGACCTATGTCACCGCCAGCGCGGGCAATCACGGGCTGTCGGTGGCCGCCGGGGCCCGCGCCTTTGGCGCCCGCGCGGTGGTCTATATCGCCCAAACCGTGCCCGAAGGCTTTGCCGAACGGCTGCGCGATCAGGGGGCCGAGGTGGTGCGCGAAGGTACCAATTACGAGGCCAGCATGGCCGCCGCCGCCAGCGCCGCCACCACCAATGACTGGCAGCTGTTGTCCGACAGTTCCTGGCCCGGATATTTCGAACGCCCGCATCGGTTGATGGAGGGGTATCTGGTGCTGATGGATGAGGTGTTTGCCCAGATACCCCAGCCGCCGACCCATATCTTTCTGCAGGCCGGGGTTGGCGGTCTGGCAGGGGCGGCCGCCGCCCTTGCACGCGCGCAATGGGGCGCGGACCCGGTGATCGTGGTGGTGGAACCGCAGGCCGCCCCGGCGCTGATGGCGTCGATCAAGGCGGGAAAGCCGGTGGTGTCGTCCGGGCCGGTGTCGGTGATGGGGCGGCTGGATTGCAAGGAACCGTCGCTGATCGCGCTGAAGGGGCTGGCGCACGACGCCGATATCTTCGTGACCCTGTCCGAGGATGAGGTGACCGGGGTCATGCCGGTTCTGGCGGCGCAGGGGCTGGCAACCTCGCCCTCGGGCGGGGCTGGGCTGGCCGCGCTGCTGGCCGCCGCCCCGCAGCGCGCGGCCCTGCGTCTGACCCCGGACAGCCGGGTGCTGGCGATCCTCAGCGAAGGGCCGGACGCGTGACAGCCCCGGCGCGCGGGTTTGCAACCGCCGAATACCGCGCCCGCGTCGCCCGTGCCCAAAGGTTGATGGCACAGGCGGGGCTGGCCGCGCTGTTGCTGACCACCGAACCCGAGGTTCGCTATTTTTCCGGCTTTCTGACCCGGTTCTGGGAAAGCCCGACCCGCCCGTGGTTCCTGATCCTCCCCGCCAGCGGCGATCCGGTCGCGGTGATCCCGGCCATTGGCGCGCCGTTGATGGCGCGGGGCTGGATCACCGACATTCGTACATGGCGTGCGCCGAACCCTGCTGACGACGGCGTATCGCTGTTGGTCGATACGCTGCGCGAGGTGGTGGGGCCGGAGGGGCGCATCGGTCTGCCCAAGGGGTTTGAGACCCACCTGCGGATGCCGCTGGACGATCTGGATCGTGTGACCCGCGCCATCGCCCCGCGCGCCTTGGTCGGGGACGGCGGCATCATGCACCGCCTGCGGGCCATCAAATCCGGGGCCGAGATCGCCAGGATCGAAACGGCCTGCGCCATCGCCGGGCGTGCCTTTGCCCGCGTGCCGGAGATTGCCCGGTCCGGCACGCCGCTGGATCAGGTGTTCCGCCGCTTTCAGATGCTGTGCCTTGAGGAAGGTGCCGATTGGGTGCCCTATCTGGCCGGGGCGGCGGAACAGGGCGGCTATGGCGATGTGATCTCTCCGGCCACCGCTGCCCCGCTGGCGGCGGGCGATGTGCTGATGCTGGACACGGGATTGGTCTGGGATGGGTATTTCTGCGATTTCGACCGCAACTTTGCGGTGGGGCAGGTCAGCGCGCCGGTTGTCGCGGCCCACGCGCGGCTGATCGATGCGGTCACCGCCGGGCTTGAGGCCGCCAAACCGGGCGCAACTGCGGCGCAGGTGTTTCACGCGATGGACCGGATCGTGACCGGCGGGGCGGGCGGATCGGATGCCGGGCGTCTGGGCCACGGGCTGGGGATGCAACTGACCGAAGGGCTATCGCTGATCCCGTCGGATCATACGGTGCTGGAACCCGGCATGGTGCTGACGCTGGAACCCGGGATCGAACTGGCCCCCGGCAAGACCCTTGTGCATGAAGAGGATATCGTGATCGGCACGGACGGTGCCCGGTTCCTGTCACCCCCCGCCGGTCCGGCGATACCGGTCATCGGCGCATGACGCGGTATGCCTATGACCTTGACCCGCCTGCGGATGTCACGCTGGGGCTGATCGTCCTGCAACCGGATGAAACGATCGAACAGGAGTTTCGCCGGATGTTCGGCGCCGATACCCGCCTGTTCATCTCGCGCGTGCCCAGCGGGGCCGAGGTGACGCGCGACACGCTGCAGGGGATGGCGGCGGCGCTGCCCGCCGCTGCGTCTCTGTTCCCGCCCGCCGTTCGGTTCGATGTGGTCGGCTATGGTTGCACCTCCGGCACCGCGCAGATCGGCGCGGGGCAGATCGCCGGGCTGATCGGCGGCGCGGTCCGAACCGGGGCCAGCACCGAACCGGTCAGCGCCCTGCTGGCCGCCTGCGGGGCGCTGAAGGCCAGTCGGATCGGGCTGTTGTCGCCCTATGTCGATCAGGTTTCGGACCAGTTGCGCCGGGTCTTGCAGGACGCGGGCGTGCAGACCCCGCTGTTTGGCAGTTTCGACGAAGCGGTCGAGGCGCATGTCGCCCGGATATCGCCCGGGTCGCTGGTCAGGGCGGCGGTGGATCTGTCGCAGCAGGGGCAGGTCGATGCGCTGTTCCTGTCCTGCACCAACCTGCGGACATTGGATGTGATCGAAACGATTGAGGCCGCGACTGGCCTGCCGGTTCTGACCAGCAATCTGGTGCTGGGCTGGCATATGGCCCGGCTGGCGGGGATCGCCGCGCGCGGTCCGGGGCGGTTGTTTGGGATGGCGGGCGGCTGATCGCCTTACGGAAACCGGATGTCGAAAACCGCACCGGTTTGGGACGGCACCAATGCGATGTCGCCACCTGCGGCGCGAATGATCTCGGCCACGATGCTGAGCCCCATGCCGGTGCCGCCGCTGGTCTGGCGGGTGGTGAAAAACGGATCGAAAACGCGGCTGCGGTTTTCGGGGGAAATGCCGGTGCCATCGTCGCGGATCGTCAGGGTGCGGCCATCGGGGCTTTGGGCGATCTCCAGCATCTGTGCGCCATGTTGCGCCGCGTTTTCCGCCAGATGGGCCAGAACGATGGTCAGATTGTCCTGCGACAGGGGCAGCGGGGCGGGCGCCCCTTGCTGGCGTATCTGCAAATTGTCAAAGCGCGAGGCGATCTCCTGCACGCTGGTGGGCAGATCGGCCCGCGCGGCCCCTGTGTCCTGTTTCGCCGCCGCCAGATGGCGCAGATCGGCCAGCAGCCGGTTCATCCGCGCACCGTCCTGCGCGATATTGTCCAGAAACCGCTGGCGTTGCGCGACCGACATCGTATCGCCCTGATCCTGCAGCAACTCGACCGCGCCCAGAATGGCGGTGATGGGGGTTTTCAGCTCATGCGTGACATGGCGGGTGAAGGTCTGCGTGGCATCGGCATGGCGGTGCACCGTGTCGGCCATGCGCAGAAAGCTGTTGCCCAGTTGCGCAACCTCGCGCGTGCCATAGTGATCCAGTGGCACGATCGACGGGCGCCCCCGTTCGGCGATCCGTTCCGAGGTGTCGATCAGCCCATAGAGCGGCCGGGTGATGAACCGCCAGAAGACGAAGCCGATCAACAGCGACGCCAGCACCACGAACAGCCCCGCCTGCAACAGGATGCGTCGTTCGCGATAGGCGAATTCAAAGACGTTGCCGGGGGTGCGGCTGACATAGATCGCGCCGATCACCCGCGTGTCCACCGTCACCGGCAGGGCAAAGAACACCCGCATGTCGGACCGGCGGCTGATCGACCAGACCGGCGGCAGCGGCGTGACTGGCGCACGGTATCGCAGCACGCTGGCGGGATGGCCCGACAGGGCACGGGCAACCTCGGGCACATGGGCGAAGGAATATCCGACCTCGCCGGTGCCGCCGATCACCCGGCCAAAGGGGTCGATGATCTGATAGGCGGCCAGCGTGCGGTTCTGCGCGCGCTCCGCCGTGGCGGATAGCGCCGTTCCGATCCGCGCAAAGACCGGATGGGGCGGGCGGATGGCCGGTTGCCCGTCGGCGCGTGGTGGCAGGATGGCCGCGCTGTGCGGATAAAGCGACGGCAGCACAGGGCGATAACGGTTGTCCGGGTCGGGCCATAATTCGCGGGGCATCAGGTGGCCGATCCGGGGGTCGCCACCCGCCTGCACGAACATCTCGGAAAACTGGGCCGACAGGACGGCGGCCTGCGCGATCAGCGATTCTTCGGTCTGTTGCACCAGTTGCTTGCTGTAGAAATTCAGCAACAGCAGCCCGGCAATCGGCAGGCACAGCAACAGCGCGAAAACCGACGCCACCACCTGCGCCAGCGACGGGCGCCATTTTGCGGGGCTTAGCTGTTGCATGTGTCCAATCGCAGGCCCACGCCGCGGATGGTCTTGACCGCGTTCCGGCACCCGCCCCCGGCCAGTTTGGCGCGCAGATTGCGGATGTGGCTGTCCAGCGTGCGGTCTGACACATGGATGTTGTTGCCATAGAGATGCGCCAGCAGCTGCGCCCGGGTATGGACCATTTCGGGCCGCCGGATCAGATGGTTCAGCAGGTTGAACTCTGATTGGGTCAGGGGGATTTCGACCCCGTCGAACCAGCACAGGAACCGGTCGGTGTTCAGCGCCAGTTTGCCGTGCTGCAAGGGGGCGGCGGGGTCGTCTGCGACCTGAGGTTCCGGGTGCCGCGTGCGTTTCAGGATGGTCCGCACCCGCGCCACCAGTTCGCGCGGGCTGAAGGGTTTGGTCACGTAATCGTCGCCGCCGAT
The DNA here is from genome assembly GCA_947500775.1 of uncultured Paracoccaceae bacterium. Classification (GTDB taxonomy): domain Bacteria; phylum Pseudomonadota; class Alphaproteobacteria; order Rhodobacterales; family Rhodobacteraceae; genus CANMTD01. The sequence continues at coordinate 476,941 of CANMTD010000001.1, forward strand.
TTCCAGCCCGACCACGCGGTCAATCTCGTCGTCGCGGGCGGTCAGGAACAGGATCGGCACTTCGGATGTGCGCCGGATCGTGCGGCATACCTCGAACCCGTCCTTTTCGGGGATGCCCACGTCCAGAATGATCAGATCGGGGGGCTCTTCCGCAAAGGCGGCCAGCGCCTGGGTGCCGTCGGCGGCGGTGCGATGGGCGATACCGGCAGAGTCCAGCGCAAAGGTTATGACCTCGCGGATATGGGCATCGTCATCGACGATCAGGATACGGGGCACGGGCGCGGGATCCTTTGCATTAGCGTTGCGCGTCACGATAACGGGCCAGCCGCCAGTTGCGAAAGCCCCATTCGCGCCAGTCGGCAGGGGGTGTGGCGGAAACACTGCGCCAAGACCCGGCGCGCGAGGGGTAGCCGGTGAAACAGGGGATAAAGAGATCGGGGTAATTGGCCACCGCAGGTTCCGCATGGGGCCCAAGGCCGCAAAGATAGGGGATGTCCAGCGGCTGTCCCTTGCCCGAAACCTCGTGGCTGTGGGCGATGTTGAAGCGGGCGATGACCAGCGGGAAGTTGATGAAGCTGCTGGCATAAAGCGTCAGGGTGCCGGCCAGAACGATCCGGGCGATGACCCGGCGGGTGGCATGGTTGCGCAGCAGCCCCCAGCCGATCAGCCCGAAGATCACCGCGACCAGCCCCATCCAGATCAGGGCCGCCAGCCGCAGATAGGTCAGCGAATAAAACGCGACATACAGATCCAGCCGCAGCATCGAAGACACCACCAGCAACAGGTTCTGCGCGATCCACAGGTACAGCAAACCGCGCACCGGCCCGGATATCGCGCCCCGCGCCGTGACGACCAGCATCACCAGCCCCGACAGCACTGTTGTCCCCAACAGCGGATAGGCCCCGCGATGGGCATAGCTGGCATAGCTCATCCCCTCGGGTAGGGCGGCCCCGCCCCAAAGATAGGTCAGATCAAGCCCGGTTTGCAGGGCGAAGAGCCCGTTCAACAGGATCAGCGTGTTGCGGATCAGGGACGCGTTGATCCAACCCGGCGCGGATATGGTGCGCGTGGTAAAGGATGATTGCGAAAATGGGGTGAAACGCGGGTTCAGCACGCTCCAGACAGCAAGCAGAATAGCCCCCCAGAACACTATGCGCCACGGGTCCAGAGAGTTGGAGAAGACAGCGTCCACAGCATTGTTGGCGCCCCGTTCCAGCACAGGGTTCGCCGCCAGAAAGAACAGACCGAAAATCAGGGTCAGGCCCAGCGGGATGCCCCAGTTGCGGATCAGGGCGGGCAGATGCGTTCGGTCCCGCCCCGCGCGGGCCAGCAGGCGCGCATCGTTCCAGCACCAGATCAGCGCGTTGCGGGTCATCTGGGACAGGGCGTCGGGAAGATGATGCCAGGCCACCCCCCGCAGGCTCAGGCAGGCCAGCACCGTGCCGCTGATCAGGAACAGGGTGGACAGGGGGCCTGCGACTTCCAGCATCGGCAGGGCGCCAAGGGTCAGAACCGCCCCGGCGCGGGCGATGTGCCGGGGCGGATGCAGCCCTGCCTGCGCCGCGGTCAGGGCAAAGGCGAACAGCACCGCCGACAGGCCGGGGCGATACCCCCACAGCAACCAATCGGCCAGACACAGCAGGATCAGCGCGGCGGTCAGGCTGCGGGCGGGGGGCAGTATCGCCGTTTGTGATATGCGTGGCGGCGGGGCAGCATCCCCCGCCGCCGGGGGTGGGGTCAGCCACCAGGCATCCAGCATCAGACCACGGGGGACAGAGTTGGGGAAAACATGTGCCATCACGCCACCTTTGCCCGTTCGCGGTACAGCCACAGCCCAAGGATCAGCGCCAGCAGGATCATCCCGGCGGTTTCGGCCGGTTCCGGTGCCGAACTGCCGGTCACCGCATCGGGATAGGCCGTGGCCGGAACCCCCTTGACCTGCGGCAGGGGCACCGCGGTGTCCACGCTGCCGTCGGGGTTCCTGTTCACGATCTTCTTCGATACCGCCACGAACGATGTCCATTCCGTCACCAGCGCATAGCGCAACCCAAGTGCCGTGATCCTGTCGCGCAGCACGTCGCGGTTGACGTCCGACGGAATGGCATAACGGCGCATCAGATCGGCGATCCGCGCCCGCGCCCAGATCAGGGCAAGCGCCTCGGTCCCTTTGGTATCGGTCTTGGGCAGGTCCAGCCGGATCGGCAGGGTCACCGGTTGCCCCTGTGCCATGCCCCGGATCGCAACGGAATGGGACCCGTCGCCGGTGAACCGGGCCAGCACCCGCACCGCATCCCCCGCAAAGAGGTCAGGCAGTTTCGCGGGCGTCGGATCGGTGATCGCCAGATCGCCCCAATCAATCGTCAGATTGGTCAACAGCGGGCTTTCCAGCCGCCCGGCCAGCGATTGCGCCGCGTCCAGCCCGGTTTCGGTTGGATCGACATAGCGCACAAAGCCGCGCCCGACCTGGGCCATTTCCTCCAGCAGGTAACGGTTGACCGAGGTGCCGACGCCAAAGGCATAGATCCGCGCCTTGCCGATCAGCTGATCCACCGTGGCCAACACCGTGGCCTCATCCCCGATATAGCCGTCGGACAGGAACACCACGATGCGCAGCGTATCGGCGGGTTGGGGGGCGGCAAAGGCGGTGCGGATGGCGCGGGCGATCTCGGTTCCGCCGCCGGTGTTCAGCCCGTTGACGAAACGCCCGGCCTTGCGCAGGGCGGCCGGTGTGGCGGGCTGGGCATCCTGGGAATAGGCCTCGGCCGTGTTGGAAAACCGGATGATGCGGAAATAATCGGTGGGGCGCAGCGCCTTCAGCGCGTGCTGCATGAAGGCCTTGCTGGCCTCTATCGGCGCGCCGCCCATCGAGCCGGAGGTATCCAGCACGAACACCAGTTCCCGCGCGCGGATCGTGGCCGGATCGGGCAGTTTCGGCGGTTCGATCATCAGGCTGAGCACGCCGCCGCGATCATCGCGATGGGTCAGGGCCCCGGCCTGCACATTCGCCCCCGCCAGATCATAGCGCAGCACGAAATCGCGGTTGTCGATCACCGCCCCCTTGGTCAGGCTTACGCGCCGTGCATCACTGCCTGTCACGTCGATCCGGTGGGTCGCGCTGTGAACATGGGCCACCGGCATCGGCGCGCGCAGATCGGCGTGGATCGACACCCGGTCCGATGCGATCGATTTGGGCAGGGTCAGCCCCGCCACCCCGGGATATTCCGGCAGGTTCGCAGGCTGCGCCCCTTCGTAACGTGGGCCGACGATCAGCGGCACGACCAGCTCATAGGCGCCATCGATCCGGGGCACGGCCTGCACGTATTTCAGCGTCACCGTGACCGGCAGGCCGGGCATCAGATTGGCGATGTTCTGGGTGAACATATTGGGCCGGTGCTGCACCAGCAGGCTGGCGGCCTTGCCTTCGGATTTGGCTTTGTCAAAGGTCGCCTGCGCCTGTTGCTTTTCCTGAATGACCGCCTCGATCATTTCGTCCCCCACCTGCATCGTCATCGCATGGACCGCCGCCCCGGTGTTCAACGGAAACAGATAGGTGGCGTTCAGCGGGGTCCGGGTCGGGTTCTCGAATATCTGGCGCACGGTCACGGTTGCCAGATCGCCGTTGATCTGGGCGTCGATGTCGGTTTTCAGCAGGGGCAGCGAAACCTCTGCCCCGTCCACAATGGCGCGCATCTGGCCGCCGGGGTCTTCTTCGGCCCAGGCGCCGGTGGCGCACAGGCAAAGGGCCACGGCCCGGATCAAATCATTCAGTCGCATCGGAAAATCCTTTCGTTGGAAATGCGGTCAGATCGAGAGCGTTCAGCGCCGCCAGCTCCAGCGTGGCGCGCGAATGTTCGGGAAGGTCCCAGGGGGTCAGCCGTTGCAGCCCGGACCAGACGGCGCCGGGGCGCAGGTACCATTGCCAGACCGCAGCACTGACGCTGGGCACGGCCTGCCCCCGGTCGGAAAAGAAGCTGACCTCGGCCCGCCATTGCATGCCGTCCCTGTCGGTGACGCGGTAAACGGTGGTGGGCACGGGCGCGGCGCGGGTGCCGATGAAATCGACCTCGAACCCCAGCCCGCGCAGGCAATCCTCGGGGTCGTGCAGGTGGCGCAGGGGGGATGCGGTGCGGGTCAGCAACAGGCCCATGGGACCGAAGCGGGCCTTGGCCGCGCTGCCGCCGTATTGTTCGAAATACCTGATTTCCTGCGCCGACAAGGGTTGCGGTGCGCGCAGGTGCCCGGCCAGCGACAGCGGCAGGGCGGCCCTGGGGGTGTCATGGGCGCCGTCGACGGGGGCATGCGGCAGGGCCGTGATCAGCAGGGCGACGACCGGAAACAGCGCCAGCGCCTTGTGTGGCAGGCGGATGGGCGCGGTGGGGTGAGGGCGTGCGGTCGGGGGGCGGCGCCCGCCAAGGCACATCAGTGGCGGCAGGGCGGACAGGGCCAATGTTATCAACCCGATCAACCCGTGCCACGGCTCGGCCATCACATCGACCGGCGCCAGAACCAGCCCGGCGGCCAACCCGGTGATGCGCACTGTATTCGCCAACAGCCCCGCAACCGGCAACACGGCACAGCCCAGCAAAGCGCGGCGCAGGCCGGGGCGCGCAAGGGTCGCGGCAACCGCATAAAGCGCGCCCACCAGCGTCAGACCAACGGTGCCCGCACAGGGCAGATCGACCAGAATGGCCTGCCCCGACAGGGTGATCTGCACGCCGGAACATTGCACATCGGCGAACAGAAGGCCCAGCAGGGCACAGGCGCCATCGGCCGAAAACTCCTGCAGCCCATAGCCGACGGTGCGTTGCAAAAGACGCTCGACGGGGAGCGAAAAGAAGAACACCACGGCCAGCCAGAACGGAGAGAGCGCGCGCACCCGCCGGTCGACCCCGCATAGCCGGGCGATCGCATAGCAATCCACGCAAAGCGTCAGCGCGCTGAGCGTGTTGATATCCAGCATCTGACCCAGCAACCGGACCAGCGCCGCGCCGATCAGCAGGGCGATAGGGGTGGCGCCGGAGGCAGGGGATTTGTCCTGCAGGGGCGACGAAAGGCTGAACAAAAACAACCCGATAACCACCAGAAAGAACACCCAGCCATAGGACCCGTAAGACGGGTCCAGCCAACTGCGCAGCAACCAGCGCAGGGGATCGGCGGCCAGGATGGCGGCCCCCAGACCCAACAGGATCGGGACCGGGGACAGACGGGGAAAGAGATATGCATGTGCCATGCCCCCGTCGTAATCCGCGCAGGTGCATCCCCGCCGGGCCTGTCATGCAACCGGGCCGCAGATAGCGTGCAGATTACGTGCAGACGCTGTACACACAGCGTACATACACCTGCAGCCCCCGCCCCGGCGCAGGACGGGCGGACACGTGCCGCCGATGCCGCAACCAAAGCGTGCTCAGCAGATGGGCGTGAGGCGCGGGAATGCGCCTGCGCGGGCGGCGTTACACAACTTAAAGTGGTAATTTCGGCCCAAATTGTTTGCTATATCGACCCAATTCGGGAAGGATCGGGGGTATTGCAGGCGTTTTCGATGACGTTTTACCCAAATGCCTGTTCCGATGGCCAATAGCCGGTTGATGATTTCCAACGCGAGCTGGCCGAAATTGGAAAGGAAAATACATGTCGAATTCGGTGCTGGTTGCAATCGATGGCAGCGCAGGGGGCGAGAGGGCCCTGCAATATGCCAAGGAACGGGCCAAGCTTGGCGGGGCCAAGCTGTTGGTGACCTATGTGATCGAATGGTCGCCCTATACTTTCAACACGCCCGAGGAAAACGCCGAACGGCACGTCCGCCGCGAGCAGGAGATCGAAAAAGCGACCTCAAGCGTCGTGGCCCCCGCGGTCAAGATGCTGAAGGCCGAGGGCATCGCCTGCGAACCGCTGGTGCAACACGGGCCGCCCGCGGAAACCCTGATCAAGCTGGCCGAAAAACACGACGTCAAACAGATCGTCATCGGCCGCCGTGGCCAGTCGGGGATCAAGACCCTGCTGTTCGGCAGTGTCGCTGGCAACCTGATCCAGACCTCGCCCGTTCCGGTGGTCGTGGTCCCGTAACGGCACAGAACCCACAAGATAAAAAGAGGGACCCGCTATGAACAAGGTCATTCCCGCGCTTTTCACATTTTTGCTTTTGTCGCTGCCCGCCCACGCGGGGTTCGACGAAACGATAAACGAGCTGACAGCGCCCATCGCATCGGCGGTGGGCAGTTTCGTCTTTTTCAAGATCCCGCTGTTCGGGGCGCAGTTGCCGATGGTGGTGCTGTGGCTGGTAATCGGGGCGGTGTTTTTCACCTTCTACATGAATTTCGTGAACATCACCGGTTTCAGACATGCCATCCAACTGGTCCGGGGCGATTATGCCGACCCCGACAGCCCCGGCGAGGTGTCGCATTTCCAGGCGCTTGCCACGGCGGTGTCGGGGACGGTGGGCATCGGCAATATCGGCGGCGTCGCGGTTGCGGTGACCATCGGCGGCGCGGGGGCCACGTTCTGGCTGATCGTGGCGGGGTTTCTGGGTATGTCGACCAAATTCGTCGAATGCACGCTGGGGGTCAAATACCGCAATGAAAACCCGGACGGGTCGGTGTCCGGCGGGCCGATGTATTACATGCGCAAAGGGTTCGAAGAACGCGGCATGGGCGGGTTCGGCAAGGTCATGGGCACCTTTTACGCCATCGGCATATTCATCGGCGCGCTGGGCATCGGCAATATGTTCCAGTCCAATCAGGCCTATGTCCAGCTGAACACGGTCGCGGGCGGGGCGCTGGACGGGCTGGGCTGGCTGGTCGGTCTGATCCTGGCGGCAGTGGTCTTTGCCGTGATCATAGGCGGCATCAAATCCATCGCCCGCGTCACCGAAAAGATCGTGCCCTTCATGGCGGTATTCTACTGCCTGTTCGCGCTGATCGTGATCCTGATGAACTTTACCGCGATCCCGCAGGCCATCGCCAATATCTTTGCCGGTGCCTTTACCGGCGCGGGCGTGCAGGGGGGTGCAATCGGCGCGCTGATCATCGGGTTCCAGCGGGCGGTGTTTTCCAATGAGGCGGGGATCGGGTCGGCCTCGATCGCGCATGCGGCGGTGCGCACCCCGGAACCCGTGACCGAAGGCTATGTGTCGCTGTTGGAGCCGTTCATCGACACCATCGTCATCTGCACGATCACCGCGCTGGTGATCGGGACAAGTCAGGTGGCCGACCCCAATTTCGCGGGTGACGCGACGGGCGTGGCCATGACCTCGGCGGCGTTCGAGCGGCAGATCGGGTGGTTCCCGCTGCCGCTGGCATTCGGGGCGCTGCTGTTCGCGTTTTCGACGATGATTTCGTGGTCGTATTACGGGCTGAAGGGCTGGACCTATCTGTTTGGCGAAGGGCAAATGGGGCAGACGGTTTACAAGCTGATCTTCTGCGCCTTCGTCGCCTTGGGCTGCATGGTGCAGCTTGGTCCGATTCTGGATATTTCGGACGCGCTGGTGTTCCTGATCTGTGTGCCCAATATCCTTGGCCTGTATATTCTGGCCCCGATCGTCAAGCAGGAGATGACCAGCTATATGGCGCGCGTGAAAAGTGGCGAGATCAAGAAATACGGCCATTAGGCGGGCGTATCCCGAATGACATGAAAGCCCCCGGTCCAGACCCCATGGACCGGGGGCTTTACACTGTGCGGGTTTCAAGGCTGAATACCCCCGAATTCATGCAAGAGGTTTTCCGATGAGTTTTCAGGTCTGGTTGGCATTCGTGGCGGCATCGACCGTCTTGTTACTGATCCCGGGACCGACGGTTTTGCTGGTTCTCAGCTATGCGGTCAGCCAGGGGCGGCGGGTGGCCTTGGCCACGGTGGCCGGTGTGGCGCTGGGGGATTTCATGGCGATGACGGCCTCGCTGGCGGGGCTGGGGGCGCTGGTTCTGGCCTCGGCGCAGTTGTTCATGGTGCTGAAATGGATCGGCGCGATCTATCTGGTCTATCTGGGCGTCCAGCTGTTTCGCAGCGCGTCGCGGATGACATTGGGGCCGGTTGGCGGCGGCGTGGATCTGCCCGCGCGGGGCGTCTTTGCCCATGCGGCGGCGGTGACCGCGCTGAACCCGAAATCCATCGTGTTCTTCATCGCCTTCGTGCCGCAGTTCCTGACCCCGCAGGCGCCGCTGCTGCCGCAGTTCGCGATCCTGATTGCGACCTTCGTGGGATTGGCCGCGCTGAACGCGCTGGCCTATGCGCTGTTGGCGGACCGGTTGCGCACCCGCATCGCGCGCCCGTCGGTTCTGGCGGGGCTGTCGCGTCTGGGCGGCGGCGCGCTGGTGGCGATGGGGGTTGCAACGGCGGTGGTCAAGCGCGCCTAGACCAGGGGCCTTTGCCACATCCCGAACCTGCTGGCGGCGATCCACGGAGGAGCGGCGCCAGAGATTCACCTCTGTCTGTCATCGGCTTTGTTAGCGATTGACAGGTCTTTGTGATCCGCGCAGGCTGATCCGAACGAAAAGGGAGGAACCAAAATGAAACACACGTTTATCAAGGCGCTGGTTACAAGTGCTGTGATCGTGACCGGCGGGGCGACCGTGGTCTCGGCCGCAGAGTGCATCGCGCCCGCCAACCCCGGCGGCGGCTGGGATTTCACCTGCCGCCAGATCGGCAAGATCATGTATGACATCGGGGCGGTGGATCAGCCGATCCAGGTCACCAACATGGCAGGCGCCGGTGGCGGGCTGGCGTTCAACCACGTGGTGGCCGAACGCGGTGACGACGCCGATCTGATCGTCGCGGCCTCGTCCGCCACATCCACGCGTCTGGCGCAGAACGCCTATGCCGGCATGACCGCCGATCAGGTGCGGTTCGTGGGCGCCATCGGGGCCGATCCCGGTGTCATCGTCGTGGCGGCCGACAGCCCCTATCAGTCGCTGGGCGATCTGGTCGAGGCGATCAAGGCCGATCCGGGATCGGTGGCCTTTGCCGGTGGCTCGGCCGTCGGTGGGTTCGACCATCTGAAACCGCTGATGATCCTGCAACGCGGCGGGTTCACCGATATCACCAAGGTCAAATACATCGGGGTTGACGGCGGCGCGGATGCGATCACCCAGACCGTGGGCGGGTTCACCCAGGCCATGACCGGCGACATGTCCGAGGTCGTGGGTTTCCTGAAAGCCGGGGAAATTCGCGTGATCGCGGTTCTGACCGAGGAACGCGTGCCGGGCTTTGACGATATCCCGACCGCCAAGGAACAGGGATACGACGTGGTCGCGGTGAACTGGCGCGGTCTGTACATCCCCAAGGGCGTCAGCGACGACACTTTCGACATGTGGGCCGACCGGTTGCAGAAAGTGGCCGACAGCGCCGAATGGAAAGAGGCGATGGTGGCCAACGGTCTGGCGCCTTTCACCAAGGTTGGCGGTGATTTCCAAAGCTATGTCGATGGTCTGGTTGCCGAGATCCGGCAGCTGTCCAAGGACATCGGGGTCATCCAGTAATGGCCAGCGACCGGCTGTTCGGTCTGGTCGTTCTTTTCACGGCGCTTGCGTATATCGCAAGCGCCACCCAGATTCAGACCAGTTTTCTGGCCGATCCGGTGGGGCCCAAGGCCTTTCCGATGCTGATCGGCGGCGTTGCCGCGATCAGCGCGCTTGTGCTGATTCTGCGGCCCGATCCCGATCCGGACTGGCCCGACCTGCGCACCTTTGGCGCGCTGCTGATCGCAGGCGTGGTTCTGGTCGGCTATGCCTATGCGCTGAAACCTTTGGGGTTCGTGGTGCCGACAGCGATTGCGGCGGGCATCCTCAGCTATCAGATATCGCCGAGGCCGCGCCCCGCGATCCTGAGCGGTCTGGGCCTGTCGGTCGGGCTGTTTGTGCTGTTCAAATATGCGCTGGGTCTGGGGCTGGTTCCCTTCCCCAAGGGGCTTTGGGGGTAGGTCATGGATATTCTTGCAAATCTGGCCGTCGGTTTCGGGGTGGCGCTGTCGCCCTATACGCTGATGCTGGCGGTGATCGGCTGCTTTCTGGGCACGATCATCGGTGCGCTGCCGGGGCTGGGCCCGTCGAACGGCGTGGCCATTCTGATCCCGCTGACCTTCACGCTGGGGCTGGACGCGACATCGGCGCTGGTGCTGATGACCAGCGTCTATTACGGCGCGATGTATGGCGGGCGGATTTCGTCGATCCTGTTGAACATTCCGGGCGATGAGCCGGCGCTGATGACCACGCTGGACGGATACCCGATGGCCAAACAGGGCCGCGCGGGCGAGGCGCTGGTGCTGTCGGGCGTCGCGTCCTTTGTGGGGGCGTTTCTGGCCACCATCGGGCTGATGCTGCTGGCGCCGATGCTGGCGCGGGTCGCTTATCTGTTCGGTCCGGCCGAATATTTCGCGCTGTACCTGCTGGCCTTCTGCACGCTGGGCGGCATGGCGTCGAACAATCAGGCCAAATCGGCGATTGCATCGTGCATCGGGCTGGGCATCGCGATGATCGGGGTCGATGACAATTCGGGCCTGCCGCGCCTGACCGGGGGCAATCTGCACCTGATGGACGGGGTGGATTTTCTGGTGGCCATTGTTGGCCTGTTCGCCATCGCTGAGGTGTTTTTCTTTATCGAAAGCCACGGCAAGGGATCGTCGATTGGCGTGAAACTGGAAAAGGTCGCGATCCCGTGGAAGGCGATCATGGCGTGTAAATGGACCATGCTGCGGTCCAGCGGTGTCGGATTTATCGCCGGTATCCTGCCGGGGGCGGGCGCCTCGCTGGGCAGTTTTCTGGCCTATATGTCGGAAAAATCCATCGCCGGGGACAAGGGCGGATTCGGCACGGGCGTGCCCAAAGGCGTGGCCGCGCCAGAGGCGGGCAATAACGCCGCCGCCGGTGGCGCGCTGGTGCCGATGCTGACGCTGGGCGTGCCCGGTTCGGGCACCACGGCGGTGTTGCTGGCCCTGCTGATGACGCTGAACATCACCCCCGGCCCGACGCTGTTCACCGACCGGCCCGAGGTGGTCTGGGGGCTGATCGCCTCGCTTCTGATTGCCAATGTGGTGCTGTTGCTGATGAACGTGCCGCTGGTGAAAATCTTCGTCAAAGTCCTGATGGTGCCCGCGTGGATCCTGTTGCCGGGGGTCACGATGATTTCCTTTGTCGGCATCTATTCCCTGTCGGGCAGCTATTTCGATCTGCTGCTGATGGTGGGGTTCGGCGTGCTGGGCTATGTGCTGCGCAAGCTGGATGTGCCCACGGTGCCGGTGATCCTTGGCATCCTGCTGGGCGGCCATATGGAGGATGCGCTGCGCCGGGCGATGGTGCTGTCGGATGGCGATGCGTTGTTCCTGTTTTCCACGCCGATCGCGATTGGCCTGTGGATCGCGGCAATCGCCGGGTTCATCGCGCCGATGTTCCTGCGCAGCGTCCTTAGAAAACCGCAGGCGATCAGTGACTGATCCGGTGCGCATCCTGGTGCCCAGCGGCGCGCTGGGTCTGAACTATGACAAGGCGGCGCTGGCGCGTGGCCTTGCCCTGAAACCCGATCTGATCGCGATCGACGGCGGATCGACCGACAGCGGCCCGTCCTATCTGGGGCGGGGCGTGTCGAAATATTCGCGCACCTCGACCATGGTGGAATGGCGTGGCTTGATGGAGGCGCGGGCCGAGGCGGGCGTGCCGCTGGTGATCGGCACGGCGGGCACCTGCGGTGCCGACAGCGCGCTCGACTGGATGCTGGAGATCACCCGCGATTGCGCCGCCGAACTGGGGCAGAGGCTGAAGGTCGCGGTGCTGCGCAGTTCGCAACCGGTCGATGCGATTGCCGCGGCCTTTGCCGCGGGCCGGGTGCAGCCCTTGCCCCATGCCCCCGAGGTCAGCGCCGAGACCATCGAAGGCTGCAGCAACATCGTGGCGCTGGCCGGGGCCGAACAGATCGCGGCGGCGCTGGAAACCGGGGCCGACATCATTCTGGCCGGGCGCACCACGGATACGGCGATCATCGCCGCGCTGCCGCTGATGCGCGGCTGTCACGCGGGCGGGGCCTGGCATGGCGCCAAGATCGGCGAATGCGGCGCGCTGTGTGCGACCAACCCGCAATCGGGGGTGATCGTGGTGGATTTCGACGACAGCGGCTTCACCGTGACGCCGCTGGCCGATGGCGCCCATGCCACACCGCACACGGTGTCGGCGCATATGCTGTATGAAAACAGCGATCCGTTCATCCTGTATGAACCCGGCGGGCATCTGGATGTGACCGGGGCCACCTATACTGCGCTGGATGACACTTCGGTGCGGGTGACCGGATCGGAATGGGTGCCGTCCGACCGCTATACCGTGAAACTGGAAGGGGCGGGCATTCAGGGGTATCAATGCGTGCTTCTGGCGCTGCTGCGCGACCCGCATTATGTGGCCCACGCGGCGGATTGGGCGAATGACATCCGCGCCAAATGCGGGGCCAAAGTGTGCGACCGGCTGGGGTTGGAGGAGGATGCGTTTTCCATCGAGCTGCGCCTGATCGGCCAGAACGCCAGCTTCGGCGCCCTGGAAACCCGTGTGGCCGACCCGGTCGAGATCGGGGTGCTGGGCATCGTGACCGCCCAGACCGAGGCGCTGGCCGAAGAGATCGGCAAGATGCTGAACCCCTATCTGCTGCACCACCCGCTGACCCAACAGGAAGAACAGCCCACCTTCGCCTTCCCGTTTTCCCCCGCGGAAATGGGGCGCGGCGCGGTTTACGGGTTCCGTCTGAACCATGTGCTGGAGCTGGACGACCCGATGGCGGCGTTCCAGCTGGAGGTGATCGAGATTGGCTGATCTGGCATCCGTCGTACAGAAATTGCGCAGCAAGAACGCAGGCCCGTTCTGGTTGACGGTGGACATCTTCTGCGGCTCGCCCGAGGTATTCGCCCGGGTCCGCGACGGGCTGTCCACCCGCCGGGTGGCGGCGGTGTTCGGGGCCGACCCCGATCAGGTCAAACGGTTTGAGATCGACACGCTGAACGTGGTCAAATTCAGCCTGCCGCGCCCCGATATCCAGGGCGCGGTGACCGACCGCGACATGCATGGCGCGTCCTGGGCCGCGTTGCTGGGCGAGTTGGAAGTGAACTGAGCCCCGGCAGGGCAGGTGTTGCGGGGCGGACATAGCGGGTTCGGCGTGATTCGCTATTTCCGCAACTGTCCTTTTCCATGTTTCCGCATCATGCTAGAGTCCTCTTAATAAAAACAAATATGGGGCAGGCTGGGTATGAAAACGGGCTTTCGTGGCACGTTTGTTATTCCTTGGGTGCAAACGGAAGTGGACGGGTTGGTGGCGGTTCCGGTCGGGGCATTGACCATCGGATCGGCATGGCGCTGGACCGGCGAGGCGATGCGGCTGGACGGGCCGGACAACCTGCTTCTTCTGGACAACCCCGAAGGGGCGGCAGACATGCGCCGGCGCGCGGCGCGCAAGGTGCAACGGTTGGTGGGGGCCGCGACGGACCCCTCGAAAGCGGCGGGCGATGACCGGGACGCGCCGCTTATGGATCACGGGTTCATCGTTACCGACGGCCTCAAGACCTTTACCGCGACCGAAATCGACGCAGGCCCCGGCCGGGCGCCGCTGCTGATGTTCCTCAACGAATTGCCGCCCGTGGGTACCGACCTGTGGGTGGTGCGCCGGATCGCGGAACTCGAGGTGGTGACGCGCCAGTCGGACATGCCGGGCGGGGTGATCTGTTTCGCCACCGGCACGCTGATCGAGACGCCGCTGGGCCGGGTGCCGGTTGAAATCCTGACCGAAGGATCGCTGATCAACACATTGGACGACGGGCCGCAGCGGGTTCTGTGGATCGGGCGCCGCAAGATGAGCGGCGCGCGCCTGTGCGCAATGCCCTATCTGCGCCCGATCCGCATCCGCGAAGGGGCGTTGGGCGGCGACCGGCCCACGGGCGACCTGATCGTTTCGCCCCAGCACCGGGTGCTGATCCGGGGCGGGGCCGCCGAATTGCTGTTCAGCACGCCCGAGGTTCTGGTAGCAGCCGAGGATCTGGTCAATGACACCAGCATCGTGGTCGACCGCCATCTGCCCGAGGTGACCTATATCCACCTGATGCTGGAACGCCATCAGGTGGTCTGGGCCAATGGCGTCGAAACCGAAAGCTTTCATCCCGCCAATACCTCGCTGGGCACGGTCAGCCCGGAACAGCGCGACCGGCTGCTGGGGTTTTTCCCGTCGCTGTCGCTGGACCCGCGCAGCTATGGCGATTTCGCCCGCCGCAACCTGACCGCGCCCGAGGCCGCAATTTTACAGTATCAAGGCGGGCAGAGGCATTGACTCTGGCCTTTTGGGCTGTATAAGCCCGCCATTCCCGGTCCTGTTGTGGCCGGGGTTTTCATTGGTGTTGGTGGCCCCCGCAAGGGGATGCCTGTCGGCCGCAAGGCATAGGACAACGCCCTTCATAGATGCCCGCCAAGGGCATCGCCCTAAAGAAGGAGATCAGCCGTGACCAAACGCACGTCTGCCAAACATAAAATCGACCGCCGGATGGGCGAAAACATCTGGGGCCGTCCGAAATCCCCGCTGAACCGCCGCGAATACGGCCCCGGCCAGCACGGCCAGCGCCGCAAGGGCAAACTGTCCGACTTCGGTATCCAGCTGCGCGCCAAGCAAAAGCTGAAAGGTTACTACGGTGACCTGACCGAGAAACAGTTCCGCCGCATCTATGGCGAAGCCGAGCGTGTCAAAGGCGATACCGGTGAAAACCTGATCGGCCTGCTGGAGCGCCGTCTGGACGCGGTTGTGTACCGCGCCAAATTCGTGCCCACCATCTTTGCCGCGCGTCAGTTCGTGAACCACGGCCACGTCAAGGTGAACGGCAAGCGCGTCAACATCGCGTCCTACCGTGTGAACGAAGGCGACGTGATCGAAGTGCGTGACCGTTCCAAGCAGATGGCGCTGATCCTTGAGGCAACTCAACTGCCCGAGCGTGACGTTCCCGATTACCTGGAAGTCGACCACTCCAAGCTGACCGCATCCTTCACCCGCACCCCGGGTCTGGGCGATGTGCCCTATCCGGTTCAGATGGAACCGAACCTGGTTGTGGAATTCTACGCGAAGAACTGATCTTCGCCGCACCACAGATATACGGAAAAGGCCGCGCATCGATTGCGTGGCCTTTTTTGTTGGGCGTGTGCCGGTTTGCGGGCAAATCAGGCCTGGTTCAGGTCGCGCCCCTTGCCTGAGCAAAGCTCAGGCAGCGCCCGAACCGCCCCCACGGGGCGGGCGCTTCTCGCCCACCCCTCGGTTCGGGCGCGGCGTCAAAACCACGCGCTTGCCCGACATCAAACCAAGGCGACACTTATACTGGCCATTGCGGATCAGCCCGGCTAGAACGGTTCAAACTTGGCGAGCTTGGAACAATGACCGATACGATCTCTCCCCAGCCCGGAATATTGGACATCAAGCCCTATAAGGGCGGGACATCGCATGTGGATGGCGTGTCCAACGTGGTGAAACTGTCGTCGAACGAAAACCCGTTCGGCCCCGGCGACAAGGCCAAAGAGGCCTTTGCCCGGGCGGTTCAGAGCTTGCATCGCTATCCCTCGACCGACCATGCCGCCCTGCGCGGGGCGATTGCCGAGGTGCACGGGCTGGACCCCGACCGGGTGATCTGCGGCGCCGGGTCGGATGAGATCATTACCTTTCTGTGCCAGGCCTATGCCGGGCCGGGGGATGAGGTGATCCACACCCGGCACGGGTTTTCCATGTACCGGATTTCGACGCTGGCCGCCGGGGCCACACCGGTCGAGGTGGCCGAACGCGAACGGGTGGTCGATGTCGACGCCATTCTGGACGCCTGCACCGACCGCACGCGGCTGGTGTTCATCGCCAACCCGGCCAACCCGACCGGCACGATGATCGGCGGGAACGAGGTCGCGCGGCTGGCCGATGGCCTGCCGCCGCAGGCGATACTGGTGCTGGATGGCGCCTATGCCGAATATGTCGAAGGCTATGACGCGGGTAAGGCCCTGATCGAGACGCGCGACAACGTGGTGATGACGCGGACCTTTTCCAAGCTTTACGGGCTGGGCGGATTGCGCGTTGGCTGGGGCTATGGCCCCAAGGCGATCATCGATGTTCTGAACCGGGTGCGCGGGCCGTTCAATCTGGGCCATGCCCAGCTGGAGGCGGCCGAGGCCGCAGTGCGCGATGTGGATTATGCCGAAAAATGCCGGATCGAAAACACCCGGCTGCGGGCCTGGCTGGCCGAGGCGCTGGCCGAATGCGGCGTGCCGTCGGACACCTCTTGCGCCAATTTCATTCTGGCGCGTTTCGCCTCGGTGGATGAGGCTGACGCCTGCGACGCCTGGCTGAAGGCCGAAGGCCTGATCGTGCGCAAGGTGGGGGGGTATCAACTGCCCCATTGCCTGCGGATCACCGTGGGGGACGAAGCATCGTGCCGCCGGGTGGCCCATGCGGTGCGCGCCTTCAAGGAACGCGATCTATGAGCGCGATCTACAACCGGGTGGCGCTGATCGGGTTGGGGTTGATCGCGGGATCGATGGCGCATGGGATGCGCCGCGCCGGGCTGGTCCATGAGATTGTCGGCACCGCGCGATCCGCCGAAACCCGCGCCACCGCGCGCGAGATCGGCCTGTGCGACCGGGTGGTCGATACGGCGGCCGAGGCGGTGCAGGACGCCGATCTGGTGGTTCTGGCTGTGCCCGTGGGGGCGATGGCCGATGTGGCGCAGGACATCGCGCCGCATCTGAAACCGGGCTGCACGGTGACCGATGTCGGATCGGTCAAACGCGCGGTCATCGACGCGGTGTCGCCGCATATCCCCGAGGGCGTGCATTTCATCCCCGGCCACCCGCTGGCGGGCACCGAACATTCCGGCCCGCGGTCGGGCTTTGCCGAACTCTTCGACAACCGCTGGTGCCTGCTGGTCCCGGTCGAAGGCAGCGACCCCGCGGCGGTGGCACAATTGCGCGCCTTCTGGCAGGGGCTGGGCGCCAATGTCGAAGAAATGGAGCCCGATCATCACGATCTGGTTCTGGCCGTCACCAGCCACGCGCCGCATCTGATTGCCTATACGATGGTGGGTGTGGCCGATGATCTGCGCCGGGTGACCGACAGCGAGGTCGTGAAATATTCGGCGGCGGGGTTCCGCGATTTCACCCGGATCGCGGCCAGCGATCCGACGATGTGGCGTGATGTGTTCCTGAACAACAAGGACGCGACGCTGGAAATCCTTGGCCGCTTCACCGAAGAGCTGTTTGCCCTGCAGCGGGCGATCCGCATGGGCGACGGCGATCACCTGTTCGATTATTTCACCCGGACCCGGGCGATCCGCAAAGGCATCATCGAGGCCGGGCAGGATACCGAGGCCCCCGATTTCGGCCGGACAAAGGTGCGGTAATGCGCGGGGTTGGAGCATTCCTGTTGCTGATTCTGATCAGTGCCGTGCCCGTCAGCGCGGCCCCCGAAACCTCGCCCCGCCCGGTCGCGCGGGCGCATTCCGAACCGGGATTGCGCGTACCCAAGGTGCCGGTGTTCTATAACCCCGAGGTGCGCCCGCGCGCCCGTCCGGGCAGCGCCAGGGCGCGGGGCGTCCAGCCGCAGGTGGTTGCGGTGTCCGCCTCGACCGCCGGGATCTATCGCTCGCCCCGTCCGCAGGCCAGACCGGCCCGCCAACGCCGCGCCGCGGCGGTGGTGCAACAGCGCCAGCCCGCGCCGGTGGCCGCTGGTCGTGGCGGCAAGATTTGCGGGGATCGCACGATCCGGGGGCAGAAACTGTCGCGGATTCCGGGCAAGCTGCGTGGATGCGGGGTCGCCAATCCGGTGCAGGTGACCTCGGTCGATGGGGTGCCGCTGAGCCGCCCTGCGACGATGGATTGCACGACGGCGAAGGCATTGAAAAGCTGGGTCAAAGAGGGGGTCAAACCTTCGGTCGGGCGGCTGGGCGGTGGTGTGGCCCGGATCAATGTGATCGCGGGCTATTCCTGCCGGACCCGCAACAGCATTCCGGGCGCCAAAATCTCCGAACATGGTCGCGGCAAGGCGGTGGATGTGTCGGGCATCACGCTGAACAACGGCACCACCGTATCGGTGCTGAAGGGCTGGAACATCCCGGCGCAGCGCAAGCTGCTGACGCGGATGCACAAAGCGGCCTGTGGGCGGTTCGGCACGGTGCTGGGCCCCAAGTCCGACCGGTATCATCGCGACCATTTCCATCTGGACACGGCCAAGCACCGGTCCGGCGCCTATTGCCGTTAGCGGATCACCAGCCGCGGCGCGGGGCCGATCGGCACCGGCCCCAGTTGAATGCGCCCGCGCCGGAAACTCAGCGGGACATCCAGCGTTTCGGAATTGCCTGACAGCCCGGCCACAACCGCCAGCCCCTGTTCCAGCGTCGATTGCAGATCGGCAGGCACCGCGCCGGTGGCCACGGCGATGGCCAGAATCTCGCGCCAGTTGGTGGCGCGCACGCTGATGTCGCCGGTGGGCACGCCGAAGTCATCCACCTGCAGCGTGCCGGCGGCCTGAAGCTCCAGCTTGCCCCATTCGGCGCGCAGCATCCGCAGCTTGATCTGACGCGGCTGGGGGCGGCGGTCTTCGATGGCAAAGCGGTTCCAGGGCGCGTCGAACCCCACTTCGGCATCCAGCCGCAGGGCATCGAACACCTCGGGCAGGCCGGTCTGGCCCAGCTTCGCGACCAGATCGGGCGAGGGGTGCACCTGCGTCGCCTCGAACCCGATTTCATGGCTGTGGGTCTGTTGCGACAGCGCCCGTGTGGCCAGCCGCGCGTTGGGAAAGGAAACACTCCACCCCTGATCCGAGGCGATGCTGAACCCGTCCAGCGAAAAGGCGGTCCGGTCCAGTTCCAGATCGGTCTTGGGCCGGAACACCACGCTGGCCTGCATTTCGTCGCTGTGGATCGTCAGCTTTTCCTGCGGGGTGGCAAGGGTCTGATCGTGCGGCCAGACGGCGATGACGTGATTGGGTTTATAGCTGAGCGCCAGGATCTGGAAAAACGGCGCCGACCAGGCCAGCCCGGTGTCGGGGTCGGCCAGTTCGATATCGGTGAAGGTGGCGTCAAAGCGGCTGGGAAACCCCTGAACCGAAACATCGGTGGAATGCGCCACCCAGCCATCGGCCTGACGGTCGGACAGCCAGGATTTCAGCGCGGTTTCCGCCCCGCGCGCGCCGATGAACCAATACCCGGCCCACAGCGTCGCCGCCACCAGCACCAAAACCAACAATCTGCGCATGACGCCCCCTTTTCCTTCGTCGCCTTGTGCTGTTTATAGGGCGTTGGACAGGAGGACCAGCAGATGCCGCTTTGGGTGTTCGGATACGGATCATTGATGTGGAACCCCGGCTTTCCGGTGGCCGAACAATGCGTGGCCCGGCTGGAGGGATACCACCGGTCGTTCTGCATGCGGTCGATCCACCATCGCGGGTCCGAGGCCGAACCGGGGCTGGTGCTGGCGCTGGATGCGGCCGACGGGGCCAATTGCCTTGGGCTGGGGTTCCGGGTGGTCGAGGGCGCCGAAGACGACACCATCGCCGCCCTGCGCGAACGCGAGCTGATTTCATCGGCCTATCTGGAGGCCGAACTGCCGCTGATCCTGCATCACGGGCAGATGGTGCAGGCGCTGACCTATGTCATCGACCCCGATCACGTGCAATATTGCGGCGGCCTGCCGCTGGAAACGCAGGCGGCGATCATCGCCACGGCGGTCGGCGGGCGCGGGCCGAACACCGAATACCTGTATAATACCGCCAGCCACCTGACCGAGTTGGGGATCGAGGATGCCGAACTGACCTGGCTGACCAACCGGGTGCGCGAAATCACTACATCTGGCGGGAAGTGATCGATCGGGCGCAATTGCGTGTTGTTCGGGTGTCGTTGTTCGCCTAACCTTTCGCCAGGAACAAAGAAGGGCGGAACGCGTCAGATGAGCATGACCGAACGCGAGGCAGAGCCGCAGTTTTCACAGCCCGTGCGGCAGATTTTCATGATGCTGGTGGCGGTCGGGTTATTTTCGGGGCTGGCCTATCTCGCCTTTCCGCGCGTGGCGCCGGTGTTCCTGTCGAACCCCTATCTGAACGGGGTCATCCTGTTGGTGTTCTTCATCGGCGTGGTGGCGTGTTTCCTGCAGGTGCTGCAACTGATATTCTCGGTCCACTGGATCGAAGGTTTCGCGGTCAACCGCCCCGGGCACGAGGTCACGCGCGCCCCGCGGTTGCTGGCGCCGTTGGCGGCGATGCTGCGCAGCCGGGGCGCGCGGATGCAGATCAGTTCGTCCTCGTCCCGGTCGATCCTTGAATCGGTCGGCACCCGGATCGAAGAAGCCCGCGACATCACGCGTTATATCGTCAATCTGCTGATTTTCCTGGGGCTTCTGGGGACGTTCTATGGGTTGGCCACAACCGTTCCGGCGGTCGTGGAAACCCTGGGTGCGCTGGCCCCCCGCGACGGCGAAAGTGGGGTCGATGTCGGTTCGCGGCTGATCGAGGGGCTGAAGGAACAGATGGGCGGCATGGGCACGGCCTTTGCCTCGTCCCTGCTGGGGCTGGCGGGATCGCTGGTGGTGGGGCTGCTGGAACTGTTCGCCGGTCACGGGCAGAACCGGTTCTATCGCGAGCTTGAGGAATGGCTGTCCACCATCACCCGGCTGGGGTTTTCCACCGGCGAAGGCGAAAGCGGGGACACCGGTGTCATGGCCGCCGTCGTCGATCAGATGGCGACCCAGATGGAGGCGCTGCAGGTGATGTTCACCCAGTCGGCGGCGGGGCAGGATCAGATCGACGCGCGTCTGGCCACATTGGCCGATGCCTTCGAACAACTGGCGCAACGTCTGGAGCCGGGGGGCGGTGACACTGCCGCGCTGACCCGGATCGCCGAAGGGCAGGACCGCATGATCGCCGCGCTTGAGGCGCGCGAGCCGCAGGATGGCGCCCATGTCGATGCCGAAAGCCGGATGCGCCTGCGGTCGATCGATGTGCAATTGCTGCGTATCCTAGAAGAGATTTCGGCAGGCCGTCAGGAAAGCCTGAGCGACCTGCGCGGCGATCTGGCGGCGCTGACCCGCGCTATTCGCCAGACCGGTGAATAGGGGGATCGGATGGCCCTGACCCGTCGCACCGGACAACGATTTCAGGCCGCGATCTGGCCCGGATTTGTCGATGCGATGACGGCGCTGTTGCTGGTGCTGATGTTCGTGCTGTCGATCTTCATGATCGTGCAGTTCATGCTGCGCGAAACCATCACCGGACAGGAAAGCGAACTGAGCCAGCTGAACGGCGAACTGCAGGCCCTGGCCGAGGCGCTGGGTCTGGAACAGCAGACCAATTTCCAGCTGGAAACCCAGGTCGGGCAGCTGGGGTCGGAACTGGCCGATGCGCAGACCCAGGCGGCGACCCAATCGGCGCTGATCGCCACGCTGAACGCGCAGCTGGACGATCAGGCGCAAAGCCTGTCGGACGCCCGCGCCCGGATCACCGATTTCGAGGCGCAGGTGGCCGCGCTGTTGCTGGAACGCGATGCGGCCCGCAGCGAAAGTGCGGCCCTGGCGGCGGATGTCACAGCGCTTGAAGGCGAAAAGACCCGGCTGCTATCGGAACAGGAGGCGCTGCAACTGGCGCTGGCGCAGGCCCGCGACGAGGTCAGCGCCAGCGACGAGGCCGCCCGGCTGGCCGCCGCCCGGCGCGAGGCGCTGGAGGCATTGATCGCGGATGTGCGGGCGCGGGCGGATGCAGCACAGGCGGATTTGACGGCGCAGGTGACCGAATTGGAAGGCAAGCTGTCCGAGGAAGAGGCCGCGCGTCTGGCGGATGCGGCTGCCGCGCAGGCCCTGCAGGAACGCCTGAAAGGCGCCGAGGATGAGCTGACGGCGATGACCCTTGCGCTGGAACAGCAACGCCGCCGGGCCGAGGAAACGCTGACCCTGCTGGCCGCCGCCGATGCCGCGCGCGATGATCTGGACGCCAAACTGGTCGCTGCCCTGCTGGCGCAGGACACTTTGCGCGCCTCGCTGCAGACCACGGCCGAAGGGCAGAACAGCCTTGCTGCCGCCCTGACCACGATCGAGGCAGAGCGTGACGATCTGGCCGCCCAGCTGGCCCGCGCGGTCAGCACCCGCGATCAGCTGGCCGCCGATCTGGAAGTGGCGCGCGCCGAGCTGGATCAGAACGCGGCCGGGCGGGGCGATATCGAAGAGCAACTGCAGGCGGCGCTTGGTGACAAGGCGCGGGCCGAGGCCGAATTGCAAAGCCTGCGGGCGGCGGGCGACGAACGCGACGATGTTCAGCGCCAGCTGGCCGCAGCCCTGGCCGCCAAGCTGGCGGCCGAACAGGACAGCCAGACCCAGTTGTCGGAGGCCCAGAAAAACGCGGCCCTTCTGGCCGCAGCCAACAGCGCGCTGTCCGAGGAAGAGGCGAAATCGGCCGAAAGCCTGCGCAAGGTGGCGCTGTTGAACGAACAGATCGCCGCGCTGCGCGCCCAGCTTGGCGCCCTGCAGGGGTTGCTGGACGAAGCCGCGGGGCGCGACACCGATGCGCAGGTGCAACTGGATTCGCTGGGCAATCAGCTGAACGCGGCGCTGGCGCAGGTCGCCTCGGAACAACGCCGCCGCGCGACGCTGGAAGAGGCCGAACGGCTGCGGCTGGAGGAAGAGGCCCGGCGCCTGACCGAAGAGGCAAAGGATCTTGAACGCTACCGGTCGGAATTCTTCGGACGGCTGCGCGATGTTCTGGCCGGGCGCGACGGGGTGCGGGTGGTCGGCGACCGGTTCGTGTTTTCATCCGAGGTCTTGTTTGAACCGGCCTCGGCGGATCTGGCCGCCGAAGGGCGCGCGCAGATCGCGAATGTCGCGGCGATCCTAGAGGATGTGGCGGGCGAAATCCCGCCCGGGATCGACTGGATCATCCGCGTCGATGGCCATACCGACAATGTGCCCCTGTCGGGCACCGGGCGGTACCGCGATAACTGGGAACTCAGCCAGGGCCGGGCGCTGTCGGTGGTGCGCTATATGACCGAACAGCTTGGCTTTGCGCCCGAACGGCTGGCCGCGACCGGGTTCGGCGAATACCGCCCGGTCAATACCGAGAATACCTCGGCCGCGCGGGCCCAGAACCGGCGGATCGAGCTGAAACTGACCGAACGATAATCAGGGCCGGATCACCAGTTTCTTTTGCATCCTGTCGATCTCTTGACCATCGCGCAGCAGGGTGGCTGACCCGAAATATTGCCCCTCCATCCAGCCGATGGCGGGGCGTGTCTGGCCAAGGGCGCGAAACAGGCGGGCCTGCGTCTTGGGCAGGGCCACCCGGTGGGTAAAGACCGGCCCATCCGGTCCGACGATGGTTATTTCAATCTCGTCCCCCTTTTGGGCACCGTAAACCAGCGCCCAGAACACCAGCGCCCTGGTGTCGGAAGGCACCATATCATATTCGGGGGGCGTATCCTGAAGATCGGCGAACCGGGGCACATCATCGTCAAATCCCGCATTGATCAACCCGCCGGGCTGATAGGGCAGCGGGGTTTGCCACAGCGTTTCTGTGGACGGGGCCTGACAGGTGACAATCCCGTCGGCGGCAAAGGGATCGACCACCTTGCCGTCCTGCCGGACCGACAGGTGAAGATGCGGAAACTGGGTTTTGCCGCTTAACCCGACCTGCCCCAGAACGGTGCCCTTGGCCACGCGCTGGCCTTTCTTGACCGAAAGCGTGCCGCGTTTCATATGGCAATATTGGGTTTCCCACCCGCCGCCATGGCTGATCACCAGCCCGTTGCCGCATTCGCGCCCGGCAAGGGCGGGGGCATCGATGCTGTCCATGTTGATATCGGGCATTTCATCGCGCAGACCGGTCACCGTGCCCGGGGCGGCGGCCAGCACATTCACGCCCTTGCGCATCGCCGCCAGCGACGGCAGGGCGAAATCGGTGCCCTTGTGCCCGTCATAGCTAAGCGTACCGCAGGTGAAATCGGCGGCGCCGGGGCCGGGATCGCTGTCGACATATTGCTGGATGAAACAGGTTTCGCCCAGCGTGCAGTCAATCGGCTGGCTCAAAAGAACATCCCCCGCAACCACGGGGGTTGCGAGGGACGCGATTAAGGCTGCAAGAGCCCGGATCAATCTGCTGTCAAAAGCGGGGGCTTTTTGGTCGAAAGCCGCCGCTTTTCAGGTTCTTCGATCCGCAGGTCGATGGCGCCATCCTTGACCCCGACCTTGACCAGACCACCCTTGGCCAGCTTGCCGAACAACAGATCCTCGGCCAGCGGCTTTTTGATGTGCTCCTGAATGACGCGGCCCAGCGGGCGCGCACCCATCTTGTCGTCATAGCCTTTGTCGGCCAGCCATTCGGCGGCGGGGCGGGTCAGTTCGATGCTGACGTTGCGGTCCATCAACTGGGCCTCAAGCTGCAGCACGAATTTTTCGACGACCTGCAGGATCACCTCTTTGGGCAGCGGTGCAAAGCTGATCACCGCGTCCAGACGGTTGCGGAATTCCGGCGAGAAGGTCCGTTCGATCGCGGCGGTATCTTCGCCTTCGCGACGGTCGCGCCCGAACCCGATCGCGGCCTTGGCCATATCGGCGGCACCCGCGTTCGAGGTCATGATCAGGATCACGTTGCGGAAATCCACCTGCCGCCCGTTGTGATCGGTCAGCTTGCCGTGGTCCATGACCTGCAACAGGATGTTGAACACATCGGGATGGGCCTTTTCGATTTCGTCCAGCAGCAGCACGCAATGGGGGTGCTGATCCACGCCATCGGTCAGCATGCCGCCCTGATCGAACCCGACATAGCCCGGAGGCGCACCGATCAGCCGTGAAATCGCGTGTTTCTCCATGTATTCGGACATGTCGAACCGCAGCAGTTCCACACCCAGCGTATCGGCCAGCTGTTTGGCGACCTCGGTCTTGCCCACCCCGGTGGGGCCGGCGAACAGATAGTTGCCGATGGGCTTTTCCGGTTCGCGCAGACCCGCGCGGGACAGTTTGATGGCCGAGCTGAGCGCGACAATCGCATCGTCCTGACCGAAGACCACCCGTTTCAGCGAGCTTTCCAGATCCTTCAGAACCTCGGCATCGTCCTTGCTGACGTTCTTGGGGGGAATGCGGGCAATTTTGGCGACGACGGCCTCGATCTCTTTGGCGCCGATGGTTTTGCGACGTTTGCTGTCGGCGACCAGATGCTGTGCGGCCCCGGCTTCGTCGATCACGTCGATCGCCTTGTCGGGCAATTTGCGGTCGTGGATATAGCGCGCCGACAGTTCCACCGCCGATTTGATCGCATCGCTGGTGTATTTGATGTCGTGGTGTTCCTCGAAATAGGGTTTCAGCCCTTTCAGGATTTTCACCGCATCATCGACCGAGGGTTCGTTCACGTCGATTTTCTGGAACCGGCGCGACAGGGCGCGGTCCTTTTCGAAATGCTGGCGGAATTCCTTGTAGGTGGTCGATCCCATGCAGCGCAGCTTGCCGCCCTGCAAGGCCGGTTTCAGCAGGTTCGAGGCATCCATCGCCCCGCCCGATGTGGCACCGGCGCCGATCACCGTATGGATTTCGTCGATGAACAGCACCGCGTCGGGGTGATCCTCCAGCTCGGTCATCACCGCCTTCAGCCGTTCCTCGAAATCACCGCGATAGCGGGTGCCGGCCAGCAATGCGCCCATATCCAGCGAATAGATCGTGGCCTTGGACAGAACCTCGGGCGTCTGACCGTTGACGATCTTATGCGCCAGACCTTCGGCGATGGCGGTCTTGCCGACGCCGGGGTCGCCCACCAACAGCGGGTTGTTCTTGCGGCGGCGGCACAGCACCTGGATGCACCGCTCGACCTCGTGATCGCGACCGATCAGCGGATCGACGTCGCCTTTGCGGGATTTGGCGTTCAGATCGACGCAGTATTTGGCCAGCGCGGATTCCTTGCCCTCGCCGTCGTCGCCCGCATCGCTGTTGCTTTGGGCCTGTTCGTCGAATTCTTCGGCACCGGTCACGGCGCGCGGTTCGCCAAAGGACGCGTCCTTGGCCACGCCATGCGCGATGAAATTCACAGCGTCATAGCGCGTCATATCCTGTTCCTGCAGGAAATAGGCGGCGTTGGATTCGCGTTCGGCGAAAATCGCGACCAGAACATTGGCACCGGTCACTTCGGTCCGGCCCGAGGATTGAACGTGGATCGCGGCGCGCTGGATCACCCGCTGGAACGCGGCTGTCGGCACGGCTTCGGAGCCTTCGACATCGGTGACCAGCGTCGACAGTTCGTCATCGACGAAATCCAGAAGGGTTTTGCGCAGGGCGTCCAGATCGACCGAACAGGCCTGCATGACCTTGGCCGCATCGGTTTCGTCAATCAGGGCCAGCAACAGGTGCTCCAGCGTCGCCAGTTCATGACGGCGTGCATTTGCCAGCGCCAGCGCTGCGTGAATCGCTTGCTCGAGTGTGTTTGAAAACGAAGGCACGTGACGTGCTCCTTTCCTGTAGGGTCGGGGGGACATTGAATGCCGCATCCCAACCGTGGCCTCATATACTTAAAGTTCGGTGTTCTGACCGTCGCTTCAAGTTTTTTTTGTTCAAATCCGCTCACTCAGCCCGTGATGGCCCTAAAAAGCGGCGGTTTTGTCCAGATGTTGCGGTTCAGCATAGTCCTAGAACCTGTCTTTTTGCGCACGGATTTCTGCAAAAACCATGGCGTCGCTGGCGTCTGGCAGTCCCAATGCGGTTTTGAGTTCGGGCAGATGCGCCCGCAGAAACGGGTTTGTGGCCAGTTCCTCGTCCAGACGCGACGGCACCGTCGGCCGGTTTTCGGCCCGCGCCTCGGCAATCTGTCTGCTACGAGAGATAAGCGCTGCGTTGTCAGGTTCAATGGTGGCGGCGAACTTGGCGTTTGACGCAGTATATTCATGGCCCGAACAGACCAGTGTCTCGGGCGGCAGGGCGGCCAGCTTTTGCAGGCTGGTCCACATCATTTCGGGGGTGCCTTCGAACAGGCGCCCGCAGCCAAGCGCCATCAGGCTGTCGGCGGTGAACACCGCGCCGGTTTTGGGGGCATAAAACGCGATATGCCCGACGGTGTGGCCCGAGACATCGAAAACCTGCAGGGCTTCGGAGCCGATGACCACGGTATCGCCTTCGGCCACGGCCAGATCCAGCGGCGGCAATCGGTGCGCGTCGGCCGCGGCCCCCACCACGCGGGCGCCGGTGGCGGCGCGCAGATCCTCCAGCCCGTCGATGTGGTCCCAATGGTGGTGGGTGATCAGGATATCGGTCAGCGTCCAGCCGCGCTCGGCCAGGGCGGCCTGAATGGGGGCGGCATCGGGTACATCCACCACCGCCGTGGCCCCGCTGGCCGCGTCATGCAGCAGATAGGCATAATTGTCGCTGAGGCAGGGAAGGGTGACGATCTCAAGGGGCATGGTCTTTTGGTTCCGCTCCGCTATTCTGCGATTGATTGTTGCCGATCCTGAGGCGGGCCGCAATGCACCTGGATGTGCTTGACCTAAGAAACTTCTACTACCGCACCAATCTGGGGCGCGTGGCCCAGCGGGCCATCCGCGATCAGGTGGTCGAGCTTTGGCCCGAAGCCGCCGGTCAGAACGTGGCCGGGTTCGGTTTTGCCGCGCCTTTGCTGCGGCCCTATCTGAAAGACGCGCGCCGGGTGATCGCTATCATGCCCGGCCAACAGGGGGTCATGCCCTGGCCCGCGGGGATGCCCAATGTGTCGGTCCTGTCGGAAGAGGTGAACTGGCCGATCCCGACCGGGATGATCGATAAGCTGGTGGTGTTGCACGGGCTGGAAACCAGCGAAAACCCATCGGCCCTGCTGGATGAATGCGCGCGGGTTCTGGGGCCGGGGGGGCGGGCGCTGTTTGTGGTGCCGAACCGGTCGGGGCTGTGGTCGCGCAGTGATCGCACGCCGTTCGGCTTTGGCCGCCCCTATTCGCTGGGCCAGCTTGAGGCGCAGCTGAAACGGCACGGGTTCCAGCCCGAGGCGCATCGCGCCGCCCTGTTCGCGCCGCCGTCGCGCAAACGGTTCTGGCTGAAAACCTCGCCCATCATGGAACGCTTTGGCCGCCGGGTCAGCGCCTATTACGCGGGGGGTGTCCTGATGGTCGAGGTGACCAAACGGGTTTATCGCCCCGCCGGTCCCGGCCTGCCCGAGGCGGTCAAACGGCCGCTGCGGGTGCTTGAGGGAATACAGCAGCCCGGCGCCGAACCTGCATAACTGTTCGGATTTCAAGACCGATTCCGCAAGATTCTTACCCAGACGATGCTGCTGCAGAGGGTCGCAGTTTGACCTTGCCAAAGACGAACCCTTGTTTTGCTGGTTTTTTGGCCGCACGAAAACCTGCGCAAGGCGGTTGCGAGGTGGCAATTGCTCTGCTAGACCCACCACGATTTTGGAAGCGTGCCCATCCGGGCGCGCCGTTAGAATTGCCCCAGCCGCTTCGACGCGGTGAGAACCGGGGCTACAGACATCGGAAGGGTGGACGTGTCCGAACCAGCTTCGATCTCCAAAGGCATTGCAGCACGCTATGCCACGGCCGTCTTTGAACTGGCCATAGAAGAAAACGGCATCGCCGCACTTGAGGGCGATCTTGACGCCCTTGAGGGCGCATTGACCGACAGCGCCGGGTTTCGCGACCTGATATCTTCGCCGCTTTATGGCCGCGAAGATCAGTCCGCGGCCATCGGCGCATTGGCCAGCAAAATGGGCCTGTCGTCCGTCATGGCCAATACGCTAAGCCTGATGGCCGCCAAACGGCGTCTGTTCGTGTTGCCGCAACTGGCCAGCACGCTGCGCACGCTGATCGCCGATCACAAAGGCGAAGTAACGGCCGATGTTGTGGCAGCCAAGTCGCTGACCGCTGCTCAGCAAACGAAACTTGCCGCGTCGCTGAAAGCGACCACAGGCAAGGACGTGAAGATCAACACGACTGTCGATGAAAGCCTCATCGGCGGTCTTATCGTCAAAGTAGGCTCGAAAATGATCGATACCTCGATCCGCTCGAAGCTCAATGCACTTCAGAACACTATGAAAGAGGTCGGATAAATGGGTATCCAAGCAGCTGAGATCTCTGCGATCCTCAAGGAGCAGATCAAAAACTTCGGTCAAGAAGCCGAAGTCGCCGAGGTGGGCCGCGTGCTCAGCGTTGGTGACGGTATTGCCCGTGTCCATGGTCTGGACAACGTGCAGGCCGGTGAAATGGTCGAATTCCCTGGCGGTATCCGCGGGATGGCCCTGAACCTGGAAATCGACAACGTCGGTATCGTGATTTTCGGGTCCGACCGGGACATCAAGGAAGGCGACACCGTCAAGCGCACGAACTCGATCGTGGACGTGCCTGCGGGCGACGCGCTGCTGGGTCGTGTTGTGGACGGTCTGGGCAACCCGATCGACGGCAAAGGTCCGATCGCAAGCACCGAGCGCCGCATCGCGGACAGCAAGGCGCCGGGCATCATCCCGCGTAAATCGGTGCACGAACCGATGGCAACCGGCCTGAAATCGGTCGACGCGATGATCCCGATCGGCCGTGGCCAGCGCGAGCTGATCATTGGTGACCGTCAGACCGGTAAAACCGCCGTGGCGCTGGACACCATCCTGAACCAGAAATCCTATAACGAAGCCGCCGGCGACGACGAAAGCAAGAAACTGTACTGCGTCTATGTCGCGGTCGGTCAGAAGCGTTCGACCGTGGCCCAGCTGGTGAAGAAGCTGGAAGAAACCGGCGCGATCGACTATACGGTCGTCGTGGCCGCCACCGCGTCGGACCCCGCGCCGATGCAGTTCCTGGCGCCCTATGCCGCCACCGCGATGGCGGAATATTTCCGCGACAACGGCCGTCACGCGCTGATCATCTATGATGACCTGTCCAAACAGGCCGTGTCCTATCGTCAGATGTCGCTGCTGCTGCGTCGCCCGCCGGGCCGCGAAGCTTACCCCGGTGACGTTTTCTATCTGCACTCCCGCCTGCTGGAACGGTCTTCGAAACTGAACGAAGACAATGGCTCGGGCTCGTTGACGGCGCTGCCGATCATCGAAACTCAGGGCGGCGACGTGTCGGCCTTTATCCCGACCAACGTGATCTCGATCACCGACGGCCAGATCTTCCTGGAAACCGAACTGTTCTATCAGGGCATCCGCCCTGCGGTGAACACCGGTCTGTCGGTCAGCCGGGTTGGTTCGTCCGCCCAGACCGATGCGATGAAATCGGTCGCGGGTCCGGTGAAACTGGAACTGGCGCAGTACCGCGAAATGGCGGCCTTTGCACAGTTCGGGTCCGACCTTGACGCCGCAACCCAGCAGTTGCTGAACCGTGGCGCACGTCTGACCGAGCTGATGAAACAGCCGCAGTACGCCCCCCTGACCAACGCCGAGATCGTCTGCGTGATCTACGCGGGCACCAAGGGCTATCTGGACAAGCTGGCGGTCAGCGACGTTGCCCGGTTCGAGGCCGGTCTGCTGGCGCATCTGCGTCAGAAAAACGCCGATCTGCTGGAGGACATCACCGTGAACGACCGTAAGGTCAAAGGTGAGTTGGAAGACAAGATCAAAGCCGCGCTCGACGATTTCGCAACAGATTTCGCCTGAGGGCGGGTAAGGACTGGATAGATGCCAAGCCTTAAGGATCTCAAAAACCGGATCGAAAGCGTCAAATCGACGCGGAAGATCACGAAGGCCATGCAAATGGTTGCGGCGGCCAAGCTCCGCCGCGCCCAGGAAGCGGCCGAGGCCGGTCGGCCCTACGCAGAACGGATGAATGCCGTTCTGGGTGGGCTGGCGGCGTCGGTCGGCGGTTCCGACAGCGCACCAAAGTTGTTGTCGGGGTCGGGTGCCGATCAGGTTCACCTGCTGGTGGTCATGACTGCCGAGCGTGGATTGTGCGGCGGTTTCAACTCGACCATCGTGCGTCTGGCGCGGTCCCGCGCGCAGGACCTGCTTGCGATGGGCAAGACTGTCAAAATCCTGACGGTGGGCAAAAAGGGGCGCGAACAGCTGAAGCGCGACCTTGAAAACCATTTCGTCGGCCATGTGGATTTGTCCGAGGTCAAACGTCTGGGCTATAGCAATGCCCATGACATTGCCATGGACGTCCTGTCGCGTTTCGACGGCGGCGAATTCGATGTCGCCACGATCTTCTACAACCGCTTCCAGTCGGTGATCAGCCAGATCCCGACCGCGCAGCAGATCATCCCGGCGGCCTTCGAAGAGACCACCGAGTCCAGCACGATCTATGACTATGAACCGTCGGAAGAAGGCATTCTTGAAGACCTTCTGCCGCGGGGTGTGGCCACACAGATCTTTGCTGCTCTGCTGGAAAACGGCGCCTCTGAACAGGGCGCCCGGATGAGCGCGATGGACAATGCGACACGCAACGCGGGCGAGATGATCGACAAGCTGACAATCGAATACAACCGATCGCGTCAGGCCGTCATCACGAACGAGCTTATCGAAATTATTTCGGGCGCCGAGGCGCTCTAACGGACCGGAGAAACGACATGGCAAACGCAAAAGGCAAAGTGACCCAGGTCATTGGCGCCGTCGTGGACGTTCAGTTCGGGGATGAGCTCCCTGAGATTTTGAACGCTCTCGAAACAGAAAACAACGGCAAGAAACTGGTACTGGAAGTCGCTCAGCATTTGGGTGAAAACACCGTGCGTACCATTGCGATGGACGCTACCGAAGGTCTGGTGCGCGGTCAGGAAGTGACCAACACCGGCGCGCAGATTTCGGTGCCGGTCGGCAACGCAACACTGGGCCGCATCATGAACGTGACCGGCGACCCGGTCGACGAACAGGGCCCGGTGAACGCGACATCCCGCCGCGCGATCCACGGCGATGCGCCGGCCTTCGACCAGCAGTCGACCGCGACCGAGATCCTGGTGACAGGTATCAAGGTGATCGACCTTCTGGCGCCTTACACCAAAGGTGGTAAAATCGGTCTGTTCGGTGGTGCCGGCGTTGGTAAAACCGTTCTGATCATGGAACTGATCAACAACATCGCCAAGGTGCACTCGGGCGTTTCGGTGTTCGCCGGTGTTGGTGAACGGACCCGTGAAGGCAACGACCTGTACCACGAGATGATCGAATCCGGCGTTATCGTTCCCGATAACCTGGTCGATTCGAAAATCGCGCTGGTCTATGGCCAGATGAACGAACCTCCCGGCGCGCGTATGCGGGTTGCTCTGACCGGTCTGACACTGGCCGAACAGTTCCGCGACGACACCGGGACCGACGTTCTGTTCTTCGTCGACAACATCTTCCGCTTTACCCAGGCGGGTTCCGAAGTGTCGGCCCTGCTGGGTCGTATTCCTTCGGCTGTGGGCTATCAGCCGACGCTGGCCACCGACATGGGTGCGATGCAGGAACGGATTTCGTCGACCAAATCGGGTTCGATCACATCGGTTCAGGCCGTCTACGTGCCTGCGGATGACCTTACCGACCCCGCGCCCGCCACATCGTTTGCGCACCTTGATGCGACAACCGTTCTGGACCGTGCGATTTCCGAAAAAGGCATCTATCCTGCGGTTGACCCGCTGGGATCGACATCGCGCCTGCTGGACCCGCTGGTTATCGGGGAAGAGCACTACAAGGTCGCGACCGATGTGCAGAAGGTTCTTCAGCGTTACAAATCGCTGCAGGATATCATCGCCATCCTGGGCATGGACGAACTGAGCGAAGACGACAAACTGGCCGTGGCCCGTGCGCGTAAGCTGGAACGTTTCCTGTCGCAGCCGTTCGACGTGGCCAAGGTCTTCACCGGTGCCGACGGCAAACAGGTGCCCTTGGAAGACACGATCAAATCGTTCAAGGCTGTTGTGGCCGGCGAATACGATCACCTACCCGAAGGCGCCTTCTATATGGTTGGCGGCATCGACGAAGTGATCGCCAAAGCCGAAAAAATGGCGGCAGACGCTGCCTAAGGGGGCATAAATGGCCGATACGATGCAATTTGACCTGGTGTCACCTGAAAAGAGCCTTGCCTCGGCTCAGGTGACCGAGGTTCAGATCCCGGGCGCCGAAGGCGACCTGACGGCGATGCCGAACCACGCACCGCTGATCACGACCTTGCGTCCCGGTATCCTGAAAACCGCGGGACCCGAAGGTGCGATTGAATATGTCGTGACCGGCGGTTTCGCGGAAATCTCGGCTGCCGGAACCTCGGTTCTGGCCGAACGGGCGGTGCCCGTGTCCGAGATGACGCAAGAGTTGTTGGACGAATTTGTCTCCGAGGCCGTCGCCTCGCGCGACAACGCCACCGCCGAGGCGCTGGACGCATTGGCGAAACAGGCCGCAGATATCGCCGCGATCGGCGCATATATGGGCCTGTCCCCCAAAGGCGCCTAAGTCTGACTGTATTGTCTAAAGGAAAGGCCCCGTGCGGATTTGCACGGGGCCTTTTTTCTGTTACAGGTCAAACTATTGCCGGGTTTTGTTATATGTTCAAAATTCTGGAAGGGATTTTGAATGAAGCGTATTGCAACCCATCAGGCCGGAATTCAGCAGGGATCACACGTGCTGTTTTCGGACTATGAAAACGACGGGGTTATGTGGGCCGGGACCGGCCCCCGTGCCACGGGGTTTGCAGTCACCTTCAATCACCCCTATCGCAGCCCGCCGTCGGTAATGGTCGGGATTTCGATGTGGGACCTTGACCAGAAGACAAATCAGCGGGCCGATATTTCAGCCGACAAGATCACCGAGACCGGGTTCGAGATCGTGTTCAAGACATGGGGGGATACCCGCGTCGCGCGTATCCGGGCCGATTGGATGGCGATTGGCGAAATGCCCAACGACGATGACTGGGACCTGTACTAGGCGCGCTCAGGCGCCTTTGTACATGCCTTCATAGATCGGGGCCAAGGTTTCGTTCTGGAACAGCGACGACACCGAGGTGCCGTTCCATGTGTTCAGAATGGCCTGTGCGAACATCGGTGCGGTCGGCACGATCCGGATATTGGGGGCCGATTTGGTGGCTTCGGTCGCCTCGATCGAATCCGTGATCACCAAAGTTTTCATCACCGAATTGCTGACCCGTTCGACCGCCGGGCCCGACAGGACGCCGTGGGTGATATAGGCGTGCACCTCTTTGGCGCCGTTTTCGACCAGCACCTCGGCCGCTTTGCACAATGTGCCAGCGGTATCGACGATGTCGTCGATGATGATGCAGGTCTTGTCGGTGACATCGCCGATGACGGTCATTTCGGCCACTTCGCCGGGTTTGCCCCGGCGTTTGTCGACGATCGACAGCGGCGCCTTGATCCGTTGGGCCAATTCGCGGGCGCGGCCCACGCCGCCGACATCGGGCGAGACGACCATCACATCATCCATCTGACCCTTGAAGTGGTGCATCACGTCCAGCGCAAACACCGGCGAGGCATAAAGGTTATCCACCGGAATATCGAAAAACCCCTGAATCTGTGTGGCATGCAGATCCATGGTCAGCACCCGTTCGATCCCGGCCTCGGCGATCAGATTGGCCACCAGTTTGGACGAGATCGGCGTGCGGGCCTTGGTGCGGCGATCCTGACGGGCATAGCCGAAATAGGGGATCACGGCGGTGATCCGCGCCGCCGACGACCGGCGCAGCGCATCGGCGATGATCAGCAGTTCCATCAGGTTGTCATTGGCCGGGTTCGAGGTCGGTTGGATAATGAACATATCCTCGCCCCGGACGTTTTCGAATACCTCGACAAAAATCTCGGCGTCGTTGAAACGTTCGACCCGTGCGTCGACCAATTCGACATTCACGCCACGATGCATGGACATGCGGCGGGCGATGGCCGTGGCAAGCGGCCGGTTGGCATTGCCCGAGATCAGTTTGGGTTCGGTGATGGATGGCATGGTGCGGGTCCCCAGAAAGCAGCGCCTAGATGACGGATTCGTGACGTTGACTTCGCTTATCACCCCGCTAACGTCTTGCAAACCATGCGCGGCCAGCAGGAGGCATTGATGACGCAAATTGATTACTATTTTTCCACCCTTTCGCCATTCACCTATCTGGCCGGCGACGGGTTGGAAAAAATCGCGGCGCGTCACGGGGCGCAGATCACCTATAAGCCGCTGGACATCATCGCCCTGTTTCCGCGCACCGGGGGCACCCCGCCCGCGCAGCGCCACGAAAGCCGGATGGCTTACCGGATGCAGGAGCTGAAGCGCCAGCACAAGAAAACCGGGATGCCGATCAATTTCAAACCGGCCCACTGGCCCACCAACGCCGCCCCGTCATCCTATGCGATCATCGCGGCGCAATCGGCGGGCGGCGGCGATGTCGGCAAGCTGGTGCAGGCCTTCCTGCGCGCCTGCTGGGCCGAGGAAAAGGATATCGCCGAGGATGCGGTGGTGCGCGCCTGCCTGACCGAGGCCGGGTTCGACGCGGGGCTGGCCGACAGCGGGTTGCTGACCGGGGCCGAAACCTATGCCGCCAATCTGGAAGAGGGGGTGAGCAACGGCGTCTTCGGCGCGCCGTTCTACATCACCGACAGTGATGAGCGGTTCTGGGGGCAGGACCGGCTGGACGATCTGGACCTGCACCTGTCGGGCAAGCTGTGATCCTAGCCGTCCAGTAGCGCCAGAAACTGGTCGACATCCGCATCGGTCGTTGACCAGCTGCACACCAGCCGCGCGGGCAGGTCGATGTTGTCGTCCCCCTCCAGCGGCGGGCTGCCCGGGGCCAGGTAATAATGCGCCCCTGCGGCCATGGCGCGCTGATGGGTGGCGCGGGGCAGGGTGGCAAAGATCATGTTGGCCTGCATGGGGTGGATCAGCCGGGCGTCGGCGTGCGCCTGCAGCCCTGCGGCCAGACGGGTCGCGGCGGCATTGGCCTGGCCGGCTAGCACCCGCCACAGGTCATCGGTCAGATAGGCCAGCATCTGCGCCGACAGATAGCGGTGCTTGGAAAACAGATGCCCGCCGCGTTTGCGCCGCAGCTCGAACTCCCACGCTTTTTCCGGATCGAACAGGATCACCGCCTCGACCCCCAGCAGCCCGTTCTTGGTGCCGCCGAACGACAGCACGTCGATCCCGGCCTTCCATGACATGTCTGCCGGGGTGCAGCCCAGGGCGGCGATGGCATTGGCAAACCGCGCGCCGTCCAGATGGCTGGGGATGCCGCGCGCCCGGGCCACGGCGGTCAGCGCGGCCAGTTCGGCGGGGGTATAAAGCGTTCCCGCCTCGGTCACATTGGTCAGCGACAGCGCGCCGCGCTGCACCGAATGCACGTCCCCCTGCGGGGTGGCGGCAATGGCCTGTTCCAGCGCCTCGGGGGTGAGTTTCCCATGCGGCCCGTCGATCAGCCGCAGCTTGGCGCCGCCGGTGTAAAACTCGGGCGCGCCGCATTCATCCACCGCGATATGCGCCTCGCGGTGACAATAGATCGCCGACCACGGCGGGCACAGGCAGGCCAGCGACAGCGCGTTGGCGGCAGAGCCCGTGGCCACCAGATAGACCGCGGCCTTCGGCGCCTCGAACAGGTCGCGGATGCGGGCGCGCGCCTCGTCCATGATCGGGTCGGTGCCGTACGATGGGGCATAGCCCGCATTGGCGGTCGCAATCGCGTCCAGCACCTGGGGCGGCACACCGGATGAATTGTCAGAGGCGAATTCCATGGGCTAAGGCTCCTCGTCGATCACATGGTCTTCCCAGTCTTCGACCGGGACATCAAATTCAGGCACCGTCCAGCCGCGCACCGACATGCCCGCCGCATGTACGGTTTCGGGATCGCCCGAGATCAGCGGGTGCCAGTCATACAGCGGCTTGCCTTCATAAAGCAGGCGATAGGCGCAGCTGCGCGGCATCCAATAGGCGATATCGGCGATGTTTTCGGGCGTCAGCACCACACATTCCGGCACGATCTGCTTGCGGGTTTCATAATGCACGCAGCGGCACAGCTCATCATCCAGCAACCGGCAGGCGACGCGGGTAAAGACGACCTTGGCGGTTTCCTCGTCCTCCAGCTTGTTCAGGCAGCATTTGCCACAGCCGTCGCACAACGCCTCCCATTCGCGGGGGGCGAGGTTTCTCAACGGCACGCGTTCCCAGAAACGGGGGCGCAGCCCATCGCGGTTGATCGGGTCTTTCATGGGGCGGAGCCTAGCGCGTATGGGGGGAATGAAAAGGGGGTCACAGCGCCGACAGAATGTCGCGCGCGCGGTCGCAATCGGCGTCTATCTGGGTCACCAGCGCGTCCAGCCCGTCGAATTTCAGCTCGGGGCGCAGATATTCGATCAGCGCGACGGACAGGTGGGTGCCGTAAAGATCGCCGGAAAAATCGAACAGAAAGCTTTCGCAGTTCGGGATGTTGTCGCCAAACATCGGCCGCACCCCGATCGAGGCCGCCCCGTCATAGCTGCCCGCGTGGGGGCCGCTCAGCACATCGACCTTCACCGCATAGACGCCGAATTTGGGCGGGTGCAGCCCGGTGATCGACATGTTCGCGGTGGGATAGCCCAATTCGCGGCCGCGCTGATCGCCCTTGATCACCGCGCCTTCGATCCGGTGCCAGTGGCCCAACATGCCCGCAGCGTCGCCGGGGCGGCCTTCGGACAGGGCGGTGCGGATCAGGGTCGAGGATACCGCCTGATCGCCCTGCGACAACAGCCGCGCCAGTGTCACGTCGAACCCCATCTGCGCGCCGAAGTTTTGCAGATCACTGGCCGTGCCCTTGCGGCCCTTGCCGAAACAGAAATCGGCGCCCACCACCACATGACCCAGCCCCAGCCCGTCGGCGATCACGTCGCGCGCGAACTGTTCGGGCGTCAGCGCGGCCAGCTCTGCGTCGAAGGGCAGCTGATACAGGTGATCCACCCCCAGCTTGGCCAGACGGTTTGATTTCGCCTCGGCGTTCATCAGGCGGAAAGGGGGGGCGTCGGGCGCGAAATATTCGCGGGGGTGCGGTTCAAAAGTGACGATACCCAGCGGGGCGCCGGTGGCGTCGGCGCGGGTGCGGGCGATGTCGATCACCGCCTGATGGCCCAGATGCACGCCGTCAAAATTGCCAATCGCGACGCTGGCGCCGCGATCATCGACCGGTATGTTCTTGAACGAAGTGTAGGTCTTCATCGGTCCCCGGCGTGCCGAGGGCCGGCACCGTCAGTCAAACTTGCGGCTTGGCGCCAGAACCAGCGCTTCGCCTCTTAGAACGACCGTATCGCCCACCGAGCAGTGACAATCAAGGGTCACGCGGCGGCGCGCATGTTCGATGTCTTTCACCTCGACCTCGGCAAAGACCATATCGCCGGGGCGCACGGGCGCCATGAAGGTCAGCGACTGTTTCATATAGATCGTGCCGTGACCGGGCAGCTGTTCACCGATCACCGCCGAAATCAGCCCCGCCGTCAGCATGCCATGGGCGATCCGGCCTTCGAAAATCGTGTCGTGGGCGTATTCGTCATCCAGATGCACCGGGTTGTGATCGGTCGATACCTCGGCGAACATTTCGATATCACGGTCGGTGATTTCCTTGCGCAGGTGGCGGCGCATGCCGACCTCGATATCCTCGATGCAAATTGTTCCGCGTGGCATGTTGTCAAGCATCTCGCTTCCCCGGGTTATGTTGCAGTGCAGCATAAGGGAAAGGCGCGGGCCGCGCAATCCGTAAAGTAATTTTAAAACCCTTGTTGCGCCATCGGGGCAATTATGTTGCTGTCAGGTTTTCTGTTTCCGATCAGCGCAGAAAGCCGATGCTGTAGGTCGGAGACATTTTTTCCTTTTGCAAAAAGGCGTTAAGCGCATCCGGGGCGGGCTGCCGGTCGGTACCGGTATCCTGTGCCGCCAGGCCGCCGGTGATGAACAGGCAATCCAGGTCTTCGCCGATCGCGCCGCGCACATCAGTATGAATGCCATCGCCGATACATAGGATTCGGTCATCCGCGACCTTGGCGATCTGCCCCAGCCGACGGCGGGCCAGATCATAGATCGGCGGATGCGGCTTGCCGAAATACAGGGATTCGCCGCCCATTTCCGTATAGAGCGCCGCCAGCGCCCCGGCGCACCATTCGCGGCTTTCGCCCCGGTCCACGACGATATCGGGGTTGGCGCACAGCAGTTTCAGGCCCTTCTGCTTGGCATACAGGAAATCGGCGCGGTTGACCGCAGGGTCGGCCAGCGGATCGAACGGCCCGCAACAGACGATGCCGGTGGCCTGATCCAGCGGAACCTCGGTGATGTCGACCGGGTCTTCGATCAGCTTCAGCGGCTCAAAGAACGACCGGTCGTGGCCTTCGCCCATGAAATAGACCTTATCCCCCACCACGCCGCGGAACATGGCCGCGCGCGCACTGTCGCCCGAGGTGGCGATGGTGTCCCAGGCGTCGGTCGGCACCCCGATCTGCAGCAGTTGCTGCGCCACGGCTTCGCGGTGACGCGGGGCGTTGGTCAGCAGCACGACAATCCCGCCGTTGCCGCGATAGTTCTGCAGGGCGGCGACCGCGTCGGGAAAGGCCGTGACCCCGTTGTGCACGCAGCCCCAGAGATCAACGAACAGGGCGTCGTAATTGGCCGAAACCTCGGCAAGGCGTTCGATGATCTGGGTCATGGTTCCCCGTGTTTCCGCTGTGTGTTTTGCGTGTGCATTGCTTATGTCAGGCGTACATACGTTTTGCCGGACAGGTCTGATGCGCGCTTAGACCTTCAGGTTCGGGATGATCTGTTTCTTGCGGCTGACCACACCGGGCAGGACCACGGTGTCGCCATCGGCCTGCGCGTCGAAGGATTTCGCGGCAACGCCTTTGACCAGATCGTTGGGCACCAGCAGGGTGGATTCCTCGTTCAGGATATCGACCACGAACAGCAGCACCTGATCGACGCCATCCTCGGCGGCGACGGTGGTCATGCTGTTGATCAGGCTGGTCTTGCGGTCCAGAACCGTGGCGGGCGAGGTGGTTTCCAGAACGCTGACGCGGAACTTGGTGCCGTCGACTTCGTATTCCTTGCTGTCCATGCGCAGCAGTTCGGCATCCGAAAAGGCCGAGACATCGGATTTCGCGGCGAACATTTCGGCGGCATAGGTCGGGATGTCCAGACCCAGATCGGCGGCCAGCGCCTCGGCCACCTGACGGTCCAGATTGGTGGTGGTGGGCGACCGGAATTCCAGCGTGTCGGACAGGATGCAGGACAGCATCGCGCCCTTGATCGGTTCGGGCATGCGGGCGGCGTTTTCGCCCATCAGGTTGTGCATGATCGTGGCGGTGCAGGCGACCGGGCGGATCGTGATGTTGATCGGCGATTTGGTTTTCAGCCCGCCCTGCAGCATGTGGTGGTCGATGATCGCGATCACATTGGCGTCGTTGATCGACGGCGGCAGTTCGGCGATGTTGTTGGTGTCGACGATGACCACATCGTCGCCTTCGGCCACATCGGCGATGATCTCGGGTTTGTCCAGGTTCCAGCGTTCCAGCATAAAGGCCGCTTCGGTGTTGGGTTCACCCAGCAGTTTGGCCTCTGCGGGCTGGTTTTTCACCTCGGAAAGATACCAGGCCCAGATCAGGGGCGAGCCGGTGGAATCGGTGTCGGGGGATTTATGGCCAAGAACCTTGATTGTCATGGGGCGTATCCAAGTGTTTGATGTGCTTTCGGCGCGACTTATAGGGTTGCGCGCCCCGCTTGTCACGCAGGCAGATTTGACCCGGCGGGGATGGGCCGGTGCGCTTGTCCTTTTGGCGATTGCTGCCTAGACATGGAATATGTCCAAGCCGCCCGAAACCGCCCTGTACCCGCCGGTGAAAACCTTTCTTGAGGCGCAGGGCTATGAGGTCAAGGCCGAGGTCGGCGCCGCCGATGTGATGGCCTGCCGCGCCGAAGAGGACCCGGTGATCGTCGAGTTGAAGACCGGCTTTTCGCTCAGCCTGTTTCATCAGGGGATCGACCGGCAGGCGGTGACCGATCTGGTCTATATCGCCGTGCCGCGCGGGGCGGGCGCCCGGTTTGCCAAGGCGCTGTCTGACAACAAGGCGCTGTGCCGCCGGTTGGGGCTGGGCCTGCTGACGGTGCGCCTGTCCGACGGGCTGGTGGAGCCGCATCTGGACCCTGCCCCCTATCGTCCGCGCCCGTCGAAACAACGCAAACAGCGGCTGTTGCGCGAATTCGCCCGGCGGGTGGGCGATCCGAACACCGGCGGCGCCACCCGGGTGGGGCTGATCACCGCCTACCGGCAGGACGCGTTGCTGTGCGCGGGGTTTCTGGCAGACAACGGCGCCAGCAAGGGCGCGGTGGTGGCGCGCGCCACCGGGGTGGCCCGGGCAACGCGGATGATGGCCGACGATCACTATGGCTGGTTCGAACGGATCGCGACGGGCGTTTACGACCTGACGCCGCTGGGCAGGACGACCCTTGCCGCCTATGCCGACCAGATGCCGGACCCCTAGGCCGGATTTATCCGATGCATTGTGTTGACTCTGCGATCCGCTCTCCTTAAATCCCCGTGTGTTATCACTCGCCACATGTGAGTGCTAACGACATGGATAAACCTTGAACGAAGGAGCGTTCCAAGATGGCATTTACTCCGCTGCACGACCGGGTTCTGGTCGAACGCGTTGAAAGCGACGAGAAAACCTCCGGTGGTCTCATCATTCCCGACAGCGCAAAAGAAAAGCCTGCCGAAGGTCTGGTGGTTGCTGTTGGCGCTGGCCTTAAAGACGAAGACGGCGATCGCATCGCCATGGACGTCAAAGAAGGCGACAAAATCCTGTTTGGCAAATGGTCCGGCACCGAAGTCACGCTTGAGGGCAAAGAGCTGCTGATCATGAAAGAGTCCGACATCATGGGCATCATCGCCTAAACTGTCGCCGCTAATCCGAAATCTCAATTTAGTTCAGGAGCAAGCACAATGGCTGCTAAGGACGTAAAATTCGACACAGACGCCCGGAACCGGATGCTGAAAGGCGTCAACATTCTGGCCGACGCTGTGAAGGTCACACTGGGCCCCAAAGGCCGTAACGTGGTCATCGACAAATCCTTCGGCGCACCGCGCATCACCAAAGATGGTGTTACCGTTGCCAAGGAAATCGAACTGGAAGACAAGTTCGAAAACATGGGCGCGCAGATGGTCAAAGAAGTGGCCAGCCGCACCAATGACGAAGCCGGCGACGGCACCACGACTGCCACCGTTCTGGCACAGGCCATCGTCAAAGAAGGCCTGAAACAGGTTGCCGCGGGTCTGAACCCGATGGACCTGAAGCGCGGTATCGATCTGGCCACCTCCACGGTTGTCGAAGCGATCAAAGCGGCTGCTCGTGAAGTCAAAGACAGCGACGAAGTCGCTCAGGTCGGCACCATCTCGGCCAACGGCGAATCCGAAATCGGCCGTCAAATCGCGGATGCGATGCAGAAGGTCGGCAACGAGGGTGTGATCACCGTCGAGGAAAACAAAGGTCTGGAAACAGAAACCGATGTTGTCGAAGGCATGCAGTTCGACCGCGGCTACCTGTCGCCTTACTTCGTGACCAACCCCGACAAGATGATCGCCGATCTGGAAGACTGCATGATCCTGCTGCACGAGAAGAAACTCTCGTCGCTGCAGCCGATGGTGCCGCTGCTGGAAACTGTGATTCAGTCGCAGAAACCGCTGCTGATCATCGCCGAAGACGTCGAAGGCGAAGCGCTGGCAACTCTGGTTGTCAACAAGCTGCGCGGTGGTCTGAAAATCGCGGCTGTCAAAGCCCCGGGCTTCGGCGACCGTCGTAAGGCCATGCTGCAGGACATCGCCATTCTGACCGGTGGTCAGGTGATTTCCGAAGATCTGGGCATGAAGCTTGAGAATGTCACAATGGACATGCTGGGCAACGCCAAGAAAATCGCGATCACCAAGGACGAAACCACCATCGTCGACGGATCGGGCGAAAAAGCGGAAATCGAAGCACGCGTTGCCCAGATCCGCACCCAGATCGAAGAAACCACTTCCGATTACGACCGTGAAAAGCTGCAGGAACGCGTTGCCAAACTGGCAGGCGGTGTTGCCGTTATCCGCGTTGGCGGCATGACCGAAATCGAAGTGAAAGAGCGCAAGGACCGTGTTGACGATGCGCTGAACGCGACCCGTGCGGCCGTTCAGGAAGGCGTGATCGTCGGTGGCGGTGTTGCGCTGGTTCAGGCTGGCAAAGCTCTGGAAGGTCTGACCGGTGTAAACGCCGATCAGAACGCCGGTATCGCCATCGTGCGCCGCGCGCTTGAGGCTCCTCTGCGTCAGATCGCGGAAAACGCCGGTGTTGACGGTGCGGTTGTGGCCGGCAAGATCCGCGAAAGCACTGATCTGACCTTCGGCTTTAACGCTCAGACCGAAGAATATGGTGACATGTTCGCATTCGGTGTGATCGATCCGGCCAAAGTGACACGCACCGCACTGGAAGACGCATCTTCCATCGCCGGTCTGCTGATCACCACCGAAGCGATGGTTGCCGACAAACCCGCCAAAGACGGCGCACCCGCCGGTGGCGGCATGCCCGACATGGGCGGCATGGGCGGCATGATGTAAGCCACCCCGGTCTTCGGACATTCGAAGGGCCCGCAGCGATGCGGGCCCTTTTGCGTTGCTGCGGTCCGCAAATCGTGCCGGTCCGCTTTGAGCCGTTTAGTCCACGCCATCAAAGACAGGCCACTTGCCTGAGCCTTGGCTCAGGCAGCGCCCGAACCGCCCCCACGGGGCGGGCGCTTTACGCCCACCCCTCGGTTCGGGCGCGGTGGGTCCTTGCTGGATGGACAGGCAGGCGGGTCCCGCAAAGCGGGGCGGCGATTGCGGGCAGCCCCATTTTAGGTTGGCGGATCAGGCCGCGGGGATCATCGGGCGCAGCATGTCGATCAGCTGTTGCTGGGGTTCCGCGCTGGTTTCGTTGATCCGGATCAGGCCCATATCATCGCCGACGGTGACGCGCATCGGGGGCGGCGTTGTCATGGCCACGATTTCGGCAATCCGGGCG
Organism: uncultured Paracoccaceae bacterium; assembly: GCA_947500775.1. Taxonomy (GTDB): domain Bacteria; phylum Pseudomonadota; class Alphaproteobacteria; order Rhodobacterales; family Rhodobacteraceae; genus CANMTD01. Next base: position 520,806 of record CANMTD010000001.1, read on the forward strand.
GCGACATTGGCGGCGTCGTTCACATCCTGATTTTCGGCAAACATCGAGGTGAACATCTGCAGGAAATTGCCCGGCCCGGCGGCCAGCCCGGCATAGCTGTTGATGCAGTTCACATCGCTGGGGGCAGGCGGGTTTGACACCAGATCGGTCGCGTGCCCGCCGGGTTCGACGATGGTGGTGCTGATGCCCAGCGGCCCGATTTCATAGCTGAGCGATTCGGCATAGCCTTCCAGCGCCCATTTGCTGGCGCAATACAGGCCGAAGAACGGGATGGCCACGCGCCCGGCGGTCGAACTGAGGTACAGCAACTGCCCGCTTTTGCGCCCACGCATAGAGGGCAGGACCGCCCGCGTGCAGCGCATGACGCCCAGCAGGTTCACCTCCAGACACCGGGCGGCGTCTTCGGGGGTGTAGGCCTCGGTCAGGCCGACCGGCATGACGCCTGCGTTGTTGATCAGTGTATCCAGCGGCGCGCGCGCCTCGATCATGGACACGGCGGTGTGGACCGAGGCGTCGCTGGTGACGTCCAGATCAACCGGGATCACCGAAAGCTGTGCGTCGCGGGCCCAATCGGCTAGGGTTTCGGCGGTGTCGGCATTGCGCCCGGACAGATCGCGCATACCGGCAAAGACGGTATGTCCCGCCTGTGCCAGTTCCTTGACTGTCAAAAGGCCGATGCCACGGCTGGCGCCGGTCACAAGTATCGTTTTCGTCATGGGGTATGTCCTGTTTTACTGTGCATCGGGCGACGGGCCCTGTTGCAGGATGTGGAAATAGTCGGGCAGCAGGCGGTCCAGCGTCTGCGCGCCCTTTTCGGTGATCCTGATGGGTTTGGCGCGGCCATCGGTCGATGCTGTGGCATAGGCAATCAGCCCGTTGCGCAGCAGGGTCTTGATGGTCGTGCTTAGAACCGGTTTCGAGACATCCAGTTTCCCCGCGATCTCTGACGCCAGATGGCTGTCGCGGGTTTTGTCGCGGTGCAGGATGATCAGGATCAGGAACTGGGTTTGCGACAGCCCGTGACCGGACAGGTATTTTTCGATCCTGCGGATCAGCAGGCTGGCGTCGCGCAGCATCCCCAGCCTGCTTTGCGTCAGCGAGACATCGACATGATCGTATTGCCGGGCATAGCCTTCGATCATGTCCCGGGTGGGCAGGTCTTTGAGGAAAAACATCAGGCGACCGGCGCCATTTTGACGATGACCAGCGGTTCGCGCAGCCAGGTCTGGTACAGGTCGAAGACCTCTTTCGTGTAGGGCTGGGCATGGTGAAATTCCAGCGCGGCGGGATCTTCCCACAGTTCGACAAGGCAGAAACTGCCGGGGGCGGTCAGGTTGCGGTGCAGTTCGAACCGGTGGCATCCGGGTTCCGCCAGGGTGGGCGGAATGACCGCCTGCACCGCGCGCAGGGCATCGTCAAAATATTCGGGTTTCGGGGTGATCGTCGCAAAAAGGGCAAGGCGGGTCATGGCGGCTCCAATCAGTTAGGATGCTAACTATATGTCGGGCCGGACCCGTTTCAAGCAATGCGGCCGGTTTTTTTGAACTCCGGGGGGCTATCCCCGCTGGCGCAGCATCTGCAGGTGCAATCCGATGGGCGGCAGGAACAGCAGGACGAACCCAAGCTGCACGTAGCACAGCAGCATCATCGGTATCCACAACACCGCGATGATCAGCCCGACGCCGCCGCTGATCTGTGTCGCCAGACGGCCGGGCAACAGGCGCAGCAGCAGCAGTTGAAACAGCTTGCCGCCGTCCAGCGGCATCACCGGGATCAGGTTGAAGAGCGCCAGAAAGATGTTGATCCAGGCCAGGCTTTCGACCACCCAGGCCAGATCGCCGGGCGGCAGGTTCGGCGCCACCAGACTGGCCAGCGCCCACAGCGTCAGGTTCACGATCGGCCCCATCGCCACGATCAGCTCATCCTCGCGCGTGCTGGTCGATCGGCTATGTTCGCAAAACCCGCCGCCGCCATGGATCATGATCCGCCGCACCGGAATATTCTGGATCATACAGCCCCAGGCGTGCCCCAACTCGTGCAGGAAGATCGACCCGAGGATCAGCGCCAGAAAGATGATGTCATAGTACAGCTCTATCGGGTCGCCGGTGAAGGAAATGAAGATCAGCGCCAGGAACAGGATGCTGGACCCGATCTGGACCGGAATGCCAAAGGGGCCGCGAAACTGGAAAATGACGTTTGAATCGGAAAACATGACTCACCCGGGGTTGTGGCGCTGTATGGGCACAACTGATGGGGGAAACGCGGCGATTGAAAGACCTGTCCGGGGAATAACTGCAAAGGTGTTGCAGGTTGGGCCGCGCCTGCGCCATCTTGCCTTTGGGCGGCACCCTATGCCAGATGCGGCCATGACCACGCTGAGTTTCGAAAACGCCGATATCTTGCGCCCGGATGGGGTGGAACGCGGGACCCTGTCCTTTGCGGGCGAGGTGCTGACCGAGGACGGCGGGCGGGCCGTCGATCTGAGCGGATGCCTGATCCTGCCCGGCATCGTCGATCTGCACGGCGACGGGTTCGAACGCCATCTGGCGCCGCGCCGGGGGGCGATGATGGATCTGGCGGCGGGGTTGCAGGCGGTGGATGCCGAACTGGCGGCCAATGGCATCACGACGGCGGTTCTGGCGCAGTTCTATTCCTACGAAGGCGGGATGCGCCGCGCCGATTTCGCCGAACGCATGGTGGCGGCCCTTGGCGAAACCCGTCCGGCGCTGTTGACGGATATGCATCTGCAACTGCGGCTGGAAACCCATATGATCGACGATTACCCGCGGGCCGAGGCGCTGATCGCGGGCGCGGGGATCAGATATGTGGTGTTCAACGATCACCTGCCGCATGACGCGCTGGCCGCGGGCAAACGCCCGCCGCGCCTGACCGGGCAGGCACTGAAAAGCCGCCGCAGCCCCGAGGCGCATCTGGCGCTGTTGCACGAATTGCACGGCAACAGCGCACGCGTCCCCGCAGCATTGGCCGCCCTGGCTGCGCGGCTGACCGCGCAGGGCGTGCAACTGGGCAGCCATGACGACAGCACCCCCGAACAGCGCGCCGGGTTCCGCGCGATGGGCGCCACAATCGCCGAGTTTCCCGAAACCCACGCCGTTGCCGTGGCTGCCCGCGCCGCGGGCGACCCGATCATCCTGGGCGCGCCCAACGTGATGCGCGGCGGCTCGCACGCGGGCAATGTCAGCGCGACCGATCTGGTGGCCGAGGGGCTGTGCGATGCGCTGGTGTCGGATTACCACTATCCCTCGCTGCGCCACGCGGCGCTGAAACTGGGACAGGGCGATGCGGGGCTGGCGGCGGCTTGGCGGCTGGTGTCGGAACGCCCGGCGGAAATACTGGGGCTGTCCGACCGGGGCCGCCTGATGCCGGGGCTGCGCGCCGATCTGCTGATCCTTGACCGCGCCACCGGGCGGATCGGGGCCACGATCTGCGGCGGGCGGATCACCTATGCGGCGGGGGCGATCGCGCATCGGCTGTGGGGGTGATGCGGCGCGGATCACATCCGTTACACAAAGCTGTTGGTGGTGCCTGCCGGGCCGCCGTGTCACTGTGCGCGCCATGAAGATATTCCTGCTGACCGCCCTGACCATGACGGCCTTTGCCGCCAATTCGATTCTGAACCGGGCGGCCTTGACCGATGGCGCCATCGGGCCGGGCAGTTTCGCTGCGCTGCGTCTGGCCGCCGGGGTGATCATGCTGATGATCCTGCTGGGCCTGCGCGACCGGAAACGTCCGCGCCTGCAGGCGCCGCAATGGATCGCCGTGGCCGGGCTGGTAGCCTATATGCTGGGGTTCTCCTTTGCCTATATCAGCCTTGAGGCGGGTCTGGGCGCGCTGATCCTGTTCGGCGGGGTGCAGATCACCATGTTCGCGGGCACGGTTCTGCAGGGCGAGCATCCGCCGGCGCAGCGATGGCTGGGCGCGGCGGTGGCCTTTGGCGGGTTATGCGTGCTGTTCTGGCCGTCGGGCGCCAACGCGCCGCCGCTGCTGGGGGCCGGGTTGATGGCGCTGGCCGCCCTTGGCTGGGGCATCTATTCGCTGCAGGGGCGGGGCGTGACCGATCCGCTGGCGGCGACGGCGGGGAATTTCCTCTATGCGCTGCCCTTTGCGCTGGTGGCGCTGGTGCTGGTGTCGCGGGGCGAAGGCGCGACCCCGGCCGGCATCGGTCTGGCGATCCTGTCGGGGGCTGTCACCTCGGGGATGGGATATGCGCTGTGGTATGCGATCCTGCCGCGGCTGGGGGCGACGGTGGGCGCGCTGGCGCAGCTTTCGGTGCCGGTGATCGCGCTGGTGGCCGGGGCGGTTCTGTTGGGCGAGGGGATCACGGCGCGCGCGGTGCTGGCCGCCGCGCTGGTGCTGGGCGGTATCGCGGTCGGGGTGCGCGCACCTCAGCGCAGGATCGGTTCCAGCGGGTCATAGGCAAGCCCGCCATCGCCCCAGGCCACATCCGGCAGGCTGTCGGGTTTGAACCGGATATCCGCCATCTGATCGCGGGCAAAGAACCGGCGTCGGGTGACGATGCCTTCGGGGTCCTGCCAATGGTCCGACAGGGTGCCGGTGATCAGCGTGCAGCGGAAATACACATCGACCTGATGAAAGCCGCTGGCGGGGTCGTGAAACTCATTCACCAGACAGGGCGCGCCGACGTCGATGCCAAGGCCGGTTTCCTCATGCACTTCGCGTTTCAGGTTGTCGGGCAGCGAGGTGCCGGGATCGGCCCCGCCGCCGGGCGCGCACCACAGATCGCTTTGACCGCCGGGATAGGCGTTGACCAGCAACAGGCGGGCGTCATGGATCAGCAGGGCGCGAACGGCAAGGCGCGGCGGTTTCGGTGTCATGGGCGCACCCTGCCGTCTGCGGCGGGGTCAGGCAAGCCTGACCTCGTAAGCGCAGGCATCGCGCCCTAAGTTTCAGGGATGCGCTACGTCCTTGCCCTGATCCTGTGCCTGTTGCCCGCCGCCGCATTCGCCGATTGCGTGGTCCTGTTGCACGGGCTGGCGCGCGGCGCCGGGTCCTGGCTGGTGATGGAGCACGCGTTGCAGGCCAAGGGGTACACGACCGTCAATCAGGCCTATCCGTCGACCGAGGCCCCGGTCGAAGACCTGGTCGGCGCGGTCGGCGCGGGCGTGGATCAATGTGCCGCCGATCAGCCGGTGCATTTCGTCACCCATTCGATGGGCGGCATTCTGCTGCGGCTTTGGCTGACCGACCACCGCCTCGAAAATCCGGGCCGCGTGGTGATGCTGGGCCCGCCCAATGCCGGATCGGAGCTGGTGGACAAGCTGGGCGGGCTGTGGCCCTTTCAATGGATCAACGGCCCGGCGGGGGCGCAACTGGGCACGGGCGATGACAGCCTGCCCAACCAGTTGAGCCCTGCCGATTTTCCGCTGGGGGTGATCGCCGGGCGGGTGTCGCTGAACCCGGTCTATTCGGCGATGATCGAAGGGGCGGATGACGGCAAGGTCTCGGTCGTATCGACCCATCTGCAGGGGGCGCAGGATCATATCACCCTGCCCGTGACCCATACGCTGATGATGAACAATCCGCGCGTCATCCTGCAGGTTCTGGCCTTTCTGGAGACCGGCGCCTTTACCGACGATCCGGGGCTGGTCGGGGCGTTGAAACAGCTGGCGCCTTAGCGCATGGTGGCCCCGGGGGCCAGACGCGCCCCGCAGATCGGGGACGCCATGACCACCACCACCCACGACGCCGAAGAAGACATCCGCAACCGCGACATAAAGATCTACGTCAACGGGGCGATCGTGCACCGGGACGACGCCAAAGTGTCGGTCTATGACAGCGGTTTCATGCTGGGCGATGGCATGTGGGAAGGCATGCGGCTGTATGACGGGCAGTGGGCGTTCTTCGACGATCACATGGACCGGTTCTTCGATTCCTGCAAAGCGGTCAGCCTGGACATCGGCATGGACCGGGCGGGCATTCTGGACGCGCTGACCCGCACGGCGGCGGCCAACGGCATGCACAGCGACGTGCATTGCCGCCTGATGCTGACGCGCGGGGTCAAGGTGAAACCGTTCCAGCACCCGTCGCTCAGCCGGTCGGGTCCGACCATGGTGATCATCATGGAACATTCCAGACCGGCCGATACGCTGCACGCCAAAGGTATCCGTCTGGCCACCGTCCCGCAGGTGCGCGGCCTGCCCACCAGTCAGGATGCCAAGTTCAACAGCCATTCGAAACTGAACTGCGTGATCGCCTGCCTGCAGGCCGAACAGGCGGGCGCGGATGAGGGGCTGATGCTGGACCCGCATGGGTTCGTGAACACCACCAACGCCTGCAACTTCTTCATCGTGCGCCGGGGGGCGGTCTGGACCTCGACCGGGGATTACTGCATGAACGGGGTGACGCGGGCCAAGGTGATCGATCTGTGCCGCGCCAATGATATCCCGGTCTTTGAAAAGAACTTTTCCCTCTACGAAGCCTATGGCGCGGACGAGGCGTTTCTGACCGGCACCTTCGGCGCGCAGACCCCGGTGGCCGAGATCGACGGCAAACCCATCGGCGACGGCAATCGCCCTGTTATGGCGCGCATCCGGCAGCTTTATAAGGCGCTGATCGATCAGGATATCGCGGCGCGAAAGGCGGGCTGAGCGCTAACACGCGTTGCCCAGCCGCCGGTTGACATGGCCCATCTTGCGGCCGGGTTTGACCTCTGCCTTGCCATACAGGTGGATCGCATTCGTGCTGTCGCGGGCCAGTTCGGGCACCTGTGCCACATCGTCGCCGATCAGGTTCAGCATCTCGATGTCGGAATGGCGCTGCCCGTCGCCCAGCGGCCAGCCCGCAACCGCGCGGATATGCTGTTCGAACTGGTCGATGGTGCAGCCGTCCTGCGTCCAGTGGCCCGAGTTATGCACGCGCGGCGCAATCTCGTTCACCACCAGCCCGGTCGCGGTCACGAACAGTTCGACCCCCATCACGCCGACATAATCCAGCCGGTTCAATATCTGCGCGGCCAGCAGCACCGCATCGGTGCGCTGACCGGCGGTCAACTGCGCGGGGATCGTGGTGGTGTGCAGGATGCCGTCCCTGTGCACGTTCTGGCCGGGATCGAAACAGGCGACATCGCCCTGTTGCCCGCGCGCCGCGATCACCGACACCTCGTGGCTGAAATCGATGAAACCTTCATAGAGCGCAGGCGCGCCCGCCATGGCGGCCAGGGCCTGTTCGGCATCCTCGGGCGCGGCAATCCGGGCCTGCCCCTTGCCATCGTACCCGAAACGCCGGGTTTTCAGGATGGCGGGCGTGCCGATCTCGGCCATCGCCTCGGCCAGATCGACCGCGTCATCGACGGCGGCGAAAGGGGCGGTGGTCAGGCCAAGGTCCGACAGAAACGCCTTTTCCACCAGCCGGTCCTGACTGACCCGCAGCGCGTCGCGGTTGGGGTGGATCGGGCGCAGCTTTTCCAGCACGTCCAGCGCGGCGGTGGGGATGTTTTCAAACTCATAGGTGATCACATCGACGGCGCCGGCAAAGTCGCGCAGGGCCTCCGCATCGTCATAGCTGGCGGTGGTCACCCGGTCGGCCACATGGCCCGCCGGAGGTTCGGCGCCGGGTTCGAAGATATGGGTGCGGAACCCCAGCCGTGCCGCCGCCATCGACAGCATCCGGCCCAGTTGCCCGCCGCCCAGAATTCCGATGACGGCCCCGGTGGTCAGCGGCTCAGTCATCCTGCGGCTCCTGCGGGATGGCGTCGGACAGGGCCGTGCGCCAGGCGTCCAGCCGGGTGGCAAGCGCCGGATCGGACAGCGCCAGAATGCCCGCCGCCATCAGCCCGGCATTGGCCGCCCCCGCCGCCCCGATCGCCATGGTGGCCACCGGAAACCCCTTGGGCATCTGTACGATGGAATACAGGCTGTCGACACCCGACAGCGCCTTGGTCTGGACCGGCACGCCGATCACCGGCACCCGCGTCTTGGAGGCCATCATGCCCGGCAGATGCGCCGCCCCGCCAGCACCGGCGATGATCACCTTCAACCCGCGGTCCACGGCGGTCTTGCCATAGTCCCACAGCCGGTCCGGCGTGCGGTGGGCCGAGACGATCCTGGTCTCATAAGGCACCTCCAGCGCGTCCAGAATCTCGGCGGCCAGTTTCATCGTCGGCCAGTCGGACTGGCTGCCCATAATGATGCCTACATTCACGTCTGCCATGCCTGTCCCCATAGAATTCGGAAGCGGCACTATAGCCAGATGCGAACCTTACGCAATGATGTCGGGGGTCAACGCGTCTTCAACGACCATGATGCGGTCTTTCAGCGTCAGTTTCTGCTTTTTCAGGCGCTTGATGGTGAACTGACAGGCCACGCCGCCCTTATCCTCAAGCGCGTGAATGGCGTCATCAAGGTCGCGGTGTTCGCGTTTCAGCACCTCCAGCTTGATCCGGAGCACCTCGTCGCTTTTCATTTCGCTGGCTATGTTCATTTGCGGGCGCCTGAGTCGTGAACTGATCAGAGGCTTGAACATAGCGTTTTTCGGGGCTTGCGGGAAGGGTCACCCTTGCGGGGCGGCGATGGTGCCCCCATATTCAGCAAAGGTCGCCGATCACCGGGGCCGAAAAATCCCAGGTCGCTTGCTTAAGGACTTGCCTGATGACTAAACTTTCGCTTGGTTCGCACCCGTTTCTTTTGGGGTTTGAACAGCTTGAACGCCTTGTCGAACGCACCGCGAAGTCGGGTAACGACGGCTATCCACCGTTTAACATCGAACAGTCCGGTGATCGCAGCTATCGCATCACGCTGGCTGTCGCCGGGTTTCGCGAATCCGACCTGTCGATCACCGTCGAAGATCGGCAACTGGTGGTGCGCGGTCGTATCGCGGACGAGGATGAGCCCCGGGTTTTTCTGCATCGTGGCATCGCCGCGCGCCAGTTTCAGCGCAGTTTCGTGCTGGCCGAAGGCGTGGATGTGGCCGGGGCAACCATGGAAAATGGGTTGCTGCATATCGATCTGGAACGCGCACAGCCCGACACGGTTGTGCAGACCATCCAGATCCAAACGGCATAACAGGTGAAAGGAGCAGAAGATGGATACGAAAATAGATTTCCTGCCGGGCACCGAGGACAAGATTGTCTATGTCCGGCCCGTCGATGTGGCCGACCTGCCGGCGGATGTTCAGGAACAGGCCGAAGGCGTCGAGACACTGTATGCGGTGCATGACGCCGACGGCACGCGGCTGGCGCTGGTGGCGGATCGCACGATGGCCTTTGTCTTGGCGCGGCAGAACCACCTGACACCGGTGACGGTGCACTGATCCCGCGCGGATCGGTCAGAAAAAAAGCCCGGCGAAATCGCCGGGCTTTTTCGATTCTATCGGCGGATTAACCGGCGATCAGACCCATCTGTTCCAGCTTCAGCAGAACCTGATGGGCACAGTTATCGACATCGGAATTTTCGGTATCCAGCACCAGCTCGGCCTTGGTCGGGGCCTCATATGGGTCGGAAATGCCGGTGAATTCCTTGATCTTGCCTTCGCGGGCCAGTTTGTACAGGCCCTTGCGGTCGCGCCGTTCGCATTCTTCCAGGCTGGTGGCGACATGGACTTCGCAGAAGGCGCCGAAGGCTTCGATGTCTTCGCGCACGGCGCGGCGGGTCGCGGTATAGGGCGCGATCGGGGCGCAGATGGCGATGCCGCCGTTCTTGGTGATTTCCGACGCGACATAGCCGATGCGGCGGATGTTCAGGTCACGGTGCTCTTTCGAAAAGCCCAGTTCGGAACTCAGGTTCTTGCGCACCACATCGCCGTCCAGCAGGGTCACGGGGCGGCCGCCCATTTCCATCAGCTTGACCATCAGCGCGTTGGCCACGGTCGATTTTCCGGATCCCGACAGGCCGGTGAAAAACACGGTGAACCCCTGTTGCGCGCGCGGCGGGCGGGTCTTGCGCAGCTCGGTCACCACGTTGGGGAACGAGAACCATTCGGGAATTTCCAGCCCTTCGGCCAGACGGCGGCGCAATTCGGTGCCGCTGATGTTCAGGACGGTCACGCCCTCTTCGATTTCGTCCGCCGGTTCGTATTGGGCGCGTTCCTGCACATAGACCATATGTTTGAAATCGACCATTTCGACGCCGATCTCATCCTGATGCTTGCGGAACAGATCCTGCGCGTCATAGGGGCCATAGAAATCTTCGCCCGCGCTGTTCTTGCCGGGGCCGGCATGGTCGCGGCCGACGATGAAATGGGTGCAGCCGTGGTTGGCGCGGATCAGCCCGTGCCAGACCGCTTCGCGTGGGCCAGCCATGCGCATGGCCAGGTTCAGCAGGCTCATCGAGGTGGTGGCGGCGGGGTATTTGTCCAGCACCGCCTCATAGCACCGCACGCGGGTGAAATGATCGACGTCGCCGGGTTTGGTCATGCCGACAACCGGGTGGATCAACAGGTTGGCCTGTGCCTCTTTCGCGGCGCGGAAGGTCAGTTCCTGATGCGCGCGGTGCAGCGGGTTGCGGGTCTGAAACGCCACGACGCGGCGCCAGCCCAGCTTGCGGAAATAGGTGCGCAATTCGTTGGGCGTGTCGCGACGGCCGCGGAAATCGTAATGCACCGGCTGTTGAATGCCGGTCACCGGGCCGCCCAGATAGACGGGGCCCGCGGTGTTGTGCAGATAGTTCACGGCCGGATGGGCCTGATCGTCGGCGCCAAATACCTGTTCGGCCTCATGCGATTTGTTCGGGGTCCAGCTGTCGGTGACCGACATGATCGCCAGAATGACGCCTTCCTGATCGCGCAGGGCGATGTCCTGACCTTCGTCCAGGCTGTCGGCGAATTCCTGGCTGACATCCAGCGTGACCGGCATCGGCCACAGCGCCCCATCGGCCAGCCGCATGTCGTTCACGACGCTGTTGTAATCGGCCTCGCTCAGGAACCCTTTCAGCGGGTTGAAGCCGCCGTTCATCAGCAATTCCAGATCGCAGATCTGACGCGGGGTCAAATCCCAGCTGGGCAATTCGCCCGCTTCGACCTTCAGCTTCTGCGCGCTTTCATAAGAGACATACAGCTCCGGCACCGGAGCAAGGTTCGAGATCAGCATAGCAAAACACAGCCTTTTTATACGTAACTTCCGGCACGAATGCCGATTCAGCGGGGAGGTACCGCTGATTTATGGCACGTTTCAAGCGATTGCAGGTGTCATTTCTAAACTGAGGCGAAAAGAGCGCAGTTTGTCGCGAAAGGCGGAAATTATCCCGCGTCTTCGGCCAAAAAGCGTTCAGCGTCCAAGGCCGCCATACATCCCATCCCCGCCGATGTGACCGCCTGACGATACTTGTGGTCGGTCAGGTCGCCCGCGGCAAAGACCCCCGGGATCGAGGTTTCGGTGCTGTCGGGTTTGGTCACGACATAGCCGCCCATATGGGTGTCCAGCACGTCCTTGACCAATTCGTTGGCCGGTGCATGGCCGATGGCGACAAAGACGCCCTTGCACGGGATTTCGGTGATTTCGCCGGTCTTGGTGTGTTTGACCTTGACGCCGGTGACGCCCATCGGGTCGCTGTCGCCCACGACCTCGGCCAGTTCGTGGAACCACAGCGGTTCGATCTTGTCGTTCTTTTCCAGCCGGTCGATCAGGATCTTTTCGGCACGCAATTCGTCGCGGCGGTGGATCAGCGTGACCTTGCTGGCGAAATTGGTCAGGAACAGCGCCTCTTCGACGGCGGTGTTGCCGCCGCCGATCACCACGATTTCCTGACCGCGGTAAAAGAACCCGTCACAGGTGGCGCAGGCCGAAACGCCAAAGCCTTTGAATTTCTCTTCGGACGGCAGGCCCAGCCATTTGGCCCGTGCGCCGGTCGCCAGAATGACCGCATCGGCGGTATAGGTGGTGCCGCTGTCGCCCTTGGCGGTAAAGGGGCGCTGGCTGAGGTCCAGATCGGTGATGATATCGCCGACGATATCGCATCCCATCGCCTTGGCGTGGGCCTCCATCCGGACCATCAGGTCGGGGCCCTGCACCTCGGTGTCGCCGGGCCAGTTTTCAACCTCGGTCGTGGTGGTCAACTGCCCGCCGGGTTCGATCCCCTGCACCAGCAACGGGTTCAGCATGGCGCGGCTGGCATAGACCCCGGCGGTATAGCCCGCAGGGCCGGACCCGATGATCAGAACTTTGGTATGGCGTGTGTCGGTCATGCGGGTTCCCCTTGTCGCAGCGACGCCATACTTAGACACGCGCCTAAGGCTCTGCAACTCCCCTCCTGCGCGGTGGTCGGGCAAGGGCGGGGCAGGGCAGGGATAAATTATTGCGCAACCGTGAAATATTATTGCGCTGACATCGCGAAATTTATAAGTTGCGCAAAACCAAGGCAGGGAAGGCAGACATATGTCGGGATCAAAGCTGGATCCGATTGATCGCAAGATTCTGGCCGAATTGCAGGCAGATGGCCGCATGACGAATGTCGAACTGGCCAAACGCGTGGGCATTTCGGCGCCGCCCTGCCTGCGCCGTGTGCGCACATTGGAAGAGGCCGGGTATATTCGCGGCTATCACGCCGATGTCGATTCGCGCGAATTGGGGTTCGAGGTACAGGTTTTCGCCATGGTCGGTCTGCTGAGCCAGGCCGAGGCCGACCTGTCCGCCTTTGAACAGCGCTGCCGGGAATGGCCGCTGGTGCGCGAATGCCATATGCTGAACGGCGAGGTCGATTTCGTGCTGAAATGCGTGGCCCCCGACCTGTCCGGGTTCCAGACCTTTCTGACCGAAGAACTGACCGCCGCCGACAATGTGGCCAGCGTGAAAACCTCGCTGGTGATCCGCTGTGCGAAAGACGACCCCGGTGTGCCCTTTGATGTGCTTGAGGACCGGTTGAACCAATCGGCCTAGGCCGCGCGCATCCCGTCCAGTTCGAATGCGGTCAGCCGGGGCACCGGCATCGCCCCGAAATCGCTGATCGTGCGGGCATGGGGGAACAGGGCAAAAAACATCCGCCGTGTTTCCATGTCCATCATCGTATCGGCGCTGATGCCGGGGTGATAGCTTTCGACCTCCAGCCCGTTGGCCAGAATGACCTGCTGCCCGTCCAATGCCAGATGATAGGTCCGCACGGCCGAAACGGGCGTCACCGCGATCAGGCTGTGCCCATCGACAAAGCCCCGGGCCGGGGCAAAGGCCGTGGGCGTGCCAAACAGCGCCTGACATGCGGCATTGCGATACAGCAGCCGCGCCCGTGGCCCCAGCATCAGATCGGGCATCGGACGGCCCAGCCCAAACCGGTCGGCGGTGATCCGGATCAGCGGTGCGGCATGTGCATCAAGCTGGGCTGTGTCGTGGCGCATGGCCATTGACCCGACCCACAACAGCGGCTTGGGACCGCTTTCGGCGGTTTCAACCAGAATGCCGGGATACAGGTCTTCGACCGCGACAGGGCCTTGGGTGGTCTGAATCAGCGTGCCATGGGCAAAACTGGCAAAGGCTTCTTCGAATACCGGTGTGGCCGGGGCAACGATGCTGTGGTGTTCTATGCAACCGGAAGGGGCCAGCCCGGCGACCTGATACCTGCGCGTCAGAGGCAAATCGTTGCGCAGAGGCCGCCGTTCTGAACGAGCGGTAAACTGTTGGGCGCCCTGCGCCCGGATGTCCGAAGCCTCTGTGGCCACGGTTTGGTGGGAGTACACCATGCGAACAGTCCTTTCGGTCCGGTCACATCTGCAGCGTCCCCCACCCCATGTTGCAGAGGGACATTAACTAAGCCCAAATATGCCTTAGTCTTTTCGAAGCTGTCAAAATTTATGTGTGATTTTGGCTTGTGCCGGGCGCAATGCGCGGGTCATTCGTAGTATTGTTTCCGAAGTAATCCCATTGGTGACACATTTCGGGCCGATCCCCTGCGAATCGATAACCCCGCCCTGTGACAGGCGGGGCTATGGGGTGTTGATCCGCGGGGCGGGTGCTCAGCCGTTTGTCTACCGGTGTGCCGCAAACGGGTTCTGATCCGATTTTCCGGCGCCCCGGGCCCATGGCAGGGCGGGTGTCTGTTTGGTGCTTTCGGCCAAAACCGATATCATCCAGCGGCGTTTCGTTTTCATCTCTTCAACTCCTCACCTATCCGTGGCTCCCTGACGGAACGGAAGCGCGATTGTCGTTGGTTCCCCGGCCAACCTGACCTTCCCTGAAACTTCCGGGATCAATGGGGCCGGGTCATGGCGATCCATGGCGTAAATGTGGCAAATGGCCGGAATTACAGCCGGATCACCGATATCAGGCGGCCATAATCGGCCTCGCCCGCATGAACGCAGCGGCGATAGGAAAAGAATCGCGCAGGGTCGGCATAGGTGCAATGGCGGGTCCAGCTGGCATCACCAACCCCAGCCGCGCGCAGCCGGTGCAGCCCATAGGCGGGCAGGTCGAACTGCATCCGGTCGCCGGTGCCGCCGGCAAAGAACCGGCTGTTGCCGTCATCCTCGGCCATGAAGGTGTCAAAGAATTCCGGGCCGACCTCATAGGCGCTTTGGCTGATCGACGGGCCGATCACGGCCCTTATATCGGCGCGCGCAGCCCCCAGCCCGACCATCGCGTCAACCGTGGCGTCCAGCACACCGTCCAGCGCGCCGCGCCATCCGGCGTGCGCCGCGCCGATCACCCCGGCCTTCGGATCGGCAAAGATCACCGGCTGGCAATCGGCGGTCAGGATCGACAGGGCCAGTCCCGGCGTCGCCGTGACCAGCGCATCGGCGCGCGGCGGATCGGCCAGCGGGCCGTCGACCACGGCCACATCGGCGGAATGCACCTGATGCACCGACAGCAAGGCCGCGACATCGACCTGCATCGCCTCGGCCACCCGCGCCCGGTTGATCGCCACGACCGCCGATTGGTCCGACGATCCCTGCCCGCAGTTCAGCCCCTGAAACACCCCGGACGAGGCACCGCCCCGCCGGGTGAAAAACCCGTGCCGGATGGGTGACAGGGCGTCCGAGGTCAGAATCTCAAGCGTCATCAGGCGACTCCCGGTGGGGTGGGGGCGCCGGTCGGCATCAGGACCAGCGCTTTGAAGAGCGTTCCCATTTCTGTCGGGTGGGTCAAGCGCCGATGTGCGGCAATATGGCTGTCCAGCGCCGCACCCGACAGGTTTTGGGCCAATCTTTGCGCACGCGGCGTAATGCCCAGCCGTTCCAGAAACACGCCCTGCGGCGTCAGCGGGCAGGTGGTCAGCCCGGTTGCGGCCTGGGCCAATGCCTCGAAATCCACATGGGCGGTCAGATCGGCGGCGCCCGGATGGGCCAGCACCGGGTCGGTTTCATGGGCGCGCAAGGCCTGCAACGTATCGCCCAGCGAATGCCAACCGCCATAGTCGATCACCAGCGCCGCGCCGCCGTGCTGGCGAATGCGCTGGGCGATTTCACCCATGATCGGGGCGGCGGCGGGGCAAAGCTCGACCAGATCGCCGGGGCGGGTGTCGGTCAGGCGCGGTGCCAGCGCCGCAATCGGGGCGGGGGCCGACAGGCCAAAGGCCAGCGCGCCATCCTGCAACCCGACCTGCCGTTCGCGCCATCCCGTGCCGTCGCGTTCGAACTGGCGGATCGGCAGTGCGTCGAAAAACTCATTCGCGACCAGATACAGCGGCGCCTGTGGCAGGTCGCCCGCCGTGGCGTGCCACTGGACCTTACGCCCTTTCAACGTGTCGCGCTGCACCCCGCGCAGGGTGTCCGAGGCCTCGACCAGATGCACCTTTGCCGCATCGGAAAACCCCGGCACGCTGCCTCCCGCCCGCAGGACATCGCGCATCAACGTGCCGCGCCCCGGGCCCAGTTCGGCCAGCGTGAATTCGGACGGGCGCCCCTGATCCATCCAGACCTGCGCCAGAAACAGCCCGATCATTTCGCCGAACATCTGGCTGATCTCGGGCGCGGTGGTGAAATCGCCGCCTGCGCCGAAAGGATCGCGTGTGCTGTAGTAACCGTGTTCGGGATGCAGCAGGCAATCGGCCATATACTCGGCCACGGTGATCGGCCCGGTCGCCGCGATCCGGCGGCGCAGGATATCGGCCAGCGGCGTCATGCGCGCCGCCGCGCCCACAGGATCAACCCGACCCCCAGCGCCACCATCGGCAGCGACAGCAATTGCCCCATGGTCACGCCGGCGCTGTGCCAGTGCAGGACAAAGCCGATCGGGTTGTCGGGGGTGATGAATTGCGGATCGGCCTGCCGGAAATATTCCACGACGAACCGCGCCAGCCCGTAGCCCATGAAGAACACGCCAGCAATCAGCCCGGGCGTTTTCAGCCAGCCGCGGCGATAGACCAGATACAGCAGCACCAGACCCAGCAGCAGCCCCTCAAGCCCCGCCTCATACAGTTGCGACGGGTGGCGCGCGCAGGGGCCGACCCAGTCGGGCGGGCATTGCGTGGCCAACTGCCCGGGAAAGACCACGGCCCAGGGCACATCGCTGGGACGGCCCCACAGTTCGGCGTTGATGAAATTGGCGATCCGCCCGAAAAGCAGCCCCGCAGGGGTGGCCAGCGCCAGCGCATCGGCCGCCGACATCAGCGCGATACCGTGTTTGCGGCAGAACAGGATCAGCGCGGTCATCACCCCCAGCAGCCCGCCGTGAAAGGCCATGCCGCCCTGCCAGATCATCGGAATCTCGACCGGGTTCTGCAGGTAATAGCCGGGTTTATAGAACAGCACGAACCCAAGCCGCCCGCCCAGAATCACCCCCAGAATGACCCAGGTCAGCAGTTCCTCGACCTGTTCGGGGGTCATCGGGGCACGTTCCGCGGGCCACAGCCGGTCGGTTTTCATCAACCGCACCACCAGCCGCCAGCCCAGCAGAATGCCCGCGATATAGGCCAGCGCATACCAGCGCAGCGAAAATTCAAAGCCGAACAGCGCTATGGTGAAAATCTCGGGGCTTAGATCGGGGAATTGGATGACGGATTGCATGGGTGCCTCTGTGCCTTTGGCGGGTTGGCGAAGTCAACCTTGAGCTTCGCGCCCTGGACGCCCATATAGGGATCAAATGTAAATGCCGGAGGGGCCAATGCAGACCCGGAACAAGTTTTTTGACGATATGTCTCAGCTGATGACCAATGCCATGGGCGTGGCGCAGGGCGCCAAGGACGAGGCAGAGAACACCATGAAAAGCTGGATGGACCGCTGGCTGGCCGATCGTGATTTCGTCACGCGCGAGGAATTCGATGCCGTGCGTACCATGGCTCAGAAGGCCCGCGAAGAGAACGAGGCGCTGAAGGCCCGGATCGACGCGTTGGAAAACGCCGCCAAATAATCCGGCCGGTCAGTCGGGGGTGGTGTGGCTGCGCAAATAGGTTTCGGCCAGCGTCAGGGTGCCATCCCGCCGCAAAAGGCGCAGTTGGGCGAAAAGTTCGTCCAGCGTTCTGGAATAGGCGATCACCGCAAGATCGCGCTGTGCGATGTCGTCCTCATTGTCCATCTGGCTGCGGTACACTTCGGCCTGACCGACCAGATTGATCACATCACGGAAATGTTCGGCTGCGCGGCTCATCGGACGGATCGCATCATGCGGCAGCAGCGGGCCTTGGTTGCGCCGATGCCGCGCGCCCCGGTGCCGTTGGTGCCTTTTGAGGTCATGGGGTAGGCCACGATTGTCATCCAATACCCGATACGTATCACCTGGCAACAAGACACATAAATCCCATTGGTGCAAGATAAATATATCTTGAAATGATGGAAGCGATTTATTTAATCCGAGCGGTGTGCAAAGTGCGGGTGGGATGATTTTGAACACTGCGAAAACAGCGGAAATGGGCGTGCAAATCCGCGAACTGGTTGAGACCGGATTGGCCCGCAAAGGTGTATCGGCCCGACGCGCATCGATGGATGTGGTCGGCCACGATGGGCTGATTCGTGACATCCGGGCGGGCCGTATTCCCAGCTTCGACCGGCTGGTGACATTGTTCGAATATCTGTCGATTCCATTTTCCTTCGACCATGAAAATGCGGCCCAGCGGGGCTTGGCCGAGGATCCGCCGCCCTTGGGCACACCGGGGTTCGAAGGTCGCGAAGCGCTGCGCGCCGGATTTCTGCCGTTTCCTTGGCACCGGGTATCGCGGCGGCGCGGGATGGGGCCGGTCGCCTTTGCCAGCGACTGGGTCGAAGAGCGCGGATTGACGCCAGAGAACCTGAGCTTTGTGGAACCCGACACCGTGCTGGCCGGTAAAAACGGGCCCAATGCCCCCTTGGTCCTGCTGGATCAGGGAGGGGCGCGATCCGGCGGTCCGGCCCTGTGGTGTTTTATCGAAGCCGGGCGTGTGGTACTGGCGCGGCTGGATTGGCAGGGGCGCGATATCCTGACCATCACCGGCGATCAGTCGGACTTGCCGGCGCGGGTGTTGATCGGGGCGGACCGGGACCATGTTCAGGTTTTGGGCCGGGCGATCTGGACCGGCAACAGCATCTGACGGCGATCTGGCCTGCCGGTCAGGGTTTCAGCGACAGCAATCCGCCCGCCTGACGGGTGATCTGGCCGTCCAATTCCAGATTCAACAGCTCTGGCGCGATGGCATGCGCGGGCAAATCCAGATCGCGGATCAGCTGATCCTCGGCCACCGGCGAGGGGCCCAGCCGCGACAGGATCGCGGCATGCAGTTTGGGCGTATCGGCGGCGGGCCGCGTGGGCGCGCGCGTCGGGATATCGACGACGTTGGGGGTATGGCGGCGCACAGGGACATCGGGGTCGGCCACGGCGGGCAGGGGCAGTTGCGGTTCCTGTTCCAGCATTTCCAGAATGTCATCGACGCCGCGCACCAGCATGGCGCCATCGCGGATCAGCATGTTGCAGCCCGCCGCGCGGGCATCGAACGGATGCCCCGGCACCGCCAGCACATCGCGCCCCTGATCCAGCGCGTTCTTTGCGGTGATCAGGCTGCCCGATCGCGCCGCCGCCTCGACCACCACGACAGCGCGGGCCAGGCCCGAGATGATGCGGTTGCGGCGCGGGAAATGGCGCGCCTGCGGGTGCAGCCCCGGCGGTTCTTCGGACAGGCGCAGGCCCGAGGCGGCGATATCTTCGCCCAGACGGGTGTTTTCGGTGGGATAGATCACGTCGATCCCGCCCGCCTGCACCGCGATGGTGCCGGTCGCCAGCGATGCCATATGCGCGGCGGTATCGACCCCGCGCGCCAGCCCCGACACGGTGACGATCCCGGCCTCGCCCAAGCCTTCGGCCAGCCGTTTGGCCATGCGCGTGCCCAGCGACGAGGCATTGCGCGCCCCCACCAGCGCCACCATCGGCTGGCGCAGCAGGTCCACCCGCCCCAGGGCCCAGATCAACGGTGGAGGGTCCGTGATCTGGGCCAGTGAGGCCGGGTAATCGGCGCTGCCGTAAGCGATCAGCCGCGCCCCGGCCTGACGGCCACGGGCAAGTTCGGCTTCGGCGGCGGCGATGGAATGGGGGGCATAGGTGCTGACGCCTGCGGCGCGGGCGACCTCGGGCAGGGCCTCCAGCGCGGCGTCGGCGCTGCCATGTTCGGCCATCAGCCGGAAAAACGTGGCCGCGCCGACGCGGCGCGACCGAATAAGCCGAAGCCACGCAACCAGGGACGCTTCCCGGGTGGGTGGTGCGAGGGTGTGGGTGGAAGAGTGCATTCCCCGATCCTGCGGCTTGGCTCATTCATCGCCAAACTATGCGCAAGAGGGTTAACGCCGGGTGAACGGCGGCGATTTATTTCAAATGCGGATAGCTGGCCCGATAGCGTTCCCATTTGTGCACACCACAGGTGATCGGGTCATATTTTGCGGGGTTTTCCGCATTGACGCAGCAGGGCAGCGGCGCAAAGACGGTGTCGAAATCCACATCGAAGAAGTAAGGCGCCGAATATCTTTCGCGGCCGGTCACGTTAATCACCCGGTGCAGATTCGCCAGATACAGGTCGTTGGTCAGCCGCTGCATCATGTCGCCGATATTGACCACAAAGGCGCCGGGGCGGGGCGGGGCCTCGATCCATTGGCGGTCGCGGTTCATCACCTGCAACCCGCCGACGTCATCCTGCGCCAGCAGCGTCAGGCAGCCGTAATCGGTATGCGCGCCGATGCCAATCAGGCTGTCGTCGGCAACCCGGTCCTGCGGCGGGTAATGCAGCAGGCGCTGGATCGCGATGGGTTCACGCATCATCGGGTCAAAGAAATCCTCGGCCAGACCCAGCGACAGCGCGATGCCCGCCATCAGCCGCCGCGCCAGCGCCAGCAGCGCCAAGTGATAATCCATCATGACGCCCCGGAATGCGGGCAGGGCGGCGGGCCAGGGGGTGGGGCCGAAAAACGGCCGGACCCGGCCATCGGCGGCCTCGCGGCCCAGATCGAACACCTCTTTCAGGTCGCGGGTACGGCCCGGATCGGTGTTTTCGCCGAAAAACTCGGTATAGCCATGCAGCGCCTCGCCCGAGTGGGATATATGCAGCGCCATCTTGTCGGCCTCGGGCAGGGCAAAGAACGCCTGCGCGGCGGCAAAGCAGCGGTCGATCAGATCGGCATCGACCCCGTGATTGCGCACATACATGAAACCGATGTTGGTCAGCGCGTGGCGGATATCGCGGGCCATCGCGCCCTTGTCGCCCGCGCCCTGCATCGGGCCCAGATCGACCACGGGCACCTGATCCAAATTCATCCGGCTGGCGCGTAGCGCATCGTTCAGGGTCGGGGCAGGGCGCATTGTGACAAAACTCCGTCAGATGATTTCAGGACAGGGCTTTTTCGAACAGGGCGGTTGTGACCGAAAAGCTTCCTTGCGGTGACTCCAGCTGCGACGTTCTTTGACCAATGTGTCGCCAGCCTGCGTTTGAGTAAAACCGGCGGGCGCGGGTGTTTTCGGGTAAACAGATCAGCCATGCTGTTTGATGCCCCGCACGGGCGATTTGCAATTCACCATCTGTCAACAGGGCGCGCGCCACGCCCAAACCTTCTGCGGCCTGGCTGACGCAAATCTGGTAAAGCTCATCGTTCCGGGTGATGCAAAGCCCCAGCGGCTGACCCTGCGGCCCGGCTACACGCAGGATTTTGCCCAGATCCGACAGACGTCGTTCCATCGCCGCAACCGTGCGCAGCCGGACCAAAGCCGCAGGCGCGTGCGCCGCATGGGCCCGGTGCCAGCCATCGTGCCACAGGCGGGACAATGGTGCGATGTCGGCAGGGTCGGCATCGCGTATGTCCATGGTGGGATTCATGCCGCCGAGCCGCCGACGGTCAGCCCGCCGATCATCAGCGTCGGCTGGCCCACGCCCACCGGCACCCATTGACCGGCCTTGCCGCAATTGCCGATGCCGGGGTCCAGCGCCATGTCGTTGCCGATGGCGCGGATCTGCTGCATCGCGGTCGGGCCGTCGCCGATCAGCGTCGCGCCCTTGACCGGGGCGCCGACCTTGCCGTTCTGCACGCGGTACGCTTCGGTACAGCTGAACACGAATTTGCCGTTGGTGATATCGACCTGACCACCGCCGAACCCGACCGCGTAAATCCCGTCCTTCAGATCGGCCACGATATCGCCCGGCGCGGCGTCGCCGCCCAGCATATAGGTATTGGTCATCCGCGGCATTGGCGCATGGGCAAAGCTTTCGCGGCGGCCGTTGCCGGTGGGGGCGACCCCCATCAGGCGGGCATTCTGCCGGTCCTGCATATAGCCGACAAGGATGCCGTCCTCGATCAGCACGTTCTTGGCTGAAGGCGTGCCTTCGTCATCGAAACTGATCGACCCGCGCCGGTCGGGGATGGTGCCGTCGTCCAGAACGGTCACGCCGGGGGCCGCGACCCGCTGGCCCATCAACCCGGCAAAGGCAGAGCTGCCCTTGCGGTTGAAATCGCCCTCCAGCCCGTGACCCACCGCTTCGTGCAGCAGGATGCCGGGCCAGCCCGCGCCCAGCACCACATCCATGACACCCGCGGGGGCGGGCACCGCGCCCAGGTTGACCAGCGCGATGCGCAGCGCCTCTTGCGTGGTGCTTTGCCAATGATCGCGGGTCAGCAGCCCGGCCATGCCGGTCCGCCCGCCGCCGCCATGCCCGCCGCTTTCACGGCGGCCGTTCTCTTCGACGATGACCGAGACGTTCAGCCGGGTCATCGGCCGGGTGTCGGACAGCAACTGCCCGTCGGGGCGCAGGATGTGCACCTCTTGCAGCGATGCGGCCAGCGTGGCCGAAACCTGCACCACCCGGCTGTCCAGCGCGCGGGCGAAGGCATCGATTTCGCGCAATGTGTCGATCTTGACGCCAAAGGCCGCGTCCTCCAGCGGATCGTCGTCCGAATACAGCCGCTGATTGGTGCGCTGTGGGGCAGGGGCCAGCGTGGCGCCGCCGTCGCCCACCGCCAGACGCACGGTGCCCGCCGCCCGCCGGATCGCGGATTCGGTGATCTGGGTCGAATGGGCGTATCCGGTGGTTTCGCCCTTGACCGCGCGCAGCCCGAATCCTTCGGAGGCGTCATAGCTGGCGGTTTTCACCCGCCCGTCGTCAAACGACAGAACCTCGGACCGGCGGCGTTCCAGAAACAGCTCGCCGTCGTCGGCGCCATCGGTGGCACCGCGCAAAATACCAAGGGCCGCATCCTGATCCAGCGCGTCGGTAAAGGGCCGAAATTCCGTTTTTTGCATGGGGTCTCCGCAGGGTTGTCTTTGACCTGGATCAAATTAGCGGCTCTATGCCGCATCAGTTTGGCTTGTCTATCGCCTTCTAATATGGTTTTTGGGCGCGGAAACACAACGGGCTTGCGACGTCATGCGCTGGCCGCGCGGACCGCAAAGCGGCTGCATTGTGAACAGGGAGTGAATATGCGACGATCGACTTTGATGACCCGTCTTACAGCCGCTGCTGCCAGCACCGTTTGCGCAACGAGTGTATTTGCGCAGGAAGCCCTGCAAGACCTTGAAATTATTGGTGCACCCGTTGATGGTGCGATGGGGTTCCAGCCCGCCGCGACCGAGCTTTCGCATGATTTGCAATGGCTGGATGGTTTTGTTCTGGTGATCATCACCGTCATCACGCTGTTTGTCACCGCCCTGCTGATTTTCGCGGCTGTACGCTTTAATCGCCGCAGCAACCCGACCCCTGCGACCTTTACGCACAACTCGCCGATCGAAGTGGCCTGGACGCTGATTCCCGTCGTCATCCTGGTGGTGATCGGGGCGTTTTCGCTGCCGGTGCTGTTCAAGCAGCAGGAAATCCCCGAAGGCGACATCGTGATCAAGGCGACCGGGTACCAGTGGTACTGGGGCTATGAATACGCCGAGCATGACTTTGCCTTCGACAGCTACCTGCTGGCCAAGGACGAACTGGCCGACTACGGCTACAGCGAAAGCGAATACCTGCTGGCCACCGACACCGCGCTGGTGGTGCCGACCGGCAAGGATATCGTGCTGCAGGTGACCGGCGCCGATGTGATCCATTCCTGGGCGATGCCTGCCTTTGGTGTGAAACAGGATGCCGTGCCGGGCCGTCTGGCGCAGCTTTGGTTCAACGTCGACGAAGGCAAAGAAGGCATTTATTTCGGTCAGTGTTCCGAACTGTGCGGCAAGGACCACGCCTATATGCCGATCACGGTCAAGGCTGTGACGCAGGAACAGTATGACGCCTGGCTGGACGGTGCCATCGAGGAATACGCCGGCACGCCGCGGTCGCTGAAAGTCGCCGCACGCTAAGGACCAAGCAGGGGTGACCGCGCCGCGGCCGCCCCGGCCAGGAGGAATTGATGACCGACGCCACCACCATATTGGATCAAAGCCCCGAAGCAGGCTTTGGCGACTATGTCGCGCTGCTGAAGCCGCGCGTCATGTCGCTGGTGGTGTTCACTGCTTTGGCGGGGCTGCTGGTCGCGCCGGTGGCGGTGCATCCTTTCGTGGCCTTCTGCGCGATCCTGTTCATCGCCATTGGCGGCGGCGCCTCGGGGGCGCTGAACATGTGGTGGGACGCCGATATCGATCAGGTGATGAACCGGACCAAGAATCGTCCCGTGCCCGCAGGCAAGATCAGCGGCGGCGAGGCGCTGGCGCTGGGTCTGGCGCTGTCGGGCATGTCGGTGATCATGCTGGGGCTGGCCGCGAACTGGTTCGCCGCCGGTCTGCTGGCCTTTACCATCTTCTTTTACGCCGTGGTCTATACCATGTGGCTGAAACGCTCGACCCCGCAGAACATCGTGATCGGTGGTGCGGCGGGGGCCTTTCCGCCGATGATCGGCTGGGCCGTGGCCACCGGCGGTGTCAGCGTCGAAAGCGTTCTGATGTTCGCGCTGATCTTCATGTGGACGCCGCCCCATTTCTGGGCGCTGGCGCTGTTCATGAAGGATGACTATTCCAACGCTGGTGTGCCGATGCTGACCGTGACCCACGGGCGGCGCGCGACACGGGCGCATATCCTTGTCTATACGCTGTTGCTGGCGCCGCTGGCGCTGGGGATCGCGGCCACCTCGATCGGCGGGCCGATCTATCTGGCGGCCTCGCTGGTGCTGAACGGGCTGTTCATCCGCGGCGCGATTCGGATCTGGCGCCGGGAGGAAACCGCGGCCGAGGCCGACGCTTATCTGACCGAGAAAAAGTTTTTCCGCTTTTCGCTGTCCTATCTGTTTCTGCATTTCGTGGCGCTTCTGGCGCAGGCCGGGCTTGCGCCTTATGGCTTGGGGGGCTGGTGATGGCATTTCGTCCGGATCATGAACTGCACAAACGCCGCTTTGGCCGCAACATGGGGCTGGGGCTGGTTCTGGTCGCCTTTGTCGCGCTGGTCTTCGGGCTGACGATCGCCAAAGTCTCTGGCGGCGGCAAGATCGAGGCGTTCGATCACACCGCGCGCCCGTCGCTGATCCCGGAGGCGGAAGAATGAAGCTGCAGGGCAAGAACAAGACCGTCGTGCAACTGGTCAGCGTCGTTCTGCTGATGGGGTCGCTGGCCTGGGCCTCGGTCCCGCTGTACGATCTGTTCTGCCGGGTGACGGGCTTTGGCGGCGTGACCGGCGTGGCCGATGCCGGATCGGATGTCATTCTGGACCAGACCGTCAAGATTCGCTTTGACGCCTCCAAGGCGCGGGATTTCCCGTGGAGCTTCAAACCCGTGGTCCACGAGATGGATTTGAAAATCGGTGAAACCGGGCTGGCCTTTTACGAGGCCTACAACCCCACCGACCGGCCCGTCGCCGGCACCGCCAGCTATAATGTCGCGCCCTATGCGGCAGGTGGTTTTTTCACCAAGATCGACTGTTTCTGCTTTGAAATGCAGGTGCTGCAACCGGGCGAACGGGTGCAGATGCCGGTGACCTTCTACGTCGATCCGGAAATCGTCGATGACCGCGAGGGCAAGTTTGTCCATACGATCACACTTAGCTATACTTTCCACGAAACCGATCTGCCCGAGGAACAGGCAAGCCTGTCTTCGGACACAACAACAACAAACGTTAACTGACGTCTCAGGCGAGGGAGCCGAACATGGCGCATGAGAAGAACCACGACTATCACATTCTGAACCCATCCATCTGGCCGCTGGCTGGCGCGGTTGGCGGCTTTGTCATGCTGTTTGGCGCCGTCATGTGGATGCATGACAGCGGCCCCTACATGTTCCTGATCGGCCTTGCCATGGTGCTTTATGTCATGTTCGCCTGGTGGTCGGACGTGATCGCGGAAAGCCGCGTTGGCGATCACACCCCGGTGGTGCGCATCGGCCTGCGTTATGGGTTCATCCTGTTCATCATGTCCGAGATCATGTTCTTTTCGGCGTGGTTCTGGACCTTCTTCAAACATGCGATGTACCCGATGGGCCCCGAAAGCCCGCTGGTCGACGGCGTCTGGCCGCCTGCGGGGATCGAAACCTTTGACCCCTGGCACCTGCCGCTGATCAACACGCTGATCCTGCTGTGTTCGGGGGCGGCGGCGACATGGGCGCACCACGCGCTGGTCCATGAAAACAACCGCAAGGACATGCGCAACGGGTTGATCCTGGCGATTGCTCTGGGTGTGCTGTTCACATTCTTCCAGGCCTATGAATACACCCACGCGGCCTTTGGCTTCTCGGGCAACATCTATGGCGCCACCTTCTTCATGGCGACCGGGTTCCACGGCGCCCATGTGATCATCGGGACGATCTTCCTGTTTATCTGCCTGCTGCGTCTGGGCGTGGGTGATTTCACCCCCGAAAAGCACATCGGGTTCGAAGCGGCGGCCTGGTACTGGCACTTTGTGGATGTGGTCTGGCTGTTCCTGTTTGCGGCGATCTACATCTGGGGCGGCTAAGGCGCGCCGCGCGGATGGACATCCGCGCCAAAACAGATCAGGTAAAGCGCGGGGGTTTCCTCCGCGCTTTTCATTTTGACAAGGGCTTTGCGCGATGACGAAACGCATGATCCTGCCGCTGCTGTTCGGGCTGGTGGGCGCGACGATACTGGTGTCACTGGGCCTGTGGCAGGTGCAGCGGCTTGCGTGGAAAGAGGGGGTCCTGGCCGAGATCGAGGCAAGGATCGTCGGCACGCCCGTGTCGGTGCCCGGTACCCCCGACCCCGCTCGCGACCAATACCTGCCGGTCACCGCGGCCGGTACGGTGGAGGGCCCGGCGCTGCGGGTGCTGGTCAGCCGGAAACTCTATGGCGCGGGCTATCGCATCATCTCGCCCCTGACTATCGGGTCCCGCCGGGTCATGATTGACCGTGGCTTTGTCGAGATCGACAAGACACCGCCCGGCGATCCCGCGGGCCCCGTCACTGTCACCGGCAACCTGCTGTGGCCCGACGACAAGAACAGCTCGACCCCCGCGCCCGATATCGCCGGGAACATCTGGTTCGCGCGCGACCTGCCCGCGATGGCCGATGTGCTGGGCACCGAACCGGTCCTGATCGTCGCCCGGCAAACGTCGTTTTCCGACGCTCCGATTACGCCATTGCCGATAGACACCTCGGGCATTCCGAACGATCACCTTAGCTATGCAATCACATGGTTTTCTCTGGCCGTGGTCTGGCTGGGGATGACAGCGCTGCTTGTGTGGCGTATCAGGCAGCGAACAGAATAGGGGCAGGCATTATGCGCTATGTTTCGACGCGGGGTCAGGCCCCGGTACTGAGTTTTGAACAGGCGATGCTGACCGGGTTGGCGCGTGATGGTGGGTTGTATGTACCCGAAACCATCCCCACGCTGACGGCCGCCGACATCGCCGCGCTGGCCGGTCAGCCTTATGAAGAGGTCGCCTTCCGCATCATGCGCCCCTATATCGGCGACGCCTTCACCGATGATGAATTCCGCAGCATCATCGCGCGCGCCTATGAACATTTCGGCCACGCCGCCCGCGCGCCGCTGGTGCAGCTGGGCGCCAACCATTTCCTGCTGGAACTGTTCCACGGCCCGACGTTGGCGTTCAAGGATTTCGCGATGCAGCTGATCGGCCAGCTGTTCCAGGCCTCGCTGTCGCGGTCGGGCAAACGCGTGACCATCGTCGGGGCGACATCAGGCGATACCGGCTCGGCGGCGATCGAGGCGTTTCGCGGGTTGTCCAACGTCGATGTGGTGATCCTGTTCCCGCATGGCCGCGTGTCCGAGGTGCAGCGCCGCCAGATGACCACCCCGTCCGAAGGCAACGTGCATGCGCTGGCCGTTGATGGCGATTTCGACGATTGTCAGGCCCGCGTCAAAGACATGTTCAACGATTTCGAATTCCGCGACAGCGTCGGGCTGGCCGGGGTCAATTCGATCAACTGGGCGCGGGTGCTGGCGCAGGTGGTCTATTACTTCACCGCCGCCACCAGCCTTGGCGCGCCGCAGCGCACCGTGGATTTCACCGTGCCCACCGGCAACTTCGGCGATATCTTCGCGGGCTATATCGCCAAACGCATGGGGCTGCCCATCGGCAAACTGGTGGTGGCGACCAACCAGAACGATATCCTGCACCGCGCGATCAGCACCGGCGGTTATATCACCCAAGGGGTGACGCCCTCGATCAGCCCGTCGATGGATATTCAGGTCAGTTCCAACTTTGAACGCGCGCTGTTCGATGTCTATGACCGCGACGGCGCGGCGGTGGCGGGCCAGATGGCCGACCTGAAGGAAAAGGGCGGGTTCCAGATCAGCCAGGGCGCGTTGCAACGCCTTCAGGAAACCTTCGCCTCGGGCCGCGCCAGCGAAGAGGAAACCGCCGACACCATCCGCACGACCTTTGCCCAGACGGGCGAGGTTCTGTGCCCGCATTCCGCCGTCGCCGTCAAGGTGGCCGCCGAACAGATGACCGATGCGCCGATGATCACCCTGGCCACGGCCCATCCCGCCAAATTCCCCGCGGCGGTTCAGGCCGCCTGCGGTCAGCACGCCCCCCTTCCCAATCGCATGGCAGACCTGTATGAGCGGTCGGAACGCGTGACCCGGGTCGCCAACGATCTGGCCGCGATTGAACAATTGGTACATGAAAGGCGCGCGCATTGAGCGTAGAGCTTCACACGCTGTCGAACGGGTTCCGCATCGTCACCGAACATATGCCCGGCCTGAAATCCGCCTCTCTGGGGATCTGGGTTACCGCGGGCGGCCGCCACGAACGGATCGAACAGAACGGCATCGCGCATTTCCTTGAACATATGGCGTTCAAGGGCACCAAACGGCGCAGCGCCCTGCAGATCGCCGAAGAAATCGAAGACGTCGGCGGCTATATCAACGCCTATACCTCGCGCGAGATGACGGCCTATTACGCCCGCGTGCTAGAGGCCGACGTGCCGCTGGCGCTGGATGTGATTTCCGACATCGTGCTGAACCCGGTGTTCGACCCCTCCGAGATCGAGATTGAACGCGGCGTGATCCTGCAGGAAATCGGTCAGGCGCTGGACACCCCCGACGACGTGATCTTCGACTGGCTGCAGGAAGCCGCCTATCCCGGTCAGGCGATCGGGCGCACCATTCTGGGCCCCGCCGAACGGGTCAGCGGCTTTTCACGCGCCGATCTGTCGACCTTCGTGACCGAACATTACGCCCCCGATCAGATGATCCTGTCGGCCGCCGGTGCGGTTGACCATGGCGAGATCGTGCGCCTGGCCGAAGCGCTGTTCGGCCACCTGAAACCTGCCGCCTTTTCCCCGCTGGCCCCCGCCCGGTTTTCCGGCGGTGAACGGCGCGAGGTCAAAGAGTTGGAACAGGTGCATTTCGCGCTGGCCTTCGAAAGCCCCGGCTACCGCGATCCGGCGATCTATACCGCGCAGATCTACGCCTCGGCCATGGGCGGCGGCATGTCGTCCCGGCTGTTTCAGGAAATCCGTGAAAAGCGCGGCCTGTGTTACACGATCTTTTCGCAGGCGGGCGCCTATGCCGATACCGGCATGTTCACCGTCTATGCCGGCACCAGCGAGGCGCAGATCGCCGAGCTGACGGATCTGACCATGACCGAACTGCAACGCGCCGCCGACACCATGACCCCGGCCGAGGTCAACCGCGCCCGCGCGCAGATGAAGGCGGGCCTGCTGATGGGGCTGGAAAGCCCGTCGTCGCGCGCCGAACGTCTGGCCCGGCTGGTGGCGATCTGGGGCCGCGTGCCGCCGCTTGAAGAAACCATCGCCCATATCGACGCGGTCACAACCGTCGATGTGCGTGACTTCGGCGGTGATCTGGTGGCCAGCGGACAGGCGGCACTGGCGCTTTATGGCCCGGTGGCCAATGCGCCGGATCTTGCGGCCCTCAAAGGCGGGCTTGCGGCCTGATGATCCCGCGCTGGCGAAAGGTCCGGATCGAGACCGAGCGCATGACCCTGCGCCCGCCACAGCATGTCGATTTCCGCCCCTGGGCCAATCTGCGCCAGACCAGCCGCGATTTTCTGACCCCGTGGGAACCCTCCTGGGCGCCGGACCACCTGACGCGCAAGGCCTTTACCAACCGGGTCTACTGGGCGCAGCGGGCGATTTCCAACGGATCGGCGGTGCCGCTGTTTCTGGTGCGCCGGGCCGATGCCACGCTGCTGGGCGCGATCACGCTGGACAACATCCGCCGCGGCCCCGCACAGGCGGGCACGCTGGGCTATTGGGTCGGCGCGCCGCACGCCCGTCAGGGATATATGCGCGAGGCGATAAACGCCGTCGTGCACCACGCCTTCACCGCGCTGGACCTCAGCCGGATCGAGGCCGCCTGCCTGCCCGAAAACGCCGCTTCGCGCGGGGTGCTGGAACGCAGCGGGTTCAAATACGAAGGCGTCGCGCAAAGCTATCTGCAAATCAACGGCCGCTGGCGCAACCACGTCCTTTACGCCAACCTGCGCGGCGACCGGCGCGGACGGACGGGGATCGGATAGGGCGGCGTAAACAGTTCGGATCGGCTGAGATATCAACGCCTTCTGTCCGTTTACTTAAGATAATAAGGTGTCTTCTTTGCGGTTGCCAAATTCCTGGAGACTGCCATGACTTCCAAAACATCGAAGTTCTTGGCCACATATTCACGAAGATTAACCACCGCTTCTTCATTGGTTTCGTAGGCATCGATAAAGGTTTCAAAGTCTGCTTCTCTGAAAATATCAGGAATCTTTGTTTCCTTTACCGACCTTCGAAGGCCCGAATTGGAAAAGAAGCGCATACTGCCGTCCACCGCGTAATAGCCGGATTGACGCAGGCGTTCGACATACAAACCAAGTGTCTGCATGATCGAATGTTCATCATGATTTTCATCCTCCCACTCGTCAGCATAGAAATACTGCGCGACCTCATGATGCGTCTCGACGATGGATTTCAGCTGTCTGCGAATGCCTTCTACGTCAGATTCGTGCCAGTTCTTCCTGTTCTCTTCCAGAAACTTCACACGCGAAATCAGCTGTCCGCATTGCGCATGAAGGGAATCCATCAAAATGCAGAAGTATATGATTTGCTGGCGACCTGATTTATTGTTTCTTTGCAATATGTAGCCCGTCAGCCGCTCAAACGCGTCCAAAAACACTTTGATACCAGCGGCGGCTTCTCCAAGCATCGAACAATGACTCCCAAGGCTCCCTTGCGTCAGTTGATACCACGGTTTCCGAATGTTCAACCTTCCGGCTTTCCTGTCGCTGCGACACCATTCGCACCTTGAATTCACCAGAATCGTGCTAGCCTCTTTTCAAAGGAGGGCGCGCGATGAAGCTTCTTTGGACCATTCTGATCACCGGCCTGACGGCGGGCCTGCTGGTACTGCCCGCCCATGCTCAGGATCGCCGCCCCAGCCATTGCATCGCGCTGGCCCAAAACGCCCCCGGCCTTGAATACATCGTGCCCGCCTCCTTTGGCACGCCGGTGCCGGCCTATTCGGTGCGGCTGAACTATATCGCTCATTCCACCTTTCTGATCGAAACCCCCGGCGGGTTGTCGGCGGCCACGGATTTCACCGGGTTCCTTGGGCTGACCGATCTGATCCCCGATGTGGTGACGATGAACAACGCCCATGACACCCATTGGACGGCGCATCCCGATCCGGGCATCCCCCATGTTCTGGAAGGCTGGGCGCAGCAGGGCAGGCTGGCCGATCACCACCTTGATCTGGGCGAGATGCTGGTGCGCAACGTGCCCACCGACACCCGCAGCGGTTACGCCGAACCGCGCGTCGGCGGCAATTCGATCTTCGTGTTCGAGGTCGAAGGCCTGTGCATCGGCCATCTGGGCCATCTGCACCACGAACCCGACGCCGCCCAATACGCCGCCCTTGGCCGGATGGATGTGGTCATGGCGCCGGTCGATGGCGGCATGACGCTGGACCTGCCCACCATGATCCGGGTGCTGAAACGGCTGCGCGCCTCGGTCGTGATCCCGATGCACTGGTTCGGGCGCAACACGCTTGAGGCCTTTCTGGTGGGGATGGAGGATGAGTTCCTGATCGACCGCACCGGCGCCAGCTTTACCGAGGTGTCGCTGCGCAGCCTGCCCAGCCGCCCCACCGTGCGGGTGCTGGAACCGCGCTATCTGCGCGATCCCGAAGACTGACTTGCACGCGCCGCCCCCGCATGGTTCACCAAAGGGCGGAGGACCGACCATGCTGAACCCCGTCACCGATGCCTTTCGCGCCGATCTGGCGACGCGCCTGCCGCGCACCGCCTTTCGCGACCTGACCCCGGCCTATCTGGAAGAACCGCGCGGGCGCTATGCCGGGCAGGGCGGGCTGTTGCTGGCGCCGGGCAGCACCGATGAGGTGGCGGAGATTGTCCGCGCCTGCCACGCCGCGCGCGTGGGCGTCGTGCCCTATGGCGGCGGCACCGGGCTGGTCGGGGGGCAGGTCATGCCCGATGGCCCCGCGCCGGTGATCGTCACGCTGGAACGGATGAACCGCATCCGCGCCGTGCACCCCACCGAAAACGTGCTGGTGGTCGAGGCGGGGGTCATCCTGGCCGATGTGCAGGCCGCCGCACAGGGGGCCGACCGGCTGTTCCCGCTGTCGCTGGCCTCGGAAGGGTCGGCGCGGATCGGCGGCTGTCTGGCCACCAACGCGGGCGGGGTCAACGTGCTGCGCTATGGCAATACCCGCGACCTGTGTCTGGGGCTTGAGGCGGTTCTGCCCGACGGATCGGTGCTGAACGGGCTGACCCGGCTGCGCAAGGACAACACCGGCTATGACCTGCGCAACCTGCTGATCGGGGCCGAAGGATCGCTTGGGCTGATCACCGCCGCCGCGCTGAAACTGCACCCCCGCCCGGTGGGCGAAGGCGCCGCGCTGATGGTGGTCAACGACCCGCAGGCCGCGCTGGAGCTGCTGGCGCTGGCGGGCGATCACATCGGCGGCGGCGTGTCGGCGTTCGAACTGATCGGCCGCATGGGGCTGGAGTTTCTGGACGAGGCTTTGCCCGAGGTGCGCCAGCCCTTTGCCGACAAACCCGGCTGGATGGTGCTGATCGACGTGGGCCTGCCACGGGGGCAGGACCCGGCGGCCGCGCTGGAACGGCTGTTCGTTGCCGCCCATGACGCGGGTCTGGTGCCCGATGGGCTGATCGCGCAATCACAGGCCCAGCGGGTCGATTTCTGGAAAATCCGCGAAAGCATCCCGCTGGCCAACCGGCACGTGGGGTCAATCTCGTCCCACGATATTTCGGTGCCGCTGTCGGCGATCCCCGATTTCATCCGGCAGGGGGATGCGGCGCTGGCCAAACTGGGTGCGTTCCGGATCAACTGTTTCGGCCATCTGGGCGACGGCAACCTGCATTACAACGTCTTTCCCAACCCCGGTGAAACCCGCGCCGACCACGACCACCTGCGCGGCGCGATCAAACGCACGGTGCACGATCTGGTGCACGCCATGGGCGGATCGGTCAGCGCCGAACACGGGATCGGGCGGCTGAAGGTCGAGGATCTGGAACGCTATGCCGATCCCACCAAGCTGGCCACCATGCGCGCGATCAAATCCGCGCTGGACCCCGCCGGGATCATGAACCCCGGCGTGATCCTGCGGCAGCCTAGCGCGCCTTAGTTGGACGCCAGCTGGGTCTGAACCGGAGCGGCGGTGACAGTCAGCGTGCCCGCGGTCCGTTCAAAACCATAGGCCGCGCCGGGCTCTCCGGGCAGGCCAAAGACGACGTGATCGCCGTCTTCCAGCCGCATCTGCAATTTGTGCGGCGTGGCGGCATCGTCGCGGGCGACGTAATAGGCGACAACCTCAAAGGCATCGTCGGACGGCACCCAATAGACCGACATGTCGACAAAATAGGTGTGCAGCGTTCCACCGGCCATCGGGGCCGACAGGGTCAGAGTTTCCGCCTGAGCGGCAAATGGGGTGGCGGCGGCCATCAGGGCCGCGAGGGTCATGGCTTTCATCGCACTCACTTTCAAATTCGATACAAAGGGCGGATTCCGCCCGTCAGGTATTTCTGCGATGCAGCATTTCACAGCGCGGCGGTCAGGGAAATCCATAATTGCGAATATCGGATATGCAGTAAAATCAACGCTCTAACTGTATACTGCGGTCTACAGCGCGGTGCCGAAAGGCAAGTCATTGTGCAGGCGCAGAAAATACCGTTTTGGGGCGGTACGTCGCCGTGCATCCGCGCCCGGTGCAGGCCCGCAGAAAGGTCGGATCTGCACCGCTGACCTGCACAGTTTCTGGGCGGACCCGGGAAATATGCGGCTTTCTGCGAAGAAAATTCCGAGCGGTAAGAGCTGTTGAAGCAGTGGCAGCCCGGCATGTCGTATCCCCCAAGGCCCGGCGCGTGCGCCGGGCAGCGCCCGACCCGCCCCCATGGGCGGGCGCTTCTCGCCCACCCACGTGCCGGGCGCTGACGTTGGTCTTTAAAGGGCGTGTTGCCGATGCATTCGCGGGGTGGTTCTGCGTGATCCTTACCGGCGCAGAACGCGTAGTTTACCAAAGGTTCAACTCGGTGTGCCCTGTTCCGAAAACGGGCGATTCCGCACCTTTAAACACCTTGCAAGTCTTTAAAACCCGCCCCCGGATTTCTTTAAAGACCTGCAAGAATACGTGTAACCCTGGCCCTCAGACCAGCCGCCCCCACAGGTCGTATTCCCCCGCCTCATCGACCTCGACCCGTACGATATCGCCCGGCGTCAGCCCACCGGCGCCCTCGTCGATGAACAGGTTGCCGTCGATCTCGGGGGCGTCGGATTTGGTGCGGCAGGTGGCGATGCCGTCTTCGTCGATGTCGTCGACGATCACCTCCATGACCCGGCCGACCTTGGCGGCTAGCTTGGCCTCGGATATGGCTTGCGCCTTTTCCATGAACCGGTCCCAGCGGTCCTGTTTGACCGCGTCGGGCACATGATCGGGCAAAGCGTTCGACCGGGCGCCCGCGACGTTTTCGTATTGAAAACAACCGACCCGGTCCAATTGCGCCTCGTCCATCCAGTCCAGCAGGTGCTGGAATTCGGCCTCGGTTTCGCCGGGGTATCCGACGATGAAGGTCGACCGCAGCGTGATGTCGGGACAGATGTCGCGCCAGGCTGCGATCTCGGTCAGGGTTTTTGAGGTATGCGCAGGCCGCGCCATTCGTTTCAGCGTGTCAGGGTGGCTGTGCTGGAACGGGATATCCAGATAGGGCAGGATCAGCCCCTCGGCCATCAGCGGGATCAACTCGCGCACATGCGGGTAGGGATAGACATAATGCAGCCGCACCCAGGCCCCCAGTGACCCCAGGTCGCGGGCCAGGTCGGTGATATGGGCGCGGTGGTCGCGGTCGATCTTGTGTTTGATATCAACGCCATAGGCGCTGGTGTCCTGCGAAATCACCAGCAATTCGCGCACCCCCGCCTGCACCAGCTTTTCGGCCTCGCGCAGCACCGCATGCGCCGGGCGCGACTGCAGCCGCCCGCGCATGTCGGGGATGATGCAGAACTTGCATTTGTGGTTACAGCCTTCGGAAATTTTCAGATAGCTATAGTGGCGCGGCGTCAGGCTGACCCCGCTGGCGGGCAGCAGGTCGATGAACGGATCGGGATCGGGCGGCACCGCCCCGTGCACCGCGTCCAGCACCTGTTCGTATTGATGCGGCCCGGTCACGGCCAGAACCGACGGGTGGGTGCCGCGGATGTAATCCTCTTCCGCGCCCAGACAGCCGGTGACGATGACCCGCCCGTTTTCGTTCAGCGCCTCGCCGATCGCCTCAAGGCTTTCGGCCTTGGCGCTGTCCAGAAACCCGCAGGTGTTGACCACCACCGCATCGGCGCCCGCGTAATCGGGGCTGATGGCGTAGCCTTCGGCGCGCAGCCGGGTCAGGATGCGTTCGCTGTCGACCAGCGCCTTGGGACAGCCAAGGCTGACCATGCCGATGGTCGGCTGGCCCGGACGGGCGGTATCGGTCAGGCGCGGGGCCGGCGCAAGATCGGGGCGCAAAGAGGGCGGGTTTTGTGACATGGCGCGCATATAGACCGTCCCCGGCGCGCGGGGAAGTCAAATTACCAGCCGTCCGTTGCGGCGGGGTGGCAGGGGCTGCGGTCGCGTTGACGTCTTCGGTGCAGAAAGTTATTTTTGTGAACGGGCTGTTTATCCAAAAAACAAAGGAAGTTGAGTGTGTTGTCAACAATAGTAACGATTGCCAAGAATGAGGGCCCCTATATCTGGGAATGGGTCGCCCATCATAAAATGATTGGTTTTGACAATATCATTATGTTTCAGAATGACTCCGATGATCTGACCCATGAGATCATGAGCGCTTTGCGCGCGGCGGGGGTCATAAAATACTTCTACAACCGCGCAGAAACCGGACGGCATCAGACCGCCGCCTATCAGCGCAGCACCCGCCAAGAGGAATATCGCTCTGCCGATTGGGTCATGGCGCTGGATATGGATGAGTTTCTGGTGATCAATACCGGCGATGGCACTTTGAATGCGCTGTACGACGCCATGCCCGAATTTGACTGTGCCCTGATCAACTGGAAGCTTTTTGGAAGTTCCGGTCTGGTCGCCATGTCGGACCAGCCGGTGACCCACCGGTTCGTTCTGGCGGAAGAAGACGATGGGATCAAACGGTCCCGCCGCCCCTTCAAATGCCTTTTCCGCCCGTCGCTTTTCAAACGGCCCGGCATTCACCGCGCGGTCGGGTTCGACGAAAACGACCCGCAGGTGAAATATGTGAACGGGTCCGGCATGCCGAGCTCTGAGTTCGAGATTCTGAATTTCCAATGCGGAGATCCCCGGGGGCGGTCCTTGGCGCAGATCAACCATTATATCGTCAAGGACCCTCAGAGTTTCGTGTTGAAACACGCCCGGGGCAGTGCGCATCAAAGCTTTCGGGCGATCGACGCCGGGTATTGGAAAAAACGGAACCGAAATCGTGAAAAAGACACCGGCCTGCTGGCCCGTGGCGATGCCCTGCGCGCCAAAATGGACGAGCTTGATCAACTGACCGGCGGAAAGCTGAGCCAATACACCTCAGAGTCGCTTCAGCGGCACCGGGACAAATTTCAGCAGATCGTCAAGGACGAGGGCCCAAGGTCGCTTTATCACTACTGCCTTGAGAACCCGAACCTTGATGACGCGGCCCCGCCATGGATGTCCGCGCAAACGCCCGACGCCGCGGGGTGATCGGCACATATCCGGCGCAGAATGGAAACAGTGAGTGCATGAAAGCGGGGAAATCCAAGGCCGAAAAGTGTTGAGAATGTGGCAAAATTTAGCTAAATATAGGTCGATAAAGCGGCAAATTTGGCTGCGTTTCCTTTTTCAGAGCGTTGTAAAGCGTATTGGGTGCCATAATGAACAAGTTGATTTCACTGACCGCAGCGGCGTTGGTCGCGACAACCGCAACCGCCTTCGGGTCGGTTTTCACATTCGAAAATTTCAGCCACGGCGATAACGTGACATCCGTGACCAGCGACGATGGTCTGGTTACGGCCACGGTGTCGGCCACCGGCGGGATCAATCAGGCCTGGGCCTTTGATTCCAACCAGAACAACACCTGGGATTACGATCTGGAAGGCCCGTTTCAGCATTACGGCGGCATTCTGGGCGATCTGGACGCGGGGAATATCCTGATCATTCAGGAACATCACCTGCTGCCCGACGATAACGCCGGGGGCGGGACCCTGACTTTCGTCTTCGAAAAGGCGGTCGATTTTCTGGGTTTCAACCTGTTTGACGATGCTGATGTGACCGTGACCTCGACCAGCAACAGCAACAGCGCGACCTTCACCCTGCCGGTGCCGAACGCCGATGGGAAATACGGCGTTTTCGATACCGGGTCGCTGTTTCTGGGCGTGACCGACCTGACCTTCAGCCTGAACCATTCGGGCGCCATCGACGGTCTGCGCTTTGCCGCCCCGGTGCCGGTGCCTGCGGCCCTGCCGCTGTTGCTGACCGGTGTGGGCGGGCTGACCCTGATCGGGCGCCGCCGCCGCAAAGCCGCCTGAGCGAAGGCGCCAGTATGGAATGACGGGGGCGCCGCAGGGGCGCCCTTTTTCGTTCAAGCATTGCCCGGTTTCCGGGGAAAAACCCGGTGCGGCGTCCCTTGTGGCACCCTGCGCCTGTGGCTACATATGCCATAGCCGACAGACATAAATGGACCGCCCCCATGCGCTGGATCGTTCGAGCCCTTCTTACCCTGTTGATACTGGTTGCCGTTCTGATCGGGGGGCTGATGCTGTTGCCCGCCGACCGGATTGCCGGGCTGGCCTCGGACAAGCTGCGCGAGGCGACGGGGCGCGAGGTCAGTTTCGAGGGGCGGCTGGCGCCGTCGATCTGGCCGCAGATCGGGGTGTCCACCGGGCCGGTGAAACTGTCGAATGCCGATTGGTCCAAGGGCGGGCCGATGCTGACGGCCGAGGGGCTGTCGGTCGGGGTTGATCTGGCGGCACTGGTCGGGGGCGATCTGAAAGTGCGGCGGCTGGAACTGACCCGGCCCCAGATTTTGCTGGAACAGGCGGCCGACGGGCGCGCGAACTGGGATTTCACAGCCCCCAAAGCCGCCCCGAAAACCGGCGGCGGTCAATCGGGCTCCAACTCCACCGCGTCCAAAGCCCCCGCCGCGGCGCAACCCTTTACCATCGACAAGGCGGTCGTGTCGGACGCGACGGTCCGGTTTGTCGATCATGCGACGGGCACCACCACCCGGCTGGACGGGCTGGAGGCCGCGTTCAGCCTGCCCGACTATGCCGGAGCGGGCACATTGTCCCTGTCGGGGCAGGTGAACGGCCAGACATTTGACGCCGACGTGACCTTGAAAGAATTCGCCAAGACGCTGGCCGGGCAGGTCAGCCCGCTGTCGACCAAGGTCACCGTGGGATCGTCGCGGGTGGCGTTCGACGGGCGCGCGGGTACCGCGCCGCTGGCCGCCGATGGCGCGCTGGATGCGGATGTCTCGGATCTTGGCGCGCTTTTTGCCGCATTGGGTCAGCCCGCCCCGGAACTGCCGCCGGGCGTGGGCAAGACCATCGCCGTCAAAGGCGCGCTGACCTATGCGCCCGCGGGATCGGTTCACCTGCGCGACGCGGTGATGACGCTGGATCAGAACCGCCTGTCGGGCGCGGCCGACCTGACGCTGGACGGCAAGCCCCGCCTGACCGGGCAGTTCACCGCCGGCGCGCTGGACCTGCGCGCCTTTACCGGTGAAACGGGCAAATCCGGCGGCAAATCGGGTGGCGGGGGCGGTGGCAAAGGCAAGGGCGGTGCCAAGGACAGCGGCGGCTGGTCCACCGATCCGATCGACGTCAGCGCATTGGCCGCATTGGACGCCGAGGTCGGCATCGTCGCCGACAGCGTCGATCTGGGCAGCGCCAAGCTGGGCAAGACCCGGATTTTGGCGAAGCTGACCGACCGGCGGCTGGTGCTGACGCTGAACGAGGTGCGCGCCTATGACGGGCTGATCACCGGCACCTTTGTCGTCAACGGGCGCGGCGGGCTGTCGGTGGGCGGCGATCTGAATGTCTCGGGCCTGGCGGCGCAGACCCTGCTGGCCGATCTGGCGGGCTATGACCGGTTGCTGGGCCGGGGCGATATGACGTTCAAGTTTCTTGGCGTCGGCAATTCGATGGATGCGATCATGAACTCGCTGTCGGGTTCGGGCACTTTGGCGCTGGGCAAGGGCGAAATACGCGGGCTGGATCTGGCGGGCATGTTGCGGCGGCTGGACACCTCCTATGTCGGCAAGGGCAGCAAGACGATCTTCGACAAGATCGGCGGCAGTTTCACCATCAAGGACGGGGTGCTGCGCAACGAGGATCTGGATTTCCTGGCGCCGTTGCTGACGGCGGGGGGCCTGGGCAAGATCGGGATCGGCGATCAGACGCTGAATTACCGGGTGACGCCGGTCGCGCTGCCGGGGGGCGAGGATAAAAAGGGGTTCAAGGTGCCGCTGATCATCACCGGCACATGGGCCAACCCCAAGTTCAATCTGGACCTCAAGGCCATCGCCGAACAGGAACTGAACCTGAAGGAACGCCAGAAAGAGCTGGAAGACCGCGCCAAGGCCGAGGCCAAGAAGCTGCGCGAGAATGCCAAGGCAGAGGCCGCCAAAAAGCTGGGCGTCAAAGCCGAGGACAAGCAAAGCCTGGAAGATGCCGCCAAGAAAAACCTTGAGAAGAAGGCCAAGAAACAGCTGAAAAAACTGTTCGGCGATTAAGCGGGCTGCTGTGAAACGGAGGCGCGTTCCGCGCCACGCCTTTTCTTTGCGCACTGCGTGCGATGGGCGCCCGGATCAGCGGTTCAGCCCCTTGGCCCAACGTTGCGACCATGCGCCAAAGGGCTGTAGCAAATCGAACAGTTCCGCCCCGGTTTCGGTCAGCTGATACCCGGTTGCCCCGCGTTCGATCAGGCCGCTTTCCCTCAGCTCTTTCAGCCGCCGGTTCAGGACGGTCGGGGACACGGTTTCGCAGCGGTCCTGAATCTGGCGAAACGTCATCGCCCCGTCCGACAATTGCCAGATCACGCCAAGCGCCCAGCTGCGGCCCAGCAGGTCGAACAGGGCCATGATCGGTTTTCCGGATTTCGATCCGCGAACGGGCGATCCGGGGCGGGGGATATCTGGTGGCACGGGAAATCCTTCTTGCTATCTTTTGTGTAGCGATTTATTGCTACGGAATAAGTAGCAGGTATTTCCGGAGCCGTCATGTTTCTTTTGCCCGCCCTCGCGGCCTTTGGGGCCTCTGCAGGTTGGGCCACCGGCATCGTGCTGGCGCAGGTCCCGGCCCGGCGCATCGGCGCCTTCGAATTCACCCGTATCCAGCTTGTCGCCTGTGCCGCCATCATGGGGGCCTTGTGTTCACTGCTGGGTTATTGGCCAAGCGTTGACTGGCGCCATTGGCCGTCCTTTGCCGCCAGCATTTGCATCGGCATCATTCTGGGCAATCTGGCGATGATCGAATGTCTGCGCCGCGGCGGGCCGCGCCAGACCGAGCTTTTGCTGTCGCTGAAGGCCCCGCTTGTCGCCGCGATGGCCTTTGTCTGGCTGGGCGAGAGCCTGTCGGCGATGGATATACTGGGGGCGGGGGTGATCCTTGCCGGGCTCTTTCTGGCGATCTTTTTCGGGGGCGGTGACCAGGGCGTGCCCGCCCGGGGGAACAGGGGGGCCGTCATCGCGCTTGGCGTGGCGGCGACCCTTTGTCAGGGCTTCGGATTTCTGGTGATGAAACCCGCGATGCTGGCGGGGACCGAGCCATTGGCCGCCTCGGCCATCCGCCTGTTGGGGGCGGGGTTCGTGATTTCGGTGGTCGCCCTGTGGCCCGCCCCGGTGTTGCGGTCGCGTTGCGACATGTCGCCGGGGCTGTTGGGCAAGACGATTCTGCCGGGGGTCATCGGCTATGGGGTGTCCTCGTCGCTGCTGCTCTATGCCTTTGCCAATTATGACGCAGGGATTGCCGCGGTTCTGGGGTCGCTGTCGCCGGTGCTGGTCCTGCCGATCCTGTGGTTTCGGGATGGCCGCGCGCCGACCCCGCAGGCCACATTTGGCGCGGTGCTGGCCGTTACGGGGACCGCGATCCTGATCGTGTTCTAACGCGCGACATCGGGGCTGGACAGAAGCGACCCGCCCCGCTAAGCCTTGGCGCATGATCAAACGCACACATACCCCTGCGCTGCGACGTCGACGTTTCCACGTCTGACGCCCGATCTGTGCGTGCCTGCCACGCTTTCTTTCCCAAATCGTTGACTTGCCCCCGCGCGTGATGCACCTATCGGGGCCTATTGTAAGGATTTTGCTATGATCCCCACCGTTCTGCCGACCTATAACCGGGCGCCGCTGAGTTTTGAGCGCGGCGCAGGCTCGTGGCTTGAGGCCTCTGACGGGCGCCGATTTCTGGATCTGGGCGCGGGCATCGCGGTCAACGCGCTGGGCCATGCCCATCCGGCACTGGTGGCGGCGCTGACCGAACAGGCCGGCAAGATCTGGCACCTGTCGAACCTGTATGAAATTCCCCAGCAACAGGCGCTGGCCGACGCGCTGGTCGAACAGACCTTTGCCGATACCGTTTTCTTCACCAACTCGGGCACCGAGGCCTGCGAGCTGGCGGTGAAAATGGCGCGCAAATACTGGTACGAAAAAGGCCAACCCGAGCGGGTCAAGATCATCACCTTTTCGGGGTCGTTCCATGGTCGGTCCGCGGCCGGGATCGCGGCGGCCGGGTCGGAAAAGATGACCAAGGGTTTCGGCCCGCTGCTGCCCGGGTTCGTGCATCTGGAGTTTGGCGATCACGACGCGCTGACCGCCGCGATGCAGGACCCCGAGGTCGGCGCGGTTCTGGTCGAACCGGTGCAGGGCGAAGGCGGCATCCGCGTGGTGCCCGATCAATGCCTGAAAGGGCTGCGCGACCTGTGCGACCAAACCGGCGCGCTGATGATTCTGGACGAGGTGCAGTGCGGCGTGGGCCGGACCGGCAAGCTGTTTGGCCATGAATGGGCCGGGATCACGCCCGATATCATGATGGTGGCCAAGGGCATCGGCGGCGGCTTTCCGCTGGGCGCGGTTCTGGCCACCGAAACGGCGGCCAGCGGCATGATCGCGGGCACGCACGGGTCCACCTATGGCGGCAACCCGCTGGCCTGCGCTGTGGGCTCTGCGGTGATGGGGATCGTCGGCGATGACGCGTTTCTGGCCGAGGTCAACCGCAAGGCCGGGTTGTTCCGGCAGCGGCTGGAAGGGCTGGTCGCGGCCCATCCGGATGTGTTCGAAGAGGTCCGCGGCAGCGGCCTGATGCTGGGCCTGAAATGCCGGGTTCCCAACATCGACGTGGTCAACGCCGGATACGATGCCGAACTGCTGACCGTGCCCGCCGCCGACAATGTGATCCGCCTGTTGCCCGCGTTGAACATCGAAGACGCCGATATCGCCGAGGCGGTAAACCGATTGGATAAGGCCGCCACGGCGGTAAAGGTCGATGCCGCATGACTATGAGTTCATCAAGGTGACGCGGGAGGATTACCCGATGCTGCGTCGCTGGTTGGCTCAACCCCATGTG
Source organism: uncultured Paracoccaceae bacterium (assembly GCA_947500775.1). Taxonomy (GTDB): domain Bacteria; phylum Pseudomonadota; class Alphaproteobacteria; order Rhodobacterales; family Rhodobacteraceae; genus CANMTD01. The sequence continues at coordinate 563,558 of CANMTD010000001.1, forward strand.
CACCAGTGGTGGGGCGCGCCCGAGGCCGAGATTGCGATGATCGACGGCGGCGTGGACGGCGGCCCCACCGACATGCGCATCGTCTGGTTTGAAAACCAGCCGATCGCCTATGTGCAGGACTATCCGGCCCATCACTGGCCCGCACCGCATTTCGCGGGGTTTGCCTGTGGCGCGCGGTCGATGGACACCTTTCTGGGCGACCCGGCCCTGATGGGGCAGGGGCATGCCAGACGGTATTTGCGACAACGCGCCGAACAACTGCTGGAAGGCGGATGCACGACGATCCTGATCGACCCCGACCCGACGAATGATCGTGCCATTGCGACCTATCGCAATGCCGGGTTCGTCGATGTGGCGATCCGCGGATGCGGTCACGGGGAACAGGCTTTGGTTATGGAATTCTGGGGCGCAGACCCCAACACACAGGACTTGGACGAATGACTCACTTTCTTGATATCAACACGACCGACCCGGCGGATTTGCGGGGCATCATCGACACGGCACGGGCGATGAAAACCGCGCGCGACGGTCTGCCCAAGGGCACGCCCGACGCCGAACAGCCGCTGGCCGGTCACATGGTCGCGCTGATTTTCGAAAAACCGTCGACCCGGACGCGGATTTCGTTCGACGTGGGCGTGCGCCAGATGGGCGGGCAGACCATGGTGCTGTCGGGCGCGGACATGCAGTTGGGGCACGGCGAAACCATCGCCGACACCGCCCGTGTACTGTCCCGTTACGTCGATCTGATCATGATCCGCACGTTCGAGGAACAGACCCTGCTGGAAATGGCCGAATACGCCTCGGTGCCGGTGATCAACGGGCTGACCAACCGCACGCATCCCTGCCAGATCATGGCCGACATCCAGACCTACGAAGAACATCACGGGCCCATCGCGGGCAAAAAGGTGGTCTGGTCGGGCGATGGCAACAACGTCTTTGCCAGCTTTGTCCATGCCGCGGGGCAGTTCGGGTTCGACCTGACCTTCACCGGCCCGCCGACGCTGGATCCCGAACAGGTCTTCATCGACGAAGCCCGCGCCAAGGGCGCAAAGATTGAAATCGTGCGCGATCCGGTCGCGGCGATGGAAGGTGCCGATCTCGTGGTCACCGACACATGGGTCAGCATGCACGATCCGCAATCGGCCCGCGAACGGCGCCACAACCAGCTGCGCCCCTATCAGATCAACGACGCGCTGATGGCCCATGCCAAACCCGACGCGCTGTTCATGCATTGCCTGCCCGCGCATCGCGATGAAGAGGTGACAAGCGCGGTGATGGACGGCCCGCAATCGGTGATCTTTGACGAGGCTGAAAACCGGCTGCATGCGCAAAAAGCGATCATGCGCTACTGTCTGGGACGCTAGGGTCATGGGCGCGCTGGTCCGTCCGCTGGTCCCTTCGGATTTCGACGATCTGCGCACCCTTTACACCCAGTTGACCAAGGGGCCGCCGATTGGCGGGGGCGCCGCCGAACGCGCCCGGTTTCAGCAGATACTGGATCACCCCGGCACCACGATTTTCGGGGCCGAACTGGCGGGGCATATCATTTCGGCCGTCACGCTGCATCTGTTGCCGAACCTGACCAATGGCGCGCGGCCTTACGGGTTGGTGGAAAACGTGGTCACCCATGCCGATCACCGGGGGCAGGGATATGCGCGCGCGGTGATGGCGGCGGTGATCGACCATGCCTGGGCCGCCGATGCCTATAAGCTGATGCTGCTGACCGGGCAGGGGCGGGGCGCGCTGGGCTTCTATCAGAAAATGGGGTTTTCCGGCGAGGATAAACACGGGCTGACCCTGCGCCGGTAAGGCCGCAAAAGATTTGACTTCGCCGTGGCGATGGCGGACTTCAAAAGCGTACACCAACTTGCCACGGATCACCGCGATGTCCGACCCGGATGCCCCTTACCTGAGCAACAGCGACATTGCCGAGCTGACGGACTGGCGCCGCCACCTGCACCGCTTTCCCGAACTGTCGGGGCAGGAACGCCAGACCGCCCAAATGGTACAGGCGGCCTTGGCGCAATGCGCCCCGGACAAGACCGTCACCGGGCTGGGCGGCCACGGGGTTGCCGCGATCTATGACGGTGCGGCGCCCGGGCCGACGGTGATGCTGCGCTGCGAACTGGACGCGCTGCCGATACAGGAGCTGGGCACTCCCCCCTATCGGTCCGAAATTCCGGGCAAGGGGCATCTGTGCGGCCACGACGGGCATATGGCGATCATGGCCGGGGTTGCGCGTTGGCTGGGCCGCAACCGCCCGCAGCGGGGGCGCGTGATCTTGCTGTTTCAACCGGCCGAAGAGGATGGATCGGGCGCACGGCAGGTCATCGCCGATCCGCAGTTTGCCGCCCTCGCGCCTGATATCGCCCTGTCGCTGCACAACTTCCCCGGCCTACCGCTGGGCCACGCCTCGATTGCCGCAGGGCCGATGAACTGCGCCTCACGCGGGATGAAAATCATGCTGACCGGGCGCACCGCCCATGCCTCGGAACCCGAAAACGGCGTGTCCCCGGCACTGGCGCTGGCCGCGCTTATCCCCGAATTAACGGGCCTGAAGCGCGGGGTGGAAACCGCCGATCCCGACTTTGCGCTGGCCACCGTCACCCACGCGCAATTGGGCGAGCCCGCCGTTGGCATCGCGCCGGGATATGCCGAACTATGGGTCACGCTGCGCACCCAATTGGACGCGGCGATGGCGCAGATGGTCGCCAAGGCCGAGGCGCTTGTGACAACCACAGCGGCGGCGCATGGGCTGACGGCTCAGATCAGCTATCAGGATATTTTCCAGCATTGCGTGAATGACGCCGCGGCCACCCGCCTGCTGACCGACGCGCTGGACGCCGAAGGCATCCAATGGTCCAAAGGCGACCTGCCGATGCGCGCGTCCGAGGATTTCGGCTGTTTCGGCGCGCAGGCGAAATCGGCCATGGTCCTGCTGGGCGCGGGGAAGAATCGCCCCGGCCTGCACAATCCCGACTATGATTTCCCCGATGCGCTGATCCCGATCGGCGGGCGGGTCTTTATCCGGGCGCTGCGATCCGCCTTGTATTGATCCACCGTCCCCTGAACGGGGGGCGCCCCGTATATACGCATACCACCGGCAGAGGCTGACATGACCAAGACCCACCAATACACAACCCGCGTTGTCTGGACCGGCAACACCGGACAGGGCACCCAAAGCTACAAGGGCTACACCCGCACCTGGGACATCGCGGTGCCGGGCAAACCGGTGGTGCCCTGTTCCAATGATCCGTTGCTGGGCGGCGATCCTACGCTGATGAACCCCGAGGATTTGTTGCTGTCCGCGCTCTCGGCCTGTCACATGCTGTGGTATCTGCATCTGGCCAGCACGGCGGGCATCGTCGTGACCGGGTATGAGGATCAGCCACTGGCCACCGGCGAAAGCGCACCCAGCGGGGCCGGGCGGTTCCTGTCGGTCACGCTGCGGCCGCAGATCACCCTGCAGGCGGGCAGCGATCTGGCGCGCGCCGATGCGATCCACCACGACATCCACAACTATTGCTATATCGCCCGGTCGGTGAATTTCCCGGTGTCGTTTGAGGCAAGCTACAACATCGGCTGAGCTCGCTCCTAGCTGCGGCGTTTGGCCCGCAGGGTGGGTTCGGCCACGGTCGGGTCCTCGGGCCAGGGGTGTTTGGGGTACCGGCCGCGCATGTCCTTGCGCACATCGGCATAGGAACTGGCCCAGAACCCCGGCAGGTCCATCGTCACCTGCACCGGTTTCTGCCCCGGCGACAGCAATGTGATCCGCAGCGGCAGGCGGTTGGGCCCGATCACCGGATGGGCGGTGACTCCGAACATCTCTTGCAGGCGCACCGCGATCCCGGGCGCTTCGCCTGCGTAATCAATCGCCACCTTGCGCCCCATCGGCGTGGTGAATTGCGCAGGGGCCAGCCGGTTCACCAACTGCCCGGCGTCCCAGTCCAGCGCGCCGCGCAGGGCGGGCAGCAGATCGAACCGTTTCAGGTCCTCGGCAGTCTTGACGCCCGCCAGATGCGGCAGCAGCCAGTCGTCCAGCCGTGCCATCAGCCCCGCGTCGGAAAAATCGGGCAGGTCTGATCCTTCGCCCCGCAGCAGTTCGACCCGCGCCTGCAACCGCCGCGCGGCATCCCCCCATGGCAGGCCCAGCTCGCGCACGCCGTCCAGCATGGCGTGGGCGAGCCTATCGGCGGGGGCGTCTTTCCAGTTGCGGTCGGCCAGCACCAGCGCGCCGAACATTTCGCGCTGGCGGGTCACTACCCGGCGGTCGCGTTTCGACCATTCGCAGACATCGCGCCAGTCGATCCGGTCATCATACAACCCGCGCAATTCGCCCTCGCTCAGCGTGGCGGCCAGCCTGATCCGCGCCTCGCGCGCGTCGCCGTCCAGATCGGTGGCGACGATCAGCCGCGCGCCTGCCATCGGGTCGGCGGGGTCCATCACCGCGCCCTTGCCGCCCGACAGTACCCAGCGCGGATCGTCGCCGCGCCGCCGCAGCCCGATCCGGTCGGGATAAGCCAGCGCCGCCATTTCCCCAAGGCTCAGCGCCGGGCGGTCCTGCACCAGCCGGGCCAGGCGCTGCGCCTCGGCGTTGATGGTACGCCCGTTGCCGCGCAGCTTTGCGCCCTTGGGGTCGTTCAGCGCCCGCACCCGCAGCGCCAGATCGACCTGCCGCGTTTCCAGCGGATCGCGATCCGCCATCAGTGCGGCCAGACGCGCGCCTGTTTTGCCCGCCTGCAACAGCATATGGCCCAGCCGGGGATGCAGCGGCAGCGCGGCCAGCGCGCGCCCGTGGTCGGTGATCCGGCCCGCGCCATCCAGCGCGCCCAATTGCGTCAGCAGGGTCTGCGCCTCGGCAAAGGCGCCCGGGTTGGGCTGGGTCAGGAACGCCAGATCGCCGGGGGCCGCGCCCCACAGCGCCAGTTCCAGCACCAGACCGGTCAGATCGGTTGCTTCGATCTCGGCCGGGGGGAAGGGCAACAGCCCGCCCTCTTCGCCGCGCGTCCACAACCGGTAACAGCTGCCTTCGGCCACCCGCCCGGCGCGGCCCCGGCGCTGTTCGGCCTCGGCCTTGGTCACCCGTTCGGTCACCAGCCGCGACATGCCCGAATTGGGATCGAACCGCGCCCGCCGCGCCCGCCCGCCATCGACCACCACCCGCACGTCCTGAATGGTCAGCGAGGTTTCGGCGATCGCCGTGGCCAGCACCACCTTGCGCCCGGTGGCGGCAGGCGCAATCGCCGCGCGCTGATCCTTGAACGCCATCGCGCCATAGAGCGGATGCACATGGCAGTCGGGCGGCAGGGATAACCGCGCCGCCACCCGCCTGATTTCGCCCTCGCCCGGCAGGAACACCAGAACCCCGCCGCTGGTTTCGGCGACCGCCTGTTCGACCAATCCGGCCACCGCCGCGTCATAGCGCGCGGTCTTGGCCACCGGCCGGTCCAGCCAGCGGGTTTCCACCGGAAAGGCCCGCCCCTGCGAGGTGACGATGGGCGCATCGTCCAGCAGAGCGGCCACCGGCGCGGCCTCCAGCGTGGCGGACATCACCAGCACGATCAGGTCCTCGCGCAGGGCGCCGCGCGCCTCCCACGTCAGGGCCAGCCCCAGATCGGCGTTCAGGGATCGTTCGTGAAATTCGTCAAAGATCACCGCGCCTACGCCCGGCAATTCGGGGTCGGACTGCAGCATCCGGGTCAGGATGCCTTCGGTCACCACCTCGATCCGGGTGTCGTTAGATACCTTTGCCTCGCCCCGGATGCGGTATCCGACGGTCCGGCCCACCGGTTCGCCCAGTGTTTCGGCCATCCGCTCGGCGGCAGCGCGGGCGGCCAGGCGGCGCGGCTCCAGCATCAGGATGCGGCCCGTGCACAGCCCGGCCTGCAACATCGCCAGCGGCACGCGCGTGGTTTTGCCCGCCCCCGGCGGGGCCTGCAACACGGCCCGGCTCGCGCGCCCAAGGGCGGTCAAAAGCGCGGGCAGCGCATCGTCGATGGGCAGGCGGGTCTGTGTCATCGCCCGCCTTTATCTGCAATTTGTTTCCGCCGCGCCAGAGGCTGCGACAGAATATGCGCGCCCCGCTCTGGACAGGGGCCGGGCCGTCGGGGCACAACCGGCGGGAACGAACGCCGGAGGGGTAATGAGCACAAGCGATTTGGCACAGCGTATTCTGGCCGGCGAACGCCGCGCCCTGGCCCGCGCGATCACCCTGGTCGAAAGCGGGCGCGCGGATCACCGGGACGCGGCTGTCGCGCTGCTGGATCAACTGGCGGGGGCGGGGCGGCAGGCGCTGCGCATTGGCCTGTCGGGCACGCCGGGGGTGGGCAAATCCACCTTTATCGAAAGCTTCGGCCTGATGCTGACGGGGCTGGGGTTGCGGGTGGCGGTTCTGGCGGTCGATCCCAGCTCGGCCCGTTCGGGCGGATCGATTCTGGGGGACAAGACCCGGATGGAACGGCTGAGCCGCGATCCGAACGCCTTTATCCGCCCCTCGCCCAGCCAGACCGCGCTGGGCGGTGTCGCGCGGCGCACCCGTGACGCGGTCGCATTGTGCGAGGCGGCGGGGTTCGACGTGGTGCTGATCGAAACCGTGGGGGTCGGGCAATCCGAAACCATGGTGGCCGATATGGCCGATCTGTTCATCCTGCTGCTGGCGCCCGCGGGCGGCGATGAATTGCAGGGCGTCAAACGCGGCATCATGGAAATCGCGGATCTGATCCTTGTGAACAAGGCCGATGGCGATCTGAAAGCGGCGGCCACCCGCACCTGCGCCGATTATGCCGGCGCGCTGCGCCTGCTGCGCAAACGCCCCCAGGACCCCGAAGGGTTCCCCAAGGCGATGACCGTTTCGGCGCTGCAGGACGAAGGGCTGGCCAAGGCCTGGGGCGAAATGCAGGAGCTGACCCAATGGCGGCGCGACAACGGGCATTTCAACGCCCGCCGCGCCGAACAGGCCCGCCACTGGTTCGATGAAGAGGTCCGTCAGGGCCTGCTGGCCCAGTTGGAAAGTGATCCCGACATGCGCGCGCGGATGCAGGCGCTGGGCGGGCAGGTGGCGGCCGGGCAGATGGGGGTCAGCGCGGCGGTGACACAGATGCTGACCGCGCTGCGCGGGGCTTAGGCCGCGCTGTTCCGGCGTTCCGCGATGGGCGGCGTGCCGAACTGTCTGCGGAACGCCTTGGCGAATCCTTCGGGCGAGCCATAGCCGTATCGCCGCGCCACCCTGTCGACACGGTCGCCCCGGCGCAGGTCGTTGCGCGCCAGCGTCAGCCGCCATTGCCGCAGATAGGCCGCAGGCCGCAGCGCGACCCTGTCGTGAAACAACTCCGAAAACCGGCTGAGCGACAGACCGGCGATCTGCGCCAGATCCTCGTTGCGCCAGTCGCGCCCCGGCGCGTCATGCATGGCGACGATGGCCCGGCTGATGCGCGGGTCGGCCAGCCCGGCCAGCAACCCCGGTTCGGTGCCGCAGTCTTCGATCAGGTGGCGCAGCAGGCGGACCATCAGAACCTCGGCCAGCCGGTCCAGCACCGATCCTGCGCCGCAACGGTCGGCAGTCAGCTCTGACTGCATCAGCGCCACCAGATTGGCCGTGTCGGGGTCGGCGGTGACATCCAGCGTGACCACCGGCGGCAAAGAGGCGATCAGCGGGTTCACATCGCCGCCCCAATCCACCCGCGCGGCAAAGACGACCGGGGCGCCGGGGCGCAGCGGCGCCCGCCCGGCGGGGGCAAAGATCACCCGGTCCGGGGCGCCATCCCCGCCCGCCGTCACCACCAGCGCTGCCTGATCGACCGGGGCCCGCGTCACGGTCAGGTGAAATTGCTGCATCAGCGTGGTCAGGCGGTCATATTTGCGCATATCAGAGGATCGGTTGGGTTTTTCGGATTTTCATATCCAATTATGCTGTACTCAGGCGGTAACCACAACCCACTCAGGATAAAACCCATGCTGATGCCCCGCCAGAAAACCCCCGGCCTGACCGTTCCCACGCTGGACCACGGTACATTCGATCTGTCCGCAGCCACGCCCGAACGCGGCACGGTGATCTGTTTTTATCGCGGGCTGCACTGCCCGATCTGCGCCACCTATCTGACCGAGTTCCAGAAACGCGTGGCCGATTTCGCCGAACGCGGGGTCGAAACCATCGCCATCAGCGCCGACGATCAGGACCGCACCCGCGCCATGGCCGAAAAGGTCGGAGCAACCACGCTGCGCTTTGGCTATGACCTGCCGTTGCAGGTGGCGCGCGACTGGGGGCTGTATATCTCGACCTCGCGCGGCAAAACCTCGATCGGGATCGAAGAACCGGCGCTGTTTTCCGAACCCGGCCTGTTCATGGTGACGCCCGAACAGACGCTGTATTACGGATCGACCCAGACCATGCCCTTTGTGCGGCCGCATTTTTCGGAACTGGTCGGCGCGCTGGACTTTGCCATTCCGAACAATTATCCGGCGCGGGGCGAATACACCGGCGCGGTCTGATCCGTAAGGTTCTGACGGGCGGGCGTCGCATTTGTCAGGGGTTTTTCACAACGAATCCCTTGACGCCCCTCCGGATTTGCCTTTAAAGCAGCCGAACGGAATTCGAGGCGCTGCGCTTGCGGCGCCTGATCTATTATTCGAGACAAGGAAAAGACCCATGTCGCGTGTTTGCGAACTGAGCGGAAAAGGCCCGATGACTGGCAACAATGTCAGCCACGCCAAAAACAGAACACGGCGCCGGTTTTTGCCGAACCTGAACGATGTGACCCTGCTGTCCGACACACTGGGCCGGTCGTTCAAGCTGCGCATCTCGGCGGCGGCGCTGCGCACGGTGGATCACCGCGGCGGACTGGACGCGTTCCTGGCAAAAGCCAAGGATGTCGAACTGTCCGACAAGGCGCTGAAGATCAAGAAAGACATCGCAAAGGCACAGGCAACCGCCTGATCCTGTCGACGATGTACTGAAGACGGCCCTGCAGGTTCTGCACGGGCCGTTTCTGTTTGTCCGCTTCCTTTTGCCACTTTATGTCTGCCCGTATTGGGCGCTATAAGGGCCCGGATGTTTCGCATGCGATCTCTGACCGCGCTGGTACTGGCGCTGATGCTGGGGCTGACCTCGCTGTCGCTGGCCGCCGCGCGCGGTCATGCGCCTGCGGTGGGCGCGATCGAACTGTGCACCGGCGCGGGTATGCAGATGCTGCCGGTGGATGCCGATGGCAACCCCACTGGCCCCGCGCATATCTGCCCCGACGGGCTGGCCGCGCTGGCGATGCTGGCCGTCGATGCCCCGCATCTGCCGGGGCAGGTCAGCACCGGCACGGCGCAACCTTTGCCAACCGTCGCATCGGTGGCCGGTGCGCCGGTTCTGTCGGCGCAGGCGCGCGCGCCGCCCGTCCTGTCTGCCTGATCAAACCCCGATTTTCAGACATTCAAGACGGAGGACGACATGTCCCTCAAATCCACTCTCTGCGCGGCCGTTGCCGCAATTTCGCTGTCCCTGCCTGCATTGGCGCAGGACATCATGGTCGATGACGCCTATGCCCGCGTGTCGACCAAAGCGTCGAAATCCGGCGCGGCCTTCATGATGCTGCACAATATGTCCGACAGCGACGACCGGCTGATCAATGCCACCTCGGACGTGTCCAAGCGGGTCGAGCTGCACACCCACGAAGCGGGCGGTGACGGCGTCATGCGCATGATCCATGTCGAAGAGGGTTTTGCCCTGCCAGCCGGGGAAACCCACGCGCTTGCGCGCGGCGGCGATCACGTCATGTTCATGGGGCTGAACCGCCCGCTGGAACATGGCGATGTGGTCACCGTGACGCTGGAATTCGAAAAGGCGGGTCTGGTGACCGTCGAGATTCCCGTCGATCTGGAACGCAAACCGGAACACGGCAAGATGCAGCACGGTCACGGCAAGATGAAGGCTGGCGCCACCAACTGATGCCCTGCATCTAATCCGCCTGAGTGGCCAGCACCTCGGCCACCCAGGCGGGCACCAATTCGGTTGCCGGGCCATAGCGCACGGTGTCGAAATCCCCGCTGGCCTCGGACGGCTCCAGGTTCAGCTCCAGCGTGGCAACCCCCGCCCGCGCCGCATCCTGCACAAAGGCCGCCGCCGGGAACACCGTGCCCGAGGTACCGATCGCCACGAACAGATCGGCGGCCCGCAGCGCATCCCAGATCACATCCATGTAATAAGGGTATTCCCCGAACCAGACGATATCGGGCCGGGTGGCCGGGGCCGCGCAGGCCGGGCAGGGATCGGCAGGCTGCATCACCTCCGGCGCCTCCCAGCGGTGCCCGCAGGCTGCGCATAACGCGCCTGCCAACGTCCCGTGCATATGCCAGACCGCCTGCGATCCGGCCCGTTCATGCAGGTCGTCCACATTCTGCGTGATGATCCGCAACGCGCCGGGCCGCGCCCTTTCCAACGCGGCCAGCGCGTGGTGCGCGGCGTTGGGCGCGGCCCCCCGACAATTGGCGCGGCGGGCGTTATAGAATTCATGCACCAGCGCGGGGTTGCGGGCGAACCCTTCGGGGGTCGCGACCTCGTTCAGATCGTATCTGGTCCACAGCCCGTCTTCGTCGCGGAACGTGCCCAATCCGCTTTCGGCGGAAATCCCCGCCCCTGTCAATATGATGATCTTGGCCAAGCTGCCCTCCATGCGTTAACACTTTGCGCAATGGAGGAGTATATGACCACCCGTATCCTGTTCGTCTGCCTTGGAAACATCTGCAGATCCCCGACGGCCCACGGCGTGTTTCAGACCATGGCCCAGCAGGCCGGGCTGAACGTGCATGTCGAAAGCGCGGGCACCGGCGGCTGGCACATCGGCGATCCCCCCGACGGGCGCACACGGGCCGAAGCGATGCGCCGCGGCTATGACCTCAGCCATCTGCGCGCGCAACAGGCGGTCGCCGCCGATTTCGACCGGTTCGACCTGATCATCGGGATGGATCACAGCAATATCGATGCGCTGGAACGGATGCGCCCGATGGGCAACGACACGCCCGTCGCGCTGTTCCTGTCCTATGCCGAAACCGACAGGGCCGAGGTGCCCGATCCCTATTACGAGGGCGGGTTTGCCACCGTGTTCGACCTGATCGAACAGGCCAGCCGCGGCTTGATCACGCGGCTGTCCGCACCGGTCAGCGGCAGAACGCCTCTGCCGTAGAACCGAAGGTCCTGTAGCGCTGCCAGAAATCTTCGTGGCTGCGCCGGTCGGATTGCCGGATGTCCTGCGCCTTTTGCGGATCGCGGAAAAAGCTGGCGGCCAGCTTCTGATCCTTGCCCGACAGCGTCAGATCGGCCGCATCCTGAATGCAGCCGCACAAGGATCGCGACACGCCCGAGCGGTCTGATTTCAGACAGGCCCGTTCGATGACGCTGGCCTGTGCCACGGGGGATACGGCGATCAGCGCGGCGGTGACAAATGTCAGAATTTTCATACTCTGCCTCATGTGCAAATGTCGGTTACCCGATCTTTATCCGCGCAGAATACCACAGCTTTGACGCGCGCAGAAGCCCCGCCTATGCCATCTGCTTCAGTCTGTGACCGACGGTCGCAATCGCCTGAATCGCCGGGATCAGCAATTCGCCGTGTTCGGTCAGCGCATATTCGACCGACGGCGGCGAGGTCGGGCGCACCGTGCGCTGGATGATGCCCTGGGCCTCCAGCTCGCGCAGGCGGGTGGTCAGCATCTTGGCCGATATCCCCGGGACATCCTCGCGCAATTCGCTGAACCGGCGGGGGGCCGCCTGCAGGTTCCACAGGATATTGGCGGCCCAGGTCGCCCCGATCACCGACATGCATTCGGTCAGCGGACAGCCATAGGGCACCTCTGGCGCTTTATTCTTTCGCATTTTCAAGGCCATGGCGATCTCCGGTTACCGTGGGGAAACTTGAAAAGCAAGGTAACCAAAGGAAACTACGTTTACAAGTGAAACTGTCAAATCTAGGGTCTGGACCGAAGGCGCCTTCACCCTTTCACCCAAGGAGATGACAGCATGAAACTCTACTACAAACCGGGCGCCTGCTCACTGGCCAGCCATATCGCATTGACCGAAATCGGCGCGCGCCATGACATTGAACAGGTCGATACCAAGGCCGGAAAAACGGAGAACGGGAATGATTTTTCCAAGATCAATCCGAACGGTTATGTGCCAGTCCTTGAGCTTGCGGATGGCCAGACAATCAGTGAGGGCGCGGCTGTTTTGCAATATATCGGCGACTCGGCGCCCGCCAGCGGCCTTACCCCGCCATCCGGCACGATGGAACGTGTGCGGGTGCAGCAATACCTGAACTACGTCGGCTCAGAGCTGCACAAATCCTTTGGCCCGCTTTTCGCCGAAACACCCCCCGAAGGGGCCGCGAAAGAGGCCGCGCTGAAAGGGATCGCGCGCCGGTTCGATTATATTGAATCGCTGTTGTCGGATGGGCGCGATTTTCTGGTCGGCTCCAGTTTCACCGTGGCCGACGCCTATGCCTTTGTCGTGTCGAACTGGGCGAATTTCACCGGTATCGGGCTGGACGCCTGGCCCAACGTCAAAGCCTATGTCGACCGTATCGCCGCGCGTCCCGCCGTGCAGACCGCGATGAAGGCCGAAGGCCTGATCTGATCCCCAGCCCGGGTGCCGGTCCCACCGGCACCCGCCCCGAAACAGGAGCCTTGCCATGCCCCCCGATTTTTCCGCCGTCGCGGCCGTGCTGCACACCTATTTCGACGGTCTGTATCACGGTGATACCCGGCGTCTGGCGCAGGTATTTCACGCCGATGCGCGCTATGTCTGCGCCACGCAAATCCCGGTGATCAATCTGGGGATGGGGGAATATTTCCCTCTGGTCGACGCCCGCCCGACCCCCGCCAGCCGGGGCGAGGTGCGCGCCGATGCGATAGACCAGATCCAGTTCGCGGGCCCCGCCACCGCCTTCGCCCGCGTCAGATGCGCCATCGGCGAACGCCAGTTCACAGATTTCCTGACGCTGATCTTCGATCAGGGCCGCTGGCAGATCATCGCCAAGGTCTTTCACTATGACATCAAAGGAGCCGCCTGATGCCCTACGTCAATATCAAGATCACCGACGAAGGTGTGACACCGGAAAACAAGGCCGCGCTGATCAAGGGCGTGACCGATCTGCTGGCACGCGAACTGGGCAAGACCCCCGCCACCACCCATGTGGTGATCGACGTGGTCAAGCTGGAGGATTGGGGCTTGGGCGGCCTGCCGGTCGAACAATTCCGCGCGGCACAGGCGGGGTAGGGGGGCGGGTCAAACCCTCCTCCAGCACTCTCACACACAGGGCGCTGTGCCCCAACAAACTGTCCCGCCCGGCGGCCCCGCCGGGCAGCGCCTGACCTTCCCCCCGGGAAGGCGCTTCTCGCCTCCCCAAGGTCAGGTGCCGCCCTTTGTTAGTTCAAAAACGGCAGCCATTTCTCCGCGGTATCAATTACACCTTGGATTAACTCCGGGTGCTCGGCGTTGAGTTGTACAAATACCTCTTTGCCTGCCGCTTTGCCTGCCGCGTTGGAAAAGCTGACAACGAAGGTACCTACGGCCCCCGCAATACCTGCTATCGTAAGATTGCGCGCCTTTGTGAGCCATTCAATCGCTTGTCTTATCCGTTCTGCCGAGGGAGAGGGCTTTTGCGTTTCTTCCTTTAAAATATCTATTGCGGCCCAAACAATGGTTGTGACCTGTTCGGCGGGAGCGTCAACTGGTTCGGGGGGCAGATTGCCGCCGATCCCGTGGCGCGTAACCTCTGATCGCAACAAGGCCTGCTCTAGTTCACCAATCCGCTGTTCAAGATCATAACGCGCACGGATTTCGGCAATAAGCTCGGCAACCCGCTCCGGCCCCTTCTCCCATTCCTCATCTGGGATCAAAGCCACCCGCCGCTGCAACTCCCAATCCACCGGCGCGCCATCCAGAAACCCCTGATACCATTCGCGCCAAAAGGACCACTCGGGTGTTTGACCGGGACCATCGCAAAAGGCGTCCCAACGAACTTTGATATAGTTTGGTATTTCGGTGCCGTGGCAGAGCGACAGACAAAAAACATCGTCTGTTCCGCTGTTTACGTCCCGGTAAGTTGCGCGGGCGACATCATCGTGACCGCCCCAGCGCACCCCGGGCTCATCCTCCATATGCTCGATCGGAGAACCAGACCAAGTTCGATTGACGCGGCTAACTGCAATTAACGCAGTCCAATTGGGCAATTTTGTTTCGCTGGTGTATCCTGAATGGGTTAATCTTGAGCCTGCTGACTTTGCTGTAGCGCGAAGGTGCTCGCTATCGAATTTGTTGCACACAGCGGCCGTTAGTATGGCTCGCCCCGTCAAAAAAGTCATCGAAGGATAGTTGTGTCCTACTATCCCGTCGAGAGGGGTTACTAGTCCCGGTAAGTTCAATGCAAATGTCCGCAGTGCTACCCGTGTAGACAGCGCCAACTGTACCAATCTATCCTGATTTTCAAACCATGCCTGAAATTCTTCTTCGGTCTCAATCATATTCTTTTCCACAAATCGTCACCTGCATCCTGCCACTCGGGTGAACCAACGTTCAACCCCGCTTGACCAGCCCTTAAAACCAACGCATATCCCTGCAATGACCGACCTGAAAAACATCCGCAATTTCTCGATCGTGGCGCATATCGACCACGGGAAATCCACGCTGGCCGACCGGCTGATCCAGCTGACCGGCACCGTCGCCGCGCGCGATATGAAAGAGCAGCTGCTCGACAACATGGATATCGAACGCGAACGCGGGATCACCATCAAGGCCAACACCGTGCGCATCGAATATCCCGCGCAGGACGGTCAGACCTATATCCTGAACCTGATCGACACCCCCGGCCACGTCGATTTCGCCTATGAGGTCAGCCGCTCCATGCAGGCGGTCGAAGGCTCGCTTCTGGTGGTCGATGCCTCGCAAGGGGTCGAGGCGCAGACCCTGGCCAATGTCTATCAGGCGATCGAGGCGGACCACGAAATCGTCCCCGTCCTCAACAAGGTCGATCTGCCCGCCGCCGATTGCGACCGCGTGGCCGAACAGATCGAGGATGTGATCGGCATCGACGCCACCGACGCCGTCCGCATCAGCGCCAAAACCGGCGTCGGCATCCCCGATGTGCTTGAGGCGATCGTCACCCGTCTGCCCGCCCCCAAAGGCGACCGCGACGCCCCGCTGAAGGCGATGCTGGTCGACAGCTATTACGACGCCTATCTGGGCGTGGTCGTCATCATCCGCGTCATCGACGGGGTCATCAGGAAAGGCGACCGCATCCGCATGATGCGCACCGGCGGCACCTATCCGGTCGACCGTCTGGGCGTCTTCCGCCCCGAAATGCAGAACATCCCCGAACTTGGCCCGGGCGAGATCGGGTTCCTGACCGCCAGCATCAAACAGGTCCGCGACACCCGCGTCGGCGACACCATCACGCATGAAAAGAAACAGACCACCACCCCGCTGCCCGGCTTCAAACCCGCGCAGCCGGTGGTCTTCTGCGGTCTTTTCCCCGTCGACAGCGCCCAGTTCGAAGACCTGCGCGACAGTATCGAGAAACTGGCCCTGAACGACGCCTCGTTCAGCTATGAAATGGAAACCTCGGCCGCCCTTGGGTTCGGCTTTCGCTGCGGCTTTCTTGGGCTGTTGCATCTTGAGGTGATCCGCGACCGCATCGAACGCGAATATGACATCGATCTGATCACCACCGCGCCCTCGGTGATCTATCACATCTACATGCGCGACGGCACGATGATGGAACTGCACAACCCCGCCGACATGCCCGACCTGACCCTTGTCGATCACCTGGAGGAACCGCGCATCAAGGCTACGATCCTGGTGCCCGACGAATACCTCGGCGATGTGCTGAAACTGTGCCAGGACCGGCGCGGCATCCAGCAGGACCTGACCTATGCCGGCACCCGCGCGATGGTGGTCTATGACCTGCCGCTGAACGAGGTGGTCTTCGATTTCTATGACCGGCTGAAATCGGTGACCAAGGGCTATGCCAGTTTCGACTATCAGATGATGGGCTACCGGCAGGATTATCTGGTCAAGATGCAGGTGCTGGTGAACGACGAACCGGTCGATGCGCTGTCAACCATGGTGCACCGCGACCGCGCCGAAACCCGGGGCCGCGCGATGGTCGAAAAGCTGAAGGACCTGATCCCGCGCCACATGTTCAAAATCCCGATCCAGGCGGCCATCGGCGGCAAGGTCATCGCGCGCGAAACGCTGTCGGCCATGCGCAAGGACGTGACCGCGAAATGTTACGGCGGGGATGCCACGCGAAAACGCAAACTGTTGGACAAGCAGAAGGCGGGTAAAAAGAAGATGCGCCAGTTCGGCAAGGTCGAGATTCCGCAGCAGGCGTTTATCAACGCTCTTAAAATGGACGATTGATCCCCGCTTGCGCGGGGATGACAGGCGCTTAGCTTAACAACAGCCACCTGTCACCCCCGCGAAAGCGGGGGCCGCCCACGCCGCACGTAACCTTTCCTTAACCGCTTTCACACCACACTTGCCCCCAAGGCGGGCGCCATCATTCCCGCGAAAGCGGGCAACATGCGCGACCATAATTATTACGTCTATATCCTGACAAATCGCCCGAATGGCGTGTTGTATACAGGTGTGACCAACAATCTAACGCGCCGAATTTACGAACATCGCGACGCCCGTGGAGGCAGCTTCACACGCCGCTATGGCTGTAAAACGCTGGTCTGGTTCGAACACCATACCGATATCAACGAAGCCATCCTGCGGGAAAAACGCATCAAGAAATGGCGCCGCGCGTGGAAGGTTGAGTTGATCGAGGCGCAAAACCCGGGCTGGGCTGATCTGTTGGAGCGCGTTGCGGGGTGATCCCCGCTTTCGCGGGGATGACAAGGGGTCCGCTTAGTCACAGCACCTGTCACCCCCGCGAAAGCGGGGGCCGCCCGCCTCAAACGTAACCCTTCCGCAACTGCTCTCATACCGCTCCCGCCCCACGGTGGGCATTCCCGCTAAAGCGGAAGTTGTTGGATAAAGAAAAGGCAGCTAAGAAGAAGATGGGTCAGTTCGGGAAAGTGGAAACTCCCCAACAGACGTCTATCAATGCGTTGAAGATAGATGGTTGAAAAAGAGATCATAGGAATACCAGCTGCAGATTCATACAATGATGCTGCACTTTTAAACACTGCTAGCCCTCACCCAATTCCGATTGGCGTGGCTGATATGATTGTCGAAAATTTCCTAGATGACTGGGAGATTGCCAACAACGTTTCTGCTCTAAAAATGTTTTCACTAGCGTGGAGTAGCCTCAGATCTGCCACCCTAACTGCCAGAATGGGGATGGTGATTCAGGTGCCGCCAGTTCAACGACAGGCAATGGAAGCAACGGTCTATGGTATCCTTTTTCATCTGGATGAAGAGTTTCACGATTTATGGAAAGAGCGACATAGCAATCCTCGCTCCAAGGCTCGTTTCCGTCGCGAGGGATGGAAACGCGGTCTTGAACTCATTCGGGATGTTGACGGAGAACTGAATACAACGATTCAGCGACTGTACGATGACCTAATCGATATTGGAGCGCATCCAAATCCGATGGGAGTAGCGCAAATGTCTGAATACAATATTGGACCCGGTGCGCAGACTGGTAAGGCTCTTTACTCTCAATTGCTCGGACAACCGTTTATAGATACTGCCCACGCGTATACTGCGCAGGGCTATTTGGTATTGCTAGAAGCTATGCGCATGGTTTGGGCGGACAGGGCAAAGAAACAAAAGCTGGACATTGAGATAGTCCGGTTGAGAAAAACAATATCAACTTTTTTGGAGACATTGCATAAGGACCTGGGAAATCAGCAAGCGTAGGCTGAGTATCGATCAATACTCTTGGTTCTACTAGTTACTATCTATTTCCCACTTATGCCTCCGCCCGGCAAAGCCGGGCAGCGCCCGAACCGCCCCCACGGGGCGGGCGCTTCTCGCCCACCCCTCGGTCCGGGCGCCGCCCTCTGTTGAGGCCACACAATCGCTGCGGGGCATGTATCGTCCCCGGTGCGCCGCCCACAGGCGTTCCACCGCAATCTGTGCTATGCTCTTTGCAGCCGGATCAACCGGCACAGGGAGGGACAGATCATGACACCGGAGCTACGCAACGCCATCACCCAGGGGCGGCTGGACAATTACACTGCCATCATGCGGACCACGATCTTCACGCTGACCGGCGTGGCTGCGGTGATCGAACTGGGGCCGGGTGGGTATTCCGCGCCGCTGACCATGTTGGTGGTGACCACCTGCGCCTATGGCATCCTTGCCGGCGGCGTCGCATTGGACGATGTCACCAACCTGCGCGAATCCATGGATGACGACACCGCCAACTCTGCCTATGGCAGGGCCGCCCTGTCGCGCAATCTGCCGATGTTGAAAATGACCTCGGCGGTGTTGCTGGGGCTGGTCGGTCTGGCAGAGCTGTTCGCGATTTTCACCTGATCAAAGGTTAACGCCACCAATACCATCCGCGCCCCCGCAACGCGTCCGACATCCGCAGCACCCCGCCGCGGCGGCGTCCGGTTTCGGGGTTGACCGGGCCAAGCAGGTGTTCCTCTTCTGCGTCCCAGACCCGTTTGAAATCTTCCATCGACACCAGCACGGCGACCGATTTGCCGTATCTGGTCACCACCACCTTGTCGCCGCCGTGTTCGACCCGGGCCAGCAGCTCGGTCAGCCGGGGCCGCAGGTCGGTCACATTCACCCGTTGCATGGGGCGCCTCCCCCTTTAAAGACGTTAAACCTTGGGGGTCAGGATCGTTAAAGACCTGCAAGAAAACGTAAAAGAACCGCGCGCGCCTTTGCGCCAGATCAAGGACATATTCGCCAGTTTGGCTATAGGTTTTGCGTGATTTATGCCGGTTTTGGAGGTCGAAATGATACGTCTGGCAATGGTCCTGTTTTCACTGATCGCAACCACTTTGATGGGTGTGGCTATCGTCGCTGTCCTGGTGGCGGGCTATGACACATTGGTGCCGATCCTGATCGCTGCGGCGGTGGGGTTTGTGATCTCGGTGCCGGTGTCGTGGCTTGTCGCGGATCGGATTTATAGCAGCTAGACGTCTGAAAAGACATGGAAAAACCCGGATCTGTGATGCAGGCCGGGCTTTTGGCGTGGATGCGGATCAGCCGCTGATCAGGCCTCAGGACAAAAAAGCGCGCAAGGAGGCCTCGAACGGGCGGGGGGCTTCGGCATGCAGCCAGTGGCCCGCGCCGGGGATCTTGGCAAACCGCGCACCGGGAAACAGCGATTTGATCTGCGGCCGCTGGGCCGAGGTGACATAGTCCGACGCACCACCCGACAAAAACAAAACGGGCCCGTCGAATTGTCCGCCGGGGTCCGGCCAGCCGACGATACGCGGCATGTCGCGTTCCAGAACGTCAAGGTTCAGCCGCCAGCGCCGGGCGGGTACGTCCAGAGACTGCAACAGGAAGGCGCGGACCGACGGGTCTTCGACGGTTTCGGCCAATCGGGCGTCGGCGTCGCTGCGTTTTTCGATCCGGGTCAGATCCACCGCACGCATGGCGTCGATAAATTGTGTCTGGCTATGGCTGTAGGCCACCGGCGCGATGTCCGCGACCACAAGGCGATTGACCATCTGGGGATGGGTCAGCGCCAGCATCATGGCGGCCTTGCCCCCCATGGAATGGCCCAGAACATCCATTTTCCCGCCGTTGGCGGCGACCACCCCGGCCAGATCTTCGGCCAAATCCATATAGTTATGGCTGGAAAACCACGGACTTTCCCCGTGGTTCCGCATATCGACCGCGATAATCTGTCGGCTATCGGACAGGCGCTTTGCGATCACGCCCCAGTTCCGCGCCGAGCCGTAAAGGCCATGCGCGATCAGCAGGGGGGGCAGATCGGTGGGGGTTCCGGTTTTGATCTGGTGCAACATGGGCTTTGAATAGCGGGTTGTTTCACCGGGGGCCAGAGGTGTTGAAAGGGTCAGGATGCGCGCGTATAGAATGCCTTATTTGCGGAGCTTTTTCAGATGAGACATTCATCGGTTCAGGCCATGGCCAAGGGGATCATGACCCAGCTGGATGAACGGCTTGGTGTCGGGGGCAAGGACCTGAATGCCAAGCTGCGGCGGGCAGGGCGGCTGTTGCCGCGGCATGTCCGCAAGGATGCCCATCTTATCGCGGATGCGCTGCCGCTGGTGGAAAACCCGAAACTGATGCGTCAGGTCGATCTGCCCCGGCTGGAGGCGGCCGAACGCCGGATCATGGCCCATCTGAAAACCATCGACCGGGCGGACCGGCGGTGGGGCGCATTTCTGGGGATCATGGGGGGCGTATCGTTCAGCCTGATCGCATTGTTTACGCTGCTGGTTGTCATGCTGGTCTGGCGCGGGCTGGTCTGAGCGGGGCAGAGGCGGGGCTGCACCTAGCCCCGGCGCCAGTACCGGATATCGGTTCTGTCAGAGAAGTGGGCGCCATCCAAGTCACGCCACATGCCTGAGCCTTGGCTCAGGCAGCGCCCGAACCGCCCCACGGGGCGGGCGCTTCTCGCCCACCCCTCGGTTCGGGCGCGGTCTGTTTTTTTAGGGGGCGGGGGCTGCCCCCCGCCTGCCGGATCACAGGCCCGGATAGATCGGGAAGTTGTTGCACATCACCTCGACCTCGGCCTTGACCTTGGCCTCGACTGCGGCGTTGCCCTCTTCGCCGTTTGCGGCCAGCCCGTCGGTGACCTCGACGATCCAGTCGGCGATCTGGCGGAACTCGGGTTCGCCAAAGCCGCGGGTGGTGCCGGCCGGGGTACCCAGACGGATGCCCGAGGTGACCATCGGTTTTTCCGGGTCAAACGGGATGCCGTTCTTGTTGCAGGTGATATGTGCCCGCCCCAGAGCCTTTTCGGTGGCGTTGCCTTTGACGCCCTTGGGGCGCAGGTCGACCAGCAGCACATGGGTGTCGGTCCCGCCTGTCACGATGTCCAGCCCGCCTTTCATCAGCTGGTCGGCCAAAGCCACGGCATTGGCGCGCACCTGCTGTTGATAGACCTTGAATTCGGGGCGCAGGGCTTCGCCAAAGGCGACGGCCTTGCCTGCGATGACATGCATCAGCGGGCCGCCCTGAATGCCGGGGAAAATGGCCGAGTTCACCTTTTTGGCGATGGTTTCGTCATTGGTCAGGATCATGCCGCCGCGCGGTCCGCGCAGGGTTTTATGGGTGGTGGTGGTGGCCACATGCGCATGCGGGAAGGGCGAGGGGTGTTCGCCCGCCGCCACCAGACCGGCGAAATGCGCCATATCCACCAACAGATAGGCCCCCACGCTGTCGGCGATTTCGCGCATCCGGGCGAAATCCACCTGACGCGGAATGGCCGAGCCGCCGGCGATCAGCATCTTGGGCTGATGTTCGGTGGCCAGTTCCTGAATCTGGTCATAGTCGATCAGGCTGTCCTGTTTGCGCACGCCGTATTGCACCGCGTTGAACCATTTGCCCGACTGGTTGGGCTTGGCGCCGTGGGTCAGATGCCCGCCCGCGTCCAGCGACATGCCCAGAATGGTGTCGCCCGGTTGCAGCAGCGCGGTATAGACGCCCTGGTTGGCCTGGCTGCCGGAATTTGGCTGAACGTTGGCGAAACCGCAGCCGAACAGCTGCTTGGCCCGGTCGATGGCCAGTTCTTCGGCGATATCGACATATTGGCACCCGCCATAGTAACGGCGGCCGGGGTAACCTTCGGCGTATTTGTTGGTCAGGACGCTGCCCTGCGCCTCCATCACGGCGCGGCTGACGATGTTTTCCGATGCGATCAACTCGATCTCGTTGCGCTGACGGCCAAGTTCCAGACCGATCGCTTTGGCGATCTCGGGGTCACGGGAGGCAAGGCTTTCGCTGAAAAAGCCACTGTCGCGGTGCTGTACGGTCATCAAAAACTCTCCTTCAAGGCGGCTGATCTGGCCCATTGGCGCCGGTCATATCGGAAAGCGGGGTACATCAAAAGCATGTAAAGCGACTTATGTCGCTTATGATACGCCATTATCGGCCCCTTGTGTTTCCCATCGGCGCGCGCGATGACTTTTGGAAACGGAATGAAAAGGCACGATATGCCCATGACACGCAAAATCGCCTTTATGGCCAGCGACACCCCCATCGCCCAAGAGGCCTGCCGCCACCTGTCCAAGGAATACGGCAATGTCGCCCCCGACGCGGCCGAGGTGATCGTGGCGCTGGGCGGCGACGGGTTCATGCTGCAGACCCTGCATGGCACCCAGCATCTGGACACGCCGGTCTATGGCATGAACTGCGGCACCGTCGGGTTCCTGATGAATGAATATATCGAACCGGGGTTGATGGAACGTCTGGCCCAAGCCGAGGAAGAGGTCATTCACCCGCTGAAAATGCGGGCGATCTGTGCCGACGGCACCATCGACACGGCGCTGGCGATCAACGAGGTGTCCCTGCTGCGCGCGGGGTCGCAGGCGGCCAAGTTGCGCATATCGGTGGATGGCCGGGTGCGGATGGAGGAACTGGTCTGCGACGGGGCGCTGTTGTCGACGCCCGCCGGATCGACGGCATACAACTATTCGGCGCATGGTCCGATCCTGCCGATCGGATCGGATGTTCTGGCCCTGACCGCGATGTCTGCCTTTCGCCCCCGGCGCTGGCGCGGCGCGCTGTTGCCCAGTTCGGCCACGGTGCGGTTCGACGTGTTGCAGCCCAAGAAACGGCCGGTGATGGCCGATGCGGACGGGCGTTCTTCGGGGGTGGTGGTGTCGGTCGAAATCAGCAGCGACCCATCGGTGAAACATCGCATCCTGTTCGATCCCGGTCACGGGCTGGAGGAACGGCTGATCCGCGAACAATTCGTCTAGGTCAGTCGCCGCCGGAGCTGTTTTTCAACCAGGCTTCGCGTTTGCGGTACAGGGTCGAGGGCGACACATCCAGCACCCGCGCGGCCTTGGGCACCGACCCGCCGTGGTGGGCGATGGTTTCCTCGATCACCAGCTGTTCGACCTCGGCCAGGGTTTTGCCAACCAGGCCGTCCAGCGTGATATGGGGTTTATCTGATGCGCCTGCGGTTGGTGCCTGACCCGTTTCGCGGGCATGGTGCAGTTCGATCGGCATCATGTCCAGCGTCACCATCGGGCCTTCGTTCAGCACCACCGCGTGACGGACCACGTTCAGCAACTGGCGCACGTTGCCGGGCCAGTCCAGCCGCCGGAACAGGGTTTTGACATCTTCGGTGAACCCGGTGAACTGGCGGTGTTCTTCTTGCGAAAAACGGGCCAGCGCGTTTTCGGCAATTTCGATCACATCCTCGCCGCGTTCGCGCAGGGGGGGCAGGTGGATGGGCACCACATGCAGCCGGTAATACAGGTCTTCGCGGAACCGGCCGCGGCGGACCTCTTCCAGCGGGTCGCGGTTGGTCGCGCAGATGATGCGCACATTCACCTTGCGCGGATGCGAGGCGCCCACCGGTTGGATGGTCGAGGTTTGCAGGAACCGCAGCAGCTTGGTCTGCAGGTTCAGGTCCATTTCGCAGATTTCGTCCAGAAACAGGGTGCCGCCGTCAGCCACGGTGGCGGCCCCCGGTTTGTCGGCGATGGCGCCGGTGAATGAACCTTTGAGGTGGCCGAAGACTTCGGATTCCAGAAGATCGCTGGGAATGGCGCCGCAGTTCAGCGGCACAAACGGCCCGTTGGCCCGCAGCGATGCCTTGTGCACCTCTTGCGCGCAAATCTCTTTGCCGGTGCCGCTTTCGCCCGAGATGAAAACCGACGCCATGGAACGACCCACGGATTGTATGCGGTCATAGACCTTTTCCATGACCGGCGAATTGCCGACAAAATCCGAGGCGCGGCCCGACCGGGTTTTCTTGCCCGAGCCGTTCAGGCGGGCGCGATCGGCCAGCGCATTGTCGACGGTATGCAGAAACCGCTGTTCGTTGAAGGGTTTCAACAGGAAATCATAGGCCCCGCCGCGCATCGCCTCGACCGCGCGATTGATCGATCCGTTGGCGGTGACCACGATCACATTGGTGTCTTCCTGAATGTCCAGAAAATCCTGCATCAGGTCCAACCCGCTGCGGTCCGGCAACATCAGGTCCAGCAAGACCACATTGGGGTGCAATTCGCGAAACTTGTTCAGCCCCTCTTCGGCGGTGCCTGCCGACACCACATCGTGCCCCGCGCTGCGCAGCACGTTTTCATAGACCATTTGAAGTGATGGGGTGTCTTCGATCAACAGAAGCGGCGTCATTTTCCCCCCTCGCCAAACCGGCTGGCAAACTCATCTGCCAGACGCAGGGTCACGGTATTCACGGATTCTATAATCAATGGGCCCAGATTATGCACAAGATTTTCTGCTTTGTGGTGGGCGGCGGCATTCAGCCGATCAGCCATATCCTGTAACGAGTCCGCCCCGATCGCCCCGGCCAGCGATATCAGAACATGGGTGCGGCCGCGTATCTGGGCGTAATCGGTGGTTTCCAACCCGGTGACGATCCCCTGACGCACGGTTTCAAAATCCTGACGCAGCCGCAGCAACAGCTCGCGCCCGCCTTCGGCCCCGGCCAGCGCCAGCAGCCGGTCCAGATGCAGCGCATCCACCGGGGCGGCCCTTGTATCGACAGGCCGGGGGCCTTCGTCCAGCGGACCCGCCCGTTTTTGCATGACGCCGATGATCGCCTCGCCAAAGGCTTCAAGGCTGAGGATCGGCTTTGCCAGAATACCGTCTGCCCCGGCTTCGTAAATCCCGTCGCGGTTCGCGCTGAGCACATAGGCGGTGATGGCCAGAACAGGCAATTGGCTGGCGTCAGGGCCGATGCGGCGCAGGGCCCGGATCAGATCAAGCCCCGACAGGCGTGGCATTTCGATGTCGATCAGCGCCAGATCGAAGGGCTGGGTATGCAGCTGCTCCAGCGCCTCTTGCCCATCGCTGGCCACGACGCAATCGGCCCCCAGCGTTTCCAGCATCTGCCGGATCAACAGCTGGTTGGTCGGGTTGTCTTCGGCCAGCAGAACGCAATGGCCCGACAGATCGGGCAGGTCGGCCGCGATGGCGGGGGCGTTCACCCCGGGCGCCCAGGCGGCGCGGGGCAGCGACAGCACAATCTCGGCGCCGCCGTCAGGGTGATTTCCAACCTCCATCCGGCCGTTGATCTGTTTGGCCAGATTGCGGACGATATGCAGCCCCATGCCGCTGCCGGGTGTCACGTTGTCGGGGGCGCGGCCGTGCAGTTCGAACAGACGCGCCAGCGCGCCGTCGCTGAAGCCGGAACCGGTATCGCGGACGCTGAAACACAGGGTTTCCTGCGCGCTCATTTTGACGGTCAGGGTCACCGTGCCGTTGCCGCCGTATTTCATCGCGTTGCCGATGACATTGGCCAGAATGCGATCCAGCGCATTGCGATCGGTGCCGATCGTCGCGGGCAGGTCGTCGTGTTTGACAATGCTGAAAGACAGCCCCTTTTCGCGGGCATGCGCCGACCAGCGGGCATGCAGCGTGTCCAGAAGCGGGGCCAGTTTCTGACCGTGTCCGTTATTGGCGTCGGTGCTGGTTTCGCCGGTCAGCAGGGCCAGGGCTTCGTCGGTCAGCCGGGCCAGCTGTTCGCTTGCGCTGCGAACACGGTCAAGTTGTTGTCGAGAGGCGGAATCCAGCGCAGAGAGATCGGCAAGCGACAGCCCACCCATGATGTCGGCCACCGCGTTTCGGATATCGTGCCCTAGCAGCGCGGCGCGCTCTCGCATGCGTATCTCATTTCGTAAATCAGAAGGGGGAGCGCCGGGCTTATTCACCCGACGCTCCTCTGTCTGTTAACAATTTCTGCACGTCGCAGGGTACTCGCATAAGTTGTACCCCTTTTTTCTACAGTAGATTGGGGTCGTTCTCCAACCTGTCTAAAGGGTCAGGTCGTTAAGGATGATCCGGCGACAATTATGCGGCAGGGTATCCCAGTGTTTTCAAAGCATCGGCAATCTCGTCCAAAATGGCGGGATCATCAATGGTTGCAGGCATCTTGAAAGAATCGCCATCCGCGATCTTAACCATGGTGCCGCGCAGAATCTTGCCCGACCGGGTCTTTGGCAGGCGGTCCACAACGCAGGCGAGTTTGAAGGCGGCCACCGGGCCGATCTGATCGCGGACCAGTTTGACGCATTCGCGGGTCACATCCGCGGCGTCACGACCGTTACCGGTATTCAGGCAGACAAAGCCCATGGGCAGCTGTCCTTTCAACGAATCCGAGACCCCGATCACGGCACATTCGGCGACGTCCGGGTGGCTGGACAGCACCTCTTCCATCGCGCCGGTGGACAGGCGGTGCCCGGCCACGTTGATCACGTCATCGGTGCGCGCCATGATATACAGGTAATCGTCATTGTCGATATAGCCTGCGTCGCCGGTTTCATAATAGCCGGGGAAGTGGTTCAGATAGCTTTTGCGATACCGGTCTTCGGCGTTCCACAGGGTCTGCAACGTGCCCGGCGGCAGCGGCAGTTTCACGGCAATGGCCCCCATTTCGCCCTTGGGCATCGGGTGGCCGCCTTCGTCCAGAATCTGAACGTCATAGCCCGGCATCGCAACCGAGGGCGATCCCAGCTTGACCGGCAGGGTTTCGATCCCCAGCGGGTTGGCGGCGATGGCCCAGCCGGTTTCGGTCTGCCACCAATGGTCGATCACCGGCACGCCAAGATGATCCTGCGCCCAGGTGATGGTGTCGGGGTCGGCGCGTTCGCCGGCCAGATAGACCGCCTTAAGCTCCGACAGGTCGTATTTCTTGACGAATTCGCCATGCTGGTCTTCGCGTTTGACGGCGCGGAACGCGGTGGGGGCGGTGAAAAAGCTTTTGACCTTATGTTCCGAGATGACCCGCCAGAAGGTGCCCGCATCCGGCGTGCCCACGGGTTTGCCTTCGAAGACCACGGTGGTGTTGCCATGCACCAGCGGACCATAGCAGATATAGCTGTGGCCAACGACCCAGCCCACGTCCGAGGCGGCCCAGAACACATCCCCCGGATCGACGTTATAAAGGTTCTTCATCGTCCAGTTCAGCGCGACCAGATGGCCGCCGGTGGGGCGGACAACGCCCTTGGGCTGGCCGGTCGTGCCCGAGGTATACAGGATATAGGCTGGGTGGTTGCCTTCGACGGGCACACAGTCGGCAGGCTCGACCCCGTATTGGAAGCCGTGCCAGTTGAAATCGCGGCCTTCTTCCAGATGGGCGACTTCCTGTTCGCGCTGATAGATGACGCAGAAATCGGGTTTGTGGCTGGCCTGTTCGATGGCCCCGTCCAGCAGCGGTTTGTAGTGCACGACCCGCCCGGGTTCGATCCCGCAGGACGCGGCGATGATGCATTTCGGTGTGCAGTCGTCGATCCGCACCGCCAGTTCATGGGCGGCAAAGCCGCCGAACACTACCGAATGGACCGCGCCCAGCCGGGCACAGGCCAGCATCGCCTCCAGCGCTTCGGGGATCATCGGCATATAGATGATGACGCGGTCGCCTTTTTCGACGCCTTTGGCGCGCAGGGCACCGGCCAATGTGGCCACCCGGTTGCGCAGCTCGACGTAAGAGATTTCGCGCTTGGTATGGGTGACCGGGCTGTCATGGATGATGGCGGTCTGTTCGCCGCGCCCGGCCTCGACATGGCGGTCGACGGCGTTCCAGCAGGCGTTGACCATGCCGTCAGAGAACCATTCGTAAAGGGGGGCGTTATCGTCGAACAGGGCCTTGGTCGGCGGCACATCCCAGTCGATCGCCTTTGCGGCCTCCATCCAGAACCCTTCGGGGTCCTTTTTCCATCCCTGATAAATCTCGGCGTATGACATAAACGGCTCCTCTTTCCGCATACGAATGTATCCAGTCGCCGGTTTCTATGCGTGCGCAATTGTCGCAAGCAAGAGCGCAGCCTGCGGCACATTCGCATCGCTTGCGCTAACGTTTTGACCAAATGCCGCCGGTTTGCAAGATGAATGCGTCGGGCAGGCGGATCGGGACATTTTGTTGCGTTGTCGCGGCGGTTACCCGTAGTGGGCCACCGGGGTCCCGGCCAATGCCGACATGTTCAGCAATCCGCGCGCGGTGATCGACGGGGTGACGATATGGGCGCGGTTGCCCATGCCCATCAGGATCGGCCCGACCTCCAGCCCGCCCGCCCGGATCTTCAGGATGTTGCGTATGCCGCTGGCGGCATCGGTATTGGCAAAGATCAGCACATTGGCGGGCCCGTCGATGCGCGAGCCGGGAAAGTTGCGGTCGCGCAGCACCGGGTCCAGCGCGGAATCCACATGCATCTCGCCCTCATAGGCGAAATCGGGTTGGGCCGCGTCCAGTATTTCCAGGGCCGCGCGGGTGCGAATGCCGGTGTCGCAGTTCAGGTTGCCGAATTCGGAATGCGAACACAGCGCGACTTTGGGTTCCAGCCCGAACCGGCGCACATGGCGCGCGGCGCCCACGGTGGCCTCGGCGATCTGTTCGGGGGTCGGTTCGGGGTGCACATGGGTATCGGCGATGAACAGCGGCCCGTCTTCAAGGATCATCAGGCTAAGCGCGCCGACCGGGTGCAGCCCGTCGCTGCCAAGCAGTTGGTTGATATAATTCAGATGCCACAGGTACTGACCGAAGGTGCCGCAGATCAGGCTGTCGGCATCGCCGCGATGCACCATCACGGCGGCAATCGCGGTGGTGTTGGTGCGCATGATCGCCCGGGCCAGATCGGGGGTCACCCCGCGCCGGGCCATCAACTCGTGATAGGTGCCCCAGTAATCGCGATAGCGGGGATCGTTTTCGGGGTTCACCACCTGAAAATCACTGCCCGCCCGGATCGTCAGCCCGGCCCGTTCCGACCGGCGTTCGATCACCTCGGGGCGGCCGATCAGGATCGGGCGGTCGGTGGTTTCCTCGATCATCGCTTGGGCGGCACGCAGCACGCGCTCATCCTCGCCCTCGGCAAAGACGATGTTGCGGGTGGCCTGTGCGGCGGCGGCAAAGACCGGACGCATGATCAGCGCGGATTTGAAGACCGAGCCGTCAAGGCTGTTCTTATAGGCCTCCATGTCGGCGATCGGGCGGGTGGCGACGCCGGTGGCCATCGCCGCCTTGGCGACCGAGGTGGCAACCACCCCCATCAGCCGGGGGTCGAACGGTTTCGGGATCAGGTAATCCGCACCGAAGGTCAGCTGTTCGCCCTTATAGGCAGCGGCGGCCTCGGCGCTGGTGGTGGCGCGGGCCAGCGCGGCGATACCGTCGATACAAGCCAGTTGCATCTGGTCGTTGATCTCGGTCGCGCCCACATCCAGCGCGCCGCGAAAGATGAAGGGAAAGCACAGGACGTTATTGACCTGATTGGGGTAATCCGAGCGGCCCGTGGCGATGATCGCATCGGGCACGGCTTCGCGCGCCAGATCGGGCAGGATTTCAGGCGTGGGGTTGGCCAGCGCAAAGACGATGGGCCGTTTGGCCATCCGGGTGACCATTTCGGGCGTCACCACGCGCGGGCCGGACAGGCCCAGAAACAGATCGGCGCCGTCGATCACCTGATCCAGGGTGCGCAGATCGCTTTTCTGGGCATAGGCGGCCTTTTGCGGGTTCATATCCTCGGTCCGGCCGTCGTAGACCAGCCCGTGAATATCGCACAGCCAGACGTTTTCACGCTTTACCCCCAGCTTCAGCAGCATGTTCAGGCAGGCGATGCCCGCCGCCCCGCCGCCGGTCG
The DNA here is from genome assembly GCA_947500775.1 of uncultured Paracoccaceae bacterium. Lineage (GTDB taxonomy): Bacteria > Pseudomonadota > Alphaproteobacteria > Rhodobacterales > Rhodobacteraceae > CANMTD01. The sequence goes on from CANMTD010000001.1 coordinate 593,246, forward strand.
ACACGACCTTGATGTCTTCGAATTTTTTGCCCGCGACATGCAGCGCGTTGGTGGCGGCCGCGCCCACGACGATGGCGGTGCCGTGCTGGTCGTCGTGAAAGACCGGGATGCCCATCTTTTCGCGGCAGATCTTTTCGACGATGAAACAATCGGGGGCCTTGATATCCTCCAGATTGATCGCGCCAAAGGTCGGTTCCAGCGCGCAGACGATTTCGGCCAGTTTTTCAGGGTCCTTTTCGTCCAGTTCGATATCGAAGCAATCGATGTTGGCGAATTTCTTGAACAGGACCGCCTTGCCCTCCATGACGGGTTTCGAGGCCAGCGCGCCGATATTGCCCAGCCCCAGAACGGCGGTGCCGTTCGACACGACCCCGACCAGATTGCCCCGCGCGGTATAGGACGAGGCGTGCTGCGCGTCATTCTTGATTTCCAGACAGGCCTCGGCCACGCCGGGGGAATAGGCCAATGACAGATCGCGACCGTTGGCCAGCGGTTTGGTGGCCCTGATTTCCAGCTTTCCGGGCTTTGGGAATGCGTGGTAGTTCAGCGCACTCTGCCGGGCTGTATCGGTCTTTCCCTCGGTCATCGGTACCCTCCTCGAAAATTTAGTTTAATGCTAAACTATATCGTAATTTTGAAGTACGCTTTTTAACCCGTTCGGGCAAGACGAACCTGCGGCGCATCGGTCATGGTCAGTTTGCACAAAATTTCCGGCCATGCCATCGTTCATCTTCACGGAAACGACGGCGTCGCGCAGCGGCCAACGGCCCTTGCATCGGCTGGCGCGGCGCAGCACAGTGTGGCGCAGGAGGATTGCTTCATGACACTCGTGGATCAGGCCCGGGCGGTGCGCGAAAATGCCCATGCGCCCTATTCAAATTTCAAGGTTGGGGCGGCCATCCGCACGGCAAGCGGCGCGGTGTTTACCGGCTGCAACGTCGAAAACGTGGCCTATCCCGAAGGCACCTGCGCCGAGGCGGGCGCCATCGCTGCCATGTGCGCCGCGGGCGAACGCGAAATCGTCGAGGTGGCGGTGATCGCCGACAGCCCGACGCCGGTGCCGCCCTGTGGTGGCTGCCGCCAGAAACTGGCGGAATTCGCCGGGTCGCAGGTGCCGGTGCTGATGGCCACGACCGAAGGCGCCGATCTGACGCTGACGGTGGGCGAATTGTTGCCGGGGGCCTTTGGCGCCGGACATATGGAAAAGAGCTGACCGATGGATGCCGCCGTCATCATTGCCAAACTGCGCGATCACCATCCGCTGACCGGGCCCGAGATCACATGGTTCGCCAACGGGCTGGCGGACGGGGGCGTCACCGACGCGCAGGCCGGGGCCTTTGCCATGGCGGTTCTGCTGAACGGGATCAGCCGCGACGAACGCGTTGCCCTGACCGCCGCCATGCGCGACAGCGGACAGGTGCTGGACTGGGCCCTGCCCGGGCCGGTGCTGGACAAACATTCCACCGGCGGGGTCGGCGATTGCGTGTCGCTGTTGCTGGCGCCTGCCTTGGCGGCCTGCGGGGCCTATGTGCCGATGATTTCGGGGCGCGGTCTGGGCCATACCGGCGGCACGCTGGATAAACTAGAGGCGATCCCCGGATATCGCGCCGAGGTCAGCGTTGAACGGCTGCGGGTGATCACCGAACAGATCGGCTGTGCCATCGTCGGGGCCTCGGGCGATATCGCGCCTGCGGACAAACGGCTGTATGCGATCCGCGATGTCACCGGCACGGTCGAAAGCATCGATCTGATCACCGCCTCGATCCTGTCCAAGAAGCTGGCCGCGGGGCTGGAAGGTCTGGTGCTGGACGTCAAGGTCGGCTCGGGCGCTTTCATGAAGGACATGCAGGCGGCCGAGGATCTGGCGCAATCGCTGGTGGAAACGGCGCAGGGCGCGGGCTGTATGACCACGGCGCTGATCACCGACATGAACCAGCCCCTGGTGGCCAGCATGGGCAACGCGCTGGAGGTGATCGAGGTGATGGACACCCTGACCGGCACCGGCGTGACCCCGGCATTGTGGGACCTGACCTGCGTGCTGGGCGGCGAGCTGCTGGCGCTGGGCGGGCTTGCGGCGGATGCGGGCGACGGCGCGGGTCGGATCGCGCAGGCGTTGGAAAGCGGCGATGCGGCGGAACGGTTCGGTGAAATGGTGGCGGAACTGGGCGGGCCTGCGGATTTCGTGGAACGCTGGCCCGACCGGCTGCCCGCGGCCCCGGTGGTGCGCGAGGTGCGGGCCGAGGGCGCGGGGATCGTGCAGGCGATCGACGGTCACGCGCTGGGGCTGGCGGTGGTCGATCTGGGCGGCGGGCGCAAACGCGGCGGCGACAAGATCAACCCTTCGGTCGGCCTGTCGGAACTGGCGCCGCTGGGCGAAGACATCGGCGCCGACGTGCCGCTGGCGATGATCCACGCGGCCACGAATGACGATGCGGATGTGGCCGAGGCGGCGGTCCGCGCGGCCTTTACCCTGGGCGACAGCGCCCCGGTGATCCCGCCGCTGGTCCACCGGAGGCTTCGCTGATGACACGCGCATTTCTTGTGGTGCTGGATTCCGTCGGCTGCGGCGGGGCGCCGGATGCGGATCGGTTTTTCAACGGCGACACGCCTGATACCGGGGCCAATACGCTGGCCCATATCGCGCAGGCCTGCGCCGCCGGGCAGGCCGAACAGGGGCGCCGCGGCCCGCTGCAGCTGCCCAACCTTGATGCGCTGGGATTGGGGCGGGCGATCACGCTGGCCTCGGGCGATGCGGCCCCCGGGCTGGGGGCGGAACCCACCGGCCTGTGGGGGGCGGCCACCGAAATATCGCCGGGCAAGGACACGCCATCGGGTCATTGGGAACTGGCAGGCGTGCCGGTGCCGTGGAACTGGACCTATTTCCCGGAAACCACCCCCGCCTTCCCGGACGCTTTGATCGCCGAGGTCTGTCAGCGCGCGGGCGTCGATGGCATCCTTGGCAATTGCCACGCCTCGGGCACAAAGATCATCGCCGAGCTTGGCGCCGAACACATCCGCACCGGCAAGCCGATCTGTTACACTTCGGCCGACAGCGTGTTCCAGATCGCCGCGCATGAGGATCACTTCGGGCTGGACCGGCTGCTGGAGCTTTGCGCCGGTCTGGCCCCCAGCCTGCATGCGATGAAGGTGGGCCGGGTCATCGCGCGCCCCTTTGTCGGAACGGTCGAGGCGGGGTTTGCCCGCACCACCAACCGGCATGATTACGCCATCGCCCCCCCTGCGCCGACCTTGTGCGACTGGGCGCAGGCCGCCGGGCGCAAGGTGCATGCGGTGGGCAAGATCGGCGATATCTTTTCGATGCAGGGGATCGATGATGTGCGCAAAGGCGCGGATGTTGATCTGATGGGGCACCTGTCGGGTCTGGTGGACACCGCCGAAGACGGCAGCCTGACCTTCGCCAATTTCGTCGAATTCGACAGCCTGTATGGCCATCGCCGCGATGTGTCGGGCTATGCCCGCGCGCTGGAATGGGCCGATGCGCAATTGCCGGGGCTGTTTGCCCGGATGCGCCCCGGCGACCTGATGCTGTTCACCGCCGATCACGGCAATGATCCGACCTGGGTGGGCACCGATCACACCCGCGAACGGGTGCCGGTGCTGGGCCATGGCGTTGGCCGCCGGGATATTGGTCTGATCGGCTTTACCGATGTCGCGGCCCTGATCGCGGCGCATCTGGGGATCGAACATGCGTAACCTGCCGAAGGTCGAACTGCACCACCATCTGGAAGGCGCCGCACCGCCCGCGCTGATGCGCGACATGGCCCGCGCCAAACACATGGATATCGGCGGCATATTCGACGAAGGCGGCAACTATGCCTTTGCGAATTTCGACATGTTCCTGAAGGTGTATGAGGCTGCGACCTCGGCCCTGAAAACCCCGCAGGATTATTACCAACTGACCAAAGCCGTGCTGGAACAAAGCGCGGCAGAGGGCGTGATTTACTGCGAAACCTTCCTGTCGCCGGATTTCTGTGGCGGGCGCGACGTGGGCGCCTGGCGCGAATATCTGCATGCGATACGCGATGCGGCAACTGCGGCGGAAAAGGCGCATGGGATTGCCCTGCGCGGCATCGTCACCTGTATCCGCCATTTCGGACCGGACAAGGCCCGCGAAACCGCGCTGTGCGCCGCCGAAACCGCCGGTGACTGGGTGGTGGGCTTTGGTCTGGCGGGGGACGAAAAGGCGGGGTTGCCCAAGGATTTCGCCTATGCCTTCGACATGGCGCGCGAGGCCGGGTTGCGCCTGACCGCCCATGCCGGCGAATGGGGCGGCCCGCAATCGGTGCGCGATGTGATCACCGACCTGCGGGTCGAACGCGTGGGCCACGGTGTGCGCGCGATCGAGGACCCGGCGCTGGTGGCCGAACTGGCCGACCGTGGGATCGTGCTGGAGGTCTGCCCGGGGTCGAATGTGGCGCTTGGGGTCTATCCCGGCTGGTCCGCCCACCCGATTGCCCGGCTGCACGACGCGGGCGTGCCGGTCACGATCTCGACCGACGATCCGCCGTTCTTTCACACCACGATGACGCGCGAATACGAACGCCTGTCGGACACCTTCGGCTGGGACGAGGCGATGTTCGGCGCGCTGAACGTTGTTGCCGCCAAGGCCGCCTTCTGCGATGACGCGACGCGCAAACACCTTCTTGACCGCCTGGAGCATTCCGATGACTGAACACCTGACCGTAGTCGACCACCCTCTTGTCCAGCACAAGCTGAGCATCATGCGTGACAAGGACACATCGACCGCAGGGTTCCGGCAATTGCTACGCGAAATCTCGCATCTGCTGGCCTATGAGGTCACGCGCGAGCTGGAGATGACGACGAAACGGATCGAAACGCCGTTGCAGCCCATCGATGCGCCGATCCTGGCGGGCAAGAAACTGGCGTTGATTTCGATCCTGCGGGCGGGCAACGGGTTGCTGGACGGTATTCTGGAACTGATCCCTTCGGCCCGGGTCGGGTTCGTGGGCCTGTACCGGGACGAAGAAACCCTGAAACCCGTGCAGTATTATTTCAAGGTGCCCGAGTCGCTGGACGACCGTCTGGTGATCGCGGTGGACCCGATGCTGGCGACCGGGAATTCATCGGTCGCGGCGATTGATCTGCTGAAAGAGGCGGGGGCCACGAACATCCGGTTCCTGTGCCTTCTGGCCGCCCCCGAAGGTGTCGCCCGGATGAAAGAGGCGCATCCGGATGTGCCGATCGTCACAGCATCTGTGGATGAACGGCTGAACGACCATGGATATATTGTTCCGGGGCTAGGGGATGCGGGTGACCGCATGTTCGGTACAAAATAAGCCAATAATTGCTTTACTCGCAGAGTCCGATCCTGCATGATTCGCCCATGATATGCGGGGGCAGATCATAAGGCAGGGTACCGGAACGCGCGGCAGCGCAGATAACAATAAAAACCGGTTTCTACAGGCAGCGCCTCGTCGTTCAGCGACGAGGCGCAAACCTATTCCCCGCATATCCCCTGCAGGCGCACCCAATCGGCGTCCGACACCACCGGGTGGCGGGTTGCGCCGCGCATCGGGTCGCCTTCGATCAGCGGCAGAACCGTTTCGCCCGAGACATCCAGCGCATAGGCATAGGGGCTGGACGGGACCTGCGCCTTGGCGAAACGCGCCAGCAGCGTGTCGTCCGCCAGCGGGGCGGGGGCGCGCGTCATCAGGGTTTCGACATAGGCGTCCAGGGGCGCGTCGGGCAGGGTGCCGGTGGTCAGCAGGCCAAAGGTCGCGCGCAGACCGGCGTGATGCAACAGCGCCTCCAACGGGTCCTGTTGCCGCGCACGGGCGTCTTCGGCCAGCACGAAACCGGCGGCCACATCGGCGTCTTCGTAATCTTCGACAAGGGCGCGGTTCAGCAGGAACAATTGCCCCGGCAGATGGGTTGCCTGCGTTGCCCCGGCGGGCAGGATGACAACCCGCCCGCCCTGCGGCCCCAGAATGGCGTTGGTCAGGTTGCGCAGGGCGCTATCGCCTTCGGGCGTCGAACAGGGGCGGCCCGATACGCGGGCGATCTGATCCAGCAACCGCTGTCCGATCTCGCCCCGCACCGACGCGGGCACGACCGACACCGTATGGCGCACCATCGCGCCCGGAATCCAGAACAGCAGCAGCGCCAGAACCAGCGCCAGACCGCCACCCAGCAGGATCAGTCGCAGCCGCCCGCGATGGGGCCTGCGCCGGGCAATCGCGCTGCGGATTTTCTCGATCGCCTCGATCATGACCTGATCGTCGATTTCCAGCGTTTCGGTCGCATCCGGGCCGGGGCTGTAGATCGCCGGGGTCACGCCGGGATTGGTGCGGGTCACGGCGGCCAGCGACCAATGGGTCAGCGCACGGGACTGCGTATCGCTGACCACCAGCGACGCATCACCAAAGGACACGATCACATCGCGTCGCTGCGCCTGCGGCGTTTCACGCCACAAACCAGAGCTTTCAAGCCGTTCGAATTGTTTAAGCGCCGTCATGGGCGGCTGCGAAACCTTTGCAATGCCTCAATTTATGACCGCACGATACCCTGTCGCAGCGGCGCCGACAATGGTGTCAACGCGGCAGTTTTTTGGCGCGTTCCCGCAGTTCGAATTTCTGGATTTTCCCGGTCGAGGTTTTGGGAAGCTCTTGAAATACCACGCATTTGGGGGTTTTGAAACCGGCCAGATGTTCGCGGCAAAAGGCGATCAGTTCGGCTTCGTCCGGGGCGTGGCCGTCCTGTGCCTCGACAAAGGCGCAGGGCACCTCGCCCCAGGTTTCGTCGGGTTTGGCAACCACGGCGCAGAGGCTGACGCCGGGGTGGTGCATCAACACATTCTCGACCTCGACCGATGATACGTTTTCGCCGCCCGAGATGATGATGTCCTTGGCCCGGTCGGTGATCTTGATATAGCCGTCGTCATGCTGAAAGGCGACGTCGCCGGAATGGAAGTACCCCCCCGCAAAGCTTTCGGCGGTGGCGGCGGGGTTTTTGTAATAGCCTTTCATCACGGTATTGCCGCGCAGCATGATTTCGCCGCTGGTCTGCCCGTCGCGGGGGACGGGCTGCATCGCCTCGTCCATCACCACCGCGGCCTCCATCATCGGCATGGCGACCCCGGTGCGGGCCTTGATCGCGGCGCGGTCGGCCGGTGGCAGGCCGTCCCAGTCGTCATCGCGCCACAGGGCTTCGGTGACATGGCCATAGGTTTCGGTCAGCCCGTAAACCTGCGTCACGTTGAACCCCAATGGCTCGAATTTGGCCAGCGTTGCGGCGGGGGGCGGGGCGCCTGCGGTGAAGACCTCGACCGTGTGATCGAACGGCATCCGGTCTTCTTCGCGGGCGTTGACGATCATGTTCAGCACGATGGGCGCGCCGCCGAAATGGGTCACCCCATCGACCGAAATCGCGTGATAGATATTATGCGCGGTCACGTCGCGGCAACACACAACGGTGCCCCCAAGTACCGGCATCATCCACGCATGGCACCAGCCGTTGCAGTGAAACAGCGGCACGATCGTCAACAGGCGCGGGTGCAGCACCATGCGCCAGGAAATCACCGTGCCCATCGTCATCAGATAGGCCCCGCGATGGTGATAGACGACCCCCTTGGGCCGCCCGGTGGTGCCCGAGGTATAGTTCAGCGCAAGGCTTTCCCATTCGTCCTGCGGCATGATCCACCGGAATGCCGGGTCGCCGCTGGCCAGAACCTGATCGTAATCGGGGTGGCGGCCGCTGGGCTGGAACCCGGCGGCGTGATCGGCAACCTCGATGATCTCGGGGATCTGATCGGCGTCCATCTGTGCCATCGCGGCTTCGGCCAGCGGCAACAGCGCGCTGTCCACCAGCACCAGTTTCGCGCCGCCATGTTCAAAGATATAGCGGATGGTTTCGTCTTCCAGACGGGTGTTGATGGTGTTCAGCACCGCGCCGCAGGCGGGCACGGCCCAGGCCGCTTCGACCTGAGCTGCGATATTGGGCAACAGGGTGGCGACCACATCGCCGGGCTGAATGCCGCGCGCGGCCAAGGCGCTGGCCAGCTGGCTTACCCGGGCGTGCAATTCGCGATAGGTGAAGCTGCGGTTGCGGTCCAGCAGGGCCTGTCGGTCGGGAAAGATATCCGCCGCGCGGTTCAGATGCGACAGCGGTGTCAGCGGTACGTGGTTCGCGGCACATTTTTCCAGACCGCTTTCATCAGCCAGCCAGCCCATGCGGTGTCCTCCCATTTTCTCCCTGCCGGGGACTGTGCAACCGATGCTGCGTTTTGAAAAGCCTCAAACGCATCTTTGCCTTCGCGCCGGGCTGGGATAGCGTCGGGCCATGATCATTTCGCGCGGGCGCCAGTATATCTTTGTGCATATTCCCAAAACCGGGGGCACCGCGCTGACATTGGCGTTAGAGGCGCGGGCCAAGGCCGACGATCTGATCATCGGCGACACCCCCAAGGCGCGCAAAAGACGGCACCGTCTGGACGGGCTGCAATCGTCGGGTCGATTGTGGAAACACGCGCGGCTAAGCGACATCGACGGGGTCGTCACCCCGGCCGAGATCGAACAGTTCTTTATCTTTACATTTGTGCGCAACCCCTGGGACCGGGTGGTCAGCTATTACCACTGGCTGCGCGATCAGGGGTTCGATCACCCGGCGGTGCAGATCGCCAAGGTGCATGATTTCAGCGGCTTTCTGAACCATCCGCATACCCAATCCAGCCTACAGGCCGCGCCCTATGGCAGCTATGTCACCGACCTGCGCGGGACTGAGCGTTGCAACGCCTTTGTCCGGCTGGAACGTCTTCAGGACGATCTGGCCCCGGTCGAGGCGCATCTTGGCTTTGGCCTGTATCCTTTGGCGCGTGCCAATCCGTCAGACCGGGACGCGGATTATCGCGGCTATTATTCCGACGCTGATGCCGATCTGGTGTCGCGCATCTGTGCGGTCGATATCGCGCGGTTCGGCTATGCGTTCGACGGGGCGCCCTGAAAACCGGCCACGGGACCTAGAACCACTGACCCGGTTCCATCAGCCCCAGATCCAGCAATTGTTGCGAGGTCCAGTCGAACCCGATCGAATTGTGCCATTTGAAGGTCTGGATGTCGAAGGACGACCCGGGGTTCAGTTTCAGCGCCTTGGCGGTGCGGAACGAACAGATCGCGGCGGTCAGATTGTGGTGCCACGGGCAGGCATAGGTGTTGTATTCTTCGTCGCTGAACGTGTGATCGGCACGCAGGCGCAGGCCGGGTTTGGCGCGAAACAGCGGGATGCGGTCAATCTTGCGCCGTTCCCAGGGCACATGTTCTTCGAACCGCCAGCGCAACCCGCCATAGAAATCCAGCTGCCGGTCTTTTGGTTCCCAATCGGCGTCGGGGTCCTTGCGGGCCAAGGCGTAATAGCCGGATTTGTCCAGCAGCGCATCCTGCAGCGATACCGCATCGGGGAAACGGTCCAGATCGCCGGCATAAAGGTCAACGGTATAGGCCAGCATCGCATCGCGGCGCTCTTCGGTATGAAAGGCCAGCATCTCGCCCACGCTGCGGGTTTCGCAGAACGGGTAGAACAGATATTCGGCGTTATAGCAGTAGTATATCCAGCGGCCCGGGGCCGCCTCGATCACCTGATTCACGGCATTGGGCAGGGCGTCTTCGCGGTAGACATCCAGTTTCACCTGAATGACAGCGTCGGCAAGATCCTCTGGCAGCGGCACAAAATCCGGCGTCAGCAGAACCACCGTGGCAAAGCCAAGCTTGACGTGGTGCTGCAGGGTTGTGGCCAGCTCTGTCCGGTCTTCGGCGAAGATCAACGCAATCGGCCCTTTGGCCAGCGCTCCCGCACCACCGGTCAGAAAATCACCCAGATTATCGTACTGCATCGCGTCCTTTGCCCTATGTCGGCTGGTTTTGGCGGCAGACTCTTGCAAAATCATGCCTATTGCAAGCGTTGCGGGCGGCCGCCGGTTTGTGTACGACAGCGCCTTGAGATCAAAAGGCGCGGATCATGGCGGACGAAAAAAAGCTGTATATCAAAACCTATGGCTGTCAGATGAATGTCTATGACAGTGAACGCATGGCCGAGGCGCTGGGCGGGCAGGGGTATGTGGCGACCGATACGCCGGACGATGCCGACATGATCCTGCTGAACACCTGCCACATCCGCGAAAAGGCCGCCGAAAAGGTTTATTCCGAACTGGGCCGGTTCAAGGGGCTGAAGGCCGCGAACCCCGATCTGAAGATCGGCGTGGCGGGCTGCGTGGCGCAGGCCGAAGGGCAGGAAATCATGCGCCGCCAGCCGATGGTCGATCTGGTGGTGGGGCCGCAAAGCTATCACCGGCTGCCCGCGATGGAGGCGAAAACCCGCGAGGGCGGCAAGGCGCTGGACACCGATTTCCCCGAAGAAGACAAGTTCGAACATCTGAAATCCCGCCCCAAGGCGAAACGCGGCCCGACCGCGTTCCTGACCGTGCAGGAAGGCTGTGACAAATTCTGCGCCTTCTGCGTGGTGCCCTATACCCGCGGGGCCGAGGTCAGCCGCCCGGTGGATCGCGTGTTGACCGAGGCGCGCGATCTGGTCGAACGCGGCGTGCGCGAAATCACCCTGCTGGGGCAGAACGTCAACGCCTATCACGGCGCGGGTGACGGCGGCGACTGGTCGCTGGCGCGCCTGATCTGGGCGCTGAACGACATCGACGGGCTGGAGCGTATCCGCTTTACCACCAGCCACCCCAACGACATGGACGACGCGCTGATCGCGGCGCATGGCGACTGTCCGAAACTGATGCCCTACCTGCATCTGCCGGTGCAATCGGGCAGTGACCGTATCCTGAAACGGATGAACCGCAGCCATACCGCCGAAAGCTATCTGAAGCTGATCGACCGCATCCGCACGGCGCGGCCCGATATCCTGATTTCGGGCGATTTCATTGTCGGTTTCCCCGAAGAGACCGAGGAAGATTTTCAGGCCACGCTGGATCTGGTGGAACAGGTGAAATACGGCCAGTGCTATTCGTTCAAATACTCTACCCGCCCCGGCACCCCTGCGGCCGAGCGCGCGCAGGTGGGTGAGGCGGAAAAAACCGACCGTCTGGCCCGGTTGCAGGCCCTGCTGTCCGATCAGCAGCGCGCCATTCAGGATGCGATGGTCGGACGCGAGGTCGGCGTGCTGTTCGAAAAGACCGGGCGCGAACCCGGGCAGCTGATCGGCAAATCGGATCACCTGCATGCGGTCTATGTCCACGCCGATCCGTCGATGATCGGGCAGGTCGCCCGGGTCAGAATCATCGAAAGCGCGTCGAATTCGCTGGGGGGCGAATTGATCTGACCGGGCCTTCACCACGGCACGCCCCTGTGTAGCCTTGTGCGTCCACCACACCACAGGCCGGGACATTTTTGCTGAAAAAGGCCGCTGGAACCGGATTGAGCGGCCTTTTTTGTTTCATTTGTGTGAAACCTTGCAGCAAGTCCTTGCGTCATACGTCATGGCTTGGCACCATATCTATGCAGGCTTTAACAAACGGAGTCGTTTTTGGGCATCAACGCTCTGACCCCCCCGCCAAACACAGATGACGTTCACGAAACGCTTCTGGAGTTCCCTGACAATCGATTGTTGATCGACCTTTGTGGCGAATTCGACCGCAACCTTGCGCAGATCGAACATAAACTGAACGTGCATATCCTGCGCCGTGGCAATCATCTGGCGATCGTCGGTGATGGCGAGGCGCGCGGACAGGCCGCCATGGTGCTGCAACAGCTTTACGCCAAACTGGAAGAGGGCCGGACAATTGATGCGGGCGACATCGACGGGACCATGCGGTTGGGCGATTCCGGCAAAGACACCGGCACCCGGGATGGAGATCAGATGGAGCTGTTTCAGGGTGGCAAGGTCGAAATCAAAACCCGCAAGAAACTGGTCGAACCCCGGACCGAGGCGCAGAAGGCCTATGTGACATCGCTGTTTGCCAAGGAACTGGCGTTTGGGATCGGGCCTGCGGGCACCGGCAAGACCTATCTGGCGGTCGCCGTGGCGGTGAACATGTTCATCGGCGGCCATGTGGACCGCATCATCCTGTCGCGCCCTGCGGTCGAGGCGGGCGAACGTCTGGGGTTCCTGCCTGGCGATATGAAGGACAAGGTCGATCCTTATATGCAGCCGCTTTATGACGCGCTGAACGATTTTCTGCCGGGCAAGCAGGTGGCCAAGCTGATCGAGGAAAAGAAGATCGAAATCGCGCCGCTGGCTTTCATGCGCGGGCGGACGCTGTCGAATGCCTTTGTGGTGCTGGACGAGGCGCAGAATGCCACGACCATGCAGATGAAAATGTTCCTGACCCGGCTTGGCGAAGGATCGCGCATGGTGATCACCGGCGACCGCACGCAGGTCGATCTGCCGCGCGGCGTGCCGTCGGGGCTGTCGGATGCCGAAAATCTGCTGAAATCCATCGACGACATCGCCTTCAACTATTTCACGGCCAAGGATGTGGTGCGTCACCATCTGGTGGCCAAGATCATCAACGCCTATGACAAGGCCGATGTCTGAGCTTGTCGATACGCTGATCGAAGATGAACGTTGGCACGCGGCCGAACTGGCGGCCGCGGCCGAACGCGCTTGCCGGGCAACGCTGACCCATCTGGAAATGCCAACGGACGGGTTCGAGATCAGCCTGCTGGGCTGCGACGATGCCCGGATCGCCGATCTGAACCGGGATTTTCGCGACAAACCCACGGCGACCAATGTCTTGTCGTGGCCGTCCGAAGACAGGGCCGCAGATGATGCGGGCGCTGTGCCGGACCGCCCCGAACCGGGCCCTGCAGAGATGCCCGAGGAACTGGGCGATATCGCCATCGCCTATGAAACCTGCCAGCGCGAGGCCACCGAACAGGGCAAGGATTTTGGCCATCATGTTGCCCATCTTTTGGTCCATGCCTGTTTGCATCTGTTGGGATATGATCACATACGCACAGAAGATGCGGCCTTGATGGAACAGATTGAGGTCGAGATACTTGCAACTCTTGGGGTCAATGACCCATATGTTTAGACACCGGGGACCGGCTCCTCGATTTATTTGGGCGGAATGATGGGCGACGAGACCGACGGGTCTTCTATGGCAGCGCAAAGCGCGCCAGAGAGTGAAGAAGAAAACAGGGGCGGCATTTTGGGCCGACTCCTGGGGGCATTTCGCGGGCCCGATCATGTAGCGATGGAAGAAACCCAGCAGCGCGATGCGCTGAACGGTGAACCTGTGGCAGGGTCGCCGCTTGGCATTGGCAACCTGCATGCCATGCGGGTCGAAGATGTGGCGATCCCCAAGGCCGAGATCGTGGCCGTGCCGCTGGACATCAAGAAAGACGAACTGGTGCAGGTGTTCCGCGACAGCGGCCTGACCCGGCTGCCGGTCTATGACGGCACGCTGGATACGCCCATTGGCATGGTCCACCTCAAGGACCTTGCGCTGAAGCACGGGTTCAATGGCAAAGCCACGCAATTTTCGCTGAAGGCGATGATCCGGCCCTTGCTGTTTGTGCCGCCCTCGATGCCAATCGGCGTGCTGTTGCAGAAAATGCAAAGCCAGCGGATGCATATGGCATTGGTGATCGACGAATACGGCGGCGTGGACGGGCTGGTCACGATCGAGGATCTGATCGAACAGGTCATCGGCGAGATCGAAGATGAACACGACGTCGCCGAGGGGCAATATTGGGTGCAGGAAAATCCCGGCTGTTATCTGGCGCAGGCCCGCACCCCGCTGGATGAGTTCGAGGCCGAGGTTGGTGTCAAACTGGTTGACCCCGAAGACGAGGAAGAGATCGACACCCTGGGCGGGCTGGTTTTCATGATGATCGGCCGGGTGCCCGCGCGGGGCGAGGTGATCCCGCATCAGGACGGCACCCAGTTCGAGGTGGTCGATGCCGATCCACGGCGGATCAAACGCCTGCGCGTGCGCCTGCCCGAAACCGTTTCCGACTGATCAGATGATCGCGCGGGCCCGCAAACTGACTAAGGTGCGCGCGCTTTGGGGGCCGTCGCTGGCCGGGTTCGCGGCTGGGTTCGTTGCGGCGGCCGGGCAGGCTCCGCTGGGGTGGTGGCCCCTTGCGCTGGTGGCCTTCGGGGTGCTGTTCTATCTGATCCTGAATGCCGACACGCCCCGATACGGGGCCCGTCTGGCCTGGATCGGCGGGGGCGGGTATTTCGCGGCCGCGCTGTTCTGGATTGTCGAACCCTTTCTGGTCGATGTCGCGCGCCATGGCTGGATGGCGCCCTTTGCGCTGGGGCTGATGAGTTTCGGGCTGGCGCTGTTCTGGGGCGGGGCGGCCTGGGTCGCGGGACGGCAGACCGACATCCGGCGGCGCGCAATCCTGTTGGCGATTTGTCTTGCTCTGGCCGAGCTGGCGCGCAGCTATGTCTTTACCGGGTTTCCATGGGCGCTGATCGGGCATCTGTGGATCGGAACCCCGGTGATGCAACTGGCGGCCTTCATCGGCCCCATCGGCCTGACCTTTCTGACGACCCTGCTGATTAGCCTGCCGTTCGCGTTTCGCCGGTTCGGGATCGGCGTTGCAGCCGCTGTCGCGGTGGTGGCGGCCTGTTGGGGGGGCGGTCTTTGGCGTTTGTCCCAACCGGTGGCGGACCGCGATACCCCGGTTCACATCAGGTTGCTGCAGCCCAACGCGCCGCAGCATTTGAAATGGCGCCCCGACATGGTGCCGGTGTTCTTTGACCGCCAGCTTGAATTCAGCACGGCCCCATCCGATCCCGGGCTTGCCCTGATTGTCTGGCCGGAAACGGCGGTGCCCTATCTGTTGGAGCGGGCGCAGGGCGCGCTGGATGTGATGTCGGATGCGGCAGGCGGCGTGCCCGTTCTGTTCGGCGTTCAGCGTCGGGATTTCGGGGGCGTCTATAACAGCCTTGGGGTGATCGACGGCGTGGGCACGGTAACCCACAGCTATGACAAGTTTCATCTGGTGCCCTTTGGCGAATACATGCCCTTCAGTGCGCTGTTTTCGCGATTGGGGATCGCCGGGCTGGCCGCAAACGACATCCGTGGCTACACCCGCGGTCCGGGCGCGCGGGTGCTGGATCTGGGGGTTGCGGGCAAGGTCCAGCCGCTGATCTGTTACGAAGCGGTGTTCCCGCAGGATCTGCGCGGGGCGACGGAACGGGCCGATTGGGTGCTGCATATCACCAATGACGCGTGGTTCGGTAAGATCACCGGCCCCTATCAGCATCTGGCGCAGACCCGGTTGCGCGCGGTCGAACAGGGGCTGCCGGTGCTGCGGTCGGCCAATACCGGCGTTTCGGCGGTCATTGATGCCCATGGCCGGGTGCTGGATCACCTGCCACTGAATACGGCGGGGTTTCTGGATGTTTCCGTGCCCGGCGCCATGGTCCCTACGCTATACAGCCGCACAGGCGACTGGCCGATGCTGGTGTTGCTGATCGTTGCCGGTTTGCCCTTGCTGCGCCGAAAAACACCGAAACCCGATTGACCCGAGGGTGCCGCACGCGTAAGCGGCGAGGATCGAACCGCCACAACGGCTTCCTGACGTGGCGCGGGTACTCATATTGGAGCGATTTTCATGAGCCGCCAGAATTATACGTTTACCTCTGAATCCGTTTCAGAGGGACATCCTGACAAGGTCTGCGACCGGATTTCCGACGCAGTGCTGGACGCCTTCCTGCAAGAAGACCCCTATGCGCGGGTTGCCTGCGAAACCTTTGCGACCACGGATCGGGTTGTGATCGGCGGCGAAGTGCGCGGCCCCGGTTCGGTGATCGCCCGTGTCGAAGAGATCGCCCGCGAATGCGTGCGCGACATCGGCTATGAACAAAAGGGCTTTCACTGGGCCAACATGAAGGTGGATAACTATCTTCATGCGCAATCGGTGCATATCGGTCAGGGCGTTGACAAGGATGGGGCCGGCGATCAGGGGATCATGTTCGGCTATGCCGTCGATGAAACCGAAGAGTTGATGCCAGCGCCGATCCATTATTCCCACGCGATCCTGCGCCGTCTGACCGAGGTCCGCAAATCCGGTGCCGAACCCACGCTGCGCCCCGATGCGAAATCGCAACTGTCGCTGCGTTACGAGGATGGCAAACCGGTCGGGGTGACCTCGATCGTATTGTCCACCCAGCATGAATTGGAAAGCCAGGGGTCCGACGACATCCGCGCCCTGGTGGAACCCTATATCCGCGACGTTCTGCCGGATGAGTGGATTACCGATGCCACCGAATGGTGGGTCAACCCGACCGGCACCTTCGTGATCGGTGGCCCCGATGGGGACGCGGGCCTGACCGGGCGCAAGATCATCGTGGACACCTATGGCGGTGCGGCCCCGCACGGCGGCGGCGCGTTTTCCGGCAAGGACCCGACCAAGGTTGACCGTTCGGCGGCCTATGCCGCGCGCTATCTGGCCAAGAACGTCGTTGCGGCGGGGCTGGCCAAGCGTTGTACCATTCAGCTGTCCTATGCGATCGGCGTGGCCAAGCCGCTGTCGATCTATGCCGACACCTATGGCACCGGGCAGGTCCACGAGACCGAGATCGAACGGGCCGTGGCGCAGGTCATGGACCTGACACCACGCGGTATCCGCGAACACCTGCAACTGAACCGCCCGATTTACCAGCGCACCGCAGCCTATGGCCATTTTGGCCGTACACCCGAGGCCGATGGCGGCTTTAGCTGGGAAGCGGTGGATCTGATTGACGCGCTGAAAAAGGCCGTCTGAACCCGAAAACTGAAAAGGGCGCGGCGCATGATCGAATGCGCCGCGCTTTTTTTGTATACTGCGGCCATGCCACGGGCTGTGAATTCTACGGAGGGCAGGGATGACTGATACCGATAAAAAACATCCCTCTGGCGCGCCATGGCGTAATTTCTATGGCCGGTTCAAGGGCAAGACCCTGCGCGACAGCCAGATGGATTATCTGGACAATGATCTTGGGCCCCTGATGCCCAAGAACATCGATTGGGAGGAAAACCCGGACCGTGCCCCGGTCAGCCCGGCCGACATCTTCGGCGATACGCGCGAAGCGTGGCTGGAGGTCGGCTTTGGCGGCGGGGAACATCTGGTGCATCAGGCCGCCCAAAATCCCGATGTCGGCGTGATCGGGTGCGAACCGTTCATCAATGGTGTGGCGATGCTGCTGGGAAAACTGCGCGATCGCAACCTCAGCAACGTCAGCATCTATCCCGGTGATGCGCGCAATATGCTGGACGTGCTGCCCGAAGCCTCGATTTCCCGCGCGTTTCTGCTGTACCCCGACCCCTGGCCCAAGAAACGGCACCACCGGCGGCGTTTCGTGACGCCGGAACATCTGATCCCGCTGGCGCGTGTGCTGAAACCCGGTGCGATCTTTCGGGTGGCGACGGATATCCCCGACTATGTGCGCCAGACATTGGTCGAGGTTCCCAAACAGGGGTTCGACTGGCTGGCCGAAGGCCCCGCCGACTGGCGCACCCCCTGGGACGACTGGATTTCCACCCGATACGAACAAAAAGCCCTGCGCGAAGGCCGCGTGCCCCACTATCTGACCTTCCGCCGCCGATAGGCGTGCTGCGAAAACGCTGTGGACCCCCTGTCGCGCATTCGCTACTTCTGCGCTGAAAGCAACCCGCACAGGAGCCCCCATGTCCGGCCACGGTGACCCCATTCCGATGACTGCCCGCAAATCCGGCCCGCTGCGCGGCACCGCCGATGTGCCGGGCGACAAATCCATTTCGCACCGGTCGCTGATCCTGGGCGCTTTATGTGTGGGTGAAACCCATATCACCGGTCTTCTGGAAGGGCAGGATGTGCTGGATACCGCCCATGCGATGCGTGCCTTCGGGGCCGAGGTCACCCATCACGGGCCCGGCGAATGGACGGTGAACGGCGTGGGCGTCGGCGGGTTCGCCGAACCCGAACAGGTGATCGACTGCGGCAATTCGGGCACCGGTGTCCGGTTGATCATGGGGGCGATGGCCACCTCGCCCATTACCGCGACCTTTACCGGCGACGCATCGCTGCGGGGGCGTCCGATGGGGCGGATCACCGATCCCATCGGCCTGTTCGGCGCGCAGTCTTACGGTCGGCAGGGCGGGCGGCTGCCGATGACGATTGTCGGCGCGGCGGACCCTGTGTCGATCCGCTACACGGTGCCGATGCCATCGGCGCAGGTGAAATCGGCGGTGCTGCTGGCCGGGCTGAACGCACCGGGCCAGACGGTCGTCATCGAGAAAGAGGCGACACGCGATCACACCGAACGCATGCTGGCGGGCTTCGGCGCCGAGGTTTCAGTGACCGAAACCGACGAAGGCCGGGTCATCACCCTGACCGGGCAACCCGAATTGCAGCCCCAGACAATCGTCGTGCCACGCGACCCCAGCTCGGCCGCCTTTCCGGTCTGCGCCGCGCTGATCGTCGAAGGCTCGGACGTTCTGGTGCCGGGGATCGGGCTGAACCCGACCCGCGCCGGGCTGTTCACCACCTTGCAGGAAATGGGCGCCAATCTGACCTTTGAGAACATGCGCGAAGCGGGCGGCGAACCGGTGGCCGATCTGCGCGCGCGGTTCTCGCCCGATATGAAGGGCATCGAGGTTCCGCCCGACCGCGCGCCGTCGATGATCGATGAATATCCGATCCTGTCGGTCGTGGCCTGTTTCGCGACAGGGCCCACCACGATGAAGGGCGTCAAGGAATTGCGGGTCAAGGAAAGCGACCGGATCGACGCGATGGCACGCGGTCTGGAACGCTGTGGCGCGACGGTTGACGAAGACGAAGATACGCTGATCGTTCACGGGATGGGACCAAACGGATTGCCGGGCGGGGCGACCTGCGCCAGCCATCTGGATCACCGGATCGCGATGTCGTTCCTCTGCGCAGGGTTCGCCGCGCAGAAGCCTGTCAGCGTGGATGACGCCGGGCCAATCTCGACCTCCTTCCCGATTTTCGAGCCGTTGATGGAAACGCTGGGGGCACAGATGGTACGGTCGAACGCATGATAACCGGCGGCTGTCTGTGCGGCGCGGTTCACTACCGCGTCACCGGGCCGATGCGGCCGGTCATCGCCTGCCATTGTGCGCAATGCCGCATGACCAGCGGGCATCACGTCGCGGCCACCTCGGCCCTGCGTGACGATGTGCAGATCACCGGCACGGTGCAATGGTTCGCGTCGTCCGACAGTGCCCGGCGCGGGTTTTGTGGCACCTGCGGGTCGAACCTGTTCTGGGACGGTCCGGGCAGCCACCTGTCGATCTTCGCAGGTACGCTGGACGCGCCGACAGGACTGACTTTGGCGGGCCATATCTTTTGTGCCGACAAGGGTGACTACTATGATATTGCCGATGATCTGCCGCAGGCGGATGCGGATGATCCGGCACTGACGACACAGGTGGATGTATGAGCTTTACCATCGCGATTGACGGACCCGCCGCTGCGGGAAAAGGAACCATCTCCAAAGCTGTTGCCGCCCATTTCGGGTTTGCGCATCTGGACACCGGGCTGCTGTACCGCGCGGTCGGGGCCAAGACCCTGACCGGCCTTCCGGCGATCGAGGCCGCGCGCGGATTGATGGCCGAGGATCTGGAAAACGATGCGTTGCGCACCGCCGAAGTGGCGCAGGCCGCCAGCAAGGTCGCCGCCATCCCCGAGGTGCGCGCCGCTTTGGTCGATTTCCAACGCGCCTTTGCACGCCGTGCGGGCGGGGCCGTGCTGGACGGGCGCGACATCGGCACGGTGATCTGCCCCGAGGCGCAGGTAAAACTGTTCGTCACCGCCTCGGATGCGGTCCGGGCCGACCGGCGATTTGCCGAACTGGCCGCCAAGGGCGCAGACGTCACACCCGAAGGCGTGTTGCAGGACCTGCAGGAACGCGATGCCCGCGACAGCCAGCGCGCGGCGGCCCCGCTGACCGCGGCCGAGGATGCGGTGCTGATCGACACCACCGATCTGTCGATTTCGGCGGCGGTGGAACGGGCCGTCGCGATTGTGCAAAAGGCCGGGCCGCCCAAAGGCGCATAGGGCTTGCGTATAAGGGTTTTCCTGTCTATACCGCCGCTGTCGATAAGGCGGCAAAAGCCAGATGACAAAAAACGCAGGCAGGGTCGGGATAGCACCGGCCCTTTGCGTTTTTTTGGTCTTGCTGCAAAATGACCAACCCCAAGACCGGCGGAGACAACCGCGCGGCCAGATAAATAGAGACTGAAAAGGAAACTGAGACCACATGGCTCAAAACACATCTATGGAAGAATTCGAAGCCCTTCTTGCTGAAAGCTTCGAGATTGACACGCCCGACGAGGGCTCTGTTGTCAAAGGCCGCGTCATTGCTATCGAAGCAGGCCAGGCCATCATCGACGTCGGCTATAAAATGGAAGGCCGCGTTGAACTGAAAGAATTCGCAAATCCCGGCGAAGCCCCCGAAATCGCCGTTGGCGATGAGGTCGAGGTTTTCCTGGATCGCGTCGAAAACGCCCGTGGCGAAGCTTCGATCAGCCGTGAAAAAGCGCGCCGCGAAGAAGCCTGGGATCGTCTGGAAAAAGCCTATGCCGACGAAGAGCGTGTCGAAGGCGCGATCTTTGGCCGGGTCAAAGGTGGCTTTACCGTCGATCTGGGCGGTGCCGTGGCCTTCCTGCCCGGCAGCCAGGTTGACGTGCGCCCCGTGCGCGACGCCGGCCCGCTGATGGGTCTGAAGCAGCCGTTCCAGATTCTGAAAATGGACCGTCGTCGTGGCAACATCGTTGTGTCGCGTCGTGCCATCCTGGAAGAAAGCCGTGCCGAACAGCGCGCCGAAGTTATCGGCAACCTGACCGAAGGCCAGGCCGTGGACGGTGTCGTCAAGAACATCACCGAATACGGTGCGTTTGTTGATCTGGGCGGTGTTGACGGGCTGTTGCACGTCACCGACATGGCATGGCGCCGTGTGAACCACCCGTCCGAGATTCTGGCGATCGGCGAAACCGTCAAGGTTCAGGTCATCAAGATCAACAAGGAAACCCACCGTATCAGCCTTGGCATGAAACAGCTGCAGGATGATCCGTGGGATTCCGTCGAAGCCAAGTTCCCGCTGGAATCGGTACACACCGGCCGCGTGACCAACATCACCGACTACGGTGCATTTGTTGAGCTGGAGCCCGGTGTCGAAGGTCTGGTGCACGTATCCGAGATGTCGTGGACCAAGAAAAACGTCCACCCTGGCAAAATCGTTTCGACCAGCCAGGAAGTCGAAGTCATGGTCCTGGAAATCGACAGCGCCAAGCGTCGCGTTTCGCTGGGTCTGAAACAGACCATGCGCAACCCGTGGGAAGTGTTCGCCGAGAACAACCCCGAGGGCAAAGAAGTCGAAGGCGAAGTCAAGAACATCACCGAATTCGGTCTGTTCATTGGTCTGGACAACGACATCGACGGCATGGTCCACCTCAGCGATCTGTCGTGGGACGAACGTGGCGAAGACGCCATTCAGAACTACCGCAAGGGCGACATGGTTCAGGCCGTTGTCACCGAAGTGGATGTCGAGAAAGAGCGTATCTCGCTGTCGGTCAAAGCCCTGGGCGGCGACAAGTTCTCGGAAGCGGTTGACGGTGTCAAACGCGGTTCGATCATCACGGTCAATGTGACCGCGATCGAAGAGGGCGGTGTCGAGGTGGAATACGAAGGCATGAAATCCTTCATCCGCCGGTCCGACCTTAGCCGTGATCGCGCCGAACAGCGCCCCGAGCGGTTCCAGGTGGGCGACAAGATCGACGTCCGGGTCACCAACGTCGACGCAAAATCGCGTCGTCTGGGCCTGTCGATCAAAGCGCGCGAAATCGCCGAAGAGAAAGAGGCCGTCGAACAGTATGGCTCCTCGGACTCGGGCGCATCGCTGGGCGATATCCTTGGCGCCGCGCTGAAAGGCGGCGACGAGTAAACCAGTTTCTGGTGCTTCAAGGACGGCCCCGCCATGCGGCGGGGCCGTTCGCATTTGCAGCGAATCAAAAACCGCGGGTGATCCCTTTGCAGGTGCAGAAAATTCGCCAATTCACGGCGCAGATCGGGAAATGGGTAGGGTAATCAATACCCAATTGCCCCGCGAGGCAGTGTTTTTCCCGGTATTTCAAAGGCTTTCTGTTTCTCCGTTCGAAAAACGGTCCTATAGTCGGAAGGCCCATAATGACATCAAACAGACGCGAAAAAACGCGGGTTGGGGAGTGACTATATGATCCGGTCGGAATTGATTCAGAAGATAGCTGACGAGAACCCGCACCTCTACCAACGAGATGTAGAGCGGATCGTGAACACGATCTTTGAAGAGATCATTTCGGCCATGTCCGACGGTGATCGGGTCGAGCTGCGCGGGTTCGGCGCCTTTTCGGTGAAACAACGGGACGCCCGCGTCGGCCGTAATCCGCGCACCGGTGAATCCGTGGATGTTGACGAAAAGTTCGTGCCATTCTTTAAGACGGGCAAGCTGTTGCGCGATCGCCTGAACGGCAAGTAATTGGAATAACCCATGCGGTATCTGCGTTATTTTTTCCTGGCGGTGCTTGGCCTGTGCCTGATCATCGTGGCCTTGGCCAATCGCCAGATCGTCACCCTGACCCTGCTGCCCGAAGATCTGGCCGTGTTCAGCGGCCTGTCCTGGCAGATCCAGCTGCCGCTGTTTCTTGTGGTCTTCGCGGGCATTCTGGCCGGGCTGCTGATCGGCTTTGTCTGGGAATGGCTGCGCGAATACAAACACCGGTCCGAGGCATCGCGGGCCAAACGCGACACCGCCAAGCTGGAGCGCGAAGTCAAACGGCTGAAACGCCGCGATGCAAGCGGTCAGGACGATGTGCTTGCTTTGCTTGAGGATGGCGGCAAGGCAGGTTAAACCGCCTTCATGACCAATACACCCCGTGTCAAAATCTGCGGCCTGTCCGAGGTCCGTCATATTCAGGTCGCGGCCCAGGCGGGGGCGGCCTATATCGGGTTTGTATTCTTCGCCAAATCGCCACGAAACCTGACGATCGAGCAGGCTCGCGTCCTGGCGCTGGAGGTGCCCGCCGGGGTGGCGAAAGTGGCGCTGGTGGTCAATGCGGATGACGCGGTTCTGGACCGGATTGTCGATGCCGTTCCGCTGGATATGCTTCAATTGCATGGAAGCGAGGCACCGGACCGGGTTGCGGAAATTCGCACGCGCTATGGCCTGCCGGTGATGAAAGCCGTGGGCGTGGCGGATGAGGGCGATCTGCCCGCTTTGGCCGAATACGGCCGGGTGGCCGATCAGTTGCTGGTCGATGCCAAACCGCCCAAGAAGGCCGCTCTGCCGGGCGGAAACGGCCTGACCTTCGACTGGCGCCTGATCGCCGGGCGCCGCTGGCCGGTGCCGTGGATGTTGGCCGGTGGGCTGACCCCGGACAACGTGGCCGAGGCGATCCGGTTGACCGGTGCGCGACAGGTCGATGTGTCGACGGGGGTCGAAACCGCACCGGGCGTCAAGGACAGCCAGTTGATCCGCAGCTTCATTGAAAAGGCGACCGAGGCATGAAAATCACGTTCCGCGACGCCCGCCGCGACGATGTGCCAGCCATCATGGCGATGCTGGCCGACGATGTGTTGGGCGCCGGGCGCGAGGCCGCGGACCCTGCCCCCTATTTTGCGGCGTTCGACGCGATGCAGGCCGAAAACGGCAACATGCTGATCGTGGGCGAGGTCGCGGGCGTCGTCATGGCGACCTATCAACTGACCTTCATCAGCGGGCTGTCCCTGAAAGCGGCCCGGCGGGCGCAGGTCGAAAGCATCCGGGTCGCGGCAAAGTTCCGTGGACAGGGCGGCGGCGCACAGATGATGCAGGACGCCGAGGCGCGATCCCGCGCCGCAGGCTGCAGCCTGATGCAGTTGACCACCAACAAAAGCCGGGGGCGCGCGCAGGCGTTTTACGAAAGCATCGGCTTTACCGCCTCGCACATAGGCTTTAAACGCGTTCTTGACTGAATAGGGGGCACAGATGGCCAACGATCTTTTCAACAGCTTCATGACCGGCCCCGATGAAAACGGGCGTTTCGGTGATTTCGGTGGGCGGTTTGTCAGCGAAACGCTGATGCCGCTGATCCTGAGCCTTGAGGAAGAATACGAAAAGGCCAAGACCGATCAAAGCTTCTGGGATCAGATGGACGATCTGTGGACCCATTATGTGGGCCGCCCCAGCCCGCTGTATTTCGCCGAAGGGCTGACCGACCATCTGGGCGGGGCCAAGATCTACCTCAAGCGCGACGAGCTGAACCACACCGGCGCGCATAAGATCAACAACGTGCTGGGCCAGATCCTGTTGGCGCGCCGCATGGGCAAGACCCGGATCATCGCCGAAACCGGCGCGGGCCAGCATGGGGTGGCCACCGCCACCGTCTGTGCCAAGTTCGGGCTGAAATGCGTGGTCTACATGGGCGCGCATGACGTGGAACGGCAGTCGCCCAACGTGTTCCGCATGCGCCTGTTGGGGGCCGAGGTTGTGCCGGTGACATCGGGTCGCGGCACGCTGAAGGACGCGATGAACGACGCGCTGCGCGACTGGGTCACCAATGTGCGTGACACGTTCTATTGCATCGGCACGGTGGCGGGGCCGCACCCCTATCCGGCAATGGTGCGCGATTTTCAGGCGATCATCGGCAAGGAGGCCAAGCAACAGATGCTGGCCGCCGAAGGCCGGTTGCCCGATACGCTGATCGCCGCGATCGGTGGCGGATCGAACGCGATGGGGCTGTTCTTTCCGTTCCTCGACGACAAAGAGGTCAACATCATCGGGGTCGAGGCGGGCGGCAAGGGCGTCAACGCCAAGATGGAACATTGCGCCAGCCTGACCGGCGGGCGCCCCGGCGTGCTACACGGCAACCGCACCTATCTGTTGCAGGACGACGACGGGCAGATTTTGGAAGGGCATTCGATTTCCGCGGGTCTGGATTATCCCGGCATCGGGCCGGAACATTCCTGGCTGCATGAAATCGGCCGCGCAAAATATGTCAGCATCACCGATGTCGAGGCTTTGGACGCGTTTCAGCTGTGTTGCAAGACCGAAGGGATCATTCCCGCGCTGGAACCCAGCCACGCCTTGGCACATGTGCTGAAAATCGCACCCGAGCTGCCCGCCGATCATCTGATCTGCATGAACATGTGTGGCCGGGGTGACAAGGATATCTTTACCGTGGCCCGCGCGCTGGGGTTCGATATGGGCGCGGACGGCTAGGCCGGGTTCGGGGCAAGCGACGAAATTTCCGGGACCAATACCGCCTAAACTCAGGTTTAGGCGCATCCTCCGCCGGTTTAGACCCGGCGCAGTAAACCTCTGATCAATATCCGCGGGTGGCCGGTTCGTGTTCAACCGGTGGCACGCAAGGTCGTGCATATCGCCGGCCACCTGGAACAGAGGATTTCAGTCATGAACATCAAACGCTCAATCGTGCTGACGGCCGTTGCCGTCCTGTATTCCACCGCCGCTTCGGCCGATGCCTTTTCCGACTCTGTGGTCAACCAACTGACCGAACAGGGCTATGTCGAGATCGAAGTCAAACGGGGCCCGAGCCAGTTGAAGGTCGAAGCCAAGAAAGCCGGCCGCGAACGCGAGCTTGTCTTTGATCGCGAAACCGGCGCGGTGCTGAAAGATGAAAGCGAGGCTTATGGCGGCCGCGTGCAGGAAGGGGTCGAGTACGAAACCGAAGACCGGGATTTCCTGGACGATGATGACGACGACGATGATGACGATGATCGCGACGACGACAAAGATGATGATCATGACGATGACAAAGACGATGATCGTGACGACGACCGCGATGACGATGATGACAGCAATGACGATGACGACAGCGACGACGATGATGATGACGACGACGATGATGACGATGACGACAGCGACGACGATGATGACGACGACGACGATGACAAATCCTGATCACAGGGTATTGTGGTCGCGGATCTGACGGTAAGACGTCCCCGTTTCATCGCGAACGGGGGCGTTTGCCCTGACCTGTATCGGTGGTGCCATGAAGCCAAAACTGTTTCTTTACGCTTTCGTCGCGATCTTTTGTGTCGCGACAACGGCCCTTGCGGATGACCTGCAAGCGCGCGTGGTCGAACAGCTGCGCGAACAGGGGTTCCGCAGCATTCGGATTTCGCGAACTCTGCTGGGCCGGATGCGCATCGTCGCGCATGGGCCGGGGATGGAACGCGAAATCATCCTCAACCCGCGCTCGGGCGAGATTTTGCGGGATTTCTGGGAACAGGACGACGATGACGAGGCCAATATCTTCGACCCGAGTGAACAGCGTTTCAGGGGGGCATCCGGGGGCGGATCGGAAACGGGTTCGGGCGGCGACAAGGACGACGACGACGATTCTGACGAAGATGACGACGATGAAAATGACGACGACGGCGATGGGGACGGCGGCGGCGATGACAATGACGGCGGCGATGACGATGATGAAGACGAAGAGGATGACGACGACGAAGAAGATGATGACGATGACTGAGCCATGCTGAACGAACGCGGTGAACCGCCAAGATCAATGACGGGTTGAGGGCTATTGAGACGCAATATTTTTGTCACTGTCGTTTTGCTGGTTCAGGCGGTCTGCGCGATCTTTTTCGTTTCCGATATCGTTTCAAGCGTCATCGGTCTGCGGACCAGACCCATCAGCTGGCAAACCCGCGAATTGCTGGAAATCGGCGCGGCGGTCGGGTTGATCCTGGGGGTGGTTCTGGGCGCGATGACCCTGCGCCGGACCATCGCGCAAAACATGCAGGTCCGGGATCAGCTGCGCGTGGCGTCGGGCGCCTTTCTGGAGCTGATGGAAGAGCGGTTCACCCATTGGGAACTGACGCCCGCGGAAAAGGACGTGGCCCTGTTCGCCATCAAGGGGCTTTCGACGGCTGAAATTGCACGGCTGCGCAATACCTCGGAAGGTACGGTCAAGGCGCAGACGAATGCGATCTACCGCAAGGCGGGCGTCAGCGGGCGGCCACAGTTGCTGAGCCTGTTCATCGAGGATCTTATGGACGACACCCTGCTGCCCGATCCGTGACGGTCAGACCGCATCGGCATCCGTGGCATGTTCGCGCAGAATGGCAAGCGGCACGATCTCTGCCGCGCGGGCGTGGGTCGCACGCAGGTTGACCTGCGGCGCGCAGCCTTCGTCATGGGCCTGCAGGAACCGGCCCGCGCACAGGCACCAGTGATTGCCGGGTTTCAATCCCGGAAAGCCGAATTCCGGGCGTGGGGTGCTCAGGTCATTGCCGACATATTTCGAATAGGCCAGAAACTCGGCCGTCATGATGGCGCAGACCGTATGGCTGCCCGCATCCTGAACGCAGGTGTTGCAGGACCCATCCCGGAAAAACCCGGTCAGGGGGTCGGATGAACAGGGCGCCAGCCGTTCGCCCAGAACGTTGATGTCAGGGTCTTTTTTCATCGTCATCTTGGCCCTCCTGATCGTTAGATAGCGGTGCCGTTCGACCAATCCACCCAGCGACCGTGAAAATCCGCCCGCCCCATCGACAGGATATCGCCGCCGGGCCACAGTTGCAGCGACAGCCCGGCGCCGGGGCTCTCTCCGTCCGCCTCCATCGCAAAGCGGGCCAGTGGCGCGTCAGGCGTGGCCTGTGCACCGGCTGCGGCAATCAGGGCGTTGCCGCGCGCCTGTGCCTCGGGTGGCAGATATTGCCAGGCGATGGTGTGAAACAGCACATGCACATGTCCGTCATGACGGTCGGCCAGCCGCTGGGGCAGCCAGTCAAGGGCATCGGCCTGATCCACCGGGGCATCCGCCACCGCGATGGCCGCATTTGTCCGTGCGATCCTGTCCGGCTGATCGGGCCAGATATAGGCCCTGAGACGCAGCAGCGCCAACAAGTTCGAGGGGTCCAGCGGGTTCAGATCGACGCCGCGACGGTCCGCGATCCGGGGGCGCGCATCGGGTGGTTCCGCGCCGCGCCACTCTGGCGACAAGGTCAGCGCCGCATCGGTCGGGCCGCGATCGCCGCCGGGCAGGGACAGGGTGAAACGATCCCACATCAGATTCAGGCCCGCGCTTGCACCGATTTCAGACAGGATCAACGGCATATCAAATCGCCGGGTCAGCCAGTGGCCGATGGCGATCAGGGGCGCGCTGCGCCGGACTTCATTGGTCTGTGGCGGGCTGTCCAGCCAGTGTTGCAGGTCCCGTTCATTCGCGCTTAGCACGGCGGCAATGGCCTGCCAAAGTGCCGCGTCCGTGGTGTCGTTGGGCGGGTATTGCGCCGCAAGGCCGGGGGCCAGCCCGCTTTGCACCAGCCCGTGCAGGGCACCGGCAAACCGCAATGGCACCGAGGCAGCCCTTGCGCTGATATCCCCGGGCCAGGACAACAGGCGATCCGCCACGCTGTTGCCGGGGGTCAGGTTTTGCGCGGTCAGCCGCAGCACCCGCCCGGTAAAGGGCGATCCCAACGCCTCGCAGGTTTCGGCCTGAGACAGGAGGGCGGCGCGCAGGCTCACCTGAACCGATCCGCGAGCTTTTGTATGGCGCTGCGGGTATCGGGGGGTTCGGCCCGCTGTTCGGGGACCGGTTGTTTGGGGGGCGGTGCGGGGGATTTCGACGACCGTGGCGGCGCGACCCGTAAGGCGACCGCATTCATGAAACGCCCGGTGTCGCCTTCGGCCAGCGCCGGGGCGCCGTCGCTGATCCCGCGCAGCAGGTCATCCAGCCAATCCTGTTCGGCCTTGGCGAAATCATTCAGAACATAGCTGGCAACACGGTCCTTGTGGCCGGGATGGCCGATCCCCAATCGCACCCGGTTATAGCTTTCGCCGATATGGCCGTGCAGCGACCGCAGCCCGTTGTGGCCAGCATGTCCGCCGCCGGATTTCACCCGGCATTTGCCGGGGGCAAGGTCCAGTTCGTCGTGGAACACGACCACGTCCTGCGGCTCCAGCTTGAAAAACCGCAGGGCTTCGCCCACGGATTGCCCCGACAGGTTCATGAAGGTTTCGGGTTTCAGGAGCACGATTTTTTCGCGGCCAAGCCGGCCTTCGGCGATCAGCCCCTGAAATTTGGACCGCCACGGGGAAAACCCGTGGTCGCCCGCAATCCGGTCCACAGCCATGAACCCGATATTGTGACGGTGGCCTGCGTATTTTGCACCGGGATTCCCCAGACCCACGAATAACCGCATGGTCTGTACTCCTGCTGTTGCGTTGGCACATACCTAAGCGGGACGCGGGCAGGCGGCAAACAAAAATGCGGGCCCCGATGTTCGGGACCCGCATTCAACTGACAGCAATCTGCGCTGTTTATTCTTCGGTGGCGTCTTCGGCTGTGGCCTCTTCGGTGGCCTCTTCCTCGTCGCCTTCGTCATCGGCCGAGCGCAACCCGGACGGTGCCGAGATGTTCGCGATCACGAAATCACGGTCCGTGATCATCGGGCGCGTGCCTTCGGGCAGCGTGATGTTCGAGATCGTGACGGTGTCGCCGATATCCAGACCGGTCAGATCGACGGTCAGCGACTCGGGGATATCGCCCGCGGTCACTTTCAGTTCGACCTCGGGGCGTACCGCGTTCAGAACGCCGCCTTTTTTCAGGCCGGGCGCGTCCTCTTCGTTCAGGAACTCGACCGGAATGAACAGGTTGATCCGCGACGTGCGGCGCAGGCGCATGAAGTCAACGTGGGTGGGAAGGTCTTTGACGACGTCCCGCTGAACGTTGCGGCAGATCACGCGCACGTCGTCCTGACCGTCAACCTTCAGGTTGAACAGGGTCGACATGAACCGGCCCGCCTTCAGGCGCTTGAACAGTTCGTTGAATTTGATGTTGATCGGCTGCGGATCTTCGCCGCCGCCATATACGATGCCTGGTACCAGTTGCTCACGACGAGCTTGACGAGCGGCCCCCTTGCCTGTCCCCGTACGTACCGTGGCGTTAAAGTCAGGAATCTGACCTGCCATGATGAATTCTCCTAAGCTGTGGGCATCCTCCAAGGGTGTATGCCCGGTGAAGTCGCGCGTATAGACAAAAATCCGGTGGATGGAAAGCCAAAATCAACGGGAAAAAGGCTAATCTGGCGGGGGGCAAAGTGGCGCCCGAATTCCCGGTCGCGCCATGGGTGGCGAAGGCCCGTAGGCCTTCGCCGGTGTTTACACGTGCACCTTTTAATTGAACGTGTAGACGAGGGACATGCCCAGCCGGTGATCGGTGTGTTTGCGACCGGGTGTCGGGTCGGTGTGGTGGTCGGTGCGCAGGCTGGCGCGCAGGGCCAGCGGACCCGAGATCGAAACGTTGACCCCAAGGTCATTCGAAATCAGCGTATCGGCATCGGAATACAGGATGTCGGTGTCATTGGTCAGGAACGCGGTGTCGCTGATCCGGTGATAGAACTTCGAACTGATCAGCGCGGCACCTTCGTATTCGCGGTTGCCGTCAGAGGCTTCGGTCATCCGCCAGCCGGGGCCACCCTGAACACGCCAGCGCGACGACCCGCTGTCAATGACGCGATAGCCGATACCGACACCGGCAAAGTAATCCTCTTCAAAGGCGCCGAATTCGTCGTATTGCGCGCGCAGCTTGCCATAGCCGTACCAGCGCTCGTTCAGAACGCGGGAATAGTCATAGCCAAGCAGGCCGCTGTTGGCGGTGCGTGTGTCTTCGTCATCACTCAGCGCATAGGAAAACGTGACATCATGGCCGTTGGTCCCGTCAAAATGCCCAAACCGTGCGCCGATACCCACGTCGGCGGTTTCGGTATTGCCCGCAGAGGCATTGGCGGTCGCCGAAACCGAGCCATACCAGCCCAGTTTGCGGTCAAACCCAAAGCGGTGGTTGTCCCGGCTGCGTTTGAAATCGTCGCGAACCGCGTCTTCGGTCGCTTCGACGGAATCGGCGGCGGCATCTTCGTTCGAGAAGACCTGGGATTGTTGTGCGATTGCGGCGTGGCCTGATACGGACAGCAGCCCTGCGGCTACGTAACTCGTTAGTTTTTTCATTGCGATACCTCGTCTACTCGTAAAGCCAAAGCGTCTTGCTTCGGTTCGGCAGACTTAGTGAGGAACGCAGACCGTAGGAATGGGGAAAGCTATCAATAATTTCCCCATAGGTTGAAAATTCGTACGCTGCACACGTTAAGGTAGTGTTGTTGCGCAGCTGTTTCCGATGGTATCGGGGCTATTGCCAGTCGCCTTCGAACCCTTTGGGGATCAGCAGGATATCGCGATCCAGCGTCTTTACATCGCGCCGCCCGCACAGGGCCATGCTGATGTCCAGTTCCTTGTGGATCACCTCCAGCGCGCGGGTCACGCCCGCCTCGCCCATGGCGCCAAGGCCATAGACAAAGGCGCGTCCGATGTAGGTGCCCTTGGCCCCCATCGCCATGGCCTTCAGCACGTCCTGACCCGACCTTATGCCGCTGTCCAGATGCACCTCGATCTTGTCGCCGACCGCATCCATGATCGCGGGCAGGGCGCGGATGGCCGACAGGGCGCCGTCCAGCTGGCGCCCGCCATGGTTTGATACAATGATCGCATCGGCCCCGACCTTCAGCGCCATTTTGGCGTCTTCGGCGTCCAGTATCCCTTTCAGGATCACCTTGCCGCCCCACATCTTGCGGAACTGCGCGATCCGGTCCCAATCCAGCGAAGGGTCGAACGCCTCGGCCGTCCAGGATGACAGCGACGATGGGTCGGATACGCCTTTGGCATGGCCTACGATATTGCCGAAGAACCGGCGCTTGGTCTGCAACATACCCAGCCCCCAGCCGACCTTGGTCATCATGTCGGCCATGGATTTCACGGTCAGCTTGGGCGGGGCGGACAGGCCGTTTTTGATATCCTTGTGCCGCTGGCCCAAGACTTGCAGGTCGACGGTGATGACGATGGCCGAACAATTCGCGGCATGGGCGCGGTCGAACAGGCGCTGCATGAAATCATCGTCTTTCAGGGTATAGACCTGAAACCAGAACGGTTTGGTGGTGTGTTCGGCCACATCCTCGATCGAACAGATCGACATGGTCGACAGGGTAAAGGGCACGCCGAATTTTTCAGCCGCGCGGGCGGCCTTGATCTCGCCATCGGCGCATTGCATCCCGGTCAGCCCGACCGGGGCCAGCGCGACCGGCATCGCCACCTCTTCGCCGATCATCCGGGTCTTGGTCGTGCGGCCCGCCATGTCCACCGCCACGCGCTGTCGCAGGCGGATCTTGTAGAAATCCGAGGTGTTTTCGCGAAAGGTCTGTTCGGTCCAGCTGCCGCTTTCGGCATAGTCATAGAACATGCGCGGGGTGCGGCGGCGATACAGGCGTTTCAGATCGTCGATGTTGGTAATCGTGGGCATGGCAATATCCGGTATTGGTCAGAAATCATTACCAATGCCAATTGGCTGGCGCAATGGAAACTTTGCCCGCGGCACCCCCAACGGCCCGGCGCACCGGGTCCGTTAAACAAACATGGATTACCTTGGATCAGGCGCGATGCGCCCCGTCGGCCAGAGTTTTGACATAGGCCAGAATCTCATCCACCGGACGGCCGTCCCCGATCAGGCTGACAATCGCCGATCCGACAACGGCGCCATCGGCCACCTCGGCAATCGCCTGCGCGGAATCAGGTGTCTTGATGCCAAAGCCGACAATCACCGGCAGGTCGGTCTGGGATTTGATCCGGGCAACCTCGGGCGCGACATCGCTGGCCTGTGCCTCGCCCGCGCCGGTGATCCCGGTGATCGAGACGTAATAGACAAAGCCGCTGGTATTCTGCAGCACCTTGGGCAGGCGTTTGTCATCGGTGGTCGGTGTGGCCAGCCGGATGAAGTTCAGACCAGCCGCATTGGCGGGGATGCACAGTTCGGCGTCTTCTTCGGGCGGCAGATCGACAACGATCAGCCCGTCGATCCCGGCGGCTTTGGCATCCTCCAGAAACTTATCGACACCGCGGCTATAGATCGGGTTGTAATACCCCATCATCACGATCGGCGTGGTATCGTCGGTTTCGCGAAAGCTCCGCGCCATATCCAGGGTTTTCTGCAGGGTCTGGCCGCTGGCCAGCGCGCGTTGCCCGGCCAGCTGAATGGTCGGGCCATCCGCCATCGGATCGGTGAACGGCATTCCCAGTTCGATGACATCGACACCCGCCCCCGGCAGTCCGCGAATGACCTCAAGCGAGGTATCATAGTCGGGGTCGCCCGCCATCACATAGGCCACGAATGCTTTTTTACCTTCGGCCTTCAGGGCGGCGAATTTACGGTCGATACGGGTCATTGCGGTCCTCTTTCGTCGTTCCGGTTGGTGTGCGGCATCGCGGGGCGGAAATCAATGGAGGGTGGTTGGTTTTTTGACGGCATCCGAACTCGACATCAATATTGGTGATATAAAAGGTAAAAAATAACAATTTGTGATTATTGGTCGGCGCCGCTAGTTCCAAGAACAGCAAACCAGGGAGAGAGATCATGGATATTCAGCGTATTGCCGCCTTTGCAGAGGCTGGTCAGGGCGGAAACCCGGCCGGTGTCGTTCTGACCGAAACCCTGCCATCTGCGGATCAGATGCAACAGATCGCGGCGGATGTCGGATATTCCGAAACCGTGTTCGCCGCGCCGCAGGGCGATGGGTTCCGCACGCGGTACTTTGCGCCGGAAGGCGAGGTTGCCTTTTGTGGCCATGCCACGATTGCGCTGGGTGCGGCCCTGGGTGCGCAAAGCGGTGCGGCGACCTATCCGCTGTATCTGAATGACGCCGAAATCTCGGTCACGGCAACGCCTGCCGATGCGGGGTGGGGTGCGACGTTGCAATCGCCGGGCACCTCGCATCGCGCGCCGGAACAGGGCATGGTGCAGGAATTTCTGGCGCTGTTCGGCTGGACGAGCGCCGATCTGGACCCCGACCTTCCCGTCACCCGGATCAATGGCGGGGCCGAGCATCTGCTGATCCCCTTGGCCAATCGCGCGCTGCTGGCGGATATGGCCTATGATTTCGACGCAGGTGCGGCGCTGATGCAGAAATACGGGCTGGTCACCGTCAACCTGATCTGGCGCGAACGCCCCGATCTGATCCACAGCCGCAACCCCTTTGCCGGTCATGGTGTCTATGAAGATCCCGCAACGGGTGCTGCCGCCGCCGCATTGGGCGGGTTCCTGCGCGACAGCGGCGTATGGTCCGATGCGTTCGAGGTGTTGCAAGGGGCCGATATGGGCGCGCCGTCGCGCCTGTGGGTGGCGCCGATGCCGGGGCAGGGCGCGCCGGTGCGCATCACCGGTCAGACCCGCACCATCGGCTAGCGCTTGACCTTGCCCACCTCTGGCCCCTACATGCGCGCGACCCTTTGTAGGAGAGTGTTATGGGCTTCAAGACCGGGATTGTGGGGCTGCCGAATGTCGGCAAATCGACGCTGTTCAATGCGCTGACCCGCACCGCTGCGGCGCAGGCGGCGAACTTTCCGTTCTGCACGATCGAACCCAATGTGGGCGAGGTGGCGGTGCCCGACGCGCGGCTGGACCAACTGGCCGCGATCGCCGGATCGAAAGAGATCATCCCGACGCGCATGACCTTTGTCGATATCGCCGGGCTGGTCAAAGGCGCGTCCAAGGGCGAAGGGCTGGGCAACCAGTTTCTGGCCAATATCCGCGAATGCGACGCCATCGCCCATGTGCTGCGCTGTTTCGAAGACGGCGACGTGACCCATGTCGAAGGGCGCGTCGATCCGGTCGCGGATGCGCAGACCATCGAAACCGAACTGATGCTGGCTGATATGGAAAGCATCGAAAAGCGGTTGCAGAACATCGTGCGCAAGGTGCGCGGCGGCGACAAAGAGGCGGTGCTGCAGGAACGTCTGCTGCGCGCCGCCTTGGCTGCGCTGGAAGATGGCAGGCCCGCGCGCACCGTCGAGGTGGCCGAAGATGAGGCCAAGGCCTGGGAGATGCTGCAGCTGCTGACCAGCAAACCCATCCTTTATGTCTGCAACGTGTCCGAGGATGAGGCCGCCACCGGCAACACCCATTCCGAAGCCGTGGCCAAGATGGCGGCGGAACAGGGCGCGGTATCGGTCGTGATCTCGGCCAAGATCGAAGAAGAGATCAGCCAGCTGGACCGCGAGGAAGCCGAGGTGTTTCTGGAAGAGCTTGGCCTGACCGAGGCAGGACTGGATCGGATGATCCGCGCGGGCTATGAGCTGCTGGACCTGCAGACCTATTTCACCGTCGGCCCGAAAGAGGCGCGCGCCTGGACCATCCACAAGGGCATGCTGGCGCCACAGGCGGCGGGCGTGATCCACGGCGATTTCGAACGTGGCTTCATCCGTGCCGAAACCATTGCCTTTGACGATTTCGTGGCGCTTGGCGGCGAACAGCCGGCCAAGGACGCGGGCAAGATGCGGGCCGAGGGCAAGGGATATGTGGTCAAGGACGGCGACGTCCTGCATTTCCTGTTCAACGCGTAAACGACATGCCTGCGCGCCCAAAAACGGGCGCGTCGGCAAACCGGTCACCCCTGCAAATCGTGGGGCGTCAGGGCGCGTTCTATCAGGGCGATGGCCGCACGTTTGGCAATCGCCGCCTGATCGCCGCCCACATTCATGACACTCAGAACAATCGCGCCTTCGGCCAGCACCATAAGCTGATCTGACAGGTCTTCGGGGTCGTGCGCGCCCGAGGCCCGGGCGATTTCCCGGATATGTTCACTGATCAGGCGCTTATGTTCGGCGGCCTGCACATGGATCGGGTCCTTGGGGTTCTGGTATTCGGCGCTGGCCTTGATGAACATGCAGCCCTGAAATTCAGGCTCGCTGAACCATTCGCCCAAAGCATCAAACATCGCCAGCAACTGCGCCTTTGGGGTGTCTGCGCCCTCTTCCATACGGCGGTACAGCCAGTTGCGGAAATTTTCGTCGCGCAGGCGCAGGGCGGCCAGGATCAATTCCTCTTTGGTACGGAAATGTTTGTACATCGAGGTTTTGGACACACCGGTTTCGACCACCAGCTTGTCCATGCCGGTGGCGTGGAATCCGTTCCGGTAAAACACCTTCAGGGCCTTGCGAACCAGTTCATCCCGCTTATTTGGGCGCATATTTCTCTTTCTAAGTGAACTGATAGGTAAATAAATTAGCGCACCCGGAAAGTCAATGTTTACCATGATATAGGCCTCGATTCCTATCAGTTTTGAGCAGATGGCGAGCGTTTTTCGTGAATGAATCGTTGACATGAATTACCGATCGGTACATTTACAGATCAGTAAAG
This sequence comes from uncultured Paracoccaceae bacterium, assembly GCA_947500775.1. Classification (GTDB taxonomy): domain Bacteria; phylum Pseudomonadota; class Alphaproteobacteria; order Rhodobacterales; family Rhodobacteraceae; genus CANMTD01. The sequence goes on from CANMTD010000001.1 coordinate 629,400, forward strand.
TTTACAGATCGGTGCACTTTATCAATCCCGCCAACCAAAAGGAAATGTCATGTCACGCCCGCCACTGCCGCCCTTTACCGAACAGACCGCCCGCCAAAAGGTGCGCGCGGCCGAAGACGCCTGGAACAGCCGCGACGCCCTGATCGTCACGCCCGCCTATTCCGATGGCAGCATCTGGCGCAATCGCGCCGAATTTTTGCAGGGCCATGATCAGATCCGGGCATTTCTGACCCGCAAATGGCAGGCCGAACAGGAATACCGGCTGATCAAGGAACTGTGGGCCTTCACCACCAACCGCATCGCCGTCCGCTTTGCCTATGAATGGCAGACTACGTCGGGCGACTGGTTCCGGTCCTACGGCAACGAAAACTGGCAGTTCGATCCCGACGGCCGCATGGCCCGGCGCATCGCGTCGATCAACGATCTGCCGATTGCCGAAGGCGACCGCCTGTTCCACTGGCCGCTTGGCCCCCGCCCGGCGGATCACGCCGATCTGTCAACGCTTGGATTGTGAGGTTCCCGATGGCCCGTGCCTTTGCAAAAATCGCCTTTACCCCGAACGTCGTGCAGGCCCAGAACGATTGGGGCGCACCCGATGCCTATACCCGCTTTCTGGAAGGCGAGGTTGAGGCCGGCGCCGATCTTGGCCCGGACGAAGCCGCCTTCATCGCCGAACGCGATGGGTTCTATCAGGCCAGCGTTTCCGAAAGCGGATGGCCCTATGTCCAGTTTCGCGGCGGTCCCACCGGGTTCCTGAAAGTGCTGGATGCCCGGACGCTGGCCTATGCCGATTTCAGGGGCAACCGCCAATACATCAGCACCGGCAATCTGGCGGGCAACGACCGCGTGTCGATCATCCTGATGGATTACCCGAACCAGCGGCGGCTGAAAATCTGGGCACGCGCGCAGATTGCCGAAGGCGATGCCGCCGCCGGGCTGATCGAACAGTTGCACGATCCCGCCTATCGCGCGCGCCCCGAACGGGCCGTCGTTCTGAAACTGGAAGCCTTCGACTGGAACTGCCCGCAACACATCCCGATGCGCCTGACCCTGGAAGAGCTGGAGCCGCACCTGCAGTCGCTGCGCGCCCAGATCGCCCGGCTGAGCGATGAAAACGAACGCCTGAAACAGGCCTCTGACGCGGGGAAGGCGTCCGGGGGCTGACCGATGCGGCGTGATCCACGCCGCAGACCATCCCGACCTGAACATTACCGAAAAAGGAAATCACATGACCAATCTGCTTCACACCCCCATCACCGCCGCGCTGATATCGCTGTCGCTGCTGGCCCCGTCGCTGGTTCCCGAACCCGTGCTGGCCGCCGACCCGCCGCCCGTGGCCGGTTTTGAAACCCATTTCCGGACCGAGGTGATCGGCGGCATGAACATCGCCTACCGCGAGGCGGGCGATCCTGCGAACCCCACGATCCTGTTGCTGCACGGCTTTCCGACCTCGTCGCATATGTTCCGCAATCTGATCCCGGCGCTGTCCGACAGCTTTCACGTCATCGCGCCCGATTATCCGGGCTTTGGCGCCTCGTCGATGCCGGGTGCCGCCGACTATGACTATACCTTCGACAATATCGCGGGTCTGGTGACCGAATTGCTGAACCGCAAGGGCGTTGATCGCTATGCCGTCTACCTGATGGATTACGGCGCGCCGGTCGGATATCGGATGTTCGCGGCCGAACCCGAGCGCGTGACCGGCTTCGTCATCCAGAACGGCAATGCCTATGCCGAAGGGCTTAGCGATTTCTGGGCGCCGATCCGGGCCTATTGGGCGGACCCGAGCGTGGAAAACGGCGACGTCCTGCGCGGGTTTCTGACGATGGAGGCCACCAAATGGCAGTTCACCCACGGCACGCAAAACCCCGCCGCCATCAGCCCCGACAACTATTGGCACGTCCAGTACCTGCTGGATCGTCCCGGCAACCAAGAGGTGCAGCTGGAACTGTTCCTGGATTACGGAACCAATCTGGCCGAATACCCCAAGTGGCAGGCGCTGTTTCGCGAACATCAGCCCCCCGCGCTGATCATGTGGGGCAAGAACGACCCGATCTTCCCCGAGGCGGGCGCCCATCCCTATACCCGCGATCTGGATACCGTCTGGATGCATATTCTGGACACCGGCCACTTCGCGCTTGAAGAATACGGCCCCGAGATCGCGACCGAGATGAACGTCTTTCTGGCCGACATCAACAAATAATCCCCCCAACACAGCACCGCCGCGTCCCCCACGCGGCGTTCAGCTATGGCCGGGGGGCGTCAGTACGCGCAATTCATCGGGTCCGGTGCTTTTTGGCTCTTGTTTTCCGCCACCGTGTGCTGATAGACGCGTCGACGGAGACGTGGCCGAGTGGTCGAAGGCGCTCCCCTGCTAAGGGAAATGAATTTCATATATCCAATTGTTTTCTAACGGAAATAATTTCAGTTACTGGATAGTTGACAGATTTTTGCCTGAAATCCCATCCGTGATCAAACAGACGCTGAGCCAGATCGTCGGGGGCCAGTTTGCGATATCGGTTTGCCATGTCGGCCTTTGACCATCCGCCAAGATCCATCAAGCCCCCAAAATCCATCGTTTGCGCGTAATACCATGTCGCCCAGGTGTGGCGCAGAACGTGCGGTGTGACGTCGGGGCCAAGTCCTGCCGCGTCGCGCGCCTTGTTGAACGCCGTCTGCATTTGCCCGCCGCCGTTCGATCGCATTGCGATTGGTTTTCCGTATGGCGTGCGAAACATCCGTCCGACTTCGGGTGTCTCGCCCATCATGGTTATGGTGCGTGTAGGTAACCGGACCCATCGGGCGGCGCTTTTTGTCTTTCCTGCGCCGGTAACTGTGGCCGGTATCCAGAGTTGACGCGTGGCAGGGTTCCAGTCCTTCACCTCTGCGGCAAAGCATTCACCGGTGCGGCATCCGCTTCCCAAAAGAAATGCAATTTTTGCCAGCGTGAATGGTTCAGGTGATGTGTGGCGCGGTAGGCAAAGTTTTGCGGCGGCCGCCAGCAGATGTTCGGCCTCTTCCGGTGTCAGCCACCGGATGCGCGCCTTGTCGGTTGATGGTCTGCGTCTTTCGCCCCGCGCCCAACGGACCACTGCGTTCATCGGAACGCGAACCTGGCGCCGATGTGTATCCGGCGCGCAGTCTGGATACAGGGTTATTGCGGTATCGGCGATAAGTGCTTCGTCGATATCCTCGATCATCTGGTCCATGCCAAGGTGCCGCATGATCGGCGGCAGAAATCGCGCCTCGCCCCCGTCCTCAATATATCCCCGCGCGGCTTTGAAAAACGGGGTTCCGGGTTTGGGAATTACCGGATTGAGGTGACGTTCCCATTCGTCTTTGTATATTTTTCGGGCTTTTTTTCGTGCGATCGCTTTGTCGCTTTTCGTGCGAACGCCAATGCGGCGGCGAATTCTGTGGCCTTCGACGGTAAAGTCGACTTGCCAGACGCCTGCTTTGTCGTTCCATTCGGGTTCCCAATCCGGCAATGTTTCAGACCTTCCCTGATTCCCGCGATGTTTTCGGGATAAAATACCTTTTTTGTGCCGCGCAGTTCAAAAAATCCGTGGTCGGTGCTGTTTGAACCATCGGTCAGTTCTTTCAAAATCTCGGTTAATTTTCGTCGGCACACCCCCAAAGCGGTCGCCGCGCCGTTCATATCCAGCGGGGCGGCAGTCCAGTCATGGTTGTGTCGGGGTGTGGTCACGGTTCAGATTCCCACGCCAATTGATATGGTCATTCGTCGCCTCCCAGTTAGATTAAGGTGCCCTGTTTCTCTGGAAGGTCGCGGCCCGCAGCCCTAAGCATCCAAGGCTTGGGGGTATCGAATTCATCACGAATTGCGCGACCCCATAGGAACGTGCCAAGCGCCCCAGCGCAGGCAATCGGTTCTACGGCTTCGGCATCTGACAGCACCAAGCCCCGTGGCCCAAAGAACCATGGGCTTTCTGAAGACGTGACCACTGACTTTATGGTGACTATCCCGATCACCCCGCCCCGCAGTAAATCAGCAGCCGGTGGGCACTCGACGCCAATTGTGGCCATGAAGTCGCGACAGGATGTGTATTCATCCTGTGTCATGCCTTTCGCGGCATGAACCGCGATACGAGTGTCCTCACCTGCCCGAATATGCATGTGGCCCACTGCGGGCGCGGACCTGTTTTCGATATCCTTTCCGCCGTGAATTATCGCCCATGCCCACGGCTGGCGGATCGACAGGGCGCGTTCTGGCAGATCAGTCATCGGTTTCCCCCCATCACGATCAGGATGACAAGGACGGCAAAAATGATCATCGACAGTATAATCTCTGCGGTCATGACCCACCCCTTACGACAGTGAGGTCAGGTTTCTTTTTTTCGATTATTGTCGCCCGCAACAGGTCGAACATTTCGTCAAGCTTGGCCTCGAATGGCGCGTTTTTCATTCGCGGGTCCGTCTTGGCGCAAAGTTCTGCGGCGAAAGATGCGGCATGTACGGCCACCAAAAGGGCGGTTCCGGCCTTTTGCTTGTCGGTCCATTTTGGGTCTTTGGATATGCTTTCGCTGTTTTGGTGCGCGATAGCCATCATCAGGTCTCGATATTGATCAAGGGTCATGCGTCACCGCCTTTCCGCATGATGCGTTCCAAATCCGCCAAAAGTAGCGCGATGTCCTTGACCAAATCGCGCGCCGGATCATCCTGCGATGGCTTCCAATATTCCTTCTCAAACAGCCAACTGTCTGGTGGATCATCAATCGGGGTGCCGTGGTACGGGTTCAAAAGGCAGGCTGCGTTCAGCGCATAGGCCGCCCCGGCCCCGGCAAGAGATCCATCGTCATGCTTGTCATCATGATCAGCGTCGAACCCTTCGACATCCTGCTGTCGCGCACGTTCTAGCAAGACCGCATGGATGGCATTAATGTATGGCTCAGGTCCTTGAACCAATAAATTCGATTCATCCGATAATTTTGCGAAGTCTATTCCAATAAGTTTCGGTTCCATCACGCGTCACCCCGAGGCTTTGTCTCAAACGTCACGACAGGATTCCCGTCGATGACGCGATAGGTTGCGGTCCAATTTCCCGGTCTTTCTTTCAGGCAGGCGACAAACATTCCTGATCCGCCTTCAAATTCTAGGGATTTAATAAGGTCGGGCACTGCATCAACCATGTCGGTTGCATCCCACCCGAGATCGCGGCCGTATTTCACCACCATCAGTTCGGTATCATCCGGGATCGGCGGGCTGAACATCCATGCTTCGCCGTTCTTTCGGGCAACGACAGTGGTTTCGGTCATGGCGCTGGCGGAGAATGTGTCGCCGTCTTGCGCTGGGGTGTCGCGACCCCATTCTTCATCTGGGTTTGACAACCACTTAGCCCATCCAGATGGCGTGCAGTCGCATGGAACCCACTCATCCGTGAACTTGACGATGTAGTAGTGTGTTCTGATGAGCGCGGTCATGCGTCACCGCCTTTCAGGGCGAGGCGACTTCGGAGCCGTTCATTTTCAGCCCTCAAGGATGCTAACTCCCTGTCGTGCGAATCTTTGCCTGCTACGATCCACGCCCGAAGGTCGTCGTTGTGGCGCTCCCATATTTCTACAAGTCTTTTGACGCCTATGCGGCCACCCAGTTCTTCGGCCATTTCTCGCCCTGAGTTTGTGGCCGCTATGGCGAGATTTTCCAATTCTTCGATTTCGTCACTCACCTCTATTATCCTTAATTTCTGTTGCTGGACTGATGGGCTTTGCGTCTTTTTCCAGAGTTTTTATGGCTTGAAGATAGATGCGCGCTCCGTTCCATATTTGTTTTGCGATGTTTGCGCGCGCGTGCGCTTCGGCGGGGTTTATCTCGCCGCTTCTCAGATGGTTAAGGTCTTGCGCCAGCCCCCTGATTATCTCTTTCAGGTTGAGTTCATCTGATACCGGCGTGCTAGCATAATCTCGTTCATTCATAGCTCAGAGGCCCCCTCTCTCTATTCTTCGGGCATCTTCCTGAAGCGTTTTGGAAAGGGCGCTGACCTGCTTGATCATTCTGCGATCAGGGTTGGCATCCCCGTATGGTCCGGTGCCTAAATCTTGCTCGCAAAACCAGCAAAGTGGCGCGCGTGCCTTATGTTGCGGGTTTTCAAGTTTAGGTGGCCCGGCGCGATTGCAGATAGCGCAATTGAATGGCGCGGATTTCTGCGGGTAAATTGTCATCCCATCATCCTTTCAAAATTCCCACACCCATCCGAGGCATCCCCCGGCGGCTGTGGCTGCTACGTCCTGCGCTTCGACGTGACCGCCTGTCATGCTGTCCAGCGCTTCTTTCCCCACGCCCACCACAACAGCGGCCACACAGGCGTCCCGACGCGATCCACCGGCAGACCGAACAATTCCGTTTGCCGCGATCCCGGCACCGAAATGTCCCATCTTGTCGTTGTGCGATGCTTGCCCTGCGGCCATGACGCCATATCCCGCAGCAACGGTTGACACGCTGGATACAGATGCGTCGCAGGCTGACAGGGTGAGCAGGCATAGGAGGGTGCGGGCGAGGGTCATATCAGCGCCCACTGCGTTTCTTCCGTGGGCGTGAAGTTCATCCAAAGAACTTCGGTTCTTTCCCGCGCGCCGTCAGCCAGCGCCTTTTTTTCCACGCGATGCCACCCTTGCAAGGTGTTGTCGTACACTTCAGACGGGTATCCGGACAGAACCACATGCCCGCTCAGATGTTTCAGGCATTCAAGCAAATCTGCATGATCGGCGTCCGACATCTCGTGCGCGTAGTCGGTGCCGGGATCGCGGGTGGCAGCGACATATGGCGGATCAACGTAGTGGACGGCGGCAACTTCATCATGTTCCAGCATGACGTCCACGGCGGGCTTGCTCTCGATCACAACCCCGCGCAGGCGGTCGGCTGCCTCACGAACGACCCAAGGCATGTCCGACCATCCGTGGACCGGCAGCGCACCGGCGCGCCTGCCTGCCGCGCGGAACCCGCTTTTTTTATGAATGCTGTTTGACCCAAACCCCATATGAGACTTGGATAGAAAGTTTAGTGCGTGTAGCAGGTCATCGGCGGTGTCCGAGTACGCGGACTCAAAAACCGCGCGCGAAAATGGGGTTGCTGCCACGGCGCGACACAGTGCGTCTGCATCGTCACGCAGCACTCTGAAAAACCGCACAGCCCCTAAATCAAGGTCGTTGTAAATTTCAAGCTTACTGCGTTGCTTCCTCATCAGGACAGAGGCCCCGCCGCCAAATGGCTCAACATAAACGTCATGTTCTGGAAAGTGGCTTATGATCCACGGCGCAAGTCGCCACTTTCCGCCATGCCACCGCAGGACGGGGCGCGTTGGTTTGTTGATCAGGGCGGGTGTCATATCAGCACCCCCGTTTCTTCGGTCGCTTCGATGAATGTTTTCGCGACTTCCGGGTTGATTGCATTGCCGTAGCCCCGCAAGAGTCCCACTCTGCCGGGTATCCCATCAGCCAGCGCGGAAGTGCCGGATTCAGCGGGCCGCCACTTTCCATCCCGGCAGAAGAGCCAGTCAGCATCTGCCCAGAAGCCGTTAGTCGGGCGGGGCCTATTTGTGATGCTGCTGTCTGTAGGTTGTAGCCGCCCTGCCTGCCCTGATGTCCAGCGCCTGTGCTGTCTGTCGCGGTCAGCGTCGGCCACCCCGCCAACGCCACAGTCTTGCGGCTGCTGTCCGTGTTGCCCGCAGGGCTGTTTCCGTTTCGTGCCGGGGTTCCAGCCATTGGCGTCGGCCATCCCGATAGGTGTGCGTCCGCAGGCAATGCGCCACCCGCTTGGTTCGGACCGCCGTTCGATCCGTCCGTTGCCCGCGGCGTGTTCCATCCTGCTAGAGTCGGGTCGCCCCGTATCGGGTCCAGGTAATCTATGGCCTCTGTTGTCATGGACTTTTGCGTCCCCTTGGTGTCGCCCCTCCGTCTTTGGTATCCCAAGCGACCCTCGTGCGCCTGTGGCGTTCCCCAGCCCGCCTGCGGCAAGTCCAAGATCGTCGGTCCTGAAAAAGAGCCGTTGGCGTATATTCGGTGAGCCGACGCCCGCAGCGCACAGATCGGCGGCCCGGAAGGCAATTCCCAATTTTTCCAGCGTAGCGCGTAAAGTGTAGAGCCACATTCGGCCAGCTTTGCTCGCAACCTGCTCTCCAAAGATGCTTGCAGGCCTGCATTGACCGATGAGACGTATGAACTCTGGGAGCAGGTGACGATCGTCACCGCGCCATTCGTCGCCACAATCGAGACAGACCCATCCGGCTGTAACGAGAGGATGCGAGAGACAGCTCTTTGCACCACAGCTAGGGCACTCGCTTCCTTTTCCTGCTGCCGAGAACGGCGGGCAGGGGCATGATCCTGTCCATACAGGTCTGTCGTCTGGCCACCCTGCTCGCCGGAGTCCGAGGGACCACCCCCCGATTCCGGCGAAGAAGTGGCACTGCCGAAACCCGGCAAGGTCATCTGGTTCGACATTCTCGATGCTCCTTTCATCAACTTCGCCATGGGCGATCTGCCTGGCGCGGATCAGCTCCCGCAGCCATTCAGCCGCTTTCGGGTCGTTCTCGTTGTAGTAGGCGGTCATGCCGCCACCCTGAGCGCATATCCGCCCCACTGATCCGCAGCAGCGGCGGCGATGCCCAGGTACGTCATGCTGCGCTGCCTGCCCCGGTTCGGGCCAGGGCTGGCGCGGTGGACTACGGACCACTCGTTGTGTTCTTTCGTGCCCTTCTTTGGCGGCGTCAGTTTGTTCGTTGCGGTCAGCGGCGGCAGGCCGTTCAGGTAGAATGACGTGCCCTTGAAGGCCGGGTCACCAAACCACCATGGCTGTACTGTCTGCGCGGGGCGCTGGTAATTGGTGATCCGTTCGGCCCCGTATCGGTGCATGACCGGGTTTTCGATGGCGCGCATCGGGATCGGCGCGTTCCAGCAGTCCGAGAACAGTTGCGCGCCTGCATCCAGATGCGACCAGATCATTGCAAGCCGTGCTTCGCGATCAAGCCCCGGCCATGCTTCGGCCTCTTCCGGCGTGCAATCTGCGGGCGGGTTTTTCGGCGGGTTGTGCAGCCAGCGAACGCCCGAATTGCACAGCCTGGTGCAGGGCGGGTGCATTACACAGAGCAAATCCCAGCCGCCGTGCATAACCTCACGAATGTCCCCCTGGATGTGACGGTTTGTCTGGTCATCTGCGGGCAGGATGTCGCAGGACCACGCATCAAGTCCGCGCGCCAGAAATGCCCGACGCATCACACCTGATGTTTCGCAGCCGATCAGGACGCGGGTCATTTCAGTTTCCTGACTGCGCGCATGTACAGATCAGCTGCGTGTTCTGGGTATTTTCCAATGGGTCCGTCCGCGCCGCAATTCGGACAGCCAATGTACGTGTTGTTCTGGCGGCCGCAGACACGTAGTTCATCACATCCGCAGAAGATGCACAGCATGTCTTCAGGCAGTCGTATGCCAATCTCGCTCGGCATCGGCTGTGTTTCGTTATGCCGTCTGTGTACGCCCATCACCCGACCACCCCGCAGCCCTGCGGCTCTTGCGGTTCCGGTTCCTGCGGTTCATCGCGTTGCGGTGCATCCCGCCGGTCATCGCGATCCGGAGTGCTGCGCCGTTCGTCGCTGGACTGATCGGGCGCGCCGCAATGGCCGGACCACCGCAGTTGCAGCCACCGCTGGCGGGTCAGGTTATCGATGCCACGGCATTCGAAGCGGGCGACGGGTCGGACATCGGCCACTGCGGCGTTGGTATGCAGGCATAGGGCGGTTATAAGTGCCGCGCGACTCAGGTGGTTGGTATTCATTGAAGTGGGGCCTTCCTTCTGGGTTGTGGGGCCACGGCGAGGGGTGAGATATTCGCCGTGGTCCGCTGTTACTTCTTGTCGATTGACGCTGGCGCGAACAAAATTGCGGCAATGAAGATGCAGACCATAACTGGTGCGACCAACGATTTAGCCAAGTCGTTCGTTGTTGCGTCTATCAGAGCAATATCTGGGTCCGGATCGCCACCTGGGAGTATCCAGAACAGGAACACTACCCACGCCACGATGATGGCCTTTTCGAACACCCACAAACTGGCGTGGATTGCCGCGTCTTTGATAAGCTGCATTCGTCTATTCCTTATGGGTTGTGGGGTCGCTGCGGGCATCTAAACGCTGATCCCGGTTTTCATGAATTGTGCGGCGGCAGGGTTTGCAGCCATTCGTTTGCATCAGCGGCAGATATGCCGTCGATTTTCACCGGCTTTGCTGGGGACCGGTTCTGTCGCTTGGAGGCCTCTTTGTCCCAGTGATCGCTGCGCTGTTCTTCGATGTAGCTGCGCAGGCCGCAATTCGGCGTGCCGACGCGCGGTCTGGGGTTCTCGTTTGGAATGCTGTGAATGATCATCAGCAGGTCGGCCCTTTTCATGCGGTGTATGGGGGCGGTCAGCCATTTCATTTTGTGCGATCCTCTTTGATCCAAGCATCCGTCAATTGGCTGATGCGGCCCAACATGCCCGCGCCGGGGGTGTTGCGTTTTCCGCGATACAGACGCCAGATCATCAGCAGTTGATAGAGCTGCGCCCCACGGTTTCGTGCCACGGTCCACCATGCCTGTCGGCACCGGGGCGAACAGAACCGCCCATGGCGCGCTGCGGTGACGGCAGACACCTTTTCGCCGCAGTAATCGCAATGGCCCGCCCGCATGGGGCGCAGGCGTTCTGCGTCCCCATGGTGCTTTTTTCGGCCCCTGCTTCCTGCTGGCGAAATCTGCGCTTGCATGACTCATGCGAACCTTTGGTTGTTGGGATGGATTGAAACAGGTGCGGGCACGCGTCGTGGGGAGGGGGAGTGGTGGCAGCAACGCGTGCCCGCGTCGGGGGCGGTTGTTCCGCCCTTCTGTTGACGGAATGAAAAGGGGCCGGGTGCTGGGGTGCCCCCGGCCAGTTGATCGCCGCCAGAGGCAGTGTCACCGTCGCCGGTGAACCGGGGCTGCGATAGGGACCGATTAAGCGTCATGTGTGCGCATCCAGATCAGACAGTATCCGTGCCGCCGCCACCCGAACGCCCGCATCGCGGGAATCGGTCAGGATGATTTCGCAGGCCTCGCGCAGTTTTCCGGTATCTGCCCCGCAGAGATTGTCAGGGGCGCGCAACAGGTTTTCGGCGAGGTGCAGGTTTTTCAAACGGTTGGCTTGGCGTGTCGCGGCACGGGTCCAGTTGCGAATTGCGTCCGCATCGTCCCGCCCTTCGGCATAGATGCCATAAGCCTTGATTTCGACAGTCCCGCTGTCCCAGTTGCTGGCGGCGCGGGGGTGTTTGTAAAACCCGTTTGTTTCCATCGCGGCCATGGCCATGAATTCAACCTGGCCCGCATGATCCAGCGTTTCGAATACCTGCAAGGCGCGGGTCAGATCATCGTGGATACACATCATGTCACCGCCTTTGCCAGTCTGGACCAGTCAAGAATGGCGCGTTGGGTCGATGCCGATGGCGGCAGTTCCAGACCGAAACACCGCATGGTGACCCCGTTGCGATTGCGGTGCAGAGACGCGGGGTACGATGCGATCAGGCGGTCGCGCAGGTTCCTGCCGGTGATGCCGCATGCATGCCACCGGGCAATGCGGTCGGCCAGACGGCGGGCGCGTGTCGCGTCGCACATCATTTGAACCCCTTGGCTGTAGCGGCGCGCAAGGCCAACAGTTCGCCGCAGATATCGGGCAAGGTCATGACCAGAATAGCGCAGTCACGGTCAGACAATTCACCACGCTGACGTTCGGGGCCGCCTTTGGCCAATATGCGAAGAGTTTCATCTGGAACTATTTCGCAGGGCGTCAGGGGGGCTGGTTCGTTACGCCGACGGATGTTAATTTTTCCGGCGGTAATTGCCTTAATCAAGTTTGCCGCCACTGTCTGTTCGGCTGTGGCTGAATTGATTTTCATAGCTATCGACTCCGCTTTTTAGGTGTCGGTAGCTATGCATAATGCATAAAAACAAGTCAATGCAAAACGCATAGTCAGCTATGCGGTTTGCATTACCCGTTTGATTCTTGTGGTTATTTTATTTCTGGTGGTCGGAATGATGCGACGATCTTTGCCATGATCGCGTCGGTGTCGGGGTTGTATTTCAGCATGGTTGGTTTGTCACCTGCCACGCTTAGATAGGGCGGTAGAAACGTGGCGATGTGGGTTTTTCCAGCCCCGGTTTCGGGGTCTATTCGAGTGAAGATGATGTCGTCACCTGGTTTCACGTCCGGGTTCACATCGCAGACAAGAACATCATCAATCTGGAGCATATAGCTGGGGGTGTTTTTTGCAGATACATAGAATGAAACCGACTTTACATCGGGGGCCAGAACCTCTGCTACTTTCTGAAACTTATTGATTTGTTCAGGGTTTTGTTCTGGTCGAACGAAGGCGACATCGCCTTCGCCAAATCCATCTCGGTGGATCGCGAAGTCCGGTTTCGGGCGCGATGAAAACGCGCCTTCAAGAGTCGCTTCAAGCTGTTCTTTGGTTGTCCCAAACATGAGATATTGAACCGGAACACGATATGCTTTGGCATACCTTTGCGCCGTGTCTATTTTAAATCCACGACTGCCATTTTCGTGACCTGCATATGTTGGGTAGCTCCAACCGAAGCGATCAACCGCTTGTCGGATTGTTTTGAACCCAGCCCTTTCGCGGGCCTGTTTCAGACGCTCGTGCATATCACTCATACCTCGTATTGACTCAAAAAATAATTATGCAAAAGGCATTGACGAAAGTTTATGCAAAATGCATTAGTTCGATTATGGAAGAGATTTTTGACATCTGGCCGACGGTGGCCGCATTCGCAAAAGACCTTGGATTTCCATATCCGACCGTCGCGTCGTGGCGGCACCGGGGGATACCGGCAAAGCATGATCTTGAAGTGATCAAAGCGGCGGAGCGGAGAGGAAAAGTTGTGACGCTTTTGCAATTGGCTAAGTCCCGTAAGGAATTGAGGAACGCCGCATGAAACACACAGCGCCCCCAGTCCATTGTGTTGAAGTTTCGGTTCAGAATCGATCATGTGACAGAGCTACCACGGCTCGGGATGCAACGTCTTTCAGCAATGTTTTTCCGCACGCACAGCATCAGGAATTGTTGAGCCGGGGGAGGGCGTTTGATCCGCACCGATACCGGGTGATGTTCCCCGAACGCTGGATGGCGTTTCTGCGCGCACATCATCGGTCAATTGAAGAAGTGGCGGTATTTTACGATGTTACCAGTCGTACCGCGACATATTGGTGGGAGGGAACGCACCGCCCATCTGGCGACAAGGTTGCCCTTGCCGCGACCGCACACCCCGCCGGGTTTCAGAAATTCATGGGGTCGGCGGCGTGATGAATTCGCATCGGGCCATATCGACCATATGGTGGCGATGCGTTCTGTCAGGAATTTTTTCGCGCGCGGATATCGGCGTCTCTGAGGTAATATTCAATGCGCGAGAGGTGGCGTTTGATCTGGAAGGCCAATGCGACGCTGCCCAAGGTGACGATGCTTCCCGACACTCCGGCCACCATCGTTATGATGCCCAAAAAGTCGCTTTGGGTTTGGCCAGCGACGATGTTTGCGAGGTAGACGCTGGCAACAATGCAGGCTGCAAACATCCAGCCCAACAGTTTTTCGGTCGCGGCGGCAAAAAAATCAATCATCGATATTCCCTTCTGGTGCAGAGCAGGCCGAACCCATCTGGGGATGTTAGGCCAGTCCGTTGTTGCTGTCATCGAAAACCAGAACGTGTGGGCCGGGGAAAAGTCTGCCTCCCCGTTATAGGCCATACCGCTGGGGGCGTGGTCGCCCACGTCAACGTGCCCCCAACCTCTTTGTTGAACTGCGGGCGGGGTTGTCATGACCTCGCCCGGCTTTTCCTTGGGGCGGTCTGTGAAAAACTTTTCGATCATAAGTTGCAGTGGGGTCGCCGTGTTTTTGGATGATCACAACGAAAGCATGATCACCGAAAATCAAAGGGGCGCGCAGGCGTGTCGCCGGTTGTGGTGTGCGGTGATCGAAGAGCAGTTGGGGCTTGTCTTCAATCCGTCGTCGAAAGATCGGGGTTTCCAAAGGGATGCGGCGCGGCGTTGGTTCGGGTCTTATGATTTTGCGATGGTCTGCAATTTGGCGGGGGTCGATCCGGATTACATATATGCCGGGTTCACGGCGCGCCTTTTGTCAGAGACGGGGGGCGCGTGATGGGGGTGCGTAAATATCGAGATATCAGGGTGCGCGGCGTCGTCTATCCAGATGTGGAATCCGCCGCTGCGGCGCTTAATGTTGGTCCGGAAACGGTGCGCTATGCAATCCGGGCGGGCACATTGCATCGTCTTGGAACGGGGCGGGTGGGGCCAGAGCCGATGCCGGTGCGGATTTCAGGCCGGAATTTCAAGAGTGTCGCGGCGGCGGCGGCGCATTTCGATGTTGGTGTGTGGGTGATTTACAGGGCGTTGGAAACTGGCGATCCCGACCGATTTCTGAGGCCCCGGCGGTGCAATCCGTGGAAATCCAAACCTTTCACCATCGGCGATCTGTCGTTTCCGTCGATGCGCGCGGCCAGCCGGGCCTTGGGGTTCAGCCCCAACTATATCTCTGTGGTGTGCAGTCGCGGATCGAAGCGCGGGTATGAACGTATTCTGGCGGCGGCGATGGCGCATCAGTCACAGGGCGGTGGCGCAGCATGACAGGCAACAGATCATCCGCCGTGATGCAGCAGCGCAAGGAAGCCAAGGCCAGTCTGGATGATTTCCCAACGCCGCCTTGGGCCACGCGGGCGGTTTGTGAAAAACTTTTCGAACATGGCGAGGATCTGAGCGGCCAGCACGTTTGGGAACCCTGTTGCAACCGCGGCCATATGGCCGATCCGCTGGGCGAATATTTTTCCAGCGTGCATGCCACGGATGTCTGCGATTATGGATATGCGCGGCAGGCGGGCGTTGCCGATTTTCTGATCGATTGGGGGCAGGATGCGCCCGATGTCGATTGGGTGTTCGCGAACCCGCCGTTTACTTTGGGGGCTGAATTCATCGAACAGGGTCTGCGCGTGGCCCGGCGGGGCATTGCCGTTTTCGTCCGGTCGGCCTTTGTCGAAGGTCAGGACCGGTACGCCCGGTTGTTTCGCGACAGGCCCGAACGATTGTTCCTGCCGTTTGTCGAACGGGTGGTGCTGTGGAAGGGCGTGTTGCTGGACCCTGATGTCGCCATTCGGCGCTGGAATGAAAATCAGCAGGATTTCGTGATCGAAAAACCGACTTCGGCTACGGCCTATTGCTGGTTGATATTTGACAAGGATCATCAGGGTCTGGGGGGCATCGATCGCATTGCCCCCTGCCGCCATCGGCTGACCCGCGCCGGTGATTATCCGCCCGTGCCCGAACACCTGCGCATTCCAGAACAACCGGGGACGTTGATATGACCAAGACTGTCATTGTTTCCGCAGATGGGCGCACCGCAACTGTTTCGGGTCGTCAGCACACCACCAAAATAAACGGGCTGGAAGATGCCGCGCGGTGGGTCCGGTTTTACCGGAAATTGGCGGCCGGAAAGTCGGGCGCGCATTACCAATCACCATTGGTGGCGTTTCAGGATGCCTTGGCGCGGATGGAAAAGATGCAGGTCGCGCGGGATGTGTGCGGGGTGTCGACTGTTGGGGTGGTAGATGCCTGATCGTGTTCAAATGCACCGTCGACCTGGTGGTTGGCGGGCGGATCATCCGGATGCTGTAATTGTGGATCGCAGAACCATTTTTGGGAACCCGTTTCCACTGGTCGAGGATTCGCCAGCGGATCGTCAGCGTGTCGTTGATCTGTTCGAAATATGGGTGCGTAAATCCGGCGCGCGCATGTCGGATATCAGGCACCAACTTCGTGGTAAGGACCTTGCGTGCTGGTGTAGTTTGGACCAGCCTTGCCATGCAGATGTGCTATTGAGGATAGCCAACGAAGAAACGCCGCTTTTCCGGGATGTGTTCCCGATAGAAGGGGGCCGTTGATATGACCGGTGTATCCTCTGTTCATCTGGTTGATGCCGATGACATCGACCTGTATCCGATTTCATCGGCCGAGCGTCTGGATTCACATTATTTCGTGCCGTGGAACCTGAAACGCTGGCGCGGCAGCGATTTCCGCCGATTTGGCTATGACGATCCCGAAATGGGATGGTTCGGGCGGGAACTGTTCGATATCGCCCAAGATGAGACACCCATCGGGACATTGCCCTGCGATGATGAGGCGCTGGCCTTTCTTTTGCGCATACCGGTGTCGCGGTGGCGCGATCTGAACAGTCGGGTGGTATCCCCGCTGCATGGCTGGCACCGCGTCCAGTGCGACAACGGGCAGGTCCGGCTGGCGCACCCCGTTGTCACCGAAATCGCCATGACCGCGCTTGGGTCGAAAAAGCGCAACGATGCAAAGAACGCGGATGATCGCATGCGCAAGCGGTTGGGAACCATCGCGGGGCATCTGGTCAACAGTATTCCCGGCGGCGCGCAGATTGCCAAAAGCGATGATCGTCTGAATGACATCAGCGATTGGATAGAGGGTGCATATCCGGGCGGAAGTGCGACGTTGAAACGTGTCAGGGAGGCGCTGAATGACCTGTCAACGCACCGCTGATTTCTTCGCCGTTTCTTCCTCCGGAAGATTTGAAAATTTTTTGCGCGGTTTTTGGAAGTTTTTGTTTTTTTTCAAAAATCGCGCGGCTGAAAGGAAAAGAGAAGAAATTAAAAGAAAAGAAACCTTCCGACCCGCGTCAATTTTTAAGGGTTCGATCCTGTGGATAAGTCGGAATTGCTGAGAAAGGAAAAGGGCAGTGGACAGTGCTGATCAGGCAATCGGTGAAAAAAGGGTCAGGCAGATGCTGATCGACCCGCTTATGCGTCGGGGGCTGGGTCGCCCCACCACGCTGACGAAGCAGGAATTCGAAGACATGGCCCGCGACCTGTGTGCGCGGCTTGCCTATATGTCCGAAGAAAACCTGATGGCCCTGGAGGAACAGGCCGCAACGCATCCTGGGGGACCGTCGAAGGATCGCTTTCCAATCGCAAACAACATTCTCAGGTGGGCCGGGATGATCCAGCCCCCGCATGACAGCGCGTCGCCGTTGATCAGGGCTGTGTTTGCGGCACAGATCGGGCGCGATGCCATTGATCAGGGTTGGGCCCCTGAATTGCTGGCAGAGGTCAAGCGGACACGCGAATGGCCTGGACGGTATGTGCTATCAAAGGTCAGGTCGGCCGCAGATGATGCAATGCGAAAGATGTGGTCGATTGAACAAAGCCTGACACGAAATGAGCCTGTAGATCAGGACGGTCTGGCGTGGCGACAGCGTCGTCTGGATGCGATGCATCGCTGCCGTGATATCGCGTCCATGTCCTCTGCATCGGGTGGGTCGGCGTGATGGATCGGTCATTGTCGGACCGGGACGGCGTATCTGAAATGGTCGCGGGTCGGCGCGTTGGTCGGCGCCGGATGTCCATAGGCGAGCTGTTGGAATGGGCTTTTCAGAGGGAGTTGGTGTCGCTGGATTTCGATGAAATCCAGACTGTATCGGGCATGTCGGGGGCCGGTGTGGGTGTCGAATACATCCTGATGGAGCGCGCGATGTTGGGGTGCAGGGTCGATGGTGGCGGTCGATCCGATCCGCACCCGGACGCTGAAATCGTGGCTTCTGCCCTGGCGGCCATTCCTGATGTATTCGGCGGTCGTCGTGCGGCAATATGGGTGGCCGACCTGGCCCGTTCGGGGCGCGCGCCCGACTGGATGCAGGATGCGGTCCCGCGCCTCTATCCGGTGGATTGGCGCACCAACAGGTACGGTCGACATGCAAAGACCGATGATGCGTCAGGTCTTGGCGTGTATGGTTGGCCTCATCAGGCGCGCCGCAACCGAAAGGGTGTGATCGTTCATGATGTTGTACATTATTGCCCCTGTTATTGGGCGCCGACCGCATCGACCATCGCTTCCGCCCGGCGTGCTTATCTGGATTGGTGGAACATCCTGCGCGAACTGCGTGCGACCTTTCAGATGTACGGTGGTCTGATGTGCCATGATGTCACCGACGAGATGCCGCCGATGCAGCCTTGGAAAAAAAACGCTTGACGAAATCCTAGCCCCATTGACATATTGCACGTGTCCGAATTGCGCCCGCAGGAAAACCTGTCGGGCGCTTTTCATTTGTCGCGGTGGGGCAGTCTGGTCAGCCCGGTTGGTTCATACCCAACAGGTCGTCGGTTCAAATCCGGCCCGCGCAACCAGAATACCAGAGAGAGACTCCCGCTGTCCGCAAGGTCAGGTTCCAAGTGTGCTGCGGCCCATGACCCCATCCATCTGGGTGGGCAGGCAAGCGGCGGTGATCCGAACGGGATAGGATCACCGCCGCGCTACCGTTTTCAGATAGATAGACGCGCCCAAAAACAGCGGGTCCTTCCTGCGATTTGGAGCGTATACGGGCGTTCGAAGCGCATGTGTTGTTTGCTCCTAAAGCAAAATGAAAGCCTAAACTAAACTAAAGGTGGCGGTAAAAGATCGGGATCATGGCCAGCGTAACGTCGACTGAATTGTCAAAGAGCCTGGGGGTCAGTGCGGGGCGGATCAGCCAATACGTTTCCGAAGGAAAGTTGGATGGTTGTTATTCGGGTTCGGGTCGACAGCGCCGATTTGATCTGGAGAAATCCTTTAGTGCGTTAGGTCGCCGCCTAGATAAAGGCCAGATGCTGGGGAACGGCGCAA
Source organism: uncultured Paracoccaceae bacterium (assembly GCA_947500775.1). Lineage (GTDB taxonomy): Bacteria > Pseudomonadota > Alphaproteobacteria > Rhodobacterales > Rhodobacteraceae > CANMTD01. The sequence goes on from CANMTD010000001.1 coordinate 648,101, forward strand.
AGACAAAGGCTGCGATTTCCGGGGCAGAACTTCGGCCTTCTACAGAGGGGCAGGGCGCAACCAAACTTTCGGACAATGATGGCGATGGCTACACGCTGGCGCGGACCCAAAAAACTCAGGAAGAGGCGCGCCGACTGCGGCGACAAAACGCAGAAAGCGAAGGCACCTATGTTCTGGCCAGCGAAGTAACACTGCAAACTCAGAAACTGATCGCGCAGGAAATCGCAGAGTTTGAATCGGTCCTGAGAGATGGTGCCCGAAAAATTGCCGACGACTTGGGCGTCGATTTCAAATCAGCCCGCGCGATATTGATTGATCAATGGCGGTCACATCGGGCGCGCAGGGCAGAGGCTCTGACAAAACGCGCAGCGTCGGGTTCCATGACGGATGCGGAAAAGGCGGCGGATATCTGATGGGTTTTTTGATTTCGGCATCTGTTGTCATCGCGGGTGCGATGGCACAAGCCATGACGCCGCCAGACCCTCCGGATATCACGCGGTGGTGCGAAGAGAACATCATATTTGATGAGAGATCGCCTTTACCCGGACCGTTCAATATCGACCGATTTGCTTTCCTGCGAGAAATTCATGAGGTGTTGTCACCGGAGCATCCTTGCCGGGAAGTGACGGTTCGCGGATCGGCACAGATTGCCAAGACTGTGTCTGTGATTCAGCCAACGCTTGGTGCGTGGCATGAATACACCGCGCTGGATAGTCTGGTGGTACACCCGACGATGTCGGCTGCGACCGAATGGGTGGATAATAAATGGAAACCGATGCGGCGTCAGGCCCCCAGCCTGAATCGCACTTTCGGCGACGGTCTGTCTGGTGACAATCGGGATGCTAAGTTCAACCAAGAGACCCTGGCACGCAACGGATCACTAAAGGTTGCATCTGCCGGATCACCTGCCGATCTGACTGGAACCAGCCGCCGTCTGGTAATTATGGACGATCTGTCAAAATACGAAATGACGGACAAAGGTGATCCCGAAGCCCTGGCCGAAAGCCGGGCGTCCGGGTTCGAAGATGCCAAGATCGCCCGGATATCAACCGCGATGATCAAATCAACGTGCCGGATCACCCGCGCGTTTTCCCGCAGCGATCAGAGATTTTACAATATGCCGTGCCCGCATTGTGGCAACATGGCACCCTTCACATGGGAGAATTTCCGCGCAAACATAAATCCAGAACGGTTGGGGTCTGCGTGTTTCAGTTGTGACAGTTGCGGCGGTGTGATCGGGCACGGTCATAAAGAACAGATGATATGTTCGGGGCGTTGGGTTGCGACCAACCCGAACGGCGATCACCCTGGATTTCACATCTGGCGGGCCTATGCACCCCAGCGGGATTGGGCGTCGATCGCGATTGAATATGCCAGATTGATGGGGTGGACCCGGATCGAAGGGTCGCAGGCGACGGCAGAAAGTGTCAAGAAGTCTGTCGAGGCGGAGACAGAACAAACCTTTTACAACGATGTTCTGGGGGAGCCGTTTGAACAGGCCAGCGATGCGCCGGATTGGGAGGCATTGCGCGACCGTATAGAAAACGCGGATGAGAATGACGACGGTCTTCGAATTCTGTCACAGGGTGTTGTCCCATCGAATGGCGTTTTGTTCACTGCGGGGGTCGATTGTCAGGATGACCGGACTGAGGTGCATTTTAAGGCGTTTGCCCGGAACCGTCGTCGGTGGACGGTCGATTATGTCATCATCCCACATCATATCGGTAGCGACGATTGCCGATCCGCCCTGAACGCCCTTTTGAAAAAAGAATGGCGTACCGAATTTGGGCAGTCGCTGAAACTGGACATGCTGGCGATCGATGGCGGGACATACACCGATGATGTCTGGTCGTGGGCAAAGACCCATCCGTGGTCGCGTGTCATCGTCGTAAAAGGATCTTCGACGCAGAACGGACCGCTGATGGTGCCAATGAAGTTTGAGCGGCGGAGTGATGGTCGGGCAAAGCGGCGGCAAAAACGGGGGTTCCTGCTGAACGTGTCGATGATGAAGGGCAACCTTTATGCATGGATGCGTATCGAGGACCCGGCAGAGCGTGGTTTTTCCCAATACCCGACCGGCTTGGGAGATGAGTTTTACCGCCAGATCACGTCTGAGGTCAAAGTCCTGAAACGCAGCCGGACAGGCGTGGTGACAGCATCGTGGGAGCTGGCAGAGCCGACCCGGCGCAACGAAGTTTTGGATACCGAACTGTATGCAGAGGCAGCCGCGCGGCGCAAAGGTTGGGCGTCCCTGACCGATGATCAATGGGACTCTCTGGAACATGAGCGCGGACAAAGCGCACCTGATGTGCAACCTGATTTGTTTGAAAAAACCGTCATTCCGGTTGCGGCAGAAAAGCCAAAACGCCGGACCGGGAAAAAGAAGCTATCGGAGATTTTAAATGGCTGATGCGCAGGTTCTGCAATCGAGGCTGGATCAGGCAGAGTCCGCGCTGCACGAATTGTTGCTGGGCGCGAAGGTGGTCGAGGTCAGCTATGCTGATCGAACTGTCAAATATACCCGTTCCAAAGAATCCGATCTTCGTCAGTACATCAATGAATTGAAGCGGCAATTGGGCCAGAGGACGCCCCGGCGATCCAGAACGGTAAATTTCTGATATGAAACAGAGCTATCCAAAAGTGCGCGTAGGTTCAGTGAAAATGAAACCGGTCGCATCGGCATCGGGTGGGACCGCATATCAGGCTGGTGATTCCCATTCCGAAGCGATGGTGAACTTTCACCCGGTGTTTCGCGGTCCCGATGGCGAGGTTCTGCCAAACCGCGACAAGATTGTCGCCCGCGCCCGAGACCTGACACGCAACAATGGCTGGGCTGCTGGCGGTGTTGCCAAAGAGGTAGACAGCGTTATCGGAGGCGCCTTTCGACCTCTGGTCAAGCCAGATTGGAAAGCACTTGGCCTTGATGCGGATTGGGCATCCGATTTCAAACTGGCGGTCGAAGCGAAATGGCGAAGCTATTCCGATGACCCGCGCAAATTGTGCGACGTCACAAGGTCGCAATCGGTCGCGCAGATGTTCAGCATGGCCTATCGTAATTACCTGACCGAAGGTGATGCCCTGGGTGTTCTCGGATGGAAAGAGGATCGTCCGATCAAAACATGTCTGCGGATCATGGACCCCGATCTGTTGAGTAACCCGAATGGCCATCAGGACAGTATGCATTTGCGCGGGGGCGTTCATAAGGACAAGGAAGGCGCGGCCAAAGGGTATAATTTCCGTCAGGCGCATGTGGGGGATCGCGCCGCCGCCCTAGAGGCGCAGAGGTGGAAATACGTGCCGCGTGAAACCGAATGGATGCGTCCCATAGTTTTGCATTTTTTCGACAAGACGCGCGACGGTCAGTCACGCGGTGTTTCCCGCCTTGCCCCGATTATCGAAAAGCTGAGAATGGAAGACCATTATTCGCGGGTGGAATTACAGGCGGCAGTGATCAATGCGGTTCTGGCAGCGTTCATCAAGACCCCGATGGGACCGGATGCAATCGATGAACTGTTTGGTGAAGACGGGGGCAGCTCTGGGTTCAGCGATTATCAGGTTGATCGTGCTGAATACTATAAGGCGAAGGACGGCATCACGCTGGGCGGTGCCCGTCTGACGCAACTGTATTCCGGGGATGAGATCGGCACTGTTCCAACCGCCCGCCCCGCAGCACAATATGCGGATTTTGAATCTGCGGTCCTGCGCCAGATTGCCGCCGGTCTGGGGCAGTCATATGAACAGCTTTCGGCGGATTGGTCGAAGACAAATTATTCCAGCGCGCGCGCGGCGATGATCGATATCTGGCGTGGTTGGACCGCGCGCCGCGCCGCATTTGCGCAGGGATTTTGTCAGCCATTCTATATGGCGTGGCTGGAAGAAATTGTCCGTAATGGTCATGTTCCATTGCCCTCTCGTGCCCCGGATTTTCGGGAAAACTGGGTGGTATACGCCCGCACGAAATGGATTGGACCTGGGAAGGGATTTGTCGATCCGGTCAAAGAGGTGCAGGCGGCTGCCCTGCGTGTTGCGATTGGCCTGTCGACGCTTGAAGAGGAAGCCGCAGAGCTGACCGGAAGCGATCACCTTGAAAATCTGGAACAGATCAAGCGGGAAATAGAGTCGATGCCCGAAGGGTCGTTGCATCCGATGCAGGAAAGCTTTGCCAAATTGCTGGGCCACAATGGAGGTCCGCCGATGGACGAAAGGGAAACACGATGATGCATCCGATGATTGCGGCGCGGGCATTCAACACGCCGCTGTTGCTGGACGAAGGCAAGGCGGCCGCTTTCATGCAGGGTTTTGGTCAGCGACTTCTTGGGGATCACACATTCGAAACCACTGTTAAGGCTGATGGATTGCCCGAAACATACCAACCACGCGCTTCGGTCCTTGATGACGATCTTGCCGATAGCATCAGTATCGGTGGCGCACACGGATACGTCATCAAAAATGGCGTGGCCATCATCCAAATTACAGGCGTTTTGATACATCGCGGTGCATGGATAGGAAATTCAAGCGGCCAAACCTCATACGAAGGTATTCGGGCACAGATTGACGCCGCATACAAAGACAATCAGGTACGCGCGATCGCCTTGGAGATCGACAGTTCCGGCGGTGAGGTTGCTGGTTGTTTCGATCTTGCAGATCGCATTCGCGAGGTCGGAAGGACAAAGCCCGTTCGCGCATTTATTTCTGAACATGCCTATTCGGCTGCTTATGCGTTGGCATCGCAGGCCGACAAGATAGTGGTTCCCCGAACCGGCGGGGTAGGGTCAATCGGTGTCATTTGCATGCACGCTGAATATACCGAGGCGCTGAAAGATTCCGGCATCAAGGTGACAATATTCAGGGCAGGGGCGCGTAAGGCCGAAGGGAATTCGTATGAAAAGCTTCCCAAAGGGTTCAGTGAGGAAACTCTTGCAACTTTGGAGATGATGCGGGGATTGTTCTGCGCAACCGTCGCCGAAGGTCGCGGCGCCCGGATGTCCGCAGAGGCGGCGAAGGCGACAGAGGCCCGATGTTTTGATGACCCAGCCGAGGCCGTTGCCGATGGCCTGGCCGACATCATCGCAGAACCGCGCGCCGCGTTTCAGGAATTTTTATCGGAAGTCAACGAACCCGTCGGTTTTACCCGCCGGAGTGCGACCGCAGAATCCACAACTGAGAACCAGAAAGGAAACCAGAAAATGAAAAATCAGGCAACAACAGACCAGACCACCGATACCACCACCGCCGACGACGAAAATAACGAAGCAGAAACGGATGCGCCTGTCGCGGGCGGCGGTGGTGGTGATGCATCAGAAGAGAAACAGCCTTCCCGCTCGACCACCGCGGCAGAAGAACGTTCGCGGATCGCCGCGATCCTGACGTCGGATGAGGCAAAGGGGCGCGACGATCTGGCCAAGCACTTTGCATTCCATACCGACATGACCCCGGATGCCGCCAATCTGGCGCTGTCCAAGTCGCCGGTGTCCGGGGCTGTTGGCGGGCTGTCGACCGAGATGTCCGGAAAGGACCCCGATCTTTCCGACGGCGGTTCTGGCGAACAGAAAAAATCGACCATGACGGACGTTCACGCAAAGCGCAACGCCAAGCGCAACGCCAAGAAATAATCAGACCGGGATAACCCCGGCACACAACACCCCACCCTAAAACCCTACAAAGGAGGCTGATATGCCAACCCTCACCGAACCGAACCGTTCGGGTGATTTTCTGCTGTTTGAGGAAGATCACCATTATAGCCGCGATGTCGTTACCATCGCGGCATCTGCCGATCTGGAACCGGGGACGGTTCTGGGCAAGGTCACCGCCAGCGGGAAATTTATCCGCTCTGTTGAAACAGCGTCTGACGGTTCCGAAACCGCCGCTGCGGTTCTGTTGTCGCCTGCCAAAGCCGAAACGGCGGACGTGACAGATGCGCTGGTCATCGCGCGGCACGCGCGGGTCAAGCGCCACGGATTGTTGTTTGACGCCAGTTATGACGACACCACCAAACGCGACGCGGCGGTCGCAGAACTGGCATCTGTCGGCATTCTGACCGACGTGTAAATCGTTGCCGCGCCGCGCGGCAATCCCCCTGAAAACCTAAATAGAGAGGACAGCCCATGGAAACCATGGATATCTTCAATAACGATGCCTTCAGCTTGGTTTCGATGACCGAAGGCGTTGATATGATCCCGAACCAGTGGGGCCGCATCGGCGAGATGGGTCTATTTACACCCAAACCTATCCGAACTTCGATGTTCACTATTGAGCGCCGAAACGGTGTTCTGGTTATCATCCAGTCCAGCCCGCGGGGCACGGACATGCCTGGTGTCAAGCGCCCAAAACGCGACCTTCGCATGTTCCGAACGGCGCGATTTGGTCTGCAAGACCGGATCACATCCGATGAAATTGGCGAGATACGCGCGTTCGGAACCACCGACGAACTGTCCCAAGTTCAGGATGTGGTTGCGGATCGTCAGACTGATCTTCGCGGTTCCATCGACATTACCCGCGAATATCTGCGGGCCGGGGCGTTGCAGGGCAAGGTCAAGGACGCGGATGGGACGACTCTTGTGGATCTGTATGCCGAATTCGGTATCACCCAGAAAGAAGTTGATTTTACCCTTGGAACCCAAGGCACCGATGTCAAAGGCCAGATCGCCGAAGTCAGCCGCCATATCAAAACGAATCTGAAAGGCGACGTGATGACAGGAATTCATTGCCTGGTCACGCCGACGGCGTGGGACAAGTTGATGTTCAACAACGAATTCAAAGAGGCGCATCGGTATTATATGTCGGTGCGCGACCCGCTGCGAAATGATGTCAGCGATGGCATCCCGTGGAATGGGGTGTTCTGGGAAGAATACCTGGCCGAAGGTGATGTTCCGCAGGAAGACGGAACCACAATCACCCAGTCGTTCATTCCCGACGGCGATTTCCGGTTTTTCCCAGTCGGCACGCGCGCGACGTTCAATCAGTACAACGCCCCGTCCGACGATCTGGAATATATCGGAACGCCGGGCCAGGAATTCTATTCTTCGCTGGAGTTTGAGAGGAAATATGCCGAGGTAGAGGTTCAGATGAACACCCTGCCGATCTGTACGCGTCCGGCGGTTTTGGTGCGCGGCCACACCAGCAACTAACGCGGGCTGACCATGTGATAGATATGACCGGCGCCCGCAGGGGCGCCGGTCTTTTCATATGATTTTCTGAGGAAATACCATGGACTATGTAGAAATCATTATCGATCGCGATCATACCTATCAGTTGGATACATCGCGCAAACGCACGCTGCCCGCTGGTTGGACTGGACGTGTTGCAAAAGATGTTGCTGATGATGTCGAATCATCTGAAAACGGGCGTATCGTGACCCCGGAACCCGCGCCGAAACCGAAACGAAAGCGCGCGGTAAAGCCGAAGGCAAAGGCAAAGCCGAAGGCTGCGGAAACCTCTGCCTCCGCCCCTGGCGTCACCAATGCCAATCCTGACGGCACCGATCCGGATGCTTCGAACGCCTGATGTTTGACCCTCTTCAAGCCGTGAACGCAAGCTTCTCCGCTTTTGGTGTCGCTTGCGTTCTTGATCCAGATGGCGCCGCCGATGATGTGTTGGTTATTCCGCAACAGGATGATCGGGATATTGATTTCGGGACGTCGCGTGTTCTGGAAGGATCGGATGTTTTTGAAATTCGTGCATTCGAACTTAGGGATCGGGGTAAGGACATGGAATTCACTGTGTCTGGAAAGCGGTATCGGGTGCAAAGCCCCCCGGAATTCACGGATGCGCATCGGTATGTTGCCGTCCTGAACGCGGTGGTGATCTGATGCGGTTGCGTGCGGCGCTGACCGGGAACTTGGAAAAGTTCATGACCGACGAGCTGCGGACGGTTGAAACCGCAGTATCGCGTGGCGTGCGAACTGCCGGATTTAGGTTAAAGCAAAACCTTCGACACGATACAATCTCGTCCGGATTGGGGCGTCGGTTGTCAAATGCGTGGCGGCAGGAAAATTATCCGAAACATGGCCAGTCAATAAACTCAGCAACTTTGGTATATTCGAGTGCTCCAAAATTGCACGGTGCGTTCAACAATAACACGACCATCAGATCAAAGAGCGGATTGTGGATTGCCATTCCGACCGACAGCGCCCCCAAAAAAGGTGTTGGTAAAAACAAAAGAATTTCTCCGTCAAATTGGCCTGAACACAGATTTGGACCATTGCGATTTGTATATCGTCGGGTTGGCCCATCTCTTTTGGTTGCGGATAACCAGCGTCATAGAAAGGGAAAGCGCGGTGGTTTTACGCTTTCAAAAAGCAAGCGGAACCTGAAGACAAAAAACACATTGGCGACTGTTCCAATGTTTCTTCTGTACCGTCAGACCCGCCTTAAAAAGAGACTCGACTCCGAAAAAATCATGCGGAAGTGGGAATATAAATTGGCGGCAATTATCGACAGGGAATTCAATCACCTTGATGCGGGGGGGGACAGATAGGTGGCAACTGTTCATGAAACAATAGCATCGGCATTTTACGCGACCCTGAATGCAGGTGTTCTTGTGGGCGTCACGCGCGAAGAGGTATTGCCGCAACGCTGCCCGGATGACGGGTTGGTAAACCTGCATATGAATGATGCCGAAGAGATCGACCAAAGGCTTGGCGATGGGCGCCGTGAATGGAGCCGCACCGCCGAGATAGAAGTAATCGTTCAGGCCCCGGATTTGCAGGATCGGATCGATGCGATGGATGCCTTGCACGCCCAGATCGGTGCGGCCCTGTACGGCAACAAGCTGTCCGGTCTGGTCGCTCATATCGAACTATCGGCACCCGTTGATGCGGATGAAATACCCATGGACGGTGTGGCGACGCTGAAAGGAACGGTCATCGAGGCCGTGCTTTATTACGAAACCTCAAACAACCCAATGGAGTTACAGTCATGACCAATGCGCGTGGCGATCAGGCCAAATTCTTTATGCGGGCGCAAGCGGCATTTGGGACGGCGGAAACACCGGCTGACGGTGCGTTTCTGACCCTGCCGTATTATTCGTTTACCCTGCCCCCGACCCGTGAACTGAACGAAGACGACGGGATCTATGGCGATGCCTATCCTGGCGAGCAGGTGGCGGGGCTTGAGGGGATGACCGGGTCGCTGGTGGTTCCGATGGGATTTTCTTCGATTGGCCACCATCTGCAAGGCATGCTGGGCGCCCCGGTAACAACCGAATTGCAGACTGGTCGCTATCAGCATGTGTTCAAGACCCCGGCAACTCAATCGCCTGTTCTGCACACAACCGGGCTGTCGTATATCGATGTTGACAAGCACCGCATCCACGACAGCGTCGTCTATACCGGACTTGAGCAGGAAACGCGGAAGGAAGGCATGTTTTCGCGCGTGTCGTTCAATGTGTCGGGGCGTGCAGAAAGCAAACTGGCATCGACGATTGACGCGACTCCGGTGTCTTATGTCGACGATATCGTTCCGGTTAAATTGACGTCGGGTTTGAAAGTTGACGGGGTTGCCGCTGCTGGTGTGACCGGGTTCAATTTTTCGCTGACATCCGGCGTGGAAATGGATCAGGAAACCATCAACGGCACCCCCTTTGCAGATGCTGTTCTGACGGGGAAATGGGGTCTGACCGGGCGGATCGATGCGCGGTATCGGGATGACAGTTACTATGACCTTGGCGAATCCGGCCAGTTGGTCGATTGGACGGTGACATTCCCCTATGACGACGATCATTCGCTGGAATATCTTCTGCACAATGTTCGGGTGCAGCGCAGCGGTATACCGGTCAACAATCGTGAAACGATCAGCCAAAGCTTTGACATCAGCGCGGCCCGTCCGGATGCAGGTCAGTCCACCCTGACCGCGACCCTGATCAACACTGTCGCCGATTACGCCAATCCGACCTGATGGCGATCAGAATTTCACGTCACCTTTTTGGTGAGAGGAAAATCCCGTTGGGCGGGGATGTGTCATTCACATTCCGCCCGATCGGTTATTCGGATTTCAGGCAGATGGATGCCATGTCGGTGCGTATGGCCCGACAACGCCTTGGTGATCTGGATCAGGTGCGTCTGGAAGTCGAAGATGACGAAGATCTGGGTCCGGAATTCAACGACCGGCTTATAGGTATATCCGCTGAAATCATGCTGGATGCGCTGATCATCGGGTTTTCGACGGGTTGGCACGGGGTTCAGATCGATGACGACAAGGACCCCGATCTGACACCGGAAAACTGGATGTTGTTCCGCGAAGAAAATCCCGGCGTTGCCTATGTGCTGCACCGGAAAATTGAAGCCCCGTTTCGCACTGTGGCCGCAGAGGGAAACGGATACGCGCCCTTGCCGACTGGAAATACTCCGGTGGTGTAAAGCATTGCGCAGGATGTTCGGCTGATCCGAACTTCGCCTGCGCAAAGTTTGGAGGCAAGGGCGCGTGCCCAGAAGATCGGTATTTGCCACATACAATCGAAGGTCGGGCATTCATGGAGTGCGCTGCCAGTTTTAGTCGGCAGGTTCGCATCGGGCCTTCCGGTTTCGAGGGGTTCGATTTGGTCGCATGTCAGGCGGTCGGAGAAGCCCAAGGCGTAGATCGCCGCGTGGTCGCGCTGTTCCTGACCTATTGGGAACAGGGCGTTCTGGCGGCTTACGATAAACAAAGGGACGTGGAAAATTCATGAGTTCTACCCGTCGATCCTATACCCTGCGACTGTCTGCCGAAGGCGCGCGCCAGCTTGAAAACGATCTTAAAAAGCTTGGCCGCGAAGGTCAGGCGTCTATGGATCGCATCCGTCGCGCCACTCAGCCCGCATCCGATGGGTTGAAGTCGGTTGACCGGGACGCCCGGCGTTTCCGGACCCAATTGCAGGGGATAGGGCGTGAGATGCCCCAGATTGCGCGTCTGTTGGGCACAACGGCCCTGGCCGGGGGGTTGATCGCCTTTGGCCGCACATCTCTGTCTGTGGCCCGCGATTTTCAGGCCGCCATGAAGCGGGTCAAGGCTGCGACACAGGCCAGTGCAGGTGACCTGGGGCGTTTGGAAGACAAAGCCAAGGCCATCGGTGGCGCGACCGGGTTCACCGCAATGCAGGCCGCTGGTGCGATAGAGGTTCTAGCGAAGAACGGATTGTCCGTGCAAGCGGTGCTGGGTGGTGCACTGGATGCGACTGTAGCCCTGTCGGGTGCATTGGGTAGCGAGCTTGCGCCAACCGCCGATCTGGTCACCGACCTGATGGCACAGTTCAATCTTGAGGCAAGCCAGTTGCCGATGATTGCCGACAGGATATCGGGTGCGGCGCTGAAGTCGAAGTTTGGATTTGATGATCTGCGGGGGGCCATTGGTCAGGCAGGTGGTGTCGCCGGTAAATTCGGCGTGGACATTGAAGAATTCCTGACGGCGCTGTCGCTAACCGCATCTGGTTTCAGTTCCGGTTCTGATGCCGGCACAAGTTTCAAGAATTTCCTGCAACGATTGACCCCACAATCCAAAGACGCCGCGGCGGCAATGCGGTCCATCGGGTTCAATGCATTCGATGCGGGCGGAAATATGAAGTCGCTGGATGAGATTGCGCAGAACTTGAGAGAAGGAATTGCGGGGCTATCAGAAGAAGCGCGCAACACGTCCCTGCAAAAGATATTTGGAACAGATGCCATCCGAACAGCCCTGTTGCTGGCTGATCAAGGGGCAGAGGGATTTCGGGAACTGCGCACGGCCATCGCCGAGGTTTCGGCTGCTGATCAAGCTAAAATCAGGCTAGAGGGGCTGGAAGGCGCATTGCGTGAGCTGGCATCCGCATGGGAGTCCCTGCAATTGAAAGCGGCTGAAAGTGGTGGTTTGGACCTGGCCGAAGAATATGTTGACCGGCTGTCATCGGCGATCAGATATCTGCGCGATAACTTTGCAGAGGTCGAAGAGATTGTTGAACGGGTTGCGCAGGCGCTGACGGTGTATCTGGTGGGCCGGGGTCTTCGCTATGCGATCGCGCGCGCGATTGCGATGCGCGTGGCATACATTGAATTGGCCGGTGCTGTGACCGGGGTTGGTGCGGCTGCGACAGGCACAGTCGCTGCGCTGACCCGACTTGGCGTCGCCGGTCGGGTGCTGACGTCGGTTTTGGGCGGGCCGGTTGGATTGGCGCTGACGGCGGCGTCGATCGCTGCGCTTGCCATTGACGCGGATTCGGCATCGGATGCGATCGACGCCGCAGAAGTCGCATCCAGGCGCGCAACAACAGCACTGGATGCTTACCGGGAAGCGGCGGGAAAGGCTGCCAAAGAACAAGGTAAATTGGGTGAAAAAGTTTCTGAGTCGACCGCGAAGATGGTTGCACAGTCGCGCTTGCAATTGCAGGTCGCGCTAAAGGCACAGCGGGACACGTTTCAGGCGCTGAGCCGGAATCTGTCCGGTGATGGTCTTTTTGATGGGGATGATATCAGCCGGTCGATTCGGAAGCTATCGAAGGCGGCTTTTGATGAATTCTACAAAAACGGGTCGAACGGATCACAACCGCTGTTCAATCCCGATACGCAAACTTTCGAAAACCTTGGTGCAGGGTTTCAGGAAATCGTCGAGGCGCTTAAGGCGTTCGAAGATGGGACGATATCGGTTTCAAATCTATATGAGAAAATGGCCAAGGTTGGCGGCGTCGGTGAAGAGGTTCAATCGGTTGTTGTTGCCCTTGATAATGCTTTGGTATCGGTCAACGAAAATGACCTGAGCGTTGCGCGCGAGGCCATGAAGGAAATGGCCGAAAGTCTGGGGGTTTTCGACCAAGAACTGGCCGCCGTAAACGCTGCGGGTTCAGAATTCGATTTGCTTGTCGCTTTTGATAAATTGCGCACGTCGATGTTAAGCGCGGCGGCGGCAGGAAAGGAACTGCACTCTGAAACCTATGAATCCCTGTTCGGACTTTTGGAACAGGCCAGTGTGTCAGAAGACAAAATTCAAGAACTGGAAACGGCCCTGGCCGCTACATGGGAAGAGGCAGCCGCGAAGGATGAAAAGACCTATGCCGCGCAGGTCAGGGATGATGCAGACGAGGCCACCGCGGCACTGACGCGCATGGCAAGCGCGCATCAAAGTATTTCCCAGCGGGAAGAAATTTTGCCCGGTTCGACGGACCGGGGGGCGTATCTGCGGCAGGCGCAGAAAGTCGCGGGCAAGGGTATTCGTGATCTGATCGGATATGCCGAAGGCACGGATCGGGGCCGTGGATACAATGAAACACTGGATTACGGGGCCTATACCGGCGGTGATGTCAACCTGATCAATATGACGCTTCGCGAAATTCTGGATTTGCAAAAGAAGATGCTGGCGCATCCCGACAATCCGCACAATTCGTCAGCCGTCGGTCGTTATCAGATAGTCAGCGAAACGCTGGAGGGTCTAATCAGGAACTTGGGCTTGTCATTGGACGAACAGTTCACGCCGAAGTTGCAGGATCGCTTGGCGGATGAACTTGTCCGGGGCCGCGCCGCACAGGGCGCGGCCGGATTGCAACAAGAGTGGCAGGGCCTGAAGAATATTCCCCGATCCACCATTAGCCAGGCGCTTGGGGCGCAGGTCATTCCGACAACCGACGAAGAGGTTCAAAAGAAAAATCTGGCCGCGCAGGAATTGCGCAAGAAGATGCTGGAAGAACAGGCCGATCTTATTGATCGGTTGGTCGCAACCGGCGACCAGCGGGCGGCGCAGTTGGAGCTTGAAAATACCCTGATCGGAAAATCCGAAGCCGAAGCCGCGCGCGCGCGATATGTGTTCGAGGCTTTGGCCGAGGCCAAGCGGGGTGGTATTGATGTTGATAAGGAGTTGACCGAAACAGGTGAAACTTTACGTCAGGCAATTTTGCGTCAGGCAGACGCGGTGGCGGAACTTATCAATCAGCAAGAAGAATTGAAGGATAAGACACCCGATGCGCTGAAAAGTTTTGAAGACACCCGGCAGATGTTGGTTTCGTCTTTCGAAGGACTGCGGACCGGGGCAAAAGGATTGGAGGATGTGGTTTCTGATGTGTTCGATCACATTTCAAAACGGCTGTGGAATCTTGCGCTTGACCCGGTTTTCGATGTCCTCGCCGGTGGTATCGAGGGTTTATTTAGCAACCTTGTCGGTCGTAAGGATGGTGGACCCGTCGGATATGCGGATGGCGGTGCAATAGACATCCCCGGATTTGCCAATGGTGGCTTGCAGGTCGGTGGCCGTGCCGCGGGCCGCATTCGTGGCGAAGGCACCACGCGTCAGGACAACGTGCTGTTGTGGGGGTCGCGCGGTGAATTCATGCAGCCCGCCGATGCGGTCGATTACTACGGTATGGATTTCATGGAGGCCGTTCGCCGTCGTGAATTGCCGCGATTTGCTGATGGTGGCGCAATACACGCGGTATCTCAAAGGGGGTTTTCGCCTCCGTCTTTAGGTGTCGGTCGCGATGTTTCTGGTGCGCCGTCAAAATCGGAACATTTGGATATGAACGTCAACGTGGCGGGCGCGCGTGGAAATTCCGAGATTATGGAAATGGTCGAAAAGGGGATAACTGCCGCATTGAGGGCCTATGACAGCCGTGCCTTGCCCCTGCGGATCAGGGAGATCAACGAAGATCCCCGGAGGGTTGGATAATGCCGTTCAGTTTTCCACTGTCGCGAGCTGATTTTCAAAACTTCCTGCCCATCAATTCGGTCACCTTCGATCTGCCGTCGCAGATCGAATATTCTGGTTTGGGAAGTGGTCATTTGCTGACTGCCGATGTTGGTCCCAGGTTATGGTCTGGAGAGATCAAACTTACAAAGCGGGATTTCAGGGAGACGGCGAAGTTTGATGCGCGTCTGAGCCTGTTGCGCGAGGCGGGGCGGTCGTTTTTTGTCTATGATGTGCGCCAGCAATGGCCGATGCATGATCCGGGTGGAAACATCGTGTCGGGGTCCGCGCCCGTTATCGGATCGATCGCGGCAAATATGCGTGAAATCACGGTCACCGGTCTGCCATCCGAATACGTCTTGGCCTGTGGTGATCTTATCAGCTTCAGCTATGGCGAAAATCCAACCCGGTACGCGCTGCACCGGATCGTGTCAGGGGATGTGACCGCTGATATTTCGGGGGTGACCCCCTTGATCGAGGTCACCCCCTCTGTTCGGCTGGGTGCCGCCACAGGTGATCCGGTCGAATTAGTGCAGCCTTTTTGCAAGGCAATCATAGAACCGGGTTCCGTGCGGCCGGCAGAGGGTCGTGGCGTTCATTCGTCTGGCCTGTCCTTTCGATTCATTCAGACACTGAGGTGATCTTTGCGCAGCTATGACAGCAACACGATGTCGCACCTTGCGGCGCGATCTGGCGTGAAAGTTCGCATCCTTTTGTGGGTGACGGCAAAGAACCGAACAAACGGATTGCCAGAGTCCCTTGGTGTCTGGAACGGTGACGAAGATATCACTGTTCATATTGACGGGGTTGATCGGGATTATGTCGGTGCCGGTGGTCTGTTGGACCCTGACCCTGTGCGTTCTGACGTTGGTCTGGATGTTCGGATGCATGAAATACGTGTCAGCCCACTGGACGATACGATCGTGGCGCTGTTGCGTGGATTTGATGCACGTCTGGCGCCCATCGAAATGCACAGGGTGTTTCTTGACCCAGAAACGAATGCGTTGGTCGGGCCTGCCCATCGCGTGTTCCGGGGCGAGATCAACAAATTGGATTTGCCCGAGATGCCCGCAGGATCAGAGGTGGCTGCAACCATCACTGCCGCGTCGGCATCTCGCCGTCTGACCCTGTCTTTACCGCTGAAAAAATCAGACGAAAGCCAACGCCTGAGAGGCGGCGACAGGTTTCGCCGGTACGGCGATATTTCGGGTGGCGTGTCGGTGTTCTGGGGCGAGAAAAGGTCGAGAGCTTGATGGAATTGAAACGACTGCCTGACTGGCGATCAAGGCTTGCAAAATATCTATCGGATATTGCCATGAAACCATTCGTCCCCGGTCAGCATGATTGCGCGATATTTGCGTCTGGTTGGGTCGAGGCCATGACAGGAACGGACGTGGCAAAAGACTGGCGCGGGAAGTACAAGACCATCGCCGGGGGATACCGTCTGATCCGAGAGTCCGGATACGCTGACCATGTTGATTTCGTTTGTAAAAATTTTCAGGAAGTCCCGCCCAGCTTTGCGCAGGTGGGGGATATGGCTGTGGTGTCGGGCGACGATGGTTTGGCTTTGGGTGGCGTTCAGGGGGAGATTGTTTTTGTCCTGCATCCATCGGGTAGTGGCTTTGTGCCCCTGACATCCGCGATGCGCGCTTTTGCCGTGGGGGTGCGTTAATGCGATTGTTGTGTATTGCGATACTCGCATCCCTTTTTGTCGCGGACCCGGCCAATGCCGCAAGCGTAGGTATTGCGATCAAAGCTTTTGCCACTGCCGTTTCGGCCGCCGCAGGCAGTGGTTGGGTGGTCGGAACGATCACAAAGCTGGCCGGTTCGCTGTTGTTGTCCAGTCTGGCCCAAAAAATCCGGGGCAAGCCAAGCGAGCCTGATCCGCCCGGCATTTCGACGAAGACAACAACAACGGGCGGCACACAGCCGGTGTCGTTCATTTTGGGACGCTATGCGACTGCGGGCAATCACGTCTGCCCGCCCTACACCCGCAAGACGGTCGACAAGGTTCCAAATGCATACCTTACTTATGTTGTCGATATAGCTGATATGCCCGGACACACGTTGTCGCGTGTCATCGTCGATGATTCCTATGTGACGTTGGGCGACACGGCCAACGGGTGGGGGTATCCGATCAATCAATATTCTTCCACCAAAACAAAAACGACATGGGAACAGGTTGGAGAAGGTGAAGACAAGTCCCTGAAAGCCAAAAGCACGACAACGACGAAATCTTACGCCAGAGTCAAATATTACGACGGCACCCAAACCGCCGCTGATCCTGCCATGCTCAATGCCTATGGATCGCACGGCGCGCGGCCATGGACCTCTGATATGATCGGCACCGGGGTTTGCTATGCAATCCTGACTTTCCGGTTCAAGCGGGAATATTTCAATTCTCTGCCGCGCGTGCGATTTGAAGTGATTGGCCTGCCTCTGTACGACCCACGCAAGGATGACACTGTCGGCGGCACCGGACCCCATAGATGGGGGGATCGATCGACGTGGGAGCAGTCAGAAAACAAGGCGTTGATGATATACAACGTGCTTCGTGGAATTCATCTGCCAGATGGTTCGATCTGGGGTGGCAATGTCGGCGCGGCTGATTTGCCTGTCGACAATTGGTTCGCGGCCATGAATGAATGTGACTTGCTGATCGAGACTGAATCCGGATCATTCGAGCCGCAGTATATTGGCGGGATTGAAGTGCAGGTCGACACGCAGCCTGCCGATGTCATCAACGATCTTCTGGCGGGCTGTGATGCCCAAATATCGGAGATGGGCGGCGTTTATAAAATTCGGGTAGGTGCGCCCGGTTTGCCAGTATATTATGTGACCGACGATGATATCATTATCACCGAGAAACGTGAACTTGATCCATTCCCATCGTTGGATCAGACTTTCAATGCGGTTCACGCCTCCTATGTCGAACCGGCCAACAGATGGGAGCCGAAGGACGCCCCACCCCGGTACAATTCTGCATATGAGTCTGAGGATCAGGGTCAGCGGCTGGTCGCTGAACTTAACCTGAACACTGTCTTTTCGGCAGGTCAGGTTCAGCGGATCATGCGGGCAAACATAGAAGGCGAACGTCGCCATCTGCGCCACCGTATGGTCCTGCCGCCGGATGCCGCTGTTCTGGAACCGTTGGATACGATTGCATGGACCAGCGCCCGGAACAATTACGCAGGCAAAAACTTTGAAGTTGGTGAATTGGTCGATGATCTGCGCACGGCCAACCAGTCTATTGGTTTGCGAGAGCGCGACCCTGGGGACAATCAATGGACCGACGGATTTTTCCTGCCATGGGACGTGCCATCGCCTGCGGATGTGATCGATGTCCTGACATCGTTGCCGGGTCTTGATGTCTTTCCGACAAAGGTCAAGGACGGTGATGGTAATGATCGCCGCCCGGCTATCGCGGTGTTCTGGGGGGATGATTTGGACGAGTTGTCGCAGGTCATGTGGCAGGTCAGGGACGCTGTTTCGAAGGCTGCAATCGCAACCGGCAGCACAACGGATATTGAATCACAAGGATTGATGCTGACTGACGGTATCGTTTCTGGAATTGATTATGAGGTCAGATTTAAGGCGGCATCATCCAGCGGTCTGGATACCGAATGGTCTGATTGGCAATTGGTGACGGCGCCCGATGTGCCGCTGACTTACGCTGATCTGGAAGATAGTGTTTCGCAGGATATAGAGCGTGCGCAATATGGGGCATTTGCTGCCCGTGAGATTGCCAAGAACGCTTTTTCCGCTGCCGTTGGCGCGGGCGCAAATCAGGAGGCATTCTTCGGTCTGGAACCAATGGATGCTGGCGGGGGGCGCATCGGAATACAGTCGACAAGGTTGTCCAACGCGGTGCGGGGCGCCCGTGATGTCGTGGTGCTGTGGGGTGATCAGGTCATCGCGCCGGGCACAATGTCGACAAACCGCCTGGTTGTTGGGCTTGGGACAAATGAGGTTCCGAATTCTCAATTCAGAAAGGGGATCACAAATTATAAAATTCAAGGCATCGGCGGTGTGTTTGCCGATGCCGAATTCAGGCTGAGACAAGCCGGTGAAAATTGGTCTGGCGCAACATATCCGGTGATGGAGATAAAGCAGACAGGATTTGCGACCGATGGATATGCCGATTTGGTTTTCCAGATGATCCGCGAAGATGGGACATCGGACAATCGCATGGCCCCGGCGCAGGCAGGAAAGTGGTATGATTTTCGCGCCATCGTCGGAACGCATCGCTGTGCCGGACATCTTTATGTGGCGTGGAAAGATGAAGACGGGAATACGCTGTCATACAGTGGAACACCAATTGCGGACAGTGATCATGGGGAATCCGAAGATCCCGCAACATGGCCGGAATACTGGTTTAAAGCCCAAGCGCCTGCCGGAACATCGTTTCGCCAGATGTTCATTCGTAAAACCGGGACCACAGATACGTCCGGATCATCCAGTTATCTGTTTTTTCTGGAACCATCATCGGCTTTGACCCATGCAGATGCCACCGCCCCGGTGCCGTATGCGCCCGATGGAACAACATTGATCTATGGCGATGAAATAACGACAGGCGCAATTCGGGCCGAACACTTGTCCGCTGAGGCTGTTCTTGCTGAAAATATTTCAGGTGACCGGATGTCGGCACGATATCTTTCGGTCGACGAACTTTTGGAAATCAGCGCGTTGAATTCCGGGTTTTCTATTGGGAAGACATCAGTTGGTGATCCGGCAGATGGTCTTTACATGGGGACGGTCGATGAAGGCGGGGTTTCCAGCTTCGGATTTTCGGTTGGTCGAACAAACTTGGATCGACAGCAACACATTCTGATAACTCAGCAATCCGGCTTGGAAATTAAGAACGCAAGATTTGTATTGTCGGCAGCCATTCCCGTTCCGCAAATCGAGGTCACAACTGATGGTTTTTTTGATCTTCCTGCTGGCACCCTGAAAATCGATCTTACCCAATTCGGGGCGGGCGGTGGTGGAGCAACAGGCAATACGTCATCATCCTATCCGGGCAGGTATGGCGATGATGGTGGTGACACGACTATTGAACTTTACGATGGGGATATTTCGACCGGCGTTGTCTGGATGGCAAGTGGCGGTGACGGAGGTGTCAGAAAATCAGGCGGAAACGACAGCGGCAATGCGGGTAAAAGTTCGTCGATTGGATCAGGCGGGGCAGGCGGTAAAGACCCAGAGGAAGGGTATTATACAGCCGGTGGTGAAGACGAACCTGATATATTTAATCCATGGCGTAGACCTGACACAAACGGCAAAAATGCATCCGGATACGCCGCTGGCGGTGGCGGGGGTGGCGGCACGGATCGCGGTGGAACCGGCGGCAATGCCGGGCAGCATATGTCAGTCATTGGATACGACGTATCCGGCCTGACCGCGCCAAGGTTGTTTGTCACAATTGGTCAAGGCGGTGATGGTGGCAGCACCAGCGACAATGATCAAGGTCTTGGTGGTCGCGGCTCTGACGGGTTGGTGCGTTACACGGCTTACACGGCATCGGATATTGCCGCTGATGTTGTTCCGATGGCGCCCACATCGACAGGAACGATGAGCAGCCACGGCCCGTTTCCAGACCTAGGTCCTGGTCATTGGACGATCTACACCAACAACCCTTCAACCGAGAATGTGACCTTTGGGGATTTGGATATTGGATTGGCTGGCGAAGTGTTCAGAGCTGTCTATGGTAGTTCAACGTCATTTTTCGCCCCCAAGACCCCGGTGGTTATGACAACGCCATATTCGGCAAAAACCCTGCAATACATGTTCAGAAAAATGGGGGATTGGTCGTGATCGTATTTTACGACAGTGTGACCGGCGATGTCATGGCAACCATTATCCAAGACCCCGATGATCCAATACCGCCCGGCGGCGCGCATATCATCGCCCCTGATCAACAGATCGATGATTTGACAGATTGGGGTGTCGAAGGCGGGGTTCTTGTAGAGCGCGCAAGCCGCGCGGCGCGTCTGCGCAAAGAAAATGAAGCGGCGGTCGATGCAGAGCGCGACCGCAGGGTCAACGGACTGTTTTCGTTCAACGGTTCCGAATTCCAATTTGGTGCGGCCAGTAAGCAGCGCATAATTGCGACCGCGACATTGGCGGGTTTCGCCATAGGCGGCGGTGCGGTCGGCGGCGATCTGTATTGGCATGGTGGCGTGACGCCTTTTACATGGATTGCCGCCGACAATTCGCTTGTCCAAATGGACGCGCCAACGGCGTTTGCCTTCGGTCAGGCCGCGATGGCTTACGAAACATCGTTGATCTTCGCGGCGCGCGCTTTGAAAGATATGGCTCAAATACCTGATGATTTTACCGATGACAGTTATTGGTGAGCTTTGGCGGTCGATCCGCCAACCATCCACCGTTGATGAAACGCCATATAATTGGGCTGTGATTGCCATCGGACATGTCATGGTCGGCGCGGCCCTAGCATCTATTCTGGGGGCAGTGAGCGCCGCATTTAGGTTGTTCGCCGCGCTGGGGTACTGGTTTGTGAAGGAGCGGTCAGACCTGCGCCGTGGTGGCGATTTTCGCGACGGTCTGGTCGATACTGCGTTTGTCTATCTGGGTTGCTACTACGACGGATCGTGGTGGTGGCCAGTGTTGGTGTTGTCCCTGGTGGTGGTGGGTGTGTTCATCCGCCCGCGATTGATCGGATAGATCGGCACAAGAAACACAGATTTTCTAACGGGCGCCCGCAAATGCGGGCGCTTTTTTCGTATCTGAAAAGGAGAGAACGATGCCTGCAATTGACGCATATGCACCCTACCTGTTGGACCCAACAGGTTCTGCCCAGCGGATTGTCGAGGTCACGCCGGATGATGGGCTTGAATTGGAATTTGTAACCCGCGCCCTGAATGTGGCGGTGTCCGGAGTCGTGCGCGTGCAACCTCTGAAGGGCGATCCCGGCGACGTGTATATCACCGCCGGTGTGGCTTTCCCAATCCGCGTGACCCGCGTTTTTGCCACCGGCACTACGGCGACCGGCATTCGCGCGCTGGACTGATCTTCAAAAATAGCAAGCAGGAAACAGCATGCAAATCGGTATCGGTATTTCGGCAGCATCCGTCGGGTTGGGCGAAGACAACCCCAACCCGATCACCATCACAACGCCCCCGGTCCTTACGGCGCTGACCAGCGATCAAACGCCATCGGATGGGTCGACGCAGGGCGACTATGACGCGCCAAGCGACATTTTCTCGATTGTCACATCGTTCACGGTCAACGGCGACGCGCAGGGCGGGTCCTACGATCTTGAGGCGGGCGACGTTGTGCAGATGTTCGACACTGTCACCGACAACGACAGCAACGTTCGCGTGGTCGCCACATCGCCGGTGACTGTGGCAGATGACGGCATCAACACCCTGGCCGAACTACAGGCGGCCCTTGCCGCCGCGTCTCCGGTTGGTGGTGCCACGATTACGCTGTCGGGCACCATTGACACGTCCAGCCTTGTCAGCGGGTCAACCATCACACCTATCGCGTCGGATATCGACTATGCATCACCCGTCACGATTTCCGGCGGATCAATCGGGCCATGCGCTTATTTCGACAAGGTGACGAACCTTGTTCTGAGCGGGATCGAAATCAGCGACCCGGCAGGCAACCCTGACCACGATCTTGTTCACTTTGTCGGCGACTGCGGCCAGCCGGTAGTCGAGGATTGCACCATTCACGGCGGGCCGCGCGACCCCTTTGGGGATTACATGGCCCCAGGGGCATACAGCAACAACCCCGGCTGCGTCGGTGTTAGTGCAGATGGCCTGTCGAAGCCCGACGGTCTGATCGTTCGCCGGTGCGAACTGTATGACGCTGTTGCAGGTGTCGGCGGGACGTTCTTCGGATCGTCCGGAATCACGATGGAATACAACGAGGTTTCAAAGACATATCTCGACGCGTTTCACTTTGCAGTCGATGAGCTTGCCGTATCCGCGCCCATTCGGGGCATTGGCAACGTTTGCCATACGTTCATTGGATCAGCCTTCCTTGATGAAGGTGATCCGCACATCGACGTCTGGCAGTTTGTCGCTGTTGCAGAAAACGTCGGGGCCGAGATCAGCGACTTTATCTTTCGGCAGAACGTGGCCTGGATCGACCCGACAACAGCGCGTGGCGATGGGGTTCAGGGGCTGTTCGTGAACACATCCAGCGGCGAACTTTCCATCAAAAACCCGATTATCGCTGGCAACGTTATGCTTTTGGACGGGTACCACCCGATGAGCATCGGCAACATCGACGGCGGCATTATCGTCAACAACACGTTGATGCCCTATTCAGATGCGGCGCGCGGCGGGTCCACGATGAAGTTGGGCGAGAATGCCTCTGCCGGAATCGTGTTTGTTCACAACAACATTTGCGGCAATTACACCCTTGCGGGGGTGGCGACATACAACACCGCCGGGAACCGCGATCTTGTATCACCGACGGATACCCTGGCCGATCACTTCGAAGGGCCGACATTCGCGCCGACATCGCTTGCCGAGGTCAAGGCCATGTTCGACACACTGGCGGCGGTTGAACCATCAGGGGCTATCGGGTCCGGGTACGGCACGTATGGGGTCGCCCGAAACCCCGCCGGGTGGAGCTATGACCCGGCCTTCGAACAGGTGAACGTTGCCGAGATCACGCTTGATGAATTCAGCCGCGACCGGGCGCCATTCGACAGCGGTGCGGCGTTCGGGCTGTCGGAGGCCGATGTTCCCATTTCCGGCACCGGCACCATCGGCCGCCCCATCGAAGCGCGCGCCATATCGACAGACGATGCAGGGGCGACCACAACGTCATGGGCAGACGTCGGGACAGTGGACGGCAGCGGCGACTGGTCAGGCACGATCACAGCGCCAAAGAGTGCGAGCTGGTATAGGGTCGAGGCGCGCGTGAAGGATTACACCGCCGCCAGTGCGACGATGACAAACCGCTTTGGCGTTGGCCACGTCATTGGGATATGGGGGCAGTCCGAACCCGCCCGGATTGTGGACGACTTTGGCGACAGCGGCGGGCTGACGGTTCCTGCGGTGGTGAACGAGGACGCGGTGCAGGTGATCTACCCGACAGGGTTCGATCCATACACGTTCGAACACGTCCATATCACCAATGCCACACCCGGCACCGTATCGCTGGTCCACATGGCCAACGCCCTTCTGGCGGAGCGCCCGAACGACAAGTTCTGTCTGGTGTTCCAGGTGCGTTCGGGAACGGGCCTGACCGGTTTGGTTGACGATGCGGACGCGTCGCGCAACTGGGCTGACGATCTGGCCCTGCACAACTATGCCACCGCCGACGGCCAGCACATCGGCATGGCCGCGATGTCGTGGTTCGCAGCACCCCGCAGCTATGGGGGAGAATACGAAGAACGGCTGTTCCCCATGCTGTTCGAAAAGACCGCCGACGGCAGCGCCTTCACGGTGCCCGGTTCCCAGACCCTTGTCGGCGGCACGATCCAGATCGACCACGCATTCACCGAAATGTACGACTACACCAAGACCAAATGGATCATGCATGGCCCACACCGGTTCGAAGTCGATAATGAAAGCGGCATTCAGACATGCCGTGCCGAGGTCCGATCATTGGCGGCCAATGTGAACGATGGCGGCGCGTTCCTGCCCTACGGGTTGGAGCAACTGTCCTATTCCAGCGGATATGACGCGGGCGGCGGCGTTTGGACCGACACGTCCCACCCGTCACATGATACCTCTGACGGCGCCCCGCGCTTTGCCATATCGCTTGCACAGGCGGTTTTGCAGTCGTCCGGTCTGGCCACATGGGACCTGCCGGAGTTCGACAACTGCGCATGGCAACCGGATGGGTCCTATGTCGAGGTCTGGTCATCGGCGGGAAATATCATCACCACGCGCTCCGCACGGGCAGAGACCGCGCTGGACAACACCTATGATCACTGGACGGATGTATTCGGGTTCAACATCAACGGCACGCCGGTTCACCGGGCGGAAATCATCTCCGGTCGGGTACGGATTTACCCGATCAGTGGATCGTTCATCAGCACGGACATTCTGACGTTCGGTGCAGGAGGGGCCACCGGCGCGGTTGAGAACCCGGCCGATTTCTTTGCCGAAACGTGGAAAAACTATCCGCTTGTGGATGTCGGACAGGCCAGACTTGAAGGCGTGCCGGTGCGCGCCATGCCAGACCCCGCTGTTCTGGCCAACACGATTGTTGGAACGTCGACATTCAACGTCACTGCGGCGGGTCCGAAGTTCGATCAGAACACGGTTGGCGGGACCGTCGGTGCAGGCGTGAGTGGCCTGACGGTTGCCATGAAGATCAGGGGCGTGTCTGGAACCGCTACGGACGATCTGGCGCAACTTACCGGCAACCAACTGTTCTTTCAGATGACGACGGCGGGGCTGATCAAGATATCTGTGCGCGACAGTTCCAACACTGTGCTTGTCGGGTCAACAGGGCTGAATTACGGCGTCACATTTGGCGAATGGAATGAGGCGCACGCGGCAATCAACCTGCCGCTTGGCTGGGCGAAACTGTTTGTCGGCGGCGTCGAGGTCGGAGAGGCGACATTCACATCCGGGACAAACCTGTTCTCAAGCTCTGAGCGGTTCCTTGGTCTGTGGAATCAATGGGCGGGCGAGGTTGAATATCTCCGGTATTGGATCGAGGCCACATCAGACGGGTCTTTGCCGGTGTCCACGCCATACGAAGAAATCGTCGGGCCTGCCGCAGCGGCAAACGCCCACCCGTGGAAAACCCCAGCAAGCGCGGATGCAACATGATGAAAAGCGAAGATACACCACAGATCGTCAAAAACAGCATGGCATCTGGTTTTGATAAGGCGCCTGAATACTGGTTCATCATTGTCGGCATGGCAATCTATATCGCCATGCGCAACGCCGAGGCTGCGCCATTGCGGACGCGCTTGCTTAAGGCGCTGACGGCAGGAATGCTGGCCGTTGGACTGTCGCCAGAACTGGCCACGCGGATCGGGTTCAGCGAGGGGATCACGGCTGTCATCATCATGGCGTTCGGCCAGATCATTTTGGACGGGGTTACAGGTCTTCTGGGGGACCGTGACTTTATCAAGGAGATATTGCGGTCCTATCTGACAAAAGGGGGGTCGAAATGACCCTTGCTCATACAAAATCTGCCGCGCGGCGGGCGAAAGAACCTGCCCTGATCATTGTGATTGCTCTGATGTTGGGGCTGTACCCAAGCCTGTCGAACCACCTTATGGAAAGCAGATGGTTCCGCGACGTCGCCCGCCTGACCCCGTTTCATTCGGTCACGGTAGACGACACACAGATGACGGATGGCGGCGTTCTGGTTATGGGCCAGATGGTCAAGCGCCGGTGTGAATATCATCGCTTGACGGCCTATGTGATATTCTCAAACGGATACCGCCGAAGGGTTCATTTGGATACGTCCCCAGAGGGGGGCGCGCAGGGGAACCGACCGAGTTCCCGAAGCAGCGAAGCTTGGGGACCGTGGAAGATCGTTGCGGCGGGGCGCGGTATCGTCCGGTGGGAAATATTCGCCCATCACAAATGCCCAGAGCGCGGAACAATTCAATCAAACCTGTTCGCGACGGGCGACTGGCCGGAGGCTGAATAGATGGAAAACCTGGATCACGCCCTGAACATCATGTCGGACACGCTGTTCTATGGATCTCTGCCCCACTGGCAACGCGACCCGGTTGTGCGCATCATCCGCGAAGGCCAGCGCCGCAAGCGGACCATCCCCGAGATCAGCTACTCCCTTGCAACGGGTTATCATGAAACGGATCGCTGGAAATACGACGAAGAAATCGGCAAGGGCCGACGCCGCGATTATGGCGAACCGATTTTGCTGATCCGGGGTGTTCGCGCGACCTATCACGGGCGCGGCGACACACAACTGACCTGGCTGTCCAACTATGCGAAGATGAGCGCCTATCTGTCGGTCGAACACGGGCGTCCGATTGATCTGGTCAACCACCCGGAACTTGCGAAGGTCCCCGAATATTCATCCCTGATCATCTGGGAAGGCATGGTGCGGGGCATGTTCACGGGCAAGAACCTGGCCGACTATTTCGGTGATGGCCGCTGCGATTACGTGGGCGCCCGCCGCATCATCAACGGGACCGACAAGGCCAAACGGATCGCAGGCTATGCCGGAAAGTTTGAATCCGCCCTGCGCACCGGCGGGTTCGAGGTGGCGGCATGATCCGTCTGTTTGATCAAGAAACATTCTCCGACCCAAAGGCGGGCACCAGCGGCGATTGCACGCGTGCGTGTTTCCGGACCTATGCGCAGGCGGAAATGCCGTTGTTACCGCATCCGATTGGTGGCGATGGAAAGTGGAACCCGGAATTTCATGAGGTTCTGGAAGAAGAATATGGTCTTTATCACAGAACGCAGCCGATCTTTCCGGGCAAGGACTATGGGTTTTTGCCTCGTGTTGTCATGGCGG
This sequence comes from uncultured Paracoccaceae bacterium, assembly GCA_947500775.1. Classification (GTDB taxonomy): domain Bacteria; phylum Pseudomonadota; class Alphaproteobacteria; order Rhodobacterales; family Rhodobacteraceae; genus CANMTD01. The sequence goes on from CANMTD010000001.1 coordinate 675,155, forward strand.
CCGGGCTTACTGATCGCAGCGCGGCCAACGGCACAACGCATCTCGTGATCTATGACCGGATCGCGGCGCGCGTGGTCCATGATCCACATCCTTCGCGGTCGGGCTTGATCGAAATACGGGCTTTTGATTGGCTGGTGGCGGCATGACCAACTACGCGCTGTCTGCCGCCCTGCTGGCCGTTCTGGGGCTTGGTGCGGCGCTCTGGGTCCAGACGGGGCGCGTAGGGCGCCTGACGGATGATCTGGCTGCCGTGCGGGTGTCTCTGGCCGCATGTGCCGCCCGTGCAACCGACCGTGATGAACACAAGGATCGATCTGATGAAATCAACAACCTTCCTGATGACGGCCTGCGTGAGCGCGCTTCTGAGTGGATGCTCCCCTGAGCCGACTGTCGTCTATCAAGGGCCGCTGTTCTGCGACCTGTACGAGCCGCGCAGGTTCAGCCAGCATGTGTTCGATTGGCGCGTGGAGAACGACAACGCCAATCTGCGCCGCGATCTGACGAACAACGAGGATTGGAAGGCAGAGTGTCGCGAGACGTCAGTTTGACAGTTCGGCAATCCCGTGTTCCGCCAGCAATCCACGCAACGCGCGCGTTGCTTGCGGGCTGAGGGATTTGTCACCCTTTTCCACCTCAAACATTGTCTTGTGGCGGGTGTTGCTATTGCCGTTATAGCCGATCCGTTCGGCCAGTTCGGCACGCGACAGGCCTAACGCGTTCCGCGCGACCGCGACAGGTTCTCCGGTCATTCGGTCATCATTCCGCATGCGCGCGGTTTCTGCCATGGCGGCGGCTGTGTCTGTATACCATCCAGACGGTGCGGGCAGGGTGGACAGCCACGCGCGGGCGGCGTTCACGTCCGAAATATCGGGGCTGTGCTTCATGGCGCGCAGGGACGCCAGCAAGTCGGAGTCGGTTTTTTCCATCAGAACGGCAGGGATAACGTCGCTATCCCAGATTACAATTGCGACTGGCATTTTTTTATCCTTTCAGTTTTAGGGTGGGGCGACTTGCGCCGCCCCGTTCTGTTATTCGATGATTTCCGCTTGTCCACCGACCGAGAGGAAAACAGCCTCTTGGTCGGTCGCATCCAGAACCATACGTGCCAATTTGCGCAGGTCGGCGCGGGCACCGGTTTCTTCGGTCGCGGCACTTGTGATGACCTTGACGGCATCTTCATACAGGTGACCGTCAGTGTTCACCCAAAAACCAGCGGCATCAAAGACGGTTGCTCCGCCGTAGGTCTGGCACATCGAAATGACCGCGTTGCGGATCACTTCGGAGTTGTCCGAACCATCGTTATCGTTCTGGGGGATTATCAGTTCTACTTTCATCGACTTCTCCTTTCGTGTTGTGGGCGCATTGCCCTCTGTCGATACATATAATATATGGGTAAATACCCATATATGCAAGGGGTATGTGGGGTAAATTTTGATATTATTTGAGAACGTCTAAAGAACAAATTTGCCAGATTCTTGACAACATCTTATGCGCAATGGTGCGCGTATATGCGCGGACGGTGAATTTCAGGGACAATCGAAATTATTGTGAAAAATTTGAAAAACGTCCTTGTTTTTCTAGGTCGTGTGCTGATAGACGCGTCGACGGAGACGTGGCCGAGTGGTCGAAGGCGCTCCCCTGCTAAGGGAGTAGGCGGGAAACCGTCTCGAGGGTTCGAATCCCTTCGTCTCCGCCATTTTCTTCAAAATTAGAACCCTGAACGGGACTGGCGTCTGATGCGCCGCAAAGGTGATGCGCGCGATCATGACATTCGGTTCATGCGCGGGGCCTTCGGCGTGTTCAGCACCTAAGTACAGGCACACCCGGGCTTGACACCGGGAACCGGAACATCGCCCAATTGACCATTGGGAGTAGTCCGGAGGAGGGGCGACCGTTTGGGATCGCAAGACGTCAAACCGTTTCTGTCACTGAAGGCCAAGCTGGGGTTTGGCGCGGGGCTGATTGGTCTGGTTGCAATAGCGGCCAGTGCGCTGACGATCTATGGCATGGCCCGCATGTCGGACCGTATCGAGGCGTCGTTGCAGGCCGAGGAACGGATACGTGGCTATTCGGTGCTGGCGTCGCAGATCAGCACCTTCATGGTGGCCGCGGCCGAGGCGACGCAATCGGGCGTGTCGTCGGAAAGCAGCCAGATCCGGTTCGACCGGCTGATCAGCGACATCGGCAATACCTTTGCCCTGATCCGGCGTGATCTTGAACCCGTGGTCGAAGCCGCACAGGATCAGGGGCTTGATGAACAGTCCCGTAGCGCCACCCGCAGCATCGGAATCGCCCGGATGGAGGCTCAGTTCAACGCGACGGCGCGTGCCTTCAAAGGCGATGAAAGCCTGTCCGATCCGATCCGCATGCGCGGGTTCATCGACAGTTTTTCGCTGCGCTTCGATCCGCTGATCAGCGCCGCAATATCTGAGGAGGTGCGCATCCGCAAACAGGCCATCGATGGGGTCGAAACGCTGCGGGCGTGGCTGACAAAGGCGGCACTGGGGATCGGAGCGGTGGCAGCCTTGCTGTTGGCCGGGTTTTATCTGGGCATCGTCCGGCCACAACTGTTGCGGCTGGACCTGCTGCGCCACGCGTCGCAAAAGATCGGGCAGGAAGATTTCGATGTATCGCTGCCGGAGCAAAGCCGCGATGAAATCGGCCAGTTGTTTCACGAAACCAACAAGATGGCGGCGGCATTGGCCGGGCGCAAAGCCGATGTCGACAGACAGTGGGACAATCTGAACCAGATTGTCGAAGAGCGGACAGAGGCCCTGCAATCGGCCAACGCGGCCCTGGCGCAGGTCGATCAGGACCGCCGCCGGTTCTTTGCCGATCTCAGCCACGAATTGCGGACCCCGCTGACGGTGATCCTGACGGAATCGGAATTGGGCATGGCGGGAGGCGACGGCCCCGGCGCCGGGTTTGAAACCATTCACCGGCGCGCCCAGCGGCTGAACCGACGGATCGACGATCTGTTGCGGATCGCACGGTCGGATTCCGGGCAGATCACGGTTCAGAGCGAACCCTTTGATCTGAACGCGGCCCTGCGCGCGGCTGCCGAAGATATGCGGGCCGAAATCGACCGGGCCAAGATGGTGCTGACGGTGGAAACAACAGATGCGGCGATGGTGACGGGCGACCGGAACTGGACGCGGCAGATCATCACCGGGCTGATCGAAAACAGCCTGCGCCATGCGCGGGACGGCGGCCGGATCACCCTGATGAGCGAACAGGTGGATGGCCCCCCCTGCGCCCGCGTTATCGACAACGGACCGGGCGTTCCGGCGGCACAGACGAAACAGGTTTTTGACAGGTTCTGCCAGGCCTCGGACAAGACCAAGGCCGCGGGTTTCGGGATCGGTCTGGCGCTGGCCAAATGGGTGATGACAGAGCAGGGCGGCGGCATCAGTCTGACCAGCCCGGTTCCCGACCGGCTGCGTCTGGGAAAGGCACCCGGTACTATGGTCACGGTATGTTTTGAAAAGGGCGCCTGATAGGCTGACGCAATGATACAGATGGACACCCGAACCAAGATCCTGATCGTGGATGATGACCCCGAAATCACGTCGGTGTTGGAACGGGGATTGGCCCTGCATGGATACGCCACGGTCAGCGAAAATCAGATCGATGGCGCGCTGGCCCTGTTTCGCGACAAGTCGATCACGGCGGCGATCGTCGACGTGATGATCGGCGATGACAGCGGCATCGCACTGGTGCGCAAGGCGCGGGGCGAAGGCAATACCAAACCCGTTCTGATGCTCAGCGCCCTGTCCGAAGTCGAGGATCGCGCGCAGGGGCTGGAGGCGGGGGCCGATGATTATATCGTCAAACCCTTTGCCTTTGACGAATTGGTGGCCCGGCTGAAGGTACAGGAACGCCGCGCCCAGATCAGCCATGTCGACTATGGCTGTTTTGAACCCGCAACCCGGACGCTACGGACGAACGACCAGCTGATCACGTTGACCGAACGCGAAGCGGCCCTGCTGAAACTGATGTGTGAAAACCAGGGCCGGGTTCTGTCGCGGGGCGAAATCTTTGACACGCTTTGGGCGGTCGATGGCACCTCGTCTGAAAACGTGGTCGATGTCTATGTCGGATACCTGCGGAAAAAGCTGGCGTTGGCAAAGGGCTTTGGATTCGAAATCCAGACCATCAGAAACCGTGGGTTTGTGTTGGATCGGTCAAGAGGGTGACGGATAAGTCACTGATTTACAATAGTTCTTATTTTCTCTTAGAATATAAGAATTGACGGTTCGGGGGGCGGGAACAGATGTTTATCACACGAACGGATTTTAATGGGAGGACGACACTATGGCATGGACAACACCTGTCATCCGCGAAATCGAATGCGGAATGGAAATCAACATGTACGGCCCTGATGGGGACGGCGACACAGACGGCGTACTGTTCTGATATTGCCTGCGCGGGGTGCTGATGCAGTTTCGCGCACGTATATTAGGAGCGGCCGCCGGTGGTGGCCTGCCGCAATGGAATTGCGGATGTGAAAACTGTGATCTTGCCCGTGCGGGCAAGATCCCCTCGCAGACCCAGTCTTCGGTTGCGGTCAGCGCGAATGGGACCGACTGGGCGGTGCTGAACGCCTCGCCCGATATCCGGCTGCAAATCGCGGCCACCCCGCCTTTGCACCCCACAGACCTGCGCGAAACGCCGCTGAAATCGGTGTTGCTGACCAATGGCGACATTGATCATGTGGCGGGCCTGTTGTCGCTGCGCGAACAGCAGCCGTTCACGGTTTTCGCAACCGGCGAAATTCACGACGTGCTGAACGACAACCCGATCTTTTCCGCCGTGAACCCCGATATCGTCGACCGTGCAACCGTCACGCTGGGCGCGCCTGTCGAAATCGTGCCGGGCCTGACGGCCGAGCTGTTCCCCGTGCCCGGCAAGGTCCCGCTGTATCTGGAAGGCGAAACCGTTCAGACCGATCTGGAAGGTGAACAGACCGTTGGCGTGCATCTGCGGGTGGGCGATGCATCCGTTTACTATATCCCGGGCTGCGCCGCGATGACCGACGATCTGGCCGCCCGGATCGCCGGGGCCGCGTTGGTGTTTTTCGACGGCACGCTGTGGCGCGACGATGAAATGGTGCAGGCGGGCCTTAGCCACAAAACCGGCAAGCGTATGGGCCATATGTCGATGTCCGGCGCGGACGGCTCGATTGCCGCCTTTGCCGGGCTGGATGTGGCACAGAAGGTTTTCGTCCACATGAACAACACCAACCCCGTATTGCGCCCGACGTCCGACGAACGGCAACAGGCCGAAGCCGCCGGTTGGGTGATCGCACAAGATGGAATGGAAGTGACCCTATGACCGCATCCCGCCAAGAGTTCGAGGCCCGCCTGCGCCAGATCGGCGCCGACCGGTATCACGACAAACACCCGTTCCACAAAATGCTGCATTCGGGCGGGTGCACGCCGGATCAGGTGCGGGCCTGGGTGATCAACCGGTATTATTATCAGTCCCACATCCCGATCAAGGATGCGGCCTTCATGAGCCGCGTCGATGATCCCGAATTGCGCCGCAAATGGCGCTCGCGGATCGAAGACCACGATGGCACCGCCGAAAACGAAGGCGGCATCAAACGCTGGCTGCGTCTGGCCACGGCGGTGGGGCTGGACCCCGACTATGTCGCCAGCGAACGCGGCATCCTGCCCGCCACGAAATTCGCGGTCGACGCCTATGTGCGGTTCGTGCGCGACAAAACGTTGCTAGAGGCGGTGGCCGCCTCGCTGACCGAACTTTTCGCCCCCAAGATACATGCCGAACGGATCGAAGGCCTGTTGGCCAATTACGATTTCGCCGATGATTCAAGCCTGTCCTATTTCCGCAAGCGGCTGACCGAGGCGCCCAAGGATGTGGCCTTTGGTCTGGCATGGGTGCTGGATCATGCCGATACGGCGGAAAAACAGGATATGGCGGCGGCGGCGCTGATCTTCAAAACCGATGTTTTGTGGGCGCAACTGGATGCGCTGCACGCGGCCTATGTCGATCCGGCCCGCACCCCGCCGGGGGCATGGGTCCCAGGCGAGGGCGCGCTGCCCGCCAAGGCGCGCGCGTCATGAGCCTGTCTCCGGATCAGATCCCGGTCATTCCGCGCGGCGTGCGCCTGCATTTCGACAAGGTGCGCCAGTTCTGGGTTCTGCTGGCGCCGGAGCGGGCGATCAGCCTTGATCCGATCGGGCAGGCCATTCTGGAACAGATCGATGGCACACGGTCGTTTGGCGCGATCACCACGGCGCTGTGCCAGAAATACGACGCGCCGGAGGATCAGATCGCCGGCGATTGCGCGCGGTTTGTATCAGGTCTGGTCAACCGCCGGATACTGGAGCTGAGAACATGACCACGTCACCGCCCTATGCCATGCTGGCCGAGCTGACCCATCGCTGTCCGCTGTCGTGCCCCTATTGCTCCAACCCGCTTGAACTGGCCAGGAAAGAGGCCGAACTGCCCACCGAAACATGGGTCGATGTCTTTGCGCAGGCGGCTGATCTGGGGGTGCTGCAATTGCACCTGTCGGGGGGCGAACCGGCGTCGCGGCGCGATCTGGTGGAACTGGTCGCGGCGGCGCGGGCGTCGGGGCTTTATACAAACCTGATCACCTCGGGCATCGGGCTCAGCGAACGCCGCTTGGGCGAACTGGACGAGGCCGGGCTGGACCACGTGCAGCTGTCCTTGCAGGGCACGGATGCCGCCATGGCCGACCGGATCGGCGGCTATCGTGGCGGGTTCGACCGCAAAATGCAGGTCGCCGAATGGATCGGCAAGATCGGGTTTCCGCTGACGCTGAACGCGGTGCTGCACCGGCAGAATATGCACCAGCTGCCCGGCGCGATCGACATGGCGCTGAAGATGGGCGCGCGGCGGATCGAGGTGGCGATCGTTCAGTTTCACGGCTGGGCGATGCAGAACCGCGATGCGCTGATGCCCACCGCCGAACAGGCGCAAGAGGCCCAGCAGATCGTCAAGGATGCGCGCACCCGCCTGAAGGGGCAGTTGGTCATCGATTTTGTCCCGGCGGATTACCATTCCGATTTCCCCAAACGCTGCATGGGCGGCTGGGGCCGGATGGGGCTGAACGTCGCGCCCGACGGGGTGGTGTTGCCATGCCACGCGGCACAGACCATCACCGGGCTGCGCTTTGACAATGTGCGCGACACGCCGCTGGGCGATATCTGGTACAAGGGCGATGCCTTCAACGCCTATCGCGGCGATGACTGGATGCAGGAACCCTGCCGGTCCTGCGATATGAAGACCCAGGATTTCGGCGGCTGCCGCTGTCAGGCGATGGCATTGGCCGGGGACCCGGCGGCGACCGATCCGGTCTGCATAAAATCGCCCCATCACGCCAAATTGCAGGAACGCGCGGCGGAATTCGCGGCTGGCACCGATGACAATCTGACCTTCCGGGTCAGCGCCTAGACGCCTTAGCCGCGTTTCTTGCCCAGCGACCCTTTAGTGGGGTCATAGGCATAGATCGCGGCGCCCAGAAACGCCGCCGTGGCCACCACGACAACCGCCAGCGCCAGCCAGTTGATCTGGCCATACAGCGCAAAGCGGATTAGCTCGACCGCATAGCTGAACGGGTTGAAGGCGCAGATGTCGTGCAACAGGATGCTGGATTCCTTCATCCGCCACAGCGGGTACAGCGCCGATGAGGCAAAGAACATCGGGAAGATCACGAAGTTCATCACGCCCGCGAAATTTTCAAGCTGACGGATGGTCGAGGACAGGAACAACCCCATCGCCCCCAGCATCATGCCCGACAGCACCAGCGCGGGCAGCACTGTGACATAGCCCCAGAACGGCGGATCGACGCCCCAGAACCACGCGATCAGCAGGAAGGCATAGACCTGCGCAATCGACACTGCGACCCCGGCCAACAGTTTCGACACCAGCAGGAACCACCGGGGGTAGGGGCTGATCAGAAAGGTGCGCATCGCCCCGGTTTCGCGGTCATAGACCATCGACAGCGACGATTGCATTCCGTTGAACAACTGGATCATGCCGCAAAGGCCGGGGGTGACGTAGACCTCGTACAACACATAGGTTTCATAGGGCGGCGTGATCGACAGACCCAGCACCGACCGGAACCCGGCGGCAAAGATGAACAGCCAGACCAGGGGGCGCACCAGCGCCGACAGGAACCGTTCGCGTTGCTTGGTAAATCGCAGCCCTTCGCGCCAGACAATGCCGTACAATGCGCGCGCCCAGCCGCGCCATCCTTGGGTTTCGCGGCTCATGCCTCTTGCTCCTGCGGGAGGCCGGTCAGGTCCAGAAACGCCTGTTCCAAAGGGCGATCGCCGCAAATATCGCGGGCAACCCCCGAGGTCAGAATCTTCCCGCGATGCAGGACCGAGATCAGATCGTCGGGGCGGACCTCGTCCAGCAGGTGGGTGGCCCAAAGGGCGGCGACGCCGTCGTCGCGGATCAGCTCGCGGACCAGCGCCACGACCTCGAGCCGCGATTTGACGTCCAGCCCGACGGTCGCTTCGTCCAGCAGCAACAGCCGGGGGCGGTGCATCAGGGCGCGGGCGATCTCGGCGCGGCGGGCCTGTCCGCCGGACAGGGTGGCGACCTTCGCCTCCAGCTTGTCACTCAGCCCGACGCGGGCGATCATCTCTTCGGTGCGGGCCCGGGTGTCGGCGCGGGTCATGCCGTGCAAGGCCGCGTGATAAAACAGGTTTTGCCGGATCGTCAGGTCGCGGTCCAGCGCGCGGGACTGAAACACCACGCCCAACTGGGCCAGCGCCGCACCGGGGGCGCGGCGCACGTCGTGCCCGGCCACCTGGATCGTGCCGGACACATTGTCATAAAGCCGGGTGATCAGCGAAAACAGCGTGGTCTTGCCCGCGCCATTGACCCCCAGCAGGGCCACGAACCGGCCCTGCGGAACGGTCAAAGACACATCATCCAGCGCGGTCAGTTTTCCGAAATTGTGACTGACACTTTCGATGTGTAATGCGTGCATACGTTGTATGTACCCGTGTGTACCGCCAAGGCAAAGCCCCGCGTTGATCATTCGATGGTGAAGATGGCCTTTTGGCTGTCGCCACGCGCGCCGGGGATCGACAATTCATAGGTGCCGGGCACGATCGCGATGAACGAGATTTCGGCCTCGCCCTCGTCGTCGAATTCAAGGCTGTGCAGGCCCAGCGGCCGGATCTCGATATCGTTGATCACCACCTCGTTGACCCAGATCGCCCGGAAGAAATCCCCGCCCGACAGCGCCATTTCGGCAGAGCCGTCCGCCTCGATCGACAGTTTGTAATACATGCCGGATTTCAGCTTGTAAGGTGCCTCGGCCACGGGTTTGCCCGACGACAGCGTCAGCGGCGCCAGGGTTTCGCGGTTGGATTTCGCCAGCAGACCGGCGAACCCCAGATCATGTGCGGCGACCGGCGTGGCCAGCATGGCGGCCATGACGACCCAGATAAAGCGTTTCATAGTATCCTCCCTTAATTCGGTGAAACGGCGACGCCCCAGGGTTGTCGCCCGACCTGTACAGATTTGATGACTTTCATTTTTGCGACGTCCACGATGGACACATCGTTGGAATTGCCGTTGGTCGTGAACAGATATTTTTCATCCGGGGTAAAGGCCATCTGCCAGACGCGTTGCCCGACCAGCAGATAGTCTTCGACCTCGAACGTGTCGCCATTGATCACCGCCACCCGGTTTGCGGGCCCAAGGGCCACAAAGACGGTTTTGCCGTCGGCGGTGGTACGCACGCCCACTGGCTGAATCGCCTCGGGCGACAGGCCGGGGATTTCGAAGGTGATCTTGTGAATGGTTTCCGGTACCGCAGGGTCGATGACCGTGACCGTGCCGCCGATTTCGGAGCTGACATAAAGCCGCGTGCCGTCATCGGTGAACTGGGCAAAGCGCGGGCGCTGGTCCACCAGAATGTTTTCGTAAATCTGAAAGGTTTCCGTGTCGATGAAATGCGCCATGTTGGTGGTTTCAGAGGTGTTGACCAAGGTCTTGCCATCGGGGCTGATCCCCACACCTTCGGGTTCGACGCCCACCGGAATTTCAGCCAGCACCGTATGGGTTTCGACATCGACCACGGTCACCAGATTGTCGTCTTCATTCGCGATATACAGCGGGTTGCCCGACGGGTGCAGGACCAGAAGTTCGGGGTCCGGCCCCGAGGGCAGGGTATGGGTCTGTTTCAGCGTCGCGGTGTCGAACACCCGCACGGTATCGTCATCCGAGGCGCAGACAAACAGCGATGCGCCATCGGGGCTGATGGTGATGCCGCGCGGGCGCTGCCCGCCGTCGAAGGTGGCGGTCACCTCCAATGTGTCGCTGTCCAGAACCGACACCGTGTTGTCCTTTTCGTTGGTGACATAGACGGTATAGGCCGGGGCCACGCCCGGCGCGGCAAGGCAGGTCGCAAGACAGGCGGCGCGGATCAATGGATGAGACATCGGAGCTCCTTTTCGGGTCATGCTGGTCTAACGCCCCAGATCGCAGGCGGATTCAGGTTCGTCATATCCCAAAGTGTCCAGTTTCGAGACGCGGTGCAGATATTCGTCCTGCGGCGAGACCGAGACCAGCACCCGGCTGCCCACCAGCAGGATCGGCTGCCGGATCTGCCCGTTCCACGGACGGAAGGTCAGCTTTTCACCCTTGAAAGCCGCGATTTCAAAGTCGTCGCCAAGGATGTATTCGCTCAGCACATCCGGCTGATCCGAGCCTGTGCGGGTTGCGCCCTCGCTGAGCACGCGCAGCGCCAGCCAGACCTGATAATCCTCGGGGCGCAGGAAGCGGCCATTCAGCTTTTCGAACCGGCGCTGGAACTGGGTGGCGCCCCATGCCTCTTGCGCGGGGTGCCATGTGGTGGGGCGCAACCCGGCCGATCCGGCGACCGGCCGCGCCTCCCACGTGTGATAGGGCAGGTAGGCGGCGAAAACATCGGCCTCATCCGCGGCGATCACCACGTCATGTTTCGAGGCGCGCTGGGTAAAGACCGGTATCTGCTTTTGCACCTGCACGTGGCCCGTGTCGGTGCGCCGCGATCCGCCGGTGTCTTCGAACACCCGTTCTTCGGCCAGTTTGCCGCCGAATTTACGCGCGGCCCGGCGATAGGCATCGGCCATGGCGGTGTCTTCGGGGTGTGAGCCTTCGATCAGGAACCAGCGCGGCCATTTCTTCCAGATCAGGAATTGCGCAAGGGCGTCGGCCAGCATCGCCCGGCTGGGCGCGATATGCAGCAGGTTGGCGCGGCAGTTTGCATTGCGCAGGTCATCGTCGGGCGCGCGCGCGTTCAGAACCAGCGCCCGGTCGCCCGCGGCATCGGCCAGTTGCACCACCATCGGGCCGTCGGCCAGAACGACCACATAGCGCGCGCCATCGGCCAGCGCGGTTTCCAGCGCCTCAAGCGCCTGTTCGGGCGGAACGGCGATATTGGTCGTTACGAAATCCTGACCCAGAAACCGCCCCGTGGTCTGGTTGTCCTCGGTCGCCAGCGCGCCACCGGCAAAGCCCAGATCGGCGGGCGGCAGGTCCAGCCGCGAAATCGGCTTTGGCCGCGGCGCATCCACCCGCAGCACGACCGAATGGATGGTCTGTTTGTCCTGCGCTGTCGCGATCTGCGCCGCCCCGCCGCCAAGGCTGGCCAGCAGGAATGTGAACAGCAGCCGGCAAACACCGTTTCGTGATCTGTTGAGGACCGTTCTCATTGCCAGCACGACTCGCATACCTCTTTGAATAAACGTATATTTTTCCGACTGATGATCAAAGCCTACCCCCACAGGAACCAACCCGCCCTTGGACTTTAGTCCATGTTGCCAGCGCAGGGTCCGTCAGGGACCATTTAACCATGAAATTCCGCACGCTGACAGTTTTGTTCGCCTTGGCCCTGACGCCAGTGGCCAGCGGGGCCGCGCCGCTGGACCCGGGCGCCAAAATGGCGTTTCTGGGCGTGCATTTCATCGATATGAGCACCGAAGGCGCCTTGAACGGTGTGCGCCCGGATGAGGTCGCCCGCGAACGGCTGAGCGAGGATTATATCCGCGAACGGCTGACAGATCAGGGGTTCGAGGTCGTGTCGACCGCCGCCATCGACGCCGAGATCGACAAGGTCACCAACCCCGCGCGCTGCAACGGCTGCGATCTGGCGTTCGGGCGGCAACTGGGCGCGCGCTATGTGATCATGAGCGAGGTCAACAAGGTGTCGAACCTGATCCAGTCGGTGAACATTCAGGTGCGCGACGTCGAAACCGGCCAGCAGGTCAAGGGGATGGTCGTGGATATTCGCGGCAATACCGACGAGGCATGGCTTCGCGGGTTGCGTTATGTTTTGGATCGCCATGTGTTCGTCGATTGACGGCGCGCGCGATCAGTTGGAGGAGAGGACGATGAGACCATTTTCGATCTTGGCGGCGCTGGCCGTGCTGGTGCTGACAACCCTGTCGGCACAGGCGCATGGGCCGACCCGGCAAAAGGTGACGCTGACCACCGAAGTTGCGGCCCCCCCGGCCGAGGTTTGGGCCGTGATCGGCAATTTTCAGGACATGAGCTGGCTGCCGCCGGTGTTCAGCACGACCGGCGAGGGTGGCAACGACATCGACGCCACGCGGGTTCTGACCCTTGGCGCCGAGGATGGCCCGACCGTGTCCGAGGTGCTGTATAAATTCAGCGACGAAAAGATGAGCTATTCCTACCGGATCACCGAGGTCGATGTCGCGGTTCTGCCGGTGACGAATTATTCGTCACATCTGACCGTCAAACCGACCGACGGTGGCGGATCGCTGATCGAATGGCGGGGCGCGTTTTATCGTGGATACCCCAACAACGACCCACCCGCCGAACTGAATGACGAGGCGGCGATTGCGGCGGTCACCGGGGTCTATACCGCCGGGCTGGACGCGCTGACGGCACGGTTCGGGTCGTCGAATTGATCAAACGGGTTGCAACGGTGATCCTGACACTGTTGCTTCTGTCCCCCGCTTCGGCGGGGGATATCGCTTTTGTGACCAACCAAAGCAGTCAGGACGTCTCGGTCGTTGATCTGGCGGCGGGGGCGGTGATCAAGACCGTTCCCATCGGCGGCAAACCGGCGGGGGTGGCGGTGGGGCCTGCGGGGCGCCACGCCTATATCGTCAGCCCCGAAAGCAAGATCCTGAGCGTTCTGGACCAGCACAGCCTGACCGTGACCCGCCGCATCCAACTCGATGGCGGGCCGCTGGGCATTGCGGTGCATCCCGATGGATCGCGGGTCTATGTCGCCGATTGGTACGGCGCGCGCCTGTTGCAGGTGGACCCGCAGGCGGGCCGCGTCACGCGGGAGTTCCAGACCGGCGCCTCGCCCTCGGGCGTTGCCGTGACCCCGGATGGCGCCCGGATTCTGACGGCGGACCGGGATGCGGATCAACTGTCGATCTTCGATGCGGACACCGGCGACGTGATCGCAACCGTGCCCACCGGCATCCGCCCCTTTGGCGTGACGGTGGATGCGGCAGGGCGGCGCGCCTATACCGCCGATGTCGGGTCCGACACGGTGACGGTGATCGATATCGCCACGGCGCAGGTGGTCGGGCAGGTGGCCGTGGGCGCGCGGCCCTATGCAGTGGCGCTGACGCCGACCCGGGGCTTCGTGACCAACCAATACGCCGATACTGTCAGCGTATTCGATCTGACCACGCTGGCCGAGGTCGCGGTCATCGACGTGGGCGAATACCCCGAAGGTATCGCCGTGACCGGTGACGGATGCTGCGTGATCGTGGCGAACTGGTTTTCCAACACCCTGTCGGTGATCGACGCCGAAACCCTTGAAATGCGCGCCGAAATCGAGGTCGGCGATGGCCCGCGCGCCTTTGGCGCCTTTCTGTCGGGCGGGGCGCAATCGCATCTACGACCATAGGAATCGTGACAGGACCCATTGGCAAAGCTATTTTAGGGCCAGAGTTCGGGAGGAATTCATGCGTAAAGCCATTTCTTACATCGCCCTGGCGGCGGCCGCCATCCTGGCCCAGCCGGGGATCGCCACGGCCGGAGAGGCCTGGGACGACATCCGCGATATCCTGTTCGAAGACCGCGCGGTACAGGTGGCAAGTGCTGCTGACGTGACCCTGATGGTGCCCTACCGCACCTCGGATGACGGGCGCACGCAGATGGGCGCGCGGGTGGCGGCCCCGGCCGGCGCGCAGATCGACAAGGTCTATCTGGTGATCGATGAAAACCCGATGCCGGTCTCGGCGGTGTTCGACATGCAGCAGCCGACCGACAGTTTCTATTTCGACATGACCTTTCGCCTGAATGGCCCCAGCGGCGTGCATCTGGTGATGGAAACCGATGACGGCCAGCTTTACGTGCGCGAGGCGTTTGCCAAAACCTCGGGTCAGGGGGCCTGTGCCGCACCTCCGGGCACCGACCCGAAGATTGCCCTGAAAACGCTTGGGCAGATGGATCTGGCGCTGGTTGAAAACGGGACGACACCGGCCAGCCGTCTGGTCGCTTTGTCAAAAAATACGCAGCCCGCTGTGGCAGAGCCCGCCAAGGTTCGGATCGATTTCGATCATCCCAGCCATTCGGGGCTGCAGAAGGATCAGATCACCCTGCTGTATCTGCCCGCGCGGTTCATTGAAACGGTCGAGGTGTCGACCGTGGATCAGCAGCCGCTGTTCACCATGACCGGCAGCATATCGCTGAGCGAAGATCCGGCGCTGTCCATCGAACTGCCGCAAGGGGCAGGCGGGCTGGCGGTGCGGATGACCGACACCGAAGGCGCGCAGTTCGAAGAGCTGTTTTCGCTAGGGCACATCTGACCAGCGGTCGGGGGGTTAATCCCCGGTTGGTTCAGCTTCGCGTTCCAGAACCTCGGTCGGGTACTCCATGAAGGTCCAGCCATCGGTGCCGTCGGGATACCAATAGACGGTTTCATACCCGTATTCGTGCGCGCGCTTGGCGGCGTTCCACGACATCCAGCAGTCCATCAGGCAATAGATCAGGATCGGATGGGCCTTGTCGCCGCCCGTCGCCTTTTCCAGCCCCTGTTTGAAATAGCTGTGGGTCTGTTTGGCGATCCGACCATAGCCCACATTGGGCAGCCACAGCGAGCCGGGGATCGCATGGCGCGGCTTTTCGCGCCAGATCGTTCCCTTGGGAAGGTTCCTGGGCTTGGGGGGCTGGGGCACCACGTCGATAAAGGCAACCTCGCCCGCCTGCCACAGGGCATGGGCGGTTTCATCATCCACCACCGTCACCCCGGTCAGGGTCGCGGGCACCGGGGCGCGGTAATGGTCGTCACGGTAATCGTCGGGTTCGGGGACATCCTGTGCCGACAGGGGCAGCGCCATGAACAGGGCAACACAGGTTGCGCTGATCGGGGCGCGGCCGGTCATTTCGCAACGACCTTTTCGGCCAGCCCCATCTCGTTCAGCAGGGGCACCCCGGCCGCGGTCAGAATGGCGTCGATATCGGCCTGATTCTTGCGGATCATCGAATTCAGCTTGCGTTTCCAGACCAGCTCTCCGGGGCGGACGCCCATGGTGATCCGGTAAAACAGCCGCGGCGGCAGCGTTTCCTTCAACAGCGGCGTGACGGTCAGATCGGTGGTGGCCGTCTTGGCCAGCGGTCCGCCGATGGGCCCCCACATCAGGGCGGCGTCGATCGTGCCGTCCTGCAGATCCTGGATCATCTGCTGGTTCGGCGAATAGTGTCGCCGGTCGACGGTCAGCTGATAGCCCTTGGTCTTGG
This sequence comes from uncultured Paracoccaceae bacterium, assembly GCA_947500775.1. Taxonomy (GTDB): domain Bacteria; phylum Pseudomonadota; class Alphaproteobacteria; order Rhodobacterales; family Rhodobacteraceae; genus CANMTD01. Next base: position 690,881 of record CANMTD010000001.1, read on the forward strand.
GCAGCAACCCGTTGCGCGCCAGATGCGAGGCCGGGGGGCTGCCCGCGACCACGCCGATGGTGTGCCCTTTCAGCCGGGGATCGGCGATCGTGGTGACATCCGACAGATCGCTGTCCGCGCGGGTCACGATCACATAGGAGGACGTGTAATAATGGTTGGTGTTCAGAACCAGCTCGTGCCCCTGCGCGTATCCGATGATCACGTCGCAGCGGTTTTCGCGCAGGGTCTTGCGCACGAAGCCGGTGGCCATCGGGAACCATTCATATTGCAGCGGCAGTTCCAGCCGCTCGGCAAACAGCTCGGCGATACGGTTTTCAAACCCCGATCCCGTCTCATCCGACATCGGTGTGTTGGCCGGATCGGCGCACACCCGGAACGCGGCCCGCGACACCAGATCCGTGGTCTGCGCGGCCCCGGCCCCCGCTGACAGCGCAATCGCCGTCAGCGCGCCCGTCAGCAGGCGATAGGCCCGCTTAGTCGGCCATACATTCGGATTCGGCGAGTTTGATCGCTTCATGCTTCGCTTCTTTCTTTGGTGGGCGACCACGGGCAACTTCTTCGGTGCCGCGTGCCTTGAGGTAAACATAGATGTCGTCGATATAGCACATCACGTTTTTGTTGGTGCCGAAGGACGGCATGACCGAATTATCCGCAGCACCCACGACCTTGCGCCCGCCAGCGACCACCCCAAGGAAATCATAGTAATCCATATCGAGCGCGGATTTCTTCAGCGCCGGCGCATAGCTGGAGCCTTCGCCATCGGGGCCGTGGCACACGTGGCATTCGGAATGATAGCGACGGAACCCCGAAAAGGTCAGCCAATCGACCTCGCCCTCGTCATTGATGTTGTACGTGGGGACGTCGTCGGCTGTGAAATAGCGACCATCTTCGGAATAGGAGGCCGTGATGTTATCGGCCATCGCGCCCAGCGATGTGGCCATGATCAGGCCGCATACGGTGGCCGAAAATCTGGAAGCTCTACTTGCGGGTTCGTTCATTTTTATCCGGTCTCCATACAAAAGGTTACCGGCGCAGTTTCGATCAGGAAACTGCGCCGGTCCACATGTCAATTGGTCTGAGATGACCGTTTAGTTCGGCAGTGCAAATACCGTCAGCTGACCACCAAGTGCGGTGTAGTTGCTAAGCGAGGCATAGCCCCCCACAGCACCCAGACCGTCGTTCGGGTTGGTCAGACCGGCAGCCAGACCGATACCGGCCCATCCACCGACACCGGACAGGATGCCGATGTACTGTTTGCCGCCATGTTCATAGGTCATGACGTTGCCGATGATGCCCGATGGGGTCTTGAACTTGTACAGTTCTTCGCCCGTCGCGGCATCGACCGCTTTGATATAGCCCTCAAGCGTACCGTAGAACACGATGTCGCCCGCGGTTGCCAAAGCACCGGACCAGACCGAGAACTGCTCGGGCAGGGACCATTTGATTTCGCCCTTCTTGCCGTCCCAGGCGATGAAGTTACCCATGCCGCCGTGGCTGTTGGGGGCGGGGTACATCGCCAGCGTGGCGCCCACGTAAGGCTGACCAGCGGTATAGCTGACGCGGAACGGTTCGTAGTCCATGCAGACGTGGTTTGTCGGCACGTAGAAGAGCTCCGTCTTGGGCGAATAGGCCGCCGGCTGCTGGTCTTTCGATCCCAGGGCCGCCGGGCAGATGCCGGTCGAGTTCACGTCTTCGCCGTTCTGTTCGGTCGAATACTGCGCAACCACCTGCGGCCGGCCGTATTGATCCGAATTCGGGTCCATGTTGACTTCGGTCGCCCAGTTGACCTGAGGATCGAACTTTTCAGCCACCAGCAGCTCGCCTGTCAGACGATCCAATGTATAGCCGAACCCGTTACGGTCAAAGTGCGTCAGAACCTTGCGCATCTGGCCATCGATTTCCTGGTCGGTCAGCAGCATTTCGTTGATGCCGTCAAAGTCCCATTCGTCATGCGGGGTCATCTGATAGAACCACTTGGCCATGCCGTCATCGGGGTCACGCGCCATGATGGTCATCGACCAGCGGTTGTCGCCCGGGCGCTGGGCCGGGTTCCATGTCGACGGGTTGCCGGTGCCGTAATAGATCAGGTCGGCCTCGGGGTCATAGGAATACCAGCCCCATGTTGTCCCGCCGCCGATTTTCCACTGATCGCCTTCCCAGGTGTTCAGACCCGAGTCGGTGCCAACGGGCTGGCCCAGATGCATGGTGTTTTCGGGATCGACCAGAATCTGCTCGTCCGGACCCATCGAATAGGCGCGCCATTCCTGAGCACCGGTTTCGATGTTGTAGGCGGTCACGTGACCCTGCACACCGAATTCACCACCTGAGATGCCGACGATCAGCTTGTCCTTGACCGGCAGAACCGTTGCGGTGTTGGTTTCGCCCTTGGACGGATCACCGTTCACGACCGACCATTCCACGGCACCCGAATCTGCATTCAGGGCAACAACGGTCGTATCCGCCTGATGCAGGAAGATCTTGCCGTCCGCATAGGCCAGACCACGGTTGACCGTGTCACAGCACATCACCGGAATAACATCCGGGTCCTGCTTGGGTTCGTATTTCCAGATGATCCGGCCATCGTTGTTCAGATCCAGCGCATAGACCGTGTTGGGAAACGGTGTATGCACATACATCGTGTCGCCGATCACCAGGGGCGAGCCTTCGTGACCACGCAGAACGCCGGTCGAAAAGGTCCAGGCAACCTGCAGGTCGCCAACATTGTCCTTGTTGATCTGGTCCAGTTCCGAATAACGCGTATTGGCGTAGTCACCAGTCTGGATCGCCCATTGTGTGGCGTCTCCGGTGGCCTCCATTACGGAATCATTGGCGAGCGCTGAGATGCTGCTGGACAGCAGCAAAACGGCGGCGCCGGTAAGAACTTTTTTCATTCTATCCTCCTTGATCGACCGAGCTGTTTGGTCCCGTCGCTGATGCCGGATGCTCCTCCACATCCCCGGTCTTCCGGCAAGAAAACGCGCAAATCCGATTTGCACGCCGCTACGAGTCCTTTCTTATGAGACTCTTATTTAGAAGGACGCTTTGTCGCAGGGCAACTGGCCCTTAGTCGTAGTCTGGGCGCGGCATTTCTTGAAAATATATGTACAAGCGCATGATTTAAATAAAAAACCGGGCCAAGGCCCGGTTTCCGTATCGTGCCGCCGCGGGGCGGGTTTCGGCATTTTTAACGCCTATTGAACGCTGCCCAGATAGGCGATCAGATTCACCCGGTCTTCGTCCTTTTTCAGGCCGGCAAAGGTCATCTTGGTGCCGGGCATGAAATCTTTGGGTTTGGTCAGAAACGCATCCAGCGAAGCTTCGTCCCAGACCAGCCCGCCAGCCGCCATATCGGTCAGCGCGGCAGAGTATTTGAACCCCTCAACCGTGCCTGCGGAGCGATTGACAATACCGGTCAACAGCGGGCCGACCCGGTTTTTGGCACCTTCGCCGATCATGTGGCATGCCTTGCATTTCTTGAACACACGCTCGCCTTTGGCCAGATCGGCATCGGCCAGGGCGGCGCCCGTTGTGCCGATGGCGGCCAGAGTTGCGATAACTAACAAACGTTTCATGGGGGTCCTCCGGTTGAAATCAGGTCTTTTCAGTCTTGTTATGCGACCAGCAACCGGTCGGCGTGCCACTCCAGATGATCGGCCGCGAAAGTCGATATGAAATAGTAGCTGTGGTCATAGCCGGGTTGCAACCGGACAACCGATGTGGTCCGCGCCGCCGCCAGTGCATGTGACAGGCTTTCGGGTTTCAGCAGGTCCAGAAACTGGTCGTTGTCGCCCTGATCGATCAGGATGTCGCGTGGCCAGCCGACGTTCTGCACCAGCAAGGTGGCGTCATGCGCGGCCCAGGCGTCGCCTTCGGGGCCCAGATAGGCCGTCAGCTGTTTGCGCCCCCAGTCCGAGGCGGTGGGGTTGGCAATCGGGGCAAAGGCCGACACAGACGTATAGATATCAGGGTTGTTCAGGGCCAATGTGATCGCCCCGTGCCCGCCCATCGAATGGCCGGTAATCCCGTGCACATCCGAGACCGCGAAATTGCTTTCCACCACATCGCGCAGTTCTTTCAGCACATAGTCGTACATCTGGAAATGCGCGGCCCAGGGGGCCTGCGTGGCATTGACATAGAACCCTGCGCCCTGACCCAGATCGTAAGCTTCGTCATCGGCGACACCGTCGCCGCGCGGGCTGGTGTCGGGAAAGATCAGCGCCAGCCCACAGCGGGCGGCATGTTCCTGCATCGCCGCCTTGGTCATCGCGTTTTCATGGGTGCAGGTCAGGCCCGACAGGTACCAAAGCGCGGGCACAGGGCCGAATTCGGCCTGCGGCGGCATATAGACGGCAAAGGTCATGTCGCAATCGCAGACTGCGGACTTATGCGTATAGACGCCCTGGGTTCCACCAAAGCTGACGTTTTCGGAAACGGTTTCCATCGCGGGTTCCTGCAATAATCATGGGTCGGCCCGGGGCATCGCCCGGACCGACCGGATGAATTTAGTACAGCACGACGCTGCGGATGGATTCGCCGGAGTGCATCAGGTCGAAACCCTTGTTGATGTCCTCAAGCGGCATGGTGTGGGTGATCATCGGGTCGATCTCGATCTTGCCGTCCATGTACCAGTCGACGATCTTGGGAACATCGGTCCGGCCACGCGCGCCGCCAAAGGCGGTGCCGCGCCAGCTGCGCCCGGTGACCAGCTGGAAGGGGCGGGTGCTGATTTCGGCCCCCGCGGGTGCCACGCCGATGATGATGCTTTCGCCCCAGCCCTTATGCGCGGCCTCAAGCGCTGTGCGCATCACGCCGACGTTGCCGGTGGCATCAAAGGTGTAATCCGCGCCGCCCTTGGTCAGGGCCACCAGATAGGACACCAGATCGCCGTCCACCTCGGAGGGGTTGACGAAATCGGTCATGCCGAACCGGGTGGCCATTTCGACCTTGCTGGGGTTCAGGTCCACGCCGACGATCTGATCCGCCCCGGCCAGACGCAGGCCCTGGATCACGTTCAGGCCGATCCCGCCCAGCCCGAAGACGATGGCGCGGCAGCCGATTTCGGCCTTGGCGGTGTTGATCACCGCGCCGATGCCGGTGGTGACGCCGCAGCCGATATAGCAGATCTTGTCAAAGGGCGCGTCCTTGCGCACCTTGGCCAGCGCGATTTCAGGTACCACCGTGTGATTGGCGAAGGTGGAACAGCCCATGTAGTGAAAGATCGGATCGCCATCCAGCGTCGTGAACCGCGAGGTGCCGTCGGGCATCAGGCCCTGGCCCTGGGTGCTGCGGATCGACTGGCACAGGTTGGTCTTGGGGTTCAGGCAGTATTCGCATTCCCGGCATTCGGGCGTGTACAGCGGGATCACATGGTCGCCGGGTTCCAGCGTGGTGACGCCGGGGCCGCATTCCAGCACGACGCCCGCGCCTTCGTGCCCCAGAATGGCCGGAAAGATGCCTTCGGGGTCGGCGCCCGAGCGGGTGAATTCATCGGTGTGGCACAGGCCGGTTGCCTTGATCTCGACCAGAACCTCTCCGGCGCGGGGGCCTTCAAGATTGACCTCGGTGATTTCAAGCGGTTTCCCCGCCTCGATCGCCAGCGCAGCACGTGTTCTCATGTTCGAATAATCCCTCTTTTGTCTTTGGTCGCAGTTTGCACGCCCAATAGCATTGAATGACGCCCGCGGATATGCTGCCCCGGCCACTAGGACACTATAACGACCGTGGCCAGAGGAACGGGATAAGACCTTAGTCGAAAAGACGTGTCCCGGAATCAGGTTGGAATGAGGAAAGGGCCGAGGCCAGCCGCTGTTTCTTTGCCGCCGACCAGCAGTGCTGAATCAGGGTGGAACGATCCGCGCCGGACGGGTAGCCGCCCCCGGGCAGGCCGGTGCCGCGGCGGTAGAAAAATTCCGCCATCGCCTTGGCCTCATCGTCGCGGCCCAGTTGCCCCAGAAACTGTGCGGCCCAGCAATCGGCGGCTTTTTCCTGTGCTGCGACGACCGCGCCATGGGTCCGCCGCATGGCAACCGCATCGGGCGACGTATGCCCCAACAGATGATGCGCGCATTCATGGGCCAGCAGGAAATTGCGCTGAAACCGTCTGGCAGGCAGGCGCAGCGACAGGTCCAGCACGATGACCGGGCGGCCCGCGTCATCGTGTTCGGCCAGCGACCCATGCCAGGTCGAACGATAGACGACCGGCATGTCGCATCGCGCGGTAAAGCCGTCGAACATCGGATCGCCGGGGCTGTAGTAGGTCATTTGATCGGCGCGGGCGGAAACGGTCGGGCCGATGAAAAACGCGGCTGCGATCAGGCCAGCGGCCAAGCCGCGAAGGGATATGATGTCAGGTCTTGCCAAACCCACTGCTCCGGCGTTTCGCGTTTTCAGGGCCGCCCGGCGTCAAGGCCGACCTTGGTCGAATTTAAGGGCATTGCGACCCAAGACCAAAATGGTTTTGAAGGAAGTCCCGATCACAAAAACGCGCGTTTGCACCAAAATCACCCAAATTTCCGCCAAAAGAGCAGAAATTCTGCTTTACCGGAAAGGATGGTTTCGCATCATGTGCGGGCCCGCGTCAGGAAAGGAACCGGTTATGTCACGACAGTTTGCCGCCGTATTGCTGGCGATCGGCGCCTTGGCGGCGCCTGCCGGTGCGGCATCGTTCGATGATCCGGAATGGCCCTGCATCCAGCGCAAGGTGCCGACCCTGTCGGTGGGGCAGATGTGGGCGGGGCCCCTGATCACCGATGAGATCACCGAACTGGCCCGCACGCCCGAGGTCGCCGATCTGGCCGCGCAACTGGCGTTGCGGCGGGTCGCTTTGCCCGAGGCCGAACAGATGATCGCCGATTTCGCAGCAGAGCATCCGGACGACCAGATGCTGACCGCCGTCTTTGCCAAAACCTTCGATCTGATCAGCAATGAGCGGACCACCATCATGGCGGGCATCGCCCGATATGCGGGCAAACAGGCCGAGCTGTCCGACCTGATCGCCAGCCGCCGCGACGAGATCAGCACCCTGAAGGCCGCAGAAAACCCGGATTACGACAAGATCGAGGAATGGCAGGATTATCTGGTCTGGGACGAACGCATTTTCAGCGAACGCAGCCAGTCGCTGACCTATGTCTGCGAAACCCCGGTGATCCTGGAACAGCGCATCTTTGCCATTGGCCGCGCCCTGCAATCCCATCTGGGATCGTAACCTATTCCCATTCCAATTCGGTAAAGGCGGCGGTGGCGTTGCGCGGGTTGAACTCGTCGAACAACAGCCAGTCGCCGCGCTGGGATTCGCCCACATGTTTGATTGCGTCGCTCAGGCTTTCGCCGCTGGCGATGGCGGCGCGGGTTTCATCGGCGATGGCGGCCAGATAGTTGCGGGTCGCCTGCATCCCGTCGGGCCAGGACAGCGACACCGGGCCGTGGCCGGGGACGACCCGGTCCGCCTGAAAGCTTTGCATGTCGGTCAGGACGCTCAGCCAGCCCAGAATTGATCCGTCCAGCGCCGGGGTATGTTCGGCAAAGACCAGATCGGCCATCCAAAGCGTGCCGGTCGCGGGATCGAACACGGTCAGGTCGTTGTCGGTATGGGCGGTTTCAACCTCGGTCAGATCCAGCAGGCGGCCGCCAAGGTCGATCTGCGCCACGCCGGTGGTGATCGTCGCCGGGGCGATCACGTTCGACAGGATCATCCGTTCGGGCCCGATCAGGCGGCCATAGTTTGTATCATAGGTCCGGAACCGGTTGGCCAGCGCATCGGGCAGGTCGCGGTGGCCAAGGATGGGCACCCCCATGTCGCGAAACAGCGACGCGCCCATGGTGTGATCCGGGTGCATATGCGACAGCACCAGCCAGCCCACGGGCAGGTCGGTCACCTGCCGGATCGCCATCAGCAACCGTTCGGCCACGTCGCGCGACCCGCCCGCGTCGATCACCGCGACCGAGGTGTCGCCGACCACAAATCCGATATTGGCCAGATCGCCCGCGTTGTCGGGTGTGGGCACCTGATGCAGCCCCTTGTGCACCCAGATGCCGGGGGCGATCTGCGTCACTGACAGGGCGGGGATATCGGGGGTCGCACAGTCCCAGGAGGTGACGGTCAGACCGGGGTTGGCCGCCTGCCAGTCGGACAGACGGTCGGGCGCGGCCTGCCGGCATTGGGGCTCCGACATCGGCGCGGGTTGCGGCAACAGATGCGGCGCGCAGACCTGCGGCTGGGCGGCAAGGCAGATGGTGACGATCAGCTCTATCATCGCGAAAATTCCCGTTCGGTCGCGTTCCGACGCCCAGCATAAAGCGGTAATTCAAAGCGCGGGCTGACAATGCGATCACCGGAACGTGAACGCTTTTGCAGCTAAAACCGCCCCGTCTGGCCGGAAAATCGGACCTAGGTCCAATTTACAGGCACCGCGATATATGCCTCGATTGATGAAATTTGCTGTGCAGGTGATCGGGAGGACATGCGCATGAGGAAAATTCTGACCGGAGCGGCGATCCTGGCACTGGTATCATCGACCGCCCTTGCCGACGAGCCGATCAAGAACCCGCTGGCCGATGGGGAAACCTGGGCCGATCTGCAATATGACATCGTGGGCGATGCGGTGCTGAACGACGGCAGCGCCCTGTTCGATCTGGAGGCGCCGTTCCGCGCCCATGACGCGGCCACGGTGCCGGTCAAGCTGACCCAGATGGATGGTGGCGACAGCCGGATCGAAGCCCTGACCATTATCGTCGATGAAAACCCGGCACCGGTGGTGGCCGAGTTCACCTTTGGCGACGGCATGGGGCCGCTTGATCTGGAAACCCGGCTGCGGGTCGATCAATATTCCAACGTGCGTGCCATTGCGGTGACCGAAGGTGGCGACACCTTCATGACCGGGCGCTATGTGCGGGCCTCGGGCGGGTGTTCGGCCCCTGCGATGAAGGATGCCGCCGCCGCCATGGCCGCCCTTGGCCGGATGAAGCTGCGGCAGCTGGACAACGTGATCCCCTCCGCCCTGTCGACCAAGACGCCCGCGGCGCAATCGGGCACGCGGCGCGTGGCGCAGATCATGATCAAACATCCCAATTATTCGGGCCTGCAGCGCAATCAGGTGACGCAATTGTTCATCGCCGCGCATTTCATCAATGAATTCGAGGTCTATCAGGGCGACGAGCTGCTGTTCCGGATGGAGGCGGGTATTTCGATCAGCGAAGACCCCTCGATCCGCTTCACCTATACCGACAATGGCGCGCCGACGCTGCGGGTCTGGGCCCGCGACACCGACGGCGCGGTGTTCGAGGAAACCTTCAAGAAAACGGCCATATCGATGTAGCATCCCGGCGGTGCGGCCGGGGGATCAGAAACAGCGTATCTCGGCCTCGGCCTGGGCGCGCCGCAAATCCGCTACGGCGGTTTTCGCGGTTTCGGCGTTGCGGAACATGGCGGTGCGTTCGCCGCGCAGCTGCAACAGCGACAGCACGGTTTCGGCGCTGACGTAATCCTCATAGGTCAGGATGCTGGCGATCACGTCGATCGAGCAGGAACAGCGGGTCAGTGCCTCGCGCCCGCGCCCGTTCACCGTCATGCAGGCAAAGACGTAGTCGGCCCGCGCCTCGGTCGGGTAATCGTTCAGGCGCAGCACGCTGTCGGCCTGCGCGGGTGGGGCAAGCATCAGACCAAGGCTGCATAGGCAGGCGAAAACGCGCACGGGCTACTCCTGATCCGTCAGCGCGGTATAGCGCATGGTTTCGGCATAGATGCGGGCGCCGTTCCTTTCGGGCGTGGCCGCGTTGAATTCGACGAACCCGCCGGGCACCATGTCCGAGGTCAGGAAGGTCAGCGTCAGTTCCGAAAAATCGCCCATGCGTTCGGCGTTCTTGTCATTGGCAAAGGGGCGGAAGGCGACCTGAAAGGCGGCCACGGGTTGTCCGTCGACATCGACCGTCACCGGGGTCACCTCGCCGCCCGACCGCAGCGATTCCTTCATGCGGTTGCGCAGATAGAACGGGCTGCCACCGGTGATCTGCGCCATCGAGCGCAGGCTGGATTCCAGGAATGTCATGACCAGCGGGTTGCCCGCGTCGGCCGGAAACGGGTTGCGGCTGCGGCGTTTTCCGCTTTCCGAGATGGTCATGACCGCCTCGGCCCCGCCGGTGTCCGAGGGCATCACCGCCAGCGAGATTGATCCGTCCGTGATCGAATGGAATTCATCGCTGTCGGGGCCCAGTCGGGAATGGTCATAGGTCACGGCCTTCTGCGCCGGGATATTGTCCAGAACGCCGGTGGAAAACACCATATCCGTGGCTTTGTCGGCAAGGGCGGACCCGGCCAGAAGGAATGACAGTGCGACGGGTGCGAAAAGTTTTCCTATCGGGGCCATCGGGGAACTCCATCCTTGTTGTGTTCTGTTTTGGTAGCGCAGCGCGGGCGGCGTTTGTATCGGCAATTGGTCGGAGGTGCGGGACATCATTGCAGCCGCCAACTGACCAGCGACCGCAGCGCATGCGGTTCCACAGGTTTGGTCAGGACCTCGGCGTGCATCTTGCGGGCGGCGCGCTGCAATCGTTTGCTGCGGTCGGCCGTGACCAGAATGCCGGGGATATTCTTGCCGATGGACTGCCGCAACGCGGCGATCGACAGCAACCCGGTGTCGGTGCCGTCCAGATGATAATCGGCGATGATGATGTCGGGCGGCACGCCCAGTTCGGCCACCAGCGCCAACAGCTCTTTGGTCGATCTTGCCGGGATGACGCTGATCCCCCAGCGTTCCAGTGTGCTGATCATCGCGGCCAGAATATCGGCGTCGTTTTCCACCAGAACGGCCAGCGCGTCGATTTCCTGAACGGCCTTGGGATGCCATTCGCGGCTGACGGGCAGGGCGCGGATGAATACCTGTTCCGAACGTTCGACAGTGACCGAGAACACGCTGCCGCGTCCGGGTTCCGAGGACAGTTTCAACCCATGCCCCAGATGCCCGCAGGCGCGTTCGACAAAAGACAGCCCCAGCCCCATGCCCTGATCCGCGCCGCTGCGGTCCAGACGCTGGAATTCCTCGAATATCCGGCTGTGATCGCATTTGGCGATACCCGGCCCGGTGTCGAGCACCTGAATCTCGACGCTTTCGCCGCGCCGCCGCATCCCTATCAGCACCTTGCCGGTGTCGGTATACTTCAGCGCATTGGCCAGAAGGTTCTGCAAGATCCGGTGCAGATAGCGCTGATCGCTGACGACCGCCAGATCGCTGTGCATGATGGTCAACTGAATACCCTTGCTGGCGGCAATCTCGCGGAAATCGGCATGCAGGGGGTCCAGCACCGCGTTGATCGGAAAATGCGAGATCGTGAATTCGGCGCCCGAGGCATCCAGCCGGGAAATATCAAGCAGGGCGTCCAGAATGGATTCCACCGATTTGAAGGACCGGTCCAGACTGTTGGCGATGCCACGCTGAATGCCGTCCATCTTGGTTTCCATAAGGTTGGAGATGAACAGTTTGGCGGCGTTCAGGGGCTGCAGCAGGTCGTGGCTGGCCGCGGCCAGAAACCGGGTTTTGGACAGGTTGGCCACTTCGGCGGCGTCTTTGGCGTTGCGCAGTTCCTGTTCCACCTGTTCCTGTTCGCGGGTCTTTTTCAGCAAGGCGGCGTTCGCCTCGGTCAGGGCCGAGGTGCGTTCGGCCACCCGCAGCTCCAGCGTGGCCTTTGCCCGCGCCAAAGCGTCGGTCGCGCGGCGTTCGGCAGTCACATCGGTGAAACTGCCGACAAACCCGCCATCGGGCAGTTTGCGGAAACTGGCGTCCAGAATGCGCCCGCTGGTGCGCCGCACCTCAAGCTGAAGCGTGTTGCGGGTGTGGCGATCATTCACCCACGGCAGGAACCGCTGTTCCAGAATGTCGCCTTCCAGAATCTGGTTGTCATTCAGAAAGCCGGTGATCTTGCCCAGTGTCGTGCCTTCCTGCCCCAGCACGAAGGGCAGAGACAGCAATTCGCAGAACCGGCTGTTGCTGGCGACCAGCAGCAGGTCGCGGTCAAAGGTGCAGACCCCCTGGCTCATGTGGTCGATGGTGGCGCGGGCCTGTCGGGCATGCCGGTCCAGAACCATTTCGCGCTGTTGCCGCTGTTCGCGGACCAGATCGGTGATTTCGGTGTGCAGGATGGCGGCGCGCCCTTCGGGCATGCGGCGGTCTGACACCTGTATCCAGCGATCATTCGCCAGCCGGACGATGAACGAGGCGTTCTTGCGCCCGTGCTGCAGCGACCGGTGGTATCGCCACTGGTCGCGGGTCTGGCCTTCGTCCAGCTGCAGGAAGGCGCTTTGGGAAATGGTCGAGGTATAGGTTTCGAACGTCATGCCGTGCACGATCCGGTCCGAGACATCCGGCAGCAGGTTGCGAAAGCGGGCGTTGCAGACCACCAGCTTTTCATCGGCGAACAGCGCGAAACCTTCGCTCATGGCTTCCAGCGCGTCGATCAGGTTCTGGCGCGATTCTTCGGCATCCTTCAACGCCTGCGAAAGTTCGTTCTGGTTTTCGCTGAGTTCGTCCAGCGCGGTCTGCAGATCGGTGGTGCGGGAATTGACCTGCGCCTCAAGATTGATGGCGGTTTGAAACAGCGCATAGGGCGTGCCGCCCTTTTCATTGTTCTGCTCAACCCGCCACATCAGGGATTTGACGATCTTGTTAAGCTTTTCCACCTGCCGCTCAAGCGGGTCGTTCGGGTCGATCATCTGTCCCTGTCCGCATTGGGAGGGAAAAAGGCAACGCCGACGAAGGTCTGGTTCACATGCATGCCGTTATGTTGCTCGCCATAGGTGCTGAACCCGATCACGTTGTTGTCGACCAGAAGCTGCGAGGTTTCTTTCTTCTTGCCCAGGGTCACGACCTCGATTTTCCGCAGGATGCAGTCGAAGCCAAGGATCAGCGCCGGTTTGCCTTCGGCGTCTTCAAGGGATTTGAATTCCTTTTGCATACCGCTGGTGATTTCGCGGGCCTCGCCGATGGTCAGGACGATGCCTTCGTCGATGGCCGATAGAAACTTCAGCCCGGTGCCGTTCACCACCGACTGGATGGCGCGCACGTGATACCGCCCGCCGGCCCGCACCAGCGTGGGGTATGAGGCGAACAGGAATGGCCCCAGTTGATCCTTGGGATATCCGATCACGCGGGCATATTCATCGGCCGCCGGTTCACCGTTGATTTCATTGACAATTCGTTCCGAGGGCAGGGCGTCGGTCACCACCATCTGTTTGCCGGTGGGGGTGATGTGGTCAAAGGTGATTTCGGTAAAGCGATAGTCGGTGTTGATCAGGATCAGCAGCGCGGCGTCGGAATGGAACCGCCCGTCCAGAAACACGAAGGTTTCCTCGAAACACATGCCGTCGCCCGCAGAGCCGCCGCACAGCGGGATCGGGGCCAGCCCCGCATCCAGTGCCGCCACCAGCGCGTCTTCCTGCAGCGACATGCCGTCGGCGAATTGCAGCGCCAGAGTTTGCCAGCCGTCTTTCACGGGCATGTTCGTGACAAGATCGCGGGCGATGTCCGAACATTCCGAAACGCCTTTGCTGGCGATATTCTCGATCAATCGGCTGGCAAAGGAAAAATGCTTGGCCGAGAACGAGACGGCGACAATGGCCCCTTCGACATATCCGAACGGGGTCAGCTCTCCGGCGGTTGTGCAGCCCATGACGGGCACCCCGGGGAACAGATCGCGGAACCCTTCGGACAGGGTCGAACGGTTGTGCTGGGGCGAGGTGAACATCAGGATAAAGGCGATGTCGGGTTGCCAGATCGCCTGTTTCAGCTCTTGCACCGCCGTCAAAGGGTCCGTGGCCTGGCTTGCGCCAAACCTGAGCGCATCGTCCGGACGGGTGCGCGTGGAACTGTCTATGACGAAACTGTCCAAGTCTCCTCCCAAACACTTTGGACATACGGGTTTTTGCAGTATTCGGTGCAAAGCCTATTTTAACAAGGCCGAAAATTGGGCCTCTTTGGCCAATAGGGCGGCTTGTGTTCGGCTGTGAACCCCCAGCTTGCGCAATATCGCGGTGATATGCGCCTTGACCGTGGTTTCGGCGATGGTCAGGTCATAGGCGATCTGTTTGTTCAATTTGCCTTCGCAGACCAGTTTCAGGATGGTGACCTGCTGCGGTGTCAGGCTGGACAGCCGCTCGACGATCTGTTCCATCTTTTCGGTTTCGCCGCCGCCATCGACCGGGCGGATATAGTCGTCCGGAAAATAGGTGCCGCCCGACCAGATTTCGCGAAACGCGCTTTCAAGTTCGTTGCGCGGGGCGTCTTTTTTGATAAAACCGGCGGCCCCGGCGGCAAGCACGGCGGTGATGACACGGCTGTCCCCCAGCGCAGAGACGACCACGATGGGGGTCTTGGGCACATTGGATCGCAGCCGCAACAGCCCGTCCATCCCCGAAACATCCGGCAGGTTCAGATCCAGAACAACCGCGTCGGCGTCATAGCCGCCGTTGATAAGTTCGATCCCAGCCTGAAGCGAGTTTGCCGTTTTGATTTCTGACAGGTCCAAGATGCTTTGCAGTGTCATTGCCAGCGCCTCGCAGAACAGGGGGTGATCATCAATCACCAGAACCGTTCGTATGTCGAGAGCTGTCTCTTTCAAAAATCCATTCTCCACCATTTCTGAACAACGCTCCTGACATTGTACTGCGCAACCACCCTATCCGATAGCGTAACACCGGGTTCGTCAATTGGCATGTAGACCTTCGGACATATCAGAGGGGAAAGGGGGCGTTGGGGCGGCATGTTTGCGACGCCCGGCCAGCCGGAGTGTGCGGGGATTCATTCTGCGGGGGTGAACCCGACAATCAACTGGCGCAGGCCGAATGCCGCCCCCGCCAGAATGGCGATAAATGTCAGGGGCGCGCTGAAGGCAAGCACCGAAAAGGCGGAAATGCCTTGGCCGATACTGCACCCCACCGCGACGATCGCGCCGACCCCCATCAGAAAGGCGCCGACGATCTGGCGGCGCAATTCGCGCGGGTCTTCGCAGGCCTCCCACCTGAAATGGCCCTTGATCAGGCTGCCGATAAAGGCCCCGGTCAGGACCCCCGCCACTGATCCGGTGGCAAAGCTGGGCGCATTGCCCGAAGAGGTCATGATATACAGCATGGTTTCGCCGATGGGCGCCGAGAACGTGTGCGACACGACGCGCGTTGCCTCGAACCCGTTGGAGGCGACCCATTGCGTACCGGCCCAGCCCGATATGACCGCAACCCCCACAACGGCGCCCCAGAACAGGGTCGGCAGGCTGTGCCGGACGCGGTGGGGCGCGATGGTCGCGCCCAGGATGATCGCGCCGATGGTGATGCCGATGGTGTTGACCGACAGGCCCAGCCGTGCCGACAGCGCATGGGCGATGCCGGGCAGGGGGCCGTCGATGGGCGTGGTCGGAAAGGCCCAGATGCGCAGGGCCGACAATGGCCCGCCCAGCGTGATATAGGCCGCGATCCCCATGACCAGAACGATCACGAAGGCCCGCAGATCGCCACCGCCCAGCCGGGCCAGCGCGCCGTAGCCGCAGTTCCCGGCCAATGCCATGCCATAGCCGAAGGTCAGCCCGCCCAGAACGCTGGCGGTCGGGCTCCAGCTTTGGGCCAGATACAGGGTTTCGGGCAGGTTCAGAAAGCCAAGCGCGGACAGGCCGAAGGTGCCGCAGATCGCCACGCCGATGGCGACGCCCCACATCCGCATCCGCAGATCGCTGCCGCCATAGAAATAATCCTCGATCGCGCCCAGGGTGCAAAAACGCCCCAGACGTGCGGCCAGCCCCAGCAGCAGCCCTCCCAGCGCGCCGGCCAATGCAACAAGCGTGGCTTCGCTGACAACCTCCAGCATTGGTGGTGCCCTCCCTTGCGAACCGGTTTTATGGTTTGGTTGTTCCGGTCAGTCTGACTTGCAGAACAAGTCGTAGACGACTTCCATTATTTGCTTGGGGCGATCGTCCGTCAAGCTATAGTAGATCGCCTTGCCATCGCGGCGCGGGGTCACCAGACCCTCCAGCCGCAGGCGGGAAAGTTGCTGCGATACGGCGGCCTGACGGGCCGACAGCAGCTCCTCCAGCTCGGTCACGGATTTTTCGCCCGAGGCCAGATGGCACAGGATCATCAACCGGCCTTCGTGGCTGATGGCTTTCAGAAAATTCGATGCTCGTGTTGCGTTTAGCACCATTTTGTCCATGTCTTCTTTAGACAGATTTTCATCAAAAACCGGCAATCCCACGTATCAGTATCCTTGCGTCACGTTGGGGCCAGTCGGCATCTGAACAGCGATTGCCCCGTCTGCGGGGCCCGTGAAAGTGGCATCACATGCAGTCGATACAATTGCAGTTCCGCGCGTTTTCATCCGGTTTGTTCCTGTATCACATTTGCGTCAGACAGCATTCTATCGAGCAGGCCCCAGAAAAAATCTTCCCCGGGATACCCTTCGATTCGGCTTGATTCAACCCCGTCGATCATCAGCACGAAGGTTGGCGTGAAATGCAACGGGCGCTGAAAGGTCAGATCGGGCGGTGTTGCGGCATGGATATCGATGCGGCGCAACGCGGCTGCCTTGCCCTCGGGGGTCTTGGGATATTTATGCGAAACCTCGTCGTTCCAGCGGGCGCACCACATGCATCCCTTTTCCTCGACCATCACCAATTGGGCGTCCGCCAGGGCTGGCAGCGCCAATAACAAGCCAAGTACAAACGGTATTGTACGAAAGAGGTAAACGAGTTTCATATCTGCGCAATTGACCTTTGGATATTCAACAACGTAATCTGAATATGTGAATTAATCAAGATTTTCAGGACGGGCTTCATGTTTGACATTTCTTTTGCGGGTGCGGCCTTGGCCGGTCTCTTGTCGTTTCTGTCGCCCTGCATTCTGCCGATCGTGCCGTTCTACCTAAGCTATCTGGCCGGCGTCGGCATGAACCAGATATCGGCGGATGCGCCGGTGGATGGGGTCGTGCGGCGGCGCGCGGTTCTGTCGGCGCTGTGCTTTGCGGCGGGCGTGATCACCGTGTTCATGGCGCTGGGGGCCACGGCCACGCTGTTCGGTCAGGTCTTTCGCGAATATTTCGATATCCTGCGCTGGGTCGCGGCGGCGATCATCATCGCGATGGGGCTGCATTTCCTGGGCGTGATCCGGATCGGGTTTCTGTACCGGCAGTTCCGGGCCGAGGCGGGCAATACCTCGAACATGAGCTTTGTCGGCGCCTATGTGATCGGGCTGGCCTTTGCCTTTGGCTGGACGCCCTGCGTGGGCCCGGTGCTGGCGGCGATCCTGTTCACCGCCGCCGGGGCTGAGACCGCGGGCCGGGGGGCGGCCCTGTTGTTTGTGTACGGTGTGGGCATGACCGCGCCATTTGTTGCGGCCGCGATGTTCATCGGGCCGTTCATGCGCTGGATGGCGCGCTTTCGGAAACATCTGGGGCTGGTCGAGAAAATCATGGGGGCGCTGTTGATCGTGTTCGGCCTTCTGATCGCGACCAACTCTGTCAACTATATCGCGCAATGGATGTTGGAGGTCGCGCCGGACATCGGCATTCTGCGCTAAACGGGAGGATTGAAAAATGAGGATAGTATTGGGACTGATCGCTGCGGTTCTGTTGGCCTTGCCGGGCACTGCGGCGGAACTGGGCGATGACGGGCTGCACAAGGCCCCCTGGATGCGCGAGACGTTCAAGGATCTGTCCGAGGATCTGGCCGACGCGAATGCCGAAGGAAAACGCCTGATGCTGATCATCGAACAGCGCGGCTGTATCTATTGCAAGAAGATGCACGAAGAGGTGTTTCCCGTCCCCGAAATCGCCGCCTTCATCGAAGAAAACTTCTTTGTCGTGCAGGTGAACATGTTCGGCGATGTCGAGGTCACGGATTTCGATGGCACCGCTTTGCCCGAGAAGGAAATGGTCAAGAAATGGGGTGCGCTTTTCACGCCAACGATTCTGTTTTTGCCCGAAGAGGTGGATGAAAATGCCACGGCCATGCAGGCCAGCGCTGCGGTCATGCCGGGGGCATTTGGCCGGTATACGACGTTCAACATGCTGAACTGGGTTGTCGAAAAAGGGTACGATGGTGACGAAAGTTTCCAGAAATATCATGCCCGTAAGTTCGCGGAACAGTCCAAATAAGATCGGTCGGGCGCGGGGCGGGCCGGAACAAATGCGAAAATTCAAAAAATAGAATTTATTGTTGCGATGCCCCGGTTGTCTGCGCTACGATCACCGAAATAATAATGAATGTGTTTAGGGAGGACGCATGAGAAACGCGCTTTTGGTTGCCGGAGTGCTGGCGGTGGGCAGCACCGTCGCAACCGCTGAAACGATCGCCCCGTCTAACGTTAAATATGAAGATGGCGCTGTTGCGCAGTCGTTGACCGGTGTGCCCGGTGATCCGGCCGCAGGTCGCGAAATCGTCGGTTCCAAAAAGCTGGGGAACTGCGTCGCCTGTCATCAGGTGTCAGACCTGAGCGATGTGCCGTTCCACGGCGAGATCGGCCCGATGCTGGACGGCGCGGGGGATCGCTGGACCGAGGCGGAACTGCGCGGTCTGGTGGCAAACGCCAAGATGACCTTCGAGGGCAGCTTGATGCCCTCTTTCTACAAAACCGAAGGCTTCATCCGCCCCGGCAATGCCTATACCGGCAAGGCTGCGGATGACACATTCGGTCCGCTTCTGACGTCCCAGCAGATCGAGGATGTCGTCGCTTATCTGTCCACACTTAAAGAGTGATCGGTGCCGTCGGCGCAGATCAAACCTTAGGAGAAACACTATGAAACTGACCAGACGTCACGCTTTGGTTATGGGCGCAGGGGCCGCGTTGGCCAACTGCATCACGCTTCCGGCCTTTGCGTCGCTTGGGGATGACGCGATTGCGGCGTTCACCGGTGGGGCCGAAGTGGGCGACACGGGGATCACCCTGACCGCCCCCGCGATTGCGGAAAACGGCAACACGGTGCCGGTATCGGTCGACGCGCCCGGCGCGGCTGAAATCATGGTTCTGGCCATGGGCAACCCGACCCCCGCTGTCGGCACCTTCAAGTTTGGTGAACTGGCGGGATCGCAGGCTGCCTCGACCCGGATTCGTCTTGCCGGCACACAGGATGTCGTTGCGATTGCAAAGATGGCGGACGGAACCTTCGTCAAAGCCTCGAGCAACGTAAAAGTCACAATCGGCGGCTGCGGCGGCTGAACTCAGAATAAGGAGCATTTGCTATGGCATCTGGCGTAAAACCCCGGGTTAAAGTCCCCAAGACAGCAGCGGCTGGCGACGTCGTCACCATCAAGACGCTGATCAGCCACAAGATGGAATCCGGTCAGCGCAAAGACGATGATGGCAACATCATCCCCCGTTCGATCATCAATCGCTTCACCTGCGATTTCAACGGCAAGAACGTGATCGACGTGACGATGGAACCTGCCATTTCGACCAACCCGTACTTCGAATTCGAAGCCATCGTGCCCGAGGCCGGTGATTTCAAATTCACATGGTACGACGACGATGGCTCGGTCTATGAAGAGAGCAAAACAATCAAGATCGGGTAAACCGCGGCCATTCAGGGAGGGATGACCATGATGAAAACTATAAGTGCCATTGGCGGTGCAGCAGCGTTGGCCTTGTCGGCGGCTGTTGTCACGGCCGATCCGGTCGATGATACGCTGATACTGAACGAAGAGCTTGAACTGGTGACGCGCACGACCGCGCCCGCCCATGTTGAAGAGCTGGACGAGGTCCTGTCGGGTTGGCTGTTCCGCGGCACGGAAACCCGTGCCATGCAGGCGGATGACTTTGACAATCCCGGCATGATCTTCGTCGAAAAGGCGCTTGAGGCATGGGACACCGCAGAGGGCAGCGAGGGCAAATCCTGCGCAAGCTGCCACGATGCTGCGGAAACCATGGCCGGTGTGCGTCCTGTTTATCCCAAGTGGAACGAAGCTGCGGGCGAAGTCCGGACGCTGGAAATGCAGGTCAACGATTGCCGCACCAGCCGTATGGGCGCCGAGGCGTGGAAATATGCCGGTGGCGACATGGTCAACATGATCGCGTTGCTGTCGTCGGTTTCCCGTGGCCTGCCGGTGAATGTGGCCATCGATGGTCCGGTTCAGTCCATGTGGGAACAGGGCAAAGAACTGTACTACACCCGTACCGGTCAGCTGGAACTGTCCTGCGCGAACTGCCATGAAGAAAACAATGGCAACATGATCCGCGCGGACCACCTGAGTCAGGGTCAGATCAACGGCTTCCCCGTCTACCGCCTGAAGAACACCAAGCTGAATGCGGTGCATTCGCGGTTCAAGGGCTGTATCCGTGACACACGGGCCGAAACCTACAGCCCCGGCAGCCCCGAATTCGTGGCGCTTGAGCTTTATGTCGGATCGCGTGGCAACGGCCTGTCGGTCGAAGGCCCCTCTGTCCGTAACTGATCAACGACGGCCCGCTCCGATATTTCGGCGCGGGCTGTTTCCGTATTAACAAATGCAAACATGCGCATGTGTTGCATAAACCTGAAAGACCTGCCCCATGATCTCTCGGCGCGATTTTTTGCAAACCACCATGGCCGCCTCAGCCATTTACGGCAGCGCTGGCTTTGGCAATTGGTCCCGATTGGCCGCGCAGCAGGCGATGACACAGGATCAACTGCTGGAATTCGACACCTTCGGTAATGTTTCGCTGATCCATGTGACGGATATTCACGCGCAGCTGAAACCGATCTATTTCCGCGAACCCGAGATCAACCTTGGTGTGGGCGCGGCCAAAGGGCAGGTGCCGCATATCACCGGTCAGGATTTCCGCAAGCTGTATGGCATCAATGACGGATCGCCGTCGGCCTATGCGCTGACCCATGATGATTTTTCGGCGCTGGCGCAAAGCTATGGCCGGGTCGGCGGGATGGACCGGGTGGCGACCGTGATCAACCGGATCCGCGCGGATCGCCCCGATGCGCTGTTGCTGGATGGCGGCGACACATGGCACGGCAGCTATACCTGCTATCAGACCGAAGGCCAGGATATGGTCAACGTGATGAACGCGCTGAAACCCGACGCGATGACCTTTCACTGGGAATTCACGCTGGGCAGCGCGCGGGTTGATGAAATCGTCGAAGGCCTGCCGTTTGTGGCGCTGGGTCAGAATATTTTCGACAGCGAATGGGATGAACCGGCCGAGCTGTTCAAGCCCTACAAGATGTTTGAAACCGGCGGCGTCAAAGTGGCGGTTATCGGTCAGGCCTTCCCCTATATGCCGATCGCCAACCCGCGCTGGATGTTCCCTGAATATTCGTTCGGTATCCGCGATGAACGGATGCAGGAGATGGTGGAAGAGGTGCGCGCGAACGGCGCCGAGCTGGTTGTCTGCCTCAGCCACAACGGGTTCGATGTGGACCGCAAGATGGCCAGCACCGTGTCGGGGATCGACGTGATCCTCAGCGGGCACACCCATGACGCGCTGCCCGAACCGGTACTGGTCGGTGAAACCATCATCATCGCCAGCGGGTCGAACGGCAAATTCGTCAGCCGGGTTGATCTGGACGTGCGCGATGGCCGCATGATGGGCTTCCGTCACAAGCTGTTCCCGATCTTTTCGGATGTGATCGACCCCGATCCGCAGGTCACCGCGCTGATCGATGAACAGCGCGCGCCCTATAAGGACAAGCTGGAAGAGGTGATCGGCCAGACCGACACGCTGTTGTACCGGCGCGGCAATTTCAACGGGTCGTGGGACGATCTGATCTGCGATGCCCTGATTTCCGAACGCGAGGCCGATATCGCCATGTCGCCCGGCGTGCGCTGGGGGCCGTCGATCCTGCCGGGGCAGGACATCACCCGCGAAGATATCTGGAACGTCACCTCGATGACCTACGGCGAGGCGTACCGGACCGAAATGACCGGCGAGTTCATCCATGTCATTCTGGAAGATGTGGCCGACAACCTGTTCAACCCCGATCCGTTCTATCAGCAGGGCGGCGATATGGTGCGTATCGGCGGCATGGGCTACCGGATCGATGTGTCCAAGCCGCAGGGTTCGCGCATTTCGGACATGACGCTGCTGAAAACCGGCGAGGCGATCGATCCGGCCAAGACCTATGTCGTTGCCGGATGGGCCAGCGTGAACGAAGGCACCGAAGGTCCGCAGATCTGGGATGTGGTCGAAGATCACATCCGCAAGCAGGGCACCGTGTCCCTGAATCCAAACAACAGTGTTCAGGTGGTCGGCGCTTAAGGCCGCCACCTCGCGTATAGAAGGAGGCACTCTGATGTCGACAAAATACAAAGGCGCAAAACCGTCGCGCCGTGCCTTTCTGAAAGGCGCGGCCATGGCCGGGGCGGGGGCAACCGTTGCCGCCCAGGCAAAGGCGGCAAGCGATCCCGCGATTGCGGTTCAACCATGGATGCAGGAACTGGGCGACGGCGTCGATGTCGCCCCCTATGGCATGCCATCGGAATACGAAAGCCATGTCAAACGGCGCAGTGTGGAATGGCTGACGGCGGACCCGATCAGCTCGATCAACTTCACGCCGCTGCATGAATTGGACGGGATCATCACCCCGAACGGTCTGGCGTTCGAACGCCACCACGGCGGTGCGGCCCATATCGATCCGGCGCAGCACCGGCTGATGATCAACGGCTTGGTCGACAAGCAACTGGTCTTCACCATGGAAGACATCATGCGGTTCCCGCGTGAAAACCACGTCTATTTCCTGGAATGCGCCGCGAACTCGGGCATGGAATGGCGCGGGGCGCAGTTGAACGGCTGTCAGTTCACCCACGGCATGATCCACAACGTCATGTATACCGGTGTGCCGCTGCGGCTGTTGCTGGAAGAGGCGGGCGTCAAGACCAACGGCAAATGGCTGTTGCCCGAAGGTGCCGATGCCTCGGCCATGACCCGGTCGATCCCGATGGAAAAGGCGCTGGACGACTGCCTTGTCGCGTTCAAGATGAACGGCGAGGCGCTGCGCGTCGAACAGGGCTATCCGCTGCGGCTGGTCGTGCCCGGTTGGGAAGGCAACATGTGGGTCAAATGGCTGCGCCGGATCGAGGTCGGCGATCAGCCTTGGCACCACCGCGAAGAAACCAGCAAATACACCGACCTGCTGGCCGACGGCAAAGCCCGCCGGTTCACATGGGAGATGGACGCAAAATCCGTCATCACCAACCCCAGCCCGCAGGCGCCGCTGACCCATGGCAAGGGCCATACGGTTCTGACCGGCGTGGCCTGGTCGGGCCGGGGCACCATCCCGCGGGTCGACGTCACGCTGGACGGCGGCAAGAACTGGCATCAGGCGCGCATGTCGGGCCCCAGCCTGAACAAATCGATGCACCGGTTCTATTTCGAATTCGACTGGGACGGCAGCCCGCTGTTGCTGCAGTCGCGGGCGCATGACAGCACCGGCTATGTCCAGCCCACCAAGGACGAGCTGCGCGCCGTCCGGGGCGAAAACTCTATCTATCACAACAACGGCATCCAGACCTGGTATGTCAACGAACAGGGGATCGCGGAAAATGTCGAAGTTTCTTAAGGCCGCGCTGGCCACATTTTTGCTGACCACGCCTGCGTTCGCCGAAGGTCTGGGATTGGGCCGCGAAGCGACGGCGGAAGAGGTTGCCATCTGGGACATCGACGTGCGTCCCGATGGTCTGGGCCTGCCACCGGGCAAGGGCGACGTGTTCACCGGCGAAGAGATTTTCGCCGAAAACTGCGCCGTCTGCCACGGTGATTTCGGCGAAGCGGTGGGCCGCTGGCCGGTTCTGGCCGGCGGGCACGACAGCCTGACCGACGACCGCCCGGTCAAGACAATCGGGTCCTATTGGCCGTATCTGTCGACCGTGTTCGACTATGTGAACCGGGCGATGCCCTTCGGCAACGCGCAGTCGCTGGAACCCGATGAGGTTTACGCGATCACCGCCTATCTGCTGTATGTCAACGATCTGGTCGATGACGATTTCGAGCTGAGCCACGAAAACTTCGCCGAGGTGCGCCTGCCGAACGAGGATAACTTCTATCCCGATGATCGCGCAGAAACCGAACTGGTGAAATTCGCGGGCGAGGTTTGCATGTCCGATTGCAAACCGGCGGTCGAAATCACGGCACGCGCCGCCGTCGTCGATGTGACGCCTGAGGAAACAGCGGCGGCAGAGGCCGAAAAGGCCGAAACCGCGGCGGTTGAAGCCCCGGTCGAGGCTGCCGCGCCGGTCGCGGAAGAGGCACCTGCCCCTGCCGAAGAGGCAGCCCCGGTCGAGGTGGCCGCAGTGGACCCCGAAGTGATCGCCAAGGGCGAAAAGGTCTTCAAGAAATGCAAGGCCTGCCACCAGGTCGGCGATAAGGCCAAGAACCGGACCGGCCCGGTGCTGAACGGCATCATGGGGCGCGAAGGCGGTACTGTCGACGGGTTCAAATACTCTAAGGCTCTGCTGGAAAAGGCCGAAGGTGGTCTGGTCTGGACGCCTGAGACTTTGGCAGAATTCCTGAGCAAGCCCAAAACCTATATCAAGGGCACCAAGATGTCATTTGCCGGGCTGAAGAAGGAAAGCGATATTCAGGCGGTTACGGAGTATCTGAAAACATTCGGAGAGTAGAACGTGATCAGGGGTCTGCACCGGCTATTGGTTTTCGCCACAATGTTTGTGGCCGGTGCAGCCCTGTCCGACGTTCCGGGGGACCCGGATCGCGGCGCGACAATCTTTTCGAAATGCAAGGGCTGCCATCAGGTCGGCCCTGATGCGGTCAACCGGATCGGCCCCCATCTGAACGGTATCTTCGGGCGCCCGGCGGCCAGTATCGCCGGGTTCGCCTATTCCAAACCGATGAAACGGGCGGGCTCGGACGGGGTTGTCTGGACCCATGAAACCCTTGACGGGTTTCTGGAAAACCCCAAGGCGCTGGTTTCGGGCACAAGGATGAGCTTTCGCGGGCTGTCCGATCCGCAGGACCGGGCCGATATCATGGCCTATCTGCGCGTCTATTCCGATGATCCCAGCAATATCCCCGAAGCGGAGCCAACCGCCCGGGCGACGGATCACAACGTTGATCCGGCAATCCTGGCCATTCAGGGCGACCCTGAATACGGCGAATATCTGTCCAGTGAATGCAAGACCTGCCACCAGCGGGACGGGGGCGACGACGGTATTCCGTCGATCACCCTGTGGCCCGAGGAGGACTTTGTGGTGGCAATGCAGGCCTATAAAAGAAAACTGCGCCCGCACCCGGTGATGCAGATGATGGCAGGACGATTATCAGACGAGGAGATCGCGGCGCTGGCCGCATATTTTAAGACCCTAGAATAATAAATAAGGGTCGCAAGGGAGGACAATAAAATGACTTTTAACAGACGTGCCTTTATCGGGTCCGCCACGGCGGCGACGGCTGCGCTTTCGTCGCCGATGGTGATGGCGGCAGGGGCTGGCAAACCCAATGTTGTGGTGGTGGGCGGAGGCGCGGGGGGCGCCACGGCCGCCCGGTATATCGCCAAGGACAGCAAGGGGGCGATCAATGTGACGTTGATCGAACCGACGCGTGTCTATTACACCTGCTTTTTCTCGAACCTTTACATCGGCGGCTACCGCGAGATGGCATCGCTGGGCCATTCCTATGGCACGCTGGCGACCGAAGGCGTCAACGTGGTGCACGACTGGGCCATTGGCGTCGACCGGGATGCGAAAACCGTGTCGCTGGCGGGCGGCGGCACCGTGCCCTATGACAAGCTGATCCTCAGCCCCGGCATCGATTTTGTCGATGGCGCGGTCGAAGGCTGGGACCTGAGCGCGCAGAACGCCATGCCCCATGCCTATAAGGCCGGATCGCAGACCGAACTGCTGAAAGCCCAGATCGAGGCGATGCCCGCCGGCGGCACCTTTGCCATGGTGGCCCCGCCCAACCCCTATCGCTGCCCGCCGGGACCCTATGAACGGGTGTCGATGGTGGCGCATCTGTTGAAGGAAAAGAACCCGACGGCCAAGATCATCGTGGCCGATCCCAAGGCGAAGTTTTCCAAGATGGCGCTGTTTCAGGAAGGCTGGGCCAACCACTATGAAGGGATGGTCGACTGGATCGGCGAAGAGTTCGGCGGCGGCAATGTCTCGGTCGATCCGGACGCGATGACCGTGACCATCGACGGCGAGGTGACCAAGGTCGATGCCTGTAACGTGATCCCCGCGATGAAGGCGGGCCGGATCGCGGAACTGGCCGGTGTGACCGATGGTAACTGGGCGCCGGTCAATGGCGCGGACATGAGCACCAAGGCCGATGCCGATATCTATGTGCTGGGGGATTCCTGCCAACAGGGCGACATGCCGAAATCGGGGTTCTCGGCCAACAGCCAGGCCAAGGTCTGCGCCAATGCGGTGCGCGGTGCGCTGACCGGATCAAAGGTGTTCCCGGCCAAGTTCTCGAACACCTGCTGGTCGCTGATCGACACCGACGACGGGGTCAAGGTCGGCGCGACCTATGAGGCAACGCCGGAAAAGATCGCCAAGGTGGACGGGTTCATCTCGCAGACCGGCGAAACCTCGGTCGTGCGCAAGGCAACGTATGAGGAATCCGTAGGCTGGTACGCTGGCATAACCGCCGATATTTTCGGCTGATCCCGGTTGCGCGGAATATGATCTGGATCATGGTTCCGCGCAATTTCCTGTGGTCAATTATCCAAGGTCAAGAGGAGGCTGGGATGAAGCAACTGAAACTTGCATGTGTGGTCGCGTTGGGGCTGGGTTCTGCGGCGATGGCCCAGGACGGTGTCACGACCTATCCCTTTGATGGCGCGTTTGACGATGCGACCTTCAGCGTCGAAAGCGCGATCGTCGGCAGGGGGCTGGTGATCGATTATGTCAGCCACACCGGTGAAATGCTGAACCGCACCGGCGCCGATGTCGGCAGCGACAAGAAGATATTCGAAGCCGCCGATGTGTTTCTGTTCTGCTCGGCCGTGCTGTCGCGCAAGATGATGGAAGCGGACCCGATGAACATTGCCCATTGTCCCTATGGTCTGTTCGTCGCGGATCAGGCGGGCAAGGTGGTGGTCGGTTATCGCCACTATCCCGATGGCACGATGCAAGAGGTGCAGGCCCTGCTGGACGAAATTGCCCGCGAAGCGGTTGGGGAATAATACATACCATGGACTATCAGACATATTTCCGCTCGGCGCTGGATGATCTGCGCGATCAGGGCGATTACCGCGTTTTTGCCAATCTGGAACGCCACCGGGGCGCCTTTCCGCAAGCCACCTGCCGGAACGCTCCGGCAGCTCAGGACGTGACGATCTGGTGCTCGAACGATTATCTGGGCATGGGGCAGCACCCCGACGTTCTGTCCGCGATGCACGATGCGCTGGACCGCTGCGGGGCGGGTGCCGGTGGCACGCGCAACATTTCCGGCACGACCCATGATCACGTCCTTCTGGAACGCGAACTGGCCGATCTGCATGGCAAAGAGGCGGCACTGTTGTTCACCTCGGGCTATGTGTCGAACTGGGCCGCGCTTGGCACGCTGGCGTCGAAAATCCCCGATTGCGTGGTGCTGTCGGATGCGTTGAACCACGCCTCGATGATCGAAGGCATCCGCCATTCGCGGGCGCAGAAACTGATCTGGAAACACAATGATCTGGAAGATCTTGAGGCAAAGCTGGCGTCCCTGCCGTTGGAACAGCCCAAGCTGATTGCCTTTGAATCGGTCTATTCGATGGATGGCGATATCGCCCCGATTGCCGAGATTTGCGATCTGGCGGACCGCTATAACGCGATGACCTATCTGGATGAGGTCCACGCCGTTGGCATGTATGGACCGCGCGGCGGCGGCGTGGCTGAACGCGAAGGTCTGATGGACCGGCTGACCGTGATCGAGGGCACGCTGGGCAAGGCCTTTGGCGTGGTCGGTGGCTATATCGCGGCCTCGGTCGAACTGTGTGATTTCGTGCGCAGCTTTGCCAGCGGGTTCATCTTTACCACGGCGCTGCCGCCCGCGGTTGCCGCTGGTGCGGCGGCGTCGATCCGTCACCTGAAGGCAAGTGCGGCTGAACGTGACCTGCAAAAGGCCCGCGTGGCCGAGGTGCGGGCGCGTCTGGATGCCATTGGCATTCCGCATGTCCCGAACCCCAGCCACATCATTCCGGTGATGGTGGGCGACCCGGTCAAATGCAAATATATCTCGGATATTCTGATGAAGGATTACGGGATTTACATCCAGCCGATCAATTATCCCACGGTGCCCAAAGGGACCGAGCGGCTGCGCATCACACCGTCACCGGTGCACAGTGCGGCCGATATCGATCGTCTGGTTTCTGCTTTGGGGGATTTGTGGACCCAGTGTCAACTGGCCCGGATGCCGATGGCGGCGCAGTGATGCGCCGCCCGAGGGCTTAGCATTCCTTGCAGGTCTTGATACCCAGGATGCTGTAGATCGGGCAGAATTTCACAAAGGCTGTGCCCAGGGGGATCACCCCGATCCAGCCCCAGACGCCAATGGTCCCGGTTACGGCCAAAAGGATCAGCGCGGCCCCCAGAACGATCCGCAAGATTCGGTCGACGGTGCCAACGTTGGTGGTCATTTGCATGGTGTTATCCTTTATGCGGTTTCTTCGCATGGGTAACACAAGGCGGGTCGGGCGTATGTGACTTGGTCACTGTATCGCGGAATTGCTGTAGACCGTCAGCGCCGCGATGTCGCGGATATCGACAAGCCCGCGGTGCAGGTCGACCCAGCCGCGCCGGTCGAAATCTTTCAGGATACGCGACACGACCTCGCGTGCGGTGCCCAGTTCGGCGGCGATGGCCTGATGGGTGGCGCGTATCTGGGGGTCGCGCTTGCCGCGGTTGGCCAGCCACAGGGCAAGTTTCTGATCGACGCGGTGCAGCAGCAATTCATCGATCACCTCGGACAATTCGGCCACGCGCTGCGAGAATACTTCAAAGACGACGGTGCGAAATTCCGCGCTTTGGGCCAGCAGGCTGTGAAAGGCATTGGCCCCAAGCGACAGCGCGGTCACCGCGCCCTCGGCATAGCCATAGGCCGAATAGGGCGCGCCGCTGAACAGGCAAGAGGTGGTCATGACACAGGTGTCACCGGGTTCCACACGGTACAGCACGATGGTGCGCCCGGTCGCGCTTGTCTGTTCGACCCGCACCGACCCGCTGAGCGCGATCAGGAAGTGTTCGCTGTTGTCGCCGGGGCTGAACAGGCAGGCCCCGTCCGGCGCCTGGACCAGCGAGGCCCGCGATTCGATCTGTTCGCGCAATTCGGCGTCCCATTCGGGGTGAAGAGACTGAAGTGTTTGTTGGGTCAAAGCGATACTCGCAGCAGGTTCCAAACCGTATTCTATGCCGCTCTGGCAGCCGCGGCTAGGCCATGTTGCACCGATGACGGGTGAAAAGCCGAGTTCAAGAATTCGTCATTTGGGCGTGGTTGCGCCCTGTGCCAGACTGAGGTCATTGAAATGGGTGCGAAAGGTCATTCCCGATGAAAGCTTTGATGATGGCGATCCCGATTATCCTGTCGGGGCTGGCGGCGGATGCCTCCGAACTGGTGACCAAGATCAGCCCGCATTCGGTCGATGAAACCGTCGCCCGGCTGAGCGCGGCAATCGAAAAGGCGGGGGCAAAGGTCTTTGCGCAGGTCGATCACAGCGGCGGGGCACATTCGGTCGGTCTGGAACTGGCCCCCACGAAACTGGTGATCTTCGGGAACCCGAAAGTCGGCACCCTGGTGATGCAGGCCGATCCGGCGGCGGGGCTGGACCTGCCGTTGCGGGTGGTCGTCTATCAGGCGGCGGACGGGAAAACCCATCTGGCCTATCGCCCGGCGGCGCAATTTGCCACGGATCACGCGGTGCCGGCCGACCTGCCGGTGCTGGGCAAGATTTCCGGCGCGCTGGACAAGCTGACCTCGGCGGCCATCGCCGAATAGGCGCCTGTCCCCCTAGGCCGCGATTCCGAAGTTCCGGTTCAGGATCGGTTCCAGCTGGGCATAGTCGTCGAAGGTATAGCTGTGGGGCAGTTCGGCCACCGGCGTTTTGCGGTATCCTTCGGTGAACAGCGCAAAGGGCACCTCTGCCCGCTGTGCGGTTTCTGCGTCAACCTCGCTGTCGCCGACATAGAGCATCCGGCTGGCGCCCAGATCGGCGAATGTCTTATGCAGGGGGGCGGGGTCCGGTTTGCGCGATGGCAGGGCATCGCCGCCGATCACCGCGCCGAAGAACTGGCTGAGGTCATAGGCGTCCAGAATGTCGTTGGTCGGTGCCTGCGGTTTGTTGGTGCAGACCCCCAAGGCAAACCCCTGATCCCGCAACGCGGCAAGGGTTTCGAAGACATTGGGGTACAATGTCGTCAGTTCAGCCGAGGCCGCACCATAGTATTTCAGGAACCGGTCCACCATCGCCGCATGGGCGTCGGCAGTAAAGGCGATGTCGCTGGCCCGCATCGTGCGTTCGACCAGTTTCGGAACGCCATTGCCGACAAACGACCGGATCGTGGCAAGCGATAGCGGGGCGTGGCCGACATCGTCCAGTGTCCGGGCGGCGGCTGCGTGCAGGTCGGGGACGGAATCGATCAACGTGCCGTCCAGATCAAAAACTACTGCCTTCATACCGGGGCCTTCCATTTGATCGAACAGCCCATCGACGGGATCTGATCCTTGGGGCCATGCCCGGTTTCGGCGACCTGTTTCATCGCCAGATACAGATCGCGGCGCAGATCTGCGGGGCCCGCCTCTTTGCGCGAGGCATCCAGCCGCCCGCGATATTGCAGCCCCAGATCGGCATCGAACCCAAAGAAATCCGGGGTGCAGGCGGCGTCATAGGCTTTGGCGACCGATTGATCCGCGTCATAAAGATAGGGGAACGGCAGCGACAGTTGATCCGCCAGAACCCTCATGTTTTCAAAGGAATCCTGCGGGTAGGCGTCTGCGTCGTTCGAACTGATGGCGGCGACGCCAATGCCCAGTGCCTGCAATTCGCGGGCGTCGCGGATGATGCGGTCCAGCACCGATCGCACATAGGGGCAATGGTTGCAGATGAACATGATCAGCGTGCCCTTGTCCCCCCCGATATCCGAAAGTGAATAGGTCTGCCCGTCTGTGGCGGGCAGGGAAAACGCTGGCGCCTTCCATCCGAAATCGCATACCGGGGGGGTTACAGGCACTTATTCAAACTCCATCTGTTCATAAACGCGGCCTGCATTTTTGGTGGCCAGCTGTTCATATGTGTCAAGATGCGCATAGGGCGTCTGGTCCACATAATAAGCATCTGTCAAGTCGCCGCCATTGTCCAAATGGTCACCTATCTTGCCGCGCAGATATTCCAGATAGCCCTTGGTGTACCGGCGGACCTGCGCCATGTTGGTGGGATGGCCGTGACCGGGGATGACATAGGTCGCGTTCAGCGCCTCGAATTCAGTGTCCCAGGTTTCCAGCCAATCGGCGGTCATCGTATCGGCAAAGATCGGCAACATCCGTTCGTGAAAGGCCATGTCGCCGGAAATGACCAGGCTTTGCTTGGGCAGCCAGACCACGATATCGCCGGGGCTGTGGGCCGGGCCCAGGCGACGTGCTTCGATCCGGAAATCACCCATGTCGACGATATATTCATCCTCGAATGTGACGGTCGGCCCCTGAAGCGCGGTGCCTTCGGCCTTGTCGCGGTTATAGCGGCGCATGTTTTCGATGATGCTGCCGCCGTATTCTTCGACCTCATGGGCGGCATCGACATGGGCCACGATCGGCACGCCCTGTTCGGCCCAATAATTGTTGCCAAGCACCGCGTGGCCCTGACCGTTTTCGTTGAAGACCAGCTTGACCGGCTGATCGGTCAGCGCCTTGATTTCATCATGCAGGGCTTTGGCCAGGATATAGGCCGCCCCGCCGTTCACCACCACCACGCCGTCGCCGGTGATGATGAAGCTGAGGTTGTTGTTATGGCCCGAGTTTTCATAGGTGGGCGGTGCAGTGGCGCCGATGGCGGAAAACACGCCGGGGATCACCTCGACCGGTTTTTCATACAGGGCGGATGCGGGGTATTGGTCGGGGATGTCTTCGCTGGCAAAGGCAGGCGACGACAGGGCCAGAACAAGGGCGGTCAGTAAAGGTTTCATCTTAAATCTCCGTCACGAATTGATAGCTGTCGCCCTTGCGTTCGGCGCGGCCCAGACCGCCGCCGGGCAGGTGGAACCCGATCATCGGAATCTGGTCGGCGGCAAGCTGATCCAGCAACTGCACCCGCGTTTTGGACGCGATATCGGTCTGCTGGTCAGAGCCAGAGGCCCATTCGGGCCGTTCAAAGGCCACATGGTGATTGCCGATGGCATCGCCCACGATCATCACCGCGTTGGACCCGCTGCGAACCTCAAACGCCATATGCCCGGGGGTGTGGCCAAAGCTGGCGCGCGCGGCGACACCGGGCAGAACCTCTTGCCCATCGGTGAAGAATTCGACGCGATCCTCGATCGCGGCCAACCGGCGCTGGGCCCCCACCGCGAACGACGCGCGCGCATCGCCGATGCTGTCGACGGTATTGGGGTCGATCCAGTAATCCCATTCCGTCTTGCCGATCAGATAGCTGGCTTCGGAAAACAGCGGATCGTCGAAATCATCCAGCACGCCCCACAGGTGGTCGGGGTGGGCGTGGGTGAACACCACATGGGTGACATCCTCGGGGGCGACATCGACCGTTTCCAGCGCCTCCAGAAGGCGCCCGGCGGTGGGGGCGAAATCGGGGCCAGAGCCGACATCGAACAGAACCGTCCGGGTCCCGTCGCGCAGCAGGGTGACGTTGCAATCGGGGGTCAGCCGGTCGCGCGACACACCGTGGCGGGCAAGGATCGGCATCAGCGCGTCCTGCGGCATCCCGGCCAGAATGAAATCACCGGGCAGCACCAGATGACCGTCGCTAAGCGTATCGATCTGCAGCTCGCCCAGTGTAATCGTGTTGGCCGCAAAGGCGGGGGGCACCGTCAGCCCCGCCAACCCGGCCCCGGCCATAATTGCGCCGGCACCTTTCAATAAACCACGTCGTGTGGTGTGCATGATCCATCCTCCCCTTCAATAATTCTATAATGTGAATATGAAGGTTCTGCGGAAAATGGCAAGGAAAACGGCTAGGGGGCCGCTGCGCTGGCCGCGTCGCGAATGGCCCGGATATTGGCGCCATATGGCGCGGGGTCGGTGACCGAGCCGCCTTTGAACACCGCCGATCCGGCGACCAGAACGTCGGCGCCTGCCGCCGCCACCAAGGGCGCGGTGTCGGGGGTGACGCCGCCGTCGATTTCGATATGCACGGGGCGATCGCCGATCATGCTGCGCAGGGCGCGGATCTTGGCGGTCATGTCGATGAATTTCTGCCCGCCAAAGCCGGGGTTCACCGTCATCACGCAGATCAGATCGGTCAGGTCCAGCAGATGGGTCACCGCCTCGGCCGGGGTGCCGGGGTTCAGCGCGAGCCCTGCCTTCATGCCCGCCCCGCGGATCGCCTGGAGCGTGCGGTGGATATGCGGGCCGGCCTCAAGATGCGCGGTCAGGATGTCGGCGCCCGCATCGGCATAGGCGTCGATATAGGCGTCCACCGGGCTGATCATCAGATGCACGTCCATGACGGTTTTGACATGCGGGCGGAAGGCCTTGACCGCGGGGGGGCCGAAGGTGAGGTTGGGCACGAAATGCCCGTCCATGACGTCGACATGAACCCAGTCGGCGCCCTGTTGTTCGATGGCCTGGATTTCCTGCCCGAAGTTGGCGAAATCCGCCGACAGGATTGATGGGGCGATCTTGATCGAGCGGGTGAAGGTCATTGCGGTGTCTCCTGTCGGGGCATGTCAGCCCCTGTTAGCCTGCGAGGGGCAGGCAGGTCCAGCGGGACCTGTCGTCAGGCATTCCATCGCCTGATGTTGGGACAGGAAGACCGATCCGGTCATCTCTTCCAGAAAATGGCTGCGTTTCAGCCGGTCCATGACCGGGCCTTTGACCTCGCTCAGGTGAAAGGTGACGCCAAGCTCTGACAGGCGGGTGTTGATCGCCTCGAGCGATTCCAGCGCGCTCATGTCGATGTCGTTGACGGCGGGGCACATCAGGATGACGTGTTTCAATGCGGGGTGGGTGGCGACCATGTCGTAAAGCTGATCTTCCAGAAACCGGGCGTTGGCGAAATACAGGCTTTCGTCGACGCGCAGGGTCAGCACATCGTCGGCGGTGATCACCTTGTGGCGCAGGACGTTGCGGTAGTGTTCGGTGCCCGGCACCTGACCCACGACGGCCATATGCGGGCGCGAGGATTTGTAAAGGTGGATCAGGATCGACAGGCCGACACCGGCGGAAACGCCCGCCTCGACCCCGATGCCAAGGGTGATCAGGATCGTGGCGCTGACCGCGATGAAATCCGCCTTGGAATAGCGCCATGTCTTGCCAAGGATCGACAGGTCGACCAGCGACAGAACCGCGACGATGATCGTGGCCGCCAGCGTCGCCTTGGGCAGGAAATAGATCAGCGGTGTCAGCAACAGCGCGGCGATGGCCAGCCCCACGGCGGTATAGGCCCCGGCGGCGGGCGTTTCGGCACCCGCATCGAAGTTGACGACCGACCGGGAAAACCCGCCCGTGACCGGAAAGCCGCCGGTAAAGGCCGCGCCGATATTGGCGGCGCCCAGGCCGATCAGTTCCTGATTGGGGGCGATCCGCTGGCGTTTCTTGGCGGCCAGCGTCTGGGCCACGGAAATGGATTCGACAAAGCCGATGACCGAGATCAGGACTGCGGGACCGGCCAGCGCCAGCACCAGATCAGAGGACATGTCGGGCAGCGTCAGCGGCGGCAGGCTTTGCGGCACATCGCCCACGATCTGAACGCCCCTGGCAGGCAGGTTCAGCGCCCATGTCACGGCGGTCGTCGCCACGACCGCCAGCACCGGCCCGGCCTTGGCCACGACCTCTGCCAGGCGCGGCGCCAATCCTGCGCGCAGCAGCAGCGGTTTCAGCCCCTTGCGCACCCAGAACAGAAACGCCATGGCCACCACGCCGATGGTCAGGGTGATCAGGTTGGTCTGGCCGATCTGGCCGATCAGCGCGCCGCCGATTTCGGGCAGCGTGTGGCCCGACACCGCGACGCCCAGAATGTGCTTTAGCTGGCTGGCGGCGATCAGGATGCCCGATGCGGTGATGAACCCGGCAATCACCGGATGCGACAGGAAATTCGCCAGAAACCCCAGCCGGAACAGCCCCATGCCCAACAGGATCACGCCAGAGATCAGCGCAAGCGTCAACGCCGCCGCCACATAGCCCGCAGTCCCCGCGTCGGCGACATTGCCGATGGCGGTTGCCGTCATCAGCGATACCACCGCGACCGGACCCACCGCCAGCGCGCGGCTGGTGCCGAAGATGGCATACAGGATGATCGGCAGGATCGAGGCATAAAGCCCCGCCTGCGCAGGCAGTCCCGCCAACAGCGCATAGGCCAGCGATTGCGGGATCAGCATGATTGTCACGATGACCGCCGCGACCATGTCGTTGGTCAGCGCATCGCGGTCATAGGATTTGCCCCAGGTCAATATGGGCAGGTAGCTGGACAGTTGCATAGGCATCCCGGTTTCTTAAGCGCGTATCATCGGCACACCCCCGATGCGGGGTGTGCCCGGCGTGGTCGTGTCAGCGGTGGCGTTACAGCCCGTTTACCGGAACCTTGAGCACCGGGTTGCCATGCTCATCGGTCGGCACCTCGCCCGCGCGCATGTTCACCTGCAGCGACGGGATGATCAGGGTGGGAACGGCCAGTTGCGCATCGCGTTCGGTGCGGAACTTGATGAAATCTTCCTTGGTCTTGCCGCTGCCGACGTGGATGTTGTGTTCTTTCTCATCGCCGACGGTGGTTTCCCACTGAATGTCGCGGCCATTGGGCCCGTAGTCGTGGCACATGAACAGGCGCATTTCATCGGGCAGGGACAGAACTTTCTGGATGCTGTCGTACAACACACCCGCGTCCCCGCCGGGAAAATCTGCGCGGGCCGACCCACCGTCGGGCATGAACAACGTGTCCCCGACAAAGGCCGCGTTGCCCACGACATGGACCATGCAGGCCGGGGTATGGCCGGGGGTGTGCATGGCAAAGGCCGTCATCTGGCCGATCTGATAGGTATCGCCATCTTCGAACAGCGCGTCGAACTGGCTGCCGTCACGCTGGAATTCGGTGCCTTCGTTGAAGATCTTCCCAAAGGTATCCTGCACCACCATGATCTTGCTGCCGATGCCGATCTTGCCCCCCAGTTTCTGCTGGATATAGGGCGCGGCGGACAGGTGATCGGCGTGGACATGGGTTTCGATGATCCATTCCAGCGACAGGTTGTTGTCGGTGATAAAGGCGATCATCGTGTCGGCATGCCCATAGGTGATCCGACCGGCGGCATAGTTGATGTCCATCACGGAATCGATAACTGCGCAGGCGTTGCTGGCAGGATCTTTCACCACATAGCTGATGGTATTCGTTGCACTGTCAAAAA
The DNA here is from genome assembly GCA_947500775.1 of uncultured Paracoccaceae bacterium. Taxonomy (GTDB): domain Bacteria; phylum Pseudomonadota; class Alphaproteobacteria; order Rhodobacterales; family Rhodobacteraceae; genus CANMTD01. Next base: position 727,325 of record CANMTD010000001.1, read on the forward strand.
AGGCGGTAACCTCGGGTTTGACAGACATGTCCAAAGCGTCGTGTGTCATCTTATGCTCCATCATTCAGTAAAGCGTAGATCAGGCATTCATCAGTAATGCGGTGCGAAACGGGGCTTGCCCGGCAAGCCACATTCCCAAAAACATGGCCGGAACAAAACTGATTGTTCCCGTCGCCGCAAGGGGCAGGGCGGTCAGGGCCGGGCCGGGGCAGAACCCGCCCAGACCCCACCCGATCCCAAAGATCGCGGCCCCGGTCAGCAGCCGCGCATCCAGATCGGTCCGGCTGGGAAGGTGGAATTTGACGTCAAAGACCGGGCCGCTGTTGCGGGTGATCAGGCGGAACCCGGGGAAGGTCACCGCAATCGCGCCGCCCATCACAAAGGCAAGGCTGGGGTCCCATGTGCCAAAGAGATCCAGAAAGTTCTGAACCTTGGCGGGGTCGGCCATGCCCGACAAAAGCAGACCGATGCCAAAGGTGAATCCCGCCAAAAGGCCGGATACGTTTTTCAACTGGTTTTTCAACGTATTATGCTCCGATCACGTGGCGCATGACGAAAACGGTGGCGATACCGGTTGTCATGAAGGTTGCCGTTGCAATCAGCGACCGCACCGACTGGCGCGAGATGCCGCAGACCCCGTGGCCCGAGGTGCAGCCATTGCCGAAGACCGCGCCAAAACCGACCAGAACCCCGGCGATCATCAGCAGGGGGATATTGCCCGATACGGTCTGTACCGGCCAGTTGCCGGTCACCGCCGCATAGGTCGGGGCGGCCAGCAACAGCCCGATGATGAAAAACAGGCCCTGCCGGTCGGCCGCGCCGCCGAAATCGCGCCGCAGCAACCTGGATGCGATGCCGCTGATCCCGGCAATACGGCCGTTCAGCCCCATCAGCATGACTGCTGACAGTCCAATCAAAGCGCCGCCTGCCAAAGACAAGACAGGAGTGAATGCGGTTTCCATGCAGGATGCTCCAGACCGGTTTGCGTTAATCGATGGTCATTTATATAAGGGATGCCGAATAAGCAAGGGTCGCACTCATGAATGTGAATGTGAATGTCGAGGCGCTGGAACCGAAACTGATCGAAGCGGCGGGGCTGTTGGGCCTGCTGGCACAGCCCGCGCGGCTGAAGGTTCTGTGCAATCTGGTGTCGGGGGAACAAACGGTGCAGGCGCTGACGGCGCTGTGTGATCTGTCGCAACCGGCGATGTCGCATCATCTGGCCAAATTGCGCGCGGCCGGCGTGGTCGCGACACGCCGCGAGGCGCAGTCGATATTCTATCGGATAAAATCGCCCGAGGCCGAGGCGGTCCTGACCGTATTGCACCAGATATACTGCGCCGATATCGACCCCGTGGTGGACCGCTAGGCCCCGGACGGGAAAAGGGCCCCCGGCATACCGAGGGCCCCATTCCATGGATCAGGTCAGGATGAATTCATCGACCTCAAGCCGGTCGAATTCCATGGCCGAAACCTCCAGCGCAAGGCTGTCGGTGACCCCCAGCTTGACCGCGTCAAAGGATGTGTTCCCGGCCAGATCGTAAGAGACGGCGCCATCGGAAATCTCAAGCACCGCAGTATCGATCAGCGCGCCTTCGTCGAAGAATTCCAGCGTCACATTGCCGGAGCCCGCGATGTTGACGAATTCGAATTCGACCTCCAGCGCGTCGCCCAGACCGGGCTGATCGTTCAGCGCGAAGGTCAGGGTTTCATCCTCGTCCAACAGCGAGGCATCGCCGCCCAGCCCGCGATTGTCGCCACGCAGCGACCGGACCGACAGACCATCACCACGGGTCGACAGATACTCGATCCCGCGGTTCAGACCATCGTCGGCGGTGATGGTGACACCGGCCACGTCGATCGGACCGCGCGACAACAGTTTCGCCCGGTCGGTTGTTTCCAGAACGCCGTCCACCGAATATTCGATATTGGTCCGGTTGCGGCCTGCGGCGACAAATTCCAGCCGCGCGGCGGCGGTGGGATCGTCCAGTGTCAGGCCGATCACCAGCGGGTCGTGGTCCGAGGCGGCGAAAGGATCGTCGTTGAAGAACAGCGGATTGCTGAAGCTGTTGTCATAGTTCAGCAAATCGGGTTCGTCCGCGTTGATGTGCCATTCGGCAACACCGGTGACATTGTCCAGCAGCCCATCGCCCGACAGGCCGTAATCCAGCGTGCCGCGCTGACCGTCGAAGACAAAGCTATAGGCGTCTTCGCCGATATATTCCGCCGCCAGATCGGTATAGCCGTCGCCTGTCAGCGTCTGAACCGGGTCTTCCTTGGCGTAAGAGTTCAGATCGCCCAGGATCACCACATCGGTTGCATCCTCGGCCCCGGTCGGATTGCTGTCCAGCCAGGCCGCCAGTTCGGCGGCGGCATCGGCGCGCACCTGGTTCCAGAACCCCTGACCGTCGCCCTGATCATAGTTCGGGTCGGCCAGCAGCGCGTCGATCAGCTCTTGCGGGGCACCGGCGTTCAGCGCATCCAGATAGGTGTCTTCCAGATTGCTGTCGCCCTTGGATTTGAAGTGGTTGACGGCAATCGTCACCTCGCTGCCATCGGCATCCTGGAACGTGGCGGCGATGGCCGGGCGGTTCCGGTCGAAATCCCCCAGACGGTCGTCCGAGCTGACATAGGCGTCCAGCGCGCGGGCGGTGTCGAATGTGGTCGCGGCCGAGGCCTCTTCGAACACCAGAACGTCCGACCCGACCACCGACACGACAGCGGGTTTATAGATGATGCCGGTGGTGATGGCATCGGTGACCACGAAATCCAGACCCGGATCGACATAGGCATAGGTGCCCGCGCCCAGTTCCGCGTTCAGGGCATCGACCAATGCGGCAATCGCGCTGTCGGGGCCGAACCCGTTGTTTTCAAGTTCCTGCAAGCCGATGATATCGGCGTCCAGTTCGGCAAGGGCGGCCACGATTTTCTGGGTCTGGCGGACCAGCTCTTCGGGGTTGTCGGCGCCGCGGGGGTCCAGATCGCCATTGGGGCCGGTTCCGGCACCCGAGACGTCGATGGTGGTAAAGTAGTTCAGCACGTTGAAGCTGGCGACTTTCAACTCGCCGCCGACCTCGGGGGCGTCTTGCGGGCGGTCGTTCGTTCCTGCGACCTGTTCCAGCGGGCCGTCGGACTGAATGCGGTATCCGCCGAACCGTTCGTCCATAATACCGGTGACCGAGGTCAGTTCAGTGCCCAGACGCAGGGTCGGCCCCTCGGCGGTCAGCGGATCGCCGGCCTCCAGCGGGGTGCCGTCGCCGCTGTCGATCAGGCGATAGACATCCGGATTGGACGAGGTATAGGCATCGTCGATGGTCAGGCCGCTTGCGGCGTTCTGGGCCATCAGGTCCTGAATTTCGGCCAGTTGCGTGTTGGGATCGAAAATCTGGGTGGGCTGAACCTGATTGCCTTCGGCAACGATGATTTCGCCAAAGCGATCAAGGTCGAAGTTGGTGATGACGGTCAGCGGATCCTCGGACCCGGTGACCAGTTCGACGCGCATCCCTTCATAGGCTTCGAAGTCCGCGCTCATGCCGATGGTGATCTGCGTGACCGTCGGCAGGGCGACACCGGTTTCCAGCGTGACCGCCTCGGTCACATTGGTCAGTTCGGTCAGGTCGCTGAATTCATCGACCGTGCCGGTCAGGCGCAGCTTGTCGCCCACCGCATGGGTGGCGCCGCGATCAAAGACGAAGATACCTTCAGAGGTTGCGGCATCCGCGTCTTGGTCGGCGTCTTCTTCCTGCAGGAAGTAACCGACAACACCTTCGTCATCGGTGATGATGCCGGTGACGATTGCTTCGACCGTGACTTCCTGCCCGTCCAGCGCCGAGGCGTCGCCGCTGCCCTGAATGTCGGAAATCAGCGTGATCGAGGTATCGTTGTCTTCGATTTCAACGGTCAGGTCATTGACCGCCAGCCCGTTGTAATCGGGGTCATCGCTGACAACCGTAAAGGACAGCGCGCCGAAATGCGGGGTCGCTTCGTCGATGTCGTCGTCTTCGGCGATGACGAAGATTTCAACCGGATCGGTGCCGGTCAGTTCAACCTCGACACTGCTGGTAAAGACTTCGCCTTCGATGCTGACAAGGCTTTGCCCATCGGGGGCCGCCACGGTGACAGTGACCGGCGAGGCGGGCGTGGTGGCCAATTCCAGGGTAAAGCTGTCGGCGCCGGTCTGATCTTCGGACACGGCCAGCCCGTCACCGGCGCGGGCGGTCACGGCGGGGGTGTCGGCGCCGCCCGAGGTGCCGATGACCTTGAAATTGTCGACGGCGAAATCTTCGTCGCCGGAATCCACCGAAACGGTCAGCGTCAGGTCCAGCGTGCTGCCGGTGCCGGTGATCCCGGCGGCAAAGTTCTGCAGGGCGTCGCCCAGTTGCGCGCCATCGGCGGTGCCATCCAGATCGGTGTCCTGAAAGAAGAACCCGTTGAAATTATCGCCGTTCACCAGATCGGCGCCGACAAAGCTGAGGACGGTCTGTTCCGGGCCGCCGTCGATGCTGGCGGTCAGGGTGATGAAGTCGTTGGTGTCGATGTCGCCGGGGCTATCGAAAAACTCGCCGAAATCGCCCGAAAACTGCAGATCGCTCAGCCCGCGGATGTCCAGCCCGGACCAGTTGACGGTGATCGGCAGGCTGGCGCCTTCGCCGTTCAGGTCCATGCCGGTCAGAAACGCGCCATCAGTGCCGGTATAGGCCTTGATGCCGTTTGGCTGCGCATCGCCGCCGAAATCGCCGCCGCCCGCGCCGTCGCTGATACCGAAGAAGTCAAACCCGCCATCCGAGAAAAATCCGGCGCTGGTGGTAAAGCCGGTCGCGTCGTCAAAGGTTTCGTCCAGAACCGACACCTCGACCGGGGCGGCGGTGCCTTCGACCGTCAGATCGTCAAACGCGATATCTTCGTCGCCTGCTTCGAGGTTTTCGATGGTCACGCGCAGGTCCAGAACCGATCCTGTGCCCGCGATCAGCGCGCCGAACGGGGCAAAGCTGTCGGTCAGCGCCAGGCCATCGGCGATCCCGTCGAAATCAGTGTCTAGTCCGGGTTCGGTATTGGTGCCGCCGAAGGCTGCGAATTGCATGATCTTGACGTATCCGCCGCCGTCGATCTGGGCTTCGATATAGACCAGTGAATTCGCGTCCCAATCCTGGTTGGAGCCATCGTCGTCTTCGGCAAACAGACCCGAAAAGGACAGGTCGCTGTAGCCCGTGATATCAAGACCTGTCAGCGACAGCGTTACAACGCTGGCGTTCGGGGGTTCGCCGTTGGTGTCCATCGCGGCGAAGTAATAATCGCCTTCCTGTCCGGACACGGAATAAAAGGACCCGATGTTCGACCCGTCCGTCCGCGTCACGAAATCGCCCGAACCATCCGAAAACTCGGTGACAGATGTGGTATAGCGTGTGCCGTTCCCATCCGTTTCAAAACCTTCACGAAAAATCGTTGTCATGCCAAAGCACCCCCATAAAAATCAGGACCCACCAGTCCGCTGTCAGCCAAGCCGGTGTCGCAAGTGAATGTAAGAATGATGCGACAGTTAAGGGAAGAGATATTATTAAAATCGGAAATGCAGCGTTTCCAATTACGGGTGCAATGCGATGTGCCGCAGCCTTGTGCAGTCCGGGTGCCGGTCTGATGCGAATAGAGGCGCGTATTTGCACTGACGCAACAGTGTTCGCGCATTTCCGATGATATCTTGTTCCCGCCTGACCGAGCCTCTACATCCCTGAGTATGATACGTTGGTTGCCCTTCATCAAAAAAGCTCCGCTGGTGGCCGTTGTGCGCCTGTCTGGGACCATTGCATCGGGCGCGCGCGGCCTGTCGCTGAACGACGCCGTGCTGGAGCCTGTCATTGAAAAAGCCTTTCGCCGGGGCAAACCGGTTGCGGTGGCTTTGGTGGTGAATTCTCCGGGCGGGTCGCCGGCGCAATCGTCGCTGATTGCCGGGCGTATCCGGCGGCTGGCGGATGAGAAATCCATTCCGGTCTATGCCTTTGTCGAAGATGTGGCCGCCTCGGGCGGGTATTATCTGGCGACGGCGGCGGATGAGATCTGGCTGGACGAACACTCCATCGTCGGATCGGTCGGGGTGATCTCGGCCGGGTTCGGGTTTTCCGAGCTGATCGCCCGCTATGGGATCGAACGCCGGGTCCATACCGCGGGACGGTCCAAAAGCCTTTTGGACCCGTTTCAGCCCGAGAAAGCCGATGACGTCAAACGCCTGAAGGCGCTGCAGGAACAGATACACGGCGGTTTCATCCGCCATGTCACTGCCCGCCGCGGCGCGCGGCTGGCCGAGGATCAGGATCTCTTTACCGGCGATGTCTGGATCGGGATGGAGGCGGTGCGTCTGGGGCTGGCCGATGGCGTGGCCCACCTGATCCCGAAGATGAAAGAACTGTTCGGCGACAAGGTGAAATTTGCCCAATACGGCATGCGGCGGTCGCTGTTTCAGCGGTTCGGCGCGCGGATGCTGGGCAGCGTTGTGGACGAGATCGAGGAACGGGCCCTGTGGGCGCGGTTTGGTCTTTAGGTGCTGGTCAAAATCGTTTCCCTGTTTCTGGTCGGCATGATGGTGCTGGCGATGTTCGGTCGGTTGCGATTGCCGGGCCGGGGCGGTAAGCACGGGGCGTTGCCAAAGGCCGGGAAATGCCCGAAATGCGGGCGACATTTGATAGGCAAGGGGCCCTGCTCCTGCCGTAAGGGATGACGCCGCACATGGTTCAGGACTTACTGTACGCATCGCTTGGACTGGTGATTTTGCTGCTGGCGGGGGACTCGCTTGTGCGGGGGGCGGTGAATCTGAGTTTGCGGATCGGCATCCCGGCACTGATCGTCAGCCTGACCATCGTCGCCTTCGGCACATCCGCGCCCGAGCTTCTGATCGCCGTGCAGGCCGCGCTGGACAATGCGCCCGGTATCGCGCTGGGCAATGTCGTCGGCTCCAACACCGCCAATGTGCTGCTGGTTCTGGGCATTCCGGCGGTGATTTCCGGTTTGAAAACCGACGAATGCGACACCCGCCAGACCTATATGTTCATGCTGGCGGCGACGCTGTTGTTTATCGTGCTGTGCTTCATGGGGCCGTTCACCTGGGTCCATGGTCTGATCCTGATGGCCGGTCTGGCGTTGGTTCTGGGCGATGCAATGCGCGCCGCACATGCCCACCGGAAAGAGGCCAAAGGCGCCATCGATCTTGAAGAAGAACTGGAAGGCGCCGATCCGTCGATGCCCTGGTGGAAGATCGCGGTCTTCATGGCGCTGGGGCTGCTGGGCCTGCCGCTGGGCGCGGGCCTGCTGGTCGACAGTTCGGTCAATATCGCGCGGGTCATGGGGGTTAGCGAAACCGTGATCGGCTTGACACTGGTCGCGGTCGGCACCTCGTTGCCGGAACTGGCGACCACGGTCATGGCGGCGCTGCGCCAGCAGGCGGATGTGGCGCTGGGCAATGTCATCGGGTCTAACATGTTCAATCTGTTGGCGATTATCGGCATTGCCAGCTTTGTCGCCGACATCCCCGTGCCCGAACAAATGCTGCGGTTCGATCTGTGGGTGATGTTGGGGTCGTCGCTGGTGCTGGCGCCCTTCGTGTTCAGGGGCTGGCACATGAACAGGCCCTGGGGCATTGCTTTAAGTGCGCTTTACACCACTTATATCCTTGTGGTTTTGATCTGACGGGGACAGCGATGAGCAAGGGAACGGCACTGGTCACGGGCGCGGGAAAACGGCTGGGGCGCGCGATGGCGCTGTGTCTGGCCCAGCGTGGATATGATGTGGCCGTGCATTACGCCAGTTCGCAGGGCGGCGCCGAAGAGGTTGCGACCGAGATCAGGGCGCTGGGCCGCAAGGCCGTGACCCTGCAGGCCGATCTGTTGCAGGAAAGTCAGACCGAAACATTGGTCCCCCGCGCGATCGAAGGGCTGGGCGGGCCGATCACCGTGCTGGTCAACAATGCCTCGGTCTTCGAACATGACGCGATCGACACCGCCACCCGGTCAAGCTGGGACCGGCATATGGAATCCAATCTGCGCGCGCCGTTCGTGCTGACCCAGCAGGTCGCCGCTCAGGTGCCCGCGGCCGATCTCGACGGGCTGGACGAACCGGTGGCCCGTGGTCTGGTGATCAACATGCTGGATCAGCGGGTGCGCAAGCTGACGCCGGAATTCATGAGCTATACGATCGCCAAAATGGGGTTGTGGGCCTTCACCCAGACCGCAGCGCGCGCCCTTGCGCCGCATGTGCGCGTCAATGCCATCGGTCCGGGCCCCACGTTGCGCGGCGGACGCCAGTCGCAGGAACATTTCGATCAGCAACGCCGGGCAACCGTTCTGCAACGCGGATCGAACCCCGAAGACATCACCGCCGCCTTGCAGTTCTTTCTGGATGCGCCCGCAGTGACCGGGCAGTTGATCTGTACCGACGGTGGCCAGCATCTGGGTTGGCAGACGCCCGATGTGCTTGGTCTTGAGTAACGCTAGGTCAATTTTGCCTACGGCAGCCCAACTTGTGCACGTTACGCAATTCCTTCATAATTGTGTTACGAATTCTTGAGTGTTTTCAGCCATTTGCGCGATGCAAAAAAATAATCATTTAAAATCAATATCTTAAAATACCGCCCAAAAAATAGGCAAACCCGGGAAAATGCACGAAAACAACGGAAAACACACGCCAGAGATTACTTACCACCAGAGTTATCCACAGAAGTCGTGGACATGTTTTCACTTGCCCCGTGCCTGATATCATTGCAGCGCGCCGACAGGAATCATAACAACAGATCATGAACGACAACCCGCAAGCATCGACACCCGAAGACCAGGATGGGGCCGTGCAGGGGTACGCCTGTATTCAGGCCTATCTGCCGACGCTGGACAATTCCCCCGGGGTTTACCGGATGCTGGATGCGGACAGCCGCGTGCTGTACGTCGGCAAGGCGCGGAACCTGAAAAAGCGGGTGTCGAATTACGCCAAGCCCACCGGCCACAGCGGCCGCATCGCCCGGATGATCCGCGAAACCGCGTCGATGATGTTTCTGACCACCCGGACAGAGACCGAGGCGCTGTTGCTGGAACAGAACCTGATCAAGCAGCTCAAGCCGCGCTATAACGTGCTGCTGCGCGACGACAAAAGCTTTCCCAATATTCTGGTGTCGCGCACCCATGGGTTCCCGCAGATCAAGAAACATCGCGGCGCCAAGAAAGAACCGGGCAGCTATTATGGCCCCTTCGCCAGCGCGGGGGCAGTGAACCGCACGCTGAACCAGTTGCAGAAGGTGTTCCTGCTGCGCAATTGTTCGGACGCGATGTTCGAAAGCCGGACCCGGCCCTGCCTGTTGTATCAGATCAAGCGATGCAGCGCGCCCTGCGTCGGCAAGGTCTCTGAGGCGGAATATGGCGCGCTGGTCGGGGATGCGGAACGGTTCCTGCAGGGTAAAAGCACACGGGTGCAGGAAACCCTGGCGAAAGAGATGGCCGTGGCCTCTGACGCGATGGAGTTTGAACGCGCCGCCGCCCTGCGCGACCGTATCCGCGCGCTGACGCAGGTCCAGCAATCCCAGGGCATCAACCCGCGCGGCGTGGCCGAGGCGGATGTCATCGCCTTGCATATGGAAGGTGGACAGGCCTGTGTGCAGGTGTTTTTCATCCGCGCCCATCAGAACTGGGGCAACCGCGATTACTATCCGCGCGTCGGGGCCGACATCGACGCGGCCGAGGTGCTGCAGGCGTTTCTGGGCCAGTTCTATGGCAACAAACAGCCGCCCCGCCTGTTGCTGTTGTCGCATGGGATCGAGGATGAGGATCTGATGGCCGAGGCCCTGTCGGAAAAGGCGGGCCGCAAGGTCGAAATCGCGGTGCCCCAGCGCGGCGAAAAGGCCGAACTGGTGTCGGGCGCCGCCCGCAACGCCCGCGAAAGCCTGGCCCGCAAGATGTCGGAAAGCGCGACGCAGGCCAAGTTGCTGGCCGGGCTGGCCGAGGCCTTTGCGCTGGACGGCCCGCCCGCCCGGATCGAGGTCTACGACAACTCGCATATTCAGGGCACCAATGCGGTCGGCGCGATGATCGTGGCCGGGGCCGACGGGTTTCTGAAAAGCCAGTACCGCAAGTTCAACATCAAGGGCGACGACCTGACCCCCGGCGATGATTTCGGGATGATGAAAGAGGTGCTGATGCGCCGGTTCCAGCGGTTGTTGAAAGAAGACCCCGACCGGCAGGGCGACACCTGGCCCGATCTTCTGCTGATCGACGGCGGCGCAGGGCAGGTCAGCGCGGTGATCCAGATCATGCGCGAACTGGGGGTCGACAGCATCCCCGTGGTCGGTGTCGCCAAAGGCGTGGACCGCGACGCAGGGAAAGAGGAATTCCACCGCCCCGGCCAGCCGGCCTTTGCCTTGAAACACAACGATCCGGTTCTGTATTTCGTCCAGCGCCTGCGGGACGAGGCGCACCGCTTTGCCATTGGCACGCATCGCGCCAAACGCGCCAAGGCCATCGGTGCGACCCCATTGGACGAGGTGCCCGGCGTCGGCGCCGCCCGCAAACGCGCGCTTTTGGCCCATTTCGGCAGCGCCAAAGCCGTCAGCCGGGCGGGGCTGTCCGATCTGAAGGCGGTCGATGGGGTGTCGGACAGTTTGGCCGAAACCATCTATGGCTTCTTCCATGAGAAGGGCTGACAGGATAAGGCTGGCATCATGACATGGACGATCCCAAATATCCTGACCGTGTTGCGGCTGTTGGCTGCACCCGGCATCGCCGTGGCCTTTGTCGCGCTAGCCCAGCCCTGGGCCGGGTGGCTGGCCCTGATCCTGTTCACCGGCGCCTCGCTGACCGATTGGCTGGACGGCTATCTGGCCCGCAAATGGAACCAGACCAGCCGCTTCGGCGCGATGCTGGACCCGATCGCCGACAAGGCGATGGTGGTCATCGCCCTGCTGGTGGTGACGGGCCTGTTCGGGATGAGCGTCTGGGTCCTGATCCCCGCCACCGTGATCCTGTTCCGCGAGGTGTTCGTTTCGGGCCTGCGTGAATTCCTGGGTGCGCAGGCGGGGCTGTTGCAGGTGACGAAACTGGCCAAGTGGAAAACCACGTTGCAGATGGTGGCGATCACCGTCTTGCTGACGCAGGGGCTGTTTGAACATTATTTCGGGATGCACAGCTTTGGCATGGATGCGGCCTTGGTTGACGATATTATGGCGGGCCGCAGCGAAGATGAGATGGGGCTGGGCTGGAAATATCAGGGCATGATCCTCAGCTCATACGGTGGGGTCGCGCTGTTGTGGCTGGCGGCGGCTTTGACGCTGGTCACCGGCTGGGATTATTTCGTCAAGGCGCTGCCGTTCCTGCGCGAAGAGGAGGTTGAGCAATGATTGATGTCCTGTATTTCGCCTGGGTCCGCGAACGGATCGGCCTGCCGAAAGAGCGGATCGAAACCGGAGCCGCGACCGTGGCCGAACTGGTCGAAGAGCTGAAGGCGCGCGAAGACCGCTATGCCGCTGCTTTCGCCGATCTGGATGCCCTGCGGGTGGCGGTCGATCAGGACCTTGCCGATTTCGACGCGCCGCTGGACGGCGTCCGCGAACTGGCGTTTTTCCCACCGATGACGGGGGGATAGGGCGTGACCGTCCGGGTTCAATCCGCCCCGTTCGATTTCGGAGCCGAGGCGAATGCCTTTGCCCAGGGGCGCCGGGATGCGGGGGCGATCGTGACCTTTACCGGCATCGTGCGCGATCTGGCCACGGGCGATCTGTCGCGCATGATGATCGAACATTATCCCGGCATGACCGAACGCGCGCTGGAACAGATCGAGGCTGACGCCCGCGCCCGTTGGGACCTGCGCGATTGCCTGATCATCCATCGCCACGGCGATCTGGAACCGGGCGACATGATCATGATGGTCGCCACAGCCTCGCCCCACCGGGCCGACGCTTTTGCCGCGGCTGAATTCCTGATGGATTACCTGAAATCCCGCGCGCCGTTCTGGAAGAAAGAGCTGACCGCCGAGGGCGCGCAGTGGGTCGACAGCAAACCCGATGACGAAGCGGCGCTAAGCCGGTGGGCGGACGACGGATAGCTGCAGGCTCAGGTAAGTGGCTTGGTCTGCATTGGCGGTTGAGCAGGGGATTGGAACCTTGTCACCCCACAAGGAACCGCCGCGCCCGAACCGAGGGGTGGGCGAGAAGCGCCCGCCCCGTGGGGGCGGTTCGGGCGCTGCCCGTGCAGGGCACGGGCAAGTGGCGCAACATCTATAGCACTACGTAGGGCATTTGATCGGACAATCCCGGCAGGGATGCAGGCCGTTTTCTTCCGTGGATTGACTTTGAATTTGCACGCCCCTAAGAATGAATGAACATTCGTTCATAAATGTGACTCGCATGGCCGCCCAGACGACATCCGAAAAGATCGTTCAGGAAAGCAAGGCGCTTTTTGTGGCCCATGGCTATGGTGCCGTGTCGATGCGGATGATTGCCGATGCGGTCGGTATGCGGGTCGGCGGGTTGTACAACCACTTCCCGAACAAGCAGGCGTTGCTGTTTCAGATCCTGTCGGACCACATGCACAGCCTGCTGTCCGCGGCCACCGAAGACATGCCCGGAACCGGCACCCCGGCCCAGCGGCTGGAGGCTTTCGTGCGGTTCCACGTCGGGTTTCACCTGTTCCGCCCGCAAGAGGTGTTCCTGTCCTATATGGAACTGCGCTCGCTCTCGCCCGAAAACTTTGCGGCGATCGAAGCGATGCGCGCGGAATACGAAGGGTTGCTGGGCGCGATCCTGCGGGCCGGAATGGACGACGGCAGCTTTGATCTGAAAGACGCGCAGGTGGACACGATGGCCATTCTGGGCGCGCTCAGCGGCATCAGCACGTGGTATCGCCCCACCGGGCGCCTGACATCTGACGATATTGAAGAAATCTATGTGGCCTTCGTTCTGCGCAGCGTGGGGCACAGCTTAGCGGAGGTAGCTCATGTTTAATGCAACGATGAAATTCGACCTTGGGGAAGACGTGAACGCGTTGCGCGATATGGTGCACCGCTGGGCGCAGGACCGCATCAAACCGATCGCGGCCGAGGTTGACGCCAAGAACGAATTCCCGGCCGAGCTTTGGGCCGAAATGGGCGAGCTGGGCCTGCTGGGCATCACCGTGGACGAAGCTTATGGCGGCGCCAACATGGGCTATCTGGCCCATACCATCGCGGTCGAGGAGATTGCCCGCGCCAGCGCCTCGGTCTCGCTGTCTTATGGCGCGCATTCGAACCTTTGCGTCAATCAGCTGAAACTGAACGGCACCGAGGAACAGAAACAGAAATACCTGCCCGGCCTGATTTCGGGCGAACATGTCGGCGCGCTGGCGATGTCCGAAGCGGGCGCCGGATCGGACGTGGTCGGCATGAAGCTGCGGGCCGAAAAGAAGAACGGCTATTACACGCTGAACGGCACCAAATACTGGATCACCAACGGCCCCGACGCCGATACGCTGGTGGTCTATGCCAAGACCGACCCCGACGCGGGCAGCAAGGGCATGACCGCCTTTATCATCGAAAAATCGATGAAAGGCTTCAGCACCAGCCCGCATTTCGACAAGCTGGGGATGCGCGGATCGAACACCGCCGAGCTGATCTTCGAAGATGTCGAAGTGCCCTTTGAAAACGTGCTGGGCGAAGAGGGCAAAGGCGTGCGCGTTCTGATGTCGGGGCTGGATTACGAACGCGTGGTTCTGTCGGGCATCGGCACCGGTATCATGGCCGCCTGTCTGGATGAAATCATGCCCTATATGGCCGAGCGCAAACAGTTCGGCCAGCCGATCGGGAACTTCCAGCTGATGCAGGGCAAGATCGCCGATATCTATACCAAGATGAACACCGCCCGCGCCTATGTCTATGAGGTCGCCAAATCCTGCGACCGGGGCGAGGTCACGCGCCAGGACGCCGCCGCCTGCGTGCTTTATGCGTCCGAAGAGGCGATGGTCGTGGCCCATCAGGCGGTGCAGGCGATGGGCGGGGCCGGGTTCATGAACGACTCGGCTGTCAGCCGCATCTTCCGCGATGCCAAACTGATGGAGATCGGCGCCGGCACCTCGGAAATCCGTCGGATGTTGATCGGGCGTGAAATGATGGGGGCGATGAAATGATCCTGCGGGCGTTCGGGGCTGTCCTGATTGCTGCCATTCCGGCGACGGCCGTGATGGCGCAGGACCTGTCCTTTTCGCCCGCAGCCACCGAAACCTGTCTGGCAACCACAACGGATGCCGACGCCCGGCACGCCTGTGTCGGCGCCTCGGCCAATGCCTGTATGACCGATACGCCGGGCGGTGAAACCACCGTCGGTATGGGCGGTTGTCTGGCGCGGGAACTGGAATACTGGGATGCGCGGCTGAACGCGGCCTATGGCAGTTTGCGCGACAAATCAAAGGCCACGGATGCCGAGATGGCCGAGATTGGGGCGACCGTGCCGTCGCTGGCGGGCACCCTGTTGGCGATGCAGCGGGCGTGGATCACGTGGCGCGATGCGACCTGTGATTACGAGCGCGCGCAATGGGGTGGCGGCACCGGCGGTGGTCCGGCGACCTATGCCTGTCTGATGCGGCTGACCGGCGAACAGGCGCTGTATCTGGAAAATAGCTGGTTCGGGGAATGATGTGACGGGCAGGGGCGCAAATAACCTGTCTGGCCGCAGGCCAGCACCGACACGCCACAGGGTGGGGCGGCAGCCCGGCCCTATGGCCGGGCAACCGCTGCGTTTCTTAGAACTTCATCACGTAAGCCACGCCAAAGACCACCGGATCAATCTTGGCGGTGCCGATCTTTGTGCCGTCCAGACGCACGTCGCTGTCGATGTCGATCCAGCGGATATCGGTCCGCAGCGCGCCGCGGTCGTTCAGCTGGTAGTCAATCCCGGCATGCAGGGCCAGACCCCAGGAATCCGACAAGCTCAGCTTGCTGCCCGACAGCGCGCCTTTGGCGTCTTCGTCAAAGAAGGTGGTATAGTTGATACCCGCACCGACAAAGGGCGAAAACTTCTGACCGCTGTTGAAGTGGTATTGCAGCGATACGGTGGGCGGCAGGTGCTTGGTCGATCCGATCTTGCCCAGACCGTCGATGTTCAGGTTGTGCTCGAACGGCAGGGCGCCCAGAACCTCGATCCCCAGATTGTCGCGTATGAAATACTCAAAGGTGATCGTCGGGCGCACGCTGTTACCGACATCAAGGTCCAGCGTGCCAGAGGCCAGCGATCCGTTGTCCGACTTCGGCTCGACCGTATGCACACCCAGACCCAGCGTCCAGTCGCCCGCCGACTGCGCAAACGCAGGCGCGACGGACAATGCCAGAGCCGAACACATGGCCAGTGCAGTAACAGATTTTCTCATTTTTCCATTCCATCAATTGCAACACATCTGTCGTATTTGCACGCGGTGATGTGCTGCTTTGACGTGAATCAAATCCGCCTGTGGAAACAGGCAACTGCGACGTTTTGCCCGGGCCTGCAGGGTGCCGGGGATACAGCCCGAAGGATACTGCGATGAAACTGTCTTCGACAGCCGTACCTGCCCCCGATGTGGCCGCCGCCAACCGCGCCGGACATCAGGAGGCCGCCACCGAGATCGAACAGGCCGTGGCCCTGTCCTGCGCGGGGGGTGGTGCCCGCGCCCGCGACCGGCATCTGTCCCGCGGCAAGATGCTGCCGCGCGACCGGGTGGCCAACCTGCTGGACCCCGGATCGCCCTTTCTGGAGGTCGGCATGTTCGCCGCCCACGGCATGTATGATGGCGCGGCCCCCGGTGCGGGGGTGATCGCGGGCATCGGTCAGGTTGCGGGCCGCGAGGTGATGGTGATCTGCAACGATGCGACCGTTAAGGGGGGTACCTATTACCCGATGACGGTTAAGAAACACTTGCGCGCGCAGGAGATTGCCGAACAGAACTATCTGCCCTGCGTCTATCTGGTCGACAGCGGCGGCGCCAACCTGCCCAATCAGGACGAGGTGTTCCCCGACCGCGATCATTTCGGCCGGATATTCTTCAATCAGGCCAATATGTCGGCCAAGGGCATCCCGCAGATCGCCGTGGTCATGGGGTCGTGCACGGCCGGCGGGGCCTATGTGCCTGCCATGTCGGACGTCACGATTATCGTTAAAAAACAAGGCACTATCTTTCTGGCGGGGCCGCCGCTGGTCAAGGCCGCAACCGGCGAGGTCGTCAGCGCCGAGGATCTGGGCGGCGGCGATGTGCACACGCGCCTGTCCGGCGTGGCCGATTACCTGGCCGAGGATGACGCCCATGCGCTGGCGCTGGCGCGGCAGGCGGTGGGCCATCTGAACCGGGTGAAACCGGCGCAGATGGAGCTGCGCCCGGTGGCCGAGCCGCTGCATGATCCCGACAGTATTCTGGATGTGGTGCCCGCCGATCTGAAAACCCCATATGACATCCGCGAGGTGATCGCGCGGATCGTGGACGGGTCGGATTTCGATGAATTCAAGGCACGGTACGGCACCACGCTGGTCACCGGGTTTGCCCATATTCACGGGATGCCGGTGGGCATCATCGCCAACAACGGCGTGCTGTTTTCCGAAAGCGCGCTGAAGGGCGCGCATTTCGTGGAACTGTGCAGTCAGCGGAATATCCCATTGGTTTTCCTGCAGAATATCACCGGGTTCATGGTCGGGCAGGCCTATGAATCGGGCGGTATTGCCAAGGACGGGGCCAAGCTGGTGACGGCGGTCGCGACCTCGAAGGTGCCCAAGATCACGGTGCTGGTGGGCGGATCGTTCGGGGCCGGGAACTATGGCATGTGCGGCCGGGCCTATTCGCCCAACTTCCTGTGGACATGGCCGAATTCGCGGATCAGCGTGATGGGCGGCGAACAGGCCGCGGGCGTGTTGGCCACGGTCAAACGCGACGCGATCGAACGCGCGGGCGACAGTTGGTCCGCCGAAGACGAGGCCGCGTTCAAACAACCCACCATCGATATGTTCGAGCAACAGTCGCACCCGCTTTATGCCAGTGCGCGGCTGTGGGACGACGGGGTGATCGACCCGCGCAAGACCCGCGAAGTGCTGGCGCTTAGCCTCAGCGCCTGTCTGAACAAACCCATCGAGGACACGCAGTTCGGCGTGTTCCGGATGTGAGGACGGGCCATGCAGAACACGTACACACAGCGTACACACGACGTACATACAAAGGCAGATCGCCATGTTCACTAAAATCCTGATCGCAAACCGGGGCGAGATCGCCTGCAGGGTCATCGCCACCGCCCGCAAACTGGGGGTGGCCACCGTGGCGGTGTATTCCGACGCGGACGCGGGCGCCAAACATGTGGCCATGGCCGATCAGGCGGTGCGCGTGGGCCCGGCACCCGTGGCCGAAAGCTATCTGCTGGGCGACCGGATCATTCAGGCCGCATTGGACACCGGCGCGCAGGCGATCCATCCCGGCTATGGCTTTCTGTCCGAGAACCCCGATTTCGTCGATGCGGTCACCGCTGCCGGGCTGGTCTTCATCGGGCCGACGGCCGATGCGATCCGGGCGATGGGGCTGAAGGACGCGGCCAAGGCGCTGATGGAACAGGCGGGCGTGCCGGTGGTGCCGGGCTATCACGGCGACAATCAGAACCCCGATTTTCTGGCGGGCGAGGCGGATGCCATCGGTTATCCGGTGCTGATCAAGGCGCGCGCGGGCGGCGGCGGCAAGGGCATGCGGCTGGTCGAGGACCCGGCAGACTTCAAGGCGGCACTGGAAGGCGCGCAGCGCGAAGGTCAGGCCAGCTTTGGCGATCCGGCCTGTCTGATCGAAAAATACATCACCCAGCCCCGGCATATCGAAATTCAGGTCTTCGGCGATGCCCATGGCAATGTGGTGCATCTGTTCGAACGCGATTGTTCACTGCAGCGCCGCCATCAGAAGGTGATCGAAGAGGCCCCCGCACCCGACATGCCCGAGCTTGTACGCGCGGCCATGGGCGCCGCGGCGGTCGAGGCGGCCAAGGCGATCGGATATCAGGGGGCGGGCACGGTGGAATTCATCGTGGACGGGTCCGACGGGCTGCGCCCCGACGGGTTCTGGTTCATGGAGATGAACACCCGGCTGCAGGTCGAACACCCGGTGTCCGAGGCGATCACGGGGCTGGATTTCGTGGAATTGCAACTGCGCGTGGCGGCGGGCGAACCCTTGCCGGTTGCGCAGGAGGATCTGGCCATCGACGGCTGGGCGTTCGAGGCGCGGGTTTACGCCGAGGATGTACCGAACGGGTTCCTGCCCGCCATCGGCACGCTGGATCATCTGGCCTTTCCGGACGGCGCGGAATTCGCGCGCGGGGCCACCCGGATCGACAGCGGCGTGCGCGGGGGCGATGTGATCAGCCCCTGGTACGATCCGATGATCGCCAAGGTCATCGTGCACGGGGCCGACCGTGCCACCGCGCTGCGTCGGCTGGAAACCGCGCTGGGCGGAACGCAGGTGGCCGGAACCGTGACCAACATCGCCTTTCTGCGGGCGCTGTCGATGCACGACGGGTTCGGCAGGGGCGAGGTTGATACTGGGCTGATCGCACGCGACATCCGGGCGTTGACCGCGACCAGTGATCCCTGCACGCGCACCCGTGCGCTGGCGGCGCTGGCGGCGGGTGGATATGACCGGCTAGGCATCGGGGAAACAGGCTTTACCCATTGGCAACCGATGCCGCAGACGGTGACATTCACGTATGGCGACGAGGATATCGTCGCCCGCGTCACCACCCGCGCGCCCGACAGGTTCGATGTGACGGTGGCGGAGGCCACGCATCAGATCGCGCGGCAGGGCGGGGATTGGTGGATCGACGGCGCCAAGACCGCGGCCCGCGTGCTGCGCACCGGCGATGATGTGACCGTGTTCTGGGGCAATACCTATGGTTTTGCCGTGCCCGATCCTCTGGATCGCGGGGCGGCGGCGGGGCCGGGGGGCGATGCGATCATCGCGCCGATGCCTGGGCTGGTCAAACTGATGCGCGCCGAGATCGGCCAGACGGTGACACAGGGCGACGCCCTGCTGGTGCTGGAGGCGATGAAGATGGAACACACGCTGACCGCGCCGCGCGACGGGGTGGTGGCGGGCGTTTTCGCCGCCGAGGGCGATCAGGTAACCAATGGCACGGTGCTGGTGGCGATGGAGCCCGAAGATGGCTGAGCATGTCACCCTGTTCGAAATGGGCCCGCGCGACGGGTTGCAGAACGAAAAGGCGCAGATCGCCACCGCCGACAAGATCGCGCTGGTCGATCTGTTGTCCGCCTGCGGATTTTCCAAGATCGAGGTGACAAGCTTTGTCAGCCCGAAATGGGTGCCGCAGATGGCCGATGCGGCCGAGGTTCTGGCCGGGATCACCCGCGCGCCGGGCGTGGCCTATACCGCGCTGACCCCGAACCTGCGCGGGTTCGAAGGCGCGCTTGCGGCGCGGGCGGATGAGGTGGCGATCTTCGGCTCTGCCTCGGAAGGGTTCAGCCAGGCCAATATCAACTGTTCCATCGCTGAAAGTCTGGAACGGTTTGCGCCCGTGATGCAGGCCGCGAAGGCGGCGGGGATTCCGGTGCGCGGCTATGTCTCCTGCGTTACCGATTGCCCCTATGACGGGCCGGTGGCGCCGGGGCAGGTGGCCGATGTGGCCGCGCGCCTGCTGGCGATGGGATGCTATGAGATCAGCCTGGGCGACACCATCGGCGCGGGCACGCCCGATACGATTGACGCGATGTTGCAGGCGGTGACGCAGGTGGTGCCAGCAGGCAAACTGGCCGGGCATTACCACGACACGCGCGGTCAGGCGCTGGACAATATCGCGGTCAGCCTGAAGGCGGGTCTGCGGGTGTTCGATGCGGCGGTCGGGGGCTTGGGCGGGTGCCCCTATGCGCCGGGCGCCGCTGGCAATGTCGCGACCGAGGCGGTGGTGGCGATGCTGCACGACGCAGGATACGCCACGGGGATCGACATGGACCGGCTGGCCAGGGCCGCCGCATTTGCACAAGGATTAAGGAGCCGGTGATGGCGGAATATTCCACGCTTTCGATAGAGATGGACGCGCGCGGCGTTGCCTATGTGACGCTGAACCGGCCCGACAAACGCAACGCGCTGTCGGCCGAAATGATCGCCGAGCTGACCGATATGGCGCAGACCGTCGGCGCGGCCGGGACGACCCGCGCGGTTGTCCTGTCGGGGGCGGGCAAGGTGTTTTGCGCCGGGGGCGATCTGACCTGGATGCAGGCGCAGATCAAGGCCGACCGGGCCGGGCGCATGGCGGGCGCCCGCGAACTGGCGATGATGCTGAACGCGTTGAATGAAATGGCCGCGCCGCTGATCGGGCGCATCCATGGCGGGGCGTTCGGCGGCGGGGTCGGCATGGCCTGCGTCTGCGATGTGGCGATTGCCGAAGCGGGCACCAAATTCGGGCTGACCGAAACCCGGCTGGGTCTGATCCCGGCCACCATCAGCCCCTATGTTCTGGCCCGTCTGGGCGAAGGCATGGCGCGCCGTGTGTTCATGTCGTCGCGGATTTTCGACGCGCAAGAGGCGCGCGAGATCGGGCTGGTGGCGCAGGTGGTTGCAGCGGATGACATGGATGCGGCGATCGAGGCGCAGGTGGCGCCGTATCTTGGCGTGGCGCCGGGGGCGGTCGCCTCGGCCAAACGGCTGGCCCGGTCGCTGGGCCCGCGCATCGACGCCGAGGTGATCGAGGAAACCGTGCGCCAGCTGGCCGATGTCTGGGAAGGCGACGAGGCCGCCGAAGGCATCGACGCCTTTCTGAACAAACGCCCGCCGCGCTGGGCCTAGCTTACAAGCAGGCCCGCCGCAGCAGATCGGCCAGCGCCCCCCGCCATTTTTCGGTGTGATCCCCGGACCGCGTGACCAGCGCAAGGTCGCGCGACATCGCCGGGTGTCCGGGCGGGCGGATGTGCAGCAGCGCATCGTTGTAACGCATGAGATCGGGCAGCGGCAGAATGGTATAGCCAAGCCCGGCTTTGACGCATTCGACCGCGGCCTCGATACTGTCCAGCACCAGTTTGCGGCGCGGCGAGGCGGGGAAATCGCGCAGGGCGCGGGTGATCAGCTTGCCGATCCCCGAACTGGGCATGAAATGGATGAATGGCAGGTTCTGCGCCAGCGCGGCAAGATCGGCATCGGCATCGGCCTGGGCCGCCGGGGTGGCGATGGCCATGTCTTCGGTGGCGATCACGTCGCAGTTCAACCCGCCGGTGTCGGGGTCCACCCGGGTGACGATGGCCGCGTCCAACTGGCCCAGCCTGACCTTTTCGGACAGGGCTTCGGACAGGCCCGAGGTGAACTGAAACGCGGCACCGGGCGCGGCGCGGCCCGCATCGGTCAGAAACCGGGGCATCACCCGGACGCTGGCCGACTGGATGATGCCGATCTGGAAATGCCCCGACAGCCTGTCGCCCGAGCCGCAAAGATCGGTCAGCCGGTCGCGCTGGTCCAGCACCTGACGCGCCTGTTCGGCCACCCTGCGGCCCAGGGGAGTCAGTTTCGGCGGGCGGAAGGCACGGTCGAACAGCGCGGCATCCAATTCCGTTTCCAGCGTTTTCATCTGCATGCTGAGCGCCGACAGCGTCATGTTCTGAACCTCTGCCGCGCGGCTGAACGACTGAAGCTGCAGAATCTGGACAAGGGTCTCAAGGCTTTTGAATTGCATAACTTCATATATCTTGAAGAAGATATAAAATCTTATTCGATTGAGTTTGATTAATCCACCCCGCATGCTTGGGCCATGGAACAAAGCCCGACAACCACAGCCTATCGCGCGATCGCGCGGGAACTGGCTGCGAAATTCGCACCGCGCGCGGGCGAATGGGACAGGACCCGCACCTATTGCTGGCCGAATGTCGATGACATGGCCGCGGCGGGGCTGATGGGCATGACCATTCCCAAACGCTTCGGCGGGGCGGGGGCGTCTTATCTGGATGTGGTGGCCGCGGTCGAGGAAATCGCCGGGGCCTGCACCTTAAGCGCCCGGATACTGGTCGAGGCGAACATGGGCGGGATCAGCGCGGTCATGGCTTACGGCACCGACGAACAGCGCGCTTTTGCGGCCTCTTACGTGCTGGCGGGGGACAAACCGGCGATCTGCATCACCGAACCGGGCGCGGGCAGTGCCGCCACCGAGATGGCGACAACCGCGCGGCGGGTCGGGGACCGATACATTCTGAACGGGCGCAAGCACTGGATCACCGGGGGCGGCGTGTCCAAGCTGTATCTGATCTTTGCCCGGGTGCTGGGTGAGGACGGGCAGGATCAGGGGATCGGCGGGTTCATCCTGCTGCACGATCCGACCAATGGCGTGGCGCCCAAAGGGTTCCGCATCACCGGGCGCGAAAGGACGATGGGGCTGTGCGGTATGCCCGAGGCCGCGCTTGTCTTTGACGATGTTCAGATCGACGCGCGGATGGTGCTGACGCCGCCATCAGGGTTTCGCCGCGGCTTTGCCGATCTGATGAACGCCTATAACAGCCAGCGCGTGGGCGCGGGGACGATTGCCATGGGGGTGGCCGCCGGCGCGTTGGAACACGCGAAACGATACTTGAAGGAACGGCATCAGTTCGGCCGCCCGCTGGCCGAATTTCAGGGGTTGCAGTGGATGCTGGCCGATATGGATGCGGGCGTTCACGCATCGCGGTTGCTGTTGCATGAGGCCGCCAGATCACGGGGGCCGGACGGGTCGCCGTTCCCCGACATGACGATGGCCGCGCGGGCCAAGCTGTTCGCCTCGGAAACCGCGATCGGGGTGGTGAACGATGCGTTGCAGATGTTCGGCGCGCGCGGCTATGGCGACCAGGAGCCGCTGGAACGCATGTACCGCGATGTGCGGATGTTCACCATCGGCGGCGGCACGGCGCAGGTTCTGAAAACGCAGGTGGCGGGCAGCCTGCTGGGGATCAGGACGCCGCAGACGCGCGACGGCTATGCCAGACTGGCGGCGGGTACGGACCCGGCGGGTTAGCGCACGCCGATTTCGGCCAAAGCGGCGGACAGCTCGGTCGGCAAAGCCTCTTCATCTTCATCCGCGCGCGCGGCGGTCAGATCGCGGGGCGCGTCCCCGGCGGCCAGATAGCGCCAGCCCTGAAACGGGCGGCGCGGCACGGATTCGGTCAGCACCACCTGCGGGTCCATGACGATGCCGCAGCGGCGAATGCCGTCCTGACCGATCACCTCGTCCAGCCGGACGATCCTTTGACGGGCCAGGATCAACCCTTTGAAAACCCAGTAAAGCGAGCCGCCGTTCAGCAGCTCGGCCTCGCGTTTCGGCCACATCCGGGTGACATGGGTGGGCTGGGCATAGATGCCCTCGGCCATGCGCCGGGCCTGCCAGCCGGTCAGATCGCTGACCTTTTCGGCACCCACGCAGAGTTTGACCAGATTGACGTAGTTATCCACAGAGTCGTCCCCAATTACAGGTAGATATAGTAGTGGATATTGAGAAAGCTTCAAACTATTGTGGATGCCTGCCACCGCTAGGGAATCCGTGATGACTCGATTTGCCGCACCGATCGCCGAACAGATCTGGGACATGAAATACCGCCTGAAACAGGCGGATGGAACCCCCATGGATCAAAGCGTCGAAGACACATGGCGCCGGATTGCGCGGTCGCTTGCCGAGGTCGAGGAAAGCCCCGCCGATTGGGAAGACAGGTTCTTTGCCGCGCTGGAGGATTTCAAATTCCTGCCCGCGGGCCGGATCGTGGCGGGCGCCGGGACCGACCGGTCGGTCACCCTGTTCAACTGTTTCGTCATGGGTACGATCCCCGACAGCATGGGCGGCATTTTCGACATGCTGAAAGAGGCCGCGCTGACCATGCAGCAGGGCGGCGGCATCGGTTATGATTTCAGCACGATCCGCCCCAAGGGCGCGGGTGTGAAAGGCGTGGCCGCCGATGCCTCGGGTCCCCTGTCGTTCATGGATGTCTGGGACGCGATGTGCCGCACCATCATGAGCGCGGGCAGCCGGCGGGGCGCGATGATGGCCACCATGCGCTGCGACCACCCCGATATCGAGGATTTCATCACCGCCAAGGAAGACCCCGCCCGCCTGCGCAACTTCAACGTTTCGGTCCTGGTCACCGATCCGTTCATGGAGGCGGTCAAAGCCGACGGCAGCTGGGACCTTGTCTTCGACGGCAAGGTTTACCACACCGTGCAGGCCCGCGATCTGTGGAACAAGATCATGCGCGGTACCTTTGACTATGCCGAACCGGGGGTGATTTTCATCGACCGGATCAACGCGATGAACAACCTCAGCTATTGCGAAACCATCGCCGCGACCAACCCCTGCGGCGAACAGCCCCTGCCGCCCTATGGCGCCTGCCTGCTGGGGTCGATCAACCTGGCGCGTCTGGTGCGCGATCCGTTCGAGGCCATCGCCGAGTTGGACGAGACCGCGCTGGAGGATCTGGTCGCCACCGCCGTGCGGATGATGGACAACGTGGTGGACGCCAGCCGTTTCCCCCTGGCGCAGCAGGCCGAAGAGGCGCGCAACAAGCGCCGGATCGGGCTGGGCGTGACCGGGCTGGCCGATGCCCTGCTGATGGTCGGGCTGCGCTATGGTTCGGAGGAGGCGGCGCGTCAGACCGAGCGCTGGCTGCACCGTATCGCGCGCGCCGCGTATCTGGCCTCGGCGCATTTGGCGAAGGAAAAGGGCGCGTTCCCCCTGTTCGACGCCGATAAATATCTGGCGACCGGCCATATGTCGGAAATGGACGCGGACGTGCGCGATACGATCCGCGAAAACGGCATTCGCAACGCGCTGCTGACCTCGATCGCGCCGACCGGCACCATCAGCCTGTATGCGGGCAACGTCAGTTCGGGGATCGAGCCGGTGTTCGCCTATGCCTATACCCGCAAGGTGCTGCAGAAGGACGGCAGCCGCACCGAGGAAGAGGTGGTCGATTACGCGGTGCAGATGTGGCGCGAAAAACATGGCGACGCGGGGCTGCCCGGGTATTTCGTGAACGCCCAGACACTGGCCCCGCTGGATCATGTGCGGATGCAGGCCGCCGCCCAGAAATGGGTCGACAGCAGCATTTCCAAGACCATCAACTGCCCCGAGGACATCAGTTTTGACGATTTCAAGGACGTCTATATGGCGGCCTGGGACAGCGGCTGTAAGGGCTGCACGACTTATCGCCCGAATGCGGTGACGGGGTCGGTTCTGAGTGTTTCGGAAGATAAAAAAGAACTTACTGTAGAATACCTCAAAGAACTGGCCGAGAAGTCAGGGGATTCCCTTCAAGTTATTGCGGATCGGGCAGATTTGGCGAGGAGCACCCTGCACAGGATTTTCGCGGGAGAACGACCAAATCCCGGTGTCAAAACCCTTAAGGCAATTGCAAAGGCGTTAAATGCCGATCAAGGGCAGCCCGAAGTCATCTCCATAAATGGTGATGAACCCCAAACCCCCCACGGCGATGTCGTCTATATCAGCGAACCGCTGGACCGCCCGCAATCGCTGGAGGGGCATACCTATAAGCTGAAATGGCCCGACAGCGAACATGCGATCTATATCACCGTCAACGATGTGATCATCAACGGCCACCGCCGCCCGTTCGAGGTGTTCATCAACTCCAAGAACATGGAACATTTCGCCTGGACCGTGGCCCTGACCCGGATGATTTCGGCGGTGTTCCGGCGCGGCGGCGACGTGTCCTTTGTGGTCGAGGAACTGAAAGCCGTGTTCGACCCGCGCGGCGGGGCGTGGATGCAGGGCAAATACATCCCCTCGATTCTGGCCGCGATCGGCGGCGTGATCGAACGCCACCTGATCAACATCGGCTTCATCGAAGGCGAAGGCATGGGCCTGAAATCCGATCCGCAATACGAAGCGATGGCCGTCGGCGAAAAGCCTCGCGGCCCGGCCTGCCCGGCCTGCGGGTCCTATGATATGCGGATGGTCGAAGGCTGCATGACCTGCGGCAGTTGCGGGCATTCCAAATGCGGCTGATGGTGTATAAGTGAGTTTGTGTCTATTCTGACTACCAATTAGTGGCCACCGGCCGGGTCAGAATAGCCAATTTGCAAGCATAAGAAGTCTATCGGGCGGAAACGCCCGATTTTCTTGTTTTTAGCCCCTGAAGGATAATGCCCGAGGTTCGACTCTGTCCCAAGGGATATGGTGCGGCAGGAATGGCATCCAAAACCGAATTTGAAAAAAATTCCTGTCCAGTTTGGAATTCTCCAGAGCAGGGGCAAGCTCATTGCTCCTCAACGGATTTGATGCTGTTGACGCCTGAGTGTTGGGTCGTTCGGAACAGTGTGGCTGCCATGAGAGAAGCGCGTTGAATGGAGCGGTGTCCATAGGTCAGGGCGATTAGTTACCTCAAGGGGCGAGCAATCCCCGGCTGAGAAAATTTTCGGGGACAGGAACGCAAATGGGGCGGCCAAAGGCCACCCCATTTGTCGTCACTATATCTCTGATCTATGTACGGCTTGCTGTTCGTGCGCGTAGCGCGGCCTCTATCCGCGTATAGGCTCTGAGGGCCTCGTGTCGCGAATGTCCACCATCACAACAAGTGCAAGGGATCAGGGCATCCCCAAGGTCCAGGAGCTGATATCCGAGCGCAAGGAACGCCTCCTTTGCCGCAGCGGCCAAGTGATCAAAGTGATGCTGCCATTGCATGACCGAAATACATGCGATTTCCCTACCTTGCTGATACGGGTGTCGGTCCACCCAGAGATGGACAAACGGCACCCGAAATTTCTGTAGAAGCCACATTGAGATGTCGCAGATATCTTGTTGGAGAGAGTCGCCCTCGTCGGGGTCGGGACCCCGACGACGAGCGTGTTGCAACTGACAGCCCGAGACGGTGTCAGTCGGCATTGCAGAACCGCGCATGTAGTTCACTGATCCGGGCACCATGCCAGCGCAGGGCACCAGACGCGTCAAAACCACGATCCCGCGCGGCAGCATCTGCAGCTTGCGATGTCTGCTTCGCCAGAAATGTTTCGATCTCCTGAAGAGCTGTCCTGATCATCTTGGCATCCGGGTGCTGGTTCCCGAAGATGCCATGAAGATCGCAAAGCGCATCAAAGCCCGAAGGCGCGTCGAAAGCGTCGAACAGATTGCACAGGGCAGCGCCATGACGGCGCAGATGCTGCTCCGTATCTGCGATCCGGTCATATGCGGCCTGTGCGATGTTTTCATTAGTGGTGTCCATGTGGGACCTCCTGTTCATGTGGTTGGATTGTTTTGGGTGGGTGCCATTCTGCGGCGTCACGAAATCCGGCATGAGAGGAGGTGGTTGGTTTGCCGATGTGCTCCTTGTGTTTGGATCGGAAGGGGGCTTTTGCTGGTACCAATGACATTGGTCGTTTTGCGAATTCACGAAGAAGAAAATTGCGCGTGCCCAAACTTTTCTTGCGAGACCCCCACGCCGTCGCCAAGGTGACAAGGCGCGGGGAGATACATCACGCTGCTTGATCGGTATCGGATTTGAACACCCCTGCATCCTGGAGGGCCTGTTCCAAGCCATCCGCGAGGAGGCAGATTTCCGGAACAATCGGATCGTCGGGTTCGAGCAGTGCAAAACCCGAGTCATCGCCCCAATCGTCATTGTAAGCGTATTCGAGGAACAGAAGGTTCCGCAGCTCAAGCAATTGACGGCGCAGACGACGGGTAAATGGCCTGTGGTGGCTCAGCGCCTCGCGAACCGCATTGATAAGCCGCGCGCCGCGCCGCCCACCGAGCAGCACAGCGGCGTGGCCGAGGGCTTCATCGTTGTCTTGGAAATACGCCCGAAACGCGTGTTCGCTTCCTTGGCATTTGGTGAGCTTTGGGTCGGAAATGATCTTACTGTAGTACATGGTGCCTCCTGATTGAAAAAGTTGCCAGGTTTCGTCCCGGCGGTCAGGATGTTTTGGAGGTTCATGTGATCGTCATCTGCTGAGTTGCGCGCCTCACTCTGAGGGCGCGAAAATCAGTCGATGGCGGTGTCTGTCAATTTTCTCTTCATTGCGTATCGTCCTTCTTGATGGCTTCTGGATAAGAGATTGGCCAAAATTCCGATGACGAAGAAGTTTCTGAAAAAAATTGGAAACTCGCTTTCCCTGAGACGATTCTACTGCCCTCTAAGACCATCAGGATGCAGTGTGCCGACCAATACGATCCGCACGGTTCACTTGTGCACCTTCAGGAGTATTGTCGTTCGGGGGGCACTTGGAGGGTCTGCCTTTTACAAGGGACGGCGTGTTCGGAGGGCATAGCGCGTTTCGGCCTAAAAAATGTTTCCGTATCGGACCAAACGTATTCATCTACTCATCAAGATCGATGTGAAGCATTTCGCAGCGGTCTCGGGAAAATCTCTTGCATGCAGAAAGGAGGCGTTCGGTTTGGTTGGCCGACTACGGCCGGACAAAAGCAAGATACTCAAAAACCATCGCTGACAAGCAGCGCGCTGCGGGATTTGATCAATCCCATATGCGATGATCGACAGGCGCAAACCGCCTGATTTTGAGCCCCGAGACTCTCTGTGCCCGCCCACGTCTTTCCCAGAAAGCTGACCATGGCAGCTTTCGATACCAAAATCATCTCAAAGGAGAATAGCCTGTAGTCCAAAGTGCCCTGTTTCGATATGCAGATGTCGGGGCCCCTAAGAATTTTGGGGCTCCCGACCGCTGCCCAAACCCATAAATTTGAACGGCGGAATGAAGTGATCAGCGCTGCGTTTGTGCGATTAGGCGTCGCGGTGTCGAGGTGTACAATGAACATTTCAGCAACGTCGGGTGCTCAGCAATTACTATTCATATCTCAGCAATTAATTCGTCAGCTCCCTACTGGGGAGACGTTGTTCAGGTCCTTTTTCCCTACAAATATCGGAGGTCAACAACATCAGTATCTTGGCGGGTGTTTTCCTCCCACAGCGGCGTGAGTAGAGCGCGGCTCCTCCTGGCCCATTCTTAGATCAACGCGAACGGCCCAAAGCTCACCTTCACTTCAGCCTGGGAGAATGACGGGTTGCGCGATAGTCTTTCCGTTAGCCGTCCTCAAATTATCTGATGCTTCCATGATGTTGCACATCGGATTCACCTCGGGGCACTTCGGTGCGCCACCAGTTTCGGAAATTGCGACTCACAGGCGTTCTATGTATGTTCCTAACTATCGGGGGAAGAAACCAATGATCCAACGGCTGTTATCATGAGGGCTTTACGCTTACCAAAGTGCAGGTTCTGCGGGCGTGTATGGCATCCACAGGAGGGTGTGGTAGCCTCTATGAGCTTCTGTAGCGCCTGTAGTGGCGACCGACGCGAACTCGCTATCAAGGCCCTTGGTGCGAAACCGCCGGTCAGATCTTCGCACATGGGATCTTACGCTTTGCCGCCGAAGCGCCGCGCAGTTTAGGGTCTCAAAAACGCCTCTAATTCTTTGATCGCAACCTGTGATCCAACCTGACCATTCGAACCACCGAGAGTGCGTAAACGGCCCGCACCGACAGGTTCGCTCCAAGCCCGCCAATCGTGGCGACGAGCAGAGTTGCGGTTCCATTCGACCCGTATGATCCGCCCGCCTTGCTGCCGGCGCCAACGGACCTGATGGCCATCGACCTCACACTCCCAGTCAGGTTCTACGGGCAAGCCAGCGAACGCTGCCTGCACCTGCGCCACATTTTGGCAGCGTCGATCCGTGTCATCGTGCAACATGGCTCGAATTGCGCGACGCCAGCGTTGCGGGATATGCGGGAGCCATTTCAGTGTATCGCGGAAACCGCCGTCCGCTATCGCCATCCGCGGTGGACCAGACTCTGCATACCATGTCTCCCCATGAAGTAGCCGATACAGCGTCATGCCGAGTGCCCAGATGTCCGACTTCGCACTCGTTACTCCGTATTCCCAAAACTCAAAGGCCAGGTGGTCATAATACCCTGCGCCGACTGCGTAGCCATGCAGCAATTCGTCCGTGACAAGGCCAAAGTCGCCAATTCGCGCGACACCGTTTTCGTCAATCAAAATGTTGCCCGGCTTGATATCGCGGTGGATCATCCCGCGCGCGTGGAGAGCGCCCAGCCCAAGCAGGACCTCCGTTCCCGCCTTTCGCGCCTGAGACAATCTCATTGGACCTGCTTCGTATGGCGCTTGCAGCGACCCACCAGCACACAACTTCATGCAGTAGCGGATGCTCTTGCCGTCTGGGCTTTCGCCCAAGTGATACACTGGCACGACGTTCGGGTGCTCTGCGGCTGCGAGGTGCTGTGCCTCTCGCAAGAACTCGGCTTTGGCGGCATCCCAGTCATCGTCGGTTTGATCCTCCTTTTGAGAAATGATTTTCACAGCAACATTGCCATGAACCTGATCAACCGCAGCATGAACGTCGCCGAACTGACCGCTACCGATGTGATTTCCTATTTGGATTTTTGCGACGTGATTATTCATTTCGACCGCTCTCAGCTAAAAGCATAATCGCGGCTTCTCGACTGCCTACCCGAAGTTCTTGTCCGGTAAAGTGAGTCATCCAGAATGCGTTGTCTTTCGTGTATTCGTCTACCTTCCGATCACCGAAATTCCTGCTGAGCGCGGCTTTCGAGAATTCTTTCACCTCGCAAACCGACGCCGCTGCGCCTTTAATGACCCCCCTCAACTCCGCGCTTCGCAGGTGGCCGATTTTGGTGCCCCCGAGTGACACCGCGCTGGCCTTGATCAACACTTTCATAACGCCATTGGCACGGAGGTAGTCGCGGCATTGTTGGCCAATCACGTTATAGGCGGCCGCGCGATCACCACCTTGCATTTTCCAGGTGTCATCATTCTGAAGAACGAGCTGACCGATATCAGGAACTTCGGCGTCAACCACAATGACCTTGTCGCCACTGACGACTATACCCACCCATCGTTCTGTCATTTTCATCGTTCTTTCATACTCGTCCAACAGCTGAGGACTTAATACCCGAACTTTCCTTTTGTGGGAAGGTTTGATAAGTCAATGTGACATGCCTTTGGCTTCTACTTTTTTTTGCGAAGCGATGCCGAAACAAACCTCTGAGGCAAAGGCGCCTTGGTCGCTTCGGAGACAATTCGATCTGACCGCAGTGAATGCCCGCTCAATGCCTATTTTGTTGAAAAACTCTTCTTGCCTGAAGCCCTGAGCGCTGATTCAATTTCCATGTGGCAGGTGGAGGTGAGCGGCGATGATGGGATCCCGACAGCAAGCGCAGAGCGCTCTGTTTTACGAGTTCTCGATCGAGACACATGTCCCGGCCGACCACATGCTCCGGGCGGTGGACCGGTTTGTCGATTTGGCCGAGATCCGGCAGCATCTGGCACCGTTCTACAGCTCCGCCGGGCGACCGTCGGTTGATCCCGAACTGATGATCCGGATGCTGCTGGTAGGCTACATCATGGGTACCGGGCCGAGCTTTTCAACGGAATAGGCCCTTCGTGGACGTTGGTCATAAGTGCAGCGAAGGTCGGCAATCCGCCCCCTCTACTTGCGGTATCATACTCGTTCAACTAACCGGATCGTTTTCGGAATATGTGCTCGATGTTCCGCCATATTTCACTCAGCCCAAGCGGCAAGTGGAAGCTCATTCAATTCGCGGCGTACACTTCTCCAACGTGGAAAGTTGCTATCTAAAACCTGAATGAATTGTTTGTCATGTGTGGGAGAGATAAGATGTACGAGTTCATGGAGGATAACGTAGTCAATCATCCGCTCAGGCTTTTTTGCGAGCTCCGAATTTAGCCAAATAATGCTCTTGTCAGGATTGCAGCTGCCCCACTTAGTTTTCATTGGGCGTATACCCCATTTCTGCGGTCGTACTTTCAAATGCAAAGCCCACTTCTCAAGTCGAGGTGCCGCCAGTTTCCGAAGCTCAGATTTCAGCCAGGCATTCATCCAGCGGCGTAGTTTCTCCTGCTCAATGCCTGCTGGGATTTTTAACAAGAGCTTTTCGTTGCCCAGCCTGGAGAACCGGTGCACTTTCTTGTCCCATTCCTGAACTTCAAGTCTCAGTGGCCGACCAAAAAGGAAATGTGTTTCGCCGGAAATGTAGCGGCGTGGAGATTGGCGTTCTTGGCTCAGAAACTGTGTCTGTTTGCGCCTTATCCACGACATCCTGGTCAAGACGGCGAGCCTGATTGCATCCGCGGTTACATGTTCTGGGGCGGCAACCCTGACCCTACCTTCGGGCGGATAACAACCTATGTGGAGATTCTTGATCTTCTTGCGGACGATCTCAACGTCGAGGCCGCCGATCTCAGCAACCTCAGTATTCATTTTGATTCTTCAGGATCTCGAAAACCCGCTCCACCGCACTTGCGTCATTCAGGACTTGCTCCAAGCAGCGCCAGACCTTTCTTTCGCGCATTTTGTTACCACGCCATCCGAATGGTGCTGTTGCTCGGACAGCGGCGTCTACCTTCAGGGCAAGCGCTTCGTCGTTCTCCAGGTTGTCGAATAATGCCTTCTGGCCGACGCTCCCGATCGTCTCCGGATACTCTTTGCCATGTCCCGCTTTTGCATCCCTAACCAAGGCTGCGATCCTTTCGAGATATTCGGCGTATTCGATGGCCTCGTTACGCCGTTGGCGCACCAAATCAGTGAGAAGCTCCGACATTTTCTCGTAGAAACGCGGGTTGACGGGGCTTTCCTCGATGATCAGTTTTCGAACGTTGTTTTCGATCGCCTCTGCCACGTTCTCGCGCTTGCCTTTAGAGGCAGGAGGCAGGCTGTCTTCAATATCTGAGCCCTTACTGACAACCAGATCAATAAGGCTGATGTCATCAAGGTGTGAGATGACTTCCGAGTCGTCTGCGCGGATATAGTTATCGATCAGATGCCGCATAGCAGGTTCAAAAAGCTTCATATCCACCGCGTCGCCGCTATGCAATCTGACGGCATCTCTAATCCCGATGGCACGCTCTACTTCACAACGGCACTCGGTTAACTCCAGGTCGTTTAGGCTCGAACCTTCGGGCTCCGCCGCAATGTTCGCATAGGCGCGGGCGTAGCGACCGGCGATCTTATACAGTGCTTGGCGTCGCCGAGACTTTTCTTCAGCATCGGGATCGTTGTCGATCCCCTGTGGGCTCGAAAAATATGCAAAGATTTCGTCATCTGATTTTGGCTGTTCGACGCTATCCATAAGGCCCAGCCAAGCGTCTCGCGCCACCCGTAGGTCCTGATCCGCCTGCTCAGCGCGGTCGGTGATCAGCCCTTCAACATCCTCTTTGTCAAAGGCATCGAACGCCTCGGATGTATAATCTTCGACGGCACTTTCGATATTCCTGAACAAATCTTTGTAGTCGACGATATATCCGAAATCTTTGTCTTCCCCATCAAGGCGGTTAACGCGACAGATAGCTTGAAAGAGACCGTGATCGCGCATCTGTTTGTCGATGTAGATATAGGTGGCCGTTGGAGCGTCAAATCCTGTCAGGAGGCGGCTGACTACAATCAGAAGTTTCATGCGGCCAGGCTCTTTCTTGAACAGCCGCAGCGCTTCCTCTTCGTAATCTTCTTCTGAGGTTTCGCCCAGGAGGTCCGTATAGACGCGATGGACGTATTGCTTCTCAGTTTCGCCCATGCCGGTCTCTTCGCCGGTAATCTCAGGTGCTGCGCGTTTGTAAGAGGTCACAATTGCGCATTTCTCTGCCAAGACGGAGCCGGACTTCTTGAAAATTTCGAAGAACTTGCAAGCCTCAGGTATCGAACCCGCCACCAACATCGCGTTACCCATCCCGGCATGCAGCCGTGGTTTCATCTCCATGTCCATAATGATATCGTTGGCGATCTGCTCCAGCCGGTCGCGGCTCGACAGCACGCGTTGCAAAGTGCCCCACCGCTGCTTCAAGGCCGCCTTCGCGATCGGAGTCAGGCCCTTGGTCTTCGCCTCGAACCAGGCGTCGATCTTACCTGGTGCGCTGATCCTTTGATCGATATCCCGTGCCTCATAGCGTAGGTCCAATACCACGCCATCTTCGACGGCTTCGTCAAAGCGGTAAGGCTTGCCAATGTAGGGGCCGAATGTTTCCAGGGACGTGCCCTTGTCTGACTTCAGCAATGGTGTGCCCGTGAAACCAACGAACATCGCCTCTGGCAACACCCTGCGCATCGCGCTGGCGAGCTTGCCGGATTGCGTACGGTGTGCCTCATCGATGAACACGAAGAACTCGCCGACAGGCGCGCCGATGTTGGCGTTCTGGATGTCAGTGATCAGCCCCTCCATCTCGCCCTCTTCACGCTTGCCGAATTTATGGACGAGGGAGCAGATAACGCGATCGGTCGGGTCAGCCAGTGCCGCCATCAGGTCGTTGCCGCTACGCGCGCGGCGCACTTTGTCGCCAGTGTTACCGAACACGTCTTCAATCTGACTGTCCAGCTCCTTGCGGTCGGTGACGATCAGAATGCGGCCATCCGGAAAAGCTTCCCTAATCCAGCGGGCCAGCATTACCATGATCAGGCTTTTGCCGGACCCTTGCGTCTGCCAGATGATCCCGCCTTGCTTTTCCCGCACACGGTCCTGTGCGGCCTTCACGGCAAAATACTGGTTGGGGCGCGTGATCTTTTTAATGCCTGCGTCAAAAAGGGTGAAGTCGTGGATGATTTCAAGGAACCGCGCGGGGGTCATCATCTGCGTGACGTCGCGGTCCAGCGGGCCGGTGATATCGCTGTCTTCCTTCCAGGCCAGCCAATAGGGCTGCGGCGTCTGGATCGGGGCATAGCGCAGCCCCTCGCTGTCATTGCCGGCGAATGTGATCTGCACGGTGGTAAAGAAGTGCCGGATGAACTCGGGCCGCTGGTTGTCGAGGGTTTGGCGGATGCCTTCTCCCACGCCCACGGTGGATTTCTTCAACTCAACCACACCCAGGGCGATGCCGTTGACGTAGAGCACCAGGTCGGGGCGCTTGTTCCAGGCCTTGGCGTCCTTGCCCTTGATGGCGACCTCTTCGGCGACGCCCATGTCGTTGGCGGCGGGGTCTGACCAGTCGATAAAGCGGACGGTGACGGGGGCCTCTCCAGGGCCGGGGGCGACGGCCACGCCGTAGCGGAGCATCTCGTAAAAGCTCTGGTTTGCCTCGTAGAGCTTGGTGCCCTCCATCCGCGCCTCGCGTTTGAGCAAGGTGATGGCTTGGGTGACGATTTCAGGGGCGTAGTTGCGCGACAGGAGCCAGGGGCGCAGCAGATCCTCCTCGATATTGGCGTTGCCCTCGCGCTTTTGCCAATCGCCGATATAGCGCCAGCCGAGGCCACCGGGCGCGTCGGTCTGGTGTGCGCTGAGCAGGTCGATGACCCTGTTCTGCGCCTTGCGTTCCGCCTCGCCGATCTTGCTCATGGTCTTATCCCTATTTCTTGAAATTCACTTGCTTAAAATATCGTCAGACCAGCCTGATCCGTCCGGTCAAAAGGTTCTGCATCATGCCCTCCTTCACCTGCCGCGCCTTTTCGAGGCGGTTTTCGAGGGCTTGGATTTCGGAGTCCATGTCTTCAAAAACGGTCACGATCTCCTGCTGTTCGTCCAGCGGCGGCACATGGAAAGTGAACCGCTTCATATCCCGACCGTATATGTGAAAGACCGTGCTTCCAGAAACCAACTCCATAATCTGATTTTTGGAGTGCCGAATTGTGGCTGCAAGGAAACGGCCATCTAATTCTGCCTCGCTTGGCCTAACTACAAGAATATCGCCACCTAACAGTATTCCGTCCATTTGTATGCAACTCGCAACTGCGAGACCTGATGGTGTGACGTCGGAAGTCGGCATCAATACGTCACCGGAACAAGAATATGTCGCACCGGAGAATTTGTCTGTAAACGTTGAAAGCTCCTGTATGACGGTTGGCTGTTCTCGAAACAAAGAGCCGTAGTGAACACAAGCCACTTCTCCTGCTGTATGAACTTCCGATTTTGGCAATCCTTTGCCCTTTCCAAAACTGGCTATCTCTCCAAGCCTTCGCTCAACCCACTCCCCCGAAAACCCCGGAAGGCGGCGATTGGAAGTCAGGAGGTCTTGCATCGCGCCCTGCTTGATGAGTCGCTTCTTGGCGATCAGCCGCTCCAGCCCCTCGATCAGCGCATCCGCATCCGAAAGCGCCTCGGCGATGGCTTCTTGTTCCTTCAAGGGAGGTTTCGGTAACGGCAAGACCTCAAACTTGTCCTTCGGAAGGTGCGCGATACTGGTTTGAGTGGCGAAGTTTAGAAGGAAACTCGTCTTGGAGTAGTATTCGAGAAGATACCGAAGCAGAACGGGCGAAAACCCACCTCGCGGGCGGACTCGATGCAGTGCTTTCTGAAAATAACACTCGTCCAGCTGCCCGCGCCATATTGCTGACCGGCCTATATCCCCTCCTTCACAAACCAGAAGGTCGCCGTCCATTAGGCGATAACGGCGGAGGTCGCCTGGTGTCAGCTTGATCAGAGACAAGTCTTTTGTATCAATGCGCCCCCACTGAACCGATTTGTTGCCAAGATACGGCCGTGGAACTCCGACATTTTTCTCGGCATCCAGCATCTTTCCTAAGATCAGGAAGAATTCGTCGCCTACATAGGTGGTCTGCCAGTCATTGGGGAATTGGAATGGCAAAGTAGTATCTTCGGCAGTCGTCATGCTGCAAAGCCCATGGCGCGCAGGTGATCGGCGACTTGTCTTTCGAGCTTGTCGAAGCTGCCGGTTATCTCCGGCAACGTATGCCCATACCGCTCCGTAAGCACGCGCACCCTCGCGGTCAGTTGCTCCGTCCGCGCCTCGATCTCGGCCTCGATCAGCTCGGCGATGTCGGTCAACCATTTGTCATCCACGACCAGCGTGCGGATCTCCTCCTCGGTCAATTCAGGATATTTCTTCAGCGTGGCCTCGGTCAGCGCCTCCTCGACTTCCTTCGCCGCCTTCTTCGCCGCCGTCTCAGATGTCATCAGCTTGGCCACCTGCTTCAGCAGCTTGGCCTCCTCCGGCTCTGCCTCGCCGGATTTCTGCCGAGCCTTCACCGATGCGGCGGTCAGCTTGCCAGCCTCGGTCAGCGCATCGGCCAGCAGTCCGCCTTCGGCCCCGTGTTCGTCGACCATCTCCTCGATCTCGCGGCCCAGTTCCTCGGCCTTGCCCTGCGCATCATCCAGCGCCTGCTGCATCTCGGGGAAGAACCGCGCGACAATCAGCGCGGGCGGGATGACATCGGCCACAAGGCGCACTTTGTTCACAGTCAGGTCGGCCTCTTCCAGCCATTTGACCTTTTTGCCGTCAACCTCCTTGCGGGCCTCGCGCAGTTCCTTGGCCGCTTCCCAGCCTTCATGGGTGATGATGAACACATCGTCCTGCATGGTGTCCGCCCAATAGGACATGAGCCGTTGATAGGCCTCATATTGGTCAATCAGTGGTGCCTCGGCAAAGCGGGTCAGCATATCCTCGGCGATGGTGTGGATCAGATCCTTGGGTTTGTCGCCGATCTGGATGCCATCCATGAGTGGCCTGTTCTGGTTTGACCAGCCGTTGAGGATGGCATGGACGCGGTCGCGGAAGGCCCCGAATTCGGGATGGTTGCGAATGGTGGTGCGGACTTCCTCCGGCTCGATCAGGGGATCAGAGTAGCCTGCGCGTGGGTTCGGCCCGAAGAGGGTGGCGCGCACGCCCGGCATGACATCCCAGAACTCGGCCAGCAGGTCGATATCACGGTTTGGCACGCCGCCTTTCAGGTGCGCCTCGATGTCCTGGAGGTCCTCGGGGTCGGAGCCATCGATGTAGCGTGGGATGTTCAGGTTGAAGTCGTTGCGCGTAATCTCGGCATAGGGGGCGAGGCGGCTGTAGCCTCTGACTTCGGCCTCGCGGGTATAGGCGTCGGTGATCTTGTGGATGTCACGCTCGCGCAGGCGGTTCTTGTTACCGTCCTTGATAAAGCCGCGCGAGGCATCGATCATGAAGACGGGGCGGTCGGCGCAGGCCTCGGATTTGTCGAGAACGATGATCGAAGCGGGGATGCCGGTGCCGTAGAACAGGTTCGCAGGCAGGCCGATAATCGCTTTGATGTAGCCGCGCTTGAGGATCTTTTCGCGTAGTTCGGATTCCTTGTTGCCCCTGAAAAGGACCCCATGGGGTAGAATGACAGCGCCAGAGCCAGTGGCCTTCATGGAACCGAGGATGTGCAGGAGGAAGGCAAAGTCGCCATTCTTGTCCGGTGGCATGCCAAGATCAAAGCGTCCGAACCGGGTATCGGCGGTCAGACCAGAGCCCCAAGCCTTGGCAGAGAAGGGCGGGTTGGCCACGACGAAGTCGAAGGTCTGGAGCTCGGTTTCGGATGCCTTGAATTGCGGTTCGCCAATAACGTCGCCCTGGGCGATCTCAGCATCCTCGCGCCCGTGCATGATCATATTCATCTTGGCGAGGCCGCGCGTGGTGATGTCCATTTCCTGCCCATAGATGGTCAGGCTGACATCGGCGGCGTCGGCTGCCTTCAGCAACAGTGAGCCGGACCCACAGGTGGGGTCATAAACGGTCTGCTGTGGGCTGGTGGCGCGATTGACGCCTGCGACTGCCGCCACGATACGAGAGACCTCCGCAGGCGTGTAGAACTGTCCCTTGCTCTTACCTGACTCCGTCGCGAAATTCCGCATCAGGTATTCGTAGGCATCGCCCAGAATGTCGTCGCCATCTGCCCGATTGCGGCTGAAGTTCAGCTCTTCGCGGCTGAAAATGTTGATCAACGCGGTGAGCGTGGTGATCATCTTGGCACCGCGACCGAACTTTTCGGTATCGTTGAAGTAGGCGCGGTCGATGACGTTCTTTAGGTCGTTCGCTTCCGCAATGCCTGCGATAGCTGTGTCGATGCCTTCGCCGATTTCCTTAGTTCCGCGCAGGCTTCGGATGTCTTCGAAAGAGCAGCCTTCTGGCACCTCGATGAGGGCGTCGGCCTGACCCGCGCGGTCGGAGACGTATTTCACGAAGAGCAAGGTGAGGATGTAATCTTTGTAGAGTGAGGCATCCATGCCTCCTCGCAATTGGTCGCAACTGTCCCAGAGGGATCGGTAGATATCACTTTTCTTGATTGCCATGCTGCACCTCTTATACCGATGATCCTGCTTCAGAAGCGGGCTTGGTTGTTTTTTCTATTAAGACAGGAAATGTTCAGGCTTCTCAAGGAGATTACCCGCTTTGGGGGAGTGCCTGCCAGGCGAAACTTGTAAGCGGGCAACCTGCTTTTCTGCAAATTCAGAGAGGCGCTGGAAGCGAGCATTTCTGCATCTGCGCTTGCCGCGCGCTCAGCGATCTTCGTTAAAGACATACTGCGATTCGGGGCGCTATTCTCGTGTCCGATGACCGCCGCGATGTTTCGAACCTTCATACACAGTTCCGCTTTGCTTCGGTGCGTTGCAAAAATGTCTCTGCCATTATTGGGTATCTGTCACTGATTGGTCCCCTTTCCAAAGGTCCAGAAAAGAAAACCCCAGAGCGCCC
Source organism: uncultured Paracoccaceae bacterium (assembly GCA_947500775.1). Classification (GTDB taxonomy): domain Bacteria; phylum Pseudomonadota; class Alphaproteobacteria; order Rhodobacterales; family Rhodobacteraceae; genus CANMTD01. The sequence continues at coordinate 766,699 of CANMTD010000001.1, forward strand.
ATTCTGAGGTTTATCCTTAGACCTGTATTTTTATATATTAATCAAATACTTGAGTTGTTTTTGATTGACGTATGGGATCGTTTCTATTTCGACGGAAACGGTTTCTGCAAATAAATTTTGGCCAAAATCAGCTGTTGTTCGAGCATCCGAGATGGGTAGTTTCTCGTCCTCAAGCGAAGGCTAACAGCCAAAGATACTGATCCGAACGCAGTTTTTTCTTCGTGAAACAGGCATCCAGCCAACCTCTTAATCGACAGTCGCAGGACGGCGGCGGTTGAGTGGGCAACCCAGCAGGAGATGATCATGATGGTCAAGGACACAGAGTAACCCAGCACAAGCCGGCAAGCCAATTCATCGAGAGGCTTGTAATCGGGGCTGCCTGAAACACTGAGCGGCCCCAAAACACTACCAACAATTTGTATCGCAGCCTGCGGGCAGCGTCGGAGCAAATTCCGGCGAGCGATATCCCTATGTCAAATGGAGACAAGGAATGAAACTTACACCAGGAGGCGGCGTGACATTTCCTGTGCGCCGGAAAACAGATCGCAAAGTCGCAAAAGGGCGGCGCAATCACTTTACAGGCCAATTCACCTTCGGGCCTGACGAAGGTGAAACCATGGATGTCGAGAGCAACACCGAACTGCGTGTTGCACTCGTAACGCTTGCCCGGCCCGATGTCGTGGGCTTGGAAAACCAAGTGCCGTTTGCGTGGGTGAAACCTGACGGCGAACCAGGAAATCATCACTTTGATTTCGTGGCGCTGATGGCAGATGGTAGCCGTAAGGCCATCATGGTGAAATCCGAGTATCGCCGCCTTCATCCCGAAGTTCAGCTCGAACTGGCGGGGATCGCAGCACAGGTGACGCCGGATTTTGCCGACGAAGTCGTTGTCATGACTGAACGCGATATTGATCCGGTCGAGTACTTCAACGCCGAAATCATGCACGAAATGCGCCTCGCGGATTTCGAAGCTGATGCGGCTGCTCGCGCGGCGATGGCTAAGATGGTCGCCACTGCTCAAATTCAGGATCTGGTCGATGCGATTGGCCTTGGCGCGCGCGGCTTTCGGGCGATCGTGCGCTTGATCCGTTCTCATGAACTCGAACTCGTCAAAAAGGTACGTATTGCCCACGAGGCCTACGTGCGTCGGAGGATTTCCAAATGATCGCCAGTAAACCAAGCCCGGTGCAGCCAAAATTTTCGTTCTCGAAATACGACGGCATCGTGATCGGACAGCAGCCCTATCGCTACTTTGAGACGCGTGAGGAGGGCCACACATTTGTGGCCGCGAAAGGGGTAGGCGTTCCCCAGGTAATGACCAACGCGGAGATCAGCCGTTACCTGTCGGTCGGGAATTTTGCCTGCACACCGAATGAACATCAGCCTGAGCATCTGCGCGAGCGCATTCTGCCGGACAATGAACTTCTTTCCCTCAGGGGGCCGGAGGCACAAAAAAAGGCAGCGATGCGGATGGCAACAGTTCAAGCATTCCGTGAGCTGTTGATGGACGAGACTAAGAATGTCAGCCGCTCAGCTAATTCTGTTAGGCCTTACCTTGGGGTTATCAAACTTCGCGTCGGGGAAATTTTGGCTGAGGGCCATCCGGAAGACAGCAGTGAAAGTCTTGCCGTTCCAAGAAAGCTGGGCGCCAAGACGGTGATTGAATGGGAGCGTAAAGAGCGGCGTTTTGGTCTGGCAGGGCTCTACGATAACATGGTCGAGCGTGGGAACCGTGACCGGCGCCTTACTGCAGATGAGCTGATGATCATGGGTCAGATCGTCAGCAAATACCTCGATGATCAACAACCATCTCAGGCGATAATTTTCGGGGAAGTGAAAGACGCCTTCGTCGATGAGAACGCGAAACGTCGTGCCGAAGGACAACCAGAACTGGTTTGCCCCTCTCGCGAAACCGTGCGGCAGGCAATCCGCAAGCTCAACCCATTCGATGTGACGTTGACCCGGCACAGCCGTCAAGCTGCAAACCGTCAATTCGCGCCAGTAGGTATGGGCCTGCAGGTGGAAAGGCCCATGCAGCGTGTAGAGTTCGATGAGTGGGACGTTGATGCCATTACGCTGATGGCGGAGGGAGGGTTGTTCCACCACCTGACAGCCGAGGAGAAGAAAAAGCTCGGGCTGGACAAGAAGAAAGCGCGCTGGTGGATCACCGTCGCAATTTGTTCTGCGACGCGTTGCATTGTCGGTATGGTGATTTCCCGTACCCCCAATTCGCAGAGTGCCCTGCGGGTCATCGAAATGATGATGCGCGACAAGGGCGTCTGGGCGGACGCTTGCGGCGGTCTTTCCCCGTGGAACCAATTCGGGTGGCCTTCGTATATCGTGACCGACTGCGCGAGCTATAACCTTTCGATGCTTGTCCGGACGCGGACGTCCGATTTGGGGATTACAGTGGAATACTGCCCGGCGGGAGATCCGCAACTGAAGGGCCGGATCGAGCGTGTCTTCGGTACCTTTGCCACGCAGCTTATGCCGAGGTTGAGTGGGCGTACATTCAGCAACATTGCCGCCCGCGGCGACTATGACTCCGGAGAGCGTGCCTGTCTGAACCCGGAGGAGTTCTGCTCGGTCTTGGTGCGCTATGTTGTCGATGTTTATCACCGCTCGGCGCATAGCGGGCTGAATGGAGAGACACCGTTGGACTGCTGGAACCGCCTGGTCGAGAAATTCGGTGTCCAGCCGCCGCCTGACCTTGGCCGTCGCCGTTTGATCTTTGGGCAAGAACATGAGCGCACAGTCACTCGCAAAGGGATCACGGTCTTTGGCGTCCGTTACCATTCTGAGGTCCTGGCCCGCTATATGGCGCAATCCGAAGAGCGGAAGGTTAACGTTCGCTGGTACCCTGAAGACATCGGCGCAATCTGGGTAGAGTTGAGCGGTCGCTGGTTCGAAGTTCCTGCAGTCTTTGACAGGTATCGTGGCGTCTCGGCACAGGAGTGGCTGCAGGCGGCAGCAGAAATTCGGGCGCAGAATAATCGCAATGCGGAAGTTGATCGTTCTGTGGTCCGGCAAGCGCTCGATTTCATCAAAGAAACAAACGGTGCTGCAATGACGCACGTTGGCCTCACTGTGGAAGATTGGTCTGATGAGCGGATGAACTACGAAGAGGACCGGTTGTTCATCGGTTTCAAGACTTCTGAAACCGAGGCTCAGAACCCCTACGACGGTCAACGCAGCGCGTGGGGTACCAGCCTTCCTATGGCGGGTTCATCGCCCTCGGACGCATCCGGTGAAAATGATCAGCCTGACCTTACGGAAATTGCTTCCGGCAGCTTTGGGACGATCCAATTTCCCGATCATCAGTCTGGCAACGATGCCGATGGGGCTGATGAAAGTAACGCTTGGACCGTAGAGGATAAATGAACATGAGCGCAACATTTCCGACCATCAACACAACACCTACAGCACTTCCTTCCATCAACACGAAGCTCGCAGCCGTCGATCGGCTGCGGGACAAACATCTCTCGACGCCGCGGGACGTCCAGTTCCGCAGCTACCTCGACCGGTTGCTGCAGCGCGATGAGCAGGGCAACGCCATTGCCGCACCTCGCCTTTACACTAAGAATGGCGATGCCCGCGGGATCGCCGTCGTAGAGCCTGCTGGCGGTGGTAAGACATCCCTTGTACTGCATGGTCTCAAAACCCACCCCGCGCTTCAGCCGCGCAATGCTGCGCATCAGCCATGGGTTGGGGTTCGGGTGCCCAGCCCGCCTACGGCCAAAAGCCTTGCTATCGAGATCCTGCACGCAAGCGGATATCCAGCGGCCTCGCGCTCAAACGCAGTGACTGAGGACGACCTCATGCGGCAAGTGCGGCACCGGTTCAAACAGCGTGGAACGGCGATCCTCTGGATCGACGAGGCACATGACCTTTTTGGTGCAGGCACACGTTTCAAGGTTGATGTATTCCTGAAAACAGTCCGGAACCTGATGCAGGGGGACGGCGCCGTCAGTGTTGTGCTGAGCGGCATCGAGAGCCTCTGGCAGATCGCCTCCTGTGATGCCCAAGTCACGCGTCGCTACTGGCGTTTGCCGTTGGCTGATGTCTCGCCGCATTCGGACCGGAGGGCTTTGACCGGTGTCATCGCCAATTTCTGCGACGCTGTTGGCATGCAGCCTCCTTCGGCGGATGACCTGGTGGATCGGCTTGTGCACGCCAGTCGCAACCGCTTCGGTCGTTGTATCGAGAACATCCTCGCGGCCCTCGAAATTGCGGCATTGGAAGATGCCAATGAATTGATGATCAACCACTTCGCCGAGAGCTGGGGTATGCAGGAAGGTTGCGCCATGGGCCAGAATGTCTTTCTGGCACGCCATTGGGCCACGATTGATCTGGGCGAGACGAAGCTCACTTCGGCGGGAGAACGCTAATGCTGGCACCTCACATCCCCTTCGACCAGAACGAAAGCCCTCTGTCTTTTGCAGCGTTCCTCGCTGAGACCCACACAGGTGGCCACCTGGTGCCATTCCTTCACGATTTCCAAGTTGCCCCCGAAGATATGGCTTCCAATAACGAGAAGGCGCTTAGCCGGTTGGCTGAGGTCTCTGGTGTCCCGCTTGCCAATCTGCGCGCGAATGCCGCCGTGCGGATCGGGAAGCGGGCATATGATCTCCGCGGCGAGATGGTCTCTGCCGAGTTTCTGGCCAACCCTTTCACCGTCTTCTGCCCTGCGTGCTTGGCAGAAGACGATCAGACTGGCAGGCGCCGTGGACGTTGGGAGTGGTCTCTCTCCGTGGTGAGGACATGTCCGCACCACTCGATTCCACTCGTCAGGCAGGCGAAGGCTAAGTGGGATGACAAGTTTCATGAACTCAATCGGCGCGTGCCTGAGCGTGGAGACGAGCTTGATGAGATGATCGCAAAGGCACCGCGCCGTTCAGTGTCCCCGCTCCAGGATTATGTTCTGCGCCGTCTGGATGGAAAATCCGGGCCGGTCTGGCTGGACGCACAGACTTTGGATCAAGCAACACGTGCGACCGAACTTCTCGGTGCGTTGCTGGCATTTGGACCCCAGCAGAAGTTGCCTGAACTGTCCCAAGATGACTGGGACTTTGCCGGGCGGATGGGGTTCGAATGCACTTCGCAAGGCGAGGACGGCATTCGTCCAGCACTTCAGTCACAAATCCACAAATTTGATTGCGCATCTGGCACCCCTGGTGCGCGCAAAATTTTCGGATGCTTCTACAATGCCTTGGCACATTCCAAGTCACTCAAAGAGCCAGGAGACATCGTCCGCATTCTTAGGGAGGTGATCGTTGAAAACATTGCGCTCGCTGCTGGGGAGAAGGTCCTGGGCGTCGCACTGCCTGAGCGTCTGCTGCATACAGTGGCGTCGCTGGCCAAGGAGCAAAAACTGGATGCACGGACCCTGCGCAGCGTGTTGGTGGCTGCTGACGTCATTCCGGAAAACGCCCCTGCGCACTTCCCGATCCCGGTGGGCAAAGGCAGGGAGGTTGCGAGCCGCATAAAACGCATGGTTCATGTGATTTCTTTGCCCGATTTCATGAATTGCGCCCGCCCTCTGGTGGATCAGCTTTTCTCTGATCGCCTGCTCACACCCATCTATTCTGGGAGCCCCGGAGTGAAAGGTCGGACGCAGAAATCCGTTGATCAGGAGGAGATTGCCATGCTGGTTGGCAAGCTTCAGGCAAAGGCGGTTTTGAATGACCAACCATCTGCTGGGATGGTGACGATTTCAAAAGCTGCGGAAAAGGCCAAGGTTCCGGCGGTGGTAGTAGTGCACTTGATCCTCGGAGGCTTTCTCGGTCGCGTAGCCTGCGTCAATGACCTGGAAGGGATCGGCGCGATTTTGGTGGATCCGGACGAAGTGAAAAGTCAGAAAGAAACTGTCACCGCGGGAATGTCTTCGATGGAAGCGTTCTCAGCCCTCAAGATACCGAAAGAGGTTGGTTGGCGGCTGGTTGACCATCATGACGAGACAACTCAGCTGGCGGTCTTCGAGATTATCGGTCCAGAACAGGATCACAAAATCTTGCGGTTCGATCCCGATAGCGTGGCAGGGTTCAAGGCAACCTTTACTACGCCGGCTCGTCTTGCAGAGCAGTATGATCTGCAAGTTGGGGAAGTCGTGGGACGCCTGAAAAGATCAGGAGTTCGGCCCGCAGTTTCCAAGGCTTCAGTGGGTGTGGATTTCTACCGGATCTCAGATTTGCGCGAAGCTCTCTTCACTTAACATAATGGGGCTTACAAGCCCAATCTCATATTCGAACTCCAAAGCCGCCCAACAGGGCGGCTTCTTTTTTTGCAAGATTCCTTCAGGATTTTATAAATTTCAATCGGCTGTTTCGCGCCGTATGCGAGTGGACCAATAATGCTTGCAGAATGGCCAATCTATCGGCCGTCGCTTTCTTCGTCTTAAATAAAAACAATGAGTTAGCTGGTTTTAGTGGCCGACAAATGGTTGCTGGAACATGGACGTACCCAAAGTTTTGCCATTTTGCCCCTAGGAATTGCCATTCTGGTCTCATAAAATTGCCATTGGCTGTTTTTGCTTTCCCAAACCAGATTTGATGCATGGACTAAAGTTTGCCTAAAGAAAGCGGCGGGAAGGCACGCAAGCCTTTGCCTTTGCAGCATCTGTCAGAGGGTTTCTTTTGAGGTGTTTGCTGAGCAAAGGTGGAACAGCCTTTCTCGGCTTTTGGAACGAAAATTAGAATTTTTGTACCACCCTAAAAGACCATTAAAAGAAGGTAGCTGGGAAGGTAGATACGTCGGGTGCAGAACAGCTCTTAACGAAGTACGGCAGCTCGTAGCTGTCGTTACTTGGCATTCGATTGGGCCAGTGTGTCCGCTCGTTCTATGGCTGCGGTGAGCTAATTGTCAGAAATCTAGATGTAAAATTAATGGCTGAGAAGTAAGCGTTGCAACTGACCCCCTAAATAGGGGCTTAGCACATTCGATTTGAGAAAATATGATGTTCCCAAAAAGGATACAGGCATCATGAATACTCAAACATTAGGTGCGCTCTCAAGTGATCAGAAAATCGACAAAGTTTTCCACGCCTTCGGATATTCAATTCCCGTCGGGAAAGATGGCCGCCGTTTGTGGCCCACAAAGTTCAAGCGCGAAATGGCGTATCGAATGAGATCCGGCACGCTCTCAATCGGTGACGTCCAGAGGACGTGCCAGGTTTCGGACAAGACTGCCTACGCTTGGCGGAAGGGGCCGAAGCAAAAGAATTCGGCAAAGCGACAAAAAGTCCAGGAACCGGTACCAGTATTTGCCGAGATCAAGGTTCAACATGATGTGCCAGTTAAACAAACCGAAACGTCTCACATTGTTTTCAAACGCGCCGGATGTGAATTGTTGCTGCCATCTACTTACCCCGTCGCGGGCTTGGTCGGCCTCATCCGTGCATTCGAAAGCGGATCATGATTTCTCCAGCGGGCAACTTCAAATTTTACGTGGCCAGCAAGCCGGTCGACTTCCGAAAGGGGATGGACGGCCTCGCAGCGATTGTTCAAAACGAATTTGATCTTGATCCGTTCAGCGGGGCTATCTTCATTTTCCGCTCGAAACGTGCGGACCGGCTCAAGCTGATCGTCTGGGACGGCACGGGCCTTGTGATGACTTACAAGAGGATCGAAGGCAAAGGCTTTGAGTGGCCGCGCATTCAAGATGGTATGATCAACATGAACAAGTCCCAGTTTGAGGCCCTATTTGAGGGCCTCGACTGGAAGCGGGTCACCGCCAGAGGAATGCGCCGTCCTGTGGCGGTTTAAAACAAACAGCATTGAGACCGGATAACACTTCAAAGGTTAGAATCGCGAGATGACGAATTGGTATACTGCGGACACGCATTTTGGACATGAAAACGTCATTCGTTTTTGCGATGGACCTTTCAAGTCAGCGTCTCATATGGACGGCATCCTGCTCGAAAACATGTGGAAGGCCGTGAAGCCAGATGATGATCTGTGGATTATTGGAGATTTTGCATTTGGAGCACCAGCCAAAGATGCGGCTTACCTAGATCAAATCTAGGCCAATTGCCAGGAGCACGCAAGCACCTGATCATTGGCAATCACGACAGCGATCTCACCCAGTCATTGAGCTGGACGTCTGTTTCAATGATGGCCGAAGTGCCCGATGGGCCGAAGAATCAGCGAAATACGCTTTGTCACTACCCAATGATCACATGGAACCATGCTAGACGTGAAGCACTCCAGTTGTTTGGGCTCGTACACAACAATTGGCGCGGTTCGCGAAATTCCGTCAATGTCGGCGTCGATGTCTGGGATTTCATGCCGGTTCAATACGATGATGTCGCACGGCGGGCACGTCAGTTGCCTATCAACAAACATTGGTCAGACGTCGAGCATCGCAAGGAACTCGACTAACTCCCGACATTCGCCACGATCGGTGCGAAATGACGTAGTGCGGACGAAGCCGCTGTTGGATCGAATTGATTGAATGTCCGCAATAGACACACCAGATTTCACTGACGGCCTCTGGCTTTGGGTTAAAGTGGGGTGTCCCGAGCTAAAAAATTGCCGCGGTAATCTATTGAGGGAAGCACGATACATGGAGGCCTACGAAACCGCAATTCTCGTACCGAATATGAAAGCCCGTGGCCTTTGGGTCGAATAAAGCATCCTGCCCTAATCTGGATCGCCGCATCTGCCGCTCGGTTTCGGCTCGAAACCTAAGGGCGGCCGCTGTGGTATCAGGCTAAAGGCAGGGCGCTATGGTCGAGGATCAGGCGGGGTTGTTCTGGAACGTGTCATGCGGCGCGTTGCGCATGACCCTGACATCCATCGACTCGTTCACGGCCCAAGGATTATCGCGCGGCGGCCTGTGGCCTTGTTCGCGCGCGGGGCATGGGGCGGAAAGCATCTGACGTTCGCATGTGATGCGGTATGTCAGATGTCCTCTATGCGCGGCTTGCAGAGCCCGAGCTCAGTTGCCGGCTTTCCAATTCGCCTCAGATCCCTAGACATCAGCACATGAGAGAGAGACTGGCTGACATCTGTCTCTGGTACTACAGCTATTGCCCAGCTGTTAACGTTGTCTTTGGCGTCGAAGTTGGTGTTCAGGATCAGCACGTGACGCTCGGCGATCTCGGCAATCTGATTGTCCTCGATCTCGGCCAGCGCGGTCGCGGTCCAATCTTGACCCAGTTCAATCACGGCGTTTTCGATGTGGACCTTGCCATCCCTTGCCAACACGACCTGACCTTCCACCGCACCGATGGGGCGTAAATATCTTCGCTCGCCCAATTTCGCATAGACCGCCTGGTTGACACAAAGGCTTGGTGTCATGCGATAGGTGTAAACGATATTGTCTTCGAGCCCTGCCAGATCGCGACCATTGGTTATGATGCGATGCTCAACCAAGCGATCAAAGGCGAGCATAGCGGCGAACATCGCGACCCAGGGCGCGGCCCCCCGTATCGTACGGTTTTTCCACCATGGTACGGATTGATCGGTCATGGATGCGTCTCAGTACTTTTTCAGTTTAACGGGCTTCGAACGGCCAAAGAGCATATCGTAGTGTTGTTGCGAGATAGCAAGGAAATAGCAAGCCAGCAAAAGGGCAATCATCACTGTACCGGCCCTGACAAATCCAATGCCGAACAGGATCAAAAGAGGGAAAAACAACAGGTTTACCGAGTCTGCCAGGATGTAGATTCCCAGCAAGAATCCAGCTATCGCCACATATTTATTCGCGTGGGCCCTCAAAAGATGACCGGCTGACAGCATCAAGAGGAAAAGATAGGCTCCGGGATAGTAGAAAAGCCATGAAACACGGCTCAGGAAGACCATGCGCCGTTTGCTTGGGTCCAGCGCGATGGCCCTTTGCGCATAGGAGCGCGCGCTTGCCAGCCGTCCGATTTGAAACCGATTTGTGGCCATTGCGCACAGCAAGTCGACATCGTTTGGATAATGCTCCAGCGCCTGGTCGAGATGATAGTCCGCTTCAAATACGTCGTTGAGCTGATGCAGGAAAATGCCCTTCGTTCTGCTCTGATCCGGCAAGAAGGTGTCGGGAATCTCTTCCTCGATTGTCTCGCGTATAGAGCGCATGTCACCCTTCTTCGCCGAGGTGATAATCTCCATCGCGTGGATCGCGCCCGACGCGCCCGGAAAGTTTTGCCGGAACGCTTTCAGACTGGCTGCCATTTCCTTTTTACGGTTCAATGCCGCCAGCGCCCTAAACCTGTTGATGTGAATTCCTATGGCATTCGGATGTCTTGCGAGCCATGCATCGCAAAAGTCGAGTGTTGATTTGGCATCGCCCTTTTTCAGCAGCAATTCGGACATCAGGTTGCCGGCTGAGATATCGTCCGGTCGGTTCTTCAGGATGGTACTGAGAATACGTTCGGCACTGGCATAGTTGCCCGCGTCGAACAATGCGCGTGCTGTTTGGATTCCCTCTGCATTACCGTCGGCCATGACTATCTCGCATATTTGTTCAAGAAAGCTGCCAGGTCATCGTACATGCCGTCTTGGTTGGCATAGTCCGCGAAGGTACGTGCTTGACTCAACCATTCCCTGACGGATGATTTCACTTCCTGCAACGCTTCTTTGAAATGCGAATTGTTCAGGGGATCCAAATCGGTCTCGGACCTGCTGTCTTCGATGGCGATATCGATGGCTGTATCGACCAATTCCGCAAGATCGGCTCCTGAAAACCCTGAGGTTCTCTCGATGATGGGTTGTTTTTTAAGCCCCTTCGCCGTCGGGCGGTCTTCGAGTAGGCGGTCGAGAATGAAACCTCGGGCGACTTTGTCTGGAGGGGGCACGAAGATCGAGCGATCAAATCGACCAGGCCGGCGGAATGCACCGTCAAGAGACCATGGCACGTTGGTCGCACCCAGAAACATGATGCCGTCATTGTCCTCGGAAAACCCGTCCATTTCCGTAAGCAAAGCGGAAACGGTCGTGTTGACCCTGGCGGTCGTGTCCATCTGGCGGCGCTGCGCCAGCGCCTCGACTTCGTCAAAGAAAAGCACGACCGGTCGTCGTGCCCGTGCCGTGGAGAAAATCTCTTTGATCGTTTTCTCAGCATTTCCGACATACTGATCCAGTACATCTGCAGCGCGAATGTTGTAAAAGGCCGCGTTGCATTCTGAGGCCAGAGCGCGGGCAAGCATTGTCTTGCCGCAACCCGGCGGACCATACATCAAGACGCCTCCGCCGGCCTTGCGGTTGAATCGCTTGAACAGTTCCCGTTTGCCCGTGAACGGGTTGATGATGCGGCGGCGAACTTGCTTTTTCACATTTTCGAGCCCACCGATATCATCAAAAGTCACGCCGCTGCTCTGAATCGAGCGCAACGGAGTGTCTTCTTCACGCAACGGCACAACATTTTCAATCGTGTCGAATGTTTGCGTCCAAGATTGGGCGCGCTCCTGATCGCCTGCTTTCATCAGCAAGTCAGCCGCGTCTTTCTTTAGCTGATCATTTGCGATTGAAGACGGATCAATCTGACCCAGACCATCGCGTATGACGCTGCTGTCTGGTGCCGTTTTCAATAGCGCCAGCAGTGCTCGGAAGCTCGCATCGCGCGCCTGTCCTGTAAGTACAAGGTCAATGACCTCCTGGTACTGCTCATCCAGTCTTTTGCCCACAGCTCTTTATCCAAACCCATTCAATAGTCACGAATTATGATACACGTTTTAGGTGATTTCGACCCTCTGCTAAACGAATAATTTTGCGCGTCAAGTTCCAAGGATGATGTAATGGTCGCGCGGGTGTTGCGTTGATCTGACTTCCCAAAAGAAAATCAGGGCTGCTTTGCAGGTTCAGTCGGCGAAGTCGCCTGTTCCCGCTGATCTGCCACGTGGCGAACGCGGGAGGGCCAGTTGCCCGGCCACCATTGCGGTCATTCGGTTTTAGAGGTTGAATTCACAGATCGCGGACGAAGCGCTATTTCGCCGCGGTCGCGCCGATGTCGCCTTTCGTTGGCATCCCAAGGTCGCCAGACTTAGTCATGAGGTAGACGGTTGTTCCTTCCAGACCTTTATTGCCAGTGCACAGAAAGAGAATAAAGCTACGGTTAGCGCAATTAGCGTCCAATAAGGCGCTGCACGGCACCCCTCTTTAATCGAAGCCAAGTATATTGGGTCGGACAACACGTTTAGCATCCCGAATATCACCAGCACAGTTAGCACAATCCCAGAAATTTGAAGCCATAACTTTCTGAAAACGATGGCTAAGACCAATGTGGTCATGATCAATACACCGAGTGGACTGGTCGTCGTTTGAACGAAATACTCTGCCTGCGAAACGGGCACGGTAGTGAAATCCCAGTTTGGGACTTCTTTGTCGCAGACTTCTGCGAACGTCAAACTGGGGAAAAGCAGCAAAGCCAATGTACCGGTTTGTGTCGTTAGATGTTTCAGATGCGCCTCCCAATGACAGTGCCGCAAATCCTTTTGGTAGTTAACTGACATTAGTACAAAGCGCAGCAATTGTACAAATGGGCTCAAAGCAGACATTCGCTGCGTTATGAGGCAGCTTCCGCAATGCGAAATGGCTCAGTAGTGGCGAACTTCCTGCCAAAAATAGTAACGACCCAAATTTTGAGATTTGCACTTGAGTGGCAACTTTATGGGGACAAGAATGGCAAGATCACTAACAATGTCATTTAGTGGGGTCAGAGAATTCAAAGGCTTAAGAATGTGAAATGGCAATACTACGGGGCAATCCACAGAGATTGCGCGTATTCAGCGCAATCTCAAGAAACTGCTTTTACTTCGTTCGATCATTCACGATAAATATCCGTGTTACCAATTGCTTGTAATGCCTTGCCGCAGAGCCGACCCCAAGGGCGCGGAATTTCATTGCACCGAAAGAGATGACACGGATGAATATTGAAACCGTCAGAACTACGCCGATCGAAGGTCAGGTCCCGGGCACGTCGGGGCTGCGCAAAAAGACCCGCGTTTTCATGCAGCCGTCCTATCTGGAAAATTTCGTCCAGTCGATTTTTGACGCGACGGGCGGGGCGGGTGGCAAGACATTCGTTCTTGGCGGCGACGGGCGGTATCACAACGCGCAGGCGATTCAGACGATCATCAAAATGGCCGCCGGAAACGGGGTTGCGCGGCTGATCATTGGGCAGAACGGAATTCTGTCCACGCCCGCCGCGTCGCATCTGATCCGCAAGAACGGAACCGACGGCGGCATCATCCTGTCGGCCAGTCACAATCCCGGTGGGGTGGACGAAGATTTCGGGATCAAGTTCAACACCGCCAATGGCGGCCCGGCGCCCGAGCATCTGACCGCGAAGATGTCGGAGATCGCGGCCGGGATCACCCGCTACAAGACCGTTCAGGCCGCCGATATCGATCTGAGCCGCATCGGGCAGACCCATCTGGGCGGCATGGCAATCGACATCGTCGATCCGGTCGAAGATTACGCCGCGCTGATGGAAACGCTGTTTGATTTCGACGCTATCCGCGGGTTGTTCGCGGGGGGCTTCACCATGTGTTTCGACGCCATGCATGCGGTGACAGGCCCCTATGCCAGCCAGATACTGGAGGGCAGGCTTGGCGCCGCCCCCGGCACGGTCATCAATGCCGTGCCGCAGGAAGATTTCGCCGGGGGGCATCCCGATCCCAACCCGATCTGGGCCAAACCGCTGTTCGATCTGATGATGTCGGATAAGGCTCCTGATCTGGGCGCGGCCTCGGACGGGGACGGGGACCGCAATATGATCGTGGGCAAGGGCGCCTATGTGACGCCCTCGGACAGCCTGGCGGTTCTGGCGGCCAATGCGCATCTGGCGCCCGCCTATCGGGGCGGGATCGCCGGGATCGCGCGGTCGATGCCGACCAGCGCCGCGGCTGACCGCGTGGCCAAGGCATTGGGGATCGCGGCCTATGAAACGCCGACGGGCTGGAAATTTTTCGGCAATCTGCTGGATGCGGGCAAGGTCACGATCTGCGGCGAGGAAAGTGCCGGAACCGGATCGGACCACGTGCGCGAAAAGGACGGGCTGTGGGCGGTGTTGCTGTGGCTGAACATCCTTGCCGAAACCAAGATGTCCGTTGCGGAACTGCTGTCGGCCCATTGGCGCGCATATGGCCGGGATTACTATTCACGGCACGATTACGAAAACGTGCCGGTCGAGGCGGCGGCCAGCCTGATGTCGGGGCTGAAGGCGGGTCTTGCGACACTGATCGGCCAGTCCTTTGCCGGGCTTGCGGTGCAGGCGGCGGATTCCTTTGCCTATGAGGATCCGATTGACGGCTCGGTCAGTGAAAATCAGGGCTACCGTATCTTTTTCGACAATGGCAGCCGGGCGGTTTTCCGGCTGTCGGGAACGGGCACGCAGGCCGCGACCATCCGGCTGTATATCGAACAATATGTGGCGCCTGCGGGGGATCACACGACCGATGCGGCCGATGTCCTGTCAGGGGTCAAGGCGGCCGCGGTTGCGGTGAGCGATCTGGAAAACATCCTTGGACGCAGCGACCCGGATGTGATCACCTGACCAGCGCCATGGGGGCGGGCTGTGCGGCGCCCGTGTTGGCGGCGATGGCTTCGCCCTCTACCTCAAGAAAGATGATCGCGGGGCTTTGCAGCCCATGCGCCTTGATCGTATCGACAAGCGCGCGCACCTCGCAGCGCACATGCCTGCTGTTTTCCGAGCCGGAGTTGCTGACGATGGTGGCCATCACCCTGCCGGGGACGTCGCTGTGCAGCGCCGCGCGTTCGATGTCGGGGGCGGCGTTGATGCCCATATAGATCGCGACCTTGGATCCGTGGCGCAGGTAGGCGGCCCAATCGGGGGGCGTGTCGGGGTTTTCGCAACGCCCGGTCGTCAGCACCAGCGTGTCGGTCACATGGCGTTCGGTCAGAAAACCACCGATGGAGGCGGCACAGGCGCTGGCGGCGGTCACGCCGGGCACGATCTCATAGGCGATCCCGGCCCGGGTCAGCGCCTCGGCCTCTTCGGCGCCGCGGGCAAAGATGCCCGGGTCGCCGCATTTCAGCCGGACCACGCGTTTGCCCTGACGGGCGGCGGCGACCAGAAGGTCGCAGATCTTGTCCTGCGGCCAGCTGTGACATCCGGGGGCCTTGCCGACATAGACCCGTTCGGCATCACGCCGCGCCAGTTCCAGCAGATCGGGGGCGATCAGGCGGTCATAGAAGATGATGTCGGCCTCTTGCAGCCGTTGAATGCCGCGCAGGGTGATCAGGTCGGCCGATCCGGGGCCCGCGCCGACCAGCGCCACGGCCGAAGGGGCGGGGGCCGGTATCTGCGCGGTCGAGATCGCCTGTTTGATCATCTCGGCGGCGGCCCGTTCGGCGCCGCGCGCATGGGTGTCGCGAACCGGGCCGTTGAAGACCCAGCGCCACAGATCGCGGCGCATCCGTGGCCCCAGCCGCGCCGCGGCCTGGCCGCGCAGGCGCCCGGCAAGGGCGGCCAGATCGCCAAGACCGGGTTCCAGTATCTCTTCCATCCGGGTCTTGATCTGGCGGGCCAGCACCGGGGCCGTGCCTTCGGTGCCGATGGCCACGACAACCGGGTCGCGGTCGACGATCGAGGGCGTGATTGCATCGCAGAGGTCGGGCTGGTCGACCACGTTGACCACGGCGCCCGCCTGTTTGGCCAGTGCGTGCAGGGCCGCGTCGGTGCCGGGGCAGCCGGTGGCGACAAAAACCAGCGCGGTGTTTTCAAACGCCTTGGCGGTGACCCGGTCGGACAGCCATTCGATCCGCCCGGCGCGGTGCAGATCGTGCAATTCTGGGTCCAGCCGGGGGGCCAGCACCTGAATGCGCGCCTCGGTCTTCAGCATCAGTCGGCATTTCTGCGCGGCCTGTTCGCCGCCGCCTGCGATCACAACCCGGCGGTCTGCCATGCGAAGGAACATCGGAAAGGTTTTCATGCGCATCTCCTTTGTGGATTGTGGCGGTTGTTCCACAGCTCTGAGGCCAGTTGTTCGGCCTGCGCGATGCTGTCCGTCGCCCCCACCGTCCACAGCGCCAGCCCGGCGGTACCGATCACGGTGGCCTGCGCGAAATCATCCTGCGCGGTGCCGTGCCAAAGCGCGGGGGCGTCAACGGTGGCGGATGTTTCATGCAGGCGGCGGGTTTCATCGACCAGGGGCTGGGCCGCGGTTTTGTGATGCGTGCCGCCGCGCAGGCCGAATACCTCGATCTGTTTTCCGGGGTGGCGTTCAAATTCGCCCCCGCCGCCCTTGATGATGGTCAGGTCGGTCTGGCCCAAAGCCTCGGCCGCGCGCGCCTGAAGGCTGCGGTACGAAGGATGGAAAACGCCTTGCACGCTGGCGCGCGCCTGCGTCGGATTCCACATGCGCAGCACGGTGTTGATGCAGGATCGCAGGCCCAATACCTGCCGCAGATTCAACAGGTCGAACGCCCGGGGCGACAGGGTTTCCAGGGGCATATAGGTGATCGGCGCGGTGGGGGTGCTGACCGGAATCTCCAGCGGTTCCAGCGCGTCGCGGATGTTGGCCGCGCCGCGTTGATGCGAATTCCAACCGTGCAGCGCCACGCGAAACCCGGCCTGCGCCACCAGCTTTGCCGCCAGCAGAAACAGCGGCGCCCCACGGGTGCGCCCGGCGGCATAGCAGGGCCAGTCCAGATCGAAATCCTGCGCCGGGGCGGGGGCAAAGGCGCGCAGGGCGGCGGTGAAACCGGCAATCTCGGGCGCGGTTTCCCCGCGGAACCGCAGCACCATCAGAAAGGCGCCCAGCACCTCGGGCGCGACGTCGCCTTGCAGAATGATCTGCATTGCCTGTCGGGCTTCGTCCTGGGTCAGGGGCCGTGCCCGGCCCTGTCCGCGTGCGATGATGCCCAGATAGGTTTTCAACATCACTCTGCCGCCATCGGAATGCGGAATGTCGCCAGCAGGGCCGCCAGTTCCGGTTTGCAGGACCCGCAATTGGTGCCCGCGCAGGTCGCTGTGCCAAGCGCTTCGACACTGTTCGCGCCATTGGTGATCGCGCTGCGCAATGTGTTGATGCCGACCGAATAGCACGAACAGATCACGGTGCCCGCGTCGGGCACATCGCTGCTGGCCCGGCCCGCCAAGGCCGCCAGCGGCGGGGTGTCGGTGCCGATCATCCCGGCCGCGTGATCACGGCTAAGCGCCACCGGCGCGGGGCTGGCGAAAAACAGCGCCTCGATCACGCCGTCCAGAGTAATGGCGATGCGGACCAGCCCCCTTGCGGGATCGCTGAGTTCGCTGATGACGCCGCCTGTGATGCCGGTGACCGCGCGCGCCTCGGCGTGCCAGTCCTGCGGGGTTTTCAGCCCGGCGAATTCGGCGCGCGACCCGTTTTCGATCGTGCTGACAGCGGCATAGGGGCGCGAGGGCTGCATCATACTGCGCGAGGCGGCAAAGCCGTACCATTTGGCGGCGAACGCTTCGGCCTGCACCCGCGCGCCTTTCAGCGCGGGCTGGCCCGAGACCGGATCGACCGCGCAGGTCGAGGTCGCGTTCACGCAGCCCAAAGAGGATTTCTGCCGGGTCCAGTGCATCGGCGCGAACAACTGGCCGGGCTGCACTTTTTCGGACAACAGGACCCGGAACACCCCGCGCCCCCTGTTGGTGGTCAGGCGCAAAAGCTCGGCGTTGGTCACGCCCAGATCAGCCGCGTCCGAGGGGTGGATTTCCACGAAGGGTTCGGCCAGATGCTGGCCAAGGCGGGGCGATTTGCCGGTGCGGGTCATCGTGTGCCACTGATCGCGGATGCGCCCGGTGTTCAGCACGAAACTGTCCCCGACGATGGGCGCGGGCGCGCGGGTGGGCACCATCCGGGCCTGACCGCCGGGGTGAAAGAATGCGCCATCGGTGAAGAACCGTCCGCCGCCTGGCTGCGCCTGCCGGACCGGCCATTGCACGGGGGTAAGGGTGTCGTAATCCGCATCCGAGAGGTCCGCCAATCCGGTCAGGTCGAAATCCTTGCCGAAGGCGGCGCTTTGTGCGGTCAGTTGGGCGTGTTCACGGAACACCGCGGCCGGGCTGTCGAAATCGAACCCGTCGAACCCCATGCGCCGGGCGACGTCGCAGATGATCTGCCAATCGGGGCGCGCCTTGCCCGGTGCGGGCAGAAACGCCCGCTGGCGCGAAATGCGGCGTTCCGAGTTGGTGACGGTGCCGGATTTTTCGCCCCAGCCTGCGGCGGGCAGCAGCACATCGGCCAGATCGCCGGAATCCGTGCGCGCCATGATATCGGATACGACGGTGAAGGGCACATTGGCGATTGCCCGCGCCACCCCGTCCGCGTCGGGCATGCTGACGGCGGGATTGGTCGACATGATCCACAGGGCCTTGATCCTGCCGTCGGCGCAGGCGTCGAACAGATCGACGGCCTTCAGCCCCGCCTGCGTGCAGATGGTGGGGCTTTGCCAGACGTCTTGCACCGCCGCGCGGTGGTCGGGGTTTTCGATATCAAGGTGGCTGGCCAGCATGTTCGCCAATCCGCCCACTTCGCGCCCGCCCATCGCGTTGGGCTGGCCGGTGACCGAAAACGGACCCATGCCGGGCTGACCGATGCGACCCGTGGCAAGGTGGCAATTGATGATCGCATTGACCTTGTCGGTGCCGTTGGCCGATTGGTTCACCCCCTGGCTGTAGACCGTCACGACCTTTTTGGTGTCGATCCAAAGCCTGTAGAACTGCGCGATCTGATCGGCGCTCAGCCCGCTGTGGGCGGGGTCGCCGGAATGCGCCTCGGCCACCGCGTCGGGGAAGTTTTCGACATGGCGCGCGACAAAGCCCTTGTCCCAGTTCCCTTCGCGGGCCAGTTGCGACAGCAGCCCGTTGAACAGCGCGACATCGCCATCCGGCGCGATTTGCAGGTGCAGGTCGGCCAATTGAGTGGTGGCTGTGATCCGGGGATCGATGTTGACGACCTTCATGTCCGGCCGCGCCTCTTTGGCGGCGGCGATGCGCTGGAACAGGACGGGGTGGCACCATGCAAGGTTGGACCCGACAAGCACGATCAGATCGGCCTGTTCCAGATCCTCATACGTGCCCGGAACCGTATCGGTGCCAAAGGCGCGTTTATGCCCGGCGACCGAGGACGCCATGCAGAGCCGCGAATTGGTATCGATATTGGCCGAGCCGATGTAGCCCTTCATCAGCTTGTTGGCGACATAGTAATCTTCGGTCAGCAACTGGCCCGAGGCATAGATCGCCACGCTGTCGGGGCCATGATCGCGGATCGCGTCGGAAAACCGGGTGGCGACCAGATCAAGGGCCGTGTCCCATGTGGCGTCCTGCCCGCCGATCCTTGGGGCCAGAAGCCGCCCCTCAAGCCCCAGGGTTTCGCCCAGGGCCGAGCCTTTGGAACACAGGCGCCCGAAGTTGGCGGGGTGGTCGGGGTCGCCCTTCATGGTGCCGTCGGCCGCGGCCAACACCCCGCAGCCAACGCCGCAATAGGGGCATGTGGTCCTTACGTTCATGCGGCGGATCGCGCGCGCAGGAAGGCCGGGTCCAGCAGGATGCGGCCATCCACGACCTGCGCAGGGTACGTCGCGACCTGACCTTCGTCATTGCCCTGCACCATGCCGGTTTCCAGCGAGATCACCCAGTTGTGCAGCGGGCAGGTCACGGATGATCCGTGCACGATGCCTTCGGCCAGGGGGCCCTTTTTGTGGGGGCAGGCGTTGTCCAGCGCGTAAACCTGATCGGTGCCGGTGCGAAACACCGCGACGCAGCCCAGCTGGGTCTTGACCACGCGGGCCCCGCGTTGCGGCACATCTTCAAGCGCGGCGATGTCAATCCAGTCGCTCATTCTGCGGCCTCCAGTGTCAGGTTGGCAAGGGGTTGATACCGTTCGGATTTCTTGGCGGCATGTTCGGCCCACGGGTCCTTGCGATAGATGGTTTGCGACAGGTCGAACCGGGCCACCAGCGCGGCGCGGCTTTCCAGATTTTCGACGACCTGTTCCTTGATCCAGTCCATCCCGACCTTGCCCATCCATTTATAGATGCGGTCCAGATATTTGGCGTTTTCGCGGTATGCCTGCGTGACCGCCTTGATCACATCGATGACCTCGTCTTCGGTCGGGACCTGGCACAGCAGTTCGGTTTCGCGCACATCCATGCCCGCCGCCCCGCCGATGCTGATCTGATAGCCTGAATCGACGCAGACCACGCCGATGTCCTTGCAGGTCGCCTCGGCGCAGTTGCGCGGACAGCCCGACACGGCAAGCTTCAGCTTGTGCGGGGTCCAGGACCCCCAAAGTGTCTTTTCCAGCTTGATGCCCAGCCCGGTGCTGTCCTGCGTGCCAAAGCGGCAGTGGTCCGTGCCGACGCAGGTTTTCACCGTCCGCAGCCCCTTGGAATAGGCGTGACCCGACACCATACCGGCGTTGTTCAGATCGCTCCAGATGCCGGGCAAATCCTCGCTTTTGACGCCCAGCAGGTCGATCCGCTGACCACCGGTGACCTTGACGGTCGGCACCTTGTATTTTTCGGCGGCATCGGCGATGGCGCGCAATTCGTCCGGGGTGGTGATCCCGCCCCACATGCGCGGTACGACCGAAAAGGTGCCGTCCTTCTGGATGTTGGCGTGTTTGCGTTCGTTGATGAAGCGCGACTGCGGATCGTCGGTATAGTCCAGCGGCCAATCGGCCAGCAGGTAGAAGTTCAGCGCCGGGCGGCAGACCGCACAGCCGTCGCGGGTTTTCCACGCGCATTCCTGCCAGACCGCATCCATGGATTTCAGACCCTGCAATTTGATCATGCGGCGCACGTCTTCGTGGCTGAGATCGGTGCAGCCGCACATGCCCTGCGCTGCGGGGATGACGAAATCATCGCCCAATGACACGGCCAGAACCTGTTCGACCAGCCCCGTGCAGGTCCCGCAAGAGGCCGAGGCCTTGGTGACCGCGCGCACCGCGCCAAGGTCAGTCGCCCCGGCCGCGATCGCATCTTCGATGGTGCCTTTACAAATGCCGTTACAGCCACAGATTTCCGCGTCACGCGGTAAGGCTGCAACGGCCGCCAACGGGTCCAGGGGGGTTCCTCCCTGATAGGCGGGGCCGAAGATCAACGTGTCGCGCATGTCGGCGATGTCGGTCTTGTCGCGGATCAGCCCGAAGAACCAGTTGCTGTCGGCGGTGTCGCCATACATCACGGCGCCGATGACCTTGTTGTCCTCGATCACCAGCCGCCGGTAAACGCCGCGTCCGGGGTCGCGGAACACGATGTCTTCGCGGCCTTCGCCTTCGGCGAAATCGCCCGCGCTGAACAGATCGCAACCGGTGACCTTCAGCTTGGTCGACAGTTCCTTTTGCGCGAAGGCGGCCTGTTCGCCCAGCAGGGTCTTGGCGACGACCTTGGCCTGATCGTAAAGCGGCGCCACCAGCCCGAACAGCGCGCCGTCATGTTCCACGCATTCGCCGACGGCCAGAATATCCGCGTCCGAGGTCACCATGTGATCATCGACATGGATACCCCGGCCCACGGCGATGCCGGCCTCGGCCGCCAGCGCGGTGTTGGGCCGGATGCCCACCGCCATCACCAGCAGATCGCAGGGCAGTTCGGTCCCGTCATCCAGCAACAGCGCCTTTACATGGCCGTCCTCGCCCAGAATTTCCTTGGAGTTGGCCTGACAGCGCACCGTAATGCCCTTGTCGGTCAGCGCCTTGCGCAGCAGATACCCCGCGGCCTCGTCCAGCTGCCGTTCCATCAGGTGGCCCATGATATGCACCACCGTGACATCGGCGCCGCGCGCGGCCATGCCTGCGGCGGCCTCAAGCCCCAGCAGCCCGCCGCCGATCACGACCACCTTACTGTCCGGGCCCATGCCCATCATGGTTTCGGTGTCTTCCAGATCGCGGTAAGCGATGACGCCTTTCAGATCATGACCGGGCAGGGGGATCATGAACGGGTTGGAACCGGTGCCGAACAGCAGCTTGTCATAGCTGAGCACATCGCCATTTTCCGCCGTCACCGTCCTGGCGTCGCGGTCGATCTTGGCGATACGTTCACCAAAGCGGCAGGTGACGCCGTTGGCTTCGTACCAGTCGGCGTCATGGATCACGATTTCGTCGTAACTCTTGTCACCGGCCAGTACGGGCGACAGCATGATCCGGTTGTAATTGCCACGCGGTTCGGCGTTGAACAGGGTGACGTCATAGGCCCCCGGGTCCGCCTCCAGCAGGTGTTCCAGCGCGCGGCCGGTGGCCATGCCCGCCCCGATGATGATGAGTTTTTGCGTCATGGGTTCACTCCGCCGCGATTGCTGTGGGTTTTGGTTTCGGCTTGGCGCCATGTTCGTATTCCTCAAGGAAATCAAGAACCTCCTGCCGGTAGGTATAGTAATCGGGATGTTCCAGCAGCGCCTTGCGGGTGCGCGGGCGGGGCAGGTCCACATCGACGATCTTGCCGATGGTGGCCTGCGGCCCGTTGGTCATCATCACCACGCGGTCGGCCAGCAGAATGGCTTCGTCCACATCATGGGTCACGCAGATGGCGGTGACCTGCGTGCGGGACCAGACCTCCATCAGCACTTCCTGCAGCTCCCAGCGGGTCAGGCTGTCCAGCATGCCGAAGGGTTCGTCCAGCAACAGCAGTTTGGGGCTGAGCGCGAAGGCCCGCGCGATGCCCACGCGCTGTTTCATCCCGTTGGACAGCGAGGCCGCGCCCTTGTCCATGCTGTCGGCCAGACCGACGCGTTCAAGGTAATATTCGACCACATCCTGCCGTTCGGCCTGCGACGCGTTGGGATAAACCTTGTCGACACCGATGGCGACGTTTTCCTTGGCCGACAGCCAGGGGAACAGGTTGGGCGACTGGAACACAACGGCGCGTTCGGGATCGGCGCCTTCGACATGGCGCCCGTCCAGTTTGATCGCCCCTTTCGAGATCGGGTTCAGACCGGCGGCCATGGTCAGCACGGTGGATTTGCCGCAGCCCGAATGGCCGATCAGCGAAATGAATTCGCCGCGATTGATTTTCAGGTCGAAATCTTCGACCACCGTCAGCGGGCCCTTGGGGGTCGGGTAAACCTTGTGCAGCTGCGAAAAATCAAGGAACCGGTCGGCGATCAACCCTTCCTGCGCCTTGGCCACCGCGCTGGGGACGCCATGGATCGGGGTGACGTCGGGCAGGGTGCGGGTTTCTTCGATCTTGGCTTCGATGCCCACTTCCATCAGGTATTTGGTGACGGCGGCGCGCAGGGTTTTGAACCCGTCGTGGTGGTTCATCTCGATCCGGTCGCGCGGGCGGGGGATATCGACGGTGAAAGGCTCGGCCAGCGTGCCGTCGGGGTTCAGCGGAATGATGCGGTCGGCCAGCAGGATCGCCTCGTCCACGTCATTGGTGATCAGGATGCAGGTTTTCTTGTCCTGTTCCCAGATATGCAGAATCTCATCCGCCAGATTGGCGCGGGTCAGTGCGTCCAGCGCGCTGAGCGGTTCGTCCAGCAACAGCATTTCGGGGTTCATCGCCAGCGCGCGGGCCACGGCAACCCTTTGGCGCATCCCGCCCGACAGTTCGGCGGGGCGGCGGGCCATGGCATGGCCAAGCCCCACCATATTCACATAGTGTTCGACCTTTGCGGCGCGTTCGGCTTTCGACGCCTTGGGAAAAACCGCATCGACCGCCAGCCCCACATTGCCCGCCACCGTCAGCCACGGCATCAGCGAATAGCTTTGGAACACAAGGCCGCGTTCCGGCCCCGGTTCCTTGATCTGTTGGCCCTTGAAACTGACCGTCCCGGTGTCGGGCATTTCCAGCCCGGCGATCAGGTTCATGAAGGTGGATTTGCCCGAGCCGGAAAAGCCGAGGATCGCAAGGAATTCGCCCTCTTCGACCTCAAGGTTGATGTCTTTCAGAACCTCGGCCCGGTGCAGACCCTGGCCAAAGCCTTTGGACACATTTTCGAATTTCAGGATGCTCATCGGATTACCTTTGCGCCGAGAAGGTGAACATGGACTGCAGCGCGTACATCACCCGGTCCAGCAGGAAGCCGATGATGCCGATGGTAAAGACGGCGACCATGATCTTGGCCAGCGACTGCGACGATCCGTTCTGGAACTCGTCCCAGACGAATTTGCCCAGACCGGGGTTCTGCGCCAGCATTTCGGCGGCGATCAGCACCATCCAGCCAACGCCCAGCGACAGCCGCAGCCCGGTAAAGATCAGCGGCAGGGCCGAGGGCAGAACCAGCTTGGTAATCTTGGTATAAGTGTTCATTTTCAAGACTTTGGAAACGCTGACCAGATCCTTGTCGATCGACGACACGCCAAGGGCGGTGTTGATCAACGTGGGCCAGAGCGAACACAGGGTGACGGTGATGGCCGACACCAGAAAGGATTTCGAAAACAACCCGTCATTGGTCGCGTAGACGGCTGAAACGATCATGGTCACCAGCGGCAGCCATGCCAGCGGGGACACCGGTTTGAAAATCTGGATCAGCGGGTTCAGGGCCGCGTTCGCGGTGGGCGACAGCCCGGCGGCGATGCCCAGCGGAATGGCCACCACAGAGGCGATCAGGAAGCCGAAAAAGACAGTTTTGATCGAGGTCCAGATCTGGTCGTAATAGGTGGGTTTACCAGTATAGACGCGCTGTTTGACCCTGTCGGCCTTGCCGTCGGCGATCAGCTTGGCGTTGCGTTCGTCCTGACGGACATAAAAAGCGGCCTCTTTTTCGCCTTCGCGGATGGCGTCGGCATGCAGGTTTCCGACCTGTTCCCAGACCTGCACCGGCCCGGGGATCGCACCAAGCGAGGTCTGGACGGTCGGCGCCAGCGTGGCCCATGCGGCCAGAAACAGCCCGATCGCCAGCAGCGGAACGCCCAGAAGGCGCCAGATTTCCGAGACCTGCGCCTTGGGGTTATCGCCTGCGGCGGCTTTCAGAACGGGGGTGATCCAGGCAAGGCCAAGCACCTGAAACCAGCTATCGGCCTTGTTGATGCGGGTGAAGAGCCGCTGTTTGCGGGCCTCCTTTTCGGCGCTCAGATCAAGCGATTGCGGGTCGATTGCGGTCATGGATCGTGCCTCAAAATAGGGTGGCTTGTGATCCAGACGTCGCGCGGGTGGCGACGTCTGGAAAGCGTGGTGTTTGCTACCGTCCGGCGTCAGCCCTGCACGTCGTTGCCGACGATGATCTGCTGGCCTTTCAGGCCGATCGGCAGGCTGTCGAGATAGGCATTGGGCGTGCGGCCGTCATAGGCGATGCCGTCGATGATATCCTCGGCCGGGGTCGGCGCCTTGAACCCGTCGCTGTCCCAGGGGAAGTCGGCCTCGTTCGCCAGACCTTCGTCCACCAGCATGCGTGCGGCTTTCAGGTAGATATCGGGCTTGTAGACATCCTTGGCGGTGTCAAAGAACCACTGGTCGGATTTGGGTTCCGCGATCTGGCCCCAGCGGCGCATCTGGGTCAGGTACCAGATGGCGTCGGAATAATAGGGGTAGGTCGCGTTATAGCGGAAGAACACGTTGAAATCGGGGACTTCGCGTTTGTCGCCCTTTTCATATTCGAAGGTGCCGGTCATCGAGTTGGCGATCACATCGTAATCGGCGCCCACATATTCCGAACGGGACAGAATCTCGACCGCTTCGGGCCGGTTGGCGTTGTCGTTTTCATCCAGCCAGATCGCCGCCCGGATCAGCGCCTTGGTCACGGCAAGGGCGGTGTTGGGGTTTTCCTCGACAAATGCGGCGTTCAGGCCAAAGACCTTTTCGGGGTTGTTCTTCCACAGCTCGTAGTCGGTGATCACCGGCACGCCGATGCCTTTGAACACCGCCTGCTGGTTCCACGGCTCGCCCACGCAATAGCCGAAGATCGTGCCGGCCTCCATCGTGGCGGGCATCTGCGGCGGGGGCGTCACGGACAACAGCACATCGGCGTTGATCTGCCCCGAGATGTTGTCGGGCGAATAATATCCGGGCTGCAGACCACCGGCGGCCAGCCAATAGCGCAGTTCGTAATTATGGGTCGAGACCGGGAAAACCATGCCCATGTTGAACGGCACGCCCTTGTCTTTATAGCTTTCGACGACCGGTTTCATCGCCGAGGCAGAGATCGGGTGCTGCGGGCGGCCATCTTCCATCAGCGGCACATGCGGTTTCATCTGTTCCCAGATTTCGTTGGAAACGGTGATGCCGTTGCCGTTCAGGTCCATCGAAAAGGGGGTGACGATATGGGCCTTGGTGCCATAGCCGATGGTCGCGGCCAGCGGTTGCCCGGCCAGCATATGCGCGCCGTCCAGCTGACCGTCGATCACGCCGTCCAGCAGCACTTTCCAGTTGGCCTGAGCCTCCAGCGTGACGAACAGCCCTTCGTCTTCGAAATAGCCATTCTCATAGGCCACGGCCAGCGGGGCCATGTCGGTCAGCTTGATAAAGCCGAATTTCAGCTCGTCTTTTTCAACGTCCAGAAGTTCGGCGTAGGATGGGCTGGCGACCAGCATGGTGGTGGCGATGGCCCATTTGAATACGGTGTTCATGCACAGTCCTTTCGGCGTCATGTGGCAAAAAAAAACGCCGCTTGATTCATGTGCTCGGGAGGAGCGCAGATGAATCAAGCGGCGTTGCTTAATTTCGGTGCGGGCGTCATCGACCGCGGGAGGATCGGGCATCGTCGCCCTACGAATAGACCATCGTTTGCCTTGAACCGGTGCGCAACGGTCCGCGTATTCCGCGCCGGAAAAGATTTGCTGCGATGCGGCATCTGATTAATTTTTGGTCACTTTGGATCGCCAGAGTCGAAAACTGCGCCATCAAAGAACGCATCCGGGCCAAGAATCATGTCCCCACGGGTCGAGGCGACCGCCGTGCGGTTGGCCATCGCGCCTTCCAGTTTGGCCGATGCGCCGGGCATATCGACGCCGACGCCGGACAGGTGTTTGCGGTACAGATCGGTGCGGAAACAGCCCTGCGCCACCTTTGTGGCGTGCCCCTTGTCCAGACCATGCAGCTTTGCGATATGCGCCCCGATCCACGCCGCCTGACTGCGCCAGGGGAAGGTCGCGGCGTTGCGGTGGAATTTCAGAAAGTTCGGCACGTCCACCGGTTCGCTGGTCTGGGTGATCGCGAAATTGCCGGTCAGCGCGTGGTCGATGGCGTTTTCAGGCAGGTCCAGATGTTCGCTGCGGGCCAGAATGTCGCTGGCAAGCGCGTGGTTCTGCGGCGTGTCCAGCCATTGCGCGGCCTTATAGACTGCGCGCATCAGCGCCCCGGCCAGCCCGTCGTTCTGTGCGGCCCAGTCGCGCCGGACACCCAGAACCTTTTCCGGCGCGAAAGACCAGATCGCAGCGCCGGGCAGGATCAGTTCGGCCGCACCGCTGTCAACGGCGACCGAGCCCCAGGGTTCGCCGACGCAGAATACGTCCAGTTCGCCCGCGGCGACGGCGTCGGCCATCAGCGGCGGCGGGGTGGTGATCATGGTGAAAGGGGCGGCATCGCGCAGCCAATAGTCGAACAGCAGCCGGTGCATGGAAAACGGAAACGGTATGCCGACCTTCAGCGGCGCATCGGTCGCCTGCGCCAGCGCGCGGGCGGTGCCGACCGGATCGACAAAGCTGCCGCCCCACCCGGCGTCGCGCATCCGCCCGGCCATGTCGCGCGACACCCCGATCACGTTGCCGTTGACCGACAGCATCATCAGCGCGTCGATCTGCGCGGTCATACCGCTAAGCCCCAGCGACATGGCGATGGGCATCGGCGCCAGCATATGCGCCGCATCAAGATGCCCCAAGGCCAGCAGATCGCGCAGGGCGGACCACGACGGTTGCCGCAGCAGGTTCAGGTTCAGCCCCTCATCGGCGGCATAGTTCAGTTCCTGCGCGATGATAAGCGGGGCACTGTCGACCAGCGGGACATAGCCGCAATTCAGGCGATGCGTACTCATTTCAACAATGCCGCCGCTGTCAGCAAGGCTTCGGCCACGTCGATGACCTTGCGGTTCTGGTCCATCGCGGTTTTGCGCAACAGGGCATAGGCGTCTTCTTCGGTGATCGCGCGGGCGCGCATCAGCATGCCCTTGGCGCGGTCGATGGTTTTGCGGTCCACAAGCGCCTGTTTGGCGGCGTCCAGCTCGCGGCGCATCTGGCGCATCATCTGGAACCGGGCGATGGCGGTTTTCAGGACCGGCTTGATCCGGTCCGGCGTCAGCCCGCCGACCACATAGGCGCTCAGGCCCGCGGCCATGGCGGCGGCTGTCATTTCGTCATCGGACTGGTCGACGAACATCGCGACGGGGCGGCCTTGGGCATCCGAGGCGGCGCTGACCTGTTCAAGGCTGTCGCGGCTGGGATTGCTGAGGTCGATCAGGACAAGATCGGGGTTCAGCTCGGCCAGTTTCCGCGCGAGCGAGGACATTTCGGCGATGACCGTGACATCGGCCCAGCCGTCGGCGCGTAAGGCATCGATGATTTCTATGGCGCGGGCGCGGTCAGGTTCGACCACCGCGATTTTCAGGCTTTCTGACATACAGGCATCCAGCGGTATTCTGCCGGATTGTTAAGCGGGTTCGCAGATTTGGGGCGCAGATCGGGGGTTTTGGGTGGGGCAATGCCTGAATTCGGGCATGTCGCCCAATAATTGAGCGTTCGCGGTTTTGGTGGGCTGGGGGGCGAGGAAATATCCGCCCGGGGTGCCCGCATCCCGGGCCGCGCCGACCCGCCCCCACGGGGCGGCGCGATTGCGCCACCCCTCGGGTCGGTCGCGGCCCTGATGTGAGTTGCTACCGCGTAAACTTCTTATACTTCACCCGCGTCGGTTCGACTGAATCCGGGCCCAGACGGCGGATCTTGTCTTCTTCATAAGCCTCGAAGTTGCCTTCGAACCATTCCACATGCGCGTTGCCTTCGAACGCCAGCATGTGGGTACACAGCCGGTCAAGGAAGAACCGGTCGTGCGAGATGATGACGGCGCAGCCTGCGAAATCTTCAAGGGCGGCCTCAAGCGCCTGCAGGGTTTCGACGTCCAGATCGTTGGTCGGTTCGTCCAGCAGCAACACGTTGCCGCCTTCGCGCAGAAGTTTGGCCATATGCACGCGGTTGCGTTCACCGCCCGACAGCATGCCCATCTTTTTCTGCTGGTCGCCGCCTTTGAAGTTGAACGACGAACAATAGGCGCGGGAATTGACCTGCGCGTCGCCCAGATCGATCAGTTCGGCCCCGCCCGAGATTTCCTCCCACACGGTTTTTTCCGCATCCAGATCGTCGCGCGACTGATCGACATAGGACAGTTGCACGGTATCGCCATAGGTCACGGTGCCCTCGTCGGGCTGTTCCTGACCGGTCAGCATCCGGAACAGCGTCGATTTACCCGCGCCGTTGGGGCCGATCACGCCGACGATGCCGCCGGGCGGCAGCGAGAATGACAGATCCTCGATCAACAGCTTGTCGCCAAAGCCTTTTTTCAGGTTCTCGACCTCGATCACCTTGCCGCCCAAACGGGGGCCGTTGGGGATGACGATCTGGGCGCGGGACAGTTTTTCACGCTCGGACTGGCTGGCCATTTCCTCATATGCGTTGATCCGGGCCTTGGATTTGGCCTGCCGCGCCTTGGCGCCGGCACGAATCCATTCCAATTCGCGTTCCAGCACCTTCTGCTTGGATTTGTCTTCGCGCTGTTCCTGTTCCAGCCGCTTGGCCTTTTGTTCCAGCCAGGCGGAATAATTGCCTTCGTAGGGAATGCCGCGCCCGCGGTCGAGTTCCAGAATCCAGCCGGTGATATCATCCAGAAAATAGCGGTCGTGGGTGACGCACAGGATGGTGCCCTTATAGTCGATCAGGTGCTTTTGCAGCCAGGCGATGGTTTCGGCGTCCAGATGGTTGGTCGGTTCGTCCAGCAGCAGCATGTCGGGTGCTTCCAGCAGCAGCTTGCACAGCGCGACCCGGCGTTTTTCACCGCCCGACAGTGTGGATACATCGGCGTCATCGGGCGGACAGCGCAGCGCCTCGAGCGCGACATCGATCTGGCTGTCGAGGTCCCACAGGTTTTCGGCGTCGATCTCATCCTGCAGCCTGGCCATTTCTTCGGCGGTTTCATCGGAATAGTTCATCGCGATTTCGTTGAACCGGTCGAGTTTCGCCTTTTTTTCAGCGACCCCCAGCATGACGTTGCCGCGCACATCCAGGCTTTCATCCAGCTGCGGTTCCTGCGGCAGATAGCCGACCTTGGCGCCTTTGGCGGCCCAGGCTTCGCCGGTGAAATCCTTGTCGATCCCGGCCATGATCCGCAGCAGCGTCGATTTACCGGCGCCGTTGACCCCGACCACACCGATCTTGACGCCGGGCAGGAACGACAGGCGGATGTTTTCGAAACATTTCTTGCCGCCGGGATAGGTCTTGGAAACACCATCCATGTGGTAGACGTATTGATAGGCTGCCATGACAGGGCTCCGTGGAAAAACAGGTTTGACCGTCTAGATAGCGAAGGTGGTGAACAGGGGCAATGCGGCGATGACAGGTTTAGGTGCGTCGATCCGTGGGGCAGGAAACGGAGGGTCACGATTGATTGACATTTTTGGCGGGCTTGTCAGAAGGTTGCATGTCGCAAGCCGGAGGAGCCCGTGCCCCATTCACGTCTGTTAACGTCACCCGGCCAGACCATCGGCCTGTTGGGCGGGTCGTTTGATCCGGCCCATGGGGGGCACGCGCATATCACGCGCGAGGCGTTGAAGCGGTTCGGGCTGGATCGGGTGTGGTGGCTGGTCAGCCCCGGCAACCCGCTGAAACCCAACGGCCCGGCGCCGATGGCGCGGCGGATGGCGACAGCGCGGGCGGTGATGGATCACCCCAGGGTCAGCGTCACCGATATCGAGGCGCAGATCGGTACACGGTACACGGCCGCGACGTTGAAACGGTTGCAGGCGCTGTATCCCGGCGTGCGCTTTGTCTGGCTGATGGGGGCCGACAATCTGGCGACGTTTCACCATTGGGACCAATGGCAGTGGATCATGGAAAACGTGCCCATCGGCGTGATCGCCCGACCGGGCGAACGGCTGTCGGCGCGGATGTCCAAGGCGGCCGAACGCTATGCGGCGTATCGCATCCCGGCGCGGGCGGCGTCGCTGTTGGGGCACAGCCGGGCACCTGCGTGGTGTTTTGTGAATGTGCCGATGCTGGACATCTCTTCCAGTGCGATCCGCGCCCGCGGCGATTGGCCCGGCTGAATTCTTCGTGTGCGCGCGAATGCGGCCTTGCCGGGGCCATATTGATTTGGTTCACTCCGCGCCATGATGAAACGGCATCCTTCTTCGGTTACGCGGCGCTGGGTTCTGGGGGCGTTGGCCTCGGGCGTGGCGGGCTCTGTCTGGGCCGAGGCGCCGCTGACGTCGCCGCGCCCGATCGGCCGGTCGGAGGAGTTTCACAAACGGGCTGCCCCCGCCGCCGAGCGGTTGATCGACAAGGCGGCGCTGGGCGGCAAGATCAGCTATGTGGTGGCCGATGCGCGCACCGGTCAGGTGCTGGAGGCCCGGAACCCGGTATTGGCCCTGCCTCCGGCCAGCGTGACCAAGGCGATCACGGCAATGTATGCGCTGGAAAACCTGGGGGCGGACTATCGTTTTCGCACCCGGTTGGTGGCTACGGGGCCGGTGGTGAACGGGCGGGTACACGGCGATCTGGTGCTGGTCGGCGCGGGCGATCCGACCATCGACACCGATATGCTGGGTGATCTGGCGGCCCGGCTGAAAGACGCGGGGGTCCGCGAGGTGGCGGGGCGGTTCCGGATTTATGCCGGGGTTCTGCCATCGGTGCCCGCGATCGATCCCGGCCAGCCCGATCATGTCGGCTATAACCCGGCGCTGTCAGGGCTGAACCTGAATTTCAACCGGGTGCATTTCGAATGGAAACGCGCCTCGGGCGGGTATGACATCAGCATGGAGGCCCGGGCGCGGCGGTATCGCCCGCGCGTGGCCGTGGCGCGGATGCAGGTCGTGGACCGCAGCGTGCCGGTCTTTACCTATGCCAATACCGGAAAATTCGAAGACTGGACCGTGGCCCGTGGCGCCCTTGGCAAGGGCGGCAGCCGCTGGTTGCCGGTGCGCCACCCCGCGCTTTACACCGCCGAGGTCTTTCAGACATTGGCGCGGTCGCATGGGATTTCGCTGCGGCGGGGCGATGCGGTGGCGGCGGCCCCCACCGGTCAGGTGATTGCCGAACACAGCAGCGAACCCTTGCGCGACATTCTGCGCGACATGCTGAAATATTCCACCAATGTGACGGCCGAGGCGGTGGGCATGACCACGACCCGCGCCCGCGGGGTCGCGCCGCAGAACCTGGCGGGATCGGCCCAGATGATGGGGCACTGGCTGGGCGAAGCCCATGGCGTGCGCCGCGCCGAATTCGCGGATCATTCGGGGCTGGGCGACGGCACCCGGATGTCTGCCAGCGATATGGTGCGCGCGCTGGTCGCGGCGGGGCCGCGCGGCCCGTTGCAGGGGCTGATGAAAGAGATGCACCTGAAAGACGACAAGGGGCGCCCGATAAAGGGGGGGCCGGTGCGGGTCCGTGCCAAGACCGGCACGCTGAATTTTGTATCCGCATTGGCGGGATATGTGACGGCCGCCGACGGCACCGAACTGGTGTTTGCGATTTTCACGGCGGATGAGCCGCGCCGCGAACGCATTCCGCGCGCCAACCGCGAACGCCCCAAAGGCGCGCGCGGGTGGGCCGGACGGTCCCGGACCCTGCAACAGGCGCTGATCAAGCGGTGGGTGACCCTGTACGGCACCTGAGTGGGCAAGAAAATGCCGAGAGATGCAGGCCCTTTCTGAATTGTGATTTGGCCGGTGTCACAAATACGGTACGATCCGAGTATTGATGGACGAACCGGCCGATTTTACGGCCATGCGGTAAGTATTTGAATTATTTATAAAATGAGGATTTGATGGCAAATCAACGCATTCATAAGGTGTCGAAAGGCGAAACGCTGATCAGCATCGCCAAACGCTATAAACACAAAGACTGGCGCAATATCTGGAAAGATCCGGCCAATGCCGCCGTGCTGAAAAAGCGCAAAATGCCTGAAAAGATCGAACCGGGCGACAAGCTGGTCATCCCGATGAATGAAGCCGAGCGCAAGCAGATGATTGAACTGCAGCGCCAGCTGATTGCCCAGCTTCAGGTCGAACTGGATCTGGCACAAACGCTGAGCAAACGTGCTGATAAAGCGATCCGGGCGTCGGAAAACGCGCAGAAACTGTGTAAATCCACCGAGGCAAATTATCAGGACATCATCAAGGACCTGAAGGCCAGCGCGGCGGGGGCCAAGAAGTGGGGCGACAACGTAGATGTGGCGGCTGAAATCGCGACGTTGATGGTCAGCTTGGGGAAAATCGCCAAACTGGGGAAAGCAGCCTCTACCGCGTCCGGAGAGGCGCTGAAGAAGATCAACAAGGAAGCGATGGATGAGGCGGTTGGAATGGCCTATGACCCGGCCGCCAAAGAAGCCCGCAAGGCGGGGGCAAAGTACCTGCTGAACAAGGACAATGAAATTTCCAGCGTCGGGATCGCGGTCGGGGTTGTCTCGGAATCCTGGGACAAGATGACGTCGCCGTCGTTCTGGGCGTGGACCGCGATCAAGTTGTGGGAAGGCGAGGGCTGGTCAAAGGCGGTGACCTTTGATTTTCAGAAAGATATCAAAAACAAGATTTACCTGGTCGACAAACAGCGGATTTTTTCAACGAAGAAGCTGTTGCTGAGGGCGCAAGAGGCGTCGAAACAGGCCAAGACCCTGTTGAATGAAAGCAAGGCGGCGTTGGTGCGGGCGGACAAGCTGCAAAAGGAACTGGATGCGCTGCCCGCCCTGTAACGGGCAGCGGGGCAGTTCAGAGCGTCATGTGGCGGGCGCGGGCGCCTTGTTCGATGGCCGCGCCGTGCAGGCGGTTGATGTTCAACTCGTACCGGATTTCGGCCAGCAGTTGCAGTTCGCTTTCGGCCAGTTTGCCATCGGCGGCAGCCACATCGCAGGCGATGGCATAGGCGGTTTCATACAGTTTTTCGGGCAGCCCGTCGCGCACCAGACCGAACAGGGCGTCCAATCCGTCCTCTTCTTCCAGCAGGTCGAAAACGGTCTGCGAGATTTGATTGATCCGGTCCAGATCATAGTCGGCAAAGACCGGCAGGTGATTCACGATCCGCTGGATTGTCACCAGTTCCGAGGTGCGAATATCAAGATCCGAGGCCGATACCGCGATCATGACGGCCACCAGGGCGTCTTGCGGGGTCAGAGAGATGGGTGTTTCGGTCACAATGGCCTCCTTCGGGCGTGGGTCGCCGTACAGAATATTGACCTGCGGGCGGGGGGGCAATAGGTAGCGGTGCTTGTCGGGGTGTTGGACCGCGACATCAGGAAAGTTATGAACATGTCTGAACTGCGCGACGCTGCCCTCACCTCCAAAGCCTGGCCCTTTGAAGAAGCGCGTCGGTTGCTTAAACGCTATGAAAAGGCGCCACCCGAAAAGGGCTATGTGCTGTTTGAAACCGGATACGGGCCCAGCGGGTTGCCGCATATCGGCACCTTCGGCGAAGTGTCGCGCACGACGATGGTGCGCCGCGCCTTCGAGGTGATCAGCGATATCCCGACCAAGCTGGTGTGTTTTTCCGACGATCTGGACGGGATGCGGAAAATTCCGGGCAATGTGCCGAATGCCGAAATGCTGGCCGACCATGTGCAAAAGCCGCTGACCTCGGTTCCTGATCCCTTTGGCACACACGACAGTTTCGGCGACCACAACAACGCCATGCTGCGCCGGTTTCTGGACACCTTCGGGTTCGAATACGAATTCATCAGCGCGACCGAGTTCTACCGTTCGGGCCGGTTTGACGCGGTGCTGCTGCGCGCGGCTGAAAAATACGACGCGATCATGGAAGTCATGCTGAAAAGCCTGCGCGAAGAGCGGCGGCAAAGCTATTCCATCTTTCTGCCGATCCACCCCGAAACCGGGCGCGTGCTGTATGTGCCGATGAAAGAGGTGAACGCCAAGGATGGCACGATCACCTTTGACGACGAAGACGGGCGCGAATGGACGCTGCCGGTGACCGGCGGCAATGTGAAACTGCAGTGGAAGCCCGATTTCGGCGCGCGCTGGGCCGCCCTTGGCGTGGATTTCGAAATGTACGGCAAGGATCATTCGACCAATACGCCGATCTATGACCGGATTTGCCGCATCCTTGGCGCCCCCGCGCCCGAGCATTTCACCTATGAGCTGTTTCTGGATGAAAACGGCCAGAAGATTTCCAAGACCTCGGGCAATGGCGTGTCGATCGACGAATGGCTGACCTATGCCAGCACCGAAAGCCTGAGCTATTTCATGTATCTCAAGCCCAAAACCGCCAAGCGGATGCATTTCGACGTGATCCCCAAAGCGGTGGATGAATACCACCAGCAACTGCGCGCCTATGCCACGCAGGATACAAAGGCGCGGCTGGCCAATCCGGTGTTCCACATCCACGGCCACAATGTGCCTGCCTCGGATATGGTGGTGCCCTTTGCGATGTTGTTGAACTTGGCGTCCGTGTCTTCGGCCACCGATAAGGCGGGGCTGTGGGGCTTTATCCAGCGCTATGCGCCCGAGGCCAGCCCCGAAACCCACCCCGGTCTGGATGCCGCCGCCGGGTTTGCCGTGCGCTATTTCAAGGATTTCGTCGCCCCCACCCGCGAATTCCGCCTGCCCGGTGACAAAGAGCGCGCCGCACTTGAGGATCTGACCGCCCGGCTGCGCACATGGGACGGCGGGCTGGATGCCGAAGAGTTGCAGACGCTGGTCTTCGCGGTCGGCAAGGACCACGGGTTCGACCCGCTGCGCGACTGGTTCAAGGCGCTGTACGAGGTGCTGTTGGGCGCCAGCCAGGGCCCGCGCTTTGGCGGGTTCATCGCGCTTTACGGCGTCGATGAAACCATCGCGCTGATCGAACAGGGGCTGGCCGGCGATCTGGCAGGCTAATCGTTGACCTGACCGGCCTTCGGCCTACCTGATTTGGGTAAGCCGGAGGCCGATTATGAAGAACCTTTTGATTTCATGTTGTTTTCTGTTTCTGTCGGTTGGCGCGGCAGCTGCGCAAACTGACACCAAAGACCTGCCCGAAACCATCATACAGCAACAGATCGACGCCTTTCTGGCCGATGATTTCGACCGCGCGTTCGCATTCGCCTCGCCCACGATTCAAGGCGTGTTCGGATCGGCGCCGCGGTTCGGGGCGATGGTCAAACAGGGCTATCCGATGGTTTGGCGCCCGGCTGACGTGCGGTTTCTGAACAGCGATGGCGCGGGCGAACTGCGCCGCCAGAACGTGCTGGTCACCGATCAGGCCGGGCGGCTGCATCTGCTGGAATACGAAATGATCCGGTCCGGCGACAGCTGGCGGATCAACGGCGTGCGGCTGGTTCCACAGGTCGGCGCCTGACGCGGTTAAGCAGGTCTTAACACTTATCTGATAGGCCTTTGGTCATCCGGGCACTGCGCCCGCGATATCTCCTGAAAAGAGTGACTGAAAATTGAGCGGAGCTTCGGCACCCATTGGATTGGGCTGTCTGATGCGCCGGACATGCGCATGCGCGCATTTGGAAAGGGGTTTAGATGAACAAGGCAATCACCGACGGGCTGGTCCTGATGCCACCGGCCTTTGTGAACGGGCTGGATGTCTGGTCAAGCGAGGACGGAACGCCGGGTTCGGCGACCTATGACGGCGCGGGCAACGCGGCCTTTGTCCCGGCGGATCAGGATTTCGGCGGCTGTCTGGAACTGGCCAAAACCGACACGCTGCAAAAGCTGCGCTATATGGGGCAGACCCCGTTGCAGCCGGGCTGTTACCTGCAGGTCACCGCGCGGGTCAAGGCGATCAGCGGCAACCTGCCCGAAGTGCGGATTGCGGCCTGGGCCGGCGGCGCGGGCGACGTGCATGTGCCCGGCGTGATCGAAGAGGGGCCAAGCGTCGTGCTGAGTTCCTACGGTCAGATTGTCACCGTCCGTGCGATCATCGGGGCCGGTGCCCGCGGCGGTGTGGACATGGTCTGGGGGCGCGAGCCGATCTATGCCCATGTCGGTCTGGATCTGACGGGCCCCAACGGCGGGTCGGTGCGGATCGACGATCTGGTGGTCGAAGACGTGACCTCGGTCTTCCACCGCAAGCTGATGGATTGGGTCGATGTCCGCGATTTCGGCGCCGTGGGCGACGGGATCACTGATGACCGCGCGGCGTTCGAGGCGGCGGATGCGGCCTCGGCCGGGCGCGAGGTTCTGGTCTCGGCCGGGACCTATCTGCTGGGCGATCACATGACGTTCGAAAGCCCGGTGCGGTTCGAAGGCGCGGTCACCATGCCCGCCGACAAACGCCTGACGCTGACCAAGAATTTCGACCTGCCGACCTATGTCGATGCCTTTGGCGATGAGCTGGAGGGGTTCAAACGCGCGGTTGCGGTTCTGTTCAACTATTCCGACCACGAAAGCCTTGATATGAAAGGCCGCCGCATTGAAGTGGATGGCCCGATCGACATTCAGGGGGTGGTCGCGAACAAGGACACCTATGCCATTCGCCGGGTGATCCGGAACGGTCAGTTCAACGCGGTGTCCAGCGCCAATTGGGATACTGAAACGGTCACCTCGCAGGCCAGCTATGACACCGGCAACCCGCTGCAGCTGACAGGCGTTGTGAATGTGGCCAATGTGCCGGTTGGCGCGCTGGTTCAGGGGCTGGGTGTCGGGCGCGAGGTCTATGTGCGCGACAAGAACGTCAGCGCCCAGACCATGACGCTGAGCGCGCCTTTGTTCGACGCGGCGGGCACGCAGGTCTTTACCTTCAGCCGGTTCAAATACCTGCTGGATTTCAGCGGGTTTGCCGCGCTCAGCCGGTTCGTGCTGTCCGATGTCGAGCTTCAGTGCGGCGGTGAGGCCAGCGCGCTGATGCTGCCCACGTCGGGATCGATCTTTCACATCCGCGACTGTTTCATCACCAAGCCCAAGGACCGTGGGATCACGTCCATCGGCGATGGCTGTCAGGGGATATTGGTCGACCGCTGTCAGTTCCTGTCAAACGAACAGCCACTGCGGGCGCAGGATCGCACGACCATCGCGCTGAACACCAATGCCAATGACGCCAAAATCCGCGACAACCGGGTGGTGCGCTTTGCCCATTTCGCTGTTCTGGGCGGAACCGGCAGCATCATCACCGCGAACCACTGGTTTCAGGGCGACAATGAAACGGACGGCATCCGGCAGGCCGGGATCGTGTTGACGCAGCCCAATGTCAAAACCTCGCTGACGGCCAACTACGTCGACAACAGCTTCGTCGAATGGACCAACGAACATGATCCCGATCCCGATCACAACAGCGAGCTCAGCTTTGGCGGGCTGACGGTGACCGGGAACATCTTTACTGTCAATGACGTGGCCGCGTGGTTCCGCTGGTTCGTGATCAAACCCGTGGGGGCGGATCATTTCATTCAGGGGCTGAACATCTCGGGCAATACGTTCAAATCGCTGAACGGCAATATCGACCGGGTGGATCACATCGACACCACCTATGCGACGCTGAACCACGGGCGGTCCCGCAATATCGTGGTGCAGGGCAATACGTTCAACGGGGTGACCCAGACCATCGCCAATCCGGTGACGTTGCAGTTCAGCGAGCTGAGCGCACAGTCGGTCTGGAACTGCAGCTTTGCCGGGTTCCTGCCGTTCGGGGGGCGCGCGCGCAACGTGACCGCCATCACCGCCGAAGAACGGATCACCGACAGTGGCGGCGGATGGGTCACGGCGATGCCCTATGCCTCGGTCGAAGAGGGGGCCAACCAGGATGCTGTGCTGATCACCTGGCCGGTGGCGACCCGGGGCCGGATCAATGTGACCGCGCGGGTCGATAACCCGACCTGATCCTTGACGCGACCCGAGGTCCCCTTTGCAGGTTTTGCGAAGGGGGCCTTAGAACGACAACCAAGTGCCGATTTTCACCCCGGTTGTGGTTTCCCCGGCCAGCCCGTGGCGCAGGCCCAGTTCCAGATGGCGGCCCGGCGCGAATTCGCGCACCAGCGACGGGGCCAGCCGCAGATAGGGATCGCTGCCGGGGTAGTCGCCGGATTGAAACTGCATGATCAGCTTGGTGTTGTCCGAGGCATTCAGCCCAAAGGTGGTATCGGCCTTATAGGCGGTGTCATCTTCGCCGATGCGCCGTTCTGCCAGGGTTTCAACCGTGATCCAGCCGCTGCCGAACCTTGTATCAATCCCGCGCCCCCACGACAGGCCGGGCCGCAGGGTCATTTCGGGGGTGGCGGTTGGGGTCAGGTCGTCGCGAAAGGCCCCAAGCCCCATTTCCACCGCCAGACGGGATGCGCCATCCGACCGCCCGATGGGGGTGCGCAGAAAGGCAATCGCCGATTGGTCGCCGTAATATTCGCCCTGGCCTGCGTCCAGCCCAAGGGTGAAACGCTCGGACAGCCCGTATTCCAGATACAGCTTTGTCTCATTGTCCCGGTGATCCCCGGACTCGAACCGGCTGTGGGAAAACGACAGGAAAACCGCACCTTTTTCGCGCATCCACGGGCCTGCCTGCGCCGTGGCGGACCAGAGAAAAATCAGTGCCAGTGTCAGACATAGCCGCATCGGAATGCTCCTGTTCATCCCAGCGTTGAAGGAACAGGGTTAACAGGGGGTTAAGACTTGTGCGCGGCATGGGCGCCGTTGCATTTCTGCCCGCTGTTGCATCGGCCTGCCGCCTGTGCATGGTTTGTCGGCAAGGAACACGCACAAACCATCTGGGAGGATCGACATGGCCGTGGTTGCGCCGCTGGACGAAGAAGACATGGACCCGACGCTGCGCGACGAGGTGCAGTTTTTCAAAGGCCCGCTGGGGGTCATCCCGAATTCGGTCCGGACCATGGCGCACCGCCCGGAAATCGCGCGCGCCTTTACCGCGCTGAATATTGCGGTGATGACCAATCACGGCGCGGTAACCGGCGAATTCAAACGCCTGTTGGGCTATGTCACCAGCTATGTCTCGGGCTGCCGCTATTGTCAGGCGCATACGATCCTGGGCTCGGAACGGTTCGGCGCGCCGGCAGAGCGGTTGAACGACGTCTGGAATTTCGCCGATAGCCCGCATTTCACCACGGCCGAAAAAGCCGCCCTTGCCTTTGCCCATGCCGCGGCTGAGGTGCCCAATGGTGTCACGCCGGAAATCGAGGCCGCGTTGCGCGCGCATTGGTCGGACGGGGATATCGTCGAAATCATGGGGGTGATCGCACTGTTCGGCTATCTGAACCGCTGGAACGATTCCATGGGATCGGCGCTGGAGGATCTGCCGGTCGACACCGCCGAACGCCTGTTGGCCGATCAAACCGGGTGGGAGATCGGCAAACACGGCTGAGCCCGGGCGAATTCGCCGCGTGCCATTCCGCGCCGGATGTGGCATGCTGCGCCGCAGCAATCGCAGGAGGGCACCGCCATGGCCGGTCATATCATCACCATCGCACAGCAAAAGGGCGGGTCCGGCAAGACGACGCTGGCCGCCAATCTGGCCGTTGCCTTTGCCCGCGACGGGCTGAGCGTTGCGCTGCTGGACACCGATCCGCAGGGCAGTCTGGGGCGCTGGTTCATGATGCGGGCCGAACGGCTGGGCGATCCGGGGATGGAGTTTTCGACCGCGTCGGCCTGGGGGGTCAGCTATGAAACCGGCAAACTGGCCAATCTTCATGACATCGTTCTGGTCGACACGCCGCCCAAGGCCGACAGCGATCTGCGCCCGGCGCTGCGGGCGGCGGCGCATGTTCTGGTGCCCGTCGCCTCCAGCCATGTGGACCTTTGGGCGACCGAGGGGGTTCTGGATCTGGCGCACCGCGAACGCACCCCGGTCAGCGTGGTGCTGAACCGCACCCGCCCCGGCACGCGGCTGGGGGCCGAGGTCGCCGAAAAAGCCGCCGAGATGGAGGCAGAGCTGACCGCCGCCAGCCTGGCCAACCGGGTGATATACGCCGAAACGCTGGGGCAGGGGCTGGGCGTTCTTGAGGCGCGCAAGACCCCGGCCCATGCGGAAATCCGGGCGCTGGCCGCCGAAGTTCTGGCCACGCGCCAGACCTGACCTGTGTCAATGACGCCCCTTCCGGGCTCTGTCAGAATGGACAAAACTCAGGAGGGGATGACATGTATAAACATATTCTTGTGCCGATCGCATTGGATCACGCGGATGTCGCCGGACAGGCGATGGAGGTTGCCCATGCGCTGTTGGCCGACGGCGGGCAGATCACCGCGCTGAACGTGATGGAGGCGATCCCGGCCTATGTCATGCAATATCTGCCCGAAGGTCAGGCGGAAAAGAATCAGGCCGACACGCTGACCGCTCTGGCGGCCAATCTGGGCGGAGTGGCGGATGCCAAACCGGTGGCCGTGGTCGGCCATGCCGGGCGCACGATTGTCGAATATGCCAACGAACATGACGTGGATTGCATCGTGATCGCATCCCACCGCCCCGGATTGCAGGATTATTTCCTGGGCTCGACCGCGGGCCGCGTGGTGCGGCATGCCACCTGTTCGGTGCATGTGGTCCGCTAGGGTCCGGGTCTTAGGGCTTTGACCGGCGAGGGACTCTTTGTCAGACTGACGGGTAAGGAGGATTCCCGATGCCCGCAATCACCAAGGACGCCCCGCTTCAGACCGTGATCACCACCTTTGAAACGACCCCCGGCACCTGTCAGGATCTGCTGGAGGCGCTGGAAGAGGCCTATGAGCTGTTCATTTCGAAACAACCCGGCTTTATCGGCGCGGGTCTGCATGTGAACGACGCGCAGACCCGGATCGCCAATTATTCGCAATGGCAGCGGCGCGAGGATTTTCAGGCGATGCTGCGCACCCCCGAAATGCGCGCCCGCAACCGCGCCATCAACGAGTTGTGCAAAAGCTTTGAGCCGGTGATGTATGAGGTGGGCGCGGTCTTTGGCTAGGCTGGGTCTGTATCTGAGACTTGCGCCGGTCTGCGCCCTGATGGGCTGCGCCCCCGAAGGTGGCATCGCCGGTCCCGACACCTGCGGGGCCGAAGGGTATCGCAACCTGATCGGCACACCGGTCGCCGCCATCACATTGCCCCGCGACCTGCCGTACCGGATTGTTGGGCCAGAGGATGCGGTGACGATGGATTTTCTGGCCGACCGGGTGAATTTCCACACCGACGCCGAAGGGGTGATCGTGCGGGTGGCGTGTGGGTAGGGTGGGGGGAGCGTTTGGTATTATCAGCGGTTCCGGCCTACACCGCCCGGGGCGCTTGCGGCCCGGGCAGCGCCCGACCGCCCCCATGGGCGGGCGCTTCTCGCCCACCCGCGGTCAGGCGCGGCCCTTTTGGTATATTCTGTTTCACAATGACCTAAACCGCGATTTGTTTTCTGGCAGCTGGAAAAGCCCGTTTTCAACATTCAATCGTTGCAACAGCATTTTATCCCAATGCCACATTATTGCTGCAGCCTGTTCTCCAACCAATTTTTTCTGCAATCCTGGCGAGAGGTAGAATGCTACAATTTTGTTTTGCATAATTGCTGCGCGCTCGGCGCGTTTTCGGGAGTTTTGTAGGTCTTTAGAAACCACAATCCATTCGCGGTTAAGTTTAGCAAAATAGTCAACGTCTGATATGATCGTTGGAAAGTGATCACGTAGAGCATATGCCGCATGTCCGTCCGATTTAATAAGCTCATTCACCGCGCGAGCGATGCAAGGAGGCATATTGT
Source organism: uncultured Paracoccaceae bacterium (assembly GCA_947500775.1). Classification (GTDB taxonomy): domain Bacteria; phylum Pseudomonadota; class Alphaproteobacteria; order Rhodobacterales; family Rhodobacteraceae; genus CANMTD01. Next base: position 809,331 of record CANMTD010000001.1, read on the forward strand.
GGTCGAATAGAACCTTAACCATGCGCCTCGTCTAGCTTCCGCTCGAAAGCAATACCTTGGAGTACAACCTTCTTTGGAATTTCATAGATTTTAGAAAGATAATTTGGGTCTCTAAGTTCCTGAAATTCCCGAAATAAAATTTGTGTTGATATGCCAAATTGATCCAAAATAGGATCGCCAAAGTGCCTTGCTGGATCAATAATAACCTCAGTGAAATTAGATGGGCGCCATCTTGCCGCCAGATCGCCGTCGTACTCAAGGTCATTCACCGATTGTGAAATGATTTCCCGAAACACTTTCTGACCGGGCCGTTTCTTTGATAGGCTTACAAATTCGCCATCATTTTCAATTGCAGCCATTAGAATTTCAGAACCGTCGGTTTTAAACGATTGCGAAGCCAGCGGACGTTCTACGCCAAGTTTCTCTTGTGCAAAAGACATTGCAAAGCGAATGGACTGTAAGGAAATATGTGCGCGGCGCATGGCTGCGACGACTCTAGTTTCTATTAAGTCAAGAAAACTGATCTCAGTAACGTCGTCATCAAGAAACTGGTAATGAGCATGCCAAAGGGGTTCGCTTAGACCGCTGCCGCGGGTCCAACGAAGAATCTGCTGAGCGTTTACACCAATAAGGCGCGCTGCTTCGCGAGGTGTGTACACACCTTGCCCAAGAATTCCGTCATCCAATGGCATTGGGCCTCCTACACGACCTTTAGCGTGAAACTGCCTTTATGGGTATCCCGTATTTACCGCCCCCGCCGCTTCACACCACCGCGTTGCCCCGGCCGTCCCGCCGTGCTGCGGCCTTTTGATTTGACGGCGGCGTCGCTGGCGGCCTCGACGGCGGATTGGCGGGCCAGCGGGTCGTCGGCGACGGCCAGTTCCACGGCCTCCAGCCGTTTGACCTCATCGCGCAGGCGGGCGGCCTCTTCGAACTCAAGGTTCTCGGCGGCTTTGCGCATCTGGGTGCGCAGACCGTCCAGATGGGCCATCAGATTGGCGCCGACTAGCGGTTTGTCGACCTTGGCGGTGACCCGGTTCATGTCGACATCACCCTGATACAGACCTTGCAGGATATCCTCGACGTTCTTTTTGATCGTCGCGGGGGTGATGCCGTGTTCAGCGTTATAGGCGATCTGTTTTTCGCGGCGGCGGTTGGTTTCACCCAGGGCGCGCTCCATGCTGCCGGTGATGCGGTCGGCGTACATGATCACCCGGCCTTCGGCGTTGCGCGCGGCGCGCCCGATGGTCTGGATCAATGAGGTTTCGGACCGCAGGAACCCCTCTTTATCCGCGTCCAGAATGGCGACCAGCCCGCATTCGGGGATATCCAGCCCTTCGCGCAGCAGGTTGATGCCGATCAGCACATCGAAGGCCCCCAGTCGCAGGTCGCGCAGGATCTCTATCCGTTCGATCGTGTCGATGTCCGAATGCATATAGCGCACGCGGATGCCCTGTTCGTGCATGTATTCGGTCAGATCCTCGGCCATGCGTTTGGTCAGCGTGGTGACAAGCGTGCGGAACCCGTCGGCGGCGACCTTGCGCACCTCGTCCAGCAGATCGTCGACCTGCATGTCGACCGGGCGGATTTCGACCTGCGGGTCCAGCAACCCGGTGGGGCGGATCACCTGTTCGGTGAAGACGCCGCCGGTCTGTTCGATTTCCCACTTGGCGGGGGTCGCGGACACGAACACCGATTGCGGGCGCATCGCGTCCCATTCTTCGAATTTCAGGGGGCGGTTGTCCATGCAGGATGGCAAGCGGAACCCGTGTTCGGCCAATGTCATCTTGCGCCGGAAGTCGCCTTTGTACATGCCGCCGATCTGGGGCACGCTGACGTGGCTTTCATCGGCGAAAACGATGGCATTATCGGGGATGAATTCGAACAGGGTGGGGGGCGGTTCCCCCGGCGCCCGGCCGGTCAGATAGCGCGAATAGTTTTCGATCCCGTTGCAGACGCCCGTCGCCTCCAACATTTCCAGATCAAAATTGCAGCGTTGTTCAAGCCGTTGAGCTTCCAGCAGTTTCCCTTCCTGAACCAATTGGTCCAGACGCTGTTTCAGCTCTTTCTTGATGCCGATGATCGCCTGTTTCATCGTCGGTTTCGGCGTCACGTAATGCGAATTGGCATAGATGCGGATTTTGTCGAACGTGTCGGTCTTTTCGCCGGTCAGCGGGTCGAATTCGGTGATCCCCTCCAGCTCTTCGCCGAAGAACGACAGTTTCCAGGCGCGATCCTCAAGGTGGGCGGGCCAGATTTCCAGACTGTCGCCGCGCACCCGGAACGACCCGCGCTGAAACGCGGCGTCGTTGCGCCGATAGGCCTGGGCAATCAGATCGGCCATCACCGCCCGCTGGTCGTATTCCTTGCCGGCCACCAGATCCTGGGTCATCGCACCATAGGTTTCGACCGAGCCGATACCGTAAATGCAGGACACCGAGGCGACGATGATCACGTCATCGCGTTCCAGCAACGCCCGCGTCGCCGAATGGCGCATCCGGTCGATCTGTTCGTTGATCTGGCTTTCTTTCTCGATATAGGTGTCCGAGCGGGCGACATAGGCCTCGGGCTGGTAATAGTCGTAATAGCTGACGAAATATTCGACGGCATTGTCGGGAAAGAAGCCTTTGAATTCGCCGTACAGCTGCGCCGCCAGCGTCTTGTTCGGGGCCAGAATGATGGCCGGGCGCTGGGTTTCCTCGATCACCTTGGCCATGGTGAAGGTCTTGCCGGTGCCGGTGGCGCCCAGCAACACCTGATCGCGGTCGCCCGCGTTCACGCCCGACGACAGTTCGGCAATCGCCGTGGGCTGGTCGCCCGCCGGTTCGAAATCGGTTTTCATCACGAAGGCCCGGCCGCCTTCCAGCTTTTCGCGGCTGCGAACATCGGGCGCGGGGCTGTTCAGCACAGGGGCCGATTTGTCGGAATGAGCATAGGGCATGGGGTGATTCCTTTGTTGCTACAGATTTGATCTGTTTTTGTTCTTGTTCAAGGGGTCGACCCCCGAACGCGCCCGAAGACATCCAGAAGCAGCTAGAAAAGAATTGAAACAACCCGTGGTAGAGTGTATACTTATCCTACAAGCAGCAGCGCAGATTGCCGGTTGGCCCACAGCTCCCCCTCCCGCACCCGGGTTGGTCGATCGGTAATCGCGGCTCTTGCGTAAGCGGCGGGTTTTTCCCATAAGTGGGACGCACGATCATGGAGACGCCGCATGCAAGCCCGCATCTATCAGCCCGCCAAAACAGCGATGCAATCGGGTACCGCCAAAACCCATTCCTGGGTTCTGGAATTTGCCCCGGCCAGCCCGCGTGCGGTGGACCCGTTGATGGGCTGGACCAGTTCGGCAGACACGCAGGCGCAGGTGCGGCTGAGTTTCGAGACGAAAGAGGCAGCGCTTGAATACGCCCAGACCCATGGGATCGACGCGGTGGTGCAGGACCCCAAGCTGCGTAAACCGGTGATCCGCCCGGGCGGGTACGGCGAAAACTTTGCCACCAACCGGCGCGGTGCCTGGACCCACTAAGGCCCGGGCCGCCTAGTTGGCCGGTGTCTTCAGGTTTTTCTTGACCGGTTTGGCGCTTAGCGCCGCGATGGCCTTGAGCCGCGCGGGGCTTAGAAATTCCTCGACCAGTTTCTTTTCCAGCGCGGCGGGGGACATCGGGCCTTTCCAATTGTCATAGACCGCTGCAATGACGTTATCGAGGTTCTTGGCAATCTGATCATTGACGATCTTGTCGACCAGCGCGCGGGTCCGCTGATCGATCATGTCGACACTGATCGTTTCGCCCTTGGCCTGTTTGGCCACCTCTTTCAGCACCACATCCCAGATCCGTTTCTTGTCTTTCTCGCTTAATGCACCGGCGGCGTTCTTGGCAAATTTCTCGATCACCTTGCCAACGGGCCCCATGCCCACGCCCTTGATGAAATTGACCGCCAGATTGTCCAGAAACTTGTCGATCGTCATTTTCTTGTCGCCCTTGGCCGCCTTGCCGATATCCGCCAGCACCCCTTCCAGCGTTTTCTTGGCGCCTTCGGTCATCAGGTACAGGGTGGCCTTTTTGACGGTGGTCGTGCTGAGCAGTTTGAAACCGGTCTCTTTCGCCAGTTTGGGTGCAAGCTTGGCGATCGCGGCCTCGACCACATGTTTGCCGCCAGAGGCGCCTTTGGTCAGGAACCCGGTGATCGCACCGATGCCGCCGTCGATCAGGGTGTTTTTCAGGGCGCCGCCGGGGGTCCAGTTGGCCTGGCCCGCGCTCCAGTTGCCGACCTCGCCCGCCGCGGTCTGGGTGACCGATACCGCCGCCCCGCCGATCATGGCCGAGGCGACAACCCCGGTCCCCAGCGCCGCCCCCGTCACCGGGGCCGCAAAGACACCGACAAAGGTGAAAGAGGCGGTTTTGGTGAAGGTCAGCCCGGTGACCCAATTACCGCCCCCGTCGATCATGTTTTCGCGGTAGGCCCGCATCAAAACGACCGTATCGTTCACCGTCTTTTCGCATTTTGGATAGATGTCCGCGAACCGTTTCAGATTGCCGGAACTGACCGCCGCTTCGCATTCGTTATAGGCTTTGCGGGCTTTGGCGATCACTGATTTCTTGGGCAGATCGACGCCGCGGGTGAATTCAATGCAGGTGCTGACGAACCACTGATCGCGGTTCAGCGCGTCGAAATGTTCCCATTCGGCTTCGGCGGTCACGACATTGCCGCGCATCTGGCCCAGCGGCCCCCGGCGCAACTGGCCGATCAGTTTTTTCCGGAAGGCCGCATATTGCTTTTGGGTCATCCCGACGTATTTGCCGTTGACCTTGTAAAAATGAACGGGCTGTTCTTTTTCGATCTTTCCGGTGGTCATCGCGCGGGTGATCACGGCGGCGGTTTCGCTGTCGATCTCGCCGGTTTTCTTCAGCCCGGCCTTGCCCTGCAGCAGCTTTAGCGCGGCCTCGGTCTTGTCGCCGATGATCCCGTCCACCTCCAGCGGCGGTTTCGGTTTGATCAACCGGTTCAGCATATCCTGCAATTTCTTTGCGCGCGCCGATGTCATCGAAGCCATCGCCTGTCTCCTGAAAAATGGGTATTCTTAAATGCCGACAAGTGCAGCATATCGCACTGTGCCGGTCAAGCCGCCCGATCCGGCAGGATCGATAATCACCCCCTTGCCCCAGAAGATCGGCGGATGTATGCGCATAGGCGTCGCGGTCCCATAGCTCAACTGGATAGAGCAGCTGACTTCTAATCAGCAGGTTGAGGGTTCGAGTCCTTCTGGGATCGCCAACGCCGTTCCGGCATATGCGGGCGTGTCTTCGGCGCGAAAGACACCGGCGGGCTGGGCTGATTTCCCGGGTCGTGACCACATGACCGTTATGACACAATCCGTGCAGAAGTCTTCAAGGCCGGAAATTTGCATTGCGTGCATGGTGGAAATACAAAAAAATGTCCCGCACAACCTTTGGTTGCGTGCGGTTCGATTAAAGCATTTCCGCCACTCTGTTTCACGGCGGTCGCGGCGCGAAACCGGGATATGAAAACGGTGTTCGGCATCTGCCGAGGAGTAAAGATCGCTATGTTCAAAAAGATGGGTCATCTGGAAAAGCGGCGCGCAGGCGCCAGCCAGAATGCGGCAGGCACGCCCCCGCCACAGCTGGTTGTGCGAACCCCGCTTGAACTGGTAACGCTGCCGGATCATCGCACGCTTTATATCAAGAACGAAACCTGCCAAGGCAGCGGTGCGTTCAAGCTGCGCGGGTCTTGCATGGCGCTGAGCCGCCGTAAGATTCCTGCACGGGCGGTGACCACCGCATCGACCGGAAATCACGCGATCGGATTGTCGACGGCGGCAAAAGCATTCGGATATGCCGCCGAAATCTTTGTGCCAGAGACATGCCCCCCCGCGAAACTTGACAGTATTCGCCGCGCCGGGGGCCGCGTGACGCTGGTGCAGGGCGGGTATGAAGATGCCGTCGGGACATCAAAAGCATATGCAAACCAGACCGGGGCCAGCTATATCCCAAGCTATGATGATCATGATGTGATTGACGGGAATTGCGGTATTTTTTCTGAAGTTATCGACGATCTGGGTGCCCCCCCGCAGCAGGTGCTTGTCCCGGTCGGCGGCGGCGGGCTGTTGGCGGCGGCGTTACAGTCGTTTGACCCGGCCGTGACCGAGGTCATCGGTGTCGAATACGCGCCGTTCAAACGGGTCGATGCCTTTCGGAGTTCCGGACAGGCCGGCACGATACCAACCCCGCAAGACCCGGTGCCGGCCTCGGTCGAGGGGATATCGGTTCGGACAATCGGGGATATTCCCTTTCAGGCGGTCAGGCGGGCGGAAAACCTTAGGATCGTCCAGATAACCGAGGCGCAGTTGCGCCGCGCCGTGCGATTTTTGTGGCAAACTGCGGGCATACGGGCAGAGCTTGGGGCCGGTGCCGGTGTGGCCGCTTGTTTGTCCAATCCGGATTTGGCATCAACCGGGGTCTCGGTTTCTGTGGTGACGGGCGGGAACATCGATGAACATGTTTTTCGAGGTATTGTTGATGGCACCGCAAGGTAGGCCGGTCTGATGGCGCGATATGCAATCCGGCAATGTATGGTCAGCAAGCTGGACCCGGCCGAGGTGTTTTCCCAGCAGTTTCATCTTTCGAAAAACCCGGCGCTGCCGATCGAAGGGTTTGCTCAGATCCAGTTGGACGATTGGGTGTTGTCCTTTGGCAGCGACCTTTGCGTTGTTGCAGCGACCCTGGGGCCGCAGCATTTTGCCTTTATCGGGGTCGGGGTGGACCGCGACGGGGATTATGTCACCAAGGAGGTTCTGACGAACAAGCTGTCTGCGTGTCCGACGCTGCAGGATCGCCTGGGCTATCTTGCCGGATGTGCAGGACGCTATGCCTATGTGGTTGTTTCGCCGGAAAAAAGCGGTCTGTACCTGGACCCGGTGGGGACGCTGGGGGTTGTGTTCAACCCGGAAACTCAGGTTGCGGCGTCGACGGTCAATCTGGCGCTGGACCGCAGGATTGTCAAAAACGACGCATATCCGATGACCCGGTCCGCCGGTCTGAACCGGGGCGGGCGGTTTGCCTTTGGGCATACACAGGATGTGTCCGTGAAGCGTTTGCTGGCAAATCACGCTTTGGATCTTGAAAGCTTTGCCCCGCAGCGCCACTGGGATTATGGCGATGACCCCTTCGCCTGTGACAACAGTATTCAGGCCTTTGAACAGCAGGTTGACCTGATCATTGCCCGGCATAAATCGGTGATCAATGCGCTGGCCCGGCATCATGAACGCGCCATTCTACCCCTGTCGGGGGGGGCGGATTCGCGGATTTTATTGGCCTGCGCCAAGGATGTGCTGGATGAGGTCGAACTTGTCAGCCATGCGGAAAACTGGCGCAGCCAACAGGACATCGTCGTTGCCCGGAAACTGGCCGATGCAATGGGCCGCGATCTTCGGGTTGTTGACGCAAAGGATGATCCGGCGTTTCAGATTTCGGACCCCGATCTTTTGAGGTCGGAACAGGATAAATACCGTGTTGCTACGGGTCTTTTCCCCAAAGCCACGCCCGTCCGGCGCAGATTGATCGAGGTGAACCAGGGCTACCCTGCGGGCGGGGTGCTGATGCGGGGGCATGTCACGGATATTCTGAAGGCCGTGTTGTGGCGCAATATCGGTATCGCGAACCACCGACCCGGCCACCCCCCGGATGTGGGCGTTGCACTCAGATTGATGATGCTGGGGGCGCCCGAAACCGAAGATGATCCCGAATTGCAGGCCCAGTACCGGCACTGGTTCGACACGCTTCCGGAAATCGCGCAAAGCCGACCCCATGATTTCATGGGGATCGAACAATTCCGGACGCATGGCATGGGGGTCGAGTTCTATGCCTTTACCCGGAATTTCTTTGTCTGCCCCGGCAATGATCGTGCAATAATCCGTGCCGCGTGCAGCTTGCCGCCGGAGCTGCGTGTGGATTTTCATTTCAACGATATGCTGCTGCAACGCGTCGCGCCGGAACTGGCCGATTTCGAATATAATCGACCTGCGGACAACAAGACCCGGCAGATGCGGAAACCTCTGACCGAAAGTGTTGGACCGTGATCGGGGCATGGCCAGCAAAAAGGGCCCCGCGTCGCGCAGGACCCTTTCGTCGATCCGGATGCGATCAGGCGGCTTTGCTGTCCGATACGTAATCTTCCAGCAGCTTTTCGTTCTTCGCCTCTTCGATCCGCGAAATGCGGTCGGCGTTCACGCGTTCGTCGAATTTGTATTTGACGAAATTCACCAGCGACAGCGTCAGCAGCAGCACGCCGATGCCCCAATATCCTTTGGTCGACAGATCGACCGGGGCCAGCCAAATGGACAGGCTTAGCATGGCATAGGCGACGACGACGCCAAGACCGTTGAACATGGCGATAAGGGCGGTGTTGTTGTGCGAAAACATGGGTTTTCCTTTCAGATATATGGGTTTGTCGAATTATTTACGCAGGCGCGCCAGAACGTCGGCGGCTGTGGTTTTGGTCGCGGGGCCAAAGCCCGAGGCGGCCATTTTGTCGCCGATAGAGCCGTGGTTCAGGCCATCGTCGATCTCTTTCAAAATCTCGCCCTGCTCAAAGGGGTCGTCGCGCGACAGGACGCGGGAAATCAGGTCTTCGGCATCCTCGAAGCTGCTTTGATCGGCGATGGTCGCATTCAGCCGCGCCTGACTGTCCTGTTCGCGCCGGACGGCGCGGGCCATGACCGCCCCCTGTTTCAGGTCGATGATCCGGCGGTTGGCGTTTTCGATGGACTGCCGCAGGCGCAGCACCTTGGCATCCAGCCCGTTTTGCGTGTCGCGCCGCAGGGTCAGTTCGTTTTCCATATGGGCGATGGCCTGGGCGGCCTCTTGCGCCAGATCTTCGCGGTCGGCGGCCAGAGCTTCGGTCGCACGGGCGGTCAGATCGGTGATCCGGGTCTGCAGCGCCTCGATCTGGCGGGTCTCGGCGCGCTGGCGCTGGATCAGCGCGGCAAGGGTGGCTTTGGCGGCTTTCAGGCTGCCCTGGGCTTCGCGGATTTTCTGGTCGATCAACTCGATCGCATAGACATCTTTCAGGCGGTCTTCGGCGCGGGCGGTTGATCCGGCGACGAGGGTCTTGAGTATTCCAAACATCTGTAATCCTCCGTGAACGTCGTTCATGAGGTGGATGTGGGGATGGCGTGAACGTTGTTCAAGCATAAAAATGAACGACGTTCAAAAAAACTTCTATTTTCCGCTCAAAGAGGACAGAACCAGCGCGATCATCCGTTCGATCTGGGGCAGGGGCACGCCCGAGATGCGTTTTTCAAGCCCCAGCGTGACGATGCCGTGGACGGAAGAGAACAGCGCGCGGGTCATCAGATCCAGGTCAGTTTTGTCCAGATCGGGGAATATCTGCACCAGCGGGGCCGCGATATAGGCGAACAACTGGTTCAGCGCCTCCATGTACCAGTCGGGCACGTCGCTGTCGGCGGACATTTCCAGATCGAACAGCGCGCGCCACAGGTTGGTGTTTTCGGCGGCAAATCCCAGATAGGCGTGCGACATGCGGATCAGCGTATCGGTGGGGCTGTGCCCGTCGTCATCCTTGATCGAATTCCCGACAGCCTGTCCCAGCGCCTGAAACGTGCGCCCGTTCACCGCCATGACCAGCCCGTTCAGATCGTCATAGACGTTATAGATGGCGCCGACGGAACAGCCCGCCTCTTGCGCCAGATCGCGGGCGCGCAGGGCGGCCAGACCGTTGTGGGCGATCCGGGCCTCGGCGATATCAAGCAGGGTCTGGCGCAGGGCCTCGCGCCGTGTGCTGGTGGTCTGAGCCATCGGGGCCTCATATTGAACGGTGTTCAATATTGCATAGCCAGCGCCGGTGGGAATGAAAAGACCCTAGTCGTCGCGCGCGGCCCCGCCCTGAAACATGTTGCCGTTGGCATAGTCGCAGGGCGCCTCCTGCATCTCCAGATGCAGGTGGGGGCCGGTATAGGGGTGGGCGCGGGCCAGATCCTCGTCGAACGCGATCCCAAGGCCGGGGGCGGTGGGGGCGGGGATAAAGCCATCCTCGACCGCGATGCTGTTTTTGATCAGCGCGGCGTGGAACGGGGTTTCGATGGTTTCGGCCATCAGCAGGTTGGGGGTCGAGACACCAAAGTGAACATTGGCGGCCCATTCCACGGGTCCGGCATAAAGATGCGGGGCCATTTCGGCGTTATGGGTTTCGGCAAGGGCTGCGATTTTCTTGGCCTCCCAGATGCCGCCGACCCGCCCCAGCGCTGGTTGCAGAATGCGGGCGCCACCTGTGCGCAAGACATGCGCAAACTCGGCCTTGGTGGTCATCCGTTCGCCGGTGGCGATGGGGATGCGGACCGCGCGGGCAACCTCGGCGAATTCGGCGATATTGTCGGGTGGGATCGGTTCTTCGAACCACAGCGGCGCATAGGGTTCCAGCGCCTGACCCAGCCGGATGGCGCCTGCGGTGGTGAACTGCCCGTGGGTGCCGAACAACAGATCGGCGCGGTCGCCCACCGCGTCGCGGATCGCGCGGCAAAAAGCGACCGCGCGGGTGATGTCGGACATCGCCGGCTGATGGCCGCCGCGCAGGGTATAGGGGCCGGCGGGATCGAATTTCAGCGCGGTATAGCCATCGGCCAGCCGCGCGGCCGCAGCCTCGGCCGTCATGTCGGGCGAGGACCAGAATTCCGCGATATCGTGATGGGGCAGGGGATACAGATAGGTATAGGCGCGAATGCGGTCATTCATCCGCCCGCCCAGCAAGGCCCAGACCGGGCGATCCCGGTCCTTGCCCAGAATATCCCAACAGGCGATCTCCAGCCCAGAAAACGCGCCCATGACAGTCAGATCGGGCCGCTGTGTGAACCCAGCGGAATAGGCGCGGCGGAACATCAGTTCGATGTTTTCGGGGTTTTCACCGGCCATGTGGCGGGTGAACACATCCTCGATCACCGCCTGCATCGCCACCGGCCCGACCGAGCTTGCGTAACATTCGCCGTATCCGGTGATCCCGGTATCGGTGGTCAGCTTGACGATGATCCAATACCGCCCGCCCCAGCCGGGGGCCGGGGGGGCGACGGTGAAAACCTCAAGCGCATCCAGTTTCATTCGAACACAATCACGTTGCGGCGCGCGGCGCCGGATTTGGTGTCGGCAATCGCCTCGTTTATCTGGTCCAGCGACCAGCGGCCCGACACCAGCTCGTCCAGTTTCAGGCGGCCCTGCTGATACAGGTCTACCATCCAGGGGATGTCGCGGGCCAGCACCGTGTCGCCCATCAGCGATCCGACCAGCGCCTGACCGGTCGCCGCGATGATGACGGGTTCATAGCTGGAGGATTGCCCCGAATGCGGCATGCCGACCATGACCATCCGCCCGCCCGTCGCCAGATAGCGCGGCGCGGTGTCATAGGCCGGGATCGCGCCCACGGTGACAAACACGGCATCGGCGCCCCGGCCCCCGGCCAGCGTGCGCGCGGTTTTCCACGGTTTGGGGTCCGAGGCCAGCACCCCGTCGGTGGCGCCGAAATCACGCGCGGTGGCCAGCTTTTCTTCGGTCATGTCGACGGCGATGATCCGCGCCGCGCCTGCGATGCGCGCGCCTTGGATGGCGTTCAGCCCGACACCGCCCGCGCCGATCACCACCACGGTCTGGCCGGGGCGGACCTGACCGGTGTTGACCACGGCCCCGACGCCGGTGATGACGCCGCAGGACAGCAGACAGGCCGCATCCATCGGCATATCGGCGGGGATTTTCGCGATCTGGCTTTGATCCACCACGGCCTTTTCGGCAAAGGCGCCGCAGGCCAGCCCGTGTTGCAGCGGCCCGCCCGCCCCGGTGGTCAACGGCCCCGCCATCCGGTCATAGGACGCGCCGCAATGCACCGGCACGCCGGTCGCGCAACTGGGGCAGGTGCCGCAGGCGCGGATCAGGGTGACGATCACCGCATCACCGATGGCATAGCCGGTGACGCCGTCGCCGACCGCCGTGATGCGCCCCGCGGCCTCGTGCCCGTAAACGGCGGGCAGGTCGCCGCCCCAGGCGCCTTCGGCGGCGGAAATGTCGGAATGGCAGATGGCGACGGCGGCCAGTGTCACCTCGACCTCGCGGCCCGCGGGCGGGCGCAGCGTGACCTCTTCGACCGACAGCGGGGCGTTAAAGGCATGGGCGACGGCGGCTTTGATCGTGGGCATGGGCGGTCCTGTGGTTCGCGGGTATCAAGGGCGGTTTCCCGCCCAGCTAAGGGTCATGTCGGGGCGGGGGCACGCGGCCGGGCGACAAAGACTATCGCACAAGCGACAACCAGCGCGGCCGCCAGCAGAAAAGGCGCCCCCGGCAGATAGATCGGGGCCGCCTTGCCGGTGAACAGGCTGAAGATGCGGGTCATGACCAGCGGCGACAGGATCAGCGCGATCGACCGGACCGAGGTCATGGCCCCCTGCAATTCGCCCTGTTGATTGTCATCGGCCCGGCGCGACATGATCCCCTGCAACGCAGGCGAGACCACGGCGCCCAAAGCACAGAGCGGGATCAGCACCAGCGCGACGCTGCCATTTTGCAGCACGCCCAGCAGGGCCAGGCTGAGCACGCTGAAGCTGAGCCCGAAATAGATGGTGCGGCGTTCGCCCAGCCGGCGCAGGATGATGCGGATCAGCCCGCCCTGCACGGCAGCCATGGAAATGCCGAACACTGCCAGCGACATGCCGATGGTGGCCGGGGTCCAGCCGAACTGCGCCTGCGTGAAATAGGCCCAAGTGGTCGGATAGACCATGAAGGCGAATTCATAGAGGAAAAAGAATACCATCATCCGGGTCAGACCCGGCAGCCTGCCCATCTGCCGAAAGGCGCCAAAGGGGTTGGCGCGGCGCCATTCGAACGAGCGGCGGATGCGGTCGGTGACGGTTTCGGGCAGCACGAACAGGCCGAACAGCAGGTTGGCGGCGGCCAGCGCCGCAGCGGCGTAGAACGGTGCGCGGGGGCCAAGTTCGCCCAGCAGCCCGCCGATGACCGGCCCCAGAACGAAGCCGATGCCAAAGGCCGCGCTGACCAGCCCAAATCGCGCGGATTTTTCCTCGGGGGCCGAGATATCGGCGACATAGGCGGTGGCGGCGGATTGGGTGGCGGCGGTGATCCCGCCCACGATCCGCCCGATCAGCAACAGCCAGATGGTGCCCGCCACCGCCATCACCAGATAATCCAGCGCCATGACCCCCAGCGATACCAACAGCACCGGGCGCCGGCCATAACGGTCGCTGAGGTTGCCGACCAAGGGGCCGAACAGAAACTGCATCACCGCAAAACATGCGGCCAGAATCCCGCCCCAGACCGCCGCCTGCGACAGCGATCCGCCGCTGACTTCGCGGATCAGGTCGGGCATCACCGGCATGATCAGCCCGATGCCCATGGCATCGATCATCAGCGTGATCAGGATGAAAAGGATGGGCAGGCGAGAGGGCATGGGGGCCTTTGCGGTCAGAGCCGGGTCAACAGGTCACACAGTTCGGGTACCGCAGTCATTTGGGGCAAATGTCCGCAGTTCAAGGTCAGGTTTTCCGCACAGGGGCTTTGATCCTGCATCCAGTGCTGCAATTCGGGCGTGATGGTCCGATCCTCAAGACAGCGGATATAGGCGCGCGGGACGGTTCCGAACCGGGCCTCGGTCAGGTGGATGGCATCGGTCTGGGCGGCGTTGGATTGCGGGACAAGGCCGGTTCTGACCTCGGCCTTCAGCCGGTCGCTGGCGTCGTGGCACAGGTAATCCACGGCGATATCGGGATCCAGAACGGTGGTGCCGGGTTCCGGCCCGGGGCGCACGGCGGCGCCGATGGTGTGGGCCTCGCGTTTTTTCAGCGACAACAGGCTGTCGCCGTCGCGGGGCAGAAAGGCGCAGACATAGACCAGTTTGCGGACCAGATGCGGCGCGGCCTCGGCCGCCGCCGATATCGCCATGCCGCCCATCGAATGCCCGACCAACAGCGCGGGCGGCCCCTGTTCCAGTTCCGCCACGATCCGGGCGGCATAATCGGACAGGCCGACCGTGCCGGGGGGCGTGGGATCATCGCCGTGGCCGGGCAGGTCAAGTGTCACCACATCAAACCCGGCGCGCGCCAGAATGCGGGGCACTGGCCCCCAGCTTTTGCCGCTGCCCCAGGCGCCATGCACCAGGATGATCCGTTTTGCGTCAGTCATGGCCGATCTCTTTCAGAAAACTGTTCAGGGTGGCGGCATAGTCATCTGGCTGATCAATGCAAGGGACATGACCACCGCCCCGGATCAGATGAAACTTTGCACCTTTGATCAACCCGGCCAGTTCACGTACCAGATCGGGCGGGGTCACGCCATCGCGCCCGCCTGCGATCACCAGCGTGGGCAGGGTCAGGCTGGCCGTCGTGGTATAGAAATCCGTGCCGGAGATCGCCGCCATGAAGCCCAGTATCGCCTGATCCGGCTGGCGCAGAAACATGTCGCGCCACGCCGGGTAGGCGGCGGTTTTGCGAAATCTGTCAGGAAACCATGCCGCCATCGTGTCATCGACAATCGCGCCGGTCCCTTTATCGCGGACCATGGCGATCCGGTCGGCCCAGATCGCGGGCGTGGCCAGTTTGGCAGCCGTATTCGACAGCACCACGGCGCGCACCATATCCAGCCGTTTGACGGCCAGCCCCTGCGCCACCATGCCGCCGATCGACAGCCCCACCAGAACGCAGTCGCGCACGCACAGGTGATCCAGCAACGCCTCGGCATCGCGGATCAGCGCGCCCATCGTATAGGGCGCGGGCGGGCAGGAGGTGCGCCCATGCCCGCGCATGTCGAAGCGGATCAGCCGCAGGTCCGGCGACAGGCGGGCCACCACGGCGTCCCACAGGCTCAGATCGCAGCCCGTGGCGTTCAGAAACACCACCGGCGCGCCTGCGGGGTTGCCCTGATCAAGGTAGTTCAGCCTCACATCGCCCAGTTCCGCCAGCGGCATGGATCAGTCGCCCGCACGCAGGCGGATATGCGCCATGATCTGCCCATGATCCGAGGCGAGCTTGTTATAGGGCGCCTCGGCGTGGCTGCCGTCGGTCAGGTGGTCGTTGAACACGCTGAAATAGTCCATCTCGCCGATACGGTCGTCATTGTCGGGATGGAAATGCCGCGACATGTAAATCTGGTCGATGCTTTCATAAACCCCGCCAAAGGCCGAGGTGTAGACCATGTCGCGCAGGGATTTGCGCACGAACAGCTTTTCGGCGGAATGCAGGCGGACGTCGTTGACGGCCTTTGTGATCGCCTTGTTTTCCTCGGCGCTGTAGCGGTCGTTATAGCTTTCGGCGTCATGGCGCAGCATCCAGCCATAGTTCTTGAACGGCACTTCGCCTGCGATGATTTCCGAACTGACCGCATGTTCGCCATCGTTGAAATCGCCCAGCACCATGACCGGGCGGCCAAGGCTCAGCTCGGCCAGAATGGCGCGGCGCAGCACCCAGGCTTCGGCCATCCGGCGCACGGCGGCGCGCAGGGACCCCATGGCGCGGCCGATGGGGTCGTAACGGGTCAGATCCTGTTCGGGGGCATAGGGGGCGCCCGCCGGTTTGATATATTCGCCCAGCTTGGATTTCAGGTGACAGTTGAACACGGTCACCACCTGATCGCCCACCGGAATGCGCACTTTCAGGATCGGGCGCGACAGGCGGTGCAGGCGGAACGATCCGGCGGAATCGTCTGGTTCCAGCCCGCGCAGGGGTTGAAAGGGAACGTCCAGCGGGCGTTCCAGATCCTGAATGATTTCAGGAGGTTCCGCAAAGCCCAGCCGCGACAGGATCGCCACGCCCGGCCGCCGCTGGCCCGGCACCCCGCCATCGGCGGCATTGGGGGCAAAGGCCAGTGCGGCGTTGGTATAGGGCGTCACGCCCAGTTTCCGGAAGATCGCCTTTTTATGATAGCGTTTGGATTTATCGGGCAATGTAGCGGCGTTCAGCGCGGCCCCGCGCGCGTCGGTTTCGGCGATGACGGCGCGCAGGGCGTCCTCTTCGAAAATCTCCTGAAAGCCGACGATATCGGCATCCATCGTCAACAGTTGATCGGCCAGCCAATCCTCTTTCCAGGCGTATTCCTCGGGGGTGTAGCTTTGGAATTCGTAGTATTCCTTATCCGGCCCGATCAGGTTCTTGACGTTGAAACTGGCAATCGTGAAGTCGGTCATCCCGCATCTCCGTACTGTTCAAGGGCCTGCCTGAAAACACCGGCATCGACATTCCCGCCCGACGCCACCGCGATCACCGCGTCGCCGGTGATCTGGTCGGGGTGGTAGAGGGCCGCGGCCAGCGCCACGGCCCCGCCCGGTTCGACCACGATCTTCAGCCGGTTGAAGGCGGCGGCCATGGCGCGCAGGGCCTGATCTTCGGTGACCACCAGACCGGGGCCGCACAGCTGTTTCATGATCGGAAAGGTGATATTGCCCGGTTGCGGCGTGATGATCGCGTCGCACAGCGATCCGCTCAGCCGGTCGTTCTGTTCGATCTGCCCGCTGCGCAGCGACCGGGCCACATCGTCGAACCCCTGCGGTTCTGCCGGGCGCGCGTGCAACCCCGGCGCGTGTTTTTCCAGCGCCAGCGCAATGCCCGAGGTCAGCCCGCCCCCGCCACAACACACCAGCACATCGGCCTGTTCGATGCCTTCGGCGCGCGCCTGTTCGGCAATCTCCAGCCCGGTGGTGCCCTGACCCGCGATCACCTGCGGTTCGTCATAGGGGCGGATCAGGGTCAGGCCGCGGTCCTGCGCGATCTTGCCGCCGATCTCTTCGCGGTTTTCGCCGCTCGCGCGGTCGTACAGCACCACCTCGGCCCCCATGGCGCGGGTGTTGTCGATCTTCATCCGGGGCGCATCCGCTGGCATCACGATCACCGCCGCGACCCCGTGCAGCTTTGCCGCCATCGCCACGCCCTGCGCATGGTTGCCCGAGGAAAAGGCGATGACGCCGCCCGCGCGCTGGTCCGGCGACAGGGACGAGATCGCCGACCAGCCGCCGCGAAACTTGAACGATCCGGTGTGTTGCAGGCATTCGGGTTTCACCAGCACCCGCCGCCCGGCAATGTCATCCAGAAAGGGCGAGGACAGCAATGGCGTGCGGCGGACGTGGCCCTTCAGGCGCTGGGCGGCGGCCTCGATCATGTCAATGTTCAACGAAACTTCTCCAGAAATGCGTGGATCGCGGTCAGGCTTTCGGGTTCATCCAGAAACGGGATATGGGCGCGGTCGGGGACCTGAGCGAATATCATGTCGGGGCGGCGGCGGCGCATTTCATCGGCGGTTTCGGGCGACAAAAGGTCCGAGTTCGCCCCCCGGATCAGCGCCACGGGTTTGCCCGCCAGCGCATCGAACAGCGGCCACAGGTCCTGGGGGGCGCCTTCGAACGCGGCCAGAAACGCCTGCCGCAACGCCGGGTCATAGGTCAGCGCAAGCCCGGTATCGGTTTCGATGTAATGACGCTCGACCTCTTCGCGCCAGCGGCTTGGCGGGACATTGGCAAAGCCGGGCATATGCGCGGGCAGGGCGGCGGCAGCGGTGGCATGATCGGGGGCGGTGGGCGTGTGGCCGACATAGTCGAAGATGCGCTCCAGCCCGGCCTGCGCAATCTCGGGGCCGACATCGTTCAGGCACAGGCCCGCCACGCGATCAGGCGCGGTGGCGGCCAGCAACATGCCGATCAACCCGCCGCGCGAGGTGCCCAGAATGGGCACGCTGTCCAGCCCCAGATGGTCCAGCAGGGCCAGCACATCGCGCGCCTCTTGCGGGACGGTATAGGTGTCGGCGCCCGACCAGCCCGATCTGCCGCGCCCGCGATAATCCATCCGGATCAGGCGCACCCCGGGCAGATGCGGCGCCAGATAGTCGAAATCCCGACCCGTGCGGGTCAGCCCGGCCAGACACAACAGCGGCGACCCCGCGCCGCTGTCGTCATAGGCAATCGATGTGCCGTCCTCTGCCGTGAAAGTATCGGTCATGACCGGGCGGCCAGATCGGGGATGGTGGTCAGATCCGTCAACTGATGGGCGGGCACCCATGGCAGGCGGTCCATCGGTTCGCCGCCGCGGTTGACCCATGCGGTGGTAAAGCCGAACCCGGTGGCACAGCCCGCGTCCCAGCCGTTGGATGAGACAAACAGAACCTCACCCCGGGCACAGCCAAAGCGCTGTTCGACCAGCGCATAGACCGCATCCGCCGGTTTGAAGATGCCGACGCTTTCGACCGACAGCACATCGTCCAGCACGTCGCCGATATCCGCCGATTGCACGGCGCCTTGCAACATGTCGGGCGATCCGTTGGACAGGATCGCGGTGTTCATACCGGCCTGTTTCAGGCGCGACAGCATGGCGGGCACCTCTGGATAGGCCGACAGTTCCCAATAGAGCGCCAGCAGCCGTTCGCGCAGGGCCGGGTCCGACAGGCCGCTGGCCTCCATCGCCCAGTCCAGCCCGTTCTGCGTGACCTCCCAGAAATCGGTATGCGCGCCCGTCACCGCCCGCAGCCACGTGTATTGCAACTGTTTCTGACGCCAGTCCCCGGCCAGTTTCTGCCAGCAGTCGGCCAGTTGCGCATGACCCGGTTCGGCGGCGGCCTGCCGGGCGGCGGCGGTCACGTCGAACAGGGTCCCATAGGCATCGAAAACGCAGGTGGTAATGGTCATGGCATTCTCCCTTGCGCGGCAGAGTGGCACAGGCCGGGGCAGGGGGAAAGGCCCCCATTGTGCCGTTACAATCACAAAGATGGCGGCACCCGGACCAAGGGTTTACTTCGCAAACACGCTCTGCCATTTTCGATGCCCAAAGAGCACCTGCGTCGCGCGCGTGGCCTCTGAAACCCATTCCGACCCTTGCGAGAGAGAGAGACGATGACCCAGGTTACTTCGGGCGACACCGTGCGCCTTCACTATACCGGCACGCTGACAGACGGCACCACCTTCGACAGCTCCGATGGGCGCGACCCGCTGGAATTCGTGGTCGGATCGGGCCAGGTGATTGCCGGGCTGGACAAGGCCATTCCGGGGATGAGCGTGGGCGACACGAAAACCGTGACCGTGCCCGCGGACGAAGCTTACGGCGCCCACCACCCCGAGGCGCGCCAATCCGTGCCCCGCGATCAGTTCCCCGATGATATCCCGGTCGAGGTCGGCATGCGGCTGGAACTGCGGACCCCACAGGGTCAGACGATGCCGGTGGTCGTGGCCGAAGTGGCCGAGGACAGCGTCGTGCTGGACGCCAACCACCCGCTGGCGGGCAAGGACCTGACCTTCGCGATCGAACTGGTCGAGATCAAATCCGCATAGCCCTGTGGATGTTATCTAAGTTGTGGTAAATACCCGTGCCCGAACCGTCCCTACGGTTTGGGCACGACGTTTCCGGTCATGGGCTGGATCAGTCTAAAGTGGTCATCCAAGAATGATCTCACATGTCTAGATTTAGCCCCTTTTTTGCAAAATTTCACCCTAGACGAATGAGTTGAGAAAATCCCAAATAAATCCTGATTTCAGGATGTAGCAATGCGATTTACCAGACCTAACGATCATTCCTCCCAGAAAAACTCGAGGTTCTCCGCGTACCAGCTGAACAACAAACGCGGGGCCACCGCTGAGCCCATCGGGATCGAAATCAAGCGCTTGAATGAACTTCAGCTTTACGAGTGCAGGGTCTGAGGGTTGACTATCTGGCTCAGCAATCAAGATTCGCAGAACGGTTCCGAGGTGGTTCTTGTCTTCCAGTTCGTACTTTTGATCTTCGAAGGGAAACCCCGCAACAATAAATGCAAAAATATTTGAGTTAGGGGTATCAGGCGGAACTTGTTCAAACTTGAAAAAATTCTTGCTCAGTACTGGGTATTTGGAGGCAGGTTCCAAGAAATTAAAAGCCGCTACATCGTAGGCGTCTGATACTTGGGTGTGTTCTCCTTTGTTGAATGTTCGCGACCCCGATGAGGTAATCAAACTGCTTCCGTCCTCTAGCAACACTCCAACGTCTTTCAGTTCGCAATCTCGGAGTTGGTGCTTGCTGCAAACTAACATCGGCTTTCCGGAGTGGATCAATCCTATGGAGGAACCTAGGAGGCTAATCTTGTGGACTTCATCGTGCGTCCAAACTGTGAGGGGGGACGCAAATTTTCCGAGATGTGACTCAAGTGAACCCGCAGGAACAAGTAGGGATCCGACACGTACGCTTGTGTCCAAGATCATCTCCATGAGCGGTTTTCTAGCCATACGATACGGGCCAATCTTGACGATGAAACTCTATCTAGTAACTGATGATCGTCACAAAGGAACGTATTTTACCTAGCTTCCAGAGGAACTAGTTTTGGTGCTCAGTCTTGAGCTTGCAGCGAACGGCAGAAAATTTAGCGTAGCCATCACGACGACAAGCCATTTGCCCTATACCCTAGATATTCTCCGACTGCGGCATGCCCAGCACGTGATAGCCGCCGTCGACGGTGATGATCTCGCCCGTGGTGCAGGCGCCGAAGTCCGAGGCGAGGTAGACCGCCGTGCCGCCGATCGCCTCAAGCGTGGCATTGGCGCGCAGGGGGGCGTTTGCCTCGGTGTGGCGAAAGGTTTTGCGCGCGCCGCCGATCGCCGCCCCGGCCAGGGTTTTCATCGGGCCGGGGGAAATGGCGTTCACGCGGATGCCGTCGGGGCCCAGATCGTTGGCCAGATAGCGCACAGCCGATTCCAGCGCCGCCTTGGCCACCCCCATGACGTTGTAGAACGGCGTGACCCGGTTCGACCCCTGATAGGTCAGCGTCAGCACCGTGCCGCCATCGGGCATCAGTTCGGATGCGCGTTTGGCCACATCAATCAGCGAATAGCATGAAATGCTAAGCGAGTTCTTGAAGTTGTCGCGGCTGGTGTCGATGATCCGGCCGGTCAGTTCGTTCTTGTCGGAATAGGCGATGGCGTGCACCACGAAATCGATGCTGCCCCACGCGTCCTTCAGCCGGGCAAAGGCCGCGTCCATCGACGCGTCGTCGGTGACATCCACATCCACCATCAGGCTTGATCCCACGGATTCGGCCAGCGGCTGCACCCGTTTGCCGAACGCCTCGCCCTGATAGCTGAACGCCAGTTCGGCGCCCTCGGCGGCCAGCGCCCTGGCGATCCCCCAAGCGATGGAACGCTCGTTGGCGACCCCCATTACAAGGCCGCGTTTTCCGGTCATCAGGTCAGGCATGAAGTGTCATCCGTGATATTTGCTTAGCAACATCGACCCGTTGGTGCCGCCAAAGCCGAAGCTGTTGGTCATCACCGTATCCAGCCCGGCGTTGTCGACGCGGGTGGTGGCGATTTCGGCGGGGTCAAGCGCGGGGTCCAGGGTTTCGACGTTGATCGAAGGCGTGATGAAATCATGTTCCAGCATCAGCAGGCAATAGACCGCCTCTTGGGCGCCGGTGGCCCCCTGGCTGTGGCCGGTCATGGATTTGGTCGAACTGATCGGCGGGGTGCTGCCCTGACCGAATACGCGGCGCACGGCCTCGACCTCGCCCACGTCGCCCACGGGGGTGGATGTGCCATGGGCGTTGATATAGCCGACCTTGCGGTCCGGGTTCAGCGTGTCCAGCGCAAGGCGCATGGCGCGTTCGCCGCCTTCGCCCGATGGGGCAACCATGTCGTGCCCGTCCGAGGTGGCGGCATAGCCGGTCACCTCGGCGTAAATCTTGGCGCCGCGGGCCTTGGCGTGTTCCAGTTCCTCAAGCACCAGCATGCCGCCGCCGCCGCCGATCACGAACCCGTCGCGATCCGCGTCAAAGGCGCGCGAGGCGCGGGTGGGCGTGTCGTTATACTTGCTGCTCATGGCGCCCATGGCGTCGAACAGGCACGACAGGGTCCAGTCCAGTTCCTCGGCGCCGCCGGCGAACATGACGTCCTGCTTGCCCAGCATGATCTGTTCGGCGGCATTGCCGATGCAATGCAGCGAGGTCGAGCAGGCCGAGGTGATGGAATAGTTGATGCCCTTGATCTTATAGGCCGTCGACAGGTTGGCCGAGATCGTCGAGGACATGCATTTGGGCACGGCAAAGGGGCCGATGCGTTTTGTGGCCCCGGTGCTGAGCACGGTCTGATGCGCCGCGAACATCGCGCTGGTCGACGGGCCGCCCGATCCGGCCACAAGGCCGGTGCGCGGGTTGACGATATCGGTTTCCTCCAGCCCCGCATCGGCGATGGCCTGACCCATGGCGATATAGGCATAGGCCGCCCCCGGACCCATGAACCGCAGGGTGCGTTTTTCGACATGTTCAGTGACGTCCAGATCGACGGTCCCCGCGATCTGGCTGCGGAACCCGTGTTCGATCATCGCCTCGTTGGCGGTGATGCCGGACTTGCCCGCCTGCAACGAGGCAAGCACCTCATCGGCGTTGTTCCCGATCGAGGATACGATCCCGATCCCTGTGACTACGACGCGGCGCATGGCGTCTCTCCTATACTTGGTGTCTGCGTCTGCCCTTAGGTTTCGGACAGGGCGACTTTCATATCCTTGACCAGATAGATGGTTTCGCCATCGGCCTCGACCCGGCCATCGGCCACGCCCATCGTCAGGCGGCGGGTCTGGATCGCCTTGGTGAAATCAACGTAATAGGTCAGCATCTTGCGGTCGGGGCGGACCATGCCGGTCAGCTTGACCTCGCCCACACCCAGTGCGTAACCGCGCCCCTGCCAGCCGCGCCAGCCCAGGTTGAACCCGGTCAGCTGCCACAATCCGTCCAGACCCAGACAGCCGGGCATGATCGGGTTGCCGGGGAAATGGCAGTCGAAGAACCACAGGTCGGGGGTGATGTCGAATTCCGCGACAACGTGACCTTTGCCGTGTTCGCCGCGATCGCCGCTGATATCGGTGATCCGGTCCATCATCAGCATCGGCGGCGCGGGCAACTGCGCATTGCCGGGGCCGAACAATTCGCCACGCGCGCATTTCAACAGGTCGTCTTTGCCAAAACTACTCGGATAATCGGCCATTCAGCCTTGCCCCTTTTTCATCGTTCTCATGCTTCCCCCTCCCTGTAGCATCGCCGCCAATACCCATGCAATAGCGGGCGCCGTCACAGGCGCACCAGCCGGGTCAGGTGAAATTGATTTGAAACCATGGGGCAGGGTGGCTTATATACAAGGCAGTGAAGGAAAACGAGCATGGCATCATGACCCCCGAAACGATCAAACGCGGCTCTGATTGGCTGACAGGCGCAGGATTGCGCCCCACCCGGCAACGGGTGTCGCTGGCGGCGCTGCTGGTGGGCGATGGCAATGACCGGCATGTGACCGCCGAAAGCCTGTTCGCGGCCTCGACCGGGTCGGGTGAAAAAGTGTCGCTGGCCACGGTTTACAACACCCTGCGGGCGTTCTGCGATGCAGGGCTGATGCAAGAGGTGATGGTCGATGGCACCAAAAGCTATTTCGACACCAACACCCACGACCACCCGCATTTCTTCTGGGAAGACGATGGCAAGTTGACCGACGCCCCGGCCGAGCAGTTGAAGATCACCAAACTGCCCGATGCCCCCGAAGGGGCCGAGATTGCCAAGGTCGATGTGGTGATCCGCCTGCGCAAGCGCGCCTAGGTTCCCCGCTAACCCTGTTGACGACGCATCAGATAGATATCCATGATCCAGCCATGCGCTTTGCGCGCTTTGGCGCGGGCGGCGATGATCTGGTCGCCGACTTCGGCCAGCGGGCCGGTCAGGGCGACCTCGTTGGTCATCCCGGCATAGGCGCTCCACCAGATGGTGATGCCGTCGGGGTCCAGCGTCTGAAACGCGCAATCGCCATCCAGCATGACCACCACCGTATCGGCGCCCGCGGGCCAGCCGTGATCGCGCAGCTGCCGTCCGGTGGTGACCACAAAGGGCGCGCCGATCTCGTTCAGCGGGATCGCATGGGTCGCGGTCAGCGCCTGGATCGAGGTGATGCCGGGGATCACGGTCACGCTCAGCGGCAGATGCCTGGCCACCCGTTCGGCAATGCGCAGCGTGCTGTCGTATAGCGACGGATCGCCCCAAACCAACAGCGCCACCCGGCCGCTGTGACCCTGACGGCGGGTGATCTCATCCGCCCAGACCTTGGCGATGGCATCGTGCCAGTCATCCACCCCGGCCTCGTAATCGGGGTTGTCGGCATCGCGGCGGGGCAGGTCGAATTCCTGTATCCGCACGCCGGGGGTGGTCAGCATTTCGTCACAGATCGCGCGGCGCAGCCCGGCCAGATCGGCCTTGTTGGCGCCTTTGCGCGGGATCAGCACCAGATCGCAGTCGTTCAGCGCCCGGATCGCCTGCAACGTCATGTGATCAGGGTTGCCGGTGCCGATGCCGATCAGGAAAAGCTGGATCATGGGGGGGGGGCCTTTTGCAAATGAACACGGCCCCGCAAAGGGGGCCGTGCATCGGAATTCTGGGTAGACGGTTCAGGCGGCGGCGTTGTGCAAACGCGGCTCGAACAGGCCCGAGGCGCGCAACCCCTTGGCCCCGGCCAGAACGGCCAGATCGACCAGCGGTTCCAGTGCGACGACCAGCATGTAAGCCGCGCCAAAGCTGAAGACCGAGGCGACGTTTTCCGCGCCAAAGCCCTGACCGTAGAACGCCCAGAACGCGACCCAGGCCACCACGCCGCCCTGATAGGCGGTCGACAGCGCCAGCGCCTGACCATAGCTCAGATCGACATAGGCGGTATCGCGGGCGATGATCTTGCTGGCCAGCGCCTGCAGCGCGAACAGCGGCACAAGGATCGTGGTCAGGTTCATGCCGTATTGCGGCAGATCGAAGGGCGCAAAGAACAGCCCCTGCATCAACAGACCCAGGGCCAGACCCAGCGCCGCCGGGGCCGCGCCGAAGATCAGGAACAGGGTCGAGCCAAGGATGAAGTGCACCTCGGAAACGCCCACGGGGAAATGCGGCAGCACCTGAAAGAAGGTGAATACGGCAGCGGTGGTTGCCACCGAGCGCGCGGCCAATGAGGCCAGACCGCTGGTGCGGATGGTGTCCCACGCCAGTTTGGCGCCATAGGCGGTGGCGCCTGCGGCCGTGGCATAGCTAAGTGCGATTTTCGCGCCGTCGACGACGCCTGGTTCGATATGCATGTCTTTCCCTCCGTGCCGTCCGTCCCGACGGCGGTTGAATGTTGTCCGACCCATTTGGCCGGTATGGGGCTTTACGGCGCGGGGCGCCGGACGGCAGGTCTCCTGACTTGCGGGTCGAAGCGTTTGCCGGACCTTCCCGATCCCTGTGCGGGGATCAGTGGTATGTTCCGGGCGCTCGCCGCCTACAGTTGCGGGGGCAGTCACGGATTTGGCGCCTGATGGCTACACCTTACCGTGTTCCCTTTTGATCCCCTTGGCATGTTGGGCCGTGGGGAACCGTCACAAACAGGGATGTCACGGCTGTCACGGAACTGTCAAGCATCACTGTCGGCCAGGGGGCCGTAAAGGATCAGCGCGGGCGCGGTGCCGGGCGTTTGCGCCAGTTTTTCGGCCAGTTCCGACACGGTCGATCGGGTCAGCATCTGGTCGGGGGTCGATATGGATTCGGCCAGCATCGCGGGGGTATCGCCGGGCAGGCCCGCGTCGATCATCCGCAGGGCCAGCCCGGCAAAGGTGCGCTTGCCCATATAGACCACGGTGGTGGCGCCCGGATCGGCAAGGGCGGTCATGTTCAGCCCTTCGGGCAGCGCGCCGGTCACGTCGTGGCCGGTGACGAACTGCACCCGCCGCGCGGTCAGCCGCCGGGTCAGCGGAATGCCCGCCGCCGCCGCCGCCGCCGAGGCCGAGGTGACACCGGGGATGATTTCGAACGCGATCCCGGCGGCGCGCAGGGCGACGACCTCTTCCTCCAGCCGCCCGAAAATGCCCGCGTCGCCGGATTTCAGCCGCACCACATGCGCGCCGCTGCTGGCGTAATCCACCAGCAACCGGCTGACGTGATCCTGTCTGGGCGAGGGGCGACCGGCGCGTTTGCCGACGCCCACCAGATCGGCGCCGTCGCGGGCGTGGGTCAGGATCGGCCCCGACGACAGATCGTCGAACAGCACCGCATCGGCCTTGCCCAGCCGATCGACCGCTTTCAGGGTCAGCAGTTCGGGGTCGCCCGGACCGGATGAAACAAAACTGACAAAACCGCTCATGTCGCCTCTGCGATCAGGTGAAAATAGGTGCCGGTGGCATGGCCCCGGCAGGAGCCGGTTTCTGGCACTTCTGCCCCATTGGCGTCAACCACCCGCGCCAGCGGGGTGTCGGGCTGGTCCAGAATGGTGGAAAAGTGGAATTCATGCCCGCGCAGGGCGGTGGCGGGCGCGTGGCCGGGGATCGCATGGTCCAGCGTGGCCAGCCGGTATCCAAGGTGCATCTTGCGCTTGGCAAAGGATGTGACCAGCCCCAGCAGCCCGGCCATCCGGTGGTGCGTGCCCTGCTTGTCGATCAGCGCCTCGCCCATCGCCATATAGCCCCCGCATTCGCCATGCACCGGGCGGGTCTGCGCGAACCCCTGCAACCCGGTGCGGAAAGTGCCCGCAGCGGCCAGCCTGCCTGCATGCAGCTCGGGGTATCCGCCGGGTAGCCAGCAGGTATCGGCGCTGTCATCCGGGGCCTGATCGGCCAGCGGCGAGAATGGCAAAATCTCGGCCCCCGCGGCGCGCCAGCCCTGCAACAGATGCGGATAGACAAAGGAAAACGCCGCGTCGCGGGCCAGCGCGATCCGCTGGCCGGGCGGCGTGATGGCATGTTGTGCGGGGGGCAACCTTGTGGGGGCGGCGGCGGCCCGCATCGCCTGAATATCCAGATGCGCGCCGACAAAGGCGGCAGCCTCATCCAGAATCCGCTCCAGCTCGGGCTGTTCTTCGGCCTGCACCAGCCCAAGGTGGCGTTCGGGCAGGGCGATGTCCTTGTTGCGGGGCAGGGCGCCGAAGACGGGGATGCCCGCGCGGTCCATCCCGTCGCGGACCAAAGCTTCGTGCCGGGGGCTGGCGACCTTGTTCAGCACCACGCCCGCCAGGGTCACGTCATCGCGCAGCTCGGCAAAGCCCTTGGCCACCGCCGCCGCCGATTGCGCCTGACCCGACACATCCAGCACCAGAACCACCGGCCAGCCGGTCAGCGCCGCCATATCGGCGCTGGCCCCGGTGCCGCATTCGCCGGGGGTGGCGACGCCGTCGAACAGGCCCATCGACCCTTCGGCCAGCGCCAGATCGCACCCTTCGGCCGCGCTCAGCAGCGCGCCCAACTGGCCGCGCCCCATCGCCCAGCTGTCCAGATTGACCGAGGCCCGCCCGCTTGCAGCCGCGTGAAACGCGGGGTCGATATAATCCGGCCCGCTTTTGAACGGCTGCACCGTGACGCCCGCGCCCCGCAGCGCGGGCAGCAGCCCCAGCATCAGCGTGGTCTTGCCCGTCCCCGAGGCCGGGGCCGATATCAGCAGCCCGGGCGTCATTCGCTGCCCTCGGGGAACCGTGGCGCGGTGCCGACGGGGCGGAAGCGCCGGTCATAGGTGCCCGCGTAAAGACAGCTTTCGTCGAACTCCTCGGCGCCGATCGCATGGCCGACCATGATCAGCGCGGTGCGCCCGCGTTCGCCGCCCGTGGCGTCCAGAACGGTTTCAAGCGTGGCGTGGACGATGCGCTGATCGGGCCATGTGGCGCGCCAGATCACCGCGACCGGACAATCCGGGCCGTAATGCGGGGTCAGTTCGTCCACCACCTGTTCCAGCACATGCACCGACAGATGCACCGCCAGCGTGGCGCCGGTGGCGGCGAAATTCGCCAGGGTTTCGCCTTCGGGCATGGCCGAGGCGCGCCCCGAGGTCCGCGTCAGCACCACCGATTGCGCGACCCCCGGCAGGGTCAGTTCGGCCCCAAGTGCTGCTGCGGCGGCGGCAAAGGCGGGCACGCCCGGCGTCACGTCATAGGGGATGTCCAGCGCGCGCAACCGGCGCAGCTGTTCGCCCATCGCCGACCAGACCGACAGATCGCCCGAATGCAGCCGCGCCACATCGTGGCCCGCCGCATGGGCCGCCTGAATTTCGGCGATGATTTCGTCCAGCGACAGCGATGCGGTGTTCACGATATGCGCGCCGTCCGGGCAATGCGCCAAAATCTCTTGCGGGACCAGCGATCCCGCATACAGGCACACCGGGCAGGCGGCGATCAGGTCGCGCCCGCGCAGGGTGATCAGGTCGGCGGCACCGGGGCCTGCGCCAATGAAATGCACGGTCATGGGGTTGGTCCTTTTGCAATTGCGGCTGTGGCGCTGCCATCGGCGGAAACGGCGCGCGGCCCGATCAGCCGGGCACCGGGGCCTGCGGCGGCCAAAGCGGCGGCCTCGGCCACCGATCCGGTGCCAAAGCGCGCCTCTATCCTGTCAGAGCGGGTCAGGGTCACCTGACCGCGCAACATGTCTTCGGGTATCTCGATCAGCTCCAGCCCCAGATCGGCGGCGAAATCGCGCAGCGCGGGCAGGGCGGCGCGCGCCGGGGTGGTGGCCAGCGCCTGCGCCTCGCCACCCGCGCGGGTCAGCGCGTCGTGCAGGGCGGCCTTGGTTACGGTGGCGCGGCATCCCAATCCGGCAATCCTCATCGGGTCACGCTCCATTGTACCACGGGGCGGGCGGGGGCCCAGCCGCGCAACGTGCCCAGCGGCTGCGCCTCGGCCAGTTCCACGCGCAGCAACTGTCCGCCTTTGTCGCCGTGCCACTGGGCCAGCAGGGTTTCGGTGTCCAGCGTCACGGCGTTGATCACGATTTGCGTGCCTGCGGGCAGGCGGTCCCACAGCGCCGTCAACAGTGCTTGATCCGCGCCGCCGCCGATGAAGACGGCGTCGGGGGCGGGCAGGTCGGCCAGCGCCTGCAGCGAGGGCGCGGTCACGACATCCATCCGGTTGTCCAGCCCGAACCGCGCGATATTGGTGTGGATGTTCCGGGCCCGGTCGTCGCGCCGTTCCACCGCGATGGCCCGCGCCCCGGGTGCGGCCAGACACCATTCGACCGAGATCGACCCCGAGCCAGCGCCCAAATCCCACAGCATCTGTCCCGGGCGCGGGGCCAGCGCCGACAGCGTCAGCGCGCGTATGGGGCGTTTGGTGATCTGCCCGTCATGGGCAAACAGATCGTCCGCCAGACCGCTGGCGCGCGGCAGGCCCGCCGCCCCCGCCGGATCAATCGCAACCGCCACCGGGTGCTGCACCCCGGTCAGATCGAAGTCATCGGCCCGACCCTGCCGCACCCGTTCGCGCGGGCCGCCCAAAGCCTCAAGAACATGCAAGGTTGACGCCCCGAACCCCTGATCCGTCAGCCACGCCGCCAGTTGCGCAGGCGCCGCGCCATCGCGCAGCGTGGCGATGATCCGCTGACCGGGGGCCAGCACCGGCACCAGCCGTTCAAAGGGCGCGGCATGCAGGCCGAAACACAAGCTCTCCTCCAGCCGCCAGCCCAGCCGGGCTGCGGCCAGCGCGAAACAGGACGGGGCCGGATGCGCCACCCATTCGCCCGGTTGCAGATGCCGGGTCAGGCTGCTGCCCGCGCCGAACCAGAACGGATCGCCCGAGGCCAGAACCACCACACGCTGGCCCTTGACGGCCAGAACCGGCTCCACCGAAAACGGTACCGGCCAAGGCTGGCCCCGGTCGCCCGCGCCCACCAGATCCAGATGCCGCGGCCCGCCAAAGACGATCTGCGCCTCGTTCAGCGCTTTGCGGCTTGCGGCGGTCAGCCCATCCGGGCCATCTTCGCCCAATCCGATGATGGTCACCCAGGGTTCAGCCATGACACGTATCCTTTTGCTCGGCGGCACGACCGAGGCGCGGCGCATGGCGCAGGCATTGGCCGATGCCGGGGCGGATGCGGTGTTTTCCTATGCCGGGCACACCGACAACCCGATGGCCCAGCCCTTGCCGACGCGGATGGGCGGCTTTGGCGGCATCGACGGGCTGGCCGGGTATCTGAGCGCCGAGCGGATCACCCATGTGATCGACGCCACCCATCCCTTCGCCGCACAGATGAGCGCGCATGCCGTTGCCGCCTGCACGCAAACCGGCGTGGCGCTGGCCGCGCTGGAACGTCCCGCGTGGCAGGCGGGCCCCGGTGATGACTGGCGCTCTGTGCCCGATATGGCGGGGGCGCTGAACGCGCTGCCCGATGCCCCCACGCGCATCTTTCTGGCCATCGGCCGGCTGAACCTTGATCTTTTCGCCGCCCGGCCCCAGCACCATTACCTGCTGCGCGTGGTCGATACCCCCAAGGGTGCTTTGCCCTTGCCGCAGGCCGATGTGGTGGTGGCCAAGGGACCGTTCAGCGCAGATGCGGACCGCGCCCTGATGCTGGATCACGGCACGCAATTGATCGTGGCCAAGAACGGCGGCGGCAGCGGTGCGCGGGCCAAGCTGGACGCGGCGCGCGATCTGGGCCTGCCGGTGATCATGATCGACCGGCCCGCCGTGCCCGTGCGCGCCACGTTCGGCACCGTGGATCAGGTGATGGCATGGCTGGGTCACGATGCCGACCTTGGGGTGTAGATCCAGCGCCCCACGGCGCGGGTGTCGCGGTTTCCGACAATCACAAGAGTGCGCATATCGGCCATTTCGGGCGTCGCCTCGTTCAGGGTGACGGTGGTGATTTCCTCGTCAGGTTTGGTCACCGATCTGGCGAAGGTGATCAGCGTATCGCCCCCCGCCTCGGTGCGCAAAACCTCCAGCGCGCGGGCAAACTGATGCGGGCGGCTTTTGCTGCGGGGGTTGTAGAATGCCATGGCAAACCCGGCCTGTGCGGCCAGCCGCAGCCGGTGTTCGATCAGATCCCAGGGTTTCAGGTTATCGGACAGGTTGATGGCGGCGAAATCATGCCCCAGCGGCGCGCCGATACGCGCGGCGGCGGCCAGCATGGCGGTGATGCCGGGCAGGATGCGGATATCAAGGCTCAGCCATTCCCGCGGTCCGGCCTCCAGCGCCTCAAACAGGGCCGAGGCCATGGCGAAGACGCCGGGATCGCCCGAGGATACCACCACCACGCGGCGCCCGGCGGCGGCCATTTCCAGCGCGTGGCGTGCGCGGTCCAGTTCAACGCGGTTGTCGCTGGCGTGCAGGGTCAGCCCGTCGCGCGGGGCCACCCGTTTGACGTAAGGGATATAGCCGACCACATCGGTCGCCCCGGCCAGTGCTGCGCGCACCTCATCCGTGATCAGCGCCTCATCCCCGGGGCCAAGGCCCGCCACGACAACCCAGCCGCTCATGGCCGCCGCCCCTGTCCGTGGACCAGCACGATGGCGAAATAGGGCACCTCGTCGCCCATATCGGTCAGTTTCTGCACGGTCTGGCCGGGCATGGTGCCCTGTTCCACGATCCAGGCGTCCTCCAGCCGCCCGGCGGCGTCCAATGCGCGGCGCAGCTTGGGCAGGTTGCGCCCGATTTTCATGACCACCAGCGCGTTGGTGTCGGCGGCGCGTGTGGCCAGTTCATCCTCGGGCAGGGTGGCCATCAGCACGGTCATCACATCGTCGCCCCATGTGATCGGCATATCCGTCGCCGTCCAGCAGCCTGACATGCCGGTGATACCGGGTACCACCTCGACCTTGCAGCGGCCCTGCAGGCGGGAATGCAGATGCATGAACGAGCCATAGAAGAACGGATCGCCTTCGCACAGAACGATCACATCGCCGGTCTGCGCGACCTTGGCCAGACGGTCGGTCCAATCGTCATAAAAGGCCGACAGGATGCGGTTGTATTCAGGGTCGCTGAAATGAATTTCAGTCGTGACCGGGTATTCCATCGGGTATTCGGTGACGCCTTCGGCCAACAATCCCTCGACGGTCTGCCGGGCCTTGCCGGGGCGGCCCGCCTTGCGGAAATAGGCCACATGCGCCGCCCCGCGCAGCAGGCGGTCGGCGCGCACGCTCATCAGATCGGGGTCGCCGGGGCCAAGGCCGATGCAGATTACCTTGCCCATATCCTATTCCTTCCGGCTGGCCAGCGCGTTGACCGCGGCCACGGTGATGGCGGACCCGCCCAGACGCCCCTGAACGATCATCGACGGCACCGGCAGATCGGCCATCAGCGCGTCCTTGGATTCGCGCGCGCCGACAAAGCCGACGGGGCACCCGATGATTGCGGCGGGCCGGGGGCAACTGGGGTCCTCAAGCATGTTCAGCAGGCGAAACAACGCAGTGGGCGCGTTGCCGATGGCCACGATCGCGCCGTCCAGATCGGGACGCCACAGCTCCACCGCCGCCGCCGACCGGGTGTTGCCCATATCGCGTGCCATCTGCGGCACTTTCGGATCGCGCAGGGTGCAGATCACCCGGTTGTCGGCGGGCAGGCGCGGGCGGGTGATCCCTTCAGAGACCATATAGGCGTCGCACAGGATCGGCGCGCCAGCCTGCAGTGCCGCGCGGGCGATGGTGGCCATGCCGGGGGAAAACCGCACATCGCGTTCCAGCCCGACCAGACCGGCGGCATGGATCATGCGCACCACGACGCCTTCCTCGTCGGCATCGAAACGGGCCAGATCGGCCTCGGCGCGGATGGTGGCAAAGCTTTCGGCATAGATCGCGGCGCCGTCGGTTTCATAGCTGTGGGGCATTCAGGGCCTTTGTCATTGTGTCTTCGGTCAGACCGGTCAGCGCCGGGGTATCGGCGGCGCGGCCATTGCGGATCAGGTCATATCGGCCGGGGCCCGTGGCCACCAGCGTCAGGTCGGTGGGGCCGGGATGGGCGCAGCCCTTGGCGCAGCCGGAAACATGCAGGTGCTGGTCCGGCGCGATCCGGCGGGCCAGGGCGCGGGCGATGGCGCGGGTGGGACCCTTGGCTTGCGGACACCCCGGCGCGCCGGTGCAGGCGGTCACGCGCAGGCGCGGGTCGTCGGGCTGGGTGATCAGCTCGGTTCGTTCGGGCGCAAGGCCGCCTTCGATCAGCACCATTCGCCACGGTGTGATCCGCAGGTCCCCGGCCTCGGCGAGGGATGCAAGCGTGCCTGCGCCCATCTGCCCGAACTCAAACCCCACCAGTTGCCCCTGCGGGGTATAGGTCGGGGCGGCGTCGAAATTCTCAATTCTGGCAGAGGCTTGCGCATAGCCGTCGGGCAATGCTGCCCCCTGTTCCAGATGCCGCGCCATCCGTCCCCGCCCGTCGGGCGCGCCGCCGGTTTCGATGAACCAGCGGGCCAGCGCAATGGCGGCCTGCGGCGCGTTGGCGGCGCTGACCTGTTTGCCGGTTTCCATACCATCGGCCCGGCAGATCAGCCCATCGCGCCCCCGTTCGATCCGGATATCGGCCGAGGTGCCCTGCAACACCGGCGCGTCCCCGCAATCCACCGCAAAGCCGAATTTACCGGGCAGGGCGGGGGCGTCGGGGGCGGCAAGCGCGGTCTCCAGCGCCGTGGCGATCTGTTGGCTGTCGTCGCCGGGCGTCCAGAAGGGTGTGACGGTGATGTTGCGCCGCGCCTCAAGCGTGGCATCGCCATCGACCAGCCCCAGATCGCGCAGGCCGTTGATCAGCGGCGCGTGGGTGTCGTTGCGCACGCCGCGCAGTTGCACGTTGGCCCGCGCTGACAGGTCGATCAGCCCGTTGCCGTATTGCTTTGACAGGTCGGCAATACCAGCGGCTTGCGTCTGGCTCAGCTGCGCCAGCCGGGGCCGGATGCGCACCACCAGCCCGTCGCCCGACATCATCGGACGCAGCGCGCCGGGGCACCAGCCTTTGATCTCCGGGGTGCTCATGACGGCTCCAACGTGGCAGCGATCGAGTTGCGGCGCGTGATCCACAACCCGGCTTCGGCCAGCGCGCGGAACCTGTCGCGCATCGCCTGCAAGGCCTGCGGATTTTCACGCTGCATGAAGGCCACCAGATCGTCGCGGCCCAAAGTGGCGTCGTGGTACAGGTCAAACAGATGCGCGGGCACGACCTGCGCCAGATGGGCGAAGGCGGCCATGTGATCCAGCGTGGCGGCGATTTCGGCGGCGCCGCGGAACCCGTGGCGCATCATGCCGTTGGCCCAGTCGGGATTGGCCGCACGGGCGCGGGTGACGCGGGCGATTTCCTCGGGCAGGGCGCGGGCCTGCGGGGCGTCGGGGCGGGTGGCGTCCATGTGGTACAGCGCAGGCGCCTTGCCTCCCAGTTTGGCCACCGCCGCCGCAAACCCCGCCTCATGCGCGGCATAGTCCGAGGCTAGCAGGATATCGGTTTCCGGCAGGTCCTGAACATGCACGAAACTGTCGGCCTGCGTGACCTTCGCCTCTAGTGCTGCGCGGTTGTGATGCGATTGCCCCTGCGCGTCTATGGTCCAGTCGGAGGCTGCCAGCCACGCCTCGCCCGCTGCGGTGCGGGCCTCGGTCGAATAATCCTCAAGATGATCGGCCATGGCCAGACCGTACAGGCCGGGTTGGGGGCCGAACACACGCGGAGTGTTTGATTTATAAGGGTTATCTTCGACGGCCTCTTCGCGCTCGGCCAGTGCGGCGGCGGCGGATTCGAACATCTGTGCCAGCCCCGGGAACACGTCGCGGAACAGGCCCGACACGCGCAGGGTCACGTCGATACGCGGGCGGCGTAGCAGGGGCAGCGGGATCACCTGGAACCCCGACACGCGTTCCGATCCATCGTCCCAGCGCGGCTCCAGCCCGGCCAGATGCAGGGCCATGGCGAATTCTTCGCCCGCCGTGCGCATGGTGGCCGAGCCCCACAGATCGATCACCAGCCCCCTGGGCCAGTCGCCGTGATCCTGCAGGTGGCGGCGCAGCAGTTCCTCGGCCAGTTTCACGCCCTGCACATGGGCCGAACGCGAGGGCACCGCGCGCGGGTCGGTGGTGAACAGGTTGCGCCCGGTGGGCAGCACATCGTGACGCCCGCGAAACGGCGATCCCGACGGGCCGGCGGCCACGCGGCGGCCATCCAGCGCGCCCAGAAGGCCGGTGATTTCATCGCGGCCACAGTCGCCCGTGCCAAAGATGTGCAGCCCGTCGCCATATTGCGACTCTTTGATATCACAGACAAATTTGTCGATCCGGGTGATCGCCTCGGCCGGGCAGGCATCGTCGGACAGGCCAAGGTCGGCCTCGACCCCGGTGCCTTTGGCTTCGGCGCGGATGTCGGTGATCAGGCGGTCGCGGCGGGCCGGGTCAAGGCCGTCGGCGGTGGAATATTCGTCCAGCAGATGTTCCAGCCGCCCCATGCCTTCGGGCAGGGTGGTTTGCGCCAGCGGCGGCGGCAGGTGGCCCAGCGTTACCGCGCCGATGCGGCGTTTGGCCTGTGCGGCCTCGCCGGGGTCATTGACGATGAACGGATAGATCACCGGCATTGCCCCGGTCAGCACCTCGGGCCAGCAAGTGTCTGACAAGGCGACAGATTTTCCGGGCAGCCATTCCAGCGTGCCATGCGCGCCGATATGCACCAGCGCGCAAATCCCCTGCGCCCGCAGCCACAGATAGAAGGCGACATAGCCGTATCGGGGCGTGCGCGACAGGTCGTGATAATCGTCGTCGCGGACCGCAACTTCGCCCCGTTCGGGTTGCAGCGCGATCAGCTGTTTGCCGCGGCGCAGGGCCTTGAACCGAATCTCGCCCTCCACGACGGCGGGGTCGTCTTCGGGGCGGCCCCAGGCATCTTGCAGGTTTTCTTGCAAGTCTTTGGGGAGTGCTTGCATGGAATCTTTAAAGTCTTGCAAGGGCCAGGACAGCGTTTCGGTCATCAGATCGCGGCCCAGATCGGACCCGGCGGCGGTGTCGTACCCGGCGCCTGCCAGTTGCGCCAGAACCCCTTCAGTCGAGGCCAGCGCATCCAGGCCCACCGCATGGGCCAGCTGATGCGCCTTGCCCGGATAGGTCGACAGGATCAGCGCCAGTTTGCGATCCGCCACGGGCGTCACCGACAGCGCGTGCCATGCCGCGACCTTGTCGGCGACCACGGCGATGCGGTCGGCGGCGGCGCGGTGGGCAAAGCGCGAAAACTGCAGGTCGGGGTCTTTCCTGTCGGGCTGTTTGAAGCTGGCAACGCCGGTGAAAATGCGGCCGTCGACCTCGGGCAGAACCACATGCATGGCCAGATCGGCGGGCGACAGACCGCGCGCCGCGCCGTCCCATTCCTTGCGCCGGGCGGTGGACAGGGCCACCTGAAACACCGGGCAACTGCCCGCATCCAGAGGCGAGGGCGCGCCGTCGGCCCCCTGCGCCGAAAAGGCGGTGGCGTTGACGATGGCCGCAGGCGACAGCCGGGCGATCTGAGTGCGCAGCCAATCGGCGGCGGCCGGTTGTTTCAGCGACGGCGCAAAGGCACCAACCGCATTGAACCCGCGATCCCGCAGCGCGGTGATCAGCGCATCGACGGGGCCGGTATCGGCAGAGGTCAGATAGGACCGGTAAAAGGTGACCAGCGCCAGCGGGCCGTCCCCATCGGGCGCGTCGCACACCCCGGCGTCCGGGGTGTAGAACCCGAAATCCGGCACGGTCTTGGTGCCCATCACCGGTTTGACATACAGCCCCGCGGCCAGCGCCAGTTGCGCCAGCGCCGCATGGGCCGCCACCGCCCCGCCGGTATCGCACAGCGCCTGAAGGCGGCGCAGGGTGCTGACGGGCAGGGTGGACAATTCGTCCAGCGCCGGGTCCGGCCGCCCGTCGGCGGGCAGCACGGCCAGCGCGATGCCGTTGCGCCGGGCCAGATCCTGCACCTGCGCCAGCCCGTAAGGCCAATAGCTTTCGCCGCCGATCAGCCGCACCAGAATGCCGCGGGCGTGCTGCAGGGTCTGATCCACATAGGTGTCGACCGATACCGGATGTTTCAGCGCAACGATATTGGCCAGCCGGCAGGTCGGCAGATCATCGCGCCCCCGATGCCACCCGGCCGTGAAAGCGCCAAGGTCGCTGTCGGAAAACGACAGCACCACCAGTTCGGCCGGGTCCTGCCCCAGATCGAACGGTGTTTCGGACTCTTCCAGCCCGTGGCTTTCACGAAAGATGACATGCATGGTGCCGGTTTATGCCCCCAGAATGGCGCGGATCGCTGCGGCGTCTACGTCGTCATGTTCCGCAATTACGACCAATTCGGTCTTGCGGGCACGGTCGCCCCAGGGCTGATCATACTGCGCGCGCAGCCGTTCGCCCACGGCCTGCACCAGCATCCGCATCGGTTTGCCCGCCACGGCGACATAGCCCTTGACCCGCAGCACGTTCTTTTCACGCGCCAGACGGATGATCGCGGCCTGCAGCGCCTCGGGGTCTGCGATCTCTCCCATCTCGACGACGATGGTGTCGAAATCATCGTGTTCGTGATCGTCATGGCCATCGTGGTGGCTGGGGCGGGCGTCAAGATCGTCTTCGGCCGCGGCCCCCAGCCCCAGAATCAGGCGCGGGTCGATCTGGCCGTCGGTGACGGGCAGCATCGGCAGTTTACGCGGGGTTTCGGCGTCGATCACGGCGCGGGCCTGTTCCATCGTGGCGGCATCGACCAGATCGGCCTTGGTCAGCAGGATGATGTCGGCGCAGGCGATCTGATCCTCGAACACCTCGGACAGGGGCGTGTCGTGATCCAGGCTGTCGTCGGCTTCGCGCTGGGCCTGCACCGCATCGACATCGGGGGCGAACTGGCCCTTGGCCACGGCTTCGGCATCGGCCAGGGCGATGACGCCATCGACGGTGATCCGCGACCGGATCGCGGGCCAGTCGAAGGCTTTCAGCAGCGGCTTGGGCAGGGCCAGACCCGAGGTTTCGATCAGGATGTGTTCGGGCGCCTGCGGCATGGCCATCAGCGCCTCGATCGTCGGGATGAAATCATCGGCGACGGTGCAGCAGATACAGCCGTTGGCCAGTTCGACGATGTTTTCGGCCGGGCAGTTTTCATCGGCGCAGGTCTTCAGAATCTCGCCGTCGACGCCCATGGTGCCGAATTCATTGACCAGAACGGCCAGCCGCTTGCCCTGCGGGTTCTGCATCAGGTGGCGGATCAGCGTGGTCTTGCCCGAGCCCAGAAAGCCGGTGACGACGGTGACGGGAATTTTGGAAAGATCAGACATGGTTACTCCTGCGGGGGGATGCGGGCGAGGGATTGTTTGCGAAAGACTTCGGGGCGCTCGCGCCAGGGCACCAGCCCGTCGGCGGTGGCGTCATAGGCGGCGGCACCGGCGGTGATCTGCGGTACGTGGTCCAGCGTCAGGTTGCCATAGACATAGGTCCATTTACCGGCCCCGCCCGACAGCACCACGGAACAGCCGTTGGAACAGGCCGACAGGCATTCGACCGGGCGGATGGTGACACCGTCGGGCAGCTGTTCCTGCAGCGCCTCGAACAATTGGGCGCCGGGACGGGGGCCTTCGGCATCTGTGGGCATCCCTGCGCGGCAGGTGGTGCAAACGGTTATGACAGTTCCAGCCATCGGCAGCCTTTATCGGTTTGGCGACAGGGGAGGCCAGCAAGGGCCGGATGGCCCAGATGCCGGACGCGAAACACCCCGTTCGCCCGTTGCGTTACTCATCTGCTGGCAGGTCTCCCGGCTTGCGGATATCGGGGCGCGGGCCCCGGCGGCGTGCCTGCCTTCCCGACCATCGGTCAGTGGCGTCTGGCGGCCTTCTCCGGTCACGGTCGCGGGGGCGGCTGCGCTTCGGCCCTGAACCGTGAACGGTCGCAAAGCCTGTCGCATTCCCTCTTCGCCTGTCATAGACAGGAACCAGCAAGGCCTCACCTGAGGCAGAACCCGCCCCCTTGTCAAGCAAAGGATGCCCCATGAGCGACCCGGTTCAGAACGACGATGCCCGCCACGCGATGAAGATGGCCAAGAAAAAGGCCGCGCGCGACAAGATCATGGCCACGAAAGAGGGCGAAAAAGGGCTGATCATCGTGCATACCGGGCCGGGCAAGGGAAAATCATCCTCGGGCTTCGGGATGATTCTGCGCTGTATCGCGCATGAAATGCCCTGCGCGGTGGTGCAATTCATCAAAGGCGCCTGGGACACCGGCGAGCGGCGGCTGATCGAAGGCAACTTTGCCGATTTGTGCCAGTTCTACGCGATGGGCGAAGGCTTCACCTGGGAAACCCAGGACAAGGCCCGCGATATCGCGGCGGCGCAAAAGGGCTGGGAAAAGGCCAAGGAGCTGATCCGCGATCCGGCGATCCGGATGGTGCTGCTGGACGAGATCAACATCGCGCTGCGCTATGATTATCTGGACGTGGCCGAGGTGGTGAAATTCCTGACCGAGGAAAAACCGCCCATGACCCATGTCGTGCTGACCGGCCGCAACGCCAAGGAAGAATTGATCGAGGTGGCCGATCTGGTGACCGAGATGACATTGGTGAAACACCCGTTCCGGTCGGGGATCAAAGGACAGAAGGGTGTGGAATTCTAAGGGTCGCAGGGGGCGCTGCCCCCGCCGCCTGCGGCGGCCCCCCGAGGTATTTAT
Source organism: uncultured Paracoccaceae bacterium (assembly GCA_947500775.1). Taxonomy (GTDB): domain Bacteria; phylum Pseudomonadota; class Alphaproteobacteria; order Rhodobacterales; family Rhodobacteraceae; genus CANMTD01. Next base: position 848,708 of record CANMTD010000001.1, read on the forward strand.
GCCAAGATGAAAAGCATGACGCATCAGCCACAAAGTCGGCGCCGCGCCTCGGGCCGAAGGATCGGGGGAGACGCGGCGCTTTCACCGTGGGCGGTCATCGGGACCTCTCCCTGTACCGCCTGTGCATCTTTGCTGGTTAAGGTTAATAAACCCTTGCTTTCATCTTGGTCCAAATACCTCCGCCGGAGGCGTCTGTACTTTGATGGGGCTGAGCACCCGTAACACGAGGTTGAAGGCTGTGAAAAAGCGTCTGCTTACCGAGTTCGGCATGGGGTCATCCCTGCGCCGTCAGGACTACACCCAGGCCGCCGTGCGGGCGGTGGAGGATGCGTTGTGGCATAACTCGATCAATCTGGCGGAGCTGTTTGGCCGGGACAAATCCGAGATGTTGATCGATGTGGAGATCGGCGTGGCCGAGCCGGAGCGGGTGGACCCCGCCGCCGTCAGGGCGGCGTTTCCGTATGGCCAGATCAGTGTGGCGGTTGTCAAAGGCGGGCTTGATGTGCCGCGGGGCGATGGCGGTAAGCCCACGGTGATTGCCAATGCCGCGATTTCGGTTTCTTTCGAGATGGGGGCGGGCGCATGAGCGATCAGCGGTTCATCATCGAAATGGGCATGGGCAACGATCAATACGGGCAGGATTACACCAAGGCCGCCGCCCGCGCGATCGAGGATGCGATCCGGCATTCCAGCATTCCGATGTTCGACACCATGGGCATCCTGCATGACCGGATGCGGGTGCAGGTGACGATCGGCGTGCAGGAACCGGACAGGGTGGATTGCGCGGCTTTGGCCGAAACCCTGCCGCGCGGGCGGGCCACGGTGATCGCCACCCACGGCGGGTTGAACGTGACCAATCCGGACAGCGGCAATGTGCTGGTCATTGCCACCGCCGCGGTTGAGGCGTTCCTGCCCTATCAGGGAAACGCATGACCAAAGCGCTTATGATCCAGGGGGCAGGCTCGAACGTGGGCAAGTCGCTGTTGGTGGCGGGGCTGTGCCGGGCCGCGCGGCGGCGGGGGTTGGCGGTGGCGCCGTTCAAGCCGCAGAACATGTCGAACAACGCCGCCGTGACCGCCGATGGCGGCGAGATCGGGCGTGCGCAGGCCTTGCAGGCGCTGGCCTGCGGGGGCGATCCGGTTGTCGACATGAACCCCGTCTTGCTGAAACCGGAAACCGATACCGGGTCGCAGGTCATCGTGCAGGGCAAGCGCCTGACCACCATCAGGGCGCGCGATTATGCGGCGCTGAAACCGCAGCTGATGCAGGCGGTTCTGGACAGTTTCAGCCGGTTGAAATCGCAGAACGATCTGGTGATCGTCGAAGGCGCGGGCAGCCCGGCCGAGGTCAATCTGCGCGCGGGCGATATTGCCAATATGGGGTTTGCGCGGGCGGCGGATGTACCGGTGATCCTGGCGGGAGATATCGACCGGGGCGGGGTGATTGCCCAGATGGTGGGCACGCAGGCGGTGTTGGAGCCGGGCGACGCCGCGCAGATAAAGGGCTTTCTGATCAACAAGTTTCGCGGTGATCCTACGCTGTTCGATGATGGCTATGCCTTGATCGGGGCGCGCACCGGGTGGCGCGGCTTTGGCGTGCTGCCCTATTTCGCCGAGGCGCATAAGCTGCCGGCCGAGGATGCGCTGGATCTGGCCGGAGCGTCGCAGGGGGCGGGGCTGAATGTGGTCTGTCTGGTGCTGTCGCGGATCGCCAATTTCGACGATCTGGACCCGCTGGCGCAGGAACCCGGCGTGCGGCTGACGATGCTGCGCGCGGGCCAGCCGATTCCGGGCGACACCGATCTGGTGATCATCCCGGGCAGCAAATCGACGCGTGGCGATCTGGCGTTTCTGCGGGCGCAGGGCTGGGATATCGATCTGGCCGCGCACCGGCGGCGGGGTGGGCATGTGCTGGGCATTTGCGGCGGCTATCAGATGCTGGGGCAGGTGATCGACGACCCCCAAGGGATCGAGGGCGCGGCGGGCGCGGACCCCGGGCTGGGGATGCTGGACATCCGCACCGAAATGATCCCCGACAAGCGGCTGACGCGGGTGCAGGCGGTGCATGCCGCCAGCGGGGCCGCGATGCAGGGGTACGAGATTCACATCGGGCGCAGCGACGGGCCGGATCGCGCCCGCCCCTTTGCCCATGTGGACGGCGTGGCCGAGGGCGCGCGATCCGCCGACGGGCGGGTGACGGGCAGCTATCTGCACGGGATGTTCGCGGATGACGGGTTTCGCGCCGCGTTTCTGGCCGGGCTGGGGGCGCAGGCGTCGGGCCTGTCATATGGTGCCGAGGTCGACCAGACGCTGGAGGCGCTGGCCGACCATATGGAGGCGCATCTGGATGTGTCGGGCCTGTTGGCGCTGGCGGATTAGGCGGCCTGCGCGTCCGGCATGGGGTGGGGCGTGCGAAAGCTGATCGCAAGCCGGTTCCAGACATTGATGACTCCGATGGCGACGGTCAGGTTCACCACTTCCTGCGGGTCGAAAACGGCGCTGACGCGGTCGTAAAGCGCATCACCGGGGGCGCTGTCGGCGATGCGGGTCAGGCTTTCGGTCCAGGCAAGGGCGGCTTTTTCCCGTTCGGAAAACAACGGCGAATCCTGCCATGCCGAAACCAGATACAGCCGCTGTTCGCTGTCGCCGTCGGCGCGGGCTTCGCGGGTGTGCATGTCGATGCAGAAGGCGCAGCCGTTGATCTGCGAGGCGCGCAGTTTGATCAGGTGCAGCAGGCCGCGGTCCAGCCCGCTGTTTTCGACGGCGGTGTTCAGGGCCAGCACGGCGCTGGCGATCTGGGGGGCGGTTTTCCAGTAATCAAGGCGGGGGGACATGAGGGTTCTCCGGCTGGTGGGTCAGGATTTAAGGCGTTGATTCAGATCGATAAAGGCGCAGTTCCGCGCGATTGTACGGGGGTCGTCGCCGGTCATGTGGCTGTCGATCAGGTCGCTGAGGCGGACCTCGGACAGCGCGGCGCGATAGGCGCGTTCGGCCCGCAGCATGGCGGCGTTGATGCCGCAGGGTTTGGCAAAGGCGGTGGCGTCGGGCGGGTTGTCGCCACGGCGGCGAATCTCGGTGCAGCGAAAGGCGGGTTCGGGGCCTTCGACCGCCAGAACGATATCCAGCAGGGTGATCTGATCGGCGGGGCGCCCCAGACGGTAACCGCCCGCCGGGCCGGGGTGCGAGTGCAATATCCCCGCCGCGACCAGCGTTTTCAGGTGTTTGACCAGATAGCTGGCCGATACCCCGTGGTGATGGGCCAGCGCGGCGGCGGGCAGGACGGCGGAACCTTGCAGACCGGCCAGCATCGCGGTGCAGTGAATTGCGGCTTCGACGCCATCGCCGAGTTTCATGGGGTGCCTCCTGATTCGTAGATATATTTTATCCATGATAAAATTTGGATACAATAAGGCCGTGCCAATCCCCCGCATAAAGCGGGGGAGCATGGTTATTCGGCGGCGGTGGCCGCGGGGTTGTTGGGGTGGGTGGTCCAGTTGGCGTAGGTGTCGCTGACCACCTTGCCGGTGCGCGGATCGGTCTGGCCGGTGGCCATGGGGACCATTGTGATGCAGCCTTCGACCGGACAGACGTTGACGCACAGGTTGCAGGCCACGCATTCTTCGTCGATCACCGAAAACACGCGGTCTTCGGACATGGCGATGGCCTGGTGGCTGGTGTCTTCGCAGGCGGCATAGCAGCGGCCGCACTGGATGCAGTCGTCCTGGTTGATCTCGGCTTTGGCGACGTAGTTCAGGTTCAGATACTGCCAGTCGGTGACATTGGGCACGGCGCGGCCTGTGACCTCGGCCACCGATGAATACCCTTTTTCGTCCATCCACTGCGAAAGGCCCGATTTCATCTCTTCCACGATCTTGAAGCCATAGGTCATGACGGCGGTGCAGACCTGCACGTTGCCCGCGCCAAGGGCCAGAAACTCGGCCGCGTCGCGCCATGTGGTCACGCCGCCGATGCCGCTGATCGGCAGGCCTGCGGTTTCGGGGTCGCGGGCGATTTCGGCGACCATGTTCAGCGCGATCGGTTTCACCGCCGGACCGCAATAGCCACCATGGCTGCCTTTGCCGTCGATCGAGGGCTCGGGCGACATGCTGTCCAGATTGACCGAGGTGATCGAGCTGATGGTGTTGATCAGGCTGACCGCATCGGCGCCGCCCGCCTTGGCCGCGCGCGCGGGATAGCGCACGTCGGTGATGTTGGGGGTCAGTTTCACGATCACCGGCATCCGGGTGTTGGCCTTGCACCAGCGGGCGACCATTTCGATATATTCGGGCACCTGACCCACGGCCGCGCCCATGCCGCGTTCGGACATGCCATGCGGGCAGCCGAAGTTCAGCTCGATCCCGTCGGCGCCGGTTTCCTCGACCAGCGGCAGGATGCGTTTCCAGGCCTGTTCCTCGCAGGGGACCATCAGCGATACGATCATGGCGCGGTCGGGGTAGTCGCGTTTGACCGCCTTGATTTCGCGCAGGTTCACCTCAAGCGGGCGGTCGGTGATCAGTTCGATATTGTTCAGGCCCAGCAGGCGCCGGTCCGCCCCCCAGATCGCGCCGTAACGGGGGCCGTTGACGTTGACCACATGCGGGTCTTCGCCAAGGGTTTTCCAGACCACGCCGCCCCAGCCTGCGTCAAAGGCGCGGCGGACGTTGTATTCCTTGTCCGTCGGCGGCGCGCTGGCCAGCCAGAACGGGTTGGGGGATTTGATACCTACGAAATTTGATGAAAGATCAGCCATTTGCGTGTCCCTTTCTAAGCCATCAACTGGCTGTGAATGTCTTCGGCGGCGTCGCGGCCTTCGGCGACGGCGGTGACGGTCAGGTCATCGCCGCCTGCGGCGCAGTCGCCGCCCGCCCAGACGCCGTCCAGATTGGTGCGCCCCGCGCCGGTCACGGCGATCTTGCGGCCCGACAGCGTCAGCCCGTCGGGCAGCCCGTCCAGCGTCTGGCCGATGGCTTTGAACACCTGATCGGCCTTCAGCCGGAAGGTTTCATCGCTAAGCGACAACCCGTCGTCGGTTTCATGGGTATAGGCGAATTCCACCGCCGTTACCGCGCCATCGCCGATGATCCGCACGGGGGCGGCCTCGGTGATGATGCGCACACCCTTGGAGGCGGCGTGATCCTGTTCATGTTCGGACGCGCTCATCCTGTCGCGGCCGCGGCGATAGACCATGGTGACGTGTTCGGCGCCCAGCAGTTTGGATTGCACGGCGGCATCCACGGCGGTCATGCCGCCACCGATCACCACCACGTCGCGGCCCACGGGCACGGCGGAAAATTCACCGGCCTGCCGCAGCCCCGAGATGAAATCGACCGCATCCTGCACATGGCTGATGTCTTCGCCTTCGGTGCGCAGGGCGTTCACGCCCGCCAGACCAACGGCCAGAAACACCGCGTCATGATCGGCGCGCAACGCCTGCAGCGACAGTTCGCGGCCAATCGCGGTGCCGGTTTTCAGGGTGATACCGCCAATCGACATCAGCCAGTCGACCTCTTGCTGGGCGAAATCACCGGCGGTTTTATAGGTGGCGATCCCGTATTCGTTCAGCCCGCCGGGTTTTTCATTGGCGTCGAACAGCGTCACGTCATGGCCGTACATCGCCAGCCGGTGCGCGCAGGCCAGACCGGCAGGACCGGCCCCGACCACGGCCACGGATTTGCCGGTGGGGGCCGCGCGGGTATAGGGGTGGATGCCTGCGGCCATCACCGTATCGGTGGCGAAGCGTTGAAGGCGGCCAATCTCGACCGGTTTGCCTTCGGCGATTTCGCGCACGCAGGCCTCTTCGCACAATTGTTCGGTGGGGCAGACGCGGGCACACATGCCGCCCAGAATATTCTGATCGAAAATGGTGTGGGCCGCAGCCTGAGGCGTGCCGGTCTGGATCTGCCGGATGAACAGCGGGATATCGATGCTGGTGGGGCAGGCGGTCATACAGGGCGCGTCATGGCAGAAATAACAGCGGTCGGCGGCCACGGCGGCCTCATGCGCATCCAGTGGCGGTTCCTTGTCGGAAAAATTGTCGTGGTAGTCCCGGGGCTTTAAACGGCCCGCCACCACGCCGGGGGTCAGATGACTGTTTGCCACGTGCGTTCTCCCTATCGTTTATTCTTTGAAATCAGCCTGCCACGGGTTTAAAATTTTATCAAATGGTAAATTTTTGACGCGGCCCGATTGTGCGCCGATCGCCCGGAATTATGCCACGAAATCGCGGGATCGCCTGTAAATTCATCGCGCATTGGCAGGGAAATGACGGTTGCGGGCGACAGAAAAGGCGATCTGATGCTTTTCACTGACTGGCCGCTGGCGTATAAGCGGCGCAATCACAAGGCGGAGGCCTGCATCAGACAGGCGCAAGACCAATCGAGGACGGCATGACAAAACATTCCCACGACGCGGATGTGGCCTTTATTCAGGCACTGGCGGAACTTCTGCGCGACAATGATCTGACCGAACTGCAGGTCAAGCGTGAATACGCCGAGGCCGACAGCCTTGATGTGCGGGTTGCGCGGGCCAATCAGGTGGTGACCACGGTTGCCGCCCCCGCAGCGGCCCCGGCGGTCGCAGCCGCAGCCCCCGTGGCAGCCGCTGCCGCGGAACCGGCCGCTGGCGGCGCGGACCCGTCGCAGCACCCCGGCGCCGTGACCTCGCCCATGGTCGGCACCGCCTATCTGCAGCCCGAACCGGGCGCCACCCCGTTTGTCAGCGTCGGCTCGACCGTGACCGAAGGCCAGACCGTGCTGATCATCGAAGCGATGAAAACCATGAACCAGATCCCGGCCCCCAAGGCGGGCACGGTCAAACGCATCCTGATCGAGGACGGCACGCCGGTCGAATTTGGCGCCCCCTTGATGATCATCGAATAAGGCGCCGCCGATGTTCGAGAAAATCCTGATTGCCAACCGCGGGGAAATCGCGCTGCGCGTGATCCGCGCCTGCCGCGAAATGGGCATCAAATCGGTGGCCGTGCATTCGACCGCCGACAGCGATGCGATGCATGTGCGTATGGCGGATGAGGCCGTGTGCATCGGCCCGCCGCCCAGCGGCCAAAGCTATCTGTCGATCCCGGCGATCATTTCGGCCTGCGAAATCACCGGGGCCGAGGCGATCCACCCCGGATACGGGTTCCTGTCCGAAAACGCCAATTTCGTGCAGATCGTCGAAGATCACGACATCACCTTCATCGGCCCCACCGCCGAACATATCCGGATGATGGGCGACAAGATCACCGCCAAGGACACGATGAAGGCGCTGGGCGTGCCTTGCGTGCCCGGCTCGGACGGCGGGGTGCCCGATCTGGAAACCGCGCGCACCGTCGCGGCCGAGATCGGCTATCCGGTCATCATCAAGGCCACCGCCGGTGGCGGTGGGCGCGGCATGAAGCTGGCCAAGACAGCCGGCGATCTGGACGAGGCGTTCCAGACCGCCCGCGCCGAGGGCAAGGCCGCCTTTGGCAACGACGAAGTTTACATCGAGAAATATCTGGGCAAGCCCCGCCACATCGAAATTCAGGTGTTCGGCGATGGCAAGGGCAATGCGGTGCATCTGGGCGAGCGCGACTGTTCGCTGCAACGGCGCCACCAGAAAGTCTTCGAAGAGGCGCCGGGCCCGGCCATCGACGCGGAGACCCGCGCGCGGATCGGCAAGGTCTGTGCCGACGCGGTGGCCAGCATCAACTATATCGGCGCGGGCACCATCGAGTTTCTGTATGAAAACGGTGAATTCTATTTCATCGAAATGAACACCCGTCTGCAGGTCGAACACCCGGTGACCGAAGGCATCTTTGGCGTCGATCTGGTGCGCGAACAGATTCGCGTGGCCGAAGGTCTGCCGATGTCGTTCAGCCAGGATGAATTGCAGCTCAGCGGTCATTCCATCGAAGTGCGGATCAACGCCGAAAAACTGCCGAATTTTTCGCCCTGTCCGGGCCGGATTTCGGCGTTTCACGCGCCGGGCGGTTTGGGCGTGCGGATGGATTCCGCGCTGTATGACGGCTATTCGATCCCGCCCTATTACGACAGTCTGATCGGCAAGCTGATCGTGCATGGCCGCGACCGCCCCGAGGCTTTGTCGCGCCTGTCGCGTGCGCTGGGCGAGCTGATCGTCGATGGTGTCGATACCACGCTGCCGCTGTTCAGCGCGCTGCTGGCCGAGCCGGACATTCAGTCGGGCGATTATGACATTCACTGGCTGGAACACTGGCTGGAAAGCAATCTGGCCGCGTGACACCGGCCTTTGGACCGGGGGCACGTTGGAGCCGGAGCTGACACCAGAACTGTTGCTGAACGCCTATGCCTCGGGCGTGTTTCCCATGGCCGAGAACCGCGATGACGACGCGGTGTTCTGGGTGGACCCCGAACGGCGCGGTGTCTTTCCGCTGGATCAGTTCCATATCTCGCGATCGCTGGCCCGCACCATCCGGCAAGAACGGTTCGAGGTCCGGATCAACAGCGATTTCGCCGGGGTGGTCACCGGATGCGCCGCGCGGGACGAGACATGGATCAACGACACGATCTTTGATCTGTACATGCAGCTGTATCGCGCAGGTTACGCCCACAGTCTGGAAACATGGCAGGACGGCGAGCTGGTCGGTGGGGTTTACGGCGTGACACTGGGGGCCGCGTTTTTCGGCGAAAGCATGTTTTCACGGCGCCGGGATGCCTCAAAGGTGGCGCTGGCGTTTCTGATCGATCACCTGCGCACGCGCGGGTTCACCCTGTTTGACACCCAGTTCATCACCCCGCATCTGGCGTCCTTGGGCGCGATCGAAATCAGCCGGGTGGAGTACCACAAAAGGTTGGATCGGGCGTTGTCACGGATGGCGCATTTCACGGTGCCGCCGGGGGTGGCGACCGCTCAGGGCGTGCTACAGCGCAGCACCCAGACGTCATAGCGCGGATGGTCCAGCGCGTTCAGCGCCGGGCTGGAGGCGACCATCCAGCCGGAAAACACCAGCTCATCGGTTTTGGTGTCGCGGATCATCAGCAGGGCATAGGCGTCGCTGGCCGGGTTGGCGGTGGGATAGCGGCATTCCTGCAGGGTGATTTCCAACCGGCCCTGCCGCGCCGTGCGCCCGGTTTCCATTTCGATATCCACCAGCGTCCCCGCGACCCGGTCCAGCGCGCGCAGCACCGCGCCGGGGGCGGCTTCGGCATCCGGGGATTGCTGCGCGATGGCGGGCGCGGTGGCCAGACAGATCGCCAGAAACAGGGACCGCAGTTTCACTCGACCGCGCCTTCGTCGCTGGAACCGGTGACGAATTTCGACAGAAGGGTGATCAGGCTGATCGCGCCCTGAGTGTCTTCGATCTCGGCGCCCGGTTCCAGATTGAAGGGCGAGCCGCCGGGTACGATTTCGATGTAATTGCCGCCCAGCAAGCCTTCGGATGAAATCAGGATCGCGCTGTCGTCGGGCAGTTCCAGATTGTTTTTCATCGTGAACCGCGCATCGGCGCGAAAGGTCGTGGGGTTCAGCTCCAGTTCGGTGATGGTGCCGACCTTGACGCCGGCCATGCGCACGTCGGTGCCGACGCTGATACCCTGCACCGAGCGAAAGCTGGCGGTCAGCTCATAGCTGTCAGAGCTGCCTTTGCCCGCCCCGACCACATCAGAGGCATAAAGCAGAAACCCCAAGGCTGCCGCCAGAACGGCGCCGCCTACCAATACTTCGGTCGTGTTCTCTGACATTCTGGTTATTCCGGTTGCCACGCTTCGTAATCGCTTCGCTCGGCCGGTTGCGGGCGGCGAATCGATCCGGAGGGGGCATAGGCCATGGCGGTGCCGGTCAGGTTTTCCTGATGCGGCTTTTCCCAGGCCTTGTGTTTCAGCGGGGTTTCGCCCGGGCGGTCGTCAAAGGTGAAATGCAGCCAGCCGTGCCAGTCGGGGCTGACACGCGTCGCCTCGACCTCGCCATTATAGATGACCCAGCGGCGTTTGCCGTCGCGTGTTTCGTAAAACACGTTGCCCTGTTCGTCTTCGCCGACCTTGACGCCTTTGCGGGCGGTGTAAAGCTGTGTGCCGATCGTCTGGCCATTCCACCATGTGACAAGACGCAGGAAACCGTTGATGATGCCCATGAAACCCTCCGGGGACCGTTCCCTTTCATATGGACCATGTGGCGGGCAAGGTCTAGGGGCAAGGCTGCATCAGGTGTGGGGTCTGCGCGGGGGATTGCTGTATATATGCATCAACAAGGAACCGTTGCGCCCACCCCGTGGGGGCGGTTCGGGCGCTGCCTGAGCCAGGGCTCAGGCATGTGGCGGTACACTGGAAGGGCAAATGGCGATCCAAGCGCTGATCCTTGCCGCGATGCGCAGGGTCCCGCGCCTAGCGGTTTTCCCATGTGGTGGGCGTGTTTTCCTGCCAGCCCGCCCGGTGCAGCAGGGGCGTGTCGTCGGTAAACTCGGGCAGGCCAAGGCACAGGTAGGCCGAAAACTCCCACCCCGGCGGCACGTCGAACAGCCGCGTCATCACCGCGGGGTCCAGAATCGACACCATGCCCAGCCCGATGTTCTGCGCCCGCGCGGCCAGCCACATGCCGTGGATCGCCATGGCGGTGGATTGATGCAGGGTTTGGGGCATGGTGCGGCGGCCCAGCCCGTGGCCTTCGACCGGGTTGGTGTCGGTGAAGATCGCCAGATGTTCGGGGGCGGTGTCCAGCCCGGCCAGTTTCAGCTTCAGATAGGCGTCGCGGTCGGCGTCGGCATAGGCGCTGGCGGCGGCATCGTTGCAGCGTTGGAATTCCGCGCGGACCTGCGCGCGCAGCCCGGCATCGCGCACCCGGATCACCCGCCATGGCCGGGCGTTGCCGACCGAAGGGGCCAGATCCATCGCGTGGCGCAGCGGCAAAAGCTGATCATCGTGCAGCGGATCGGGCCGGAAATGCCGCATATCCCGGCGCCAGCGCAGGATGTCGAACAATGTGTCGGCATGGGCGTCGGTGAATTTCATGGGGTCTCCCCGGTCAGGACCGTGGTCAGCCTGTCCCATTCACCGGCATCGCCGGGCAGGCCAAGGCGCAGCAAGTCGGGGGACCAGGGGAAGATCCGGCTCCAGATATGGGCGCGGGCCAGTTGATCCTGCGCGGCATGGGCGTCGGGGGTGCGGTAAAGGCGGAACAACTCGGTCCCGCCTATCGGGGTCCACCCGGCAGTGCTGGCCAGCGCGTCGATGCGCGTGGTTTCCCCGCGCAGGCGGGTGACGGTCCGGTCGGCCCATGCGGTATCGGCAAGGGCGATGCGCCCGACCTCGATCGCGGTGCCCGATACCGGCCAGGGTCCGGCCATCTCGGACAGGGACGCGATGGTGCCCGGATGACCCAGGGCAAAGCCCAGCCGCAGCCCGGCCAACCCGTAGAATTTGCCGAACGATCGCAGCACGATCAGGCCGGGGGTGGTTCCGGCGACAGGGGCCAGCGACAGGTCGGGTCGCGCGTCGGCAAAGCTTTCGTCGACCACCAGCATGCCGGTCTGCGTGGCCAGTTGTTGCAATTGCGCGGGCGGCGTGGCGCGCCCGTCGGGGTTGTTGGGGTTCACGATCACCGCCAGATCGGCGCCGGGCAGGTCGGCTGTGGTTGCGACCTCGGTCACCTGCCACCCGGCGGCGGTCAGGCTGGCGGCATGTTCGTTATAGGTGGGCGCCAGCACCCGCGCGGTACCGGGTGCGCGCAGATGCGGGATCATCTGGATTGCGGCCTGCGCACCGCAAAGGGGCAGGATCGCGGCCCCGGTCCGGTACCGCGCGGCGGCGGCGTCCGTCAGCGCCCGCAGCGCGGCGCGGGTGGGCAGGGCTGTCCAGGCGCTGGCGGGCAAGGGCGGCAGCGGATAGGGCACGCGGTTGATCCCGGTCGACAGGTCGATCCAGTCGGGGGGCTGCCCGCCATAGGTGGCCATCGCCCAATCGATATTCCCGCCGTGATCGCGCATGATGCCTCCTGCCTAGATGAGCGCCAATAGCGCGAGCAGCGCGCCAAGGGCAAGCATCGCCCGCAGATAGAGCGCCAGACCGCGCGTCAGGTCGGCGGCGCCGGGGTCGGGGGCGCGGCCGTTCAGCCAGGGTTCCTGCGCCACATGATCGGCATAGATACGCGGGCCGGACAGGCGCACGCCAAGGGCACCGGCCATCGCGCCTTCGGGCCAGCCGGCGTTGGGGGACCGGTGGTGGCGCGCGTCACGGGCCATGCAGGCCAGCGCGGCCCATGGGCGGCGGGCGACAGCGGCGAACAGCAGCCCGGTCAGGCGTGCCGGGATCAGATTGGCCAGATCGTCGATCCGGGCCGACGCCCAGCCAAAAGCCGCGTGGCGCGGGGTGCGGTGGCCGATCATCGAATCCAGCGTGTTGATCGCCTTATAGGCGGCGATTCCCGGCAGGCCAAAGAGCACCCCCCAGAACAGCGGCGCGACAATCCCGTCGCTGGTGTTTTCGGCAAGGCTTTCCAATGCCGCACGGGCGATGCCGGGCGGGTCAAGCTGCGATGGATCGCGGCCGACGATCATCGACACCGCGTGCCGTGCGCCGGGCAGGTCGCTCTGCGCCAGCGGTCTGGCCACGGCGGCGATATGGTCGTGCATCGCCCGGCTGGCGACCAGCGGCCAGGCCAGGACCCCGGTCAGGACCGCGCCCAGCGTGCCGCCGGGCAACAGCGTGGTGACAAGCCCCGCCACCGCCGCGCAAAGGCCGATCACGCCAAGGGCGGTCAGCGTGCCTGCGGTGCGGCGGGCGGTGTCGCCGTCGCTGGCGTGGTTGAGCTGGCGCTCCAGCGCGGTGATCAGCGCGCCGATCCATGTGACCGGGTGGCCGATGCGGCGATAGAGCGGATCGGGCCAGCCGATGGCGGCGTCGACCAACAGCGCCACCAACATCGCCAAAGCGCCTGTCATGCCTTGCCCCCGGCGCTGAAACGCAGCACGCCGCGCAGCCCGGCTTGGCGCAATGCCTCGGGGCCATGGGGCGGGATCTGTCCGCGCGCAAAGATCAGCCCGCGCGCCGATCCGGTATGGGCGATGGCAAAGCCAAGCGCGCCCAGATCGCGGGCCAGTTTTTCGGTGGGGTCCGTGGCGGGGCCGCGCAGGGACAGGCAGCGCCGGGCCGAGGTGCTGGCCAGATCGGCAAGGGCGGGCAGGTCGTGGGCCTGTGCGGCGCTGTGCCAGCGCGAGATCAGATCGGCGATATCGGGGAATTCCATGTCGCGCGGATCGGTGCGCCGGTTGGGGCCATAGAACCCGCCCAGCACGTCGAATTGCGGCAGGGGGGGCATGTCGGCCAAAACTTCGCCGCGGCGCGAGGCCCAGAGCAGGCGTTCAGGCCGCGCGAACATCAGCGGATCGGTGGCGCCTTCGACCGCGACACAGGCGCGGGCCAGCGCGGCGGGGTCGATGCCGGGATCGGCCAGCCGGGCCACGGCCACCAAAGCGGCGGTTGATGCTCCGGCCCCCGCGCCTGCAGGCATCTGGGCGCGCAGTGCGATGCGGCCGCTCAGAGGTGTGCCCAGAAGGCGCATCAGGCGGCGCGCCTCGGCTGGGCCCAGAATCCGTTGCCCGGCGCAATGCACCGACAGGCCACGCCCGGGCCAATACTGCCCCTGAACCGTCAGGGCCGGGCAGGGCAGGGTGATCAGCGCGACGGGACCGGCGGGGCCCAGCCGCCCCTGCAGCAGCTCGCCGAAGTGTCCGGCCACGCGGGTGCGAAGCCGGGTCATGCGGGACGCCAGTTGACGCAGTGAATCGCAAAACCGCCCTGGGGCAGCGCGGTCAGCCGGGTCAGCGACAGAGGGTCGATGACAAACCCCAATCCGGCGGCAGGCGCGCCCAAAGCCAGCGCAAGGCCCGCACGCACGGTGCCCGCATGGGCGACAACGGCGATACGCTGGCCGGGGTGGGCGGCGATCAGATCGGTCAGGGCCGGGTGGCTGCGCGCGCAAAGACCCGTGAAACTTTCGCCGCCGGGGGGCGTGTGCCGGGCCAGATCGGCGGAGCTGAGCGCGCCCAGATCGGGCAGATCGCCAAAGGCCATCCCGTCCCACGCGCCGAAATCCTGTTCCCACAGCGCAGGCTGCGGGGCGGGGGCCGCGCCCGGCCACAGGGCGGCTGCGGTCTGGGCGCAGCGGCGCGCGGGGCTGGCGACGATCCGGTCGGGGGTGCCCATGGCGGCGCGCAGGGCGGCAATGCCCGCCGCATCGCTGCAATCGGCCTCTACATCCGTGCGGCCGCACAAACGCCCGCCGTGCAGCGCGGGCGCATGCCGGATCAGCATCAGTTCTGTCGGTGCATCGCCCGGCACGGTCGCATTCCCTCTTTCACCATCTGCCTGTTTCTGCTTTGTCACAGGGCCATGAGCAAGACGATACTGATCACAGGCGGCGCGCGGTCCGGCAAAAGCGTGATTGCCGAGCAACAGGCCAAGGCGCTGGGGCCCCGGCTGATCTATATCGCCACGGCCGAGGTGCGCGATGGCGAAATGGCGGCGCGGGTGGCGCAGCATCAGGCGCGGCGCGGGAATGAATGGACCACCCGGGCCGAACCGATCGACCTGCCCGGGGCCTTGTCGGAAACCGACGGGCAGGGGCCGCGGCTGGTCGATTGCCTGACCCTGTGGCTGACCAACCTGATGCTGGCGGATCGCGACTGGCAGGCGGCGGCGGAACAGTTGACCCGGACGCTGGGTCAGCAGCGCGACCCGGTGGTGATCGTCACCAATGAGGTCGGCGCCGGGATCGTGCCGGAAAACGCGCTGGCGCGGGCGTTCCGCGATGCGGCCGGACAGGTGAACCAACAGGTCGCCGCCGTGTCGGACGAGGTATATATGGCCGTGGCCGGGATTCCATTGAAAGTGAAACCACATGACTGACACCCCCTTTGCGCTGACCGATCTGGGGGCGCTTGCCGGCCTGGCCGATCACCTGCCGGTGGCCGATGCCGCCGCCGCCGCCGCCGCGATGGCCCGGCAGGACAGCCTGACCAAACCCCCCGGCGCGCTGGGCCGGTTAGAGGAACTGGCGGCCTTCATGGCAGGATGGCACGGCGTGGCGCAGCCCCGGATCGACCGCGCACAGGCGCTGGTCTTTGCCGGAAACCACGGCATCTGCGATCAGGGGGTGAACCCATTTCCGCAAGCGGTGACCGCCCAGATGGTCGCGAATTTTCAGGCGGGCGGGGCCGCGATCAACCAGCTCTGCCGCGAATTCGGGGCCGATCTGTCGGTGATCGCGCTGGAACTGGACCGGCCCACCGCCGATTTCACCCAAGCCCCGGCGATGGGCGCGGCCGAGTGCCTTGAGGCGCTGAACCGGGGGGCCGCGGCGGTGGACCCAACGGCGGATGTGATCCTGCTGGGCGAAATGGGGATCGGCAATTCGACCATCGCGGCGGCGCTGTGTTCGGCGTTGTTCGACGGCGATGTTGCCGATTGGGTCGGCCCGGGCACCGGGTCGGACGCGGGCGGGGTGGCGCGCAAACAGGCGGCGATCCGCGCCGGGCTGGCGCGCCATGCGGCGGTTCTGGACGATCCGGCGGCGGTTCTGGCGGCGCTGGGCGGGCGCGAACAGGCGGCGATCTGCGGTGCGGTTCTGGCGGCACGGGCCGCGCGCATTCCGGTGATTCTGGATGGGTTCATCTGCACGGCGGCGGCGGCGGTTCTGCAGGCGGCGGACCACCGGTTGCTGGATCATTGTCAGGTCGGCCATGTCAGCGCCGAACCGGGGCACAAACGCTTGCTGACGGCAATCAACAAGCGCCCGGTGCTGGAATTCGACATGCGGCTGGGCGAAGGATCGGGGGCGGCTCTGGCGCTGGGCATCCTGCGGGCGGCGCTGGCCTGTCACAACGGCATGGCCACCTTCGGCGAGGCCGGGGTGTCCGAGGCGTGAGCGCGCATCTGTCCAGACGCCTGCGCGAAGGTCAGGTCGCGATGATGCTGTTGACCCGGCTGCCTGCGGGGCGGATCGGGGGCGATGCGCCGGGGCTGGCGGCCTCGGGCTGGGCATGGCCCCTGGTGGGCGGGCTGATCGGTGGGCTGGCGGCGGCGGTGTTTGGCATTGCGGCATGGCTGGGCCTGCCTGCGACAATGGCGGCGCTGCTGGCGCTGGCGGCCGGGGCGCTGGCCACCGGGGCCATGCATGAGGACGGTCTGGCCGATCTGGTCGATGGATTCGGCGGCGGCGGGGATCGCGCCGCCAAGCTGCGGATCATGCGCGACAGCCAGATCGGCAGCTATGGCACGCTGGCGCTGATCCTGTCGGTGGGGCTGCGCTGGGCGGCGATCACGGCGCTGGCGGGCACGGGCTTGGCCGTGCTGGCACTGATCGGCGTGGCGGCGGCCAGCCGCGCGGGTCTGCCGCTGGCGCTGTCGCTGATGCCTGCGGCGCGCGACAATGGGCTGGGCCATATGGCGGCACGGGACGGCGCGCCGGGGGCGTTGATCGCGGTGGGGATCGGGGCGATCTTTCTGCTGCCGCTGGGGCTGTTGCCCGCGCTGATCGTGGGGGCGGCCATGGCCTGCGCCTGCCTGTTTCTGGGCCGGATCGCCCTGCGCCAGATCGGGGGCCAGACCGGCGATGTTCTGGGCGCGATGCAGCAATGCGCCGAGCTGGCCGGCTGGATCGCGATTGTCGCCCTTGCGGGCTGAACCACCCCGCCAGATTCGCCATAATCACGATTGCGTCATGCCCCCCGATTGCCGGGCCGGACAGGCAACGCGCCGCAGATAAGAGTTTTGACAATCCCGCTGACAGCCGTGCCCGGGCGGCTTGTAAATCGCGCCGCAATTAACCCATTGTAAAATGGATGATTTTTGCGCCAGCCCTGCCGCCTGGTCAATGTTTTCAATGTGCATTGTGAATTCGTTGACAAAAAAATCCATTCAGTGAAATAGCTTACGTTTTTTTTGACAGATCGTTTATGGTGATTTTCGAGGAGACCAACCGTTTACGCGTTGGACGAGGGGGATTGAGGGCACGCATCAACGACATGCGGGCCCCATCTGTAGGAGGAGATTTCCATGCCCGATAAGACCTATCCGCCAAGCGCCGCTTTCGCCAAAGGCGCGCATATCGACAGCGCGAAATACGATGCGATGTACCCCGCGTCGGTGTCCGATCCCGATGCTTTCTGGGGCGAACAGGGCAAGCGGCTGGATTGGATCAAGCCTTACAGCACGGTGAAAAACACCGATTACACGCTGGGGCAGGTGTCGATCAAATGGTTCGAGGATGGCACGCTGAACGTGGCGGCCAACTGCGTGGATCGGCATCTGGCCACCCGCGCCGATCAGACCGCGATCATCTGGGAACCCGACAGCGCGGATGAACCGGCCAAACACATCACCTATCGCGAGTTGCACAGCGCGGTCTGCAAGATGGCCAACATCCTTGAGGATATGGGCGTGCGCAAGGGCGACCGGGTGGTGATCTATCTGCCGATGATCCCCGAAGCCGCCTATGCGATGCTGGCCTGCGCGCGGATCGGCGCGATCCATTCGATCGTCTTTGCCGGGTTCAGCCCCGATGCGCTGGGCGCGCGGATCAACGGCTGCGACGCCAAGGTGGTGATCACCGCGGACGAGGCCCCGCGCGGCGGCCGCAAGACGGCGCTGAAATCCAACACCGACGCGGCGCTGCTGCATTGCAAGGACACGGTCAAATGTCTGGTCGTGAAACGCACCGGCGGCCAGACCACATGGATCGCCGACCGCGACTATGACTATAACGAACTGGCGCTTGAGGCGGATGAGATCAGCGCCCCGGCGGAAATGAACGCCGAGGACCCGCTGTTCATCCTGTATACCTCCGGCTCGACCGGGCAGCCCAAGGGCGTGGTGCACACCACCGGCGGCTATCTGACCTATGCCGCGATGACGCATGAGATGGTGTTCGATTACCACGAGGGCGATATTTTCTGGTGCACGGCGGATGTGGGCTGGGTCACCGGCCACAGCTATATCGTTTACGGGCCGCTGGCCAATGGCGCGACCACCGTGATGTTCGAAGGCGTGCCGACCTATCCCGACGCGGGCCGGTTCTGGGCCGTCTGCGAAAAGCACAAGGTCAACCAGTTCTATACCGCGCCCACCGCGATCCGCGCGCTGATGGCGCATGGCTCGGACCCCGTGGCCAAATACGATCTGAGCGATCTGAAGGTACTGGGCACGGTCGGCGAACCGATCAACCCCGAGGCCTGGAACTGGTACAACGATGTCGTCGGCAAGGGCAAATGCCCGATCGTCGACACTTGGTGGCAGACCGAAACCGGCGGTCACCTGCTGACCCCGCTGCCGGGCGCGACCCCCACCAAACCGGGCAGCGCGACCACCCCGTTCTTCGGCGTTCAGCCGGTCGTTCTGGACGCCCATACCGGCGCCGAAATCACCACGGTTGAGGCCGAGGGCGTATTGTGCCTGAAAGACAGCTGGCCGGGCCAGATGCGCACCGTCTGGGGCGATCACGACCGGTTCGAAAAGACCTATTTCAGCGACTACAAAGGCTATTACTTCACCGGGGACGGCTGCCGCCGCGATGCCGATGGGTATTACTGGATCACCGGCCGTGTGGACGATGTGATCAACGTGTCCGGTCACCGGATGGGCACGGCCGAGGTTGAAAGCGCGCTGGTGGCGCATGCCAAAGTGGCCGAGGCCGCCGTGGTCGGATACCCGCATGCGATCAAGGGGCAGGGCATCTATGCCTATGTCACGCTGATGAACGGGATCGAACCGTCGGACGAGCTGCGCAAAGAGCTGGAAACATGGGTCCGGACCGAGATCGGGCCGATCGCCAAGCCGGACCTGCTGCAATGGGCGCCGGGGCTGCCGAAAACCCGTTCGGGCAAGATCATGCGCCGTATCCTGCGCAAGATCGCCGAGAACGACTATGGCGCCTTGGGCGATACCTCGACCCTTGCCGATCCCTCGGTGGTGGATGATCTGATCGACAACCGGATGAACCGGGCATGAGCGGCGCAGGGGCGACGCTTGAGGTTGTGCCCGCCGTTCTGATCCTGCTGGGCCCTCCGGGGGCCGGCAAGGGCACGCAGGCGCGGGTGCTGGAAGAACGGTTCGGTCTGGTGCAGCTGTCCACCGGCGATCTGCTGCGCGCCGCGGTGGCGGCGGGCACCGAGGCGGGCAAGGCGGCCAAAGCGGTGATGGAGGCGGGCGATCTGGTCAGCGACGAGATCGTGCTGGCGATCCTGAAAGACCGGCTGTTGGAACCCGATGTGTCCAAAGGCGTGATCCTGGACGGCTTTCCACGCACCACGGCACAGGCCGAGGCGCTGGACGATCTGCTGGCCGCGACCGGCCAACGGATCAACGCCGCCGTCAGCCTGGAGGTGGACGACGCGGCGATGGTGACCCGGATCTCGGGCCGCTATACCTGCGGCGGCTGCGGCGAAGGCTATCACGACAGTTTCAAAAAGCCCGCCGTGGCAGGCACCTGCGACAAATGTGGCGGCACCGAAATGAAACGCCGCGCCGATGACACCGCCGAGGCGGTCGCGACCCGGCTGCAGGCCTATCACGCGCAAACCGCGCCGCTGATCACCTATTACGAGGGGCGCGGCTGTCTGGAAACCCTGCCAGCAATGGGCGCCATCGAAGATGTGGCCGCAGCGCTGAAGGGGATTGTGGAACAGGCCACGCGGTAGGGGTATGAGCGGGCCCCGGCATTGGTTGGGGCCCGTTGAATACTGCTCAAATCGCCCTTTTTTCCGGGGCCTTGGCTCAGCCAGTCAGTATAAGGCGCGGCGTTTCACGCGCTGTCGCCTAGCCCTGCGCAAACGGATCATCCGGATATTGCACCGCCGCCAGATACAGCCCTTGTGGCGGGCAGACCGGGCCGCAGGCGGCGCGGTTGCGGGCCTCTAGCGCGGATTTCACCTCTTCGGGCGCCCAACTGCCCGCGCCGACCCGTTCCAGCGTGCCGACAAAGCTGCGGACCTGGTTGTGCAGAAAGCTGCGGGCGCGGATGGTAAAGCGGAATTCCTGTCCGCCGGGATAATCGCGCTGTTCGATTTGCAACGCGTCCAGCGTTTTGACGGGCGAGGCGGCCTGACAATGGGTCGCGCGGAAAGTGGTGAAATCATGCCGCCCGATCAGGTAATCGGCGGCCTGCTGCATTCGCGCCAGATCAAGCGGGTGCGCCACCTGCCAGACCTTGCCGCGGTCGTGGGTCAGGGGCGCGCGCCGGGCCACCAGCCGGAACAGGTATTGCCGTTCCAGCGCGGAAAACCGGGCGTGAAAATCATCGTCGACCTCGGCGGCCTGCACGATCGCCACGGGCGCCGGTTTCAGATGATAATTCAGCGCCTCGGACAGGCGGAAGGCGCCCCAGTCCTTGGCCAGATCGCAATGGGCGACCTGCCCGAACGCATGCACGCCTGCATCGGTGCGCCCGGCGGCGGCGATGGTGTGCGGGCCCGGTTCCAGCCGCGCCAGCGCCGCCTCGACCGCGCCCTGTACGGACGGGTGATCGGCCTGGCGTTGCCAGCCGGAAAACGGCGCACCGTCATATTCGATTTTCAATGCGTAACGTGGCATGCCCCCGGTTACCGCGCCGCGCGGCGATTGGCAATCTGGTGGGTTTGGGCTGGCGGCGGGCTGCAGGCGTGCCTATCTTGGGCGGGCAGGTGCGAGGGGCGGCTTTGGGTATAGGTGATATTGCAGACGGGATGGTGCGCGGGGTCGAAGGGATCGGCGACGCGGTCTCGGGCGTTTTGTTCGAGCCGGTGATCCGGCTGGGCGTGACCGGGTTGTCGCGGGCGGGCAAGACGGTGTTCATCACCTCGCTGGTGGCCAATCTGATGGACCGGGGGCGGATGCCGCAGTTGCAGGCGGCCGCAGGCGGCGCGATCCGCACCGCATATCTGCAGCCGCAGCCCGACGATACGGTGCCGCGGTTCGATTTTGAGACCCATCTGGGCGCGCTGACCGGCCCCACGCCGCATTGGCCCGACAGCACCCGTGCGGTGTCCGAGCTGCGGCTGTCGCTGCGGGTACAGCCCGCGGGGTTGCTGGGCATGGTGTCGGGGCCGCGCACGGTGCATCTGGACATCGTCGATTACCCCGGCGAATGGCTGCTGGATCTGGCGCTGCTGGACAAGAGCTATGCCGATTGGTCGGCGGAAACCCTGACGCGGGTCCGCCCGCGCGCCGCCGCCGCCCCGTTTCTGGCCGCGCTTGAAGGCGTTGATGCCACGGCCAAACTGGACGAACCCGTGGCCAAAACGCTGGCCGCCGCCTTTACCACCTATCTGAACGACGCGCGCGAGGGCGGGTTTTACGACTGCACGCCGGGGCGGTTCCTGTTGCCCGGCGATCTGGCGGGGTCGCCCGTTCTGACCTTCGCGCCGCTGCCCAAACCCGACCGCCCCCCGCGCGGCAGCCTGTGGCGCGAGATGGAGCGCCGGTTCGAAGCCTATAAAAGCCAGGTGGTGAAACCGTTTTTCCGCGACCATTTCTCGCGGATCGACCGGCAGGTGGTGCTGGTCGACGCGCTGGGCGCGATCCATTCCGGCCCGCAGGCGGTCGAGGATCTGCGCCATGCGATGGCCGATATTCTGGGCGCCTTCCGTCCGGGGCGCAACGCCTGGCTGACGTCGCTGTTGCTGGGGCGGCGGGTGGAACGCATCCTTTTCGCCGCGACCAAGGCCGATCATCTGCATCACAGCCAGCACCCCCGCCTGACCGCGATCATGACCGCGCTGATGCGCGACGCCAAGGACCGCGCCGATTTCGCCGGGGCCGAAACCTCGGCCATGTCGATCGCCGCCCTGCGCGCCACGGTCGAGGAAACGATCACCCATGACGGTTCAAACCTGGATTGCGTGCGGGGCACTTTGCTGGACAGCGGCAAACAGGCGGCGATGTATCCCGGCACCCTGCCCGAAGACCCCGCGCATCTGTTGACCGCAGCGCGCGAGGGGCAGGAACGCTGGTTGAACGCGGATTATCAGATCATGCGCTTTGCCCCCGCCGCGCTGACCCTGAAACCGGGCGAAGGGCCGCCGCACATCCGGCTGGACCGCGCGGCCGAGTTTTTAATCGGAGATCGGCTGAGATGACCCAGGGCCCCGTGATCATCGACCTTGACGAAACCCCGAAACACACCCCCGCCACCGCCCCGCCGGTGCCCGAGGCTGGCCCCGACCTGCCCACCGGGCAGGCGATGCAGACGCTGGCGGTGCTGTCGGCGCGGCGTCCGTCGCGGGTGGGGCGGCTGTTCTGGGGGGCGCTGCTGGCGCTGGTGGGCTTTGCCGCCTCGCTGGCGGCGTGGGATTACGTGACCGGCCTGCTGGCGCGCAACCCGGTGCTGGGCTGGGTGGCCTTTGTCCTGATCGCGGCGGTGGTGCTGGCGCTGGCGGTGGTGGCCCTGCGCGAACTGGCGGCCTTTGCCCGGCTGCGGCGGCTGGACGATCTGCACAAGGCCGCCGAACGGGCGCTGGCCGAGGGTGATCTGGGACAGGCGCGCGCGGTGACCGACCGGTTGCTGCGGCTTTATGCCGACCGCGACGATCTGCGCTGGGGGCGCGAGCGGCTGGCCGAACGCCGCACCGATGCCTTCGACGCCGACGCCCTGCTGGGGCTGGCCGAGGCCGAGGTTCTGGCTCCGCTGGACGCCGCCGCCCGGCGCGAGGTCGAAGCTGCGGCCCGGCAGGTCGCCACGGTCACCGCGCTGGTGCCGCTTGCGCTTGCCGATCTGTTCACCGCGCTGACTGCCAACCTGCGGATGATCCGCCGGATCGCCGAAATCTATGGCGGGCGCGGCGGCACATTGGGCAGCTGGCGCCTGACCCGCAGCGTTCTGACCCATCTGGTGGCCACCGGCGCCGTGGCCGTGGGCGACGACATGCTGGAACCGCTGATCGGCGGCGGGCTGCTTGGCAAACTGTCGCGCCGCTTTGGCGAAGGCATGGTCAACGGCGCCCTGACCGCCCGCGTCGGCGTCGCCGCGATCGAGGTCTGCCGCCCTTTGCCCTTTAACGCCGCCAAACGCCCCTCGGTCCGGGGGCTGGTACAGCGGGCGCTGGGCGGGTTGTTTTCCGGGAGCAATGGCGCGTGACCTGCATGAACGACGCAACTCTTCGGTATTTGTCGGATTTTATCAAGCGACCGTCACCGGGGTTTGCCGTCATCCTGTCTGCGCCCTGGGGCAGCGGGAAAACCCATTTGGTTCGGGCGTTCAAAGAAAAATCCGCGCCAGACGCCCTTTTTGTAAGCTTGTTTGGCGTAACAAAACCTGATGACATCTATTCCGCCATGCTTGTGGCGCGACTGCCAGAGACCGGGGCGAAATGGCTGTCCGCTTTGGGTGCGGTCGGAGGCGTGGCTGTGCAGATGATGGGGAAGAATCTGCCCGAATTCAATTCGGAAACCTTTGCGAAACTTGCCCTGCCTAAGGTGCTGATATTTGATGATCTTGAGCGCGCGGCAATGCCAATGCGTCAAATACTTGGCGTTATCAACGGCTTCGTTGAGGGAGAAGGAAAACACGTCATCCTTTTGGCGAATGAAGACAAGCTTTGGACAAACAAAAAGGACCGTTCAGAACGCGAAAAGGTAATCGGTGCGACATTGCCTGTGGTGGCGGATGTTAAGGCGGCGCTGCCGGGAATACTGGACGGTGCCGGACCTGAGGCTCGCCCGTTTTTGGAAAAATATCGCGATGCTATCGAACAGGTTTTCGTAACGGCAGATCACCATAATCTACGCAGTTTGGCGCAGACGCTTTGGGATTTTGGCCGCTTTTATTGCGCTATTCCAAACGAGATGCGCGTAAAAGACGACCCAATGCGGCGATTGCTGTCCGTGTTTGTGGCCCTGTCACTTGAATTCAAGGCCGGTACGTTGGGGCAGAAGGAGATGAAGCAACGGGACGACATCTCATTTAAAGACTACGATCCAGATTGGAAAGTACTGAACAGAGTGACCATGAAATACGGCTCGTCTGACATTCGACATGGTCGATATGGCGCTATACTTCCGACCGATTTAGCGATTCAGGTCCTATGCCAAGGTGCGATAGACCCGCAGTTTGTTCGGCAGGAACTGGGTAAAACGTCTGAATTCCGTATCTCTGGGCCAGAGGAGCCATGGGTTACAGTAGCCAGAGCTTATGATCGCGATGAAAAGATGGTGACGAAGGCGTTGTCAGAAATGCAGGTAATTTTCGACAATCGAGAATGCTCTGATCCAGCTATATTCGTTGAGATTTTTCGCGAACAGTTGAGTTTGCCGGAGATGGGGTTGTCGGATGAAACATGTGGTGAGCTTGCTGAAAAATGTAAATGCTACGTTGATGATCTGGTTGTGGCGAGGGAATTGCCGGGATTTGACCCCGAACGGCATATCCGCAGGATGGGCGGGTATGGCTTCGATGTGAAACGTTTTTCTGTGCGTTCGGAGGATGCTGTTGATGCATATGGGAATGCGCTGTCCAGCGTGATTTCGTATTTGAACGCCGCGCAAGATGATATTTTTAAACAGAGATTCCCGAATATTGTTGAAGAGCTTTTAGCGTTGTTGGCCACAGATTCGTCGCTATTTATGCGCCAATTGATCAATACAGGCCATGATGAAAGCATCTATGCGTTTCATCCGGTGTTGATGGGTATTGATGCCCAAGTGCTTGCAACGAGAACGGTGAAAATGCCGCTTGCGCAACAGGTTGATCTGCTCATCACATTGGGTGAACGGCACAAGTCTTGGGACGTCAGCCTTCAACCGGAACGGGGTTGGCTGAAAAAGTTTGTGGATGCTCTGCGGAAAGA
Organism: uncultured Paracoccaceae bacterium; assembly: GCA_947500775.1. Lineage (GTDB taxonomy): Bacteria > Pseudomonadota > Alphaproteobacteria > Rhodobacterales > Rhodobacteraceae > CANMTD01. The sequence continues at coordinate 873,470 of CANMTD010000001.1, forward strand.
GATCAAAACGCTAAGCCCGTTTCGCCAATGGCAAATCGAAGGCCGTATCAAGGGGCATCTGGAACCGCGATTTCAGGGTTGGGAACAGCAGAAGAGCGAACAGCCCTAGCCCAGCTTTGGCACCGCGCCCTGCGGTTTACGCAAATCCTCGACCCCCATGCGCAGGCCCCGGCCGATGCGGTGGGCAAAGGCGGAAAAGGCGGCGGCGGTTTCGGGGGGCAGGTCGCGGTGCAGCACTCTGTCGAACAGTTCCAGCCAGGGATCGAAATGCCAGCCTTCGATTTCGGGGGTGGCCATGTGTTTTTGCATCGGATTGCCGTCATAGTCGCGTTCGTGCAGGATTGCGTTCTTCCAGAACCGCGCGATTTTGTCTTCGTGGTGACGCCAACTGTCGGCCCGCGTGCCGATCCGACCGTTAAAGATCGGCCCCAGCACGGGGTGCACCCGAACCTCGGCATAGAATGCCGCGACGATCCGGTCGATCTGGTCGGCGGTCACGGGAAAACGCGGGGGCAGGGGCATGGTGGGGTCCTTGATCGGCATGGCGACGGCGCAACAGAGATGGACCTTTGAAACCCGTATTTCAAATGCCGATTTTGTCGCATACAGCCGGATGAACGCACCGGCCGTGCCCCGCAGACACCCGCGCCATAGGGCTGGACCCCGTTCCCGACTGCGCCTATAACGCGGCCCATGAACATGACCGTTGTCATTATTCGAATTATAGACCCGGCGCTCTGATCAGATGAGTCGCCGGGACAAGGCGTTTGAGCCCTCGCGCCGCTCCTCCCCGATACCCCAGAATTTTCCAAGGACCACGAGACATGTGTGCCGATACGCCTGACTACAAAGACACGCTGACCCTGCCCGAAACCGATTTTCCGATGCGCGCGGGTCTGCCCAAACGCGAACCCGACTGGCTGGCCCGCTGGGAACGGATCGGCGTCTATGACCGCCTGCGCGAAAAGCCCGGGCGCACGCCTTTTACCCTGCATGACGGCCCGCCCTATGCCAACGGTCATCTGCACATCGGTCACGCGCTGAACAAGACGATCAAGGACATGATCGTGCGTAGCCATCAGATGATGGGCAACGACGCGCGCTATGTGCCCGGCTGGGACTGCCACGGCCTGCCCATCGAATGGAAGATCGAGGAAGAGTACCGCAAGAAGGGTAAGAACAAGGACGATGTGGACGTCGTGGATTTCCGCCAGGAATGCCGCAAGTTCGCCGAAGGCTGGGTCGATATCCAGCGCGAGGAATTCAAACGGCTGGGCATCACCGGCAACTGGGCCGATCCCTATCTGACGATGGATTTCCACGCCGAACGGGTGATCGCCGAGGAGTTCATGAAGTTCCTGATGAACGGCACGCTGTATCAGGGGTCGAAACCCGTGATGTGGTCGCCGGTCGAAAAGACCGCGCTGGCCGAGGCCGAGGTTGAATATCACGACAAGGAAAGCTTCACGATTTGGGTGAAGTTCAAAGTGACGCCGGGCAAAGCAAAGGTGTCTGCACATCCCTTGCCGCAAAGTGGTTCGCTGAAAGACGGGTTGGACCAAATTATCCAAAAGCAAACACAGCTCGAAGGCGCTTTCGTGGTGATCTGGACGACGACTCCGTGGACCATGCCGTCGAACAAGGCTGTCGTCTATGGCAAGGATATCTCGTACGGCCTGTACGAAGTCACTGGCGCACCCGAAGAATGCTGGGCAAGTGTCGGCGATAAATTCCTGCTGGCCGACAATCTGGCCGCTGACGTATTGGGCCGTGCGCGTCTGAACGACGACCAGTGGACCCGTGTGCGTGACGTGACGGCGGATGAACTGGAAGGTGTCCAACTTACCCACCCGCTGGCCGGGGCCGAGGGTGGCAACGGCGAATGGGACGACATCCGCGACTTCCGCGCCGCGGATTTCGTGACCGATACCGAAGGCACCGGCTTTGTCCATTGCGCCCCGTCCCACGGGATGGAGGAATACGAGCTTTACCGCGATCTGAATATGCTGGACCAGGTCATCACCTATAACGTGATGGACGATGGCAGCTTCCGCCCCGGTCTGCCGTTCTTTGGCGGCAAGTACATCTTGTCGCGCAAGGGCGGTGAGGGCGATGCCAATAAAGCCGTGATCGACAAGCTGATCGAGGTTGGCGGGTTGCTGGCGCGTGGCAAGATCAAGCACAGCTATCCGCATAGCTGGCGGTCCAAGGCGCCGGTGATCTATCGCAACACGCCGCAGTGGTTCGCATCGGTCGACAAGGAAATCGGCGACGGGCAGGACACCTATGGCAAGACGATCCGGGAACGCGCCCTGACCAGCATCGACGAGCTGGTGAAATGGACGCCGCAGACCGGGCGCAACCGGCTGTATTCGATGATCGAGGCGCGGCCCGACTGGGTGCTGAGCCGCCAGCGCGCCTGGGGTGTGCCGCTGACCTGTTTCACCAAGAAGGGCACGCTGCCGACCGATCCGGATTTCCTGTTGCGCGACCCCGCCGTCAACGCCCGCATCGCCGCCGCGTTCGAGGATGAGGGCGCGGATTGCTGGTACGCCGAGGGGGCCAAGCAACGGTTCCTGGGCGATGCGGTGAACGCCGATGACTACGATCAGGTGTTCGACGTGCTGGACGTGTGGTTCGATTCAGGTTCGACCCACGCCTTTGTGCTGCGCGACCGGCCCGATGGCACCAAGGACGGCATCGCCGACGTCTATATGGAAGGCACCGACCAGCATCGCGGCTGGTTCCATTCGTCGCTGTTGCAGGCCTGCGGCACGCTGGGGCGTGCGCCTTATCGCAATGTGGTCACGCATGGGTTCACCCTGGATGAGAAGGGCAACAAGATGTCCAAATCTCTGGGGAACACCATTCTGCCGGAAACGGTGGTCAAACAATATGGCGCCGACATCCTGCGCCTGTGGGTGGCCCAGACCGATTACACCGCCGATCAGCGGATCGGGCCCGAAATCCTGAAAGGGGTGGCCGACAGCTATCGCCGGTTGCGCAACACGCTGCGGTTCATGCTGGGCAATCTGGCCGGGTTCTCGGACACCGAAAAGGTCGAAGCCGCCGATATGCCGGAACTGGAACAGCTGGTGCTGCACCGGCTGGCGGAACTGGATCACAAGGTGCGCACCGGCTATGGCGCGTTTGATTTTCAGGGCGTGTTTCAGGCGATCTTCAACTTTGCCACGATCGACCTGTCGTCGTTCTATTTCGACGTTCGCAAGGATGTTCTGTATTGCGACGGGGCCGATACGGTTGAACGCCGCGCCGCGCGCACGGTGCTGGATATCCTGTTCCACCGGCTGACCACATGGCTGGCCCCCATCCTGGTGTTCACGATGGAAGAGGTCTGGCTGGAACGGTTCCCGGGCGACGACAGCTCGGTCCATCTGGTGGATTTCCCGGGCACGCCCGCCGATTGGCTGAACGAACCGCTGGCCGCCAAATGGGCCGGTATCCGTCAGGTCCGCCGGGCGGTGACCGCCGCGCTGGAAATCCAGCGGCGCGACAAGGTGATCGGCGCCTCGCTGGAGGCGGCACCGGTGGTGCATGTGCGCGACGCCGATGTTCTGGCGGCGCTGAAATCGGTGGATTTTGCCGATATCTGCATCACCTCGGACGTGGTGCTGACCGGCGATCCGCTGCCGGCCGAGGCGTTCCGCCTGCCCGAGATCGAAGGCGTCGGCGTGGTCTTCGAAATGGCCGAGGGCAAGAAATGCCAACGCTGCTGGAAAATCCTGCCCGATGTGGGCAGCCATGCGCATCCGGATGTCTGCGGGCGCTGCAGCGACGCGTTGGGATAAAACAGGTCGGGCCGGGGAACACTCCCCGGCCCGATTGGTTTTAACAGGCCTTATTGCGGCAGGATCTCACCCGACGGGCGGGGGGTCGCCGCGGTTTCCGCTGGCAGCACCGGATAGGTGATCGGCGGCAGGGTGCCGGTCAGGCTGTCCAGGAATGCCACGATCTGATCGGCGCTTTCATCGTCCAGCTCTTCGCCCAGTTGGGATTCGGCCATGATCTGCACCGCGACCTTCAAATCCCAGACCTTGCCGGAATGGAAATAGGGGGCGGTCTGCGAGATGTTGCGCAACGGCGCCGCGCGGAACACATATTCGTCGCTGGCGGTTTCGGTGACGGCGAAACGTCCTTTGTCCCCGACGGGCAGAACATCGGCGCCCGGTTTTTCGATCAGGCCGAAGGGGTAATAGCCATGCCCGCCGACGTTGACGTCCGAATGGCAGGACGCACAGCCCAGATCCATGAACAGGGACAGACCCGCAAGCTGATCCTCGGTCATCGCCGCATCATCGCCATTCAGCCATGCGTCGAAGGGCGCCGGGGTGATCAGCGTCGCCTCGAACGCCTCGATCGCCTTGGCGAAATTGTCAAAGGACACCGGCTCGGCCTCATCGGCAAAGGATTCTTCGAACCACGTCACATATTGCGGCATCGAATTCAGGGTCGACACCACATTCGCCGGGGTGTTGGCCATTTCCACGCCAGCCTGAACCGGGCCTTTGGCCTGTTCGGCAAGGTCGGCGGCGCGCCCGTCCCAGAACTGTGCTTCGTTGAAGACCGAGTTCAGCGCGGTGGGCGCATTGCGCGGCCCGCGCTGCCAGCCATGCCCGATCGAGGTTTCAAGGTTGTCATCGCCCCCGGTCGCCAGGTTGTGGCACGAGTTGCACGAAAACACCCCCGAGGCCGACATCCTGGGATCAAAGAACAACGCCTTGCCCAGTTCGATCTTGGCGGGCGTGATCGGGTTATCCGTTACTGCGGGGACGGTTGAGGGCAGCGGGCGAAAAATCTCCAGCGCGTCATCGCGTAATTCACTGGAGTAAGCCGTTGAGGCCATCGCCATGGCAACCATTGCCAGGCACGACACGTTTAAGCGGGTATTCATCGGTGTCTCCGTCGTTTGTGAAGGTGATCCGCGCGCTTTTCTCAGAAGGAAATCAACCTCTTCAACCTATCACGCATTTGCCGTTTTGAGCTTGATTTAGATCAATTCCAAACTGGAGCGGACAAATTTTCCAGCCGGACAACCGACGGTATTACCCGGAGTTCGGGCGGGGCTGGCGGACAGAAAGACTTGCCTGCGGTCCGCGCCTGACGCTAGCGTTCCAAGGGGAAGGGGGGCGTCATGCAGCGAAGATGTTTTCTGACGGTGGGTATGGCCGCGCTGGTTGCGGGCTGTGCGGCGCGTGGGCCCGTGCGAATGCCGCCCGGAACCACGCTGATCGTGGTGCGCCACGGGGAACGGCATGGCGAAGACCTGAACGATGCGGGCCGGGTGCGGGCCCGCGATCTGGTCACGGCGCTGAAGGGGATCCCGCTGGATCGGATCTACAGCCCCGGCATTCAGCGCAATCTGGATACCGCAGCCCCACTGTCCGCCGCGCGTGGCCTGCCGATCACCCGTCGCCCGCAGGAAAACCCGGCGCCGGTGCTGATGCGCGAAAGCGCGAGCCAGACCGTTGTCTGGATCGGCAACAAGGGCAATATCGCCGCCATCTGGGACACCTTGTCGCTGCCAGAGCCCGCGCCGCTGAACTATGGCGATCTGCATATCGTGCGCAGCGATGCCAAAGGCCGGGTGACGGTCGAGCGTCGCCGGTTCGGCACGCCATGACATCGCTAAGCTTTGACAGCCCGGTTGGCGCCTTGACCATCGTGGAAACCGACGGGGCCATCACCGCGGTCAACTGGGGGGGCGGGCACCGGGACACCACGCCGCTGCTGCAAAAGGCCAAGGCCCAGCTTATGGCCTATTTCGCCGGGGAACTGACAGAATTCGATCTGCCGTTACAGGTGCAGGGGTCGGATTTTCAGCGTCAGGTCTGCGACCAGATATCGGCCATCCCTTACGGGGACACAAAGACCTATGGCGATCTGGCCAAGGCGCTGGACAAATCGGCGCAGGCCATCGGTACCGCCTGCGGTGGCAACCCCATTCCGATTATTATTCCGTGCCACCGGGTGATGGGCGCGGGCGGCAAGCTGACCGGGTTTTCCGGCGCGGGCGGGGTGGAAACCAAGGTTGCCCTGCTGCGGCTGGAAGGGGCGGCAGGGCTGTTGATCTGACACGGGCCCGCCTGTCGGATAAGCGCAACGATATCGCTAATTTTTCAGGCAGGGCTATGTTCACGCCCCGATTTTGCTAGGCTTGCCGTAACGTAAAGGACGAGGGCGGCCCGATGAAAATGCGTATGGCAGGTGTGGCAATGGCGGTGGTGGGGTGCCTTGGCTCGGGCTCGATGGCCGCGGAATTCGAGCTTCGGCAGGGGCTGGATATCTTTGACGATAACCAATCGTCGGTCGACGCATTGCATTCGCTGACCTTGCTGCGCGAGCTGCGGCCGGGGCTGCATTTCGGGCAAAGCCTGTATTCGGCGGCGGCGGGCGATGGCGGCGGGTTGTTTCTGGGCGGGTTCGAATTGCTGTGGCGGCAGCGGCTGAGCGCCAGTACCGCGCTGGAATTCGGGGGTTTCATCGGCGGCGGTGGCGGTGCCTTTGTGGTCGAAGGCGACGGGTTCATGACCCGTGCCCATGTCACGCTGAACCGACGGCTGACGCCCACGCTGTCGGGTACGCTGGGCCTGTCTTATACCGATATCACCGGGTCGCAGGTTTCGGCCCCCGCGATCAGCCTTGGGTTTTCCAAGGACCTGAACCTTGCGCTGTCGTACGGGCGGGGGCACAGCGGCGCCCCGCTTGCGGGTGACACCGTGATCAAGGCGATCAAGCCGATCATCCGCAGCGTCGATCCGCAGGGCAGCACCGGGCGCAACGGATCGGACCTGGACCGGATGACCACGCTGGGGGCCGAGCTGACCTTTGCCAGCGGTAACAATGCCCGTGGCGAAGTGTTCATGCAGGCGCTGGGCGCGGCCGAAGGCGGCGGCGAAGGCTATGCCGAATGGCAGTTGGGCTATCGCTGGCTGACCGCCGATGCCGGGCTGCGCGCCTTTGCCGAGTTCGGCGCCGGCTTTGCCGGGGGCGGCGATGTCGATACCGGCGGCGGGTTGATCGGATCGGTCGGGGGTGGGGTCGTGGTGCCGATCACGCGCGGGTTCGAGGCCGAGTTCGGCGCAATCGCATTGGCCGCCGCAGACGGAGATTTTCGGGCGATTGCGCCTTTCGTGCGCGGCTCGCTGACCTTCGGGGGCGCTGCGGGCGGGGGGGATGCGAAGCCGCGCCAATGGCAGTATTCGACCGGTCTGACACTGCAACGCGAAACCGATGATTTCCGGCATCCCGGTTCGGATCAATCCGGCGATCCCCTGCTGATCGAAACCTCGCTTGATCTGTTCCTGACGGATCGGACCTATTTCACCGGCAACGCCCAGACCGTGGTGGCGGGGGATGCGGGCGGCTATGCCATCGGGCAGCTGGGGCTGGGGCATGAATTTCCGCTGACCCCGCGCTGGACCCTTGCGGTTGAAGGCTTTGTCGGGGCGGCGGGCGGCGGCGGCATCGACACCGGTGGCGGGCTGAGCGGCGGCGCGCGGATGGAACTGGACTATGCGTTAAGCGAGCGGCTGAAACTGTCGGGTGGCATCGGGGTCATGCAGTCGCGCGGCGGGGCGGACCCCGTGACGTTGCATCTGGGGATCAAGGCGCCGTTTACGACGTTTCACTGACCCGCGCCGGGATCAGCTGTTGCGCGATACCCGCGCCCAGCAGATAGATGCTGGTCACGACCAACCCCCAATGCGCCCAGCTTTCGGGGTGAAAATCGACCCAGGCCGCCCAGCCGGCAAAGAAGGTCCATGCCAGGATGATCGGCAGGGATACCGCGCGCCAGCGGTCGGTGCGCACCGGATGGATGAATTTCAGCGGCAGGAACATCGCCACCGCCAGGGCGCAGACAATCGTCAGGATCACCCAGAACCCCGGTTCGGTCGCAAACAAAACGATGATCACCATGTTCCAGCAGCCCGGAAACCCGTTGAACGAGTTATCCTTCGTTTTCATGCGGGTATCGGCGAAATAGATCACGCTGGCAAAGGTGATCACGATGATCGCCACCCAGCCGGTCCAGCCCGGCAACAGCCCCGATTTGAACAGCGCATAGGCCGGAATGAACACATAGGTCAGATAGTCGATGATCAGGTCCATCAGCCCCCCGTCGATCTGCGGGGCGTTGGTTTTGACGTCATAGCGGCGCGCCAGCGGGCCATCGATGCCGTCCACGGCAAAGGCGATGACCAGCCAGACGAACATCATGCCCCATTTTTCATCGGCGGCGGCCAGCATGGCCAGCATCGCGAAAATGGCACCGGTCGCGGTAAGAAGATGGACGGAAAGCGCGCGCAGTTTCTGTGTCATCGGATGGTCATGGCGGACCCTTCGCAAAAACACAATCCCGCGTTTGCAAAAGACATGCGACCAAGGTCGCGGCCGCATGTCCGATGGGGGGGATCATTCGGCGCTGATGCGGACCTCTTCCAGCGGATAGGCCAGGTTGTCCTGCGCTTCCCAGCCGACGTGGCAGTCGTGGCAGAAGGCCTGTTTGATCTTCATCACCTTGCCGTTGGGCTGCAACGCGTCATAGTGCCAGTCGTCAGCGTCCGGTGCGCCGCCTGCCTCCAGCTTGGTCATGACGAACAGGGGGCCAACCGCCAGCGTGCCGTCCTTTTTGACCTTGAAGCTTTCCTTGGCCAGAACCGATCCGACCGGCATATGAACGCCTTCGTCCGCGAATTTCAGATATTGCTCGGCGGCGATGTCGTTGGCAAAGGTCTGTAGGAACCGGTTGCCATGCGGCCCGGCAATCCCCGGGCGGGTCGAGGTGACGGTCCAGCTGCGATAATGCGATCCGACCGCGTCGCCGTCTTTGGCATAGCTTTCGGCCATCTTGTCCTTGATGCAGTCATACAGCGCCGTCACGGCGGCATCGTCCAGATCAAAGGGATCGCCATGCGCGGTGCAACTGTCGGCGTGGGCCGTGGTGGCAAAGGCTGTGCCGCTTGTCAGGATCAGAGTGGCGAGGAGGTTGTTGAATTTCATCCGGAACGTTCCCTAGCTGTCGATTCTCATTGGTCGAATGAGGGACAGTTTGTCGCACCTGCATGGAAAAAGGGAATGAAGCCGAAACAAGTTTACGTGACCAAATGTTTCGGTTTTCGCGGTCAGCCCTGCCCGCGCGGGTGGGCCTTTTCATAGATTTCCATCAACCGCGCGCTGTCGACGGCGGTATAGGCCTGCGTGGTCGACAGCGAACTATGGCCCAGCAATTCCTGTATCGCCCGCAGATCGCCGCCCGCGGCCAGCAGATGGGTGGCAAAGCTGTGGCGCATGGCGTGCGGCGTGACCGAGGCGGGCAGCCCCAGTTGCATCCGGGCGCGTTCCACCACCCGCGCGATCAGACGCGGGTTCAGCGCGCCGCTGCGTTCGCCGCGAAACAGCGCGGCCTCGGGTGTCAGATCGAAGGGGCAGAGGTCGGCATAGCGATCCACCGCCGCGCGGGCCTGCGGCAGCACCGGCACCAGCCGTTCCTTGCCGCCCTTGCCGCGAATGCGCAGAACCTCGGGCAGGGGGGCATCCTTGCCGGTCAGACCCAATGCTTCCGAGATGCGCAGCCCGCAGCCATACAGCAGCGTCACCACCGCCACGTCGCGGGCGGCGATCCAGCCTTTGGCGTGCTGTATTTCGACCGTGTCGATCATCGCGCGGGCCGCATCTTCGGCCAGCGGGCGGGGCAGTTTTTTCTGAAACTTCGGCGACCGGGTGGCCAGAACGGCCGTAGGATCGAACCCTTCGCGTTCGGCCAGCCAGCGATAGAACCCCTTGACCGCCGACAGGGCGCGGGCCAGCGACCGCGCGCCCACGTCGCGGCCCCGTTCATGGGCCATCCACGCGCGCATGTCGCGGGTGCCGATGTCGCGCAGCGCGTCGATCCCGGCGGCCCCGCCCAGATGCCCGGTCAGAAAGCCAAGAAACCGGGTGACATCGGCGGCATAGGCGGTGCGGGTGTTTTCGGCAGCCCCGTTCAGGGATTTTTCGGCACTCAGCCAGCTTTCCAGCGCCGCGCGGGCCGCCGGAGAGATCGCAAGGCTCACGACAGCCAGCGCCGCATGGCGCGTTCGAACACCCCGGCAAAGAACACCAGCAGATCGGTGCCCTGACTGGGGGAAAACTGATGCGGGTCTTCGGCGCCCATGACCAGCAGGCCGGGCAGGCGCCCGGGGCCGAAATCAAGCTTCAGCAGGGCCTCGGACTGAATCCAGTCGGCCTTGTCGCCGTAAAGGTTGCCGGCACCGGGCTGGACCTGCCGCAGCGTGACCTGCCGCGTGGCGGCGGGACGGGTGCGTTCAAGATAGTCCTTGATGAACCCGGGGTCGGCCACGCGCAACACGTCGCCAAGGGTTTCCAGCGCTGCGGGCTGTTCGCCATGCGGGGTTTCCAGCACCAGACGCACCGCATCGACCCGCAGGATATCGGCCACCTCGGCGCCCAGATTGCGCAGGAACGCCTCGAATTCCGTGGGGTCCAGCATTTTAAGAACCGCGCGGTGCACCTGATTGGTGCCCGCGAGGTTTTCATAGGCCGCCGCGATGACCGAACGATGGGTGTCTTCCAACCGGTCCAGCCGGGTTTCCAGCCGTTCCATCGCGATGCCCCGCAGATCGACGATATTGCCGCCCATCTTGCGTTCATTGGCGGCGATCAGCGCCCGCATCATGTCTCGATCTTCCAGAACAACATTCGGATCGGCGATGATGCGGTCGCGCAATTCATCCTCGGTCGGGGCGGTTTTGGTCATCTGTCGGGCCTCAAATCAGTCTTTTGATGCGACCTTACAGCAAAGTTACAGGATTTTCTGCCCCGTTTTTGCCCAATCCTTCATAAACGCATCCAGCCCCTTGTCGGTCAGCACATGGTTGGCCATCTGCTTGATCACATTGGGCGGCGCGGTGGCCACATCGGCGCCGATCAGGGCGGCCTGTGTCATATGGTTGACCGACCGGATCGAGGCGGCCAGGATTTCGGTGCGGAAATCATAGTTGTCATAGATCGTGCGGATGTCCGCGATCAGGTCCATGCCGTCGATGTTGATATCGTCCAGCCGCCCGATGAAGGGCGAAATGAAGGTGGCCCCGGCCTTGGCCGCCAGCAGCGCCTGATTGGCCGAAAAGCACAGGGTGACGTTCAGCATGTTGCCTTCTTCGGACAGCACTTTGCACGCCTTCAGCCCGTCCCATGTCAGCGGCACCTTGATGGTGATGTTATCGGCGATCTTGGCCAGCTTGCGGCCTTCGGCGATCATGTCGTCGGCCTCTGTTGCGACCACCTCGGCGGACACCGGGCCCGACACCATGTCGCAAATCTCTTTGGTGACTTCCAGAATGTCGCGGCCCGATTTCATGATCAGCGACGGGTTGGTGGTCACACCGTCGACCATGCCAAGGTCGTTCAGTTCGGCAATGGCGGCCACATCGGCGGTATCGACAAAAAATTTCATGGGTTTGGTCCCTGGGGTTGCTAAGGCTGTTTGCGCTTCTGATACCCCAAGCTTAGGGTTGCGGAAAGCCCCAGATTGATTGCGCTAACATGAGCCTGCCCGAATTCTATGACCAAGATGCGCTGATCGGGGTGCTGACCACCCAGCCGCTGGACCGGGTGCTGGATTACAAGGCCCCCGAAGGCGGCTGTCATCTGGGCGCATTCGTCGAGGTGCCGCTTGGCCCGCGCAAGGTTCTGGGCGTGGTCTGGGGGCCGGGGCAGGGTGGCTATGATCTGGCCAAGGTGCGGTCGGTGATCCGGGTGCTGGACGTGGCCCCGATGCGCGAAGAAATGCGCGCCTTTCTGACCCGTGCCGCCGAGTACACGCTGACCCCGATGCCCGCGATGCTGCGGCTGGCCACGCGCGCGCCGGGGCTGGGCGATGCGCAATCGATGAAAAAGGTCTACCGGCTGGGCGATGGCACGATGGACCGGATGACCGCCGCGCGCACCCGCGTTCTGGCGGTGCTGGAGGAATACGGCGGGCTGTCCTTCACGCTGGGCGAACTGGCGGAAATGGCCGGGGTGTCGCCCTCTGTCGTCAAGGGCATGGTGGCGCAGGGTGCTGTGTCCGAACAGGACACGCCGCGCAACACGCCTTATCCCCGGCTGGACCCGACGCTGCCGGGGCTGGAGCTGACCGATGATCAGGCAGAGGGGGCCAATCAACTCTGCGCGGGCGTGGCGGGCGGGACCTATGGCACCACCTTGCTTAAAGGTGTCACCGGATCGGGCAAGACCGAGGTTTATCTTGAGGCCGTGGCCGAATGTCTGACCCAGGGGCGGCAGGCGCTGGTGCTGTTGCCCGAAATCGCGCTGACCGCCGAATTCCTGACCCGCGTGGAAAAACGGTTCGGCGCGCGGCCCGCCGAATGGCATTCCGGTGTCACCATGACCGAACGGCGACGGTGCTGGAAAATGGTCGGGCAGGGCGGCGCACAACTGGTGGTGGGGGCGCGATCCGCGCTGTTCCTGCCGTTCCGCGATCTGGGGCTGATCGTGGTGGATGAGGAACACGACACCTCGTACAAGCAAGAGGACGGGGTGCTGTACAGCGCGCGCGACATGGCGGTGCTGCGGGCGACATTCTGCGCCGCGCAGGTGGTGCTGGCCTCGGCCACGCCCAGTCTGGAAAGCTGGGCCAACGCGCAGGCGGGCAAATACACGCGCATCGATCTGACGTCGCGCGTGGGGGCGGCCGAGATGCCGCAGATGCGCGCCATCGACATGCGGGCCGAGGATTTGCCGGGCAACCGCTGGGTGTCGCCCACGTTGCAGGCCGCGATCACCGACCGGATTGCCAGGGGCGAACAGGCGCTGTTGTTCATCAACCGCCGCGGCTATGCGCCGGTCACGATCTGCCGGGCCTGCGGCCATCAGATCGGTTGCGATCATTGCGACGCGCGGATGGTCGAACACCGGTTTCAGAAACGGCTGGTCTGTCATCAATGCGGTGAAACCAAACCGATCCCGACCACCTGCCCGTCGTGCGAGGCCGAGGATCGGCTGGCCCCGGTCGGTCCCGGGGTCGAACGGCTGGCCGAAGAGGTGCAGGCGCTGTTCCCCGAGGCGCGCATGGCGGTGCTGTCGTCGGACCTGTTCGGATCGGCCCGCGCGCTGAAAGCGCAGATCGAGGCGATTGCCGGGGGCGAGGCGGATATCATCATCGGCACGCAACTGGTGGCCAAGGGGCATAATTTCCCGCTGCTGACGCTGGTCGGTGTGATCGATGCCGATCTGGGGCTGCAGGGGTCCGACCTGCGCGCGGCTGAGCGCACCTTTCAACTGATGCGTCAGGTGGCCGGACGGGCGGGGCGGGCTGAACGCAAGGGCACCGCCCTGTTGCAGACCTTTCAGCCCGATCATCCGGTGATCCGCGCGATCCTGTCGGGGGATGAAGAAGGGTTCTGGCAGGCCGAGGCCGCCGAACGGCAGGCCGCCGGGGTGCCGCCCTATGGCCGGATGGCCGGGATCGTGCTGTCATCGCCCGACATTCAGGCGGTGTTCGATCTGGCCGGGGAAATGGCCCGCCGGGATGATCCGCTGCGCGCCATCGGGGCGCAGGTCTTTGGCCCCGCGCCCGCGCCGATTGCGCGTATTCGCGGGCGTCACCGGGTGCGGTTGCTGGTGAAGGCAGACAAGACCGCGCCGCTTCAGGCCGCCCTGGCGCGCTGGGCGGCGCAGTTCAAACTGCCCGCCAACCTGCGCCTGCAAATCGACATCGATCCGCAGAGTTTCTATTAAAGCAACTGGTCGTAGGTCCGCTTGGCCAGATCCTTCAGCCGCGCGCGCGGCATATCCCCCACCACCGCATAGCCCAGCCCGTCGTCCTGCCAGTACAGGCTTTGGGTCGGGCCGCTGCCGGTATATTGGAACGCGCTGTCGCCGCCCGTATCCTGCCGCGAGATATAAAGGGTGATCCTTTTGCCGTCTTCGTTTTCATACATATACAGCCCGGCAGGCCCCTGTGCCGAGGGCAGGATACGCCCGCCCATCAGCGAAAACCCCGAAGCCGACAAATCCGGTGGGCGCATCTGCGTGCCCATGCGTTTGGTCATCCAGGTGTCCATATGCGCGCGTTCCGAGGCCGGAACCTCGACCGGGTGGACCACTTCGACGGCATAGGTGTCATGGGCGTCGATCGCGGCCTGCGCCAGCAGGACGGGGGCGGCGGGCGTTGCCAGATTGGCATGGCTGACCCAGCCACCGGTCGCCCCCACCGCCAGGATCGCCAGCGAGGCGGCGATCTGAAACAGGCCGGGAACGCGCCGCGGCGCGGGTGCCTGATGCAGCACAGCCCGCAGATGTTCCGGCACGGGTTCGTCCAGCGTTTCGATGAACAGCGCCTGAATATCTGCATTCTGGCGCGCCCAGTCGGCCAGTTTGGCCTGCGCTTCGGGATCAGAGACAAGGCGCGCCTCGATCTCGGCGCGGCGTTCGGACGAAAGGGCATCTTCGAAATAGGCGATCAGCTCTTCGTCGGTCAGGGCGGATCGGGTCATGGGCTGGGGTCTTTCGATTTGTCTATGGGGCGTGCGGACACGGGTCGTGTCCCGTCCCGGCCGGTCATTGTGCGCAGCGTTGCGCGGGCACGCGCCAGACGGGACATCAGCGTACCTCGGGGTATATCAAGGGCCTGTGCGGCTTCGTCAAACGTTGCTCCCTGCAGGGCGACCAAAAGCAAGGCTCGGCGCTGATCTTCGGGAAGCCGGGCAATCGCCGCTTCGGTTTCGCGCAGGGCCATATAGCTATCCTGCCCCGCCGGGCGCCCGGGTTCAACCGGGAGATCATCGACGGCAACCAGGTGACCAGCGCGGGGGGCCCGCCGGATCAGGTCGCGGTGTCGGTTGATCAGGATGCGGAACATCCACGCTCGAAGCGGGCCGTCAGGCCGCCGGGAGCGATGGTGCGCCAGCGCCCGCTCCAGGCAGTCCTGAACAAGATCGTCACCGGCATCGCGATCGCGCGTCAACGCACAGGCATATCGGCGCAGGTCCGGGATAAGGGCTTCGATTTCGTTCAGGACGTTCATAAGCAGCTCTGACCGTTATGGGCGTGCCAGGTGCCAGACACCTTTGACGCCGTCGCCGGTGATGTCGCCAGCTGCGGCATCTTTGAACCAAGTGTACAGCGGCATGCCTTTATGGGTCCACTGGCGTTCGCCGGTTGCGCGGATAATGATGCCATACTCGCCCTGGGGCTTGGCGTTTTTCGAAGCTTCCAGCGGGGGCCATTTTGTGGCGCAATCGTCATAGCAGTTGGAAACCGCGGCGGTGTCCTTGTCGAACACATACAGCGACATGCCAGCGCCATCTGTCAGGATGGTGCCTTTGGCGCTGTCGCCGGACTGAATTGCGGTGGCTGCTACGGCTGCCGTGCCAAGAGTTGCGGCGGCCAAGACAAGTGCAAGCGTTGTTTTGTACATCATCGGGTGTCCTTTGATCTGTTGTTAGGCCGGAACCTTTTTGCAACCGGCATGACAAAAGACGCAGGCGGGATCGAAATAATCCCGAAGGGCCTATTTTTTTTATGGGGGCCCTGAAATCAAAGGGAAAATACCGCTAAAGGACGTCAGGCCATGACCGCGCCAGAGCGTTGATCGACCAGAACATCGGTCAGCATCGCCCCCAGCCACATGCAAACCAGCGCCAGCCATGCGGTGCCGACAAAGATCGACCCGCCGGTTACGCCCGCGCCGATGGCACAGCCGCCCGCCAGCATGCCGCCAAACCCCATCAGGGCGGCCCCGGTCATGGCGCGTTTCATGTTGTCGGCATCCTGAAACCCCTGAAACTGAAACTCGCGTTTCAACGCGGCCGAGACAAAGGCCCCGGCAAACACGCCCGCGACCAGCCCGACGTCGAATTCCAGCACGGCGTCGCGTTCCAGAAAGAACATCAGCATATGGGCCGAGGGTCCGGTGAAGGTGGCGCTTTCGACCTGAACCGGGTCAAAGGCGACCTGCGACAGGCCAAAAGTCAGAACCCACCCGACAGCCACGGCGAACCCGACACCCGAGGCGAACACCAGCCGTGGCACCCCGATCCGGTTCCTATGGGCCAGAAACAGCGCCAGCGCGGCGGTCGCCAGACCCAGGATAAGCCCGCTGTATTGCGGCAGGCCCAAGGCGGTGATCAGATTGACGTTGGTGCCGCCCGATGTGGTCCAGAGTGCTGCCAGTTGGTCGCGCAGGGGCGACAGCCAGCCGCCAAGGCTCATCTGTGCCACAACCGCAAAGATCAGCCCCGAAATCACCGACCGCAGGTTGCCCGTGGCCGCCAGAACCAGCAACCGGCCCGAACAGCCGCGCGCCAGCACCATGCCGACCCCGAACAGCAGCCCGCCGATCACCGCCCCCGACCACGACCCCGGAACCGCCATCATCCGCGCGTCTTCGACCCGCATCAGCCCCAGCATCCGCGCGCCCTGTACCCAGACCACCGCGGTGGACCACGTCAACAGCCAGACCGAAACCCGTGGCCCCAGCTGGCCGCGGGCGAATTCAACCGTGGCCGCACGCAGGCAGAACGACGACCGTTGCGCCGCGACGCCAAACAGGACGCCGGTGATCAACCCGAACAGGGCGGCGGCGGGGGTTTCCCCGATCCATTCGACTATGCCCAGAATATCCATGCGGCCCCGCGTTACGATTCAGAATGGCTGCCCGGATACACGAAACCGTGAAGCGTTGCATTGATCCAAATCAGAGGGGGTACAATATAATTCTCGCCATCGGCAGCGCCAGGGCATATCTGGAAAGGCATGTTTCACATCGTCCCCCTTGCCGAGGCGCGAAGCCTTCCGTTCTGGCGCAGACCGGTCACATTGCTGTTTCTGATGGCGGCCGCCCTGCCGATTGCGTTCTCTACGTGGTTGGCATTGCTGAACAATTTCGTGATCGAGGCGGCGGGCTTTACCGGGGTCGAGATCGGGTTGCTGCACACCGTGCGCGAAATCCCCGGGTTTCTGGCCGTGGGCGTCATCGTTCTGATCATGGTGATGCGCGAACAGGTGCTGGGCGTTGTTGCCCTGTTGATGCTGGGGGTGGCCACCGCGGTCACGGCCCGGTTCCCGTCACTGGGCGGATTGCTGACCGTCACGATGATCAGCTCGATCGGGTTTCATTACTATGAAACCGTGAACCAGTCGTTGCAATTGCAGTGGATTCCAAAGGGCCGCGCGCCGCAGGTTCTGGGCTGGCTTGTGGCCATCGGATCGGCCGCCTCGCTGACTGCCTACGGGTTGCTGGTGCTGACATGGCAGACGCTGAACCTGTCCTATGATCTGGTCTATCTGATCTCGGGCGGGCTGACGGCTGGGATCGCGCTGTTCTGTCTGCTGGCATATCCGCAGTTCGAAGCGCCCGATCCGCAGTTGAAAACCATGGTGCTGCGCCGCCGGTACTGGCTGTATTACGCGCTGCAATTCATGGCGGGGGCCCGGCGGCAGATTTTCGTGGTTTTCGCGGCCTTCATGATGGTCGAAAAATTCGGTTTCGAAGTGCATGAGGTCACGGCGCTGTTTCTGGTGAACTATGTGGCCAACATGATCTTTGCGCCGCTGATGGGGCGGGCCGTGGGGCATTTCGGCGAACGCCGGACGCTTATCTTTGAATACATCGGGCTGATCGGGGTCTTTTTGGCCTATGGCGGGGTTTATTACTTTGGCTGGGGCGTTTTGCTGGCGGCGGGGCTGTATGTGGTGGATCACCTGTTCTTTTCGCTGGCCTTCGCGCTGAAGACCTATTTCCAGAAAATCGCCGACCCCGGCGATATCGCGCCCACGGCGGCGGTGGCCTTTACCATCAACCACATCGCGGCGGTATTCCTGCCGGTGGTGCTGGGATATCTGTGGGTCACATCCCCGGGATCGGTGTTCCTGCTGGCGGCCTTCATGGCGGGGGTGTCGCTGATGCTGGCGCTGATGATCCCGCGCCATCCCGAAAAGGGAAACGAGACCGTGTTTTCGCGCTATGCCGTCGCCCCGGCAGAGTAGCTTTTCGCCGGATCAGGTCTATATGTCGGTGCAGCACAAACAACGGAGGTGACCCATGTTCCTGTTCCAGAAAAAGAAGACAGAGATGGTTCAGCCGGATCAGGCCTTGCCCGGTCGCGCCACGGCCCTTCCAACCGCCGAGACGCATTTTGTAAACGGCCACCCGCTGACCGCCCCCGTGCCCGAAGGCATGGAACAGGCGATGTTCGGCATGGGCTGTTTCTGGGGCGTCGAACGGGTGTTCTGGAAACTGCCGGGCGTCTATCTGACGATGGTGGGATATGCGGGCGGCTATACCCCCAATGCCACCTACGAAGAGGTCTGCACCGGTCAGACCGGCCATAATGAGGTCGTGCGCGTGATCTATGATCCCGCTGTCATCAGCTATGACGATCTGCTGCGCCAGTTCTGGGAAGGCCACAACCCGACCCAGGGCATGCGGCAGGGCAATGATCGCGGCACGCAGTACCGGTCGGGCATCTATACCTACAGCGACGCGCAACAGGCCGCCGCGACCGCCAGCAAGGCGGCGTTTCAGGATCGGTTGACCGGCTCTGGCTTTGGCGCCGTCACGACCGAGATTCTGCCGGCCCCCGAATTCTATTTCGCCGAGGATTACCACCAGCAGTATCTGGCCAAAAACCCCAGCGGCTATTGCGGGCTGGGCGGCACCGGCGTGACCTGCCCGATCGGCACCGGCGCATGAGCGATGCCGCCCGCCGCAAGATGAGCAGCGGCGAATGGTATTGCTGTCTGGACGACGCATTCGAGGCGCTGCGCGTGACCGCGCGCAACGCCTGTCATCAACACCGTATTCTGCCCCCGTCCGAACGCGGCGCCTATGCCCCGGCGCTGGCCGATCTGCTGGCCGGGATCGGGCGCGATGTCTGGATCGAGGCGCCGTTTCACGTGTCCTACGGCATCAACCTGACGCTGGGCGATCAGGTCTATCTGAACGCGGGCTGCGTGGTGCTGGACAGCGCGCGGGTCCGGATCGGGACCGGCACGATGCTGGGGCCGGGGGTGCAGATCTATTGCGCCGATCATCACCGTGATCCCGCCCAGCGGCGCGCCGGTATCGAACGGGCCCTGCCGGTGACCATCGGCGCGGATGTCTGGATCGGCGGTACGGCGGTGATATTGCCCGGCGTCACGATCGGCGACGGCGCCATCGTCGCGGCGGGCGCGGTTGTGACCCGCGATGTGGCACCGGGCGACCGGGTTGCAGGGGTGCCTGCACAACGGCTATAGCCCGGGGCAACACCCCTTTAGCAAAGACAGGCCGTCATGCCCACATTCACCGCTTTGACCACCGTCACCGGAAAAACCAGCGCCGAAGCGCTGGGCGAGGCGATGGAACACCTGACCCCCGAACCCACCGGCGTGGGCGTGTTCGAGATCGAGGACGGCTCGGGCCTGTGGGAGGTCGGAGGCTATTTCATCGAACCGCCGGACGCGGCCGGGCTGGTCCTGTTGGCGGCAATGCACGGCGCGCGCGATTTCGTGGTGTCCGAACTGCCCGATATCGATTGGGTGGCCAAGGTCAAACGCGAATTGGCCCCTGTCGTTGCCGGGCGGTTCTTTGTCTACGGCAGCCATGACGCCGATAAGGTCCCCGACGATGCCGTCGCCCTGCTGATCGAGGCGGCAATGGCCTTCGGCACCGGCCACCACGGCACCACGCTGGGCTGTTTGCGGGCGCTGGACCAGCTGGCGAACGCCGGGTTCCAGGGCAAGAAGGTGGCCGACATCGGCTGCGGCACCGCGGTTCTGGCGATGGCAGCGGCCAGTATCTGGCCCGATCCGGTTCTGGCCAGCGATATCGATCAGGTGGCCGTCGACGTGGCGCGCGCCAATGTGTCCAGCAACGGCTTGGACGGGCGGGTTTCCTGCGTCGAAGCGGCGGGGTTCGACCACCCCGATCTGGCCGCCGCCGCGCCGTTCGACCTGGTTTTCGCCAATATCCTGAAGGGTCCGCTGGTCGATCTGGCCCCCGCCATGTCCGCCCATATCGCCAAGGGGGGCTATGCGATCCTGTCGGGTATTCTGAACGAACAGGCCGATGATGTTGTAGAGGCTTATGGCAAAAACGGCTTCATTGTTCACAATCGCGAAGAAATCGGCGAATGGACGACCCTTTGTTTGCTAAAAACCTAAGGTAAAGCCTTAATTTTGCCATGTTTATTCCGCACAAATGTCACACGTGGGGGCACGGTAGGATTTTGATTTATGGCCAGTTCACAGCAGAGTGAATTTATTGGGCGTTTGCAGCGTGTGGATCGTATCAATCGCAAAGGTGGCGGTTTTGAAGCGACAGGCACATTGGGCCGCTCTTTTTACAATCGCAAACCACGCAACCGGTCCTTTCTGCGGCCGCTGATCTTCATCGCGGCAGGTTTTCTGCTGATCAAGGCAATGCTGCTGACCCAGATCGGGGCCATCGACTATCAGGAACGGGTGGACCGTCTGGCTGCGGGAACGCAGGTCGAAAAGGCAGGCGCCTATGTGATGCAGATGGATGCCGCCACGGTCTGGATTTCAGAAACGCTGCGTGAGATTTTCAAAACGCCGGGCTGAGTTCGTTTCAGGATTTTCGGGATATTAAAAAACCCGCGCCGAATGAAATCGGTGCGGGTTTGTGCATTTGATGCCCCGGGCAGGGGCGCCAGCGGGACTTAAGCTGTAATATGCTCGATGTCGCCGCGGTTCAGGCCGATATCGTCAAGTTCGCGGTCTGTCAGTTGCGACAGGATCTTGCGTGTGACGCGGGCATCGTTCCATGCGATGATTTTACCAAACAGACCGAATGCGATCTGGTTCATGCGACCCCCAAACAGGTGGCCGCCGTCGAGCGGGCGGGTATTTCCATAAGCAGCCATTTGAGCCGTCCTTTATGTGTTACTGTGCAGCGCACCATTGCGTTACAGGTCGCATCTAGGGGGCCTAATATATTGGCGCAAGCTGGATTTACTGCATATCATTTATGCAGTTTGTGCATGGCTATTCACGCCGATAAGCGATTGTTACAAAGTGAAAAACAAATCACGGAAGAATGTCGTTTTGCGACATGAAACTGACGGATTCAGGCCGGTTTCCGACGGATTTTCACCGATCCGTTAACAAGTGCCCAATTCCAAATGGTCTGGCCGATGTTCGCTTTTCGTGCTACTTGGTGAAAAAAGAACTAAGAAATCGAGGCGAGCATGCGAGTTTTGGGGGTCGATCCCGGTTTGCGCAACATGGGATGGGGCGTGATTGACGCGGATGGATCGCGGATTTCCCATGTCGCCAACGGGATTTGCCATTCGACCACGGGCCCCCTGGCGGGGCGGTTGCTGGCCCTGCATGCCCAGCTAACCGAGATTTTTGCCCGCTACCTGCCCGATACGGCCGCGGTGGAACATACATTCGTCAACAAGGACGGCGCCGGGACGCTGAAGCTGGGGCAGGCGCGGGCGATTGCCCTGCTGGTGCCCGCGCAGGCCGGGCTTGAGGTTGGCGAATACGCCCCCAACGCGGTCAAGAAAACCGTGGTGGGCGTGGGCCACGCCGACAAGGCGCAGATCGATCATATGGTACGGCTGCAACTGCCCGGCGTTCAGATAGAAGGCCCGGATGCCGCCGATGCGCTGGCCATTGCGCTGTGTCATGCGCATCATGCGCGGGCCTCGGGCCGGATGGCGGCGGCATTGGAAAGGGCAGGGCGATGATTGGCAAGATCGCGGGGCGGCTGGACTATCGCGGCGCGGATCACGTGCTGATCGACGTGCGCGGCGTGGGCTATGTTGTCCATGTCTCGGACCGGACGCTGGCCGGGCTACCCAACACGGGCGAGGCGGTGGCGCTGTTCACCGATCTGCTGGTGCGCGAGGATCTGTTGCAACTGTTCGGCTTTCCCACCCTGCTGGAAAAGGAATGGCATCGCCTGTTGATGAGCGTTCAGGGCATCGGGGCTAAGGCCTCGATGGCGATCCTGGGCACATTGGGCGCCGAAGGCGTCAGCCGCGCGATTGCGCTGGGCGATGCGACGGCGGTCAAGGCGGCCCCCGGCGTCGGGCCGAAAATCGCGCAGCGGGTGGTCAATGAATTGAAGGACAAGGCCCCCGCCGTGATGGCGATGGGCGCGTCTTTGCAGGCCGCAGCGGGAGAGGCCCCGGCCGAGGTGATCGAACCCCCCGCCGCTGCGCCGAAACCGGCCAGCCCCGCGCCGAACACCGCCTCTAGCCAGGCCGAGGCTTTGTCGGCCCTGTCGAACCTTGGCTATGGCCCGGGCGAGGCGGCCAGCGCCGTGGCCGAAGCGGCCGGCACCGATCCGCAGGCCGACACGCCCGCGCTGATCCGGGCCGCGCTGAAACTGCTGGCGCCGAAAGGATAGGCGATGCAGGACCCGGACCCCACACTGCGCCCCGATCTGCAACCCGGCGATGCCGACCGCGCCCTGCGCCCGCAGGTGCTGGATGAATTCATCGGTCAGGCAGAGGCCCGCGCCAATCTGAAAATCTTCATCGAAAGCGCCCGCCGCCGGGGCGAGGCGATGGATCACGCGCTGTTCCACGGCCCCCCCGGTCTGGGCAAGACCACGCTGGCGCAGATCATGGCGCGCGAATTGGGGGTGAATTTCCGCATGACCTCGGGGCCGGTTCTGGCCAAGGCGGGCGATCTGGCGGCGATCCTGACCAATCTTGAGGCGCGCGATGTGCTGTTCATCGACGAGATTCATCGCCTTAACCCGGTGGTCGAGGAAATCCTGTACCCCGCGCTTGAGGATTTCGAACTTGATCTGGTGATCGGCGAAGGCCCCGCCGCGCGCACCGTGCGGATCGAATTGCAGCCCTTCACGCTGGTGGGGGCGACGACCCGGCTGGGCCTGCTGACCACGCCGCTGCGCGACCGGTTCGGCATTCCGACCCGGCTGGAATTCTATACCGTGGCCGAGTTGAACGAGATCGTGACGCGCGGCGCCCGGATGCTGGGCGTTCCGACCGACCCCGAAGGCGCGCGCGAGATCGCCAAACGCGCCCGTGGCACCCCGCGGATCGCCGGGCGGCTGCTGCGCCGGGTGGTGGATTTCGCGGTGGTCGAAGGCGACGGCAAGATCACCCAAGCGATTGCCGACGACGCGCTGACCCGGCTGGGGGTGGATCATCTGGGGCTGGATGGCGCCGACCGGCGATACCTGCGGATGATCGCCGAGAATTATGCAGGCGGCCCGGTGGGGATCGAAACCATGTCCGCCGCCCTGTCCGAATCTCGCGATGCGCTGGAAGAGGTGATCGAGCCGTTCCTGTTGCAACAGGGGCTGATCCAGCGCACCCCGCGCGGCCGGATGCTGGCCGCCAAGGCCTGGACTCATCTGGGGATGGCGCCGCCGAAACCCCGGGGGCAGGCCGAATTGTTCGACGGCTAAGGCTGCGGCACCGCCGGTTTTACGCTAGGATAGGGTGAAATTTCGGAGGGTGCGATGCGCGGTCTGTTTCTTCTTTACCTGATCCTCGCCCCCCTGATGGCTGCGGCGCAATCGGTCAGCTTGGGCGATTATCCCAGCCTGCAGACCCGGTTCGGTCTTTTGACCACGACGCAGGGCACGACCCAAGCCACAGGCGCGCTGACCTTGCAGGGGTATTCTGATCCGCTGGTCCAGAACCACCGCATTTCCATCAAAGGGGCCTTTGCCCTGCAGGGCGAGGCGCAGGATTGGGTGGTCGTCGAAAGCAGCCACAACGGCAATATGTGCCCCACCAGCTATGTCATCCTGCGGCTGGAACAGGGGCGGCTGAATCGCTCGGAACCGTTTGGCGATTGTCTGGGGCAGGTTCTGGATGTGCGGCTGTCGCCGGGCAAGATCGAAATGGATCTGCGCGATCCGGGGCTGAAGGCCGAGCTGCAGCGGTTCGCCTATGATGGCCGGACCCTGACCGTGTCGGCCATCGCGCCGCAGGGCACGCCGCAACCCGCCGCCGGGGCAGGGGCGGCTGTCACCCGCTGGATCGGCACCCATCCGACCGAATTGCTGAACGATACCGGTGAACGCGCGCGATTTGGGCGGATCATGTCGCTGGACCAGATGGAACAGCTGCGCCGCGCGATCAGCGTCGCCAACCGGACCGAACAGCGCGGCGACTGGGTGTTCGGCGCGGGCTGCATGCCGCATCAATGCAATGCGGTCGTCGGGTTCTGGGCCTTGCGGATTTCGGATGGCGCGGCGGCGGCGGGTGTCTTCGACCGGGATGCGACCGAAGTGCTGTATGGCTTTCCCGATACGTTCACCGATCCGGTCCTGTTGCAATTCGTCGGGGAAAAGCGCTGGTACTGAGCCGGTGATCGGGGCTGGACCTTCGCAGCGGTTTGGTCAAAAACAACGGTGCAAAGCTGGAGCCCGCCGATGACACCCGACGCAATCGAAACCCTGTTCACCCGATCCGACGGCAGCTATCTGTTCGCCCGCTGGGGCCGCCCGATCGCGCCGGTGGTTTTCGGGGTGGACGAGGCGACATTGCAGATTGTCAAAGGCGCCTGCGAGGCGATGGTCACCCTGGCAGGCCACCAGATGGCCGAAACCGACCCTGAACTTGGCAGCAACCTGATGGTGTTCTTCCTGCGCGACTGGCAGGAACTGATCGACACCCCCAACATGGATAAACTGGTGCCGGATCTGGCCCCTCTGGTGGGCCGCCTGCAACAGGCGGGCGCGAACCAGTACCGGTTCTTCCGGTTCGACGAGGCGGGCGCGATCAAGGCGGCCTTTGTCTTCATCCGGATGGATGCGGAACTGGCCGACATGCCCGCCGACACGCTGGCGCTGGCGCAGATGGTGCAGATCATCCTGCTGTGGTCCGACCGGGCCTTTGCGGATCAAAGCCCGCTGGCGCAGGTGCCGGACGGCCCCACCATCCTGCGCCCCGATATCGCCGATCTGATCCGGGTCGCCTATGATCCGGTGCTGCCGGTGGCGGCCAATGACGCCAGCCACGCGCTGCGGCTGTTTGCGCGGATCGGGGCCGCGCAATGACCCACCGCTTCCCCGTCCGCGTCTATTATGAAGACACCGATCTGGCGGGGATCGTTTACTACGCCAATTACCTGAAATTCATCGAACGCGGGCGCAGCGAATGGGTGCGCGATCTGGGGATCGACCAGACCGCGTTGAAACGCGACGGGCTGGTGTTCGCGGTGCGCCGGGTCACAGCCGATTACCTGACACCCGCCAAATATGACGACATGCTGGTGGTCGAAACCGAACCGACGGGCGCCACCGCCGCGCGGATCACGGTGGACCAACGGGTGCTGCGCGGCGATACGGTGTTGTTCACGGCCTCGGTCACGCTGGTGATGTTGCAGGCAGACGGCCGTCCGGCGCGGCTTCCGGCAGAGATTCGCCGAAAACTGGGGCTGGAGTAAGTGTGATCGCGCCGAGGCGTTGTAGTGTTGGTAATTCCCCTTAAAACACTGTAGGCTGATTTGTAATCAGAGCCGCAATAACGCGGCCCAACAACGAGCAGGCAAATGGAAACCGAAACCCTTGCGTTGGCGCAGGAGATTGATTTCTCCATGCTCGCCCTTTTTGCGCGCGCCACTTTTACCGTCAAAATCGTCATGATCCTGTTGATCGCGGCCTCGTTCTGGAGCTGGGCAATCATCATCCAGAAGGTGCTGACCTATCGTCGCGCCCGGCAAGAGGCGGATGTCTTTGATCAGGCGTTCTGGTCGGGCGAACCTCTGGACGAATTGTTCGAAAAAATCGGCCCCGATCCGGCGGGCCCCTCGCAAAAGATATTCGCGGCGGGGATGATGGAATGGCGGCGCAGCCACCGGCAGGATGGCGGGTTGATCCCCGGTGCCGCCCCGCGCATCGACCGGTCGATGGATGTGGCGATTTCAAAAGAGGCCGAAGACCTGACCGGCAGCCTGCCGTTTCTGGCCACGGTCGGATCGACCGCGCCCTTCGTCGGGCTGTTCGGCACGGTCTGGGGCATCATGCACGCCTTTATCGAGATCGCCCAACAGCAAAGCACCAACCTGGCCGTGGTCGCCCCCGGTATCGCCGAGGCGCTGCTGGCCACCGGCCTGGGGCTGCTGGCGGCGATCCCGGCGGTTGTGGCCTATAACAAACTGTCGTCCGACAGCGACCGGATCATCGGCGGCTACGAAGCCTTTGCCGACGAATTCTCGACCATCCTGTCACGCCAGCTGGACAGCTGAGCGATGGGCGCGGGTGTCATCAAACGCAAGTCGGGCGGCGCCCGGCGCGGGCGCAGACGGGGCAATTCGGCGGCGATGTCCGAAATCAACGTGACGCCCTTCGTGGATGTCATGCTGGTGCTGCTGATCATCTTCATGGTCGCGGCGCCGTTGCTGACGGTCGGGGTGCCGGTACAACTGCCGGAAACGGCGGCCGAGGCTCTGCCCAGCGAACAGGAAGAACCGCTGACCATCACCCTGACGGCAGATGGGCTGATCATGGTGCAGACCACCGAAACCCCGGCGGATCAGCTGATCGGCAAACTGCGCGCGGTGGCCGCCGAACGTGAAAACGACAAGATTTTCCTGCGCGCCGATGGCGCCATCGCCTATGAGCAGGTGGTTCAGATCATGGGCGCCTTGAACGCGGCGGGGTTCCGGAACATCGGGCTGGTCACCGATACCGGCGGCCCGCGGTTTAACGGGCAAGGCGGATAAGGCGCGCGCCGATGAACACCGGCACAACCATCTCTGGCATCGGGCACGGTCTGTTGATCGGCTGGCTTTTGTTCGGCGGGCTGCTGTCGGCACGCGATCCCGAACCGGTGGCGGTGACCGATGTGTCGATCATCTCGGGCGAGGAATTCGCGGCCCTGACGCAGCCAGCGGCGGCCCCCAGCACCGTCGTCGAGGCCCCCGAGGTCCCGCCGCCCGCCGCCGAGGACCCGGTGGTGCCGACGCCTGCCCCCGAAACCGTGCCCGAAACGCCGGACGCGCCGCCCCCGACGGACCTCACGCCCCCCGATGACAGCCCCGATCTGACCGATCTGGCCCCGCTGCCCGAGGCCGAGGTCGCCGATGAGGCGCCGGTCCTGCCGACCCCGCCCGCGCACGAGGAAAGCACCAATCTGGTGCCGGATGTGGCCGCCCCCCGTCCGGCCCCGCGCGTCGCCCCCGAAGCCGCCCCCGCGCCCGAACCGGACGTCGCGATCGCCGATGAGGCGACCCAAAGCGCGCAGCCCGCCCCCGATGCGGAAACCCCGCAGCCGCCCGAACCCGAAACCGCCCCCGAAGAGGCCACAACCGAAACCGTGACCGAGGCCGAGGAAACCGAAACCGTCGGTCTGGCCCCGCCCACATCTGTGCGGCCCACGGCACGCCCGGCGCGGCCCAGACCTGCGGCCCCGGCCCAGCCCGTCGCGGCACCGGAACCCGACAGTTCCGATGCGATCAACGATGCGCTGCGTCAGGCGCTGACCGATGGTGCGGGCACCGCGCCCACCGGCCCGCCGCTGACCCGCGGTGAAAAGGATGCGCTGCGCGTGGCCGTTGGGAAATGCTGGAATGTCGGATCGTTGTCATCTGACGCGCTTAACACCACCATTGTGTTGGCGGTTCAGATGGCGCAGGACGGCAAGCCCCAAAACGGAACCATCCGGATGGTGTCATTCTCTGGCGGGTCCGAGGCGGCAGCGCGGCAGACCTTCGAATCCGCGCGCCGGGCGGTTATCCGCTGCGGCGCACGCGGTTTTGATTTGCCGGGCGAGAAATATGAACAATGGCGTGATATTGAAATGACATTCAATCCGGAGAAAATGAGGATCAAATGATGCTGCGACTCCTGACACTTCTTCTGGCCCTTGGGGGGCTGACGATGGCCCCGGTTCCGGGCCAGGCCGAACCCCTGCGGATTGAAATCGACCAGGGGGTGATTGAACCCTTGCCCTTTGCGGTGCCCGATTTCGTGGCCGAAACCCCGGCCGCCGCCGAAGTGGCGCGCAACATCAGCCGGGTCATCGCTGCCGATCTGGCCGGAACCGGCCTGTTCCGCGAAGTGCCGAAAGAGGCGTTCATCAGCACCATCACCAGCTTTGACAGCCCGGTGCAATACGCCGACTGGAAAGCGGTCAACGCGCAGGCGCTGGTCACCGGGGCGGTCAGCAAGGACGCAAACGGGCGGCTGAACATCAAGTTCCGCCTGTTCGACGTGTTTTCCGAGGCGGCCCTGGGCGACGGGCTGCAATTTGGTGGCAGCGAGGCCAGCTGGCGCCGGTTTGCCCATAAGGTGGCCGATCAGGTTTATTCCCGGATCACGGGCGAGGGCGGCTATTTCGACAGCCGCGTGGTCTTTGTGGCCCAGACCGGCCCCAAGAACGACCGCAAGAAACGGCTGGCGATCATGGATTACGACGGGGCCAATATCCAGTATCTGACCGACAATTCGTCGATCGTGCTGGCGCCGCGGTTTTCGCCCACTGGCGACCGGGTGCTGTATACCAGCTACGAATCCGGGTTCCCGCGCATCTATCAACTGGACGTGGCCAATGTCGGGCGGCGTGCGCTGGACGAACAGCCGGGCACCATGACCTTTGCCCCGCGTTTTGCCCCCAATGGCAACACGGTGGTGTTTTCCCTGTCGCAGGGCGGCAATACCGACCTTTACACGCTGGATCTTGCCTCGGGGAACCGTCAGCGCCTGACCTCGGCCCCGTCGATCGAAACCGCGCCCAGCTATGCGCCCGACGGCCAGCGGATGGTGTTCGAAAGCGACCGGTCGGGAACCCAGCAACTGTATATCATGTCCGCAGGCGGCGGAGAGCCGCAGCGCATCAGCTTTGGCAAGGGGCGCTATGGCACCCCGGTCTGGTCGCCGCGCGGCGATCTGATCGCCTTTACCAAACAGTATCAGGGCCGGTTCCACATCGGCGTCATGCGCACCGACGGATCGGAAGAGCGTCTGCTGACCGCTTCGTTCCTGGATGAGGGGCCGACATGGTCGCCAAATGGCCGCGTGATCATGTTCACCCGCGAAACCGCGGGGGCGGCGGGGACCTCGGCGCTTTATTCCGTGGATATCAGCGGTCGCAACCTGCGCAAGGTGGGGATCGAGGGCGCGGGGTCGGACCCCGCGTGGTCGCCGTTGTTGCCATAACCGTGCGTTTCCAAAACGGCACGGGGCTGGTATGCTGCGTGTAATCGAGCCAAGAACGAGAACAAGGATGTTCCAGATGAAAACTTTGACAAAATGCCTTTTGGCGGTGGCGGCGCTGAGCGTTGCGGCCTGTACCAACCCGGATCGTTTTGGCCCCGGAGGCGGGGCCGGAACCGGCGCAGGGGGCGGTGGCGGCTATGAGGCCGGATCGGCCAGCGATCCGCGTTCGCCCGCCTATTTCCAGCAAACGGTCGGTGACCGGGTGCTGTTCGCGGTGGATCAAAGCACGATCAACGAAGGCGCGCTGGCCACGCTGAACGGTCAGGCGCAGTGGTTGCTGGACAATACCGAATACAGCGCGATCATCGAAGGCCACGCCGATGAACAGGGCACAGGCGCCTACAACCTTGCCCTTGGCGCGCGCCGCGCCAATGCGGTTCAGGAATTTCTGGTGTCGCGCGGGGTTTCCCCGGCGCGTCTGCGCACCGTCAGCTACGGCAAGGAACGCCCGCTTGAGATTTGTTCCGACGAAAGCTGTTACGCCAAAAACCGCCGGGCCGTGACCGTGGTCACCGCCGGGCTCAGCAGCTAGGGCAAGGGGGGGAAAGATGCGGGTTCATGCGCTGATCCTGGGGGTTGCGGTCTGTCTGACCACGGGCGCGGTTGCACAATCCCGCGACGAAACCCTGGCCGACATCCGACAGGAAATGTCGGTGCTTTATGTTGAGATTCAGCGCCTTAAGCGCGAACTTTCAACCACGGGCGGCGTGCAGCAGAACACCGGTACGGGGTCTGCGCTGCAACGCATCGACGCGATCGAGCATGAGTTGCAGGGCCTGACCTCCAAGACCGAAAGCCTGGAGTTCCGGATCAACAAGATCGTCAGTGATGGCACCAACCGTCTGGGCGATCTGGAGTTCCGGCTGTGCGAGCTTGAACCCGCCTGCGATATCGCGACGCTTGGCGAAAGCTCGACATTGGGCGGGGCGGGGCAATTGACGAATGCCCCGGTCGCAACCCCGGCGCCCGCCCCGGTCGCGCCCGGCGGGGCCGAACTGGCTGTCGGCGAACGCGCGGATTTCGAAGCGGCGCAATCGGATCTGGAGGCCGGGAATTATCAGGTGGCCGCCGATAAATTCGCAAGCTTCACCGAAACTTACCCGGGCGGACCGATGACTGGTCAGGCACATTTCCTGCGAGGCGAGGCCTTGGCCAAGATGGGCCAGACCGCCCCGGCGGCGCGCGCCTATCTGGAAAGCTTTTCGGGCTCTCCCGATGGTCCCCGCGCCCCCGAGGCTTTGTATAAACTGGGCGTTTCGCTCAGCGATCTGGGCCAGAACCAAGAGGCCTGCGTGACATTGGGCGAGGTCGGCGTACGGTTTCCGGGCGCACCGGTGGCCGCACAGGCGAATGCCAAACGTCAAGCTATCGGGTGCAGTTGAACGCCAGCGACCGCAGACTGACCGAGACCCTGCAAAGGGCTTTGGCGGATTGCGGGCCCGGTCCGGTGGGGTTGGCCGTGTCGGGCGGCAGCGATTCGATGGCGATGCTGTATCTGGCCGCCGCAGTGGCGCGTGAAACCGGTCTTGGGATCCATGTTGTCACCGTAAACCACGGGCTGCGCCCCGAGGCGGCAGATGAGGCGGCTTTTGTGGCGGATGTCTGCGCCAGTCTGGACCTGCCGCATCGGACCCTGATCTGGGAAAAGGGGCCCGCGTCGGGCAACCTGCAGGCACAGGCCCGCGACGCGCGGTACCGCCTGATGGCCGACTGGGCGACATCGCAAGGGATTTCCACAATCGCGCTGGCCCATACCCGCGACGATCAGGCCGAAACCTTTCTGATGCGTCTGGCGCGTCAGGCGGGGGTGGACGGGTTGTCGGGGATGGCGCTGCGCCGTGCGGCATTTGGTACCACATGGCTGCGCCCGCTGTTAAGCGTCGGGCGTCAGGAGTTGCGACAGTATCTGACCGTTCACGGGCACAAATGGTGCGATGATCCGTCGAACGAGGATCGCAGTTACGACCGGATCAAGGCGCGGGATGCCTTGGCGGCCTTGGCGCCGCTGGGTATCGACGCAGGCGTGTTGTCGGGCGTTACGGATCATATGGCGCAGGCCCGTCAGGCGCTGAACGTCCAGACCCTTGCCGCCGCCCGGGACTGCACGACAATTGCGGCGGGCGACGTCCTGATCCGCCGCGCGCCGTTTCAGGGCCTGCCCCCCGAAATTCAGCGCAGATTGCTGGTTCATGCGCTGAAATGGGTCTCAGGCGCGGAATACGGCCCACGTGCCACGAAAGTGTTCGATTGCCTGACCAGCCTGATGGAAGGCCGCCAGGCCACCCTGCACGGGTGCCTTCTGTTGACGGATGCCCAAGGGGTCCGGGTGACGCGTGAATACAACGCCGTGGCCGATACCGTGGCAACCCCACCCCAGTTCTGGGACGGGCGCTGGCAAGTTGTATCGAATGATATCAAAGGGATAGAGGTGCGGGCGCTGGGGCCTGATGGGCTGTTGCAATGCCCCGACTGGCGCGAAACCGGGGTGCCGCGCACGTCCCTTCTGGCCAGCCCGTCGCTGTGGGACGGCCCGACCCTGATCGCGGCCCCGATGGCGGGGTTGGGCGCGAAAGGGTGCGTTAAAGTCGCGCAAGGGGATGACAGCTTTTATCAAACCATTATATCCGATTGAACCTTGGCCGCTTATCTCTATTTTAGAGGGGTGGCCGGTCCAGACGACTGGTTTGCTGTAATTCTAAGGAGAACGCCGTGGGCAACGCGCGAAACATCGCATTTTGGGTCGTTTTGTTTTTACTGATCCTTGCTTTGTTCAACCTCTTCAGCGGTGGGCAGACAACGATGTCCTCGCGCGAGATCACTTATTCAGATTTCCTTGAGAGGGTCGAATCCGGCGAGGTGACGGCCGTGACGCTGGATGGCGAACGGGCCACGATCCGGGCGACGGATGGCACCAGCTATACTGCGATCGTGCCCAAGGGCGTCGATCTGACCGACCGGCTGGTGGAAAAGGACGTCAATGTCCGCGCCGAGCCGCAGGAACAGAACGGGCTGCTGGCCTATGTCGGCACGCTGTTGCCGTTTGTCATCCTGATCGGCATCTGGATTTTCCTGATGAACCGGATGCAGGGCGGCGGCAAAGGCGGGGCCATGGGCTTTGGCAAATCGCGCGCCAAGCTGCTGACCGAAAAACATGGCCGGGTCACCTTTGACGATGTGGCCGGGATCGATGAAGCCAAGGAAGAGCTGGAAGAGATCGTTGAATTCCTGCGCAACCCGCAGAAGTTTTCGCGCCTTGGTGGCAAGATACCCAAGGGCGCGCTGCTGGTGGGCCCTCCGGGTACCGGTAAAACGCTGCTGGCGCGGGCGATTGCCGGCGAAGCGGGCGTGCCGTTCTTCACCATCTCGGGCTCTGACTTTGTTGAAATGTTTGTCGGTGTCGGTGCAAGCCGGGTTCGCGACATGTTCGAACAGGCCAAGAAAAACGCGCCCTGCATTGTCTTCATCGACGAGATTGACGCCGTGGGCCGGTCGCGTGGCGTGGGTTACGGCGGCGGCAACGACGAACGCGAACAGACGCTGAACCAGTTGCTGGTCGAAATGGACGGGTTCGAAGCCAACGAAGGCATCATCATCGTGGCCGCGACCAACCGCCCCGACGTTCTGGACCCCGCGCTGTTGCGTCCGGGCCGGTTCGACCGTCAGATTCAGGTGCCCAACCCCGATATCAAGGGCCGCGAAAAAATTCTGGGCGTGCATTCGCGCAAGGTGCCGCTGGGGCCTGATGTGGACCTGCGCATCATTGCCCGTGGCTGCCCCGGATTTTCGGGTGCCGATCTGGCCAACCTTGTGAACGAAGCGGCGCTGATGGCGGCGCGTATCGGGCGCCGGTTTGTCACCATGGATGATTTCGAAAACGCCAAGGACAAGGTCATGATGGGCGCCGAGCGCCGGTCGATGGTCATGTCCGAGGATGAGAAAAAGCTGACCGCCTATCACGAAGCAGGCCATGCGATTGTCGGTCTGAACGTGCCGCAGCACGACCCGATCCACAAGGCAACCATCATCCCGCGCGGCCGTGCGCTGGGTCTGGTTCTGTCGCTGCCCGAACGGGATCAGCTGAGTGTGACCTTCACCAAATACAAGTCCAAGATCGCGATGGCGATGGGCGGCAAGGTGGCCGAGGAACTGATCTTTGGCCCCGAAAACGTGACCTCGGGCGCGTCGTCGGACATTCAGCAGGTCAGCAAGATCGCCCGTGCGATGGTCACCCAGTTCGGCATGTCTGACAAACTGGGCAACATCGACTATGCCAATGAACAGCAATCCTATCTGGGCAACTATCAGGGCGGTGCCAGTGCCAGCCCCGAAACCCAAGAGCTGATCGACGAAGAGGTCCGCCGCATCGTCGACGAAGGCTATGAAACCGCGAAACGCATCCTGACCGAAAAGGCGCAGGATCTGGAAAATCTGGCGCAGGGCCTGTTGGAATATGAAACCCTGACCGGAAACGAGATCACCAAGGTGATCGCGGGCGAGCCGCTGAACCGTGGCGACGATGAGGATGACACCCCCGACAGCGGTAACACCGCCTCGGTCACGGCGATTCCCAAAACCAAGCCCAAGCCGAAACCCGAAAGCGGGTTGGAGCCTGAGCCCACGGCCTGATCGCGATCCAATGAGTATTATAAAGCAAAGCCGTCATGAGCGATCATGGCGGCTTTGCTGCTTTTCGACCTGTGCGGGGCGCCGGCGGGCAAATGCCCGGCCACGCCTTTGCCCGCCGGGAATTGTCAGCTACTGTGCCGTGAATTTCCGATCGGAAACGGCATTGGCCGGTTCCAGCGCCGAAAAGGTCGGAAACCCGCCTGTCTGTATATTCATTTCCGGGTATAAAATGAAATAATATGTGAAAATTTCACGCCCGAACCCAACAGGATATTTTCCATGACTTACAAGACCGATATCGAGATCGCCCGCGAGGCGTCCAAGCGCCCCATTCAGGAAATCGGGGCCAAGCTTGGCATCTCCAGCGACGATCTTTTGCCATATGGCCACGACAAGGCAAAGGTCAGCGCCACGCTGATCTCATCGGTGCGCGACCGCCCGAACGGCAAGCTGGTTCTGGTGACGGCGATCAACCCGACGCCCGCGGGCGAAGGCAAGACCACCACGACCGTGGGTCTGGGCGACGGTCTGAACCGGATCGGCAAGAAGGCGGCCATCTGTATCCGCGAGGCGTCGCTGGGCCCCTGTTTCGGGATGAAGGGCGGGGCCGCTGGTGGCGGCTATGCCCAGGTGGTGCCGATGGAGGACATGAACCTGCATTTCACCGGCGATTTCCACGCGATCACCAGCGCGCACAACCTGCTGAGCGCGATGATCGACAACCATATCTATTGGGGCAACGATCTGCAGATCGACGAACGCCGGGTCGTCTGGCGCCGGGTGCTGGACATGAACGACCGGGCGTTGCGCGATATCGTGACCTCGCTGGGTGGGGTGGCCAACGGGTTCCCGCGCCAGACCGGGTTCGACATCACCGTCGCGTCGGAAGTGATGGCGATCCTGTGCCTGTCCAACGACCTGGAGGATTTGCAGAAACGTCTGGGCGACATCATCGTCGCCTATCGCCGCGACCGTAGCCCGATCTATTGCCGCGATATCAAGGCCGACGGTGCGATGACCGTGCTGCTGAAGGACGCGATGCAACCCAATCTGGTGCAGACGCTGGAAAACAACCCGGCCTTCGTGCATGGCGGCCCGTTCGCCAATATCGCCCATGGCTGCAACTCGGTCGTGGCGACGACAACGGCGCTGAAACTGGCGGACTATGTGGTGACCGAGGCGGGCTTTGGCGCCGATCTGGGGGCCGAGAAATTCATGAACATCAAATGCCGCAAGGCGGGTCTGGCGCCCGATTGCGTGGTGCTGGTCGCCACGGTGCGCGCGATGAAAATGAACGGCGGTGTTGCCAAGGTCGATCTGGGCACTGAAAACGTGGATGCGGTGAACGCGGGCTGCGCCAACCTTGGCCGCCATATCGAAAACGTCAAAAGCTTCGGCGTGCCGGTGGTCGTGGCGATCAACCACTTCGTGACCGACACTGACGCCGAGGTGCAGGCGGTCAAGGATTATGTCGCGACCCAGGGCTCCGAGGCGATCCTGTGCCAGCACTGGGCCAAAGGCTCTGAAGGGACCGAGGAACTGGCCACCCGCGTGGCCGAGATTGCCGAAAGCGGCGCGTCGCAGTTTTCGCCGCTTTATCCCGACGACATGGGTCTGTTCGAAAAGATTGAAACCATCGCCAAACGGATTTACCGCGCGGATGAGGTGCTGGCCGACAAGAAGATTCGCGATCAGCTAAGTGCCTGGGAAGAGGCCGGATACGGCAACCTGCCGGTCTGCATGGCCAAGACCCAATATTCGTTTTCGACCGATCCCAACCTGCGCGGCGCGCCCACCGGCCACAGCCTGCCGGTGCGCGAGGTCCGGCTGAGCGCCGGGGCAGGGTTCATCGTCGCGATCTGCGGCGAGATCATGACCATGCCCGGCCTGCCGCGCGTGCCCTCGGCCGAAGCGATCATGCTGAACGACATGGGCAACATTGAAGGGCTGTTCTGACCACTTGAGGAAGGCTGCGGCGCACCTTATCACGGGGGCGTCGCAGCCGCCCCTGAGAGGATTGTACATGAAACCCCCACAAGAGTGCCGGTCGATGGCGGAACTTCGGGTTGAAATCGATGCGCTTGACCGGGAACTGGTCCGGCTGTTGGCACAGCGCGTGGGCTATATCGACCGGGCAACCGCCCTGAAACCGGCCGAAGGGCTGCCCGCGCGGATCGATGCGCGGGTCGAAGAGGTGGTCGAAAATGCCCGGCGCAACGCCACGGCGCTGGGGTTGGACGCAGATTTTGCCGCCGCACTGTGGCGGCAGATGATCGACTGGTCGATTGCCCGCGAAGAGCGGGTGCTGGGCCCCAGAGCGGCGGAATAAAAGGAACGGGCGAATGAGCGCGGTACGGATTGACGGAAAGGCCTTTGCGGCCAAGGTGCGGGCGCAGGTGGCAGAGCATGTCACCCGCCTGAAACAGGATCACGGCATCACCCCCGGTCTGGCGGTGGTCCTGGTGGGCGAAGACCCGGCCAGCCAGGTCTATGTGCGTTCCAAGGGCAAGCAGACCGTCGAGGTCGGCATGAATTCATACGAACACAAGCTGGAGGCGGACACCTCGGAATCCGATCTTCTGGCGCTGATCGACCGGTTGAACAACGACCCGGCCGTGCATGGCATTCTGGTACAACTGCCGCTGCCCGGCCATCTGGACGAAGATCTGGTGATCAACGCCATCGACCCGGCCAAGGATGTGGACGGCTTTCATATCTCGAACGTCGGGCTGCTGGGGACGGGGCAGAAATCCATGGTGCCCTGCACGCCGCTGGGCTGCCTGATGATGCTGCGCGATCATCATGGCAGCCTGAGCGGTATGGACGCGGTCGTGATTGGTCGCTCGAACATTGTGGGCAAGCCGATGGCGCAGCTGTTGCTGGGCGACAGCTGTACCGTGACCATCGCCCACAGCCGCACCAAGGACCTGCCGGGCGCGGTGCGCCGCGCCGATATCGTCGTGGCCGCCGTTGGCCGCCCGCAAATGGTGCCCGGCGACTGGATCAAACCTGGCGCCACCGTGATTGACGTGGGCATCAACCGGATCGACAAACCCGAGGGCGGCACCCGTCTGGTGGGCGACGTTGATTTCGACAGTTGCGCCGCGGTGGCGGGGGCGATCACGCCTGTGCCGGGCGGTGTCGGCCCGATGACGATCGCCTGCCTGCTGGCCAATACCCTGACGGCGACCTGCCGCGCCAATGGCGTCGCCGAACCCGAAGGTCTGACCGCCTAGCCCTGCGGGGCGAGCGGCACCATCGTTCCCAACAGCGTGGCAACATGGGCTTGCGCCCCGTCGGGGCCTTCGGCCATCACCTCGGCGCGGGCGATGATCAGGCGCTTGCCCGATTTGATGATGCTGCCCGTTGCAATCAGTCGCTGCCCTGACGCCGGTGCCAGCAGGTGGATTTTCATTTCGCTGGTCATCACCTCGTACCCTGCGGGCAGCAGGCTAAGCGCTGCGTAGCCCGCCGCGCTGTCCCCCAAGGCAAAGCTGACCCCGGCATGGGCGACCCCATGCTGTTGTGTCAGATCGGCAGACAGGGGGGCTGTAATGATGCAGATGCCGGGGCGCACGTCGACCAGTGTCGCGTTTAGGACCTGCATGAAGGCCTGTCGGGCAAAGCTTGCCCTAACATCTTGTTCAAAGTCTGGATTTCGGGTCGCGTATTCCATTGATATCCTGATTTTATTCCATTTTCGGCATCTTTAAGATGAATCTGTATTGCGCCTACGACTGTGGCGTGTATTTTTCCCGAGGCTTGGGGGAGAGGTCGGCCAAAGCTCCCCGTGAACAGACGTCAACAGTAACGGTAACCGAGGTTCATGGCCTCTTTTTTCAATGATCTGATATCCCTCCTGAAATCACCGTCCCCGGTTCTGGCGTGGCTGGGGTTGTCGGCGTTGGTATCCTATTCCGGGCCCTTTGGAACCTACGAAAATCTTTCACTTTTTGAACGTATCCTGTTCTGGTCGGTCGTGGTGGCGATTGCCATCATCAGTGGTTTGGTGGTGCAGGTTCTTCAACAGCGCACGGCGCGCGCGCCGCGCAATCCGACAGCCTTGTTGGGCACATCGATCCTGTTTGGCATATTTCTGGCCATCCCCTTGGCACAGTTTACAAAATCCGTATTTGCGGCGCTGGGGGCGATGCCGCCGCCGGTGCATGCGATTGCCTTTGTGGTGGCGACGGTTGCCTTGGGAACTGCGGCTTTGAGAGTGCGCAGGGATGTGCCTGCCCTGGTCGTGGATGACCCTGTGACAGATCAGATGCCGCGTCTGTTTGACCGGCTGGAACCCGATCAAAGGGGCGTCCTGATCCGGCTGGAGGTCTTCGATCACTATGTGTGTGTTGTGACGGATCGGGGTGTCTCTAAACTGCTGATGCGGTTTTCCGATGCGATCTCCGAACTGGACGGCGTCGATGGGTTGCGGGTGCACAGATCGCATTGGGTCGCACGATCTGCGGTCAAAGGCAGTGAAACCGATAACGGGCGGCTTTTTCTGGTGACGCAGGACGATGAAAACGTACCCGTCAGCCGCAGTTTCCGCGATGCCGTGGCGAAGGCCGGATTGATTTAGCCGACCCTGCCGCGCGGCATCGGTATCGCCTGCGCGGTTTTCCCGATCAGCACGGCCCGCGCATCCGGGGCCATCAGGGCGCAAAGTTCGGCGGCGTCGCTGCGCAATCCGCCGGTATAGGTGCCGAAGGCGGGCAGGATCACGCGCCGCCCGTCGATCAGAAAGCAGGGCCGTGTCAGCGACTGCCCGCGTACCGCCAACCGGGCTTTGGGATGGTAATGCCCCGACACCTCGCCCACCGGATCGGCCGCCGCGATATGGCGGAATGTCAGCGGGCCGCGCTGCAATTCGGCCAGATGGGTGCCGCCGAAGTCCAGCGGCCCGGGATCATGGTTGCCTTCGATCCAGATCCAGCGCCGTCCGGCCATCAGCCGGGTCAGCCACAGGACCTCATCCTCGGGCAGGGTGTTCACGGCGCTGAGGTCGTCAAAGCTGTCGCCCAGACACAGCACCGTAGCGGCATCGGTGGCCGCGATCTCATCCTCCAGCCGCGACAGGGTCTCGCGCACCTCGTAAGGTGGCAGATATTGACCGGTGCGCCGGGCCAGCCGTTCGGATTTGCCAAGGTGCAGATCAGAGACGCACAGCATCCGTTCCGCAGGCCACCACAAGGCGCCCGAGGCGCGCGCCGACAGTTCCGCGCCGTTCAGGGAAAACCGGACATCGTTCATCCTTTGTTCGAACCGCATATCGCGTCCGAATGCAAGGGCTCAACTCAGACCGGCGGTGGCCATCAGCTGTTCTGCGGCATCGGCCAACAGTCTTTCCTGCGCGGCGCCTTTCACCGGGATGCGCCCGGCCTCCAGAAACAGCGGGGCGGCCAGAGGGGTGACGCGGGGCAGGGTCACATGGTCGATCCGCCCCTGAACCCGCGCCAGCATCTGTTCGATCCGCCCGAAATCGACCAGCCCGCGCAACGCCTCTTCGCGGGTGATGGCCAGCATCAGGTGATCCGGATCGTATTTCAGCAGGGTGTCATACAGGATGTCCGACGAAAACGTCGCCTGCCGCCCGCTTTTGCGTTTGCCGGGGGTGTTGCGGTCGATCAGCCCGGCGATCACCGCCGTGCTGCGAAAGGTGCGTTTCATCACCGCGTTGCTCGACAGCCAGGTTTCAAACCCGCGGTGCAGCGTGTCGCTGGCAAACAGCGGTGCAGGATCGCGCACCGGGTCCAGCCCCCAGATCAGCGTGGCGTAATCGGTCGATACGAAGCCCAGCGGATGCAGGCCGGTTTCCTCCATCCGTTGGGTGACCAACAGGCCCAGCGTCTGTTGCGCGTTGCGCCCGGCAAAGCCGTAGATGCACAGGTGTTCGCGCCCGTCGTGGGGAAAGCTTTCGACCAGCAGACGGTCGGCCTGCGGCAGTTGCGATACCTCGCGTTGCAGGCGCAGCCAGTCGGCGGTGTGGCGGGGCAGCTCGGGCCAGTCGGGTTGCCGGAACATCGACAGGATACGGTCGGACAATTGGGTGGAGGTGGCGAATTTCGTGCCGGAAAACACTGCGATCTTGGGGGGCTTGTCGGCGCGGCGCGTCACCTCGACCGTCATTTCGCGCAGCCCTTCGTAGCGCACGGTCTGCCCGCCGATCAGAAAGGTATCGCCGGGGGTCAGGGTGGCGGCAAAGCTTTCCTCGACCTCGCCCAAAGGCGCGCCGCCGCGCGTGTTTTTCAACCGGACCTTCAGGGTTTCGGTGTCGACGATGGTGCCGATGTTCATCCGGATCTGCCGGGCGGCGCGCGGGTCGCGCAGCTGCCATTGCCCGTCGGGGCGCTGCGGCAGCCGTTGATAGCGGTCATAGGCGCGCAGGGCATAGCCGCCGGTCGCGGCGAAATCCAGACAGGCGTCGAATTCGGCGCGGGTCAGCGTGGCATAGGCCCCGGCGCGGCTCACCTCGGTATAAAGGGCATCCGCGTCGAACGGGCCGGCGGCGGCGGTGATCAGGATATGCTGGCACAACACGTCGCGCGGCCCCGGCCCGCGCGGGTCGCCATCCAGATGATGCGCGCGCACGGCCTGAAGCGCGGCGACGCATTCGACGATCTCGAACCGGTTGGCAGGCACCAGCAGCGCCTTGGAGGGCGCGTTATAGCGGTGGTTGGCCCGGCCGACCCGCTGGACCAGCCGTTTGACGTTCTTGGGGGCGCCGACCTGAATGACCAGATCGACGTCACCCCAGTCGATCCCCAGATCAAGGCTGCCGGTGCAGACAATGGCGCGCAGATCGCCCGCCACCATCGCGGCCTCGACCTTTTCGCGCTGTTCGCGGGCAAGGCTGCCGTGGTGAATGCCGATGGGCAGGGCGTCGGTGTTGGCCATCCACAGATCGCGAAAGAACAGTTCGGCCTGGGCGCGGGTGTTGTGAAAGATCAGCGTGGTCCTGTGACCTCTGATCTGATCCAGAACCGCCGGAATGGCATAGCGCCCGCCGCCGCCCGCCCAGGGTGGGGGCATGTCGGTTTTCAGCATGGCGATGTCGGGGTCGGGGCCGGGATCGGCCTGCAGGATGTCGCAAGGGTCGGGGTGACGCGCCAGAAACCGGGCGATGGCGCCGGGGTCTTCGACCGTCGCGGACAGGCCGACGCGGCGCAGATCGGGGCAAAGCGTGGACAGCCGGGCCAGCCCCAACATCAGTTGATCGCCGCGTTTGCTTTCGGCCAGGGCGTGGATTTCATCGACCACAACCCGCTGCAAGCCTTTGAAAATGCGCGGGGCATCTTCGTAAGACAGAAGCAGCGCAAGGCTTTCGGGGGTGGTCAGCAGGATATGCGGCGGGTCGGCGCGTTGCCTGCGGCGTTGGGTGTAGGAGGTATCGCCGGTGCGATCCTCGATCCGGATGGGCAGGGCCATGTCGTCGACCGGGGTGCGCAGGTTGCGGCGTATATCCGCGGCCAGCGCTTTCAGCGGCGAAATGTAAAGCGTGTGCAGCCCTGTGTGATCGCCATCCGCCAGTTCGACCAGCGTCGGCAGGAACCCGGCCAAGGTTTTGCCGCCGCCGGTGGGGGCGATCAGCAATTGCGCCGGGGCATCGGCGCGGGCCAGCATATCGCGCTGATGCGGATGCACCTGCCAGCCGCGCGCGGCGAACCAATTGGAAAAGAGCGGGGACAGGGTGGCCATGCAGACAAATCTAATACGCCAAGGCAGATTTTGCAGCGGCGGCGGCGGATTTTTCTGCGCGCGTGCCAAGCTGCCAGATCACATGGATCTGACGGCTGGGGATGTTGACCCCGATGGGTGTCGGCGAGGTTCTTGATGGGGCCACGCGCGGCTTGGCCGGCGGAACCGCCCGTTGATCAATGGATGATCGTTTCTTCCTTGACGAACATGTTGGCCCAGGCGCGGTCGATCAGGTCCGGGGTCATCTGATAGGGGATGCCTTCGAATTCGCAGATCGCGATCATCTGGTCGATCAGAAAGACCGGCTGATAGTTCGCATAGACGTTTTCGATCAGCGGGTATTTTTCCTTCAGAAGATAGATCAGCGCCTTTTCGTTCAGCGGCATCTTTTTCTTGCGCGCAACCAGCGCAAAGATTTTCAGGAAATCTTCCTGCACCGGGCCGTCGATCTTGATCTTGAAGAAAATCCGCCGCAGGGCGGCTTTGTCGAAAATCTCGTTCGGGTGGAAGTTGGTGGAAAAGATCACCAGCGTGTCGAACGGCACTTCGAATTTTTCACCCGATTGCAGGGCAAGGATATCGCGGCCTTCTTCCAGCGGAACAATCCAGCGGTTGACCAGCGACTGCGGCGGTTCGGCCTGTCGGCCAAGGTCGTCCACGATGAACACACCGCCCGAGGATTTCAGCTGCAGCGGCGCCTGATAGGTGCGCGCGGTCGGGTTGTAGACCAGGTCCAGCATCGACAGCGACAGCTCACCCCCGGTGATGACCGTGGGCCGTTCGCACAGCACATAGCGCGTGTCGAAGCGGTTCGAACTGCGGCGCAGCACGTTGGGATCGTCATTCTGTTCTTCGGCAGCCGAATGCACGATCGGGTCATAGACGGTGATCACCTGACCGGAATATTCAATCGCCCGCGGGATATAGATCTTATCCCCCAGCGCATCGCGAATCCCGTTCGAGATCGACGATTTACCGTTGCCCGGCGGGCCGTACATCAGGATCGACCGCCCCGAGGACACCGCAGGCCCCAGATGGCTAAGCAATTCGTCGGGCAGGATCAGGTGCCCCATCGCGCCGGTCAGTTGCTGGCGGGTGATCTGGATATTCTTGATCGACTGGCGTTCGACCTGTTCGCTGTAGACATCCAGCGGGACGGGCATCGCGCCGTAATATTCCGATTGGCTGAGTGCATCCAGCGCGCGGGATTTGCCCGCGTCGGTCAGTTGATACCCCATTTCGCCGCCCGAGTTGGCGTGCAGGGTACCTGTCGCTTCCAGCAGTTTCTGGGTGCGGGCCAGATCGACCAGCTCTTGCGCCACGGGCACCGGCAGGCAGACGGCCTTGGCGATATCCGAAACGATTTCGGCATTCTGTCGGAACATGGTTTTCAACAGGATGTCGCGCATCATCACCATGGGCAGCTGCATCTGATCCAGCGCGCGGGGCGCTGGCGGAGCCATGATGGTCGTGCTTTGAACGTTCATATCTGGGCCTCAATCCGCTCGAATTGAGGGGTTTGTACATGGCCGGTGTGGCAAGATTTGGGCGCGGGTAAGTCGGTTTTGGCCCGTTACAGGACCGCGCCAACCAGATAGAAAATCAACGTCCCGCTTAACGCCAGCCCCATGGGGAAGTCTTTGTTTTCCCATGATTTCCATCCCGGCAACGCCCGGCGCACGGCAGGGATCATCCGGGCTAGCCGGTGGGCGGCAAAGGCCCCCAACAGGCAGGCCGGAAACAGCACCAGCATATAGCGGATATCGCCATAGGCGATCAGGGGTGCCATCGCGGCGGCGAACTTGGCGTCACCCGCCCCGATCATGCGGGCCGAGCTCATCAAAAAGCCGATCAACAGGATCACCGCAAAATGCGACCAGCGCCACAGGTAGTCCTGAAACGGTAACACCAGCACCCCCACGATCGCATAGACGATCAACAGGGCCAGCACGGCCTTGTTGGGAATGCGCATCTCTTTCATGTCGCTCAGGGCGACCCAAAAGGCGATCGGACCGGCAAACAGCAGGAACCACAAAGGGGCGGTCGCGGCGATTGGCATCGCTTACAGCGCCACTTTCGTTTCAAGGGCGCGCAGGGATCTGGTGGCGGCCTCGAAATGTTGCGGGTGGGTGTCGATCGCCTCTTCCAGCAGGCCTTTGCCGGTTGCCACATCGCCCTGCTTGATCGCCGACAGCGCGATAGTATGCAGCAGCTGCGCGCGTTCGATCTGGGTCATCTCGATCACGGGCAACTGGTAATTACGCCGCGCGCCACGTGCCAGAACAAGGTTGTTCTTGGCGGTAAACAGGTTCTTGTCATAGGTGATGGCTTCGATGAACAGCTGTTCGGCACCCTTCAGGTCACCACGGGTCAGTTTGGAATAACCCCAGTTGTTCAGAACCGTGGCCGGGCGGGTCGTCAGACCCACCGCAGTTTCATAGAAACTGTCGGCTTTTTTCCATTCCTGATTGCTGTCGGCGACCATCGCCTCCAGCCGGTAACGTTTGAATGTCTCGAAGGTGGGGGGGACGTCATCCAGCGTCTTTTCGGCCTTGTCCCAGTCGCCGGTTCGGATCTGGGCGTCGGCCAGATTCACCCGGTCCGCGTTGGTCGCATCCTTATGCGCAACCACCTTGCCCCAGGCGATGACCGCCTCGGTCGGACGTTTGGCGCGGATCAGCGATGCGGCAAGCCCGCGTTGAAATTCAATTTTTTCGGGTTGCTCGATCGAGGCGCGTTTGAAATAGGAAACGGCTTCGTTCGGGTTGGCAACGCTCAACATGATTTCGTTCAGGTTGCTTTCATCCGATGCGATCACGTCCTGCACGGCCCGATCGACGTCGGCATCCCTGCCTTTTCCACATCCCGAAAGCGCAATCGCGCTGGTCAGGCATGCCAGAATAAAGAAACGGTGGCGCATTTTTGCGTCCTTTGTACTGCTCTGTCCTCAGGGTGTGGAAAGAAGGAGATATCTCCCGCTGCCTCGCCTCACCAAATCAAAGTTATCTTTATTATTGCCAGCATCATACGCAGGATTTTCGGTTTTTGCGATAGCCAAGCGCAGGTTTTCCCGAATTTCGATGGATTTGCCACTATCCAGCGCAAAAGCGGTCTGGAATACACGCCGCGCTTCGCCGGTTTCGCCGCGTTCCATCAGGACAACGCCCAGATTGTTCCAGGCCGCGGGGAATTTTTCTTCTTCCTTGATGGCGCGGCGCAACAGGGTTTCGGCCTGACCCAGACGCCCAAGTTTCAGATTGGTGGACCCCAGCGCCGACAGGACATCGGCGTTCAGCCCCTGTTCCGACCCGGCCCGCAGATAGGCCTTCAGCGCCAGTTCGTATTCGCCCGCCGC
This sequence comes from uncultured Paracoccaceae bacterium, assembly GCA_947500775.1. GTDB lineage: Bacteria > Pseudomonadota > Alphaproteobacteria > Rhodobacterales > Rhodobacteraceae > CANMTD01. The sequence goes on from CANMTD010000001.1 coordinate 918,331, forward strand.
CATCAGGCGATGTCCGACGATCAGGCCATCGACGGCCTCGGTCACCTCGGGGGTGCCGGGCGGGGGCGGGGGGCCCTCCCAACCATTGGAAAGGCCGCCCGTCTGCTGACAAGCGGCCAAAAGCCAGATCGCAAAAAGAAAGCCCACCCGTGTTTTTATCATGCCTTCAGAAATTTGCCGTCGAGAGTGTCACGTAGATATCATAGATTGACGGGCCGATCAGGATGATCATCAGGGGCGGCACCGTGAACATCATCGTGCCAAGTGTCAGCTTGGTGGGCAAGACATTTGCTTTCTCTTCGGCGCGCATAACGCGTTTATCCCGCATTTCGCCCGCATAAACCCGCAGCGCATCGGCGATCGAGGTCCCGAAGCTGGCCGATTGGATCAAGACCGTCACAAAGGATGAAACGTCGATGACACCGCAGCGTTCAGCCATGTCTTTCAGAACCTGCACCCTGTCCTTGCCGGCCTTCATCTCATGCGCGACCAGTTCATATTCGTCGGCAAGGGCGGGGAACCCGGCGCGGATTTCACCCGATACGCGGATGATCGACTGATCCATCGACTGCCCGGCTTCGACGCAGACCAGCATCATGTCCAGACTGTCGGGAAAGCCGTTGATGATTTCCTCTTTGCGGCTTTGGACCCGGCGTTCGATCCAGTATTTCGGCAGGTAATAGCCAATCGCGCCGGGGATGATGACCGACAAAACCAGCTTTTGGGTGGATACCTCCTGGGTCGCGCTCAGGACAACAACATAGAGGATGCCGAAGATCAGAAAGGTGATGCCAAGCGCGAATTGTGCAAAGTGGAAGGTGCGCACAGAGCTTTTCGAACGGTATCCGGCCTGCAACAGCTTGAGCCGGGCTGCCGAAAATTCCTCTTCGTTCTGCGGTTCAAGAAAATCGGCGAATTTGTCCAGTTTCTTGGAGTTGTTCCCCTGCCGCAGGCTGTGTTCGGGGTCCGCTGCGTTACGGGTCTCTGCCTCACGATTGGATTTCTTGAGCTTATCAAGCGGATCGATCCGTTTCTTCAGGAAGGTGGGCAATGTCAGAACGATCATCACGACGCCCAGCAGGCCGACCGCGTAAAGCGGGCCAAGCTGTCCGAAACGTTCAACCAGCATGTCGTTGAGGGTGGTCAGAAGTTCCATGATCGTTCCTTAAACTTTGATGTTGACCATGATTTTCATGAAAATCACGTTCACCACCAGAAATGTTGCAACGACCAGGGCTGCCGGGATGAAGGCGGCTGTATCTTTGACTTCGTCGTAATAGTCGGGCTTTAGCACGCTGATCATGACCATCGCGGCGATCGGAAACCCGGACAGGAACATGCCCGACCACTTGGCCTCGGCCGTGATGGCCTTGACGCGGCGGAACAGTTTGAACCGGGCCCGGATCACCTTGGACAGGCCTTCCAGAATTTCGGCAAGGTTACCACCCGATTGCTGTTGGATGGTGACCGCCACGGCCAGAAAGCGCAAATCCTGCATGTCCATGCGTTCGGCCAGCTCTTTCAGACTGTCCGAGATTTCGCGGCCATAGGCGGCCTCGTCCGAAATCATGCCGAACTCGGTGCCCAGCGGATCGGGGACCTCTTTGGCCACGATGTTGACGGCAGAGGCAAACGGATGACCCACGCGCAGGCTGCGCACCATCAGTTCGACGGCGTCGGGCAGTTGCTCTTCGATCATGCCCAGCCGTTTTTTGGCTTTGTTGTTGACCCAGACATAAACGCCGCCAACCCCCATCAGAACCGCCACCAGACTGCGGACCGGCAATGCCGCAGCCGTGCCGATGGTCAGCCCCAGAAAGGCCACCGCAGACAGCAAAATCATGATCATGATCAGGGCTTTGGGGGAAAAGGCGATATTGGCCTTTTGCGCCTTGTCGGCCAGCACGGCATAAAGCGGGATGCCCTTTGCCTTCAGGTGCTGGCCCATTTCCTTGCGCAGCTGTTCCAGCACTTCTTCGCGGCCGTTGCCCTTGTCCAGCATGTCCAGCCGGCGGTTGACCTTGCTGTTCAGGCTGATCGATTTGCCAAAGACGGTCAGATAGATGCCTTCGACCAACAACAGGACGGCAACAAAGATCAGGCCATAGATAATCGGTTCTGCGCTGATTTGCATTCTTGTTTACTCCGCCGCAATGGGTTCAAAGATCGTGGCGGGCAGGTCATACCCCCACTGACGGAACCGTTCTGAATAATGAGAGCGGACGCCGGTCGCGTTGAACCGCCCGATGATTTTACCGCCCTCGCCAAGGCCAAGGCGTTCATAGCGGAACACCTCTTGCATCGAAATAACCTCGCCTTCCATGCCGGTGATTTCGGTGATCGACACCATGCGGCGTGACCCGTCCTGCAGGCGGCTGGCCTGTACGATCAGGTTCACAGCCGATGAAATCTGGCTGCGGACCGCTTTCAGCGGCATTTCGATCCCGGCCATCGCGATCATGTTTTCCAGACGGCTGACGCCATCGCGCGCGCTGTTGGCGTGGATCGTGGTCATCGATCCGTCGTGGCCGGTGTTCATGGCCTGCAGCATGTCGATAACTTCTTCGCCGCGGGTTTCCCCGACGATGATGCGGTCGGGGCGCATCCGCAGGGCGTTGCGCAAACAGTCCCGCTGGCTGACAGCGCCTTTGCCTTCGACGTTTGCCGGGCGGCTTTCCATCCGGCCCACATGCGTCTGTTGCAGCTGAAGTTCGGCCGTATCCTCGATCGTCAGGATGCGTTCGTCATCGTCGATGAAAGACGACAGCGCGTTCAGCGTCGTCGTTTTCCCCGAACCGGTACCACCCGACACGATCACATTCAGACGGCAGGCGACGGCGGCCTGAAGATAGGCGGCCATTTCTTCGGTAAAGGCGCCGAACTTGACCAGATCGTCAATGGCCAGCTTTTCCTTTTTGAACTTACGAATGGAAACAAGCGATCCGTCCACCGCAATCGGCGGCACCATCGCGTTGAAACGCGACCCGTCCGCCAGACGGGCGTCAACATAGGGGTTTGATTCATCAACGCGCCGACCCACCGCAGACACGATCTTGTCGATGATCCGCAGCAGGTGCTTTTCGTCCTTGAAGGTAATGTTGGACAGTTCCAGCTTGCCGTCCCGTTCAACAAAAATCTGTTGCGGGCCGTTGACCAGAATATCGTTGACACCGTCGTCTTTCAGAAGCGGTTCCAGCGGGCCAAGGCCCATCACCTCGTCAAACAGATCCTGGTTAAGACCTGTCCGTTCCTCTTTGTTCAGAACAACGCTCATCTCTTCCAGCGCTTCGGCGGAAATGGACTGAATCTCGGACCGCAGTTCGCTTTCCGATGCGTGTTCCAGGGCCGAAAGGTTCAGGTTTTCCAGCAACCGTTTGTGCAGCTCGACCTTGATATCGGCCAGACGTTCCTTGCGTTTGCGTTCCTTGTCTTCCGGCGCGGTTCGGGCCGGTACCTTTGGCGCGGACTTGCGTTGTACAGCCGTCGGTTTGGGCGCCGCCCCGGCCGGAGGGGCCTTGGCTGCGGGCGTTGCCGTGGTCGCGCCTGACTTTTTGTATCGCGAGAACATCAAGAAACCCTTTAATTAAATCTTTTCAACTACTTGCCGGTCTCTTCGGCTTCGGTCAAAGCATAAAGCGATGCGGCAAGTTTTGCGATTTCCTTGCGCAGCGGGATTTTGCTGGATGTTTCCGCCAAAGGCAGGCCGTGATCGCCGGACTGGGTGACCTGCTTGCCGCTGTCGGGCAACATGATCTCGATGTCGATATCCAGGCTTTCGGCCATCCGCTTGACGCGGCTTTTGCCGCTGAGGTCGGTGAACTTTGGCGACCGGTTCATCGCATAGCGCAGTTTTTCATAAGGCAGATCTTCGGATTTCAGGGCCCGGATCAACCGCAGGGCGTTCTGGGCGGACCGCATGTCCAGCTCCATCAATGCGAAATAAACCTGGGCCTGATGCAGCACCGCCTCGGTCCATTGCACCAGCGTTGACGGCATATCGATCACGACAAAGTCGAAATTCGCGCGGGCAAGGTCGATGATTGCGTTGATATCGTCCGAATTCACGAAATCCAGCGGCAGCATGTCCGCCGGCGCCGTCAGAACATGCAGCTTTTCGTTGAAGGGCAGCAGCGCCTGAAGAAAGACATCCGCATCCATGGATGCTGTATCGGACAGCATCTCATAGACCATTTCGCGCCGTGGCAGATCCAGAAAGGTCGAGGTAGAGCCGAACTGCAGGTCGAAATCCAGCAGGCAGACACGCGGGCCGTCCTTTTTCTTCACGGTGGCCAGTTCCCAGGCCAGATTGACGGCAAAGGTCGACGCGCCAACACCACCGGCCAGCCCGTGAACCGGCAGAACCACGCCTTCGCGGTCGGCATCGGGTTTCAGGGTGGCCGCGGCGCGTTCGGGCAGGGGCAATTCCATCGGTTGCGTGGTGGGGGCCGGTTGACGCAGCCGTTCCACAGCTTCGTGCAGCGCGCCTTCGGGCAGGGGGTAGGGCACAAAATCATCCGCTCCCAGCCGCAGCAGCTGATGCAACGCCATCGGGCTGACCTCTTCGGCGATCAGGATCACCTTGATCTGGTGTTCCTTCGCGGTTTTGATCAACTCGCCAATATAGGGCAGGCGTTCTTCGTCTTTTTCGTCGACGGCAATCGCCACGAATTCCAATTGCTTCGCGTCGGGCTGGCCGAAGAACGCGGAGGCATCTTCGAACGACAAATCGCCCCAGCCTTCGCCAAGTTCGGCTTCCATGTCTTCAATAAGCAGGTCGAAATTTTGAACGTCACGCGACACCGTACAGGCGACAATCGGCGCCGGCTCTGGCTGCAACGCTGCATTACTGGTCATTGCTCTTACATCCTTCCAATACAGGACGACAACATTCACAGAGTGTTCAGCGGTTAGAATAGCCACCGATCTTATCTGCTGGTCATCCAGAGGCCCGACTCATCGCCGGGCCTGCTGCTCCCTCTTTGGGAAAGATGTCGTGTAATCTGGGCAACATTACGGCTGAAAAGCCGAAATTGTTTGGAGTTTAGCGCTCTTCCGCAGCGCCATCTTCCGCCACAACAACCAGATCATGTGGTTCTGTCGCGCTGGTGACATATTCGGTGTAAGTCGCCAAAGCGTATTTGCCATCCCAGCGCTGGGGACGACCCTTCAGGAAGCCCGAAACCTCGGTCACCGTCCGGCGATTGCGCCGTTCGCGGCCCTCGCTCACGATCAGCGGCTGGGTTTCGCCGAACGAAACGACGGCCTCCAGCCGACTGCGCGAAATTCCCTGCCGAACCAGATAGTTGACGGCCGCCCGGGCGCGGCGCAGGCCAAGCCGTTTGTTATAGGCGTTCGACCCGACCTTGTCGGTATGGCCGTAGACGCGGAACTTTACATAGGGGAACTGTTTGATCCACTCGGCCTGCTGGCGCAGGGCCGATTGGGCGCTGGCGTCCAGGGCGGCACTGTTGAAGGCAAAGTTGATTGTGTTGGGTGCCTCGGCGGCGAACCGGCGGGACAGGTTCACGACCTGACTTTTCTGCCCGGTCGCGACCAGTTCGTTGTTCATGGTCGGATTGCCGAAATCGCCGGTATCCAGCGAACTGCCAGCCTCGGAGAAAAACCCGGGTTGCGTGCAGCCTGCCACGCTCAGGACGGCGGCGAGTGTCAGAAGGGTATTGGATGTGCGCATCACGATCACTCCATTACATAGCCATAAGAGCCGCCAAAGTCCTGCCGCGCGACTTCGCCCGCGCCGCCGGATCTGGGGCGATTGGGGCCTTCGACGTGGCCTTTGATGAACAGCTCGTTTTCAGTGGGCAGGCGTACCCGGTCCGTCGGCAGGGCCAAGGCTTCGCCGCGGGTGGGGGTGACCAGATGTGCTGTAACGATGATCACCAGTTCGGTCTGGTTGCGATCGAATTCGGAACTGCGGAACAGCGCGCCCAGGATCGGGATATCACCCAACCACGGCACCTGGCCCTTCAGACTGGTGAAATCATCCTGCAACAGACCGGCGATGGCAAAGCTTTCGCCATCCTGCATTTCCACGGTCGACGCCGCGCGGCGGGTCGAGAAACCGTTGATATTGATCCCGCCTTCGGAGAAAGAGATCGTCGGGTCCAGACCGCTGACCTCGGCGGTCATGCGCAGGTTGATGTTCTCGCCGACAACCCGTGGGGTAAAGTTCAGCAGAATACCAAAAGGTTTGAATTCAACCGTGATGTTGCCGTCCCGGTTCGAGACCGGAACAGGATATTCGCCACCGGCCAGAAATTCAGCGTTCTGCCCCGAAAGCGTGGTCAGGTTGGGTTCGGCCAGAGTGCGAACAAACCCTTTTGTTTCAAGGGCTTCAAGCAAGACGGAGAACTCTACGCTGCCTGCTCCGACCGAAAACCCGAACACGCCGTTCGAGGGGCGGGACCGCGTGATACCGGTGCCGACGGGGCGTTGAGTCGAATTGCCCAGGTTGTCGCCATCAAGATATGTGCCGTTGCCGCCGATAAAGTCGACGCCGTCATCGCCATTGATGGCAACGCTGCTGCTCAGGCTTTTACGGACCGAGCGGTTCATTTCAGCAAAGCGCACTTTCAGCATGACCTGCTGACTGCCGCCCACGGTCAAAAGGTTCGAAACCCTGTCGGGCGCATAGCGCTGTGCCAGATCCAGAGCCCGGTCAACGGCAACGGCCGATGAAACGATCCCGGACAGGACAAGCCCATCATTTGCCGAGCGCACCTCGATCGCCTCTCGGGGCAGGACCTCGCGCAGCCGCTCTTTCAATTCACTCATGTCAGGGGTGACTTGCACCTCGACGTTGGTGATCAGCCCCCCATCGGGGCCCAGCAGCGTCAGCGTGGTACGCCCGGGTTCCTTGCCCAGAACGTATATCGTCCTGTCCGACAGGGTCGAAATGTCTGCGATGGCAGCATTGGCAATCGAAAGCTCTGCAAATACCACATCGCTTTCGACAACCACCGCACGGTTCATCGGGATGTTCAATTTTGAAGAAACGCCATCCGTCAACACACGCAGGGTTTCTGCGGATGTGACCGACGTGGTGCATACTGTCAAAGAGCAACCCAGAAGGGCTGCCTGAAATAATGTTTTAATTTTCATGTGATCCTGCCTCTCCGATCACGCCTCATTTCGGGTCTTTTATGCCCGTATTGGGGTCACCATGCGCGAAACTTGGTTTTATTGCAAGAATCAACCGGTTGCCGCCGGTCTTTTATGTGGATAAGTCGCAACACTCGGGACATTCATTGGCACAATAAAAAATGGCCCGCCGATTGGCGGGCCGCTTTATGAACTTGATTTGCAACGGTTAGTTCGTGCAGGGGATCGGGATTTCGACGACTTCGGCGCCGCGGCGGGTCCGGATCGTGCAGACCTCTTTTTCGATCACTTCGATCACTTCTTTTTCCTCGACGACGATGCCCAACAATTTGTTTTGATCGATCTCGACGCTGCTGGTGACGGTTTCATCCGTTGCGCCGACCAGAGACAGCGACAAGCGCCCCGTCGATTGAGCCTGTGCAAGGGCTGCGACCTGTTGGGGGGTTGCCTCGACAGTCACCGTGCGGGCAATCACCGGGCTTTGCCGGTCGCCATCAGCGGTCTGGTCAACCGCGATCAGCTTGACGCGGGCCTCGATAAGTTTCGTGAATTGCTGACGCGAGGCGGTACCGGTCCAGTAAATGTCCACGCTGTCGCCAGGACGCAGAAAGCCCGACACACCCGAACTGACGTCAACATTGATCGCAAAGGCGCGCATGCCCTTGCTCAAGCGGGATGTGATACCGGCATCCGCACCGGGCTCGGTCAGCTTGACCGCCAGCAGGGGCTCGTTCTTTTCCATGGTGCGCAAAACGGTCCGGAATTTCGGGTTCCCATCCGGAAAGAGATCTTCAAGCTTTTGAAAAACGCCGTCGGGCAGAGACTTTGTCGGCCATTGTACCAGCATGGTGTCCTCTTCGGTCACCTGTTCACCGTACCGCAGGCCGCGCTTGGCGACATAAACCTCGGTCAGTTTGATCTGTTTGGCGTTAGATGCACGTTCACTGGCCAGCGCGTGCTTGTATTGGGAGATAAAGCCCTGTGCCATATAGACTGCAAAACCCGCAAGCCCAAAGCCTATGATCAGAACCAAACCGAAAACCATTCTCATGGCGTGTCCTTCCGTACCCTCTTGGCATGAGTGCGTGCGACACAGGGCGCACTGAGACTCTCATACTGCTTGGATGCTCTTTTGCACAAGAATTGCGGCGAAAACAGGGATGGTCAGTGGCAAAACGAGGAACTTTCACGAAACAGTGAACAATTAAGACCAGTGTTTTCCGGGATCAGTCTCTTTCGCCAACGGCAACGTCGCTGATCGCCGTGCTGGTCTTGGAGGAAAGGCTGTTTGTGCCTACCGAAATGGATGCGATGATGCCAAGGCAAATGCCGACGATGGCTGCGGTCAACACCACCCAGTCCACGGTTACGGCGCCATCTTCCTGCGTCCAAAATCCGGCAAATAGCTTACTCATCAGATCCTCACATCTCGCCCAGACCACCCCGCGTGGACGACATTTGGTATTGCCAAGTACATTCTAGTTTTGAATTGGGGCGAAAGGCAGGCGCGTTTGCGATTTATCGCTTCATTTCAGTGACATATCTGCACGCACAATAGAAAGGCCGCGCCCCGATAAGGGGTGCGGCCAATCAATGGTCGACTTGCCAGAAATGGCCTGTCGCTATTATTCGCGTTCGCCAACTGTGATGTTGTCGCTCAGCTCGGTGCTGATTTTGCTGCCCAGAGATGTGATGCCGCTTTCGACGGTACCCAGAACGGCAATGCCCAGGCCAACGATGGCTGCGGTCAGAACAACCCAGTCAACGGTTACGGCGCCGGATTCGTCATTGGTGAAGTTTTTGAACATTTTAAACAGTTTCATATCGTATCCCTCCATAGGATCATCGCTCGTTTACACTCGCCTTCCCGGATCGTTGCGGACCGGCCTCTGAATTGGTCCGCTTCCCGTCTCGGCATGGGGATATATAGCCGTTCGAATTGGGCAAGAGTTTGGCGCAGGATTGGCAATATTGCTGCGCTTTAAAAAACTGGTAACTTTTTCCATAAGTCACTGAATAGTATTAATAAAAAAAATGAATTTTTTGTTATTGCGCCTATTTGACTGTTTTGTCCGTATTGGGAAATGGGACAATCAGCCACCCGCAGGCCTGTTTTTGGTGGTCTGGGAAACGAAACTTTGCGACTATCCGCGCAATAACGCTAAAAAAAGCGGAGCATTCTTATGAAAAATTTCGGTTTGTCAGTCTTTTTGGCCGCTTTCTGTGTTTCACAGGGCGTTTCGGCCGAAACATCGCCGCCACCCTATCCGAAATTCACCTTTAAACGGGTCAAACCCCCTGCGCCGGGGGCAAGCAAGCGTATTACGGTTCAGATCGTTCCGAACACACCGGCCGCACCCGCGGCCCCAATTGCGCCGGATGCCCCGCCATCCGCCTCGGCCGTCTATGATTGGTATTGGAAGGCCGTGTCGCCCGATCTGGACAAAGCCGCCGCCGGACGGTTGGAGGGGGCGGTCAATGCGCTGAGCCGTGGGCCGGGGGGCGCGCGGGTTCCCACGCCGCGGCTGCAGCCCCTGCAAGAGATCGCCGCCGCCCATGGGCTGGATATCCTGAAAGAAACGGTCGGCACCCAGGTGTCGCCCGCTTTCGTTCTGGCGGTGATCGGTGTGGAAAGCGGCGGGCGCAGCGATGCGCTCAGCCCCAAGGGGGCGGCGGGGTTGATGCAGTTGATGCCAGCCACCGCCGAACGGTTCGGAGTCAGCGACCGCAGTGATCCGGTTCAGAACCTGAAGGGCGGGATCGCCTATCTGGATTGGCTGATGACCGAATTCGACCGCGACCCGGTGCTGGTGCTGGCCGCCTATAACGCCGGTGAGAACGCGGTGAAGTCGAACAAGGGCGTGCCGAACTATGCCGAGACGCGCGATTACGTGCCCAAGGTGCTGGCCGCCTGGACCGTTGCCCGGGGGCTGTGCCTGACCCCGCCGCAGCTGGTGTCGGACGGCTGTGTCTTCCGCGCGGTATCGTCACACTGAAGTTTTCCACAGATTACGTGCACCCACGCACAGACATTACAAATACCTCACGTTCGTGTGCATTGCAGTGAGCGGGCCGAGCGTCCAGATCAGGGTCACAGGCGGCGAAACGCGTCGCCATTCAAACACAAGACCCTGATCCTGAAAGGACACGACCAATGAAAACCTTTGCCATCACAACCGCCCTGATCGCCGCCGTTGCCGCCCCCGCCTTTGCCCAGTCGCAGCTGGAGCGTGACCTGGGCGTGCCCGCCGGCACCTATTCCGCCACCCAACTGAGCGCGCTGGCAAACGCCGCCGAGCAGGACGGCGAAGGTCGCAGCATGTTTTTCAACGACAGCCACGGTACCAAATCCGTATCGACCAAAGGCAGCAAGAAATACGTCTACCACGGCGGCGATGGCTCCAACAGCTGATCCAGAACCACCACTTTGAACGCAAAACGGGCCCCCAAAAGCGGGGGCCCGTTTACGTTTGAACGTTAAGGCAGGTCAGCCGACGATCGCAGCCTCGGTGGCGGCGCGCATGTCTTGCTCGGTCACGCCATCGGCCAGTTCGACGATTTTCAAACCGCCCTCGACCACATCCAGCACGCCGAGGTTGGTGATGATCCGGTCGACCACGCCGCGCCCGGTCAGCGGCAGGGTGCATTCCTTCAACACCTTGCTGTCGCCGTGTTTGTTGGTGTGATCCATCACCACGACCACGCGGCCGACACCGGCCACCAGGTCCATCGCGCCGCCCATGCCCTTGACCAGCTTGCCGGGGATCATCCAGTTGGCCAGATCGCCCTTTTCGTCGACCTCCATCGCGCCAAGGATGGCCATGGCGATCTTGCCGCCGCGGATCATGCCAAAGCTTTGGGCACTGTCGAAATAGGCGGTGTTGGGCAGTTCGGTGATGGTCTGCTTGCCCGCGTTGATCAGATCGGCGTCCACCGCGTCATCGGTGGGGAAGGGGCCCATGCCCAGCATGCCGTTTTCCGATTGCAGCGTCACCTCGACCCCCTCGGGGATGAAGTTGGGCACCAGCGTCGGAATGCCGATGCCAAGGTTCACATAGGTGCCGTCCTGCAGTTCCAGCGCCGCCCGCGCGGCCATTTGATTGCGGTCCCACATGGCTTAACCCTCCCGTACGGTGCGTTGTTCGATGCGCTTTTCGTGATCGCCCTGGATCAGGCGGTGCACGTAAATGCCCGGCAGGTGGATGTGGTCGGGGTCCAGGCTGCCCACGGGCACGATTTCCTCGACCTCCATCACGCAGGTCTTGCCGCACATCGCCGCCGGAGGGTTGAAGTTGCGCGCGGTCTTGCGGAAGATCGCATTGCCGGTCTCATCGGCTTTCCACGCTTTCACGATGGACAGATCGGCAAAGATGCCTTCCTCCATGATATAGGTTTCGCCGTTGAAATCGCGGTGATCCTTGCCCTCGGCGATCACGGTGCCCACGCCGGTCTTGGTATAAAAACCGGGGATGCCGCAGCCACCGGCGCGCATCCGCTCGGCCAATGTGCCCTGAGGGTTGAATTCCAGTTCCAGTTCGCCCGACAGATACTGGCGCATGAATTCGGCGTTTTCACCGACGTAAGAGCTGATCATTTTTTTGACCTGACGGGTCTGCAACAGGATGCCGATGCCGAAATCATCGACGCCCGCGTTGTTGCTGGCAAAGGTCAGCCCCTTGGTGCCCGCGTCCCGGATGGCCGCCAGCAGCAGCTCGGGAATGCCGCACAGGCCGAAACCGCCTGCGGCAATCAGCATATCGTCGTGCAAAAGCCCCTCCAGGGCCTCTGCCGCCGATCCGTATACCTTTTTCATTGAACTCTCCCGGAGATTGGATTTGCTCCGGTTTTACGGGGTGCAAGGGCCAAGTCAATGACATCAGGGCATTTTGGGTGTTTCTTGCATCGTGAGCCTTGACCGCTGGCCCAAGCCGCGGTCAAGGCTCTGCGCGATCTTACTTGACCTTGAGGATACCGCAGGCAACGCGGCCACCGGCCCCGCCGATGGGCTGGCTGATATGGTCATCGGCCGCTTCGTGGATGATGAAGGTCGAACCATCAGCATCCAGCAGCCCATGTGCGCCACCCTTTACCGAAACCAGAGTTGAAAACGCCTCCATCTCTCCGATGCCATCCGCACCGACAAAGATATTAGGCAGATCTCCGGGTTCGGGGCCTTTCGGGTTCATCAGCCCGTGCGCGCCTTCGACCTTGCCGACATGACCCTTGGCGGATTTGAAACCGGTGCCGGGATCGCATTCACCGTGGCTGTGCAGATGCAGCCCGTGTTTGCCGGGTTCAAGGCCAGAGACTTTCACATAGATAAGAACACCGCTGGGGCCCTGACTAAGATGGGCAACGCCAATCGACGTGCCGTCTTTGTTGATCAGGTCGGCACTGGCGGAAGGATGTGTGCCACCGGCAATGGCGGGCGCGGCAAAGACAACGGCGGCCAAGGTGACGGAACGAACTAGGTTTTTCATTTGTGTTTCCAGTTTGATAGGGTACTTGAACAGACTGCCTCAAGACTATCTAACTGCAAACATCCGACCCGCCCGTAACATTCGGTGCGGGGTGGGTAAACTTCCTGTGACACAAGGGCAAGGGCCGCGCCCGGCCTATTTGGTGGCGGCTTTCTTTTTCTTGGCGGCCGGTTTGCGGGTGGTTTTCTTCTTGCCGCCCTTGGCTGCCTTTTCCTCGATCAGCTGAACTGCCATTTCCATGGTGACGTCGTCGGGTTCGACATCCTTGGGCAGGGTCGCGTTGATCTTTTCCCATTTGACGTAGGGGCCGTATTTGCCCTTCATCACCTGCACCGGGCCGCCATCGGGGTGATCGCCGATTTCGCGCAGCGGTTTGGCGGCCACACCGCGCCCGCCGCGGCTGGCGACCTTTTCGGCTAGCAATTGCACCGCGTGGTTCATGCCGACGGTCCAGACCTCGTCGATGCTTTCAAGGTTGGCATTGGTGCCACCCCGGTCCGAGGTGCTTTCGGCATGTTTCAGATAGGGGCCATAACGTCCGATATTGGCCCAGACCATGACCCCGTCTTCGGGGTGGGGGCCAAGCGGGCGGGGCAGGGACAGCAGTTTCAGCGCCTGTTCCAGATCGACATCCGCGGGCGGCCATTCCTTGGGGATGGACTGGCGCGGGGGTTTCTTGTTGTCCTCGGTCACTTCGCCACGCTGGACATAGGGGCCAAAGCGGCCCTTGAAGGCATAGATCTTGTCGCCTGCGTCTTCGCCCAGCATCTTGCCCTCGGGGGGGATGCCGCCGGTGTCTTCGGCGCCGGGGGGGCCGAAGGCGCGGGTATAGCGGCATTCGGGATAGTTCGAACAACCGATAAAGGCGCCGCCCGAACGCGCCGTGCGCATGCTTAGCCGTCCGGCACCGCAATTGGGGCACAGGCGCGGATCGCTGCCGTCTTCGGTGGGCGGGAACAGATGCGGCTCCAGCACCTCGTTGATCTTGTCCAGCACCTCGCCGATCCGCAGATCGGCGGTTTCAGCGATGGCGGCGGAAAAGTCGCGCCAGAAACTGCCCAGCACATCTATATAGTCGCGATCCCCGGCCGAGACATCGTCAAGTTCGCCCTCAAGGTTGGCGGTGAACTCATAGCCCACGTATTTGCGGAAGTAGTTGGTCAGAAAGGCCGTGACCAGCCGCCCCTTGTCTTCGGGGATCAGGCGGTTCTTGTCCTTGCGGACATATTCGCGGTCCTGAATCGTGGTGACGATGCTGGCATAGGTCGAGGGGCGGCCGATGCCCAGCTCTTCCATCCGCTTGACCAAAGTCGCCTCGGTATAGCGCGGTGGGGGCTGGGTGAAATGCTGTTCGGGGGTCACGCTTTGTTTGTCGGCGGGTTCGCCTTCGGCGATCTGCGGCAGGCGCTTGTCATCGTCATCGACAACCACATCGTCGCGGCCTTCTTCATAGACCTTCATGAACCCGTCAAACAGCATCACCTGACCGGTGGCGCGCAGTTCGACCTGACCGTCCGCGCTGGCCACATCCACGGTGGTGCGTTCCATCCGGGCGCCGGCCATCTGGCTGGCGAGCGTCCGTTTCCAGATCAGATCGTACAGTTTGCGCTGGTCGGGTTCGCTGACCTTCAGGCTGGCGGCATCCCGGGTCATATCCGTGGGGCGGATACATTCGTGGGCTTCCTGCGCGTTCTTGGCCTTGTTCTTGTAGATACGCGGGCTGTCGGGGACATAATCGTCGCCGTAACGATCCTTGATCGCGTCGCGGGCGGCGGTCACCGCCTCGGGGGCCATGTCGATGCCGTCGGTCCGCATATAGGTGATCAGCCCGGCCTCGTACAAACGCTGGGCGGTGCTCATGGTCTGGCGCGCGCCCATGCCGAATTTGCGGCTGGCCTCTTGTTGCAGGGTCGAGGTCATGAAGGGCGCGCTGGGGTTGCGGTTGGCCGGTTTCGCCTCGACCGATTTCACGCTCAGGTCGCGGCTGTTGATCGCCTGCACCGCCAGTTCGGCGGCGGTGGTGTTCGCGATGTCGAATTTGTCCAGCTTCTGACCGCCCAGAACGGTCAGCCGCGCCTCGTATGACTGACCGCGCGGCGTGCCCAGCATCGCCTTGACCGACCAGTATTCGCGGGCGTTGAACGCCTCGATCTCCATCTCGCGTTCGACGATCAGCCGCAGACAGACCGATTGCACGCGGCCTGCCGATTTGGCGCCGGGCAGTTTGCGCCACAGCACCGGCGACAGGTTGAACCCCACCAGATAATCCAGCGCGCGGCGCGCCAGATAGGCATCGACCAGCGGCTGATCGACCTGACGCGGGTTTTTCATCGCCTCGGTCACGGCGGATTTGGTGATCGCGTTGAACACCACGCGGCTGACGGGGGTGTCTTTCTTGATCACCTTACGTTTGCGCAGCGTTTCTTCCAGATGCCAGCTGATCGCCTCGCCCTCGCGGTCGGGGTCGGTTGCGAGGATCAGCACGTTGTCGTCTTTCAATGCGTCGGCGATGGCTTTGACATGTTTCTTGCTGTCGCTGCCGACTTCCCATTTCATATCGAAATCATGCTCTGTATCGACAGAGCCATCCTTGGGCGGCAGATCGCGCACATGGCCGTACGAGGCCAGAACGGTAAAATCATCGCCCAGATACTTGTTGATCGTCTTGGCTTTTGCTGGGGACTCGACAACGACGACGGGCATGAATTTCCTTTCGACTCGGCCTTGGGCCTCTGGCGGCGCAAGATGTGGGCGATAGGGATGAATTGTCAATCCATCCCCTGCGGCCTTTGGCGCACGCCCCTACGGGGCGGAAAAATGTCGCGGTTCACCCGCCGCCCGGGGTGGGGTGCGGAACGTAAGGTCACGTTCTGTGTCAGGGGCTGACAAAAATCGTGATGGATTCCACCGCGCGAAACGCTGTGTCACCAAAGATTCGCAAAAATTGTGCTTTACACACCGCCCCCTTTCGGCACACCATATATAGTAAGGACGGCGGGCAAATAACGCCGAACCTAGAGCAGGCACCTAAGCCTAGTGGGCTGCCATCCACTAGTTGCTACAACCAAAGAGGCCGGGCATGTCACTTTCCGAAGACTTTATCCAAAGCGAAGACGTTCACCCCATCGACATCGTCGAACATCTTGCCGAACACCATGAATGGGACTTCGACAGGGTCACAGACGATCAGATCGCCATGGCGGTCGAAGGACAGTGGCGCACGTATTCGATCACATTGGCGTGGTCGGGGTACGATGAAACGCTGCGCCTGATCTGTACCTTCGAAATGGAACCGCCCGAGGACAAGCTGCCGGCCCTTTATGAAACCCTGAACCGCACCAACGACATGTGCTGGTCGGGCGCTTTCACCTATTGGAATGAACAGCGGCTGATGGTCTATCGTTACGGGCTGATCCTGTCGGGCGGCCAGGTGGCCGGGCCCGAACAGATCGACCGGCTGATCAACACGGCGGTGTCTTCGTCGGAACGGTTCTATCCGGCGTTCCAGCTGGTGGCCTGGGCCGATCAAAGCCCGAAAGAGGCGATGCAGGTCGCCATTGCAGAGGCTTACGGTCGCGCCTAATCTCGCCCCCAAACAAAGGGGGCGCCAATGAACATGAATGATGTCAGCAGCCGGGGGCTTGTGCTTTTGGGCTGCGGCAAGATGGGGTCGGCCATGTTGCAGGGCTGGCTGCGGCAGGGGCTGTCACCGGCCTCGGTCTGGGTGATCGACCCGCATCCCTCTGACTGGGTTCAGGGGCTGGCGGGGCAGGGGCTGCATCTGAACGCCGACCTGCCCCCCGGTCCCGCTATCGTTCTGATCGCCGTCAAACCGCAGATGATGCAGGCCGCGCTTCCGGTGCTGGCACCGCTGGGCAATGGTGACACGCTGTTCCTGTCGGTCGCGGCGGGCACGCCGATCCGGTTCTATGAAGATGTGCTGGGCGATCAGACGCCGGTGATCCGGGCCATGCCCAACACACCGGCCGCGATTTCGCGGGGGATAACCGCACTTTACGGCAATACCCGCACCGATGACACGCATCTGCGATTGGCCGAGGATCTGCTGGCCGCGATCGGACAGACCGTGCGTCTGGACGACGAGGCGCAGATGGATGCGGTCACGGGGGTGTCTGGATCGGGCCCGGCCTATGTATTTCACCTGATCGAAACGCTGGCCGCGGCCGGGGTGGCGCAGGGATTGTCGCCCGATCTGGCGATGACATTGGCCAAGGCGACCGTCGGTGGTGCCGGGCAACTGGCCGAAGACGCGGATGAAGACCCCGCGCAACTGCGCGTCAACGTCACCTCGCCCGGCGGCACCACCGCCGCCGCACTTGAGGTGCTGATGGATGCGGACACCGGGTTTCCGGCCCTTTTGGAACGCGCGGTCAGGGCCGCCGCAGATCGCAGCCGGGAGTTGGGCGCATGAGCGAGATCAGTTTTGACGATTTTCTGAAGGTCGACGTGCGCGTGGGCCGTATCACCCGCGCCGAACCCTACCCCGAGGCACGCAAGCCCGCGATCAAACTGTGGGTCGATCTGGGCCCCGAGATCGGCGAACGCAAAAGCTCGGCCCAGATCACCGCGCATTACACCCCCGAGGAACTGCCGGGCAAGCTGGTCATGGCGGTGGTCAATTTCCCGCCGCGCCAGATCGGTAAATTCATGTCCGAAATTCTGGTGCTGGGCGTGCCGGACGAAGATGGCGAGGTTGTCCTGCTGACACCGGACAAGGACGTGCCCCCCGGCGGGCGGTTGTTCTGATGCCCCGGATATTCGTCGCCCGCCCGTTTCCTGACAAGGTGATCGCCGCCCTGCACGATCTGGGCGACCTGACCCTGCGCGACAGCAACAATCCCCTGACACCCGCCGAAATGGTGGCGGCGCTGACCGGTTATGACGCGGTCATGCCGACGCTGGGCGACGGGTTCTCGGCCGAGGTTTTTGCGCAGGTGCCAACCCCGCGCGCCCGGATACTGGCCAATTTCGGCGTGGGCTATAACCATATTGACGTGGCGGCGGCGCGGGCGGCGGGCGTGGCCGTGTCGAATACGCCGGGGGCGGTCACCGATGCCACCGCCGATATCGCCATGACCCTGATCCTGATGTCGTGCCGCCGCGCGGGCGAAGGCGAACGGCTGGTGCGCGCGGGCGGCTGGACCGGCTGGACCCCGACCCAGATGCTGGGCCTGCATGTGACCGGGCGCACCATCGGTATCGTCGGTATGGGGCGGATCGGCAAGGCGATCGCGCGGCGCTGTCACCACGGGTTCGGGATGGATGTGCGGTTCTTCAATCGCTCGCCCGTCGCCGATCCGGGCGTTCCGGCGGTGCAGGTGGACAGCCTGACCGGGCTGGCCGGGCAGGTCGATCTTCTGGTGGTCGCGGTGCCGGGCGGGCCCGCCACACATCACCTGATAGGCGCCGATGTGCTGGGCGCGATGCAACCGCATGCCCATCTGATCAACATCGCGCGCGGCGATGTGGTCGCCGAATCCGCGCTGATCGACGCCCTGCAATCGGGGCAGATCGCGGGCGCGGGGCTGGATGTCTACGAATATGAACCCAAGGTCCCCGCCGCCCTGACCGCCATGGAAAACGTCACGCTGTTGCCGCATCTGGGCACGGCCGCGCTGGAGGTGCGCGAGGCGATGGGCCTGATGGCGGTTGACAACATCCGGGCCGTTCTGGCGGGGCAGGCGGCCCCGAACGCGGTCTGACATTCCAATACAAAACGATTTCAAGGCAGGAGATGACAGGATGAACGGTGCGGAGTCTTTGGTGCAGACATTCCTGCAGGCGGATGTGGATGTCTGTTTCGCCAATCCCGGGACGTCGGAAATGCATTTCGTCGCGGCCCTGGACCGTCACCCCGACATGCGCTGTGTCCTGTGCCTGTTCGAAGGCGGCGTGACCGGGGCGGCGGATGGCTATTTCCGGATGACCGGCAATGTGGCGGCGACGCTGCTGCATCTGGCGCCGGGGTTCGGTAACGGCTTTGCCAACCTGCACAACGCGCAGAAAGCGGGCAGCGGGATCGTCAATGTGGTGGGCGATCACGCGACCTATCACCAACGCTATGAAAGCCCGCTGAAAAGCGACGCGCCGGGGATCAGCCGGACCGTGTCGCATTGGACGCGGGTGTCGCCGGATGCGCCCTCGGTGGCCGGGGACGGGGCCGCCGCGATCCGGGCCGCGCGGTCGAAGAATGGCCAGATCGCCACGCTGATCCTGCCCGCCGATACCGCGTGGGAGGAAGGCAGCACACCGGTTGCGGCCCCCGCACCGCCGCCGCTGGTGCGCCCCGATCCGCGCGTGGTGGACCATGCCGCGCGGCAATTGTGCCAGCCGGGCGCCGCGCTGATGATCGGCGGTCGGGCCCTTTACGGCGATGCGATGCGTCTGGCCGGGCAGATCGCACAGAAAAGCGGGTGCCGTCTGATGGGGCCGCTGTTTGCGCCGCGTCTGCAAAGCGGGGCGGGGTCGGTCGTGCTGGACCGGCTGGCCTATGGCGTGGATCAGAACATCGAGCTTTTGGCCGGAACCAAAACGATGGTGCTGTGCGGCGTCGGGCGCCCGGTTGGGTTTTTCGCCTATCCCGATAAACCCAGCCTGCCGGAACCGCCGGATATGACCCTGATCGACCTGTGCTCGGCTGAGATGGATTGCCTCTGGACCCTTCAGGCCCTGGCCGAAGCGCTGGACGTGGCCGACGATACCCCCTGTCCGGTGCAGCCGCTGGACCTGCCCGCGCAGCCATCGGGCGAGATGGCGCTGGAAAAGGTCGGCGCCGCACTGGCCGCTTTGATGCCGGAACAGGCGATTGTGGTGGATGAGGCGATCACCTCGAACGCGGCGATGATTCCGGCGTCGGTGACCGCGCGCCCGCATGAACGGCTCAGCCTGATGGGCGGGGCCATCGGGCAATGCCTGCCCTGCGCCACGGGTGCGGCGGTGGCCTGCCCGGACCGCAAGGTGATCGCGCTGACCGGGGACGGATCGGCGATGTACACGCTGCAATCGCTGTGGACCATGGCGCGCGAAGGGCTGGATGTGACAGTCATCGTCTTTGCCAACCGCGGCTATCAGATCCTGTGGGGGGAACTGGCCAATGTCGGGGCGGGGCAGGCGGGCCGCAACGCCGCGCGGATGTTCGATATCACCGACCCGATGCTGGATTGGGTATCACTGGCCAAAGGGCATGGGGTGGACGGGGCGCAGGCCACCGATATGGACAGCTTCGTGGCCGCCCTGACCCATGCGATGGCGACAAAGGGCCCGTATCTGATCGAGGTGGTGCTTTAGGTCCCGGTCGCTCCACGCCAGTGGCGGCGGCAGAGCGACACATAGGTTTCATTGCCGCCGATCTGGACCTGCGCGCCTTCGGTCAGCGCCTTGCCGTCGTCGCCCATGCGCACCACCATCGTGGCCTTGCGCCCGCAATGGCAGATGGTGCGCACTTCGCGCATTTCATCCGATAGCGCCAACAGGGCGGCAGAGCCGGGGAACAGCTCGCCCCGGAAATCGACGCGCAACCCGTAACACATCACCGGAACGCCTAAATCATCGACAACGTGTGCCAATTGCCACACTTGACGCAAGGTAAGAAACTGGGCTTCGTCGATAAAAACACAGGCGCAGGGGCCATCCTTCAGCCGCGTCTTGATCATCTCGCACAGGTCATCTTGCGGCGAAAAGGTCGCGGCGGTTTCGCCAATACCTATCCGGGATGCGATTCGCCCGACACCCGCCCGGGTATCCAATTGCGCGGTCATCAGAAAGGTTTCCATCCCACGCTCGCGGTAGTTGTGCGAGGCCTGCAGCAGTATCGTCGACTTGCCGGCGTTCATGGTGGAATAGTGAAAATAAAGCTTTGCCATAAGGTGGTTATCGCGTCGAATTCATGTGGGATCAAGCGGCAAGCGGGCCGAAAACCGAAGAACGGCGTTCCGGATAAAAATCCCTGAAGCATTCATGGAAACAAGGAAAATACAGGTCCGATCTGGCTTGCGCCGGGGAGGGACGATCGGACCTGTTGCACCTTTTAACCGAATTGGGAAGGCTGTCGCTATGCTGCCGGTTGCCCGGCCTCGTGTCCCCCAGGATCACAAGAATACGATCAGCCCCTACACGTCACCGACGCTGGGGACGGCGGTACCTAGTTAACATCCCGCTACCCAGGACTGTTTTATTTATGACAAATCTGTGCAAACTCATTAATGGGAAAACCTTGCACGCTTTCCCCGCGTGCGGGACAGAAGAACTAGTTGTTGGATGGATGAAGAATGACAGGCGGCGGAAACTACCTGAAAAAACATACAGAAGCCCTGGTCAAAGACGTAGGGATCGAGGCGGCTTGCACCCTGACCGGGCGGTCAAAGGCGACTTTGGGGCGGTATTATTCTGACGCTGAAGAACATGCCGACCGCTTTATGCCGATCGATGCGGTCGCCGCCTTAGAGGGGGCTGCCCGCTTTCCGCATGTGACCACGGCACTGGCCGAACTGCAGGGAATCACGCTGTCCTATGACCAGTCCAAGCGCAACTCGCCCGAAGGCGGTGGCGTCAATGCCGACGTGATCCAGCTTAGCCAGCGGTTTGCGATGCTGATGGGCGAATACAACCAGTCCATCGAGGATGGAATCATCACCATCAACGAGGCCAAGCGGCTGCTGCGCGAAACCGTGGCCCTGCAGCAGGTCCTGCTGGAAATGAAGCTGCATCTGGAAGAAGAGCAGGTTTCCTAAGCCCGCTCGACCACCACCGATCCGACCGAATAGCCCGCGCCGAACGAACAGATCAGCCCCAGATCCCCCGGGGCCAGATCGTCCGAGAATTTCGAAAATGCGATGATCGACCCGGCGGAGGACGTATTGGCGTAATCCTGAAGGATATTGGGCTGCTCGCCGGGTTCCGGCGCGCGGCCCAGGACCTTTTTGCCGATGAAATCATTCATCGTCTTGTTGGCCTGATGCAGCCACAGGCGTTTCAACGCGGGGGCTGCGATACCTTCATCCGCCATGTGATTCTGGATGTGGGTTGAGACCATCGGCAGCACCTCTTTGAACACTTTGCGGCCTTCCTGCATGAACTGCATGTCGCGCCGGTCGGTCATTCCGTCGGGGCGGCTGCGGCGCAGAAAGCCGTTGTTATTCCGTATGTTATTGGAGAACTGCGTGGCGCAGCGGGTCGAGCGGATGGTGAAATGCGGCCCCTGCGCATCGCTGTCACGTTCCAGCAGGACGGCGGTGCAGACGTCGCCGAAGATGAAATGGCAATCGCGGTCGCGCCATTCCAGATGGGCCGAACAAATCTCGGGGTTGACCACCAGCGCCTTGGAAATACTGCCCGCGCGGATCATGTCGGCGGCGGCCTGAATGCCGAAGGTGGCCGAGGAACAGGCCACGTTCATGTCAAAGCCGAACCCGCCGGTGCCCAGCAGGTCCTGCACCTCGACCGCGATGGCGGGATAGGCGCGTTCGTGGTTCGAGGCGGCGACGATGACCGCATCCACCTGATCGGCGGTTCTGCCTGCCTTTTCAAGGGCTTTGGCGCAGGCGTCCACCGCCATTTCGGCCATGATCGAGGGTTCGTCATCGCCGCGCTGGCGCAGCAGCGGGTGCATTACGGCGGGGTCCAGAATGCCCGATTTATCCATCACGAACCGCTGTTCGATGCCCGAGGCGTTGACGATGAATTCGGACGAGGACGGCGATTTGGGGGCCAGCGTTCCGGCGGCAATCGCATCGGCGTTTTCGGCGTTGTACCGTTCGACATAGGCGTTGAAGGCGGCCACCAGTTCGTCGTTGGTGATAACCTGACTGGGGGTGAAAACCCCGGTTCCCGTGATCGCTGCGTGCAACATGTAAACCCCTTATCTGCGTCGCGACAGAAGGCCGCAAAGGGGCGGTGCGGTCAAGGGGCAGAAGCTGTGCACACAGCGTACACACGCCGTGCGCACGCAGGGTCACAGGGGTTTTAACCGGTTTGCGGCAGGGTTCGGGGGTGTTTTGCCCCAAGGACCCCGCCGATGCCGCCACTGGACCCCGACAAGATGACCAAACCCGAACGCCTGCACTGGAGCTATGGCGTCGATGCGCTGGCGATGATCGAACACGATCTGCACAGCCGCCTGATGACCACCGGCGCGCTGCCCGGTGACTGGCACCACATCTGGGAAGACCGCGACCGCCGCGATGTGAAGCGCACACGGGTGACGGCGCGGCTGGATGCGGATGTGGTGAAATTCTTCAAGGCGATGGGGCCGGGGTACCAACACCGGATGAACCGGGTGCTGCGGGCGTTCATGCACATGCGGCTGGCCAAGCTGATCGAAGGGCCGGACACCACCGATTACATCCTGCGCCCGGGTGAGGTGCTGCGCGAAGGCGCGCGCCCGAAGTGGGGCGAGACGAAGGGGAAGTTGGAGGGGTTGGAGTAGAGAGTTTTCAGATTAAGCGCAGGCCATCAAAGTTGCACAACTTGCCCGTGCCCAGCACGGGCAGCGCCCGAACCGCCCCCGTCGTGCCAAAGGCACGCCTGAGGCGTGACGCGGGCGCTTCTCGCCCCCCTCGGTTCGGGCGCGGCGGTTCTTATTAAGGTTGGATCAGTTTAAAGCAGGCACCAAAGAAGTGATTGCGGATATTGGGATTGAGTCCGTTTCGACATTTGTACTTGTCCCATTTTGTAGTGCCCGAAGTTCGGAAATCACTTAGTAAGGGCGGGGAGGCGGCTCTAATCTCGCCGGGTTTCGCGAATTTGGTACACAAAATTGGAGAAACTATTGTGAAAAATTTCACCAGATGGTTTTGGGTGCTTTCGGTGATTTTCTTTCCTATCTCTACGGCAGCAGGAGAACTGTCTGCGGTCGTAGAGGGGCAGGGGGACCGTGGCTATATTGTTACTCTGCAGAACACAGGTAGTGACCCCGTTTTTATAAAGTCGGCTGTTGTTAATCGGAAGTCCGGTAATCCAATATGCAACCTGCGTCCCATGAATGACTTTGATGGTGAAGTGAATTTCTATCGCTCCGATACAGATTTGAATGTTCATGGCTTTGGGCGGACTTGGGCCGACGGTGCCAGGCTCGATTTTGGAGATGAGGCTACACTAGTGGTTTATAGAACTTGCGGTAGGATTTTGGAACTTCTGGTAGTTACTAGCCAAGGCTCGATTGAGTTCAGGCCTGACGGCTGATCCAAGCAAAGACGCTTTGTGAAACTGGATTGCCATTGCTGCTGGACCGACGGCTTTGTGATTGTATTCGGGCCTAGGTAAGTGATCAGCTTAGGAAGCGTTTACACCGTTTGGGCACCAGCAATTTTCGTATCGAAAAAAAGGCCGTGCCCTGAGAATACAAGCTCAAGAGAATTATCGAAATGAACGGCAAAACGGAAATATCTTCTTGCGCGTAAAAATAGGGGCTTCGCCTCTCATCTGCAATTTGAACGGGACGTTGCCCGTCCGGCGCTGAAACCGGCCCGCCCGGACCGATTTCCAAGCCTGTCTTACCCCTGCAGCGACCGCACTTCGATCTCGCCTTCCTCGCGTGATTTCATCGCAAGCGCGGCGGCGTGGCTGGCGGCGGCGGTGGTGTAGTAGGGGATTTTGTCATAGAGCGCGACCGAGCGGATTTCGCGGCTGTCTTCGACCGCCTGCGCGCCTTCGGTGGTGTTCATGACCAGTGAAATCTCGCCGTTTTTCAGGCGGTCGACCACGTTGGGGCGGCCCTCGTAGACCTTGTTCACGACCTCGCAGGCGATGTCGTGCCCTTCCAGAAACGCCGCGGTGCCGCGGGTGGCGATGATTGAAAACCCAAGGTCCACAAGGGTTTGCGCGGTTTCCACCAACTCGGGCGTTTTGTCGTCATCCTTGATGGAAAAGAACACCGCGCCGCCGGTGGGCAGGTCGGTGCCCGCGCCCATCTGCGCCTTGAGAAAGGCGCGGGGGAAGGAATGATCCCAGCCCATCACCTCGCCCGTCGAGCGCATTTCGGGGCCCAGGATCGTATCGACGCCGGGGAAACGGGCAAAGGGCAGGACCGCCTCTTTCACGCTGAACCACGGCATCGCCGGATCGGCCAGCGTCATCGGATCGGCGATCGGCTGTTCCATGGTGCCGGGTTTATAGGGCGGGCGCTGCGGGAAGTTGGACATCGGTTCGCCCGCCATCAGCCGCGCGGCGATCGAGGCGATGGCGCTGTCGGTGGCTTTGGCGACGAAGGGCACGGTGCGCGACGCACGCGGGTTCACCTCGATCAGGTAAATCTCGCCGTCCTTGACCGCGAATTGCACGTTCATCAGACCGACGACATTCAGCGCGCGGGCCAGGGCGACGGTCTGGGTTTTCAACGCGTCGATGATGTCTTGCGACAGCGAATAGGGGGGCAGGGAACAGGCGCTGTCGCCCGAATGAACGCCCGCCTCTTCGATGTGCTGCATGATGCCGGCGACATGGACGTTCTGCCCGTCCGACAGCGCATCGACATCGCATTCCACCGCGCCCGACAGGTAGCTGTCCAGCAGCACGGGGCTGTCGCCCGAGACCACGACAGCCTCGGCGATATAGCGTTCAAGCTGGGCCATGTCGCGCACGATTTCCATCGCGCGGCCGCCCAGAACGTAGGACGGGCGGATCACCAGCGGAAAGCCGATATCCTCGGCGATGGCAAGGGCCTGAGCGTCGGTGCTGGCGATGCCGTTCTTGGGCTGTTTCAGGCCCAGACCGATCACCAGCTGCTGGAACCGTTCGCGGTCTTCGGCCAGATCGATGGCGTCGGGCGTGGTGCCAAGGATCGGGATGCCCTGATCCTGCAACGCATTGGCCAGTTTCAGCGGGGTCTGACCACCGAACTGCACGATGACGCCGTGCAGCGTGCCGTTTTCCTGTTCGACGCGCAGAATCTCCATCACATGTTCGAAGGTCAGCGGTTCGAAATACAACCGGTCCGACGTGTCGTAATCGGTGGACACGGTTTCGGGGTTGCAGTTGATCATGATGGTTTCATAGCCCTGTTCGGTCAGCGCGAAACAGGCGTGGCAACAGCAATAGTCGAATTCGATCCCCTGACCGATCCGGTTGGGGCCGCCGCCCAGAATCACGACCTTTTTCTTGTCGCTGGGGCGGGCTTCGCATTCGACCTCGCCCATCACCGGGCTTTCATAGGTGGAATACATGTAAGGCGTCTGCGCCTCGAATTCGGCAGCGCAGGTGTCGATGCGTTTGAAAACGGCGTTGACGCCCAGATTCTGGCGGGCGCGGCGGACGTTGTCTTCGGTCCGGCCGGTCAGCTTGGCCAGACGGGCATCGGTAAAGCCCATCATTTTCAGGCTGCGCAGGCCGGTTTCGGTGACGGGCAGGCCGTTCTTGCGGATGTCGGCCTCGGCGTCGATGATTTCGCGGATGCGGGCCAGGAACCACGGATCGAAGGCGGTGGCGGCCTGAATGTCATCGTCGCTAAGCCCTTCGCGCATCGCCTGGGCGATGGTGCGCATCCGGTCCGGCGTCTGCTGGCTGATCGCCTTGATCACGGCGGTCCGCTCGGGGGCGCCTTCGATGTCGATCTCGTCGAACCCGGTCAGGCCCGATTCCATCGAGGCCAGCGCCTTTTGCAGCGATTCGTGGATGGTGCGGCCGATGGCCATCGCCTCGCCCACCGATTTCATCGCGGTGGTCAGGTAAGGTTCCGATCCGGGGAATTTCTCGAACGCGAATTTCGGGATTTTGGTGACGACATAGTCGATGGTGGGTTCGAAACTGGCCGGTGTCACCTTGGTGATGTCGTTGTCCAGCTCGTCCAGCGTATAGCCGACGGCCAGTTTGGCGGCGATCTTGGCAATCGGGAAACCGGTCGCCTTGGACGCCAGCGCCGAGCTGCGCGACACCCGCGGGTTCATTTCGATCACCACCATGCGCCCGTCGGCGGGGTTCACCGCCCATTGCACGTTCGATCCGCCGGTTTCCACACCGATTTCGCGCAGCACGGCGATCGAGGCCGAGCGCATCATCTGATATTCCTTGTCGGTCAGCGTCAGCGCCGGGGCCACGGTGATGGAATCACCGGTATGCACGCCCATCGGATCGACGTTTTCGATGGAACAGACGATGATGGCATTGTCGGCGCGGTCGCGCACGACCTCCATTTCATATTCTTTCCAGCCCAGCAGGGATTCGTCGATCAGGATCTGGTTGACCGGGCTGGCGTCCAGACCGGAGCGGCAGAAATGTTCGTAATCGTCGCGGTTATAGGCGACGCCGCCGCCGGTGCCGCCCAGCGTGAAGGCGGGGCGGATGATCGCGGGCAGGCCGACATAATCGATGGCGGCCATGCATTCCTCCATCGTGTTGGCGATGGTGGCCTTGGGATTTTCCAGCCCGATCCGGTCCATCGCTTCGCGGAACAATTTGCGATCTTCCGCCATTTCAATGGCCTGGCGGTTGGCGCCGATCAGTTCGACCCCGAATTTTTCCAGCACGCCCATATCGGCCAGCGCCAGCGAGGTGTTCAGCCCGGTCTGCCCGCCCATCGTGGGCAAGAGCGCGTCGGGGCGCTCTTTCTCGATGATCTTGGCCACGACCTCGGGGGTGATCGGTTCGATATAGGTGGCATCGGCCAGCCCCGGATCGGTCATGATCGTCGCGGGGTTCGAGTTGACCAGGATGACCCGGTAGCCTTCTTCGCGCAGCGCCTTGCAGGCCTGGGCGCCAGAGTAATCAAACTCGCACGCCTGCCCGATCACGATAGGACCGGCGCCGATGATCATGATCGATTTGATATCGGTTCTTTTCGGCATGGCGCGATCCTCGGGCTTGGCAAATCCTTGCGGGTTATAGCCGTGCGCCGCAGGGGTGCAAGAGATGTTTCGGTGTGAATGGCCGCTTGTGGGCGATCAGGCGTCGAAACAGGGGCTGACGGGCGGGTCCCAGCCGCCTATGACGGGGGCCGGAACCGAGGGGTCGCAATTGGCCGCGGGGATAAGCGAGGGGTGCGATGCAGGCGCCATATGTTCTGTTCGATCAGGGGCCGCTGGGCGATGGCACGGTGTTTGCCAACCCCCGCGCCGTGATCCGTGCGGACAGCCCCGATCAGGTGCCCGGCGCATTGGCCGCGATGCAGGCCGCGCAGGAGGGGGGCGCCTGGCTGGCCGGGATGGCCAGTTATGAGCTGGGGTATCTGTTTTCGGGCAAGCTGCGCCCGTTGCTGCCGCCCGATCGGGATACCCCGTTGCTGGAGTTCGGCGTCTTCGACGGGCCGGAACCGGGCGGGCCGGTCTTTGCGCAGGCCGCCGCCCAGCAGGCAGGCGCGCGCATGTCGGCGCCCGCGCCCTTGTGGGATCAGCCGACCTATGACGCGGCCTTTGCGCGGGCGCATGACTATATCGCGGCCGGCGATATCTATCAGGTCAATCTGACCTTTCCGATGCGGGCGCGATATTCCGGCACGGCGCTGGGCCTTTATGGCGCGCTGTGCATGACCCAGCCGGTGCCGCACGGGTGTTTTCACGATCTGGGCGGGCCGGTGATCCTGTCCCGCTCGCCCGAGCTGTTCTTTCAGGTGCGCGGCGGGGTGATCGAAACCCGCCCGATGAAGGGCACGGTGCCGCGCGGCGACAGTATCGCGGCAGATCAAAAGGCGCGCGACTGGCTGGCCGCCGATCCCAAGAACCGGGCCGAAAATCTGATGATCGTCGATTTGCTGCGCAATGACATCGCGCGGGTGACCGTGCCCGGCAGCGTCAAAGTGCCCGAGCTGTTCGCCATCGAAAGCTATGCCACGGTGCATCAGATGGTGTCGCTGGTGCGCGGTGATCTGGTGGCGGGGGTCACGCTGGCCGATCTGTTTGCCGCGCTTTTTCCCTGCGGGTCGATCACCGGCGCGCCGAAAATCCGCGCGATGCAGATCATCGATGAACTGGAACCCGACCCGCGCGGCGCCTATTGCGGCGCGATGGGCTGGGTCGCGCCGGGGGGCGACATGCGGTTCAACGTGGCGATCCGGACGCTGACCCTGACCGGCGGCGACATGGTGCGGCTGAACGTGGGCGGCGGCGTGGTTTACGACAGCACCGCCGCGTCGGAATATCAGGAGGCTTTGTGGAAAGCACGCTACGCACATCTGCCCCGGCTGGGCTGAGCTTGTTTGAAACCCTGCGCTATGACCCGCAGGCGGGGCTGGTGCGGGCCGACCTGCATCTGGCGCGGATGCGGGCGGGGGCGGATGCGCTGGGCTTTGCTTATGATGCAGCGGCGGCGCGCGAGGTTTTGGCACAGGTCAGCGGTGCGGCGGCGTTGCGGGTGCGGCTGGCGCTGGACCGGGACGGGCGATTCGATCTGACCACCGGGCCGTTTCAGCCGGTCACGGGGCCGTGGCGGGTGCGGATCGCCACCCGGCGCATCCGGTCGGACGATCCCTGGCGCGGGGTCAAGACCACGCAGCGGGCGATCTATGATCAGGCGCGGGCCGATCTGCCGCCCGGTCTGGACGAATGGCTGTTCCTGAACGAACGGGGCGCGCTGGCCGAGGGCACGATCACCAACCTGTTCGTCGCGGGGCCGGGCGGGCTGCGGACCCCGCCCTTGTCGGCCGGATGCCTGCCCGGCGTGCTGCGCCGGACCCTGCTGGATGAGGGGCGGGCAGAAGAGGCCGATTTGCGCCCCGGCGATCTGCACGGCGCGGATATCTTTGTCGGCAACGCGCTGCGCGGGCTGATCCGGGCCGTTCTGGCGTAAGCCTGCACTATTCGGCGGCGCGCGCCCTGGCGTCGGGCCGGGCATAAAGGTAATCGCGGGTCTGCGGCACGGTATCCCTGTCGCGGGACAGCTGAAACTGGAACACCACCTGATGATGCAGGCGGAAGGTCAGCTCGCTGGCCACCAGATAATAACGCCACATCCGGCAGAACCGTTCGTCATAAAGGGCCGCCGCCGCGTCCCACTGGGCCATGAACCGGTCGTGCCAGTGTTTCAGGGTTTCGGCGTAATGCAGGCGCCAGACCTCGATATCCGTCATCCACAGGTTTTCCCGTTCGATCGCGCCCGCCACCTCGGACAGGGCCGGGACATAGCCGCCGGGAAAGATGTATTTCAAAATCCACGGGCTGGTGGTGCCGGGGGGCGCGTTGCGGCCGATGGTGTGGATCAGGGCGATGCCATCGGCGGTCAGCAGGTCGCGCACATGGGAAAAATATTCGCGGTAATGCGGTACGCCCACATGTTCGAACATGCCGATGGACACGATCCGGTCGAACGGGCCGGTCAGGGTGCGGTAATCGGTCAGGCGGAATTCCACCCGGTCCTGCAGCCCGGCGGCGGCGGCGCGGTCGGTGGCCACGCGGTGCTGTTCCTGCGACAGGGTCACGCCCAGAACCCGCGCGCCGTAATCGCGCGCCAGCGTCAGCCCCATGCCGCCCCAGCCACAGCCGATGTCCAGCACGCGCATTCCCGGTTCGATCCGCAGCTTGGCCGCGATATGCGCCTTTTTCTGGGCCTGCGCCTGTTCCAGCGTGTCCTGCGGCGTCCGGAAATAGGCGCAGGAATATTGCTTGTCGGCATCCAGAAACAGATCGTACAGCGCGCCCGACAGATCATAGTGATGGGCGACATTGGCCTGCGCGCGGCCCATCGGGTTATATTGCTGCGCCCGCCGGATCAGCCGCCGCAGCCCGTGGTTCAGCCGGATCAGCCAGGCATCGGCGCCCGCCGCCCGGTTGCGCAGGATCAGCCCCAGAAACCCGTGCAGATCGTCGCCGTCGATGGTCAGTTTCCCGTCCATATAGGCCTCGCCCACCGCCAGATCGGGGTTGATCACGATGCGCCGGGGCAGGGCGGGGTCGTGCAGGCGCAGCGTCACGGCGGGCGCGTCGGGCTGGCCATAGCGGCGCTGCGTGCCGTCGGGCAGATACAGGATCAACCGGCCCGTCCGGATCAGACGGTGCAGCATCTGGTCTAGCAATGAAATCCACATCACACACCTCCGGGCCCGCGACCTGCGGTTTGCCAGTCTTGTGCTGTTGTTCGGGCGGGCCGCACCCTGAATGATCTGGGGATGCAACGGCCCGCATCAAGCATTCTGCCGATATTTTGATCGCTGTCAAAACCGGATGGCGATCCGCCGCCTGTGGAATGGCCGGGGCGTTGTGGCAAAGGCTCCCTTGACTTCTACGCCACATACATGTGTATCGGCGCGGACGTCTTTAGTACCGCCCGAGGGGACCCCGATGCACGCATACCGCAGCCATTCCTGCGCCGACCTGACCAAAGCCAATGTCGGCGAAACCGTTCGCCTGTCGGGCTGGGTGCACCGCGTCCGCGACCACGGCGGCATCCTGTTCATCGACCTGCGCGACCATTACGGCGTGACGCAGGTCCTGTGCGACCCCGACAGCGCCGCCTTTGCCGATGTCGAAAAGGTGCGCAGCGAATGGTGCATCCGCATCGACGGCGAGGTCAAAGCGCGCGATGCCGATCTGATCAACCCCAAGCTGCCCACCGGCGAGATCGAGGTGTTCGTGCGCGCGATCGAGGTGCTGGGTGCCGCGGACGAACTGCCGCTGATGGTCTTTGGCGATCAGGAATACCCCGAGGAAACCCGCCTGAAATACCGCTATCTGGACCTGCGCCGGGAAAAGCTGCAACGCAACATGGCGCTGCGGTCGGATGTCGTCGCCTCGATGCGCAAACGCATGTGGGACAGCGGGTTCCGCGAATATCAGACGCCGATCATCACCGCCTCCAGCCCCGAAGGCGCGCGCGATTTTCTGGTGCCGTCGCGCCTGCATCCGGGCAAATTCTATGCGCTGCCGCAGGCGCCGCAGCAGTTCAAACAGCTGATCATGGTGTCGGGCTTCGACAAATATTTCCAGATCGCGCCCTGTTTCCGCGACGAAGACCCGCGCGCCGACCGGTCGCCCACCGATTTCTATCAGCTGGACCTTGAGATGTCCTTTGTCGAACAGCAGGACGTGTTCGACACGATCCAGCCGGTGCTGGAAGGCGTGTTCGAGGAATTCGGCAATGGCCGCGTGGTGGACAAGCACTGGCCGCAGATTTCCTATCGCGACGCCGCCCTTTGGTATGGCACCGACAAGCCCGACCTGCGCAACCCGATCAAGATGCAGGTGGTGTCAGACCATTTCCGCGGCTCGGGCTTTGCGATCTTCGCCAAGCTGCTGGAACAGGACGGCACCGAAATTCGCGCCATCCCGGCGCCGGGCGGCGGGTCGCGCAAATTCTGCGACCGGATGAACGCCTTTGCCCAGAAAGAGGGGCTGCCGGGGATGGGCTATATCTTCTGGCGCGATCAGGGCGAAGGCCTTGAGGCCGCGGGCCCGCTGGCCAAGAACATCGGCCCCGAACGGACCGAGGCGATCCGCCTGCAACTGGGCCTGGGCAAGGGCGATGCCGCGTTTTTCCTGGGCGGCAAGCCCAAGGTGTTCGAAGCCGTGGCCGGCCGCGCCCGCGTCGAAATCGGCAACCAGTTGCAACTGACCGACCTGAACCGCTTCGCCTTTGCCTGGATCGTCGATTTCCCGATCTACGAAAAGGACGACGAAACCGGCGCGATCGATTTCGAACACAACCCGTTTTCCATGCCGCAGGGCGGGATGCAGGCGCTGGACGGCGACCCGCTGGAGGTGCTGGGCTATCAGTACGATCTGGCCTGCAACGGCTATGAACTGGTGTCGGGCGCGATCCGGAACCACAAGCCCGAGATCATGTACAAGGCGTTCGAGATTGCCGGTTACGGCGCCGATGAGGTCAACAAACGCTTCGGCGGCATGGTCAACGCCTTCAAATTCGGCGCCCCGCCGCACGGCGGCTGCGCTGCCGGGATCGACCGGATCGTGATGCTGCTGGCCGATGAGGCGAACATCCGCGAGGTGATCATGTTCCCGATGAACCAGCGGGCCGAAGACCTGATGATGGGCGCGCCAAGCGAGCCGGTGAACGAACAGCTGCGCGAGCTGTCGTTGCGGGTGATCGAGGCAGAGTAGGGCGGGCGTTAGCGCTCGCCGACCTCATAGGCGGCGACGCTGCTGGAAATGTCGCTGGCCACGTCGATCGCGCCGGCCTGAATGGTGCCGACCACAACCAGTGCAAATCCGACGATGGCGGCGACCAGCACTAGCCATTCGACGCTGACCGCGCCGTGCTCTTCTGCAAGAAAGCGCGAGATGAGGTTGCGCATGTTGTTCTCCGTATACCATTCCGCCGGGGCAGAAACCTTCTACTGACGGGGCAAACTGGCGGAAGATTCAGGCGGAAACATGGAGGTGGTGAAGCAGGATTCGGCTGCTTTTGGGGTTTCATCTTGTTCGGGTCTTGGCTTAGGTGGCTGAAATCGGACGTGTTTGAGGATGTGCCATGACCACTGATCGACCCTTGGGAATGCCCGTGGAAAACTGGACAGCGCCGCCGCGTCCGGGACCTGCGAAGATCACCGGTCGCTTTGCCGCGCTGGAGCGTTTGTCCGCCACGCGGCACAGCGCCGATCTGCATCGCGCCTATTCCGCCGACGACACGATTTGGGATTATATGCCCGAGGGGCCGTTTGCCACGCAGGCGGAATTCACCGATTGGGCGGTCTGGGCCGAAGGGTCTGAGGATCCGGTGTTTTACGCGATCCGCGATCTGGAAACCGGGCGGGTTGCGGGGCAGGCCAGTTTCCTGCGGATCACGCCCGGCGCCGGGACGATCGAGGTCGGCTATATCTGCTATTCCCCCGAGCTTCAGCGCACCCGCGCCGCGACCGAGGCGATGTATCTGATGATGCAATGGGCGTTCGAGGCGGGCTATCGCCGGTACGAATGGAAATGCAACGCGCTGAACATCGCCTCGCGCCGGGCGGCGCAGCGGTTGGGGTTCAGCTATGAAGGGGTGTTCCGGCAGGCCACCGTTGTCAAGGGGCGCAATCGCGATACCGCCTGGCTGGCCTGTATCGACGTGGAATGGCCCGCGCTGAAGGTGGCGTTCCAGACATGGCTGGCGCCGGATAATTTCGATGCCGCAGGCCAACAGCGGCAATCGCTGGCGGACCTCACGCGCGATGTGCTGGTGGCGGTCGATCCCGCGCTATAGCGCGGCTACATCCGTACCGGGGCGGCCAGCCGTTTCTGGACCAGCCCGTTGATCTGGCTTAGCGCCGCATCGCGGGCACCGGGGTGGGACAACCCGCGGGCGGCTTGCGCCAGAGGCCTGTCATTCGCGCTGCGCGCGAGGCCCCCCAGAAACTGCGCCACATAATCCAGCGTCGCGCGATCCTCATTCGCGGCCAGCACATCGGCCACATGCATCAGATCGTCGCGCAGGGCGATCGGGTCGGGCTGAATTTCCTCATCCGTCAGGGCGCGCAGGGAACTGCGGTCCGGGTCCGACAGCTGCGCCAGAATCGCCTGTTGGAACGCGGCCAGATTGGCAATCGGTTTGGGCAGGAACCCATCGGCCCCCGCCGCCATCGCCCGGGCCTGCGCGCCGTCATCGCCGCTGGTGGCCAGGATCACGCTGACCCGTGGCTGGGCCGTGGCCAGTTCGGCAATCAGTTCATCGCCCAGCCCGTCGGGCAGGCCCAGATCGATGATCGCCACCGCCGGGCGATAGACCCGCAGGTGTTTGCGCGCCGAGGCCAGACAATCGGCCCGCCTTATGCGCGCGCCCGAGCGCAGGCACAGCAGGCGCACCGCGTCCGAGGCGAAACGGCTGTCTTCGACCAGCAGCACGGTCAGCCCCAGAAGGGGACGCCCGGGGGGCTGGGGATGGGTCATCACAAGGGTGTTCAGATCATCGGTCATGGTTTGGCTCCGCTATCCTGACGCCAAGTAAAGCGCAAAGATGCCTAATCTTTCGTAAACGCGGGCGCGGATTCGCGTCAGAACGCCCCCTTGCGGGTTGGCGCCTGTCGCCGCATAACCGGCGCAACGTTTCGAAAAGGGGAAATACGGATGATCGGTCGTCTGAACCACGTAGCCATTGCAGTGCCTGATCTGGCCGCCGCCAGCGCACAATATCGCGACACATTGGGCGCCAAGGTCGGCGCGCCGCAGGATGAACCGGACCATGGCGTGACGGTGGTGTTCATCGAACTGCCCAACACCAAGATCGAACTGCTGTATCCGTTGGGCGACGACAGCCCGATCAACGGGTTTCTGGAAAAGAACCCCGCGGGCGGCATTCACCACATCTGTTACGAGGTCGAGGATATCCTGGCCGCGCGCGATCAGTTGCAGGCCGCGGGCGCCCGGGTTCTGGGCAGCGGAGAGCCCAAGATCGGCGCCCATGGCAAGCCGGTCCTGTTCCTGCATCCCAAGGATTTCACCGGCACGCTGGTCGAGCTGGAGCAGGTCTGATGGGGATCACCTCCGCCATCGTGCTGTTCGCGGTGATCTGGTTTCTGGTGCTGTTCGTCGTGCTGCCGCTGCGGCTGAAAACCCAAGGCGATGTGGGCGAAGTGGTGCCGGGCACCCACGCCAGCGCGCCTGCGGATTTTCAGCCCAAGCGCGTGGTGCGGACCGTGACGATTGTCGCGGTGATCCTGTGGGCGATTATCGCGGGCACGATCCTGTCGGGGGTGATCACGGTGCGCGACATTGATTTCATGAACCGGATGGGCGACGCGCCCAAGGCGGCCGCGCAGGAATGAAACGCCGCCCGCCGGGCGGACGGTGGCTGTTTGACCGGACCCTATGGCCTATCCCGCGCGCTGCAGGATCGCGATCAAGGCGCTGACCGGCAGGGCGACGGGGTTGCCTTTCATCGAGGATGACAGCCCGGCGGCCTCGGCCACTTGCGGGTGCGCTTCGGGTGGCAGGCCCATTTCGGTCAGGGCGGGCAGCCCGTTCTGACGGGCCCAACCGGCCAGCGCCTGAAACGGATCATCGCCGGGAAAGACTGCGTTGATCCAGCCTGCGACCTCGGCCAGCCGCGCCGCATAGGGGCCGCTGGCCTGGGCCGTGTTGGTGGCCAGAACATGCGGCAGCAAAACCCCGCAGACCGCGCCATGCGGGGCGGGGGCGACCCCGCCGATCACCCCGGCCAATCCGTGCACCGCCCCCAGCCCCGCATTGGCCAGCGCCATGCCGCCGCAGAGGCTGACCCAGGCCATGTGATCGCGGGCCGTGGCGTCTTCGCCCGCCATCAGGGTTTTCAGCGCGGCCAGCCCCAGCGGGATCGCCGGGCGGCACAGCGCATCGGTGAAGGGCGTGGCCTTGCAGCTGACATAGGGTTCGATCACCTGCGTGACCGCATCCAGCCCGGTGGCCAGCGTGACGGCGCGCGGCGCGCCGTCGGTCAGGGCGGGATCGACCAATGCGATGTCGGGCAGCATCCGGTCGTCGCGCAGGCTGACCTTGCGCTGATGCTCGGGCACGCCGATCACGGCGTTCTTGGTGACCTCGGCGCCGGTGCCCGCCGTGGTGGGCAGAGCGACAAAGGGCAGGGGGGCATGATCCAGCGGCAGGCCCTTGCCCACGACCTCCAGATAATCGGGCACCGGGCCGCGCGAGGGGATCAGCGCGGCCAGCGCCTTGGCCATGTCGATGACCGATCCGCCGCCGATGGCCGCGACCACATCGGGGGGCGCGGCGCGCAGATCCGCCAGCGCCGATTGCAGCCCGTCCAGCGTCGGTTCGCCCGCGCAGGGCAGCGTGGTGACGCGGCATCCCAGATCGGTCAGCGCCGAGACCAGCCATGCGGCGCGGCCCGGCCGGGCGCCATGCACCAGCAGGACCGAGGCGCCAAAGCCCGCGATCAGCCCGGCGGCCTTGGCGGCCTCGCCCCGGCCGAACAGGATGCGGCCCGCGGTCAGGATCGAAAACGGGGTCATAGGCTAAGCGTCGCTTGCACGGCCTGTTTCCAGGCGGCGTAACGGGTTTCGCGCTGATCGGCGGGCATGGCGGGGGTGAACTGATGTTCCAGCGCCCATGTCTTGGCGAATTCCGCCTGATCGGGATAGACGCCCGCGCGCATCCCGGCCAGCCATGCCGCCCCCAGCGCGGTGGTTTCCAGCACCTCGGGCCGGTCCACCGGCGCGCCGATGATGTCGGACAGGAACTGCATCGCCCAGTTTGATGCGGACATGCCGCCATCCACCCGCAGCACCCGGTCGCCGCCATCGGGGGTCCAGTCGGCGTGCATCGCTTCCAGCAGGTCACGGGTCTGGAAACCGACGCTTTCCAGTGCTGCGCGGGCAAATTCGGCGGGGCCGGTGCCTCGGGTCAGGCCAAAGATCGCGCCACGGCATTCGGCGTTCCAGTACGGGGCGCCAAGCCCGGTGAAGGCGGGCACGAGGATGACGTTCTGGGTGGGATCGGCGGCTTCGGCCAGGGGCTGGGTTTCGCCCGCTTCGCGGATCAGTTTCAGCCCGTCGCGCAGCCATTGCACCACGGCACCGGCGATGAAGATCGACCCTTCCAGCGCATAGGTGGGCCTGCCGTCGAACTGATAGGCGATAGTGGTCAGCAGCCGGTTTTGCGAGGCGACGGGCGTGTCGCCGGTGTTCAGCAGGGCAAAACAGCCGGTGCCATAGGTGGATTTCAACATGCCCGGCTGGAAACAGGCCTGACCGATGGTCGCGGCCTGCTGATCGCCCGCGACGCCCAGAATCGGTATCTCGCGGCCGAACAGATCGGGGCGGGTGGTGCCGAAATCGGCGGCGCAATCCCGGACCTCGGGCAGCATGTCGATGGGAATGTCCAGCAGATCGCAGATTGTCTGGCTCCACCGGCCTTTGCGGATGTCATACAGCAGCGTGCGCGCGGCGTTGGTGGCGTCGGTGGCGTGGACCTTGCCGCCGGTCAGTTTCCAGATCAGATAGCTATCGACGGTGCCGAACAGCAATTGCCCGGCGCGGGCCTTTTCGCGGGCGCCGTCGACGTGATCCAGCATCCATTTCAGCTTGGTGCCCGAAAAATACGGGTCCAGCAGCAGGCCGGTGCGGTCGGTGAACATCGCTTCGTGCCCGGCATCGCGCAGGGCGCGGCAGATATCGGCGGTGCGGCGATCCTGCCAGACGATGGCGTTATGGATCGGCTGGCCGGTGTCGCGGTCCCAGACCAGCGAGGTTTCGCGCTGGTTGGTGATGCCGATGGCGGCAATCGCGGTGGCGTCGATGCCGGCGCGTTCGATGACGGCGCGGCAGGTGCCTGCGGTGGTGGACCACAGATCGCTGGGATCGTGTTCGACCCAGCCGCTGTCGGGGAAATGCTGGGGAAATTCTTCCTGCGCGGTGGCCGCGATTTTCATGTCGGCGTCAAACAGGATGGCCCGGCTGGAGGTCGTGCCCTGATCAATGGCAAGGATAAAGGTCATGGTCTGGCTGGGGTCCTTGTCTGAACGGTGGCGCCAACTATGCCCATCGGCGCAAAAGGATCAAACGAATTGGTCGGGGCCCGAAGGCCCCGACCGGGAGCAGGTTACTGCCAGGATTTGATCAGCTCGTCATAAGCGACGGTCTTGGGCTCTTCGTCCTCATTGGCCAGTTTGGCCTTGGGCGAACCGGGCTGCGACAGCCAGTGTTCGGGATCCATCTCGTCGTTCATTTTCGGGCCGATGTCGCCCTGAATGCCGGCACGTTCCAGACGGATCAGCACCTTTTCCTGATCAGCACAAAGGCTGTCCAACGCTTCCTGCGGGGTTTTCGCACCGGACATCGCGTCGCCGATGTTCTGCCACCACAGCTGTGCCAGTTTCGGATAGTCAGGCACGTTGGTTCCGGTCGGCGACCACTGCACGCGTGCGGGCGAGCGGTAGAATTCGACCAGACCACCCAGTTTCGGCGCACGTTCGGTAAAGCTTTCGTGCTGGATGGTGGATTCGCGGATGAAGGTCAGCCCGACATGGGCCTTTTTCACATCCACGGTCTTCGAGGTGACGAACTGGGCATAAAGCCAGGCCGCCTTGGCGCGATCCACCGGGGTGGATTTCATCAGCGTCCAGGACCCGGCGTCCTGATAGCCGATCTTGGTGCCTTCGGACCAATAGGCGCCATGCGGGCTGGGCGCCATGCGCCATTTCGGCGTGCCGTCCTCGTTCATCACGGGCAGGCCGGGTTCCACGGTCGCCGCCGTAAAGGCGGTGTACCAGAACATCTGCTGCGCGACGTTGCCCTGCGCGGGGATCGGGCCCGCCTCGGAGAAGGTCATACCCGCCGCCGCAGGGGGCGAATATTTCTGCAGCCATTCGATGGCCTTGGTCACGGCATAGACCGCCGCCGGGCCATTGGTCGCGCCGCCACGGGCCACGCAGGAGCCAACGGGCTGCGAGTTTTCGTTGACCCGGATGCCCCATTCATCGACCGGCAGGCCGTTGGGTTCACCCTTGTCGCCCATACCGGCCATGGACATCCACGCGTCGGTATAGCGCCAGCCAAGGCTGGGGTCTTTCTTGCCGTAGTCCATGTTGCCAAAGACTTCGCCTTCGACGCCCAGACGGCTGAGATCACGGCCGGTGAAGAATTCGGCGATGTCCTCGTACGCGGACCAGTTCACCGGAACCCCCAGATCATAGCCATATTTGGCTTTGAAATCGGCCTTGTTCTGTTCGTCGTTGAACCAGTCGTAGCGGAACCAGTAAAGGTTCGCGAACTGCTGGTCGGGCAGCTGATACAGCTTGCCGTCCGGGCCGGTGGTGAAGGATTTGCCGATGAAATCGTCAATATCCAGCGTCGGCAGCGTCACATCCGCGCCTTCGCCCGCCATCCAGTCGGTCAGGTTGCGCGCCTGCTGATAGCGCCAGTGGGTGCCGATCAGGTCAGAGTCGTTGATATAGCCGTCATAGATGTTTTCACCCGACTGCATCTGGGTCTGCAGCTTTTCGACGACGTCGCCTTCGCCGATCAGATCGTGGGTGATCTTGATGCCGGTGATGGCGGTGAAGGCAGGCGCCAGCACTTTGGATTCGTATTCATGGGTGGTGATGGTTTCCGACACCACCTTGATTTCCATGCCTTCGAACGGCTTGGCCGCATCGACGAAGAACTGCATCTCGGCCTCTTGCGCGGCGCGGTCCAGCGACGACAGGCCGGCGATTTCGGAATCGAGGAAGCCTTTGGCTTCGTCCATTCCGGCGAAGGCCGGGGCCGCCAGCAGCGCAAGCGCGACGGCCGTGGTTGATTTCAATCGTAAGTTCATAAGTTCCTCCCTTTTTGAACTTTTGCCCAAGCGCGGGCATTCGTTACCGATCACACCCAGCGAAACACCGCCGCGGCATAGATCAGGCAGACAACCAGCGCCCCCCATTGCGGGGCACTGAGAAGACCAAGCCAGGCCAGATTGATGAAGGCCGAGCCCAGCAGCGTGATGAACAAACGGTCACCCCGCGTGGTTTCGATCCGCAAAACGCCGACACGGGGCGTTTCGGGGAATTTGATTGCAAGGATCGTGAAGGTGATCAGCAGACAGGCGATCACCCCGAAGAAAAGTGCGGTGGGCAGGGTCCAGGCCATCCAGTCCATGGGGCGGCTCCTTTATACGCGGCCCAGGGCAAAGCCCTTGGCGATGTAGTTGCGGACGAAATAGATCACCAGCGCGCCGGGCACGATGGTCAGCACCCCGGCAGCCGCCAGCACGCCCCAGTCCAGCCCGCTGGCCGAAACCGTGCGGGTCATCGTGGCGGCGATGGGTTTGGCGTTCACGGATGTCAGCGTGCGGCTGAGCAGCAGTTCGACCCATGAGAACATGAAGCAGAAAAACGCGGCCACACCGATCCCGCTGGCGATCAGCGGCATGAAGATCTTCACGAAGAACCGGCCGAAGGAATAGCCATCCAGATAGGCGGTTTCGTCAATCTCTTTCGGGACGCCGCGCATGAACCCTTCCATGATCCAGACGGCCAGCGGCACGTTGAACAGGCAATGCGCCAGCGCCACGGCGATATGGGTGTCGAACAGCCCGACCGAGGAATAAAGCTGAAAGAACGGCAGCGCGAAAACCGCAGGCGGCGCCATCCGGTTGGTCAGCAGCCAGAAGAACAGGTGTTTGTCCCCCATAAAGCTGTAGCGGCTGAACGCATAGGCGGCGGGCAGGGCGACGGTGATCGAAATCACCGTGTTCACGATCACATAGATCAGCGAATTCACGTATCCCATGTACCAGCTGGCATCGGTCAGGATGGTGGCGTAATTGGCGAAGGTCAGATCGCGCGGCCACAGCGAAAAGACATTCAGGATCTCTTCGTTGGTCTTCAGGCTCATGTTCACCAGCCAATAGATCGGCAGCATCAGGAAGGTTAGATAGAGGACCATCACCACCGCCTTGCCGTTCACCTTCGGCAGGCTGATCCCCCGGCGGTCAGAGTGTGCAGTTACGTCAGCCATCAGACGCCATCCCTTTTATCAAGGTTCACCATCACGGTGTAGAACACCCATGAAATCAACAGGATCACCAGAAAATACATCAATGAGAACGCCGCCGCCGGGCCAAGGTCGAACTGCCCCAGCGCCATCTTGACCAGGTCGATCGACAGAAAGGTGGTGGCATTGCCGGGCCCGCCGCCGGTGACGACGAAGGGTTCGGTATAGATCATGAAACTGTCCATGAACCGCAGCAGAATGGCAATCATCAGCACGCCCTGCATCTTGGGTAGTTCGATATAGCGGAACACTTTCCAGCGGCTGGCCTGATCGATCTTGGCGGCCTGATAATAGGCATCCGGAATGGATTGCAGCCCGGCATAGGCCAGCAGCGCCACCAGCGAGGTCCAGTGCCAGACATCCATCACGATGACCGTGGCCCAGGCGGCGAAACTGTCCTGCGTATAGTTATAGGCGATGCCCAGCTTATCCAGCGTATAGCCCAGCAGGCCGATATCGACCCGGCCGAAAATCTGCCAGATGGTGCCGACCACATTCCACGGGATCAGCAGGGGCAGGGACATCAGCACCAGACAAAGCGAGGCCCAGAAGCCGCTTTTGGGCATGTTCAGCGCGACGAAAATGCCCAGCGGCACCTCGATCGCCAGAATGACTGCCGAAAACACCAGCTGGCGCCCCAGCGCGTCCCACATCCGGTCGCTTTCCAGCAGCTCCTTGAACCATTCCAGCCCGGCCCAGAAGAACTGGTTGTTGCCGAAGGTGTCCTGCACCGAATAATTCACCACGGTCATCAGCGGGATCACCGCCGAAAACGCCACCAGCACCAGCACCGGCAGCACCAGAAACCACGCTTTTTGATTGACGGTCTTTTCCATTACGCGGCCTCCCCCTGCACGCGCCAGTCGTCGGCATAGACATTGACCCGGCTGGGATCGAACGACACGCGGGTCATATCGGCACCGATGGGTGCGCCTTCGGGTGCGATGATGTTGATTTCAGTGCCGAAAAATTCGGCGCGGACGATTTTGTGGCGGCCCACGTCTTCGACCCGGCGGATTTTGACGGGCAGGCCGCCGGTGGCCGACAGGCGCGCGAATTCGGGCCGTACGCCGATTTCCACCTTGCCGGACAGTGGGCCATAGCCCTGACCAAGCTGGACATAAGAGCCATCGATATAGGCCTTGTCGCCTTCGACCCGCGCGGGGATCACGTTCATGCCGGGCGAGCCGATGAAATAGCCGACGAAAGTGTGTTCGGGGGTTTCGAACAGGTCCTGCGGCGTGCCAATCTGGACCACGCGGCCGTCGTGCATCACCACCACCTTGTCGGCGAAGGTCAGCGCCTCGGTCTGGTCATGGGTGACATAGATCATCGTATGGCCGAATTCGTGGTGCAGCGATTTCAGCTGGGTGCGCAATTCCCATTTCATATGCGGGTCGATCACGGTCAGCGGTTCGTCGAACAGCAGGGCGTTGACGTCTTCGCGCACCATGCCGCGCCCCAGGCTGATCTTCTGCTTGGCGTCGGCGGTCAGCCCGCGCGCCTTGCGGTCCAGTTCATCCTCCATCCCGATCATCCGGGCGATGGCCTGAACGCGCTGGGCGACATAGGCGGCATCATTGCCCCGGTTGCGAAGCGGGAAGGCCAGATTGTCGCGCACGGTCATCGTGTCATAGACCACCGGGAACTGGAACACCTGCGCGATGTTGCGGTCGGCGGTGGCGGCATTGGTGACATCCACATCGTTGAACAGGATGCGCCCCTGACTGGGGTGCAGCAGCCCCGAGATGATGTTCAGCAGGGTGGATTTGCCACAGCCCGAGGCGCCCAGCAGGGCATAAGCTTCGCCGTCGGCCCAGTCGTGGTTCAGCTCTTTCAGCGCGAAATCGGCCTCGCTTTGCGGGTTGGGCAGGTAGGAATGCGCCAGGTTATCAAGGGTGATTTTTGCCATTCTCGTTCCTCCTCAGGCGGCCAGCGCATAGGCGGCCGGGGCCACAAGGGTGCCGTCCTGGGCAAAGATGTAGACATGCGCGGGGTCCAGCCAGACGGGCAGGTCGGCGCCGATGGTCAGGTCCTGCACGCCGTGGATCAGCCCGACCCAGCGTTCGCCGTGGTGATCCAGATGCACGAAGGTTTCCGAACCGGTGATCTCGGTCACGGCCAGCGTGGCGGTAAAGGCCATGGCATCGGCGCTGTGCTGGATGATCTCCAGATGGTTGGGGCGGAACCCGGCGGTGTAACGCCCGTCGGCCAGATCGGCCAGCTTGCCCGTCGCGGGGGTGGATTGCCCGTCGCCGAACATCAGCTTGTTGCCGGTCTTGGACACCTGCAGGAAATTCATCGGCGGATCGGAAAACACCCGCGCGGTGGTGGCGTTGACGGGGCGGCGATAGACATCCGGCGTGGGGCCGAACTGGGTCACGCGGCCTTCCCACAGGGCGGCGGTGTTGCCGCCCAGCAAAAGCGCCTCTTCCGGTTCGGTGGTGGCATAGACAAAGATCGATCCCGCCTCTTCGAAGATCTTGGGGATCTCGGCGCGCAGTTCTTCGCGCAGTTTGTAATCGAGGTTGGCCAGCGGTTCGTCCAGCAGCACAAGGCCCGCATCCTTGACCAGCGCGCGGGCCAGCGCGCAGCGCTGTTGCTGCCCGCCCGACAGTTCCAGCGGCTTGCGGTCCAGCATCGGGGTCAGCTGCATCAGATCGGCGGTCTTGCGCACGGCGGCGTCGATCTCGGCACTGGATTTGCCCAGCAGGCGCAGGGGCGAGGCGATGTTGTCATAAACGCTCATCGACGGGTAATTGATGAACTGCTGATAGACCATGGCGACCTTGCGGTCCTGCACGCGCATGCCGGTGACGTCTTCGCCATGCCACAGG
Source organism: uncultured Paracoccaceae bacterium (assembly GCA_947500775.1). Classification (GTDB taxonomy): domain Bacteria; phylum Pseudomonadota; class Alphaproteobacteria; order Rhodobacterales; family Rhodobacteraceae; genus CANMTD01. The sequence continues at coordinate 962,109 of CANMTD010000001.1, forward strand.
ATGCGGCCCGTGGCGGGCACATCCAGCCCGGCCATCAGCCGCATCAGCGAGGTCTTGCCGGACAGCGTGGGCCCAAGCAGCACGTTCATCGTGCCGTTCTGCAGCGTCAGGTCCGTGGGGTAGATATGGGTGCGTCCGCCCACAACCTTTGAAACCCCCTCCAATACCAGCGTCATTCCGTTCTCCCTTCGGCCTATTCGGCCGCCTTGACAGACCCGTTGTCGGGGGTCTTTTTCATCCAGTCGTCCAGCGCGGCAATCTGGGTCGGCGTCATGCGCAGCCCCAGTTTCGAACGCCGCCAGACGACGTCTTCGGCCGTGCGCGCAAATTCATTGTGCATCAGCCATTTGATTTCGCGTGCGGTCAGCGTGGCGCCAAAGGCCTGGCCCAGATCGGCGGCGGTCTTTGCGCCGCTCAGAATCTGGTCCGCCTGGGTACCATACGCCCGGATCAGCCGTTTCGCCCAGTAGGCATCCAGAAACGGATAGGCCGCCGACAGATCGGCGATCAGCCGGTCGACGTCGCCCACCGCAAAATCCCCGCCCGGCATCGCCACCCCGGCGGTCCAGGGCCCCGGCGTGCCGGGAAAGAAGGGCTGGATTTTCTCCAGCGCGGATTCGGCCAGACGGCGATAGGTGGTGATCTTGCCGCCAAAGACGTTCAGCAGGGGCGCGCCGCCGGTCTGATCGACGCTGAGCACATAATCGCGGGTCGCCGCCGTGGCCGATTTCGCGCCGTCGTCATACAAGGGCCGCACCCCGGAATAGGTCCAGACCACATCGTCCGGCGTCACCGGCTGGCGGAAATAGCGCGAGGCGAAGGCCAGCAGGTAATCCCGTTCGGCCGGGGTGCATTCGGGTTTGGTGGCGGGATCGGGGTGGTCGGCATCGGTGGTGCCGATCAGGGTGAATTCGCCCTCGTACGGGATGGCAAAGATGATGCGCCCGTCCTGCCCCTGAAAGAAATAGCATTTGTCGTGATCGAACAGTTTGCGGGTCACGATATGGCTGCCGCGCACCAGCCGCACGCCTTCGGTCGAATTGATCCGGGCAGTGTTGCGGATGATATCCTCGACCCAGGGACCGCCGGCATTGACCAGCATCCTGGCACTGACCATTTGCGTCTTGCCGGTGGTGCCGTCCTGCAGTTCGATCTGCCACAGATCGTTGTCGCGCCGGGCCGAGGTGACTTTGGTCCGGGTCAGGATGGTGGCGCCGCGCGCCGCCGCGTCGCGGGCGTTCAGCACCACCAGCCGCGAATCCTCGATCCAGCAATCGGAATATTCGAAGGCTTTTTTGAACTTGTCCTGCAGGGGGGCGCCCGCCGGGTCACGCGCCAGATCGACTGTGGTGGTGCCGGGCAATATCTTGCGCCCGCCCAGATGGTCATAGAGGAACAGCCCCAGCCGGATCAGCCAGGCCGGGCGCCGCCCGCGCATCCACGGCATGAAGATGTTCAACAGCCGGGAGGTCGGGGTTTCGCCTTCGAACCGCATATCCTTGTGATAGGGCAGCACGAACCGCATCGGCCACGAGATATGCGGCATCGCGCGCAGCAGGGTTTCGCGTTCGATCAGCGCCTCGCGCACCAGCCGCACCTCGAAATATTCCAGATACCGCAGCCCGCCGTGAAACAGTTTGGTCGAGGCCGAAGAAGTGGCAGAGGCCAGGTCGTTCATCTCGGCCAGACCCACCGACAGGCCGCGCCCGGCGGCGTCGCGGGCGATGCCGCAGCCGTTGATCCCGCCGCCAATGACGAACAGATCATAGCTTTGGTCTGCGTGATGATTTGACGACACCAAGGCCTCCCCACCTGTGGTCGAAGTGAGCCCAAAACAAGCCACATCGGGTTCCATATTGTCAATTTGAATTTTCGTTTATTTTCGCAATTTGGAAAATCCTTTAGTTTCAGGCATAAATCCCGCTCGATTTGGTATTCTGCGGCTGCATTGTCCCTTGGTGGCGCAGATTTTGGCCGTGTATGGGTTCGTTATTTTTCGTTTTGTGTCCTGAAATTGATTCCATCGACGGCGTTTGGCGACAAACCGGGTTGACTTGTTGCATCGCGCAAAATCGAATAGGACCCGAACATTGGAGAGCCGTGCATGTCCCAGACGTTCCGATTGCCCGAAATACTCGACCTTGCCCGGCAAGAGGGCAAAGTCACTGTCGACGGGCTGGCCGAACGGTTCGACGTGACGGTCCAGACCATCCGCCGCGACCTGAGCGAACTGGCCGAGGCGGGCAAGCTGGAGCGCGTGCACGGTGGCGCGATCCTGCCCTCCAGCGTGGCCAACATCGGCTATGAGGATCGGCGCGGGCTGAACGATCAGGCCAAACGCGCCATCGCCCGCCGCTGCGCCCGCGACATCCCCGAAAACATCTCGATCTTTCTGAACATCGGCACCAGCACCGAGGCGGTGGCACAAGAGCTGTTGCAGCACCGCAATCTGATGGTGGTCACCAACAACATGAACGTGGCCAATATTCTGGTGGGCAACCCGGAATGCGAAATCGTGGTGGCGGGCGGCGTGCTGCGCCGGTCCGACGGCGGGCTGATCGGGTCGCTTACCACCGCCACGATCCGGCAGTTCAAATTCGATCTGGCGGTGATCGGCTGTTCGGCGCTGGATCAGGACGGCGACCTGCTGGATTTCGATATTCAGGAGGTCGGCGTCAGCCAGACCATCATCCAGCAGGCGCGCAGCACCTTTCTGGTGGCCGATCATTCCAAGTTCCAACGCTCGGCCCCCGCGCGGATCGCATCGCTCAGCGAGATCGACACATTTTATACCGACCTATCGCCGCCCACCGAAATCAGCGCCAAATGCGCGGAATGGCACACGAATATCGTGTTGGCTGAATAATTAGGCTGACTGCCCGGCCCCTGTGATCGGCGGGGTTTTGTAATGTTTGTCCCGTCATTGTTATGTCTTGTAAATTGCTTTGGCTGGACCAGCCAGTCTATGAGTATTTAACTCGCGCATAACGTGTATTCGGTGATATGACCCGCTGGACGACACTCAAGGATAAGGCGCCCGCAGGATGGTTGGTTATCTGCTGATTTTCGGTTTGACGGCTGTGTTCTGCATGGTGGGGCGGCGGCTGTCGACCACGGTCATAACTGCCCCGATGGTGTTTCTGGCGCTTGGCGCGGGGGCGGTGCAATCGGGGGTCTTGCCCGACGACGGGATCGAAATGCTGTTGCATCCGGTGACCGAGGTTGCGCTGGTGGTGCTGCTGTTTCTGGATGCCGCGCAGATCGATATGCGGGCGCTGCGCCGGCGGCACGAATGGCCGCTGCGGATGCTGCTGATCGGATTGCCCCTGACAATTGCACTGGGCACGGCGGTTGCGTTTTTCCTGTTGCCGGGCTGGCCGATCTTTGCCGTGGCGCTGGTCGCGGCGATCCTGGCGCCGACCGATGCGGCGCTGGGGCAGGCGGTGATCACCAACCCCGCCGTACCGGAACGCCCGCGCCGCGCGCTGACCGTGGAAAGCGGGGTGAACGACGGGCTGGCCCTGCCCACCGTGTTGCTGTTTGCCAGCCTGACCGCCGAATTCAGCGCGCAAAGCGGGGGCGACTGGCTGGCCTTCGCGGCGATGCAGATCTTGCTGGGGCCGCTGGCGGGGCTGGCCGTGGGTCTGGCCGGGGGGCTGATCCTGTTGCAGGCGAAATCGCGGCGGCTGACTTCGGAAACCTATGAAGGGATCGGCGCGCTGGCACTGGCCGGAACCGCCTATCTGAGCGCGGTGGTGATCGGCGGCAACGGTTTCATCGCGGCCTTTGTCGCGGGGCTGGGGTTCGGCAGCGTCGTGCGGGGCAAATGCAGGTTCGTCTATGATTTCACCGAAAGCGAAGGCCAGCTTCTGTCCTGGGCCGCTTTTCTGTTGCTGGGCGGCGCGCTGATCCCGCAGGCGGTGGCGGATCTGACATGGCCGGTGCTGGCGCTGATCCTGATCAGCCTGTTCGTCGTGCGCCCGCTGGCCATCTGGATTTCGCTGATCGGGTCCGAAGCCGCCCCGCTGACGCGGCTGTTTTTCGGATGGTTCGGCCCGCGCGGGTTGGCGACGGCGCTGTTCGCCTTGCTGGTGGTCGATGTGCTGCCGCCTGAACTGGGCGAACAGGTGCTGCATCTGGCGGTCAACACCGTGTGGATCAGCGCGGTGCTGCACGGGATCACTGCCGCCCCCGGCGCGCGCTGGTACGGGGCGCGGATCGCGCGGATGGCCCCCTGCGCCGAAACCAAGGACATCGAAAGTTTCGCCAAGCCACTGATCACCAAACCATTCAGACGCAGATTGACGGGGTAGCCATGCAGAAAACAGCGATTGCCAGACTGGATGAACTGGCCGACCGGCAACCGGCCTATGCGCTGGTGGGCGAGGTCGATCTGGTGGTGGTGCGGTTCGACGATGAGGTGTCGGTATTTTACGGGCGCTGCCTGCATCGCGGCGCGCTGATGTCGGACGGGTTCGTCCGTGGCGACAACCTGATCTGCGGGCTGCATTACTGGGATTACCGCATGGACAGCGGCGTGTCGGAATACAACAACGCCGAGGCGCTGCCCAGGTTCCAAAGCTGGGTTGAGGACGGCAAGGTTTTGGTCGACGCCGATGAGGTCAACGCCTGGGGCCGGGCCAACCCGCAACCCTATCAGCGCGATGAATATCTGGGGCTGTATGCCGATCCCAGCCACGGCATCGACGAAGAACCCTATACCGAGCTGATCCAGACCTACGCCAAAGACGGGCTGGGCAAGACCGGCCATCACGGCACGGTGGACGCGATGGGGGTGCCACGGGCACAATTGCCTGACTGGGACGATATTCAGTTGCTGACCGCGCAACTGGCCACGCCGCCGCTGCTGGATGACACGCCGGTCGGCACCGGGGTGGTGATCGGGCCGAATGCGCAGAAACCGCTGCGGCTGGATATTCCGCTGTTCGTGTCCGACATGAGTTTCGGCGCGCTGTCGGAACCGGCCAAGATCGCGCTGGCGCGTGGCGCCGAACTGGCCGGAACCGGCATCTGTTCGGGCGAAGGCGGGATGCTGCCGGGCGAACAAGAGGCCAACAGCCGCTATTTCTATGAACTCGCCTCGGCCCGGTTCGGGTTCGGCTGGGACAAGCTGGCCAAGGTGCAGGCGTTCCATTTCAAGGGCGGGCAGGGGGCCAAGACCGGGACCGGCGGCCATCTGCCGGGCGAAAAGGTTCAGGGTCGCATCGCCGAGGTGCGCGGGCTGGCACCGGGGAGGGATGCGATTTCGCCGTCGCGGTTCCCCGACTGGATCAGCGTCGAACAGATCAGGGACTTCGCCGATCAGGTGCGCGACCGCACCGGCGGCATTCCGATCGGGTACAAACTGTCGGCGCAGCATATCGAAAAGGATATCGACGCGGCGCTGGCGGTGGGGGTGGATTACATCATCCTGGACGGGCGCGGCGGCGGCACCGGGGCGGCGCCGCTGATTTTCCGCGACAATATCTCGGTGCCCACGATCCCGGCGCTGGCCCGCGCGCGGGCGCATCTGGACCGGCTGGACCGGTTCGACGTGTCGCTGGTCATCACCGGCGGGCTGCGCACCCCGGCCGATTTCATCAAGGCGCTGGCGCTTGGCGCGGATGCGGTTGCGGTGTCGAATGCGGCGATGCAGGCGATCGGCTGTCTGGCGATGCGGGCCTGTCACACCAACAATTGCCCGGTGGGCATCGCCACCCAGAAACCGCATCTGGTCAACCGTCTGGTGATCGAAAAATCCGCCCGCCAGCTGGCCAATTTCTTTCAGGCCAGCGTGGAACTGATGCAGGTGATGGCGCGGGCCTGTGGCCATGATCACCTGTCGAAATTCAACCACGACGATCTGACCACGTGGAAAAAGGACATGGCCGATATTTCGGGCGTCCGGTTCGGAGGAATAGCATGAATACGGCAGAGGCATTGTTTTTCGCTGTGCGCCTGTGGCTGAGCATCGGGGCCTTCGTGGCGGCGGTGTTCCTGACCGTCGGCATCGACCGGGTGGATGAGGACGCGCGCGGGGCCTATGTGTTCCGGCCGCTGCTGGTGCCCGGCATCCTGTTGATCTGGCCGCTGGTGGTCTGGCGCTGGGGCGTGCTGGAAATGGGGCGCGACCGCTGGGCCGCCCGCTATGCGCCGCCGCGCGCGACCCATATGGCGGCGGCCCTGCTGATGGCGGGCGCCATGGTCGTGGCGATCTGGCTGGGGCTGTCGTCGCGGCAGGACTGGCCCGCCGACATCGCCCCCGAACGTCTGTCCGCGCCGGAGGTGTCGCAATGAGCGTCAAGTACATTCCGGTTCAGTGGAACCGCAACAAATGGCTTTACGATGGGGTGATGCTGGCCGGGGTCTGCGCCTTTTTGTGGCTGTTCATCCACGTCAGCCCCGAACTGCTCAGCCATGAGCACCCGATCAATGCGCAGGTCCACAACGCGCGCGCCTTCGGCGCCTGCGCCTTTGTCATGCTCAGCATCATTCTGGCGATCGGCCCCTTGGCGCGTCTGGACCGGCGGTTCCTGCCGCTGCTGTACAACCGGCGGCATTTCGGGGTGATGACGGTTTTCGTGGCGCTGAGCCATGCCAGTTACATCGTGAACTGGTATTTCGCCTTTTCCAGTTCCAACAAATACGAGGCGCTGCTGTTCGCCAACACCAGCTTTGGCCAGGTGGCGGGGTTCCCGTTCGAGGTGTTCGGGATTTTCGCGCTGGCCGTGCTGCTGATCCTTGCGACCACCAGCCATGATTTCTGGATGAAATTCCTGACCCCGCCGGTGTGGAAGCGGCTGCATTATCTGATCTATCCGGCCTATGCCTCGGTCGTGGCGCATGTCAGCCTTGGGATTTTGCAGGAACAGCAGAACCACGTGTTCACCGGGATATTCCTTGTGGGCGCGGGGGCGGTCGCGCTGTTGCATATTCTGGCGGCGCTGCACGAACGCCGCGCGGGCGACCCGAAGGCGGATGCCGGGCAGGGCGGGCTGGTCAGGGTCTGCGATGTGGGCGACATCGCCGAAGGCCGCGCCAGGATCACGTTGTTGCCCGGCGGCGACCGGGTGGCGGTGTTCCGGCAGGACGGGCGTCTTTCGGCGATTTCCAACGCCTGCGCCCATCAGAACGGCCCGCTGGGCGAAGGCCGGGTGATCGATTGTTTCGTCACCTGCCCGTGGCACGGGTTCCAGTATGACGTGACCAATGGCCGGTCGCCCGCGCCCTTTACCGAAACCATCCCGACCTACAACCTGTCCCTGCAGGGGCGCAGCGTGATGGTCGATCCCACGGCGAACCCGCCGGGCACCTATGTCGAACCGGTGCCCGTTCCGGATGCCACACCGACGGAGGACCCGGCATGAGCGACAAGAAATCCCCGTTTTTCGTGGGCTACCTGCCGATCCCGGCCCGGCTGCGCCCGTTCCTGATCAGCGCGGCCCTGTCGGTCGTCGCGGTCTTTGCGGTGGCCGGTGTGATGATCGGCGGCACGCAGGACGATCCGGGGCCGGGGGCGTTCCGGTTCGATTACGGGCGTCAGACGGTCACCGGCGTGGTGTCGCTGGTGCCCTATCCGCTGGTGCATGTGACGCAGGGCAACGACCGGATCAAACCGGGCCACACGCTGATGCTGACCGGGCAGGGCAAGTCCAGTGTCGTGGCCCGCGCCACCCCACTGGAGAGACAATTGGCCACCGTGTCCGGCGTGATCCTGCAGCGCGGCGCGCTGGATATGCTGCAGGTTGCGGGCGGGCGGAACGGGTTGCAGGCGGCCGAAGGCACCGCGCCGGAACAGGTGCCCGAACCGCTGGGCCGCTGGCGGCTGGCGGGTGAGATTTGCGATGGCAAATGCCTGGCCGGGGCCATGCGCCCCGGGCGCGGGCTGGCGCATAAGGCCTGCGCCAACCTGTGCCTGATCGGGGGCATCCCGCCGGTCTTTGTGTCGTCGCAGCCGGTCGAAGGGTCCGAGTTTTTGCTGGTCACCGGGCCGGACGGCACGGCGCTGCCGAAATCGGCCTATGATTTCGTGGCGCAATATATCTCGGTCGAAGGCGCGGTGGAACGCCACGGCGATCTGCTGGTGTTTCAGATCGACCCCGACACGATGGAGGTTCTGCCATGATCGCGCGTCTGTCCGGCCTGATGCTGGCCGCGTTTGTCGGGGCGGTGCTGTTTTACCTGTCGCGGTTCTGGACCTTCAGCCTGTGGTCGCGGGACGGGCTGGCGGGGATCGGCGCGCTGCGGCCGCAGGGGGGGCTGGTCGGACAATGGCTGCGCGGCAGTGATTTCGCGCCGTTCGAATTGCTGATCTGGGCGGTCGGCGCCTTTCTGGTGCTGACCGCCGTGCAGCGGGCCATCGATTTTTTCAAACGCGACGGGTCCTGATCCGGCCGGGGGCCTTGGGGGGTCACACGTCGAACCTGACCCCCTGCGCCAGCGGCAGCTCGGCGGAATAATTCACCGTGTTGGTTTGCCGCCGCATATAGGATTTCCACGCGTCCGACCCGCTTTCGCGGCCGCCGCCGGTTTCCTTTTCGCCACCGAAGGCACCGCCGATTTCGGCGCCCGAGGGGCCGATGTTGACATTGGCGATGCCGCAGTCCGACCCGGTGTCGGAAACGAAGCGTTCCGCCTCGCGCATGTTCATGGTGAAGATGCAGGACGACAGGCCCTGTGGGACGTCGTTTTGCAGGGCGATCGCCTGATCGAAATCGTCATAGCCGATGACGTAAAGGATCGGCGCGAAGGTTTCGGTTTTCACGATCTCGGCCTGATCGGGCATTTCGACAATCGCGGGTTCGACATAGGCGCCCCCGGCGGGCACGCCGTCGGTCACGCGCGCGCCGCCATGCACGGTGCCGCCAGCCGCGCGGGCAGCCTGCAACGCGGCCTGCATCGCATCGGCCGAGGCCGTGTCGATCAGCGGGCCGACCAGCGTGCCCTCCTGCATCGGGTGGCCGACGGGCAGGCCCTGATAGGCGCGGGTCAGCCGCGCCACCAGGTCGGCGCGCACCGAATTATGCACGATCAGACGGCGCAGCGATGTGCAGCGCTGCCCGGCGGTGCCGACGGCGGAAAACACGATGCCGCGCACCGCCATGTCCAGATCGGCCGAGGGGGCCACGATCATCGCGTTGTTGCCGCCCAGTTCCAGAATGGCCCGGCCAAAGCGGGCGGCAACCACCGGGGCCGCGGCCCGGCCCATCCGGGTCGATCCGGTGGCCGAAATCACGGGAACCTCTGGCGCGGCGACCAGTGTGCTGCCCAGATCCGCTCCGCCGATCAGGACCTGCAACAGATCGGCCGGGGCATCCCCGCCGAGCCGCGCCACGGCGCGCCGGAATATCTGGGCGCAAGCCAGTGCGGTCAGCGGGGTTTTTTCCGAAGGTTTCCAGATCACCGGATTGCCGCAGACCAGCGCCAGTGCCGCGTTCCACGACCAGACGGCCACCGGAAAGTTGAAGGCTGAAATTACGCCCACCGGCCCGATGGGATGCCATGTTTCCATCATCCGGTGACCGGGCCGTTCCGAGGCGATGGTCAGCCCGTAAAGCTGCCGAGACAGACCGACCGCGAAATCGCAGATGTCGATCATTTCCTGCACCTCGCCCAGCCCTTCCGAGGTGATCTTGCCCGCCTCCCAACTGACCAGCGCGCCCAGATCGTCCTTGGCGGCGCGCAGTTCTTCGCCCAACAGCCGCACCAGCTCGCCCCGCCGGGGGGCGGGGACGCGGCGCCAGGTGGCAAAGGCGGTCTGGGCGTTCTTAAGGATCGCGGGCATGTCGCCCAACGGCGTTTCAGGCAGGCTGGCCAGCAGGCTGCCATCAATAGGCGAGCATACGTCAAGGGCGCCGCCGGTCAGCATGTCGGGGGTCAGGCCAAGGTTGGACAGGGTGGTGGATGCGGTCATGTCGGTCTCCGGGCAAAAGGGGGTTAAGCGGCGTGGTCCAGCCCGGTCACGGCGCCGGGGTGGTAAAGCTGTCCGAACGGGGTGCTCATGAAATCGGCCAGCCGCACCTGTTCCTGCCCGACGAAACCATCGCGGGGCAGCAGGCCCTGCCGCATCAGATCGACCACGCCGGTAACCCCGGCGGCGGTTGTGATCTGAATTGCGCTCCACGTCTGGCCGTCGATGGTGCGGGCGGTGGATTTGTTGATGAAGGTCCGTTCGCGAAACGCCCCGTCTTTCAACCCGGTGGCGGTGCAGAATACCAGCACGACATCCTGATCGGTGCGCGGCAGGGCGGCCTCGAACACCTCTTTCAACAGATCGCGCCGCCGTTCCAGCCCCAGATCGTGCAGCAGCAGTTTGACGATGTCGCGGTGGCCGGGATAGCGCAGGGTGCGATAGGACACGCGCCGCGCCTTGCCCAGCATCGTTTCGGACAGGGTGCCCAGCCCGCCCGAGGTGTTGAAACATTCGTAATCCACCCCGTCGTGGCTGATCCGTTCCAGATCCTCCAGCGGGGCGACGCGGGTCAGGCGGCTGTCGACGATGGCTTCGCAGGGGTTGCAATATTCATTGATCAGCCCGTCGGTGGACCATGTCAGATTGTATTTCAGCGCGTTGGTCGGAAACAGCGGCAGCGCCCCGACCCGCAGCGACAGCGTATCAAGCGTATCGAACTGCGCGGCCAGATCGGCCCCGGCAATGCCGACGAAGCCCGGCGCCAGCCCGCATTGCGGCATGAAGGCGGTTCTGGCGCCCTTGGCCAGATCGCGCACGGTCTGGGTGGCGGCGACATCTTCGGTCAGATCGAAATAATGCGCGCCCGCGGCCCCGGCGGCGGCGGCGATCTGCGGGGTCAGGAAAAACGGCGCCGCGCTGATCACCGCGTCAAAGCCCCGCAACTGTGCGGTCAGCGCGGTTACGTCGGTGGCATCGACCTGCAGGATCGGCACCCCCATGCGCTGGATCGGGGTCAGCCCGGTCAGATCACGGTCGGCGACGGTGACCGAATAATTGGCCGAGGATTTCAGAAGGGTGGCAATCATCTGGCCGATCTTGCCGGCCCCGACGACACAAACGTTCCAATGTGACATTTCGCGCTCCTGCTTTTTCTGCCATGGTGGCGGAGTGGGCTGTGGCGGCGGAAGCTATCAAAATGCCGGATTATGCCGGATTTTCAGACGTAATATCGGATATATGTCGCTATTCGCCGGTATCCTTGAGGTATTGCTCGGAAATACGCTGGACCGTGTCCTTATAGCGGCGATCGAACTTGCGGCCGAAGACCACGAAGGTATTGGTGCGCAGTATGCCGGGAATTTCGGCGACCTCATCGACAAAGACATCCAGGTCTTCGATCCGCGGCGCCTCGGCGCTTAGAAACAGGTCGTATTCGCCGTTGATCGACATGCAGACCCGGATTTCGGTATAATTTGACAGCCTTTGCAATATCTTGCGGGTTTCCTGCTGGCGAATTTCCAGCAACATCAGAATCTGAACATTCTCTTCGTTGGGGTTCTTGCTGAGGACGACCGAGTATCCGGCGATGGTTCCGTCCGCTTCCATCCGTGAAATCCGTTCGTGCACGGTGGATCGTGCGACGTTCAGCCGGGCGGCGATATTCGACGTGGATTCACGCGCGTTGCGTTGCAATTCGCGGATGATCCGGCGATCCAATTGGTCTTTCATTCACTTTGCCGATCTGATTGACATTTTGCCGGATTGTTCGGTCTGGGCGATGATCTGTCAAGTCGCCTGTCCTGACGGGGGCGGCTATGCTGCGGCAAATGCAATACAGGATGACGTTACATGACCCAGGCTGAAATGACCCCCACCGCCACATCCACCCCGCCGCGTTTCAACTGGGAAGACGCCCTGAGCCTGGAAACCGCGCTGACCGAAGACGAACGGCTGTTGCGCGATGCAGCACGCAGCTTTGCGCAGGATCAGTTGCAGCCGCGCGTCATCGCCGCCTATCGCGAAGAACGCGAAGACCCGGGGCTGTTCAAACTGATGGGCGAGGCCGGATTGCTGGGCGCGACCCTGCCCGAGGCATATGGCGGGCTGGGCGCCAGCCATGTCACCTATGGCCTGATCGCGCGCGAGGTGGAACGCGTCGACAGCGGATACCGGTCGATGATGTCGGTGCAATCCAGTCTGGTGATCTATCCGATCTATGCCTACGGGTCGGAAGAACAGCGCCGGAAATACCTGCCCGGTCTGGCCAGCGGCGATCTGATCGGTTGTTTCGGCCTGACCGAACCGGACGCGGGCAGCGATCCGGGGTCGATGAAAACCCGGGCCGAAAAAACCGCCACCGGATACCGGCTGACCGGCAGCAAGATGTGGATTTCCAACAGCCCCTTTGCCGATGTCTTTGTGGTCTGGGCCAAGTCGCAGGCGCATGACGGCAAGATCAGGGGCTTCATTCTGGAAAAGGGCATGGCCGGGCTGTCGGCGCCCAAGATCGAGGGCAAGCTGTCGCTGCGCGCCTCGACCACGGGCGAGATCGTGATGGACGGGGTCGAGGTCGGCGAAGACGCGCTGTTGCCCAATGTCGAAGGATTGAAAGGCCCGTTCGGATGTCTGAACAAGGCGCGCTACGGCATCAGCTGGGGCGCGCTGGGGGCGGCTGAGTTCTGCTGGCACGCGGCACGGCAATACGGGCTGGACCGGACGCAGTTCGGGCGGCCCTTGGCGCAGACACAACTGTTCCAGAAAAAACTGGCCGATATGCAGACCGAGATTTCACTGGGCCTGCAGGGATCGCTGCGGCTGGGGCGGCTGATGGATGAAAATCAGGCCGCGCCCGAGATGATTTCGATGATGAAACGCAACAACTGCGGCAAGGCGCTGGACATCGCGCGGCTGGCGCGTGACATGCACGGCGGCAATGGCATCAGCGAGGAATATCAGGTCATCCGCCACATGATGAACCTTGAAACCGTGAACACCTATGAGGGCACGCATGACGTGCACGCGCTGATCCTGGGGCGGGCGCAGACCGGGCTTCAGGCGTTTTTCTGAGGTCCCCGATGGATCGCGCAGAGATCGTTCACGACAATTTCCGGCGCCGGGTGGCGGCGGGGGACCTGCCGCAGGGCAAGGCGCCCGCCGGGGGGCTTGATGCGCCGCAGGCGGTGTCGCTGTTCCGGTCGCAGGTGCTGAGCCGGGCCTTGGACCGCACCAGCCGCGCGATGCAGAAGGCGGGGCAGGGGTTTTACACGATCGGGTCGTCCGGACACGAAGGCATGGCCGCCGTGGCCCATGCCCTGCGCCCCACCGACATCGCCTTTCTGCATTACCGCGATGCGGCGTTCCAGATCGCGCGCGGCGCGCAGGTGCCGGGGCAGACGATGACATGGGACATGCTGCTGTCCTTTGCCTGTTCCTCCGAAGACCCGATGTCGGGCGGGCGGCACAAGGTGCTGGGGTCAAGAGCGCTGAACATTCCGCCGCAGACCTCGACCATTGCCAGCCATCTGCCAAAGGCGGTGGGCGCGGCCTACGGGTTGGGGCTGGCGCGGCGGCATCCGCCGGAACACCGGGCGTTGCCCGACGACGGGATCGCGGTCTGTTCGTTCGGCGATGCCTCGGCCAATCATTCGACGGCGCAGGGGGCGATCAACACGGCGGGCTGGACTGCGGTGCAATCCACCCCCTTGCCGCTGTTGTTCGTCTGCGAAGACAACGGCATCGGTATTTCGACCAAGACCCCCAGGGGCTGGATCGCCGCCAGCATGCAGCATCGCCCCGGGTTGCGGTATTTCGCGGGCGACGGGCTGGATATCTATGACACGCACGCGGTGGCGGTCGAGGCGGCCGATTACGTGCGCCGCACCCGCAAACCGGCGTTTCTGCATCTGCGGATGGTGCGGCTGTACGGTCATGCCGGGGCGGATGTGCCCACCACCTATCTGGACCGGGCCGAGGTCGAGGCGGATGAGGCGAATGATCCGTTGCTGCATTCGGTGCGCCTGCTGGATCAGGCCGGCGCGCTGCGCCCGGATCAGGCGCTGGCGATCTATGATGAAACCTGCGCGCGGGTGGCCCGTGTGGCGGATCAGGCCGCCGCCCGCCCGCGTCTGAAAACCGCAAGCGATGTGGCCGCCAGCCTGATCCCGCCCGCGCGGGCCTGTCGCCCCACAAATGGCGTGCCCGAGGATCGGCGCAGCGCGGCCTTCGGGTCGGACCTGCGGGCGATGGCCGATCCGCAACCGATGAGCCGCCTGATCAACTGGGCGCTGACCGATCTGATGCTGGAACACGGCGAGATCGCGATCATGGGCGAAGACGTGGGCCGCAAGGGGGGCGTTTACGGCGTGACCCAGCGGTTGCAGGCGCGGTTCGGCCCCGACCGGGTGATCGATACCCTGCTGGACGAACAGTCGATTCTGGGTCTGGCGATCGGTCTGGCCCACAACGGGTTCGTGCCGATCCCCGAGATTCAGTTTCTGGCCTATCTGCACAATGCCGAGGATCAGCTGCGCGGCGAAGCGGCGACTTTGCCGTTTTTCTCGAACGGGCAATATGCCAACCCGATGGTGGTGCGGATCGCGGGGCTTGGATACCAGAAAGGCTTTGGCGGGCATTTCCATAACGACAATTCGCTGGCCGTGCTGCGCGATATTCCGGGGTTGGTGCTGGCCTGCCCGTCCAGCGGGGCAGAGGCCGCGATGATGCTGCGCGAATGCGTCCGGCTGGCACGCGAGGAACAGCGCGTCGTGGTCTTTGTCGAACCCATCGCGCTTTATCCGATGCGCGATCTGCATGATGACAAGGATGGGGCGTGGATGGATACCTATCCCGCCCCGGACCGGCGGATCGGGCTGGGCGAGGTCGGGGTGCATGGCGCGGGCACTGATCTGGCGATCGTGACCTATGGCAACGGGCATTATCTGTCGCATCAGGCGGCAAAGGTGCTGCGCGAGGATCACGGGCTGGACCTGCGGATCGTCGATCTGCGCTGGCTGTCGCCCCTGCCGGATCAGGCGGTATTGCGCGCGGTGGCAGGGTGCAAACAGGTGCTGATCGTCGATGAATGCCGCCGGAGCGGCAATATATCCGAGGCGTTGATGACGCTATTCGCGGAAGCCAGCGATCAACCCACCGCCCGTCTGGCCGCCGAGGAATGTTTCATCGCCACCGGCCCCGCCTATGCCGCGACCATGCCTTCGGCGGCGGGGATCGTGCAGGCCGCACTTGATCTGACGGGGCGCGCCAAATGACCCGCACCGCCGTTCTGATCTGCCCGGGCCGGGGCACCTATAACCAGACAGAGCTGGGCTATCTGGCCCGGCATCACGCCGACAAGCAGCAGATGCTGGCGGGGTTCGACGCGCTGCGGCGCGCGGCGGGGCAGGACGGGGTGACCGCGCTGGACGGGGCCGACAGATTTGCGCCTTCGCGGCATACGCGGGGCGACAATGCCGCGGCGCTGATCTATGCCTGCACGCTGGCCGATGCGCGGTCGCTGGCCGGGGATATCCGGGTTGTGGCGGTGACCGGCAATTCGATGGGCTGGTACTCGGCGCTGGCCGCCGCAGGGGCGCTCAGCGCGGATGACGGGTTTCAGGTGGTCAACACCATGGGCACCCTGATGCAGGAACATATGATCGGCGGGCAGCTGGTGTACCCGGTGGTGGGCGACGACTGGCGCCCCGATCCCGCGCGCAAGGCGGCCCTGCTGGATCAGGTGGCCGGGATCGACGCGCGGGACGGACACAGTTTGGCCCTGTCGATCGATCTGGGCGGGATGCTGGTGCTGGCCGGGGACGAGGCCGGGCTGGCGGCGTTCGAGGCATCGGTGCCACCCGTCGGCGACCGGTTCCCGATGCGCCTGAAAAACCACGCGGCCTTTCACACCGCGTTGCAGGAACCGGTGGCGGCAGAGGGGCGCGCGCGGCTGCCGCAGGCGCTGTTCGGGCAACCGCAGGTGCCGCTGATCGACGGGCGCGGGCAGCTGTGGTGGCCGCAGGCGACCGACACCGGTGCCTTGCGGGATTACACCCTGGGCGCGCAGGTCACGCAAAGCTATGATTTCACCCGCGCCATCCGCACCGCCGCACAGGAATTCGCGCCCGATCTGTTCATCGTCACCGGCCCCGGCAACACGCTGGGCGGGGCGGTGGCGCAATCGCTGATCGCCTGCGGCTGGGACGGGCTGGCCGACAAGCCGGGGTTTCAGGCGCGTCAGGCGCAGGCGCCGCTGATGATCTCGATGGGGCTGGAGGCGCAGCGCGCGATTGTGACACGGGGCGGCTGATCCGATCCGCTTGCACCGGCGCGTGAAAACCCGTCAAATGCAGGGCAGGGAGCCATTGTCGGGAACGCCATGATATTCCAGTTGTTTGTCGGGTCCGTGCTGATCAGCATGACGATTGCCATTGCGGCGGTCGGGTTCTGGCTGTCCGAAGGTCTGGCCACGCGGGTGGCGCCCTGGGCGGTGCGCCCGCCGCATTCGCCGAAGCTGACGCTGGTGCTGGTGGGGGCGGTTCTGATGATCCTGCTGTTGCTGACCCTGTCGGTCTGGCTGTGGGCGCTGGCCTTTGTGGGTCTGGGCGTTTTCACGGCGCTGGAACCGGCGGTCTATTATTCGATCGTGGCCTTCACCACGTTGGGATACGGCGACATCATCCTGCCGCTGGACTGGCGTATTCTGGGCGGGATGACGGCGGTGAACGGTCTGCTGAACATCGGTCTTTACACCGCCCTGATGGTCGAGATTCTGCGCCGGGTCCGGTCGGAACAATCCGCCGGCAAGGCGGATGAGGAATGAACCTGCCCGCGTTTGATCCGCTGTGGCTGACGCTGCGGCTGGCGGCGGTCACGACGCTGTTGCTGCTGGTGCTGGGCACGCCGCTGGCCTGGTGGCTGGCGCGCAGCCGCAGCCGGATCAAACCGGTGGTCGAGGCGCTGACCGCGCTGCCACTGGTGCTGCCGCCGACGGTGCTGGGGTTTTACCTGCTGATCCTGCTCAGCCCGACCTCGCCGCTGGGGGCGGCGTGGCGCAATGCGACGGGCGACACGCTGACGTTTTCCTTTGCCGGGCTGGTGGTCGCCTCGTGCCTGTATTCGCTGCCGTTCATGGTGCAACCGTTGCAGGCGGCGTTCGAAGGTCTGGGCCGTGGCCCGCTGGAGGCGGCGGCATCGCTGCGGGCGGGGCCGTGGGACCGGTTTTTCCGGGTGGTGGTGCCGCTGTCGCTGCGCGGGTATCTGACGGCGACGGTGCTTAGCTTTGCCCATACCATCGGCGAATTCGGCGTGGTGCTGATGGTGGGCGGCAATATTCCGGGGCGCACCAAGGTGATTTCCATCGCCATCTATGAACATGTCGAAACCATCAACTATGCCGATGCGCATCTGCTGTCGGCGGTGCTGCTGGTGTTTTCCTTCCTTATCCTGCTGTTCGTCTATGTGCTGAACCGGCGGTTCCGGGTGCGGGTGGGATAGCGGATGGACCAACTGTCGCTGGATTTCACGCTGGATCAGGGGGGATTTGCCCTGTCGGCGGCGCATCAGGCGCCGCTGCGGGGGATCACCGCGTTATTCGGCCCGTCGGGGGCGGGCAAAAGCACGCTGTTGCGGGTGATCGCGGGGTTTGAGCCGGGCGCGCGCGGGCGGGTCGGGTTTGGCGATACCGTCTGGCAGGACAGCGCTGGCGGCATCTTCGTGCCACCCCACAAACGCGGCATCGGCATGGTGTTTCAGGACGCGCGCCTGTTTGGCCATCTCAGCGTTGCGGGCAACCTTGATTTCGCCGATCGGCGGTCGGCGGCGATCCCGTCCGACATCACCCGCGACGCGGTCATCGCCGCGCTGGATCTGGAACCGCTTTTGCCCCGGCGTCCGGCATCGCTGTCGGGGGGGGAACGACAGCGTGTGGCCATCGGCCGTGCGCTGTTGACCCGTCCGCATCTGATGCTGATGGATGAACCGCTGGCGGCCCTTGATCTGCGCCGCAAGGCCGCGATCCTGCCCTATATCGCGGCTTTGCCACAGGCGTTCGGCGTGCCGGTGCTTTATGTCACCCACGCGATTGACGAGGTGACGCGCATTGCCGACGATCTGATCGCGCTGAACAAGGGGCAGGTGGCTGCCGCCGGTCCGCTGGCCGAAACCTTCGCCCGGCTTGATCTGGACGGCGGCGGCAGCCGGTTCGAGGCGGGGGTGATCCTGTCGGCGACCGTGGTCGGCACCGACACCGAATGGCAATTGACCGGGCTGGACGTCGAAGGTCAGACGCTGGCGATGCCCGCGGCACAGATCGACGCGGGCGCGCAGGTGCAGTTGCGGGTGCGCGCGCGCGACGTGCTGCTGGCCACCCAACGCCCCGAAGGGCTAAGCGCGCAGAACATCCTGACCGGCACCGTGACCGAGGTGATCGCCGAACCCGACACTGCCTTTGCCGAGGTCTTCGTGGCGGTGGGCGCGCAATCGGTGCGGGCGCGGGTCACGCGGGTGGCGGTGGCGCAACTGGGGCTGGCCCCCGGCCTGCCGGTACATGCGGTGCTGAAGGCGATCTCATTCGACCGGCGGGTGCTTTAAGGCGCTTTCAACTCGACCACCTTGCCCCCGGCGGCCCGGGCATCGGCGCTGTCATGGGTGACCAGAAGCACCGGCAGGTTCAGCCTCTGCGCCCGGTCGAAGACAAAGCGCCGGATCTGGCTGCGCAGATCGGCATCCAGCCGCGCGAAAGGTTCATCCAGCAACAGCGCGCGCGGTTCGGACAGCAGCATCCGCATCAGCGCCACGCGGGCCTTTTGCCCGCCCGACAGGGTGGCCGGATCGCGGTCGGCAAACCCGGCCATGTCGATATCGGTCAGGGCCGCATTCACCCGGGCACGGCGGGCGGCGCGGCCCCGGACCGTGGCGGGCAGGCCAAAGGCCAGATTGCCGCCCACCGACAGATGCGGGAACAGCAGCTCATCCTGAAACAATATGCCGATATGGCGGGTCTGGGGCGGGGCGGCGGTGATGTCGGTGCCGTTCAGCACGATCCGCCCCCGCAGTTGAAACGCCGGGGGCAGGGTGCCGGTGATGGCGGCCAGCAGGGTGGATTTGCCGACGCCAGAGCGGCCCATGACGGTCAGCACCTCGCCGGGATCGATCCGCGCGTTCAGCGTGATCAGTGGCGCGCCCTGTTTCAGGATGCACAGCGTATCCAGGATCAGTCCGGTCTGGGGCATCATCCCTCTTTCACCCCGCGCCGGTTGCGCCACAACACGCGTGGAATCGCGATGGCGGCGGCAAAGCCAAGCATCACCAGCCCGGTCTGGGCCAGAGCATAGACACCGATGATACGCCTGTCCCCGCCCGAGGCAAGGGCCACCGCCTCGGTCGTCAGGGTCTGTACCCGGCCGCCGCCGATCAGCAGGGTCGGCAGGTATTGCCCGACCGACACGGCAAAGCCCACGGCGGCCGCCGTCAGCACCGGCGCCAGCAACATCGGCAGGCGCACCGCCCACAGCGTGCGGGCCGGGCTGGCGCCAAGGGCGGCGGCGACGGTGGCATGGCGGCTGTCCCAGCTGCGAAACGGATCGCCCAGCGACAGGAAGACGTAAGGAAGGACAAAGACCACATGCGACAGGATCACCGCCCCGCGCCCGGTATCGCCGCCCAGCATCAGGGCCAGCGTCTGCACCCCCGGCAGGAACGCGATCTGCGGCACCAGCAGCGGCAGATACAGCAACCACAGGCTGCGGGTGCTGGTTTTCAGCCCATAGCGGTGTTCGGATTCCAGACAGGCCACGACCAGCGCCAGCGCGATCAGCGTGGCGGCGGCGGCGATCCACAGGGTATCAAGCGCGGGATCGCTTAGCCCCGGACCATGCCGGGCCCAGCTTCTCAGCGACAGGGTATCGGGCAGGAGATGCGGAAACCGCCAGACCCCGGCAACCGACCACAGCGCCAGCCCGGCCAGCCCCAGCAGGATCGCGGCGACCGAGGCCGCGCCGACCCCCATGGTCAGAAACCGCAGCGCCCCATCCCGTGTCCCGCGCCCGCCGCGCAGGGCCCAGCCGTGGCCCAGCCGCGCCACCACACCTTCGCCCAGCCGCCACAGGCCAAGGGCCGCCAGTACCAGTGCCAGTTGCAGCATGGCCCCGGCGGCGGCCTGAAACCGCAGGGTCAGATCGGGATCGGACATCCAGCGCACCACCTGAACCGACAGGGGCGGCGGGGTGTTGGGGCCCAGAATGATGGCGACATCGACAACGGTCATCGAATAGGCCAGCACCGCATAGACCGGCAGGCGGATCTGGGCATAGACGCGGGGAAACACGGCCTTCAGCCAACCTGTCATGCGGCCATATCCCAGCGCCTGCGCCACCAGCATGCTGCGGCCTGGCTGCGCCTGCGGCAGGGCGGCCAGCGCCATCAGCACCAGAAACGGCAGCTCCTTGGCCACCAGCCCCATGGTCATCGCGATCCCCCAGGGGTCCTGCACGATCAACAGGTCGGGCGGGTACTGCCACCCGGTGGCCCAGGGCGACAGCGCCCGGGCGATCCAGCCCGACGGCGCGATCAGAAAGGCGATGCCAAAGGCCGCCGCCGCATGGGGCACCGACAAGAGCGGCGCCAGCGCGCGTTCCAGCCAGCGGAACGCCGCTGTGCCGTGCCATGCCGCCAACAGAACCGCCGTGATGCCCAGCGACAGCAGCGTGGCCAGCAGCCCGGTCGTCATGCTGAGACGGACCGCGGGGCCAAGGCCGGGCCACTGTATCAGCTTCATAAAGGGGGCGCCGCTGATCTCTGTGCCGCCCAGGGCCGGGAACAGCCCCAGAGCCGGGGCCAGCGTGCCCAGCAACCCGGCCAGAACCGGCCCCAGCATCAGGGCCAGCGTCAGCGCCGGGGCAAGATGCAGGCCGGAGCGGCGGGTCATCGGTTACTTGGCCACGCCGAATTTGGCGGTCCAGTCCTGTTCGATCTGCACCATCCAGCTGGGGTGCGGTTCGGGCAGGGCGGGGCCCAGATCGGCGGGCGACAGGGTGGCGATGCCCAGTTCCAGCGCGTCGAACCGGGCGCGATCCTCTGCCGAAAGCTTGTCCATCGCCAGCACGGTGCCATAGCCCAGCACATCGGGGTTCTGCGCGCGGGCCTGCGCCTCGGGCGACAGCAGGAAATTGGCCAGAACCATCGCGCCCGCCTTGGCGTTGGCGTTATAGGGGATAGCGACAAAGCTGGCGTTGCCGATGGTGCCGCCCTCCATCACGAAGCTGCGCACGGTATCGGGCAGTTCGCCATTGGCGATGGCGGTCGACGCCTCGCCGGGGCTGAAGGAAATCGCCAGATCGATCTCGCCATCCGCCATCATCTGAATCTGGCGCGGCCCCGATTGCGGATAGGCGCGGCCCTGCCGCCACAGATGCGGCGTCAGCCCGTCCAGAAACTCCCACAGCGGGGCGGTGGCGGCGGTGTAATCGACATGATCCACGGGCCGTTGCAGGACCGCAGGGTCCGCGACCATGCCGTAAAGCGCCTGTTTCATGAAGGTGGCGCCCAGAAAATCGGGCGGCTGGGGAAAGGTGAACCGGCCGGGGTGCGCAGCGGCCCAGTCGGCCAGTGCGGCCATGGTTCTGGGCGGCTCGGGCAACCGGGCGCTGTCGTAATAAAATACCACCTGCGCCATGGCCCAGGGGCTTTCCAGCCCGTCGGTGGGCACGGTGAAATCATTGATGACGGCGGGCTTGCCGTCGACGTCAACAATGCCCCAGTTCGGCTGGGATTGTGCCCATGGGCCGAACAGCAGCCCCTTGTCCTTCATCGCCGCGAAATTCGCGCCGTTGATCCAGATCAGATCGACAGCACCCCCCTGATCCTTGCCGGCGGTCTTTTCGGCCAGAACCCGGCTGACCGCATCGGCGGTGTCCGACAATTTGACGTGTTCGACGGTGACGTCGTGGCGCGATTTGACCTGATCGCCCGCCCAGCGGATGAAATCATTGGTGGCGGTCGACCCGCCCCAGGCATTCCAATAGACGGTCTGACCCGCGGCCTCGGCCACCACGGCGGACCAATCGCCGGGATTCGGATCGGACAATCCCGGTGTTGCACTGGCCGCGATGGCGGCGGCGGCGATCAAAGATTTCATCAGGTATCCCCCGGTCATATGATTTCCAACCTTATGCCAAGTCTTTGATAAAAAGGGAAACCAAGCCTTGATAAATCCTGCGTGTGCAAAAAAGAGGAATCTGTAACCTTTTTCCGCCATGCCGGGTGCAAGCCGCGCAAAGCGGGAAATCCCGCCGCCGCCCCTTGCAGGGGTCCGGACGCGGAACTAAGACTCTGTGAGGTTTTACCGGGCAATGATAGTCCCGACAGCAGCAGGCAGGCGGATATGAACGATCCTATTGATACATATATGAACACATTGGTCCCCATGGTGGTCGAACAGACTTCGCGCGGGGAACGGGCCTATGACATCTTTTCGCGCCTGTTGAAGGAGCGGATCATTTTCCTGTCCGGCCCGGTGCACGACGGCATGTCCAGCCTGATCGTGGCGCAGTTGCTGCACCTTGAGGCGGAAAACCCGACCAAGGAAATCTCGATGTATATCAACAGCCCCGGCGGTGTCGTGACCAGCGGCCTGTCGATCTATGACACGATGCAATACATCAAACCGGCGGTTTCGACGCTGGTTGTCGGGCAGGCGGCCTCGATGGGGTCGCTGCTGCTGGCGGCGGGAGCGCCGGGCATGCGGTTCTCGCTGCCCAACAGCCGGGTCATGGTGCACCAGCCGTCGGGCGGGTATCAGGGACAGGCGACGGATATCATGATCCACGCGCAGGAAACCCAGAAGCTGAAGGATCGTCTGAACCAGATTTACGTCAAGCACACCGGCCAGAAGATCAAGACGGTAGAGGCGGCGCTGGAACGCGATAACTTCATGTCGCCCGAGGACGCAAAAGAATGGGGCCTGATCGACGAGATCGTGGAAACCCGCGTAAAAGGCGATGACGCAGAGGCGTAACGTCACCTGACAATCGGGTGCAACGCCGGATTTTGGCGTTGTGCCCGCAATTTCTGTGCCCTAGGCTTGTCCGAAGGGCGGACCACAGCTTTGACCGGCGGGGTCAGACACCGGCGAAAATGCCTTAGAGGATTGATATGGCGAATAATTCAGGCAACGACTCAAAGAACACGCTCTACTGTTCTTTCTGTGGCAAAAGTCAGCATGAAGTTCGCAAACTCATCGCGGGCCCCACAGTGTTCATCTGCGACGAATGCGTCGAGCTGTGCATGGATATCATCCGCGAGGAAACCAAAGGGTCCGGATTCAAATCCGCCGATGGCGTTCCGACCCCGCGTGAAATCTGCGAAGTGCTGGACGATTACGTGATCGGACAGTCCCATGCCAAACGGGTTCTGTCGGTGGCGGTGCACAACCATTACAAGCGGTTGAACCACGCCCAGAAATCCGGCGAGATTGAACTGGCCAAATCCAATATCCTGCTGATCGGCCCCACCGGCTGCGGCAAGACATTGCTGGCCCAGACTCTGGCGCGCATTCTGGATGTGCCCTTCACCATGGCCGATGCCACCACGCTGACCGAGGCGGGCTATGTCGGTGAAGACGTGGAAAACATCATCCTGAAACTGTTGCAGGCCAGCGAATACAACGTCGAACGCGCGCAGCGCGGCATCGTCTATATCGACGAGGTCGACAAGATCACGCGCAAATCCGACAACCCCAGCATCACCCGCGATGTTTCGGGCGAGGGCGTGCAGCAGGCCCTGCTGAAGATCATGGAAGGCACCGTTGCCAGCGTTCCGCCGCAGGGCGGGCGCAAACATCCGCAACAGGAATTCCTGCAGGTCGACACCACCAACATCCTGTTCATCTGCGGCGGCGCCTTTGCCGGTCTGGAAAAGATCATCGCGCAGCGCGGCAAGGGATCGGCGATCGGCTTTGGCGCGGACGTCAAGGAAAACGACACTCGCGGCGTCGGCGAAATGTTCGGCGAGCTGGAGCCAGAGGATCTGTTGAAATTCGGTCTGATCCCGGAATTCGTCGGGCGTCTGCCGGTGATCGCGACCCTGACCGATCTGGACGAAGACGCGCTTGTCACCATCCTGACCCAGCCCAAGAACGCGCTGGTCAAACAGTATCAGCGCCTGTTCGAACTGGAAGACACCAAGCTGACCTTCACCGAAGATGCCCTGTCGGCCATCGCCAAACGTGCGATCGAACGCAAAACCGGCGCGCGGGGGCTGCGGTCGATCATGGAGGATATCCTGCTGGATACCATGTTCGATCTGCCGGGCATGGAAAGTGTCGAAGAGGTCGTCGTCAACGAAGAGGCTGTTGCCGCCGATGCCGCGCCCTTGATGATCCACACGGATGCCAAAAAAGAAGGGGCCAGCGCCAGCTAATCCTGCGCGCACCCTGTACGGTATGCGAAAAAGCGGGCCTTGCGCCCGCTTTTTTCATGAATGGCGTGCGCCGAAGGCGCGCATTTGGGTCAGACCTGCCCGGTCACGGGGCTCAGCAGGCGGGTGAACAGCGTTTCCAGATATTCTTCGGCCTGCGGAAACGGATCAACAGTTTCGCCCCCCAAAATCGCCCGGACCTGCACGTCGAAATCGGCATAATGCTGGGTCAGGGACCAGATCGAAAAGATCAGGTGATAGGGGTGCACGGCGGCGATTTTCCCGGCGGCGATCCAGCCTTCGATAAGAGCCGCCTTTTCATCGACCAGCGCTTTCAGCTCGCCCTCGATCGCCGCGATCATCCGCGGCGCGCCCTGCACGATTTCATTGGCGAACAGCCGGCTTTCACGGGGAAAATCCCGGCTCATCTGCAGTTTGCGGCGGACATAGGCCAACAGCTCTTCGATGGGTTCGCCATCCGCATCCAGCGCGCGCAACGGGTCCAGCCATGTGTCCATCAGCTTGGACAGCAGCGCCACGTGGATCGCCTCTTTCGAGGGGAAGTAATACAGCAGGTTGGGTTTGGACAGACCCGCGGCCTTGGCGATCTGATCCAGGGTCGCGCCGCGGAACCCGTGTTGGGAAAATACCTCAAGCGCGGCCTCGAATATGGCCGCGGTGTTGCGCTTCTGGATTCGCGTGCGAGGTCTTTGTTCGGTCATGACGACGGCCTATACGCGCTGCGGTGAATGTATGTCCAGTTAGAAGTTTTTCTTTAACGCTTTCATATTGCGCCTAAAATTTGCTCATATACAGCCCGGCTGCGATGGTATGCCCCGCGTTTCGCGGCTCGTAACCGGGGCGTGATGGTGGTAGTTCTTGACTGGGCCCAATGCTCTGCTAGCGTAATCCTGACCATTTGGTCAAACTTATTGATGCACCTCACCGGCACCGGCCCCCGGGGGGAATTCAGGGGGACTGCTGATATGGCACTTGACCGTAAAAACGTACCAAATGATCTGTCGGCATTCTGGATGCCGTTTACCGCCAACCGACAATTCAAACAGGCGCCGCGCATGTTGGTGTCGGCCGATGGCATGTATTACAAAACCGCCGATGGGCGTTCGGTGCTGGATGGCACGGCCGGTCTGTGGTGCTGCAACGCGGGCCACAACCGCCCCAAGATCGTCGAAGCGATCCGCCAGCAGGCGGGCGAGCTGGACTATGCGCCCGCCTTCCAGCTGGGCCATCCCAAGGCGTTCGAACTGGCCTCGGCGGTGCGCGACATGGCGCCGGAACCCTTTGAACATGTGTTCTTCACCAACTCCGGTTCGGAAAGCGTCGAGACTGCGCTGAAAATCGCGCTGGCCTATCACCGCGCCCGGGGCGAAGGGCAGCGCACCCGCCTGATCGGGCGCGAACGCGGATATCATGGCGTCAACTTCGGTGGCATTTCGGTGGGCGGGATCGTCAACAACCGCAAATATTTCGGTACTTTGCTGACCGGCGTCGACCATATGACGCATACCCACCTGCCCAAGGAACACGCCCATACCAAGGGCCAGCCCGAATATGGCGCCCATCTGGCCGACGATCTGGAACGGATCGCCGCGCTGCACGGCCCCGAAACCATCGCCGCCGTGATCGTCGAACCGGTCGCGGGGTCGACCGGCGTGCTGATCCCGCCCAAGGGCTATCTGGAACGGCTGCGCGAGATTTGCACCAAACACGGCATCCTGTTGATCTTTGACGAGGTGATCACCGGCTTCGGGCGGTTGGGCTCCAGCTTTGCCGCCGACCATTTCGGGGTGATGCCCGATCTGATCACCACCGCCAAGGGGCTGACCAACGGGGTGATCCCGATGGGGGCGGTTCTGGCCACGAGCCCGATCCACGACGCCTTCATGCAGGGGCCCGAACATCTGATCGAGCTGTTCCACGGCTATACCTATTCGGGCAACCCGCTGTCCTCGGCCGCCGGGCTGGCCACGCTGGAAACCTATCGCGAAGAGGGGCTGTTCCAGCGCGCCGCCGACATCGCCCCCTATTGGCAAGAGGCGCTGCATTCGCTGAAGGATGCGCGCCATGTGATCGATATCCGCAACATCGGGCTGATCGGCGCGGTGGAACTGGAACCGATTGCCGGCGCCCCCACCAAACGGGCGTTCCAGGCGTTTTTGGACGCCTATGAAAAAGGCATCCTGATCCGCACCACGGGCGATATCATCGCGATGTCTCCGCCGCTGATCATCGAGAAATCCCATATTGATCAGTTGATCGACACATTGCGCGATGTGCTGACCAACCTGGACTGACAACTAAGGAGCCCGCCTATGCCAGCCCCCGGAGAGAACCTGAAAATCAACGCGGCCCGCCTGTGGGACAGCCTGATGGAGATGGCCAAGATCGGTCCGGGGGTGGCGGGCGGCAACAACCGCCAGACCGTGACCGACGAAGATGGCGAAGGGCGGGCACTGTTCCAGAAATGGTGCGAAGCGGCCGGATGCAGCATGGGGCTGGACCAGATGGGCAACATGTTTGCCCGCCGCGACGGCACCGACCCCGATGCGCTGCCGGTCTATGTCGGCAGCCATCTGGATACTCAGCCGACGGGCGGCAAATACGATGGGGTGCTGGGTGTTCTGGGTGGGCTGGAGATCATCCGCACGCTGAACGATCTGGGGATCAAAACCAGACACCCGATCGTGGTGACCAATTTCACCAACGAAGAGGGCACGCGCTTTGCCCCGGCCATGCTGGCCTCGGGCGTGTTTGCGGGCATCCACACGCAGAACTGGGCCTATGACCGCACCGATGCCGAGGGTTTGAAATTCGGCGACGAACTGGCGCGCATCGGCTGGCGCGGCGACGAAGAGGTCGGCGCGCGCAAGATGCACGCGTTTTTCGAGCTGCACATCGAACAGGGCCCGATACTGGAGGCCGAGGGCAAAGAGATCGGCGTGGTCACCCACGGGCAGGGCCTCAGCTGGACCCAGATCACCCTGACCGGCAAGGACAGCCATACCGGATCGACCCCGATGCCGATGCGCCGCAACGCAGGTCTGGGCATGGCGCGGGTGCTGGAACTGGTGGATGAAATCGCCTGGTCCCACGCCCCCCATGCGGTCGGCGCGGCGGGCCATATCGACGTCTATCCCAATTCGCGCAACGTGATCCCGGGCAAGGTGGTCTTTACCGTCGATTTCCGGTCGCCCGAGTTGCACGTGATCGAGGATATGGAGGCCCGGCTGAAAAAGGGCGCGGCCGAGATTGCAGAGACCATGGGGCTGGAGATCGCGTTTGAAAAGGTCGGCGGGTTCGATCCGGTGGCCTTTGACGACAGCTGCGTCAGCGCCGTGCGCAACGCCGCCGAACGTCTGGGATATAGCCATATGGATCTGATTTCGGGCGCCGGGCACGATGCCTGCTGGATCAACCGCGTCGCCCCCACCGCGATGGTGATGTGCCCCTGCGTCGATGGGCTGAGCCATAACGAGGCCGAAGAAATCTCGCCCGAATGGGCCGCCGCCGGAACCGATGTCCTGCTGCACGCGGTGGTCGAGACGGCGGGGATCGTAGAGTGAACCTTCTGGGCACCCTGTCGACGCTGAACAAGCCCCACTGGGCCAAACGTCTGGCCGTGGGGGCCGCGCTGATGCTGATGGCCGCCTGCACCCCGCCGCCCGAACTGACCACGCAGGGCATGCGCCCCGGCATTTCGTCGGGGGCGGATTATGACAAGGCGCGGCTGAGGGGCGGGCTGAGTGCTGGCTACCGCGCGGTTCTGGCAAAAGGCGCGCCCATTGATATGACCATGAGCCTGCGCACCTCAAACGGTAGCAAGGGCAACATAAACTTTTCCGACGAACTGCGGCTGACGATCCCGAATGGGTCCACCGAAAAGGTGGCGCAGGGCCTTTTGCCCACAGACTTGGATTACCCTTTTGAAATCAAAGGGGATTCTATTATCTTCAAAGGCTCGGGCGTGATGGACCGCAAGGGGCGCACGCTGATGTCGCGCACGCGGCTGGCCCAGGGCACGAACACGCCGCATGATTGCTGGGCGGTGCTGGGGATGTGTAAATCGTCGATCAAAATCTCGAACGGGCAGGAATTCCACATCATCATCGACACCACCGAACGCGACGGATTCTGGTATACCTCGACCCGGTTGGACCCCGCCAAAATGAAGGGATCGAACAAGCTGGTCGAAAAATCGGTCTATTCGATCGACCGCAATCTTCTGTTCATCGACATGAAGTGGATCTCTTTCGAAGAGCGCCCCTATACCCCCTTTCTTATCCGCCGCACCCGCTAGCCGAAAGGAAACGCCATGACCACAGTCATCAAGAACGGAACCATCGTCACCGCCGATCTGACCTATAAGGCCGATGTGCTGATCGAGGGCGGCAGGATCACCCATATCGGCGATAATCTGGTGGGGGACGAGGTGCTGGACGCCACGGGGTGTTACGTGATGCCCGGCGGGATCGATCCGCATACCCATCTGGAAATGCCGTTCATGGGCACCTACAGTTCGGATGATTTCGAAAGCGGCACCCGCGCGGCGCTGTCGGGCGGCACCACGATGGTGGTGGATTTCGCGCTGCCCAGCCCGCAGCAGGGGCTGCTGGACGCGCTGCAGATGTGGGACAATAAATCGACCCGCGCCAATTGCGATTATTCGTTCCACATGGCGATCACATGGTGGGACGAACAAGTGTTTGACGAGATGGAGACCGTCGTCAAGGACCGCGGGATCAACACCTTCAAGCATTTCATGGCCTATAAAGGCGCGCTGATGGTCAATGACGACGAGCTTTACGCCTCGTTCCAGCGCTGCGCCGCGCTGGGGGCCACGCCGATGGTGCACGCCGAAAACGGCGATGTGGTGGCCGAGCTGTCGGCCAGGTTGCTGGCCGAGGGTAATGTGGGCCCCGAGGCGCACGCCTATTCCCGCCCGCCGCAGGTCGAAGGCGAGGCAACCAACCGCGCCATCATGATCGCCGACATGGCCGGTGCGCCGCTTTATGTGGTGCACACTTCTTGCGAAGAGGCGCACGAGGCCATCCGCCGCGCCCGGCTGCAGGGCAAACGCGTCTGGGGCGAACCGCTGATCCAGCACCTGACGCTGGACGACAGCGAATACGCCCACCCCGATTGGGATCACGCCGCCCGCCGGGTGATGAGCCCGCCGTTCCGCAACAAGCAGCATCAGGACAGCCTGTGGGCGGGGCTGCAAAGCGGATCGCTGTCGGTTGTGGCCACCGACCACTGCGCCTTTACCACCGAACAGAAACGCTATGGCGTCGGCAATTTCACCCAGATCCCCAACGGCACCGGCGGGCTTGAGGACCGGATGCCGATGCTTTGGACTCATGGGGTTAACACAGGCCGGTTAACGCCCAATGAATTTGTCGCCGTCACCTCGACCAATATCGCGAAAATTCTGAATTGCTATCCGAAAAAGGGGGCAATTCTGGTCGGCGCGGATGCCGATATCGTGGTCTGGGACCCCGAAAAGGAAAAGACGATCACCGCAGGCGCACAGCAATCGGCGATCGATTACAACGTCTTCGAAGGCAAAGAGGTCAAAGGCCTGCCCCGGTTCACCTTGACCCGTGGCCATGTGGCGGTGCATGACGGCGAAATCCGCACGCAGGAAGGCCACGGCGCGTTTGTGAAACGGGCCCCCAACGGCACGGTCAACACCGCCCTGTCGAAATGGAAAGACCTGACCGCGCCACGGCCGGTAGAACGCACAGGCATCCCGGCCAGCGGGGTGTAGATAGAATGAAAACCAGGGGAAGAGCGTGACACAAACGCCAGTAATCCAAGCACAAAACCTTGATCTCACGTTTCAGACCAACGACGGGCCGATACATGCGCTGAAAGGCGTGGACCTGGAGATCGGCAAGGGTGAATTCGTCAGCTTCATCGGCCCGTCGGGCTGTGGCAAGACGACGTTCCTGCGGGTGATCGCGGCTTTGGAACACCCCACCGGCGGCACCATCACCGTCAACGGCATGACCCCTGACGAGGCCCGCCAGAAACGCGCCTATGGCTATGTGTTTCAGGCGGCCGGGCTGTACCCGTGGCGGACGATTGCGGGCAATATCAAACTGCCGCTTGAGATCATGGGATTTTCCAGGGCCGAACAGGAAGAACGTGTAAAAAACGTCCTGCAACTGGTTGATCTGGAAGGGTTCGGCGGGAAATTCCCGTGGCAACTGTCGGGCGGCATGCAGCAACGGGCCAGCATCGCCCGGGCGCTGGCCTTCGATGCCGATATCCTGTTGATGGACGAACCTTTCGGCGCGCTGGACGAAATCGTGCGCGACCATCTGAACGAACAGTTGCTGGCGCTGTGGGCGCGCACCGAAAAGACCATCGGCTTTGTCACCCATTCGATCCCCGAGGCGGTTTACCTATCCACCAAGATCGTGGTGATGAGCCCGCGCCCCGGCCGGATCACCGATGTGATCGACAGCCCGCTGCCGCGCGAACGCCCGCTGGATATCCGCGACACGCCAGAGTTTCTGGAGGTCGCCCACCGGGTGCGCGAAGGGCTGCGGGCGGGGCATGCCTATGACTGAAAACCGCCCGGCACATCCCGTACACATGGCGTACATACGTTGTACATACAGTTGTGAGGCCCCGCGATGAGCCGCGCCTTGCCCGTTCTGACCGTCGTCGCCGCGATTCTGGCGCTGTGGTACGCCGCTGCGGTTTGGATGAATGCCACATGGACGCGGGATCAGGCCGAACGCGCCGGGGTGGAATTGTCGGTTTCCGACATTCTGACCGATACGATGGCGCAGGAACGCCCGGTGCTGCCCGCGCCGCATCAGGTGGTCACTGAGCTGTGGAACACCACCGCCCGCAAGAAAGTCACCAGCAAGCGCAGCCTGGTGTTTCACGGCTGGATCACCCTCAGCGCCACCTTGCTGGGGTTCGCCATCGGCACCGGGGCGGGCATCCTGCTGGCCATCGGGATCGTGCACAACCGCGCCATGGACATGAGCGTGATGCCCTGGGCGATCGCCAGCCAGACGATCCCGATCCTGGCGATTGCGCCGATGATCATCGTGGTGCTGAATTCGCTGGGCATTCAGGGGCTGGTGCCCAAGGCGATCATCAGCGCCTATCTGTCGTTCTTTCCGGTGGTCGTGGGCATGGTCAAAGGGCTGCGCAGCCCCGACGCGATGCAGTTGGACCTGATGCGCACCTATAACGCCAGCGGACGCGAAAGTTTCTGGAAGCTGCGGCTGCCCAGCTCGATGCCCTATCTGTTCACCTCGCTGAAAATCGGGATTGCGGCCTCATTGGTGGGGGCGATTGTCGGCGAACTGCCCACCGGGGCGATCCGGGGGCTGGGCGCGCGGATGCTGACCGGCAGCTATTACGGCCAGACCATCCAGATCTGGAGCGCGCTGTTCGCGGCGGCGATACTGGCGGCCTGTCTGGTGGGGATTGTCGGGGTGCTGCAACGGGTCACCCTGAAACGCATGGGGATGGACCAATGATCTGGGTTGTGGCGGCGTTGATCTTTTGGGCGGCCATGTTCTGGCTGAACATCCGCTTGTCCAAATCCGCACAATCGCACACCCGGGCCGTCCGGCTGTTGGTGCCCGCGATTTTTGGCATCACCATTCTGGTGGTCTGGGAAGGCGTGGTACGCGGGTTGAACGTGCCGGGCGTGATCCTGCCGCCGCCTTCGGCCATTGCGGCGCGGATATCCACGTCGCTGCCGGTGCTGTGGGCGGATTTCGTGCAGACCTTCGTCAAGGGCGCGTTAAGCGGCTATGTGATCGGCTGCGGCGCGGCGGTGCTGGTGGCGGTGGCCATCGACCGGTCGCCGTTCCTGCAAAAGGGGCTGTTGCCCGTCGGCAATTTCATCGCGGCCCTGCCGATCATCGGCACCGCGCCCATTCTGGTGATGTGGTTCGGGTTCGACTGGCAATCCAAGGCCGCCGTGGTGGTGGTGATGGTGTTTTTCCCGGTGCTGGTGAACACGGTGCAGGGGCTGGCGGCGGCCAGCGCGATGCAGCGCGACCTGATGCACACCTATTCTGCCAGCTATTGGCAGACGCTGTTCAAACTGCGCTTGCCTGCGGCGATGCCTTTCATCTTTAATGGGCTGAAAATTGCAACAACCCTTGCGCTGATCGGCGCAATTGTGGCCGAATTCTTCGGCTCGCCGATCAAAGGCATGGGGTTCCGGATTTCGACCGAGGTCGGGCGGCTGGGGCTGGATATGGTCTGGGCTGAAATCACGGTGGCGGCTTTGGCGGGATCGGCGTTTTACGGGCTGGTCGCGGCCATGGAAAAGGGGGTGACCTTCTGGCACCCCTCACAAAGACGATCATAAACGACAACAACAAGGAGGTTCAAAAATGAACAAGCTACTGACAAGCGCCCTGGCGGGGGCATTGGCGTTGGGGGCGGGGGTTGCCCAGGCCGCCGACGATCTGACATTGCAATTGAAATGGGTCACGCAGGCGCAGTTTGCGGGCTATTACGTGGCGCTGGAAAAAGGGTTCTATGGCGAAGAGGACCTGAACGTCACCATCAAACCGGGCGGCCCCGATATCGCGCCGACGCAGGTGGTTGCGGGCGGCGGCGCCGATGTGGTGATCGACTGGATGCCTTCGGCGCTGGCGGCCCGCGAAAAGGGGTTGCCGCTGGTCAATATCGCGCAGCCTTTCAAATCCTCGGGCATGATGCTGACCTGCCGCAAGGATACCGGCATCACCTCGCCCGCCGATTTCCCGGGCAAGACGCTGGGCGTGTGGTTCTTCGGCAATGAATACCCGTTCCTGAGCTGGATGAGCCAGCTGGGCGTGGCGACCGACGGGTCCGACGGCGGGGTGACCGTGCTGAAACAGGGGTTCAACGTGGACCCGATCCTGCAGAAACAGGCCGATTGCGTATCGACCATGACCTATAACGAATACTGGCAGATCATCGATGCCGGCATTTCGGCGGATGAGCTGATCACCTTCAAATACGAAGATCAGGGCGTCGCGACACTGGAAGACGGGCTGTATGTGCTGGAAGACAAACTGGCGGACCCGGCCGAGGTGGACAAGCTGGCGCGCTTCGTCAAGGCGTCGATGAAGGGCTGGAAATACGCCGAGGCCCACCCGGATGAGGCGGCCGAGATCGTGCTGGAATACGACGAAACCGGCGCCCAGACCGAAAAGCACCAGAAACGGATGATGGGCGAGGTGGCCAAGCTGACCGCGGGCAGCAACGGCGCGCTGGACCCGGCGGATTACGAACGCACGGTGGCGTCGCTGTTGTCGGGCGGGTCGGACCCGGTGATTTCCAAGGCGCCCGAAGGGGCCTGGACCCACGCGATCACCGATGCCGCGTTGAAATGATGCGCGGCCCTTAGGGGCTGGCAATAGGCACGCGCTTTGCACAAAGGCGCGTGCCTTTTTTGTGTATGGACCGGCGATTCGGGACCCGGGGATTTGCTGTGTAAAACCGTGGTTTTTGGCAAGATCATGGGCAAACCCAAGCGATGGACGGGCCGGACTATGGCGCGCGCGCCTTATTGCGAACACAATCACAGGTGAATTGCGGCAACAATTTGACATTTTGGACGGTGCGGCGGGCATCCCCGTTTTTTTGTTGATTTTTTAGGGCTTATGGGCGACTCCGAAACAAAGTTTATTATATCTTAACGGTACCAAGAGGCCGCTATGTTTTTGAAAACGCTTATTGCTGGAACTACGGCGCTGTTGTTGTCGGCCCCCGCGCAGGCCGCGACTGTTTCCACATCGTTCATCGCCGGTTTTGTGGATGCCGTGTCGACCGACACATCGGTGTTCGACTTCACCCAGTTTCAAATCGGCGAACGTGTGCGTATGGATCTGACCATCGAAGACTCGGGTTTCGACTTCGCAAGCAGCCCGACGGAGGGTTTCTTTCGCGACCTCACGGCGACCCTGTCGCTGGTCGGGGTGCGGTCCGGGACCGTTCTGGCGCTGTCCGATGGCGCGAAGGTTCGTGCCGATTCCGTTACCAATCGGATGTCCATCGATTCAGCCTTGGGCAGCCCGACCGCGGACAGCCCGCTGATCCTGAAAAATGCGATTGATTTCCAATTCGACTCGCCGATCCTGAGCGATGCGAACAGCCTGGCGGCCATTCTGGCCGATGTTGTTCTGGATCTTGATCAGGTTGATCGCCACAGCATCAACTTCTTTACCTCAATAGACGGCGAAAAAGCCGGACTGTGGCTGGCGGCTGTACCGCTGCCTGCAAGCGGTCTGCTGCTGATTGGTACCCTTGGTTTGTTTGGTGTTGGTAAACGTCGGGCGAAAGCCGCGTAACCGTTCCCTCCGAAGGTTTGACGTTACATTAAAAGGGCCGGTGTTTCGCACCGGCCCTTTTTGTTTGTGTCGCAGGATGACCCGACGTCAGGGGACGTTCCCGGGTTTGACCGGTGTCAAGGTCCATGCAATCGTGAATTGCTACACATTCCCGTGAGTTCAAAAAAGGAGCAGATGATGTATGTAGTCAAACCCCTTGCCAAGGTCCTGGCGGGCAGCCTGATGGTTGCCATGCTGTTGGGATGTACCGAGACATTGGAAGAGGAGATCGGCGAATGCGAGCCGGGCGTGGCCGACATCAGCACATCCATGCCGGATCTGCCCGCGGGCTGCTGAACCAAAAAAGGGCCGATCCCAAGGATCGGCCCGTATCATGTTTTGACGGGGCAGGGCGCCCCGGAGGCATAGGCGCCTAGATCGCCAGATATTCGGCGCGCAGCTCTTCGTTTTCCAGAACCTCGGCGGCGGTTCCGTCGAACACCACCTGACCGATGTCCAGAATGACGGCGCGGTCGGCCAGTTGCAGCGCCCGCACGGCGTTCTGTTCGACGATGATCGTGGTCATGCCCAGTTCCTTGACGTGGATCAGGGTCTTTTCGATCTCGTCCACGATCACGGGCGCCAGCCCTTCGTAGGGTTCATCCAGCAACAGCACCTTGATGTCGCGGGCCAGCGCGCGGGCGATGGCTAGCATCTGCTGTTCGCCGCCCGACAGGGTCACGCCCTCTTGCTTGCGGCGTTCGCCAAGGCGCGGGAACAGTTCGTACAGCCGTTCCAGCGACCAGCCGACGGGTTCGACGATCTGCGCCAGTTGCAGGTTTTCCTCGACCGTCAGGCCGGGGATGATCCGGCGGTCTTCGGGGACAAGGCCCAGACCGGCGACGGCGGCCTGATGGCTGGACATCGTGTGCAGCGGCTGGTGATCCAGCCAGATCTCGCCGTGGGTGACCTGCGGGTCGCCCAGACGGGCGATGGCCCGGAGGGTCGAGGTTTTGCCCGCACCGTTGCGGCCCAGCAGCGCAAGGATTTCGCCTTCGTGGACGTTAAAGTCCACGCCCTGAACGATATAGCTTTCACCATAGTAGGCGTGCATATCCCAGACCGAAAGAAAGGCGGGGGCGGTGGCGGCCTGATTGGCGTTTTTGCCGAAATCGGGTTTGACGTTCATCTTGGCTCTCCGTTAATGCGCTGTTTCGCCGAGATAGGCTTCGCGGACCTTCGGGTGGCCCTTGATGTTTTCCGGCGTATCCTCGACCAGGGGGGTGCCCTGCGCCAGAACGGTGATCCGGTCGGCCAGCGAAAACACCACATGCATGTCGTGTTCGATGATCGCCATGGTGATGTCGCGCTCTTGCTTGATCTGCTTCAGCAGGTCGATGGTGTTGTTGGTATCGGCCCGCGCCATGCCGGCGGTGGGTTCGTCCAGCAACAGCAGCTTGGGTTCCTGCACCAGACACATCGCCATTTCCAGCCGCCGCTTGTCGCCGCGCGACAGGGATGCCGAATGCATGTGCCGTTTGTCCTGCATGTTGACGTCTTCCAGGATCTGTTCGGCGCGCGCCACGATGTCGGCCTGTCCGAAGACCGAGCTGAAGGCGTTCAACTCGAACGCGCCGTCGCGTTTGGCAAAGCAGGGGATCATCACGTTTTCCATGACCGTCAGGTCGCCGAAAATCTCGGGCGTCTGAAAGACACGGCTGATGCCCATCTGGTTGATCTCATGCGGTTTGCGCCCCAGCACCGACTGGCCGTCGAACATCACCGATCCGGTATCCGGGATCAGCTTGCCCACAAGGCAGTTCAGCAGGGTGGATTTACCGGCACCGTTCGGCCCGATGATGGCGTGCACGCTGTTTTCGGCCACGCTGAGGTTCACATCCCCCAGCGCCTGCAGACCACCAAAGCGTTTACCGACGCCCTTGACCTCAAGAATTCCCATCTGTCAGTCCTCCTTATTCGGCCACGTGGGGCGTTTGTTTCGGGTGATGTTCGGCATCGCCGCCGTCTGATTTCTTGGATTTGCGGCTGAACAGTTTGCCGATCCGCTGGCCACCTTCGATCAGGCCACCGGGCAGGAAGATCACGACCGCCATGAACATCAGACCCAGCGTCAGGTGCCAGCCCTTGCCCACGAAGGGGTGGACGATGGTGACGATGAAATCCTCAAGCCCGTCGGGCATGAAGCCGAACCAGCCGTGCAGAACGCTGTCGTTGATCTTCGAAAAGATGTTTTCGAAGTATTTGATGAAACCTGCGCCCAGGATCGGACCCAGCAGGGTGCCCGCACCGCCAAGGATGGTCATCAGAACCACCTCGCCGCTTGCGGTCCACTGCATCCGCTCGGCCCCGGCCAGCGGGTCCATCGAGGCCAGCAGGCCACCGGCCAGACCGGCATACATGCCCGAGATGACAAAGGCCGCCAGCGTATAGGGACGCGTGTTCAGGCCGGTATAGTTCATCCGGTGCTGGTTGGATTTCACCGCCCGCAGCATCATGCCAAAGGGCGAGCGGAAGATGCGCACCGACAGATAGAAGGACAGCAGCATCAGGATCGCGCACAGGTAGTAGCCGGTGTTGAACTGGAACAGCCAGGGGCCGAGGTCCATTTCAAAGGTCGACCGCATTTCCATGCCGAACAGGTTGGTCACCGGGATCGATCCGTCCGCCGTCTGGCTGACGCCCAGAACGCGCGGGTCGTTCAGCGTCAGCTGCAACCCTGTTTCACCATTGGTGATCGGGGTCAGAACCGAATAGGCCAGGTTGAACGACATCTGCGCGAAGGCCAGCGTCAGGATCGAGAAATAGATGCCCGACCGCCGCAGCGAGACAAAGCCGATGACCAGGCTGAACAGCCCCGCCACGATGACCGACAACAGGATCGCCGGCACCACGTTCATCGACAGCAGTTTGAACATCCACACCGCCGAATAGCTGCCCACACCCAGAAAGGCCGCGTGACCGAAGGAAAGATAGCCGGTCAGGCCGAACAGGATGTTGAACCCGATCGCGAAGATCCCGAAGATCACGAAGCGCTGCATCAGGTCGGGATAGCCCGCGTTGAACTGAGCCATCGCGCTGTCCGCGGGGAAGGGGTTCAGGATGAAGGGGGCGAGCAGTGCCAGAGCGCCTACGATCAGCAGCAGTGACATGTCTTTTTTGTTGAGACCAAGCATGTTCTTAATCCTCCATCACGCCTTTGCGACCCATCAGGCCACGGGGGCGGGTCAGCAGGATGATAATTGCAACCAGATAGATGATGATCTGGTCGATGCCGGGGATGATTGATTTCACTTCGTTCATCGAAGCAAAGCTTTCCAGAATGCCCAGCATGAAGCCGGCCAGAACCGCGCCGGGCAGGCTGCCCATGCCGCCGACAACCACGACGACGAAGCTGAGAACAAGGAAATCCATCCCCATGTGATAATTGGGCGAATTGATCGGCGCATACATCACCCCGGCCAGACCGGCCACGGCGGCGGCGATGCCGAACATGATTGTGAACCGCTTGTCGATGTTGATGCCCAGCAGACCCACGGTTTCACGGTCGGCCATACCGGCGCGCACCACCATGCCGAAGGTGGTGAACTGCAGGAAGGCGAAGACTGCGCCGATGATCACGGCCGCAAATCCGAAATAGACCAGCCGCCAGTAGGGGTAGATGATCGCGTTGGGATCGAACCCCAGCAGCACGCCGAAGTCGAACGATCCGCGGAACACATCCGGGGCAGGGGTCGGGATCGGGTTGGCGCCGTAGAAATACTTGATCACTTCCTGCAACACGATCGCCAGACCGAAGGTCACCAGGATCTGGTCGGCGTGGGGCCGTTTGTAGAAGTGTTTGATCAGGCCGCGTTCCATGATGAAGCCGATGGAGATCATGATCGGAATGGCAAAGAGAATGGCCAGCGGAACCGCCCAGTCGATGATTGCGCCGCCCGCCTCGGGGCCGAACCAGCTTTCGACATAGGGGGTTTTGACCTTCAGCGGGTTGCCCAGAAAATCCTTCTGGGTTTCATCCACGACCTCATACGACAGGGTCAGGATTTTGCTGAGCGTCACGGCACAGAACGAACCGATCATGAACAAGGCGCCATGGGCGAAGTTCACAACGCCCAGCGTGCCGAAGATTAGTGTCAGGCCGAGGGCGATCAGCGCATAGGCTGAGCCCTTATCAAGGCCATTGAGAATTTGAAGAAGGATCGCGTCCATCGTTCCCACCCGTTCCTGTATTTGGGGGCAAAGGTTCGGACAGAGTCCGAACAGCAAAGAAATCGGTCGCGCCCGGGGACGCGACCGAAAGGATGTGTTGGCTTATGCGCCGGGGTTACAGCTGCCCAGGCTGCCGCCCGCAAACATCGGGTGATCAGGTGCATAGGTGACCTGACCCACTGGGGTAACTTCCACAACTTCCAGAAGGTCGAATTCCGACGTTGGGTTGTCTTTCCCTTTCACGACCAGCACGTCTTTGAAGCACTGGTGATCTTCGGCGCGGTACAGTGTTTTACCGTTGCCCAGACCGTCGAATTCGAACCCTTCCAGGGCTTCGACGATGCCACAGGGGTTGAACGTGCCTGCACGCTCTGCCGCGTCTGCATAGAGCAGGGTCTGGCAGTAAACGGTGTGCGCGGCCTGCGACGGCGGGAAGCCGTATTTGGTGCCGAAGGATTTCACAAAGGCCTGCGAGCCTTCGTCGGTCAGCGACCAGTGCCAGTTGGTGGAACCAAAGATGCCTTTAACGTTTTCACCGGCACCACGGGCCATCAGGCGCGAATACAGCGGAACGACGATTTCGAAGTTCTTGCCGTTCACCTGCTTTTCACGCAGACCGAACTGAACCGCGTTGGTCAGCGAGTTCACCATGTTGCCGCCGTAGTGGTTCAGAACCAGAACATCGGCGCCCGAGTTCAGAACCGGCGCGATATAGGACGAGAAGTCGGTCGCCGCCAGCGGTGTGCGGACCTTGTTCACGGTCTGCCAACCCAAGGCTTCGGTCGCGGCTGCGATCGATTCTTCCTGTGTCCAGCCCCATGTGTAGTCGGCTGTCAGGTGATAAGCGACACGGTCGGAACCGTACATTTTCTGCAGCACGGGGGCCAGCGCGGCACCCGACATGTAACCGTTGAAGAAGTGACGGAAACCGTTGGCTTTCTTGTCTTTACCGGTGGTGTCGTTCGAATGGGTCAGACCCGCCATGAAGATCACGCCGGCCTCTTGGCACAGACCCTGAACCGCGATGGCCACGCCCGAGGACGAACCGCCGGTGATCATGACAGCGCCGTCTTTTTCGATCATCGATTTGGCCGATGCGCGGGCTGCGTCCGATTTGGTCTGGGTGTCGCCGGTCACAAAGTCGACCTTCTTACCCATGATGCCGTTCCCTTTCAGCGCTTTCGAGCTGAAGGTGTTCATCATGCCGCCATCGCCGCCACCGTTCAGGTGTTCGACTGCCAGCTCATATGCGCGCAATTCATCCGCGCCTTCGTCTGCATAGGGACCCGTCTGAGGGACGTTAAAGCCCAGGGTCACGGTCGAACCGGTGGGTTCGTTGGTGTACGCTGCGGCAGAAGATGCTGTAAAAATTGTCGGCAGCGCAACGCCCGCACCGGCAACAGCACCGGTTTTGAGCACGCCACGACGTGTCAGAGTCGTTTTGGACATGAAAATCCTCCCGTAATGTGATTTAGCCTGACGCCTCCTCTGCGCAGACTATTGCCTTTTACAAGACGCCTACATTATCGCGGGGCAATCGAAAATTTAGCAACAACTGCTTTCAATCAAACAATTTTTTTGTAAACATTTACACAATGGGATAGGGTGATTTGTAAACAACTTATCACGCAGGCGCAGAAAGCCCTTGTAAAGACCGGAGTTTTTCATTTGCCACGCAGCACTTTGACAGGGACGCGCATTCGCGAACGCCGCACCGTTTTGGGGCTGCGGCAGGCCGAATTGGCCCGTTCAGTGGGGATTTCACCGTCCTATCTGAATTTGATCGAACATAACCGCCGCAGAATCGGCGGCAAGCTGCTGGTCGATCTGGCGCGGCTGCTGGAGGTCGAGGCCTCGGCGCTGACCGAAGGGGCCGAGGCGGCCTTGCTGGAATCGCTGCGCGATGCGGCGATCGGGCAGGTGGCGGCCCTGCGCGAAGTGCCCCGGATCGAGGAATTCGTCGGCCGGTTTCCCGGCTGGGCGCAATTGCTGGCCGATCGCCACCAGCGGGTCGCCGAACTGGAACGCACGGTGGAATTGCTGACCGACCGGATGACCCACGACCCGTTCCTGTCGGCCTCGTTGCACGAGGTGCTGTCGACGGTGACGGCGATCCGATCGACCGCCTCGATCCTGGCCGAAACCAGTGATATCGATCCCGAATGGCAGGACCGGTTCCATCGCAACATGTATGACGAAAGCCAGCGGCTGGCCGAAGGCGCGCAGGCGCTGGTGGCCTATCTGGATGACAGCGGCGGCGAGGCGCAGGTGCGCAGCTCGCCCCAGGAAGAGGTCGAAGCTTTCCTGAGCGCGCAGGGGTTTCACGTCGCCGCGCTGGAGCGCAGCCTGCCACCGCGGATCGAAACGCTGATCTCGGCCTCGCCCGAACTGTCGTCCAGCCCGGCGCGCGATTTGGCGCGCCGCCATCTGGAACGCTATCTGCGCGATGCCAAGCGGATGCCGCTGGAAGCCTTTGCAAAGGCGGCAACGGCGGCGCGGATGGACCCCGGCGTCCTGGCGCAGCAGTTCGGCGTCGATCTGGGGGCGGTATTCCGCAGGCTGGCCTCGCTGCCCGAGGGTCGGACCGACCACCCCGTCGGGCTGGTCATCTGCGACGGGTCGGGCACGCTGACCTTTCGCAAACCGATCGAAGGCGTGGCCCTACCGCGGTTCGGCGCGGCCTGTCCGTTGTGGCCGTTGTATCAGGCGCTGTCGCGGCCGATGGCGCCGATGCGCGCGGTGATCGAATTGTCGGGCCGGACCCCGCGCAGTTTTCTGACCTATGCGATTTGTCAGCCGGTCCAGATGGCGGAATTCGGGGGGCCACAGATTCTGGAAGCGTCAATGTTGTTCATGCCGGACACAGAGGCAACCCCAGAGGCGGACGTGTCACCGGTCGGGACCAGCTGCCGTATCTGCGCGCGCCGCGAATGTGCCGCACGCCGCGAACCGTCCATTCTGGCCGATGGGTTTTGACACTGGGGCAGTTCTTGACGATAGTTGCGAAAACACAAGTGCACAAAGCACGTATTCCTGGGGGGTAACAGATGGGCAAAGATGTCCTTCTGATCGAAGACGAACCGAACATCATCGAGGCGATCAGGTTCATCCTGTCGCGCGATGGCTGGTCCGTCTATACGCATTCGGATGGTCAGACCGCCTTTGACAAGGTGCTTCAGACCCGACCGGATGTGATTATTCTGG
Source organism: uncultured Paracoccaceae bacterium (assembly GCA_947500775.1). Classification (GTDB taxonomy): domain Bacteria; phylum Pseudomonadota; class Alphaproteobacteria; order Rhodobacterales; family Rhodobacteraceae; genus CANMTD01. Next base: position 1,004,187 of record CANMTD010000001.1, read on the forward strand.
ATGTCATGCTGCCGGGCAAAAGCGGCTTCGACATTCTGCGCGATATCCGGGCCGACGCGTCAACGGCTGATCTGCCGGTTCTGATGCTGACCGCCAAGGGGCAGACCAAGGATCGCGAATTGGCGACGCAGATCGGGGTCAGTCAGTTCATGACCAAACCGTTTTCGAATACCGATATCCTCGCCTCTGTGCGGGAACTGGCGGCGTCGTGAAAACGCCGCTGTTTCTGGAACGACAGAATTACCGGCGGCGGCGGTTCAACGATATGGCGCGGCTGTTGCCGGTGCTGGGGTTGCTGTTGTTTCTGGTGCCGCTGCTGGGCGGGCGCGGGGGCAATGCCCAGATTTCCACGCTGCTGGTCTATCTGTTCGGGGTCTGGGCCCTGTTGATCGTCTTTGCCGCCATTCTGGCGCGCCAGCTGTATCCTGCCGACACACCCGATCAGGGGGCTGATCCGGACGGGGGCGGCGAATGATCGATTTCAACCTGCTGGTCGCGATCTGCATCCTGTATGTGGCCTTTCTGTTTCTGGTGGCCTTCATCGCCGAACGCCGGGCCAATGCGGGGCAGGTGGGCTGGCTGCGTTCGCCGCTGGTCTATACGCTGTCGCTGTCGGTTTACTGCACGGCCTGGACGTTTTACGGCGCGGTCGGCTATGCCGCGCGGTCGGGGTTGGAATTCGTCACCATCTATCTGGGCCCGACGCTGGTTCTGATCGGGTGGTGGTGGGCGCTGCGCAAACTGGTGCGGATCGGCAAGACCCAAAGGATCACCTCGATCGCCGACCTGATTTCATCGCGTTACGGCAAATCCAACACGCTGGGGGTGATCGTCACCCTGTTGGCGGTGGTCGGCACGACCCCCTATATTGCCCTGCAATTGCAATCGGTTACCCTGTCCTTTGCGGTCTTTGCGCGGGCGGGTGCGGATGGCTGGCCGATGCCCGATCTGAACGCAACCGCACTGTGGGTGGCAGGTGGGCTGGCGGTGTTCACGGTTCTGTTCGGCACCCGCAATCTGGACACCAACGAACAGCACCACGGCGTTGTCACCGCCATCGCGGTCGAAGCGGTGGTCAAGCTGGTGGCGTTGCTGGGGGTGGGGCTGTTCGTGGTCTGGGGTGTGGCCGGCGGCATCGATCCGATGCTCAGCCGGATATCCGACTCGCCGCTGGCCACGGCGCCCTTCAACGGTGGCCGCTGGGTCGGGCTGACCTTCCTGTCGGCGGCGGCGATTTTCACCCTGCCGCGGATGTTTCAGGTGCTGGTGGTTGAAAACGCTGACGAACGCCATCTGGCCACCGCGTCCTGGGCGTTTCCGCTGTATCTGTTCCTGATGAGCCTGTTCGTGGTGCCCATCGCGGTCATCGGGCTGAGCGATATGCCCGCAGGCGCCAACCCCGATCTGTTCGTTCTGACGATCCCGCTGAGCCTGGGCAAAGAGGGGCTGGCGACGCTGGCGTTTCTGGGCGGGTTTTCCTCGGCCACATCGATGGTGATCGTCGCCTCGATCGCGCTGTCGACGATGGTCAGCAACCATATCGTCATGCCGCTGTGGCTGCGGTTGCAGGGGCAAGGCGCGACGGTGTCGGGCGATGTGCGCAAGCTGGTGCTGCGGGCACGGCGGATATCGATCGGGGCGGTTCTGGTGCTGGGCTATCTGTATTATCGCCTGACCGGGGGGTCGGCGGCGCTGGCCTCGATCGGGTTGATCTCTTTCGCCGGGGTCGCGCAGGTTTTGCCCGCGCTTCTGGGCGGGCTGTTCTGGCGCGGCGCCACGCGGCGGGGGGCGGCGGCGGGCCTGTTGGTAGGGTTCGCCGTCTGGCTTTATTCGCTGTTCCTGCCCAGTTTCGGCGCCGGTGCGGTGCTGAGCGCGGATTTGCTGGCCAATGGGCCTGCGGGGGTGTCGTGGCTGCGGCCGCAGGCCCTGTTCGGGGTCACCGGCATGGACCCGGTGGTACATGCGGTATTCTGGAGCATGGTGCTGAATACATTCGCCTTTTTCGCGGTCTCACTGGGCGGGTTCCCCGGCCCGATGGAACGGTTGCAGGGCGCGCAATTCGTCAATGTGTTCGAACATTCCAGCGCGGCGCGCGGCTGGGCCCATGGCGGGGCCGAGGCCGAAGACCTGATGATGATGGCGCAACGCATCCTTGGCCCGGACGAGGCGCAGTCGCTGTTCCTGCGGGCCGCGCAGGAACAGGGCAAGGGCGGCTATCTGCCCGAAACGACGCCGGCCTTTCTGGAACGGCTGGAACGCGAGTTGGCGGGATCGGTCGGGGCGGCCACGGCCCATGCGATGGTCGGCCAGATCGTCGGCCGGTCGTCGGTGTCGGTCGAGGATCTGATGGCGGTGGCCGATGAAACCGCGCAGATACTGGAAACTTCGGTCCGGCTGGAGGCCCAGTCCGAGGAACTGTCGCGCACCGCCCGGCAATTGCAGGAAGCCAATGAAAAGCTGACCGAACTGTCGGTGCAGAAGGATGCGTTCCTCAGCCAGATCAGCCATGAATTGCGCACGCCCATGACCTCGATCCGGGCGTTTTCGGAAATCCTGATGGATGCCGACGCGCTGAGCGGGGGGGAACGTGGCAAATATTCGGGGATCATTCATGACGAGGCGATCCGCCTGACCCGGCTGCTGGACGATCTGCTGGACCTCAGCGTGCTGGAACGCGGTCAGGTGACGCTGGACGCGCAAGAGGGCAATCTGCGCGAGCTGATCGACCGGGCCCTGACCGCCACCGGCGCGACCGAAGGCGACGATCCGCTGATCATCCGGCGCGACCGGGCCAGCGAGAACATGCAGCTTGTGACCGACACCGACCGGTTGCGGCAGGTGTTCATCAACCTGATCGCCAACGCCCGCAAATACTGTGACGCGGCGCAGCCGGTGCTGCGGATCGACGTGCGCCGTCAGGGCGATATGATCGCCGTGGATTTTGTGGACAACGGCAGCGGTATCCCCAAGAAAAGCCAGGCGATCATCTTCGAAAAATTCTCGCGCCTCAGCGATCAAAGCTCGGCCGGGGGCGCGGGTCTGGGTCTGGCGATCTGCCGCGAGATCATGGCCAATCTGGGCGGCTCGATCAGCTATCTGCCGGGGCAGGGCGGGGCGGCCTTTCGGGTGCGCATCCCGCTGGTCTATGCCAAGGCGGCCTGAGCGGCGCTTGGCAACGCTTTGTAAACCTTGATCTGCAAGACAGGAAAGACCCCTGTTGTTTCAAGGTGATCCATGCCGGACGATCCACAGCAAACTGTTCTGCAGCGCAAGCTGGTCGCCGCGCCCACAAGCGGCGCGCGCGTCGCCATGTCACCGGCGCGGGCGTTGGAACAGGGCGTGGCGCGGGCGGCACAGGATGAACTGGGGCTTGAGGTCGCGCTGAAGACACTGACCGAAGGGCCGATCGGGTTGGAGGATCTGGCGGGCAAGGGCGATGACAATGCCCTGCGCGCGCTGTTGACGGGCCCGGAGGGGCGGGTCGGGCTGATGGTGGTGTCCGGCGCGCTGATGGGGGCCATTCTGGAACAGCGCATGACAGGCGGTTTGCGCGGGGCAGGCGCCCCGCCGCGCCCGCCCACCCGGATCGATGTGGAAATCGGGCGCGATCTGATCGACCGTATCCTGCGCGAATTCGCGGCCCTGATGGAACCGGTCGGGGGCGGGGATTGGGCGCGGGGGTTCCGGTTTGAAACCACCGTTCTGGACCCGCGGCTGTTGCGCTTTGCGCTGGGGGATCTGGGCTATAACGGGTTCGAGGCGACGCTGGACATGGGCGCGGGCGTGCGTCAGGGCGATTTCTTTCTGGCGCTGCCCGAAACCGGCGGCCCCGACGCCGAAGGGGCTTTGGGCAAGACCGGATGGTCGGCAGCCCTGCGCAACACGGTGATGGGGGCAGAAATGCCGGTCGATGCGGTCTTTGCGCGCCTGACCCTGCCACTGGCGGCGGTGTCGGATTGGAAACCGGGCGATATGCTGCCCCTGCCGCGCCACACGCTGGACGGGGTTCAGCTGGAGGGCGCGAACCGGGTGGTTCTGGCCACCGGGCGGCTGGGACAGGCGCGCGGGGACAAGGCGATCAGGATCAATCTGCAGGGGGCTGATCTGCCGCCGCTGCTGACGGACAGGTGATCAGCCCTTGCTGGCCAGCGCCTCCAGATGGGGGCGCATCGCCGCGATGTCATAGCCGGCCTCGGCGGCGGCCTTGATGATATCATCGGTGGGCATGCGCCCGGCCATGGTCAGCGCCCAGACATGGGTCGACCGGGTGCCGGACCGGCAATAGGCCAGAACCGGCCCTGCGGAGCCATCCAGTACCTCTGCCGTTTCGGTCAGCATTTCGGGGCGCAGCCCGTCGTGTCCGACCGGGATGATGTGAAAGGCCAGCCCGGCGGCTTTGGCGGCCTCGGCCATCGCCTGGGTTTGCAGATCGGGGGTGACTTCGCCATCGGGGCGGTTGCAGATCACCGCGCGAAACCCGGCCTCGGCCACGGCGGGCATATCGGCGGGTGTGATTTGGGGCGCGGCGGAAAACAGATCCGTCAGTCGGCGAATATCCATGTGATGCGAACTCCTTGAACCAACCGTTACCAAACCGCAGCCTCCCGCGAACTGCAAGGGGCTATTCGGTTTCAGACTGCGCGGTTTCGAAATTGACGTGCATCAAAGCGTATGGCGGGCAATGTGGCGTAAGATTTGGAGCCATAAAGAAAAGAGGAGTGCGCGCGAAATGATTTCTTTGACCCAACGCGAGGCGCAGTTGAATAAACGCCTGTCCGAGCTTGACGTGAAGTTGCACGCCATTGATGATGAATTGGACTCGCATCAGGCGAAAGACTGGGAAGAGCTTGCCGTTGAGCGCGAAGAGGATGAGGTGCTGGAGGGCATCGGAACCTCGGGTCTGGCCGAGATTGAGCAGATTCGCGCCGCGTTGGGCCGTATCGCTGACGGCAGTTACGGTTTTTGTGTAAAATGCGGCGATGAGATTGCCCAAGACCGGCTGGATGTACTGCCTGCGACCCCGTTTTGCAGACATTGCGCCCAGTAACCGTAAGAACAGATCATAACGGGTCCCACCCTGACCGGGACCGCCAAGATATGGGAGACGACATGGCCTTTGAGGAAATGAAAGCGGCGATTTATCTGATGCTGGAAGAGATCGAAAAGCGCCCCGATGATCGCCACCTGTTGCAAGAGGAACTGCGCGCCAAGATATCCGAGTTGCGCGCGTTGGGATTGCCGGTGCCGGACGATATCCTGCGGCTGGAAGATCAGCTGGAACAGGATGAAGCCGACGACATGTACGACAACATGCCGGTCTAGCCCCCAAAACAGCCAAATACCGACCTCTTATGGGATTGCGCGGGCAATCAACCCATTGCTATTCGTGCATCGCCTTATACAAATGGTGCCATCGGTGACGGCCTGAACAGGTCTATTGCAGGTCCGGGGGTATCTGCCTGTTCCGGGCACCGTATGGGAACCAAGATCAACAAGCGCGCGGCGCATCGGGTGTCAGTGCGCGATCGGTGAGAAGAGGTGCAAGATGGCTGGTCTTGTCGAGCTGAGCGTCCAAGAAGGCGGTATCGCCAGAATCGCGATCCGCAACCCCCCGGTCAACGCGCTTGGCCATTCGGTGCGGGCGGGGTTGATCGAAGCCTTTGATCTGGCCGCGGCGGATGATGAGGTCCGGGCCATCGTTCTGCTGGCCGAAGGCCGCACCTTTCCTGCCGGGGCCGATATCAAGGAATTTGGCGCCACAGCGCGCGCGCCCAGCCTGTCCGACGTCTGCACCCGCATCGAAGACTGCGAAAAACCGGTGATTGCGGCCATCCACGGCACCGCCCTGGGCGGCGGGTTGGAACTGGCATTGGCGGCGCATTACCGGATCGCGGCCCCGGATGCTCTGGTCGGTCTGCCCGAGGTGACGTTGGGATTGCTGCCCGGTGCGGGCGGCACACAGCGGCTGCCCCGGCTGGTGGGCGCGGCGGCAGCGCTGGAGATGATGCTGATCGGCCGGCCGATCGACGCCGCCGAAGCTTCGCGGCTCGGGCTGGTGGAACGGGTGGCCGACGGGCGGCTGCGGCCTGCGGCCTTTGCCTATGCTCAGGATCTGTTGGCGTCTGGCGCGGGGCCGCGCCGCGCGCGCGATTGCACCGACGGGCTGCGGGACCCACAGGGTTTTCAGGCGGCGGTGGCCGAACATCGCGCCCGGCACCTGCACAGCCCGGCACCCGCGCCAATGAAGATCATCGAATGTGTCGAGGTGGCCCAACTGTTGCCCTTCGATGGCGGCTTGGCGTTCGAAGCGTCGGCATTCGAGGATTGCCTGCAATCGGAACAGTCTCAGGCGCTGCGCCATCTGTTTTTTGCCGAACGCCGCGCCGCGCAGGTGCCCGAAACGGCCACGGCGGAAGGCCAAGGGAACGAGCGTGTCGCCATTGCGGGCGGTGGCGAATTGGCGGCCAGCCTGGCCGTGGCCTGTCTGGATGGCGGCCTGTCCGTCATTCTGGCCGCCCCCAGCGAGGCGGGGCTGACCGAGACACGCGACCATGTTCAGCAGATATATATGCAGTTGATGGCGCAGTTGCGCCTGCCTGCGGCGAAACAGGCCGAACGGATGGCACGGCTGTCGGGTGGCATCGGCCTGTCGGCCCTGATGCAGGCGGATTATGTTATCGCGCCGTTGCCACATGACGCGCGGGCGGCGCGCACCGCCCTGATCCCGGTTGCCAATGCGCTGCCGGCTGAAACGCCGCTTGGCATCATTGCGCCCGGGCAGGCGATCGGGCCTTTGGTCGTGGGGTGTGACACTCCGGGACAGATCGTCGGGTTGCGGGTGGCGGGCGATCCGCATTTGCAGCGGCTGTTCGAAGTGGTGGTGGGCCCTGCCAGCAGCGCCGCGACCGTGGCCAGTACCTTCAAGCTGTTGAAACACCTTGGGCGTGTCGCTGTGCGGCAATCCGGCGGACGGCGCAGCTTGGCCGACCGGGTGTCGGCGGCCTGTTTGCATGCGGCGGATTTCATGCTGGTCGAAGGGGCGACACCCTATCAGGTGGATGCGGCGCTGGTCGACTATGGCTTTGCGCTGGGGCCATACCGGCGGGTTGACCGCGAAGGGTTGGAATACGCAGGCACCGGAGCGGGTGTTCTGGGCGAAGCCTTGATCGCGCTGGGCTGGCCCGGCGAAGCGACGGGGCGCGGCTATTACAGCTATGACCCCAAAGGGGGCGCCGCACATGAGGATGAAGATACTTTGCTGGTGCTGGAGGAATTGCGCCGCGAGCATGAGATCACACCGCGCGCCTTTACCGCCGCAGAGATCGTTCAGCGCTGCACGGCTGCCATGGCCAATGCCGGTGCGCAGATGATCGAGGCGGGCAGTGCGCTGCGCCCATCGGATATCGACGTGGCGATGGTGCATGGCGCGGGGTTCCCGCGCTGGCGCGGCGGGCCGATGATGGCCGCCGATCAGGCGGGGTTGCTGAAGGTGCAGAACACGCTGACCGCGCTGACCGACGAAGACCCCGATTTCTGGTCGCCGTCGCCACTGTTTGCCGAGCTGATCAAGAACGGCCAGCACTTTGCCGATCTGAACTAAGGCGGGCAATCAGCTTAGGAATATCCCGACGATCACGATCATCAGCCCCAGCGCCGACACGAACAGCGCCGCCATATTCAGCGTCACGACCGATTTCAGACGGGCGCGCATTTCGTCATCCGGCAGGCCCGCCCGTTTGGCGCGCACCGCGACAACGATGCAATAGACCAGCCCCGCCAGTCCCAACAGCGATACAAGGGCGCCTGCCCAGATCAGCCAATCCATGTCCTGCTCCATCTTCAATCGCCCCTGCGCCTAAGCGATTGGCGGCCGCTGTGCAAGGGCGGGGCTTGCGACCGGCGCGGACCAAGGGTATCCGAAGGACCAGCAGGAAACCCAAGAGGCAGACATGAACGACAGTGTAACCGATGCCAGCTATCGCGTAACCGCCGACGAACTGCGCCAGTTCATTGAGCGGATCGAACGGCTGGACGCCGAAAAGAAAGACATCGCCGAACAGCAGAAAGAGGTGATGGCCGAGGCCAAGGGGCGCGGCTATGACACCAAGGTGATCCGCAAGGTCGTGGCCCTGCGCAAGCGCGACAAGGACGACATCGCCGAAGAAGAGGCCGTGTTGGAAATGTACAAGGAAGCGCTGGGCATGGTCTGACCCGCGCCGGATCAGATCAGGGCGTGATAAAGGTCACGCCCTCCATCTGTTCGATCCGGCGGGTGTCTTCGTCGTAAAGCGCGGTCAGCTGGTCGATCACCTCGGCGGTCCAGCCGGGCTGGTCCAGCTCTTCCTCTAGGGCTTCGGGGATTGCGAATTTATCCATGAAGGCCGCGATGACGCGCCGCCGCTGGGCATCGGTCTGGGGCGGGTGGCTGGCCAGATAGCGGCCCATCCGGGTGATCCCGCGTGCGGTCATCAGCGAGGCCAGAAAATCATAGGTGCCCTTAAGCTGCATGCCCGCGGCGTGCCCCGAGATCGCGGCCAGAACCTCGGGCCAGATCAGCGGCGTATCTTCGTTGCACCAGACGGTCAGCTTGCTGTTGGGGTTGGCCGCGCGGATGCGGTGGACCGTGTCGGACCAGCGCAGGGTCATCGGGTTCACCCCCGCCAGAAAGCCGTTGAAATCCTTTTCCTTGCTCAGAACGAACAGCTGGGGGATGAACAGGGCCGGGTTGCACAGGGCCAGATGAAATTCGCAGCCATGGTCCGGAAAAACCTTGGTCAGCCAATCGGTTTTCTCGCCAGCCTTGGAATAGATCATGTGCTGATCCAGCACATTGGCCGGGCCGCTGATGAACGAGGCATTTGAAAACACCAAACGGTCGGCGCCATCGGTGTCCAGCACCGCGTCCAGGATCATGTCCTGCATGTCCTGCGGGGCGGGTTTCCCGCGAAGTTGCAGCAGCGCCTCGCGCAGCAGGGTGCGATACCGGCCCGGGCCGGCGACGACAATGCCCTGTTCGGCCAGATCGCCCTTGTTTTTCAACAGGCATTTCAACAGCCGGTCTTCATCCGTGCAATGGGCACCTAGGTGATAAACGACCTGCATGAAACTCCTGACCCGGCGTGGGATTGTTTTGCCTTGATTACACGACCTTTTCTGGACAGTAAAATGCCTTTCAGGTAGGAGCGGCTCATGGCCGAGCAAAACACTCAAGTAAAAGCCGCAGGATTGCGCCGGATCGGGCTGGATTTCTGGTCGGTCGGGGCGGTGCTGATTGCCGCTTTGGTGTTGATGCCGCTGGCTTCGGTTCTGTGGCTGGCGTTCAACCCGTCGGAAAACATCTGGCCGCATCTGATCCGCACGACGCTGCCGCGCTATCTGATGAACACCGGGGTTCTGATGGTGGCGGTGGCGGTGCTGTCGGCGGCAATCGGAACCGGCGCGGCCTGGCTGACCACGATGTACCGGTTCCCGCTGTCGCGGCTGCTGGAGTGGTTGCTGCTGCTGCCGCTGGCGATCCCGGCCTATGTCGGCGCCTATGCGCTGGTCGATTTTCTGGAATACGCGGGCCCGGTGCAGACCGGGATGCGCGAACTGTTCGGCTGGCAAAACGCCCGCGATTACTGGTTCCCCGAGATCCGGTCGCGCGGGGCGGCGGTGCTGGTGCTGTCGGCGGCGCTGTACCCTTATGTCTATCTGCTGTCGCGGGCGGCATTCCGCGAACAATCGGGCGGAGTTTACGAGGTGGCGCGCGCCCTGGGGGCGGGGCCGTTCGGTCGGTTCTGGCGGGTGGGCCTGCCATTGGCACGGCCCGCGATTGCGGCAGGCACCGCGATCGTGATGATGGAAACCGTCAATGATTTCGGAGTGGTCGAGTTTTTTGCCGTGCAGACCCTGACAACCGGGATTTTCACCGTCTGGCTGGAAAGCGGCAATGCGGGTGGCGCGGCGCAGATTGCCACCGTGATCCTGGTCCTGATCCTGGCGCTGATGGCGCTGGAAAAGGCCGGACGCCGAAAGCTGCGGTTTCACAGCATGGGGCGCCAGATCCGGCCCGTGGTGCCGATCCGGCTGAGCGGGGCGCAGGGGTGGCTGGCCACCGGGGTCTGCCTGTTGCCGTTCGGGTTCGGATTTGTCCTGCCGACGGCGGTGATCACCGGCCATGCGTTGCATTCAGGCGGCGGCTGGGTCGATCCGGGGCTGTTGCGGGCGCTGGTCAACACGCTGATCGTTGGCGGGTTGGCGGCCATCGCAACGGTCATGGCGGCGCTGTTTCTGGTCTATGCTGTACGGCTGACGGGCAGGGACCTGCCCAAGCTGTTGCTGCCGCTGACCACCATCGGCTATGCCGCACCCGGCGCGGTGCTGGGGGTCGGGTTGCTGATCCCGATGGCGGCGGCGGACCACGTGATCGCGGATGCCGCCGAACAGCTTTGGGGTGTCAATCTGGGGCTGGTGATGACCGGCTCGGCCTTTGCCATCATCTATTCCTACGGGGTGCGGTTTTTTGCAATTGCGCAGGGGGCGACGGATTCGGCGATGGGCCGGATCGCGCCCAGCCTGCCGATGGCGGCACGATCGCTGGGGCGCACGGCGGGGGGCACATTGCGCGCGGTTTACCTGCCGCTGATCCGCGGATCGGTGGGCACCGCGCTGTTGCTGGTCTTTGTCGATTGCGTCAAGGAATTGCCCGCGACATTGCTGCTGCGCCCGTTCAATTTCAACACGTTGGCGACGCGGGTCTATGAAAAGGCGTCCCTGGAAAATATCGGCGATGCGGCCCCGGCGGCCCTGCTGGTGATCGCGGTGGGTTTGGTCGCGGTTCTGTTGCTGGCACGCGCCAGCCGCCGCACGTAAAAACCCCTCTTGCGCCTCCCCGCAGAGACGGTTAATTAGCGCGACGTGCCCCTATAGCTCAGCTGGTAGAGCAACTGATTTGTAATCAGTAGGTCCGCGGTTCGAGTCCGTGTGGGGGCACCATTTTCCAATTTAAAGAAGTCCGATAACATCCAAATTATCTTTTTTTATAAGGATATTGTTGATGCCGTTTGTCCAGCGCTGTCTTTCTTGATCTGACAGCGTACCCCCAGAATGCCCCTGAGTGATATCAAGATTCGGAACCTCAAACCCACGGGAGGCGGAGTTGATGACGGGGGAATAGGCCCAACCTAAACTGCACGGATCAAGGTACCACAAGATTTGAAATAATAACTTCATGGTTTCGTCATGTTCCCGAATCCTTAGCCGTCAATCATTCGAATGAATTTTACATGGGGGACACACATGAAATTCCGTTCGATTCTTGCCGGCGCTGCGCTGGCAATCACCGCTGCCGTGGCAGCACAGGCAGAAACATGGAAACTGGCCGTGACCGATGTTGAAGGCATGGAACGCCTTCAGCTGGAGTGGGGTCCGTTCAAGGACGCTCTGGAAGCGGCAACCGGCGATAGCTTTGAGTTCTTTGCCGTCAATTCCCGCACCGCGGCTGCCGAAGCCCTTCGTGGCAAAACCGTTGATTTCGTCGTGTCGGGCCCGGCGGAATACGTTGTCATCAACAAGCTGACCAACGCCACGCCGATCATCGGTCTGGGTCGCCCGGACTATCACTGCGCCATCGTTGTGCGCGCCGACAGCGGCATCAACACCGTTGCGGACCTCAAAGGCAGGAAAGTCGCGTTTGGCGATATCGGTTCGACCTCGAACATGCTTTGCCCGATGCAGGTTCTGGCGGATTACGGGCTTGACCCGGTCAACGACATCGAAAAGACCCACACCTCCCGCAACATCGCCCACGAGGCGCTGAAGAACGGTGACGTGGACGCGATCGGCTCGAACGCGGGTTCCTGGCTGCGCGTGCGCAACAAGGAAACCGAACTGCCTTACGGTTTCTTCAAGATGATCGCGCGTTCCGGCGACCTGCCCAACGACATGATCATGGTTGGCGTGCATGTGCCGGCGGAGCAGGCCAAAGTCGTTCAGGCCGCCATCATCGAGAACAAGGACAGCATCATCGCGGGCATCACCGCCCACGAAGAAAATGACAAATATATCGGCATGGACCTGGTTGAAATCGAAGACAGTGCCTACGACTACGTCCGTTCGATGTATTCGAATGCAGGGTACCCGCAGTTCGATCGCTTCATCGGTGAGTGACAGCTTGATCAAAACACGGGCGACGCCGTCGCCTGTCAAAACCGGGGCGGTCATATCCGCCCCGGTTTTGCCCGTGGACATCCGCGTGGCCGGGCTTTGCAAAAGTTTTGCCGACACGCCGATTTTCCAGGATGTGTCCTTTGGCCTGCCACGGGGTGAAGCGGTGGCGATTGTCGGCGCCAACGGCACGGGAAAATCCACCCTGTTGCGATGCCTGATGGGTCTGATCCCGGCGGACAGCGGGTCCGTCGATGTCCTTGAAACGGATATTGTGAATGCACGTCCGGCGGCCTTGCGCGCCACGCGGTCCCAAATGGGGCTGGTGTCGCAAAAGCACAATCTGGTTCCGCGGCTGTCGGTTTTGTCCAATGTCGTACAGGGGCTTTTGGGCCAGCGACCGGGCCTGCGCCACTGGAGCCAGACCTTCGCACCCGCCGCATCGCGCGATGCGGCCATGGCGGCGCTGGACAAGGTCGGTCTTGCGCACCTTGCCAGCCGCCGCGCTGATCGTCTTTCGGGTGGCCAATCCCAGCGCGTCGCCATTGCCCGCGCCCTTATCGGGCATCCGAAAATCCTGATCGCCGACGAACCCACCGCGTCGCTTGATCCTGCCGCGGGTGAAGATGTCATGGAGCTTTTCTTCTCACTCGCGCGCCGGGAAGGAGTGACAGTGATCTTTATCTCTCACAACATCGACCATGCGCTGCAATATGGCGACCGGGTGCTGGGGCTTGCCGGTGGCAAGTTGGGGCTCGACGCGCGCGCGGACAGTTTGAATGCGAAACAACTGCGGGGCCTTTATGACTGACATGACTTCGCCCGCCCGGTTCGAACGGCCTTCGGCGCTGGCCTTTCTGGGGTACGCAGGGGCCATCGTGATCATCCTGTGGTCCTTTGCCGGGGCCGGGTTTTCGGTGGACAAGGTGATCTCTTCGCCCCCCCGTTTTGCCGATTTCATCGACCGCGCTTTCCCGCCGAACCTTGAACCCAAGGTCTTGGCACGGCTGGGCTGGAAAATGCTTGAAACGCTGCAAATCGCGTTTGCGGGTGCGGTGATCGGGGTCATCCTGTCGGTTCCCATCGCGCTTGTCGCGGCCCGGGGCCTGATCGCAGGCAATTGGGTCAATCAGATCGTACGGACCACGCTGGGCTTTATCCGCGCCGTGCCTGACATTGCCTGGGCCCTGGTTTTTGTCGTGGCGGTTGGGCTTGGCCCCTTTGCCGGAATGCTTGCGATTGCCATCGACACGATCGGATTTTGCGGCCGTTTCTATGCCGACGACATGGAAGCGGCCGATACCGGCCCGGCGGAAAGCCTGACCGCAACGGGGGCCCGCAAACTGGACGTGGTGGCCTGTGCGACCATCCCCGCCGCAATGCCTGCCTTCATCTCAACCTCGCTTTTTGCGCTGGAAAAGGCCGTGCGTTCGTCCACGATCCTTGGCCTTGTGGGCGCAGGCGGTATCGGGATCGAGCTGAAAGTGGGCTTTGACCTTTTCGACTATCCCACCGCGATGACCGTGATCCTTATGATCGCCGTTGTCGTCATCACAATCGAGCAGTTTTCGGGCTGGGCCCGGACCAAAGTCATCGGAGAACAGCGATGAGAACAGACACCGCGGATCAACATTGGAACCAGATGTGGGAAGGGATCGAGGCCGGATCGAAATGGCTGACCCCTGAGGAGGACGTGAAACGCTGGGCAGCCTCTTTGGAGCCGGGTGCAAAAATCCTTGATCTGGGCGCCGGTGTCGGCCGCCACGCGCTTGCCCTGAAAGCGGCGGGTTTTGATGTCACCGCGCTTGATGCCGCGCCGGATGGACTTGGCCAGATCGACAAGGCGGGGGTGGGTGTCACCACCGTTCTGGGCCGTATGGACGCCCTGCCTTTCGAGCCGCAGAGTTTTGACCATGTGCTAAGCTGGAACGTCATTTACCACGGCAGCGAAGCCGTGCTTCTGGACACGATTTCCGAAATTCGCCGCGTGCTGAAACCGGGCGGGCATTTCATGGGCACCATGCTGTCCAAACGCCGCCTTCCCCATGATGCCGTGGCCTATGGCAACCAGCGGGAAATTTCGCGCAATGCCTTCGTGCATGACGGGGCATCAGGCGATAAAATCCACCCGCACTACTATTGCAATGCTGCCGAACTTGCGGCGCTGTTTTCAGGTTTCGAATTGCTTTGGCTTGAAGATCGCCCGCATGAACGGCCCGGCAGTTGGCATTGGCACATGATCGCGGAAAAGCTGGCATGATGATCACTTTCGAAGGCGCGCAGGTCTACCTTCCGGGTGAGATCGCCGAAACCACTGTGACTGTTGAAAACGGCACAATTGTCGAGGTCGGAGGGGCGCCGCAGGGCGACATCGTGGATGCGCGCGGCAAGATTCTTGCACCCGCGTTGATCGACGTGCATGGGGATGCGTTCGAACGGCAGGTGATGCCGCGCCCGAATACCTATTTCCCGCTTGATATCGCGGTCATCGACACCGACCGGCAGCTTGCCTCGAACGGCATCGCCACAGCCTATCATGCCATTACTTTAGGATGGGAACCGGGGCTGCGCGATGCGTCACGCGGGCGCGCGTTGATGGAGGCGATGCAGACGCTCGCCCCGCGACTTCTGGTCGAAAACCGGGTGCAGCTTCGCTGGGAAACATTCGCCTATCCCGAAACCGCCGATACCATCGATTGGGCGCTCGGCGGGCCGCTGACGCCGTCGATTGCGTTCAATGATCACACCTCCATGACCATGCGTTCCTTCGATACCTCGATACAGGATCGCAGCTTTGAGCACAGTCCGGATTTTGCCACTGCGTCGCTGGATGATGACCGGATCAAACAGCGCACGGCGGGCAAGGCCAAACGCGCGGGTCTGGACGAGGATAGCTATGTTGCACTGCTGCGCGAGGTCTGGGACCGGCGCGACGAGGTGCAATCCCATATCGCCAAGATAGCCGCGCTTGGCCGGGCACATAATGCCCCGATGCTCAGCCACGATGACACCCGCGCCGAAACCCGTTCGTGGTTTCGCGATCTCGGGGCCACCACGTCCGAATTCCCGATGGTGATCGAGGCGGCGCAGGCGGCGCGCGATGGCGGCGATACGATCATCTTCGGCGCGCCCAACGCGGCGCGCGGGGGCAGTCATATCGGCTCGCTCGGGGCGGGGGATATGGTCGAGGCCGGTCTGTGCGACGTTCTTGCATCCGACTATTTCTATCCCGCCATGCTGGCCGCCATAGCCAAGCTTGATACAGAGCGCCGCGCGGACAGGCTGTCCCTGTGGTCTTTGGTGTCCAGGGGACCGGCACAGGCGATGGGGCTTGAAGATCGTGGAGCCATTTCGGTGGGCAAACGCGCGGACCTGGTGATCGCCGATTGGCCGGATGGACAGGCGCCGTCCATTCTGGGCACATGGGTTGCCGGGCGCGCGGCCTATTCCGGAATGCCCGTCGGTTGAGGCGCACAGGGTTCAACCCCGACTACCTGCCCGCCATCGGCCTGGGCGTGACACAGATCATGGGCTATGGCGCGCTGTTGTACGCCTATGCGGTGCTGCTTCCGCATATGGCGGATGACCTGGGTCTGACATTGGCCGAAGTTTTTGGCGTGCTGTCGCTTGGACTGTTCTTTGGCGGGCTTGTGTCCCCGATCGCGGGCAAGCTGGTTGACCGTTTTGGCGGGCGCTGGGTGATGGTCACGGGGTCCTTGGTCGCGGGGCTGGCCGTGATGCTGCTAAGCACGGTGACCGGGCGCAACGGGCTGTTTGCCGCGATCCTTCTGGCCGAAGGCGCGGGCATGTTCGTGCTTTACAACGTGGCCTTTGCCAGCGTCGCGCGCCTTGACCTCAGCATCCCCGCGCAGCGGTCCATTTCGGTGATCACGCTGTTCGGCGGGGTGGCGTCGACGATTTACTGGCCGCTGACGCTTGCCCTGTTCAACAGGCTTGGGTGGGAAGCCACGTGGATCTGGTTGGGGGGCGCCTATCTGGTCGTCTGCGTGCCGATCCATTTTCTTGTGCTGGGTGGCGACGGAAACACGTTGCACAACGGGCACAGGCAAAACAATCAGGACTGGCCCGAACTGTCCGGCAAAGCCCGCCAGCGCGGCATGCTGTGGATGGTCGTTTCCTTCGTGTTTTCGGGTTACTTGATGGGGGCGGTCATGACGCTTTGGGTGACCAATGTGCAGGACCTTGGCCACAGTGCGGCAATGGCGGCACTCGCCGGCGCGGTCATCGGCCCGTTCAAGACCGTGGGGCGGTTCTTTGAGATGATCGTCAGCCGCAACATGTACCCGCTGGTGACCTATGCGCTGGCACTGGGCCTGATGATGCTGGGCTTTGTAACCCTTCTGATCCTTGGCGTGACCGTGCCGGGCGTTCTTTTGGCGGCGGCGATTTACGGGATGGGCGACGGGATCAAGACCATTGCGCGCGGCACGCTGCCCCTGGCCCTGTTCGGGCACAAGGGCTATGGCGCGCGGCTGGGGTGGATATCCTTCGTCCAAATGGGCGTGAATTCCTCGGCCCCCTTTGCGTTTGCATGGGTCACGCAGGTCTTTGGCGGCTGGTGGAGCTTTGCCGCCATGACCGCGATCCTTGCCGGTGCCCTTGCCACCTATGTCCTTATCCCCGACCCAAGGAAACTGCCCCATGACACCGCTTAAGATCGGCGCCTGCCTGAAAGCCAGTGAAATATCCGACCATCGCGATTGGCTGTTCGACGCGGACCGCGACATCGAATTGCAGGATTTCGGCAGCCACGCGGCGCTGTGCTCCGAGTTTGATGACCGCATCGCCGCGGCCAGGGCCGCGCTGGATGGCCATCGGGGGCGGCTTGGCATTCACGGGCCGTTCGAAGGGCTGGATATGGACAACAAGGACCCCGAGCTTCGCCCCCTGATTACCGCGCGGTTCCTGAAGGCGGTTGAGGCCGCCGACCGCATCGGTGCGCGCCAGATCGTGCTGCATTCCCCCTATAACCGCTGGTATCAGTGGAACCGCCTTGCCAAGCCGGACTATGACGCGGGTAAGCTGGCGCGGATTCATGACATCATGACCCCGGTGGTGCGCGCGGCCGAAGACAAGGGGATCATTCTGGTGATCGAGAACATCCTTGACGTGGACCCGGCGCATCGCCGCGCCATGGTGGACAGTTTCGGATCAGACGCGATTGCGCTGTCAATCGACACCGGCCACGCGCATCTTGCCCGCCGCATGTCGGGCGCCCCGCCGGTGGATTACTTTGTCCGCGATGCGGGCGATCAACTGGCGCATGTGCATCTTCAGGATCTCGACGGCCATGCAGATCGGCATTGGGCCCCGGGCGAGGGCGAAATCCACTGGCCCGAGGTCTTCCGCGCCCTGTCCGACTGTAACAGCGCGCCGCATCTGGTGCTGGAACTGCGTCGGAAATCCGACATTCCTGCGGGGTTTGCCTATCTTCAGGGATTGGGGCTGGCCGAATGACTGTGCGGGGTATCCGGTCTGGCGGATTTTTCAGGGCCGGTATTTCTCGATAAAGGCATCAATGTCCAAAGCCCTGATATCCGGCAGCGCGGCCTTGTATTTGTCGCGGGTCCAGTCCCAGACGGCGATGTCTTGCAGGGCATCTGCCTGGGCGTTGGTGAAGCGCCGTTTGATTTCGCGCGCGGGAACGCCACCGACCACGCTATAGGGGGCCACATCGCGGGTCACCACTGCGCCCGCGCCGACCACGGCCCCGGTGCCGATGGTTACGCCCGCCGTCACGGTGACGCCATGACCGATCCAGACATCATGGCCAATCGTGACCCAGTCCTTTTTGCGCCATTCGAAAAAATCGTGGTCATCCTCGCCCAGCCCATAGGCTTCGGCGCGATAGACCGAATGGTGCTGCACCGCGCGCCATGTCGGGTGGTTGCCGGGATTGATCCGGGTGGCATTTGCGATGGAACACATCTTGCCGATCGTGGTCCAGACGACGTGGCAGTTTTGCGTGATATAGGACCAATCCCCCATCGAGCCGGATTTGAGCATCGTAGCGCGCCCAACCTCGGTCCAGTTGCCAAGCTCGAAGTGGCTGACGCTGGCCTCGGGGTGGATGCTCGGGGCTTCGGTCAGGTGTTTCTTGGAACCGGCGCCGCTCATGGCTGGATCTCCGTTCTTGCAGTCGCGTTGCGGCTCATTTGGCCAGGTCGGCCTTGCCGATCAGACGGGCGCGGATCGTGCCGGACAGAAAGTCGATCAGATAGACCATGGCGATGATCAGGAAGATCATGGTCCAGGCCTGATCCCAGTGATAGGTGCTGATCCGGTCGCTAAGCAGGAAACCGATGCCGCCCGCGCCGACGATGCCAAGGATCGTGCCCGACCGGACATTGGATTCGAAGTTGTAAAGCAAGACCGACAGATGCACCGGCAGCACCTGCGGCATGATCGCATAGCGAATGGATTGCAGGCGCGACCCGCCCGAGGCGACGACGCCTTCGACCGGTTTCTTCGAGGTGTTTTCCAGCGCTTCGGAGAATAGTTTGGCAAAGGTGCCAATCTCGCTGACCGCGATCGCAAGAACGCCGGGCAGCGGACCAAGGCCAAAGGCGCGGATGAAGATCAGGGCAAGGATCAGCGTCTCGAAGGCACGGATCACGTCATAGACCCGCCGCGTGCCCTGCCGCAGCCAGAAGACGCGGTTGATGTTCTTGGCGCCCAGGAACGACAGCGGGAAGGCAATGACCGCGCCAAGGAACGTGCCAAGGAAGGCCATGGCGATGGTTTCGCCCAATGCGGCGAAAATCTCCAGCCATTCGGCCCATGTGCTCCAGAAATAGGGGGGGAACATGAAGCTTAGCACACGGCCGAAGCGGCCCAGCCCGATCCAGATGCGTTCCGGCGCGAAGTTGAAGTCATACAGGCACCAGCAGAACAGCCCGATGAACAAGGTCCAAAGCGCCAGCTTGCGGGCGCGCATGGCGGGCGTATCGCGGAACGCGCGGGGATGCGCCGTCATGGCGGCGTGGATGTCTTCCTGTGTCGGGGTCATGCGCTTGGCCCTTTCTCAAGTCCGATGACGCGGTGGCGCAGTTTTTCGGAACCGTAATCAATCACGATGACCGTCACGAAGATGATCAAGAACAGCGCCGAAAGGTCAGCGTATTCCTGCAGCGACAGCGCCTCGCGGAATTCCTGGCCAAGGCCACCGGCACCGACATAGCCGATGATGGAACTGGAGCGGACATTGATCTCGAAACGCAGAAGCGTGTAGCTGATGATGTTCGGCAGCACCTGCGGCACGGCGCCGTAACGGATCTGGTCGAACCATGTGCCGCCAGCGGCCTTGACCCCTTCCAGCGGGCGCATGTCGATGTTTTCGTTCACTTCGGAATAAAGCTTGCCCAACGCACCGGTGGCGTGCAGGCCGATGGCCATAACACCCGCCATCGGCCCGACGGAAAAGCAAAAGACAAAGATCAGCGCCCAGACAAGATCCGGCACGGTGCGCGCGATCTCAAGATAGCGGCGGCTGCCCCACAGGACCCACTTGTTGGGCGCAAGGTTGCGCGCGGCTGGAAAGGACAGAAGGAACCCGCCAATCACACCGCATGTCGTGGCCATGAAGGCAACCAGGATGGTTTCGACCAGCAGGTTCAGCCAGACCTTCCAGCGCCAGAACCATTCGGCCAGATCGGCACCAAGGCTGTCCCAGCGCAGGGTGGGGATCGTTTTTTCGATGAACTCACCAAGCCGCGGGATACCCGCCGGGATAATCCAGCGCCATTCGCGGGCGCCATCGGGCATCGTGACCTGCGTCACCTTGAAGAAATCGCCCAGCCAGGCCGAGAAGGTGAACAGCGCCAGAAAGATCACGCTGCCAATCAGCCAGGCCATGCGGCTTCGGCGGCGCAGGTCGGCATAATCCAGTTCGAACTGGTCCAGCGGCGGCATGGTCGGGGTATCGGCAAAAGCGGTCATGAAAGAGGTCCCGGCACGTGAAAACCCCCGGCACAGATGCACCGGGGGTCAATTGTCAGATTACGAACGGCGCTGCTTTTTCAGCCATGCGCGCATGTCGACGATCCACTGATAGCGCTCGTGATCAACCTCGATCCAGCCGGTCTGCGGGTTGGGGTCTTCGGCTTTCCAGCCGGTCATCATCTTGAACGCTTCTTCGTCCTTGTCCTGCAGGGTCATGACGGCTTCTTTCATCGCGTCCTTCAATTCCTGCGGCAGGTTTTTACGCGCGGTGAACGGGCCAGAGGTGATTTCGGGGCTTTGCCAGATCGGGCAGATAACGCCCGCTTCGATCATGCCCTTGTCGACCATACGCTGCCAGCGACCTTCGACTGCGTTGTTCTGCCAGGTTGCGGCGGCGTCGAATGTGCCCTGTACAACACCGGCAACACCGGCTTCATGCGAGCCGGAGAACGGGATGGCCGAGAAGAAGGTCTTGGGATCAACTTCCTTGGCGATGTTGAAATAGGGAACAGCATAGCCCGAGGTGCTGTCGGGATCGGCAAAGGCCATAACCTTGCCTTCAAGATCGGCGATGTCCTTATAGCCGTCTTCGCAACGGGTCACGACAACCGAATAATAGCCGGTGGAACCATCTTTGCGCAGGCGCGAAATCAGCGGTTCGACCTTGCCGTCGGTGCCGGTATAGGCGGCGGCATAAGAGGACGAGCCGAAGAAGGCGAATTCGATCTGGTCGGCGGCGACGGCCTGGATCACGCCGTCATAGTTGCCCGCGGTGAAGATTTCGACCTCAACGCCCAGCTCTCTTTCGAGATATTTCTCGAACGGGGTGTAACGCGCGATGCGGTCCTTTTCGTTTTCGCCCGACAGAATGCCGAACTTGATGACTGCGTAGTCTTCTTTCCAGTCAGCCGCGACAGCAGCCGTTGCGGTCAGAGCGACCAGAGCGGTAGTAGCCAGAAGTTTCATGGTGGTGTCCCCTAGGTTGGTTTGGCTTGGTGGTGATCTTTCAGGCCGAAACCGCGACGTTTTGCGTCGATGTCACGGCTTCGTTGAACTCGCGAAGGCCCTCGGTGCCGTAAATGTCGCGCACGACATCATCGGTCAGCTGTGCTGCGGTGCCGTCAAAAAAGACCCGGCCCGACCGCATCGCGATGATCCGGTCACAATAGGCGCGCGCGGTGTCCAGCGTGTGCAGGTTGATCAGAACGGTCAGCCCGTCTTCGCGATTGATCTGTTTCAGCCCATCCATGACCAATGTCGCATTGGCCGGATCAAGCGAGGCGATGGGTTCATCCGCCAGCATGATCTTGGGGCGCTGCACCAGCGCCTTGGCAATCGCCACGCGCTGTTGCTGCCCGCCGGACAGGGTGCCCGCGCGTTGCAACGCTTGCGGCACAAGGTCCAGCCGGTCCAGCGCCTGCAGCGCCATGGTGCGTTCTTCATCGGTGAAGTGCATCGCCATGGAGCTGAGGAACCCATGTTCCGCCAGCCGCCCGATCAGCACGTTGGTCAGGACATCCAGACGTTCCACAAGGTTGAACTGCTGAAAGATCATCGCGCAGTCCCGACGCCAGTCGCGAAGGGCCTTGCCACGCAGTGACGTGATTTCCACCCCGTCAAATGAAATCGACCCCGAAGTGGGGTCGATAAGGCGATTGACGAGGCGGAGCATGGTGGATTTGCCGGCACCGGAGCGTCCGATCACCCCGACAAACTGGCCGGGCGCAATGTCAAGCGAGACATTGTCGACCGCCGTGGTCTCGGCAAAGAGTTTGGAGACGTTGGATAGGGTAAGTGTCGCAGGCATGGCAGCTCTCGATGATTCATTCGAATGAATTTCAAGTGCAGCTTCGGGCGAACGTGTGACTTCTGATTAACCGATATGTAACAGTTCGGATAAATCAGGCCGCCGCGATGGATTGGCCCATATGAACACCGGCGATTCCATTGGAATAGATCACCTCGCCGCCGCGCAATGTGGCCACGACCCGGTCATGATCATCGACAAGTGCCAGATCCGCGCGTTTGCCAACCGCGATTTCGCCGCGATCGGTCAAACCAAGCGCGCGTGCCGGATTGGCCGAGGCCAGCCGGGTTGCGCCGGCCAGCCCGGCCGGATCGGTCTTGGCAAGGCTGCGGATTGCCGGAAGGATCGCGGCCGGATGATAATCCGCCGCAAGAATATGCAAAAGCCCGGCCGCATGTGCGTCGCGTGCCGACAGGTTGCCGGAATAGCTTTGCCCGCGCATCGCATTGGGCGCGCCCATGGCCGTCATCAACCCGCGCGCCGAAACCGCCTGTGCGGCTTCCAGGGACACCGGGAATTCGCTGATCACCGCGCCCAGATCGGCCATCAGGTGACCCTTGTCGGCGGTGTCGTCATCATGGCTGGCCAGGGCCACCCCGGCCTTGCGGCACAGCTGCGACACAAATTGCAGGTTGTGCAGGATTTCTTCGCCCGGCGTGGCATTGTCGATCCGGGCCTGCACCATGGCGCGGGCTTCTTCGATCGAGATATTGTTATGCGCCGCGCGCAGCTCGATATGGCGTTCGAGATTGCGGTACTGCCCTTGCCCCGGTGTATGATCCATGACCGAAACCAGATCGACCATGCCATCGCTCAGAAGCCCCTCAAGCGCCGCGATGGCATCGGTGAAGGTAATGTCAAAGCGCGCATGGATGCGGTGATCGACGCGGGCGCGGGCCTTGGCGGATTTCAGCGCCCGGATCACCGCGCTTGTATGGTCAAACGACCGCTGCTCTCCGTTGCGCACACCCTTGGAAAAGGACACGGCGGCATAGGCGGTGGTCACCCCTGCGGCAGCCAGCCGGGCGTCCAGCGCGTTCAACGCCACATCCACCGGGAAATCGACCTGAACGCGCGGTTCGATCTCTTGCTCGATCATGTCGCCATGCATGTCGATAAAGCCGGGAAAGGCCGTCAGACCGGCACCCTGTCCCCCCATCGCCGTTTCCGAGATTTCGACGATCACTCCGTTTTCGATGCGCAGCGCGCCATTCGGAACAACCCGGTCGGGCAAGACAAGAGACAGGTCAGACAGCCACATCCGTGTGATCCTTTTCGACAAAATGATCCGGGGTCAGGTCGACAATCCGGTCGATCAGGTGTTCGACGTCGCCCGGATGGTGGAACACGCCGATCATGGCGGCCCCGCCTGATTTCAATTCGGCCAGACGCGTCACCAGCGCCGCACGGGCCTTTGCATCCAGCGAGGCCGTGGGTTCATCCAGCAACAGCAGTTTCTGCGGCAGGATCAGCGCGCGGGCAAGGTTCACCTTCTGCTGCTCGCCGCCGGAAAAGGTCGTCGGATAGGCCTGCCACAGATCGGGTTTCACCCCGAACAGTTCCAGTGCCTCACGCGCCTGTTCCAAAGCCCTTTCGGGGGCGACCCCCGACAGGCGCAGCGGTTCGGCCACGATGGCTTCGGCGCTGACACGCGGGCGGGCGGTCAGGAACTGGGTGACAAAGCCGATCTCGGTCCGGCGCAGATGGGCGATATCCACTTCGGCGGCGCGGGCAAGGTCGATCTCTCCGTGGGCCGATTGGAACCGCACCTGTCCCGCCTGCGGCAGGTAAGACCGGTAAAGCGTGCGCAAAAGGGTGGATTTCCCGGCACCGTTCGCGCCCTTGAGCAGCACGAACTCGCCCGCATCCACGGAAAAGGTGATATCGGAAAATGCCCCGATCCGGTTGCCCAGATGATGCAGCGTGAAGGCTTTGGTCAGCCCTTCGATTTCCAGAACGGCGGTCATAGTTTTGCATGCACCAATTGTTGCGTATAGGCGTGTTGCGGGTCCTGAAAGATTTGATCGGCCAGCCCGGCCTCGACCACTTCGCCCCGCCGCATCACCATCACACGATCCGCCAACGTGCGTATGACACCAAGGTCATGACTGACGATGACCATTGTGATCTGCCGGTCCTGCTGCAGACGTTTCAGCGTGTCGAGGACCAAGGCCTGCACCGACACATCAAGCCCGGTCGTCGGTTCATCCAGCAACAAAAGCGCAGGCTCCAGCGCGATGGCCTTGGCCAGTTGCACCCGCTGTTGCATGCCGCCCGAAAGCTCGATCGGCGGCGCGTCCAGCCGTTCCAGCGGGAATTCCGATGCCTCAAGCGCGGTGGTCGCCTTTGCGCGCAGCGTGGCAAAGCTGCGCTCGCCCGCCACCAGAAGCCGCTCGGCGACATTACCGGACGATGAATGTTTCATCAGAAGGCCCAGATGCGGGTTCTGATAGACGATGCCGATCCGCGTTGCGCACAGCATCCGGCGCGCGAAACGGTCCAGATCAAACAGGTTGCCCGACACATCCGGCAGGTCCAGCGTGTACCGCCCCTTGTCCGGTATCTCTTCCAGGTTCATCATCCGCAGAAGCGTGGATTTGCCCGATCCGCTTTCCCCGACAATGCCCAGAACCTCGCCCGGATAGGCAATCGCCGACACGTCGCGCAGCGCGTGAACCGCGCCGTAGGATTTCGAGACATTGTCGACCGACAACAGTGGCTTTGTCTGAAAGATCCGGGGGGCATCCAATGTCAGGGTCATTGCGGCATCTCCCCGTCCTTGTACCATGTCTCGCCCAGCGCGACCTTTTCCCCATCCCGCACCCGGATGGCTTTCACGCCCCATTCGCTATCGGACACCTCGTGGGTTGAGCTGCCGTCATCCTGCGGGATTTCGTTCATGAAGAACCCCGTGGCGCCAGAACGGTGGCAGGTCAGCTTGGCGTGATCCTCGACCTTGTAAGGCACGTCCGAGAACACCAGCGGCTCCACCCGCGTAAAGGGCGGCACCGCATAAATCCGCTTTTCCCGCCCGGCGGACAGGATGGTAAGGTGCTTGGCCATATGCAGCTTGGGCACGTCCCAGCGCGGGATCGGTGACGGCGTCATCACATGGCGGCCATTCACCAGCGAGGGATAGCTTGCCCCCTGCATCACCCGGCCCGAACGCACGATCTGTTCATAGAGCTGCAGCCACATGCGCCCGTAATCCGCATCCGCGTGCATCTGGCGCGCGATGGACATGTTGGGCTGCACCGGGCGCAGCGGTTCGGGGTTCGGGACCTGAAGGACAAGGATCTGGTCCTCGCTCAGGACCTCTTCGGGAATGCGGTGGCGCGACTGGATCAGGTCGGCCTTCAACGTGTCCATCGTCGTCGGTGTCCCGGCAACCCGCGCGATGAAACGCCGGATCGAGGCCGCGTTCACGCTGTCGTCGGCACCCTGATCAATCACCTTCACCCGTGTTTCGGGGTTCACCAGTGTCAGCGACACCTGCAATCCGCCGGTGCCCCAGCCGCGCGCCATGGGCACTTCGCGGCTGGCATAGGGCATCTGACAGCCGGGCACGGCCACGGATTTAAGCATCTTGCGCCGCATCTCGCGTTTGGCCGAGCCATCGAGGAAGCCATAGCTCATGGCCTCCCAGGGTTTGGTCAGGGTCTTCAGCGTCATTCCGCCGGCTCCGTCACATTGGGTTTCGGCTTTGCCGCTTTCTTGGCCCTGGCATCCCGCATCGCATCAAGCGAGGACTGGAAGGTCACGTAATGCGGCAGCTTGAAGTGGATACAGAAGCCAGAGCTTTCGACGCCCTCGGTGTGATAGAGGAAGAATTCCTCTTCGGTGGGCGATCCTTTTTCCGCGCCCGGGCTGTTCAGGTCCAGCGTGGCGGCGGCGATGCATTTGACCTCGTTCCAGCCAAAGGTCGCCGCATAGCCAAGGCCAAGCTTTTCGCCCTTCTTGTCGACGACTTCCGCCTGACTGACCTTGACGCGCCCGGCCGAAAAACTGCGCCCGTCCGGGTGTTTCACTTCGATCTCGGCCTCGGCCAACCGCAGCTCATTCACTGTCGGATGCGCCTGGCCATAGCCGCGCATAGCGGCATATCCCAAGGCCAGAACACCACCGGTTTCGGCACGTGCGAGGCTTTGCAGAGTATGCGCACGTTTTGACGGGAACAGCAGCGGTTCGCGGGTCAGGTCGGGGATGTCATTCCCCAGGACCGCATCGGGTTCGGGCAGGTCCACAAGGTCGTTCTCGGCCTGCCACGCGCTGACGCCGGGGTGATAGGCGGGCGTTGGGGTTTCTGCCGGATCGACCGCGGCGGGTTCATAGGTTTCCCCCTGCAACACCTCGGTCGCAAGGATCCTATGCGCGTAATCCAGCGTCGGGCCAAGAACCTGTCCGCCGGGAATATCCTTGAACGCCGCCGAGATGCGGCGATGGGTGAAAAGCCGGTCCTGCTCGACCGGGGCCGCGACGCAAAGCCGGGGCTGGGTCGTCCGCCACGCGCGAAGCAGCAGAACCGCCTCGTACAGCTCGCCCCCCGTCTGGGCCAGCGCCAGCGCTGCGAGATATTCGTCATAAAGCGAGGCCTCGCCCATGACCCGGTCGACCAGATAGGGCAGGCTTTCCTTGACCTGCTGAACGCGGGCACCGTCAATCGCCCCCATCTCGGACCGGAACAGCCGCTCTGACTGCTCGATCGCGCGTTCACCGCCACGGGTTGCGACATAGGCCATCAGAGCACCTCCACCTGGGTCGAACGCGGAATGCCGACGACCCGGTCAGCCTCGATCAGAAAAAGGTCGAACCCCATCGGGTATCGCATGCGTTCGGCGCGGGCTTGCCAGAACCCTTCGGGCAAGCCGCCCACATCCAACGTGAGCATCCCGTCAACGCCCGGTCCGGTCAGGCGCAACCGCTGGCCGTCGCCAAACCGGGCGCGGACCACCACCGTTGCCCCGTCATCCGGGTAAAGGTCGCTGCCCAGGGCCAAATGCGCCAGATCAGCCGCCGCTGTCATCGCACCAAGGAAAACATGATCGGCCCGGTCGATCTCGGCAATTTCAGCGCCGGTTCGCATGATGGCCGGAATAAGCGTCGGCTCGGCGGCATGCACCCGGCACTCGCGGTCAAGCAACGCCTCGATGATCGGGGCTTCGCCGGGCTCGGGCAAGCTGCGCGGCAGGCCGGGTCGGCTGAGCGTCCAAAGAAGCGCGTCAAAGGTGGCATTCGCCCGTGCTTCGGACATGTTCGGTTGCGGCATGGCACTCATCAGAATGTCTCCATGTTCACGCGCGTGGCTTCGATCCGGCGCAGGGTGTCCGCATCCTGTTCGGCCAGCAGCTTGGCCTCATCGGCACAAAAAGCCGTGCAGTTTTCGACCTGCACACCGGCGCTGAGCGCCAGATCGACCAGCGCCATCGCCATGGACGCCTCCAGATCATGCCCGCGGCGCATGCCGTACCCGTCCAGATCACCCTTGCGAATATGGGCCTCGCTCATCAGCACCTCGCCCATGTGAAACGCCACGCCCTTGGCCGTATCCCGCATGGGCAACATCACCAGCCCGGTGCGCGATTGCAGCACATCGATCTGCCCCAGATCCGCGATCAGGGTCTCGGCAAAACCCTTGAGACGGGTCGCGTCTGCACGGGCGAGCGTGCCAAGTGTGTCAGCCATCGGATTGCTCCATCGTGAATGTTACCCGTGCGGCAGACCAGATCACGCGGCTGCAGGAAATGGGTGTTCCGTCCGGCGTCGCATCAACGGCGTTCACGACAAGCACCGGAACATCGATATGTTGTTTGAGTGTCTTGGCTTCGTCCTGTGTCGCGGAACGGGAATGGATCGTGGTCTGCTGGCGCAGGTAATCCTCGATCCCGTAAGAGCGATAGGCCTCGGTCGTCGAACCAAGCACATCGCGCCGCTCCACAAATTCGGGAAACCGCTCGGCGCAATGATACATCGTGCCAAACGCCACCGGCAGATCATTGGCCAATGTGATCCGTCGGCTCTCAAGCACCGGGGCGTCGGGGTCCAGAAGCAGCGCCTTGGAGACACGCAAAGGTGCGGTCACCCGCGCCGCCGATATCAATTCGCTGGAAACGGTCACGCCCTGCGGGATCAGGTTGCGCCGCAAACGCGTGCGCTTGCCAACCTGATAGGTCAAACGGGGTGCCGCTTCGACAAAGGTGCCGCGGCCCTGTTCGATGCTTACCTTGCCTTCTCGCGCCAGCGCCTCCAGCGCTTTGCGCACCGAATGTCGGCCAGCCGAAAATCGCTGGGCCAATTGCGGCTCGGTCGGCAATTGATCGCCCGCCACCAACCGCCTGAAGCGGATGTCATCGGCAATCTCGTCTTTGATCTGGGTCCAGCTTGTACGTGTCATGGCTCATTCATCCGAATGAATCCTGACCTATGGCCCGCGCGTGACATCCGCATGACATCAGGCAAAAAATTTGGCGTGCCTCAAGAATAAATCCGCTCTGAAC
Organism: uncultured Paracoccaceae bacterium; assembly: GCA_947500775.1. Taxonomy (GTDB): domain Bacteria; phylum Pseudomonadota; class Alphaproteobacteria; order Rhodobacterales; family Rhodobacteraceae; genus CANMTD01. The sequence continues at coordinate 1,032,597 of CANMTD010000001.1, forward strand.
ATCGGGCACTGACGAGTGCGCGACCTAGCAGCGGCCCCCATCGGCCTGCGCTACAATGAAAAACCGGGAAAGTCTTTGACGTTGATGTCAATCAATCCTCTCCAACGCTGCCCGTGCTACGAATCGACGTGTTAGGCTGGCTCCGCATCGGAGCGGGATCAGGCAGCCGGGTGGCTTTGTCTGATTTTCAAATCACATCGCGTGAGAGGAGCATTCGATGGAACGAGGTATATTTCAAGAAATGATCGCGGAGGGCATTGGGACATTCATCCTTGTGCTTTTCGGTGTTGGTTCTGTTGCTGTATCTGTTTGGACGGGTGGTTTGAGTCTTTGGCCCGTCGCGTTGATGTTCGCGCTTGGTGTGACCTTTGGCGTCTATGCCTCGGGCAAAATTTCGGGCGGGCATATCAACCCGGCCGTCACGCTGACTTTGGCTGTGTTCACCGGGTTCCCCTGGCCCAAGGTGGCGCCCTATATCATCGCGCAGTTCATCGGGGCGATCCTTGCCTCGGCGGCGATCTACTTCTTCTACTCCGGTATTCTGGCGAACTATGAGGCGGGCGCCGGTCTGGTGCGCGGCGAGGCGGGCAGCCAGCTGAGCGCCATGGGCTTTGGCACCTATGCGCCGAACCCCGCGTTTATCGGCACGACCGCCGATGCCTTCGCGCAGGTTTCGATGACGAAATGGTTCCTGTCCGAGGCGTTTACCACCGCCATCCTTGTCTTTGGCGTTCTGTTCCTGACCGACCAGCACAATACATCGGCCCCTTCGGCCAATCTGGCGCCGTTCTTCATCGGTCTGCTGGTGGCGGCCTTGGTGGCCTATGAGGCGCCGATTTCGATGACCGCGATGAACCCCGCACGTGATCTTGGGCCGCGGATCATGTCGTTTTTCTTCGGCTGGGGCGAGATGGCCATTCCCGGTCCGCGTGGCGGCTGGTGGATTCCCACGGTCGCATCGATCGCTGGCGCGCTGGTCGCCGGTGCGTTCTATCGCGGCTTCTATCGCGCCGTGTTCAAAACCTACGACACCGAAACACCTGAGTGGGAGAAATAGACATGAAAAAGCTTATCAACAACGCCGAAGATGTCATCCTTGAACAGCTCAAGGGGTTCGGGCTTGCCTATGACTATATCGAGGTGCACCACGATCCGAACTTCGTCTGCGTATCCAGCGGGGTGAAAGACCGCGTTGGTATCGTGTCGGGCGGCGGGTCGGGGCACGAGCCGCTGCACGGTGGCTATGTCGGGATGGGCATGCTGGATGCGGCCTGTCCGGGGCAGGTTTTCACCTCGCCCACGCCCGACCAGATGGTCGAGGCCTGCAAGGCGGTGAATGGCGGCAAGGGCGTTCTGCAGATCGTCAAGAACTATACCGGCGACGTGCTGAATTTTCAGATGGCCGCCGATCTGCTGCGCGACGAGGGGATCGAGGTGCGCAATGTCATCATCGATGACGATGTCGCGCTGAAGGATTCGCTGTACACTGCCGGGCGGCGCGGCCTTGGCACGACGGTGATCGCCGAAAAGGTCTGCGGGGCGGCGTCGCTTGAAGGCTACGACCTCGACCAACTGGCCGCGCTTTGCAAGAAGATCAATATCAACGGCAAAAGCATGGGTATGGCGCTGACCTCCTGCACCACGCCGCAGAACGGCAAGCCCAGCTTCGATCTGCCCGAGGATGAGATGGAGATCGGGATCGGCATTCATGGCGAACCCGGCACCGAACGCACCAAGATCAAATCCGCCGATGAGGTGACCGAGATTCTGGCCAACCGCATTCTGGAGGATGAGGCCTATACCCGGAACCTGTCCGAATGGGATGCCGAAGCGGGCGACTGGGTCGATGTCGAGGTGACCGACATCACCTTCCAAAGCGGGGATGAGGTGATCGCCATCGTCAACGGCATGGGCGGCACGCCCCTGTCCGAGCTTTACACCGTCTATGCCAAGCTTGCCGAAGTGGCGGGGCGGCATGGGGTCAAGATCGTGCGCAATCTGGTGGGGAACTACATCACCTCGCTTGAAATGGCGGGGGTGTCGATCACGCTTGTCAAAGCGGATGACGAAATCCTGCGGCTCTATGATGCGCCGGTGCATACGCCTGCGCTGCGTTGGGGTGTCTGACCATGGCGGATGCATTGGCAGGGGCCACGACCGTCACCGGGCCGGTGATCCGCGCATGGATTGAGAAATCGGCAGAGGTGCTCGCGGAGAACCGCGCGCACCTTTCCGAACTCGACTCGCCCATTGGCGATGCCGATCACGGCAACAACATGGATCGCGGGTACAAGGCCGTGCTGGAAAAACTGCCCGAGGGCGACGATATCGGCGCGCTGCTGAAATCCGTGGCGATGACGTTGATTTCCAAGGTCGGCGGGGCGGCCGGGCCGCTGTATGGCACGTTGTTTCTGGACGGCAGCAAACCGCTGAAGGGCAAGACCGAACTGACCGGCGCGGAACTGGCGCAGTTTTTCGACGATGCGATTGCAGGGGTGAAGAAACGCGGGCGCTCGGACGTGGAGATGAAGACGATGCTGGATGCACTTGTCCCCGCGGCCGATGCGTTGAAGGCGGGGCTCGAGGAGGGCAGCGATGTGTCAACATCGCTGCGGGCCGCCGCCGCCGCGGCCAGGGTGGGGATGGAGGCGACCATCCCCATGCAGGCGCAGCGCGGGCGGGCAAGCTATCTGGGGGAACGCAGCATCGGGCATCAGGACCCGGGGGCGACCTCCAGCTATCTGATCGTTCAGGCGCTGTGCGATGCGGTGGAAGGCGCGTCCGGATGATCGGGATCGTCATCGTTTCGCACAGCGCCAAGCTGTCTGACGGGGTGAAAGAGGTGGCCGACGCCATGAGCCAGGCGCCGGTGCCCATCGCCTCGGCGGGCGGTGTCGATGATCCGGAACACCCTTTGGGCACGGATGGGATACGCGTGCTGGGCGCGATCCGCGATGTGCTGTCGGACGACGGCGTTCTGATCTTTGCCGATATAGGCTCGGCACGGTTGAACGCCGAAATGGCGATGGATCTGCTGGAGCCGGACGAGCGGGCCAAAGTGCATTTCTGCGACGCACCGCTGGTCGAAGGCGTGCTGGCCGCCGCGGTTCAGATCGCCGCGGGCAGCAGTCTTGAGGTGGTCATGCGCGAGGCGCGGCAGGCGGCCCAGACCGACGCCCCCGCAGATGCGCCGCCGGGCACGCAAGGCCCGTCACGGGAATTCACCATCCGCAACCCCTTGGGCCTGCATGCACGCCCCGCCGCCCTTCTGGTCACGGCGATGAACGGGTTTTCGGGGGATATCCGGCTGACCAATATCACCAAGGGCAAGGCGCCCGTGAATACCAAAAGCATCAATGGCCTTATGCTGTCCGAAGTCAGCGCCAACGACAGGATCGCCGTCACCGCACCCCCGGACGAGGCCGAGGCGGTTTTTGCCACGATTGAACAGTTGATCCAGACCGGTTTTGGCGAAGGGGAGGTTGCACCGGCCAGACCCAAACCGGTTGACGAACGCCCGCCGCAGCCTGCCGCCGCCGTGACGGCGGGCGCGCTTTCCGGCATCGCCATCGCGCCCGGATTTGCCCTTGGCCCGCTGCACCACATGCGCCGCAGCCTGCAGGACATCGAACCGGTTGCGATCACCGATGCCGATGCCGAAATCGAACGTTTCACAAAGGCCCTGTCCGACGCCGAGGCCGAAATCATGGCGTCGCTTGCAACGGCGGGCGACCGGATCAGCGCCTATGACCGCAAGATTTTCGATGCCCATGTCAGTTACCTGCACGACCCCGAACTGATCGAAACCGTGCGTGGCCGGATCGCCCGCGATCAGGTCTGCGCCGAAGCCATCTGGCGTCAGGTGGTCTGGGGGCTTTCCCAGAGCTACACAGCCCTTGACGACCCGCTGCTGAAGGCGCGGGCGGACGATGTGATCGACGTCGGGCAAAGGGTTCTGCGGTTTCTGACCGGCAAGGGGCCAACCGCCCATATCACCGAACCGTCCGTTCTGGCGTTCAAGGATCTGCGCCCGTCGGATGTTCTGACGCTGGACGACAGGAACACTTTGGGGATTTGCGCCATGTCGGGCGGCAAAACCTCTCATGCGGGCATTCTGGCCAGCGCGCTGTCGATCCCCGTGGTCTTTGCGCTTGGCGACGGGCTGGCCGGGGTGGCGGACGGCCAGCAGATCCTGCTGGACGGGGCGGCGGCCAGTCTGACCGTAGCGCCGGATGCCGGGGCCGTGGCGGCGATGGAAGAGGCCCGCCAGCAGTGGCAGGACCGTGTCGCCCAGGCCGAGGCCGTCAAAGGGCTGCCCGCCGAAACCCGCGACGGCCACAAGGTACGGGTCGCGGCCAACATGGCCTCGGTCGACGAGCTGGGCGTGATCCTGGGCAGCGGCGCGCAGGAGGTCGGGCTGCTGCGCACCGAATTCCTGTTCATGCGCCGCGACACGCCCCCCGGCGAAGACGAACAATACCAGATGTATCGCAGCATGGTCGCCGGGCTGAATGGCAAGCCGCTGACGGTGCGCACGGCGGATATTGGCGGGGATAAACCGGTTCCCTATATGGATCGCCCGCCCGAGGCGAACCCGAATCTGGGCTGGCGCGGGCTGCGCTATGGCCTTGATACGCCAGAGCTTTTCGACACCCAGCTTGCCGCGATCCTGCGCGCCAGCGCCCATGGGCCGGTGCGGATCATGTTCCCGCTGGTCAGCACCGTGGGTGAGGTGACAGCCGCCAAAAGCCGGGTGCAGGCGGTGATGAAAAATCTGCGCCAGCGGAAACAGGAATTCGACGAGACGATCGAGGTCGGCATCATGATCGAGGTGCCCGCCGCCGCCGAAATGGCCGATCTTCTGGCGCCTCTGGTCGATTTCTTCAGCATCGGGACCAACGATCTGACGCAATATGTCATGGCCGCCGACCGCGCCAATCCCAAGGTGCAGAGCCTGTTCGATCCGTTCAACCCGGCGGTGCTGCGGATGATCGCGAAATCGATCAAGGCCGCGCATGACGCGGGCATCTGGATCGGGATGTGCGGCGCGATGGCGGGCAGCCCGCTGGCCGCGCCGATCCTGACCGGTCTGGGGCTGGACGAATTCAGCATGACGCCATCCGATATCGCCGAATTCAAGCTGACCCTGCGGGGGCTGAGCCTGCCCCACTGCCGCGATCTGGCGGCAGAGGTGGTGCAGCTTGGTTCGGCCACTGCAGTACGCGAACGGGCGGCGCGTTTTCTGGAGGGCTAAGGCGTCGTCTCCGCCGGGGGGCTAGTCGCCCGACCGCGCCAGCCGGGCCGCGTCGCGCACCCGTTCCCCGACCTCGGCCGGTTCGCGCGCGATCGCGTCAAGCACGGCGCGCAGTTCGGCCCGGACCCCGTGCAACTGGTCAATCAGCGAAATCACGACGCCAAGCGCGTCTTCGTCAAGGTCGAACTGTTCGGACAATTCGCACAGCAGTTCGATCCGCGCCAGATCCATCGGGCGGTACAACGCGCCCCTTTCGGATTGCACCGGCGTCACCACCCGGGATTCGACAAAGGAAATCAACTGTGTACGGGTCAGGCGCGCAACGGCGGTCACGACCTCGTCTTCTGAATAAAGGGTGATCATATCTTCATCCCCTTGCGTGGATCATAGGCGTTGGTTTCGCGCCATGAGGTCATGAAGTCCGCCAGCGCGTCGTCGATTTCCGGCGGCGCGACGATGCGCAGTTCGATCTTCTGATCGCCGCGTTTGCCGGACCCGATGGGCATTACCCCGCGCCCGCGCAGCCGCAGGGTCTGACCGCTGCTGGCGCCTTTGGGGATGGACAGTTTGACCGGGCCGTCGATGGTCGGCGCCTCGACGCTGGCGCCCAGAATGGCTTCGTCCAGGGTGATCGGCAGAGTCATCAGAATATCGTTGCCGTCGCGCCGGAACAGCGGGTGGTTGCGCACCGACAGGGTGATCAGCGCGTCGCCGGGCGGGCCGCTGCCATAGCCCGGGTCGCCCTTGCCGCGCAGGCGGATCGTCTGACCATCGCCGCTGCCCCTGGGGATCTTGACCTGAAGCGCGGACCCATCGGGCAGGGTGATCCCTGTCGCACCGCCGTTGACCGCATCCAGAAACGGCACCTCAAGCGCATAGTGCCGGTCGTGGCCTCGCATGTCGAACCCCTGACCACCGGCGCGGCGCGCGCCCTGCTGGCGCATGAATTCCGCAAAGATATCAGAGGCATCGCCAAAATCGTGCGGGCGCTGCCCGGACCGATAGGGGTTCCCCGGTTCTTCGGCATAGTCGCGATAGAATTTGCGTTCGGCCCGTTCGGCCCCGGTTGCGTCAATCTCGCCCCGGTCGAACCTTGCGCGGGTTTCGGGGTCTTTCAACAGATCATAGGCGTGCGAGGCGGCCTTGAATTTGGCCTCGGCATCGGGATCGTCCGGATTAAGATCCGGATGACTGGTCCGTGCGATTTTTCGATAGGCTTTCTTGATCTCATCCGCGGTGGCGGATTTGGTAAGACCAAGGGCCTTGTATGGATCGTCGGTCATCAAAGTCTCACTTGCTGAAACTGCGCAGGTCTGGCGCCCGCCGAATGACAGGGCGCCCAAGCCAACGTCATGATGTTAGTATGATGTCCGGGCTTATTCCTTGATGCAAATCATCATTTCCGCCTGTGCCCTTTGGCAGCCGTCCCGCCACCGGATGCGCCGCGCCGCGCATTCCACGATCTGGAATGGCGAATTTCCCGAGTTTCCAAGTTTACTCTAGGTGACTCACAAGAGTCGCCGGGCGTCATGCGCAGGTTTTCAGTTTCCTGCGCTGGGTTTCTGTGATCGCACATTCTGTTTGCAAGAATAAGAGGAAGACATGATTGGTAGCATCAAATCGCTGGAGAGTGGCCAGGAAACCAGAGTAAGCGAAGGCACCTCAAGGGTTACCCTGCGCGGGCCTGCGGACGTACGGCTTGATGTCAAACAGTCTGATATCGCCTCGACCGCGCAGGTCGGCGACGATCTGGTCATCAACCTGACAAACGGCGAACAGCTGGTCATCGGGAATTTCTACGCCGAAAGCGCATCGGGTCTTTCAAGCCATTTCTTCGTTGAAGGCGATACCGCCGACGAAGGCGGGGCGTCGATTGGGTTGATCGGGGCCGGTCTTGTGGGCGTTGCAGGGGTCGGGGCTGCGGCGTCTTCTGGTGGGTCGTCGTCGAACGATGGGGGTACGACCTCTTCGGATTCATCGTCATCGAACACCCCGCCTACGGCCGCTGAACTGGCGCTTGACAGGATCAGGGCCTATGACGGCACCGGCGCGACCGAGGTGCCCACCGTCGAAGATTATGCGCTGGCGGGGATCGAAGGCGTGACCGCGCAGAACCTTGATCTGGTCAACAGTTTTGACGCCGTCGCGCCGCCCGAGGCGGTATCGGTCACCTCGGTCACCTCTATTGTGGATGAGATCATTTCCGAAATGCTGTCCTATGATGCGGCGGATATCACCTTCGAAGTGACCGCGATCGGGAACCTCGAATACATCGTTTCGGCGGCCTATGACCGGGGGGGCGACGGGGTTGTCGACAAGATCGAAAACTATTTTCTGAATGCGGACGGGCAGACCACCGGTATGACGCTTGATCTGTATGGCGACGGGACGGTGAACCGCACCGAAACCTACACGCTGGATGCAGAAGGAAACCGCATTGCCGCCGCGATTGATTACGATGGCGACGGCACGGCTGAAAGCATCGAAACCTATACGGTGAATGCGGCGGGGGATCGCACGTCGGCCGCGTTTGATTTCGATGCGGATGGCACGGCTGAACGTGTCGAAACCTATACGGTGGACGATGCGGGCGTGCGCACCTCGACATCGTTTGATCTGAACGGGGATGACAGTCTTGACCGCATCGAAACCTATACGCTGAACGCCCAGGGGGACCGGACATCGGCGCTGATTGATTTCGATGCGGATGGCGTGGTGGACCGGACCGACACCTATATGCTGGATGCGATGGGCCGGCGCACCGCGACGTTTTTCGATGTCGATGCGGACGGGACGACCGACATCATAGAAACCTATACGCTGGACGCGGCGGGGGACCGCATCTCGACCTCGATTGATCTGGACGCGGATGGGGATGCCGACCGGATCGAAGGCAACCCGCGGGACCTTACGGGTCAGACGGCGGCGGTCAAGTTCGATTTCGACGGGGACGGCGATGTCGATCTGATCCAAAGCTTTACCCTAGGCGCGAATGGTGAACGCACTGCGACGCTGACGGACAGCAACGCCGACGGCATCGTGGACCGGATCGACAGCTTCACACTGAACCTGCTGGGGCAGCGCACCGCGGCATTGATTGATTTCAATGCGGACGGGGTTGTGGACCGGATCGATACGATCGCGCTGAACGCCTCGGGTCAGGCGACATCGACGTCGATCGATCTGAACGCCGATGGCGCTGCCGACCGGGTCGACAGCTATACGCTGAACGCGGCAGGGCAGCGCGCCGTGGTGGCGATCGATTTCGATGCGGACGGTGCCGCGGACCGGATCGACACCGCCACCTTCAACGCGGCGGGGCAAAGCATCGCGACCTCGTTCGATCTGGATGCCGATGGTACCGCCGATATCATCGAAACCTATACGCTGAACGAAACGGGGCAGCGTCTGGTGACGATGTTCGACCGGAACAACGATGGTGACGTGGACCGGATCGACACGCTTGTGCGCAATGACGCGGGCCAGACCACAATGGCGCTGTTCGATCTGGATGCGGATGGTGTCGCGGATGCGATCGAGACTTATACGCTGAACTCTGCGGGGCAGCGCATCGGCACAGAGTTTGACGTCGATGCCGATGGTTTCGCGGACCGGACCGAGAGTTATACGCTGAACAATTCCGGGCAGCGCACGTTCGTGGCGTTTGACGACGATGGGGACGGCATGGTGGACCGCACCAATGCCATCGAGCTGAACGCGGCGGGGCAGGCGACCCGGGTGTCGACCGATGTCGACGGGAACGGAAGCGTGGACCGCATCAACACGATCCAGCTGAATGCGGCGGGTCAGACGACGGCGACGCTTTTCGATTTGGACGGGGATGGCGTTGTGGACCGGACCGAGACCTATACGCTGAACGCCGCGGGCCAGCGCACGTCCAGAACCTTTGACAACAACCTTGATGGGAATCCGGACCGGGTTGAATTCTATACGCTGAATGCCGAAGGGCGGACCACGGAATTCGCGCTTGATGCCAATGGCGATGGCAATCTGGACCGTGTGGAAACCTATACGCTGAACGCGGCGGGGCAGCGTACCGAAAGGGCGATCGATACCGACGGAAACGGGACGACGGATGTTGTGGAGACCTTTACGCTGAATGCGGCGGGCCAGACCACATCGGTGACGACCGATGTTGCCGACGACGGGATCGTGGACACGGTGAACGAGTTCCGGCTGGATGTTTACGGTGCCACTAGGGTCACCTTCAGGGATCTGGACCCGTCCACCGATGACGCTGCCGATCTGGTTGTCTTTTCCAGCAACTTCGACGTGTCATACGAACTGACGATCGAGGATGCGATCGGGGCGGCGGGTCTGGAAAACATCATACTTTCAAACGCGAGCGTTTCCAGCGAACTGATCTTGACCGATGAGGTTCTGGAACGGCTGGCCGACGGGAATGGCAGCTATCAGCTGCGCATCGATGGTGACGCGACCGATACGGTCACACTGGGCGCCGGCATCGCCGCGACCGGGAATACCGTGACCGTCGCGGCCGAGGAGTATGTCGAATACGCTGGCACCTTTGTTGGCAGCTTCATCGTCGATCCGGATGTCACCGTCGTCGTTTAGGCAGAAACACACAAGGCGCGGGTGCCCCACATTTGCGTTCTGTGTGTTCCGGTCAACCGGCCCTTTGGGGCCGGTTGGCTTGTTTCGGAACAGCCAGAAAAGACGGTATGAGAATTAGGTGTAAAATTACGGGCCATGTTTTTGAGGCTCTGAAGATTGCATTTCCCATGGTTCTGTCCGGGGCCTTGGCGGCCTGTTCGGATGTGCCCGCCCAAAGGGGCGATGCGGTGCAGCGCCCGCCGCCCGCCGCAGCCACGCAGGCTTTGGCGCCGGAACGCAAACCGCCCGCCCATTGCAGGAACATTCAGCGCAACAGCCGCCTTGGGCAACTGTCCGACCGGATCGAGCGCGAGGCCATCAACCGATCCACCGCCCTGCAAGAGCTGCGCGCGACCGAGCAGACCCGAAGATCGCTTGAGTTTGACCGGTTCCCGACAATCACCCCGACGGCGACGACCTCTACTTTGGGCGATGGCACGCCATCGGTCGGGGTCAATATCACGCAGACGGTCTGGGATGCCGGGGAAACCGCGTCCCGGTTTGCCAGTGCGGACCTTGACATCGATGACGCAAAGGTCCGGGCGTGGGTGGAACGGAACGACGCGGTGTTTGACGGGCTGTCATCCTTCATGGAAATCACCCGGCTGTCCGAACGGTTGCGCAGCTATCGTGCGCTGGAGGCCCAGCTTCAGGGGCTGGCCGATATCCTGCAGGACCGGGCCGACGGCGGGGTGGATGACCGCGCCGAAGGCCTGCGCATGAGCGTGGCCTTTCAGGAGGTGCGGCGGGAAATCGTTGATGACGAAACCACATTGCGCGCGGCCCGGTCACAACTGTTGCGCGTCTTGCCGACAGGGTCTGAAATCACCCCGTTGCAGAACATATCCCAAGCCCCCGCGATGTGTTCGCGCAATTGGTCCCCGGGCACGGATGGCCCGGCGGTGACCCTAGCCGGTATTCAGGTCAGGCAGGCGGAAGAAAACGCCAGGCGTGTCGCCAGCCGCCGCTTTCCCAAGGTGCTGCTTGTGGCGGGGGCGGCCTATTCGGGGTCGGGTGAAACCGATACCTCGGTCGGTCTGCAACTGGACGCCAGCGAATTGCTGGGCCTTGGGCGGCGCCATTCGGTCGAGGCTGCGAATTTCGAAATTCAGGCGGCGATCCGCAACAGGGCCACGACCGAAAAAACACTTGCTGCGGATGTGGGGCAACTGGCGCAGGAATATTCGGGTCTGGTTCGGGCCGAAGGACAGCTTCAGGGCTTGCTGCAGGCGAATGCAGAGGCGCTTGGCGTTTACCGGGATCAGGTGGATGTCGGATCGGTGCCGATCACCGCGGGGATCGACCTGTACCGCGAAGCCACCAACGCGCGGCTGTCGCTGATCGATCTGCACAGCGACATGGTGCTGAACTGCCTGCGGATTTCAAGAATCCGGGGAACTTTGGTGGATTTTGAAACCGATGAAAACTGAACTGGCTGAAAACGTCGTTCGGCTGGATGGCCGATTGGAAGTGGACCTGATCACCGCGGTCACGCAGTACCTTGGCTTTATCGGGGTCGAAACGACCCGCGATCTGCTGTTGGCGGGGCTGCCGGTCGGCTCTGGCGGGGTTTCGGCGGCGCATCTTGAACGCGCGCTGAACCGTATCGGCCATGCCGTGACGTGGGAGGACAGCCGCCAACCGCACAAAGGCGGTTTCCCATTCGCGATCGAGACGGGCCCCGGCGGTTTCCTGATCGTGGTCGATGCCACCAAGGACGGATACCGGGTTCTGGACCCCGAGCAGCCGAAGATACTGCGCCACCTGCCGGTCGATTTCAGCAAAAAGCGGGGCAAGACCCGGATATTTCGGATATTGCCGACCGTGCAACTGCTTCAGGACCGGCATTCCATCGGCGCGCACAAGGGGCATTGGTTCTGGGGCCGGTTGTTTCTGAAGAAGATCAGGCTGTTCGATATCGTGCTGGCCACGTTTTTCGCCAATGTGATCGCTGTCGCGGTGTCGCTGTTCGCGTTGCAGGTTTACGATCGCGTCATCCCCGGACAGTCGGAGGCCACGCTTTGGGTGCTGGTCGCAGGCGCGGGCGTGGCGATCAGTTTCGAGGCGGCCCTGCGCATCGCCCGCGCCCGCCTGATCGACCGGATGGGCCGTGATGCGGAAATCCATATCACGCAAGAGCTGTTTTCAAGGTTCATCGGCATGCGGCTGGGCGCGCGCCCGGCGTCGCCCGGGGCCCTGGTGCATATGATGCGGGAATTCGGCGCGGTACGAGAGTTCTTTACCGTCGCCTCTATCGGGGTGGTGGCCGATTTGCCCTTCGTATTCATTTTTCTGTTGCTGATCTATGGGATCGCGGGCCCGGTTGTGGGCATCATCATGACCGGCGCGGTTCTTACGGTCATCCCCAGCCTGCTGATGCAGGCAAGGATGTCGCGTCTGGCGCGGGAAACGATGGGGGGGATGTCCTCGGCCTCGCGCCTTTTGACAGAGGCCGCGTATAACCTTGAAACGGTGAAAACCGGCCGGGCAGAGGCGCATTTCCAGAAGGCGTGGGAAGAGATCATCGCCCTGAACGCGGTCAAGACGACCGAGCAGCGGTCGCTGTCGGCGTTTCTGACCTTCTGGGCGGCGGCGATGCAGCAATGCACATATGTGGCCGCCGTGGTCGGCGGGGTCTATCTGGTTTTTGCCGGCGAATTTTCCGTGGGCGCGATCATTGCCGTCAGCATCCTGTCGTCCAGAACTCTGTCGCCCATCACCCAGCTTTCAACTGTCCTGTCGCGCTGGCAGAACATGAAAGCCTCTTTGGCCGGTCTTGAGGCGATCGTGGCGTCCGAACAGGAACGCGACGAGACACGAACATATCTTCAGCGGCCCAGGCTGCGCGGGCAGATTGATCTGAAAAATGTCCGGTTCACGCATCCCGGATCACGGAAAATCGACTTTCAGGCGCCGGAATTCCATGTGGCGGCCGGGGTGAAACTGGCCATTCTCGGGGGGAACGGATCGGGGAAATCCACGTTTCTGCGGCTGGTGGCGGGGCTGTTTCAGGCCGCGCAGGGCGAGGTGCTGATCGATGGGATGGACATCCGGCAAATCGACCCGACCGATGTCAGGCGCAACATCGGATACCTGTCTCAGGAGGTGAAGCTGTTCAAGGGCAGCCTGCGCGACAATCTGGTTGCGGGGGCGCTTCGCGTGTCTGACGACGATCTCTACGCGGCATTGGGTTTCGGCGGCCTGTCCGATTTCGTCAGGCACCACCCCAAAGGGCTGGACGCAGATATTGCCGATGGCGGCGAAGGCCTGTCCATGGGGCAAAAGCAAAGCGTCGGGCTTGCGCGGATTTTCCTTCAGGACCCGTCGATCGTCCTGCTTGACGAACCGACCGCCGCACTTGACCAGAATCTGGAGGCGGATGTCGTCGCGCGGCTGGGGCCGTGGCTGAAGGACCGGACCTGCATCGTCGCCACGCACCGGATGGCGATCCTGTCGCAGATGCAGCGGGTGGCCATCATGAAAGACGGTCGCATTCTTGCCGAAGGCGAACGCGATGCCGTGTTGAAGCGGGTCGTCTCCACGGTCGGCCAGCCCGACAAGGCGGATGCGTGATGGGACATTCGGACGGATATATCGCCGGGGGTCCGTCACAGCGCGACCCGCGCGGGATTCTGCATATCATCGTCCTGGCGGTGGTTGCCTTTCTGATCTGGGCGGCAAATGCCCCGCTGGAGGAAGTCGTGCGGGGGGCCGGGCGGGTGGTGCCCACGACAGAAACCCAGATCGTCCAGAATCTGGAAGGCGGGATTGTCGCCGGAATTTCCGTGACGGAGGGCCAGATCGTGACCGCCGGTCAAAGCATCGGCCGCATGGATGAAACCCAGTTTCAAAGCGCATACCAAGAGCTGCAGGAACAGCGGCTGGCGCTTGAACTGCGGCTTGCAAGGCTTGGAGCGGAACAGAACATCGACGCCGAATTCGTGCCGGAACCGGAGCTGCGGGAACAGGCGCCGGATTTTGCGGGTTCTGAGGTCGAACTGTTCAATGCCCGGCATCAGGAACGCCTGTCGACGCTTGAAACCCTGGCCGCAACGGCGGCGTTGAAGCGGCAGGAGGCAGAGATGCTGCGCCCGATGGTGGAACGCAACGCGGTGTCGCCGCTGGAATTCATACGCGTCGAACAGGCCGCTGTCGAAGCCGAGGGCCGGGTCTTGTCGGCCCAAAGCGAATTTGAAACCCTGCGTTCGCAGGAATATTCCGAAACGCTTGTCCAGCTTCGGCAGGTGGAACAGCAGATCAGGGTGCGCGAAGATCAGCTTGCCAGAACCAATATTCTTTCGCCGGTCCGGGGGGTCGTGAACAAGGTTTCGACAACCACCATCGGCGGGGTCGTCCGCCCGGGCGATCCCTTGGTCGAGATCATTCCGCTGGACGACGAGCTTCGCATCGAGGGGCGGGTGGACCCCAGGGACATCGGCTTTGTCTATGTCGGCATGCCTGCGGCGGTCAAACTGACGGCCTTTGATTTTTCGATCTACGGCACGCTGAAGGGGACGGTGGTGCATGTCGGGGCCGACACCGTGACCGACGATCAGCTGCGCGATGCGGCCCCCTATTACGAGGTCTACGTGCAGGTCGATCAGACCACGTTGGAAGGGCCGGGGGGGCAGGTCGATATCCGGCCTGGCATGCAGGCCGAGGTTGAACTTGCCGCCGGCGAGAAAACCGTTCTGCGATATCTTCTGAAACCGCTTTTCAAGACAACGGAAGCTTTCACCGAGAAATAAGCCGGGCAATCCTGCCGCCGATGCCCGATGTTCCGGGTGTCGGCGCGGCGTGTATTTTGCCCGGATGAAGGGGGCTGTTGATAAATTCCATTTTCGAAACAATGATAATTATTTGAATTAATTGTTTTCTTTAATTGTCACGAAAAAGTTATGAAAAACGGAATTTCTCCTAAGAGTTGATCACACAAATCTCCCTCGAAAGTGTTGGTATGAGATGTGGAATAAGGGCTGAGCATGTATTAGCGGGCAGTTTTTATCAGTATAAATGGGTATCTGGTGTCTGTCCTGGGGGCGCGTCATTTCGGTGAACACTGCCTTGGGTTGAATGTGCTCCACAGTAAGTTCCAGTTAGTGAAATGCGTCTTTCGCGGCCCATCTGCACAACTGCTAGGCCTTCGTTAAGTTAGGATCCATAGGAATTGCATGTCTGGCACCGCTAAGAAACTCCTGCCCGAGGAGATCCACACACCAACTTATCGTCTGAGCCGCTCGCGCCTGTTGGAGGTTCTGGAAGGCGTCGTGAACTATGGGCCGATTTCATTGAACGACCTTCACCCCAAAGTACAAAGATCGCGGTCCGCGACGTATCGGGCGCTGAAGGAACTGGAAGAAAACGGCTGGGTCCGGCGCCGCCTTGGCGGGAACCGCTATATCCTGACATCGCGGATGGACAGGCTGCTGTCGGCGGCCACGATTTCGTTCAGTGAAATGGATACTCTGGTTCCCCTGCTGGGCAGGTTTGCCATGGAACACAATCTGCATGTCGATGTGGCTGTCATGCAAAGCCGGACCAAGGTTGTACTGATCGAATCCACCGAACGGGGGGTGGAAACAGGGCAACCGATTTCGCCGCTGTTCTCGGACCTTTCGATTGCCGCCTTTTATGGTGCGATCCAGAAAAACGTCGTTCGGATCACCTCGATTCACGCGGCGGCCCAATCCTGTGACGACAAGGCGGATCTGACGCTGGGCTGTTTCAGGGATCGCTATAAAAAACTCAAAAGCGAAGGCGTGCTGGCCGATGACTTCGACATGGCCTTGACCATCTCGGTCGCAAAAGAGACCGATTTTTTCGGGTCTCTCAGAATTCGCCCCAAACGCCCGGATCGCAACAGCTATGTCGCGCTGCAGGGCGATCTGCAAAACCTTCAGGAACTGCTGAGCGGTGCCGGGTTCTGACGCGGGTGCCTGCCTGACAATCACCGTACCGTGTTCCCCCAAGCCGGCGTTCCACAGCGTGGAATGCGCGGTTCGGTATCTGCGCGCGGGGCCTTTAGTCTGTTGGCAGGCATTGGCACGGGGAAATTTCATGAGATTCGCGCAAATCCCGACGGGCTGCAGATTTTCCCCGGTTCGCAGGGTCGATGATCTTGATCCGGTCGAAGGGGGTGATGACATCGGCAATCCGATGCCCTTTGGCGCCAATTTCCTGCGTGGAAAACTGATCGCGGCCATTGGTCCCGCGCCTGTCGATATTGGTCCGATGGAACATTGGCTCAGGCGGTGGGGCGCGCGATACGAAGCGTTCCCGATCGCCGAAAAGGCGGATTTCTTCAACTGGGATTTTGCGGGGCAGGATTTTGTCCTGTTGTTCGATTTCGCCCCATCATCGGAACTGAGCGTGACCTGGCTGGCCGGACAAATCCGCAAGGTGGACACCGAAATTCCGATCATATGGATCAGCGCCAGCCATGCGTTTTCAGATTTCTCGACCAGGCAGTTTCCGGTGTGCGACGCCACGCTGAAACTGCCGTTCAACGAGGTTGAGGCGGCCCTGGCGTTCGGGGCCGCAAGCACGAACAATCTGTTCCTTTTTGACGCCCGGCCGGAATTGAAACACGCCCGCATCCCGCGTCGGCCCGAACACGAAAACCATGAGGCATTTACCGAAGAGCCGGCGTTCGCACCTGGCTGGTGGATACTGCCATCAGCTCTTTTGGGAAGTTTGATATGGTTCTGGATTTTCGGTTGGCTCCTTTGACAAGGACCTTGCCGTTCTGGCGGTCGGAGCGGCGGCCAAGGTCGTGACGTGACCTGAATTCTCATCGGGGCGGAGCCACCACTCACAGGGTATTCCTGGCCGCCTCGTCCCGGCGTGTAGTCCTTGGTTGACAGGGGACTGGGACGCACGCCGGGAAATTTTACGGGCCTATTGCACCGCCCCGATGATGTCGGTCATCACGGCGGGGGATGGCAGACTGTCTTTCAGCCAGCCGGAGGATCCCGACGACCGGTCGAACTGCGCCAGAAGATCGCGCTCCCCGTCCAGTGGCAGCCAAAGCCCTCACAAAAATCTATGCGCAGTCTAGTCTCGGAAGCCTATGAGACCAAGCTGTTAGGGCAAAGTTTGGGGCGTTTGTCGATACGCGGATTTGCCGGGCGCCGATTATGCCGGGCGGTTCGCGATCCGGTAATCGGTCGGGGATTGGCCATGGACGCGCTGGAATTCGCGATAAAAATTCGATCGCGTCAGAAATCCGGATTGTTCCGCGATTTTCGTGACACTGTCATTGCCCGCGATCAGCAGATCAGTGGCCCGGGCCAGCCGGAATTCATTGACGTATTGCGACACGTTCATGCCTTGCGTGCTGTTGATCGCGGCAGACAGGTTGCGCGCGGGCAGGTGCAGCCGTTTGGCCAGCCGCTGAACCGACAGCTCGGGGTCCAGAAACAGCTGATCGTCATGCATCAGCCTGCGCAACCGCGCCTCGATGTCCTTGTCCGCCGCACCGGGCGTGGTTTTAGGCGCGGTCCGGGGCGGGGTCAGGATCAGCGGCAGGGTGCCCAGGATGACCAACAACAGGATCACCAGCGGGACGGTGCCAAGCGAAATCAGCCGGGGCGCGTTCGAACCGCGGTTCAGGGCGAAATCAAGCGCGATTGCGGTGTCCAGCAACAGGATGAAACCAAGCAACCCCATGCCCAGAACCATCCCGTGGCGCAGGGCGTGGGCCGCGTCCAGCCGCGCATGGCTTAACGCATCCGGGCCCTTGCGCCACAGCAGGAACAGCGCGACGATATAGGTCAGATAGCTGGCGCCGATCAGCCAGTCGAGATGCCGCAGATCGTCGACCAAAAGCCAGAACAGACCCATCGCGATGATGGGGGCGCCCAGATGCACCGCGGCGCGTTTCGCGAATGCCTGCCGCCCGACTGTCATCGCGACAAAGCCCAGATACATCAACGGACCCAGAAACAGGGGCAGGGTGCGTTGCAGCGGGATGAAACGATCAACGCCATAGCCGAACCGCAGCCCGACAAACAGCGTTTCAAGCGCGCATAGCGCAAACAGCGCCGAGAACATGGCGCTGGCCAAAGGGTTGCCCGGTTTCACCCGCCAGATCAGCAGGGCAATCGCCGCGCACAGCAGCGCCGTCATCATCGGAAGGGGAAAATTGACCAGCGTGGTACCGTCCATCTGTCCTCTTTCCGGCGGGGTCTGTCCTGCATCAGGATCAAGGACAGGTATAGACAGCAGCCCCCGTTGTTTCAATTCGCCCCGCCGACCAGTTTCGGACCCATCTGACACAGTAACCCGGAGCGTTCGATGAAACCTCTTATTCTACTCCTTGCCATGATTTTTGCCGCACCTGCCGCGATGGCCCAAAGCTATCGGGCCGGTATGGCTGATCTTGAAATCGCCGATCCGGGGGGGCAGCGCGACCTTGCGGGGCTGATCTGGTATCCGACCGAGGCGACCGGTCCCGTCAGTCTTGATTTCGACAGCATGGTCTGGGTCGGGACCGAGGTCGTCAGGGATGCGGCCCCCGCGCCGGGGCGGTTCCCGATGGTGGTACTGTCGCACGGGATGTACGGCAACGCACTCAATCAGGCGTGGCTTGCCGGGGCCTTGGCGCGGCGCGGCTTTGTCGTGGCTGCGATCGACCATCCGGGCACCTCGACATGGTCGCGCGATCCCGATCAAAGTCGGCAGCTTTGGGAACGACCCAAGGATATCTCGCGGCTGATCGATTATGCCGTGACGGACCCGCAGATGTCTGCGCGGATCGATCCTGCGCGGATTTACATGGCAGGCCACTCTTTGGGCGGGTTCACCGCTGTCGCCTTGGCGGGCGGGCGCTATGACGCGGCGAAGCTGAATGCCTTTTGCGCGGATATCCCGGGGGAACTGGTCTGCGGTATTCTGGACGGTTGGAATATCGCCAAAACGCCCGAGGACCGCGCCGCGATGCAGGCCGATCTGTCCGACCCCCGGATCAGGGCGTTTGCGGTGTTCGATCTGGGCGGGACGCAAAGCTTTTCCACCGAAAGCCTTGGCCGGATCGACCGGCCCATGCTGATCTTCGGCGCGCCGGTCATGAATTCGGGCCTGACGCTGGACATCGAATCCCGCGCGCTGGTCGGGGCGCTGCCGCCCGGAAAGCAGCGCTATATTGAACCTGAAACGCTGGCGCATTTCGATTTTCTGGGACAGTGCAAACCCGGCGGGCTGGAGCTGTTGGCGCGCGAGGAACCGGGGGATGAGGTCATCTGTGTGGGGGGCGGCAAGCCGCGCGCGGCAAAGCATCAGATGATCATTGATGAGGTCGCCACCTTCTTCGCCCAGCCTTAAGTCAAAAAGACCGGGCATCACATGTGCCCGGTCCTGGTTCTTCTTTTCCGGCCGCCGGTGCCGCAGCGGCCGACCTATCTAGGCATTGGCGGGCGTGCGTTCGACACCATCGGCAAAGGTGGTCGGCAGGCCCGCGGCCTCGCGTTTGCCATCGCGATAGATCGCCTTGATCAGCGAAATCCACATCAGCACCATCACCAGCGAAAACGGCAGGGCACCGATGACCATCGCGGTCTGAATGGCCTTCAACCCGCCGACCAGCAACAGGGCCGTCACCACCAGACCAAGCGCCACCCCCCAGAAGATGATGTGCGGGCGGGCCTTGGGCCCTTCGTCGCCGCCGGCGTTGATCGTGTTGACGATCAGCACCGCCGAATCCGCCGAGGTCACCAGATAGGTCATCAGCAGGATGACGATCACCACGGCCATCATCCAGCCCAGAACATCGCCCAGCATCAGCCCGGTCATGGCAAAGATCTTGTCGCCGTCAGAGGCGGCAAAAATCGCGCCATTGGCCACGCCGTTCAGCTCCATGTCAATGGCGGTGCCCCCGGCGAACGAGAACCAGACGAAACACATGATCGCCGGTACGATCAGCGCGCCCAGCACGAATTCGCGGATGGTGCGGCCTTTGGAAATCCGCGCCAGAAACAGGCCGACAAAGGGGGCGAATGCCACCCACCACGCCCAGTAAAAGACCGACCATGCGCCTTGCCACCCTTCCAGAGTGTCCGCCGTGCCGCCCGTGCCGTCGCCCGAATAGACGGTGAACATCATCGAAGGCAGGGCGATGACGTATTCCCACATGCCCAGGAACAGCGCCTGAATGCCGAACCATGTCGATCCGAACAGCATCAGGAACCCCAACAGGAAAATCGACAGCCCCATGTTGATGTTGGACAGCCATTTGATGCCCTTGCCGACGCCGGACAGGGCCGACAGGGTCGAGGCGCCCATGATCACCAGAATGGCAAAGATGATCCCGGCCGAGGATGCGGTGCCTTCGGCGTTCAGCAGCCAGCTGCCGACGCCGATCCTGCTCATCCCCGCGACGAATTGTTCAACGCCGAAGCCCAGCGTCTGCGCCACGCCAAGGATGGTCGCGATCACCGCGACGATGTCCACGACATGCCCCAGCGGCCCGGACAGCGCCTTGCCGAACAGCGGCGTCAGCGACGACCGGATCGTCAGCGGCAGGCCCCGGCGATAGGAAAAATACCCCAGCGACAGCCCCGCGATCGCGTATGAGGCCCAGGCCGAAAACCCCCAGTGCAGATAGGACCACTGATAGGCGTTCAGGAAATTTTCCTGTGTGCCGCCCTCGGCCAGCCCCTGGATCACTTCGGGGTTGTTCTTGAAATGATAGATCGGTTCGGCCACCGCCCAGGTCAGCATGCCGACCCCGATCCCGGCCCCGAACATCATCGAAAACCAGGAAAAATTGGAAAACTCCGGCACATCGTCGTGATGCCCAAGCTTCAGCCGTCCGGCGGTGGGCCACAGCGCCAGAAACAGGCACACAAGCACGAATGAGGCCATGACATAGATGTACCAGGTGCCGAAGTTGGCCAGAATGAAACTGTTGAACCCGGCCAGAACCGCGCCCGCCTGTTCCGGAAAGGCGACGGCCCAAAGCACAAGACCGCCAACCGCGATCTTCGAGGTCACGGTGACGTCGATGCTGAACCCCGAATAAAATCCCTTGTCCGCCGTTTTGATCGGTAATTCGCTTATTGGTTGTTTTATCGGCATCTCAATCTCCCTATTGGTTATTTTTCTAGTTGGTTATTCACCGCGCGGGAAGCGCTGATTTTCTTCAAGCGTGTTCAGGTCCATGTGGTTGCGCATGTAACGTTCCGAGGCTTTTTGCAGCGGCTGGAAATCCCACGGGTAATAGTTTCCGTTGCGCAGCGCCTCATAGACGATCCAGCGCCGTGCCTGACTTTGACGCACATCGGCATCAAAGCGGGCCAGATCCCAACGGGCATCGGCCATCTTGCGGAACCGGGCCAGCGTGTCGGCATGGGCGGGGTCCGGGGCAAGGTTGGTCAGCTCGTGCGGGTCGGCCTCAAGGTCGAACAGCTGCTCAGGATCAAGGGCACAGCGCGTGTATTTCCAACTGTCCTGTCTCAGCGCCACCAGCGGAGCATAGGACCCTTCGGCCGCATATTCCATAGCAACGGGGGCCTGACGGGTGTCGCCGCGGGCCAGACCCGCAACGCTTTGGCCATCCGTCCACGGCATGACCTCATCCATATCGGCGCCCGCAAGTTCGCACAGGGTGGGGCAGATATCGATGGTGCTGACCGGTGTGGTGATACAGCCCGGCGCCAGCCCCGGCGCCGAAATCATCAGCGGCACCCGGGCCGACCCTTCGAAAAATGACATTTTGAACCACAACCCGCGTTCGCCCAGCATGTCGCCGTGGTCCGAGGTGAAAATGATGATCGTCTCTTGCCGCGTGTCTTCTATCACCTGCAGGATGTCACCGATCTTGTCGTCCAGATAAGACAGATTGGCGAAATAGGCGCGGCGCGCCCGGGCGATATGGTCGGCGGTGATGTCGAAGCTGCGCCAGTCGTTGGCGTCGAAGATGCGCTGCGAATGCGGGTCGTGATCCTCATAGGGCATGGTTGGGACCTCGGGCTGCAGATGTGCGCAATCCTCGTAAAGGTCCCAGTATTTGCGCCGCGTGACATATGGGTCATGCGGGTGGGTGAAGGAGACCGTCAGGCACCACGGCCGGTCGTCGTGACCGCGTGCAAGGTCATACAGCTTGCGGGTCGCGTGATAGGCGACCTCGTCGTCATATTCCATCTGGTTGGAAATCTCGGCGATACCGGCGCCGGTGACCGACCCCATGTTATGATACCACCAGTCGATCCGTTCGCCCGGCTTGCGGTAATCCGGCGTCCAGCCGAAATCGGGGGGGTAGATGTCGGTGGTCAGGCGTTCTTCGAACCCGTGCAGCTGATCGGGGCCGACGAAATGCATCTTGCCCGACAGGCAGGTCTGATACCCCGCGCGGCGCAGGTGGTGCGCATAGGTCGGGATGGCCGAGGCGAATTCGGCGGCATTGTCATAGACCCCGGTGCGCGACGGAAGCTGCCCGGACATGAAACTGGCCCGCCCGGGCGAACACAGCGGCGATCCGGTATAGGTATTGGCAAAGCGGGCGGATTGATCCGCCAGCCGCCGCAGGTTCGGCAGATGCAGCCATTCCGCCGGTCCGTCGGGGAAAAAGGTGCCGTTCAACTGATCGACCATCAGGATCAGGATGTTTGGTTTTGTGTCCACTGGTGTTCGTGCCCCATAACGCGGCCCCGCAGGGCTGATGGTTGTATTAGGTTATTTCTATGGTAGAAATTATTTTGCTCAATAAATATAGAATGTGAAGGCGCAATGCCTGATGGCCGATATCGATAAAAGCTATACCAATCTGGCCCGCAATTCCGCAGACCTTTGTGCGTTCATGATTGTCTGCCGACACGGGCAGCTGTCTTCGGCGTCCAAAGCAATGAAGATTTCACAGCCCAGCCTGAGCCACCGCATCAAGAATCTGGAACTGGCGCTGGGGTTGAAGCTGTTCACGCGCACCTCGAAAGGGGTGGAGCTGACCCGCGACGGGCAATATCTGTACCGGCGCATTGAACGACCGCTGACACAGGTGTCCGAGCGGTTCGCAGAGTTTTCGGCCACCGACAAGGCGGAAAAGGTAATGATCTCGGTCGATTATGCCTTTGCCTCGCTGTGGCTGCTGCCCAGATTGCCACGCATCCGGGATGTAACCGGGGCCATCAACCTGTGCATCCTGACCTCGCAGGACCCGGTGGAAAACGCGGGCCCGGACACGGATATCATCATCCACATGGACCATTTCAACGACAGCAAAACCCGGGAAAACCTGTTGTTTCAGGAACGGGTTTCGGCGATTTGCAGCCCCGCGTTCAAACAATCCCACCCCGGGATCACCAGCCCCGCCGATCTGTTGGAACAGTCCCCGTATCTGCTGCATCTGAATTCGCCCACCGCCAATACGCCCTGGTGCAGTTGGGCCGAATGGTTTGAAATATTGGGGGAAGATACCAACGACATGTCGAAGGATACGATTTTCAGCAATTATGAGCTGATCATCCGCGCGGCAAGCGGCGGGCAGGGGGTTGCGCTGGGCTGGCAGGGGCTGACCGAAAGCCTGTTGGACGGGGGGGCGCTGACGACGCTTTTGCCGGATGTGGTCACGACCGAATGCGGATATTTCATCGATCTGCCCCAAAGCAAATCTTCGAACATGGTCGAGGTTCTGAGGGCGTGGATCGTCAACGAGGCCCAGAGCCCCCAAAGCGATGGGCTAAGCTGAAGGCATTCACGGCGCTGATGCGCGGCGCAGTTTGCCTATGCGACAGGCTCGGCCACGCGGTCGCCAAGGATGCGCAGGATCTTTGCCAATGTGCCGGGGCAGTTGGACAGCAGTTTCTGGAACCCGTCTTTCGTGATCCGCAGGGTTTCCACCTCGGTCAGGGCCCGGACTGTTTTGTCGCGGGGGTCGTCCGTCAGAATGGCGGTTTCGCCGACGATGTTCTGCGGCCCGCAGGTGCCGACCTTGGCGCCGTTCCGGATGACTTCAACTTCGCCCTTCAGGATCACATAGGCGGCATCGGCGATCTGACCTTCGCCGAACAGGGTTTCGCCCGCATTGAACAGAACTTCGTCCGAAGCAAAGGCCATAAGCTTCAGCTTGGTTTGTTCCATGGTCTTGAACAGCGGAATGCCACGCAGCAGGTCCAGTTCGTCACTCAGGAGCATATCTGTCTTCCTATCCTACCATGATATCAAGGTATGCGATGTCTAGAGAATATCAACCTTGTCATCCAAAGCCAGATTTTTCGCGTCCCGTCTGATGGCCTTGTCTTCGAATTCGACACATCTGTTGAAATGTTTGGACAATTCGGATGTGGCCAGAACCCAGATGACGGCGGATTTGTCGCCGTTGGTGGCAATGAAGTCGAGCGCGTTTCGAATAATCGTTTCCTGCAGAGTCGGGTCCAATCCGGACAGCGGCCGGTTGAAGACATAGTAATCGGACCGCCGTATCAGGGCCCTGGCAAGGTTCAGCTTCTGACGCTGGACTGCGGTCAGGCGCCGCCCCGAAGGACCCAGATCATATTCAAGGCCAAGGGCAAATATCCGTTGCATCAGGGCAGGTTTGCTTTGCACCAGTTCCTGCATAATGGCCTGAACCTGTATTTCGGCGTCGTTGTAACGGTGGTTCACCTTGCCGAAAATGACGTTGTCGATCAGGCTTGCCGCGCTGAGAAAGCGATCCTGATTGTATCTTTCGACCTTTTTCTGCAAATGCGCCGGGGTGTTTCTTGCGATCATGCCGCGCACGTTCACGATGTCTTTTTTCAATTGATCGTTCAGAACGCCAAACCGGTATTTGGGTTCGATGTATTCAAAGGCGATGAAGATAAAGGCGACCCTGTCATCATCGCTTACATTTTGATAATCGATGCCACCTGTGCGCAGGATCATCGCCTGATAATGCGGAACCTCATGCGGTTCCATATAGTCCAGACGTTCGTAAAACGGGTGTGTCTTCGGGATGTGCTGGAACATTTCCAGCGTGTGATCCATGATCGTGCGGCCCATATAGTACAGCTGTTCGCTCAGACCGCTTTGGATAAGCATATTCCGGAAATAGGCCAACCCTTCCGCCGAGCGTTGTTTCAACACACCAAAAACAAGGTTGTCGATGACTTTGGCTTCGCTGTTGTAGGTGCCGATCTCAAACGGCACGATCAGGTTTGACCGACCTCGGGCCTCAAGTTCGGCGTGGAACTCTTTGCGCAATTTCACGATATCATTGGCGAAGTCGGGGTCTTTTTCGGGGTCGATAACCGACTGCGAGGCAAAGCCGAACACGTCGCGGGTCATGTCAACGATTTCGATAACAGAATCGATCGCCGTCAGTATGTCACCGTCCCGGGATGATGCCGCGACGACGGAATGGTCGATCCAATTGCTTTTTATATCGTAATCCGGGTTGCCCGATCTTTTGGCTTCGATGATGTCCCATTTTCGTTTCTGAGAGGCCTCATCGCTGTATTCCGCCACGCCTTGGGGGGCGTTTTTAAGCCCGTACAGCAGGTTGTCTTTCAACGATCCGGCAAAGAAATAGGCATCCGCCGAGGCATAGGAAATGCGGCGTCCGGTGATCGCTTCGGGCAGGCTGAAAATATCCTTGTCACCAGAGCAGATTCGGCCCGCCGCAGGATAGGCAATGCGTGCCATGGTTTCGGCAATGACATTGGCGCCGCTGTTGGCATCGCCGACGATTGCCACGGTTTCACCCGGTGCGATATCCAGCGACACCTGTTCCAATGCCCGGGCGCCGCTGTCATCCTGAACCGTCAGGTTCATGGCTCTCAGAGGGGATTCCAGATGATCGCCATTCGCCGGGTGCAGAACATGCAGTTCCGGGTCGATCATGTTCTCGACGTCGAACTGTTCGATCACCTGTTCGTATTTGACCTGCACATCCTGACGCGCCAGATCCCAGTCGATCAGCTCTTTCAGCGGTCCGGGGAATTCCTTGTAGGCGTTGATCACCGCGATCAGCTGACCCACGTCCAGTTTCCCGGTGATCGTCAGCACGCCACCGATCAGGTAGAACAGGAATGGTGACATCTGCGCCAGCAGGTTGTTCAGGAATTTGACCATGAACTTGCGCTGGTAGATTTCGTAGCGGATTTTGAACAGCGCCCCCAGACGGTCCGCGATTTCGGCCCGTTCATAGTTGGTGGTGTCATAGGCGTGGATCGTGTTGATGCCTTCCACGATTTCGTTGACCCGCCCGGCCAGTTGGCGCGCGCCAAGCTGCCGTTCGCGGCCCAGCACGATCAGCCTTTGGCGCAGCCGGGGGATGATCCCGATCTGGAGCGAGGCGACGGCCAGCGCGACCAGCCCCAGCCAGAAATGCTGAACGAAGATGAACACCAGCGCGGTCAGCGCCTGACCACCAAGGATCGCGGGCTGGACAAAGGCGTCCGCGGTAAAGCCGCCCAATGGCTCGACCTCGTCCTTGACCATGCTGGACACTTCGCCGCCCTTGATGTGTTTGAAATGATGCGGCCGGAACCGCAGGATGCGGTCGACCAGATCGAACCGCACCCGGCGCAGCAGGCGTTCGCCCATCAAGCCTTTGTAAGTATTCAGGTAATATTTGAACAATCCGTTGACGATCACCAGCGCCAGAAAGGCGAAACACAGGCCGATCAGGGTCTGCAGCCGATCCAGATCCATGCCGCCAAAGACATTCACCGACCCGACAAAGGGCAGGGGAATGTCGATCGGCATAAAGACCTGAGTGTCCCCCGGCGCTTCAAATCCCACACCCTGGATCGGGCCGTTGACAATCATCTTGGGCAGATCGAAGGCCATGTAATACGGGATCATCGAAATCGCGACGATGCACAGCATCCAGATTTGTTGGCGGCGGGTGTGTTTCCAGATGTATTTGGTAAAACTCGGTTCCATAAACGACTTTCTGCTAGTCCGGATGACATAGCGGTCCAATGAGGCCCATCAAGATAGAATAGTGAAACTAATCAGGTTCCCGCAAATTTATTCTGAAGTTCGCGCAGGATTTGGGCGGTGCGCCGGGCGCCATTGGTGCGGAACGGCAATTGTTCGGGGGCGGGGGTTTCGGTCAGCGCCCGGTTGATCGCCTGCACCAGACGCGGGCCGGTCAATTCGCTGTCGCGCAGCATCACGGCGCGGTTCAGCTGTTCCAGCTTTATCGCGCGGTCGGTCTGTTCGGTTTCGCCGCTGGCCGAAAACGGGATCAGCAGCGCGCG
The DNA here is from genome assembly GCA_947500775.1 of uncultured Paracoccaceae bacterium. GTDB lineage: Bacteria > Pseudomonadota > Alphaproteobacteria > Rhodobacterales > Rhodobacteraceae > CANMTD01. The sequence goes on from CANMTD010000001.1 coordinate 1,059,663, forward strand.
GCACCCGGCCGCCAGAATATCGCCGACGGTGTTGTAGCCTGCCTGCGATATCGACAGGCGCGCGCCCGCCAGCAGGCTGGGGAAATCGGTGCGAAACCGCATCAGTTGGATATTGGCAGGGGCCGAGGCGGCAAAGCGGTCGAAATCCGCCTGCGGCAGGTTGGGGCCGGTGATCACGCCCCATTTTTCCAGCTCGGGCATCTGGGCCGCCGCCTCAAGCGCGGCTGTGATAAAGGCCGCACCGACCGCGCCGCCCCCGGCCGAAACGACCACATCGAACTGGTCTTCGGGCGCGGGGGGCGGCGGCGTCGGGCCGCAGACGATGCCGGTATAAACGATGCGCGAGGCGATATCGGGGGTCGGGCCGAAGGTGTCCTCCAGACGGGCGAATTCGGGATCGCCATGCACCAGCACATGGTCGAAATGGGTGTTCACGAAATCCACGGTTTCGGCATCCCGCGACGGTTTGCTGCGCTGTTGCAGGATATCGCGGATCGACGACACCAGCAGCGGGCGCGGGGTTGTGGATTTGATCGCATCCAGCAGGGGCAGCAGTTCAAAGAACACCTTGCGGCGGCCAAAGGGGAAGGCCTCGATCATCACGACATCGGGTTTGATATCGTGATAGGCGTCCAGCAACTGACGGGTGCGGTTTGCCTTGAAGGTATCGTCGACCGGCACGCCCTCGGCATCGACCAGCCCCGAAAAGCTGACATCGCTGACCGCGATGGGGGGCAATGCGATATGCCCGATACCGGGCCCCGGAAACCCCGCAACCGGCATCCCGCCGGTCACCAATGTGACCTCGAACCCTTCGTCAAGCAGCCCCCGGGCGATGCGGCTGGCGCGGGCCAGATGGCCGATGCCCAGCAGATGTTGCACGTAGAAAAACACATGGGGTTTGTGGGTCATGGGGTGGTGTTCCATTCTGTATCAAACAGGTCGACCAACTGGCGGATGCTGGTGTGATAGTCCAGTGTCTTGCGCACCCGGTCTTCGGCGGCGGCACCCAGTGTCTGGCGTAATTGCGGGTCGGTGATCGCCTGTTCCAGCGCCCCAGCCAGTGCCGGGGCATCCTCTGGCGGCACCAACAGCCCGTTTTCGCCATCGGTGAAAAATTCGGGGATGCCCGAAATCGCGGTGCTGAGACAGGCCACCCCCTGACTGGCCGCTTCGACCAGAACATTGGGCAGCCCGTCGCGGTCGCCATCGGCGGTGATGCGGCAGGCCAGGGCGAACAGATCGGCCTTGCGGTACTGCTCCAACACCTCGCTTTGGCTGACCGGCCCCAACCATGTGATCCTGTCGCCAAGGCCCAGCGTTTCGGCCTGCTGTTGCAGCTTGGCCCGCTGCGGCCCGTCGCCAGCATGCACAAAGCGCCAGTGCAGGTCCGGCGGCAACTGGGCCAGCGCCTGCAACAGGACGTCATAGCCCTTTTTGGGCACCGCGCGGCCCACGCTGAGGATCGTCACCGGGGCGTCCGGGTCCCGCCCATCGTGGGCCGATGCGGGCCGGTCGACATGCGGGAACCGTTGCAGGTTCAGCCCGTGATAGCTGAGGTGCACCGCCTCTGCCCGATCCCCGGCCAGTTGGCGCAGGTGGTCGTGGCCGGTGCGGGTGCAGGTCACGGTCCAGCGGGCATCCTGCAGCTTTTGCGCAAGCTCCCAGTCGGGCGAGGTCCAGATATCCTTGGCATGGGCCGAGACCGTCCATGGGACGCCTGCGATCCGGCTGGCATAGCGGGCGACCGAGGCGGGCGTATGGATGAAATGCGCATGCATCCAATCCGCGCCTTCGGGCCATTCGGCCACCAGCACGGCGGCCTGCCCGAACCGCCGCACCCGGTTGCGGGTGAAATCGCGGCGCAGGTCGGACAGGAACCCCTTGAAGGCCGCGCCAAACCCCGGTTTGCGCGCGCTGGTGATCAGCCCCCGCACCACCCGGAACAGCGCCTGATGCAGATATTCCGGCAGATACTGCACGGGCGCCTCAATTTCATCATGCACCGGATGGCGCTTGCGGTCGGTCGGGTGGCGCAGGGATACGATCACCAGATCCAGCCCGGCCTGTTCCAGCCCGCGCAATTCCTGCGCAATGAAGGTTTCGGACAGCCGTGGATAGCCCTTGACCAGCACGGCGATCTTGCGTCGTGAGGCTTGTGTCATTTTTCCAGTCTCAGAACCTGTGGTTTTGCCGCGCGGTGGCGCAGGTCATCGCCGACGATCTGGGTGATATTGGTCAGCCCCTCAAGCAACAGACCGGTGGTCCGCTGCGAGGGCGGTTGACGGTCGGGCAGGGATTTCAGGACCGCCGCCATGCGCTGCGGATCGCGCGCGTCATCGGGCAACAGCATATCCACCAGCCCCAGTTCGGCGGCCCGCTGGGCGCGTATCAACTGTTCCTCGCGCGGGGTGGTGCGCGGAACGATCAGGGCAGGCCGGTCGAAGGACAGAATTTCGCAATAGGTGTTATACCCGCCCATGGCGACAACGGCGCGCGCGCCAGCGATCAGCTCTTCCATGCGGGTGTCGAATTCGATCACCTCCAGATGTGCGATATCCTGACCGCGTTGCATCAGCTCGGCCCGCTGGTCGCCCGGCATATAGGGGCCCAGCACGATCAGCGCCTTATGGGTCAGACCGGGGTCCTGTTCATAAGCGGCCATGACATCATGCACCAGATCGGCCCCATCGCCGCCACCGCCCGTGGTGACCAGGATATAGTCGCCCTCGGGCTGATGGGCGGACAGATCGCTGTGCAGGGCGCGCCGCTGCAGGAAGCCCACGTATTTCATCCGGTCCTGCACCACGGCGGGCACGTCCAGCCCGACCAGCGGATCATAGAAATTGGGCGGGCCATAGACCCAGATGTCATCATACAGCCTGCCGATCTTGGTCATCACATCCTTGCGTTTCCATTCGGCGTCCAGCAGGTGCGGGGCATCCATCACCTCGCGCAGGCCCAGAACCAGCGTGGTGCCGCGGGATTTCAGATAGGTCAGGGTTTCTTCAACCTCGCCGCGCAGGCCAAGCGGTTCCTTGTCGACGATGAAGATATCGGGCTGAAAGGACTGCGCGGTATGCATGATGATCGACCGGCGCATCATGATCGTGTCCTGCAGGTCGATATGTTGGGCAAGCGAGGTATATTCGCCGTTGCGCAGTTTGATCACGCTGGGAATTTTCAGGAAATCGACACGGGCGCGGTAATCGAAGGCGCCCGCGATGGTCGATCCCGAAATGATCAGAACGCTTAGCCCGTTATAGCGTTCCACCAGCGCATGGGCGATGGTCCGGCAGCGGCGCAGGTGGCCCAGACCAAAGGTATCGTGGCTGTACATCAGGATGCGGGCATCTTCGAAGGAATCGGTCATGCGGGAAAATCTGTTCCTTGGGCAATGTGCCGGGGGGCAGGGGGATAAAATCTAAATAAGCTACCTTACGTCATTTATAAGGATCGGCGGCATCACGTAACCCGTCGCCCAGAAAATTAAATGCCAAAATCACCAGAATGACCGGCACCACGGGAAACAGAAGCCACGGGTACAGGGCGATGATGTTGACGCTGCGGGCTTCGGTCAGAAGAATGCCCCAGCTGGTGATGGGCGCGCGCAGCCCGATGCCCAGAAAACTGAGCGCGGTTTCGCCAAGGATCATGCCCGGAATGGTCAGCGTGGCGCTGGCGATCAGATGTGACATGAAGCCGGGGATCAGGTGGCGGCCGATGATGCGGCTGCTTTTGGCGCCCATCAGTTGGGCGGCCAGAACGTAATCTTCCTCCCGCAGGGCCAGCAGTTTCGACCGCACCGCGCGCGCCAGCCCGGTCCAGTCCAGCATCCCCAGCACGATGGTGATGCCGATGTAGACCAGGATCGGGCTCCAGGTGACGGGGATGATCGCGGCCAGCGCCATCCACATCGGGATGCTGGGGATCGATTGCAGCACCTCGATCACGCGCTGCACGATCAGGTCGAAAACGCCGCCGTGATAGCCCGCCAGCCCGCCGATGATGATGCCCAGAACAAAGCTCATCATCACGCCCAGAATGCCGATGGTCAGAGAAATCCGCGCGCCATAGATCGTGCGCGACAACACGTCCCGGCCCAGCCGGTCGGTGCCCAGCAGAAACAGCTGCCCGCCCTCGGCCGGGCAGACCAGATGCAGATCGGCCTTGAACAGCCCCCAGAATTCGTAGCGGTCGCCGTGGCAGAAAAAGCGCAGCGGCTGAATATCCGTGGGATCGTCGGCATAGTTCCATTTCAGCGTGACCATGTCCAAGGTCACGTCGCGCCCATAGGTATAGGGGCGCACCAATTGTCCGTCGCGAAAGATATGGACCGCCTGCGGCGGGGCATACAGGAAATCGGTGTTGCGCGAATGCAGATCATAGGGGGCCAGGAATTCGCTGATCAGGATGGTGAAATAGATCACGATCAGAAATATCCCCGACCACAGGGCCATCTTGTGCCGCCGGAAATGCCACCACATCAGTTTCAGCTGCGACGCCTGCGCCGCAACCGCGCGCTGTTCGGCGTTGTTTTCGGTCGCATCGGGATCAAACGGCGTGTCGGATACGAAATGATCCAGCGGCGCGCCGGGTTTGGGCAGATAAGCGCTCATTTCCGGCTGCCCCCGCCAAGGCGAATGCGCGGATCAAGCAGGGCCAGCGCGATATCCGACACCAGCACCCCGACCACCGTCAGAAACGCCAGAAACATCAGGAACGACCCGGCCAGATACATGTCCTGACTTTGCAGCGCCTTGATCAGCATCGGGCCGGTGGTTTCCAGCGACAGCACGATCGCCGTGACCTCGGCCCCCGAGATGATCGACGGCAGGATCGACCCGATGTCCGAGATGAAGAAGTTCAGCGACATGCGCAGCGGGTATTTCAGCAGGATGCGCAGCGGGTGCAGCCCCTTGGCGCGGGCGGTCACCACATATTGTTTTTGTAGCTCGTCCAGCAGGTTGGCCCGCAACCGGCGCACCATGCCCGCCGTTCCCGCCGTGCCGATGATGATCACCGGGATCCACAGATGTTCCAGGATCGACCAGAATTTGTCCCAGCTCATGTCCTGATTCAGATACTGGCGGTCCATCAGATGCCCGATCGAGGTGCCGAACCAGATATTGGCGAAATACATCATCACCAGCGCCAGCATGAAATTCGGAATGGCGATGCCCAGCAACCCCAGAAAGGTCAGCCCGTAATCGCCCCAACTGTATTGGTGTGTCGCCGAATAGATGCCGATGGGAAAGGCCAGCAGCCAGGTGAAGATGATGGTCACGGTCGACACAAGGATCGTCAGCCACAGCCGGTCGCCGACCACATCGCTGACCGGCAGCCGGTATTCAAAGGAATATCCGAAATCGCCCACCAGCATGCCGGTGGCCCAGTTGAAATAGCGCACGATCATCGGCTTATCAAAGCCATAGCGCTCTTTCAGGTCTTCGATCTCCGCCAGATCGGCGGCTTCGCCCATGGCGCGCAGCTCGGCCACATAGCTTTCGAAATAGTCGCCCGGCGGCAGTTCGATGATGGTGAACACCAGCAGCGAGATCAGCATCAGGGTCGGGATCATGGCCGCGCAGCGCCACAGGATGTATCTGATCATGGCTCTTCCTCGTACCAGAAGGTATCGGGCAGATAGACCCCCAGATAGCTGGTGGGTTTGAACCCGTACAACGCCTCGTCCGGCACATTGCGCAGCCGTGAGGATCGCACGATTGGTTGCAGCGCGCCGTTCACCGTTCCGATCGAAAACACCTGATCGGCGCGGATGGCCAGCATGTCGTCCCAGATGCGGGCGCGTTCCTCGGCCGTTTTGGTCTGTTTCCAATCACCCAGCAGCGATACCAGTTCCAGCACCTTGGAATGGTCGGGGGCTTTGCCGCTGGTTTTGGCGGACATGTAATACATGCCCCAGACCGGCCATTGCAGTTGGTCATCCGACGACGGCGCCAGTTGGGTGGGGGGCATGTCGGCGGTTGGCACGCCGTTGTCCAGCCCCTGCCAGACCGACATCATCACCTCGCCCCCGGTGGCGCGGCTGCGAAAGATGTCGCGCTGCGACACGCGGGTGAACAGCGACAGGCCAACCGCGCGGTAATGATCGGTGATCAGTTCCAGCACATCGGTTTCCAGCGTGCTTTCGCCCGAGGATTCGATGGTGATATGGGCCGGGCGCCCATCCGGCAACAGGCGCCGGCCATAGATATCGCGGTTCTGCAACCCGGCGGCGTCCAGCAAGGCGTTGGCCTGATCGGGATCGTGGCTGGCCCATGCGGCGGCATATTCGGGTTTGAACAGCGGGCTTTCGGGCAGCACCGTATCGGCGCTTTCGCGGCCCAGCCCGTAATAGATCACCTTGTTGATCTCGGTGCGGTTGATCGCCAGCGACAGCGCCCGCCGCACGCGCACGTCTTGAAACAACCCGCGCCAGACGTCATCCTTGTAATTGAGGTTGGGCAGCAGGGTCACGCTGGACCCTTGGGTGCGCCGCCACAGCGAGACCTTCATCGGATAGCGGCTTTCGGCCTCTTTCAGCAGGGTGTAGTCGGGAAATCCGATCCCGGTGGCCTGCAGATCGCTTTCGCCGGTGGCGGTTTTGGCGGTGATGATCTCGGTCGAGCTGACGTTCAGAACGACCCGGTCGACATAGGGCAGCTGCGTGCCGTTTTCATCGACGCGGTGATAAAAGGGGTTGCGTTCGAACACGAATTGTTCGGCGGGCGGCGCGGTCTTGGGCAGCCACGGCCCCAGGGTCGGCAGATCGGGGTTTTCGGGCCGGTTCTGGCGCGACATTTTCTTGTGCAGCCGGGCCCAGGTGGTGACCCGGTGTCTTTCGCATAATTCGGCCAGAATGTCGGGCTTTTGATGGTTGGCGTGAAATTGCCGCATATAGGCGGCAGGCAGCATCAGGGGCTGGGGGATCGGATCGGCCAGCCGCGGCAGGAAATGCGGGGCCGGCACGTCCCAGGAATAGCGCACGGTCAGGCGGTCCAGCACCTCGAACTTTGCCACCACCCCGTTGACCTTCAGGTCCATCGGCGGCCCGCCGCGCCGCAGGCTGGTATTCATCACCACGTCGTTCCAGTAATAGGCGAAATCATCCGAGGTGAAATCGCTGCCGTCGGACCATTTATGGCCATCGCGCAGGTGAAAGGTGAAAATCCGGCCCTCGTCGACGGTATAGCTGTCCAGAATATCGGGGCCAAGGTTCAGGTCCTGATCGTATCCCACCAGCCGCGCATAGCTGTGGATCGGGATATAGCGCACGTCGCGCTGGCCGCCGATCAGCATCCGCAGGGTGCCGCCCTGACGGCCCGGTGTGCGCCCCATCGCCCCCAGATCGATAACCCGGGGCGAGCGGGGCAATCGTTGCGCCAGATCCGGCATGGTTCCAGCCGCCAGCTGATCCTTCAGAAAGGGCGAATCCGCCGCTTTGGCCAAGGATTTGCCCGGCAACGCGGCCGAGGCCAGAAGGGCAAGGGTGCGGCGGCGGGTGATCATGCGCTCAGCTCCCTGATGTCGGCGTTTCTGCGGGCCAGAACGATATGCCCGCCCCCCAGATCGACGGGGGCCATATCCTCGGGCGCGCCATCGTCGCAAAACGCCCGGTCCCAGGTTTCGCGCGCCATGGCCGAGGCGGTGCCCGCGCTGTCGAAGTTCAACGGCTGATCCAGATCGGGAAAGGGCACCGCGTTCAGCAGGGATTTGGTATAGGGGTGCACCGGCGCGGTCATCAGAACCTCGCGCGGGGCGAACTCCACGATCCGCCCGGCCCACATTACCGCGACCCGGTCCGCCATGTAATCGATCACCGCCAGATTGTGCGAGATGAACAGGTAGGTAAGATCAAAATCCTTTTGCAAGTCTTTCAAAAGGTTCAGGATTTGCGCCTGAACCGAAACGTCCAGTGCCGATACCGGTTCGTCACAGACAATCAGGCTGGGCGCCAGAGCCAGCGACCGGGCGATGCCGATCCGCTGACGCTGCCCGCCGGAAAAGCTGTGCGGATAGCGTGACATGATCGACGGGTCCAGCCCGATGGCCCGCACCAGCGCCTGCACCGCCTCTTTGCGCTGTTTGGCGTTGCCACGGTTGTGGATGTCGAAAGGTTCGCTCAGGATATTGCCCACCGACATACGCGGCGACAGCGACGAGACCGGGTCCTGAAACACCATCTGGATTCTGGTGCGCAGGGCCTGCAGATCGTCACCTTTCGCGGCCAGCACATCAATCGGCCCGTTGCCGTCATCAAAGACGACCGATCCGGTGTCCGGCGTTACCGCCCGCATCAGGATCTTGCTGACCGTGGTCTTGCCACAGCCGCTTTCGCCCACCAGCCCCAGGCATTCGCCGCGCCGGATGTCGAAACTGACGTCATCGACGGCCTTTGTCGGGGTGCTGACCTCGCCCAGTTTCCAGGCCTGTTTGCGGGTGGCAAAGGTTTTGCTGAGGTTGCGCACCGACAGCAGAACCTTGGGCGGGTTGGCCGGAACCTTGGCAGGTTTCGACAGGGTGCCCATCAGGTTTTCCTTGTGGGTCTCGATCTCGCGCAGCGGTTTCAGGCGTTCGCCCTGCGTCATGCCGAACCGGGGGATCGCGGTCATCAACCCCTTCAGATAGGGGTGCGCGGGGTTGCGGAAGATCGGTTCGACCGGCCCGGCCTCCATGATCTCGCCCTTATAGATCACCACGACCTCATCGGCGATATTGGCCACGACGCCCAGATCATGGGTGATCAGCAGGATCGCCATATCCAGCCTGGACTGAAGGTCGCGCAGCAGTTTCAGGATCTGGGCCTGAATGGTGACATCCAGCGCGGTGGTGGGTTCATCGGCGATCAACAGCGACGGGCCACAGATCAGCGCCATGGCGATCATCGCCCGCTGACGCATGCCGCCGGACAATTCGAACGGGTAAAGGTCATAGACCTTGCGCGGATGGTCAAAGCCGACCAGCCCCAGCATATCCTCGCAGCGTTCGCGCTGTTCGGCGGTGCTGAGGCCCGTGTGGATGCGCAGCGCTTCGCTGATCTGATCGCCGACCGTGTGCAGCGCGGAAAACGAAGTCATCGGTTCCTGAAAGATCATCCCGATCCGGTCGCCGCGGATCGACCGGATTTTCGGCCCGTCGCGCGGCAGTTTCAGGATATCGCAGGTGCCGCCCAGCGACGGGTCGGTGAACAGGATGCGCCCGTCGACCTGCGCGATGCGCGGCTGCAGGCCCATGACGGTCTGGCTGATCACCGATTTGCCGGACCCGGATTCGCCCACCAATGCGGTCACCTTGCCGGGCAGAACCCGCAGGCTGGCGCCTTTGACGGCGTCAACCCGGCCGCCCATCAACTGGAACGAAACCTTCAGGTCTTCGATCCGCAACAGGTCCGTGCCCGCATTCATTGAAACCGCATATGTCTTGTTTCCCCGTCGTCCCGGTGTCCAGGGTTGGCCCCTGTTGCACCTGCCTTATGACGCTAGTGCAGCAATTTTTCGCTGTCCATTCACTTTACTTGACAATCTTCGGGATGCGCGCGCCCTTATGGGGCGATAAATTGCGCGTTTTCATCAGGCTTGCACAGGACCCGAACAGTTTTGACAGACCAACAGCAGATAAAGCAAAGGCTGAACCGGCGGCTGGACGATGCCGCGGCCTTACGGCTTGCGGGGCAATTCGACGCCGCCCGCGATCTTCTGATGCAGATCGCGGCAGACCCGGAGGTGGGCGCGCTGGGGCCTGTCACATCCCTGAACCTGCCCCGGCGGTTGCAGGCGGCGCTGCTGCGGCTGGCCAAGGCGGAAAACAACCCGGTCGACCGGATCGGGTACCAATACCATCTGGTGCCGCCGCCCGAGGTTCTGGCAGAATACGGGCGCTTCACCACAGCAGAGTGTCAGGCGATCACGCGGGCCAACGCACAGCCCGTGCCGCCGGCCCTTCATCAGATCTGGATCGGGACCCGACCGGTGCCCGTCACCACGCAGGCCTGGGGCGCCCATGCCCAGCGGCACGGGTTGGAATATAAGCTGTGGCGCGAGGCTGATCTGGACCGGATCGGCGTCAGCACAAACCCCGGTTTTCGCAGCATGATGGACAAGGGCGATTTCCCCGGCGCGGTCGATATTGCGCGCTATGAAATTCTGGAACGTCTGGGCGGGATTTATCTGGACTGCGACTGGTATCCGGCCCGCGACGATATCAGCTTTGATACGCTGTTGCCGATGACCGGGTTGACCGTGATGGCCGAGGATATCCCGCGCAACACCGGTCACGGCGGGCTGTTGCTGGCCAATTCCATGATCGCGACCCCGCCCGGTCATCCGGTGTTTGCCCGGCTGAACGCGGTGATCGGGCAGGTCGTGGGCGATATGCCGGGCGCCCCGGCGTGGTGGTCGACCGGCCCGCTGATTTTCACGGTCGTCTGTCGCGCAGGCTCGGTCACGCTGGCCGGGTCCGGGCTGGCGGCACCGGCACCGCCCAAAGGCGCGTCGCTGGCCGAGGTGCGGCAGCTGTGCCAGCAGGTGCAGGCGGATGACGGCGGGGTGCTGATGGCGTGGAAACCCTGGGAGGATGGCTAGGGCGCGGGTATCAATTCGGTCACTGACACCCAGTCGCACCCCGGATGGTCCGAGGTCAGGGCAAACAATTGCTCCAGAAACGCCCAGACGGCGGCGTCATGGACCAGATGATGGGTCAGAATGCCCAGCGGCAGGTCGCTTGCGCGCAGATGATCGGTGATTTCGCTTAGCAACGCCGGGGTAGGGCGGCCGCCGCGCGTGTCCCGCCAGTCGATCAGATCGACATGGGTGTTGATCATCGGCAGCGCGGCAGGGCGGGCCGCACCATAGGCCGACAGCGCCTGAAACCCGATCGGTGGCAACCCCGCGACCACCTGCGGCGCGATCCGGTTCCAGGGTGGCACCAGCAGCGGCACGAATTGCTGCGGGTAAAGCCCTGCCAGATGCGCGAACCCCTGTGTCAGCTCGTGTAGGACAGCGCCCGAGGGGCGGTGATGCCCCAGTTCCTGGCTTTTCTCACCGGCGCTGGCGTGGTTGCTGTGCGCCCAGCCGTGCACGGCCACCGACAGGGTTTGGGCATCCGTCAGATGCTCGGCCAATTCCGCGCCCGTTTCGGCGGGAATGACCGCAAGGGTTAGTGCCACATCGTGCCGGGTGCTGAGGTTCAGCAACTGGTCCAGCGCGGGGGTGGGGGCCACGGCATCGTCATCGCGCAGCCAGAACCGGGCCGGGTTGCCCGCCTTGGCCCGCGCGTCCAATGCGCGTGTCAGATCGTCCCAAGCGGTCATGATGTCCCTGTCAGAATGGGGCGTAATATGCCGCTCAGCTCTGCCACTGCTGCCGGCATGGAATGGGTCTGGCGGACCCGCTCTGCCGCGGCCTGTGCCATCCTGCGCCGATCCCCTTCATTGTTCAGCATGAAGGATATGGCATCGGCATAGGCGCTGTCATCGCCAAAGGGCGTCAGGATGCCAGTGATCCCATCGGCAATCACCTCGGGCACCCCGGCGGTGTCATAGGCCACAACCGGCAGACCGGCGGCCTGCGCCTCCAGATAGGCCAGCCCGTAAGCCTCGCCACAGCCGGGCCAGAGGTACAGCGCGCTTTGGGCAAAAAGCGCGGCGATGTCGGGGCTGCTCAACTGGCCGTGCCATGTGATGCGGTCGGGGGGGAATTCAGAAAACAACGCCTGTACCTCGGCCCGCAAGGCGCCATCGCCGACAACCGACAGGTGCCAATCGTCACGCTCCACCCGCCGAAGTGCTGCGGCCAGCCGGGTATAGCTGTCCATCTTGTCGCCCGCGCGCATCATCGCCACCGTGATCAGATGGGCGGGTTTGGGGGCGGGTTCCTGCGCCGTGAAAACGCCCGTGTCGATAAAGGGGGGCAGGCGGGCAAACCGGGCCGTTGGCGCGGCCTGCGACAACCCGGCGTGGTCGCGTTCGGTCATGCAGATATTCACCGCCGCCTGATGGATGCAATCCAGAACCTGCGCCTGAAACGGGACCCACAGACCGCGATTGCGCCGCGCGGAGTAAGAGGCCTCGGCGGTTACATAGGGCACGTCAAATGCGGCACACAGGCTGGGGCCGATCAGGTCGGGCGCCTTGTAATAAGGGTGATAGCAGAACCACAGATCGGGCGGGCCGTTCCGGGTCCACAATCCGGTCAGGCGCGCGCGTTCCTGTTCGGCCTGCGCCATGATCTCGGCATGACCTGCGGCATCGTCCGCGTCGCGCAGGAACGACCGAAGGGATGAGGCAACCTCGACAGAATGCCCTGCCTGTCCCAGACATTGCATCAACAACCGCGCCATCAACCGATCCCCCGAAGGGGTCGGATGATCCGGTGGTTTCATCGGGGAATGGAACGCAATTTGCATCGGTGGGCGGGGGCCTTTTCACTTCGTTTGCCCCAACAAGAAACCGCTGCGCCCGAACCGAGGGGTGGGCGAGAAGCGCCCGCCCCGTGGGGGCGGTTCGGGCGCTGCCTGAGCCTAGGCACAGGCATGTGGCGTGTCTTTGATGGCTTTCGCCGATATCTTACGGGCGGTCATTCGGAACATGCAGATTTCCGCTTTCTACCCCGGAGGGGTGGCCGGGTCCAATAGGAACGCTATGCGCAGCGCGTTAAAAAAACCATGATACCCATCACCTTGACAGCCACAGCGAACCCGCCCATTCCTGCGGTTGTTTGTTTGCTCAGGTAATTACCCCCATGCCCGATACTCACCTGCTTTCCCTGATCCAGACCCGCCGCGCCCGCGTGGGGGTGATTGGTCTGGGGTATGTCGGATTGCCCTTGGCGATGACGGTTGCGCGGGCGGGGTTCACCGTTGCGGGCTTTGACACTGATCCCGCAAAGATCGTCGCGATCGAAGCAAATTCCAGCTATATCAAGGCGGTGCCGGATGCGGTACTGGCCGAACAACGCGACGCGGGGCGGTTTTCAGCCAGCACCGCCTTTGCCGGGCTGGCCGACTGCGACGTCATCGTCATCTGCGTGCCGACCCCGCTGACCAAACACCGCACGCCCGATCTGTCCTTTGTCACGCAGACCTGCCGCGACATCGCCGAAACCCTGCGCAGGGATCAGTTGATCATCCTTGAATCCACCACCTATCCCGGCACGACCGACGGCCCGGTGCGCGCGGTGCTGGAGGAAACCGGGCTGACCTCGGGCACCGATTTCTTCTTGGGGTTCTCGCCTGAACGCGAAGACCCCGGAAACCCGAATTTCGAAACCTCGACCATCCCCAAGGTGGTGGCCGGTGACGGGCCGCAGGCGGCCGAACTGGTGTCGGCATTCTATGGCGCCGTGGTCAAGACCGTGGTTCCGGTCTCGACCACCGCTACGGCCGAGGCGGTCAAGCTGACCGAAAACGTGTTTCGCGCCGTCAACATCGCCCTGGTGAACGAGCTGAAGGTGATCTACGAGGCGATGGGCATCGATATCTGGGAGGTCGTGGACGCCGCCGCCACCAAACCCTTCGGCTATATGCCGTTTTACCCCGGTCCGGGGCTGGGCGGCCATTGTATCCCGATCGATCCGTTTTACCTGACGTGGAAATCGCGCGAATTCGATCTGAACACCCGGTTCGTCGAACTGGCGGGCGAGATCAACACCGCCATGCCGCGCCATGTGGTGTCGCGACTGGCCGAGGCGCTGGATATAAGGCGGGGCAGGGCGCTGAGCCGGTCGCGGGTGCTGATCATGGGGCTGTCTTATAAAAAGAACGTGCCCGATATCCGCGAAAGCCCGTCGCTGAAGCTGATCGAACTGATCGAAGGGCGCGGTGGCAGTGCCGCGTTTCACGACCCCCACATTGCCGAAATTCCGCAGACCCGCGCCTATGGCGCGCTCAAGGGCCGCAGATCGGTGGACTGGGACGAAGAGGCGATCAAGGCGTTTGACGCGGTGCTGGTCGCCACCGATCATGACGATGTGGATTATGCCGCCCTTGCGCGCTGGTCGCCGCTGATCATCGACACCCGCAACGCCTTTGCCCGGCGGGGCATCTCGGGTGACAGTATCGTAAAAGCGTGACACGGCGCACCGCCATGTCCGGTAAGGAAGCAGGAACCCATGAGCCGCCTTGACAGTTTCATCCGCCGCCTGACCGCGCAACGCGATATCCTGAACCATGTCGCGACCGATCTGCCCGTGCCCGCATCCGGCGATGTCCTTGAGATCGGGCTGGGCAACGGCCGCACCTACAGCCATCTGCGCGAGCTGTTCGCAGGCCGCCGGATCATCGCCTTTGACCGCGCGCTGGCAGCCCATAAATCATCGCAGCCCGCGCCCGGCGATTTCGTGCAGGGCGAGATTGACCAGACCGCCCGCGCCTTTGCCGGGGGAAACGCTGCCGTGGTTCATGCCGATATCGGCACCGGCTATCCCGATCAGGACGCGCTGACGCTGGCGTGGCTGCCCGGCCTGACCGCCGATCTGCTGGGGCCGGGGGGGATCGCGCTGAGCGGCCTGCCGCTGGACCATCCGCACCTGACGCCTTTGCCCCTGCCGCAGGGGATCGATCCCGATCGGTATTTTCTGTACCGGAAATCAACGTGATCCGCCTGAGGTGCCCGATCCATGCCCGCGCCTGATCCCCCCGCGGTGGCCATCATCGCCGATGCCCATTTTCACGATATTCACAGTGATTATGATGGTGCCGGGCTGAGGGTGGGCGGCGATATCCTGACGCTGCGCAGCTGGGCGGATACCCGGCGATCGTCGCGCGTGTTCAACGAAAGCGGCCCCGCGCTGATCGCGGCCCTGGATCAGATCCACCGGCGCGGCATTCGCCATGTGGTCCTGTTGGGTGACTATGCCGACGACGGGCAGGTCGAGGCGACAAAGCGGCTGGCCGAGCTGCTGGCCGGGTATCGCGACCGCTGCGGCATGGCGTTCTATGCGCTTCCCGGCAATCACGATGTCTTTGGCCCCTTGGGGAAACATCAATCGACCCGGTTTGTCACCGGCCCCGCCACATCGGTTCTGGTGACCAGTGACCCCAAGGTCGCCGCGCAAGAGGCGGATACCGGCATTCTGACCGACAAGATGTATTGCCGGGGGATGCCCGAGGCGCTGATGCCGATGGCGGGTTTCGGCTATTTCAACGCGCCGCAGTATATCCATTGGGAAACGCCCTTTGGCTGCTCTGACGAAATTGCGGTGCGGATGTATACGGCGCGGTCCGCGGGCGGAACCGCCCAACACCGGCTGATGGATGCCTCTTATCTGGTAGAACCCGCGCCGGGGCTGTGGCTGTTGATGATCGACGCCAATGTGTTCGAACCGCGCGACGGCGCCTATCGGCCCGAACAAAAGCGCGCGTTCATCGACAGCACCGATGCGGGCTGGAACGCGGTCCTGCGGGACAAGCCGTTTCTGGTGGACTGGATCGCCGATGTCTGCCGCCGTGCGGATCAACAGGACAAGACCCTGCTGACCTTTTCGCATTACCCGGTGATTGACCCGTTCGAGGATGCCGAAGACAGCGAGCGCGCGCTGTTCGGCGAAACCGAAATCGTCCGGCGCCGCCCCAAGGCGGATGTGGCCGACGCCCTGATCGTCGCCGGTCTGCGCCACCATTTCAGCGGCCATTATCACGTCAACGGGCGGGTTTGCCAAACCCGCGATGGCAGGGCGTTGACCAATGTGTCGGTGCCGTCGCTTGTCGCCTTTCCTTCCGGGTTCGTGATTGCCCGGGCGACCGGGGCGGGGTGCGCGGTGGAAATGGTGCCGCTGGACGCGCTGCCGGTCGACCCACGGGTGATGGCGGCCTATCGGGCCGAGGCCGCGCATCTGGGGGCGGCGCCGAACCCGGCCCTGGACTGCGGCGATTACGGCGCGTTCCTGTATCATCAGATGCACAGCCGCCTTGCCCACCATTACCTGCCGCACAAATGGCCGCGCGAAGTTGCGGATTTCGCGGAACAGGCCAGCCTTGCCGATCTGGCGGGCCTGTTTCTGGCGCGATCGTCGGAATTGGCTGATCTGGCTGGGCGCCACGGCATCGGCCTTTGCGATTTGCAGGTCTGCACGGTAAAAACACTGGCCGGGGATTGGTATTGCCTGCGGCAGGCGGGCGATATGACGGCAGGTCACATCGATCCCGCAAGGATCGATCTTTACCGTTTCATGGCGCGTGAATTCGGCGCGTCCGATCCCGTGCCCAAAGATAGGATCACAGTTTTTTTCGCCGTATTTCTTGACGTTCTGGGGGCTTCGCTGCGCCGGATGTCCGGCCCCGGGATGGGTTAAGCACCCCCCGGGGCCGGTCGGCCTTTTGCGGCCGGGACGCGCGGTTCCGATCGCAGATGCAAGATGCGCATATGCAATTCGCAAACGGCATTAGTATTCCCGAACCGATATTTATAGGCTCGCTCCAATCAACTTTCGTGGGAGAAAAATACATGAAGTTTTTTGGACATCTTACATCGGTCTGCGCGATCAGCCTGTCGCTGGTCGCCGCTGCGGGGGCCGAACCCCTGCGCGTGGCCTATGATGCCGACCCGGTATCGCTGGACCCGCATGAGCAACTGTCGGGCGGTACGCTGCAACTGTCGCATATGGTTTTCGACCCGCTGGTGCGCTGGACCCAGGACCTGCAGTTCGAAGCCCGTCTTGCCGAAAGCTGGGAACAGATCGATCCGACCACGACCCGGTTCCATCTGCGCGACGGTGTGAAATTCCACAGCGGCAACGTAATGACCGCCAAAGATGTCGACTGGACCTTTGACCGCCTGAAAGAAAGCCCCGATTTCAAGGGTATCTTCAACCTGTTCACCGATGTGAAAGTGATCGACGACACCACTTTCGATCTGATCACAAGCGAACCCTATCCGCTGGTGCTGCACACCGCGACCTACATCTTCCCGATGGACAGCGCGTTCTACACCGGCCAGACCGCCGACGGCAAAGACAAGGCCGAGCTGGTCAAACATGGCGACAGCTTTGCCTCGCGCAATGTGTCGGGCACCGGCCCCTTCATCGTCAGCGAACGTGAACAGGGCGTCAAAATGGTCTTCGACCGCTTTGCCGACTATTGGGACACCGCAAGCCCCGGCAACGTCGATCAGATCATCCTGACCCCGATCAAAGAGGACCCGACCCGCGTGGCCGCCCTGTTGTCGGGCGACGTTGATTTCATCGCACCGGTTCCGCCGACCGACCTGCAGCGCATCGCCGATGACGCAGGCACCGAGCTGATCACCATGTCCGGCACCCGGATCATCACCTTCCAGATGAACCAGGACCGGGTCGAGGCGTTCAAGGACGCCCGCGTACGTCAGGCGATCGATTATGCGGTGAACAACGCCGGTATCGTGGATCGCATCATGCGCGGTTTCGGCACCGTTGGCGCACAGGCCAGCCCGGCCGGGTATCTGGGTCACAACGCGGATCTGACCCCGCGCTTTGACGTGGAAAAAGCCAAGGCGCTGATGGCCGAAGCAGGCTATGCCGACGGGTTTTCGATCACCATGATGGCGCCCAACAACCGCTATGTGAATGACGACAAGATCGCGCAGGCCGTGGCCTCGATGCTGTCGAAAATCAACATCACCGTCGATCTGCAGACCATGCCCAAGGCGCAGTACTGGCCCAAGTTCGACGAACGCGCGGCTGACATGATGATGATCGGCTGGCATTCGGATACCGAGGATTCGGCGAACTTCCACCAGTTCCTGTCGCATTGCCCCAATGCCGACACCGGCGACGGGCAGTACAACTCGGGCAACTATTGCAACCCCGAGGCGGACAAGCTGATGGCGATGGCCAATGCCGAAACCGACGTGGCGAAACGCACCGAGATGCTGCAGAAGATCGAAACCATCCTGTACGACGAAGCGGCCTTTATCCCGCTGCACTGGCAGGATCTGGCATGGGGCGCGCGCAAGGGCGTGCATGGCGAACGCATCGTGAATGCGCTGAACTTCCCCTATTTCGGCGATCTGGTTGTCGACTAAGGTCTGAAACACGGGCGGGCGGACCGGTTGCGGTCCGCCCCACACCATTGCCAGCAATTCACACATTTCAGAAACCGTTCCTCTGCTGTGTCAGGGGTCGGATGAGATGTGCCAGCCCAACAGGTAAGAACCGATGCTCGCCTATCTTGTAAAACGCGTCTTCCAAGCCATCGCGGTGATGTTTGCCATATCGCTGGTCAGCTTTGCCATTCAGGACAATCTGGGCGATCCGCTGCGCGAATTGGTCGGGCAATCCGTGTCCGAAGAGGTGCGTCAGGAACTGCGTGACGAGTTGGGATTGAACGACAGCTTTGTCGTGCAGTACCTGCGCTTTGCCGGGAACGCGCTGCAGGGCGATCTGGGGACCTCCTATTTCTTCAAGGAGCCGGCGCTGGACGTGATCCTGAAGAAACTGCCGGCGACGCTGGAACTGGTTCTGGGGGCCACCGTCATCATCATCGGCCTGTCGGTTCCGCTGGGCGTCTATACCGCGATCAAGCCCAACACGATCCTGTCGCGGCTGATCATGGGGGTGTCGATTGTCGGCATTTCGGTCCCGGTCTTTCTGACCGCGATCCTGATGATTTTCCTGTTTTCAGTCGAACTGCGCATGTTCCCGTCATACGGGCGCGGCGATGTGGTGCATCTGTTCGGCTATTGGTCGACGAATTTCCTGACATGGGACGGCTGGCTGCACATCCTGCTGCCCTCGGTGGCGCTGGCCTCGATCATGCTGCCGCTGTTCGTGCGCCTGATCCGGGCCGAGATGATGGAGACACTGCAAAGCGAATACGTCAAATACGCCCGCGCCAAGGGCATCCGGCCCCGCCGCATCTATTTTGTCCACGCGCTGAAAAACACGCTGTTGCCGGTCATCACCGTGGGCGGCGTTCAGATCGGCACGATGGTGGCCTATACGATCCTGACTGAAACCGTGTTCCAGTGGCCCGGCATGGGGTTCATGTTCCTTGAGGCGGTGAACCGCGTCGATACGCCCCTGATCGTGGCCTATCTGATCGTCGTCGGGTTCATCTTCGTGGTCACCAACACCATCGTTGACCTGATCTATGGGCTGGTCAACCCAACCGTCAACCTTGCGAGGATGGGCGCATGAGCAGCCTGACAACCAATTCCGAACCGTCGCGCTGGGCGCGGATGATGAGCTCCAACATGGCCTACAGCTTTCGCCGCAACCCGGTGGCGATGGTCAGCATGGCGGTGTTTCTGCTGATCGCGGTCGCGGCGGTGTTTTCGCCGCTGATCGCGCCCTTCAACCCCTATGACCCGGCCAATATCGACATCATGAACAGCGAACTGCCCCCGGCCTGGGTCGCGGGGTCGGACCCGCAGTTCGCGCTGGGCACCGACGATCAGGGCCGCGACCTGTGGTCGACGATCCTGTACGGCACAAGGCTGTCGCTGATCATCGGGCTGTGCGCGGTGGCGGTGCAGGCGTTTCTGGGCATCTCGATCGGGTTGATCTCGGGCTATGTCGGCGGGCGGGTGGACAGTGTTCTGATGCGTCTGGCCGATATCCAGCTGTCGTTTTCAACGCTGATGGTCGCGATCATCTTTCTGGCGGTGACGCAGGCGATGTTCGGGTCCGAGGTGTTCAACCAATATGCGGTCTTCATGCTGATCGCGGTGATCGGCATTGCCGAATGGCCGCAATACGCGCGCACCGTGCGCGCCACCGTTCTGGCCGAGAAGAAAAAGGAATATGTCGACAGTGCC
Organism: uncultured Paracoccaceae bacterium; assembly: GCA_947500775.1. GTDB lineage: Bacteria > Pseudomonadota > Alphaproteobacteria > Rhodobacterales > Rhodobacteraceae > CANMTD01. The sequence goes on from CANMTD010000001.1 coordinate 1,079,392, forward strand.
CGCGTGCTGGGCTTTGGCCCGCTGCGGATCATGGTGCGGCACATCCTGCCCAATTCGCTGTCGCCGATCTTTGTCATCTCGACCGTGCAGGTGGCCAATGCGATCATCTCCGAGGCGTCGCTGTCGTTTCTGGGGCTTGGCATGCCGCCCAGCCAGCCGTCGCTGGGGTCGCTGATTTCATCGGGGTTCGATTACATCTTTTCCGGCAGCTGGTGGATCACCGCCATTCCGGGCGTGGTGCTGGTGGTGCTGGTGCTGGTGATCAACCTGCTGGGCGACTGGATGCGCGATGTCCTGAACCCCAAGCTTTACAAGGGATAGCAACATGTCTTTGCTTTCTGTGCGCGACCTGACGGTCAAATTCGCCATGCGGGACAACACCGTGACCGCGCTGAACCAGATATCTTTCGATCTGGGCAAGGGCGAACGGCTGGGCATCGTCGGCGAATCCGGCGCCGGCAAATCCATCACCGGGTTTTCGCTGATGAACCTGATCAGCAAGCCGGGGTTCATCGACAACGGCAAAATCCTGTTCGAAGGGCAGGATATCGTTCAGATGAGCGACGCTGATTTGCGAACCATTCGTGGCAACCGCATGGCGATGATCTTTCAGGACCCGATGGTCACGCTGAACCCGGTTCTGACCATTGGTCAGCAGATGGTCGAAACCCTGCAGGCGCACCGCGACCTGACCCGGCAGGATGCCGAAAAGATCGCAGTGATGAAGCTGCGCGAGGTGTATATCCCGTCGCCCGAGGATCGTCTGAACCAATACCCGCACGAACTGTCGGGCGGGATGCGCCAGCGGATCATCATCGCGATTGCGCTGTTGCTGGACCCGCAGCTGATCATCGCCGATGAACCCACCACTGCGCTGGATGTGACCATTCAGGCCGACATCATGGAGCTGTTGCTGGAACTGTGCCAGTCCAACAATGTCGGGCTGATCCTGATCACCCACGATCTGGGCGTGGTCAGCCAGATGACCGAACGCACGCTGGTGATGTATGCGGGCCGGATCATCGAAGCGGGCCGCACGCGCGAGATTATCAACGACCCGCAGCACCCCTATACCCAAGGTCTGATCAACGCCCTGCCGCAGCAGACCCTGCCGGGGCATCGTTTGAAACAGATCCCCGGCAACATGCCATCGCTGGCCAATGTGCCGCCCGGCTGCCCGTTCAGCCCGCGGTGCGACTATGCGGTCGATCTGTGTCGGACCACATTGCCCAAAATCGTCAGCTACGGTCAGGTCGAGGTCGCCTGCCACGAGGTCGAACGTCTGCACGCAGACGACGCAGCGCAGGAGCAGAGCGCATGAAGGATATGGCACCCGAACAGCCCCTGTTGGAGCTGCGCAACCTTGAAAAACGGTTCGAACTGGATCGCGGGTTTCTGGAAACCATCAAGTTTCGCGGCGGCAAGGTGATCCGCGAAAAACGCGAGGTGCACGCGGTCAACAACGTCACCTTGGGTGTCGAGCGGGGCGAGGCCCTGTGCGTGGTCGGCGAATCCGGCTGCGGCAAATCCACCGTCGCGCGGCTGGTGGCGGGGCTGCTGACGCCCTCGGGCGGAGAGATACACTATGACGGCGCGCGGATCGACACGCTGTCGCGCAAGGCGATGCTGCCGCTGCGCAAGAAGATGCAGATGATCTTTCAGAACCCCTATGCCTCGCTCAATCCGCGGATGACGATCCAGCAGGCGCTGGAAGAACCGGTCCGGCATCACAACCCGTCGCTGTCGCGCAGCGCGGTCCGCGACAAGGTGGCCGATGTCATGCGTTCGGTCGGCGTCGATCCCAGCTGGTCCAAACGCTACCCGCATGAATTTTCGGGCGGGCAACGCCAGCGGATCGCCATCGCGCGGGCGCTGACGGTGGACCCCGAATTCATCATCGCCGACGAACCGATTTCGGCGCTGGACGTGTCCATTCAGGCGCAGGTTCTGAACCTGATGCTGGAGGCCAAGGAACAGCGCGGCCTGACCTATCTGTTCATCACACACGATCTGTCCGTGGTGCAGCATTTCGGAACGCGGGTGGTGGTTCTGTATCTGGGGTCGATCTGCGAACTGGCCGACACCGCCACGCTGTTTTCCAATCCCAAACACCCCTATACCCGCGCGCTTTTGTCGGCGGTGCCGCAACTGAATGACGACAAACCCAACCATATCCGCCTGAAAGGCGAGATTCCCACGCCGATCAACCTGCCGCAAGGCTGCCCCTTCCAAAGCCGCTGCGCCTATGCCAATGAACGGTGCAGGGTTGAACAACCCCGACCGCTACAGCAATCTGGCGGTGGTATGGTGGCGTGTCATGCTGTCGAAGAGGACAGGATCGACTGACGCCTGAGCATGGACGGGATCCAATAAGTTGGACATCACCTGGCTACGAGACTTTGAGGCGCTGGTCGCCAAAAAGAACTTTTCGCGTGCGGCAGAGGATCGGAACGTCAGTCAACCGGCCTTCAGCCGCCGCATCCGCGCGCTTGAGGATGCGGTGGGCGTGCGCCTGATCAACCGCCAGACGCTGCCATTGTCGCTGACCCCGGCGGGCGAGGTGTTCCTGTCGCAGGCCAAGATCATCCTGCGCACCTATTTCGAAACGCTGGAACGGTGCCAGATCATCGATGCGGCGGGCGAAAACACGATCCGTTTCGCCACCTCGCAGTCGCTGTACATGACCCATTTCAAGACCCATATCGCGCCCTTGGTTGAACAGGGCGGGCTGGACATCGACCTGAATTCGACCTCATGGGCGGCGGATCAGTTCGTCAGTGCGCTGCAACAAAGCTATTGTGATGTGATCCTGACCTATTGGCATCCGGCGATGGATTTCCTGTCGCCGCTTGAGGCCGCGAAATGCGAGTATATGGTCCTGTCGCGGGATGAGTTCATACCGGTGGCGCGGATGATGCCCGACAACGCGCCCGAACATTCGCTGATGGCAAAGGCCAAGCGGCCGCTGCCGCTGTTGTCCTATGGCACGGCCTCGGCGCTGCGATCGGTACTGGATCATGTCCTGCGCCAGAAACTGGACAAGCCGAATATTCTGGTGGTGAACCAGAACGCGCTGGCGATCAGCGTCAAGGCGATGATCAGGGAGGGGTTCGGCATGGGCTGGCTGCCGCGCGAGCTGTGCAAGACCGAATTGCAGAACGGCGAGCTGACGCTGGCCGGGGACCCAAGCTTTGCGACCGATCTGGAGGTCCGGATTTACCGTGGCAAAGGCAACCCGAAACCGACGCTGACCAAGCTGTGGCAATCGCTGGAATCGCGCGCCCTGCCGGGGTGACGCCGCCATTCGATTCCCCCTGACCCCACCGATTGGCCCGCCTGTCGACTGCGACCAAAGCAATAGGTGATGTAGTATTGGGTTACTACCTTTTGCAAAATTGGTTCGGCAAACTTACCAAATAGATGGAATTCCAACAGGAGGTCGATGGCCGGATCAGGGCAGCCAGTTGTCGTTCAGCGGCGTCTGTAACTGTGGCATGCGCCAGAGCGGTGCAAGGATTTGACCGGTCAGATTGCCGGCAAGGGGATGAAATCTAGATATAAAACAAAGGCGCGCAAAAATAACAAAAGGACCACGGATCGGACCGCATAGCGCCGGATGCAGCCCGCAACCAACAACTGGGAGGAATACATGAAACATCTTTTGAATGCTGTGGCCGCCTGTGCGCTGATGACCGCGCCGGTCATGGCACAAAGTAACCTTGAAAAACTGGGGGCCTTCAAGGTCACCGGAACCAAGGACCACACCTATATCGACCAGAACGCCCCCGAGGCGGAATCGATCCGCAATGTGCTGACAGGCATCACCCTGCCGGACGGGTTCAAGATCGAACTTTACGCATTGGTCCCCGATGCCCGCCACATGGCGATGGCCCCGCAGGGCACGGTCCTGTTCGTCGGCACCAAGAAATCCAAGGTCTGGGCGGTGATGGATCGCAACCGCGACCGGGTCGCCGATGAGGTCAAGGATTTCGCCCCCTCGCTGGAATTCGACGTGCCCAATGGCGTGGCCTTCACCAAGGACGGGTTCCTGTATATCGCCGAACGCAACCGCGTGATGATGTACCCGGCGGCTGAATTCTTCCACGAAAGCCCCGATGTGGTGGCCGTGCCGATCGTGCCCCAGGGCACGCTGATCCCGGTCGAAGAGGAAAGCTATAACCACACCGCGCGGGTGGTCAAAGTGGGCCCCGATGACAAGCTCTACATCTCGCTGGGACAGCCGTTCAACGTGGCGCCGCCCGAAAAGCTGGACCTGTATAACGAGGTGGGCATCGGCGGCATCATCCGCATGAACCGCGATGGCACGGGGCGCGAGGTCTATACCTACGGCGTGCGCAACTCGGTCGGGCATGATTTCCATCCGGTGACCGGCGAACTGTGGTGGACCGACAATCAGGTCGACGGCATGGGCGACGATATCCCGCCGGGCGAGATCAACCGCCAGACCGAGATGGGCCAGCACTTTGGCCACCCGTGGTTCGGTGGCGGCACGGTGCGCACCAATGAATACGCAGGCCAGGAGGTGCCGGTTGACGTGGTGCACCCGGCCTCTGAAACCGTGGCCCATGCGGCCGATCTGGGGATGTCGTTCTACACCGGGAAAATGTTCCCGGCCAAATACAAGAACGCGATCTTTTCGGCCCAGCACGGATCGTGGAACCGCACCACGCCGGTGGGCGCACGGGTGATGGTGACCTTCATCGATGACGAAGGCAACGCCACCACCGAACCCTTCGCCGAAGGCTGGATCGACGAAAACGGCGAATACGATGGCCGCCCGGTCGATGTGGCGGTGATGAAGGACGGATCGCTGCTGGTGTCGGATGATTTCGCCAATGCGATCTACCGGATCACCTATTCCGAATAAGCCCGAAAACCTGTTGGCCGGGGATGCCCGGCCAACACCCCGAATTCCCCGGAGCACATATGACACGTTTTGTTGATCTGTCTTTGTACAGCCTTGCTTTGCTTGGCTTTTTGACGGCCCCCGTTTGGGCAGCCGACCCTGAAAATGGCCGTAAACTGGCCCGTAAATGCACCGTTTGTCATGGCAAGCTTGGCATCGCCAAGGACCCCGAGGTGCCCAATCTGGCCGGGCAATCGGCGTTTTATATGGAAAAAAGCCTGAAAGCCTATCGCAGCGGCACGCGTGAAGATCGGCGGATGACCCTGATGGCCAAACCGCTTAGCGATGACGAAATCAAGGATATATCCGCCTGGTTCGAATCCATCGTCGTCACGGTCGCCGAGCCGGAGTAAGAGGGGGTAGGCCTGTTAACTGATTGACGTACCTCAGTGCGGCCAACTATCGTGATCCAAACAAGGATCGCGCATGGGCAAACCGACCGTACATGACATCGCAAAAGAGGCGGGCGTCAGCCTGGCCACCGTTGACCGCGTCCTGAATGCCCGGGCGGGCGTGCGCGCGCGCACGGTCGAACGGGTGAACACGGCGATCCGGAAACTTGGCTATGTCCGCGACCTGTCGGCGGCCAATCTGGCCCGGCGGCGCGAATACCGCTATGTCTTCGTGCTGCCCGAAGGGGCGGGCCAGTTCATCGCCAGCCTGAAAAGCGCCATCGCCGAGGCGCATCGCGTCAGCGCCATCGACCGGACCTCGTTACAGGTGATGACCGTGCCGCCGAACGATCCGCACGCGATTGCGCGCTGCCTGTCCGGGCTTGACCCGGCGGATGTGGATGGCGTGGCGATCACCGCGCCCGAAACCCCGCAGTTGCGCGATGCGATTGCGCGGCTGAAATCCGACGGGATCGCGGTCGTGGCGCTGGTCTCGGGCCTGCCGAATTCGGGTTGCGATCATTTCGTGGGGATCAACAACCTTGCCGCGGGGCGCACGGCGGGCGAGCTGATGGGCCGGTTTGCAGGCACGCGGGCCGGGCGTATCCTTGTGGTGGCCAGTTCGATGCAGGCGCGTGACAGTCTGGAACGGCGGCTGGGGTTCGATCAGGTGATGGCGGAAAGATTTCCGGGGCTGCATGTTCTGCCCTCGCTGGAAACCTATGACGATGCCGACCGGACCGATCAGATCTTGCGCACCGCGCTGGCTGCGGACGATCAGATCTGCGGGGTCTATATTCTGGGCGCCGGGGTGCAGAAGGTGGTCGAGGCGCTGGTACAGGCGGGCCGGTTGGACCGGCTGACCGTTCTGGCGCATGAACTGACCCCCTATGCCCGGCAGGCGCTGTCGGACGGGCATCTGGACGCGGTGATCAGTCAGGACGTGGGGCACGTGGTGCGCAGCGCGCTGCGGGTGCTGCGGGCCAAGACCGACGGGCTGTCCACCATCCCGTCGCAGGAACGCATTCGAATTGAAATCATGATGAAAGAGAACATGCCATAACGGCCCATTCTGGCCGACCATATCGGGAGAGAGACATGAAAACCATCAAAGGTCCCGCGCTGTTTCTGGCGCAGTTCGCCGGTGACGATGCGCCGTTCAATTCCTGGGATACGATCACGAAATGGGCCGCGGATTGCGGATATGCGGGGGTGCAGGTGCCCAGTTGGGACGCCCGCCTGTTCGATCTGGCCACTGCCGCCGCCTCGGTCGATTATTGCGATGCTTTCAAGGGGCAGGCCGCCGAAAACGGGATCGAAGTGACCGAGCTTTCGACCCATCTGCAGGGGCAGCTGGTGGCGGTCCACCCGGCCTATGACGCCGCGTTTGACGGGTTTGCCGACCCCTCGGTGCGCGGCAACCCGGCGGCGCGGCAGGTCTGGGCGGTTGATCAGGTCAAGATGGCGATCAGCGCCAGCCGCAACATGGGCATCGGCGCCCATGCGACCTTTTCCGGCGCGCTGGCCTGGCCCTATGTCTATCCCTGGCCGCAGCGGCCTGCGGGGCTGGTGGAAACCGCGTTTGACGAACTGGCGGCGCGCTGGCGCCCGATCTTGGACCATGCCGAAGAAAACGGCGTCGATATCTGCTATGAAATCCACCCCGGCGAAGACCTGCACGACGGCATCAGTTTCGAGATGTTTCTGGACGGTGTGAACAACCACCCGCGCGCCAACATGCTGTACGATCCGTCGCATTACGTGCTGCAGGCGCTGGATTATCTGGACAATATCGACATCTATCACGACCGGATCAGGATGTTCCACGTCAAGGATGCCGAGTTGAACCCGACCGGGCGGCAGGGCGTCTATGGCGGCTTCCAACCTTGGGTCGACCGGGCCGGGCGGTTCCGGTCGCTGGGCGACGGGCAGGTCGATTTCGGCGCGATATTTTCCAAGCTCACGCACTACGGGTTCGATGGCTGGGCCGTGGTCGAATGGGAATGCGCATTGAAACACCCCGAGGATGGCGCCCGCGAAGGCGCGCAATTCGTCCGCGATCACATCATCCGCGTGACCGAACGCGCGTTCGACGATTTCGCCGATGGCGGCACGGATGAGGCCGCCAACCGCGCGATGCTGGGCATAGGGGGCTGAACCATGGCAATCGAAGGCAACAGCACACAGCACACGCCCCGGATCAGGCTGGGCATGGTCGGCGGCGGGCGCGACGCCTTTATCGGCGGGGTGCACAGGATCGCCGCGCGGATCGACGATCACTATGATCTGGTGGCGGGGTGTTTTTCATCGACCCCGGAAAAATCCCGCGCCTCGGGCGCCGATCTGGGGTTGCCCGCCGACCGGGTTTACGGCGATTTCACCGAGATGGCCAAACGTGAGGCGCGGCTGAAACAGGGGATCGAGGCGGTGTCGATCGTCACCCCGAACCACATGCATTATGCCGCCGCGCGCGAATTCCTGAAACGCGGCATCCATGTCATCTGCGACAAGCCCCTGACCGCGACTTTGGCCGAGGCGAAAAAGCTGGCGAAACTGGCCGCGCACAGCAAGGCGCTGTTCGTGCTGACCCATAATTACACCGGCTATCCGATGGTGCGTCAGGCCCGCGAAATGGTGGCGGCGGGCGATCTGGGTGACATCCGCGTGGTGCAGGTTGAATACCCGCAGGACTGGCTGACCGAAGCGACCGAGGCAACCGGCCAGAAACAGGCCAGTTGGCGCACCGATCCCGCCCAATCCGGGGCGGGCGGGTCGACCGGCGATATCGGCACCCACGCCTTCAATCTGGCCAGTTTTGTCACCGGGCTGACGCTGGACAGCCTGTGCGCGGATTTGCAAAGCTTTGTTCCGGGTCGGCGGCTGGATGACAACGCGCATGTGATGCTGCGGTTTCAGGGCGGCGCACGTGGCATGCTGTGGGCGTCGCAGGTGGCGCCGGGCAATGAAAATGCGCTGCGGCTGCGGGTCTATGGCACCAAGGGCGGGGTGGAGTGGATGCAGGAAGATCCCAACACCCTGTGGCATACGCCGTTCGGTCAGCCGCAACGCCGCCTGACGCGGGCCAACGCCGGGGTGGGCGATGCCGCCAACCGGGTCAGCCGCCTGCCGCCGGGGCATCCCGAAGGCTATCTTGAGGGGTTTGCCACGCTCTATTCCGAAGCGGCGGCGGCGATTCGAGCCTTTGGCGCGGGCACGGCACCTGACCCGGCGGTGCACTATCCTACGTTGCAGGATGGGGTGCTGGGGGTTGCCTTCGTGGATGCCTGCGTTCGGTCATCGTCCCGGAACTCTGCTTGGGTAAAACTCTCAACTTAGGCGCGTAATATACTGTAATAAAACAGTAAAAGTTAATTTCGATTTGACGCTGTCTATGCGGGTTTCCAAAAATGATGTGCGTACCTCAGAAATTGCTTTACTTTGCGGCAGCCTCTCCGCTAGCGTCGGGGGGTATTCTGGGTGGAGTGGGTCATTGATCCCGCATCGCACCGAGTTGCGCATGGGAGGAAATCAAATGAAGACTGCCAAATATCTTGCGGCGACGGCTTTGACCGTGGCCGGGCTGGGGGCCAATGGCGCCGCGGCCGACGATCTGACATTGTGCTGGGCGGCATGGGACCCGGCCAACGCATTGGTTGAACTGAGTAAGGAATTCGAGGCGCAAAGCGGCCACAGCATGACGTTCGAATTCGTGCCGTGGCCCAATTTCGCCGACCGGATGCTGAACGAACTGAACTCGGGCGGCAAGCTGTGCGATCTGCTGATCGGTGACAGCCAGTGGATCGGCGGCGGCGCCGAGAACGGGCATTACGTCAAGCTGAACGACTTCTTCGACAAGGAAGGCATCAGCATGGACGATTTCGCCCCGGCCACCGTCTATGCCTATTCGACATGGCCCAAGGGCACGCCGAATTATTACGCGCTGCCCGCGATGGGGGACGCCAACGGTTGGTTCTATCGCCGCGACTGGTTCGAAAACCCCGATATTCAGGCCGCGTATAAAGAGGCGACAGGTCAGGACCTGCGCGAACCGGAATCCCAGCGTGAAATGCTGCAGATCGCGCAGTTCTTTCAGGGGCGCGAAATTGACGGCCAGACACGCTATGGCGCCGCGATCTTCACCGAACGCGGGTCCGAGGGCATCACCATGGGCGCCACCGGCGCGCTCTATGCCTGGGGGTTCAAATATGAAAACACGCCCGGCAAATACGATATGGAAGGCGCGGTGAATTCGCCTGAGGCGGTCGAAGGGTTGGAATTCTACAAGGAATTCTACAAGACCGCGACGCCGCCGGGCTATACCGACAGCTATATGGAACAGGGGCTGGACGCGTTCAAATCCGGGCAGGTGGCCATGGCGATGAACTGGTTCGCGTTCTTTCCCGGCCTTTATGCCGATCCGAACACCGGCGGCGACAAGATCGGGTTTTTCGTGAACCCGCCGCAAAATCAGGCGGCCTCGACCCTTGGCGGTCAGGGGATTTCGGTGGTGTCCTATTCCGACAAACAGGATGCGGCACTTGAATACATCAAATGGTTCGCCCAGCCCGATGTGCAGGCCAAATGGTGGGCGCTGGGCGGGTATTCGGCGCATAATTCGGTGCTGAACGATCCGGGGTTCAAGGATTCAGCGCCCTTTGCCGCCGATTTTCTGGAAGCGATGGGGGCGGTTCAGGATTTCTGGCAGGAACCGGCCTATGCCGAGTTGTTGATCGCGATGCAGAAACGCCTGCATGATTACGTGGTCGCCGATGTCGGCACCGCGCAAGAGGCGCTGGACAAGCTGATCGAGGATTGGACCGAAACCTTCGAGGATGAAGGCAAGCTCTGATCCCGGCACGCAAATCGGGGGCAGGGCACGTCCTGCCCCCCAGACCACCTTTATTCTGGAAAGACGTCCGATGACCGACAACCCGATCGAGCGCGCTGCCACGGCGACGCCGCCCAGACTTGCGCGCCGCATCAAGGGCCTGAGCGACCGGGCCATCGCCTGGATATTTGTCGCGCCGACGATTTTCCTGTTGCTGGCGGTCAATATCTTTCCGCTGATCTGGACGATCAACCTGAGCTTTACCAATTTCCGCGCCAACCGCCCCAACCGCGAGGTCGATTACGTCGGCCTGCGCAACTATGAACGCATCCTGACCGACAGCGATATCTGGCTGACGATGCAGGCCACCGCGCATTTCCTGTTCTGGACGATCTTCTTTCAGGTGCTGATCGGGTTCACGCTGGCCTGGCTGATCAACCGCAAATTCAAGGGCAACGATCTGTGGACCACGATCATCGTGTTGCCGATGATGCTGTCGCCCGCCGTGGTCGGCAATTTCTGGACCTTCCTGTATCAGCCACAGATCGGGCTGTTCAATTACGTGGTCAGCTTTTTCACCGGGGTCGATCCGTCGTCGTTCGAAATGATCGGATCGGTCAATCTGGCGCCCTGGTCGATTGTGATCGTGGATACATGGATGTGGACGCCCTTTGTCATGCTGATCTGTCTGGCCGGGCTGCGCAGCATCCCCGATTACATTTACGAGGCGGCGGCGATCGACCGGGCCAGCCGCTGGCGACAATTCTGGACAATCACCGTGCCCATGGTCTTGCCGTTCCTGATGCTGGCGGTGCTGTTTCGCGGGATCGAGAATTTCAAGATGTTCGATCTGGTGGTGCAGCTGACCGGCGGCGGGCCGGGGTCGGTGACGGAACTGACCTCGATCAACCTCAAACGCGAGGCGTTCGAGAAATGGCGCACCGGCTATGCCTCGGCCTATGCGATCATCCTGTTCGTGACGGTGTTCGGTCTGGCCTCGGTCTATGTCAAAGCCCTGAACAAGGTGAAGGAGAGGTGAGAGACATGTTTCAACACCCCTGTAGCCAAAGCAATAAGGGCGGCGCCCGGCCCGAGGGTGGGCGAGAAGCGCCCGCCCTGGGGGGCGGGTCGGGCGCTGCCCGGCGTGACGCCGGGCGGGACGGTCGGTCGGGCCGCCCCGAAAACGGAGGCCGGACATGAGCAGCTATTCCATCACCGAACCGTCCAAGCGGCAGAAATGGGTCGCGGGCGTGCTGGTCATCCTTTACGCGGTGATCACCATCATGCCGCTGATCTGGATCATCGCGACCGGGTTCAAATCGCCCGCCGATGCGATCTCCTATCCGCCCAAAGTGATGTTCGAACCGACGCTTGAGGGGTACGTGAACCTGTTCACCACCCGCACCCGTGTCTCGCCCGAGGCATTGCAGGCCCTGCCGCCGCCCGCCACGTGGTACGAAGGCATCGTGCGCAACCGCGACATGGTGATCGCGGGGCCGTCGCGGTACGGCGAACGGTTCCTGAATTCGGTGATCATCGGGTTTGGATCAACCTTTCTGTCGGTCTTTCTGGGCACTTTGGCGGCCTATGCCTTCAGCCGGTTCAAGGTGCCGCTGAAGGACGATCTGCTGTTCTTCATCCTGTCGACCCGGATGATGCCGCCCATCGCCGTGGCGATCCCGATCTTCCTGATGTTCCGCACGCTGGGCCTGAGCGATACGCATCTGGGGATGATCCTGCTGTATACGGCGGTGAACATCAGCCTGGCGGTCTGGCTGCTGAAAGGCTTTATCGATGAGATTCCCCGCGAATATGAAGAGGCCGCGCTGATCGACGGCTACACCCGGTTTCAGGCGTTCTATAAGGTGGTGCTGCCGCAGGCGGCCACCGGCATCGCCAGCACCGCGATCTTCTGCCTGATCTTCGCCTGGAACGAATATGCCTTTGCGGTGCTGCTGACCTCGGGCACGGCGCAGACCGCGCCGCCGTTCATCCCGACGATCATCGGTGTGGGCGGACAGGACTGGCCCGCGGTGGCCGCAGGCGCCACGATCTTTCTGGTGCCGGTCATGGTCTTCACCATCCTGCTGCGCAAACATCTGCTGCGCGGGATCACATTCGGGGCGGTGCGCAAATGAGCAGTTTTTTCAACGGACTGCTGCGCCTGCGGCGCGGCCCCTGGGAAATGGTCGCCACGATCCTGATCGCGCTGGGGGTGGTGATGCTGATGCAGCCCTTCGTGCTGTGGGCCTATACCTATTCCTTCATCATAACGCTGACCGGCACGGTGATGTTCATCATCGTCAGCCATTTTCCGGAGTGATCCATGGCTGAGATCATCATCAAGAACCTGCGCAAGGATTTCGGCAGTTTCAACGCGGTCAAATCCTCGTCCTTCACCATCAGGGATGGCGAATTTTTCATGCTGCTGGGGCCGTCGGGCTGTGGCAAGACCACGACCCTGCGGATGATCGCGGGGCTGGAACTGCCCACCGCGGGCGAGATCTACATCGATGGCGAAGAGGTCAGCCAGAAACCCGCCAACCAACGCGACATCGCCTTTGTCTTCCAGATGTTCGCGCTCTACCCGCATATGAACGTGCGCCGCAATCTCAGCTATCCGCTGGTCAGTCAGGGCATGCCGCGCGCGCAGGTCAAAGCCAAGGTGGCCGAGGTGGCGGGGATATTGGGGATCACCGATATCCTGAACCGCCCCGTCGGCGGGCTGTCGGGCGGGGATCGTCAGCGCGTGGCGCTGGGCCGGGCCATCGTGCGCGACCCCAAGGCGTTCATGATGGACGAACCGCTGGGCGCGCTGGATGCCGAATTCCGCGAACATATGTCCGAAGAACTGCGCGCATTGCATGACCGGATGGGGGCCACCACGGTTTACGTGACCCATGATCAGCTAGAGGCGATGCAGATGGGCGACAAGATCGTGGTGATGAACCACGGGGTCGTCGAACAATTCGGCACGCCGCAGGATATCTACGACAAACCCGCCACCATGTTCGTGGCTGATTTCATCGGCTCGCCCTCGATGAATTTCCTGCGCTTTCAGGGCACGGTCGAGGCCGGGGCGACAGCGGTCTCCCTGAACGGTCAGACGCTGGGCATCCCGGAAATGCGCGAACCGCGCGACGGCGATCTGGTGTTCGGCGTCCGGCCCGAACATGTCCGGCTAAGCGACGGTGGCGGCTATCGCGGCACGGTGCAGGCGACCGAATATCTGGGCACCACCCAGATCGTCACGCTGGACACCGCGAACGGCCCGCTGAAGGCGCGCATCGGGTCCGATCAGATCGCGAAGGTTGGTGAAAGCGTCGGGCTGGAGTTCAACCCCAGAACCATCACGCTGTTTGACAATCAAAGCGGGCGGGCGCTGCGGTCGGACCTGAACGAAGGGGTGCTGAACAATGGCTGAGGTCATCCTGAACAACGTCTCGAAAGCCTTCGGGCAGGACACCGCGCTGGACGGGGTGTCGATGACGATCCCCGATGGCGCTTTCGTGGTGCTGTTGGGGCCGACCGGGGCGGGCAAGACCACCACGCTGCGGCTGATTTCAGGGCTGGAGAAACCCGATACGGGCGACATCCTGATCGGCGGGCGCAGCGTGGTGAACGACACCCCGGCGCAGCGCGATGTGGCGATGGTGTTCCAGCAATATTCGCTTTATCCGCATCTGACCGTGCATGAAAACCTGGCCTTTCCGCTGAAATCGCCGATCCTGCGCACGCCCGAGGATGAAATCGCCCGCAAGGTGGCCGAAGTGGCCGAGGTTCTGCAGATCAGCCACAAGCTGAACAACAAGGCGACCGAACTGTCGGGTGGCGAAATGCAGCGCGTGTCGATCGGCCGGGCGCTGGTGCGCGATCCGTCGATCTATCTGATGGACGAACCGCTCAGTTCGCTGGATGCCAAGCTGCGCAGCGATCTGCGGGTCGAACTGAAACGCATTCAGGCCGGTCTGGGGGCCACGCTGCTGTATGTGACCCACGACCAGATCGAAGCGATGACCATGGCCACCCATGTCGGCGTGCTGGATCAGGGGCGGCTGGTGCAGTTCGGCACCCCGCGCGAGATTTATGAAAACCCCGTCAGCCTGTATGTGGCCAGCCGTCTGGGCCTGCCGCGGATCAATACGCTGCCGGTCGCGCTGTTTGGCGATGCGCCTGCGGGGGCGGCCACCATCGGGTTGCGCCCCGAACATATCGCGCAGGGGCAGGGGCGCGACAGCACGGTGACGCGGGTCGAACATCTGGGCGATCAGACCCGGCTGCACCTGTCGCTGGAACAGCATGACATCGTCACGCTGACCGATGTGCACACCACGCTGCGCCCCGGCGACACGGTCGCCATCGCCCCGCGCAACCCGCTTTATTTCGACACGAACGGCACCCGTATCGCCTGAGGAGAAAACCCCATGCCCCAGTTCATCAACGCAAAAGAAAATCTGGTGACCGAAGCCATCGACGGCACATTGCGCACGGCGGGCGGCCAACTGGCGCGGCTGGACGGTTATCCGCATATCAAGGTCGTGGTGCGCAGCGATTGGGACAAATCCAAGGTGGCGCTGGTGTCGGGGGGCGGGTCTGGGCACGAACCGTCGCACGCCGGGTTTGTCGGGCAGGGGATGCTGACGGCGGCGGTCTGCGGCGATGTCTTCGCCTCGCCTTCGGTGGATGCGGTGCTGGCGGGCATTCTGGCGGTGACCGGCAAGGCGGGCTGCCTGCTGATCGTCAAGAATTACACCGGGGACCGGTTGAATTTCGGGCTGGCCGCCGAACGCGCCCGCAGTTTCGGGCTGAAGGTCAGCATGGTCGTGGTGGACGACGATGTGGCGTTGCCTGATCTGCCGCAGGCGCGCGGCGTGGCGGGCACGTTGTTCGTGCATAAGATCGCGGGCGCCTTGGCCGAACAGGGCGCTGATCTGGACGCGGTGACGCAGGCCGCCACGGGCGTGATCGACGGGGTTGTATCCATCGGCATGTCGCTGGACACCTGCACCGTGCCCGGATCGCCGAAAGAGGACCGGATCGGCGCGGGCATGGCCGAACTGGGGCTGGGCATCCACGGCGAGGCCGGGATCGAACAGGTCACTTTCGCGGGCGCGAAACATGCCATCGAAATGGTGGTGGACCGCCTGTCGCCGCATCTGGGCGATGGCCCCCATGCGGCGCTGTTGAACAACCTTGGCGGCACCACGCCGCTGGAAATGGCGGTGCTGGCCGAAGAGCTGATCCGGTCGCCCATAGGTGCCCGGATCAAATGGCTGATCGGCCCCGCGCCGATGATGACCTCGCTGGATATGCAGGGGTTTTCAGTGTCGCTGTTGCCGGTGGGGGCGGCGGAACAGGCGGGGCTGGCGGCGGATGTGGCGCCCTGGGCCTGGCCGGGATGCCTGCCGGTCGGGGCGGTCGATCTGCGCCCGCTGCCCGACGGGCTGACCCCGATCCGGCCGATCCCTTCGGCCGATCCGGGGCGGGCGCAGTTCATCACCCGCTGCTGCGAAATACTGATCGCGGCCGAGGCGGATTTGAACGCGCTGGATGCGAAATCGGGCGATGGCGATACCGGATCGACGCTGGCCGGGGCGGCGCGGGCGCTGATCGGCGCGCTGGACCGGCTGCCATTGGCTGATCTGACCCAGCTTTACCGCGCCATCGGGCTGGAGCTGAGCCAGACGATGGGCGGCTCATCGGGTGTGTTGCTGGCGATCTTTTTCTCGGCGGCGGGGGATGCCTCGGCCAGCGGCAAGAACGCCGTGGACGCGTTGAAGGCCGGGCTGGACCGTATTCAGCAGGTGGGCGGGGCGGGACCCGGCGACCGCACCATGATCGACGCGCTGCAACCGGCCCTGAACAGCCTGCCCGCGGGACTGGCGGCGGCGGCCACGGCGGCCCGCGCAGGCGCCGATCTGACCGCCACGATCACCAAGGCCAAGGCCGGGCGGGCCAGCTATGTCTCGGAAAGCAAACTGGCGGGGCACAACGACCCCGGTGCCGAAGCGGTCGCCCGCCTGTTTGAGCGATTGTTGGCCTAGCCCCGGCATCTGCTCACAGGCTGTCACAAAAGCTTCAGTAAACTGATACAAATGCGTCGCAGCGTTCTCGTATCCGGCCTGTGGGATGGATGAAGGGGATATCATGCTGCTGCGCGTTGAGAACGTCACCAAGATGTTCGGGCAGAAGGCTGCCGTAGACAATGCCACGTTCAATGTCGAGAAATCGGCAATGATCGGCATCATCGGACGTTCGGGGGCCGGCAAGTCGACCTTTCTGCGGATGATGAACCGCCTGACCGACGCCAGTTCCGGCGAGATCAAATTCGATGGCCACAATATCCTTGATCTGAAAGGCGGCGACAAACGCGCCTGGCAATCCGATTGCGCGATGATCTTTCAGCAGTTCAATCTGGTGCCGCGTATGGATGTCGTGTCCAACGTGCTGCACGGCACGCTGAACCGCCGGTCCACACTGGCCACGATGTTCAACCTGTTTCCGCAGGACGATATTCACCGCGCGATTGATATTCTGGATCGTCTGGGGATCGCCGAACAGGCCCCCAAACGGGCCGAGGCCCTGTCGGGCGGTCAGCAACAGCGCGTGGCGATTGCCCGTGCCCTGATGCAGGACCCCAAGATCATTCTGGCCGATGAACCCATCGCCAGCCTTGACCCGATGAATGCACAGGTGGTGATGGATGCGCTGCGCCGCATCCACGAAGAGGACGGCCGCATGGTCATCGCCAACCTGCACACGCTGGACACCGCGCGGCGCTATTGCGACCGGGTGATCGGTATGCGCGACGGGCGTATCGTGTTCGACGGCACGCCCGACCAGCTGACCACCGGTGCCGCGCGCGACATCTATGGCGCCGATGCCTCGTTCTCCGAAGAGGCCACCTCGACCTCGATCGAGACGCTGGACACCGCCGAATACGTCACCGCCTGACTTCAAAAGCTTTCATCCGCCTCGGAGGAAGCTTCGGGGCGCACCAACCTGGAGAAACCTACGATGAAAACACTGATCGCTGCCGTTCTGGCCACAACCGCGCTGTCCGCACCCGTTTTCGCGGCAGACACCATCAGCGAATTCCGCATCGGCATTCTGGGCGGCGAAAACGCTCAGGACCGTCTGAACAGCCACGAATGCCTGAAAAACTACACCGAAGAAACACTGGGCGTCGAAGCCAAGCTGTTCGCCCCCGCCGATTACAACGGTGTGATCCAGGGCCTGCTGGGCGGCACCATCGACATGGCATGGCTGGGCGCCTCGGGCTATGCAAAAACCTATCTGGAAAATCCCGAAGCGGTCGAACCGGTTCTGGTCAAGATCAACCTTGATGGCTCCTACGGCTATCATTCGATCGGCTTTACCCGCAAAGACAGCGGCATCCATTCGCTGGCCGACATGAAGGGCAAGACCTTTGGCTTTGGCGATCCCAACTCGACCTCGGGTTACCTGATCCCGTCGATCGAAATCCCCGGCGAGATCAACGCAACAATGGATTCGGGCGATTATTTCGGTGAGGTCAAATTCACCGGCGGCCACGAACAGACCATCGTTGCGGTCAACAATGGCGACGTCAACGCCGGCGTGACATGGGCCGACGGTCAGGGCAACTGGGAAGACGGCTACAACTCGGGCGCGCTGCGCAAGGCGGTTGATGCCGGCCTGATCGACATGAACGATCTGGTTGAAATCTGGCGCTCCAAGCCGATCCCGGAAGGCCCCATCGTTCTGCGCAAATCCCTGCCCGACGATGTGAAGGCGAAAATGGTCGCCCTGGTCGACGGCATGTATGAGGCCGACAAAGAGTGCACCTACAACATCTCTGCCGGTGAATCGCTGGGCTTCAACCCGATCACCCACGACGCCTATCTGTCGATCATCGAAGCACGTAAAGCGAAATCCAACTAAGCGATACGGTATCCGGACGGGCCCCTGCCAAATGGCACGGGGCCCGTTCCTTTGTTCAAAGGCACCACGACATGGCAGAGTTGACGGCATCGGCGGGATCGGGTGTTCCGCACATCCGCGAACACTATATGGATTTGATCCGCCGGAAACGGATGTATGGCGGGCTGACGCTGGCGATTTTCACGCTGTTGATGGTGTCGGGGTTCGTTCTGGCCGACAGCCGCAATGCCGGCGGGTTCTGGGACGGTATCCTGAACGTCTTTGATTTCCCGCATCAGGTGCTGTCCGAAGCCTGGGAAAAGATCGATCTGCTGCCCGCGCATCTGGTGCATTTCTTTCCCGCATTGATCGAAACCATCAATATCGCCGCCGTATCGACGCTGATCGGGGCGATGCTGGGTTTGGTTCTGTCGCTGCTGTCGACCCGCGGTCTGGCCCGGTTTCCCCGGCTGATCCCGCTGTTTCGCCGCAGCATGGACATCATGCGCGCGATCCCCGAGATCGTCATCGCGCTGGTGCTGATCTTTGTGCTGGGCGGCGGCCCGGTGCCCGCCATGATCGCCATCGCCCTGCACACCACCGGCGCGCTGGGCAAACTGTTTTCCGAGGTGAACGAAAACGCCTCGCTCAAGCCGGTCGAGGGGCTGCAATCGGTCGGCGCCACATGGTTTCAGCGCATGTGGCTGGGTGTCATCCCGCAGGTCGCCCCCAACTACCTCAGCTATGCGTTGCTGCGGTTCGAGATCAACATCCGCGCCTCGGCCATCCTGGGCTTTGTCGGCGCGGGCGGCATCGGGTACGAGCTGAAGAACGCGATGTCCTGGGGGCAGGGCAAATTCGACGAGGCGGCGGCGATCTTTATCCTGCTGTTCGGCGCGATTGTCCTGTTCGACCAACTGTCCAGCTATTACCGTCACCGACTGACCAGCGGAGGTGCAGCATGAGCATCGCAGCCCTGAAAGCACAGGCCGATCAGCAGTTCCGTTATAAGCGGCTGGTCAACTTCGGTATGCCCGCCGTGATCCTGGCCTATCTGGTCTATATCTTCTTTGCCTTCGATATTCCGGGGCTGGCCGAACGCGCGCGGATGGACAATGCCCGCACGCTGGTGGCCGACAGCTACAGCTATAAAACCCACGTCACCCGCGACAACCGGTCGGGCGATGTCAGCATCGCCATCGAAGGCGAACGCAAGGGCCGCTATGCGCCCGGCACGTCGCCCGCATGGGTGGCGCTGGGGGCCGAAACCGTGATCGATTTGCGCGATGGTCATCAGGTGATCTTTACCAACACCGGCATGCGCTATGACGTGCCGGGATACGGGCTGATCACGGCCGAACCGGGCACGCGCGGCGTTCAGACCAATATCACCGGCGATGTGCCCGACTGGATCAACCTGTCGAAAAACCGTCTGGCGATCACGACCGCGGCGGGCCGCGTGTCGGTCACCCGCAACCGGACCGAGGTGTTTCGTTATTTCGCGGGGTGGGAGCTGTTCTTTTTCACGCTCGACAGCCCCTATTTCGGGCATGGGGTGACAGACATTCTGTTCGGTGCGCAGATCGATCCCGTGCGCAGCAACATCACAGGCGCGTGGCAGGATTTCTGGGGCAACGGCATGTGGCGCCACGCCGATGTCGCCTGGGCCATTTTCGAAACCATCCTGATGGCGTTTCTGGGCACGATGGGGGCGGCGCTGGTCGCGCTGCCGCTGGCCTTTATCGCGGCGCGGAATTTCACACCGATGCGCACCGCGCGGTTCGGCATCCGCCGTGTCTTTGATTTCCTGCGCGGGGTCGACGGGTTGATTTGGACCATCGTCCTTAGCCGGGCGTTCGGGCCGGGGCCGATGACCGGGGCGCTGGCCATTCTGGTCACCGATACCGGCAGCTTTGGCAAGATGTTCTCGGAGGCGTTGGAGAATGTCGACGACAAGCAGATCGAAGGCGTGCAATCCACCGGCGCGCGGCCGATGCAACGTTACCGGTTCGGGGTGATCCCGCAGATCACGCCGGTCCTGCTGAGCCAGATCCTGTATTATCTGGAATCGAACACCCGTTCGGCCACGATCATCGGCGCGATCACCGGCGGCGGGATCGGATTGCTGCTGACGCAGGCGATCATCACCCAGAAAGACTGGGAAGAGGTCAGCTATTACATCGTGCTGATCATCCTTATGGTGATGGTGATGGACTGGCTGTCCGGCTGGCTGCGGCGGCGTCTGATTCAGGGCGACGAAAGCGGACATTAGGCCGCCAACCCCTGTGATTGAATGGAAAGACCGTCATGGCACGACTGACTGAAACCGCACCCTTCGTGCATGACGGCTGCAGCATCACCGACAGCAGCTTTGGCCGATTTGTCGAAATCGGCAAAGGGTCGCGCGTCGCCTTTACCACCTTCGGCGATTACAGCTATTGCGATCAATTTGCCGACATTGCCAATACGACCATCGGCAAATTCGCCAATATCGCCAGCTTTGCCCGGATCGGCCCGACCGATCACCCGATGCAACAGGCCTCGCTGCATCATTTTCTGTACCGCTCGGCCGATTATTGGGATGATGTGGAAAACGATGCCGCGTTTTTCGCGCATCGGCGCAGCCGCCGGACCGAGATCGGCCATGACACATGGATCGGCCACGGCGCGGTGATCCGCCCCGAGGTGACCGTGGGCCACGGCGCGGTGGTGGCGGCGGGCGCGGTGGTGACCCGCGATGTGCCGCCCTATACGATTGTCACCGGGGTGCCCGCGCGCCCGATGCGCCCCCGGTTTGCGCCCGAGATTGCCGAACGGTTGATGGCACTTGCGTGGTGGGACTGGTCGCATGAGGCCTTGCGCACGGCCTTGCCTGATTTCCGCGCCCTGCCGATCACCGATTTCCTGGACAAATATCAGGCGTGAGCGACTGAAATAGGGGGTGGCCTTGCGACCACCCCCGACAGTCTGAAACACCTTTTACAATACCGAACACCAAGCCCCGAAATTATGGAAGACTCGTAACCCGCGCAGACCATAGCGCCGTCGTGTCACAGCAGTTTGACACCATGCTTGGCTTTTAGGGCAGTTATTCGGCGGCCACTTTCAACGCTGGCGCGCGCCCGATGAACCGATGGGCCGCTTCGCCGCACAGATGCGACAGCCGCCCGTTGGACACGGTCATTTCGATGGCGCGGGTGCGTTCGTTGATCACGGTGAAATCGGCGCGTTTGCCGAAATCCAGCCGCCCGCGATCCGACAGGCGCAGCACCTCGGCCGGTTTTTCCGAAATCATCGCCCAGGCCGCGGGCAGGGACATCAGGCGGTCATCGACCAGCCGCCATGCCGCCCGCGCCAGCGCGGGATAGTAATAATCCGACACCAGCACATCGCACAGATTCTGCCGGATCAGCTCGGCCGCCGAGATGTTGCCCGACTGCGATCCGCCGCGCACCACATTCGGCGCGCCCATCAGCACGGGGTCGTTCATCGCCTTGGCGGCGGCGGCGGCCCGGCGCGAGGTCGGGAATTCGGCAATCCGCGCCCCGATCATCGAATAATGTTCGCGGGTTTCACCATCGGAATCATCGTGCGAGCCATAGGTCACGCCCAGCCGGTCGAACCCATCGGCCAGTTTGCACAGGTGACGGGGCACATCGGCGCTGCGGTTCAGCGCGCCATTGACCAGCGCCATATGTTCGTCCGGCGTGCGCCCGGCCTGACGGGCCCAGTGAAAGATCACCTCGGGCTGGTCGCGGGCATAATCGACCGCTTCGTGCAGGTGGTTGTTGAAGACCACATAGGTGATGCCATGCTGTTCGATCGCCTTCAGCATCCGCGGGCCGCTGTCGACCATATGGGTTTCACAGCGGATCTGGATGCGCAGATCGGTCAGCGCGTGCGGGCGGTAATCGTCCAGCGCGGTCATCAGCGCCTCGGCGTGATCGGGGCCGCGATGCCCGCCTTCCCAGGACCAGCTTTGCGCCAGCCAGGCGGTGGTCACCCCGTTGGCGGCGGCATCGCGGTCGGTGCCGGACAGGCCGGTGCGCAGATCGAAGGGGGCCGAGGGGCGGGGCGCCACATGCCGTTCAAAGGCGTCGCCGTGCAGGTCGATGATGCCGGGCAGGATCAGATAACCGGTCAGATCAATCTCGGGCAGGGGGCCTTTGGTGATGCGCCCATCCGCAATCGCCAGCGACCGGCGTTGCATTTCGCCGTCGCGTAGGATGGTTGCGCCTGTAAAGCGCAGGGGACTGAGGACCTGACACATGGAACTGCTCGTCTTGCGGGTTTTACCTGTGGATAACCCGACTCTGTATCGCGGATATGACAAAAAATCGTGGAAATGCAGTTATTCCGGGGTAACGACCAATGTGACACGGTCGCCTGCGAACCAGGCGTGGCCATATTCCACAGGTTGACCGTCGCTATCCACGTTCACGCTGATGGTGCGCAGAATCGGCGCGCCCTCGGCGATCCGCAGGTGCAGAGCCTGCGTCGCCGTGGCCAGTTTGGCCACCAGTTTGGTCGAGGCGCGGGTATAATCGGCCAGCCCTTCGCGCAGCAGGGCGCGGGTGATCGATCCTTCGTCTTCCAGCGCTTTCAGCAGGCCGGGAAAGCGGGCGGCGGGAAAGACGTGGCGCGACAGGGTCAGGGGCGCGCCATCGGCAAAGGATATGCCTTCGGAGACATGCACCGGGTCGCCTGCGGCCAGGTTCAGCGCCGCTGCCTCGCGCGGGTTGGCCGCACGGGTTTCACGCAGCAGGATCTTGCGTTCCGCGCTCAGCCCGGCGGCGGCCAGATTCTGGCTGAACCGCACCCGGCGTCCCAGCGCGTATTCGGTGGGTTTGGCCGCCACGAACACCCCGGCACCGCGCCGGGCGTGGACGACGCCCTTGTCGCCCAGATCGGACAAGGCCCGGCGCACGGTGTGCCGGTTCACCCCGAACCGCGCCGACAGTTCCGCCTCGGTCGGCAGCTTGTCACCGGGGGTGTACTGGCCCATGGCGATTTCCGTGGCCAGCGTCGTGGCGATGGAATGCCAGATCGGGGTGCGCGCCATGTTACCAAACTTTCATATCGCGGGGCTTGCGCGACTCGGCCGCGCGGCGTAAGGATTTGTCTAGTTGTATAGTTTAATAGACAAATCGGCAAGCTGTCTACATGGAAAATATCGAAACACGACAGGGCTGGATGGGCCTTTTGGCAAAAGCCCCGGCCGAGGCGGTGGCGCGCTACTGGTCCGCGCTGGACCGCGCGCCCGCCTTTGAATGGCTGCGCCGGCCCGAGGTTGGCGGCGTCATGGTGCGCGGCCGGATGGGCGGCACCGGTGCGGCGTTCAACATGGGCGAAATGACCGTGACCCGCTGCACGCTGAAACTGGGGGCGGGCGGGGCCGTGGGGCACGCCTATGTTCAGGGGCGCGACAAGGCCAAGGCCGAACAGGCCGCGCTGATCGACGCGCTGATGCAGACCGATGCGGCCGCCGATGTGCAGGCCCGCGTGCTGCGCCCGCTGGCCGGTGAACTGACCGCCGCCCGCGACACGCGCGCCGCCAAGGCCGCCGCCACCAAGGTTGAATTTTTCACGATGGTCCGGGGAGAAGACTGATGGACGCCACAGCCCTGACCGGCGGGTTCGCCGATACCCCCGTCGACGCCGCGCGCGCCTTTCGCGCGGCGATGAACGCCATGGCGCGCCCCGGCCGGATCGAATCCCTGTCGGGGGCCAGCGCCTCGGCGCCGATGTCGCCCGCCGCCGCCACCCTGTTGCTGACGCTGGCCGACCCGGAAACCCCGCTGTATCTGGCGCCCTCGCATGACACGCCCGGCTTGCGCGACTGGCTGACCTTTCACACCAACGCGCCGCTGGTCGGGGCGAAAGATGCGGAATTCGCCCTTGGCACATGGGACGCGCTGATGCCGCTGGACGCCTACCGTATCGGTACAGCCGAATACCCCGACCGCTCGGCCACGCTGATCGTGGAATGCGACGCGCTGGACAACGCGGGCGCCACGCTGACCGGCCCCGGCATCCAGACCACCGAACGGCTTAGCCTGCCCGAAGTGGCGGCGTTTCAGGCCAACCGCATGTTGTTCCCGCTGGGGCTGGATTTCTATTTCACGGCGGGCGACCGGATCGCGGCCCTGCCACGCACCACCAAAGTGGAGGCAGGCTGATGTATGTTGCGGTCAAAGGCGGCGAACGCGCCATCGACAACGCCCACGCCTGGCTGGCCGAGGAACGGCGCGGCGATACCGGGGTGGCGGAACTGTCCATCGCGCAGATCCGCGAACAACTGGCGCTGGCGGTCAACCGGGTGATGGCCGAAGGGTCGCTGTATGATCCGGACCTTGCGGCGCTGGCGATCAAACAGTCGCGCGGCGATCTGATCGAGGCGATCTTTCTGATCCGCGCCTATCGCACCACTTTGCCGCGCATCGGAAATTCCAACCCGGTGGATACCGGCGCGATGGCTTGTGACCGGCGTATTTCGGCGACCTTCAAGGATGCGCCGGGCGGGCAGGTTCTGGGCCCGACCTTCGACTATACCCACCGCTTGCTGGATTTCAAACTGGCCGCCGAGGGCGAGGTGCCCGCCGCACCCACCACCGATCCGCGCCGCGACCCGACGCCCCATATCACCGAATTTCTGAACCGCGACGGGTTGATCGAAACCGATACGCCCGACGACAGCACGCCGCCCGATCTGACCCGCGAACCGCTGGAGTTTCCCGCCAATCGCGCGCTGCGCCTGCAATCGCTGACCCGCGGGGACGAAGGGTTTGTTTTGGGCATGGCCTATTCCACCCAGCGCGGCTATGGCCGCAACCACCCGTTTGTCGGCGAAATGCGGGTGGGGCGGGTGGCCGTGGAAATGGATATCCCCGAACTGGGTTTCGCGATCGAGATCGGCGAGGTGCAGCTGACCGAATGCGAAACCGTCAACCAGTTCACCGGCTCAAAAACCGAACCGCCGCAGTTCACGCGCGGTTACGGGCTGACCTTCGGCCATTGCGAACGCAAGGCGATTTCGATGGCTTTGGTCGACCGGGCGTTGCGGTGGGAAGAACTGGGCGAAGACAACGTCGGCGCACCGGCGCAGGACGAAGAATTCGTTCTCAGCCATTCCGACAATATTCAGGCCACGGGGTTTCTGGAACATATCAAGCTGCCCCATTACGTGGATTTTCAGTCGGAACTGGAACTGGTGCGCAAACTGCGCGCCGAGGTGGCCGCCAGCACAAGGCAGGAGGCCGCAGAATGAGCGTATTATTCTTCGCCGGTATCCACCAGCCAGCCACCGGGGCCGGCAATCGTGTCGGGCAGGGTGTAGATCATTGCCTCGCGCAGCAGGCCAACGGCCATCAGGCTCAGGGCAATCTGGTCAATCGTTACGGTATTCAGCCAGGTCATCACGGATACTCCTCACATCTACGGGATAAGTCTTGGCGGGCAATAGGGGCCGAAAAATGACGGAAACTGGTCAATATAACTTCGCTTACCTCGATGAGCAGACAAAGCGCATGATCCGCCGGGCATTGTTGAAGGCTTTGGCGATCCCGGGCTATCAGGTGCCCTTTGCCAGCCGCGAAATGCCGATGCCCTATGGCTGGGGCACGGGCGGCGTGCAGGTGTCGGCCGCCTGTCTGACGCCGGACGACACGTTCAAGGTGATCGATCAGGGCGCCGACGATACCACCAACGCGGTGTCGATCCGCAAATTCTTTGAAACCACGGCGGGGGTGGCGGTGACCGAACACACCGATGCGGCCAGCGTCATTCAGACCCGCCACCGCATCCCCGAACAGGATCTGACCGAGGGGCAGATCCTTGTCTATCAGGTGCCGATCCCCGAACCGTTGCGGTTTCTGGAACCGCGCGAAACCGAAACGCGCAAGATGCACAGCCTTGAGGAATACGGGCTGATGCATGTGAAGCTGTACGAAGATATCGCCCGCCACGGCCATATCGCCACCGCCTATGCCTATCCGGTCAAGGTCGAGGGGCGCTATGTCATGGACCCGTCGCCGATCCCGAAATTCGACAATCCGAAAATGGAAATGGCCGCGATCCAGCTGTTCGGCGCGGGCCGCGAACAGCGCATCTATGCGGTGCCGCCCTATTGTCAGGTGGTCAGTCTGGATTTCGAGGATCACCCGTTCGATCCGTCCAAGGCGGACCACCCCTGCGCATTGTGCGGGGCCGATCACACCTATCTGGACGAGGTGATCATGGATGACGCGGGCGGGCGGATGTTCGTCTGTTCCGACACCGATTACTGCGCGTCGCGCCGGGCGCAGGGCCATCTGGGCACCGAAGGCGTGCCGTTCAAGGAGGATGTGGCATGACCCCGCTGCTGAAGGTGCGCGATGTCGCGAAATATTACGGCGGGCGGATCGGCTGTACCGATGTCGCCTTTGATCTCTATCCGGGCGAGGTCATGGGCATCGTCGGCGAAAGCGGATCGGGGAAATCCACGCTTTTGAACTGTCTGGCCGGGCATCTGGACCCCGACAGCGGCGAGGTGCTGTTCGATACCCGCACCGAGGGTCTGAAAGACACCGTCACGATGAGCGAGCCCGAACGCCGGATGCTGTCGCGCACCGATTGGGCCTTTGTCCATCAGAACGCGCGCGACGGGCTGCGCATGGGCGTCAGCGCGGGCGGCAATGTGGGCGAACGGCTGATGGCCGTGGGCGCGCGGCACTACGGCGATATCCGGTCGCAGGCGATCGACTGGCTGGGCCGGGTCGAGATTGACGAAGACCGGGTCGATGACCGCCCCAGCGCCTTTTCCGGCGGGATGCAGCAGCGGTTGCAGATCGCGCGCAACCTGGTGACCGGGCCGCGGCTGGTGTTCATGGATGAACCCACCGGCGGGCTGGACGTCAGCGTGCAGGCGCGGTTGCTGGATCTGCTGCGCGGGCTGGTGCGCCAGATGGGGCTGTCGGCGATCATTGTCACCCATGATCTGGCGGTGGTGCGCTTGCTGGCGGATCGGCTTATGGTGATGAAATCGGGCCGGGTGGTGGAAACCGGGCTGACCGATCAGGTTCTCGACGATCCGCAACATGCCTATACGCAGTTGCTGGTCTCTTCGGTTTTGCAGGTGTGATGGATGCTGACGGCCTATCAACTGACGAACGGGCGGCTTGCGCGTGTCACGGATGGTGACGCGGTTCAGGATGCGGTTTGGATCGACCTGCTGAACCCCGACCCGCAGGAAACGGCGCAGGTCACAGCGCTGGGCCTTGCCGTGCCGACGCTGGCCGAAATGGAAGAGATCGAGATTTCCAACCGCCTGTATCGCGCCACCGGTGCGGATTACATGACGGTGGTCCTGCCGGGGTTTTCCGACAGCGCGGCACCGGTGTCGGGGCCGGTAAGTTTCATCCTGTCCGAGGCGCGGCTGATCACCGTGCGGCACCACGCGCCGCGCCCGTTCCTGACCTATCCCGAACGCGCCGACAAAAGCGCGGCAGGCTGCGCCAGCGCGGATCACGTTTTTGTCGGGCTGATCGAGGAAATCATCGCCCGTCTGGCCGATCTGCTGGAAGGCGCGGGCAAGACGCTGGACCGGCTGTCCAGCGATGTCTTCGGCACCCACGATGGCCGCAACCCCGACGATCTGCGCGCGGTGTTGCAGGAAATCGGGCGGCAGGGCGAACTGCTGGGCCGGGTGCGGCTGGGCCTGCTGACCGTCGAACGCGCGCTCAGCTTTTTTGAACAGACCCTGTCGCGGGGCAGCAAGGCCTTGCGCGGGGTGGTGGCTGGCGGGCAGCGCGATATCGACGCGCTGGGCGTGCATGCCGATTTCCTGTCGACACGGATCAGTCTGATCGACGATGCGACGCTGGGCATGATCAACCTGCAGCAAAACGCCACCGTGCGGATATTTTCGCTGGTGGCGGTGCTGTTCATGCCGCCCACGCTGGTGGCGTCGGTCTATGGGATGAACTTTGCGCATATGCCGGAACTAAGCCGCACTTGGGGCTATCCGGCCGCATTGGCGGGCATGGTCGCCTCGGCTGTGCTGACCTATTGGTTTTTCAAATGGCGCCGCTGGTTATAGGGGCGGGGAAGCGTGTGATGATACAGATAAGCGATCTTGAGAAATCCTTTACCCTGCACAATCAGGGCGGGGCGGTGATCCCGGTGATGGCGGGGGCAAACCTGTCGGTGGCGCCGGGGGAATGCGTGGCGCTGATCGGCGCTTCGGGGGCGGGGAAATCCACCCTGATGCGGATGATTTACGGCAATTACCTGTCGCAGGGCGGCAGCATCCTGATCGACGGGGTGGATGTGGCCAGGGCCGAACCGCGCGAAATCCTGCAATTGCGGCGCGAAACTTTGGGCTATGTCAGCCAGTTCCTGCGCGTCGTGCCGCGTGTCCCCACGGTCGAGGTGGTGGCCGAACCGCTGTTCAACGTGGGCCATGACCGCGATGCCGCACTGGCCCATGCGCGCGGGTTGCTGGCCCGGCTGAACATCCCCGAACGGCTGTGGTCGCTGTCGCCCACAACGTTTTCGGGCGGCGAACAGCAGCGGGTGAACATCGCGCGCGGCTTTGCCTATGACTATCCGGCGATGTTGCTGGACGAACCCACTGCCAGTCTGGACGCCACTAACCGCGAGGTCGTGCTGCGCCTGATCGAAGAGGCCAAGGCGCGCGGCGCCGCGATCATCGGCATCTTCCACGACGAAGCCGCCCGCAACCGGGTCTGTGACCGCGAGATCGACGTGACCTCTTTCACCCCGCGGGCCGCGTGATGGCGGGTCGGCTGTTCGCCGTGGTCGGCCCTTCGGGCGCGGGCAAGGACACGCTGATGGAGGCGGCCCTGTCCGCGCGCCCCGACCTGCATCTGGTGCGCCGGGTGATCACCCGGCCAACGGCGGCGGGCGGTGAGGTGTTCGAGGGCGTCACCCTGGACGAATTCCAGCGCCGGCAACAGGCCGGTGCCTTTGCCCTGTCGTGGCAGGCGCATGGGCTATCTTACGGAATTCCCGCAGATATCCGCGATCAGCTTGCGGCGGGGCAGGATGTTCTGTTCAACGGCTCGCGCGCGGTCTTGGCCGAGGCGCAGCAGAAATTTACCGGCCTGATTGTGCTGCACATCACCGCCAGCATTCCGGTTCTGGCCGCCCGTCTGGCCGCGCGGGGCCGCGAAACCGCGCCCCAGATCGAACAGCGCCTGCAACGGGCGGATCATGCCCTGCCGCCGGGGCTGAACGTGCGGGTGATCCGCAACGACGGCGCGCTGGCCGATGCGGTGGCGCAGGTGCTGGCGGCGCTTCAGCCCGAAAGCGTGTAACGGTGCAGATTGTGAAACCGCCCATCCGCCGCCTCGCCGAACAGGCACAGGCTGTTGACGGCAAAGGGCCCTGTGATCAGCGGCTGCAACAGCGGCGCCAAAGCGATCTCGGTCGCGGCGGCATCGGCGTGATCCAGCGGGCCGGTCAGGGTCAGGTGGAACCGGAATTCATCCAATACATAGGGATACCCCCAGCGGTCCAGCAGGGCGCGCTGCGCCGGGCTCAGCCGGGCGGGGTTGCGTTTGGCGATCTCAGCATCGCTCAGGGGCGCACGGAACCCGTCCAGCTCTTGCACGAAGGTTGCGGCCAAAGCGGCCAGCGGCGCGGCGTCGCCCGCCGGGGTCAGCGCCAGAAACCGGCCCAGCCGCGACAGGACCAGCCCATCCAGCGTGATCGGGGCGGTGTTGCGGGCCAGTTCCGTGGCGGCGGCATGCAGGGCGGCGATATCCTGCCCCTCGGCCAAGCGGAAGGGGGGCTTGATCGTGCCGTGAAACCCGTATTTGCGCGGGGTGGCGGTGATCCGGTCGATGGGCAGCGTCAGCCCGGCCACGTCAGGGTGCGGAACGCCCGTGCCGGTCGCCGCATCCCAGCCCAGCCATGCCGCGCCGAAATCGGCCAGCGGCCCCGGTTCGGGCGCCAGATAGATCGCGTATCGTTTGTAATTTTCCATGCCCCACCCCATAGAAAGCCTGCGCAACAAATGTGTGACAGCCATGGCACGGGCGCCCCGAATGCTCAAGGAGACCGTCATGTCTGAAACCGTCTTTGCCAATGCCCGGCTGGTGCTGCCGGATGAGGTCGTGACCGGCAGCCTGCGGGTGGTGGAGGGGCAGATCGCCGCGATCGATGCCGGGGCGGCGGTGCCTGCGGGGGCTGTGGATTGCGGCGGCGACATGATCATTCCGGGGCTGATCGAACTGCACACCGACAATCTGGAACGCCACATCCAGCCGCGCCCCAAGGTCGACTGGCCCCACGCCAGCGCGATCATCGCCCATGACGCGGAACTGGCAGGCACCGGCATCACCACCGTTTTTGACGCGATGCGGGTGGGGTCGATCCCGACCGGCAAGGGGCGCTATGTGAAATACGCGCGCGGTCTGGCGAACGAATTGCTGGATCTGCGCGCCAAGGATGCGCTGAAGATCAGCCATTTCCTGCATTTGCGGGCCGAAGTCTGTTCCGAAACCCTGATCGAGGAAATGGCCGAATTCGGCGCCGATGACCGGGTCGGCATCGTCAGCCTGATGGACCACACCCCCGGCCAGCGCCAGTTCCGCGACATCAGCAAGCTGAAGGCCTATGTGATGGGCAAGAACAACCTGTCCGAGGCCGAATTCATCGAACATGTCGCCAATCTGAAAGACATGCGCGACCGGCTGGGCACCCAACACGAAGCCGCCGCCGTGGCCGAGGCCGCGCGCTATGGCGCGATCCTGGCCAGCCACGATGACACCACGGAAGATCACGTCGCGGTTTCGGCCGGGCATGGCATCAGGCTGGCGGAATTCCCCACCACGGTCGAGGCGGCGCAGGCCTGCCACAGCCACGGGATCGCGGTGATGATGGGCGCGCCGAACCTGATCCGGGGCGGGTCGCATTCGGGCAACGTCGCCGCCAGCACCCTGGCCGAGATGGATTTGCTGGACATCGTGTCGTCGGATTATGTGCCTGCCGCGCTGATGATGGCGGCGGTGATGCTGGGCGATCTGTGGGACGACATGGCGCGCGGCATCGCCACCGTCACCCGCGCGCCTGCCGATGCCTCGGGCCTGCCAGATCGCGGGCGGATTGCCGTGGGCGCACGGGCCGATCTGGTGCGCGTGGCCCGGACCGACGGGGTGCCACGTGTCCTTGAAATCTGGGTGCAGGGGCGGCGTGTTGCCTGACGGAATTGTTCGAAAAAGTGCTACAATTTGACATGTGACAAGGCAGTGTCATCTTTTTAAGGGTAAATACAACCTTAGCGATTCCAGCGGGAGAAAGATGATGCCACAGACACCAAAATCAGATGACACCACCGACCCGATTGCCACTTTGCAACAGGCACAGGCCGACGGCATGGCGGTAATGACGTCGCTTGGTGCGGCCATGGCCGACAACATGCGCAAGTTCGGAACCGAGATGACAGCCTTTGTCGGCGAGCGTTTCAAGGAAGACGTCAAAACCCAGCACGCGCTGGTGACCTGCCGTCGTTTGGACGATCTGGCCGAGATTCAGGCCGATTTCATGAAAACGGCGTTTGATCAATACAGCGCCGAGGCCGGGAAAATGACCGAACTGGGGGCCGATCTGTTTGAAAAAGCCACCAAGCCTTTGAAAAACGCATAGGCTCAGGGCGGTTGATGCCAAAAAGCGTGAGTGCGGCCATTCCGGTAGGGTGGCCGTATCCATTGGCGATCTGCATCGATAAATTCCGCAAAATCCCTTGACCTTCCAGTAGCTGGAGGCCCTATCTGACGATCGAAAGGGCCTGCCATGATCACCTCTCATACCTCCCGTTTTCCGATTCAGGGGCTGCACTGCGCCTCTTGCGTCGGGCGTGCCGAAAAGGCGCTTGCCGCGCTGTCGGACGTGCGCACAGCACAGGTCAATCTGGCCACCAACACCGCCTTTGTGGATCATGACGGCCCGCTTGCGCCGCTGGTGTCGGCGGTGCGCGGGGCGGGGTTCGAGGTGCCCGAAACCACGGTCACGCTGGTGATTGAGGGGGCCAGTTGCGCCTCGTGCACCGGGCGGATCGAGGCGGCGTTACTGGCGGTGCCGGGGGTGACGGGGGCGGCGATGAACCTGGCCACCGGGCGGGCGCAGGTCACGGTTGCGGGCGACATGGCGGATGGCGCGGCCCTTTGTGCGGCCGTGGCAGCGGCGGGGTACAAGGCCACCGCCACCACCGACGGCACCCCCGCGCTAGTGGATGAGGCGCCCGCGCTGCGGCGCGATGTGCTGTTGGCCGCACTCATGACCCTGCCGGTCTTCGTGATCGAAATGGGCGGCCATCTGTTCCCGGCCTTTCACATGTTCATCAACGCGAGCATTGGCCAGCAAGCCTCTTATATCATTCAGTTTATCCTGACCACGCTGGTGCTGATCGGCCCCGGCCGCCGGTTCTATGCCAAGGGTCTGCCCGCGCTCTGGCGGCGCGCGCCGGATATGAACGCGCTGGTGGTTCTGGGCGCCTCGGCCGCCTGGGGCTATTCCACCATCGCGACCTTCGCGCCCGGCTGGCTGCCCGACGGCGCCCGCGCGGTGTATTTCGAAGCGGCGGCGGTGATCGTGACGCTGATCCTGCTGGGCCGTCTGCTGGAGGCGCGGGCGCGCGGGCGAACCGGGGCGGCGATCACCGCGCTGATCGGGCTGCAACCCAAAACCGCGCGGGTCCTGACGCCCGAGGGACCCACAGAACGCGCGGTCGAAGACATAAGGGTTGGCGATCTGTTGCTGATCCGCCCCGGCGAACGCGTGCCCACCGACGGCCTGGTGACCGAAGGCGCATCCTTTGTGGATGAGGCGATGATCACCGGCGAACCGGTGCCGGTTGGCAAAGAGGCGGGGGATAAGGTCACCGGTGGCACCATCAACGGCGATGGTGCGCTGCAGGTGCGCGCGACTCAGGTCGGGCGCGACACGGTGCTGGCGCAGATCATCGCCATGGTCGAACAGGCGCAGGGCGCGAAACTGCCCATTCAGAATCTGGTGGACCGGATTACCGCATGGTTCGTGCCTGCGGTTCTGGGGATCGCCTTGGCCACGGTGCTGGCATGGCTGGCGCTGGGGCCGACCCCGTCGCTGGGTCACGCGCTGGTGGCCGGGGTGGCGGTGCTGATCATCGCCTGCCCCTGCGCGATGGGGTTGGCCACGCCGACCTCGATCATGGTGGGCACTGGCCGGGCGGCGGAAATCGGGGTTCTGTTTCGCCGGGGCGATGCGTTGCAGGTGGCCGAAGGCGTGGATGTGGTGGCCTTTGACAAGACCGGCACGCTGACCATGGGCCACCCCGACATGACCCGGTTCGTCACCGCACCCGGCTTTGCCCGCAATACGGTTCTGGCCCAGATCGCAGGGGTCGAGGCGCTGTCCGACCATCCGGTTGCCCGCGCCATCACCCGCGCCGCCGAGGGCATGACCCTGCCGACGGTCACGGATTTTGCCGCGCTTCCCGGCTTTGGCCTGCGGGCCCGCATCGGCGATCAGCAGATACTGGTGGGGGCCGAACGGCTGATGGCCCGCGAAGGCGTCGATCTGGCCCCGCTGGCGCAGGCCCGCGCCGATCTGGCCGCGGCCGGGGAAACCCCGCTTTATGCGGCCATCGACGGGCAGGCGGCGGCGGCCATCGGCGTGTCGGACCCGGTGAAACCCTCGGCACGCGGCGCGATTGCGGCCCTGCATGCGATGGGCATCAAAACCGCGATGATCACCGGCGACGCGCAGGCCACGGCGGATATCATCGCGGCGGAACTGGGGATCGACCATGTGGTGGCCGAGGTGCTGCCCGGCGGCAAGGTCACAGCCCTGCAGGCGTTGCAGCAACAGGGCAGGGTGGCCTTTGTCGGCGACGGCATCAACGACGCCCCGGCACTGGCTGGTGCCGATGTCGGCATCGCGATCGGCACCGGCACCGATGTCGCGATCGAGGCGGCGGATGTGGTGCTGATGTCGGGCGATCTGTCGGGGGTGGTGAACGCCATTTCGGTCAGCCGCCACACCCTGCGCAATATCCGCCAGAACCTGGCCTGGGCCTTCGGCTATAACATCGTGCTGATCCCGGTGGCCGCGGGCGTTCTGGCCCCCTTTGGCGGCCCATTATTATCGCCGATGCTGGCGGCAGGCGCGATGGCGCTGTCCAGCGTATTTGTTTTAACCAATGCGCTGCGGCTGCGGTTCATGCAGCCCGCAGCAGGAGAGATTTCATGAACATCGGAGACGTCGCCGCGCGGGCGCATCTGCCCGCCAAAACCATCCGTTATTACGAAGAGATCGGGTTGATCACCCCCGCGCGTGGGCAGAACGGGTATCGCGCCTTCAGCGAAACCGATCTGCACAAGCTGGTGTTCATCGGTCGCGCCCGGTCGCTGGGATTCACCATTGAAGAATGCCGCGCGCTGCTGGCGCTCTACGAGGATGCGACCCGCGCCAGCGCCGATGTCAAACGCATCGCCCATGATCACCTGCGCCAGATCGAGGCCAAGATCGCCGAACTGCAGGCCATGCATAAAACGCTGGGCGATCTGGTGCAGGCCTGCGCCGGGGATCAGCGCCCCGACTGTCCGATCCTGAAAGGGCTGGCCAGCGGACCGGTCTAGGGCGGGCGATTTTTGGCCAAGGGGGAAGGATCGCGGTTTTGTGACCTTGGCGCGGCTTCTCACATCTGGTTCAAGGCAGTAGATTCGTCGAAAGAACAATAAACCTGAGGATACGAGCCTATGGCGACCCATTCCACAAATCGTCGGCAGTTGCTTGCCGGGGCGTCGGCCCTGTTGGCGACCACCGCGGCACCATCGCTGTTGCGGGCCGCGCCAGAAGAAGACGTTGATCTGCCCGTCACCGGTATCGTGCGCCACAACGTTTCCAGTTTCAGCGCGCAGCACTGGCAGGACCATTTCGTGGAATTGGGCGTCGCGTCAATCGTGGCCGACACCACGTCGCGCGCGCTGCATTACTGGAATGCCGATGGCAGCGATTACCGCATCTATCCGACCTCGGTCCCGATGAGCGAAGAGCTGACCAGACGCGGCTATACCAAGATCGTGCGCAAACGGGTCGGGCCCGACTGGACCCCGACACAGGATATGGTCCGCCGCAATCCCGATCTGAAATACATGCCGCCCGGCCCGGGCAACCCGCTGGGCACCCACGCGATGTATCTGGACTGGCCCGCCTATCTGATCCACGGCACCCATGACACGCGCAAGATCGGGCGCCGGTCGTCGTCGGGCTGCATCGGTCTGTACAACAACAAGATCGAAGAGCTGTTTGCCATCACGCCCATCGGCACGCAGGTCCGCGTTATCTAAGGTGGCGCGCGCTGAGGTGCTTAGCGCGCGGCTTTTTCGTCGATGCCCGAGGTGCCTTCGCGCTGTTCCAGCTCGGCCAGCACCTGATCCAGCGTCACATCGCGGGCGGCCAGCATGACCAGCAGGTGATAGAGCACATCCGCCGCCTCGGACGTCAGCCGCGCGCGGTCGCCCTTGACCGCCTCGATGATCGCCTCGACCGCTTCTTCGCCGAATTTCTCGGCGCATTTTTCGGGGCCCTTGGACAGCAGCTTGGCGGTCCAGGAGGTTTCGGGATCGGCCCCCTTGCGGGCGGTGATGGTGGCGGCCAGCCGGTCCAGCGCGTTCATGACAACCTCACTGGAATACCGGCATCCGCCATGTGTTGTTTGGCCTGCCCGATGGTGTAATCGCCGAAGTGAAAGATCGACGCGGCCAGCACCGCGCTGGCCCCGCCTTCGGTCACCCCGTCAACCAGATGATCCAGCGTGCCGACGCCGCCCGAGGCAATCACCGGCACATGCACCGCATCCGATATCGCGCGGGTCAGCGGCAGGTTGAACCCCGCCCGGGTGCCGTCGCGGTCCATGCTGGTCAGCAGGATTTCCCCTGCGCCTTTTTCCACCACCAGTTTGGCGAATTCCACCGCGTCGATGCCGGTGGGTTTGCGCCCGCCATGGGTGAAGATTTCCCATTTTCCGGGGGCCACGGTCTTGGCGTCGATGGCGACCACGATGCACTGGCTGCCGAATTGTTCGGCCGCTTCGCGCACCACGTCCGGGTTGGCCACGGCGGCGGAATTGAAACTGACCTTATCGGCGCCCGCCAGCAACAGCGCGCGCACATCCTCGACCGTGCGCACGCCCCCGCCCACGGTCAGGGGCATGAAACATTGTTCGGCCGTGCGGCGCACCAGATCGAACATCGTGCCCCGGTTTTCATGGGTTGCGTGGATATCCAGAAAGCACAGCTCATCGGCGCCCGCGGCGTCATAGGCCTTGGCCGCCTCGACGGGATCACCGGCATCCACCAGATCAACAAAATTGACCCCCTTGACCACACGGCCGTCGGCCACGTCCAGACAGGGGATGATGCGTGTTTTCAGCATGTCATTACTTTCCGCGCCACGATCTGCGCGACAGTGTATCGACCATGCCGAGCCGTTCTACAAGGGCAGAGGTTCGATTGAGCCCCCAGCGCAGGCGCGGCGGTTGTGTCTGGCGCTCGGCTATAGCGTTGGATGATTGGGGGGCATGCTGTTTGGGCGGGGCGTGAGATCGCGATATGAACCGGCACAGGGGCTCTTTGAGGCCCTGTTGCGGATGCCACTCGCGAAATCGTCGGTTCTGCGCTAAGTTGACCTTTGGTAAACTTGGGATGGAACGATGTTGCGCAATTTGGTGTTGATATTGAGCTTGCTGTTGCCGGGGTCCGGGGCCGTGGCGAAAAACGTGGCCCTGATCATCGGCAATGAAACCTATTCCGATGTGACGCCCCTGCAAAAAGCCGTGGCCGACGCTCAGGCGGTATCCGCGCGGATGACGGCGGCGGGGTTTGAAACGATCCTTGCCACGGACGTCAACCGGCGCGATTTCAACCTGCGCGTCGCCCAGTTCACCAGCGTGCTGGAACCGGGCGACACCGCGTTCCTGTTCTATGCCGGCCACGGGGTCGAAATCGCGGGCGAGAATTACCTGCTGCCCACCGATATTCTTGCGCCGGTGGGGGCCGAGCCCGATTTCGTGACCGCTGAATCCATCGCCCTGTCCGATCTGCTGGACCGGATCCGGCGCACCGGGGCGCGGGCGACGATCGCGGTGATCGACGCCTGCCGCGACAACCCCTTTGCCGCGGGCACCGGGCGGTCCATTGGCCGGTCGCGCGGGCTGGGCCGGATCGCCGCCCCCGAGGGCACCTTCGTGCTGTTCTCGGCAGGGGCGGGGCAACAGGCGCTGGACCGGCTGAACGATACGGATACGGATGACAATTCGGTCTTTACCCGGCTGCTGCTGCCCAAGATCGGTCAGGACGGGCTGGAACTGCGCGATCTGGTCTCGGACCTGCGGGTCGAGGTGCGCAATCTGGCCCGAACCCAGAACCACGCCCAGTTCCCGGCCTATTACGACGAATTGCTGGGCGAGTTTTACTTTGCCACTGTCAGCCGGACCCGCACGACCGGCAGCGAGGCCACCCCGCTGTCCACCGACCACCTGCGCGAGGATTTCTCGCTGGCCCGACAGGTCGGCACCGATGCCGCCCTGCGCGCCTTTCTGGACAAATACGCAGGCCGCGACGATTTCACGATCACGCTGGCCCGGCAATTGCTGGAAGAGGGGCAGGGTGACCCGGCCCCGGAACCCGCGGCACTTCCGGTCACACCCGCCCCGATCTCCCCAGCGCGGGAACTGATCGCCGCCAGCCAGTCCGAGCTGAACCGGCTGGGCTGCAACGCGGGCGGGGCGGATGGCATAGCGGGTGCGCGCACAAGGGCCGCGTTTCGCGATTTCCTGCAGGCCAGCGGCACGCCGTTGCAGGTGGAGGATCTGGGCACCTCGGCCGCGCTGTCCGCGCTGCGCGGGGCAAAGGCGCCGGTCTGCAAACCGCAAACCGTGGCGCGCGCGCCCGATCCAGCCAGCGCCGGGCTGAACGTGGCGGGCACGTGGCGCTATGTCTCGAAATGCCCGTTGCTGATCACCTCGACCGGCACGGTGGTTCTGCGCCAGACGGGGGCCAATCGCTATGCCGGTCAGATCCGGGATTCCATCGTGAAATCAGGGACGTCGCGGATTGTGCTGAACGGGCGGGACTTCAGCAGCGCGTTGCAGTTTTCCACCGGCCCCGCCACCGAAAACGGGCGGTTTTCGGCGGATGGGCGCAGCTACAGCTCGTCCACCTCGACCGGGTGCAAGGTGCGCGGAACGCGGGTGAACTAGGGCGGGGCGGGTTAGGACAGGGCGCGGATCGCCTCGGCCAGATCGATCGCCCCGTCATAAAGCGCGCGTCCCGAAATCGCGCCGTTCAGCGGCGCGCCGCAATCGCGCAGCGCGATCAGATCGTCCAGCGAACTGACGCCGCCGCTGGCGATCACCGGGATTGATACCGCATTGGCCAGCGCCGCCGTCGCCTCGATATTGGGGCCCTGCATCGCGCCGTCGCGGTTGATGTCTGTATAGATGATCGCGGCCACGCCCGCGTCTTCGAAGGATCGCGCCAGATCGGTGACCATCACGTCGGTTTCCTCGGCCCAGCCCTTGGTGGCCACGCGCCCGTTGCGCGCGTCGATGCCCACGGCCACCTTGCCGGGAAAGGCGCGCGCGGCCTGCCGTACCAGATCGGGGTTTTCCACGGCCACGGTGCCCAGAATGACCCGCGCCAGCCCCTTGTCCAGCCAGCCTTCGATGGTGGCCATGTCGCGGATGCCGCCGCCCAGCTGCGCGGGCACCTGCGTGGCCTTCAGAATGGCCTCGACCGGGGCGGCGTTGACCGGTTCGCCCGCGAAGGCGCCGTTCAGGTCGACCAGATGCAGCCATTCGCAGCCTGCGTTCACGAATTCCATCGCCTGCGCGGCCGGATCGTCGTTGAACACGGTCGCCTGATCCATGGCGCCCTTGTACAGGCGGACGGCTTGACCGTCTTTCAGGTCGATGGCGGGATAAAGGATCATCGGGCGCTCCATTTGCTTGTTGCGGGCTTTATGCACCTCTTGCGCGCTATTGCAACGCAGACAAGCCGACCCAACGTCATACTTGCCTGATCCGCACCCGCTGTCCCACAGTACCGGCGTTGACTAGGGAGGAACGTCATGAGGAAACTGACACTGATCGCGGCCTGTGCCGGGTTGCTGGCCGGACCGGCCTTGGCCGACCCGATGGAGGGCGTCTGGAAAACCAAACCCGACGACAACGGGCATTTCGGCCATATCAAAGTGTCCGAATGTGGCCCGGCGGTCTGCGGTGTGCTGGTCAAGGCCTTTGACAGCAGCGGCAAACCGATCAAATCCGAAAATGTCGGCAAACGCATCATCTGGGATATGAAACCGCAGGGCGGCGGCAAATATGCCAAGGGCAAGATCTGGTCGCCCGACCGCAACAAGACCTATAATTCCAAGATGCAGCTGAACGGCAATCAATTGTCGGTCTCGGGCTGCGTGCTGGGCATCTGCCGCAATGGCGGCACCTGGACCCGCGTCCAGTAATCCCCATGGATCATCTTTCGGCGGCGATCATCGCTTGCCGCCGAAGACCGACCCGCCGCACCGGCGCAGGTCAACTGGGCATGGCCCTGCACACCCATACCTAACAACATGCGTACCCGTGACCCCCGATCAGGATCGGGGCAGGGTTTGCGACTGTCTCAGGGCCGCCAGGTCAGGAAATTCGCGATCATCCGCAGCCCGGTAGTCTGGCTTTTTTCCGGGTGGAACTGGGCGCCGATCATGGTGTCGCGCCCGACGATGGCGGTGATCTGGCCGCCGTAATCGCAATGGGCCAGAAGATGCGCCGGATCATCCACGCGGAAATGATAGGAATGCACGAAATAGGCGTGATCGCCGGTGTGCAGCCCGTCCAGCACCGGATGCGGGCTGTCGATCACCAGATCGTTCCAGCCCATATGCGGCACCTTCAGTGCGGGATCGGCGGGGGTGATCCGTTCGACCTGTCCGGCGATCCAGTCGAAGCCGGGGGTTTCGCGGTATTCCAGCCCGCGGGTGGCCATCATCTGCATTCCGATGCAGATGCCCATGAACGGACGCCCGCCGGTGATCACCACCTCTTCGATGGCTTCGAACAGCCCGCGGTGATCGAACAGCTCTTTCCGGCAGGCCGGAAAGGCGCCGTCGCCGGGCAGAACGATCCGGTCGGCGCCGCGCACCACATCGGGGTCCGAACTGACCACGACCTCGCCTGCCTGCGCTTCCTGCGCCATGCGCTGAAACGCTTTTTCGGCGGAATGCAGGTTGCCGGATTCGTAATCGACGATGACGGTGCGCATGGGGCAGGGACCTTACGTGGTGACAGGGTCGACTTGGCCCGATTTGCACGCGGGGTCAAGCCCACGAGGCTTGACCGACATGATCCGGCGGGGCGATCCCCGCCCGGACCTGGGTTTCGGCCATTCGGGCCTGTGCATCTGAACAGTGACCGGCGGCTGGCGCTGTCAGCATCTGTCTACTGACACTGCAGACCGGAGATGCGGGACAAAACGGCCTTGGTTGGTCATCCCAAATGTGCGACCCTTCCTTGGAAGAGGATGAATTGGGATAAAATCGTGTTTGAACCTTACCTCGCCGGAGTATTGCTGGCCTATGGCGTCTTTATGATCGGGATGTTTACACCCGGCCCGAATATTCTGGCAGTCATCGGAACATCAATGTCTGTTGGCAGGACGGAAGGGAAGGCTTTGGCATTGGGCATTGCAACGGGCACGTTTTGCTGGGCGATGCTGACTGCGCTGGGGTTGACGGCATTGGTTTCGGCTTATGCGTCGTTGATGATCGTTCTGAAAGTTGTTGGGGCGGGATACCTGCTTTGGCTGGCATATAAGGCATTCAAATCGGCACTTACGGTCAAAGACCTAGATGTCAAAGCCGTGCGTGTCGCAGGTGGAAATTCTGCGTATTACAAGCGCGGATTGGTTATCCAGATGACCAATGCAAAAGCCGCTTTGGTGTGGATCGCGATAATGTCACTTGCGATGGATGGGCAGGCTCCGATCTGGGTGGCTGGCATAGTTGTCGCCGGCACCAGCATCATTTCAGCGGTTGGGCATGTCATTTACGCCGTTGCGTTTTCCACGGCTCCGGTCGTTGCGGTCTATTCAAAAGCGCGGCGTTGGATCGAGGGGGCTTTGGGGCTTTATTTCTGCTTTGCGAGTTACAAACTCGTAAGCTATCGGGGCTGATCTTTTAATCCAAACCGTGGCTAAGGTGTCGCCACCCTGGGCTTAGTCCGGTCGAATGTGCAAGGTCGGCTGCGGCGGGCACAGCCGAACCCCGCCTAAAGCATGCCTTTGGTCGACGGCACCGCATCGCCCTTGCGGGGATCTGTTTCCACCGCCTCGCGCAGGGCGCGGGCCACGGATTTGAACGTGGCCTCGGCGATGTGGTGGCTGTTGATCCCGTGCAACGCGTCCACATGCAGGGTGATCCCGCCGTGGGTCGCCAGCGCCTGAAAGAATTCGCGCACCAGCTCGCAGTCGAAGGTCCCGATCTTGGGCGTGGGCAGATCGACATTCCACACCAGATAGGGCCGCGCGGACAAATCCAGCGCGGCGCGCACCAGCGCATCGTCCATTGGCAGCAGGCAGGCGCCATAGCGCCGGATGCCGCGTTTGTCGCCCAGGGCCTGCGTCAGCGCCTGACCCAGCGCGATGCCCACATCCTCGACCGTGTGGTGATCGTCGATGTGCAGATCGCCGGTGGCGCGGATGGTCATGTCGATCAGCGAATGGCGCGCCAGCTGGTCCAGCATATGGTCAAAGAACCCCACACCGGTCTGATTGTCATAGCTGCCCGATCCGTCCAGATCGATCTGGACGGTGATATCGGTTTCGGCGGTCTTACGGCTGATGCTGGCCTGTCGCATGTTCGATTTCCTTCATCTTCGCCAAAGCTATAGGGGTTTGGACCCCATTCGCCAAGAGGCGCGATTTTTTGGAAATGTTCTTGTGTTGTTTCAGCAAATTTTAAGAACCCCGGCGCAATGCTGGCGTCAATGGCGCAGTGCCGCGCTGGTTAATTGATGGAAAAGGAAAGGCGATGCAGGTTCTGGTTCTTGACGACAGTCTGACAACGCAATCGGCAATTCTGGCCGTGCTGCTGGACAAGGGGTTTCAGGTCTATTGCACCTCAAGCGTGGATAAGGCGATGGCCTATGTCCGGCAGGGGGCGGTCGATCTGCTGGTGATGCGCCACCGGATCAACGGGCGGGGCAGCCTGTCGGTGGCTTTGGCCGCCGAATATCACAACCCCGAGGTGGCGACGATCCTGCTGAGCGATATGGCGGGCGGCGATGCGGATGAGCTGTTCGATCTGCTGCCGTCGATGAATTGCCTGCTGGGGGTGCGCACGCCGCCGCCGCTGATCGCGCAATGCGCGGTGGCCGTGCTTGGGGTTCCGGCCCGGCGCCCGGCACCGGTGCAAACCGCCGAACGCCCGGTCTTTATCTCGCACCGCGCCCCGCCGCAGCGTCTGATGACCGCGTTCCGCGAAGCCGCGCGTGTGGGAATGTAAGGAAAGCAACTGGAGCGGGCGAGGCGATTCGAACGCCCGACCCTAACCTTGGCAAGGTTATGCTCTACCCCTGAGCTACGCCCGCA
The DNA here is from genome assembly GCA_947500775.1 of uncultured Paracoccaceae bacterium. GTDB lineage: Bacteria > Pseudomonadota > Alphaproteobacteria > Rhodobacterales > Rhodobacteraceae > CANMTD01. The sequence continues at coordinate 1,122,067 of CANMTD010000001.1, forward strand.
TCCGTTGCTGGGTGTGATCTACGGCCTTCGGGGTGGGGCTGCAAGGGGTAGGGCAAAAAATCTGTGATTATTTGCGGCCTGTTCGTGGACCGGATAGGGCGGCTGGCGACGAAGCGATCGCCTTCGAAAGGCGCGCCACGTGCCCGTGCCTTGGCTCAGGCAGCGCCCGAACCGCCCCCACGGCGCGGGCTTTGCCTTGAAAACGAAAAAGCACACCCGAAGGTGTGCTTGTTTCAACCTCCATCCGGAGGATATTGGAGCGGGCGAGGCGATTCGAACGCCCGACCCTAACCTTGGCAAGGTTATGCTCTACCCCTGAGCTACGCCCGCATCCTTGGGTGAGCGGTGATCTACAAACTCCGACGCGCGGCTGCAAGAGGAAAATGCGCCCGGCAGGACAGAAATCGCGCTATTTCGCCCGCCTGCGGGCGCGCAACAGGTTCAGCCCCTCGACCGCCCCGGCAAAAACCATCGCCGCATAGATGAACCCGCGTTCGATATGATGGTGCAGCCCGTCGGCCACCAGCGCCATGCCGATCATCACCAGAAACGCCAGCGCCAGCATTTTGGTGGACGGGTGCTGTTCCACGAAATCGGCAATCGGGGCGGCGGCGACCATCATCACCAGAATGGCGACGACAACCGCGGCGACCATCACCGGCAGGTGATCGGCGATGCCCACGGCGGTGATCACGCTGTCCAGCGAAAACACCAGATCCAGCACCATGATCTGGGCGATGACGGCGGTAAATCCCACCTGTGCCGCGTCAAGGGCCGGGGCCTCTTCTTCGGGGCCTTCGACCTCTTCGAAGATTTCGGTCGCGGCCTTCCAGATCAGAAACAGCCCGCCCGCCAGCAGGATCAGGTCGCGCCACGACAGATCGAACCCGGCCAGCGTGAAAAACGGCGCGGACAGCGATACGATCCACGCGATCGAGGCCAGCAGAAGAATGCGCAGCACCAGCGCGCCCGCCAGCCCCAGCATCCGCGCACGCGCGCGCTGTTCCAGCGGCAGTCTGGCGGCGGCGATCGAGATGAAGATCACGTTGTCGACCCCCAGAACGATCTCCAGCACGGTCAGGGTCAGGAACGAGGCCCAGACAGCAGGGTCAGAGAGAAGCTCCAGCATGGCGAATACCTAGAACAGCGCGTGGCCGATATTGGCCAGCGCCATACCGACCAACATGGCAACGGTCAGATACATGCCCCAGACCCGCGCCTTGACCACCTGCGGCGTCGCGCCGAACCCATAGGCATGCAAAAGACGCCCCGCCAGCAGCATTGTCCCGAAGACATGCACCAGCCAGCCGGGCATCCCCTGCAGTTCAGCCATCGCCAGCAGCAACAGCCCCAAGGGCGCATATTCAGCGCAATTGGCCTGGGCGCGCATGCGTTTCAGCACCAGCTTGTCGCCACCATCCCCGACCGAAACCTTCTGCTGCCGCCGGGCCGCGACCACCCGGAAGCTGAGGCCGATGAACAACAGGGCCAGCAGCCCGGCATAAAGCGGAGAAACGGTCAGCATGATATATCCTTTGCCAGTTCAAACACCGTTCCGGCAGTAGATATGCGGGACCGCCCCCTGTCCAGTACGCGGTGTGCCGGACGGGCCTATTCCAGTTCGATCAGCAGGTCCTTTGCGTCGATCTGGGCGCCGGGGGTGACGTGAACGGCCTTGATCGTGGCGTCGCGTTCGGCGTGGATGCCGGTTTCCATCTTCATCGCCTCGATGGTCAGCAGCATGTCGCCCTCTTTGACCTTTTGCCCGGCTGACACGCAGACCGTGGCGACAACGCCCGGCATCGGCGCGCCGATATGGGCGGGGTTGCCCAGTTCGACCTTGGGGCGGGCGGCGGTGGCGGCCTTGATCTTGCGGTTGGTCACGCGGATCACCCGCGGCTGGCCGTTCAGCTCGAAGAACACCTTGGCCTCGCCCTGATCGTTGGTTTCGCCGATGGCCTGCATCCGAATTTCCAGCGTCTTGCCGGGGTCGATTTCGGCGCTGATTTCCTGGCCCGGTTCCATCCCGTAAAAGAACGTCTGCGTCGGCAGGGTACGTACGGGGCCGTACAGATCGTGGCGGGCTGCATAATCGGTAAAGACCTTGGGATACATCAGGTATCCGTTCAGGTCCTCGTTATCGATCGCGGCCCCGTCCAGCCGCGCGCTCAGCTCGGCGCGGACCGCATCCAGATCGGCGGGGGGCAGGTGCTTGCCCGGGCGTTCCAGATTGGGCTTTTCGTCCTTCAGGACCTTTTTCACGATGGTTTCGGGGAACCCGCCGGGGGGCTGGCCCAGATTTCCGCGCATCATGTCGATCACGCTGTCGGGAAAGGCCACGTCGGTGTCGGGATTTTCCACATCGGCGCGGGTCAGGTTCTGGCTGACCATCATCAGCGCCATGTCGCCCACGACCTTGGACGATGGTGTCACCTTGACAATATCGCCGAACATCTGGTTCACATCGGCATACATCCGGGCGACCTCGTGCCAGCGATCCTCCAGCCCCAGGGACCGCGCCTGCGCCTTCAGGTTGGTGAACTGGCCGCCGGGCATTTCGTGCAGATAAACCTCGGACGCGGGGGCCTGAAGCCCGGATTCAAAGGCTAGATACTGGCCGCGCACGGCCTCCCAGTAATCCGAAATCGCGCGCACGGTGGCCACGTCGATGCCGGTGTCGCGGTCGGTGTTGCGCAGCGCTTCGACGATCGAGCCCATGGTGGGCTGCGAGGTGTTGCCGGAAAACGCATCCATCGCCACATCGGCCACATCGACGCCAGCCTCTGCCGCCGCCAGAATGGTGGCGCCCGCGATGCCCGCGGTGTCATGGGTGTGGAAATGGATCGGCAGGCCGACCTCTTCCTTCAGCGCCTTGATCAGCACCCGGGCGGCGGCGGGTTTCAACAGCCCGGCCATATCCTTCAGCCCCAGAACATGGGCGCCCGCGGCTTTCAGCTCTTTGCCCATGGCGACGTAATATTTCAGGTCGTATTTCGCGCGCTCGGGGTTCAGGATATCGCCGGTGTAACAGATCGACCCTTCGCAGATCTTGCCGCTGGCGATCACCGCATCCATCGCCACGCGCATGTTTTCGACCCAGTTCAGACTGTCGAACACCCGAAACACATCGACGCCGGTTTCGGCCGCCTGAGCGACAAAGGACTGCACCACATTATCGGGATAATTGGTGTAACCCACCCCGTTCGAGGCGCGCAGCAGCATCTGGGTCAGCAGGTTGGGCATCGCGGCGCGCAGATCGCGCAGGCGCTGCCACGGGCATTCCTGCAGGAACCGGTAGGCCACGTCAAAGGTGGCCCCGCCCCAGCATTCAACGCTGAACAGCTGTGGCAGGTTGGCGGCATAGGTCGGGGCGACGCGGATCATGTCAAGCGACCGCATCCGCGTGGCCAGCAACGACTGATGCCCGTCGCGCATGGTGGTGTCGGTCAGCAACAGCTGCGGCTGTTCCGACATCCATTTGGCCACGCCTTCGGGGCCGGATTTTTCCAGAATCTGCCGGGCACCGTCAGGCGGCGTCGCGGTGCCGGGCTGCGGCGGACGCGGCGGTTTGGCCAACGCGTGCGGGCGTGCGCGGCCTTCGGTTTCGGGATGCCCGTTGACCGAGATATCGGCGATATAGGTCAGGATTTTCGTCGCCCGGTCGCGGCGTTTTTCGAACTGGAACAGCTCGGGCGTCTCGTCGATGAACTTGGTGTGATATTCGTAGTTCAGGAATTTCGGGTGTTTCAGCAGGTTTTCGACAAAGGCGATGTTGGTCGATACGCCGCGAATGCGGAATTCGCGTAGCGCGCGGTCCATCCGGGCAATCGCCGCCTCGGGCGTCGGCGCCCAGGCGGTGACCTTTTCCAGCAGGCTGTCGTAATACCGCGTGATCACCGCGCCGGAATAGGCGGTGCCGCCGTCCAGACGGATGCCCATGCCGGTCGCCCCGCGATAGGCGGTGATCCGGCCGTAATCGGGGATGAAATTGTTCAGCGGGTCTTCGGTCGTGATCCGGCATTGCAGGGCGTGACCGTCCAGCTTGACGTCATATTGCGAGGCGCAGCCGGTCGCCTCGACCAGCGATTTGCCCTCGGCGATCAGGATCTGCGCGCGCACGATGTCGATGCCGGTGACCTCTTCGGTGACGGTATGTTCGACCTGTACGCGGGGGTTCACCTCGATGAAGTAGAACTCGCCGCTGTCCATATCCATCAGGAATTCAACGGTGCCCGCGCATTCGTAGTTCACATGTTCGCAGATTTTCTTGCCCAGGTTGCACAGCTTTTCGCGTTGCGCGCCAGACAGATAGGGGGCGGGCGCGCGTTCCACGACCTTCTGGTTGCGGCGCTGCACCGAACAATCGCGTTCCCACAGGTGATAGATCGCGCCATGGGTATCGCCCAGGATCTGCACCTCGACATGCCGCGCGCGCATGATCATCTTTTCCAGATAGCCTTCGCCATTGCCAAAGGCGGCCTCGGCCTCGCGGCGGCCTTCGCGAACCTTTTCCTCCAGCTCGCTGGCATCCATGATCGGGCGCATCCCGCGCCCGCCGCCGCCCCAGCTTGCCTTCAGCATCAGCGGGTAACCGACGGCCTCGGCCTCGGCGCGGATCGCGTCCATGTCGTCGCCCAGCACCTCGGTCGCGGGGATCACCGGCACGCCGGCGGCGATGGCCACCTTGCGCGCACTGGCCTTGTCGCCCAGTTGGCGCATGGTTTCGGCCTTGGGGCCGATAAAGGTGATGCCGTTGGCCGCGCAGGCATCGACGAAATCGGGGTTTTCCGACAGCAGGCCATAGCCCGGATGGATCGCATCGGCGCCGCAGTCCTTGGCCACGCGGATGATTTCGTCAATCGACAGATAGGCCGCGACCGGGCCCAGCCCTTCGCCGATCCGATACGCCTCATCCGCCTTGAACCGGTGCAGCGACAGCTTGTCCTCTTCGGCGTAAACCGCGACCGTGCGCTTGCCCATCTCGTTCGCAGCACGCATCACGCGAATGGCGATTTCACCGCGGTTGGCGATCAGAATCTTTTTGAAATCGGACATAACGCTTCCTCCAGTTCGCACCTGCAGCAAATGTCTATGAAGTTTCTATGAACCCGGCAACCGTATTAGTGGGTAGATAGGTATTATTTGTTGACCAATTGCCCGGCTAAATCGGTCAGCTTGCGGGCGCCGATCTGCCCCATGTTGGCGGTCATGTCCCGGGCCAGCATCCCGATCAGATGGTCGGCACCGGGTTCGCCCAGGGCCCCAAGGGCATAATGGAACGCGCGGCCCAGCATCACGAAATCCGCCCCCAGCGCCAGCGCGCGCATCACGTCCAGCCCGCCCTCGATGCCGCTGTCGAACAGGATGGGCAGGGTCGTGGCCGCGCGGATGTCGGGCAGCACCTCGATCGTGGCGGGGGCGGCGTCGAACTGGCGTCCGGCGTGGTTCGACACCCAGATCGCATCGACCCCGGCCTGTTGCAGGCGCGGCGCATCCTGCGCATCCATCACGCCTTTGACGATCAGCGGCCCGTCCCATGCCGCGCGCAGCCAGTCCAGATATTCCCAATCGGGCGAGGTGCGCAGCAGATACCCGATATGCTGGTTCGACGGCAGCGCGCCCTTGATATCGGAATAGCTTTCGACAAACCGCAGGCGCGGCATCCCGGTCTTGGCAATGCCCCACGACCACGCGGGGCACCGCGCCGCCTGCCACATCATCCGCGGGGTCAGCCGGGGCGGATTGGTCAGCCCGCCCCGCGTCTGCCGTTCCCGGACCGAGGCAACGGGCACATCCAGCGTCAGCACCAGCGTGTGAAACCCTGCCGCGCGGATGCGGTTCAACATGTCGGTGCGGATATCAACGTCGCGCGGCGGATAAAGCTGGAACCAGCCCTGATCGCCCATATGCGGGCCCACAGCCTCGGGCGTCTGGCTGGCCACGGTGGACAGCGTATAGGGAATGCCGTTGCGCGCGGCGGCGCGGGCCAGCATCTGTTCGGCACCGGGCCAGTTCAGCCCCGACATGCCCACCGGCGCGATCCCGAAAGGATAGGCATAATCGCGGCCCAACAGATGTGTCCCCAGATCGGGGGTGAACACACCATGCAGGATCGACGGGCGGAACAGCACCTTGTCCAGCATGGCCCGGTTGCGCGCCTGCGTCGCCTCGACCCCGGTGCCGCTGTCCAGATATTCCCAGACAAAATGCGGAATGCGCCGCCGGGCACGGGCGCGCAGATCGGCAATCGCCGGAAGGGGGGGCACGGGTTTCATCGCCACGACTATGCCCGCGATTGCGCTTAACGCAAGGGGCAGGGCGGGGATGGCGCGCGGGAAAGAAACCCAAGGAACATAGTGTGAACACCTCTTTCCCTTCGCCGGACTCCCGGCTACATTGCCGTTCATGAGTGAATTTGACGAAGATGATGCCTTTGAGGCGGCGCCACAGCCCTCGCTTGCCCAGCGCGCCATGGCCGCGCGCCCGATGCGCTATATGGATCGGCTGAACCCTGCGCAACGCGAGGCGGTCGAGGCGTTGGAAGGCCCGGTTCTGATGCTGGCGGGTGCGGGCACCGGCAAGACCATGACTCTTATGGCGCGGATTGCGCATCTTGTAACGCTTCAACGGGCACGACCCTATGAGATTTTGGCCGTGACCTTCACCAACAAGGCTGCGCGCGAGATGAAAGATCGATTGTCCAACACGCCTTTTCGTTTGTGCGAACCAATCAGGTGGATGGGCACCTTCCATGCGCTTTCGGTGAAAATTCTGCGCAGCCACGCCGAACTGGTTGGACTTAAATCCAACTTCACCATTTTGGATGCCGATGATCAGGTGCGCCTGCTGAAGCAGTTGATCGTGGCGGCGGGGATCGACGACAAACGCTGGCCTGCCCGCGCGTTGGCCGGGGTCATCGACAATTGGAAAAACTATGCATGGACGCCGGAAAACGTGCCGGTGTCCCAGGCGTCGGAGTTCGATGGCAAGGCGGTCGAACTTTATGCCGCCTATCAGGATCGGCTAAAAACTATCAACGCCGCCGATTTTGGCGATCTGCTGCTGCATGTAGTGACCCTTTTTCAGCAATACCCCGACGTGCTGGCGCAATATCATCGCAGGTTCAAATACATTCTTGTCGACGAATATCAGGATACCAACGTCGCCCAATACCTGTGGCTGCAGCTGCTGGTCGGTGAGCAAAAGAACATCTGTTGCGTCGGCGACGACGACCAGTCGATCTATGGCTGGCGCGGGGCTGAGGTGGGCAATATCCTACGGTTCGAAAAGGATTTTCCCGGCGCCAAGGTTGTGCGGCTGGAACAGAACTACCGCTCGACCCCGCATATTCTGGCTGCCGCGTCGGGCGTGATCGACGCCAACACTAAACGGCTGGGCAAAACCCTGTGGACGGCTGCCGAAGACGGCGAAAAGGTCCGTCTGATCGGCCATTGGGACGGCGAGGAAGAGGCGCGTTGGATCGGCGAAGAGGTCGAGGCGATGCAGCATGGCACCCGTGGCCTGCGCCCTTTCTCCCTGAACGACATGGCGATTCTGGTGCGCGCCAGCCACCAGATGCGCGCGTTCGAGGATCGGTTCCTGACGATCGGTCTGCCCTACCGCGTGATCGGCGGCCCGCGATTCTATGAGCGGATGGAGATTCGCGACGCCATGGCCTATTTCCGCGTCGCCACCAGCCCCGACGACGATCTGGCGTTCGAGCGGATCGTGAACACCCCCAAGCGCGGCGTGGGCGACAAGGCGCTGCAAACCATCCAGCGCGCGGCGCGCGCCAACGGGATTTCGTTGTTGGAAGCAACCCGCCTGCTGGTCACCTCGGGCGAGTTGAAGGGCAAGGCCAAGACCGAATTGGCCAGGCTGGTCGATGGCTTCGACCGCTGGCAGGCCGCCGTACGGGACGACCGCAACAGCCACATCGAACTGGCCGAGGTGATCCTTGAGGAATCCGGTTACACCGAGATGTGGCAGAACGACAAAACGCCCGAGGCGCCGGGGCGGCTGGAAAACCTGAAAGAACTGGTCAAGGCCTTGGAACAGTTCGAAAATCTGCAAGGGTTTCTGGAACATGTCGCGCTGATCATGGACAATGACAGTGACAATGACGGCCCCAAGGTCAGCATCATGACCCTGCATGGCGCCAAGGGTCTGGAATTTCCCGCCGTGTTCCTGCCGGGGTGGGAGGACGGGCTGTTCCCCTCGCAACGCTCGATGGATGAAAGCGGCCTGAAAGGGTTGGAGGAAGAGCGCCGGCTGGCCTATGTCGGCATCACCCGCGCCGAGGAACTGTGCACGATTTCCTTTGCCGCCAACCGGCGCGTCTATGGCCAATGGCAATCGGCGCTGCCGTCGCGGTTCATCGACGAACTGCCCGAAGATCACGTTGATGTGCTGACCCCGCCGGGGCTTTATGGCGGTGGCTATGGCGCCGCGGGCATGGGCAACTCGATCGAGGAAAAGGCCGCCTCGGCCAATGTATACAACTCGCCCGGCTGGAAACGCCTGCAGGCGCGCAGCCAGTCGCGCCCGATGTCGCAACCGGCCGAAAGCCGCACTGTGGTGATCGACAGCCAGGCGGTGTCCAGCTTTACCCAGGGCGACCGCGTGTTCCATCAGAAATTCGGCTATGGCTATGTCATGGGGATCGAAGGCGACAAGCTGGACATCGAATTTGAAAAGGCCGGGTCGAAAAAGGTTGTGGCCCGCTTTGTCACGCCCGCCGACCGGGTGGATGACGTGCCGTTCTAGCTAGGCGCGCGCTAGCTAGGCGCGCGCCGGTTTTACACTTTCAGACGGAACTGTTGGGGTGACGCATGGGCGGCAAACCCGGTTTGCCCCTGCGCGCCGGATATCATTCGGACATCAAAATAATCAGAGCATAAAAAAACGGCGACACCAGGGAGGAGGAAGGTGCCGCCGTTCGAAGTAACGATTGGCCTCAGGGAGGAGGAGAGAGACCAGTCGTATCTTTGGTGAAGCCTTGCGACTTCGGAAGAAAAGCGCGGCGACATCAGGGAGGAGGAAGATGTCGCCGCTAATTACAGAAAACCCTGGGAGGAGGTAGGATTTTCTGATCTCGGTATTCCTTATTTGCCGTATGCGGCCTCATGGGCCAGACGGCGGATCATCGAACGGTGGATGCCCAGATCGTTCAGATCACGCTGGCTCAAGCCATTCAATTCGTTCAGCGTTTTGACGAAGACCCGGCGACGCGCCAGTGCGGTGCGCAGGTTTTCAATCGCGGTGTGTACCCAATCGCTGATGCCTGCCGAAGCGGCGATGTTGTGGTGTGTATGTGCCATCTCATGACCTCAGTGTTTCTCGGTAGGGCGCTTGTGTTCCGCGCTCTGTTGATCTCAATGTAGGGAAATGCTGCGGATGCACAATGAAAAATGGATCAATGCTGCCATGCAGAAAATGCATAAGTATCGCTGACTTAAACTTTGGGCGCCTTGACGTAGGGGAAGTTAATTTAATAGGCAAAATAAATCAGACAATAACGGGCTTGCCGCCAGATTGTGCATCGCCATGTTAAGCGGTGACCATAAAAGGAGCAGAAAATGGCCGTCACAGAAAAAGCCGTTACCGATGTTTTGGCCGGAATCGGGCTGCCGGGCGGCGGTGATCTGGTCTCGAACGACATGATCCGGGCGCTGACGGTCGAAAAAGATCAGATTCGATTCGTGATCGAGGCGCCAACCCCCGAAGACGCCCAGCAGATGGAACCGCTGCGGCAGGCCGCCGCTGCCGCGGTTCAGCGGATCGCGGGCGCGGCCAATGTATCGGTGGTTCTGACCGCCCATGGCCCGGCCGCCCCGCAAAAGGCGCCGCCGCAGTTGAAACTGGGCCGCCACCCCACCGGCGGCGGCGCCGAACGGATCGCCGGGGTGGACCGCATATTGGCGGTGGCCTCGGGCAAGGGCGGGGTCGGCAAATCCACCGTCTCTTCCAACCTTGCCGTGGCCCTTGCGCGGCAGGGGCGCCGGGTTGGGTTGCTGGACGCCGATATATACGGTCCGTCGCAGCCGCGCATGATGGGGGTCAGCCAGCGGCCCGCCTCGCCCGATGGCAAGGCGATCATTCCGCTGCAGGCGCATGGTGTCACCATGATGTCGATCGGGTTGATGGTCGACCCCGATACCGCCGTGGTCTGGCGCGGCCCGATGCTGATGGGCGCGCTGCAACAGATGCTGGGGCAGGTGCAGTGGGGCGAATTGGACGTGCTGATCGTCGATCTGCCGCCCGGCACCGGCGATGTGCAGCTGACCCTGTGCCAGCGAACCCATCTGACCGGCGCGATCGTGGTGTCGACCCCGCAGGACGTGGCGCTGCTGGATGCGCGCAAGGCCATCGACATGTTCAACCGGTTGAAAACGCCGGTCCTGGGGCTGGTGGAAAACATGTCTATGTATATCTGCCCCAGTTGCGGGCACGAGGCGCATATCTTCGGCCATGGCGGTGTCCGGGCCGAGGCGGACAAGCTGGGCGTGCCGTTCCTGGGCGAACTGCCGCTGGCATTGGAGGTGCGCGAGGCCGGCGATGCCGGTCAGCCGATCGCAGCGGGCGAGGGGCCCTTGGCCGAAGCCTACGCCAAACTGGCCGCCGGGCTGGTGCAAGGCGGGATGGCCTGACGCGCCACGGGAATTGACGGGATAGTATCGTGAATGAGGGCGGCATTGACCGCCCTCTTTTAATTTTCAGGCGAATCACGCGGTGAATTCCACCAAAATCCCGATGTTTTATTGGCTATCCCGCGCGGAATTCCCGTGCGCAGAGGGAATTTCTATAAAATAATGGGAAAACGCGGGAACTGACGGGCTGCCTGATGTTCGTCTATATATAGTGTTCGAGTTTTCCCAATCCGCTAGGTGAAGTGTTGAACTTCCAAGAATCAACGCAACATCTTGTTTTCCAGCCCCCTCAAACCCAGCATGTGGTGTGATTTCCCGTAAAAATACATTGATTTCCATGAATTCCCGTGCCATCCCTAGTGCATCGGATGAGGACGGGCTTACAGGGGCAACTTAAGAACCCCGAACAATGGCAAAAGTCAGGTTTCATACAGGCACCCGCTTTCACCGAAAAACAGATCCGGCGCGCAAGCGAGCAGACATCCCCCCAGGTGGTTTGCGCAGTTGGACACCCCCAGAAATGGGACGAGGGCGGCGGATTGGGCAGTGGCAGCAGCTCAATCCGCCGTTTTCGTACCGGGCGACAGTAAAGGAGCGTCGGGACAGTGGCGCGCAGGTTCAGAGGTGAATACACCTTCAAGGTGGACGCGAAGGGCAGGGTGTCGATCCCGGCTCTTTTTCGGCGTGTCATCGAAGCGGGTGACCCGAACTGGACCGACGGGCTGCGCCCCGAGCTGGTGATCGTCTATGGCGACGACAGCCGCCAGCATCTGGAAGTTTACACAATCAACGCCATCGACGCGCTGGACGACAAGATCGCCCAGCTGCCCCGCTCGCCCCTGAAACGGCGGCTGGAGCGGATGATCAGCGGCCAGTCCCACCAGACCGAGATTGATCCCGACGGGCGGCTGGTGCTGCCGCAAAAGCTGCGCGAAAAGATCGGCCTGACCAAAGAGGCGTTTTTCATCGCCAGCGGCGACACCTTCCAGATATGGGAACCCGCCACCTTTGACGCAGCCGAGGCCGAACATGCCGATGATCTGGGCGACGATCTGCCCGACGGCGTCGATCCGCTGGATGCGCTGGACCTGATGCTTGACCGGCGCGAGGGGCACTGACCATGGCTGCCCCCGCCCAGCCAACCGATAAAGCCCCCCACATCCCCGTTCTGCTGCGCCAATTGCTGGCGGCCGTGGCCCCGGTCACGGGCACATGGCTGGACGGCACCTTTGGCGCGGGCGGCTATACCCGCGGGTTGCTGGACGCGGGCGCCGATCTGGTGATCGGTGTTGACCGCGACCCGGCGGTTTTCGACATGGCCGCCGCATGGGCCGATCAATACGGCGACCGGCTGCGGCTGGTTCAGGGCACGTTTTCGAAACTGGATACCTATGCCGACGCGCCGCTGGACGGCATCGTTCTGGATCTTGGCGTCAGCTCGATGCAGCTGGATCAGGCCGAACGCGGCTTTTCCTTCATGAAGGACGGCCCGCTGGACATGCGGATGAGCCAATCGGGCCCTTCTGCCGCCGATCTGGTCAATGAGGCCGACGAAAAAACCATCGCCGACATTCTGTATTACTATGGCGAAGAGCGCGCCTCGCGCCGCATCGCCCGCAGTATCGTCGAGACGCGCAAGACCCAGCCCTTTGAAACCACGGCGCAATTGGTGGCGGTCGTCGAAAAATGCCTGCCCCGTCCGAAACCGGGGCAAAGCCACCCCGCCACCCGCAGCTTTCAGGCGATCCGCATCGCCGTGAACGATGAACTGGGCGAGCTGGTCGAAGGTCTGTGCGCCGCCGAACGCGCGCTGAAACCCGGCGGGCAACTGGCCGTGGTCACCTTTCATTCGATCGAGGACCGGATCGTCAAACGCTTTATGCAGGTACGGTCGGGTGGGGCCGGGCGCGCCAACCGCTATGCCCCGGCCGAGGCCGAGGAAACACCCCAGTTCCGCCAGACCACCCGTCGCGCGGCGGGGCCGGATGCACAGGAACTGGCCGATAACCCGCGGGCACGCTCGGCCAAGCTGCGGGTCGCGATCCGCACCGAGGCCCCCAGCGGCCCGGTGGACCGGATGGCGCTTGGCCTGCCGGGATTGATGACAGGAGGGGCACGGTAATGCGTGGATTGCTGTATGTGACATCGGCGCTGGTGGTGATGGGGCTGGCGTTCTGGGCCTATCACCAGAACTACATGACCCAGGAATCCGTGCGTGAAACCCGGGACCTGCAGCGCGAGATTGGCCAGATGCGCGAAGCGCTTGGCGTGTTGCGCGCCGAATGGGCCTATCTGAACCGCCCCGACCGGCTGCGCGAACTGGCGGAAATCAACTATGACCGGCTGGGCCTGTTGCCGCTGCGCCCCGATCAGTTCGGGTTGATCGATCAGGTGGCGTTTCCCTTGCCCGATCTGCCGCCGATCCTTGTCCCCGTCGATGTGATCGGCACACGGGAGGCTTTCCAATGATCCGCACCCCCCTGCGCCCGCTTGCCCGGATTCTGACCGCCCGCCAGCGCGGCGAAAACCCCGATGTGATCGAACGCGAAAACATGCGGCTGCGGCACGAAGAAATGCGCGATCAGGCCCGCACCCGCGCCGAAGGCCGGTTGCTGGTGCTTGGGGTTCTGTTCTTCTGCGCCTTTTCGGTTGTCGGCGGGCGGATGGGGCTTCTGGCCTCGACCGAACCGCAGGAACCGCGCGCGGCCGTGTCCAGCGCGGCCATCACCGCGCAACGCGCCGATATCACCGACCGCAACGGCCATGTTCTGGCCACGAATTTCGCCACCCATGCGCTTTACGCGCAACCGCCGATCATGATCGACAAGGCCCGCGTGGCGCGCGAGTTGGTTCAGATTTTCCCCGATCTGGACGAACAGAAATTGCTGAAACAATTCTCGGGCGGGCGCAAATTCCTGTGGGTGCGCAAGAAGATAAGCCCCGAACAGCAACAGCAGGTGCATGATATCGGCGATCCCGGCCTGATGTTCGGCCCGCGCGAAATGCGCCTTTATCCCAACGGCAATATGGCCGCCCATATTCTGGGCGGCGCCAGCTTTGGCCGCGAAGGCGTGCAATCGGCCGAGGTGATCGGCATCGCCGGTGTCGAAAAGGCCTTTGACGCCTATCTGCGTGATCCGGCCAATGGCGGCGAACCGCTGCGCCTGTCGCTGGACCTGACCATCCAGACCGCGATGGAACGGGTGCTGTATGGCGGGATGAAGCTGATGAACGCCAAGGGCGCGGCCGCCGTGATGATGGACGTCAACACCGGCGAGATTATCGCCATGGCCTCGCTGCCCGATTTCGATCCCAACGACCGCCCGCAGGTCCTGACCAAGGGCGACGCCTCGGACAGCCCGCTGTTCAACCGCGCGGTGCAGGGGGTGTATGAACTGGGCTCCACCTTCAAGATTTTCACCGCCGCCCAGTCGCTGGAGGAAGGTCTGACCAACCCCAACACGATCATCGATATCCGGGGGCCGCTGAAATGGGGCCGCCACAAGATCCGCGATTTCCACAACTACGGCAAGGAACTGTCGGTCACCGATATCATCGTCAAAAGTTCGAACATCGGCACCGCCCGTCTGGCGATGCAGTTCGGCGCCGACCGTCAGCGCGATTTCCTGGGCAAGCTTGGGTTTCTTGAGGCGACACCGGTCGAACTGGTCGAAGCGCCGGGCGCCAAGCCGTTGCTGCCGCGCAACTGGTCCGAAATCTCGACCATGACGATTTCCTATGGGCACGGGCTGTCGGCCAGCCCGCTGCATCTGGCCGCGGCCTATGCCACCATCGTCAACGGCGGCACACGGGTGCGGCCCACCCTGCTGGCGGGCGGGCGGCCGAAATCGGCCGAACGGGTGATCAGCGAAAAGACCTCTGCCGCCGCGCGCGGGATGCTGCGCGCCGTGGTGCAGCGCGGCACCGCCAGCTTTGGCGAGGTCGAAGGTTATGCCGTGGGCGGCAAGACCGGCACGGCGGACAAACCCAAACCGCAGGGCGGGTATTACAAGGACAAGGTGATCGGCACCTTCGCCAGCGTCTTTCCCGCGCATGATCCCAAATATGTGCTGATCGTCACGCTGGACGAACCCGAAGAAACCTCGGGCACCAAACCGCGCCGCACGGCGGGCTGGACAGCCGTGCCCGTCGCCGCCGAAATCATCCGCCGCACCGCGCCCCTGTTGGGCCTGCGGCCAGAGATTGAACCTCAGGCGCCGTTCGGAGTAACACTCACCTCGAACTAGGGCCGTTGGGGGCGCATATGGCAGATCGGGCAGACGAAACAACATTGGCGGCACTGGGCCTGACGGCGCAGGCCGGGCGCGAGGCGCAGATCACCGGCCTGTCGGTGGACAGCCGCCTGGTCAAACCCGGCCACCTGTTCGCGGCCCTGCCGGGTACGCAGGTGCATGGCGGTGAGTTCATCCAATACGCGCTGCGCATGGGGGCCGCGGCCATCCTGACCGACGCCGAAGGCGCGCGTATCGCCAGGGCCGAACTTGACGGCTCGGGTGCCGCTTTGGTCGTGGCCGAAGACCCGCGCCAGACGCTGGCCTATACCGCCGCCCTGTGGTTCGGCGCGCAGCCCGCCACGATGGTGGCCGTGACCGGTACCAACGGCAAGACATCCGTGGCCACCTTCACCCGCCAGATCTGGGAACTGCTGGGCCATTCGGCGGCCAATCTGGGCACCACCGGGGTCGAAGGCGCCTATACCGCGCCGCTGCACCACACCACGCCCGAACCCGTGACCCTGCACCGGCTGCTGGCCCATATGGCGCAGGCCGGCGTGACCCACGCCGCGATGGAGGCATCGTCCCACGGGCTGGCGCAACGCCGCCTTGACGGGGTGCAGCTGAACGCCGCCGCCTTCACCAATTTTTCGCAGGACCATCTGGATTACCACGCTGATTTCGAAGAATATTTCGCGGCCAAGGCCGGGCTGTTCGACCGGGTTCTGCCCGAAGACGGCACCGCCGTGATCAATCTGGACGATCCCAAAGGTGCCGCCATGGCCGATATCGCCACCCGGCGCGGACAGGACCTGTTGACCGTGGGCTGGAACGAGGCCGCGCATCTGCGCATTCTGGGCCAGCGGTTCGACAATACGGGTCAGGAACTGCGGTTCGAATGGCTGGGGCAGGCGCATCACATCCGGCTGAACCTGATCGGCGGGTTCCAGGCCGAAAACGTGCTGGCCGCCGCCGGTCTGGCGATTGCCTGCGGCGATGATCCGGCGCATGTGTTCGATTGCCTGCCCGACCTGACCACCGTACGTGGAAGGATGCAACTGGCCGCCACCCGCGACAATGGCGCTGCGGTCTTTGTCGATTATTCGCATACGCCCGACGCGCTGAAAACCGCGCTTTGCGCCCTGCGCCCGCATGTGATGGGCCGTCTGGTCGTGGTCTTCGGCGCGGGCGGCGACCGTGACGTGGGCAAACGCCCGTTGATGGGGCAGGCCGCGGCCGAACACGCCGATGTTGCCTTCGTCACCGATGACAACCCGCGCAGCGAAGACCCCGCCACCATCCGCGCCGCCATCCTGCAGGCCTGCCCCGACGCGACCGAGGTCGGCGACCGGGCAGAGGCGATCCTGCGTGGCGTCGATGCGCTTGGCCCGGGCGACGCGCTGCTGATCGCGGGCAAGGGGCACGAAACCGGCCAGACCGTGGGCGACGATGTCTTTCCCTTCGACGATGTCGAACAGGCCAGCGTGGCGGTGGCCGCGCTTGACGGGCGGGTGTCATGACCGCGCTTTGGACATCTGACGATGCGGCCACGGCCACCGGCGGGCGGGCCACCGCCCCGTGGGCGGCCACCGGCATCACCATCGACACCCGCGCGCTGGAACCGGGCGATCTGTTCGTGGCCCTGACCGATCAGCGCGATGGCCATGATTTCGTGGCGCAGGCGCTGGAAAAAGGCGCCGCCGCCGCGCTGGTGTCACGGATACCCGATGGCGTGCCCGCCGATGCGCCGCTGCTGATCGTGGACGATGTGTTGCAGGGGCTAGAGGCTTTGGGCCGCGCCGCCCGTGCCCGCACCCGCGCCCGCGTGGTGGCGGTGACCGGGTCGGTCGGCAAAACCTCGACCAAGGAAATGCTGCGCGCGGTTCTGGGCGGGCAGGGACAGGTCCATGCCGCCGAGAAAAGCTTTAACAATCAATGGGGTGTGCCGCTGACCTTGGCCCGGATGCCGCAGGATGCGGAATTCGCGGTGATCGAAGTCGGGATGAGCAACCCGGGCGAAATCGCGCCGCTGGCCCGCATGGCCCGCCCGCATGTCGCCCTGATCACCACCGTCGTCGCCGCCCATCTTGAGGCGTTCGAGGATATCGACGGCATCGCCCATGAAAAAGCCTCGGTGCTGGACGGGCTGGAACCCGGCGGCATCGCCGTGCTGCCCGCCGGTCTGCCGGTCAGCGATATCCTGACGCAAAAGGCCGCTGCCATAAACGCGCGGGTGATTTCCTTTGGCGCGGACAAAGGCTGCGATTACCGGCTGAAGGATGTGACCCTGCAACGCGACACCACCATCGTTCAGGCCAGGGCCCGGGGGGCTGCGGTGCTGTTCAAGGTGCGTTCGGCCGGTCGGCATTTCGCGATGAACGCTTTGGGTGCGCTGGCGGTGGCCGATGCGCTGGATCTGGATCTGGCGCTGGCGGCCTGCGACATCGCCGCCTGGCAGCCGCCCGCCGGGCGCGGCGCGCGCGAACGGCTGGTGCTGGACACGCTTGAGGATCAGATGACCATCGACCTGATCGACGACGCCTTCAACGCCAACCCCGCCTCGCTGGGCGCGGCGCTGGAGGTACTGGCCGCCGCCGAACCGCAGGATGGCGTCGGGCGCGTCGCCAAGGGCCGCCGGATCGCGGTGCTGGGCGACATGCTGGAACTTGGTCCGCAAGAGGATGATTTGCACCGCGCGGTTGCCGAACATCCGGCGATGCGTCACCTTTCGCTGGTCCATTGCGTCGGCCCGCGGATGCGTCTGCTCTATGACGTTCTGCCCGACGCGCTGCGCGGCGAATGGTACGAAACCGCGCGGGACATGGCGCAGCGCGCCCATGCGCTGGTCGATGCGGGCGATGTGGTGCTGGTCAAAGGCTCCAAGGGCAGCCGCGTCTCGCTTGTGGTTGACGCGCTGCGAAAACTGGGTCAATCGGCCCCGAACGAAAGCTGAGGGTGAGAAGCGTATGTTGTATTGGTTGACCGAATTTTCCGACGGCGGGGACCTGTTCAACCTGTTCCGGTATATCACCTTCCGGGCGGGGGCCGCGTTTTTCACCGCGCTGATCTTCGGATTCATCTTCGGCAAACCGCTGATCAACATGCTGCGCCGCAAGCAGGGCAAGGGACAGCCCATCCGCGACGATGGCCCGCAAAGCCATTTCGCCAAGGCCGGTACGCCGACGATGGGCGGGCTGCTGATCCTGTCGGCGCTGCTGGTGTCGACCCTGCTGTGGGCGCGGTTGGACAACCCCTATATCTGGATCGTGCTGTTCGTGACCGTCTGTTTCGGCGCCATCGGTTTTGCCGACGATTATGCGAAAGTGTCGAAAAACAACACCAAGGGCGTGTCCAGCAGGGTGCGGATGCTGCTGGGCCTGCTGATCGCCGCTTTTGCGGCCTATGCCTCGGCCAAGGCGCATCCCGACGCACTGTCCTATCAACTGGCGTTGCCGGTGTTCAAGGATACGCTGCTGAACATGGGCCTGTTCTTTGTGCCTTTCGCGATGATCGTGATCGTGGGCTCGGCCAATGCGGTCAACCTGACCGACGGGCTGGACGGGCTGGCGATCATGCCGGTGATGATTGCCGCAGGCACGCTGGGCGTGATCGCCTATGCGGTGGGCCGGGTCGACTTTACCGAATATCTGGACGTGCATTACGTGCCCGGCACGGGCGAGATTTTGGTCTTTACCGCCGGGCTGATCGGCGGCGGTCTGGGGTTCCTTTGGTACAACGCGCCGCCTGCGGCGGTCTTCATGGGCGATACCGGATCGCTGGCGCTGGGCGGGGCCTTGGGCGCCATCGCCGTGGCCACCAAGCACGAAATCGTGCTGGCCATCGTCGGCGGGCTGTTCGTGGTCGAGGCGCTGAGCGTGATCATCCAGGTGCTCTATTTCAAACGCACCGGCAAGCGGGTGTTCCTGATGGCCCCGATCCACCATCATTTCGAGAAAAAGGGCTGGGCCGAACCGCAGATCGTGATCCGGTTCTGGATCATCTCGCTGATCCTGGCGCTGATCGGTCTGGCGACCCTGAAGCTGCGGTAAGCGTTCGCCGTCCAATTCTGTCCCGCCCGGCGGCACCGCCGGGCAGCGCCCGAACCGCCCCCACGGGGCGGGCGCTTCTCGCCCACCCCTCGGTTCTGGCGCGGCCCTTTGCACCAAGACATACCCGGCGGATTGCGCCCTCAAATCTTTAAACCTCGCCCGCCGAAACCATTAAAGACCTGCAAGAATCCTTGTAAAAACCCGCCACTTGCCTTCCCCCGTTCCGGCGGTGCATCTTGGCGCCGAAACAGACAGGGGCAGGCATGATCGCGGTTCAGGGATATGATGGTGCACGGGTGGCCGTGTTGGGATTGGGCCGGTCCGGGCTGGCCGCTGCACGGGCGTTGCGCGCAGGCGGGGCCGAGCCTTTGGTCTGGGACGACAGCGCCGAGGCCCGCGCGACGGCCGAGGCCGAAGGCTTCGCCGCCCACGACCTGACCCGCGCAGGCGCCTTCAGCGGGGTGGCCAGCCTGATCGTATCGCCGGGCATCCCGCATCTTTATCCCCAGCCGCATAAGGTGATCGCCGCCGCATGGGCCGCCGGCGTGCCGGTGGACAACGATATCGGGTTGTTCTTCCGCTCGGTCGCGACGCACGACTGGGATGACTATGACGTCGCGCCAAAGGTGATCGCGGTCACCGGATCGAACGGCAAATCCACCACCGCCGCCCTGATTCACCACATCCTGACCCACGTCGGGCGCGACAGCCAACTGGCGGGCAACATCGGGCGCGGGGTGCTGGACATCGACCCGCCGGGCGATGGCGGGGTCGTGGTGTTGGAGCTTAGCAGCTATCAGACCGAACTGGCCCGCGCGATGACGCCGGATGTGGCGGTCTTCACCAACCTCAGCCCCGATCATCTGGACCGGCACGGGGGCTTGGGCGGTTATTTCGCAGCCAAACGCCGCCTGTTCGCCGAAGGCGGCCCAGACCGCGCGATCATCGGCGTGGACGAAGCCGAAGGCCAGTTTCTGGCCAATCAGATGTCCGAAGGCAATGGCGACGACCGGCTGATCCGTATCTCGGCCGGGCAGAAACTGGACGGGCCGGGCTGGTCGGTCTTTGTGCGCAAGGGGTTTCTGGCCGAACATCGCAAGGGCCGTCAGGTGGGCGCGATCGACCTGCGCGGCATTCCCGGGCTGCCGGGCGCGCACAACCATCAGAACGCCTGCGCCGCCTATGCCGCCGTGCGCACGCTGGGCATCGCGCCCCGGGTGATCGAGGCCGCGTTTCACAGTTTTCAGGGGCTGCCGCACCGCAGCCAGATGGTGGCCGAACGGGACGGCGTGCGGTTCGTCAATGACAGCAAGGCCACCAACCCCGACAGCGCCGCCAAGGCGCTGGCCGCCTTTTCCAACATCCGCTGGATCTGTGGCGGGCTGGAAAAAGAGGGCGGTCTGGCCGCGCTGATGCCGCATCTGGGGCAGGTCCGAAAGGCCTATGTGATCGGGCGCGAGGCGCGGGGGTTCGCCCTGCATCTGGGCGATCTGCCGCTTGAGATTTGCGAAACCATGGCGCAGGCCGTGGCCCAGGCCGCAGCCGAGGCCGAACCCGGCGATACCGTCCTGCTGGCCCCGGCGGCGGCCAGCTTTGACCAATACGACAATTTCGAACGGCGGGGCGAGGATTTCATGGATCAGGTGGCCAAGCTGACCTGACCCGCGCCTGACTAAATCCCGCGTTTGGTCAGAAAGGCGCGCGCCTCTTCCACGCAACGGACCCAGGCCGGTTCATGGCCCAGCAGGATATGGTTCTTGCTGTCCAGCGGCACGAATTCCGCCCCCGGAATGCCGATGGCCAACTCGCGCCCCTGCGCCAGTGAAATCCGCTGATCGTCGCGGGCGTGAAAGACGATGGTCGGCGCCTGCACATCGGCCAGCCGGTCGCGCACATCGATATCGCCGAACGCCTCTTGAAACCGCACCGCGTTCTCGGGCGAGGTGGTCAGGCGCTGGAATTCATCGAACCAGATCAGGTCTTCGGGCGGGGCGTCGGGCATGAAGGTCTGGGAAAAGATATGGCGATAGGCGGGGTTCGACGTGCCCCAGCCGTGGCGGGTCAGGGTCAGCACCGCCTCGCGCCGGGCCTGTTCTTCGGGGCTGGCCCCGATCCGCCAGCCGGTGGCATAGCCGCCGATCAGGATCAGCCCGCTGACCCGGTCGGGGTGGCGCGCGGCATATTCGACCGACACGGCGCAGCCCTGTGAAATCCCCAGCAACGGGAACCGTTCCAGCCCCAGCGTGTCGACCACGGTTTCCAGATCGCGCACGAAAGCCTCGAAACTGATGTCGTCCACGTCCCAGTCCGACAACCCGTTGCCGCGTTCGTCATAGCGGATGAAATTCCGGCCCTCGCTGCAGGCGGCAAAGGTGGAGCCCCAGATCGGGCTGTTCCAGTCCAGTTCCAGATGGTTCAGCCAGTTGGCGGCTTTGACCAGCGGTTTGCCTTCGCCGACGCTGGCATAGGCGATCCTTGCCCCATCGGGCGCTCGGCTGAAGCCGATATTCTGTTTGCGCAGCAGGCGCCGGGGTTCGCTTTCGGCGGGGCGTTCCTTGGCGGGATCATCCCCGGCGGCATCGGTCTGGGCGGGCATCAGCGGGCCGCTGAGCGTCAACCCGGCCTGCAGGGCGGCGGCGCAGAACGCCGCTTCGCAGTCATAGGCTTCGTCCATGCGCCCGGCCTGCGCCAGCGCGTGGATCAGACTGCGCGCGGCCTCTTCCTCCAGCGGGGTCTGTTCTTTCCACTGGCGGGCCCATTTGATGGCTTCGGTGCTTTTGACCTCGGGGTGCAGGGCCAGCCGGCGCAGCACGTTGAGGTACAGCAGATGCACATCCTGCCGTTCCGAGGCGAGCCAGAGTTGAAAATCCTCATTCCCGGCCTGTTCCAACCCCTCCAGAAACGGGTGGGCCAGCTGCGCCGCCATCTGGCGCAGTTCGGGCGGGGGGATGAAAGGCGGATCGTCGATCAGCCGGGCCCGGATCAGATGCAGGTCGATATCGGCCTGAGATGGATCAAAGGCGACCCGTTCGCGGTCCGCGACGATCCGGGTAACCCCATCCCCATCCACCGCCTGACGCAGTTTGCTAAGCGCCCAGCGCAGCGAGGCGCGCGGATCATCGGGCAGGTCCCAGAACAATTCGCACAATCGTTCGCGCCGGACCGGGCGGGCGGTTGCGGCCAGATATCCCAGAACTGCGCGCGCCTTGCGCGAGGCGGGCAGGGGCATAGCTGCATCCCCGGCCATAACCGACAGTTCGCCCAAAAGGCTTATGGTCAACGAATGGCCCATGAAAAAACATCAATTCCAGAAAATAACACGCAGAATTTAACGAAATATAACGGTCACTACAACGGTCGCATACACGGTACAACGTCAAATCAGGCTCCAGTTTAACGAACAGGAGATTGAAATGACCCATACCACCGAAATCAAGATGCCGCATTTGACGGACCAGATGTTCCTGACGGACGCCGGATTTGAAACCTGGCTGCTGTTCCAAAAGGGGTTCGACATGCCGCACTTCGCGGCCTTCCCCTTGTTGCATACCGCCGATGGCCGTGCCGCGATCCGCGATTATTTCGCCGCCTTCATGGAAATGGCCCGCCAGAACGACACAGGCTTTATTCTGGACACCAACACATGGCGCGCCAATCCCGACTGGGGCATTCTGCTAGGCTATGATCGCGCGGCACTGGCGGCGGTGAACCACGAAGCGGTTGTGTTCGCACAGGAACTGCGCACCGATTTCGGGGCGGGCATGAATGTGCTGATCAACGGCGTCGTCGGACCGCGCGGCGATGGCTATGACCCGTCGCACATCATGAGCGTGCAGGAGGCCGAGGAATACCACGGCTTTCAGATCAGCGGTTTCGCCGACAGCGGCGCCGACATGGTGTCGGCCCTGACCATGACCAACACCCCCGAGGCGCTGGGCATTGCCCGCGCGGCGGCGAAGGCTGAAATCCCTTGCGTGATCAGTTTCACCGTGGAAACCGATGGGCGCCTGCCGACCGGTCAGCCCCTGTCCGACGCGATTGCCGAGGTCGACGCAAAGGCGCCGGTGAAACCCGCCTATTACATGATCAACTGCGCCCATCCCGATCATTTCCGCGCGGTGCTGTTGCAGGGCGGTGACTGGGTCAAGCGTATCCATGCGCTGCGGGCCAATGCCTCGCGCATGTCGCATGCGGAACTGGATGAATGCGAGGAGCTGGATGACGGCAACCCGCAGGAACTGGGGCAGTTGTATCAGGACCTGCGGCATCTCATGCCCCGGCTGAACGTGTTCGGCGGATGCTGCGGCACCGACCACCGGCATGTCGCCAATATCTGTCAGGCGGTGCACGCCGCCTGACCGGTCCCTTTCAAAATTCCGACCGGGTATTTTTCCCGGTCTGATGTCCCGCACCGATGGCTTTGCTGTCGGTGTGTTCTCTCCCCAACTTTGAAAACTGGAATACGACAATGATAAAGAATTTGCTTCTGGCAACGGCCCTGGCCGCCGTGGCCGCCTGCGATGCCTATGCCGCTCAGCCGCTCAGCCGATTTGACGTGGCCGAGGATCACACCCGGTTCAGCTTTGCCGCGACCCCGGTGCACGACAGCGGCATGCCCGCGCATGGCAACCCCTTTGTGACCCAGGGCTATATCTATCCCGCAGGCACGCTTGACGGGAATATCACCGGCGTTCTGAAAGACGGCAGCCCGGCCTTTCCCGACAAGGTGCTTGGCACCTGGACCTGCGATGGCTGGTTTGTCGGCGAAGGCGGGGACGCCACCACCGGCGTCTGGCTGGTCAGCCGTCAGATCATGCAGTTCACCAATGGCGATGTAATCATCACCCAGGGCACCGAACTGGCCGACGCAGGCGTGGTCAACACCCGCCCGATCACCGGCGCAACCGGGACGTATGCGGAATTCGACGGCGTGATGCTGCAGACCCTGATCGGGTTCAACGACCACATGGGCGTGAACGCCACCTTCGAAATCCCCGAGGCGGGCGAAGATCACGCCGGCCTGCCGCCCTACGATCACATGGTCAACGGCGACTGACCCCACAGATATTGGATAAGGAAATTTTCAATGAAAATGATAGCTTCAGCAACTTTTTTCGCGATTGCAGCCGGAACAGCCGGCGCCAACCCCACCGTCGAGGTCGATACCCTGATCGGATCGGTCGTGGCGGCCGAGAATTCGGGCATGACGCTGTATACCTACGGCAAGGATGCAAAGGGACAGTCCCGCTGCACAGGTGCCTGCGCGCGGAACTGGCCACCGTTTCTGGTGGTGGCAGCCCCCGTGGCCAGCGACGGGTCGATCATTGTCGAACGCCCCGACGGGCGGCGCCAATGGGCCACGCCCGACGGCAAGCCGCTGTATTTCTGGGCCGGTGACCGCTCGCCCGGAGAAACCGGCGGTGCGGGTATGGGCGGCGTCTGGGACGTTGTCCGGCGCTAAGCGAAATTCATTTTACCGGGCCCGCGATCTGCGGGCCCGGGCAACTCTCTCCCCATCGAACGGACCTATTCTATGTCTCGAATTCTAATCCTTCTCTATGCGCTTTTCTGCTATGTCCTGTACAATGGTATCTCTGTCTGGTTGGGGGTGTTCCTGCTGGATATCGGCGGCCTGCGCACCGGGGCTCCGGCGGGGTCATGGCAACAGGCGGTCATCGTCGATCTTGGCTTCATCGCCCTGTTCGGAATTGCCCACAGCGTGATGGCGCGGGCCGGTTTCAAACGCCACTGGACCCGGATCATCCCGCCCGCCGCCGAACGCGCGACCTATATCCTGCAATCAACGGTGTTTCTGGGGCTGACCTTCTGGTACTGGCAGCCGATCCCGGTGACGATCTGGCTGATCGACGGCTGGGCCGCGATCCTGATCTACGGCGCGTTCGGCATTGGTGTTGCCATGATTACGCTGTCGACCTTTCTGCTGGGACATCTGGAGTTTGTCGGGCTGCAACAGGCCTGGGATCATCTGCGCGGCACACCGCCGCGTGCCCAGAAGTTCCGCACGCCGCTGTTGTACCGGATCGTCCGGCATCCGCTGCAACTGGGTGTTTTGATCGCGCTGTTCGCGACCCCGCATATGACCGCCGACCACCTGCTGTTCGCGGGGGCCATGCTGATCTATATGATGATCGGTCTGTGGTTCGAGGAACGGGCGCTTCTGCGCGAATTCGGCTGGGCCTATGCCACCTATTGCCGTGATGTGCCGATGCTGATCCCGCACCCGTTCCGGACCCGTGGGCGGCGGCAAACCGGCGTGCCGGAATAAGCCTGATCTGCGCGGGGTTCGGCCCGCGCAGATCTTTGGATTTCGGGGCATCGAAAATAATTCGGTCGCGGTGAAAACATGTCTTGCAACGACTCGGACTTGGCCCTAAGTGCGCCGTCATAGACGCCAACGCACGCGCCTCTGGCCGGTGGGCCGCAATCCACCCGTGTTTACGTAGCGACGGTAACGTCTCCCTTGGAAGTGAGCGGTCATGTTATGGCCGGGTCTATTGGAGATGACCATGTACGCTACAGTCACCGACTTTGTCGGGGCAACACCTGTTGCACCCCAAACCCGTATCGAAGAGTTCATTCGCGCCAACCATTTTGACCGGCCCACGCTGGTTCTGGACACCGCAGCGGTGGCCGCGCAGTTTCATGCGCTGAAGGCCGGGTTGGGCCACGCCGACATCCACTATGCGGTCAAGGCGAACCCGGCGCGCGACGTCATCGAAACCCTGATCGGGCTGGGGTCGCATTTCGACGCGGCCTCGCGCGCCGAGATCGAGCTGTGCCTGTCGCTGGGCGCCGCGCCCGAGCACATTTCTTTCGGCAATACGGTCAAGAAATCCACCGATATCGCATTCGCCCATCAGGCCGGGATCACCCTGTTTGCCGCCGATGCCGAGGAAGAGCTGGAAAAGATCGCGGAATTCGCCCCCGGCGCGCAGGTCTATATCCGCCTGATCGTCGATGCCAGCCAGGCCGATTGGCCGCTGAGCCGCAAATTCGGCTGTGCCCGCGACAAGGCGCTGTCGCTGCTGGCGCTGGCCGCGCGGCTGGGCCTGCATCCGGTCGGGTTTTCGTTCCACGTCGGCAGCCAGACCCGGCAGCCCGAAATGTGGGGTGACACGCTGGATCAGGTGGCCGACATCTGGGCCAAGGCGCGCGCGGCGGGCCATGATCTGAGCTTGCTGAACATCGGCGGCGGGTTCCCGGCGTTTTACGGCGAAGAAATCGCCCATCCGACCCGATATGCCGCCGCCGTCATGCGCCAGATCGCCGACCGCTTTGGCGATATCCCGCGCGTGATGGCCGAACCCGGTCGCGGGCTGGTGGCCGAGGCGGGGATGATCGCGGCCGAGGTGCTGTTGGTGTCGAAAAAATCCGACAGCGACGCCCACCGCTGGGTCTATCTGGACATCGGCAAGTTTTCCGGTCTGGCCGAAACCATGGACGAGGCGATCCGCTATCAGTTCATCACCGACCGCGACCACGAACTGACCGGCCCCTGCATTCTGGCGGGCCCGTCCTGCGACAGCGCCGATGTGCTGTATGAAAAACGCCCGGTGCAATTGCCGCTGGGCCTGCGGTCGGGGGACCGGATCATCATCCGCTGCTGCGGGGCCTATACCTCCAGCTATTCTTCGGTGGGATTCAACGGCTTTCCACCGCTGGATGTGGTGGTGATCTGACCTAATCCACTCACGGATAAGGCATCGGGGCGGGACTGCGGTTCCGCCCTGATTGTTTTGCGGGGCTGGCGACCTGCGACAAATTCAATAATTGTAATGTTATGGTCGCCCTGTATCGTGTTGATATAAATCAATGGCCCATCGTCTGTTTTCACTAAATTGTGTACAACCAGAGTGACAGAAGAAGAGGGCGGGAGGGGGACGCATGTTTCGCTTATTTGCACATGCCGTGATATTTTCAAGCCTTGCAGTGGTCTCTGCATCTGCCCAGTCCGATGTGCCCACGCTGACGGCCGATCACAAGAAATTCGAGGTTCTGAAAGGACCCTTTGCCACCGGGTCGGATGTGACCAAGGCCTGTCTGACCTGCCACACCGAGGCCGGCAAACAGGTGATGGGATCGATCCACTGGAAATGGGATACGGTGAACCCGGCCACGGGCCAGACCCTGGGCAAGAAGAACGTGCTGAACGCGTTTTGCGGCAATCTGGCCACGAATGAGCCGCGCTGCACCTCGTGCCACGCAGGATACGGGTGGGAGGATGAGGCGACCTTCGATTTCGCCGATCAGACCAATATCGATTGTCTGGCCTGCCACGACACCACCGGCGAATATGTCAAATGGCCGACCAAGGCCGGGCATCCGCTGTATTCCCCGGTCACGCAATCCTCGCGCATGGTGCCCTATGCGGGCAGCATGATCGTCGAAGAACCGGACGGGAAATTCACCCATATGCCGCCCGATCTGGCCCATGTCGCGGAAAATGTCGGCGCGCCGGGGCGCGACAACTGCGGCAATTGCCATTTTTACGGCGGCGGCGGCGACAACGTCAAACATGGCGATCTGTCCAGCGCGCTGTCGAACCCCAGCCCGCATGTGGATGTGCATATGTCGCCCGAGGGCGCGAATATGACCTGTGTGGATTGCCATGTGGGCAATGGCCACGACTGGCCCGGGTCGCGCTATCATGGCACGATCACCGACAACAGCATTCAGCCCGCAGGCATGCGCAACACCGATATTCTGGCCTGCAACTCCTGCCATACCGCGACGCCCCACGATGCGGCGACGCTGAAAGGGTTCAAGCTGAACGGCCACACCGACCGCGTGGCCTGTCAGACCTGCCATATCCCCGAATACGCCAAGGGCGGCGTGGCCACCAAGACGTGGTGGGACTGGTCGGCGGCGGGCAAGCTGAAAGACGGCAAACCCTATGCCGAACACGATGAACAGGGCCGCCATACCTATCTGTCCACCAAGGGCGATTTCAAATGGGGCGAAGATGTCGTGCCCACCTATGCCTTCTGGAACGGGCAGGTGGAATACACGCTGCTGGGCGACAAGATCGACCCTTCGGGTGTTGTCGGGATCAACCGCATCGGCGGCAGCGCCGGTGACCCGCAATCGATGATCTATCCGTTCAAGCGGATGCAGGGCAAACAGGCCTATGACGCGGTCAACAACCATCTGCTGCAAAGCAATGTCTACGGGCCCACGACCGACACCGCCTTTTGGACCAATTTCAGTTGGGACAAGGCGTTGGCGGCAGGCATGGCGGACAGCGATGTGCCTTATTCGGGCGAATACGGGTTCGTCGAAACCGAAATGTGGTGGCCCACCACCCATATGGTCAGCCCCTCATCCGAGGCGCTGGAGTGTGACAGTTGCCACGCCAGGGACGGGCGTCTGGCCGGGCTGGGCGGGTTCTATCTGCCGGGGCGCGATGGCTTCGCGACGACCGACCGCATTGGGTTGGTCCTGCTGGCGCTGGCATTGGCCGGGATCGTGCTGCACACGATCATCCGTCTGGTGATGTCACGACGCAGGGGGGAGGGTTAAGCCATGGCCGATAAGCAATACATCAAGATCTTCGCAGGGTTCGAACGGTTCTGGCACTGGACGCAGGCGTTGCTGGTCATCGTGCTGATGATCACCGGCGCGCGGCTGCACGGGCTGTTCGACGGCCCGCCCTGGGCGATGGCGTTCCAGGTGCATCTGATCGCGGCCGGGCTGATCATCCTGCTGTGGATTTTCGCGATCTTCTGGCATTTCACCACCGGCGCCTGGCAGCATTATATCCCCACGCTGCGCAACCTGATCCCGGTGATCCGCTATTACGCCTATGGCATTTTTCTGGGCGAGGCGCATCCGGCCAAGCCCACCTTAAGGCGCAAGCATAACCCGTTGCAAAGGCTGAGCTATCTGTTTCTGAAACTGGTGATAAACCCGGCGATCTGGATCACCGGCGTGCTGTACCTGACGGTCAGCCTGACCGGGTTCGATCTGGGTACGGTGGCGTGGCTGCATGTGGTCGCGGCCTATGCGATGGCGCTGTTCGTGGTGATTCACGTCTATATGGCGACCACCGGCGAAACCGTGACCTCTTATCTGAAGGCGATGATCACCGGCTATGAATGGGTGGTGGTCGACGAGGATAAACCCGGTAAATAAGCCGCGATAGGGGGAGAAAACGCCCGCATCTTTCCCTAGCGCGGCCGCCTTTTTCCCGCTACACTTGCAATCAGACCCGGAAAACCGGGCGATCTGAGGCAGTGTTAGGCGGTATCCATGACAGAAATGGTGTATGGCACCGTGCCCTTGCGGGCAGGCGAGCCGATTCTTCCACGTTGGTGGCGGACAATCGATAAATGGACCATGTCCTGCATCCTGTTGTTGTTCGGGATCGGGATGTTGCTGGGGCTGGCCGCATCGCCGCCGCTGGCCGCCAAGAACGGGTTCGAACCGTTTCACTATGTTCAAAGACAGGCGTTTTTCGGAGGGCTGGCGCTGGTCGCCATGTTCCTGACGTCGATGATGTCGCCCAATCTGGTGCGCCGGCTGGGCGTGCTGGGGTTTCTGGCGGCCTTTGCCGCGTTGATGTTGCTGCCGGTCTTCGGCACGGATTTCGGCAAGGGCGCGACGCGCTGGTATTCGCTGGGCTTTGCCTCGGTCCAGCCGTCTGAATTCCTGAAACCGGGCTTCGTGATCCTGGCGGCCTGGCTGATGTCGGCCAGTCAGGAAATCAACGGCCCGCCGGGCAAGACGCTGTCCTTTGCCGTGGCCATCGTGATTGTCGGCTTTCTGGCGATGCAGCCCGATTTCGGGCAGGCCGCATTGATCCTGTTTTCCTGGGGCGTGATGTATTTCGTGGCCGGGGCGCCGTTCACCTTGCTGGTCGGCATGGCGGCGCTGGTCGTCTTTGGCGGGTCGATTGCCTATAACAATTCCGAACATTTCGCACGGCGGATTGACGGGTTCCTGTCGCCCGATCTGGACCCGCGCACCCAGCTTGGCTATGCCACCAACGCCATCTCCGAAGGCGGATTTTTCGGCGTGGGCGTGGGCGAGGGGCAGGTGAAATGGTCGCTGCCCGATGCCCATACCGATTTCATCATCGCCGTCGCGGCCGAAGAATACGGGCTGGTTCTGGTTCTGGCGATCATCGCGCTGTATTGCACCATCGTGGTGCGGTCGCTGTTCCGCCTGATGCGCGAACGCGATCCGTTCATCCGGCTGGCGGGCACCGGGCTGGCCTGTGTCTTTGGCGTACAGGCGCTGATCAACATGGGCGTCGCAGTGCGGTTGTTGCCGGCCAAGGGCATGACCCTGCCGTTCGTCAGCTATGGCGGCTCGTCGCTGATCGCGGGCGGCATTGCGGTTGGCATGCTGCTGGCCTTTACGCGCAAACGCCCGCAGGGTGAAATTGCCGATCTGTTGATGCGCAGGGGGCGGTGATGAGCGATCGTACACCTTTACTGGTGATCGCCGCCGGGGGCACCGGCGGGCATATGTTCCCGGCGCAGGCCCTGGCCGAGGCGATGCTGCGCAAGGGCTGGCGGGTGAAACTGTCGACCGACGCGCGCGGCGCGCGCTATGCGGGCGGGTTCCCGCATGTGGTCGAGGTCGAGATATTGCCATCGGCCACATTCGCGCGCGGCGGAATGCTGGCCAAGCTGATGGTGCCGTTTCGGATCGCGGGCGGGGTGATGTCCTCTGTGGTCAAGATGCTGAAAGACCGGCCCGATGTGGTCGCGGGTTTTGGCGGTTATCCGTCGATCCCGGCACTGGCTGCGGCGACGCTGTTGCGGCGTCCGCGGATGATCCACGAACAGAACGGCGTGTTGGGCCGGGTCAACAAGCTGTTTGCCAAACGGGTGAACGCGGTGGCCTGCGGCACATGGCCGACCGATCTGCCCGACGGGGTCGAGGAATTCTATACCGGCAACCCGGTGCGCGGCGCGGTGCTGGAACGCGCCGGTGCCCCCTATATCCCGCCCGGCGATTACCCGATGAGCCTGCTGGTCATCGGCGGCAGCCAGGGCGCGCGCATCCTGTCGGATGTGGTGCCCGCCGCGATCGCGGCCCTGCCGGAACCGCTGCGCCGGAACCTGCGCGTGGCCCAACAGGCCCGGCAAGAGGACGTGGACCGCGTCGAACAAGCCTATGCCGAGGCCGGGATCAAGGCCGAGATCAAACCGTTTTTCACCGATATCCCGATGCGCCTGTCCGAGGCGCAGCTGGTGATTTCACGCTCGGGCGCGTCCTCGGTCGCCGATATCAGCGTGGTGGGGCGGCCGTCGATCCTGGTGCCCTATGCTGCGGCAACCGGCGATCACCAGACCGCCAACGCACGCGGGCTGGTTGACGCCGAGGCCGCGATCATGATCCCGGAAAATGCGCTTGAACCCGCCGCGCTGTCGGCGCAGATAGGCGCGGTTCTTTCCAACCCCGACGCGGCGGTGCGGATGGCCCATGGCGCGCTGGACCATGGCCGCCCGGATGCGACCGAACGGCTGGTGGAAATGATCGACGCATTGGCAGGTAAGGGACAGTATTCATGAACGCAGCCGCGGTAACCAAACTTCCGACCGATGTCGGGCCGATCCATTTCGTGGGCATCGGCGGCATCGGTATGTCGGGCATTGCCGAGGTGTTGCTGAACCTGGGCTATACCGTTCAGGGATCGGACCTGAAGGCGACCAAGATCACCGACCGGCTGAAGGAACTGGGCGCCACGATCTATGAAGGCCAGCGCGCGGAAAATCTGGAACTGGCCGAGGTCGTGGTGATTTCGTCCGCGATCAAACCGGGCAACCCGGAACTGGACGCCGCCCGCCAGCAGGGGCTGCCGGTGGTGCGCCGGGCCGAAATGCTGGCCGAGCTGATGCGGATGAAATCCAACGTGGCGGTCGCCGGAACCCACGGCAAGACCACCACGACCACGATGGTCGCCACCCTGCTGGACGCAGGCGGGCTGGACCCCACGGTGATCAACGGCGGCATCATCCACGCCTATGGATCAAACGCCCGGATGGGCGAAGGCGAATGGATGGTGGTCGAGGCCGACGAAAGCGACGGCACCTTCAACCGGCTGCCCGCGACCATCGCGATCGTCACCAATATCGATCCTGAACATATGGAACATTGGGGCGATTTCGACACGCTGCGCAAAGGCTTTGACGATTTCGTATCGAACATCCCGTTCTACGGTCTGGCCGTCTGTTGCACCGACCACCCCGAGGTGCAGGCGCTGGTGGGGCGGGTCACGGACCGGCGCGTCATCACCTTCGGTTTTAACGCGCAGGCCGATGTGCGGGCGGTGAACCTGACTTATAAGGCCGGGGTCGCGCATTTTGACATCGCGCTGCAGGCCGAAGGCATCGTGATCGAGGATTGCAGCCTGCCGATGCCGGGGGATCACAACGTTTCGAACGCGCTCAGCGCGGTTGCGGTGGCCCGTCATCTGGGCATGAAAACCGAAGAAATCCGCACCGCCCTTGCCAATTTCGAAGGCGTCAACCGGCGCTTTACCAAAGTGGGCGAGGTCAACGGCGTGACCATCATCGACGATTACGGCCACCACCCGGTCGAAATCGCCGCCGTTCTGAAAGCCGCACGTCAGGCCAGCGAAGGCCGGGTGATCGCTGTGCATCAGCCGCACCGCTATACCCGCCTGCACACGCTGTTCGATGATTTCTGCGCCTGTTTCAACGACGCCGATGTCGTGGCGATTGCCGAGGTTTACGCCGCCGGCGAAGACCCGATCGAAGGCGCCAGCCGCGACGATCTGGTGGCGGGTCTGATCCGCCATGGCCACCGCCACGCCCGCGCCGTGACATCCGAGGATGATCTGGAACGGCTGGTGCGCGAACAGGCGGTCCCCGGCGATATCGTGGTCTGCCTTGGCGCCGGGACAATCTCGGCCTGGGCGCTGAACCTGCCGAAACGACTGGCGGGGTAAAGCGATGGCCGACGCGCTGAAACGTCGGATCGGGCTGGGTCTGCTGACCGCCTATGGGGTGGGCGTCATGGTGGGCGCGGGCATCTATGTTCTGATCGGCGCGGTCGCCGGACATGCCGGGATCTATGCGCCGATTGCCTTTCTGGTCGCGGGGCTGATCGCGGCCCCCTCGGCGCTGTCTTATGCGGAACTGTCGACCCGTATCCCCGAAGCGGCGGGCGAAGCCGCCTATATCGAAAAAGGCCTGCGATCCCATGCGCTGTCGGTGCTGGTCGGGCTGGGTATCGTGCTGGCCGGAACGGTTTCGGCGGCGGCGGTTCTGCGCGGCGGCGCGGGCTATCTGACATCGGTGGTGGATGTGCCCGCGATGGCCGCGATCATCGGGCTGGGCCTGGTGCTGATCGGGGTTGCGATGATCGGCGTGTTGGAAAGCCTGGCGGTGGCCGCGATTTTCACGGTGATCGAACTGACCGGTCTGGGGCTGGTCATCTGGGCCGGGGCCACGGCCCCCCCCGTCGCCGATTGGGTGGCGCCGCAGGGCCTGGTCTGGTCCGGCATCGGGCTGGCCGCCGTTCTGGCGTTTTTCGCCTTTATCGGGTTCGAGGATATCGTGAACATGGCCGAAGAGGTCGCGCGCCCCGAACGCACCCTGCCATGGGCCATTCTGCTGTCACTGCTGATCACCTCGTTGATCTATGCGGGTGTCAGCCTGGCGGCGGTCCGGTCGGTGCCGCAGACCACGCTGGCGGCAAGCCAGCAGCCGCTGGTGCTGGTCTGGCAGGCGGGGTCCGACAAAAGCGCAGGCTTTCTGGCGCTGATCGCCGTGGCGGCCGCCCTGAACGGGGTGCTGGCGCAGATCATCATGGCCGCGCGGGTGCTGTTCGGACTGGGCAAACGCGAACCGCGGCTGGCGCTGTTTCACACCGTCCACCCGCGCTTTCGCACCCCGACCAGGGCCACCTTGCTGGTCGGTCTGGCGGTTGTGCTGGTGGCGCTGGCGGTGCCCTTTGCAGCACTGGCGCAGATGACCTCATCGGTGTTGCTGCTGGTCTTTGCCATGGTCAACCTGTCGCTGATCGCGCTGAAACGCCGCGCGCCCGCCGCCCCGTTTCGCGTGCCGGTCTGGGTGCCCTATGTCGGGTTGCTGGCGGCCCTTGGCGCGCTGGCCGTCTCGGTCTGGGGGGCGGTATGAGCCTGTCGCTGCTTCTGGCCTGTCTTTGGGCGCTGGCCGCCGGGATCACCGGCATGCTGCCGATGCGCTATCAATACCCGCCAGGTCTTGCGCTGCTGATCGTGGCGCCGGTGCTGTTGGCGTTCATCGGGTATCAGCATGGTCTTTGGTACCTGTTGCCAGCGCTGGCAGGGGTTGTTTCGATGTACCGGCGGCCACTTGGCTTTTTCATTCGTCGCGCCATCGGGCGCAAACCGGAGCCACCAAAATGACGCTTTCCCTTTTACTGGCCTGCCTCTGGGCGTTCGCGGCGAATGTGCTGGCCATGATCCCAAGCCGCGACAATCACTGGCAACGGGCCTATATCCTGATCGGTTTGGGCATTCCGCTGCTGGGCTATGTGACCTATGAAAACGGCCCGCTCTGGGGGTTCTTCGTGCTGGCGGCGGGGGCTTCGGTGCTGCGCTGGCCGCTGATCTATCTGGGCCGGTTCGTGCGGCGGGTTCTGGGGCGGCAAACCTAGGGGCATCTCCGGGGTCAGGACAGGCAAAGAGCACTTGCCACCACCGCTACCATAGCGCAGCATCCAGCCATGATGGATCCGACTGATATAAGAACGCCTGCTGATGTCGAGGTCTGGCTGAACAGCTGGCCCGAAGAGGATGGTCCGGGCGGGCTGTCCCGCCAACAGGCGGCCACTTGGATTGCGCATCGGGCGGCGATGCGGGTGCTGCCGATATATTGGTATTGGGCTGCTACTTCGGAATCGGCGCACAATCTTGACTTGGATGCCTTGCGAGTTTTGCGTGCATTATTGATATCCGTGGTTGCGGCTAAAACGCCTGCGGAAAAGATAATCGCCGCAGCCAAAGAAGCCGCCGGTGATGCAATAGCTGCCGCCCGAACCGTGGCCCATGAAACCGCAGCCGATGGCGTCACTTCCCTCTCTATCGCTCGCTCAATCACTTACCGCTCCACCACCTACCGCGCTATAGCAACCGCCGTTGATGCCATCAGGATTTCCTGTACATCCCGAACTGCACCACACGCTGACGTCTCAAGGCAGACTGCCCGCGCTATCTTCAACGCGTGGACTGCGACCACTGCTGAAACCGATGTCATCTGCGGCGACGTTGCTGCCCTATCAAGGGGGGAGGCGTTAGAAAACCTTCCAATTTGGCCGGACGGGCAGAACCCTTTGGCGCGTGAGTGGGCTGACGTGAAGGCGCGTGCCCCAACCGGCGGAGGCGAGGAAACCGCGCGCGGACCCGCTGCCGAGGATTGGTCGTTCTGGGTCAAATGGTACGACGATGCTCTGGCCGGTCTCCCGCCCAATTGGGAGATGTTTGAAGAGATTGCATTGATTGAGCCTGAGACATGGGGCAAAGGCCCGCGTGTGGTGAACCCGTTGATCAATGATATCCGGGCAAAACATCTGCGCAAGGCGACCTTCAACGCTGAACGGATTGTCGAAAATACTCAGACCGGGAAGCTTGCGGTACTGGCGACCTCTGACCTGCCAACACACTCCTTGTCCGATATTCAGAACAAGCTGTTGGACCTCGCCGAGGTATTTGACGGGCAGGGCGGCGCCAATGGACCCTACGGCGAGTTGATGCCCGAGGTTGAACTGACGCGCAAGGCTGCCACGCTTAACAACCCAAGCCCGATCCGCTTGTACGATATGTGCCGTCGCGCCGCCCTCCGGGCTGAGGCGCGTGTGGCGTGCGGGGAATGCCCCAAGGGCGATGCTCTGGTCGAGGATTTTATCAGGCAGTTGGAAGAAGCAACCTTTGACATCATGGGCAGCAATGCAGCCGTCCGGGACGTTGCGACGTCGCGGGCGCAGTTCCGGATGCTGCAGGCCGCGCCGGATACGGGCGGGGTGCTTGCCACCGCAGCCAGTGACATCGCGGCGCATTCCGAAGGGGAACTGGCCGAAGAACTGCCCGGAGATGCCCAGCTTGCGTTGGACCCCGCACAACCTGATGAGGTGCGCAAAAGCGCGCTTTATGTGTTGGCAAGCCGGATTGTCCGGGTCTATCTGGGGGTGCGCAAAACCTTGTCGGAAACTCATGAGATCAGCAAGGACGTTGCCGGGATTTCGAAAAACTTGGCCATTGCGCTGGGGGCCTATCCCGCGATACAGGCGGCGATGAACTATCTGCTGTCACTGTTTTAGGTGCTATGACCAATCTTCCTTCTGTTCGCGGCGTTCTGACGCCGAACCGCCCTTTGAATGATCTGACCTGGATGCGCGTCGGTGGTCCGGCGGACTGGTTGTTTCAGCCGGCCGATGCCGATGATTTGGCCGGGTTTCTGGCCGCACTCGATCCGGCGGTGCCGGTGTTTCCGATGGGGGTGGGATCAAACCTGATCGTACGCGATGGCGGGTTGCGGGCTGTGGTTGTCCGGCTGGGGCGCGGGTTCAACCAGATCACGGTCGAGGGCACGCGGGTGACCGTCGGGGCCGCCGCGCTGGACGCCCATGTGGCGCGCCGCGCGGCTGAGGCGGGGGTCGACCTGACCTTTCTGCGCACGATCCCCGGCGCCGTCGGCGGCGCCGTGCGGATGAACGCCGGGTGTTACGGCAGCTATACGGCCGATGTCTTCGTTTCGGCCCGGGCGGTGACGCGGGCGGGGCAGGTGGTTACCCTGACGGCCGAGGATCTGAATTTTCGCTATCGCCAGACCGATCTGCCCGAGGGCTGGGTGTTGACCCAAGCGACATTCGAAGGTGCGCCGGGCGATCCGCAGGCCTTGCAGGCCCGGATGGAGGATCAACTGGCCAAACGCGATGCCAGCCAGCCCACCAAGGATCGCAGCGCCGGATCGACCTTTCGCAATCCGGCGGGGTTCAGTTCCACGGGCCGCGCCGACGATGTACATGATCTGAAGGCGTGGAAGGTGATCGACGACGCAGGCATGCGCGGCGCGCGGCGGGGCGGGGCGCAGATGTCGGAAATGCATTCGAATTTCATGATCAACACCGGCGGGGCCACCGCCGCCGATCTGGAAAATCTGGGCGAAGATGTGCGAAATAAAGTCTTTCAAAAAAGCGGAATACAGCTAGAATGGGAGATTATGCGGATCGGTGAACCGGGCGCAGACGAATAGACAAAACAAGGGGCCGAAAAAGGCCCTGAAACGAGGCACACGTGGCGGGTAAGTCGAGCAGGACTCCCCCGAAAGTGGCGGTATTGATGGGCGGCCCCTCGGCAGAGCGCGAGGTGTCGCTGGTGTCGGGGCGCGAATGCGCCGCCGCCTTGGGGCAGGCAGGATATGACGTGACGGAACTGGACGCGGGTCCGGATCTGGTTGCGCGCCTGCGTGAAATTCAACCGGATGTGGCGTTCAACGCCCTGCATGGCCGCTGGGGCGAAGACGGCTGTGTGCAGGGGCTGCTGGAATGGATCGGGCTGCCCTATACGCATTCGGGGGTTCTGGGCTCGGCCATGGCGATGGACAAGCAGCGGACCAAGGCGGCCTACCGCGCCGCCGGTCTGCCGGTGGTCGACAGTATGATCGCGGCGGCCGACGATGTGATGCGCGCCCATGTGATGGCGCCGCCCTATGTGGTCAAACCCAACAACGAAGGGTCATCGGTCGGTATCTATATCGTGCACGAGGCCGCGAACGCCCCGCCGCAGCTGTCGCCCGAGATGCCCGATCAGGTAATGGTCGAAACCTATGTGCCGGGGCGCGAGCTGACGACCACCGTGCTGGGCGACCGCGCGCTGACGGTGACCGATATCCTGACCGACGGCTGGTACGATTACGACGCCAAATACAAAGAGGGCGGATCGCGCCATGTGCTGCCCGCCGATATCCCGGCGCAGATTTTCGACGCCTGTCTGGACTATGCCTTGCGGGCGCATGACGCGCTGGGGTGCCGGGGCATGACGCGCACCGATTTCCGCTGGGACGAAACCCGCGGGCTGGACGGGCTGGTCCTGTTGGAGACCAATACCCAACCGGGGATGACGCCGACCTCGCTGGCGCCGGAACAGGCGGCCCATTGCGGCATGTCCTTCCCTGATCTGTGCGCCTGGATGGTGGAGGATGCCTCATGCAACCGGTGATCCCGCGCCGCGATCCCGCCCCCAGCCGGGTGGCGTACCGTCTGAACCGGCTGTGGCTGACGCCGCTGTTCCGGGCGCTGCTGCGCACCGGGTTGCCGGTGTTCTGCGTGCTGTTTGGCGCGGGCTGGTATCTGGCCGATCAGGACCGGCGCGACGATCTGGGGCTGGCGGTGGCCGACCTGCGCCGGTCGATCGAGGAACGGCCCGAATTCATGGTCAAGCTGATGGCCATCGACGGCGGCTCTGCCGAGGTGGCCGAAGACATCCGCGAAGTGCTGCCGATGGATTTCCCGATCAGCTCGTTCGATCTGAACCTTGAGGAAATGCGCGCCACCGTGGCCGAGCTGGACGCCGTGGCCAGCGCCGATCTGCGCATCCGTCCGGGCGGCGTTCTGCAGATCGCGATCAAGGAACGGGTGCCGGCGATTGTCTGGCGCGGGCGCGACGGGCTGGAATTGCTGGACGCGCTGGGGCATCGGGTGTCGCCGCTTGGTGCGCGGGCCGAACGGGCAGATCTGCCGTTGATCGCGGGCGATGGCGCGGACCGCCATGTGGCGCAGGCGATGGAGTTGCTGGCCGCCGCCCGCCCGATCGAACACCGTCTGCGCGGGCTGGTGCGCATGGGTGGGCGTCGCTGGGACGTGGTGCTGAACCGCAATCAGCGCATTCTGCTGCCCGAACAGGACCCGGTGCGCGCCCTGCTGCGCGTCATCGCGCTGAATCAGGCCGAGGACATGCTGGACCGCGATCTGATCGCGATTGACATGCGCAACCGCGACCGGCCCACGATCCGAATGGCCCCGCAAGCGGTGCAAGAGTTGCGGCACATCAAGACAATCGAGGCAGGAGCGAGTAACGAATGACCGATCTTTACCAGTCACAACGCGCGATGCGGCGCATGCGCCGGCAGGCCATGGATCGGGGCGTTGTGGCCATTCTGGACGTGGGAACGTCCAAGATTGCCTGTCTGGTGCTGCGCTTCGACGGGGCCGACCGGTTTCGCGATGCCGAAGGGATCGGCGCGATGGCCGGGCAATCGTCGTTCCGGGTGATCGGGGCGGCGACCACGCGGTCACGCGGCGTGCGGTTCGGCGAGATTGACGCCATGGGCGAAACCGAACGTGCCATTCGCACGGCGGTTCAGGCGGCCCAGAAAATGGCCAATGTCCGGGTGGACCACGTGATCGCCTGCCTGTCGGGGGCGCAGCCGCGGTCCTACGGGCTGGACGGGGCGATTGACCTGACCGAAACCGTGGTCAGCGAACATGACGTGGCGCATGTGATGGCGTCCTGCGATGTGCCCGATTTCGGCGAGGGGCGCGAAGTGCTGCACGCCCAGCCGGTCAATTTCGCGCTGGACCACCGGTCGGGCCTGATCGATCCACGCGGGCAGATCGGCAACCGGCTGGCCGTCGACATGCACCTGCTGACGGTCGAGGCGGATGTGGTGCAAAACCTGTTGTACTGCATCAAACGCTGCGATCTGGAACTGGCCGGGCTGGCCTCTTCGGCCTATGTCTCGGCGATTTCGTCGCTGGTTGAAGATGAACAGGAACTGGGGGCGGCCTGTATCGATATGGGCGGCGGGTCGACCGGCCTGTCGATCTTCATCAAGAAACACATGATCTTTTCCGATTCCGTGCGTATGGGCGGGGATCACGTCACGCAGGATATCTCGAAGGGGCTGCAGGTATCGCTGGCCACGGCCGAACGGATCAAGACATTTTACGGCGGGGTGGTCGCCACCGGCATGGACGACCGCGAAATGATCGAGGTGGGCGGCGATACCGGCGACTATGAACACGACCGCCGCACCGTCAGCCGGGCCGAGCTGATCGGCATCATGCGCCCCCGGGTCGAGGAAATCCTGGAAGAGCTGCGCGTGCGCCTGGACGCGGCAGGGTTCGAACACCTGCCCAGCCAGCAGATCGTTCTGACCGGCGGCGGCAGCCAGATCCCCGGATTGGACGGGCTGGCCAGCCGCATTCTGGGACAACAGGTGCGTCTGGGACGCCCCTTGCGGGTGCAGGGGCTGCCGCAGGCGGCGACCGGGGCGGCCTTTGCCTCGTCCGTCGGGCTGTGCCTGTTCGCGGCGCACCCGCAGGATGAATGGTGGGACTTCGACATCCCGGCCGAACGCTATCCGGCCCGGTCGTTGAAGCGTGCGGTGAAGTGGTTCAAGGACAATTGGTAGGTTGCGGCATGGATTGTTTCGAAGATAGAATCGGGATGACCGGCCCAAAGGTCCGTGCTATAGTTATCCACAGGGTCCGCAGAGGCCAAAGGCAGACTGAGCAGTCTTCTGAACAACTTAAAGATGAGCCGCCGTGGCGGCTTGGATGAGGCACGTAATCTGGCACGGTAGGGCTCCGTTCCTAGTCTTGTGAGAGCAACGCGCCGCAACATGTGGGTTTTTCGGCAAAATACCGCTAACCGCCCTCTAAAGGCACCTACATTTTGTGGCAAATTTGTGATTTTGGGGTGACGTAGGCAGCGACTCCCTTTAGATTACTGCCAAATAGGGACAAAGGCCGAGATTTCGGCGCGTAAAAAAGCAGGCGGATAGATCCATGACATTGAACCTGATGATGCCCGAGCACAACGAACTGAAACCGCGTATCACGGTGTTCGGCGTTGGCGGGGCAGGCGGCAACGCCGTCAACAACATGATTGAAAAGCAGCTTGAGGGCGTCGAATTCGTGGCCGCGAATACCGATGCGCAGGCGCTGCAGCAATCGAACGCTCCGGCCAAGATTCAGATGGGGCTGAAGGTCACCGAAGGTCTGGGCGCGGGCGCGCGCCCCTCGGTCGGCGCCGCCGCTGCCGAAGAAACGATCGAAAGCATCGTGGATCATCTGGCCGGCGCGCATATGTGTTTCATCACCGCAGGCATGGGCGGCGGCACCGGCACCGGCGCGGCCCCGATCATCGCACAGGCGGCGCGCGAACTTGGCGTGCTGACCGTGGGCGTTGTGACCAAACCGTTCCAGTTCGAAGGCGCGAAACGGATGCGTCAGGCTGAAGACGGGGTCGAGGCGCTGCAGCGGGTCGTTGACACGCTGATCATCATTCCCAACCAGAACCTGTTCCGTCTGGCCAATGAAAAAACCACCTTTACCGAAGCCTTCAGCATGGCCGACGACGTGCTGTATCAGGGCGTCAAGGGCGTGACCGACCTGATGGTCCGTCCGGGCCTGATCAACCTTGATTTTGCCGATGTGCGCGCCGTGATGGACGAGATGGGCAAGGCGATGATGGGCACCGGCGAAGGCACCGGCGAAGATCGCGCGGTTCAGGCCGCCGAAAAGGCAATCGCCAACCCGCTGCTGGACGAAATCAGCCTGCGTGGCGCCAAGGGTGTTCTGATCAACATCACCGGTGGCTACGATCTGACCCTGTTCGAACTGGACGAGGCCGCCAACCGGATCCGCGAAGAAGTGGATGCCGAGGCGAACATCATCGTCGGCTCGACCCTGGATACCGAGATGGAGGGCGGCATGCGGGTGTCCGTTGTGGCAACCGGCATCGACGCGGCGGAAAACGCGCATGACGTACCGGTCCCGCGCCGCCGCATGGCCGAACCGCTGCCGCAGGTCGAAGCGCCCGCAGCCGAACCCGAAGAGGTCGCCGAGGCCGCCTATGTCCCGGCAGAGGCCGAGGCACAGGCCGAACCGACGCTGTTCAACGAGATGGAGCCCGCCCCGGCAGAGCCGACGTTTACCCCGTCGTATGAGCCGCAGCAGCGCGCAGACGACCTGCCGCCGCCCGCCTATCAGCCCGAGGCCGCAGAGGCCGCGCCCAGCTATACCGCCGAGCCGGAGCCCGAAGCCTTCGTGGCCCCGCGTCCGCCCGTGGCTGGCACCCCATCGCCCGAGGCGCTGGCGCGTCTGCAGGCGGCCGTGTCCCGGACACCCCGTGCGGCCAGCATGCAGCCCGCCGCGCATCAGCCCGATGCGGATGCCGCACGCGCAACCGCTGAAAAATCGCGCTTTGGTATCGGTTCGCTGATCAACCGGATGGCCGGTCACGCCGGCGAGACGCCCGAACGGGGCGCCCAGCCGGTGCGCCAGCAGCCCCCGGTTCAGGCCTATGAGGAAGAGCCCGAGCTGGACGCCGAACAGGAGCGGATTGAAATTCCGGCCTTCCTTCGGCGTCAGGCCAACTAAACTCTGACAGCTGTTACAGCGAAAAAGGGCCGGGGCAACCGGCCCTTTTTTCGTTTCAAAACAACGCGATCCTCCCACGGGCCTTTAGGGTGGCGGAAAATCGCCGATGCCCTGTCACGGATGTTTCATACCGTTGCAAAGATTGAGTTGAGGTCCTGACCGGGGCGTTTTAGGTCGGGGATGCCAGAACAGGTTCTCTGGTGTCTTTTATGGGTGTTCCTTGCAAACCACGTTGAAATCTGCGGTCAGTTTTACCGGTGTCGGTCTGCACACCGGTCGTCCTGTACATATAACAGTCCACCCGGCATCCGCTGAATATGGCATTTGGTTCCGCCGCACCGACGTGGTTGATCGCGACGCGCTGATTCCCGCACGCTGGGATATCGTGGTCCCATCACCGCTGTGCACCAAGCTGATCAACGACGATGGGGTCGAACTGTCGACCGTGGAACATATCATGGCCGCGCTTGCGGGCTGTGGCATTCACAATGCGTTGATCGAAATCAACGGCCCCGAGGTTCCGGTGCTGGACGGCAGCGCGGCGCCCTATGTGGCGGCGTTCATCGCCCGTGGGTTCCGCCAGTTGCGCGCCCCTGTCCGCGCCATCCAGATTCTGGAAACCGTGACCGTGCAAGAGGGCGACGCCCGCGCCAGCCTGTCCCCCGCGGACACGCTGGAAATCGAATTTCACATCGAATTCGACGATGCGGCCATCGGTCGTCAGGACAAACATCTGACACTGGCCAACGGCGCCTTTGTGCGCGAATTGTGCGACAGCCGCACCTTTTGCCGCCGCGCCGATGTTGAAACGATGCAGGCCAATGGGCTGGCACTGGGCGGTGTTCCCGGTGAAAACGCTGTGGTTTTTGACGGGCATCAGGTTGAAAGCGGCGCGGGTCTGCGCCACTCGGACGAACCGGTGCGCCATAAAATGCTGGACGCATTGGGCGATCTGGCGCTGGCGGGTGGGCCGATTCTGGGCCGCTATGCCGGTCACCGGGCCGGCCACGCGCTGACCAATAAACTGTTGCGTGCGCTGTTTGCGCAACCCACCGCATACCGCATGATCACCTGCGATCCTCAGGTATCGCAGCAGTTGCCGGGTGTGGGCGTGAAACCTTCTGACCTGCGTGCGGTTGCCTAAGCTTCGAAATCCATCCCAAAGACGTTTTGCACCGGATTTTTCTGTGCTAGGACACCAGCAACGCTGCGCGCAATTCCAACCGCGCACGGACAGACGATGGGATTAGACGGTATATGGGCAAGATCAGGTCGCGTGCGGTTGTTTTCGGAACGATAGTATCCCTTGGGCTTTTGTCGGCCTGCGGTGGCGGTTCGCGCGATGTGCCGCTGGAAAACTTCTCTGCCGAAGAGATTTACAAAAAGGCCGAGTTTGAACTGGCCACGCAAAGACGCAAAACCGACGAAGCGGCGCGCCTGTTTGGCGAGGTCGAGCGGCTGTATCCCTATTCGGAATGGGCCAAGCGCGCGCTGATCATGCAGGCCTTCGCCTATCACAAGGGGCGCGACTACGAAAACAGCCGCGCCACCGCCCAGCGTTATATCGATTTCTATCCGGCGGATGAGGATGCGGCCTATGCGCAGTATCTGCTGGCGCTCAGCTATTACGACCAGATCGATCTGGTCGGGCGCGATCAGGGGCTGACCTTTCAGGCGCTGCAGGCGCTGCGCACCGTGATCGAACGCTATCCCGACAGCGAATATGCCCGCACCGCGATCCTGAAATTCGATCTGGCCTTCAACCATCTGGCCGCCAAAGAGATGGAGATCGGGCGCTATTACCTGAAACGCGGGCATTTCGGCGCGGCGATCAACCGG
This sequence comes from uncultured Paracoccaceae bacterium, assembly GCA_947500775.1. Taxonomy (GTDB): domain Bacteria; phylum Pseudomonadota; class Alphaproteobacteria; order Rhodobacterales; family Rhodobacteraceae; genus CANMTD01. Next base: position 1,166,200 of record CANMTD010000001.1, read on the forward strand.
TTCCGTGTGGTGGTCGAGGATTTCCAGACCACGACCCACACGCCCGAGGCGCTGTATCGTCTGATCGAATCCTACCTGTCGCTGGGTCTGGTGGACGAAGCCCAGACCGCGGGCGCCATTCTGGGCTATAACTTCCAGTCGACCGAATGGTACGAGGACGGGTTCAACCTGCTGAAAGGCAAAGGCCTGTCCCCCGAGGCGCGCGGAACCGGCTGGCTGCGCAGCGTTTACCGACAGATGATCAAGGGTGAATGGCTCTGATCCAGGGGCGAGGGGTGCGTTCGATGCTGCGCAGTCTCGACATCCGGGACATGTTGATTATCGACCGGCTGGAGCTGAATTTTCAGCCCGGCCTGAACGTGCTGACCGGCGAAACCGGGGCGGGCAAATCGATCCTGCTGGATTCGCTGGGCTTCGTGCTGGGCTGGCGCGGCCGGGCCGAACTGGTGCGCGCCGGGGCCGATCAGGGCGAAGTGGTCGCCGTATTCGATCTGCCAGCGGGGCACGCGGCCCACGCGATATTGGACGAGGCCGGGTTGCCGGGCGGGGAGGAGCTGATCCTGCGGCGGATCAATACCGCCGACGGGCGCAAGACCGCCTGGGTGAACGACCGCCGCGCCTCGGGCGAGGTATTGCGCAACCTGTCGGACACTCTGGTCGAACTGCACGGCCAGCACGACGACCGGGGCCTGCTGAACCCGCGCGGTCACCGGCTGTTGCTGGATGAATTTGCCGGGCTGGCCCCGCGCGTTGAAAAATGCCGCGCAGCCTGGCGCGCTTGGACCACGGCGCAAAAGGACCTGGACGCCGCCCAGGCCGCATTGGCCGCCGTGCGCGACGAAGAGGAATTTCTGCGCCATGCGGTGGGTGAACTGGACGCGTTGGCGCCGGTTCCGGGCGAAGATGCCGATCTGGACGCGCGCCGCCGGATGATGCAGGCCGCCGACCGTATCCGCGAAGATGTGGCCAAAGCGGTCGAGGTGCTGGGCACGAACGGCGCCGAAGGCCAGATGGACGACGCCCTGCGCTGGCTGGGCGACGCCGCCGCCAGCGCCGAGGCAAAGCTGGACGCCCCGATCGACGCGCTGTCCCGGGCGATGGCCGAATTGGGCGAGGCGCAGCAGGGCGTGGCCGATTTCCTGCAATCGCTGTCGTTCAACCCGGTCGAATTGGAAGAGGTCGAAGAACGCCTGTTCGCGATCCGCGGGCTGGCGCGCAAACACGGGGTTCTGCCCGACGCATTGGCCGGGTTCGCGAATGAGCTGCGCGACCGGCTGGCCGCATTGGACGCGGGCGAGGCGGGGCTAAGCGCGCTGGCGCAGGCGGTGGATCAGGCCAAGGCCGGGTACCAGGCGGTCGCCGACGATCTGACCGCCCGCCGCACCAAGGCCGCCGCCGCGCTGGACAAGGCGATGGCGCGCGAACTGGCGCCGCTGAAAATGGAACGCGCGGTGTTCACCACCGGGCTGACGCCGGTTGATCCGGGGCCCGAGGGGCAGGATGCGGTGGCCTTTGCCGTCGCCACCAACCCCGGCGCGCCCTCGGGCCCGCTGAACAAGATCGCCTCGGGGGGCGAACTGTCGCGGTTTCTGTTGGCGCTGAAGGTCTGCCTGACCTCGGGCAGCGCCGGTCTGACCATGATCTTCGATGAAATCGACCGCGGCGTGGGCGGGGCGACGGCCGATGCGGTGGGGCGCCGACTGGCCCAACTGGCGGGCGAGGCGCAGGTTCTGGTGGTTACCCATTCGCCGCAGGTCGCGGCCCTTGGCGCGCATCACTGGCGGGTGGAAAAGCGGGTCAGCGGCAAGATGACCACCTCGACCGTCACGCCATTGGATGCCCCGGCCCGGGTAGACGAAATCGCCCGGATGCTGTCGGGCGACACCATCACCGACGCCGCCCGCGCAGCGGCCGAGGCATTGCTGAACGGTTGAGCCGCTGGGGCGCGGCCTGAGGAAGGCTCAGGCATTTGGCGCACCCTTGATGGCGTCCGTCCGCGATGGTTCATACAGACATAGGCTGTGACGGCCCCGATAAAGGGGCCGCCGTCAGAAATGCCTAAAGGTTTCCCCGGCCCAGCTCGCCCGCGATGTGATCGGCCTGACGGATCGCCAGCGCGACAATCGTCAGCGTCGGGTTTTCCGCCGCCCCGGTGGTGAACTGGCTGCCATCGGACACAAACAGGTTGGCGATATCGTGGGTTTGCCCGTGTGTGTTGACCACCCCGTCGCGCGGGTTTTCCGACATCCGGTTGGTGCCCAGATTATGGGTCGACGGGTAGGGCGGCGTCGGGAAGACGCGGGTGGCGCCCACCGCCTCATACACGGCGATGCCCTGTTGATAGGCGTGGTTGCGCATGGCGATATCATTGGGGTGATCGTCGAAATGCACGTTCGGCGCGGGCAGCCCGTATTGGTCCGTGACATCGTGGTTCAGGGTGATGCGGTTGGTTTCCTGTGGCATATCCTCGCCCACGATCCACATGCCGGCCATGTTCTCATAGCTGTCCAGCGCTGTGGTGAATTCGCGCCCCCAGCCGCCCGGATCAAGGAAGGCCGCCATGAACGGCAGGCCAAGCGCCAGCGTTTCCAGTTCATACCCGCCAACAAACCCGCGCGACGGATCATGCCGCGCCTCGTCCTGGATAATCCCGGCCATGGTGGTGCCGCGCCACATGCGCACCGGTTTGTCGAAGGTGGCATAGACCGACCCGGTCATGTGACGCATATAGTTGCGCCCGACCTGACCCGAGCTGTTGGCCAGCCCGTCGGGGAACATTGATGAGGCCGAATTCAGCAACAACCGCGGGCTTTCGATCGAATTGCCCGCCACGCAGACCACGCGCGCCTTTTGCAGATGCTGGTTGCCGTCCTTGTCGGCATACAGCACGCCGGTGACCTTGCCGCTGGCGTCATGTTCGATCTTCAGCACATGGGCGCGGTCGCGGACCTCCAGATTGCCGGTCGCCTCGCCGCGCGGAATATCGGTATAGGCGGCGGACCATTTGGCGCCCCATTTGCAACCCTGAAAACAGAACCCGGTCTGCTGGCAGGCCAGCCTGTCGTCATTCTCGGCCGAATTGATGGCCATGCGCCCGGTGTGCACCTCGGTGTATCCCAGCGCCTTGGCGCCCGCTTCGAACACTTTGTAGTTGTTGTTGCCGGGCAGGCCTGCACGGCCGCCAGTGCGGGTCACGCCCAGCTTGTCTTCGGCCTTGGTGTAATAATCGTCCATCTCGCGCGGGTCGATCGGCCAGTCCAGCAGGTTGGCGCCCTGCACCGGGCCATAGTTGGTCGCCGCTTTCCATTCGTGATCCTGAAACCGCAGCGACGCCCCCGCCCAATGGGTGGTGGTGCCGCCCACGGCCTTGACGATCCACGCGGGCAGGCCGCTGAAATCATCGGCCACGCGCCAGTCGCCGGATGTGGTGCGCGCATCCAGCCAGGCCAGCTGGCCAAAGCTTTCCCATTCGTCGTTGATGTAATCCTCGGGCAGGTACCGCCCGCCGGCCTCAAGCGCGACAACGCTGACGCCTTTCTGGGCCAGTTCGTTCGCCAGAACGCCGCCGCCCGCGCCGGTGCCGATGATGACGACAACGCTGTCGTCGGTGAGGTCAAATGGTGCCGTCATGGTGCCGTACCCCCCTTAAATCCAGTTGATGTCGTTGAAACCGCGATCGATGTAACCGCCCTTGGAAAAGCTTTCGCCTTCATAGCCGAACTGGGGCCAGACCGCTTTCTGGTTATAAAGCCCGGTCACCAGCCCGCCGCGGATCATCTGGAAAAACGGGCTGTCTTCGATCCCGCGCAGGATATCGACACGGTCGCGTTCCCAGCCGGTGCCGACATAGCTGGAAAATCCTGCCCCCACGGCAGCGGCGTTCAGCGCGGTGATGCCCGCCTCGATCACCGGGGCCTGATCGGCATTGTCATAGGCTTTGACGGCGGCGGCGTAATAGTCATCGGCCACGCGATCATGGGGATAGATATCGCGCGCCATCTGGATCAGCGTGGCCATCGTGGCGGGCTGCAGATGCGCGACCTCCATCGCCCAGGCGGCCGAGCTGCCCGCGACATAGCCCGCGCCGACGACAAAGGCCGACCCGACGGCGATCCCCTGCGCGAGCAGGGCCCGCCGGGTCAGTTTCTGTGGTTCCTTCGACATGTTTCCGTTTCCTCCCGATTTATTCTGTTCAGCGATAGCGGCCGTGTTTCTGTAGCACTTCGATCTGGTATCCGTCGGGGTCCTGCACAAAGAAGAACCGCGCCAGCAGGCGGCCGTCGCGTTCAAATTCAACGATTTTGCGTGGGGCGTGACCGGCGGCGACAAAGCGCGCGTGTTCGGCGTCCAGATCGTCAACGCAGAACGCGATATGGCCATAGCCGTCGCCCAGGTCATAGGCGGCGCTGCGGTCCTTGTTGATTGTCAGTTCCAGTTCGAAATCGGCTTCGTCATTGCGCATGTAGACCAGGGTGAAAGCGTCGAAATCCAGACGCTCGGCCACGGTCAGCCCAAAGGCCGAAGTGTAGAAATTGACTGCGCGTTCCTCCTCCAGAACGCGAATCATGACATGTATTGCCTTCGCCATGCTGATCACCCAAAGCTGTTACGATCTGATTTGGTAAGCTTGGCGAACCAATTCAGGCCTTGGGTAGTAGCCCGGTACTACAGGCGTATTTACTCGGCGGCGATGGTATCGGGAATGGTCATATTCGCGCGCTGATGCACCAGACAGGCGCAGCGCAGAAGCGAGGTGAAGTTTGGCGCTTCTCCTCTAAGTTCAAGCACTTCGGCGTGAAGTTTCGAGATGAACGCGGGCGTCGAAAGATTTTCGGCCGCCGCAATCGCGTCCAGCATCTGCCAAAAGGAATCTTCAAGCCGGATGCTGGTGCTTTGTCCGTTCAACCGCAGCCGCCGCGTGGTCGGTTCATAGTCGGCGGGGTTCTGTCCTGCAAAAATCTGACACATCAAACAGCCCTCCAAATTGTTGATAGGAAAGAAACTTGCAAAGGATTTCTGCAAAAAGCAACATTATGTATCAACGGGCCTAATTCTTGGGCGTCAGTTTCCACGCACCAATTTGCCGGGGTTCATGATGCCGTCGGGGTCCAGCGCGGTTTTGATCAGGCCCATCACGTCCCAGCCGGTGCCGTGTTCGCGGTCCATATAGCCCAGTTTTCCAAGGCCGACGCCATGTTCGCCGGTGACCGTTCCCCCCATCGCCAGCGCCCGGTCGGCCATGCGCGCCGACAGGCGCTGCGCCTCGGCCAGTTCGGCGGCATTGCCCGGTTCGATCAGCAGCGAGGTGTGGAAATTGCCGTCGCCGACGTGACCCACGATCGGGCCGGGGATGAAAGAGGCGGCGACATCGGCGCGGGTTTCTTCGACCGCTTCGGCCAGCCGCGAAATCGGCACGCACAGGTCGGTGACAAGGGCGGTGGCACCGGGGCGCGAGGCAAGAATCGCCCAGTAGGCCTTGTGCCGGGCGTCCCACAGCTTGGTCCGGTCTTCGGCGCGGGCGGACCATTTGAACCCGTGCCCGCCGAATTCGGCGGCGATTTCACCGAAACGTTCGGCCTGTTCGGCCACCCCCGCCTCGGAGCCGTGGAATTCGATCAACAGATGCGGCGCCACCGCCATATCGGTTTTGGAATAGGCGTTGACCGCAGCCACGCTGTCCTGATCCACGAATTCGATCCGGGCCATGGGGATGCCCATCTGGATGGTGGCGATCACCGCCTCGACCGCGGGGCCGATGGCGTCAAAGGCGCAGACCGCGGCCGAGATCGCCTCGGGCTGGCCCTGCAGGCGCAGGGTCAGTTCGGTGATCAGCCCCAGCGTGCCTTCGGAGCCGACGAAAAGCCCGGTCAGATCATAGCCCGACGATGATTTGCGCGCCCGCGTACCGGTGCGCATGATCCGTCCGTCGGCCAGCACCACCTCAAGCGCCATGACGTTGTCGCGCATGGTGCCGTACCGCACCGCCGTGGTGCCCGACGCGCGGGTGGCCGCCATGCCGCCCAATGTGGCGTTGGCGCCGGGATCGACCGGAAAAAACAGCCCCGTCGCGCGCAATTCCTGGTTCAGCGCCTCACGCGTGACGCCGGGCTGGATCACCACATCCATGTCTTCGCCGTGAACCTCCAACACCTTGTTCATGCGCGAAAAATCAATCGTGACCCCGCCGCGCACCGCCAATGCGTGCCCTTCAAGCGAGGTGCCCGCCCCCCAGCCGATCACCGGACAGCCCTGTTCGGCGCAGATCCTGACGATCTGCGATACCTCTTGCGTGGTTTCGGGATAGGCCACGGCATCGGGCGGCGCATCGGCAAAATGGGTTTCACTTTGTCCGTGCTGGTCCAGATCGGACTTGGACAGGCTCAGCCGATCGCCTAAGACAGAAGAAAGCGCGGTCAGGGCGTCGGGGATAGACATCGGGATACCTCGTCAGAATGCTGGTCGCCGGGACCCTAGGCCAGACGGGCGGCCGAGGAAAGCCCAACACGAGATGCGCCCGCAACAGAGTAGGGGACCAGTGAGCGAGCCTATTCGGCGGCTTGTCAGGGGATACACGGCGGATGCGTCTTCGACCGCGCGCCGGGCGTGGAAGGTGTTGCTGAAACGCGGGCCGTCGCAGGTGCAGTTCTGGTTCATCGCCCTGCTGATCGGAATTGCGTCGGGGTTTGTCGCCGTCGGGTTTCGCATGGGAATCATCGCGTTGCAGCGGGCGATCTATGGGGTCGACGATCCGCGCCTTGTGTCCAGCTTTGCCGAAAATCTGCCGTGGTACATGATCCTGCTGATCCCGGTGGTTGGCGGGTTGATCGTCGGGGTGATCCTGACCAGGTTTACCGATGATGCGCGGGTGCGGTCGGTGGCCGATGTGATCGAAGGCGCGGCCCTGAACGAAGGCCGGGTCGAAAGCCGGGCGGGGCTGGCCTCGGCGCTGGCGTCGCTGGTCACGCTGTCGTCGGGCGGGTCGACCGGGCGCGAAGGGCCGGTGGTGCATCTGGCGGCGGTGATTTCGACATGGGTGTCCAACCGGATCAACGCCACCGGCATCACCGCCCGCGATCTGCTGGGCTGTGCGGTGGCGGCCGCCGTTTCCGCCTCGTTCAACGCGCCCATCGCCGGGGCGCTGTTCGCGCTTGAGGTGGTGCTGCGCCATTTCGCGGTCCATGCCTTTGCCCCCATCGCGATTGCCAGCGTGGCGGGCACCGTGGTCAGCCGGTTGCAATTCGGCGATGTGACCGAATTCGTGCTGCCCGCCGAAGGCACATTGGTGTTCTATGTCGAATTGCCCGCGTTTCTGTTGCTGGGGGTGTTGTGCGGGCTGGTGGCCGTCGCGCTGATGAAAGGCGTGTTCCTAGCCGATGATTTCGGCAGTGCGGTTCAGGAAAGCACGGGCCTGCCCGGTTGGCTGCGCCCGGCGATTGCGGGGGGGCTGTTGGGCGCCATCGCGATCTTTTTTCCGCATATCATCGGGGTCGGCTATGAAACCACCTCGGCCGCGCTGACCGGAAAGCTGCTGTTCTGGGAACTGGTGGTGTTCACGGTGATGAAAACCGTCGCCGTGGCGATCACCATGGCGGGCCGGATGGGCGGCGGGGTGTTTTCGCCGTCGTTGATGATCGGGGCGCTGACCGGGCTGGCCTTCGGCATCGTGGCCACGTCGATCTTTCCCGATGTGTCGGGGTCGGAAACGCTCTATGCGCTGGCGGGGATGGGGGCGGTCGCGGCGGCGGTGCTGGGCGCGCCGATTTCAACCACGCTGATCGTTTTTGAGCTGACCGGAGACTGGAAAACCGGGCTGGCGGTGATGGTGGCGGTGTCGCTGTCGACCGCTTTGGCCAGCCGGTTGGTCGACCGGTCGTTTTTCCTGACCCAGCTGGAACGGCGCAACAAACACGTGGCCGCCGGGCCGCAATCCTATCTGCTATCCTTGTATTCCGCCGCCGTGCTGATGCGCGGGATCGACAGCCCGCGCGCGGCGTCCGAAGAGGCCTGTCACGCGATGATGGAACAGGGGATCATCATCTTCCCCGACACCACGCTGGAAGAGGCGATGCCGATGTTCGAAGAATGGGGCCACCGGTTCATCCCGGTGGTCGTCGCGGGCACCGAAGGCGGCGAGGCCGAATTGCTGGGCGCGCTGTTCCACGTCGACGCCCTGAACGCCTTCAGCCGCGCGCTGGCGGAAACGGCGGCCGAGGAACATTCCTGACGGGCCCGGGTTACAGCTGTTCGACGGCGACCTTGTCGGTGGCATAAAACGCCAGATGGTCCTTGATCCGTTCCATCCCGTCGATCGGGTCCTCATATGACCAGGCGGCGTCTTTCAGCGTTTCGCTTTTGGTCTGGATCGAAAAATAATTGGCCGTGCCCTTGTGTGGGCATTGGGTCGTGGTGTCGGTCGGGTCCAGAAACGCCATGGCGATATCGGCGCGCGGGAAATAGATCACGGCGGGATAGTCGCCTTCGGTCAGTTCCAGCGCGTTTTTGCTTTCGCCCAGCACGGCGCCACCTGCGCGCACAGACCAGATGCCCTCTGCCTTGCGGATTTTGATGTGATCAGCCATGTGGTTTCTCCCCGATATCAGTGCGAGCGAATACTAGACTTTGCTTCATGACATTTCCATGTCGCAATATCCAGTCGTCGTAAGGTTATAGTGGTGCAGTTGCCGCCACCATCCACTGCCGCGCGCCTTCCGACAGGCGCGGGCCGATTTTTGCGGCCACCTCGACGTGATAGGCGTTCAGCCAGTCGCGTTCGCTGGATGTCAGCATATCGGTCACGATCAGGCGCCGGTCAATCGGGACGAACGTCAGGGTTTCGAAATCCAGCATCGCCCGGTCATCGCCGCCCGCCACCGGCGCGGCCTCGCGCACGGTGATCAGGTTTTCGATGCGGATGCCAAAGGCGCCTTCGCGGTAATATCCCGGTTCGTTCGACAGGATCATCCCGGGTTTCAGCGGCACCCGGCTGGTGCGCGCCAGCCGCTGGGGGCCTTCGTGAACGCTTAGGTAGGCGCCGACGCCGTGCCCGGTACCGTGATCGTAATCCTGCCCGGCCAGCCACAGCGGATAGCGTGCCAGCGCATCCAGATCGGCGCCGGAAACCCCCTTGGGGAACCGCACGCGCGAGATCGCGATCATGCCCTTTAATACACGGGTAAAGCATATCTTTTCATCCGCGCCCACGTCCCCGATGGGGATGGTGCGGGTGATGTCGGTGGTGCCGTCCAGATATTGCCCGCCACTGTCCAGCACCAGCAGTTGCCCGGGTTCGATCCGGCGGTTGCTGTCCTTGGTCACGCGATAATGGATGATCGCGCCATGCGGCCCGGTCCCGGCAATGGTTTCAAAGCTGATTTCCTGCAGGGCGTTGGTGGCGCGGCGGTGCACCTCCAGTTCGGTCACGACGTCAATCTCGGTCAGTTGTTCATGCGGGGCGGTGATGTCCAGCCAGGCCAGGAATTCACACATGGCCGCGCCGTCGCGCAGATGCGCGGCGCGCGAACCGTCGATTTCCGCGGCATTCTTGCAAGCCTTGGGCAGGATACAGGGGTCTTCGCCCCAGGCGACCTCGATCCCGGCTTCGGCCAGTTGGCCGGATACCCACAGCGGGGCCGTGGCCTTGTCGATCCGGACCGGGCCGATCAGGCTGCGCAATCCGGGGGCAAAGGCGGTCATCGGGCGCAGGGTGATCGCCTCGCCCAGATGGGCGCGCAGATCGTCGTCACATTTGGCCGGATCGCAATACAGCGTCACCCGGCCGTCATCGTGCAGGATCGCAAAGACATGCGGCACCGGGTTTCGCGGGATATCGCTGCCGCGTATGTTCAGCAGCCAAGCGATGCTGTCGGGCAGGGTCAGCACGGTCGCCCATTGCCCCGCGTCGCGCAGCACCTTGGCCAGACGCGCGCGTTTGCTGTCGTGGCTTTCGCCCGCCAGTTCAATCGGTTGCGCCTTGATCGGGCCTTGGGGCGGGGCGGGCTGATCGGGCCAGATGCCATCGACCAGATTGTCGGTTTCGGTCAGGGCGATCTTGCTGCCCGACAAGGCTTTGTTCAGGGTTTCCATCTGTTCGACCGTATGCAGCCAGGGGTCGATCCCGATGGTGCCGCCCTGGGGCAGGGCCTGTTTCAGCCAATCGGCCAGTTGTGTTTCCGGCCAGTTGACCGGGGTAAAGACATCCGCGACCTGTTGTTTGACCTGCACGCGGTAGCGCCCATCGACAAAGACACCGGCCCGGTCCTTCAGCGCGGCGCAGAACCCCGCCGATCCGGTGAACCCGGTCAGCCACGCCAGCCGGTCGTCGCGCGGGGCCACGTATTCGCCCTGATGCGCATCGGCGCGCGGGATCAGGAACCCATCCAGCCCTTTTTCGGTCATCGCCTGACGCAGCGCGTCCAGTCGCGCGGGGCCCTGGTCGGGGTGGGTGGCGGCTTCGAATGTTTGGAACATGACCGGGGACCTTTGCATCTGTATCGCGACGCGCCGTCAAAGCGCATCGCGATGCTATCAGAGCGCCCCGGTCAGGAACACCATCAAATGATGGCGCGCGCCGGGTCAGCCCGCCTTCTTGATGCCCATGACCCGGGCGCGGGCGCGCGGATCGCTGTCGAACAGGCTGGCCAGCTGTTCGGTCATCGCACCGGCCAGTTGTTCGACATCGGTGATCGTGACCGCGCGTTCGTAATAGCGGGTGACATCATGGCCGATGCCGATGGCGATCAGTTCGACCGCGCGGCGTTTTTCCACCATCTCGATCACATCGCGCAGGTGTTTTTCCAGATAATTCGCGGGGTTGACGGACAAGGTTGAATCGTCCACCGGCGCCCCGTCCGAGATCACCATCAGGATTTTGCGCGCCTCGTAGCGCGCCAGCATCCGCCGGTGCGCCCATTCCAGCGCCTCGCCGTCGATGTTTTCCTTCAGCAGACCCTCTTTCATCATCAGGCCCAGATTGGACCGGGTCCGGCGCATCGGCGCGTCGGCGTGTTTATAGATGATATGCCGCAGGTCGTTCAGGCGGCCGGGCTGCTGCGCGCGGCCTTCGGCCAGCCAGCGTTCGCGCGATTGCCCGCCTTTCCAGGCGCGGGTGGTAAAGCCCAGGATTTCGACCTTGACCGAACAGCGTTCCAGCGTGCGCGCCAGAACATCGGCACAGATCGCCGCGATCGAGATCGGGCGCCCGCGCATTGAACCCGAGTTGTCCAGCAACAGCGTCACGCAGGTGTCGCGGAATTCGGTGTCTTTTTCCTGTTTGAAGCTCAGCGGGGTGGTGGGGTTCGCCACCACGCGGGCCAGACGCCCGGCATCCAGAATGCCTTCTTCCAGATCGAAATCCCAACTGCGGCTTTGCTGGGCCTGCAAGCGGCGCTGCAATTTGTTGGCCAAGCGGCTGACGGCACCTTTCAGCGGTTCAAGCTGTTGATCCAGATAGGCGCGCAGCCGTTCCAGTTCCGCCGGTTCGGCCAGATCCTCGGCCTTGATCTCTTCGTCGAAATCGGTGGCGAAGACCACATAGTTCGGATCCGCGTCGGAATGCGGCGGCGGGGGCGGCGGTTCCAGCGGGGCATCGCCATCGGCCATTTCGGCCTCGTCCGACATTTCCTGATCGGCCATGTCGTCCATGCTGACCTGCGCCTCGGCCGCGTCCGAGGTCTGTTCCTGATCCTGTTCGGGGCTGGCGTCGGTGTCGTCGCTGTCCTGTTCCTGATCGTCGCCTGTGCTGTCGGGCTGATCTTCGTCTTCGGATTCTTCGGACTGATCCTCGGCCTCTTCGTCTTCCATGTCCGGGTCGTCGCCCAGCTGATCGCCATACCCCAGATCCGAGATGATCTGGCGGGCGAATTTGGCAAAGGCGGCCTGATCGTCCAGCGTGTCGGGAAGGTTTTCAAGGGTATCGCCGGCCTGTTCCTCGATGAACCCGCGCCACAGTTCCATCACGTTCTGCGCGCCTTGCGGCAGGTCGCGCCCGGTGGCCAGATGGCGCACCAGATATCCGGCGGCGGTGGCCAGCGGCGCGTCAGCGGCGGCGCTGATCTGGGCATAGCCCTTGCGGTCGGCCTCGGCCCCGATCACCGCGTCGATATTGCCAGCGGTGCCCGGCATGGTGCGGGCGCCCACCGCTTCGCAGCGCGCGGTTTCCATCGCCTGATACAGATCGCGGGCCATTTCCCCCTGCGGGCGATAGCGGTTGGCGGTCGCCGTGTCGTGATATTTACGGCGCAGCGCATAGGCGTCCGCCGTGCCGCGGGCCAGCAACACCTCATCCGTGGTCATCCGGCGGCTGACCTGAGGCAGCCGCACGGTATCCTCGGTCATGCCGGGCGGGTCGACCGAATAGGTCACTCCCAGATCGGGATCATCGGCCATGACCTTGGTCGCCTCGGCCAGGGCTTTTTTGAACGGATCGGCAGGGTTGTCGGATTTCTGGGTCATCGAATTTCTGTCGCTGTGCAAACGCTGGCACACGCTAAGGGTATTCGACGATATTGACCAGTGGCGCGGCACGAAAAACCGGCGCCTTTGGGATCAGGTTTCGGGGGGCTTGGGCAAAAGCAACTGGTGACAGGACTGTATGCGCTGATCGATGGCGATCCGGGCCCGTTCGGCCATGCCCGCATCCAGACTGTATTGCGCATCCGCCAGCAGGGCCGCGATTTCCACCCAGCCGCCAGAATGCCAGTGGCGCGCCTGCGCGGGCGGCATGCCGTAATCGACGGCTGCGGGCAGGGTGGCGTCCAGCATCATGTCGAAATTCGCCAGAACCTGTTCGGTGGCCTGAATTTCAGGGCTGTTCAGCGCCCGCTGGCGGGTGGCCAGCGCAGACAGGCGGCCCGAACATGTGGCAAAGACCTTGGCCCGTTCAGAGGGGGACCCGGGCAGGGCGGAAGCGGCACAAGTGGTCAAAATCAACAGCACCGCGCCGCGTAGGACGGATATTGCTGTGTGTGTCATGTAACGAGTTTATGACGGGGTGTGGGTAAGTCAAGAAAAATGTATATACAAAGACTATCTATTTGATATGTGCGTGGACTTGCTGACCGGGTAGGCAGAAATCCCTGGGGCGCTATTGAAATGCCTGCGTTTCGGGATGACGCGCCGCAAATTCCCCGCAAATCCGGGTCAATCGCAGGAACATGTCACGGGCTGTCGCATCGCCGTCGATCTGATAAGCCTCCAGCATATCGACCATCACCGGGTATTCGCGGGCGATTTCGCGCTCCACCCGTGCCGTATCGCCCCCGGCCAGCCGCAGGGCGACCGCGCGAAACCCGGCTGCCGCTTGCGCCGCCCAGCCATCGGGTGGTTCTGTGATCGCATAGCGGGTCTGAACGGCCTGATAGGCGCCCCAGAAGGCCGCGCATTCAGGGGCGGGAAACAGGTTTTCGGTCTGGGCGGGCGCCGGGGCGGCAGACAGAACGGTGCAGGCAAGGGCAATCGCCCCCGATGCACCGAACCGCATCACCCCAGGCTCATGCTGACGGCGCTTTCCGGCAGTTCCTCGTCGAAACAACGCTGATAGAACTCGGCCACGGTCTGGCGCTCAAGTTCATCGCATTTGTTCAGGAACGTCAGGCGGAAGGCATAGCCGACATCGCGGAAGATGCCCGCGTTCTGTGCCCATGCGATAACGGTCCGCGGGCTCATCACCGTGGACAGATCGCCGTTCATGAACGCGGTCCGCGTCAGATCGGCCACGGTGACCATCTGGCTGACGATCTTGCGGCCTTTTTCGGTGTTATAGACCGGGTTCTTGGACAGAACGATGTTGGTTTCGGCATCGTGGGACAGGTAGTTCAGCGTCGCCACCAGCGACCACCGGTCCATCTGGCCCTGGTTGATCTGCTGGGTGCCGTGATAAAGGCCCGTGGTGTCGCCCAGACCCACGGTGTTGGCGGTGGCGAACAGCCGGAAATAGGGGTGGGGGGTGATCACCTCGTTCTGGTCCAGCAGCGTCAGCTTGCCGTCCACCTCCAGCACCCGCTGGATCACGAACATCACATCGGCGCGGCCCGCATCGTATTCGTCGAAGACGATGGCCGTGGGGTTGCGCAGCGCCCAGGGCAGGATGCCTTCCTGAAACTCGGTCACCTGCACGCCGTCGCGCAGCTTGATCGCATCCTTGCCGATCAGGTCGATCCGGCTGATGTGGCTGTCGAGGTTGACCCGCACGCAGGGCCAGTTCAGCCGGCTGGCCACCTGTTCGATATGGGTGGATTTGCCCGTACCGTGATAGCCTTGGATCATTACCCGGCGGTTGTGGGTGAACCCGGCCAGAATGGCCAGCGTCGTGTCGGGGTCGAATTTATAGGTGCTGTCCAGCTCGGGCACGCGGTCCGAACGGTTGGCAAAGCCCTTGACCAGCATGTCGCTATCAATGCCAAAAACCTCGCGGACCGAGATTTCTTCGGTTGGTTTCGCTGAAATATCCATGCTGCCGTCCGCCATCGTGTTCTGATCTCAATAAAAGGCCAATCGCCCGCCCCAAAACTCTGGAGAGTTAGTGGAACATTCCGCAGGGGGGCGCAAGGGGCGGGCGGGCAATTCTTCGTCATGGCCTGACGGGTTTTCGCCGTTTGGCCCTATGAAACAGGCGGGTATGGGCGGATTTGACGCTGAAGGGCATGGCCAAAACCGGGTGAAATTGAAACAATGCCTACCGCTTTTGTGACAAAAGCTGAGGTGTAACAGCGTTTGGCCGCTATACATCTGGGCAACAGGATAGGGTTGCCGCAGGCGGCGCCGGGTCTGGTCGAGAAGGGAAAACAAGATGAAACGCCGAGAGTTTCTTGCCGGAACCATTGCCGGGCTGGTCGTGACGGCCCCGTCGGCCCATGCGTTCGAAATCACGCGCAACGATGCGGAATGGCGCGCCATGCTTACCGCGCTGGAATATAAGGTGATGCGCGAGGAAGGCACCGAACGGGCCGGGTCCAGCCCTTTGGACAAACTGTATGAGGCGGGCACCTATCATTGCCGGGGCTGCGATCTGCCGCTGTACAGCTCGGACACCAAATACGACAGCGGCACCGGCTGGCCCAGTTTCTGGGAGCCGCTGCCGGGCGCCGTTGAAACCAAACCGGACCGCAAGTTTTTCATTCGCCGGACCGAGGTGCATTGCCGCCGCTGCGGCAGCCATCTGGGCCATGTCTTTAACGATGGTCCCAAGCCCACCGGCAAACGGCATTGCCTGAACGGCGTGTCGCTGGTGTTCCGCCCGGCCTAAAGCGATTGCACGGCGTGGCCTGCGCCGATCAGCTCGGCCTTCAGGGTACGGGCCAGCGCCAGCGCGGTCGCGCCATCGCCATGCAGGCAGATCGTATCGATCCGGCAGGGGATATGTTTGCCGCTTTCGGCGATGATCGCCCCGGCCTTCAGCATCGCTAGGATGCGCGGGGCGGCCAGATCAGGGTCGTGGATCACCGCGCCGGGCAGGCTGCGGTCGACCAGTGTGGCGTCATCATTATAGGCGCGGTCGGCAAAAATTTCGCCCGCCCAGTCGCAATCCAGCGCCCGCACCACCTGTTCCATCGCCGTGCCCGCCAGCACCATGATCACCAGATCGGGCTGCACCTTCAGCGCGGCCTCGTAACAGACCCGCGCCATATCGGCGGATTCCGAGGCCATGTTGGCCAGCGCCCCGTGCAGTTTGAAATGGCGCACCTTGCCGCCCGCCGCCCGCGCCATCGCCTGTGCGGCACCCAGTTGATAGGTCACCAGATGGGCCAGCTCGTCCGGGGACAGATGCATCCGCCTGCGCCCGAACCCCTGCAGATCGGCAAATCCGGGATGCGCGCCGATGCCCACGCCCTTGTCCACCGCCATCCGCATGGTGCGCGCCATCGTGTCGGGATCGCCCGCGTGAAAGCCACAGGCGATATTGGCCGAGGTGATGATCTCCATCAGGTCGGCGTCATTGCCCATTTTCCAGGGGCCGAAGCTTTCGCCGATATCCGCGTTCAGGTCGATGCGTTGGGCCATGTCATGTCCTTTCCAGATCGTCGCCGCAGGTCACGCCGCTGATCAGTTGGTAGCTTAGCAAATCCGAAATGTCGTGCGGGTCGCGGACACGCGGCTGCACGGCGCGGCGCAGGTCTTTCAGAACCGTCGCCTCATCGCGGATATCCGCATCCGCCTGTTCCAGCGAAATCCGTACGAACCGCAGCGTGGCCCCGATCGGGGCCTGTGCCACCCGTGGCAGGTCCTGCGGCAGCACGGTTCCGATCCGGGGGTAGCCGCCGATGGTCTGGCATTCGCCCAACAGCACATAGGGCACGCCATCGCCGGTCATCTGCACATCGCCGCTGACGATGAAATCCGACGCCAGACCGCCGGTCATGGCGCTGGCAAAGGGGGCGCCCGCGTGGTCCAGACGCACCCCTTGCCGGTTGGCCTGCGCCCCGCGCGTGAAGCCCGTGCCGAAAAAGCGCTGCGTCGTCGTGGCATCGAACAGGGCGGATTGGGGGCCGGGCATCAGCCGGATATCCCCGCCGGAAAACCTGTCCGCGGGCGGCAATGTCATGGCCGGGCTGTCCGGGGCCGGATCATCGCCCAGGGTCAGACTGCCCCCCTGTTTCAGCGGCCCCCCGATCCCGGCGGCCAGATGTGCCGACAGGCTGCCCAGCCACGGTTGTTCGGCGATACCGCCCGCACAGGTCAGATAGCCATAGCTGCCCGCCAGGGCGCCGCCGATGGTCAGCTCCTGCCCGGGGCGCAGCCTGTGGGTAGCGTTCCATGCGATGGGCGCGCTGTCGATCGTGGCCCGCATCGGCGCGCCGGTCAGGGCAAACCGCAAGGGCGCGTCACAGGTGAAGGTCCCGCCCGATCCGGCCATTTCGATGGCTGGTTGCACGCGTGGGGCGGCCAGCAGGGCCGTGGCCTCCAGCAGGGCGATCCGATCTGCGGCGCCCCCCGTCGACAACCCCTGATCCACATGGCCCGGGCGGCCCAGATCCTGAACCGTCATCGCGGGGCCTGCCCGCACAACTGTCAGCGTCGCCGTCATCCGACCACCGTGCAGTGGGCGCCGCCCAATCCGTCGGGCTGGTTTGCCGTCAATGTCTGGATTTCGCTGGCCGAAACCGGGATCAGCCGGATCGCATCGCCCTGTTGCAGGGCGAAGGGGTCGGCCCGGCGGTCCGAAAACGGGCGAAACCCGCTTTGGCCGATGTGGCGCCAGCCGGTGGCATTGGGGTTGGTGAACAGCACCAACTGGCGCACCGCGACGATCAACGCCCCGGCGGGCACCTGCGGTGTCAGTTGCGGCTGGCGGGGCATATCCCATCGCTCGGGCAGCAGCCCGACATAGGGTTGGCCCGGCGCAAATCCGATGGCCAGCACCCGCAGGTCGGCGGTGGTCAACTCGTCCACCGCCTGTTGCGGGGTCAGACCGGCCAGGGCGGCGGCCTCGTCCAACTGCGGCCCGGTATCGCCGCCGAAGGCGACCGGGATCGACCATGTCCGGCGCACGGCGGGCATTTCGGCCTGCATCCAGTCGCGTTGTTCCAACAGGGCCGCAAGCCGCGCGTTGATCGCGGCGCGTGTGGTTGCGGCGGGATCGAACCGCACCAGAACCGAGGCCAGCGAGGTCGCGGTCTGGGTGACCCCCGGCAGATCGGCCGCCTGTATCGCGGCCTTGAACGCCTGCACAGCCCCCGTCGCCGCCGGAGAGCTGACAATCGCGAACCGCACCAGCGCGCCATCCTGCCCGAGGGGCAGAATTTCAGCGGCAGAGGGGCAATTGGCAGGTTTCAAGCGCGGCATCCGATCACATCACGAAGATTCTTCTTGACCTCAATCGCAATACAATGACAATTTGTCAACGTTATATAAATAAATGGCCGCTTGCTTTGTCGCGGCTCAACAGGAGACCTCCAGATGTTCAAATATGCTGCCACGTTTGCCTTGGGGCTGGGATGTGTGACCCCGGTCGCCGCCGAAACCTGGGATATGCCGACGCCCTATGGCGACAGCACGTTCCACACCGTCAACATCCGCCAGTTTGCCGAAGATGTCGCCGCCGGCAGCAACGGCGCGCTGGATATCACCGTGCATTCCGCCGGGTCGCTGTTCCCGCATGGCGAGATCAAGAATGCGGTGCGGTCGCGTCAGGTGCCGCTGGGCGAATTTTTCCTGTCCACCCTGTCGAACGAGGATCTGGCCTTTGGTATCGACAGCCAGCCTTTTGTCGCCACCAGCTATGACGATGCCGCCCGCCTGTGGGCCGCGCAGAAACCCGTGATCACCGGATTGCTGGAAAAACAGGGGCTGATGCCGTTGTTCGCGGTCCCGTGGCCGGCGCAGGGGTTGTACACCAATGGCGCGGTGGCCGATGTCGACGGGCTTTCGGGGCTGCGGTTCCGCGCCTATAACGCCGCGCTGGAAGAATTCGCAACACTGGCCAAAGCCGCCCCCGTACAGGTCGAAGCCGCGGATATCCCGCAGGCCTTTGCCACCGGTCAGGTGCAGGCGATGATCACCTCGCCCTCGACCGGGGCCAATTCGACGGCCTGGGATTTTGTCAGCCATTACACCGCGATTGACGCCTGGGTGCCCAAGAACATCGTGGTGGTGAACAAGCGCGTGTTCGACGGTCTGGCGCCCGAGGTACAGGCCGCTGTGCTGGAGGCTGCGGCCGCCGCCGAAACCCGCGGCTGGGAAATGTCCGCGGCCGAGGCTGCCGAAAAGACCAAGGTCATGGCCGACAACGGCATGGTGATCGGCGCCCCAAGCGAGGCATTGGTGACCGGGCTGAAAGCCATCGGTGCCCAGATGCTGGACAACTGGAAATCGGGGGCCAGCGAGGATGCGCTGGCGATCCTGAACGCCTATCAGGCGCATTGATCCATGTTCTGGCCCCGGCGATCTTTGCGCCGGGGCCAATCGTTTTGCCGGGGGAGGGACCGCAATGCGCCGCCTTATACTTGATCGCCTGTACGGGCTGGCAGGCGGGATCGCCGCCACGGCGATCTTTGCGATCTGCCTGCTGGTGACCGCGCAGGTCAGCCTGAATATTCTGGCCCGCCTTGGCGGCCCGGCGTGGTCCTATACCATTCCATCCTATGCGGATTTCGCAGGCTATCTGTTGGCCACGGCCAGCTTTCTGGCGATGGCCTATACCCTGCGGGCGGGCACCCATATCCGCGTCAATCTGGTGATCCAGCGCCTGTCGCCCAACAGGCGCTGGGCGCTTGAACTGGTGACGCTGGCCATTGGCGCAGCACTGGCCGCCTATGCCACATGGTACGGGGCAGGGCTGGTCGGGGAAAGCTGGCACTACGGCGACAAATCCACCGGTATCGTCGCGATCCCGCTGTGGATACCGCAGGTGGCCATGGTGGCGGGGCTGGCCCTGTTGGCCGTGGCCTTTGTCGATACGCTGATCGAAAGCTTTCAGGCCAAGGCGCCGATCCTGTCAGATGTGGGGGCAGAGTAAACCATGTCGGACCCGATGATTTTCGCGATCCTGCTGGCGCTTTTGCTGACGTTGCTGGCGGCAGGCGTCTGGGTGGCCATATCGCTGATGCTGATGGCGCTGACGGCGCTAATCTTCTTTTCCAACGCGCCCGAGGGGCAGGTGCTGGTGACAACCCTTTGGGGGCACAGCCACAGCTGGCCGCTGGCCGCGCTGCCGCTGTTCATCCTGATGGGCGAGATCCTGTTACGCTCGCGCCTGAGCCAGGACATGTTCAGCGGGCTGGCGCCCTGGCTGGGCCGGATGCCGGGGCGGTTGCTGCATGTCAACGTTCTGGGCTGCGCCATCTTTGCCGCCGTGTCGGGATCGTCGGCGGCGACGGCGGCTACCATCGGGCGGATGTCGGTGCCCGAGCTGACCAAACGCGGCTATCCCGAAAGCCTGATCCTGGGCACGCTGGCGGGGTCGGCCACCCTGGGGCTGTTGATTCCGCCGTCGATCATCCTGATCGTTTACGGCGTGGCGACCGAACAATCCATCGCGCGGCTGTTCATCGCCGGTATCCTGCCGGGGCTGATGCTGGTGGGGCTGTTCGGCGGCTATGTCGCGGTGCGGGCCCTGATGAATCCGGCGCTGATCCCCGATGAGGTGACAAAGATCCCGCTGCGCGACAAGATCGCGGCCTCGCGCCGGTTGATCCCGGTGATCCTGCTGATCGGCGGGGTGATCGGCACGATCTATACCGGCGTCGCCTCGCCCACCGATGCCGCCGCCATTGGCGTTGTGTTGTCGACCCTGCTGGCGTTTTCGTCGGGCAGTTTCGGGCGGGCGCAATTCATCGACGCGCTGATGTCGGCCACGCGCACCTCCTGCATGATCGCCTTTATCCTGCTGGGTGCGGCCTTTCTGGCGATTGCGATGGGGTTCACCGGCATTCCGCGCAATCTGGCCACATGGATCGGCACATTCGATCTGTCGCCCTATGCCCTGCTGGCGGTGCTGACGGTTTTCTTCATCGTGCTGGGCTGTTTTCTGGACGGGATATCGGTGGTCGTGCTGACCACCTCGATCATCCTGCCGATGGTCGAAGCGGTGGGTATCGATCCGCTGTGGTTCGGCATCTATCTGGTGCTGGTGGTCGAGATGAGCCAGATCACCCCGCCCGTGGGGTTCAACCTGTTCGTCATTCAGGGGCTGACCGGCATCAACATCCTGCGGGTGGCGCGGGCGGCGCTGCCGTTCTTTGCGCTGCTGCTGCTGGGCACGGTGCTGATCACCGTGTTCCCGCAGATCGTGACGGTGCTGCCCAACGCGATGGGCAATTGATCACAGCGAGGCGGCGGCCCGGCTGGCCTGATCGTATTGCCCCGACAGCGCCCGCAGGGCTGCGGCGATCTCACGCAGCTGGTCGCCGTCGATCCCGGTGCTTGGCAGGACCTCCAGCAGGCATTGTTCGCGCACCTGCCGGTATTTTTCGCATAGGGCGCGCCCGGTGTCCGAGGTTTTATAAAACACCTCTTTGCCGCGCTTGTCGGTGCTGAGCAAATCCAGCTTCAGCAATTTGCGCAGGGCATAGTTGACCGTATGCGTGTCTTCGATGTTCAGCAGGAAACAGATGTCGGTCAGCCGCTTTTCGCGGTCGCGGTGGTTGGTGTTGTGCAGCACCAGGATTTCCAGCGGCGACAGTTCCGGCATCCCGGCGGCGGTCATGCAGCGCTGCATCCAGCGGGTAAAGCCGTTATAGGCGATGATCAGCCCGTATTCGAACTCCGAGGCTTGCCAGCCCTCGCCCTCGGCCAGATGCCGGGAAGAGACAATTCGTCGGTTCTTTGGATCTGTAGCCACGGCATCTCGCTGACATTATGTATGAATAACGTTGCTATAATGCGGTAAAAACCCGGTCAGCTCAAGCCTGTGGCAGGTCCGGCCACAGGGTCAGGCCAGAAAACTGCGGCTTTCCTTGATCTGATCCCAGGCCCAGACGACCTCTTGCAGACGATCTTCGTCCTGACGGTTGCCGCCGTTCATGTCGGGGTGCAGATCCTTGACCAGGGATTTGTATTGCTTGCGGATTTCCGCCTTGGTCCAGTGATCCTTGGCCTCAAGAATTTCCAGCGCCTTGCGTTCGGTGGGGGGCAGGCGGCGGGTGCCGGTGATCGACCGGCCGGGGTTGCGGGTGGCGTTGTCGCCCAGCACCTGATGCGGATCGTCCACGCCCAGCCGGGCCCAGGCGCGCTGTTCCTCGCTGGTTTTGCCCATCGGCTTGGTTTCGCGTTCCCAGACGCGATCCTTGTCCATCTGTGCTGCCATCTCTTCTTCGGTGGTGCCGTTGAAGAAATTCCACTTCAGATTGTATTCCCGCACGTGATCCTTGCAGAACCACAGGAACTCATCCAGATGGTCGGGCGATCTGGGCGCACGGTACTGGCCCGCCTCCTGACAGCCGGGATGTTCACAGGCACGTTGAGAGGTCTCAAACGCCCCGGACATACCGCGTTTGCCACGGGTACGTTTTTTTTTATCCGCCGACACCGAGATGTCGAACCCAAATGGATCACGCTTCGTCATGGTAGTCACCTTTTCGACTCGGACGTGAGAGTTTAGACCTTTGGTCAGATGAGGAAAGGGGGCACGACAAAAAATGTCAGTGACCGATGAAATAGAATCCCGCCTGATGGCCGAATTTTCACCCCATACGCTGGAGGTGACCGACGAAAGCGAACAGCATCGCGGTCATGCCGGGTATCAGGACGGTGGCGAAAGCCATTTCCACGTGACGATCGGTGCCCCCGCCTTTGCCGATATGTCGCGGATCGCCCGCCACCGGGCGGTGCACAAGGCGCTGGGCCCCGATCTGGTGGGACGCATTCACGCCTTGGCCCTGTCGATCAGCGGCTAGGGGTTATTCGGCCGCCACACCGGTTTCGGGGCTGGCCGCAGGCTTGGCCGGGCCAACCGGCGGGGCCTCGCCCTCTGTGGTCGGGGAAATCTCCGGCGCGTCGCCGACGGGGGCGTCAACGCTGAGCGAGGCGGCGGCCGCCGCGGCGATGGCCTCGGGCGTCTGAGGGGCCTCGGGGGCGGGCGCGGCAAAGGCCGGTTCCGGCGTGGCGGTGATCTCATCCATCTCTTTGATGGCCCGGCGGAACACCAGCATGTTCTGGAATGTGGTGGTGCGGCTGGTCAGCCCGCTGCGTTCTTCGCAGGGCAGGGTATCGGCGCGCTGGTATTCCCAGCCATCGGCCCCCAGTTCGTTCATCAATTCCATAAGTGTATGCGCGAATTTATTCGGTGTTCCCTTGGCGCCTTTGACGCGCTGTGCCTTTGACGGCGCCGGAACCACCTTATACTCAAACCGTGTCATTTAGACGCCCTCCAGATAGCAGCGGATCGACCTTAACAAATGTTGCAGGCGGAGTCCAAACCGCTGACCATCCTGTTCCTGCCGGAAAGGGGGTGTTGCTGCGGCGCCGCATTTTCCCGGACAGGTGATTCGTGTCTTCCGCCCTGTTGGAACCGAATTTCCAGCCCAAGACGTGGGGAAACGCCGATTGGGTTCTGCCTGAATAGCAGGCAATTCCCGCGAAGCGTCAAATGGAAATAAGGCAACAAATAGCTGAAATTGGGGGAAAATCGGGCCAAAATATGACGCATACAAGCGGTTTTGCCACTTGTTCACACAATGCGTCAGAATTGGGGCAATTGTCTCGTTGACCGAAAGTGGTACACGCAACAGTTGAAAATGGCCGGATATTGAAGAAAAAGCTTAATATTCAGCATGTAATAGCCTAATCATTGGAATTGTAAGGGTGTGGCGGTCGATTCCAATTGTGTCAAAACTTGGATGAGGCCTGGATAAGCCGCCACGTGGGAAGCCGTAACGATCACTAAGCCCGATTTGGGTGTAGGTGTTTTTTTGATGAGGAAACTGAATTATGAAATCTAAAATTCTGGCACTTGCGACAACCGCCGTTTTGGCGTGTTCGGCTGCAAATGCGGCGATTGTCTCCAACGGAAGCTTCGAAGAAGATCCCGGTGTTCTTGGTAAAAACGGCAACACCTTTGCCTCCATGCCCGGTGCATCCGGTGGCGCGTCGTGGGATATCTGGACAGGTGGTCTGCCCGGTTGGACTGTGACCGGCGGTGTTGGTCTGGAACTTCAGACCGCGAACACCATTCCGCTGACGCCCTATGATGGCGACTACTATCTGGAGCTGGACAGCGACGACAACTCTGCCATGGAGCAGGTTGTAACGCTGGCATCCCCCGGCCGGTACGAGCTGAGCTTTGCGTTCAGCCCGCGCGTTGACAGCCCGACCACCAATGCCGTCAACTTCGGCATCGGCGGCCTGTTCTTCGACACAGTGAATGGCCCAAGCGCCGAGTATCCGCTGGGTGCGTGGTCGCTTGTGACCTATGAATTCACCGTTGGCGCCGCAGGCGATTACACGTTGTTCTTCGATGCGACCTCGATCTCCGATTCCTTTGGCGGTTTCGTGGATAACGTCCAGATTTCCGCTGTACCGGTTCCGGCCGCTGGCGGTCTGCTGATGCTGGCACTGGCCGGTCTGGGCGCTGCTAAGCGTCGCAAGAAAGCCTAAGCTTTCGACAACAAGTTAAAGGCGGCGACTGTGAAAGCAGTCGCCGCCTTTTTTTGTTCCGTTTTCGGTGTTCAGTTCAGTTTGCGGGCGATGATCTCGTTCACCGCTTTGGGGTTGGCCTTGCCGCCTGTGGCCTTCATCACCTGACCCACGAACCATCCGGCCAGTTTCGGGTTGGCCTTGGCCTTTTCGACCTGCGCGGGGTTGGCGGCGATGATTTCATCGACCGCAGCTTCGATCGCGCCGGTGTCGGTGACCTGTTTCATGCCGCGTGTTTCCACGATCTCGGCCGGGTCGCCACCTGTCGTATAGACGATTTCAAACAGGTCCTTGGCGATCTTGCCGCTGATGTCGCCCTTGGTGATCAGCGCGATGATGCCGCCCAGTTGATCGGGGGACACCGGGCTGTCGGTGATCGCTTTGTCGCCGTCCTTTTTCAGGCGACCGAACAATTCGTTGATCACCCAGTTGGCGGCCAGTTTGCCGTCGTTGCCCGCGGCGACCTGTTCGAAATAGGCGGCGTTTTCCGCCTCGGCCGTCAGAACGCCCGCGTCATATTCAGACAGGCCGAAATCGCGCACGAAGCGGGCCATTTTCTCGTCGGGCAGTTCGGGCAGAGACGCCTTGATATCGTCAACCCAGGCCTGTTCGATTTCCAGCGGCAGCAGATCGGGGCAGGGGAAATAGCGGTAGTCATGCGCCTCTTCCTTGCTGCGCATGCTGCGGGTTTCGCCCTTGTCGGGATCATACAGCCGGGTTTCCTGCACAACCGAGCCGCCGTCTTCGACAATCGCGATCTGGCGGCGGGCCTCATAGTCGATGGCCTGCTGGATGAACCGCATCGAGTTCATGTTCTTGATTTCGCAGCGCGTGCCCAGATGGCTGAAATCCTGCGTGTCCTGATATTTCTCGTAATCGCCGGGACGGCAGATCGACACGTTCACATCGGCGCGCAGGCTGCCGTTCTGCATGTTGCCGTCGCAGGTGCCCAGATAACGCAGGATCTGGCGCAGCTTGACCACATAGGCGGCGGCCTCTTCGGGGCCGCGAATGTCGGGGCGGCTGACAATTTCCATCAGCGCGACACCGGTGCGGTTCAGATCGACGAAGGACATGTTGGGGTCCATATCGTGGATCGATTTGCCCGCGTCCTGTTCCAGATGGATGCGTTCGATCCGTACCCGGCGCGCCACGCCCGGTTCCATGTCGACGATCACTTCGCCTTCGCCCACGATCGGGTGGTACAGCTGCGAAATCTGATAGCCCTGCGGCAGATCGGGATAGAAGTAATTCTTGCGGTCGAAGGCCGAGGTCAGGTTGATGTCGGCCTTCAGGCCCAGCCCGGTGCGCACCGCCTGTTCGACGCAGAATTCGTTGATCACCGGCAACATGCCCGGCATCGCCGCATCCACGAAGGCCACGTTGGAATTAGGTTCGGCGCCGAAGGTGGTCGAGGCGCCCGAGAACAGCTTGGCGTTCGATGCGACCTGCGCGTGGACCTCAAGCCCGATCACCAGTTCCCAATCGTGTTTGGCACCGGCAATGGTTTTGGGTTTCGGGGCGGTGAAGGCAAGGTGGTCAAGCATCGGTTCTGTCCTGTCAAAGGTCAGTTTGCGTTCTAGGACAGGGGGCGCGAGGGGGCAAGTGGCAGGCGTGAAATTCCCTGCCGCCTGGAACCTGCAGTGTCTGGGGGCAGGGCGGGGCGATCAGGTCAGGCGAAAGATCGTCCCAATCTCATGCAGGGCTTCGGATTGCTGAACGGAAAGCTTGCCATCCGCGGCCTGCCCGATATCCCCCAGAACCGACATCAGCGGGCCGAACCCACCTTGGGCATCCAGTTTGCGCAACCGGCGGGTCAGCCGGGTCAGCCCGGACGATGGCCCGCCCGATTCCGTCATCAGCCAGCGGCCCAGAACCAGCGATTCTTCGGCATCCTTATGCGACAGGTCCAGATGGCTTTGCAGCGACCGGGCCAGCGTCTGATGCTGTTCGGTCGAGGGCAACCCGCCGATTTCCAGAAACGCCAGCCCGACGCCCGCGATGGCGACCTTGGGGTCCTCAAGGCTGTCGACGGGGTGTTGTTCGTATTTGCGGCGAAACCCGAACCGGCGGGCGGCGGACAGGACGTCGCCGGCGACATCGCCCAATTCCTGTGTCATCTGGGCGGCATTGCGTGCGCGCATCGACCAGAAATAGGCGGCACCGACCAGCGCGATAAGACCAAGGATAATATGCATATCAAATCCGTTTTCTGAGTACTTGTTACCAACAGAATATAGCTAAACCCTGTGTGCGCCCCGGTGTCAAATCCATGAAATTTTCGGGGCAGCCGGGATCGTGGTGATCGCCCCGATCAGCAGACTGCCGCCGCTGGCTTGGACAGGGGCTTGCGCCGGTGATTGGTGCGCCGCAGGATGGCCGAAACAGTGATCGGGATGGCGGCTATGGTTCAGAACTCTCTTATGCGGGCGGCGGTTTTTTCGGTGCTGTTGGGATTGCCGGTGGCCTGCGGATCGACCGAGGTCTCAAAAGACAGCGTTCAGCCTGTGGCGGCGTTGCCTGCCATGCGCTGGGATCACCGGCCGGAATCGGACATCTGGACCCGCGCCACCCTTGCCGCCTTGCGCAACCATGGCGCGGCCCTGGCGCAGGTGGTTCCGGCGGATATCGACGCCTATTGCCCCGGCTATGAAACGGCGGGGCCTGCGCAAAGGCGCGCCTTCTGGGCCGGTCTGCTGTCGGCGCTGGCCAAACACGAAAGCACGTGGAACCCGCGTGCGGTGGGCGGCGGTGATAAATGGTTCGGGCTGGTGCAGATCGCGCCCGCAACCGCCCGCGGCTATGGCTGTACGGCAGGATCGGGGGCGGCGCTGCGGGATGGGGCGGCGAACCTGTCCTGCGCTGTGCGCATCGTGGCGCAGACCGTGCCGCGTGACGGCGTTGTTTCGCGCGGGGGGCGGGGGGTGGCGGCCGATTGGGCGCCGTTCCTGAACCGGTCGAAACGCGCCGATATCGCCAGCTGGACCTCGACCCAAAGCTATTGCAACTAGTCGATCAGCAGGCTGCGTGCCCATGACGGGCGCCGGGTGCTGTCGACCAGCGACACGGAGGGCGCATGCCGCCCACCAAGCGCCAGTGTGGCCTGACGCAGCATTTCAATCCCGTCTTCGGATTTCGCAGGCAGGGCCGAGGCTGAAATCGGCGCCCCCACCGTCAGCCGGTAAGGCTGGCGGTGCTTGTTCAGCGTTTCATGGAACAGGGTGATATCGCGCAACGTCGGGTGGATCAGATCGAACAGGTAAAACAGCACCGAATTGCGGGCGCGGATGTTGACCGGGATCACCGGTATATCGAACTTGCGCGCGATCATCGCGGCCGAGGCCATCCACGGCCGTTCATGCAGTTTCAGCTTGCGCCGCTTTGCCAGACGGCCTGAGGGGAAGATCACGCCCAAGCGCCCGTCCTCCATCGCCTTGCGGGTATAGGCCATGGTTTCGCGGGTCTTGCCGTGGCTGCGTTTGTTTTCACGCCATTCGACGGGGGCGATGATCTGGTCCATCTGCGGCAGGACCCGCAGGATATCGCTGTTGGCATAGTAATAAAGATCGGGGCGCAGCGCGGAAAGCTGGCTCCACAGCATGATGCCATCGGCGATGCCGGTCGGGTGGTTGGCCACCACCAGCGCGGGCCCCGAGCGCGGGATATTGTCCAGGCCCGAGGCTTCGACATCGCGGGCCAGCAGGCGGGCCATTTCATCCATGATCACGGGGGCGGGGTGGCGTTCCAGCGCTTTGCCAAGGGCCACGGTGCGGGGATAACCCAACAGGCTGGTCAAGACGCGGCGCGACGGTGCGCTCCACGGATGGTGCGCAAACAGCCAGGGCGCACGTTCTTCGATCAGTGGGTCGATTCTATCTTGCATGATCTTTGTCACCACATCCAAGTGACAGTTGAATGACAAGGCGACCATATCACGCGATCCGGGGCCAAGACAAATCCGCATGGTGTCGCAACCGGCGAAACCCCGCTGTGCCGCTTTAACGCCCGCCGGATACGTCGATCATGCTGCCGGTCACATAGGATGCGCGGTCCGACAACAGCCACAGAACGGCCTCGGCGACTTCTTCGGCGCTGCCGGGGCGTTGCATCGGGATCAGATGCGCCAGTTCCGCCTCGCGCCCCGGTTGGCCGCCCTTGGCGTGGATCGGGGTTTCGATGATGCCGGGGCGGATGCTGTTGACGCGGATGCCCTGATCGGCGTTTTCCTGCGCCAGCCCCTTGGTGAAGCAATCGATCGCGGCCTTGGAGGCCGCATAATCCACATATTGCCCGCCGCTGCCCAGCCGGGCGGCGACCGAGGACATGTTGACGATCACGCCGCCCGCGCCGCCGTGCCGGTGGGCCATGCGCAGAACCGCCTCTTTCGCGCACAGCATCGGGCCCACGACATTGGTTTCGAACATCCGGGTCAGCCGGTCGGGCGACATTTCATCGACCCGCTGGCTTTGATCGACGATACCGGCGTTGTTGACCAGCCCGTCCAGCCGGTCAAATTCCGCGTCGAACCGTTGAAACATCGCCGTGATCTGATCGGGCTGACGCATGTCGGCAGGCAACAGCAGGGCCTTGCCGCCCGCATCCGTGACCGCATGTGCCACGGTTTCGGCCCCGGCGCGGTCGCTGTGATAACCGATACCGATATCCCAGCCGTCCCTGGCGGCCATTTTGGCCACGGCCGCCCCGATGCCCGAGCTTGCGCCGGTGACCAGCAGAGTCTTGCGTTGGGTCATGCGTCCACCTCCAGCATCCGGCCCACCATTTCGGCCATGTCGCGCGACACATCCGGATGTCCCGCGATCCGTTCCAGGGCCGCGCGGATCATGCCCTGACGATCCGCATCGTAACGCGGCCATGTCTCGAATGCCTTGGACATGCGCGCCGCGGTCTGCGGGTTCGCGCCATCCAGTCTGATCAGCCAGTCCGCCATCAGATCATAGGCCGCCCCCGAGGGGTGATGGAACCCGGCGGCATTCATCGCCAGCGCGCCGAAGACCGCGCGGAACCGGTTGGGGTTCTTCCAGTCGAAATCAGGGTGTTCGGTCAGGCGGCGGGCGGTGTCGGCGGCCTGATCCGGGGCCGCATGGGCGACCTGCAACCCGAACCATTTGTCCATCACCAGACGGTCGCCCGACCATTGATCGTAAAAGGCCCGCAGCTCTGACACGCCCGCGCCGATGTCCAGCAGGCTGCCAAGCGCGCCCAGCTGTTCGGTCATATTGTCGGCGGCGGCATATTGCGCGACCGCATGCGCGCCACCGTCGGCGCGGCTGAGATAGGACAGCGCACACATCCGCAAGGCCCGGCGCCCGGCCGCAGCGGCACCCGGAGAAAACGCGCCGGGGCACGCCATCGTGCCATAGGTCCGGTCCAGATCCGGGCCCAGATGCGCCGCCACCGCATCTTTCAACGCCTTGCGGGCGGCGTGGATCGCCAGCGGGTCGGGCGTGATGCCGCCCTGATGCAGGGTCGCGGCCATGTCGTCTTCGCCCGGCAATTGCAGGGTCAGGGCGCGAAAGCTGGGGTCAAGCGTATCGTCGCGCAGCACCGCGCCCAACCCGTCCAGAAACGCGGGGTCCGCAGGGGCGTCATCGACGATCATCGCGCCAAGCACCGATTTCGCCAGCGCCCGCCCGGCGTCCCATTTGTTGAACGGGTCGGTGTCATGGGCCAGCAGGAACGCCTGTTCGGCGGGCGTGGTGTCGCGATGCACGATCACCGGCGCCGAAAACCCGCGCAGGATAGACGGTACCGGACGGGTGCTGAGCCCGTCGAAGGCAAAGCTTTGCGTGGTTTTGGTCATCTCCAACACACGCGTCGGCACCACCTCGTCGCCATTGGGGTTCAGCAGGCCGACGGCCACCGGGATCACCTGCGGCAGTTTTTCGGGCTGGCCCGGTGTCGGTTTGGTGTCCTGCCGCAGATGCAGGGTATAGGTGCCGTCCTGATAGCTGTCGGTCACATGCAGATGCGGCGTGCCCGCCTGCGCATACCAGCGTTTGAACTGGGTCAGATCGCGGCCGGTGGCATCTTCGAATACCGCCAACCAATCCTCGATCGTGGCCGCGTCGCCATCGTGGCGGTCGAAATACAGGTCCAGCGCGCGGGCATAGCCATCGTCCCCCACCAGCCTTTTCAACATGCCGATCAGCTCGGCGCCTTTTTCATAGACGGTGGAGGTATAGAAATTGTTGATCTCGACAAAGCTTTCGGGGCGCACCGGGTGGGCCAGCGGGCCGCCGTCTTCGCGAAACTGCCGTCCGCGCAGGTCCTGCACGTCTTCGATCCGCTGCACCGCGTGGCTGCGCATGTCGCCGGAAAACTGCTGATCGCGGAATACGGTCAGACCTTCCTTCAGGCACAGCTGAAACCAGTCGCGGCAGGTGATGCGGTTGCCGGTCCAGTTGTGAAAATACTCATGCGCGATGATCGCCTCGATCCGGGCGAAATTGGCGTCGGTGCTGGTTTCGGCGCTGCACAGAACCGCGGAAGAGTTGAAAATGTTCAACCCCTTGTTCTCCATCGCGCCCATATTGAAGTCATCGACCGCGACAATGTTGAAAATGTCCAAGTCGTATTCGCGCCCGTAAACCTGTTCGTCCCAGGCCATCGACCGTTTCAGCGCGTCCATACCATAGGCGCATTTGCCTTCGTCGCCGGGCCGGACCCAGATGTTCAGTTCCACATCCTTGCCCGACATCGTGGTGAACCGATCCGGGAAATTCACCAGATCGCCGGCCACCAGCGCAAACAGATAGGCCGGTTTGGGCCATGGGTCGTGCCATTCGGCCCATCCGTCGCCCTTGGCCACGGGGTTGCCGTTGGACAAAAGCACCGGCAGCGCGCCTTCGATCCGCACGGTGAAAGGGGCCATCACGTCGGGGCGGTCGGGGTAGAAGGTGATCTTGCGAAAGCCTTCGGCCTCGCATTGGGTGCAATACATGCCGTTGGACATGTACAGCCCTTCAAGGGCGGTGTTGGTTTCGGGGGCGATTTCGACCTCGGCTTCCCAGACGAAGGGGGCGCCGGGCACGGCGCAGGTCAGGCCGCTGTCGGTGATGTCTGGTGTGACCGCCGCGCCGTCGATGCTGGCCGAGATCAGCTTCAGCTCTTCGCCATGCAGAAAGAACGCCCCCGGCGCGTCGGGGTTGGGCCGGAACCGGATGCGCGACCGGACGCGGGTCGCCGACGGGCCCAGAACGAAGGTCAGCGCGACCTCGTCGACCCAATAGGCGGGGGCTGCGTAATCCGACAGGTGGATCGTCTGGGGGGCTTCATCACGCATGACACTCTCCTGTTGTGGCGACACATCAGATGTATCGGGATCATCCGGTGGTGCAAGGCCAAACGCTCCTGACAGGTATATGTCAGGAGCACTGTGCGAAAACACCTGCATTGAAACCCAATGAAAGGCCGCATAATGCGCTTTGTTCCCCAAAATATGACCGTCTGGATCGAGATTCCCGTGACCGACTTGCGCCGGGCCATCCTGTTTTATGAAACCATAACCGGCGGCAGCCTGAAGATTCAGGACATGGGCGGGACAGAAATCGCGGTGTTTGAGGTGTCCGAGCCTGCCAGTGGGGTCGCAGGACATCTGTACCAAGGCAAACCCAGTATGCCGGGGCAGGGGGCGACAATCCATCTGGCGACCGAAGGCGCGCTGGAAGATACGATGACCCGGGTCAAAAAGGCGGGCGGTCAGGTTGTCTCGGACCCGCATAGCCTGCCCGAGGGGCGATTTGCCTATTGTCTGGATCCTGACGGCAATTCAATCGGTGTCTTTGAAGCAGCCTAACACCGGCCGATCAATAGCTTTGGTAATATTATTTTACCAAAGCTATTGCGTATCTTTACGGACTTCCCTAACCCTGTCGTCTATTGTCGCAGGCGGTATACCGTGGGAGGGCTCGATGGTCAGCAGAGTTGAAAAATCCGGATTGCAGGTGGACGCGGGTCTGGCCCGGTTCATAGAAACGGCGGCTTTGCCGGGAACGGGCGTCTCTGAGCAGGCGTTCTGGGATGGCTTCTCGGAACTGTTGCACGGGCTTGGCCCCCGCAATGCCGCCCTGCTGGCACGCCGGGCGGATTTGCAGGAACAGATCGACAGCTGGCACCTTGAACACAAGGGGCAGGATATCGACCCCGCCGCCTATACCGCATTTCTGCGCCAGATCGGCTATCTGCTGCCCGAAGGCGAAGATTTCACCATCGAGACCACCAATACGGACGCCGAGATCGCCGATCAGCCGGGGCCGCAGCTGGTGGTGCCGATCAACAACGCCCGCTATGCGCTGAACGCGGCCAATGCGCGCTGGGGATCGCTGTATGATGCACTGTATGGCACCGACGCGCTGGGCGATTTGCCCGCGGGCAAGGGCTACGACCCTGCACGCGGCGCGCGCGTCGTGGCCTGGGCCAAGGCGTTTCTGGATCAGGCGGTGCCGCTGGCCGATGGCAGCTGGGCCGATGTGTCGGATGTGGCCGTCGATCAGGGCACCCTGACGCCCGCGCTGGCCGACCCCGCGCATTTTGCCGGACATATCGGTGCGGCGGATGCCCCGTCCGAGGTGATCCTGAAACACAACGCCCTGCATATTCGGATCGTGATCGATGCCTCTACGCCGGTCGGGCGCGACGATCCGGCCCATATCAGCGATGTGATCCTTGAATCCGCCCTGTCGTCGATCATGGATTGCGAAGACAGCGTTGCCGCCGTCGATGGCGAGGACAAGGTGCTGGTCTATGGCAACTGGCTGGGCCTGATGAAAGGCGACCTGCAGGAAGAGGTCGCCAAGGGCGACCGCGTCATCACCCGCCGTCTGAATGCCGATGTCGATTATACCGCCGCCGATGGCACCCCGGCCACGCTGAAAGGCCGCGCGCTGATGCTGGTGCGCAATGTCGGGCATCTGATGACCAACCCCGCCATCCTGACCCGCGACGGCAATGAGGCCTATGAGGGGCTGATGGACGCGATGATCACCGCCCTGATCGCCAAGCACGATCTGCAGAAAACCGGGGGGGCCCGCAACTCGGTCACCGGGTCGGTCTATGTGGTCAAACCCAAGATGCACGGCCCCGAAGAGGTGAGCTTTGCCGATGAGGTGTTCAGCTTTGTCGAAAACGTGCTGGGCCTGCCGCAATATACCGTCAAGCTGGGCATCATGGACGAAGAACGGCGCACCAGCGCCAATCTCAAGGAATGTATCCGCGCCGCCAAAAACCGCGTCGCCTTTATCAACACCGGGTTTCTGGACCGGACCGGCGATGAGATTCATACCTCGATCGAAGCCGGGCCGATGGTGCGCAAGGGCGACATGAAAAACAGCGCCTGGATCGCCGCCTATGAGGATCGCAACGTCGATATCGGTCTGGCCTGCGGGTTGCAGGGGCGGGCGCAGATCGGCAAGGGGATGTGGGCGATGCCCGACCTGATGGCCGATATGCTGAAGGCCAAGATCGGCCATCCCCAAGCGGGCGCCAATTGCGCCTGGGTGCCCAGCCCGACGGCGGCGACCTTGCATGCCACGCATTACCATCAGGTCGATGTCTTTGCCCGGCAGGACGCGATTGCCGCGGGCGGCGCGCTGGCCGATCTGCTGACGATCCCGGTGGCCAAGGGCACCAACTGGAACGACGATGAATTGCAATCCGAGATCGAGAATAACGCCCAAGGCATCCTGGGCTATGTCGTGCGCTGGATCGATCAGGGGGTGGGCTGTTCCAAAGTGCCCGACATCAACGACGTGGGCCTGATGGAGGATCGCGCGACCTGCCGGATCAGCTCGCAGGCGCTGGCCAACTGGTTGCATCACGGGGTGGTCAGCGAACCGCAGGTGATGGCGGCGATGCGCAAGATGGCAGGCGTGGTGGACCGGCAGAACGCGGGCGATTCCGCCTATCGCCCGATGGGTCCCGATTTCGACGGGATCGCCTTTCAGGCGGCCTGTGATCTGGTCTTCAAGGGCCGCGAACAGCCGTCGGGATATACCGAACCGGTGCTGCACGCGCGTCGCCTGCAACTCAAAGCCAGCCTGATGGGCTGAACCAATCAAAGGGAACTGACATGGCCGATATCACCCTGCGCAAGGCACGCACCCTGCTCCGCAAAACGCTGGACAAGGGGCGCGAGCTGAACCTCAAACCCCTGTCGGTGATCGTACTGGACGCGGGTGGTCATCCGCTGGCGTTCGAACGCGAAGACGGCGCCAGCCCCGGCCGGTTCAAGATCGCCGAGGGCAAAGCCTATGGCGCGGTGATGCTGGGCATGGGCGGCAAGGCCCAGATGGCCCGGGCCGAGGCGCAGGCCTATTTCATGGCGGCGGTCAATGGCGTCTATGACGGCAAGGTCATTCCGGTGCCGGGCGGCGTGTTGCTGCGCGACAAAAAAGGCGCCGTGATCGGGGCTGTCGGGGTGACCGGCGACACGTCGGACAATGACGTCGAGGCGGCCTTGGCCGGGATCGCCGGGGCCGGGCTGATCGGCGAAGCATAAGCCGCAGCGATTGCCAAAAAATTGGGCAGATGCCCGTGCACAAGCGTTGTGCACGGTTCCCCCTCTTCAACCGCGCCGAAACTCTCTATATTCAGAGAGGATCGAACAAAGAGGACAACAATGTCGCGCCCAATCGTTGGTATCATCGGCAACCATTATCTGATCAATGACGAATACCCGGCCCATGCCGGTGGCACGATGAACTCAGAAGCCATTGCCGAGGTTTCGGGCGCGCTGCCGCTGCTGGTGCCCGCCGATCCCCGGTTTGTCTGCGTGGATGAGCTGATGAGCATCTGTCACGGCTTTCTGTTCACCGGCGGTCGCCCGAATGTCCACCCCGAGGAATACGGCGAAGAGGCGACCGAGGCGCATGGCGCCTTTGACCGGGCGCGCGACGCGATCACCCTGCCGCTGATCCGCAAACTGGTGGAACGTGGCCAGCCGTTTTTCGGGGTCTGCCGCGGGTTTCAGGAAGTGAACGTCGCGATGGGCGGCACGCTGTACCCCGAAATCCGCGATCTGCCGGGGCGGATGAACCACCGGATGCCGCCCGACGGCACGCTGGAGGAAAAATTCGCCCTGCGCCACAAGGTCACCTTTAGCGACAATGGCCCGTTCCAGCGCCTGTTTGGCGCCACCGAGGTCATGACCAACACGCTGCACGGGCAGGGGATCAAAACCGCCGGCGCCCGCATCGTGATCGACGGGCGCGCGCCTGACGGCACGCCCGAGGCGATCTATGTCAAGGATGCCCCCGGTTTTACCCTGTCGGTGCAATGGCACCCCGAATACCGCGCGGCCTGCGATCCGGTATCACGCCCGCTGTTCACCGCTTTCGGGGCGGCGGTTCAGGCCTGGGCCGATGGGCGGTCTGCCACGGCATTGCGCACAGCATAACTTGATGACTTGACCTTCCCCCCACTGGACGCCTTAGCGGTCGGATATCAGCAGGGGGAAACCATGAAATATCGTATGTTTTGGCCATTGGGCAGCGCCATCGTTCTGGGGGCCGTGGGAATGTTTTGGGGTGGTCAAACCACAACGGACGGTGCCAATGGCCCCGCCGCCGAAGCAGAGCAGATGGTTCAGATCAGCCAGCCGGTTCTTGATGGACCGCAAAAACTGGGGCAGACCGCCTTTAACGCGAAATGCGCGGCCTGCCACGGCGCGGGCGGGGCAGGGGTGCCAGAGGCCGGACCGCCGCTGATCCATAAAATCTATGAACCGTCGCACCACGGCGACCGGGCCTTTTTCCTTGCGGCGCGGCAGGGCGTGCGGGCGCACCATTGGACAATGGGGAACATGCCGCCGGTTCAGGGCATCACCGACGCCGAGATCGCCACGATCATCGCCTATGTGCGGGCTATTCAACGGGCCAACGGTATCCTGTGATCGCATAGGCGCCTAGGCGGCCATCAGCGCCTTGGCCTCATGCCCGCGCAGACACATGCGCGACGTGGGGCCATAGCCCGCCAGATTGCTGCGCAACTCGGGGAATATCTGGAACAGCTCTTCGCGGGCAGGGGCCAGAATGCCGTCCATGCCGACCTGACCGGGGTGAAAGCTTTCGCTGGGGGCGCCTTCGGCAAAGATTATCTCATGCTGATCGAACAGCAGATGCACATAGGTGATTTCATCCTGTTCCTGACGCGTCACCCGCCGATCATCGACCAGATGGGTGGCGGCGGCCAGCACCTCGTTTTCGCCGAACAGCATCTGCGTGTTCCAGCCCTTGATCAACATGCGATGCTGGGGCGAGACCAGCAGATCGCGCTGGTTCAGGAACGTGCCCTGCGCAATCCGGATCGGGGCCAGCTTGCCCCGGCCGGGCACCGTGCGTTTGCCCGCCCAGCGGATCGGTTGCAGCCCGCTGTCGGCGGTCAGCACCATATCGCCGGGGCGCAGGGTTTCCACCAGCCGTTCGCCCTGTGGGGTCAGAATCCGAGTGCCCGCGGCAAAGCAGATGATGACATTTTCGATTTCCGAGAAATTGACGACCGACCCGTCGGCGAGGGCGGCAAAACCGCTTAGCCCGCCGCCCGCAGCGGGATCGGAGTTGGTATAGGTGACCGATCCGAACCCGACCACCCCCCGGAAATCCAGCGTGTCGCCGCCCACCTCATCGCCTTCGCCGCCGATGATGGTGATATCGGCCGATCCGGATTCCCCCAGATCGGTAACCAGAAACGTATCGTCGCCATCCCCGCCCTCGGCCACGTCGCCTTCGGCCACGGTGATGATGTCATCACCGCTGCCTGCGAAAATCGTATCGGCGCCCGTCCCGCCCGCGATGACGTCATCGCCGCTGATCGGGATCGTATCGAAGAAGATGTCGGTGACATTGACCCCATGCGCCCCGTTCAGCCCGTTGCCATAGGTGATTTCGATCCGGGCAACAGGCCCGGCGATCTGGATCAACGCCGATCCGCCCAGATCGGCCGCTGTTTCCGGGACAGTTTCCGCAGTGATCGTATTGCCACTGACCGTATCGCCGCCGCCGGGTGTGATGGTGACCGTGACCAGGTTGTCGTCCTGATCAAAGGCGTTGATCGTGACGGTATCCAGGCGCGCACCCGCGGCCCAGTCAATGTCGTTGATCCGGAATGCGACATTCTCGACCTCGTTCTGCACACCGCTGTCGTCGGCGGTCGAGAAATCGATCGTTGTGGTCGAAGTGTCGCCGCCGCCGTTGCCCACCAGATAGACACTGGAATTCGGGTCGAAGGGTTCGCCGCTGGCGACATAGTTGGTGTCCGAGGTCTCAACCCGGAACGAAGGGTTGTTGTTGCCGATACTGGCGAAGGAAACCGTGACATCCATCTGACCGGTCGACTGGGTGATCCCCCCGGCGATGCTTTGCCCGTCGTTCCCGGCAGAGGACCAGTTCAGCGACTCTGTCTGCGACGTCGCATCAACACTGTCGCCATAGATCGTGTCGTCGCCGGTTCCGCCGTCGATGGTATCCTGACCGTCACCGCCATAGACCAGATCGTCGCCCGCCCCGGCGCTGATACTGTCGTCGCCATCATCGGCATTGATCCGGTCGTCCAGCCCGCCTGCGCCGGACCCGGTGCCGTCATCGACGGCATCACCGTCCGTGTCGGTAAACGCGGCGTCGATGACATCGTCCCCGGTGGTCCCGTCGACCACGTTTTCAGGATCATAGGCGGGGGCGGAAACGACCGTCGAGGATGTCAGCGTATCGACCGGGCCAAAGGCCGGGACGAAATAGACATTCCCGTCGGTGCCAAGAACATACTGACCGGGTTCAAGTTCGTCGGTAAAGGTGGTGCCGGACCATGTGCCGGACCAGATCCATTGTCCGTTTCCCAGAACGGTGTCGGTGGCAAACGTGGTCAGACCGTCGACGATTGCATCGCCAACGTCCAGGGAACCATCCCCAAGCTGAACAAGATAGCCGCTAGGCATTTTCCGACCTGATTCACTTGTAAAGGCGTCCCGATTGGGCGCGCCCTGCTTGATTAGCAGCCCGACAGGGCCGCAAACTGTTTAATATTGCGTGCTTAGAGAGGGAAATATTGACGAAAAATTGTCATGTTTTCATCAGGTTGTGTCGATTTTGGGCAGGCTGCAAAATGCCCTTTAACCCGATACGTGACCTTTAGGGCAGGTCTGCAATTCCATCCGAAAATTGGTGATGGCCACCCCATTTCGGATAACGCTTTGTCTTGCAAAGGTTTTCCAGCCTTTTTTGGTGAAAAACCGCCGTGCCAGATGACTGGCTTCGGTGCTTAGTATTTCTGCCTTAATTGTCTCTGAAATATTCAAAATTTCTGCGTATAATGCGTCCGAAACACCGCAGCCCATGTATTCGGGGGCGACATAGGCAAAATCCAGATAGCCATCTTGTCCCAATGTCATAAAGCCGATGATCTGCCGGTTCTGGGTGGCAACAACTGTATTTTGGGAAAGCAATCGCTGTTCCCATTCCGGTCCGGCCTGTTGCGATGGCGCCCAGGCCGCGCGTTCCTCGGCCGAATAAAACGCCTGCGCGCCCTGATGTACCGCATCGTGAAATACGGCATAACATCCCGGGCCGTCGCCGGGGCGGGCGGGGCGTAACGCAACCGGGGTCATGTGACCGCGGACCTGATTTTATAGGCGGGGGTATCCCACAGGCGGTTGGTCATGACATCTTCAAGAATTTCGGCGGCGCGTTGGATATCATCCGCCCCGATATAGAGCGGCGTGATGCCGAAGCGCAGGATGTCGGGCGCGCGGAAATCGCCGATCACCCCGCGCGCAATCAGCGCCTGCATCACCGCATAGCCGTCGGCAAAGCGGAACGACACCTGACTGCCGCGCTGTTGCGGATCGGTGGGCGAGGCCAGCGTCAGCTGCGGGCAGCGCCGGGTAACTTCGGCAATGAACAGTTCGGACAGTTCAATGGACCGGTCGCGCAGGTCCTGCATATCGACGCTTTCCCAGACGTCCAGCGCGGCCTCTAACGCGGCCATCTGCAGAACCGGCGGGGTGCCGACGCGCATCCGTTCAATGCCTGCACCGGGGCGATAGTCGGGATCAAAGGCAAAAGGGGCGGCATGGCCCAGCCAGCCCGACAGGGCCGGGCGCACCTGATCCGCCAGGTCCGGCGCGACATAGATGAAGGCGGGGCCGCCGGGCCCCGAATTGAGATATTTATAGGTGCAGCCCACGGCAAAATCGGCCTGTGCCGCCAGAACGTCCATCGGCAGGGCGCCCGCCGAATGCGCCAGATCCCAGATCACCAGCGCGCCCACCGCATGGGCCGCGCGGATCAGCGCCGCCATGTCGTGTTTGCGCCCGGTCCGGTAATCGACCTCGGTCAGCATCAGCACCGCGACCTCGTCGCTTAGATGGGCGGCCACCTGATCGGGGGCCACGGTGACCAGCCGGTGATCCTGATCCAGCCCCGCGATCAGCCCTTCGGCCATATACAGATCGGACGGGAAATTTCCGGTGTCGCTGAGGATGACCTTGCGCCCGGGCCGCATCTGCAGGGCCGAGGCCAGCGCCTGATAGACCTTGATTGACAGGGTGTCGCCCAGAACGACACTGCCTGCGGGCGCGCCGATCAGCGCGCCGATCCGGTCGCCCAGCCGCCGGGGCTGATCCATCCAGCCCGCCTTGTTCCAGCCGGTGATCAGCATCTGCCCCCATTCGTCCTGCACACAAGCCGCCACCCGCGCCTGTGCGGCCTTTGGCAGCGGGCCCAGCGAATTACCGTCCAGATAGATCACCCCGTCAGGCAGGTGGAACAATGCCTTGGTGGCCTGAAAATCGGTCATTTGCTGTCCTATGGGGTGACGTGTTGCGGCGTCAGGCTAGCGCGAAATCGGCAGGGTGCAATCCCGTTCGCAACTATATGTCGCACATATCCTTGGTCGGGCTTGCCCGCCGGGCTGATTTGCGTCACCGGCTATGTGGATGAGGGGGCTTTGATCGTCACGGCCTTGTTTCAAAGGGGTTATATCGCTGTCCGCAACCGGAATATGCGTGGTCAGCCTTGCCTCAGATTGCACAAAACCTGTGCGTAGGACCCCATAACGCTGCGGTGTTAAGGGGGTATGATGGGCTCTCATGCTTGTGAAATGTTCTGCCACAATGCTAAGGAAACCCAGCCCAAACTTGCTGTTTTGGGTGGAGGGGCGACAAAACGAGGGATGAGAGATTGAAAATCGGGGCACCAAGGGAAGTTTTTGAAGGCGAGGCGCGCGTCGCCATGACGCCGGATTCTGCCCGTCAGCTGCAAAAGCTGGGGTACGACTGTGCGATAGAAACCGGCGCCGGAGCCGCGGCGGGGTTCTCGGATGCGACCTATAAAGAGGCCGGCGTCGAGATCGTCAAAACCGCAGCCGCGCTGTGGAAATCAAGCGACATCGTCGCCAAGGTACGTCAGCCCGATGCGACCGAGCTGAAACGGCTGACCGAAGGCAAGACGCTGATTTCGTTTTTCAATCCGGCCGGGAATGAAAAGGGAATGGAGGCCGCCAAGGCCAAGGGCGCCAATGTGATCGCCATGGAAATGGTGCCGCGTATTTCCCGCGCCCAGAAAATGGACGCGCTGTCGTCGATGGCCAATATCGCGGGCTACCGCGCGGTGATCGAGGCGGGCAACAACTTTGGCCGCTTCTTTACCGGACAGATCACGGCCGCCGGCAAAGTGCCGCCCGCCAAGGTTCTGGTTGTGGGTGCGGGCGTGGCCGGTTTGGCCGCGATCGGCACCTCGACCTCGCTGGGTGCGATCACCTATGCGTTCGACGTGCGGCCCGAAGTGGCCGAACAGGTTGAATCCATGGGCGCCGAATTCGTCTATCTGGATTTTGAAGAAGAACAGACCGATGGCGCCGCCACCGGCGGTTATGCCAGCGTGTCCAGCCCCGAATTCCGCGAAGCACAGCTTGCCAAGTTCCGCGAACTGGCGCCCGAGATGGACATCGTGATCACCACCGCGCTGATTCCCAACCGCGAGGCACCCGAGCTGTGGACCGAGGATATGGTCAAGGCGATGAAGCCCGGCTCGGTCATTGTTGATCTGGCGGCGGAAAAGGGCGGCAACTGCAAGCTGACCGTGGCCGACGAAAAGATCGTGACCGACAATGGCGTGACCATCATCGGCTATACCGATTTCCCATCCCGGATGGCGGCGCAGGCGTCCACGCTTTACGCCACCAACATCCGTCACATGATGGCCGATCTGACCCCTGAAAAGGACGGCCAGATCAACCACGACATGGAAGACGACGTGATCCGCGGCGCGACCGTGACCTTTGACCACGAAATCACCTTCCCGCCGCCACCGCCCAAGGTGCAGGCCATCGCGGCCAAACCGAAAGAGGTGGTGCCCGAACTGACGCCCGAAGAAAAACGCGCCGCCGAGGTGGCCGCGTTCAAGGCGCAGACCAAGCAGCAGGTGACCCTGCTGGCCGTGGGGGCTGCATTGTTGCTGGGTGTGGGGCTGGTGGCCCCGGCCAGCTTCATGCAGCATTTCATCGTGTTCGTGCTGGCGGTCTTTGTCGGGTTCCAGGTGATCTGGAACGTCAGCCACAGCCTGCACACGCCGCTGATGGCGGTGACCAACGCGATCTCGTCGATCATCATTCTGGGGGCGCTGATGCAGATCGGATCAGGGTCTTTCCTGGTGATCCTGCTTGCCGCAGTGTCCACTTTCATGGCCGGGATCAACATCTTTGGCGGCTTCCTCGTGACCCGGCGCATGCTCGCCATGTTCCAGAAATCGTAAGGAGTAGAGGATTATGGATTTCGGATTTACGACAGCGGCCTATGTGGTCGCGGCGGTCCTCTTCATCCTGAGCTTGGGTGGCCTTTCCGGACAGGAAAGCGCCAAGCGCGCGGTCTGGTACGGCATTGTCGGCATGGGCCTTGCGGTCTTGGCCACGCTGATCGGGCCTGGGTCGGGCCTGTGGCTTCTGTCGATCCTGCTGATCGCGGGCGGCGGGGCCATCGGATATGTGGTCGCGCAGCGCGTCCAGATGACCGAGATGCCACAGCTTGTGGCGGCGATGCACAGCCTCGTCGGTCTGGCGGCGGTCTTCGTGGGCTATAACGCCCATATCGAACTGGGCCGGGTTCTGGCGATGGATGACACCGCCCGTCACGGGTTGGAAGGCTTTGCCGCCCTGCTGGCGCATAAAACCCCGGTTGAGGTTGCGATCCTGCGGGTCGAGCTGTTCCTTGGCGTCTTTATCGGGGCCGTGACCTTCACCGGGTCGGTCATTGCCTATGGCAAGCTGGCGGGCAAGGTATCCTCGGCGGCGGAAAAGCTGCCGGGCGGTCATATGCTGAACGCGGGTGCTGCGGCGATTTCGGTGCTGTGCCTGATCTGGTACTTCAACACCGGCGGGTTCCTTCCGCTGTTCGTGATGACCTTGGCCGCGCTGTTCATCGGCTACCATCTGATCATGGGCATTGGCGGTGCCGACATGCCGGTGGTGGTGTCGATGCTGAACAGCTATTCCGGCTGGGCGGCGGCGGCCATCGGTTTCAGCCTTGGCAACGACCTGCTGATCGTGGTGGGGGCTCTGGTCGGCTCCTCCGGTGCGATCCTGTCCTACATCATGTGCAAGGCGATGAACCGTTCGTTCATCAGCGTGATCCTGGGCGGGTTTGGCGGCAGTGCTGGCCCCGCGATGGAGATCGACGGCGAACAGATCGCAATCGACGCTGACGGCGTTGCCGCAGCCCTGGAAGACGCCGACAGTGTGGTCATCATCCCGGGCTACGGCATGGCGGTGGCACAGGCACAGCAGAACGTGGCCGAACTGACCCGCCGTCTGCGCGCCAAGGGCAAGAACGTGCGTTTCGCGATCCACCCGGTTGCGGGGCGTCTGCCCGGCCACATGAACGTGCTGCTGGCCGAGGCCAAGGTGCCTTACGACATCGTGCTGGAAATGGATGAGATCAACGATGACTTCCCCGATACAGACGTCGCCATCGTGATCGGCTCCAACGACATCGTGAACCCGGCAGCGCAAGAAGACCCCAACAGCCCCATCGCCGGTATGCCGGTTCTGGAATGTTGGAAGGCGAAACAGGTCTTCGTGTCCAAACGCGGGCAGGGGACTGGATACTCTGGCATCGAAAATCCGCTGTTCTATAAGGAAAACACGCGGATGTTCTATGGCGATGCCAAGGCCAGCCTGGACAAGCTGCTGACGATGATCGAATAAGCCTGACACAAAAAAGCGAAGCCCTGCACAAGTTGCGGGGCTTTGTTTTATCAAGGGAATC
The DNA here is from genome assembly GCA_947500775.1 of uncultured Paracoccaceae bacterium. Classification (GTDB taxonomy): domain Bacteria; phylum Pseudomonadota; class Alphaproteobacteria; order Rhodobacterales; family Rhodobacteraceae; genus CANMTD01. The sequence continues at coordinate 1,209,533 of CANMTD010000001.1, forward strand.
GGCACATCCCTTATTTGCGCCGCGCTTGCGCGCGTCGCGGTGCCTCCGGCGGGAGTATTTGTGCCAAAAAGAAGCAACGGTTTCTTTTTGGCACAAATACTCTCTGCGCGAAGCGCAAATTGCACGTAGTGCACAATAGAAATGTGCGCGCCTTGGCGCGCTCAATAAGATCAGACTTTGAAAAGTTCGACCTACATCGAAAAGCTGGTGCCGCAGCCGCAGGAACTGGTGGCGTTCGGATTGTCGATCACGAAACGGGCGCCGATCAGCTCTTCGGTGAAATCGATCACCGCGTTTGCAAGGAACGGCAGCGATACGGAATCGACCACGACGACCTCGCCCGCGCCTTCCAGTTTCAGGTCATCCTCGGCGACCGTGTCCAGTTTGATCTCATACTGAAACCCCGAACAGCCGCCGCCCTCGACCGCTATGCGCAGGGCCTTGCCCTCGGCACTGGCGCCGATTTCGGCCAGCCGGGCAAAGGCGCGGTCGGTTACTTTGGGGGGCAGGGTCAGTTCCATCGGGATATTCCCATATCAAATCCGTCTTGACTGACATATATGGTCGCAACAGACACGCGACAAGCTTGAGGAACATCATGCTGGCGAAATATGCCTGCGATCCGGCCCAGACGCGGGGGCGGTTGCACCCTGAACCCGAAAGCGCGTTCCGGTCCTGTTATCAGCGGGATCGGGACCGGATCATCCATTGTTCGGCGTTTCGGCGGCTGAAGCACAAGACACAGGTGTTTGTCGAACATGAGGGTGATTTTTACCGCACCCGGCTGACCCATTCGATCGAGGTCGCGCAGGTGGCGCGCACCCTGTCGGGCGTTCTGAACCTGAACGGTGAACTGACCGAGGCAGTGGCGCTGGCTCATGATCTGGGCCACACGCCCTTTGGCCATACCGGCGAGGATGCGCTGTCGGAACTGATGGCGCCTTACGGCGGCTTTGACCACAATGCGCAGGCGATCCGGATCGTGACCTCGCTGGAACGGCATTACGCGGAATTCGATGGGCTGAACCTGACGTGGGACACGCTGGAAGGTCTGGCCAAACACAACGGGCCGGTGACCGGCGATCTGCCTTACGCGCTGGCCGACTACAATGCGCTGCATGATCTGGAGCTGTCGACCCACGCCAGCGCCGAGGCGCAGGTGGCGGCCCTGGCCGATGACATCGCCTATAACCACCACGACATCCACGACGGGCTGCGCGCGCAACTGTTCACGCAGGAAGAGGTCGGGGAACTGCCGATCCTGCGCGATTGTTTTGCCGAGGTGGACCGCATCTATCCCGACATCGACCGCTATCGCCGCCGGCACGAAGCGTTGCGGCGGTTCTTTGGCGTGATGGTCGAGGATGTGATCGCCGAAACCCGGCGGCGGCTGGCCGCGCTGGACCCGCAGTCGGTCACCGATATCCGCATGGCGGGGCAGCCGGTGGTGCGGTTTACCGATGCGATCTGGGCCGACCTGAAGGTGCTGCGCCGGTTCATGTTCGACCGGATGTACCGCGCGCCCTCGGTCATGGTGGTGCGCCGCGAGGTGACCAAGGTGGTGATGGAATTGTTCCCCCATTATCTGGCGCATCCCGATCTGTTGCCGCCGCGGTGGCAGGTGGATGTGGCGCGTGCCGGGGATGACAAGGTGGCGTTGGCGCGGGTGGTGTCGGATTATGTATCGGGCATGACCGACCGATACGCCATTGAAATACATTCAGAACTTCTGGGTAACGACAGTTGAGGGGTAGGTAATGAGTTTGGCAGCAGATGGCGCGATGACGCCGGTGATGGCGTTCGCCCTGATCGGCGCGCTGGGGGTTGGGTCGCAGTGGCTGGCGTGGCGGCTGCGGTTGCCCGCGATTGTGGTGATGCTGCTGGCCGGGTTGGTGATCGGCCCGGTGACGGGGGTCTTTGACCCGTCGCGCGATATCGGCACGCTGTTGGGGCCGATGGTGTCGATTGCGGTGGCGATCATCCTGTTCGAAGGCGGGCTGACGCTGGATTTGCATTCGCTGCGCGATGCGGCGGTGGGGGTGCGGCGGCTGGTGATTGTCGGTGCGCCGCTGGGCTGGCTGCTGTCGGCGCTGGCGCTGCATTTCGTGGCTGGCTTGGGCTGGGCTGCGTCGACCGTCTTTGGCGGGATCATGATCGTGACCGGCCCCACGGTGATCGCACCTTTGTTGCGGCAGGCCCGGCTGGCCCGCCGCCCGGGGCAGTTGCTGCAGTGGGAGGCGATCGTGAACGACCCCATAGGGGCGCTGGCGGCGGTGCTGGCGTTCGAGGTGGTGATCGTTCTGAACGCCGGCGTTTCAGCGCCCGAGGCCGCCCGCGACATGGTGGTCGGCGTTGTCTTTGCCGCGGTTGCCGGGTTGCTGGCGGGCTGGGGGCTGTCGGCGGCGTTCCGGCGGGCCTGGGTGCCCGAATACATGAAGGTGCCGGTGCTGTTCACCACGTTGCTGGGGACCTTTGCGGTCAGCGACCATATCCTGCATGAAAGCGGGCTGCTGGCGGTCACCGTCATGGGTGTCTTCATCGCCAATGCCAACCTGCCCAGCTATACCGAGCTGCGCCGGTTCAAGGAACACGCCACCGTATTGCTGGTCTCGGGGGTGTTCATCCTGTTGGCGGCCAATCTGGAATTCGCGGCGCTGGCGCGGCTGGACTGGCGGGCGGCGGCCTTTGTGATCGTGGTGATCCTGATCGCACGCCCCGCGACGGTGATGACAGCGCTGGCCTTCAGCCCGGTGCCGATGCGCGAACGCCTGCTGGTGGCCTTTACCGGGCCGCGCGGGGTGGTTCTGGTCGCGGTTGCGGGGCTGTTTGGCGACCGCTTGGCCGGGCTGGGGATCGCTGATGGCGCGCAGATCGGGCCGCTGGCTTTTGTTCTGGTGGCCACAACCGTCGTCCTGCACGGTTTCACCCTGACACCCGTGGCCCGCGCGCTGGGTCTGGCCGGGGGCGAGGTGCCGGGCGTTCTGATCGTGGGTGGGTCGCGCTGGGCCACCGATCTGGCCCAGGCCCTGCAAAAGATCGAGGTGCCGGTGCTGATCGCGGATGCCAATATCACCCGGCTGCGCACACCGCGCGATGCGGGTGTTCCGGTGTTCTATGGCGATATCCTGTCCGAGGCCGCCGAACACGGGGTCGAGATCATGAGCTATGGCAAGATCATCGCCGCCACCGACAATGACGCCTATAACACGCTGGTGGCCACCGATCTGGCGCCGGAATTCGGCCGCGACAATGTCTGCCAGCTGAAACGCGCCAAACAGCACAGCGCGCGCCATTCGCTGCCCGCCACGCTGGGCGGGCGGGTGATTGGCGGCGGTCAGGGCTATTTTGAAATGAACCGGCTGGTCGCCGAAGGCTGGACCTTTCGCGCCACCCGGATCAGTGCGGAATTCACGCTGGAAAACTGGACCGAAACCCACCCCGAAGGCATCATTCTGGCACAACTGTCCGAGGCGGGCGGATTGCGCCTGATCTGCGAAAGCGACAGCCCGCGTGCCGGTCCCGGTGCCCGGGTGGTGGCGATGGTGCCGCCCGAAAGCAACGGGCAGGAGCGTGCCACAGGGCATTGACGCCCGGTTTGCCCGTGGTAAACCGCCCCTGACCTAGACGGATGGCCGAAAAATGAACCTATTCACAGAACTCCGCGGGCTGGTCGTTGACAGCCTGAACGCGATGGTGGCCGAAGGCGCGCTGCCGCCGGGGCTGGACTACGCCAATGTGGCGGTTGAACCGCCGCGCGACGCCGCCCATGGCGATATGGCCACCAACGCCGCGATGGTGCTGGCCAAACCGGCGGCGATGAAACCCCGCGACATCGCCGAGGCGCTGGCCGCCAAACTGGCCGCCGACCCGCGCGTGACCGTGGCCGAGGTTGCTGGGCCGGGGTTCTTGAACCTGCGCCTGTCGGCGGATGTCTGGCAGGGCGTGATCCACGCCGTGCTGCAGGGGGGCACCGCCTTCGGCCGTTCTGCCATGGGGCAGGGCAACCGCGTGAACGTCGAATACGTCAGCGCCAACCCCACCGGCCCGCTGCATGTGGGCCACACCCGGGGCGCCGTGTTCGGCGATGCCTTGGCCAGCCTGCTGGATTACGCGGGCTATGAGGTGACGCGTGAATATTACATCAACGACGGCGGCGCGCAGGTCGATGTTCTGGCGCGCTCGGTTTACCTGCGCTATCTCGAAGCGCACGGGCAAAAGGTCGCGTTCGAGGACGGGACCTATCCCGGCGATTACCTGATCCCGGTGGGCGAGGCGCTGAAGGCCAAGGTCGGCGATGCCTTTGTCGGCAAGGGCGAACAGTTCTGGCTGCAAGAGGTGCGCGAGTTTTCCACCAAGGCGATGATGGATCTGATCCGGTCCGATCTGGCCGCGTTGGGCGTCGAGATGGACGTGTTCTATAGCGAGAAATCGCTGTACGGCACCGGCAAGATCGAAGCGGCGATCGAAGACCTGAGCGGCAAGGGGCTGATCTATCGCGGCACGCTGGAGCCGCCCAAGGGCAAGGTGCCCGAAGATTGGGAACCCCGCGAACAGATGCTGTTCCGGTCGACCGCGCATGGCGACGACGTGGACCGCCCGATCCAGAAATCCGACGGCGCATGGACCTATTTCGCGCCGGATATCGCCTATCATTATGATAAGGTTTCCAGGGGCTTCGACACTATTATTGATGTGTTCGGCGCCGATCATGGCGGCTATGTCAAACGGATGAAAGCGGCGGTTTCGGCGCTGTCGGACGGCAAGGTCGATTGCGACATCAAGCTGACCCAGCTGGTCAAACTGTTCAAGAACGGCGAACCGTTCAAAATGTCGAAACGGGCCGGCACCTTCGTGTTGCTGAGCGATGTGGTCGATCAGGTCGGCCCCGACGTGACCCGGTTCCACATGCTGACGCGCAAGAATGACGCGCCGCTGGATTTCGACTTTGACAAGGTGCTGGAACAGTCCAAGGACAACCCGGTTTTCTATGTGCAATACGCCCATGCGCGGGTCTGTTCGGTGCTGCGCAAGGCCGCCGAGGCGGGGATCGCCGTGGACGACGCCACGCTGACCGCCGCCGATCTGGCAAAGCTGGATCACGAGGCCGAATTGAACGTGGCGCGCAAACTGGCCGAATGGCCGCGTCTGGTAGAGATCGCCGCGCGGACCCACGAACCGCACCGGGTTGCGTTTTACCTGTATGATCTGGCGTCGGACCTGCATGGCCTGTGGAACCGGGGCAACGAATTGGCCGGTCTGCGCTTTATTCAAGAGGATGACGCCGCCACCAGTCAGGCGAAAATTGCCCTGGCGCGGGCCGTGGCCGTTGTTATTTCCGCCGGTCTTGGTATTCTGGGCGTAACCCCGGTCGAAGAAATGCGCTAAAAAGCCGACACCGCCCGGGGCCCGAGACAGGCAAAAATACCGGGCGGCGTTCAAAAACAGGCCGCCAGCGGGCAGTGAGGCAGTATGGCGGATATCGATTTTGATGAGTTCGATGACGGACCCGCGTCGCAGGGCGGCGGGCGTTTTCAAAACGTGGTGAACTGGGCCGGGGCGCTGACCTCGGTCGCGCTGATCGCCGGTTTGGCGGTCTGGGGCTATAAGTTGACCATGCGCGATGTGACCGGCGTGCCGGTGGTGCGCGCGCTGGAAGGCCCGATGCGGGTCGCCCCCGACAATCCGGGCGGACAGCAGGCTGAACATCAGGGGCTGGCGGTGAACCGCGTCGCCTCGGACGGGGGGGCAGAGGCGCCCGCCGACCGTCTGGTGCTGGCGCCGCGCCCGGTCGAGCTGAGCGATGAGGATCAACCCCTGTCCGAACTGCGTCCCCTTGCGCGGGAAACCACCGAACTTACCCCCTCGGTCGAGGCGGATGAACCCGCGCCCCTTGAAGAAACCGAAACCGTGGTCGCCGCACGGCTGAGCCAGGAAATCACGGCCCCCGATCCGGTGGCCGCGGCCTTGGCGATGGCTGATCAGATCACCGATGGCGTGGAACCCCTGGCGCCGCTTGAACCTGCCGAGGCAACAGCCACCCCCAAGATCATTCCCGCCAGCGTGCCGGGGCTTAGCCGGTCGTTGCGCCCGCAACCCCGCCCCGAAGGCGATCTGGCCGCCAAGGCCGCGCTGGCCGCAGTTGCCGCCGCCCATACCGCCCCCAAACCGGCCGAGGTTGAACCGGCATCTGTCGCGGCGGGCACCAATCTGGTGCAGCTGGGCGCCTTTGACAGCCCCGAAGTGGCCCGCGCCGAATGGCAACGGCTCAGCGGGCGCTTCGCCAGCTTCATGGAAGGCAAGCAGCGCATGGTGCAGGCCGCCGAAAGCGGCGGGCGCACCTTCTACCGGCTGCGCGCCACCGGCTTTGGCGACATCGCCGACGCGCGGCGGTTCTGCGCCGCCCTGACCGCCGAAGATGCCCTGTGCATCCCGGTGGTCGCACGGTGAGGGCAGGCGCATACATTCTGGGCTGCGCCGGTCCGGCGCTTGGCCCGGAGGAGCGCCGCTTTTTCGCCGAGGCACAGCCCTTTGGCTTTATCCTGTTTGCCCGCAACGTCGAAGATCCCGATCAACTGCGCCGCCTGACCGGCGACCTGCGCAGCACGCTGGGCCGGGACGCGCCGATCCTGATCGATCAGGAAGGCGGGCGGGTGCAACGCATGGGGCCGCCGCACTGGCGGCAATACCTGCCGCCGCTGGATCAGACGCAGGCCGCAGGCCCGGCCGCCGCCGCGCGCGCGATGTATCTGCGCGCCCGGCTGATCGCGGCGGAACTGCACGCTGTCGGGATCGACGTGAACTGCACCCCGACCTGTGATGTGGCGCGGCCCGAAACGCATCCGTTCTTGCGCAACCGCTGTTACAGCGACGATCCCGATACCGTCGCCCGGCTGGCCCGCGCCGTGGTCGATGGTCAGACCGCCGGCGGCGTGCTGTCGGTGATGAAACACATCCCCGGCCACGGCGCGGCGCAGGTGGACAGCCATCACGATCTGCCGCAGGTCGGCCTGTCGCTGGACGATCTGAGGGCGCGGGATTTCGTCCCTTTCCGGGCGTTGAACGATCTGCCCTTCGCCATGACCAGCCATATCGTCTATGACGCGCTGGACCCCGAAAACCCCGCCACCTTTTCGTCCAGAGTCATCGGGATGATCCGGGGTGAGATCGGATTTCAGGGCTTTCTGATGAGCGACGATATTTCAATGCAGGCGCTGTCGGGCGATCTGGCGGCGCGCTGCACAGGCGCGCGCGCTGCGGGCTGTGATGCGGTGCTGCATTGCAACGGCGATCTGGCCGAAATGCAGGTGGTCGCAGGCCACGCGGGCAGCTTCAGCGACCCCGAGGCGCTGCGCGCGGCGGCGGCGCTGTCTTGCCGGGAAACCCCCGATCTGGTTGACATCGGCGCGGCCGAGGCCGAGCTTATGACCCTTGTAGAAGGGCGGGCCGATGGCTGAAGGTGAATTTGACTTCGAAGAGGACGACGTCGAAGCGCGGCTGGCGGCCGAGGCGCTGATCGTCGATGTCGACGGTTTCGAAGGCCCGCTTGACCTGTTGCTGACCCTGTCGCGCACCCAGAAGGTCGATCTGCGCAAAATCTCGGTCCTGCAGCTGGCCGAACAATATCTGGCCTTTGTCGAACGCGCCAAAAAGCTGCGGCTGGAACTGGCGGCGGATTATCTGGTGATGGCGGCGTGGCTGGCGTTTCTGAAATCCCGGCTGCTGCTGCCCCCCGATCCCAGCGACGAAGGCCCCTCGGGCGAAGAACTGGCCGCGCATCTGGCGTTTCAGCTGGAACGGCTGGAGGCGATGCGCAAATCCGCCGCCAAGCTGATGGCGCGGGATCAGTTGGGGCGCAATTTCTTTGCCCGCGGCATTCCCGAAAACGTCGAACGCATCCGGCGCGTCACCTATACCGCCACCCTGCTGGACCTGATGCAGGGCTATGCGCGGATACGCACCAAGGATGAATTCCGGCCCTTTGTCATGGATCGCGATTCCGTCTTCACGATGGAACAGGCGCTGGACCGGATGCGCGGGCTGATCGGATTTGCGGGCGACTGGACCGAATTGATCAGCTACTTGCCCGAAGGCTGGGAAATCGACCCGGTGCGCCGCCGTTCGGCCACGGCCGCGACCTTTGCCGCCACGCTGGAACTGGCCAAACGCGGTGCCATCGAATTGCGACAGGGCGACACCTTCGCCCCCATTCAGATCCGAAAGAAAGACACTCATGACTGAGGCCCTGGAAGAAAGCCTGTTCGAAGCCCCGCCGATGGCCGAACAGGAACGGATGGTCGAGGCGATCCTGTTTGCCTCGGCCGATCCGGTCACCGTGGCCGAACTGAACGCCCGCATGCCCCACGGCTGCGACGCGGCCGAGGCGCTGGTCCATCTGCGCAAACGCTATGACGGGCGCGGTGTGACGGTCATGCGGGTGGGCGAGGCCTGGGTGATCCGCACCGCCGCCGATCTGGGCTTTCTGATGCAGAAAGAAACGGTCGAGGTGCGCAAACTGTCGCGTGCGGCCATCGAAACGCTGGCGATCGTGGCCTATCATCAGCCCGTGACCCGCGCCGAGATCGAAGAGATCCGCGGCGTATCAGTGTCGCGCGGGACAGTCGATCAGTTGCTGGAACTGGAATGGATCCGCTTTGGCCGCCGTCGGATGACCCCGGGCCGCCCGGTGACCTATGTGGTGACGCAGGGGTTTCTGGATCACTTCGGTCTGGAAAGCGCGCGCGATCTGCCCGGGCTGAAAGAACTGCGCGCCGCCGGCCTGTTGGAAAACCGGCCGCCCCCCGGCACCGGTCTGGAAACCGAGGAAGAACGCGAGGCGGCCGAAGATCAAAGTGATATGTTCGAAGACGAATCCTGACAGGAGACCGCGTAATGAATATCAACAGTTTGATTAATATGGTGATCCGGCAGGTGATCAACCGGCTGGTGCACACTGGTATCAACAAGGGCATCGATCATATGTCGCGTGGCGGTAAACCCAACAACGAGCTGTCGCCAGAAGAACGCAATCAGGCCAAACAGGCCCGGCAGACCGCCAAGCGCGCCAAACAGGCCTCCCGGCTGACACGCCGGATTGGGAGGTTTTGATTAAACTTCTATAACAGTATGTTGCCGTTCGACATTAATGTATATGGTTAGCTCAATCCGCCGATGTCGCGGATAAGCGCCACGATCTCGGGCACACCTTTTGCCGATTTCAACGCGGAAAAAACGAACGGGCGGTCGCCGCGCATTTTCGTCGCGTCCCGCTCCATCACCTCAAGCGAGGCGCCGACATGGGGCGCAAGATCGGTTTTGTTGATGACCAGAATATCCGACTTGGTGATCGCGGGGCCGCCTTTGCGCGGGATCTCTTCGCCCGCGGCGACGTCGATCACGTAAAGCGTCAGATCGGCCAGTTCCGGGCTGAAGGTCGCCGACAGGTTGTCCCCGCCGGATTCGATCAGTACCAGGTCCAGATCGGGGTGGCGGCGGGTCAGGTCGGCCACGGCGGCCAGGTTGATCGAGGCATCTTCGCGGATCGCGGTATGCGGGCAGCCGCCGGTTTCCACGCCGATGATACGGTCGTCGGGCAGGGCCTGCAGCCGCATCAGGGCCTCGGCATCTTCCTGCGTATAGATGTCGTTGGTGATGACGCCGACGGAATATTCTTCGCGCAGCGCCCGGCACAGGGCCGCCGTCAACGTGGTTTTGCCCGCACCGACGGGGCCGCCGATGCCGATCCGCAACGGGCCGTTAGGGGAGGTCATGACCGGAAAATCCTGCTGTATTGGGTTTCGTGTTTCATCGAGGCGATATCGGCCAGAACGCAGCTGCTGGCAATAAGGTCCAGAGGGCGGGCGATAGCCTCTTGCGCGACCCGCTGGCAAAGCGGCGTAAGCCGGGACAGGCAAGTTTGCCCCTCAGTCTGGCCCAGCGGCACAAGACGGATACCGGCAGAGACCAGATTGGCGGCAAGACTGTGCAGATAAAGCGTGGCCGTGGGGCGCAGCGGAATGCCCTGCAACCGCGCGGCGCGGCCCACCGCCACCGGATAGGCCATATCCGGCAGGTCCATACCCCACACATCGCGGGTGGTCCGGGCAAAGGCCGCGCCCTGTTTCAGGGTTTCCAGCGCCCGTTCGGCAGAGGGCGCCAGCGCCTCGGCCAGTTCCGCAACCTCGGCCAGCGCGGGATCGTCATCGGCGCGGTGGGCGGCGGTCAGCAGCATCGCGTCGCTTAGCCCCGCGCCATGTTCCAGTACGCTCGACAGCCAGTCGGACAGATCGGATGCGCTGCGCACATCGCCCACCTCGACCGCCCATTCCAGCCCGTGGCTATAGCTGAAGGCCCCGACCGGATACCCCGGCGACAGCCATTGGGTCAGCGTCAGCAACGCCTCGTGCGGCAGGGCGTCAGTGGGCATGGGAATGGGTGCGCCCGTGGCCATAGGCGCCGCCTTCGGGGGTGAAGGGTTCCGATACCTCGCGCAGGGTCGCGCCCAGTTTCTGCAGCATGTCCTGAATGACATGATCGCGCTGGATCAACAGCCGGGCGGCTTCGATCTGACAGGGCATGTGGCGGTTGCCGATATGCCAGGCCAGCCGCACCAGATCGGGGCCGGTGATTTCCAGCAAATCCTCATCGGCGGCGACCACTTCGATCAGGCGGCCATCGCTCAGCGCGAAAGCGTCGCCCTGGTTCAGCGATGTGGTCTGCGGCAGGTCCACCAGAAAATCGGCGCCATCGGCCGTGGTCAGCCGTTTGCGGCGCAAGAATCGTTCGTCATAGGTCAGCGTGCATTGGTCCGCGGCCCCGGTCCAATGGCCGCGGGTTCGGATGTCGTGACAGTTCGGCAAGCTCATTCCGGCCCCTTCAGTACATGAAATAGCGTTGCGCCATCGGCAGAACCTCGGCCGGTTCACAGGTCAGCAATTCGCCATCGGCCCGCACCTCATAGGTTTCGGGGTTCACCTCGATTTCCGGCAGGGCATCGTTCAGCAACAGGTCGGATTTGCCGATATCGCGGGTGTTTTCGACCGCAACCGTGTCTTTGGCCAGACCCAGGGTCGCGCCGATCCCATTGGCCTGAGCCGCCCCGCTGACGAACAGCACCGCCGAACGTTCGACGGACCGGCCAAACGCCCCGAACATCGGGCGGGAATAGACCGGCTGCGGGGTCGGGATGCTGGCGTTCGGGTCGCCCATCTGGGCGCAGACAATGGTGCCGGCCATCAGGACCATTTCCGGTTTCACCCCGAAAAACGCCGGGTTCCACAGCACCAGATCGGCGCGTTTGCCTTCTTCGATGCTGCCGATATGGCGGCTCATCCCATGGGCGATGGCCGGGTTGATCGTATATTTGGCGATATAGCGGCGGACGCGCAGATTGTCGTTTTCGCCGGTTTCATCAGCCAGCCGCCCGCGTTGCTTTTTCATCTTGTCGGCGGTTTGCCAGGTGCGGATCAGCACCTCGCCCACGCGGCCCATCGCCTGGCTGTCGCTGGCGATGATGCTGAAGGCGCCCATGTCGTGCAGGATATCCTCGGCGGCGATGGTTTCGCGCCGGATGCGGCTTTCGGCAAAGGCCACGTCTTCGGGGATGGATTTGTCCAGGTGGTGACAAACCATCAGCATGTCCAGATGTTCGTCCACCGTATTGACCGTGAAAGGCCGCGTCGGGTTGGTGGAGGAGGGCAGGACATGCGCCTCGCCACAGATTTTGATGATGTCGGGGGCGTGGCCGCCGCCCGCGCCTTCGGTGTGGAACGCATGGATCGTGCGCCCCTTCATCGCGGCGACGGTGTGTTCGACGAAACCGCTTTCGTTCAGGGTGTCGGTGTGGATCATCACCTGAACGTCCATGTCATCGGCCACTGACAGGCAGCAATCGATGGCGGCGGGGGTGGTGCCCCAGTCTTCGTGCAGCTTCAGCGCGCAGGCCCCGCCGTTGACCATTTCGACCAGCGCGTCGGGCTGGCTGGCGTTGCCCTTGCCCGACAGGCCGAAATTCATCGGAAAGGCGTCCAGCGCCTGCAACATCCGCCCGATGTGCCAGGGCCCCGCCGTGCAGGTCGTGGCCAGCGTGCCATGCGCGGGCCCGGTGCCGCCGCCCAGCATCGTGGTCACGCCGGAATGCAGCGCATCTTCGATCTGTTGCGGGCAGATGAAATGGATATGGCTGTCAAAACCGCCTGCGGTCAGGATCTTGCCCTCACCGGCAATCGCCTCGGTCCCCGGTCCGATGATGATATCGACGCCCGGCTGCGTGTCGGGATTGCCCGCCTTGCCGATCTTGTGAATCAGCCCGTCGCGCAGCCCGACATCGGCCTTGTAGATGCCGGTATGATCGACGATCAGCGCATTGGTGATGACCGTATCGACGGCGCCCGCGGCGCGGGTGGCCTGCGACTGGCCCATGCCGTCGCGGATCACCTTGCCACCGCCGAATTTCACCTCTTCGCCATAGGTGGTCAGGTCGCGTTCGACCTCGATGATCAGATCGGTATCGGCCAGCCGCAGCCGGTCGCCGGTGGTGGGGCCGAACATGGCGGCATAATCGGGGCGTGAGATTTGAACGGGCATCAGAGGTCCCCCATCACGGCTTGATTGAAGCCGAACACGCGCCGCGCGCCCGACAGCGGGATCAGCTGCACCTCGCGCCGTTGGCCCGGCTCGAACCGCACGGCGGTGCCTGCGGCGATGTCCAGCCGCGTGCCATGGGCGGCGGCGCGGTCAAACTCCAGCGCGGGGTTGGTTTCGGCGAAATGGTAATGGCTGCCGACCTGCACCGGGCGGTCGCCGGTATTGGCCACCATCAGGGTGATCGCGGCGGCATCCGCATTCAGCGTCAGATCGCCGGCGGCGGGGAACAGTTCGCCCGGGATCATTTCCGCATCCACGCCACGCCAGCGGTCACGCCAAAGGCCACAAGGCCCAGCACCAGCGGCAACCAGATTTCCGCGCCATGCGGATGCGTGTGAATGCCGGGATGCGCCAGCGCGGGGCCGGCGGTTGCGGCAAGGGCGGTGATCAGGGGCAGGAACAGTTTCATCTGTCGGGTCTCCTAGCGGATCGGGTTGTGGACGGTGACTAGTTTGGTGCCATCGGGAAAGGTGGCTTCGACCTGAACCTCGTGGATCATTTCGGGCACGCCGGGCATACAGTTGTCGCGGGTCACGACCTGCGCGCCCGCCTGCATCATATCGGCGACCGAGCGGCCATCGCGCGCGCCTTCGACAACCACATCGGTGATCAGGGCGATCGCTTCGGGGTGGTTCAGCTTGACGCCGCGCGCCAGCCGCTTGCGCGCGACCTCGGCGGCCATGGCGATCAGCAGTTTGTCTTTTTCACGGGGGGTCAATTGCATCTTACAACATCCATGTTCGGGGCAGGGCGCCGCCATTCAGCCGGGTCAGAACCGGCACAAGTGTCTGGCGCAAAACGAAACTGTCGGGGGCCAGCAGCCGGGCAAACAACAGGCCGGGGCGGATCAGGCTGACCCCGCCGGTGGGCGGCATCAGCGCGCGTAACGGGGCCAGATGGGTCTCGGCCTGCGGTCCGGCAAAGAGGATACCAGCCATCGCTCCGGCGCCTGCGGCCACGGCCGGGCGGGTCAGATGGGCCTGAACATCGCCGCTCAGGTGCAGCGTATCGGCAAAGATCAATTTGCCATCGCGGCGCAGGTGAATTCGGTCATGCAGAGCCGCGTCCGACACGGTTTCGCCCATCGCGGCGCGGCCAAAGACCAGCGGCTCGACGATCAGGGCCGTGGCATCCCCGGCCATGTCGATCTGCAAGCTGCGGTTCAGGGCCGATCTGTCGAACAGGATGGTTTCCTGTGGCAACCAGTCCAGCCGCGCGCCGTCGTGCAGCTGCAGGCGGGTGGAAATCTGCCCGACCTCACCGGGTTGGGCGCGGTATATCCGTTCGGCGGCCTGCGAGGTCAGCGTCAACCTGCTGTCCGCGCCCGCGGTGGCCGCGATGTTCAGGCGGTCGCCACCGGTGACCCCGCCTGCGGTGTTGACCATGACGCCGGTCACGCGTTCCGCTCCGCAGCGCGGGAACAGCATTTTCAACGCGCCCGAGGATCGCAGATCGTCCAGCCCCGACGCCGCCCCCAGGGCTTTGCTGGACACGCGCAGGGTTCCGATGGCTCGGGGTTGCGCCTGTCGGGCAGGCGGGGGGGATATGAGCGTTGCGCTGTTGATGGTCCGCTCCGATAATCGTGTCCCTTCGGTGCCATGCAGTTTTGGCGATGCAAAGAAACTGGTCGTATTGGGCGGCAAAAGCCGCCGATTTAGGCTAAGTTATGGTCGATATTTGCGCATATGCACTATCTTTAATCATCCGCTAAACCGATACGGCGGCGATCAGATCCTGTTTCGGGATGTCGGCCTTGCGCCCCGAGGTCAGAACCTCGCCCCGCCGCAGCACCACGAACTGATCGGCCAGCCCATAGGCGAATTCGAAATACTGTTCGACCAGAACAATCGCCATCTCGCCCTGATCGCGCAGATATTCGATGACCCGGCCGATCTGTTGGATGATGTTGGGCTGGATGCCTTCGGTCGGTTCATCCAGCAGCAGCAGTTTGGGTCTGGTGATGATCGCGCGGGCGATGGCCAGTTGCTGTTGCTGCCCGCCCGACAGATCGCCACCCCGGCGATTGCGCATCTCTTTCAGCACCGGAAACAACTCGTAAATCTCGTCCGGGACCCGGTGTTCGGAGCGGGGCAGGCAGGCATAGCCGGTTTCCAGGTTTTCCGTCACGCTGAGCAGCGGAAAGATATCGCGCCCCTGCGGCACATATCCGACGCCTTTCTTGGCCAGCGTGCTGGCGGGCAGGGTGCCCAAAGCTTCGCCGTTCAGCGCGATCTGGCCGCCGGATCGCGGATGCGTGCCCGATATCGCCTTCAGCAGGCTGGTCTTGCCGACGCCATTGGTGCCCATCACGCAGGTCACTTGCCCCACATCCGCCTGCATCGATATCCCGTGCAGGATCTGCGAACTGCCATAGTGCAAAGTCAGATCGTCAATTTTCAGCATCTCAGCGCCCCAGATAGACGTCGATGACGTCCTGATTTTTGGTGACATGGTCCAGGCTGCCCTCGGCCAGGACCGAGCCTTCGTGCAGGACCGTGACCTTGCAGTTCAGGCGGCGCACGAATTCCATGTCATGTTCGACCACCACCACCGCGCGGGTCTTGGCAGCCTCGACCAGCAGGGCGGTGGTGTGTTCGCGTTCGGCCAGTGTCATGCCGGCGGCCGGTTCATCGACCAGCAGCAGGCGGGGTTCCTGCGCCAGCAACATCCCGATTTCCAGCCATTGTTTCTGCCCATGCGACAGCTCGCCCGATTTGCGGGACAGGTGATCGGCCAGCCCGATTTCATCCGCCAGTTGTTCGACCTTTTCGCGATCCCCCGCCGTCCGGCGATACAGCAGAACCGCCAGCGGGCCGCGGTCTTTCTTCAGCGCCAGCAGCAGGTTGTCGAAGACCGACTGATCCTCGAACACCGTGGGGCGCTGGAATTTCCGGCCAACCCCGGCGCGGGCGATCTGGGCTTCGTTCATTTTCAGCAGGGACACGGATTTGTCGCCCCAGATGACGCGCCCCTCATCCGGGCGGGTCTTGCCGGTTACGATATCCATGAAGGTGGTCTTGCCCGCGCCGTTTGGTCCGATGATCGCCCGCAGTTCGGCCTTGCCGATCTGGAATGACAGGTTGTTGATCGCCTTGAACCCGTCGAATGAGACCGAAACGCCCGAGACCTCCAGCAAAGTGCTCATTTCAGGGCCTCCTGTTCCTGCAACGATCCCTTGTCGGGGCCCAGATCGGCGCCGTGCCGTTCCGGCGCGCGTTGCCCGGTGATCAGGTCGAACACCCCGCCGATGCCCTTGGGCGCGAACAGCGTGACCATGACGAACGACAGGCCCAGCACCACCTGCCACCAGTCCACCCATTTGATCGTGTAGAACCCCAGCGGCAGGTCGGGGGCCTGACCGCCGGTGAACCATGTCGAAATCAGCGATACGAAGCCCGCGCCGATCACCGCGCCATACAGCCGTCCGCGCCCGCCGATCGCCACCCAGACCGCCAGATAGATCGACGCGATGGGCGCAATTTCAGCCGGGTTCACGATGCCCGCCTGCGGATAATACAGCGCCCCTGCGATGCCAGCGATCACGGCCGTCAGCACGAAGATGAACAGCTTGTACCCTTCGACCGAATAGCCCAGAAACCGCACCCGCGCCTCATCGTCGCGGATGCCGCGAATGACCGATCCCAGCTTGCCCGACACGACCCAGGCCGCCAGCAGATAGCCCAGACCCAGCGCCAGCGCCGAGGCCCAGAGGAACCAGATCGACATGACGCTTTGCGGGATGTCCCCGGCACCGGGCAGGTTCTGCAACCCCGACAACCCGTTGTTGCCGCGCAATCCGCTGTCGTTCTGAAACAGATACAGCGCCAGCGCCAGCGTCATCGCCTGTGTCAGGATCGACAGGTAAACGCCCGTGACCCGGCTGCGAAACGCCAGCCAGCCAAACACCAGCGCCAGCACGCCCGGCACCAGCACCACCAGCGCCAGTTGCAGGAACAGGCTGTCGGCAAAGGCCCAGACCAGGGGAAATTCGCTGCTGCCCACCACCCCGAAAATCTGGGTGCCGATGGCATCGATCACCTCTTGCGGGGTGGGGGGGATATCGGCCTGCGCCATCGAGGCGGTGACGATGTCCTTGGTCCGTTCGTACATCAGCCACATGCCGATCATGTAGCCGCCAAGCCCGAAAAAGGCGAAATGCCCAAGGCTCAGGATGCCGCAATAGCCCCAGACCAGATCCATCGCCACCGCGATCAGGCACAGGCACAGGGTCTTGCCCAGCGTCTTGACGAAACTGGTTGATATGACCCCGGCGCCAAAGGCATCGGACAACAGCGTCACGGCGATGGTGAACAGGGCCAGCGCCCCCAGAAAGATCAGGGTCGAAGGCGTGCGGAACAGGAAACTGCGCTGCATGGTCTTAATCCCCCGCCGCACGGCCGCGCAGGGCGATGATGCCCCGTGGCCGGAATTGAATGAAGATGATGATGAACACGATCATATAGGTCTGCGCCGCCAGCGTGTTGCTGGGGTTCATCCATTCGATCCCCTTTTGCAGGAACCCGATCATCGCGGCCCCCGCCAGCGTGCCCCAGATATTGCCGACACCGCCGACCACGACGGTCATGAAGGATTGCACGATGTAATCGGACCCCAGTTCGGAGGTCACCTTGGCGAACAGCCCGATGGCCACGCCCGCCACCCCCGCGATGCCGGACCCCAGCCCGAAGGTCAGCATGTTCACCCGGTCGGGGTTGATCCCCATCGAGGCCGCCATGCGCGGGTTCTGCGTCACCGCGCGGGTTTCCAGACCCAGCCGCGTGCGTTTCATGATGAACAGGAACACCGCCAGAAAGATCAGCGCCAGCACGAAGATCGCAATGCGGATATAGCTGATCGACACCACGTCGTTCAGCACCCAGGCCCCGTCCAGCCAACCGGGTGAGGTCAGCGGCCGCGCCTGCGTGCCGAAGATGTTCTTGGCGATCTGTTGCAGGGCGATGGAAATGCCGAAGGTGGCCAGCAGGGTTTCCAGCGGCCGGTTATACAGCCAACGGATCACCAGCCGCTCCATCGCGACACCGGCGGCGAAGGTCACCGCAAAGGCCAGCGGGATCGCCACGATGATCGACACCGTGTAATCGGGGATCACCTGTTGCACCACATAGCCGGTATAGGCGCCCATCATGATGAACTCGCCATGGGCCATGTTGATCACCCCCATGACGCCAAAGGTGATGGCCAGCCCGATGGCCGCCAGAAAATAGATCGAGGCCAGCGAGATTGCGTCCAGCGACAGGTCCAGAAACTGATTGACGGCGACCTTGGTGCCGATCGACCGCAGCGCCTGTTCTGCGGCCTGCGTTACCGCCGGGTCAGCCTCGGCATAGGCGTCGAAAAAGCTGTGGGCGGAAAGGGCGGCGCCGATCTGCGCCTCGGTCGGGGTCGGCTGGGCCAGCCCGCCCGCGACCAGCGCGGCATAGGCGCGGTCCCGCCCGGCCATGTCGTCCAGTTCAGCCACCGGCACGCCGCCGACCGTTCCATCCACGATATTTGCCGCCAGCGTGGTCTTGATGTCCGCCGCATCGATCTTGGCTGGGGCCAGCCCGGCATCGACCAGCATCGCATAGGCCGCGTCCCCGGTCAGATCGTCGCCGCCGGGGGTCAGCCTGCGGGCGATGTTCAGATCAGCGGGCACATCGCCCGCCACCACCCTGCGTTTGGTCTGCACCAACGGGTTCAGCATGGCGCGGGCGTCCACGCCCAGATCATCGGCAAACGAATTTATGGCCGCCACCCGTGCCTCGGACGCCGCATCGTAGCGGGCGGTCAGCAGGCGTTCCAGCCGCTGTTTCTTGGCCAGCAATGCGGCGTCTTGCTCGCCCGCAATCGCGGCGCGCAATGGTTCCAGATGCGCCGGTTCCG
This sequence comes from uncultured Paracoccaceae bacterium, assembly GCA_947500775.1. Classification (GTDB taxonomy): domain Bacteria; phylum Pseudomonadota; class Alphaproteobacteria; order Rhodobacterales; family Rhodobacteraceae; genus CANMTD01. The sequence continues at coordinate 1,228,058 of CANMTD010000001.1, forward strand.
GGTCCCGCTCGATTGAAATCAGCGCGTCGTGCCGTTTGACCGGATCGGGGTCCATCAGTTGAAACTGGACCAGCGCCGTGCCGATCAACGCGCGAATGCCGCTGTTGGGTTTCAGTTGCTTAAGGTCGGATTTGGCCGCCTTTTCAACCGAGGAATTCGTTTCGAAATCAAACAGTTCATAGGTCTTGCTGTCGATCTTTTCGGCATAGAAGAACTGGCCGTCGGCTTTGCGCTGCCACATGTCCTTGGCTTGCCATTTTTCCAGAACGGTCTGCGCCGAGGGCAGGCCGCTGGTGGCCAATGCGGTGATCACGGGCCCGATGGTCTTGCGCGAGCTTTGCTCGATCGTTTCGCGGTGCGTCTGAAGAAGCGATTGGATGGCACTGTCCTGCGCCAGCGCCGATACCGTCATCAGGATCAGCGCTGCGATCAATGCAAATGTTCTATGAATCATGCTTGCCTGCAAATAAGGCGGAGGGGGCAAGTGCCCCCTCCGGACGTTCTGTGAGCGATCTTAGTAATTAGAGCCAAGCTGAACGCAGCTTTTGGTTTCGGTGTTGTACATACCGCAGCCAAGGCCTTTCCAATCCGATGTCAGAACCGCAGATTCCGGCAGGAAATCGGTCCATGCATCACCCGGAACTTCCGAGGTCTGGCTGATGATGTCGAACTGACCGTCGTCCTGAATTTCACCGATCAGAACCGGTTTGGTCAGGTGGTGGTTCGACAGCATTTCGGCGGTGCCGCCCGACAGGTTCGGGAACTTCTGACCGACCATCGCGTCGGTGACCGGATCAACATCGGTGGTGCCGGCCGCTTCGACCGCGTTCACCCACATGTTGAAGCCGATATAGGTGGCCTCCATCGGGTCGTTGGTCACGCGATCTTCGCCCATGCGGGCCTTCCACGCTTCGACAAAGGCGGTGTTGGGTTCGGCGTCCGCGGATTCGAAATAGTTCCACGCCGCCAGATGGCCGACAAGGTTGGTGGTGTCCAGACCGGACAGCTCTTCTTCGCCGACCGAAAAGGCGACGACGGGGATGTCATCGGCGGAAATGCCAGCCGCGGCCAGTTCTTTGTAGAACCCGATGTTGGCATCGCCGTTGATGGTCGAAATCACGCCGACCTTTTTGCCGTCAGCGCCCAGGGCGACCACATCGGCCACGATCTTGGACCAGTCGGAATGACCGAACGGCGTGTAGTTCACAAAGATATCGTCAGCGGCGACACCTTTAGAGGCCAGATAGCTTTCCAGAATGTTGTTGGTCGTGCGCGGATAGACATAGTCGGTGCCCAGCAGCGCGAATTTTTCGACGCCCAGTTCATCCAGAAAGTAATCGGTCGCCGGGATCGCCTGTTGGTTCGGCGCGGCACCGGTGTAAAATACGTTCTTGGAGCTTTCTTCGCCCTCATACTGCACCGGATAGAACAGCAGGCCGTTCAGCTCTTCGATCACCGGCAGCACCGATTTGCGGCTGACCGATGTCCAGCAGCCGAACATCACGTCCACCTTGTCGACGGTCAAAAGCTCGCGCGCCTTTTCGGCGAACAGCGGCCAGTCGGATGCGGGATCGACGACGACCGCCTCAAGCTGTTTGCCCAGAACGCCGCCCTTGGCGTTCTGTTCGTCGATCAGCATCAGTACGGTGTCTTTCAACGTGGTTTCGGAAATTGCCATCGTGCCCGACAGCGAATGCAGCACGCCCACCTTGATGGTGTCGTCAGCCGCCCAGGCCGTCGCCCCGAACAGGCTGGACGCCACAGTCGCGCCGACAATGGTTTTCTTTAAAATGGTCATTCGTGTTCATCCGTCTTATTGGATGCTGCGTGGAATTCCGCACGTATGGAAAACGGGAATTGAACACTCCGCGGGCCCCCCTATACTTGCAGCGCAGCATTTTGTTGCACCCCGTGCGGTGGTGACGAACTGCCAAGTAGGATCGCCACCGCACACTTTTTCGCAGCAGAAATTGACCCGTTGCGCGATGCTTAAAAAAGCGGCTGAAGTGAGTCTTGGGAAGTTTGAGCAGGCAAATACGACGGAACGCGATGCAATAGAGACATTTCAGATGCATCTCTGTTCGATTTTGCCGGGTTTGCCTAAATTTTATGCAGCAATGGGATGTGGATGTGACCGTTTTTCCGTCCAAAAGGTAGAAAACCGGCGGGGCTGGCGGTTTGCCTGTTCAGTCAGCCATCCGTCGTGCGGAAATGTTTGCTGAGCTTCAGCCCCTGACCCTGATAATTCGAAGCAATACCAACACCGTAAAGCTGGGCGGGGTGTTCGGCCATGCGTTCATAGACCAGCCGTCCGACGACCTGCCCGTGTTCCAGAACAAAAGGCGCCTCGTGACAGCGCACTTCCAGCACGCCGCGCGCGCCGGTGCCGCCAGCGGCGGCATGGCCGAAACCGGGATCGAAGAAGCCCGCGTAATGCACCCGGAATTCCCCGACCATCGCCAGATAAGGCGCCATTTCGGCGGCGTAATCGGGGGGGATGTGCACCGCTTCGCGGCTGACCAGAATATAGAAGGCGCCGGGGTCCAGAATGATCCGCCCGTCGCTTGTGTGGATCGGTTCCCAGAATTCCGCCGGATCGTAATGGCCGATCCTGTCCAGATCGATCAGCCCGGTGTGGGGTTTGGCGCGATAGCCGACCAGATCGCCCTTGGCCGGGCGCAGATCGACGGAAAAGCCCAGACCTTCGGAAATGACGGCGGGCCCTGTGACCAGCCGGTCGCTGTCATGCAGGGCGGTCAGTTCCGCGTCGGTCAGAATGGATTGGCCGCGGCGGAACCTGATCTGGTTCAACCGCATGCCGGGACGGACCAGCACACTGAAACTGCGCGGGCAAATCTCGGCGTAAAGCGGGCCGGAATACCCGGTGGGGATTCGGTCGAATTCTTCGCCGCCATCGGTGATCGTGCGGGTCAGCAGATCCAGCCGCCCGGTCGAGCTTTTGGCATTGGCGACGGCCTGCACCCCGTCGGGCAGGTTCAGCGTTTCCATCAGGGGCACGACATAGACGCAGCCCTTTTCCAGAACCGCGCCATCGGTCAGGTCGATCCGGTGCATTTCGAATTCCGCAAGCCGGTCGGCCACGCTGTTACCTTCGCCGGTCAGGAACGAGGCGCGGACGCGGTAGGCCATGCTGCCCAGACGCAAATCCAGTGACGCGGGCTGGACCTGGGCGGCAATCACGGCGGGCTGGGCGCTGATTTCGCCCCGATCGATCATCGCCTCGATCTGTTGCGCGGGTAGAACGCCGGTGCCTGTCATGGTTGCTCCTCAAAAACAAACCGCCCGCCGCCACTGGGGCTGCGGGCGGTTTTGATGTTGGTCGGGCTAGCAGGACTCGAACCTGCGACCTTCCGTCCCCCAGACGGACGCGCTACCAGGCTGCGCCATAGCCCGACGTGAGGCGTTTCATAGCAGTTTTGCGGGCGGGGGCAAGACGCAATCCGGAACTTCTTGTCAGGATCATTCACTGCCGGACATACGTTTCTGCAAAGCGATCAGACGGCCCATCGCCGTGATCAGCTCGGGGCGGTGATTCTGATGCAGATGACGGCGCACGGCGCCATCTTGCAGCCGGGCGCGCAGGGGGACCGGTTGCGGTTCGTCGGACTGCATGTGGTCGTCGGGATCGTCTTGCGGCAGGTCGACGCCCAGCGGCACGATCTCTGGTTCCGGCGCGGGTTCCGGTTCGGGCTCTGGTTCCGGGGCAGGGGGCGCATCCAGATCCAGTTCGGTCTGATCGGTGTCGCCGGGGTGATGGTCCGGGATCAGATCAACAACAGGTTCCGGAACCGGGGGCTCGGTGGGGGCGAAGGTTGTGGTCAACTCCGGTTCGTCCTCAGCCGCAATGTCGGGTTCGGGCGTGGGTTCCTCTGGGGCGATGGGTTCGGGCGCCTCGGGCTCAACCGGTATCAGGGACACAACCGTGCTTTGCACCGCCTCGGGTTCGACCTCTTCGATCATCGGGGCTTCGTCGACGGCGGGGGCCTCGGGGGCGGGTGTTTCGATGCGTGGCCGATCCGGTGCCGGTTCCGCAACGCCATTGATCACAGGGCCGGACGATACCTCGGGGGACAGCGAGGATACATATTTAACCCCCTGTTCGCGCAGTATTTTCTGGACGCCCCGGATGGTCAGCCCATCTTCATGCAACAGCTTTTTGATACCGCCCAACAGCATCATGTCGGCCGGCCGGTAATACCGGCGTCCGCCTGCGCGTTTCACCGGTTTGACCTGGGTGAAACGACTTTCCCAAAATCTTAGGACATGGGCCGGGGTTTCCAGCCACTCGGACACCTCGCTGATGGTGCGGAAGGCGTCAGGCGACTTTTCCATATCGGGGAATTATCCCTTGTTCCCTGCGGCGACACGATCCTTCATCAGATGCGAGGGCCGGAAGGTCAGCACGCGGCGGGGGTGAATGGGAACCTCTTCGCCGGTCTTGGGATTGCGGCCAACGCGGGCGGCTTTGTCGCGCACGCTGAAGGTGCCAAAGGACGATATCTTGACGGATTCGCCAGACACCAGTGCGTCGGACATATGCGCCAGAACGCTTTCGACCAGCAAAGCCGATTCATTTCGGGACAAGCCCACCTCGCGAAATACAGCTTCGCTCAGATCCATGCGTGTTAAGGTCTTGCCGCCCATATCCGTCCCCTTGCTTCCGCTTTAAAAGCTAGCATAGGGAGAAAAGAAAATCCGAGTCAATATCAAGGACTTGGACAGCACTGTTTGCGCGTGTTTTTACCAGCGTAAAACCACCGACCCCCAGGCCAGACCGCCGCCGATGGCCTCGGTCACCACCAGATCGCCGGTTTTCAGCTGTCCGCGCGCCTTGCCGACCGACAGGGCCAAGGGAATCGATGCAGCCGAAGTATTGCCGTGATCCTGCACGGTCACGATCACCCGGTCCATCGGCACCTGCATCCGCTGGGCGGTGGCCTTAATGATGCGCAGATTGGCCTGATGCGGCACGATCCAGTCGATATCCGCACCGGTCAGATCGACCTTGTCCAACGCGGTATGGGCGGTCGAGGCCAGCTTTTCCACCGCGTGGCGGAACACCTCTTTGCCTTCCATCCGCAGATGGCCGGTGGTGCCGGTGGACACGCCGCCATCGACATACAGAAGATCGCGGTACCGCCCGTCCGAATTCAGATCGGTCGCCAGAATGCCACGGTCATCGGTGGTGCCGGCGCCGGTTTCGGCCTCCAGCACCAGCGCGCCAGCACCATCGCCGAACAGCACGCAGGTGGCGCGGTCGGTCCAGTCCATCAGGCGGCTGAAGGTTTCCGCGCCGATCACCAGCACCCGTTTTGCCTGCCCCGAAACGATCAGCGCGTTGGCGTTGCTCAGCGCAAAGATGAACCCGGCACAGACGGCCTGAACGTCAAAGGCAAAGCCTTTGGTCATGCCCAGCCGGTCCTGCACGATGGTCGCGGCGGCGGGAAAGGTCTGATCGGCGGTCGAGGTCGCCAGGATGATCGCATCGATTGTGTCGGCCTCGATCCCGGCATCGGCCAAAGCGGCCTGCGCGGCCTTTACCGCCAGATCCGAGGTGTTTTCCCCCTCGGCTGCGAAATGCCGTCGTTCAATGCCTGATCGCGCCCGAATCCATTCATCGCTGGTTTCCAGAAACGTCTCGAACTCGGAATTGGGAACCACCCGTGTAGGAAGATAATGCCCGACGCCCCTAACCACGGCCCGTATTGTCATTCTGATTTACCGCTGTTGGCCTTGTATTGGATGGTATCTTGGCGCGGCGGGTTGGAGGATGCAACCCGTGCTGCCAGTCTTTCGGTGAAACCGGATTGCGCCAGTTGAAATGCCAGCTTGACCGCCGCCGATACGCCGGTGGCATCGGCCGATCCGTGCGATTTGACGACCGTGCCGTTCAGGCCCAGAAAGACGCCGCCGTTCACCCGGCGCGGATCGATCCGCTTGGACAGGCGCCGCAGCGAGGTATAGGCCAGAAGGGCGGCAATCCGCGACAGGGGCGAGTATTTGAAGGCCGCGCGCAGCAATTCACTGATCAGCTTGGCGGTGCCTTCGGCAGTTTTCAGCGCCACATTGCCGGTGAACCCGTCCGTCACGATCACATCGACCTTTTCCGACGGGATATCGCCGCCTTCGACAAAGCCCACGAATTCGAAATCATTCTGCTTCGCGGCTTCGTTGATCATGTCATGGGCGGCCTTCAGCTCGGCCCGGCCCTTGTGTTCCTCGGTGCCGACATTCAGCAGCCCGATGCGGGGGCGGGCGATGTCCAGCCCGTTGCGCGCATAAGAGGCGCCCATCAGCGCATATTGCAGCAGATCGTGTTCATCGGCGCGGATATCGGCGCCCACATCCAGCATCACGTTGAAACCATGCGCGCTGCGCGATGGCCACAGACAGGCGATGGCCGGGCGATTCACGCCGGGCACCTTGCGCAGGCGCACCATGCTCAGCGCCATCAGCGCGCCGGTATTGCCACAGGACACGCAGACGGTGGCATCGCCATCGCGCACCGATTCAATCGCCGACCACATCGACGTGCCCTTGCCGTGACGCATCACGTGGCTGGGCTTTTCGCCCATCGTGACCACGCCCGGCGCATCGCGAATTTCGCAGATGTCCGCCAGCCCGCGACGTTTCGCGACCAGTTTGGCCAGCGCGTCTTCGGGGCCGTGCAGAATGAACCGGATATCGGGATTCTTGTCAGCAGAACGCGCAATGCCGGCGACAACAGCCGCCGGCCCACGATCTCCGCCCATGGCGTCCACCGAGATAACGGTGCACGGGGCGGGTTTGGTAAGCTGGTCTTGATGTGCGGTCATCGGATGATGCGCGCCCCAGCCCGCCGTTTACGCTGCGTCTTCTTCGTCCAGATCGATCTCGTCGGCGCGCGCGACAACCTCGCGGTCGTCGTAGTGGCCGCAGGCCGCACAGACGTGATGCGGGCGCTTAAGCTCGCCGCAGTTCGGGCATTCAGCCGGGTTGCCCGCAACAAGTGCATCATGCGAGCGACGGTTTCCGCGGCGGGACCGCGTGATCTTATTCTGAGGGACAGCCATGTCTCAACCTCGGTGTTATCAGGGCATTTGCCCTTAATTTCTAGGGAGTGAGCGACCTGAGCACCCGTATGGTGCGCCGTCCTACCCAACGTGTAAACGAGGCCGGGAACATACCCATATTTCGGTGCGGCGCAAGTGTTTTCTGACACGATTTCTTTATTCATCTTTGAGGGTGTTTTTCAGCTTTGCAAGGGCGGCAAAGGGTTTCACATCATCGTCGGTCAGCGGCGCGGTTCCAGGTTCCGCGAATGTTGTCTGTTCAAGCCCCGCATCCGCCGCACGCGGATACAGCGGCAGTGCCAGCGCCAGTGCTTCGATCATCACCACGTTCAGGTCCAGCACATCGGGCAGGGGGTCCATGGTGTCATCGTCGGGAATCTCCTCTTCCGATCCTTCCGATGGCTCGGGCATATCGGCAATGTAGCGACGGATGAGGGTTTCATCAATCCGGGTGGTGACAGGGGCCAGCGTCGCGACGCAAGGCTGCACCACGGTGGCGCCCAGTGTGCCCTCAAGCCGCCAGTCGCGTTTGCCCTCGGGCAGGATCTGTCCCTTGAAGGTCAGCTTGCGCAGCGTCAGCAATTCCAGTTCGGTGGCGATGGCCGCGCGGGCCTCGGCATCGGGGGACAGGGCAAAATCATAGGCGTCGCCGGGGGGCAAAGCGGCCAGGCGCAGCGCGTGATCGGTCTGAGACTTGTCTGACATGGCGGCGTTCCATTCTTGAACCTGCGGCATTCCTTCTGTAAGCGGATACGAGGCGCGTTGCAGCATGGCAAGAGGTGCGAATGTCGAAATCGACAGGGATTGTGAAACTGGCATTGGCCGTGACGCTGATGGCGGCACTGGCAGGATGTACCCCAATCTACCGCAATCACGGCTATGCGCCCACCGAAGAAGACCTGTCCGAGGTGGCCGTCGGCGTTGATACCCGCGACACTGTTGCCGATGTGATCGGGCCGCCCACATCGTCGGGCGTGATGCGCGACGGGGCATGGTATTACGTGTCCAGCCGCTGGCAGACCCGCCTGTATTTCGCCCCCGAAGAACTGGACCGCCAAGTGGTCGCGGTATCCTTCGCCGAGGACGGTGTGGTCAGCAATATCGAGCGTTTCACGCTGGAAGACGGCAATGTCATCGTGCTGAACCGCCGGGTGACCGACGACAATATCAAGGGTCTGACCTTCATCCGTCAGCTGCTGGGCAACCTGGGCAACTTCAACCCGGCACAGACCCTGGCCGACCGAAACTAAGCCGCGTCCGGGTCAAAGCGCAGGGCGACGCCATTCAGGCAATATCTTAATCCGGTGGGCTGCGGCCCATCGGGAAAGACATGGCCCAGATGGGCGTCGCAGCGGTTACAATGCACTTCAGTCCGGCGCATGAACCAGCTGTTGTCCTGCGATTCGCCGACCATGTCGGGGTCCAGCGGCGCATAGAAACTGGGCCAGCCGGTGCCGCTTTCGAATTTCGTATCCTGCCCGAACAGCGCGGCCCCGCAGCACACGCAGCGGAAGATGCCCGGCTCTTTCGGGAAATTATCATGGGTGCCCGCCCGTTCGGTGCCGTGTTTGCGCGTGACCTTGAAGGCCAGATCGGACAGTTCCGTGCGCCATTCCGCGTCGGATTTTACGATTTTTTCTGACATTGGTCCTCCGCTTCTGTCAAAACAGTGTCACATCTTGTGTGATATGTCGCCCGGAACCATATCTAGGCGGCAGACGGTAAACGCCAAGGGATCAGGAGGCTTATGCCATGCGGGGATTGCGCAAAGGGCGGTATGTTGCCCGCATCGCGGACGGGCCTGCCGATATCGCGGCGGCACAAGACCTGCGCGGGCTGACGTTTCGCGGTGGTGATGCTGCGGGCGTGGATGCCGATACATTCGACAACCTGTGCCATCACGTGCTGGTCGAAGAGGTGAAAACCGGTGCGCTGGTCTGTTGTTTCCGCCTGTTGCCGCTGCGGACCGGGGCCGATATCGGGCAAAGCTATTCGGCGCAGTATTACGAATTGTCAGCCCTGTCGGATTTCGAAGGGCCGATGGTCGAAATGGGCCGCTTCTGCATCCATCCGGATTATAAAGATCCCGATATCCTGCGCGTGGCCTGGGGGGCGATGACCAAATTCGTGGACGATGAGGGCGTGGAAATGCTGTTTGGCTGTTCCTCGTTCAAAGGCACCGAGGCCGAGGCCTATATGGACGCATTCGCCCTGCTGAAAGAAAAGCATCTGGCGCCCAAGCGGTTCCTGCCACGGGTCAAGGCGCCGAATGTGTTCCGCTTTGCCCAGAAACTGCGCCTGCGCAAACCCGATGCCAAGCGGGCCTTGCTGGGTATGCCGCCCTTGCTGCGGACCTATCTGTTGATGGGGGGCTGGGTCAGCGATCATGCGGTGGTGGACCGTGATCTGAACACGCTGCATGTGTTCACCGGGCTGGAAATCGGGGCGATCCCGCCCGCCCGCAAACGTCTGTTGCGGGCGACCGCGGGCTAGATCCGGCGACCCGCGCGGGGCCGCCGAATCCGTTGGTCGGGGCTATTCCAGACAGAACCCTTCGATATCCCAAGCGTGCCAGCCGATCGAACCGCTGTTCACAATCGTGCGATCAACCCCGTGGATGCGGACGTTATAGCCGCAGGGGTCCATGCCGGTGGTGTCCAGCTCCCACGTGCCCGAGGCGCCGCCTGATGTCAGCGTCAGCGCCGCATGGGACAGGCTGTTCGACGCCGAAGGACCGGGCAGCGGGGCCGGGAAGGGCGCGGGCGGCACCACCGTGGTGATGAACATATGCCCGCCCGATGCCTCGGCCGCCGGTGTCACGCTGAGCGACAGGCTGTGGCTGTGCAGATCGGACATCGCATAGGTGCCGACGATGACCTCGCCCACCGGGAACTTGCCGCAATTGCCATCACCGCTGGTGATTTCCACATCGACCGCGGGGCGGGTGTTGTCGACAAAGAACTCCTCGATCCCGCTGGTGGCCAGCAACAGCGGGGCACCTGCCTCGCGGAACTGGACATAGACCGAATGAAGCCCTTCCTCGGCGGCGGTAAACGGTGCCAGCAGGTCGCCGGCCACGCTTTTGAACACCGCACCCGTGCGCGGGATATAGTCGAACCAGTCGCCGGTCGCGGTCTGCGTGACCGAGGCCGAACTGGTGCTGCCGCCGATGATCGTGGTGACCCAGACGTTGAAGGATTTTGTCCAGGGTTTGTGGATCGCATCGGACGGGCCTTTGACCATGATCCGGTATTCTAGCGCGGTGGATGGCGGGTTCACGATTTTCCCGGCCATGTTGATCACCCCGCCAAAGGGGCTTTGGCGGGCGGTGAAGGTGCCGCCGATGCTGGCGCCACTGGCATAGCCCGCACCGTTGATCAGATCGACGGGCATCGACCCGATGGATTCGATGAACGGCGTGACGATGCCGGGGGTGATGCCCTTGGGCAGGGATTTCACCTCGATCCAGCAATCTTCGCGGTCGCCCCAATGGGGGATGAAGTTGGGTTGGTTCGGGACAGGCGGCGTCGACCACGACAGGATGCCGCGAATCCGCGCCCGCCCGCTTTCGCACCATTTCTTTCGGTGTTCGTCCAGATCGACCGGCAGCGACGCCTGATACCACAGCCCGTCATCGGGCACGTCGACATCATGTACTTCGACCCAGGTCGTGCCCTGATATTCCCAGCCCGACCCGAAATCGAGGTAAAAGGCGATATATTCGCGCGATCCCTGTTCGCACAGGTCGCCGGAATAGCCCGACCGCCGTTTGATTTCGACAACACCGTGCAACAGGTTCTGTTCGCGATCCAGACCGACGCAATGCAGTTCCTCATAGGTGGTGTTGAAATTGGGTTTCAGGATGAAATCGTCGAATTTCGAGATGTCGATTTTCAGCGGTTTCAGGGCCTTCAACGCCTCGTATGCCGCGATGTCGCTGTTGTCGGCGGCCAGTTGCGCCACCATCGGGAACACCGCCCGCATCGGCGCCAGTTCCTCTGAGTAATCCAGCTTTTCCAGCAACTGCCCCAGGGGCGGCACCGGTTTCGGGGCTGGGCCGTCCTGCACCACCAGATCCTTGATCTTTTTCAGAACCGAAGGGTCGATCTTGCCGACGCCCGGCGCTTCGATCTTGTCGAAGATCCAGCAGAAAATCGGATTGCGCGGCTCGATCTGGATGTTGCGTTCCAGACGGTTGCCCCAGACCGGGACATAGCCGGGCAGGTTCGCAGGCGGTTCGACATTCCACGACAGGATCGCGCGCACCCGTGGCAGGACCGGCTTGCGGTCACAGCAGCTTTGCTTTTTCGGGTCGATCTTGATCGAAACGGCATAGCACAGGTCCTGATCGAACCCCAGATCGTGGCTGGCAAAGCTGGCCGCGCCGTGATCCACCCAAGTGCCATCGCCATAGTCCAGATAGAACCGGACATATTCGCGCGATCCGCCTGCGCAGGGATCTCCCATATAGCCGTTGCCCTGTTTGACCTCGACAATCGCGGTCAGAATCTCGGTTTCGGGATTGTAACCCAGGCAGGTCAGCTCTTCGTATGTCGTGTCGCCGATCTTTTTCAGGACCGCTTTGGGCAGGTCGGGCAGGTCCAGTTTTGACAGGTTGCCAAAGTAATTCGGGTTTTGGATAAGGTGCAACTTAAGGTTGTGACGCAGTTCAACGTCCTTGGAATTGTCTACCATCGGTAAACTCCTTTTCGTGCTAAAAATGTCTTTTTTAAATAAGCCCGACTCGCGCCGTGCCGGTTCAATATACACCCGTTTGGCGTGCAACTGGCCGGTCGCGTGTTTTCAGAACCTTTATCGGCGGGAACTGGCCGACAGCCGCGGGCGGCGGTTCGGTGCGAATGCGCTTGTTGCCGCCGCGCGCCTGTGATCCATCTGGCGCAAAGCAAAGATCAGCGGTGAGGTCGGATGAGCGAGGCGGGCAAAGGTATTCTGGCGATGAGCGCGGCCTGCTGCATCTGGGGGCTGTCGGCGCTGTATTACAAGCTGATCGCCCATGTCCCGCCGCTAGAGGTGCTGTGCCACCGGACGCTGTGGTCGCTGGTGTTCTTCGGGCTGGTTCTGGCGTTTCAGGGGCGGCTGGGCGAGGTCGCCCGCCTGTTCCGGTCGGGCCGGGTTCTGGGGCCGGTGTTTCTGGCGGCATTGCTGATTTCGGCCAACTGGTTCCTGTTCATCTATTCGATCCAGGTCGGGCGCGCGGTGCAGGCCAGCTTGGGGTATTACATCTTTCCGCTGGTCGCCGTGATGCTGGGGGCGCTGTTCCTGCGCGAACGGCTCAGCGTGGTGAAATGGCTGGCGGTGGGGCTGGCGGCGCTGGCGGTCATCACCCTGACCTGGGGGCTGGGTGTGGCGCCGTGGATTTCGCTGTCGCTGGCGGTGACATTCGGGTTCTACGGGCTGATCAAGAAATCCATCGCCGCGGGCCCCGTGGTATCGGTCACGACCGAGGTGCTGTTGCTGGCGCCACTGGCGCTGATCTGGTTGTGGGGCGTGCATACGCAGGGCTGGACCGGGCTGGTGGGCCGCAACCTGGGCACCTTTGGCCGCGATCTGGGCGACAGCCTGATCCTGATGGCCTCGGGCGTTCTGACCGGCGGGCCGCTGATCCTGTTTTCCTATGCCTCGCGGCGGGTCAGCATGGCCACCGTCGGGCTGGTGCAATACATCAACCCGACCCTGCAGTTTCTGGTGGCGACGCTGGCCTTTGGCGAGGTGATCACCGGCTGGCACATGTTGGCCTTTCCGCTGATCTGGACGGCGCTGGCGCTGTATTCCGGGGAAAGCCTGCGTCAGGACAGGGCGGCGCGCAGATCGGCCATCAACACGTCGACCGACGGCACCGATTTGTAAAAACCGGTCATGCTGGATTCGGCGAATCCCTGATCGATGACGTGATCGACCAATCCTGTCAGCGGGTCCCAATAGTCGTCGATGTTCAGCAGATAGATCGGTTTTTCATGCAGACCCAGCTGCCGCCATGTCAGGACCTCGAAAAACTCATCCAGCGATCCGGCCCCGCCGGGCATGACCACGATGGCGTCCGAATTCATGTACATGACCTTTTTGCGCTCATGCATGTTTTCAGTCACGATAAAGGTCGACAGATCGCGTTTACCGACCTCAAGATCGAACAGATGCACAGGGATCACGCCGAAAGTATCGCCGCCCGCGGCCTGCGCGCTGCGCGCGACCCGGCCCATCAAGCCGACATCGCCCGCGCCATAAACCAGCCGCCAGCCCGCACCCGCAATGGCATGGCCCATCGCCTCGGCCGCCTGGCCATAGCTGGGGCGTACACCATCGCGTGAGCCGCAAAAGACACAGATCGAGGGGGCGGGAAGGGGCATATGGGGACTCCGGGCAAGGGTTCTGGACCCGTGATAGCGGTGTTGCTATTGTCCCACAAGCGCGGCTTGGGGAATGGGTCGCGTAGGGGATTTGGTGATGAGAATTTGGACAACGGGCTGGGCAGGCGGTCAGGGAATGATCGCGGCGGTGGCGCTTATTGCGGCAGCGGCCGGTGGCTATTGGGCTTATACGGAATTCGGAACAGGCGAGGATGCGGCGCCCGACACGGTGGCCCCTGTGCCCGCGCCGGTTGCCCAGCTGCCTGAAACGGCAACCCAAAAGCCTGCAACACCGGGCAAACCTGCCGAGGTTGCCCGCCCGCAGGCACAGCCGGAAACCGCGGCACCCGTGGATCAGCCTGCGGCTGACGATCCCGCCGCGCCCACCTTCGATGTGGTCCGGATCGCGCCCGAGGGCGATGCGCTGGTGGCCGGTCAGGGCGTTCCCGGTGCAAAGGTCCGGGTACGTGTGGCGGGCACCGATGTGGCCGAGGTCGAAGCCGACCGGAAAGGCAATTTCGTCGCTCTGTTCGATCTGGAACCCAGCAGCTATCCACGGGTGCTGGCCCTTGTCATGGATTTGCAGGACGGGCGGCAGGTCCTGTCCAGCGCGACCGTTCTGCTGGAACCCAACGCCAGCCCCGCAGCGCAAGAGGGGCAGGAGCCGCCGGTTGTCGCAGAGACGACACCACCCGAGGGCGTGGCGCCCGCGATCGTGATTGCAGAAGCGACGCCCGAGGCGGGCACAGTCGCGCAGGCCCCGGACGCCCAGAACGCTGCGCCGGTTGCGAATGCTCCGGCTGATACGGCAAAGCCAGGCGCGCCGGAGGAGCAGGCCGAAACCTCTGCAACAGTGGAAGGGCCCGTTGCCGATCCCGCAACTGCCGCTGCCCCGACGGTGGCCGCAAATACACCCACGACATCCCCGGAACCTGCAACCGGTACAGAGCCGACCGATATCGCCAGCACTGCCACGCCGGATGACCCGGCCTTGCCCGCGCCGCAGGCCGGTGTCGATGCGCCTGCCGCACCTGCGCCTGCCGGGGATGATGCGGCGCCAGCGGTGCCAAAGGCGCCCGCCGTGTTGCTGGCCGATGCGCAGGGGGTGCGCGTTCTGCAAAACCCCGCCGCCGCCGATCCGGTGCTGAAACAGGCCGTCGTGGTCGAATCGATTTCCTATGAACCCGACGGCACGGTGGTTCTGGCCGGTCGCGGGCAAAGCGGCAGTTTCGTGCGGCTGTATCTGAACAACGATCTGCTGGGCACGGTTCAGGCCGCCGCCGACGGGCAGTGGCAGGCGCGATCCGATACGGTTGCGCCGGGCATCTATACGTTGCGCGCCGATCAGGTGGATGGTGCGGGCAAGGTGACCTCGCGCTATGAAACGCCGTTCAAACGCGAAGCCGTGGCCGAACTGGCCAAAGCCGCCCCACAGGCCGCAACCAACACGCCGGTGCAGGTGTCAGTGGTGACGGTGCAGCCCGGGTTTACCCTTTGGGGGATCGCGCGCGAAAGCTATGGTGATGGCGTGCTCTATGTGAAGGTGTATGAGGCCAACCGCGAACAGATCAGGGACCCCGATCTGATCTACCCCGGACAGGTCTTTGCGGTGCCCGCGCCGGAATAGGGTGCTGGTCATTCCGGGGGCGGCACCCTAGGTATCTATCTGACTGACGCCCCGAAATCCTCAGCGAAAGCCCACCGATGCGCCCGACCACCCTTGATCTGTCCCAAAAGCAACGTGAAAGCGGCTGGCGCACGATCCGCAGGGTCTGGCCCTATCTGTGGCCCGATGGGCAGGCCTGGGTCAAACGGCGGGTGGTGGCGGCGCTGTTGATGCTGGTGCTGTCAAAGGTGGTGTCGGTGGGCACCCCGTTTCTGTACAAGGCAGCGGTGGACGGGCTGACCGGCGACAATGGCCAAAGTGCCGCCTGGATGCTGGCGGCCGGGGCCGTCGGGCTGACCGTGGCATATGGTGTCGCGCGCCTGATGAACGTCGGATTTCAGCAATTGCGCGATGCGATTTTTGCCAAGGTCGGTCAGCGCGCGCTGCGGGCGCTGGCGCTGGAAACCTTCACCCATATTCACCGTCTGTCGATGCGCTATCACATCACCCGCAAGACCGGCGGGCTAAGCCGGATCATCGAGCGCGGCGTCAAAGGGGTCGAGTTCCTGTTGCGGTTCCTGCTGTTCAGCATCGGGCCGCTGGCGCTGGAACTGCTGATGATCGCGGCGATCTTTTTCTTTGTCTTTGGCGCCGGGTATCTGGCCGTGGTGGTGGTGACCATCGCGCTTTATGTCTGGTTCACCTTCAAGGTGACCGAATGGCGGGTCAAGATCCGCAAGGAAATGAATGATCAGGACACCGACGCCAACCAAAAGGCGATCGACAGCCTGCTGAATTTCGAAACCGTCAAATATTTCGGTGCCGAAGGGCGCGAAGCGGCCCGGTATGACGCCGCAATGGCGGGGTATGAGGCGGCGGCGCTGAAAACCTCGTATTCGCTGGCCTTCCTGAATTTCGGCCAGTCGGTCTTTATCACCGGCGGGCTGGTGGCGGTGATGGTCATGGCGGCGGTCGGCGTGCAGAACGGGGCGTTGACGGTCGGCGATTTCGTCATGGTCAACGCCTATATGATCCAGATCACCATGCCGCTGAACTTTCTGGGCACGGTTTACCGCGAAATCCGGCAGTCGCTGGTCGATATGGGCGAAATGTTCGATTTGTTAGAGCAACCCGCCGAGGTTGCCGACAAACCGGGTGCCAAGGTTCTGAATGTGAAAGGCGGCACGCTGGAATTGCGCGATGTCACCTTTGGGTATGAACCCGCGCGCCCGATCCTGAAGGGCGTCAGCCTGTCGGTGCCTGCGGGTGGATCGGTGGCGATTGTCGGGCCATCCGGTTCGGGCAAATCCACCATCGGGCGGCTGTTGTTCCGGTTTTACGATGTCAAAGAAGGCGCGTTGCTGATCGACGGGCAGGATGTGCGCGATGTGACGCAAACCAGCCTGCATGCGCAGATCGGCGTGGTGCCGCAGGACACGGTGCTGTTCAACGATACGATCCTGTACAACATCGCCTATGGCCGCCCCGAAGCCTCCCGTGCCGAGATTGAGGCCGCGGCAGCAGCGGCCAACATCCACGACTTTATCAGCGCCTTGCCCGATTGCTATCAGACCACTGTGGGCGAACGCGGGCTGAAACTGTCGGGCGGGGAAAAACAGCGGGTGGGCATCGCCCGCACCCTGTTGAAAAACCCGCCGATCCTGTTGCTGGACGAAGCGACCTCGGCGCTGGACAGCGAAACCGAGGCCAGCATTCAGGGCGAGCTGAGCGCGATGGGCAAGGGCCGCACCGTGATCACCATCGCGCACCGCCTGTCGACCATCGTCGATGCGGATGAGATTGTCGTGCTGGAAAACGGTCTGATCGTCGAACGGGGCCGTCATCAGGCGCTGCTGGACCGGGGCGGGCGCTATGCCGCCATGTGGCAGCGTCAGCAGGCGGGCGAAGAGGATGCCGTCGCGGCAGAATAAAGACACGTCACATGGTCGTGCAGGATATGGAAAGGGCGGACCATCAGGTCCGCCCTTTCGCATGCCCGGTGCCTGCGTTTGGGGGAATGCGTGGGGCGCATGCAGGCATCAAGCGTGCGGGTCAGCGGCACAATCGCCGCTGCCCATGAGCCTGAAGTGGGGGCTTGGGTGCCGCGCTTCAATGCACATTCGGTAAGTTTTGCGTGATACATGTGCGATGCCGCACAGACGTGCAGAGATCCTGAACATGCCACCGCCAGCCACCGAAGGGGCTAGCGATGGTGTTATTCGGCCGCGCGCAGCGGCGGGGTTTTGGGGTTTGCCGTCTTGGATTCTGCCCGCTTTTCAAGGGCCTGCTTGGCCTTGTTCAGCGTATTTTCCAGCGTCTCGGTTGATCCGTTATGCGCGGCGGGATTGGTGTCGATATCATCCCAGACGATTTCGGGCGACCGCAGCTGACGGGCGGCGCGGCGCAAGGCCCCGTCGCGGGCGGCGCGGCTGTCGCGGCCCAGTGACAGCGCGCTCAGAATCGCCGCCGACCGATAGGCCCCGGTCCAGAACCAGACCCGCAGCGCCAGCATCGACGGCGTGAAGATCAGCGTCAGGATCGTGGCGATACCCAGACCGAAAACCACCGCCGTGGCCAGCTGTTTCCACCACAGCGCGGTCGGGCTGTTGATGGAATAGCCGCCGTCGATGAAATCGAAGCTCAGCCCGAACATCATCGACGCCAGCCCCGCCATGGTGGTGACCGTGGTCAGCAGAACCGGGCGGATACGGGTTTCGGTGGTGCGCACGATCGCCTCGATCTTGGGCATGTACTGGCTGTATTCCTGGTAGGTATCGATCAGAACGATGTTGTTGTTCACCACGATCCCGGCCAAGGCCACGATGCCGGTTCCGGTCATGATGATCGAAAACGGCTGGCCCATGACCAGCATCCCGATCAGCACGCCGGTGGTCGACAGAACCACGGCCAGCAGAACCAGAACCGCATTGTAGAAGCTGTTGAACTGCGCCAGCAGGATGATGAACATCAGCCCCAGCGCGCCGATGAAAGCCTTTAACAGAAAAGCCTGACTTTCGGCCTCATCCTCCTGATCGCCGGTCCATTCCCATGTCAGCCCGGCAGGCAAGGGGGAGGTTTCCAGCCATTTGGTCAGTTTGGCGATGCGTTCGTTGGGGTTGACGACGTCCAGCCGGAATTTTGCCTTTTGTGAATCAATCGCCAACTCTACTTCTGCAAGGCTGATGTCTGCTGCTGCCTGCGGGATGTGATAATAGCGCACCGTCTTACCGAAAATGGTATCAAGTAACCAGCCGACTGGACCCGAGCGAACTTCAGTCACTGTCAAGTTGAAGGGAGCTCCGGAAGCTTTCTCATCTTTGCCGACTTCATATCCAAAGCCAACGTCCGCGGCGCCGTCTTCGACCGGATCACCGTTTTCATCCAAAGGTATCAGCTTGCCGATTGTCAGGCCATCCATCACCCCTGCCTTGATGTCGAAATACCGTTCGGAATCGACACGGGTGATCCGGCCCAGTTTCTTGACCGGGGTGCGCGAGATGAAGTTGGACAGCGGCACCAGCCCGTCGGGGGTGCGCACCTTCAGGCTGTCCAGCGTCGACAGGACACGGTCCTTTTCCGGCAGGCGCACGCGGATGTCGATTTCTTCGTCGGAACTGGGCACGCGCATCGTATCCAGCAACAGCCCGCGGGTGACCAGTTGCACCATGCCGCCCACGGTTGCCACATCGGCGCCGTAACGGCCGGCCTGTTCGACATCGACGTCGATCTGCCAGTCGATGCCGGGCAGGGGGCTGGTGTCTTCGATCCCGGTCAGGGCTTCGGTTGCCTCGAACTGGGCGCGGGCCAGCGCGGTCGCCGTCAGCAGATCTTCCCAGTTGTCGCCCTTGATCCGCAGGTGCACCGGCTTGGCCGAGGCCGGGCCCCGGTCCTGCGACAGAATCTCGGTCTTGATGCCGGGCAGCTTGATCAGTTCGGCCTCAAGCTCGTTCAGCACCACGTCGCCATCAAGGCCGGGATCGTTCTTGCGGTCCTCCCATGGCAGAAGTTCGAACTGGATCTGTCCGATTGTGTCCAGCGGCGCCTCGGCCCCGCCGGTGTTCTGATCCAACCCGCCCGATCCGGCAAAGGCAAACGAGCTTTCGACCGCCGGGTGGGTCAGCACGATCGCTTCGGCCTGTTTCAGCAGCGTGTCCTTTTCCTCCAGCGACAGGTTGCCCCGCGCGCGGACATAGACGATGGCCAGCTCGGGTTCGGATTCGACGAAGAATTCGATCCCCTTGTTGTTCTGGCCATAGGTGATGAAGGTCAGCGCGACAAAACCGGCCACGGCAGCAATGGTAACAAGCGGCATGATCGGGTTGCCCGCGATCAGGCGGATGAACCTGCCGAACAGGGTCGGGCGGTATCCCGCACGGATGCGTTTGCGCCGCCGTTCGATCCGGGCGGCGGTCAGGGTGATGGAACTGCCCGCGGCTCCGATAAAGAACAACAGCGCACCAAGGGCGACGCCCCAGCGCCCCGCGCCATCGGCCAGCAGATAGGCGGGGTTCAGCATCTGCATCGCCCCCAGAAACACCATATACAGGGTGACCGGCACCATCGCGGCGCGCGCCAGCCACGGCAGCGGTTTCAGCACCGCAGCGGTGCGGTCCAATATGCGCGAAAACCGGCCCGCGACCCCGCCCATGACCGGCAGATAGATCAGCGCCACCACCAGCGAGGCCGACAGAACGAAGATCAGCGTGACCGGCAACATCCCCATGAACTGCCCCGGCACGCCGGGCCAGAACAGCATCGGCAGAAACGCGCAGAGCGTGGTGGCGGTCGAACTGACGATCGGCCAGAACATGCGCTTGGCGGCCTCGGTGAAGGCGTGCATAGGGCCGGTGCCTTCGGCAATTCGCCGGTCGGCATATTCGACGACAACGATCGCGCCATCGACCAGCATGCCCACCGCCAGGATCAGGCCGAACATCACGATATTGGAAATCGCGATGTCCATCAGCCCCAGCAGGACAAAGCACAACAGGAACGAGGTCGGGATCGCAAAGCCCACCAACAGTGCCGAGCGGGTGCCCAGAAACGCCAGCACCACGATCATCACCAGCGCAATCGCCGTCAGGACCGATCCTTCCAGCTGCCGCACCATGGAATCCACCGTGCGCGACTGATCCATCGAGGTGCCCACCGTCACCGCCTGTTGCAGGTCCAGCGGCCAACCCGCGCGTTCGGCCTCGACCTCGGCCCGCACCAGGTTCGAGGTGTCGATGATGTTGAACCCTTTGCGTTTGACCACCTGCAGGGCCACGGTGTTTTCGCCGTTGAACCGGGCGGTGCCGGTGCGGTCCTCGAACGTCAGGCGGATTTCGGCCAGATCGCCCAGCGTGACCACCCGGTCGCCATTGGTTTTGACCGGTAGGTTATAGACATCCACGGGGCTGTCGAAGGATGACGGGATTTTGACCGAAAACGTGCCCTGCGCGCTTTCGACTTCGCCCGCTGCGATCAGCTGGTTGTTGTTCTGGACCACGCCGATCAGCTCGGCCGCGGTGACGTTGTATGCCTCCAGCCGCAGGGGGTCGATCACGACCTCAAGCATTTCGTCGCGGTGCCCGGCCAGACCGGCCTCCAGCACCGGTTCCAGCCCTTCAAGCCGGTCCTGCAGGTCTTTGGCGACCTTCAGCAGCGTGCGTTCCGGCACCGGGCCGGACAGGTTCACGATGATGATCGGGAATTCGGAAAAGTTGATCTCGTTGACCGAATATTTTTCGGCCCCGTCGGGGAAATCCGCCTCGGCGGTGTTCATCTTGTCGCGGACATCGGCCAGAATCTTGGTCTTGTCCCAGCCGAATTCGAATTCCAGCGCCAGCCCGGCATAGCCTTCCTGGGCGGTCGCGCTCATTTCCTTCAGACCGTCCAGATCGGACAGTTCGGTCTCCATCGGTTTGATCAACAGCTTTTCGGCATCTTCAGCCGAAATACCGGGGAAGGGGACAGAAATGAACAAAGCCGGAATTTCGATATCCGGCTCGCCTTCTTTGGGTAGGTTGCTATAGGCCAGCGCGCCCGCCAGAAGCGACAGCACGATAAAGGCCAGGACCATTCGGGCCCGGTCTGCGGCCCAATCTACCAGTCCGGTCATTGTCCAAGCTCCTGATAGCTGGCTTTGACGGGCACCCCGTCGGTGACGAATTCCTGCCCGACCACGATCACCTCTGCCGTTTCCGGCAGGCCGGTCACCCAGATGCCCTTGGCGGTGTCGCGGATCACCGCAACCGGCACGAATTGCGCCCGGCTGTCTGTATCAACCACCCGCACGCCGATCTGCCCGTCGTCGTCCAGCGTCATGGACGATTGCGGTAACAGATGCGCCACCGTATCGCCGGACGAGATCGAAATCTCGGCGGTCTGGCCGTCGCGAATTGCCAGATCCACATTTACGATATCAGCCTCGACCCGGAAGGTCCGGGTGGTCGGGTCCGCCGCCCGGCCCAGAAAGGTGACCGGCCCCTGCACCACGCGGCCCGAGGCAAGCCGGGCACCGGCTATGGTGCCAAGCGTGACCTTGTCCACATCGGTTTCGGGCACGAAGCCAACCAGTTTGATCGGGTCCAACTGGATCACCACGGCGCACAGCCCGCCGGGTTGCAGCAGCGATCCCAATTCGGCCCCGTCGGTTTCCAGCAGGCCTTCGAAGGGCGCCTTGATGGTCAGCCGTTCGATATCCTTTTTCACGGTGGCGACCGCGGCTTCGGCGGAACGGATGCCGCTGCGCGCGCTGTCCAGCCCCGATTTGGCGCTTTGGACGCTTGCCTTTGCCGCCGATACCGCAGCGGTGGTGGCCGCCACCCGGGTTTCCGTGGCAAAACCGTCTTCTTTCAGCCGCAGCGCCGCCCGGTCGTTGATTTCAGCCTCTTCCAGCCGGGCCATTGCCTCGTCCAGCCGGGCCTCGGATTCGGGTACGCGGGTCTTGGCCTCGGCCAGACGCGCCTCGGCCTCGCTCAGGCTGGCGGGGCGGATGCCGGGATCGATTTCGCACAGCGGCTGTCCGGCCTTCACAAAGGCGCCCTTGCGCAGCGGGTCAGAGATGACGGTGCCCGATGTTTCGGCGCGCACCTCGACCTGACGGGCCGCTTCGGTCCGGCCGCGCAGCAGAACGGCGCCTTCGACCGGTTGCGCCACAGAGCTGCGCACGACCACCGACACGCGTTTGACAGTCTCGGTTTCCGATGAGGGGGCCGTCGTCGCGGTATCCGTGGCGGGCTTGTTTTGTGCGTCGGATTCAGGGGATGTGACAGCATCCCGACCGGCAAAGGACAGCACGCGATCACGTTCCATCACCAGAAGAAAGAGGACCGCGCTCACTATGACCGCAGTCAGGATTGAGACAATACGCATACGCACCTCTGGCTGATCAAATTCTTGTTTGCTGCTATGTGGCCATGATCGCCTACAATCACAAGTAGGCTTTGCCGTACAATACTCTAAACTCTTTAGTTCAGATTACATTGCCTTCCACCAAGGTGCAACCCGTGCGTGTGGGCCCCATACGACCGGGGCTTGGCAGCCCTTGGACTGTGCGGTAAGACGAGCCGACACGCGTGTGGGAGAGGTTGATGAGCAATCCGGACGGATTTATCGAAGAAGTGACCGAAGAGGTCCGTCGCGACAGGCTGTTTAACCTGTTTCGCCGCTATGGGTGGATCGGTATTCTGGCCGTTGTGCTGATCGTTGGCGGCGCATCCTATAATGAATGGCGCAAGGCCCAGGCCGAAAACGCGGCGCAGGCTTTGGGCGACCGGATGCTGGCCGCGCTGGAAAGCGATGCGCCCGAGGCCCGGATTTCCGCATTGGCCGAAATTACCCGCGCAGATGAGGCCGGGGCCGTTGCCAGGTTTCTGGCCGCTGGCGAAAGCACGGGCGAAGATCAGAACGCAGGCTTGGTGGCCGAGCTTACAGCGATTGCCGACAATGCCGCGCTGCCGCCTGCGTATCGCCAGCTTGCCACGCTGAAACTGGCGCTGTCCGGTGGGGACACGCGCCCGGTTGACGCGCGGCGTGCCTCGATCACACCGCTGACCGAACCGGGGCAACCGTTTCGCCCCGTCGCGCTGGAAGTTCTGGCGATGATCGAGATTGACGCCGACAACACCGAGGCCGCGCTTGCGCATTTGCAGACCGTGCTGCGCAGCCCCGAGGCATCGGTGGGCTTGCGTCAGCGGGCCACTCAGTTGATTGTTGCGCTTGGTGGGGACCCGGACGCGTCATAACAATGGCGATGTCGGGCTGCCTGGCAGAGTTGCGGTAGGAATAAGGACGGATCGTCGTGAAATTAACCCAAGGCATCACAGGTCTGGCGCTGCTTGCCGTCCTGGCAAGTTGTAGCCAGCGCGAGGTCATCCTTGAAGGGACGCGGATCGACGTCCGCGACTCGCTGTCAACCTCGGCCGAGGATGCCACCGGCGAAGATGGCGCCGCGCAAGAGGCCCCAGCGGCCAGCCGGGCGATTTCATTGCCCGCGCAGGTGGTGCAGGCCGATTGGCCGCAAAAGGGCGGCAGCGTGACCCACAAGGTGACGCATCCGGCGCTGGGCACGACATTGACGCGGGTCTGGTCGACCTCGATCGGGGCGGGGGACAGCCGCAAACACCGCGTGACCGCCGATCCCGTGGTGGCGGGTGGGCGCGTTTACACGCTGGATTCCCGCAGCACGGTCAAGGCGCATACCACCGACGGCAAAACCCTGTGGTCGCGCGATCTGACCCCGCCGAACGAACGCAGTGACGATGCGACGGGCGGCGGTCTGGCGATTGATGACGGCCAGCTTTACGCCACCACCGGGTTCGGCGCGCTTGTGGCGCTTGATCCCGCGACCGGCGAAGTGCGCTGGACCCAGGAAACAGATGCGGCCGTCACCGGTGCCCCTGCGGTCAAGGACGGCATTGCCTATGTGGTCAGCCGCGACAACCGGGCCTGGGCGATCCGCGCCGAAGATGGCCGGGTTTTGTGGCAATTGCCCGGAACACCGTCGCCCTCGGGTCTGGTCGGCGGGGCGGCCCCTGCGGTCAGCGACCGTGTGGCGGTCTTCCCGTTTGGGTCTTCCGAAGTGGTGGCGACATTGCGCAAAAGCGGCGTACGGGTCTGGGGCGCATCGGTTGCGGGCCAGCGGCGCGGACGCGTTTACGCGCGCATCACCGATATCACCGGCGACCCGGTGATCGACGGCGACGTGATCTATGTGGGCAACCAGTCGGGGCGCGTGGTGGCGATGTCGGCGGCGGGCGGCACCCGCCTGTGGACCGCCGAAGAGGGCGCCTATAGCATGGTCTGGCCTGTGGGCGGATCGGTGTTTCTGGTGTCCGATCAGGGCGAGCTGGTCCGGCTGGACGCCGAAACCGGCGAACGCATCTGGGGCGTCAACCTGCCGTATTTCGTGAATGAAAAGACCCGCCGCCACAAAGCTGTCTTTGCCCATTATGGCCCGGTTCTGGCCGGCGGGCGTCTGATCGTTGCCTCGGATGACGGGTTGATCCGGTCGTTCGACCCGGTCGACGGGCGTCTGATTTCGACCGTGGACCTGCCGGGCGGGGCAACATCGAACCCGGTTGTTGCAGGCCGCACCCTTTACATTGTGACGGCAAACGGGCAACTGCACGCATTCCGCTGAGTCGCATCTGCGGCTCATATCCGCTCTGGAGCGCAACATGAGCTTTACCCTCGCCATTGTGGGCCGCCCGAATGTGGGCAAATCCACGCTGTTCAACCGTCTGGTTGGCAAACGTCTGGCCCTGGTCGATGACCAGCCGGGCGTCACCCGTGACCTGCGCGAAGGCGAGGCGCGGCTGGGCGACCTGCGGTTCACCGTGATCGACACCGCCGGTCTGGAAGAGGCGACCGACGAAAGCCTGCAGGGCCGGATGCGGCGCCTGACCGAACGGGCGGTCGATATGGCCGATGTCTGCCTGTTCATGATCGACGCCCGCGCCGGGGTTCTGCCCGCCGACGAGGTCTTTGCCGAGATTCTACGCAAACGGTCGGCCCATGTGATCCTTGCCGGGAACAAGGCCGAAGGGGCCGCTGCGGATGCGGGGATGATCGAGGCATTTAGTCTGGGGCTGGGCGAACCCGTGCGCCTGTCTGCCGAACATGGCGAAGGGCTGAACGAACTTTATTCGATGCTGATGCCGCTGGCCGATGAATTTGCCGAGCGCGCCGCAACAGACGCCCCCGAAACCGATGTCGATGTCTCCGAGGATGACGACGACGTTCATGTCCCGACAAAGGAACGCCCGCTGCAGGTGGCCGTAGTGGGGCGTCCGAATGCCGGAAAATCCACGCTTATCAATGCGATACTGGGCGAAGATAAGCTGCTGACCGGCCCCGAGGCCGGGATCACCCGCGATGCGATTTCCACGCAGGTCGACTGGATGGGAACGCCGCTGCGCATCTGGGATACCGCCGGAATGCGCAAAAAGGCCAAGGTGCAGGAAAAGCTGGAAAAGCTGTCGGTATCCGACGGGCTGCGCGCGGTGAAATTCGCCGAGGTGGTCGTGGTCCTGCTGGATGTCGAAATTCCCTTTGAACAACAGGACCTGCGCATCGCCGATCTGGCCGAACGCGAAGGCCGCGCCGTTGTGGTTGCCGTCAACAAATGGGACCTTGAGGGCGAAAAACAGGATAAACTCAAAGAGCTGCGCGAAGAATTTGCGCGGCTTCTGCCGCAGTTGAAAGGCGCGCCGCTGGTCACCGTTTCGGCCAAGACAGGGCGTGGCCTGGACCGGCTGCATGGCGCCATCCTGCGGGCGCATGAGGTCTGGAACCGCCGGATCAGCACCGCCCGCCTGAACAACTGGCTAAGCGAGATGGTCGAGGCGCACCCGCCGCCCGCACCGGGCGGTCGCCGCATCAAGATCCGCTATATGACGCAGGTCAAAACCCGCCCGCCGGGGTTTGTTGCCATGTGTTCCTATCCGGAAAAACTGCCCGAAAGCTATCGCCGTTACCTGATCAACGGGCTGCGCGAACATTTCGACATGCCCGGCACCCCGATCCGGTTCCACATGCGGTCGCAGGCGGATCAGAACCCCTATAAGGGCAAAACCAAATCGACGCCGTCGCGTCTGCGCAAACATCTGGACAAACCGTCACCGAAGAAAACGTGGTAGCGCGTTGATCGGTGGCGGGGTTGCGGACATAGCTGCCCTTCCACCCCACAAGGAACCGGCGCGCCCGAACCGAGGGGTGGGCGAGAAGCGCCCGCCCCGTGGGGGCGGTTCGGGCGCTGCCTGAGCCAGGGCTCAGGCATGTGGCGCGACTTTGATGGCCTGCGCCATGGGATCACTCCGGACCTTGGCCACTCTACCAGCGATCTCTTGAATCCAATTGGCCAGCAGATTGCCAGCCCTTCGGCTTAGACCAGTTCGCCCTCTGCCGTGATCCGGGTCTTGCCGCCCAGCCACGGGTGCAATGCGGTGGGCAGGGTGATCGACCCATCCTCTTGCTGACCGTTTTCCAGCACGGCGATCAGGCAGCGCCCCACCGCCAGCCCCGATCCGTTCAGCGTGTGCACGAATTCGGGCTTGCCGCCGCTGGCCGGTTTGAACCGGGCGTTCATGCGGCGCGCCTGAAAATCGCCGGTGGTCGAGACCGAGCTGATTTCGCGATACGCATTCTGACCGGGCAACCAGGCCTCGATATCAAAGGTCCGGCGCGCGCCGAAGCCCATGTCGCCGGTGCACAGCACCACGGTGCGATAGGGGACCTCCAGCCGTTCCAGCAGATCCTCGGCACAGCGCAGCATGCGTTTCTGTTCCGCGTCGGACTGATCGGGATGGGTGATCGACACCATTTCGACCTTTTCGAACTGGTGCTGACGCAACATCCCCGAGGTATCGCGCCCCGCCGATCCCGCCTCGGACCGGAAGCACAGGGTATGGGCGGTCAGGCGGATCGGCAGGGCGGCTTCGTCCAGCACGTCACCCGCCACCGAATAGGTCAGCGGCACCTCGGAGGTCGGCACCAGCCACCAGCCGTTGGTGGTCTGATAGCTGTCCTCGCCGAATTTCGGCAGTTTGTCGGTGCCATACATCGCCTCGTCGCGCACCAGAACCGGGGTCATGGTTTCGGTCAGCCCGTTTTCAGAGGTATGCACATCCAGCATGAACTGCGCCAGCGCCCGGTGTACCCGCGCCACAGCACCCTGCAGGATCACAAAGCGGCTGCCGGAAATTTTGGTGGCGGTTTCGAAATCCATGCCGGGGATCACAGCGGCAATCTCGAAATGCTCTTTCGGGGCAAAGGCGAAATCGCGGGGGGTGCCCCAGCGGTTGACCTCGACGTTATCGTCTTCGTCGGCGCCACCCGGCACATCGTCGTAGGGCAGGTTCGGAATTTCGGCCAAAAGGGCAGTCAGCCTGGCGTCTTCGGCCTTTGCCTCGTCGTTCAGCTTGGCGACTTCGGCCTTCTTCTCGGCCACCAGCGCGCGCAGCCGTTCAAATTCGGCCTCGTCGCCGCTGGCCTTGGCAGCACCCACGGATTTGGACGCCTTGTTCTGTTCGGCCTGCGCGGTTTCGGCGGCCAGAATTTTTTCGCGGCGCGCCGTATCCAGCGCCAGAATCGCCGATGACATCGCATCCCCGCCACGCCGGGACAGGGCCGCGTCAAACGCAGCCGGGTTTTCGCGGATGGTTTTGATGTCGTGCATGGGTCTGATCCTTGAGTGAACGCACCTGTCCGCCCCATATGCCCCAGTCGCGCGGGCATGTGAACCGGGAATGCGTCAATCGGGGGCGGGGATCAGCGCGCGAAAGGCCGCATCCGGAATGACCGCCAGCGATTTGATCCACTGGCTGCGGTTCACGCTGGCCGACATCACGGCCAGAACATGCCATTGCCCGTTGATCCGGCCCAGCACCGGCGCGCCCGAGTTGCCCGAGACCACCGGGCACGACAGCCCCAGCATCTGGTCGGTTTTGCTAAGCGGGTGGCAATCGGGCTGATTGCTCAGCGCATGGGGCCGGTCGCGGCGATAGGCGATCAGGGAAAAGGGCGGCTCGGCCTCGCCCATCCAGCCCAGCGGAACCGGGGTGGCCTTATCCGCGGCCACAGGTTCGGCCAGCTGGATCAACGCCAGATCCTGACCGCGTCCGGGGGTGGCATCGGGGGTGCCGCCCGGAAAGGTGATCGCGCTGCCGGTGCGGTGCGCCACAAACCCGCCGCGCAGCCAGCCGGCCACGAAGTGCACCTGTTCGGGCGGGTAGGGCAGGCCGGTGCCCGCCACCACGCAATGGGCCGCCGTCAGCACCAGATCGACGGCGACCAATGTGCCGGTGCAGGTCGATTTCGACCGGAACCCGCCGACATTGATCCGGCCAATGGCGCGCCAGTTTTCATGATCGGCATCGCTAAGGATGTCGGGCAGGGGCGTGCGCCCCGATTGCCCCGCAGCCGCCAGCGCCGACAAGGCCAGAAACAGCGCCGCCGCTGCACTGTTTTTTATCGCTGAATGCACTTCATGCTCCTTGTCAATTGACGGGCCTGCCTGCATCCCCCATATGCGCTTGACGGGCTGTGTTTGTAACCCCGCAATACCTTGGCGGGTCGCCTTGCCAACCCCGCGGGCCACAGATAGGGTGCGCGCCAATTCTTAAGCAGGCCTGCGTCCTGCGCAACACGAAGGACGATCATATGTTTGCTACACCTGCCTATGCTCAGGCCGCTGGCGGCGGCGCGGGGGCATTCGCCCAGTTTCTGCCGCTGATCCTGATCTTTGCGATCATGTATTTCCTGCTGATCCGGCCCCAGCAGAAAAAGATGAAAGAGCATAAGGCGATGGTCGACGCGCTGCGCCGTGGCGATCAGATCGTGACCCAGGGCGGCGTGATCGGCAAGGTCAGCAAGGTCAAGGACGACGGCGAGGTCGAGGTCGAAATCGCCGAGGGCGTCAAAATCCGCGTTGTTCAGGCGACCATCGCGCAGGTGCTGAACAAGACCGAACCGGCTGAAAAAGCGTAAACGGACCCAAAATGCTGAACATCCCCCTCTGGAAACGGGTCGTGATCTGGGGTCTTTGCGCCCTTGGCCTGTTGTTTGCCATGCCCAACACGTTCTATTCCCGTGTCGAGGGCCACAATGATGCCGTCAAGGCGATCGAGGCGACCGGCCCGACACCAGAGCTGACCGCGATGCAGGATGCATGGCCCAGCTGGTTGCCGACGTCGCTGGTGAACCTGGGGCTGGACCTGCGCGGCGGCGCGCATCTGCTGGCCGAGGTGCAGGTCGAGGATGTTTACGAAAGCCGCATCGACGGGATGTGGACCGAGGTGCGCGATGCGCTGCGCAGCGAACGCGCCACCATCGGCACGATCCGCCGCCAGCCTTCGCCGCCCGATGAACTGCGGATCAGAATCTCGCAACCCGACGGCATCGCGCAGGCGGTTCAGGCCACCCGTGCGCTGGCCCGCCCGATCGTGACGCTGACCGGGGTCGGGTCCTCTGACATCGACGTGCGCAGCGAAGGCGACGAGGTGATCGTGACCCTGTCCGAGGCGGAAAAACTGGCCACCGACAGCCGCACCATCCAGCAGGCGCTGGAAATCATCCGCCGCCGTGTGGATGAGGTCGGCACCCGCGAACCCACCATCCAGCGGCAGGGCCAGGACCGTATCTTGATTCAGGTGCCGGGCATCGGATCGGCGGCCGAGTTGAAAGCGCTGATCGGCACCACCGCGCAGCTGACCTTTCACCCGGTTGTCGGGCGCACCAGCAACGGCGATCAACGTGTCGACGCGCGGCAGGTGATCTATCCCTCGATCGACGAAGAGGGCGTGTTTTACATCCTTGAAAAAACCCCGGTGGTAACGGGCGAGGATCTGGTGGATGCCCAGCCCGATTTCGACCAGAACGGGCGGCCCGCCGTCAGTTTCCGGTTCAATCCGACCGGTGGGCGCAAATTCGGGGATTTCACCGCGGAAAATGTGGGGTCGCCCTTTGCCATCGTTCTGGACGAAGAGGTGATTTCCGCCCCCACGATCCAAAGCCATATCGCGGGTGGATCGGGCATCATCACCGGCCGGTTCTCGGTCGATGAAAGCACCGAACTGGCGGTTTTGCTGCGCGCCGGGGCTTTGCCCGCCGAACTGACCTTTCTGGAAGAACGCACCATCGGCCCCGAACTGGGGCAGGACAGCATCGATGCGGGCAAGATCGCCTGTATCGTGGCCTTTGCCGCGGTGCTGATCTTCATGGCGCTGAGTTATGGCTGGTTCGGGATCATCGCCAATATCGCGCTGATCATCAACGTCGGTCTGATCTTCGGCATGTTGTCGTTGATCGGGGCCACGCTGACCCTGCCGGGCATCGCGGGTATCGTTCTGACCATCGGCATGGCGGTGGACGCCAATGTGCTGGTGTTCGAACGGATACGCGAGGAATTGCGCACCGCCAAAGGTCCGGCCCGTGCCATCGAGCTGGGCTATGAAAAGGCGCTGTCGGCGATTATCGACGCCAATATCACCACCATCCTGACCGCGCTGATCCTGTTCATGATGGGTTCGGGGCCGGTGCGCGGTTTTGCCGTGACACTGGGCTTGGGCATCATGACCTCGGTCTTTACCGCGATCTTCGTGACCCGTCTGATCATCGTGATCTGGATGGAACGCCGCCGTCCCAAGACCATCGAAGTGTGAGGAGAATAAGATGAGACTGAAGCTTGTTCCCGAAAACACCAAATGGGATTTCTTCCGCACCGCAAAGCTGACCTTCGGTGGATCGGCCTTGGCGATGGTCCTGTCGGTGATCGCCTTTGTCGTGCTGGGGCTGAATTTCGGCATTGATTTCAAGGGCGGCACCACGATCCGCACCGAAAGCAACTCTTCGGTCGATGTGGGGGCGTACCGCGATGCGCTGGCTACGCTGAACCTTGGCGATGTCACCATATCCGAAGTCTTCGATCCGTCGTTCGCGGCCGGCAAACATGTGTCGCAGGTCCGCATTCAGGCGCAGGACGATCAGGAAAGCGTGACCGGCGACACCATCCTTGCGGTCGAGGCCGCGTTGCAGACGGTCGATCCGTCGATCACCTTCCCTTCGGTCGAAAGCGTCGGGCCAAAGGTGTCGGGCGAGTTGGTGCAGACGGCGGTTCTGTCGGTGGTTCTGGCGATCGCGGCGGTGCTGGTCTATATCTGGCTGCGGTTCGAATGGCAGTTTTCGGTGGGGGCGGTGGCCGCGCTGGTGCATGACGTCGTGCTGACCATCGGCATTTTTGCGGCCCTGCAGATCAAGTTCGATCTGGCGATCATCGCGGCCTTGCTGACCATCGTCGGCTATTCGCTGAACGATACGGTTGTCGTCTTCGACCGGGTGCGGGAAAACCTGCGCAAATACAAGAAACTTGACCTCAAAGAGGTGCTGAACCTGTCGATCAACGAAACCCTCAGCCGGACGGTCATGACCTCGGTCACCACCTTGCTGGCGCTGATTTCGCTGTTCGTGCTGGGCGGCGATGTGATCCGCGGCTTTGTTTTCGCGATGATCTGGGGCGTCGTTGTCGGGACCTATTCGTCGGTCTTCGTCGCCTCGAACGTGTTGCTGATGCTGGGCGTCAAACGCGACTGGTCGAAATCCGACGCCACCACCGGCAACCAATTCGGCAACGTCGATGCCTGAGGGTCTGGCCCTCGCGTTTCTGACCGAGGGCCTGATCTATATCCTGTTGATCAAGCTGCTAGCGGGGATCGTCTATGGCTTTGCCGGGTTCGGCTCTGCCCTGATCTTCATCCCGCTGGCCAGCATCTTCGTGCCGCCGCAGGTGGCGGTGGGGGTGATGGCGATCACCGCGATCGGATCGGTGGGAACCGTGTTGCCCCCCGCGCTGCGCGCCGCCGACAAACCACGTATGCTGACCATGCTGATCCCGGCCTGCGTGATGCTGGTGCCGGGTATTTTCGTCTTGCGCAGCATGGATGTCACCCCGCTGCGCTGGTTGATATCGGGCGTGATCGCGATCAGCCTGGCGGCGATGATGTTCGGCTGGCGCCGGTCGGTCGAACCATCGCCGAAATCGCTGGCCGGGCTGGGCATCACAGCTGGGCTGATCGGCGGCGCGACCGGGTTGCTGGGGCCGGTGATCATCCTGTTCAACCTGTCGGGCCGCGACGATGTGACAGTGACCCGCGCCAATACCCTGTGTTTCCTGACCCTGTCGGGCATCATCATGATCCCGCTGCTGGCGCTGATGGGGGTGATCACCACGCCGGTGATGTGGCTGGGCCTGCTGGCCACGCCGGTCTATATGGTGGGCACGCTGATCGGCCAGCGCGGTTTCGATCCGAAACACGCCACCCTGTTCCGCTGGCTGGGATATGCGGTGATTGGCGGTGCGGTTCTTGTCGGCCTGCCGATTTGGAGCTAGGAAAACGCCATGCGCCTGAATGAAATCACCTTTAGCGATGCCACGCCGATCGACGGTTACGGGCCCGGGTTTTTTCGGGTCGGCGGCGTTGCCTATGAAGGCGCGCAACTGGTCTGGACCGGGGGGGTATCGCCCTGGGGGGGATATGACGATCCGGAGGCGCTGTTGTCGCTGGTGGGCGAGGTTGACGTGCTGTTCATCGGCACCGGCCCCGAGGTGGCGCATATCCCCGCCGATCTGCGCGAGGTGCTGGAAACCGCGGGGCTGGGGGTCGAGATCATGGCCAGCCCGGCTGCCGCGCGCACCTATAATGTCCTGCTCAGCGAAGGGCGCCGCATTGCCGCAGCCCTGTTGCCGGTTGGATAAGCGGCTTTTCCGCCCCGGCCGAATGGGGTAAGCGGAACCTCATGACGCTGGACGTATCCGATCTTGCCTGCGCCCGTGGCGGCGTGCCCGTGCTGGAAGGCGTCGGTTTCACGCTGGCCGCCGGTCAGGCGCTGTTGCTGCAGGGGCCGAACGGCTGTGGCAAGACCACGCTGCTGCGCACGCTGGCCGGGTTGCAGCCCGCCCTTGCCGGGCAGATCAGCGCGCCGCCCGAAAGCATCGCCTATGCCGCCCACGCCGACGGGCTGAAGGCCACGCTGAGCGTGGCCGAGAATCTGACGTTCTGGGCGCGCATCTTTGGCACAGAAGGGATCGAGACGGCGCTGACCCAGTTCAACCTGCGCGATCTGGCCGACCGGCCTGCGCAGAACCTGTCGGCGGGACAGAAACGCCGGCTGGGGCTGGCGCGGCTGTTGGTGACCGGGCGCCCGATCTGGATGCTGGATGAACCGACGGTGTCGCTGGACGTGGCTTCGGTCGCGCTGTTCGGGCAGGCGGTTCAGGCCCATCTGGCGACGGGCGGTTCGGCCCTGATGGCCACACATATCGATCTGGGGTTCACCGCGGATGTGCTGGACGTCGGTGCGTTTCGGGCCGTGCCCCGCGATCTGGCCGGTTTTGACGAGGCGTTCGAATGATCGCGCTTTTGATACGGGATCTGGTTCTGGCGGTGCGGGCCGGGGGCGGCTTTGGCCTGGGGCTGGCGTTTTTCCTGATCCTGACGGTGCTGGTGCCCTTTGGCGTCGGCCCCGAAGGCAGCCTGTTGCAGGCGATCGCGCCGGGCATCCTGTGGGTCGGCGCGTTACTGGCCTGCCTGTTGTCGCTGGACCGGATATTCGCGCTGGATTTCGAGGATGGATCGCTGGATCTGCTGGCCACCGCGCCGGTGCCGCTGGAAGGGGTGGTCGTGATGAAGGCGGCGGCCCATTGGGTAACCACCGGCCTGCCGCTGACGCTGGCCGCCCCGGTGCTGGGGCTGTTGCTGAACCTTGAGGCATCGGGCTATGGCTGGCTGGTGCTGTCGCTGTCGCTGGGCACGCCCGCGCTGTCGATGATCGGCACCTTCGGCGCCGCGCTGACCGTGGGGCTGAAACGCGGCGGGCTGTTGCTGTCGCTGCTGGTGCTGCCGCTATACGTGCCAACGCTGATCTTCGGGGCCGAAGTGGTGCGCCGCGGCGCTGACGGGCTGGCCACATCCGCCGCGGCGCTGATGCTGGCCGGGATCACGCTGGCCACCATCGCCTTGCTGCCGTTTGCCGCAGCGGCGGCGCTGCGTGTCAACTTGCGTTAGGCCGGTAACGCACTATTCAATTGTGATACACACAACGAGGGCCTAGATAACCGATATGTCACTCTGGGAATATGCAAACCCGACGAAGTTCATGCAAACCACGCAGGTGGTTCTGCCGGTGATTGCCGTGCTGACCGCGCTGACGCTGTTTACCGGGTTGATCTGGGGCTTTTTCTTTACGCCCGAAGATTACCGTCAGGGATCGACGGTCAAGATCATCTATCTGCATGTGCCGTCTGCCCTTATGGCGATCAACGCGTGGATGATGATGCTGGTCGCGTCACTGATCTGGTTGATCCGTCGGCACCACGTTTCGGCGCTGGCGGCCAAGGCGGCGGCCCCGATTGGCATGACGATGACCTTGATCGCACTGTATACCGGCGCCGTCTGGGGCCAGCCGATGTGGGGCACCTGGTGGGAATGGGACCCGCGCCTGACCGCGTTTCTGGTGCTGTTCCTGTTCT
This sequence comes from uncultured Paracoccaceae bacterium, assembly GCA_947500775.1. Taxonomy (GTDB): domain Bacteria; phylum Pseudomonadota; class Alphaproteobacteria; order Rhodobacterales; family Rhodobacteraceae; genus CANMTD01. The sequence continues at coordinate 1,262,612 of CANMTD010000001.1, forward strand.
ATCTGGGCTACATCGCCCTGTGGGAGGCCATCGAAAATCCCGATGCGGCGGCTGATCTGACCTCGGTCCTGTGCATCGTCGGGTCGGTCTTTGCCGTGCTCAGCCGATATGCGGTGAATTTCTGGAATCAGGGCCTGCATCAGGGCGCATCGCTGTCGCTGGATGCCGAAGAAAACGTGGCAAATGTCTTTTATGTGCCCTTGCTGATATCGATTGCCGGCTTCGTTCTGCTGTTCGTCACATTGGTTCTGATGCGGACCCGCACCGAGATACGCGTTCGGCGACTGAAAGCGCTGATCGCACGCGAAAGGATGGGATGATGCCAGAGCTGGGCAAATACGCGGCCGTCGTTCTGTCGGCCTATGGGGTGACGCTGTTGTTGCTGGCGGGGCTGATCACGCTGTCGCTGTGGCGCGGTGTCCGGGTGCGCCGGCAACTGGCCAAGCTTGAGGAACGGCGGACGCGCAATGTCTGAAAAAACCGGACTGTCCCCGCTGGTCTTTTTGCCGCCGCTGATATTTGCGGCTTTGGCGGCGCTGTTCTTTTTCGGGATGCAGCGGGATAACCCCGATGAGCTGCCCTCGGCGCTGACCGGCCGTCCGGCCCCGGCTGTTGAGCTGACCGCCCTTGGCGATGACGCGGCCTTTACCGATGAAACGCTGCGCCAGCCCGGCGTCAAACTGGTCAACTACTGGGCCAGCTGGTGCGCGCCCTGCCGCGCCGAACATCCGCAGCTTCAGGCGCTGGCCGACGAAGGCGTGCCGATCTACGGGATCAACTATAAGGACGAGCCTGCCAAGGCGCTGGGGTTCCTTGACGAGCTGGGCAATCCCTATGTGGCATTGGGGGCCGATGCCAAGGGGCGCACTGCGCTGGATTGGGGGGTCTACGGCGTGCCGGAAACCTACATCATCGATGGCGAGGGAAAGATCGTCATGCGGTTCGCAGGGCCGATCACGCAGTCAGTAATGCAAAGCGTTATACGACCGGCCCTGAAAAAGGTTGATCAATAAGTCACCCAGTCCCGACCAATAACAGGATGAAGGTGATGAAAGCCAATGCCTCAAACACAGGCATGGAAACGGGTATATGAACGCTCGTAACTTTCATGCGCGCATTATAGCAATTTAGTTATTAAGTGCGCCATATTTTTGCCGATTTTTAAGAAACATTTCGTTTCATTCAACCGAAGCACGTAAATCATGGGCAAAACAATAGCCCCAGCCGAATGGCCGGGGCTATGATCGTCACGCCAAAAAAGTAAACCTGCCCTTTTGGTTAGGCCGATTTGGCAAGGTTCCGAAGCACATAGTGCAGGACGCCGCCATTTTCGACGTATTCGATTTCGACCTCGGTATCGATTCGGCACTTAAGCGTGATTTCTTTCACCGTACCGTCCGCATAGGTGATGGTGCAGGGCACCTCGGACAGGGGTGTCAGATCGCCTTCCAGTCCCGAAATCGAAACGGTTTCATCCCCGGTCAGACCCAGCGATTTACGGGTGTCCCCGCCGGTGAATTCGAACGGGATCACGCCCATGCCAACCAGGTTGGAACGGTGGATACGTTCAAAGCTTTCGGCGATGACCGCCTTGACGCCCAAAAGGTTCGTCCCCTTGGCCGCCCAGTCACGGCTGGAGCCCGCGCCGTATTGTTCACCACCGAAGATCACCAGCGGCGTGCCCGCCTCCTGATAGGCCATCGAGGCGTCGAAGATCGAGGTCTGCGCGCCATCGGGGCCCTTGGTATATCCGCCTTCGACCCCGGCCAGCATTTCGTTTTTGATGCGGATATTGGCGAAGGTGCCGCGCATCATCACCTCGTGGTTGCCGCGGCGCGATCCGTAAGAGTTGAATTCGCGCACCGGCACCTGGCGTTCCACCAGATACTGACCGGCGGGGGTTGTGTCCTTGAACGACCCGGCGGGCGAAATGTGGTCGGTGGTGATCATGTCGCCCAGAACGGCCAGGATCTTGGCGTCCTTGACGTCGGAAATCACGCCCGGTTCCTTGCTCATGCCGCGGAAATAGGGCGGGTTCTGAACATAGGTCGACGCGGCGGGCCAGTCATAGGTCTGGCTGTCGGTGGTTTCCACGGCCTGCCATTTTTCGTCGCCCTTGAAGACGTCGGCATATTTGGACAGGAACGCTTCGCGGGTCACGGTCTGTTCGACCAGATCGGCAACCTCTTTCGAGGTGGGCCAGATGTCCTTCAGATAGACATCATTGCCGTCCTTGTCGGTGCCGATCGGATCGGTGGTCAGGTTGATGTTCATGTCGCCCGCGATCGCATAGGCCACCACCAGCGGCGGCGACGCCAGATAGTTGGCGCGCACATCGGGCGAAATCCGGCCTTCGAAGTTCCGGTTGCCCGACAGCACCGATGTGGCGATCAGGTCGTTTTCGTTGATGGCTTTCGACAGTTCCGGCTGGATCGGGCCCGAGTTGCCGATACAGGTGGTGCAGCCGTAACCGACAAGGTTGAAACCGATGGCATCAAGGTCTTCCTGCAGGTTTGCGGCCTCCAGATAGGCGGACACGACCTGCGACCCCGGCGCCAGCGAGGTTTTCACCCAAGGCTTGCGGTTCAGGCCCAAAGCACGCGCCTTGCGGGCCACAAGGCCCGCGCCGATCATCACGTAAGGGTTCGAGGTGTTGGTGCAGGAGGTGATCGAGGCGATCACGACCGAACCGTCGCGCAGTTCGTATTCCTCGCCCTCGACCTTGGCGGTCTTGCGGACGTCGTTGTCGGCGGTGATCAGATCACCTTCCTCGACCATGTCGCTGGCCGCGGCGGATACATCGATGCCGCGATATTCGCCAACGACCTTGTAAAAGGCATCGGCGGACTGTGTCAGCGTCACGTAATCCTGCGGACGTTTCGGACCCGAGATCGCCGGAACGATGGTGCCCATGTCCAGTTTCAGCGTATCGGTATAGACTGGCGCGTAATCATCGCCGCGCCAGAACCCGTTTTCCTTGGCATAGGCTTCGACCAGCGCGATGCGGTCTTCGTCGCGGCCGGTATTGCGCAGATAGCGGATGGTTTCGCCATCGATCGGGAAGAAACCACAGGTTGCGCCGTATTCGGGGGCCATGTTGGCGATGGTCGCGCGATCGGCCAGCGGCAGATGGTCCAGACCGGCGCCAAAGAATTCGACGAATTTGCCGACCACGCCTTTTTCGCGCAGCATTTCCACGACTTTCAGAACCAGATCGGTGCCGGTGGTGCCTTCCATCATTTCGCCGGTCAGCTCGAAACCGACCACTTCGGGGATCAGCATCGAAATCGGCTGGCCCAGCATCGCGGCCTCGGCCTCGATCCCGCCAACGCCCCAGCCCAGAACGGCCATGCCGTTGACCATGGTGGTGTGGCTGTCGGTGCCCACCAGCGTATCAGGGTAGGCCACGGTTTCGCCGTTCTGGTCAGTGTCGGTCCAGACGGTCTGTGCCAGATATTCCAGGTTCACCTGATGGCAGATGCCGGTGCCCGGCGGCACCACGCGGAAGTTGTTGAACGCCTTCTGACCCCATTTCAGAAAGGTATAACGCTCCATATTGCGTTCATATTCGCGGTCCACGTTCATCTGGAACGCGCGCGGGGTGCCAAATTCGTCGATCATCACCGAATGGTCGATCACCAGATCGACCGGGTTCAGCGGGTTGATCTGCGCGGCATCACCGCCCAAAGCCACGATCCCGTCGCGCATCGCGGCCAGATCGACCACGGCAGGCACGCCGGTGAAATCCTGCATCAGCACACGGGCAGGGCGATAGGCAATCTCGCGCGGGTTCTGGCCACCCTTGGCGGCCCAGTCCGAAAACGCCTTGATGTCATCGACGTGGACGGTTTTGCCATCCTCGAACCGCAGCATGTTTTCCAGAACGACCTTCAGCGCGGCCGGGAGTTTCGAAAAATCGCCCAGCCCGGCAGCTTCGGCCGCGGGAATCGAATAATAGGCAATGGATTGATCGCCGACGCTTAGGGTCTTGCGTGTCTTGGCTGTATCTTGTCCAACGATAATGGTCATGAGTTTGGCTCCCTCATATGAAGATAAGGTTCTGGCTTGCCCTGCTCTTGCCCCATCCGGCGCAGGCGATCAAGGGGCAGGTGTCGATTTTAGTATACAATTGTGCACCGAACGGTGAAAAACCTGTGATCCACCCTGACAAATTGCTCCCGAAACCTTGATTGGCGTCGCAAAGGCGGGTCAGGTAAACAAAGGTAAGGGTAGCGAACAAAGGACATCACATGCGCCGCATTTTCTGTGCGACAGTTTTCTTATGGCTTGCTGTAACGGGCGGGGCTTTGGCGCAAGAGCGTCTGGTGGTGGTTGAACTTTATACCTCGCAGGGGTGTTCGTCCTGCCCGCCAGCCGATGCCATGCTGGGCGAGCTGGTCGAGGATGTGGATGTTCTGCCGCTGGCGCTGCATGTCGATTACTGGGACTATATCGGCTGGAAAGATGAATTCGGCAGTCCAAGCAACACCCACCGGCAAAAAAGATATGCCCATGCCGCGGGCAACCGGTCCATCTATACCCCGCAGTTTATCGTTGGCGGCAAGGACCACGTGGTGGGGCATCGTCCGACGGAATTGCTGAAACTGATCGGGGCGCATGGCAAGGCCGACTATCCGGTTCAGTTGGAATTGCAGCGGGACGGGGACCGGGTGCGCGTCACGGCGGCGGCGGTCCAGAACGACTCGGGCGGCGATATGGTGCTGCAGATCGTGCGCTATATTCCCTCGCAGGCGGTCAGCATCGGGCGCGGCGAAAACGCGGGCCGGACGCTGACCTACCACAACATCGTCACCTCGTGGAAACCGGTGATGGACTGGAGCGGGCGAAAACCCCTGTCGGTCGAGGTCGAGGCCGATGGCGATCTGCCGGTGGCGGCGATCCTGCAATACAAAGGGTTTGGCCCGGTGGTGGCGGCCGCGCGCCTGCGTTAACGCCGCGTCGCTTTCCACCGGCGGTGAATCCAGAACCATTGTTCGGGATTGGCGCGGACCCGCGCCTCAAGGCTGTCGTTCAGCGCCTGTGTCATGGTCGCGGCATCCGAGACCGGGATCGGCGACTCCAGATCCACGGCGAAATCCAGCCCGTTTTCCAGACGCGTGCCGTAAAACGGGATCAGCTCTGCCCCGTATTTCAACGCCAGATCGGCGGCGGATGTGGCGGTTTTTGCGGGCTGGCCCATGAAATCCAGCAGGGCGCCACGCCCCTGATGCTGATCGATCAGCAGCACCAGCATCCCGCCCCGCCGCAGATGCCGGACAAAACCGCCGGTGCCGCGACGGCCCTGTGGGAACACCGGCCCGCCGAAACTTTCCATCGTGCGCACGTAGTGGTCGTTGAAATAGGCGTTGCGCATCGGGCGGTACAGCCCGCCGATTTCAAAGCCCCGGGCGACAAGCGCGGCGCGCCCCGCTTCGTAATTTCCGAAATGGCCGGTGACCAGAATGACGGGGCGCCCGGCGGCCTGGGCCGCCTGCAGCGCGGCCAGCCCCGGGCCGGTCGGGGTGACCTGCGCCATGCGGGCGGTGAAATCGCGGGTGGAATAGTTTTCGATCAGCGTGCGCCCGGCGTTATCGGCGACGGCACGGGCGATCCGGGCGCGGTCTGCGGCGGGCATGTCGGGATAGATCAGCGCCAGATTATCCTTGGCGCGCCGGGAATACCCGGCCAGCGGCGCGATAAGGGCGCGGGTAACCCAGCCCACGAACCGCACGCGACCCGCGTAGGGCAGGGACAGGGCAAGGCCGATCAGCCCGCGCACCAACCGGTCGCTCAGCCAATTGCCGAAGCTGCGGTCATTGCGCTGTGGTTTCGCCATTCCCGGGCCCCCGGTGATCCTGCGACACCCGTTGGCGCAGTTCTGAGCGCCAGACATAAATCCGGACCGGGCCGATCACAAGTGCGATGGGTCAGGCGGCGGCCTCGTCCTCTTCTTCGCGCAGCAACGTCAACTCGCCCGCCAGTTCCAGATCGCGGATGGTCGACACGACGCGGGTCATCGCCGCTTCGCCATCGGCGGGGCGGATGGGCCCCGCATCGGCGATGTCTTCGCGCAATTGGGCGGCCAGTCGCTGGGACATGTTGGCCAGGATGAATTCGGCGGCGGCCTGTTCGGCCGGGCCATCGGCCGCACCGGCCAGCGCGGTCAGCAAGGTGTCGGGGTCGGTCGCCCGGGCAATGGCGGGCGCATCGCGCGGCGCGATCCGGGCCGGGATGTCGGCAAAGGTGAAGATGGCCTTGCGCACGCGCTGGGCGAAATCCTGATCGGTTTCTTCCAGCCCTTCGATGATCGTGTCGCGGGTGGCGGCGGTCGACAGGTTCAGGATCGCGCCGACCCGATCTTCGGGCGGGTCGGTAAAGGCGCCCTGCGGCACGGTTTGCAATTGTTCCAGCAGGATATGGCCGATCCGTTCGACGGTATCGGGGGCGACGCTGCCGGTCATGGCCATGGCATAGGCCACCCGTCGGGCCTGTTCGCCGGGCAAGAGACCCAGCAGCGTGGCGGCCTTTTCGGTGGACAGTTTCGACAACATCACGGCCGCGACCTCGGTCGCTTCGGCCTGAACCAGCGGGATCAGGTCGGCGGGTTCCATTGCGGCAATCGGCGGCCAGGGATCGGGCGGCGCATCCTTGGGGCGCCCGGCCTTCAGCACGGCGGCCGCTTCGGGGCTGATATGCCCGTCCAGCAGGGCCAGCGCCCCGTCGATCCCGCCCGGAAAGGTCAGCCCGATCTTTTCCAGCTCTTCCAGAAACTCGGCCACGACGGAGCGCAGCGTTGTCGCATCAATATAGCGCATCGCCCCGATTTCGGCGGTCAGCGCGGCCTGCATGTCGCCGGGCAGCGCGCTGATCGGCAGGTCGGCGCCTTCGCTGAGCAACAGGCGCACGATGATGGCGGCCTTGCGCCGACGCGAGATTGGCGCGCGCGGCGGGATGGCGGGCTGTGTGGAAGACGCAGGTGATAGGGCGGTCGTCACGAATATCCCTCCTGGGGCTGGGTAACCGCAGCTTGGCCCATGGAGGGTTAACAGGCGCTTACGCCTGTCGGGGTCTTTGATGATTTCGTGCGATCAGCTGGTGGCCTGATCCACGCAGACGCCTTTGTCGGCATCAAGCACCTGACCTTCGGCGCAGGTGCTGGTGGATTTGTGATCCCACGGGCATTCGGCACTGGCCAGGGCCGGGGCAAAGGCCAGAACAAAGGTAATCGACAGAAGTTTTATGGGCATTGGGTATCTCCCTGTTGGACAGGGGCAGCATACCATATTTTATCCAACCGGCACAGGCTGACGCCGCATTGCAGCGGCGCCGGCCCGTTTCGGCGATCAGGCGGACAGGTCCCCAAAAACACGGGCAAAAATCGTGTCGACATGTTTGGTGTGATAGCCAAGATCGAATTTTTCTTCGATTTCGGCGGGGGACAGGGCGGCGGTCACGTCAGAATCGGCCAGCAGCTCGGTCTTGAAATCCTTGCCTTCCTCCCAGACCTTCATCGCGTTGCGCTGCACCAGCTTATAGGCGTCTTCGCGGCTGACACCGGCCTGCGTCAGGGCCAGCAGCACGCGTTGGCTCATGACCAGACCGCGGAACTTGTTCATGTTGGCCAGCATGTTGTCGGGATAGATCACCAGCTTGTCGATCACCATCGTCAGACGCGCCAGCGCGAAATCCAGCGTGATCGTGGTGTCGGGGCCGATGTTGCGTTCGACCGAGCTGTGGCTGATGTCGCGTTCGTGCCAAAGCGCCACGTTTTCCATCGCGGGCACCACGGCCATGCGCACCAGACGGGCCAGACCGGTCAGGTTTTCGGTCAGCACCGGGTTGCGTTTATGCGGCATCGCGCTGGAGCCTTTCTGACCGGCGGAAAAGAACTCCTCGGCCTCCAGCACCTCGGTCCGCTGCATGTGGCGAATCTCGGTCGCGACGTTTTCGATCGAGCTGCCGACGACGCCCAAAGCGGCGAAGAAGGCCGCGTGACGGTCGCGGGGGATCACCTGCGTGCTGATCGGTTCGGGGGCAAGGCCCAGTTTGGCGCAGACGTGTTCTTCGACCGCCGGGTCGATATTGGCAAAGGTGCCGACCGCGCCGGAAATCGCCCCGGTGGCAATCTCGGCCCGCGCGGTTTTCAGACGGGCCAGGTTGCGGTCCATTTCGGCGTAGAAGCGGGCGAAGGTCAGACCCATGGTGGTGGGTTCGGCGTGAATGCCGTGGCTGCGCCCGATGCGTACAGTGTTCTTATGTTCCAGCGCACGGCGTTTCAGCGCGGCCAGCAGCCCTTCCATATCCGCGATCAGGATGTCGGCGGCGCGCACGAGCTGTACGTTGAAACAGGTGTCCAGCACGTCCGAGCTGGTCATGCCCTGATGCACGAAGCGGGCCTCATCGGAACCGACATGTTCGGCCAGATGGGTCAGAAAGGCGATGACGTCATGTTTGGTCACGGCCTCGATTTCGTCGATCCGGGCGACGTCGAATTCCACGTCCTTGGCTTTCCAGACGGCATCGGCATTGGCGCGGGGGATCACGCCCAGATCGGCCATGGCATCGCAGGCATGCGCCTCGATCTCGTACCAGATGCGGAATTTGGTTTCGGGGGACCAGATGGCAACCATGTCGGGACGGGAATAGCGGGGGATCATCGGCAGAACCTTGTTGTTTCGCGGGGTCGCGTGTCTCTTAAACTGCGCGGCGGCGGGGAACAAGCGGGCGTGGTGTGACCAAAAGGAGAGGCGCCGCCAAAGGGCGGCGCCTCGCATCCCTTGTGCTTGGGGTGAAACCCCAAGCGATGGGCGCTAGTCGGCAAGCGAGGTGATCACCTCGGAGGCGCGTTCAAGGGTCTGGTGCACCGGACATCTGTCGGCGATTTCCAGCAGCCGCTGGCGCTGTTCGGCGTCCAGATTGCCCGACAGGTGGATTGTCCTGATGAAGCGGTCGACCTTGATCGCGCCGCGTTGTTCGGCGTCCTGTGCATGGACCTTGTCGTGGTTCACATCGACGCTGACATGGTTCAGCGGCCAGCCTTTGCGGCGGGCATACATCCGGATGGTCATCGAGGTGCAGGCCCCCAGACCCGCCGACAGCAGCCCATAGGGCGACAAGCCACGGTTGGTGCCGCCATAGGCTTCGGGTTCATCGGCCAGCAGGTGGTGCCAGGGGCCGTTCTGGATATCCTGCAGGAACCCGGCGGGGTCCGCCTCGGACACGCGCAGCACGCCTTCGGGGGCGCCGGGGGGCGGGGGCGGGGGTGTCAGATTCAGATAGCGCCCGGCCCATGCGGCGATCACATCGGCGGCGTATTCGGCATCGCAGGGGTCGGAAATCAGGTGATCGGAGCTGTCCAGCGTCACGAAGCTTTTGGGATGTTTGGCCGCCGTGAAGATCTGCGTCGCGTTTTCGATTCCGACGATCTGATCGCGCGGGGCGTGCATCACCAGCAGGGCGCGTTTCAGGTTGGCGATCGCGGGTTTCAGGTTTTCCGCCGACACATCGTCCAGAAAATCCTTGCCGATCCGCACCGGGCGCCCGCCCAGCATCACCTCGGCCACGCCAGCGCTTTCCAGCTGGGGCCGGGCGGCGGCAAAGTTATGGGTGACATGTTCGGGATCGAACGGGGCGCCAAGGGTGACAATCGCCTTGGCCCAGGGGATTTGTCCCGCCGCCTTCAGCACCGCCGCCCCGCCCAGCGAATGGCCGATCAGCAGTTTGGGCGGCATGCCCCGTTTGGTCAGATGCGCGGCGGCCAGTTCGATGTCTCTGGCGTTGCTGGTGAAGGTCGTGTTTTCAAACTCGCCGCAGGAATGGCCCAGCCCGGTAAAATCGAACCGCAAAACCGCGATTCCCATGCTGGCCAGCCGCTGCGCGATACGCCGCGCGGCGGCAATATCCTTGCCGCAGGTGAAGCAATGGGCAAAAAGCGCCGTGGCCAGATGTGGGCCATCGGGCAGGTCCAGCCGTGCCGCCAGGGTTTCCCCGGAGTGACCGGTGAACGAGAATTTTTCCATGGGCATTGCAGAATCCTTGAGGTCGCGCACCGGATCAAATTGGCGTTCGGACCCCAAGGGTACAACCCGTCTGGGTGTTTTGTCACGGCATGGTGAGTATGTGTGACAGATCGCAGCGCGCTAGCGCCCGGCGCCGCCGCTCATCGATTGCAGGCAGCGCGCCAGCCTTGCCTGGGTGGCATGGTCGGGCTGTAATCCGATGTCGCGCGTCATATGCGGGGACAGGGTGGCAACCGACGTGGACCGGGGCTGCCTGCGGGGCCGGATCAGGCGCAGCAGGGACCAGAGGGCGGACAGCCGTGCGGTGTTGCGGCCAAGGGGAAGGGCGTTGTGGGTCATGGTCGTGCTCCTTGCAGAATCAGTCGATGATGCGCAGGCTACGGCCTCAAGTTAACTTGAGGGCAAGCGGTAAATGTCAGTGCATGCAAAGGCGGATATGAGCGTGGGGGAAATGGCGACGCGGGCCGGGGTGCCGGTGTCGACCCTGCATTATTACGAGGCCGAGGGGCTTATCGAAAGCTGGCGCACGGATGCCAACCACCGCCGTTATGACCGCAAGGAGCTGCGGCGCGTGGCGATCATCCGGGTCGCGCAATCGGTGGGCATTCCGCTGGCCGATGTGGCCCCGGTGCTGGCGGCGCTGCCGCGCGACAAACCGGTGTCGGCCGAAGATTGGGCCAAAGCGGCCAGGCCCTGGCAGGCCATGCTGGACGAGAAAATCGCGCTGATGCAGCGGTTGCGCGACCAGATGGGGCATTGCATCGGCTGCGGCTGCCTGTCGCTGAAACAATGCCCGCTGTACAACGCCGACGACGGGTTGGCGGCCAATGGCCCGGGCCCCCGCCGCTGGACCGGCAAAGCGGCGGAACAGACCCGCGTGGAATAGTTGGTTTTGGGGGTTGCCCTTCGCCCCCTGGTCGCGCTATGAGGCACGCCGGTAAGGGTGATTAGCTCAGTTGGTAGAGCGCTTCGTTTACACCGAAGATGTCGGGAGTTCGAGCCTCTCATCACCCACCATTCCCCGATTTTCCAACATGCTCCTGCCCCAGTCGGGGATGTGTTTGGACAACAGCCACGATGCCGCAACGGGTTGATCCCGGTGCGCGCGCCTGTAAGGCTGCGCCAAACAGCCAGAGGAATCCCCCAATGACCCGGCCCGATCTTTCACAGCTTATCAGTCAGGGGCGCGGCGATACCCCCGCCGATCTGGTTCTGCGCGGCGGTCAGGTGCTGGATCTGGTCACCGGCGCCCTGATCCCCGGCGACGTGGCGATCTGCGGGGACACGATTGTCGGCATCGGGGCGGAATATGACGAGCAGCGGACCATCGATGTAACCGGGCGGACGCTGGTGCCCGGCTTCATCGACACCCACCTGCATATCGAAAGCTCGCTGGTCACCCCCTATGAATTCGACCGCTGCGTTACCCCGCGCGGCGTGACCACCGCGATCTGCGACCCGCATGAGATCGCCAATGTCATCGGCGTTCCGGGGATCGAGTATTTCCTTGCCGCCTCGGCCGAGACGGTGATGGACATCCGGGTTCAACTGTCGTCCTGCGTGCCCTCCACCGATATGGAAACCGCAGGCGCGCGGATCGAGGCGGCTGAACTGGCGGCGCTGAAGGATCATCCGCGTGTCATCGGTCTGGCCGAATTCATGAACTACCCCGGCGTGATCCACCGCGATCCCGGCTGTCTGGCCAAGCTTGAGGCGTTTCGCGGGCGTCATATCGACGGGCACGCGCCGCAACTGTCGGGCCGCGACCTGAATGCCTATATCGCCGCCGGCATCCGCACGGAACATGAGGCGACGACGGCGGCCGAGGCGGTCGAGAAGCTGCAAAAGGGAATGCGGGTGCTGATCCGCGAAGGCTCGGTCTCTAAGGACCTGCACGCGCTGCAACCGGTGCTGAATGATCTGACGGCGCCTTATATGGCGCTGTGTACGGATGACCGGAACCCGCTGGATATCGGCGAACACGGGCATCTGGACTATATGATCCGCACGCTGATCGCGCTGGGCACGCCGGTTCTGGCCGCCTATCGCGCCGCCAGCCTGTCGGCGGCCGAGGCCTTCGGGCTGAAGGATCGCGGCCAGATCGCGCCGGGCAAACGCGCCGATATCGTCGTGCTGCCCGATCTGGCCGAATGCCGGGCGGAGATGGTGATCTGTGGCGGCAAGCTGGTCGATGACGCGGCCTTTGCTACGCGGGATATCGTGTCGCCGGTCGGGCGCAACAGCGTCAAGGCGCCCCGGATCACCGCCCATGCGTTCCGCAGCACCGGCAATCGCGAAGACACCGATGTGATCGGCATCCTGCCGGGCAAGATCATCACCGAACATCTGCACGAGGTCCTGCCGATCAGCGCAGGCGACAAACGCCCCGATCCGTCGCGCGACCTGATCAAGATTGCGGTGATCGAACGCCATGGCGTGAACGGCAACATCGCCACCGGATTTGTCAAAGGCTTCGGTCTGCAACGCGGCGCCATCGCCTCGACCGTCTGTCACGATCACCACAATATCGCGGTGGTGGGCGCCGATTACGACGACATGGCGCTGGCCGCCACCCGGTTAAGCGAGATCGAAGGCGGCTTTGTCGTGACCGACGGGGGCAGGGTGCTGGCCGAACTGGCCCTGCCGGTGGCGGGGCTGATGAGCCTGAACAGCTTTGAACAGGTCGAGGATGATCTGAAACAGCTGCGCGCCGCCGCAAGATCGCTGGGCGTGACGTTGGAAGAACCCTTCCTGCAACTGGCGTTTCTGGCGCTGCCGGTGATCCCCGCGCTGAAGATCACCGACCGCGGGTTGGTCGACGTGCACCGGTTCGAGATTATCGGCTAATTCGTGCGATATCGCACATAATGTGATCGGATTGCGGGGTTATGTGAATTTTCACAGGGGCTAGATTACATCCAGCTACCCACTGGAGAATTGATATGAGCTGGAACCCAAATCTTGATCCACATTGTCCGACGGGCACTGAAATTGATGCCATTGAAACGGTCATTGTGCCGCGCGCCCGCGATCTGGGCGGGTTCGAGGTGCGCCGCGCCTTGCCCGCGCCGAAACGGCAGATGGTCGGTCCGTTCATCTTTTTCGACCAGATGGGCCCGGCAGAGTTTCTGACGGGGCAGGGCATCGATGTGCGGCCGCACCCCCATATCGGACTGGCAACGGTCACCTATCTGTACAAGGGCCGCATCCATCACCGTGACAGCCTGGGCACCGACCAGTGGATCGACGAAGGCGCGGTAAACTGGATGCTTGCCGGGCGTGGCATCACCCATTCGGAACGGATGGACGGCGCAGCGCGGCAGGCGCCGCAATCGCTGTTTGGCCTGCAGACCTGGGTTGCGTTGCCCAAGGATGCCGAAGATTCCCCGGCGAATTTTGAACATGCGACAAAGGAAAGCTTGCCGCTGATCGAAGGCGAAGGAAAACAGCTGCGTCTGATTTTGGGCGATGCTTACGGCGAACGGGCCCCGACAAAGACCATGTCCGAGATGTTTTATGCCGATGCGATTCTGGCCGCCGGGGCGTCGATCCCGATGCCCGACAATCACGAAGACCGCGGTGTCTATATCACGGCGGGCAGTGTCGAAGTGGCGGGGCAGCTGTTTGAGGCGGGCCAGATGATGGTCTTTCGGCCGGGCGACCGGGTCAGCCTGAAAGCCGGCGATCTGGGCGCGCGTCTGATGTTGCTGGGCGGTGAAACGCTGGAAGGACCAAGATATATCTGGTGGAATTTCGTGGCCTCGTCAAAAGAGCGTATCGAAGAAGCGAAACAGGCGTGGCGGGCCGAAGATTGGGCACATGGTCGTTTCCAGCTGCCACCAGGGGATGCGGATGAATTCATCGCCTTACCCGACCGGTAAAGACATCGGAAGGGCCATTCGTTTTGCAGATTGATGAACGTCGTGCATCTTTGATACGATGCAGCGTGGTTTCTGAATCTACGCCTATAGTTCGTCACGCAATATTGGCCCAAACGTCGAGCAAAGCCGCCCTGTTTATGCAGTTTTGTTGGAAGGGTTCGAGGCCATCATGATTGATGTGCAACCCATGATCCGTCGGCTAAGGAATATTCCAGCGATGATACTGGTCCACCGCCTTCAGGTGTCCACTTGATGAACGCTTTGTCGTTGAAAGCCCGGTTCGTCTTGATCATGCGTTCAGCGTCATCAAGGTCAGAACATCGAACCGGCTCCTGATCGTCTATGTAAAGTAGAATTAAATCAGCCATTAGTTCGCACCTTTGTTAGAAGCTATCTCATTAAGTGCTTCCTTTAGCAGTTGTTCTTTAGCCTCTCTGGTCAAATCATCGAAGTCTTTGCCACTCCCTTTGCATTTTGCGCGGGCGATCCGTTCAGCATCATCAACTACGCTCATCAATCTGCACCTTTTGACTTCATCATTTAAGAAGGTCGTCGCAAAACTGATGCCCAAGTTCCAATATCGACACCTGCGCAATAGCTCGCAAACCTGCGGGCCTGTTTGGGACGTTGGGGCGTGCCTACCCGATCATCTTTGACACACGGACATACCCAAATCGTTCTGCATCCTCTATTCCTGCGAGGAAATCGTCAGGGTCAAGATCCTTTGTAAACTCGTGTTGAATTAAAATTTCAAGGTCTACCCCAAGCATCTGCTCACCCACAATTTCTCGTATCGCCATCACCACCTGCGCTCCTGATCCGCGTATCATTCATCGGCACCTTTTTTGTAATTCAGCATTTATACTATCCTTCGCAAAGATCCGGGAAAAGTTGCTCTGGCGTGGTTTCCAAAACGTCGGCAATCGCCTTCTCTACCTTCATCTTCGCAGACCGGCATATTCGTTTGCCAACCAAAGTGACAGCAGAGTCAATTACGCTCAATTCTCGGGCGATCCTGGCGAGGGAATTTCCCCGAATACGCAGATCAGCCTTAAGACGTTCGTGCCGATCTAACTGTAGTCTCGTTGGTTGGCGCATGTCCGTAGAATGGCGCAACCCACATTTTAGGACAACAAAGAACATCAATCACCAGTATTCATGTGTTGGGTCATTGTTGTGACGGAAAGGTCAAATATCTCCGACGTTCCATACAGGCCCTGTTTTGCTCCTTTGGGACTGTTGCTCTGTCCGACGTCGATCAGAAATAGATACAAGGTGTCAAAACCCGCGATTTCGCAACGATGGGCGCTTGACGCGCCCAAGACGCGCGCCTAAAACCCCCCTCACGCCGGGCCAGCCCGGGGGAAAGCAGAGCGGTTGTAGCTCAGTTGGTTAGAGTACCGGCCTGTCACGCCGGGGGTCGCGGGTTCGAGTCCCGTCAACCGCGCCACTGCTTCCCTCCAGATGATCCAGGCGTTATGCGCGGTTGTAGCTCAGTTGGTTAGAGTACCGGCCTGTCACGCCGGGGGTCGCGGGTTCGAGTCCCGTCAACCGCGCCA
>CANMTD010000002.1 GCA_947500775.1 uncultured Paracoccaceae bacterium
GGTTGTAGCTCAGTTGGTTAGAGTACCGGCCTGTCACGCCGGGGGTCGCGGGTTCGAGTCCCGTCAACCGCGCCACTATATCCCTTTTGATCCTCTGCGGACCTGGTTCCCTTGCGCCTTGCATCGGCGCGATGGTGCCCCGATTTGCAATGCCTTTACGACTAATGTCATACTCTTGCGACTTTGGAGCGTAAAAGGTGAGTGTTGAATTTGGACCCGTCCGAAAAATTCATCCGACAGTCGATGCGACATTTGGCGCGTTTGAACCAAACGGAAAGCCGGACGTCTTTGTCTTCGGCCTCGTTCCCGAAAGGCTGGTTCGATCTGCCAGAGTCGGTGCTGGCGGATCTGGGGGCGTTTTTCTTTCTGGCCTCGCTGACGCCATTTCACCGCCCCCGAACGCTGGCCGTGGAATTCGCCAGCTTCGAACCGCCGCTGCGCCTGAAACAATACAAGATTTTCCGGTCCAACGGGTTTCCAAGGGCCTTTGTCACATGGGCGGGGCTTGATCCCGCGGCGGAACGGCAATTCGCGGTTGACGGGGCGCCCCTGTCACCCGGGCAATGGAATTCCGGACCCTCAAAATGGGTGATCGATCTGGTCGCCCCCTTTGGCCACCTTGAACAGATGATAAAGGCCTTTGCCCGAAACGAAAGGGAACTGCGCATCCGCACCCTGTGGCACAACCGCAAAGGCACGCGCGCCCGCGTTATCGAATGGGCGCGCGCCTCGGGCGACACGCCGATAAAGGTGTCCTCCTACGGGCAGGCGCAATTCGCCCGCATTCTGGACGAGGCATAGGCGATGGGTACCCCGGTAATCGGCGGCGATATAACCGGAGCCGTACTGGAGGATTCCGGCCTTGTCGTGACCGGCGATCTGGATGATGTCGGATTTCTGTCGGGCACGGATGACGATATCTGGTCCATTACAGCCCTGCCACAATACGGCATTGCAACCATCGATGCGAACGGGACCTGGACCTATGATCTGGATGATACAAATCCGGACGTGGATGGCTTGGACGATGGTGAAACCCTGACGGATACATTCACCGTTCTGATGGTCGACGCCGAAGGCGAATCGGATACGGTCGAGATCGAAATAACGATCACCGGGGTACTTTGTCTGGCCGCCGAGACCCGGGTTGAAACGGCCAAAGGGCGGCAGCGGGTCAAGGATCTGAGGGTCGGGGATCGCGTGCTGACCCCGAACGGCTATAAGCCGCTTCGCTGGATCGGCCGCTATGACATGGACCCGGCGACGCTGGTGCAAAGCCCGAAGATGCGCCCGGTCCGGATCACGGCGGGCGCCTTGGGCGACGGGTTGCCAGAGCGCGACCTGATCGTATCGCGCCAACACAGGATGCTGGTCGATACGACCATTGCAAAACGGATGTTCGGGGTTTCGCAGGTTCTGATTTCGGCCATTCGGCTGACCGCTTTGCCGGGTATTTCCGTGGATGAAACTCTGGATTCGGTGGCGTATTTCCATCTGTTGTTCGACCGGCACGAAGTTGTCTTTGCCGAAGGCGCGCCAACCGAAAGCCTGTATCCGGGGCCCGAAGCGTTTACGGAAATGAGCGCGCAGTCGCAGCAAGAAGTTCAGGCAGTTCTTTGTGATATCAATGTGTTGGAGGCCTCTGTTGAACCGGCGTATTTCATCCCGCCCACAAAGTTGCAAAAAGAGCTGATCATAAAACACCTGCAACATGACGAACCGGTGATCCGGTCGGGCAGCACGGCCTTGGATACGGTCTAGGCGGATATCCGACCCGGGGCGCCCGTTATACCAGGCGCCGGGTCGTTGCAGGCGTGTGGCCTGTTACACAGCTTTCATTGATTTGCCGCAGGAATGCAAAACAGGCTTGCTAGGCGTGGGACCTCACTCATTGATTTCCCGGAGATATTCCATGCCCAGCATCAAGATTTCCCGTCGCCAGGCCCTTGCCGGTTCTGCGGCCCTGGCCTCAACCCTGGCGATGCCCGGCCTCAGCCGCGCCGCAAGCCGGCCGGTTCTGACCCACGGCGTTCAATCCGGCGACATGGCGCATGACGGGGCCGTGATCTGGGCCCGCGCCGACCGCGAATCCAAGATGCTGGTGGAATGGTCGACCACCGAAAGCTTTGCCAACGCGCATCAGGTGCAGGCGCTGAACATTGGCGCGCCGACCGATTTCACCGGCAAGCTGGCCCTGCAGGGGCTGCCATCGGATCAGGACATCTTTTACCGCGTCGCCATGGCCGATCTGGCCGATCAGAACGCGGTGTCCGAACCGGTCACCGGTCATTTCCGCACGGCGCCCGGTGCCATGCGTGACATTTCCTTTGTCTGGTCGGGGGACACAGCCGGGCAGGGCTGGGGCATCGATGAATCGCGCGGCGGCATGACCACCTATAAAACCATGCTGGGCCACACCCCCGATTTCATGATCCATTCGGGCGACACGGTCTATGCCGACGGTCCGATCCAGTCCGAGGTGGAACTGAAAGACGGCACCACATGGAAAAACGTGACGCTGGAACAGAAATCCAAGGTTGCCGAAACCCAGGACGAGTTCCGCAAGCAGTATCTGTACAACATGATGGACGCCAATGTGCGCGCCTTCAACGCCGAGGTGCCGGTGCTGTACCAATGGGACGACCATGAGGTCACCAACAACTGGTATCCCGATGAAATGCTGATCTCGGACGACCGTTACACCGAAAAATCGGTGGCCCTGCTGGCGGCGCGTGCGGCCCGCGCCTTCCACGAAATGACCCCAATCCGCCGCAACCCGGTCGAACCCGAACGGGTCTATCGCAAGGTGTCCTATGGTCCGATGCTGGACATCTTCTTTCTGGATATGCGCAGCTATCGCGGCGACAATGGCGCCAATGACCAGCCCGAGGGCGCGCCGTTTCTGGGCGCCGCACAGCTGGCCTGGCTGAAACAGGAACTGACCGCGTCCAAGGCGACGTGGAAGGTGATCGCGTCGGACATGCCGATCGGCATGATCGTCTATGACAACTGGAAAGACAAAAGCACCTTTGAAAACGGCGCAAACGGCGACGGCCCGGTTCTGGGCCGCGAGATGGATATCGCCGAGCTGTTGTCCTTCATCAAGCACGGCAAGATCGCCAATACCGTCTGGCTGACCGCCGATGTGCATTACACGGCTGCGCATCATTACAGCCCCGACCGCGCCCAGTTTCAGGATTTCGATCCGTTCTGGGAATTCGTCTCGGGCCCGCTGCATGCGGGGACCTTTGGCCCGAATGAATATGACAACACCTTTGGGGTCGAGGTGAAATATGCCAAGCACCCGACCGAAGAGATGGGGGTGAACCTGCCGCCGTCGATGGGATACCAGTTCTTCGGCAAGGTCGATATCGCCGCCGATACGCAGGTGATGACTGTGCGGCTGATGGACAGCGCCGATCAGGAGCTTTGGTCGGTCGATCTGGAACCCAGCCTCGTGCAGGGCTGATAGATCGGGCAGGGGGCCGCGGTGGCGGCCTTCTGCCCCTTTACTTGCGCCGTCTGGCCGGGGATTTGCGCCGGGCAGGGGCCGCGCGCAGGGCGATATTGCTGTTGGTCCCCAGCCCGTATCGCAGGCACAGGCCGATCACGATCAGGGACAGCACCAGCCAAAGCCCGCCCCAGATGGCGGTGGTGCCGCCGAATTCTTGCGCCAGCATCCGCGCATCCGACAATTGCGAGGCATTCACCAGCGTGTCGCTGATCACGTCGAAGGGCACATAGATCATGCTGGTCAGGCCGATCAGCCGCAGCGCCAGATCGTTCCATTCGCTTTGCAGGAACCGCGCCATGGCCAACATGACCCCACCGGCCGCCAGACCAAAGGTCACCGGAAAGGGATCGCGCATATAGATCAGCGTGGCAATCAGGGTGACGGTGCCCAGACCGGCCAGAACCCAGTGATCCCAGCGGGTTTTCAGCGCCGCCAGCAACAGCCCCACCCCGAACAGCAGCGATCCCAGATACCCGGCGGTCAGGATCACGAATGAGGCGCCGCCACGGATGAACGTATGCCCGCCCTCATGGGCCGACAGCCCGATCTCGATCACCTCGCCGCCGGTCAGCAGACCGGCCAGCGCGTGCGACAGTTCGTGCAGAAAGACGATCAGGAACTTGATCGGCAGCACCAGCGGCGTGGCCCACAAGGCGAACACCACAAAGCTTAGCAGGATCAACTGCCAGTGGCCTTTCAGAATGCGCATATGCGGCGGGTCCTTTATCGCTCAGGACAGGGCGTCCAGAATCCGGGCCCAACTGCGGATGCCCTTGTGAAAGCTTTCGACGTCGTATTTTTCGTTGGGCGAATGGATCTGGTCGTCATCCTTGCCGAACCCGATCAGCATCGCGTCGGTGCCCAGATAGGTCTTGAAATACCCGGCAATCGGGATCGACCCGCCGCAACCGACATAGGCCGCGGGGTTGGGCCATTCATCCGACAGCGCCGCGCGGGCCTTTTCAAACGCCGGATCGCCGATTTCCATCTGCGACGCGGGCGAGGCGCCGTGCGCCTTGAAGTCGACCGTGCAATCGGGGGGCAGCATGGATTGCACATAGGCGCGAAAACTTTCGCGGATCTTATGCGGGTCCTGCGTGCCGACCAGACGAAAGCTGATCTTGGCATGGGCCTGCGACGGCAGCACGGTCTTGAACCCTTCGCCGGTATAGCCGCCCCAGATGCCGTTCACCTCGCAGGTCGGGCGCGACCAGATCATTTCCAGCGCGCTGCGGTCCTGTTCGCCAGCCGGCTTGGCCAGCCCGACCTCGCCCAGAAAGGCGCTGTGATCGAAATCCAGCGCCTGCCACTGCGCCGCGATCTCGGGCGGCAGTTCGGGCACGCCGTCATAGAACCCCGGCACGGTGATCCGCCCGGTGTCGTCGTGCAGCGCGGCGATGATTTTCGACAGAACCCGGATCGGGTTCATCGCGGCGCCACCGTACATGCCCGAATGCAGGTCCTTGGCGGGGCCGGTGATGGTCAGCTCTTCGCCCAGCAGCCCGCGCAGCATGGTCACGATGGCCGGCGTGCTGTCGCCGAACAGGCCGGTGTCGCAGATCAGGGCGACATCGGATTTCAGCTCTTCCGCGTTTTCCTGCATGAAGGGCACCAGCGAGGGCGATCCGGATTCCTCTTCGCCTTCGAAGAAGAATGAGATTTTGGCGGGCAGGCTGCCGTTGACCGCTTTCCACGCGCGGCAGGCTTCGACAAAGGTCATCAACTGGCCCTTGTCATCGGACGACCCGCGCCCGCGAATGACCTTGCCCCTGGCGGTGTCTTCGATCTGCGGGTCGAACGGATCACGATCCCAAAGATCAAGTGGATCAACGGGTTGCACGTCATAGTGGCCGTAAAACATCAAATGGATGCCCTCGCCATCGCCATGCGCCACCACCATCGGATGGCCGGGCGTGGCGCGTTTCGACGCGTCGAACCCGATGGCCTGCAATTCGGCCACCAGCCAATCGGCGGCGCGGTCGCAATCGGCGGCAAAGGCCGGATCGGTCGAAATCGACGGGATGCGCAGCAGGTGCAGCAACCGGTCTGTCGCTGCGGGCAGGTCGGCATCGATACGGGCAAGAACGTCGGACAGGGGCATGGTCGTCTCCGCAGAATGGCGCATTTTACGCGACCCTACCACCGGGGCGCGCACTGTCCAGAGGGGGTGGCCCACCGGCGCGCGACAGGTTAGATTTTGCCGCAAACGAGTGGAGTGATCGTCATGCGCCTGCAAACCGCAACCCTGATATTCGGCCTTTTGACCGCGGGCACAGCCTTTGCCGAGCCGCTGACCGGCAAGGCGGCGCAAAAGCTGATGTTCACCAAAAAAGGCGTGGATATCACCGTGATCGCCGCTGGCGGGCTAAGTGCGGCCGATCAGAAGGTCGTGGAACAGGTGGCGACGCAGCAAGCCTATTACGGGGCGGTCGCCATGTCGCCGGACGAAGGGCTGGTGTCGAAGGCCACATTGGCCGCCGCCAATTACCACGATGTCGACAACGCGCGCACCGCAGCCCTGGCAGGTTGCAACGCGCAGCGGAAACCGGGGGCGGCGGATTGTGTGATCGTCGCCGAAATCCGGCCCAAAGGGTGGGAACTGCGGGCGCTGCAACTGAACGCCGATGCCTCTGCTGCCCTGCGCAAGGATTATCGCAAGGGGCGGGGCGCCAAGGCGCTGGCGATTTCACCGGCCACCGGCAAATGGGCCATCGTCAAGGATGACGGTGCTGCGGACAAAGCCATGGCATCCTGTGCGGCTGCGGCGGGAATCGATGACTGTTTGGTGGTCGTCGCCGACCAATAGGCCGTTGCGTAGCGCGCGAAGGCTTTGGACAAAGGTCGCGAGTTTTTCCTATCGGAAACGCGAACAGCCCTTTTTTGCAAAGGGCACAAAGTTTTGATCCGCCCCGCGACAAGATGTGCCAGATTAGATAGTTTCTAAAACGCAAAAGACATGTAAAAGGTAGTCGGATAATATTTGGGCAGTTTACGAAAACGGCCCCATCTACTGTAAAAGCCGGGACAAAACCCGCGATAACCGCCAAACGGGCGGACGTAAGGAGACCAAGGGTGGATTATACTGCGGGACTGGATAAGGCGCTGAACCGGCTTCACGAAGAGGGCCGGTATCGCACGTTCATCGACATTGAGCGGCGCAAGGGTGCCTTTCCGAAAGCCGTCTGGACCCGTCCGGACGGGTCCGAGCAGGATATCACCGTATGGTGCGGCAATGACTATCTTGGCATGGGCCAGCACCCGGTCGTTCTGAACGCCATGCACGAGGCGATCGATGCCACCGGCGCCGGCTCGGGCGGGACGCGCAACATTTCGGGCACCACGGTTTACCATAAGGCGCTGGAGGCAGAGCTTGCCGATCTGCACGGCAAAGAGGCGGCACTTTTGTTCACCTCGGCCTACATCGCCAATGACGCCACCCTGTCGACCCTGCCCAAGCTGTTTCCCGGGCTGATCATCTATTCGGACGCGCTGAACCATGCCTCGATGATCGAAGGCGTGCGCCGCAATGGCGGGGCCAAGCGGATTTTCCGGCATAACGATGTGGCGCATCTGCGCGAACTGCTGGCCGCCGACGATCCCGCGGCACCCAAGCTGATCGCCTTTGAATCGATCTATTCGATGGATGGCGACATTGCCCCCATCGCCGAAATTCTGGATCTGGCCGATGAATTCGGCGCGCTGAGCTATATCGACGAGGTGCACGCCGTCGGCATGTATGGCCCGCGCGGTGCCGGTGTGGCCGAACGCGACGGGTTGATGGGGCGGATCGACATCATCAACGGCACATTGGCCAAGGCTTACGGCGTGATGGGCGGCTATATCGCCGCCAGCGCCAAAATGTGCGACGCGATCCGGTCCTATGCGCCGGGGTTCATCTTTACCACATCGCTGCCACCTGCGGTTGCGGCGGGGGCGGCGGCCTCGGTCCGGCATCTGAAGACCGATCAGGGGCTGCGCGACCAGCAACAGACGCAGGCCAGCATCCTGAAACTGCGGCTGAAAGGTCTGGGCCTGCCGATCATCGACCATGGCACCCATATCGTGCCGGTGATGGTGGGCGATCCGGTGCACACCAAGAAACTGTCCGACATGTTGCTAGAAAATTACGGCATCTACGTCCAGCCGATCAATTTCCCGACCGTACCACGCGGCACCGAACGTCTGCGGTTCACACCGTCGCCGGTGCATGGCCCGGACGAAATGGACCGTTTGGTGCGCGCAATGGACGAATTATGGGCGCATTGCGCGTTAAACCGCGCGGAACTGTCCGCCTGAACGGTTGGGCGGGTGCAATCCCGCTTGCTCTGTGATAAGAAAGCCTTAAGAGATCGGTGCTCTCAAGGGAATCGCTGATTCTTATTGGGGCATGAGGTACAAGTAGGGGCAGAGCAGATGATCGGGCGCAAACAGCCGCCGGTCGCGGCTGAAAAAGAAGAACCTAGAGGGTTTGATGCGTTCGAATTGCGCCTTGGCGACGTCATGCGCGGCGAACGCGCGACGCTTGGCAAATCCCTTCTGGACGTTCAGCGCGAATTAAAGATTAAAGCCACCTATATTGCGGCCATCGAAAACGCGGATCCGTCGGCGTTTGAAACGCCGGGTTTTGTCGCGGGCTATGTGCGGTCTTATGCGCGCTATCTGGGGATGGACCCGGAATGGGCCTATGACCGGTTCTGCAAAGAGGGCAACTTCGCAACCGTACATGGTATGGCGGTTGGCGCCTCGGGCCATAAGGCGGCCGCGACGCAGGCCCAGAAACGATCCCGCAAGGAACCTTTGGCCGATCCCAAGGCGACCTTTGTTCCGCAGGGTCAGGCGCTTTTGGCGCAGATCGAACCGGGGGCCGTCGGCTCGGTGATGGTTCTGGTCGCGCTGATCGGCGCGCTTGGGTTTGGCGGCTGGACGGTTCTGCAGGAAATTCAGCGGGTGCGCCTTGCGCCCGTCGAACAGGCCCCCGGCGTCACCGCCGAGGTTGATCCGCTGATCGGTGCCACCGTGGTGGCCGATGCGGGCGCGACCGATACCGATAACGACATCACCGTTCCGACACCCGACCGGCTGGACCGGCTGTACCGCCCGCAGGCGCTGGATGTGCCGGTTCTGGTGGCCCGTGACGGGCCGATTTCCACATTGGTGCCCGGCTCTGTCGGGGCCTTGACCGAAGAGGCCGAAAAACGCCGTGTGGCGCAGGCCGAGCGGCTGGCACCGGTGGCGCCACCCACAGCCCTGGAAACCCCGCAGGTTGTGGTTGGCACAGCGCCCGAGGTGGTTCTGTTTGCCGTACGCCCGGCTTGGGTCAGGGTCCGGTCCGCCGATGGCACCGTGTTGTTCGAAAAGATTCTGGATGCTGGCGAACGCTACATCCTGCCCAAGACCGAAGAGCCGCCGGTGCTGCGCGCTGGCAACTCCGGGTCGGTCTATTTCGCGGTCAACGGTCAGACCTTCGGCCCGGCGGCCCCCGGTGCTTCGGTCGTCAAGGGCGTGGTTCTGTCGGCGGATGCGCTTAGCACCGCCTATGAACTGGCCGATCTGACGCAGGATCCCGATCTGGCCCGCGCCGTGGCCGTGGCCGAAGCGCCCGTTCCAAGCGAATAACCATCCCCCGCCGCGTTGCCACGCGCGGCATGTTCCCCTATCTAAGATACGAAACCAGCCACTGCAGGATGCAGACCCATGTCGCTGAACCATGTGCGCCCGTGGCGCAATATCTATCGCAGAAAATCCCGTCAGATTTTTGTTGGCCCGGTTGCCGTCGGCGGGGATGCCCCGATTTCGGTGCAATCCATGACCAACACGCTGACGACCGATGTCAAAGCGACGATCGAACAGATACAGGCCTGCGCCGAGGTGGGCGCCGATATCGTTCGTGTCTCGGCACCTGATGAGGCCAGCGCCCGCGCGCTGAAAGAGATCGTGGCCGAAAGCCCGGTGCCGATCGTGGCCGATATCCACTTTCACTATAAACGCGCGATCGAGGCCGCCGAAAGCGGGGCCGCCTGCCTGCGGATCAACCCCGGCAATATCGGTGACGAAACCCGCGTGCGCGAGGTGATCAAGGCCGCCCGCGATCACGGCTGTTCGATCCGCATCGGGGTGAACGCCGGGTCGCTGGAAAAGCACCTGCTGGATAAATACGGCGAACCATGCCCCGACGCGATGGTCGAAAGCGGGCTGGAGCATATCAAGATCCTGCAGGACAATGATTTTCACGAGTTCAAGATCAGCGTCAAAGCCAGCGATGTATTCATGGCCGCCGCCGCCTATCAGCAACTGGCCGAGGCGACGGATGCGCCGATCCATCTGGGCATCACCGAGGCGGGCGGTCTGATGTCGGGCACGATCAAATCCGCGATCGGTCTGGGCAACCTGCTGTGGATGGGTATCGGCGATACCATCCGGGTGTCGCTGTCTGCCGATCCGGTCGAAGAGATCAAGGTCGGCTTTGACATCCTGAAATCGCTGGGCCTGCGCCACCGCGGCGTCAACATCATTTCCTGCCCGTCCTGCGCGCGTCAGGGGTTCGACGTGATCAAAACGGTTGAGGCGCTGGAAAAGCGGCTGGAACACATCAAAACGCCGATGAGCCTGAGCATCATCGGCTGCGTGGTCAACGGCCCGGGCGAGGCGCTGATGACCGATGTCGGGTTCACCGGCGGCGGGGCAGGGTCCGGCATGGTCTATCTGGCGGGCAAGCAAAGCCACAAGATGACCAACGACCAGATGGTCGATCACATCGTCGAACAGGTCGAAGCCCGCGCCGCGCTGATCGAGGCCGAGGCCACCCCAAGCGCCGCGGAATAGTCGCGGCGATGCGCGCTATTCGGTGCGCACCTCTTTGACCACGCCGCGCATATCCTCCAGCGGCAGGTAACCGCGCAGAATCTGGTTCTGCACCACGAATGTGGGGGTGCCGCTGATCTGCATACGCTGTCCCAGCGCATGGTTTTCGCGGATGACGGCGGTCACCTTTTCGCTGTTCATGCGGGTCATGATGTCTTTTGCATCCAGACCCAGCCGGCCAGCCAGTTTTTCAAGGTTCTTCAGGTTCACATTGCCCCGGAAACTGATCAACTCGTCATGGGCTTTTTTATAAGCCTCGGGCCCGGCGGCCTGAAGCGTGGCAATGGCAAAGCGCGAAGACAGGACCGAATCCTCGCCAAGGATCGGGAATTCCTTGACGATGAACCGGATGTTGCCATCGCTTTTGACCAGCTCGGCGACCTCGCTATGGGCGCGGCGGCAATAGGCGCAGCGGTAATCGGTGAACTCCACCAGCGTGATATCGCCGTCGGGGTTGCCGCCGACCCAGGATTGCGCATCGTTGAACAGCGCATCCGCGTTGACCTGCAACAAGGTTGCGTCGGCGGCGGTCTGTTCGTTGGCCTGACGTTCTTCCAGAACGCCGATCGCCTCCATCAGCACCTCGGGGTTGTCCAGCAGATAGGCGCGGATTTCGGCGCGAAAGGCGTCGCGTTCGTCTTCGCTCAACATGTTGATGTCAAAGGCGCTTGCGCTGGTGGCAAGGGTGACGGCCACGCAGGCGGCGGGAAAGAGTCTTGTGATCATCAACGTTTACTCCGTTTTGCTGCGGCTTGCGCCGCTCTGAGTATGTCCTGGGCACGCTGCCAGCCGGACGACCCGCGTGGCAGCAAATCTGACGCCCGTTTGGCATGTACCTGCGCATCCCGCAGGCGCCCCGTCAAGGCATAGCGCTCGGCTGTGGATAGCGATGCCATGCCGTTATTGCCAGCGCGCGCATATGCCACGCCCAGATCGCGCAGCATGCGCGGGGCAAAGGGATCGCGCGCCCGCGCCTGTTCCAGCACGCTCAGCGCTTTGCGGTTGCTGTCGCGGGTGTTCACCGCCAACAGGGCGCGGCCATAGCCCGCCAGGATTTGCGGTTCTTTCGGCGACAGGTTCACCGCCCGGGCATAGGACGCGACAGCGGCCGGAAACTGGCGGGATTCCAGCAATATCTGCCCCTTCAATTCATGCACGAAGGGGTCGTTGCCGCGTTTGGCCACCAGCGCGTTGATCTCTTTCAGCGCCTTCGCGGGGTCGGGGCGTTTGTGATAGGCCACGGCGCGGCGCATCAGCGCCACATCGGATTTGTCGGATTTCTTGACCTTGCGCAGGGTGTAGGACGGGTTCTGCAGAAAAGCCCCCAGCTTGCCCCGCGCACGGGCGAACCAATAGTCGGCCTTGGCGTTGGGGGCGCCCGCATCGGTAAAGGCTGCGGCATAGCCTTTGACCCGGCGCAGCCGTTCCGACGACAGCGGGTGGGTGCGGACGTAGGGGTCCTGCCGGCCGGGGGTCAGCGCCTCTTGACCGCGAAAGATTTCCAGAACGTCGGCCATGGCCTGCGGCGAAATGCCAGCCCGCGCCATATAGCGCGCACCCGCCTGATCGGCCGAGGATTCCTCGCCCCTTGTGTGCACGAACAGCAGCCGTTGTGCCGATGACGATGACCCAAGGGCCACACCTGCCGCGGCCTTCGGATTGCCGGTCGCCGCCACCGCCGCCGCCAGAACCAGACCCAGCTTTGCCGCCGATCCCGCGCCGCGGATGTTGCTGAGCCGCCGGGTGATATGACCGTTGGCGATATGCGCCATTTCATGCGCCATCACGGCCTGCAGTTCCTCGGCCCGATCCAGTTTCAGGATCAGGCCGGAATGGATGAAGATCGTCCGGCTGTCGGCGACAAAGGCGTTCAGATTGCTGTCCCGCAGCACCAGAATCCGCAGGTTGGCGGCATTCAGCCCCGCCGCGCTGGCCAGGGGCCGCGCCAGTTCGCGCAGGGCGTATTCGATTTCGGCATCGCGGATGATGGTTTGCGCCCGTGCGGGCAACGCCAGAACGGCCATCAGGATCACCATCACCGCAGCCGTCAGCCGCACCCCGATCAGGGGCCGGGCGGCTGCCATTGACTGTTGGCCTGCGCGCTGGAACAAGACGTTCATTGGAACATCTAAGGAGGGATCGGTGCGAAGTTCAAGGCGAAGCGAGGTTGATCCTTTTATTGTGATGGACGTGATGGAGGCCGCGCGCCGCGCCGAAGAGGCCGGGCGCCACATCATCCATATGGAGGTGGGTCAGCCCGGCACCCCGGCCCCCGCAGGGGCCCGCGCCGCATTGGCGCAGGAAATGACCCGCAACGCGCTGGGCTATACCGTATCGCTGGGGCTGCCCGCGCTGCGCGAACGCATCGCAAGGCTTTATAAGGATTGGTATAATGTCGATCTTGATCCCGAACGGGTGATCGTGACCGCCGGGTCATCGGGCGCGTTTCTGCTGGCGTTCACGGCGCTGTTCGACACCGGCGACCGGGTCGGCATCGGCGCGCCGGGCTATCCGTCCTACCGGCAAATCCTCAAGGCGCTGGATATGACACCGGTCATGATCGAATGCGCGCTGGACAACCGGCTTCAGCCGGTTCCCGCCGATTTGCCCGGTGATCTGGCCGGTCTGATGGTGGCCTCGCCTGCGAATCCGTCGGGCACGATGCTGGACCGGGACGCGATGACCGCGCTGATCAGGGCCTGTGCCGCGCAGGATACGGCGTTCATTTCGGACGAGATTTACCACGGCATCGAATATGACAAGAAAGCCGTCACCGCGCTGGAAATCAGCGACGACGTCTATGTCATCAACTCGTTTTCCAAGTATTTCTCGATGACCGGCTGGCGCATCGGCTGGATGGTGGTGCCCCAGGATCATGTGCGCAAAATCGAACGGCTGGCCCAGAACATGTTCATCTGCGCCTCGCATGCGGCACAGGTCACGGCGCTGGCGGCGCTGGATTGCACGCCCGAGCTGGAACAGAACATGACCGTCTATCGCGCCAACCGGGCGCTGATGATGGACGGGCTGGTCGATGCGGGGTTCACCAGGATCGCGCCGCCTGACGGGGCGTTTTACGTCTATGCCGATGTGTCGGACCTGACCGATGACAGCCGGGCCTTTGCCGCCGAGATACTGGAACAGGCCGGTGTCGCCGTGACCCCGGGGCTGGATTTCGATCCGGCACGCGGGGCGGGCACGTTGCGGTTTTCCTATGCACGCGCGACGGATGACATCCGCGAAGGGTTGTCGCGGCTGAAAACCTTCATGGCAAATCGACAAAGCCGGTGATCGCGGGGTAGGCTGTGGCAAAAAAAGGCGGGCAGGCGTATGATCAGGATTTTGAAAACCATCGCTTTGATGTTGTTGCTGGGCATTTGCCCCGCGCAGGCCGAGGAACTGACCGCGCTGGCCCGCGTCGATGCGGGCCAATCGCAGATCACCGAGGATCGCCACGGCGTCGAACTGCGCCTGACGCTCAGCCAGCCGGTGCCCTACAGCCTGCATATGCTGGCCGACCCGACCCGTCTGGTCGTGGATTTCCGCGAAGTGTCCTGGGGCGGGGTGACCGTCGCCGATCTGGTGCAGACCGCGCGGGTGACAACCGCCGCCGCCGGTCCGGTTCGCCCGGGATTGTCGCGTCTGGTGCTGGGGCTGGATGCCCCTTACGTGCTGCGCACCGGCGAGTTGCGCACGGATACGGCGCAGGGCCAGTCGGTGCTGACCGTGCGGCTTGATCCGGCCAGCGCCGCGGACCTGGCCGCACAGGCCACAAGGCCCGAGGCGCTGATGGGCGGGCAGGTGCCATCCGAACCACAGGCCGCCGCGCAACGGCGTCAGGACGGATCGCGCCCCCTGCGGGTGGTGCTGGACCCCGGCCATGGCGGCGTCGATCCGGGCGCCGAACGCGACGGCGTGAACGAGGCCGACCTGATGCTGATCTTCGCCCGCGAAGCCAAAGAGGTTCTGCTGCGCGACGGGTTCGAGGTGGTTCTGACCCGCAACGACGACAGTTTCGTGCCGCTGGAAACCCGCATTTCCATCGCCCGCGCGGCCAAGGCGGATGTGTTCTTGTCGCTGCATGCCGATGCGCTGAGCGAAGGGCAGGCCTCGGGCGCGACGATCTATACATTGTCGGATACGGCGTCGGACAAGGCCTCGGCGCAACTGGCCGAACGGCACGACCGGGCCGATCTGCTGGCGGGTGTCGATCTAAGCGAGCAGGACGATGTGATCGCCGGGGTTCTGATGGGGCTGGCGCGGGTGGAAACCACCCCGCGCGCCGGTCATCTGGCCGACGCTCTGGTGCTGGGTCTGCGCGATTCGATTGGCCGGATGCACAAACGCCCGCGCCTGTCGGCGGGGTTTTCGGTGCTGAAGGCGCCCGATATCCCCTCGGCCCTGATCGAACTTGGGTTCCTGTCCAGCCCGCAGGATCTGGACAATCTGCGCGATCCCGACTGGCGGAACAGGGCCGCCATGGGCATCAGCGCCGCCCTGCAAAGCTGGGCGCTGTCAGATGCGGCCGAGGCGCGGCTGCTTAGGCAATAGGCGGGGCATAGCGGGTCAGCCAGATGGTGTGCCCGCCACAGGTTTTATCCTCGCGCACGAAATCGATGACCTCGAACCCGTTTTCGGCCAACAGGCTGCGATATTCCGCAGGTTCCAGACTGGCGTGATAGACCGGTTTGCCTTCGACCTGCCCAACCGGTTCGCTGGCGCGGTGGCCCGAAGTGAACATCAGCACCGTGCCCGGATGGCAATGGGCGGCAAAGATGGGGAACATGGCGCGCTGATCATTCGGCGACAGGTGGAAAAAACTATCCCACGCCAGAATCGCATCGAAACTTTGGTTCAGCCGCAGCCCGCGCATATCGGCCAGATGCACCTCTGCCCCGGGCAGGGCCTGCGCAAACAGGCGGATCATATTGGCCGAGGCATCGACCCCCGTCACCTGCGCCCGCCGGTCGTTCAGATATTGGGCGATGGGTTTGCCCGGACCACAGCCCAGATCCAGCACCCGGCGCCCGACCGCATGGGCCAGCATCCGGTCCAGCCAGCGGCGTTCAAACAGGGTTTTATCGCGATTCCGGGCGAAATCGGCGGCGACGGTGTCATAGGTGGCGATGATATCTTCGGGGCGCATGGCCAGAGCGCTATGCCCCCGCGCGGGTTTGCGCAAGCCTCCGCTACGTCACATTCGCGCCAGCGGCGCAAATTGGCCGATCCGCCTGCCGCTTATTTTTGACGCTGGGCGACAGCGTCCCTATATAGGCAGGGTATGCAATCCGGGGGCGCATGTGCTCAGGCTCATTTTTTCTTTCTTTGGCGCGATCTTCAGCTTTCTGACGATCGGTGCGGCCTTGGCCGCGCTGATGATCGGCGCGATCTTTTGGATGTATTCCCGTGATCTGCCCGATCACGAGGAACTGGCGAACTATGCCCCGAAAACCATCAGCCAGATTTATTCGGGCGAGGGGCGTCTGATCGACGAATTCGCCACCGAACGGCGGCTGTTCGCCCCGGCGGATGAGATCCCCGATCTGGTGAAACAGGCCTTCATCTCGGCCGAGGACAAGAATTTCTACAGCCACAGCGGGTTTGACGCCCGCGGGATGGTCGCTGCCCTGATCGACGCGGTGCGCAGCCGCGGCAAGAATGTGCGCGGCGCGTCGACCATCACCCAGCAGGTGATGAAGAACTTCCTGCTGGATGGGGGGCGTAACGCCGAACGCAAGGTCAAGGAACTGATCCTGGCCACACGGATCGAAGAGACGCTGTCCAAGGATGAAATCCTTGAGCTTTATATGAACGAGATTTTTCTGGGCCAGAACTCTTACGGCGTGGCCGCCGCCGCCCAGACCTATTTCAACAAGACGCTGGCGGAACTGAACCCGGCCGAAGCCGCCTATCTGGCGGCCCTGCCGAAAGCGCCGTCAAACTATCACCCGGTCCGCGAAAAAGAACGCGCCACCCAGCGCCGGGACTTCGTCCTGCGCGAGATGCGTGAAAACGGATACATCAGCGAAGACAGCTATAAAGCTGCCCGCGCCGAACCGCTGAAGACCGTGCAGAACGGCGATTTCACCCCGTTCCGCGACAGCCTGCCGCCGCGCGACTATTTCACCGATGAGATTCGCCGCCAGCTTAGCGATGATTTCGGCGAGGGCGAATTTTTCGGCGGCGGTCTGGCCGTCCGTGCCACCATCGACCCCGAGTTGCAGACCGAGGCCGCCGCCGCCCTGCGCGCCGGGCTGGAAAAATACGACCGTGCACAGGGCGTCTGGACCGGGACGGGCAAGACCATCGCCGCCGATCTGCTGGGCAAGGAAGACGACTGGCGCGCCGCGCTGGCCGCTGTGGATGTGCCGCGCGACATTGCGGGCTGGTATCCGGCGGTGGTTCTGGAACTGGGCGACACCCACGCCCGGATCGGGATCGAAGGCGTGCAGGACGATGAGGATGGTCACTGGATCGTTCCCAAGGATGTGACATGGGCCCGCAAACGGCTGGCCGACGGCAAGCTGGGCCCAAAGGCGCGCAGGGCCTCGGACCTGCTGGAGCTTGGCGATGTGGTGCATGTGCGCCAGATGACCCGCGACGACGACGGGTCGTTCATCCGCTGGACCCTGCGGCAGACGCCCGAGGTGCAGGGCGGATTCGTCGCGATGGACGTCAACACCGGCCGGGTTCTGGCCATGCAGGGCGGGTTTTCCTATCAGGATTCGGTGTTCAACCGCGCCACACAAGCCACGCGGCAGCCCGGCTCCAGCTTCAAACCCTTTGTCTATGCGGCGGCATTGGACAGCGGGTTCACCCCGGCCACGATCATCATCGACGCGCCGATCGAAGTTGAAACCGGCGCCGGTATCTGGCGGCCAAAGAACTCCAGCAACAAATTCTACGGGCCGACCCCGCTGCGGACCGGGATCGAACGGTCGCGCAACCTGATGACCGTGCGTCTGGCGCAAGAGGTCGGGATGGACACGGTCGCGGGCTATGCCGAACGCTTTGGCGTCTATGACCGGATGGGGCGGTTCCTGGCAAATTCGCTGGGGTCCGAGGAAACCACGCTGTACCGCATGGTCGCGGCCTATGCGATGTTTGCCAACGGTGGCGAACGGGTCGAACCGACGCTGGTCGACCGGGTGCAGGACCGGTGGGGGGCGACCGTGTATCGCCACGATCAGCGGCAATGCCCCGACTGCCAGCTTGCCTCGCTTGAACCGGGGCAGGCGCCCACGATCGTCAGCGACCGCGACCGGGTGATGAATGCGATCACCGCCTATCAGCTGACCTCGATGATGCGCGGGGTTGTCGAACGGGGCACGGCGGCGGGACGGGTCAACCTGGGCGTTCCGACAGCCGGTAAAACCGGCACGACCAACGATGCCAAGGATGTCTGGTTCGTCGGCTTTACCTCGAACATCGTGGCAGGCTGTTACATGGGGTTTGACCGCCCGCGCACCCTGGGGCGCGGCGCATATGGCGCGGGCATGTGCGGCCCGGTGTTCAACCAGTTCATGAAGGTCGCGACCGCCAAATACGGCGGCGGCGAATTCGCCATCCCCGAAGGCGGGCATTTCATCAAGATCGACCGTTTCTCGGGCGCGCGCCTGTCAAATGATGCGACCGGGGACCACGTGGTGGCCGAATATTTCCGCGACGGCGAAGAGCCGATCTTTGGCCTTGGCGCGCTGATCGACGGCGGCTTTGCCATGGGCGCCAACCTGCCGCTGTTTGAGCGCGACGAACTGTCGGGCGGCGGTCAGCAGGTCACGACCTCGACCGGGAAAAAGGCGACCGTTGGGCCCAAGGCCAGTTTCGGGTCGCTGTCGTCGGGCGGGCTGTACTAGGCTTGCCCGTCAGGACGCGACCCGTTATCACCTCCATCTGAACATCCCGAACCCAAAGGTCTGCCCCATGCGTGCTGAGACGCAAAATACTGTTGAGGATATCCGCAAGTCCCTGACCTTGCTGGCACAACGCATGGATTGGGAGACCGCCGAGCACCGGCTGGAAGAGTTCAACGCCATGTCCGAAGACCCCGATCTTTGGAACGATCCGGCCAAGGCCCAGAAACTGATGCGCGAGCGTCAGTCGCTGGTGGATGCGATCGACACCTACAAGGGGATCCGCCAGGATCTGGACGACAATGTCGAACTGATCGAACTGGGCGAGATGGAAGAGGACGACAGCGTCGTTGCCGAGGCCGAGGAGGCGCTGAAGGCGCTGAAAGACCGCGCCGCCCAGAAAGAGCTGGAGGCCTTGCTGAACGGCGAGGCGGACGCCAATGACACCTTCCTTGAGATCAACTCGGGCGCGGGGGGCACTGAAAGCTGCGACTGGGCCTCGATGCTGGCGCGCATGTATGTGCGCTGGGCCGAAAAGAAGGGTTATAAGGTCGAACTGCAATCCGAAAGCGCGGGCGAAGAGGCGGGCATCAAATCCGCCTCGTATAAGATTTCCGGGCATAACGCCTATGGCTGGCTGAAATCCGAAAGCGGCGTGCACCGGCTGGTGCGGATATCGCCCTATGACAGTGCGGCGCGGCGGCATACTTCGTTCAGTTCGGTCTGGGTCTACCCGGTGGTCGACGACAATATCGAGATCGAGGTGAACCCGGCCGATATCCGGGTCGATACCTATCGGTCCTCGGGTGCGGGCGGTCAGCACGTGAACACCACGGATTCGGCGGTGCGGATCACCCACGCCCCCACCGGCATCGTGGTGACCAGTTCGGAAAAATCCCAGCACCAGAACCGCGACATCGCGATGAAGGCCCTGAAATCAAGGCTGTACCAGATGGAGCTGGAAAAGCGCACCGCCAGCATCCAGGAGGCGCATGAGGCCAAGGGCGATGCCGGCTGGGGCAACCAGATCCGGTCTTATGTCCTGCAGCCCTATCAGATGGTCAAAGACCTGCGTACCAATGTCGAAACATCGGACACCCAGGGCGTTCTGGATGGCGATCTGGACAAGTTCATGGCGGCCACCCTGGCGCTGGACATGACCGGAAAATCCCGTGGCGAAGCGCAGTCCGACGGTTAGTTTTCGCTGACACGACCGGATTTCGGTGTAAGCTTTCCCCAGACGTGCTCAGACACGTAAAGGGAGGACTACATGACAGAAACGACTGCGCCTGAACGGTCGCCGACGCCGGACATTGCGAAACTTGGAATTTCCGATCTGAAAGCGGCCCTGCTTTTGGGGTGGCGCGATTTTCGCCGGGCCCCCGGATTTGGCCTGTTTTTCAGCGCGGTCTATGTGGTTGCCGGGATTTGTCTGGTGATCTTTGGCGCGGGCACGGTTGCCTGGACGCTTGTCGTTTCGCTGGGCTTTCCGCTGGTGGCACCCTTTGCCGCCGTGGGGCTGTATGAGGTCAGCCACCGCATGGACACCGGCCAGCCGCTGATCTGGCGCGAGATTCTGGGCGTGGTCATTTCCGAAAAAGACCGTCAAATCCCGTGGATGGGGGCGATCATCGTCATCTATTTCCTGTTCTGGACCTTTCTGGCGCATATGATCTTTGCCCTGTTCATGGGGCTGTCGGCGATGACCAACATCAGCTCATCCTTCGAGGCATTTCTGACGACCAACGGGTTGACGATGATCGCGGTGGAAATGGTGATTGGCGGCGTATTCGCCTTTCTGCTTTATTGCCTGACGGTGGTCAGCCTGCCGCTGTTGCTGGACAAGGAAATCGATTTCGTCAGCGCCATGTTGCTAAGCTTTGCCACGGTGCGCGCCAATTTCGTGGTGATGATGGTCTGGGCCTTCGTGATCGCCACGCTGGTATTCTGGGCGATGGTGCCGATGTTTCTGGGGCTGCTGGTGGTGCTGCCGGTTCTGGGACATGCGACATGGCACATCTATCGCCGGGTGCTGATCTCTGCCGATTAGGAAGTTTTATCTTGTTGATGTCGATCAACTCCATTTTGGCCGGTTCTGTTAACTATTATTAACGTAAGGTTAATTATTTTTAGGAGCTTGATATGAAAAATGGGATTTTGGGGCTGATTGTGGCCGCAGCATTCGTTGCAAACCCGGTTTTTGCGGAAGCGACATCTGACATGCGGGACTCGGTTGTGACCACCGAAGTTGATCACGGCGGCGGGTGCCGAAAAGATTCCCCCCGGGGAAAATGTTGCCACGCTGGATCAAAGCCGTACCACTGCCACTAAACACAGGGCCGGGTGAATTGTGATACAGCTCGCTGATCGGGGTAGGTGGCCGCCGTTCATTTGGAGCCAGAAATAGATAAGGGCATCGCCTTTGGACGATGCCCTTTCAAGATAATCTGTGGTGTGGCTCAGGCCTTGGGCGTTGCCGGTGCGGTGGCCTGCGCTTTGGCGGCAGGGGCGGCGGATTGGGGCAGGGGTGCCCGCGGTTTGCCGTTGCTCAGCGGGTCGTCCTGACGCTGAACCGAGCCTTCGAAATGCGCGCCGCTTTCGATTGCGATGGTCTTGTGGATGATGTCGCCTTCGACCCGCGCGGTCGAGGTCAGGCGGACCTTCAGGCCGCGCACCCGACCGATGACACGACCGTTGACCACCACATCGTCGGCCACAACTTCGCCCTTGATCGTGGCGCCTTCGCCGACGGTCAGAAGATGGGCGCGAATGTCACCTTCGACAACGCCTTCAACCTGAATATCGCCGGTGGTTTTCAGATTGCCGGTCACTGTCAGATCGGGGGACAATGTGGATGCGGGCGGTTTTGCTTTGGGTGTTGGTGTCGGCATGTCACTCATTGGTTTCGCCGCCGCAGAGGCGTCGGGCATTGCTGTTTTGTCGGCTTCGCCCGCTTGTTTCGGACCGGGCTCGTTGATCCTGCTTTTAGAAAACATCTCTTGCTGCCTTGATGTATGTCATCGGGTTGACGGGTTTGCCCCCTACACGCACTTCATAGTGCAGATGCGTTCCGGTGGAACGGCCAGAATTCCCCATATCACCGATCCGCTCGCCGCGCGAGACCCTTTGCCCAACTTTCACGCGGATTTTAGACATATGGGCATATCGTGTCTCGATTCCGAACTGATGCTGGATTTTCACCAGCCGCCCATATCCCGACTGCCAGTCCGCATGGATCACCACGCCATCCGCCGTCGAAAAGATCGGCGTGCCATAAGAGGCCGCGAAATCGGTGCCGTTGTGCATCCGTCCCCAGCGCGGGCCAAAGCCGCTGGTATAACGGAACGAGGATTTGACCGGGATGCTGAACGGCGCCTTCTGTGCCGCGATCCGGTACAGGTTCATCCGGTCCAGCCCTTCAAGAATGCTGTTGGCGCGCATCTGATCGGCGCCGGGTTCGCGCCCCTTGGTCGAAAACGACAGCGGTGTCAGCGGGCCGCCCTGACCGGAATAGCCGCGGCGCACCTCGTCGATCAGCCGGTCCGGCGGCAGGCCCGCGGCGCGGAACATCTTGTCCAGCGGGGCGACGGACACGGTCAGCGCCTCTTCCAGCTGGGTGAAAATCTGATCGTTGCGGTCTTCGACCAGCTTGCGTTCGTAATCCAGCGCATTGGCCAGTTCAAAGGCGGCTGCGGCGTCTGAGGCGACCGTGTCGCGTTCGGTGGCGGTGGTGTTCAGTGCGGCCGACATGAAATCCAGCGTCGCGGCCAGGTCTTCGACACGGCCCGCTTCGGTATTCGTGCCACTGTCCGCTTCGGCCAGAGCGATTTCAAGCTGTCCGGCCTTGTCGGCGGCGGTATCGCGTTCCTTGATGGTGCGGCGCAGGGTGGACTGGATCACGTCGATCCCGGTTTCCAACTCTTTGCGCCGATCCTCAGACGCCAGCAGCGACGACTGCATTTTCGAGATTTCGTCCAGCGCGAAGTTGAACCGTTCCTGCGCGGCCAGCGCTTCTTCGGCGCGCATGTCGCGTTGCTGGGCAAGATCGTTCAGCCGGGTTTCATACAGCGCCTGTTCGCGCCGGGCCTGATCACGCAGGCTGCCCGCGCCGATGTTGTCCATCAACAGGACGGCGGCGGCGACAATCGACCAGGCCACAACGGCCGCGCTGCCCACCAGTGCGGTCAGCTGGGTGGTTGAACTGAGCCGAATGAATCGGGTCTTATGTTCGGATCGAAGAAAAAGCCGTTGTTCTGGAAGATAGCGCTCAAGCGCCGTGTATAGTCTTTTCGCCAAACGCGCTGCCACTGCCACAAGCCTCGTTTCTTTCCCCAAGATGTGACCGGCGTTCCCCAACGAAACGGTCCTAGATTGATTAACCAGACCGACGCCATGTCGCAAGTTTTTTGAGCAATTATCGAAGCTTGCCTTCTGGATTTCACATAAAACCGGCAAGAACCCGCCGATGGCGGGGGCGTTTCAGGGGGCGTTTTCGTCGTATTCCTCGGTCAGGGGCCAATAGAAATCAGGCGGCAGCCCGGCATCGGCGCGCTTTTCTTCGTTGAAGGGCGGTTTCAGCGTGCTGTGGAAATATTTGCGGACCAGCGCGTGGAACGTGTCCTTTGGGTCCTGTTCGTGCCGCCCGCACAGGAAGTTGAACCATTTCGACCCATAGGCGACATGGCCGACCTCTTCGCCATAGATCACCTCCAGCGCCTCGACAGCGGCGGTATCCTTGGCCTTGCGAAACACCTCGATCATGCCCGGTGTCACGTCCAGCCCGCGCGCCTCCAGCACCATCGGCACCACGGCAAGGCGCCCCATCAGATCGTCGGCGGTGTCTTCGGCGGCGCGCCACATGCCCGCATGGGCGGGCAGGGCGCCATAGTAGCTGTCCAGCCGTTCCAGACAGTCGCTGACCAGGTTGAAATGTTTCGATTCCTCATCGGCGGCCTTGACCCAATCGTCATGAAACCCGATCGGCATCGGCACATGGCCGAAGCGCGCAATGATGTCCCAATGCAGGTCGACGGCGTTCAGTTCGATATGCGCCACCGCATGCAGCAGGGCGATGCGCCCCTCGGGCGATCCGGGGCGGCGGCGCGGCACGTCGCGGGGCGACAGTAGCGCGGGCTTGTCCGGGCGGGCGGGTTGCATCGGCGGGGTGGCGGTGCCGATGGTCAGCGGCGTGCCGGCCTTGCGGGCGGCGAACCACGCGGCGGCATGGCGCCGGGACAGGGCGGTCTTTTCGCGGCCATCGGCGGTGGTCAGCACCTCGACCGCCATGTCGCACAGGGTCATTTCGGTCACAGCGCGCGCACCGCGTCCAGCACCTCTTCGGCGTGGCCGGGCACTTTGACCTTGCGCCAGACGCGGGCCAGCGTGCCGTCCGCGGCGATCAGAAACGTGGCCCGTTCGATCCCCATGTATTTCCGGCCGTACATGTTCTTTTCGACCCAGACGCCATAGCGTTCGCAGACATCGCCGTTTTCATCCGACAACAGCGGTACCGCCAGATCGTGCTTGGTGCGGAATTTCGCATGTTTCGCGACCGGGTCTTTCGAAATGCCGAAAACCTTTGCCCCGGCGGCGGTGAATGCGGCAAGCTGCTGGGTAAAGGCGATGGCTTCTTTCGTGCAGCCGGGCGTGTCATCCTTGGGATAGAAATACAGGACAACCGGCGCGGGGCGCAGGTCTGACAGGGTGATGTCGCAGCCCCCGTCCTGAGGCAAAGTGAAGTCTGGGGCGGGCTGTCCGGCATCGGTCATCTGGTTGTGATCCTTGCATCGCGCTACACTGGGTATACATGGGTTCGTGTGTCGGGCGAAAGATAACGCCGCGCACGACAGAGGCAAGAGGACGCCGGAACCGGCGCGATATGAGCGACAACAACACACCAACCCCACGCCGCAGGCGTTTTGGTCTTTGGCTTTTGCTCAGCCTGGCTTTTATGGCCGGGGCGATGGCGATTGCGGTTCTGGTGTTCACCGGCCGGCTGGTCACCATGCCCGATTGGGTGACCGACCGGGTCGAGGCGCGGTTGAACAAGACCATCGCCCCGGTGGCGATCGATCTGGGCGGCATGGACGTCTATTTTTCCCGCAGCGGGGTGCCGCAGGTCCATCTGCGCGACGTATCGCTGACAGACGGCCAGGGGCGCCCGGTGGCGCAGCTGCCCGAACTGGATGCGGTTCTGGCAGGCGACGTGTTGCTGCAGGGGCAGATCCATTTCCGCCATGTGGCGTTGACGGGCGCGCGGATCAACATGCGCCGGTCGGCCGATGGCGCGCTGGATCTGGCGCTTGGCGATGCCACGGTGCCGGTGGGCACGGCGGAAACGCTGATCGAGGTGCTGGAACAGATCGACACCGCCTTTGCCACGCCGGTTCTGGCCGCCGTCGAAAGCGTGTCGATCGAACAGATGGCGCTGACCTATGAAGACGCCCGCGCGGGCCGGGTCTGGCAGGTGGAAAACGGGCTGCTGACGCTGGATCAGACCCCGCAGGATGTCTCGCTTCAGGTGTTTTTCTCGCTGCGCAACGATGCGGGCACACCGTCCGAAGTGGCGCTGAACTTTGGCACCCGCAAAGGCACGCCCGAGGCGCGGATGTCCGCCAATTTCAGCGATATGCCAGCGGCTGACATTGCCACGCAATCCCCGGCGCTGGCTTTTCTGACGGTGATCGACGCGCCGATTTCGGGGGCGGTGCGCACCGGTGTGACCGCGGATGGCGGGCTGGCGCCGCTGAGTGCCTCGCTTGAAATCGGGGCGGGCGCCCTGAAACCGGTGGCCGAGGCGAAACCGATCCGCTTTGACCGCGGCAAATCCTATTTCAAATACGATCCGGTGGCCCGCAAGCTGACCTTTGACGCGATTTCCGTGGATACCGAAGGTCTGCGCCTGCGCGCCGATGGCCACGCCTATCTGCGCGATGACGTGGCAGGCTGGCCGACCAGCCTGATCAGCCAGATGCAGTTCCGCCGGGTCGAGTTGGACCCCGAAGGCATGTTTCAGGAACCGGCCATCTTTACCGAAGGCGCGCTGGATCTGAAGGTCAAGCTGGACCCGTTCACCGCCACCATCGGGCAGGTCGTGTTGATCGATCCCGCACAGGTGGCCTATCGGGGCAAGGGCCGGGTTCTGGCCCGCCCCGAAGGCTGGCAGGTCGATCTGGATATCAATCTGGATCAGGTCAAAACCCCGGATCTGTTGAAAATCTGGCCGGTCAGCGTGGCCCCGCCGACCCGTCGCTGGGTTTCGGAAAACGTGCTGTCGGGCGAGCTGTTTGATGTGAAGGCCGCCCTGCGCCTTGCCCCCGGCGCGCCCGCGCGGGTGTCGCTGAACCACGAATTCCGGGACGCCACCGTCCGTTTCATGAAGAAGATGCCGCCCATCGAACAGGGCTATGGCTATGCCTCGATCTCGGACAACGCGTTCACGCTGGTGGTCGAAAAGGGGGCCATCACCGCGCCGCAGGGCGGGCAGGTCGATGTGGCAGGGTCGGTCATGCAGGTGCCCGATATCTCGATCCGCAATCCGGCGGGTGATTTCCACCTGCGCACCGACAGCCAGATCGCCCCGTTGCTGTCGGTTCTGGACCAGCCGCCGCTGCGGGTGATGTCCAAGGCGGGGCGGCCCATCGATCTGGCGCAGGGCCGCGCCCGCGCCGAGGCCCGGATCAAGCTTGTGCTGAAGAAAGACATCAAGATCGAGGATGTCGAGTTTTCGGTCGATGGCACCTTGCTGGGGGTCAGTTCCGACCAACTGGTGCCCGGGCGCAGCCTGACCGCCGATACGCTGAACCTGCGGGTGAACAACGATGAAATGGCGATCAGCGGCAGCGCCCAGTTGGACGGGGTGCCGTTTCAGGGCGCCTGGAGCCAGAAAATGGGGCGCGAACATGCGGGCGTCAGCCGGGTGGATGGCACGATCGAGCTGTCTCAGCGGTTCCTTGATGCGTTTAATATCGGCCTGCCCGCGGGCAGCGTCAGCGGCGCCGGGGCGGGTGCCATCGTTGTCGATCTGGTACGCGATCAGGCGCCGACCTTCCGCCTGACCTCGGATCTGAAACGGATGGGGCTGCGCCTGCCGGGGCTGAACTGGTCGAAATCCAAAAACAGCGGCGGCAAGCTGACGGTGGCGGGCGCGCTGGGATCGCCCGCCCGGATCGATCAGCTTGACCTG
Organism: uncultured Paracoccaceae bacterium; assembly: GCA_947500775.1. GTDB lineage: Bacteria > Pseudomonadota > Alphaproteobacteria > Rhodobacterales > Rhodobacteraceae > CANMTD01. The sequence continues at coordinate 26,414 of CANMTD010000002.1, forward strand.
TCGGCGCCCGGCCTGTCGGCCAATGGATCGGTGCAACTGTCCGCCGATGGCGCGTTGCAAGAGGCCCGGTTCGACCGGGTCCGCCTGGACGGCTGGCTGGACGCGCCGGTCGTGCTGCGCGGGCGCGGCAAGGGGCGGGCGCCTGCGGTGGCCCTGCTGGGCGGCACCGCCGATCTGCGCAACAACAAGGCGACCGGGGCGGGCGGGGGCGGCACGGGATCGGACACGCCGATCGAGGTCGCGCTTGATAGGTTGATCATTTCCAAGACCCTTGCGCTGACCCGTGTGCGCGGAACCCTGTCGCAAAAGGGCGGGCTGAATGGCCGGATCACCGGCCGTGTCAACGGCGGAGCCCGGATCGAGGCCACGCTTGCCCCGGCGCGCAACGGCACCGCCGTCCGGGTGCGGTCTGACGATGCGGGCGGCGTTCTGAAATCTGCGGGAATTTTCCAGAAATCCCGGGGCGGCGAACTGGATATGATCCTGCAGCCGCGCGGACCTGCGGGCGACTATGACGGCACGATGAACATCAAACGCACCCGCGTCAAAGGCGCGCCGGTGCTGGCCGAGATGCTGACCGCGATCAGCGTCGTGGGCATTCTGGAACTGCTGGACGGCGACGGGCTGGTGTTTTCCGAGGTTTCGGCCGACTTTCGCTTGACCCCCGCCGCCATGCAAATCAAGAGAGGCAGCGCCATCGGCCCGTCGCTGGGTATCTCGATGGCGGGGCTTTATGGGTTTGAGAGTAACCGGATGGACATGCGCGGCGTGATTTCCCCGATCTATCTGTTGAACGGTATCGGCAGTGTCCTGACCCGCAAGGGTGAGGGGCTGTTTGGCTTCAACTACCGGATGTCCGGCGATGCGAAACAGCCGAAGGTGGGGGTTAACCCGCTGTCGATCCTGACGCCCGGCATGTTCCGCGAAATCTTTCGCCGCGCGCCGCCGGAGATCCCGAATTGAAGCTGTCGGATTTTGATTTTGACCTGCCCGAAGACCTGATCGCCACCCGCCCGGCCAATCCGCGCCCCTCGGCCCGGATGCTGGTGGCCCAGGGCGGCGCGCTGCGCGATCTGCATGTCTATGACCTGCCCGATCTGCTGGGGCCGGGGGACCGGCTGGTGCTGAACAACACCAAGGTCATTCCCGCGCGCCTGTTCGGTCACAGATTACGCGACACGCCCGAAGGCCGGGTGTCGGCCAAGGTCGAAATCACCCTGCTGGAACCGCGCCCCGGCGGGGCATGGCGGGCGCTGGCCAAACCCCTGCGCAAGCTGAAGCAGGGCGAAACGGTGGTCTTTTCCGACGCGCTGAGCGCGCAGGTGGCCGAGCGGGCCGAAGATGGCGTAACGCTGGAGTTCAACTTGTCGGGGGATGATTTCGACGCGGCACTTGCGCAGGCCGGGGCGATGCCGCTGCCACCCTATATCGCGGCCAAACGCCCGGCAGATGACCGCGACAAGACCGATTACCAAACGGTCTTTGCCCGCCACGCGGGCGCTGTGGCCGCGCCCACCGCATCGCTGCATTTCGACCGCGATCTGCTGGAAAAACTGGCCGCGCGCGGGGTCGCATTCACCGAGGTCACGCTGCATGTGGGCGCGGGGACCTTTCTGCCGGTCAAGGTGGACGATGTCAGCCAGCACAAGATGCACGCCGAATGGGGGCAGGTGACGGAAACGGCGGCCGCCGAAATCAACGCCACCCGTGCCGCGGGCGGGCGGATCATCCCGGTGGGCACCACCGCCCTGCGCCTGATCGAAAGTGCGGCCGATGACACCGGCCGGATGGCGGCCTGGCAGGGCGAAACCGATATCTTCATCCGGCCCGGATACCAGTTCCGCGTTACCGACGGGCTGATGACCAATTTCCACCTGCCGAAATCCACATTGATGATGCTGGTCTCGGCGCTGATCGGGGTGCCGCCTATCCGCGATCTCTACGCCCATGCCGTTGCCGAAGGGTACAGATTTTTCAGCTATGGCGATGCGTCATTGTTGTTTCCCGAAAACTAGGGCATCGCGGCGCGGATGCTACGCCTTGCCACCGAATCGCCAGACGCGCCGTCCCGCAGGGGGTGAATGTCGTTTTCAGAAGTTTCGCGCCGGCGGCAAACACGTAGGGTCGATTTGAAATGATGCGGTGTGCGACATGATCCCTGTTCTGAAACATTCCTGGGCCCTGCTGCTGGGCATGATGCTGTTGATGGTCGGCAACGGGCTGCAAGGCACCCTGCTGGGCGTGCGCGGCGGCATCGAAGGGTTTTCCACATTCGAGATGTCGCTGGTGATGTCGGCCTATTTCGCGGGGTTTCTGGGCGGGTCGCGCATGGCGCCCGAACTGATCCGCCGGGTCGGCCATGTGCGGGTCTTCGCCGCATTGGGGTCTTTCATCTCGGCCGTGCTGATCCTGTTCCCATCGATCACCGATCCCTGGGCCTGGGTCGGGCTGCGCATTCTGATCGGGTTCTGTTTTTCGGGTGTCTATGTCACCGCCGAAAGCTGGCTGAACAACGCCTCGTCCAACGAAAACCGCGGTCAGGCCCTGTCGGCCTATATGATCGTGCAGATGATCGGCATCATCGCGGCGCAGGGGCTGCTTGTCCTGGGCGATCCTTCGGGGTTCATCCTGTTCATCGTGCCGTCGGTTCTGGTGTCCATCGCCTTTGCCCCGATCCTGTTGTCGGTGGCGCCGACGCCGGCCTTTCAGACCACCAAACCGATGAGCCTGAAGGACCTGTTCAGATATTCGCCGCTGGGCTGTGTCGGCACGCTGTTGCTGGGCGGGGTGTTTTCGGCGCAGTTCGGCATGGCCTCGGTCTATGCCACGCAACTGGGGCTGGGCGTGGGCGAGCTGTCGATCTTTATCGCCACGATTTATATCGGGGCGCTGATCCTGCAATATCCGATTGGCTGGTTGTCGGACCGGATGGATCGCCGCCTGCTGATCCTGTTCGTTGCTGCAATCGGCGCGGTCGCCGCGGCGGGCGGGGCGATGTTTGATTCGAACTACACGATCCTGCTGGCGGTGGGGTTCGTGGTGGGGGGCATGTCGAACCCGCTGTATGCGTTGCTGATTGCCCATACCAACGATTTTCTGGAACAGGACGATATGGCCGCGGCCTCGGGCGGGCTGATCTTCATCAACGGGATGGGCGCGATTGCCGGTCCGGTCGTCACCGGCTGGATCATGGGAACCGTGGGGCCATCGGGGTTTTGGTTGTTCATCGGGGTGCTGATGGCCGTTTTGGCGGGCTATGCGACCTACCGGATGACCCAGCGCCCGGCCCCCGCCATCAGCGAAACCGGGTCTTATGCGCCGGTTCTGCAATCGGCAACGCCGGTCGCGATCGAGGTCGCGCAGGAATACTTCATCGAAGGGCTTGAGGACGAGGATGCAACAGAGGCGTTGGGGGCAACAGGCAGTTGACCATCAACATCTTGCGCCTTGTTCATAAATCTGTAACGATTCTTTTATTGGGGGGTGCGAACCGAAAGGGAGAGAGTACCCATGACGAACCCGGACGTTGTTAACGCGTTTTGGCTTGAGGAAATCGGTCCCTCGGGCTGGTACAAGGGAGGGGCAGACCTGGACGATGCCATTCGTCTTCGGTTTTCCGATCTTTGGCAGGAGGCCCACGACGGTGGCCTGCGCGAGTGGCTGACAAAGCCGCAGTCGACCCTGGCCTATCTGATCCTTACCGATCAGTTTCCGCGCAACATGTTTCGCGGCACCTCGCAGGCCTATGCCACGGACGCCCTGGCACGCGCCGCCGCCAAACAGGCAATCCATCACAAATGCGACATGCGGGTCGGCGAACCCGAGCGCCAGTTCTTTTACCTGCCGCTGATGCATTCGGAATGCCTGACCGATCAGGACCGCTGTGTGCGGCTGATGCTGACACGGATGCCGGAAACCGGCGCTGAAAACCTGTTGCATGCCAAGGCCCATCGCGAAGTGATCCGCCAGTTCGGCCGGTTCCCGTTTCGCAATGATGCGCTGGCGCGGGATTTCAGCAGCGAAGAGCGGGATTTCATCACCGAAGGCGGCTATGGCCGGACGGTCGAGGCGCTGCGCGCCTAGGTGCCGCCATGCAAGAATTGCAAAACGGCATTTCGCAGGAAATACCGTTCAGTGCTGAACCATGCGTTGATGCGCTTTGGAAGATAGTTTAATGTCAAACTAATTTCCAGGCGGAGGATATGACATGGCTGCCAAAGCATTTGACATGATCGTAATCGGGGCGGGCCCCGGCGGCTATGTGGCCGCGATCCGGGGGGCGCAACTTGGCCTGAAGGTGGCCGTTGTCGAACGGGAACATCTGGGCGGCATCTGCCTGAACTGGGGCTGTATTCCGACCAAGGCGCTGTTGCGCAGTTCCGAAGTCTTTCACCTGATGGAACGCGCCAAGGAATTCGGTCTGAAGGCCGAAAAGATCGGCTATGATCTGGACGCCGTGGTGAAACGGTCGCGCGGGGTTGCGGGGCAATTGTCCGGCGGCATCGGTCATCTGCTGAAAAAGAACAAGGTGACCGTGGTCATGGGCGAGGCGACGCTGCCCGCCAAGGGCAAGGTCAGCGTCAAGACCGACAAGGGCACCGAGGAGCTGACCGCCAAGAACATCATTCTGGCCACCGGCGCCCGCGCCCGCGAATTGCCGGGGCTGGAGGCGGACGGCGATCTGGTCTGGACCTATAAACACGCGCTGCAACCGCCGCGGATGCCGAAAAAACTGCTGGTGATCGGATCGGGCGCCATCGGCATCGAATTCGCCAGCTTCTACAACACGCTGGGCGCCGATACGACCGTGGTCGAGGTGATGGACCGTGTGCTGCCCATCGAAGACGCGGAAATCAGCGCCTTTGCCAAGAAGCAATTCGTCAAGCAGGGCATGAAGATCATGGAAAAATCCATGGTCAAGCAGTTGGACCGCGCCAAGGGTAAGGTGACCGCCCATATCGAAACCGGCGGCAAGGTGGAAAAACACGACTTTGACACGGTGATTTCCGCCGTGGGCATCGTCGGCAATGTCGAAGGTCTGGGGCTGGAGGCGCTGGGCGTCAAGATCGACCGCACCCATGTCGTGACCGATGAATTCTGCCGCACCGGGGTTGATGGCCTTTATGCCATCGGCGATATCGCAGGCGCGCCGTGGTTGGCGCATAAGGCCAGCCACGAAGGCGTCATGGTCGCCGATCTGATCGCCGGTAAACACGCCCATCCGGTCAAACCCGAAAGCATCGCTGGCTGCACCTATTGCCACCCGCAGGTCGCATCGGTCGGCTATACCGAGGCCAAGGCCAAGGAGTTGGGCTATGACATCAAGGTCGGCAAATTCCCTTTCATCGGCAACGGCAAGGCGATCGCCCTGGGTGAACCCGAAGGGATGATCAAAACCATCTTTGACGCCAAAACCGGCGAATTGCTGGGCGCGCATATGGTGGGCGCCGAAGTGACCGAATTGATTCAGGGCTATGTGGTCGGTCGCCAGTTGGAAACCACCGAAGAGGACCTGATGAACACGGTCTTCCCGCATCCGACCCTGTCCGAGATGATGCACGAAAGCGTGCTGGACGCCTATGACCGCGTCATACACATGTAACTGTGCGTAAATCGCCGGTTACAGCCGGGGCTGAAACCCGTTAGCAACGCTCCCGCAGGCCCTGCCGGTCTGTGGGAGTTTTCATGTCCGCCACCCGCCACAGCAATATCCCGTTGATCCTGACCCTTTGGCTGGCTGGCCTTGGGGCGGCGGCGCAGTTCGGCAAGATCGCCGTCGCCATGCCAGAGCTGCGCGATACCTATGCCGTGTCCGAGGTGGCGCTGGGGTTTCTGATGTCCTCGCTTGGGGTGGTCGGGTTGATGTTTGGCGTGGCCGCCGGGGTGATCGTCGACCGGATCGGATTGCGAAAAATGTTGCTGGGCGCGCTGATCGCGGGCGGCGTGCTGTCGCTGATCGAAGGGGCCTTGCCCGCCTATCCGGTGATGATCGCGCTGCGGTTCGCCGAAGGGGCGGCGCATCTGGTGATCGTGATCGCGGCGCCGGTTCTGGTGGCCGGGGCGGCGTCGGACCGGCTGCGCCCCGCCGCGATGGCGCTGTGGAGCAGTTTTTTCGGCGTGGCCTATATGGTGATGGCCTTGGTCGCGCCGCCCCTGATCGCCGGAGTCGGCGTGGGCGGGCTGATCCGGGCGCATGGGCTGTATCTGATCGCAATGGCGGGGATATTGGCGGTGATGCTGCCAAAGGGGCCGCGTGACCGGCCCCGGTCCCCGGCGCTGTCGCTGGCCGATTGGGTGGCGGTGCACCGGCGCATCTATCGGTCGCCCTATCTGTCGGCCTCGGGGCTGGGGTTTGTCTGGTATGCGATGATGTATATCGCCCTGCTGACCTATCTGCCCGATTTCGTGGCCCAGACGCAGCGGTCGTGGATGTCGGCGGTGATGCCGCTGAGTTCGATCGCGGTTTCCCTGAGCTTCGGCATCTTCCTGTTGCAACGGGTGTCATCCATCCGGGTGGTGCAGCTTGGGTTTCTGCTGTCGGGCCTGACCGTGCTGGGGCTGGTCGTGACCGCGGGCCGGGACGGGCCGTTCATCGCCTCGGCGGTCGTGATGATGGCGCTGGCCGGGATCATCGCCAGCGGCAGTTTCGCGTCGCTGGCCGAGCTGAACACCCAGCCGCAGGATCGCGCCTATGCCACCGGGACGCTGGCGCAACTGGGCAATGTCGGCACCACCACCGGCGCGCCGATGCTGGCCGCGCTGATCGGCTGGTTCGGCCTTGGCGGGCTGGTGGGGTTTGTCGTTGTCCTGTCCCTGCTGGGGATCGGCGTGCATGCGGTATTGGCAGCGCGGCGGCGAAAACAGGCACCAACCTGAATGTTCCTGCCTTGTTCTCATTTTTTGGTTGGAGACTCGGCGCCCGTCAACTATCTGTTAGGAATTCGTTCAAAGGTGGGTCATGGCCGAGCTTAAGAAGATCGAGGTGCGCGGCGCGCGCGAACATAACCTCAAGAACATCGATGTGGATATTCCGCGCGATCAGCTGGTCGTCATCACCGGCCTGTCGGGGTCGGGCAAATCCAGCCTGGCCTTCGACACGATCTATGCCGAAGGGCAGCGGCGTTATGTCGAAAGCCTGTCGGCCTATGCCCGCCAGTTTCTGGACATGATGGAAAAGCCCGATGTCGATCACATCAGCGGCCTGTCGCCCGCGATTTCCATCGAACAGAAAACCACCAGCAAGAACCCTCGGTCGACCGTCGGCACGGTGACCGAGATTTACGACTATATGCGGCTGCTGTTCGCCCGTGTCGGCACGCCTTATTCGCCCGCCACCGGCCTGCCGATCGAGGCGCAGCAGGTGCAGGATATGGTCGACCGGGTGATGGCGATGGAGCAGGGCACGCGCGCCTATCTGCTGGCCCCCATCGTGCGCGACCGCAAAGGCGAATACCGCAAGGAATTTCTGGAACTGCGCAAACAGGGGTTCCAGCGGGTCAAGGTGGACGGCGCATTCTATGAACTGGATGAACCGCCCACGCTGGACAAGAAATTCCGCCATGACATCGACGTTGTCGTGGACCGGATCGTGGTGCGCGAGGGCCTGGAAACCCGGCTGGCCGACAGTTTCCGCACAGCGCTTGATCTGGCCGATGGCATCGCCATTCTGGAAACGGCCCCGACCGAAGGCGACCCCGACCGCCTGACCTTCAGCGAAAAATTCGCCTGTCCGGTCAGCGGTTTCACCATCCCCGAGATCGAACCGCGCCTGTTTTCCTTCAACGCCCCCTTCGGCGCCTGCCCGGAATGTGACGGGCTGGGGGTGGAGCTGTTTTTCGACGAACGGCTGGTGGTGCCCGATGCGGCCCTGACCGTCTATGACGGGGCGCTGGCCCCCTGGCGCAAGGGCAAATCCCCTTATTTCCGCCAGACGATCGAGGCGATTGCCCGCCATTATGAATTCGACAAGAACACCCAGTGGAAAGACCTGCCAGCCCATGTGCGGCAGGTGTTCCTGTATGGTTCGGGCGACGAGGAAATCCAGTTCCGCTATGACGAAGGCGGGCGCGTCTATCAGGTCAGCCGGGTGTTCGAAGGCGTGATCCCGAATATGGAACGCCGCTACCGCGAAACCGACAGCAACTGGATCCGCGAAGAGTTTGAACGCTATCAGAACAACCGCCGCTGCGGCGCCTGTGGCGGGTATCGCCTGCGGGACGAGGCGCTGGCGGTCAAGATCGCCGGGCTGCATGTGGGGCAGGTGGTCGAAATGTCGATCCGCGAGGCGTTTGACTGGTGCAAAACGGTGCCCGAGCACCTGACCAACCAGAAAAACGAAATCGCCAAGGCCATTCTGAAGGAAATCCGCGAACGGCTGGGGTTTCTGAACAACGTCGGGCTGGAATATCTGACCCTGTCGCGCGCGGCGGGCACGCTGTCGGGCGGTGAAAGTCAGCGTATCCGGCTGGCCAGCCAGATCGGATCGGGGCTGACCGGGGTGCTGTATGTGCTGGATGAACCTTCCATCGGGTTGCACCAGCGCGACAACGGGCGGCTGCTGACCACCCTGAAAAACCTGCGTGATCAGGGCAATACGGTGATCGTGGTCGAACATGACGAAGAGGCGATCCGCGAAGCGGATTACGTTTTCGACATCGGGCCGGGGGCCGGGGTGCATGGCGGGCAGATCGTGGCCAAGGGCACGCCTGCGGAAATTGCCGCCGATGCGGCCTCGATCACCGGGCAATATCTGACCGGCACCCGCGAAATTTCGGTGCCCGCCAAACGGCGCAAGGGCAACAAGAAAAAGCTGAAGGTGGTCAAGGCGACCGGCAACAACCTGAAGAACGTGACCGCCGAATTTCCGCTGGGCAAATTCGTCTGTGTGACCGGCGTATCGGGGGGGGGCAAATCGACGCTGACCATCGAAACGCTGTTCAAGACCGCCTCGATGCGGTTGAACGGCGCACGCCAGACGCCCGCGCCCTGCGAAACCATCAAGGGGCTGGAGCATCTGGACAAGGTGATCGACATCGACCAGCGCCCCATCGGCCGCACGCCCCGGTCGAACCCGGCCACCTATACCGGCGCCTTCACCCCGATCCGCGACTGGTTCGCCGGTCTGCCCGAGGCGCAGGCGCGCGGCTATAAACCCGGGCGGTTCAGTTTCAACGTCAAGGGCGGGCGGTGCGAGGCCTGTCAGGGCGATGGTGTCATCAAGATCGAGATGCATTTCCTGCCCGATGTCTATGTCACCTGCGAAACCTGCAAGGGCGCGCGCTATAACCGCGAAACGCTGGAAATAAAGTTCAAAGGCAAAAGCATCGCTGACGTTCTTGATATGACGGTCGAGGATGCGCAGGGCTTTTTTCAGGCCGTGCCGTCGATCCGCAACAAGATGGATGCGCTGATGCGGGTGGGCCTTGGCTATATCAAGGTTGGGCAGCAGGCCACCACCCTGTCAGGGGGCGAGGCGCAGCGGGTGAAGCTGTCAAAGGAACTGTCGAAACAGGCGACGGGCCGGACGCTGTATATTCTGGACGAACCGACAACAGGCCTGCATTTCGAAGATGTGCGCAAACTGTTGGAGGTGCTGCACGAACTGGTCGATCAGGGCAATTCGGTGGTGGTGATCGAACATAATCTGGATGTGATCAAGACCGCCGACTGGATCGTCGACATCGGCCCCGAAGGTGGCGATGGCGGGGGCGAGATCGTGGCCGTGGGCACCCCCGAAGCGGTGGCCAAGGTCGAACGCAGCTATACCGGCCAATATCTGAAAGACATGCTGGAACCGCGCAAAAGCGTGGCCGCCGAATAGCTGGCAGGCGTGGGTCATCGCCCCCGGTACGGATACCGGGGGCTTTGGATCATTCGGGCCGGTGGCGTTTTTCGAACCGCGGCAGCATCGCCGAGAAATCGGTGCCGGCGCCGTCCTCAGCCTCGACAAACGCGGTATAAAGCTCTGTCGCCCGCGCCCCCATCGGGGTATCGGCATCAGCCGCCTCGGCCGCCTGCTGGCTAAGGCGCAGGTCCTTCAGCATCAGCTCGGAGGCAAAGCCCGGTTTGTAATCGTTGTCGGCGGGCGATTGGGGGCCGACGCCGGGGGCGGGGCAATAGGCGTTCATGCTCCAGCTATACCCGGACGAGGTGCTGACCACATCGAACATCTTGGCCCGGTCCAGCCCCAGTTTGTCGGCCAGGGCAAACGCCTCGCATGTGGCGATCATGGTGACGCCCAGGATCATGTTGTTGCAGATTTTGGCGGCCTGACCGGCGCCTGCGGCGCCGCAATGCACGGCCTTCTGCCCCATGATGTCAAACAGCGGGTTGACCTTGGCAAAGCCTGCATCGCTGCCGCCCGCCATGAAGGTCAGGGTACCCGCCGATGCGCCGCCGATGCCGCCCGAAACCGGCGCGTCCACCGCCATCAGCCCGGCGGCTTCGGCCTGTTCGGCCACCGCGCGCGCGCTTTCGACATCGACGGTCGAACAATCCAGCAGCACCGCGCCGGGCTGAATCGCCGGGATCACCTGATCGGCCACGCTGCGCAGGATCGCGCCATTGGGCAGCATGGTGATGACCACGTCCTGACCGGTCGCCGCCGCGACGGCGGTGTCGGCCTTGGTCACACCGTCGGGGCAGGGGGCGGCCAGATCGAAACCCGTCACCTGATGGCCCGCCGCGACCAGATTAGCCGCCATCGGCGCGCCCATGTTGCCCAGACCGATAAAGCCGATTTTCATTGTGCCGTCTCCTTGAGGTTAAGTTCGTCTGCGCCCAGCGGCATCAGGATAGTGCTGACATCCATCGCCGTCACCTGCAGCATGTCGGCATGGCGCCATTTGGGGGTGCGATCCTTGTCGATGATCGCGGCGCGGATGCCTTCCAGAAAATCCGCCTGTTCCATGGCGCGGTGGGTGAACCGGTATTCCAGCGCCAGCGCCGCATCGATGCTGTCGCTGCCGCGCAGGCGGTGGATCATTTCCACGGTGCAGGCCATCGACAGCGGCGCATTGCGCGCCAGCGCCTTCAGCGCGGCGGTGGCAAAGGGCGTGCCGCTGTGGGTCAGGGCGCGCACGATATCGCCCAGGGTTTCACCCGCAAAATGCGCGTCGATTTCGCCCCGTTGCTGGGCAAGCGTGCCGTCCGGGGCGGGTTGCGCGGCGCGGTCGATCGCGGTCCAGTCGCCGGTTTCGATCAGTTCGGCGGTCAGCGCGGGCCAGTGGTCCTGCGGCACAAAGTAATCGGCAAACCCGGCCAATATGGCATCGGCCGGTCCCATGCGCCCGCCGGTGGTGCCCAGATATTCGCCCAGCCGCCCCGGCGCGCGCGCCAGGATCAGCGATCCGCCCACATCGGGCACCAGCCCGACGCCGCATTCGGGCATGGCGATCTGGCTGGATTCGCCCACCACCCGGTGCGACCCGTGACAGCCCACGCCAACCCCGCCGCCCATGGTAAAGCCCTGCATCAGGCTGGCCACCGGTTTGGGAAAGTTGAACAGTTTGGCGTTCATCCGGTATTCGTCGCGCCAGAACGTGCGGCCATAGCTGTAATCGCCCGCGGTGCCGGTATCGTACATCTGCTGAATATCGCCGCCCGCACAGAAGGCCCGGTCGCCGATGGCGTCAATCAGGATCATCGCCACGCCGTCATCGTCGCGCCAGTCGTCCAGCGCCTGTTCGATGGCCAGACACATCTCATAGCTCAGCGCGTTCAGCGCCTTGGGCCGGGTCAGCGTGATGCGCCCGATCCGGCCTTCGGTGCGTATATCGATATCGGCGCTCATGCCCGCGCGTCCAGCAACTGGCGGGCGACGATCAGGCGCATGATTTCATTGGTGCCTTCCAATATCTGGTGGACGCGCAGATCGCGCACCAGTTTTTCGACGCCGTAATCCGCCAGATAGCCATAGCCGCCGTGCAGTTGCAGGCATTGATCGGCCACTTTCGATCCGGCCTCGGTCACGAATTTCTTGGCCATCGCGCAGAATTTGCTGGCATCGGGCGCGCCATTGTCCAGCTTCCACGCCGCCTGCCGCAGAAAGACGCGCGCGGCCTGCAGTTCGATCTCCATATCGGCCAGACGGAATTGCAGCGCCTGAAACTGGTCGATGGGTTTGCCAAAGGCCTTGCGCTCGCCCATATAGGCCAGCGTGGCGTCCAGCGCGGCCTGCGCGGCCCCCAGCGAACAGGCCGAGATATTCAGCCGCCCGCCGTCCAGCCCCATCATCGCATAGCGGAACCCCTGACCCTCTTCGCCCAGCAGGTTTCCGGCGGGGATCTTGCAATCGTCCATCTGGACCTGCCGCGTGGGCTGGCTGCGCCATCCCATCTTGTCCTCAAGCCCGCCAAAGCTCAGCCCGTCGGTGCCATCCTCGATGATCAGGGCGGAAATGCCGCGCGGGCCGGCGTCGCCGGTGCGGGCCATCACCACATAGGCGTCGGAATAGCCGCCGCCGGAAATGAACGCCTTGGTGCCGTTCAGCGTATAGCCGTCGTTGGTGCGATCCGCGCGGGTTTTCAGCGCGGCGGCATCCGATCCCGATCCCGGTTCGGTCAGGCAGTAGGACAGGATTGTCTCCATCGACAGGGCGCCTGGCAACAGCCGCGCCTTCAGATCGTCACCGCCGAACTTGTCCAGCATGGCGGCGCACATGTTGTGGATCGACAGAAACGCCGCGACCGAGGGGCAGGCCATGCTCAGCGCTTCGAACACCAGCGTCGCATCCAGCCGGGTCAGCCCCGACCCGCCGCTGTCTTCGCTGACATAGAGCCCGCCGAACCCAAGGGCCGCCAGTTCGGGCCACAGTTCTTTCGGGATGGTGCCCGCCTGTTCCCAGGCCCGGGCGTGGGGCGCTATCTTTTCGGCGGCGAAATCCCGCGCCATGTCAAAAATCGCGACCTGTTCTTCGCTCAGCGAGAAATCCATCCGAATGCTCCTGTTCCGTCATAAATTGAACGTGTGTTTAATTAACGAATGTTACAGGAGTTTTGCAAGGGGTGCCGCAGGTCAAAAAGCGGGTCAAATCGGGGGCGGTTTTATGTATCTTGAAGATATGGTGCGGGTCGTGGAATAAGCGCGTGCCCGCCTGTTCCTGTGCGGCCCCGAGTTGCGCTTGATGCTGGATCAACGCATTATCGAAATGAACTTGTAGTGGTTTCTGTGGAGTTGGCGTTTTGAATAAAAGATACAAAATCGGTATCGGTGCGGTCACCCGCAGACGCCCCCAGATGTTTGCGGCCCTTCTGGACACCTTCAAGACGATGGATTTGCCCGAGGACTGCGATATTGTCTTTCTGTTTGCCGAAAATGACGATGCGCTTACGGTTGGTCCGATCACCCAGGAATTGGCGGCTGCAACCGGTCTGCCGGTGCGTCTGGAAAAAGAAACCCGCAAGGGGATTCCCTTTGGCCGGAACAAGGTTCTGGACATGGCCTTTGCCGAAGGCTGCGATTACCTGACCTTTGTGGATGACGATGAACTTGTCACAAAAACCTGGCTGGTGACCCTGTTCCAGACTGCGCTAAAGCGGGGTCTTGATCTGGCGGGGGGGCCGATTGTACCGGTGGCGCCCCCCGGCAAGATGAGCGGCATGAACAAGGGCGTGCTGCGTCACCTTCAATATGTGATGAAACGCCGGGCGTTCCGCCGCACCAGACACGTGAAGCTGGGAACCGACGACACGCTGAACGTCTATACAAACAACTGGTGCGCGCGGCTGGCCGCCGTGTCGCAATTCAAGGTGCGGTTCAATGAAACCATGGTTGAAACGGGCGGCTCGGATACCCGGTTCAGTCTGGACATGAAAGCGGCCGGGGCGCGGATCGGCTGGGTGCCTGACGCGATTGTCGAAGAGCCGACACCCCAGAAAAGGCTGCAATACGGGTATCACTATCGCCGGGCACGCGATCAGTCGCTGAATACCGTCATCCTGAATGAACGCCCCCCGTGGGCCAGCGCGGGCAAAAAGGTGTTCAGCCTTCTGGATGCGCTGGCGCTGGTGCTGGCGTTTCCGATCTATGGCCACTTCGGGCTTGCCAAGGCCACCTATAAATTCGGGGTGTTCATGGGGCGGTTAAGTGCGGCGCTTGGCGGCAAAAGCCGGCATTATTCCGCAAAAACCCAAAAATACCATACCGAGGTTGCCGATCCCGAGGGCACGGAAACCTGAACCGCAAGGCTTTGGCCAGATCAAAGGTCCTGATGGAATTCCGCAATCAGATGCCGGACAACGCCTTGTAGCGCGTCGCTTTGATCCAGACCGGCATCGCGCGCGGCGGTATAGGTTTTGCGCTGGCGGTCGGCGCTGGTGCCCGAGGTCAATATGGTCCGGGTCGCCTCGACCTCGGCCCGGCAGTTCAGCGCATCGGCATCCTCGCCGACCAGATCGATCACCTCGTCCAGCAGTTGGTCCATCGGTTTGATCGTGCGGTCGCCGAAATCGATCAGCCCTTCGGAGATGCCGTATCTTTGCGCGCGCCAGCGGTTTTCGTTGATCAGAAACGTGTCGTACAGGCGCCACCGCTGATTTCTGAGCGATAGCCGGTACAGCATGCGCGTCAGGCATTGCACCAGCGCCGCCAGCGACAGCGCGTGTTCCAGCCGCGGCTGCACATCGCAAATCCGCGTCTCGATGGTGGGGAACCGGGCCGAGGGGCGCAGGTCCCACCAGATTTTCGAACTGTCCTCGATCAACCCCAAATCGATTAACGCCTCGACCGTGCGTTCATATTCGCTCCAGCTGTTGGGGCGGGGGGGCAGGCCGGTGCGGGGCAGATTGTCGAACACCGTCAGCCGATAGGCGCTTAGCCCCGTGTCTTCGCCCTGCCAGAACGGTGAAGAGGTCGACAGCGCCAGAAGATGCGGCAGGAAATAGGTCAGCTGGTTCATCACGTCGATCCGCGTGTTGGGATCGTCGATGCCGACATGCACATGCATGCCGCAGATCAGCATGCGCCGCGCGACACCGGCCAGATCCTTGCGCAGATTGTTATAGCGATCCTTGTCGGTGTGATGCTGCTTTTTCCAGTCCGCGAACGGGTGGCACGAGGCGGCAATCGGGGCCAGACCGAAGTCACCCGCAATCCCCGATACGGTTTTGCGCAGGTTGCGCAGATCCTCGCGGGCCTGGCCGATATCGGTGCAGACCCTTGTGCCGACCTCGGCCTGGCATTGCAGGAACTCGGGGCTGAACTGACCTTGCAAGGCCTTCGCGCAGGCGGCCATCATCGCGTCGGGTGCCTTTGCCAGGGCACAGCTATCGCGATCCACCAGAAGATATTCCTCTTCGATGCCCATGGTAAAGCTGGGATCTGATCTTGCCATCTGGCCCCCTTATGTCCTTCCGCCACATCCGCAGGAAGGTGGCCGCAAGAAAGGTATGATAACAGCCTAGAATTCCTAATAAAGTTACGCAAGTTTGTCGTTTTGAAATCAACGGCCGATGGTGCGGGCCTTGCTGATTTTGTAATTGCGGCAGAAATGTGTCCGTGATAGTTCCAACGGGGTAGTCTGATTGTGAGCCCTTATTCATTCATGCGCGAAGGCGGTATGAGCGTACTCACAATTAGGTAGTTTGGGGCAGAAATACTTCGTTGGTATTGGTGTCGGGGGTGTTCAGGTGCTGAAAATACGATTTGCATGTGCAATTCTGGTTGCAGGGCTGGCGTCAGCTGCGTCTGCGGCAACCTATACATTCGATCTTACCGAAAATCCGTCCGGTCGCTGGAAGAAATCGCTGTCTTATACCCAGGATGGGTTGGGTCTGACTGTTCGTGCTGCCGCTCACTATGTCCCAAGTAATGGTCGTATCATTGGGACCGCTAAGGTTAGCACGCTGGGCGATATCGGTCTTGGTGTTTGCGGCCGCTCCGAACACGATGGCTGTGCCCGCCGGGGGGCAGAGGCACAGATCGATGGCAAAGGGGCAAACGATCTGGCCATTTTCAAGTTTGGACGCTCTGTCACCCTGGACAGCATCACCTTTGCCGGTGGAACCGTGTCGGGCAGCGATCAATTCGATCTGTTTGCCGATTTCGGGGCAGGCCTTGATAAAGTGCTGCGCCAAAATGCGTCGGTCGGGTCCGTCTCCACCGGTCTGGCAAGGACCTTCGGTATCGGCGCCGCACAGGATAATGACAGGTTCCGTATTCTAAGCATTACGGTTTCGGATGTGTCGGCGCCCCTCCGCCAAGCCGCAGCAGCCGAAGTTCCGCTGCCCGCGACAGGTCTGGCGCTGATTGGCGCTTTGGGTGCGGTAAGCATGGTGCGCCGTCGGCGCAGCTAAGATGGCTTGAATTGGTGGTCTAAAAAGCGGGTTTTGCTCGCTTTTTTGTTTCAAAAGAATCATCTGATCAAAGGGCAGGGCAAAACCGGCTGGGAACCACAGCCGATTTGCGGGGCTGCCACACGTTTTGCGCGAAAATTTTGATGGCTTGCCGGAATGGCGCAACCCTTAGGCGAAGTCGGCCAAATTTTCTTTAAGGCGAAAATGTGGCGTGATAATGGTGGAATTATTGCAGTGGGTACTGCCGTTATACTCTTAAGGGGTGAAATAATGAATTTTTTAAAGGCACTTACATTGGTGGCCGGTACCGCATTTGCCGGAGTTTCCGCAAACGCGACGGTCGTTGAGTTCAGCCAGCCGGATTGGGTCGATGAAGGCGGCGCTGCGATTTCCTCTGACTGGCGCGTGGCCATTGATGACAGCCCGACCGATGGCTATCGCTTCAGTGTGTCGATTGACGCAGGCAGCACGGATGTCGGCGATCTGCTGCTGTTCGGGCTGAACACGACGCTGGATCTTGCGCTGGCGACAATCGATTTGGTGTCGTCCTCGACGGGGGATCCGATCACCGGTGTCTGTTTCGAATCCAAATCCTGCGGGACCGGGGGCGGTTCGTTCACCGGCGGGCTGTTCAACGGATTGCCGAATTTCGATGCGGTCATCCGCCTTGGCGATCAGGGCAGCAGCTCGGGGCTGAACGTGAGTTTCGTTTTTGACCTGTTCATGTCGACCCCGGCCGAGGAACTGACCACATCGCTGTTTTCGGCGGTCGCGATCCGGGCCCAGACAATCGGGTCCGCGCCCAATGGTGGGAATGACAGCCTGAAGGCCTATAACGACGTTCCGACCATTTCCACCGTGCCGGTTCCGGCCGCAGGGTTCCTGTTGATCGGCGCACTTGGTGGGCTTGCCGCCCTGCGGCGCAAGACCACCTGAACCGGATGAGTTCGAATTAAAAAAGGCGGCTTGTTCAGCCGCCTTTTTTAATGCCGGATGACCAGACGCCCGGGGGTCCCGGGCGCCGGGATCAATCAATCCATCTGTTTGAAGTGGAATTCGCCGCCTTCTTTCAGGCCCGAGGGCCAGCGCGCGGTCACGGTCTTGGTGCGGGTGTAGAACCGGAAGGCGTCCGGCCCGTGCTGGTTCAGATCGCCAAAGCCCGATTTTTTCCAGCCGCCGAAGGTGTGATAGGCCAGCGGCACGGGGATCGGCACGTTGACGCCGACCATGCCGATGTTGATGCGGGATGCGAAATCGCGCGCGGTGTCGCCGTCGCGGGTAAAGATCGCGGTGCCGTTGCCATATTCGTGGTCCATGGCATAGCCAAGCGCCTCTTCATAGGTTTCGGCGCGCACCTGCGACAGGACGGGGCCGAAAATCTCGGTCTTGTAGATGTCCATGTCGGTGGTCACGCGGTCGAACAGATGCGGGCCGACAAAGAACCCGTCTTCGTATCCTTGCAGGTTGAAGTTGCGGCCATCGACGACCAGTTCCGCGCCCTGATCGACACCGGTCTGCACCAGACGTTCGATGTTGGCCTTGGCGGCGGCGGTGACGACGGGGCCATAATCCACGTCATTTCCTGCCGTATAGGGGCCGACCTTCAGCTTTTCGATGCGGGGCACCAGTTTTTCGATCAGCTTGTCGGCGGTTTCCTCGCCCACCGGCACCGCCACCGAAATCGCCATGCAGCGTTCGCCAGCGGCCCCGAACCCGGCGCCCACCAGCGCGTCGGCGGCCTGATCCATATCGGCGTCGGGCATGATGATCATGTGGTTCTTGGCGCCGCCGAAACACTGGCAGCGTTTGCCGTTCGCAGTCGAGCGGCTGTAGATATACTGCGCAATCGGGGTCGATCCGACAAAGCCCACGGCCTGAATGGTGTCATTGTCCAGGATCGCGTCCACGGCTTCCTTGTCGCCATTCACGACCTGCAGGATGCCATCGGGCAGGCCCGCCTCTGTCATCAGCTCGGCCAGCATCAGCGGCACGGATGGGTCGCGTTCCGACGGTTTCAGGATAAAGGCGTTGCCGCAGGCGATCGCGGGGGCGAATTTCCACATCGGGATCATGGCGGGAAAGTTGAAGGGCGTGATGCCGGCCACGACGCCCAGGGCCTGACGCATGGAATACATGTCGATGCCCGGACCCGCGCCGTCGGTATAGTCGCCTTTCAGCAGATGCGGCGCGCCGATGCAGAATTCGACCACTTCCAGCCCGCGCTGCACGTCGCCCTTGGCATCGGGAAGGGTCTTGCCGTGTTCGCGGGACAGCGCCTCGGCCAGTTTGTCCATGTCGCGGTTGATCAGGCGGACCATCTCCATCAGAACGCGGCCGCGTTTCTGCGGGTTGGTGGCGGCCCATGCGGGCTGTGCGGCGGCGGCCTTGGCGATGGCATCGTCCATCTCGGCGGTGCTGGCCAGCGGCGCGCGCGCCTGCACTTCGCCGGTGGCGGGGTTGAAGACATCGGCAAATCGGCCAGACGTGCCTTTGACGTGCGCGCCGTTGATATAGTGGGTCAGCTCTTGCATGGGGTCCTCCGGTTTTTGGTTGGCTGGACAATAGCCTTGCAAATCTGGGGTGAAAACAGAAAGATTGGCAAAAGCGTTTTGCATTTTTGGGGGTATGATGGCGGCGAACTGGGATGACATGCGGATATTTCTGGCGGTGGCCCGGGCCGAAAGCATCAGCGGGGCGGGGCGCGATCTGAAGATGGACGCCGCCACCGTCGGCCGCCGGATCGCCCGGCTGGAGGATGCGCTGGCCGCGCCGCTGTTCGCGAAATCCCCGCAAGGTTATGCGCTGACCGAAAGCGGCCAGCGGCTGATGGGCTATGCGATCCGCGCCGAACAATCACTGGGCGAAGCGGTGGGCGAGGTGCAGGGTGCCGCCGACGGCCAGCTGACCGGCGTCATCCGCATCGGCGCCCCCGATGGCAGCGCCAATTACCTGTTGCCGCAGGTCTGCGCCGCGATCTGCGATCAGCATCCGGGGCTGGAGGTTCAGATCGTGGCCCTGCCGCGCGTGTTCAACCTGTCCAAGCGCGAGGCGGATATGGCGATCACCGTGTCCCGCCCCACGGCCGGGCGGCTGACGGTGCAGCGGCTGACCGATTACCAGCTGCATCTGGCCGCCTCAGAGGCTTATCTGGCCGCGCATCCGCCGATCACTTCGGTCGCGGATTTGGCGCAGCACCGGGTCATCGGCTATATCCACGACATGATTTTCGACAAGGAACTGGATTATCTGGACGCGCTGAACGTGGACCGGGTGCCGCTGTCGTCGAATTCATTCTCGGTACAGTTGAACTTTGTCCGGCAGGGGGCCGGGGTGGCCATCGTGCATGATTTCGCGATCCCGGCGGTGGGGGGCTTGCGCAAGATTCTGACCGATCAGGTGTCGCTGACCCGCAGCTTTTATCTGGTGCGCCACGCCAATGACCGCAAGGTCGAACGGCTGAACCGTTTCGCCCGGATGCTGTCGGATGGAATACGGCGCGAAGTGAGCAATTTGGAAGCGCTGACTTGACAGGGCAATCCTTCTTGGGGGACGCTTGATCACGTAAATGGGAGGAACGTCATGCGTGTGCATCAGATTCTGAAGTCGAAACCCGAAGGCGGCGTGATCACAATTGCGCCGGATGCCACTGTCGCGGATGCCGCCAGTCTGTTGTCCAGTCGCAGGATCGGGTCGATTGTCGTGTCTCTGGATGGCAGCGCGCTGGCCGGGATTCTGTCGGAACGCGATATCGTCCGCGAATTGGGCCGGCGGGGGACCGGCTGTATGTCGGATAAGGTCAGCGACCTGATGACATCGGAAATCGTGACCTGCCGCGCCGATGACGAAGGCACCGACGTTCTGACCAAGATGACCGATGGCCGGTTCCGCCACATGCCGGTGATGGATGGCGACACGGTGATCGGGCTGATTTCGATCGGCGACGTGGTCAAGGCGCGTCTGGCCGAACTTGCGATGGAAAAAGATGCGCTTGAAGGCATGATCATGGGCCACTAGGGGCAATCTGCTCTTGTCATTCCGTGCGCAATAATGTTGCGTGACCCAAAGTTTCAAGGGGGGTGCGCATGCGCATTGGTTTGTATCCTGGCACGTTCGATCCGGTCACGCTGGGTCATCTGGATATCATTCAACGGGCCTCGGCGCTGGTTGATCGGCTGGTGATCGGGGTTGCGGTCAATCGCGACAAGGGGCCGTTGTTTTCACTGGAAGAACGCGTCGCGATGATCGAGGCGGAATGCGCTGTCCTGTCCGAACAGACCGGCACTGAAATCATCGCCCATCCGTTCGAAAACCTGCTGATCGATTGCGCCCGCGATGTGGGCGCGCAGATGATCATCCGGGGTCTGCGGGCGGTGGCCGATTTCGAATATGAATTCCAGATGGTCGGGATGAACCGGGCGCTGGACGCCAGCATCGAAACCGTGTTCCTGATGGCCGATGCCCGCCGTCAGGCGATCGCGTCAAAGCTGGTCAAGGAAATCGCGCGGCTGGGCGGGGATGTGTCGAAGTTCGTGACGCCTGCGGTGAATGACGCGCTGATCGCCCGGCTGAGGGACTAAATCCGCCGCAGCCGGTCGCCCAGGGTGATCGTTCCACCCGATATGATCCGGCAGAACAGGCCGCGCCGCCGTTCGGGCAGTTCTGCACGGGCCCAGTCATAGGCGGCGCGCCCATAGCGTGCCTTCCATTTCACGCAGCCGTCGTTGTAGACGTCCGAAACCTCCAGCATCGCCGTGCCTGCCTGCAACCGGGTGCCGGCGGGCAAGTGTTCTTCGGACAGCGCCATATTGGCCACCAGCGTATCGCCGGGGTAGGGCGCGTTTTCGCGGTCCTGCCAGACCGCATCCAGAACCCGCTGATTGATAAGCGCCACCTGAATGCGCGGATCGGGCGCGCCGTCGGGCGTCCGCAGCCAGGCGTGTTCGGCCCAGCGATCCCCCAGCACGCCGCGCGTGGGGCAGAGGTCAAGCATTTCGGGAAAGACGCGTTGCCCAAAGGCGGGGCGATAGCACAGCAGGCTGATCGCTGCGTCGTCGCGCGGCGCGGCGTGCAGGCTGCGCGACAGCGCCTCAAGGTTTTCGGTGGTGATCATGGGCGGCCCAATCTGGTCAGACCGCCCGAGTATCTTACAGGTATTTGCCCATCTCAACCGCCGTATCGGCCATGCGGTTCGAGAAACCCCATTCATTGTCGTACCACGTCAGGATGCGGACCATATTGCCGCCCATCACCTTGGTCTGGTCGGTGGCGAAGATCGACGAATGCGGGTCGTGGTTGAAATCCATCGACACCAGCTTGTCATCGGTGACCGCAAGAATGCCTTTCAGCGGGCCGCTGGCGGCGGCGGCGCGGATCGCGTCGTTGACCTCTTCGACCGAAGTGTCACGCCCGGCCTCGAACACCAGATCGACGACCGAGACATTGGGGGTGGGGACCCGGATCGACACGCCGTCCAGCTTGCCGTTCAACTCGGGCAGCACCAGACCCACGGCCTTGGCCGCGCCGGTCGAGGTGGGGATCATGCTCATCGCGGCCGCGCGGGCGCGGTACAGGTCCTTGTGCATCGTGTCCAGCGTCGGCTGATCGCCGGTATAGCTGTGAACCGTTGTCATCATGCCCTTGTTGATGCCGATCGTGTCGTTCAGCACCTTGGCCACGGGGCTCAGGCAGTTGGTGGTGCAGGACGCGTTCGACACATGCAGGTCGGCGGCGCCAAGCGTGTCGTGGTTCACGCCGTAAACGATGGTCTTATCCGCACCCGCCGAAGGGGCCGAGACAAGCACGCGGCTGGCGCCGTTTTCCAGATGCACCTTGGCCTTGTCGCCGGTAAAGATGCCGGTGCATTCCATCACGATATCGACATCGCCCCAGGGCAGTTCGGCAGGGTTGCGAATGGCCGTGACCGCGATCGGGCCATAGCCGACGTCGATGCTGGTTTCGGTGGTGGTGACAGTGGCGGGAAAGCGGCCATGCACGCTGTCATAGCGCAGCAGATGCGCGTTGGTATCGACAGGGCCCAGATCGTTGATCGCGATGACCTGAATATCGGTGCGGCCCGATTCAACGATGGCACGCAGGATGTTACGGCCAATCCGGCCGAAACCGTTGATGGCTACTTTGACTGTCATGATGTGCTCTCCTCAGGCGCGGCAATTGCGTTATCGCTAACATGTGCATTTCACTGCAAAGGTCAACTGTGCAGTTACCGCCAGAATGCGATATATTCCGTCAGCTCGGCCAGCTTTTTCGCAAGGAACAGCGCATAGGCCATATCGGCCAGGAAATAGTCGCACAAAAGTGCTGCCAGAATGGCCGCGCCCAGATAAAGCGCCAGAGAATTTGTCATGTGTCGGGCAGGGGGCCAGGCCCCCCGATCTCCTTAATGCAGGAGCCGCCCCATCGCCGCGGCCACATCGGCCATCCGGCAGGAAAAACCCCATTCGTTATCATACCATGCCAGCACACGGACGGTGCGGCCACCCACGACCTTGGTCTGGTCCGGGGCGAAGATAGACGAATGCGGGGTATGGTTGAAGTCGATAGAGACCTTGGGCGCGTCATCATAGGACAGGACCGCGCCCATATGGCCTGCGGCGGCTTCGGCGACCACGGCGTTCACGTCTTCGACGGTCACATCCTTTGCCGCCTCGAAGGTCAGATCGACAGCCGAAACATTCGGGGTGGGCACGCGCATGGCGGTGCCGTCCAGTTTGCCGCTGAGTTCGGGCAGAACCTCGCCCAATGCCTTGGCCGCCCCGGTCGAGGTGGGGATCATCGCCATGGCGGCGGCGCGGGCGCGGTACAGATCGCTGTGGCGCCGGTCCAGCGTCGGCTGGTCGCCGGTATAGCTGTGGATCGTGGTCATGATGCCGCGTTCGATGCCGATCGCGTCGTTCAGAACCTTGGCCAGCGGCGCCAGGCAATTGGTGGTGCAGGACCCGTTCGAAATCATCCGATCCTCGGCCTCAAGCGCGCGGTGGTTGACGCCGTAGACGATGGTCTTGTCGACATTGCTGGCCGGGGCCGAGATCAGCACCTTGCGCGCACCGCGTTCCAGATGCACCGCCGATTTGTTGCCGTCGTTGAATTTGCCGGTGCATTCCAGCACCACGTCGCAGCCCGACCAGTCCAGTTCATTCGGGTCATAGGTCGAAAACACCTGCATCGGGCCACGGCCCAGATCCAGCGTGTTGCCTTCGACCCGGACGTCGTCGCCAAAGCGGCCGTGCACACTGTCATAGCGCAGCAGATGCGCGTTGGTTTCAATCGGGCCGGTGGCGTTGATCTTGACGACCTGCACGTCATTGCGCGCGGCCTCGGCGATATGTGCCAATGTGCAGCGGCCGATCCGGCCAAATCCGTTGATACCAAGTGTGACGGTCATCTTTATGCTCCGCTTCCGTTTGGGGGTTGCCCACCTGTCGCGCTATTTTGGCGCCTCTATAGCGACGCAACCCCTGTGGCGAAACCCGAAAAATGAAGCAGAGACAGAGTGTTAGCGCAAACGTATACGATTGTATGCGGTGCTAGCGCTAACGACGGCAAGGGTCGCGGACAGGTTGCAAAATTGTTTCCGATCCCGGGACGTCACATGGCTTTGACTTTCACGTCGCCTGCCGTTTCGGATTCATTTTGACGAAGGCTGCGCAATGCCCAACGGCTGCCCATGCCAAATTGCGCCTCTCCTCAGGCGCGGGCCACATATGTTTCGACCTGACTATGCAAGCGCCTCGGCCACCCTTGTAAGCATCTCGACGGCATCCGGCGTCGACGCCTCGCGCGCCAGCCGTTCCGATGTCTGCGCGGCCAGATGGGCCTTCGCCAGCGACGCCCGGCCCTTTGCCGTCAGCTCGGTGCGCTGAATGCGCCCGTGTTCCGCGTCGGGGTGGCGCGCGATCAGGCCTGACTGTTCCAGTTTCACCAGCATGGCCTGCATTGTCTGCGGGGTCACGAACGCCCGCCGCGCAAGCCTTGCGTTTGACGCGCCCGGTTCGGCTTCGATGTTCGCCAGCACCGAATATTGTGGCGCGTTCAATCCGATTTCCTTCAACTGCCGGTCCATGTGCAGGCGCATCGCATGCTGCGCACGTTTCAGCGCATAGCCAAGCGTTTCATAGGGCGCGAAGGGCTGGTCTTCGGTGTTTGGTGGGGTCTTGGGGCTTGTCATATCAGGTGGCTTATATTATGTCAGTCGCCTGATATTAATCGCTCCCGTCTGAAAGGACAACCAGAATGCCACATCTCATTGGACCCGACTTTATCGGTATCCAGGTTGCCGACCTGGATGCAGCCCGCGCGTTCTATACAAAGATCGTCGGCCTGACCGCCGCCCCGCACGCACCGCCCGGCGCCGTGGTTTTCGACACAAAGCCGATCGCCTTTGCCGTGCGCACGCCCGTGGTCGATCTTGATGCCGTTGATATTCTGGGCCATGGTATCGCCCTCTGGTTCGGTTGCGACGACGCCGACGCCCTGCACGATCATCTTGTCGCACAGGGCGTGGCGATTGCCTTTGCCCCCAAGGACGGGCCGTTCGGGCGCTATTTCGCGTTTCGGGACCCGTTCGGTTACACGATCACCGCGCATACCGTGCAGGAAACGGCCTGAGCCTCATGGCGTTCTGGATGGGTGTCGCATCGGCGGAACACGCCCGCGGCGGGCGCGATGGTGGCTTTGCCCAGCTTGGCCACGGCAGGCATATCGCGGTAAAACCGCTGAAGAAGGGCGACTGGATCGTCTATTATTCGCCACGCGAAGGCATGGGGGAAGGGAAAGCGGTGCAGGCGTTCACGACAATCGGGCGGGTAACGTCAGAGGCGCCTTACCGGGCCGCACAGGCGATGGATTTCAACCCCTATCGCGTCGATGTGGACTATCTGACGGATGCCAGGCCTGCCCTGATCAGACCGCTTCTGAACACGCTGCACCTGACCCGCGATCACGTCGCCAGTTGGGGCATGGTGATGCGTGGGCCGAAGCGCAGGATCGAAGAAGAAGATATGCGGCGCATTGCAGAGGCGATGGGCGTTCTGGCGGAATTTGAAAATGCGCAGAACTGACATCACGCCGCCATCGGGCGGATGCTGGGGGCGCCCCCGCAAGGCGGCGCCCCCCTGAATGATCACAGCAGGGATTTCGCCTTTTCGGCGATGGCCTCGGCGGTGATGCCGAAATGTGCGTACAGCTCATCTGCCGGGGCAGAGGCGCCAAAGCCCTCCATGCCGACAAAGCCTGCCTTGGCCTCGCGGCCGCGTTCGCCGCACAGCCACTGATCCCAGCCGAACTGCACGCCCGCCTCGACCGCGACGCGGACGGGGCCACCGGGCAGCACCCGTTTGCGATAGGCGGCGTCCTGCTGGGCGAACAGCTCCCAGCACGGCATGGACACGACGCGGGTGCCGATGCCTTCGGCCTCCAGCAACGCGCGGGCCTGCAGGGCGATGGCGACTTCAGAGCCGGTGGCCATCAGGAGGACCTGACGTTTGCCGGTGGCATCGGCCAGAACATAGCCGCCCTGTGCGGTCAGGTTCTTGGTCTTGTGGTCGGTGCGCACGGTCGGCAGCCCCTGACGGCTGAGCGCCAGAACCGAAGGCGTGGTTTTCGACGTGATCGCGATTTCCCAGGCCTCGGCGGTTTCGATGGTATCGGCGGGGCGGAACACCATCATGTTGGGCGTGGCGCGCAGCATGGCCAGATGTTCCACCGGCTGGTGGGTGGGGCCGTCTTCGCCCAGACCGATGCTGTCATGGGTCATGACATAGGTCACCGGTGCGCCCATCAGCGCCGACAGGCGCATCGCGCCACGGGCATAATCGGTAAAGCACATGAAGGTGCCGCCATAGGCGCGGATGCCGCCATGCAGGGCCAGACCGTTCATCGCCGCGGCCATACCGTGTTCGCGGATGCCATAGTGGATATAACGCCCGCCCCGGTTTTCCGGATCGAAAATGCCCAGATCGCCGGTCTTGGTGTTGTTCGATCCGGTCAGATCGGCGGACCCGCCCACGGTTTCCTGCATGATCGGGTTGATCACCTCCAGCACCATTTCGCTGGATTTGCGGGTGGCGACCTTGGGCGCCTCATCCGAAATCTGCTTTTTCAGTGCCTTGATGGTGGCCGACAGTTTCTTATGCGGATCGCCCGCGATGCCACGGTCGAATTCGGCCTGTTTATTGCCGGGCAGGGTGGCCAGACGGGTTTCCCATTCCGCGCGCGCGGCGGCGCCGCGTTCGCCGATCGCCTGCCATGCGGCGGCGACATTGGCGGGAATTTCGAACGGGCCATAGGTCCAGCCATAGGCCTCTTTGGTGTCGGCGATCAGCTTTGCATCGGTCAGCGCGCCGTGGCCCTTGGAGGTATCCTGCGCCGAGGATCCCAGCGCGATATGCGTCTTGCAGGCGATCATCGACGGTTTCTTGGATTTCTTCGCGGCCAGAATGGCGGTGTCGATCGCTTCGGGATCGTGGCCGTCGCATTCCACCACATGCCAGCCCGAGGCCTTGAACCGCATGACCTGATCGGTCTTGTCGGCGATATCGACGGTGCCGTCGATAGTGATGTTGTTGTTGTCCCAGAACACGATCAGCTTGCCCAGCTCGTGCTTGCCGGCCAGGCCGATGGCTTCCTGGCTGACGCCTTCCATCAGGCAGCCGTCACCGGCGATGACATAGGTGTGGTGATCGACCACCTTCTTGCCAAAACGGGCGCGCAGGATTTCCTCGGCCATGGCAAAGCCGACGGCATTGGAAATGCCCTGACCCAGCGGCCCGGTGGTGGTTTCGACGCCCTTGGCGTGGCCATATTCCGGATGACCCGCCGTGATCGCGCCCATCTGGCGGAAATTGCGGATCTGTTCCATCGTCATGTCTTCGTATCCGGTCAGATGCAGCAGGGAATACAGCAGCATCGACCCATGGCCCGCCGACAGGATGAACCGGTCGCGGTCGGGCCAGTCGGGCGCCTTGGCGTCGAATTTCATGTGCTTTTCAAACAGCACGGTCGCCACATCGGCCATCCCCATCGGCATGCCGGAATGCCCGGAATTGGCAGCGGCGATAGCGTCAAGAGTGAGGGCACGAATGGCACAGGCTTTCATCCAGTGATCCGGATGGGCGTCACGCAGGGCTTTGATATCCACGGGGCAGGCGTCCTTTATCAATCACGCAGGTCAGGGTTCCGCTGGTGATAGCAGTCACAGCCGCAAGATCAAGCAGGCCGGTAACATATTGACCGGAAAGGGGGCGCATTTCCGAAATCCTTTGGGTAAGATCAAGAACGTTTTCGAAGGTTCCGATTCGTGTCACCGTCCCACCGGGCGCGCGGAACCAGCCAAAAGCAATAAGGGGACAGGCAGAATGAGCGATATCAGCGATTTCGAAGCCCGGATAAACGCGGCGCTGGAACGGATCGGACGGGGCATGGAGGCGCTGGTTTCAGAGCCGCCCGCACCGGTGCCCGACCCCGAGGCCGAGGCCGCCCTGCACGAGGCGCTGGCAGCCGAGAAAGCCGCCAATGCCCAGCTAGAGGAACGCGTGCGCGCGATCCGCGACAAACAGGAAAGCCAGGTCGCCCAGCTGGAGGCCCGCGTTGCCAAGCTGAGCGCGCGCTCCGAGGCCGCCGAAAACGAAGTGAACCGCATCAAACAGATCAATGCCCAGTTGCGGCAGACCAATACCGCATTGCGCGAGGCGAATGCCGCAGGGGTGGGCGACGCCGATCTGATCAACAGCGCCTTGCGGACCGAACTGGCCGCGCTATCGGCCCTGCGCGACGGGGACCGCGCCGAACTGGATGACATCATCGGCGAACTTGCGCCGCTGACGGGGGAGACCGCAAATGCCTGAAGCACAGATCACAATCGGGGGCCGCACGTTCGAAGTGGCCTGTCAGGCGGGCGAAGAACCCTATCTGCGCTCGGCCGCGGGCCTGCTGGATGTCGAAGCCTCGGCGCTGGTCAGCCAGATCGGCCGGATGCCCGAGGCGCGGATGCTGCTGATGGCCGGGCTGATGCTGGCCGACAAAACCGCCGGGCTGGAAGAACGGCTGCGCGCCGCCAACGCCGAGCTGGAGGAATTGCGCGGCGCACCCATCGCCCCGCCCGAACGGATCGAGGTGCCGGTGATCCCGCCGCAAGTGACCGACACGCTGGCCGAACTGGCCGCACGCGCCGAAGCGCTGGCAGGGGCCATCGAAGAAAAAGCCGCCGGTTGATCCTGTCCTTCACTGGGAATGTTGCATGCACAGCGTCGCTTTGCTGATATCCTCAGAAAACCCAGATAGGGCGACCAAAATCTCCAACCTCATACCCTACGTGCAGCGTGTGAGGTGATCGATTTGGCAACACTTTATCCACAAATTTGGGGAACAACTTGTTTCAAGTGTGGGGAACCCCCATATTTAGCGCAAGAGGATAGCTGCTAAAAATGCCATACGATCCACGAAAAGCTGCACAGACTATCGCCTTTTTCGCATTGAAAGAGGGCGGGTCTATAAATGTGCTTAAAGTGGTGAAGCTGGTGTATCTGGCCGACCGAGAAAGTCTACGCCAACGCGGGCACCCTATACAGTACGAGGCTCGCTTTTCCATGCCACATGGCCCGGTCAACTCGACCACGCTGGACTATCTCAACGGGTTTTATCGTGACGATGGCGGGTGGTCAGATTTCCTGCGCGACCGCGCAAACAATGACGTTGGCTTGGCAAACCAAAACATGACCCTCGAAGCTCTGGACGAGTTGAGCAAACGAGAAATCGGTGTTCTGGAAAGCGTCTGGTTAGAATTCGGACATATGGATCGCTTTGATTTGGCAGAATGGACCCACGATCATATTCCAGAATGGGAAGACCCTAACGGATCATCGCGTCGCATTCCTCTGGATAGAATGATGGCAGCGGTGGGCTTGGAACGGTCGGTCGAACGTGCCCGCGAGCTGGAAAGCCTAGAACAAGCGTCAGCGTTTCTGGGTTCCCTGTAAAGTATGGCGGCATACCAGCGCGGAACGTTTCTTTTACAATCCGGGACGCGGGGCCAGCCAAACATGAAACACTTGCATATCGTTTGCAGTGACACCTGCCCATTGGGCGGTAACCTAATCGTACCGGTTTCCAGCTTTTACGACGGTTGCGACAATACATGCGAATTGGATGTCGGCGACCATGAGTTCATACGGCATCTATCATTTGTGTTCTATGCCAGATCAAAGGTTGCAATGGCGGCGCGAATTGATGAGTTGGTGGCACAAAATCAGATCGTACCGAAACCTGATGTTTCCGAGGCCGTGTTTCAACGGGTTCTACGCGGCATTTGCCTATCGCCAGACACCCCGCCGAAGGTGAGAGCATATCACGGCTGTTAAACCCCAAGCGCATCCTTGGGCGTTCATGGCTGGTAAGTGTAAGACCAGTTTGGATTGCGAGCGGTCATTTTAAACGGAGAGCAAACAGTCGCTTCGCCCGCATAGCTGCCGTCGGCGGCTCTTGGCAGTGATCTGGCCGCCTGATGGCTCCCGAATTTTTCAAGAGCCATGAGGTGGCCAGCGGAAAGGACTGTCGTGACTACGGCCCAGCTTTGCTTTGGGCCGAGCCGTTCACGGCAAAAGGCTGGCCGGTTGATCCGGCGGCTTTTATCGCCTGACAGAAATCAGCCTAGGCGTTGGCTTCGCGGATCTTGTCGGCGGCGGCCTTGTCATAGGTCACGCCCTTGTCGTCGAACAGCTGATCCAGCTCGCCCGACAGGGTCATTTCGGTGATGATGTCGCATCCGCCGACAAATTCGCCTTTGACATACAGCTGTGGCACGGTGGGCCAGTCGCTGAAATCCTTGATCCCCTGGCGGATGTCTTCGTCCGCCAGCACGTTCACGTCGGCAAAATCGACCCCCATGAAATTCAGCACGCCCGCCACACGGGACGAAAACCCGCATTGCGGCATTTCCTTGGTGCCTTTCATGTAAAGCACCACGTCATTGGCGGTGATGGTGTCGTTGATCTGGGTTGCTGTGTCAGTCATGTCTTGGTGTCCTGCTATTTTTCCTGTGGCGCGCTTCGATGTTCTGGTTCTTGGCGTGGGCCTTTTCCACCAAAGTGTAGTCGATGCCCAGTCGTTTCAATGCCCGGGCCCGTGCGCTGAGTTTCGGCGGCGCGGCGGGCTGCGGCTGCGAGGATGACAGCGGGCGTCGTTTGCCCCGCTTGATCCAGGCTTCGGCACCTATGGCCGCGGCGATCAAAAGGGCGATCCCGCAGACGGTCCAGGCAAATCCGCTCAATCGGGGGCCTTGGTCGTCAGCGCCAGCGCGTGCAGTTCGCCATTAGAGCCATCCATCTTGCCCTTCAGCGCCGCATAGACGGCGCGTTGTTGCTGGACCCGGTTGATGCCGCGAAAGCTTTCGTCGACCACCATAGCCGACATATGCACGCCGTCATCTCCTTCGACCACGATCTTGGCATCGGGAAAGGTTTCGCGGATCAGCGTTTCGATTTCATGCGCGTTCATGGGCATGGGCGGGTATCCTTTGTGTTTTTCTAAACGTAATGCGCGCCGGTTTACGCTTCAAGCGTATCCTTGCGCTGGTATCGGGTAGGCGTGCATGCCGATAGCAGGTTACAGCTATTGTGCCCATTCGTGACGCAGAATTGCAAAAATCATCAGGTCGGCGATGTCGCCAGCCGGGCGCTTCCAGTGACTGCGCAACGTGCCTTCATGTACGAACCCGGCCCTGCGATAGGTTTTCTGGGCCCTGAGGTTGTCGCCCGCCACATCCAGCCAAAGCCGGTTTATGTTCAGGACGGTGAAGGCATAGGTTTTCAGATCCTCCAGCAGAACCCGCCCCAACCCGGTACCGGTCTGCGCCAGCGCCAGACGGCGCAGTTCGGTCCGGTTGGCTGGATTGTCCAATTCGCAGAACAGCGCAAAGCCCGCCGCCGCGCCGTCATGGTCCCAGATCACAAGGTCGCGATCCGGGGCATCGATATGGCCCTGCAAGGCCGCGTCATCTTCGTCGACGATGAACGGTGCGTTCTCGGGTCGGCCCGCGAGCGCGCGCAGGAATGCGAAATCCGCAGGTGTTGCTGGTCGCAGCGTGCCCATGACCTAGCCCAGCGTATCGGCAAAGCTGCTGCGATAGATTGTTTTCAGTTCGTCCAGCGGCGCCTCGGCCCCGCCAAAGCGTACCGTATCGCCGCCGAATCGGCCCACGGTTTCCACCGGCACGCCCGCCTGACCGGCGGCAACCATCAGCGCCTCGGCCGCATCGAAGGAACAGGCCAGCAGATAGCGCGCCTGATCCTCGCCGAACAGGGTCGGGGTGTCGTCGCTGTTCAGGTGCACGCCAATTCCGGCGGCTTCGGCCATTTCAAAGGCGGCCAGTGCCAGCCCGCCATCCGACAGATCGGTGGCGGCGCGCACCCATGTGCGGTTGTCGCGCAGGAAATCGCCGTGGCGGTGCTCGGCCTGCAGATCGACATGCGGGGCGTCGCCGTCTTCGCGGTGGAACACCTCGGCCAGCAGGGCGGACTGGCCCAGATGACCGGCGGTTTCGCCGATCACGATGGCCACGTCGCCTTCTTGCGCCTGACCGGCGATCAGATCGTCCAGATGGGTCAACAGGCCAACGGCCCCGATGGTCGGCGTGGGCAGAATGCCCTGGCCGTCGGTTTCATTGTAAAGCGACACGTTGCCCGACACGATCGGCATATCCAGCGCCGAGACCGCCGCGCCGATGCCTTTGATGGCGCCGACGAACTGGCCCATGATCTCGGGCTTTTCGGGGTTGCCGAAGTTCATGTTGTCGGTGGTGGCCAGCGGTTTGGCGCCGACGGCGGTCAGGTTGCGATAGGCCTCGGCCACCGCCTGTTTGCCGCCCTCGAAGGGGTTCGCCTTGACATAGCGCGGGGTCACGTCGCTGGTGAAGGCCAGCGCCTTGTCGGTGCCATGCACCCGGATCACCCCGGCGCCAAGCCCCGGCGTGCGCACCGTATCGGCCATGACCTGACTGTCGTATTGTTCATAGACCCAGTTCTTGGCGGCATAGTTGGGCGAGGCCAGCAGCGCGCGCAGCCCGTCGATGGGATCGATGCCCGGCACCTCGTCCATTTCAGGCGCGGCGGGGGTTTCGACCCAGGGGCGGTCGTATTCGGGGGCGGTGCCGGACAGCGCCTTCAGCGGCAGATCGGCTTTGACCACGCCATTGTGCATGATCAGGAAACGATCCTCATCAATCGTTTCGCCGACAATCGCGAAATCAAGGTCCCATTTGTCGAAGACGGCCTTGGCCTCGGCCTCTTTTTCCGGTCGCAGCACCATCAGCATCCGTTCCTGGGATTCCGACAGCATCATTTCATAGGCGGTCATGTTCTCTTCGCGCACGGGCACGCATTCCAGATCAAGCCGCACGCCCAGATCGCCCTTGTCGCCCATTTCCACCGCCGAACAGGTCAGCCCCGCGGCCCCCATGTCCTGAATGGAAATCACCGCGCCGGTCTGCATCAGCTCCAGCGTTGCCTCCATCAGCCGTTTTTCGGTGAAGGGGTCGCCGACCTGCACCGTGGGGCGCTTTTCTTCGATCGTGTCGTCGAATTCGGCGCTGGCCATGGTCGCCCCGCCAACCCCGTCGCGCCCGGTTTTAGCCCCTAGATAGACCACCGGCATGCCGACGCCCGAGGCGGCGGAATAGAAAATCTTATCCGCATCGGCCAGCCCGGCGGCAAAGGCGTTCACAAGGCAGTTGCCGTTATAGGCGGGGTGAAACCGGACCTCGCCGCCCACGGTGGGCACGCCGAAACAGTTGCCATATCCGCCGACACCTTCGACCACGCCATTGACCAATTGCCGGGTCTTGGGATGCGCGACCTCGCCAAAGGACAGCGAA
Organism: uncultured Paracoccaceae bacterium; assembly: GCA_947500775.1. Classification (GTDB taxonomy): domain Bacteria; phylum Pseudomonadota; class Alphaproteobacteria; order Rhodobacterales; family Rhodobacteraceae; genus CANMTD01. The sequence continues at coordinate 59,588 of CANMTD010000002.1, forward strand.
TTCATCGCGGCCACGGGCCGCGCGCCCATGGTAAAGACATCGCGCAAGATGCCGCCGACACCGGTCGCCGCGCCCTGATAGGGTTCGATGTAGGACGGGTGGTTGTGGCTTTCCATCTTGAAGACCACGGCCTGACCGTCGCCGATATCGACCACGCCCGCGTTTTCGCCGGGGCCGCAGATCACCTGCGGGCCGGTGGTGGGCAGGGTGCGCAGCCATTTCTTGGACGATTTGTAGGAACAGTGTTCATTCCACATCGCCGAAAAGATGCCCAGTTCGGTGAAGGTCGGGTCGCGGTTCAGAAGCCGCAGGATTTCGGCGTATTCATCCGGTTTCAGCCCATGCGCTGCGATAATCTCTTCGGTCAGTTCCGGTTCCTGCACGATTACATCCCCTGCGTTATCGATTTACGCCTGTTTATGTCAGAGCGCGGCAGGGGGAAAGGGACGTTTTTGAAGACTTGGGCGGCAGATTTATGCTAATCGCTATGCATTGCACGACCAAACTTATTTAGATTTCAATTACGGACAGACAGATGCCCAATACAGAGAAGATTATTGAGACCAAAGTCAAAGCTTTCGCCAAGGATATTTCCAAGTTTCTAAGCGACAAACGCGCAGCCAAAATCGCCACACTGACAAAGGCCGGCGATGCCGAGGCCGACAAGAAACTGGTCAAGGTCCGGTTCAAATACAGTTCGGGCAAGGGCAGCATCCTGCGCAGCCCCGAACAACAGGCGATCTATGTTTCGGACGGCACCAGTTGGACCTGCGCCGGGTCGCATATGGTCGACAAGGCCCGCCATGTTCTGATGATGTACGCCCCGGCGGGCAAAAAGGAAAAAGCGTCGTGGAAGCTGAGCGAGGCATTCGGCAGCAAGGACCATCACTTCGTCACGCTGTCCGATCTGAAAAAGAAATGGAAAACCCTGATGTCCACCCACGGGCTGAAAAACCACAAGGGTGGTGACGGCATGGGCGGCGGGGACGAATTTCATTTCGAACTGCCCGACAGCAAGGTGCCCCATTCCGACAAGCGCGTGCAGGCCTGTCTGGTGCATTACGCCAAGATCACCCGGCTGGAAGGGCGCAAGAAAAACTCCAAGTTCGAAGGCGGAAGCTGGAAAACCTCGCTCAAGCCGCATCTGCAGGCGGCCGAAAAGGAAAAGCAGAAGCTTGACGATGCCGAACGGATCGCCGAGCTGAAAAAACTGCAATTCGACGGCAGCGCGGTGGGCAAGCAGACCCTGATGAGCGGGGCGTCGAAATCCGGCACCTCTGTGGGCAAGCCGTTTCCCGACATCGATGTGCCCGGCCCCTATGACACCGGCGCCGCCAAGACCAAGAAAGTCACCAGCGGCAACGCCTTTGTCTGGGATTCACTGGCGCGCAGCATTTTCGAAAAGCTTGGGCTGGCGGAAACCAAAGGGTTCGACGTCAAACTGTCCTGCGGGATCGACTATAATATCGTGACCTATGAAAACCTCAGCCAGACATTCCTGACCGGGCTGACCCCGAAATGCGTGCTGGTGTATAACACGCCCGTCGCCAGGGCGATGGGGATGAGCGTTTCGGTCGCCTCGAACGTCAAACTGGCGAAATCGGGCAGCGAGCCTGCGGGAACCGTGGTTTTCACATTCGAGATGAAAAGCCCCACGGATACCGAAAAAGGGACGATCACCTTCGATATCAAAGGCGCGACCGTCAAAGCCACCACCAAGGTGAAGTGATTTTTCCGGCCGCTGTTGGCGCGGAAACATGCAACTACGCTGGCCCTTTACCGGGCCAGCGAAACACGCCCTGATCATTTTTGCGGCAATCGCCCCGGAATTCGCTGAGGATCGGACCAATTTCAGGTCTGCGAGGGCGGCGGCTGTGCGGTTGGGCTTGGCCTCTGCTGCGTCGCAGCATAGCAAGGGGCCGTAGCGTTTTCGGACGCTGCAGCGGAAAAGGTATTCCTGACGGGCGTCTTGCGCCAGCTTTGTCGCACCTGACGATCGGCCAAAAAAAAGGCCGAGACAAAGCTCGGCCGAAGTCCAACAGGGAGGTGAAGAGATGGCCTAGACCATCGCCTTCACGAGCGATCTATGGTTCGCAGGCCGTCCGTTCAAGGAAAAAATGCACAACCGGCGTCATGTCTGATATGCGCTGGCTGCATGGCTTTGCCGTGGGTGTCGCAATCGCCTGACGTAAGGGCAGGGCTTACAGCGCCTCTTTCTGGCGTTTGCGATAGGCAAAAATCTCTTCGACCACAAAATCCCGAAACGCGCCTATCCGCTTGGAATGACGCAATTCTTCGGGGTAGGCCAGAAAGACGGGAACCTCGTTGCTTTCGACATCGGGCAGTACGCGGATGATCTCGGGGAAATCTTCGGTCAGGTAATCGGGCAGAACGCCGATGCCCAGATTGTTCAGCACCGCCTGCAGCACGCCAAAATAATTGTTCACCGTCAGCGTGGACCGGACATCATGGGTCAACAGCTCTTGCACCAGCCGGGATCCGGCGCTGACCTGTGCCGCATCGGTGTTCTGGCAGATCAGCCTGTGATTGCTCAGATCCTCCAAACTGGCGGGCGTGCCGTTTTGTTCAAGATAGGTCGGCGAGGCATACATCCGCATCTTGACCGTCATCAATCGCTTGCGGATCAGATCGGCCTGGCTGGGTTCTTTCATGCGGATGGCAACGTCGGCCTCGCGCATTGGCAGGTCCAGCACCCGTTCCTCCAGCATCAGATCGATCTTGAGGTCGGGGTATTTTTCATAAAGCGCGGGCAGGCGCGGGGCCAGCCACAGGGTGCCGAAGGCGGTTGTGGTGGTGACCCGCAATTCGCCGAACACCTCTTCCTCGCTGTCGCGAATGCGCGCGGCGGCCGTGTCCAGCCGCCGGATCATGGCCGAGGTGGCGTCAAACAGCAATTCGCCCTGTTCGGTCAGAATCAGCCCCCGGGCATGGCGGTGGAACAGGGTGGTATCCAGGCTTTCTTCCAGCGCGCGGATCTGTCGGCTGACCGCGGATTGGGACAGATGCAGCGTCTCGCCCGCGTGGGTAAGGCTGCCGGCATCCGCCACCGCGTGAAATATTCTTAGCTTGTCCCAGTCCATCTTGTATCACTCGTTATAACAAATACCGCTTTTTTGAAACGCCTAACTAGTTCGACTGTCTCATAGTTTGCAAACGGGAATTTAACAGTTTTTGACTTTATAGGTCAAGATTTATGACCTATAATCGTGCTACACTGAAAGCCCATGGAGGTGCGGGATGAGTAGGCAGGACGTTTCATTGAATGACCGGTACGATCTGGGGAAATCTCCGGTCCTGATGAACGGCACGCAGGCGCTGGTGCGGCTGATGCTGACGCAGGTCTGGCGCGACAGGCAGGCCGGGCTGAACACCGCAGGCTATGTCACCGGATATCGCGGATCGCCGCTGGGGGCGGTGGATTCCCAGATGGCGCGCGCCGGAAAACTGCTTGGGGCATCGAACATCACCTTTCAGCCGGGCCTGAACGAAGATCTGGCCGCCACCGCGATCTGGGGCACGCAACAGGCCGAAATGCGGGGCGAGGGCAAATATGATGGCGTTTTTTCGCTGTGGTACGGCAAGGGCCCCGGTGTGGACCGGTCCGGCGATGTGATGCGCCACGCCAATATGGCGGGCACCTCGCCCCATGGCGGCGTGTTGATGGCGATGGGCGACGATCACACCGGCGAAAGCTCGACCGTGCTGCACCAGTCCGACTGGGCGATGGTGGATGCCTATATGCCGGTGATTTCGCCCGCCGGGGTGCAGGAGATTCTGGATTACGGCCTGTATGGCTTTGCCCTGTCGCGGTTTGCCGGGGTCTGGGCCGGGTTGAAAACCATGAAAGACACGGTCGAGGCGACCTCGGTCGTCGACGGCAATCCCGACCGGATGAAATTTGTCCTGCCCGAGTTCGACATGCCCGAAGGCGGGCTGAACATTCGCGCCAACGATCACTGGGTCCCGCAAGAGGCGCGGATGATCGATTACAAACGCTACGCGGCCGAGGCGTTTTCGCGCGCCAACCGCATGGACAACCGCATCTGGGGCAAACCCGGCGCCAAGATCGGCTTTGTCGCCGCTGGCAAGAACTGGCTGGACCTGACCCATGCGCTGAACCTGCTGGGGATTGACGCGACCGAGGCTGAACGGCTGGGCCTGACCACCTATAAGATCGGGCAGACCTTTCCGCTGGACATGACCTCGTTCCACGACTGGGCCGAAGGGCTGGACCTGATCGTGGTGGTCGAAGAGAAACGCAAACTGATCGAGGTGCAGGTCAAGGAAGCGATCTTTGACGACCGGCGCGGCCGCCGGGTTTACGGCTGGCACAAGGGCGGCAGCATGGAAGAGCTGTTTCCGACCCGCTTTGCGCTGGACCCGATCATGATCGCCGAAAAGATCGGTGCCATCCTGATCGAAGAAGGGCGCGGGACCGAGGCGGTCAAGGCCGGGCTGACCCGGCTGGACGAGGCGAAAAAGGCCGACAACGCCACCGATCTGGCGGCGCGGCTGCCCTATTTCTGTTCGGGCTGTCCGCACAATACCTCGACCAAAGTGCCCGATGGCAGCCGCGCCTATGCCGGGATCGGGTGCCACATCATGTCGCTGTGGATGGACCGCAACACCAGCGGGTTTACCCAGATGGGCGGCGAGGGCGCCAATTGGGTGGGCGAGGCGCCGTTTTCGACCCGCGACCATGTGTTCCAGAATCTGGGCGATGGCACCTATAACCACTCGGGCCTTCTGGCGATCCGCTTTGCCTTGGCCGCGGGCACCAATATCACCTACAAGATCCTGTATAACGACGCGGTGGCCATGACCGGCGGTCAACCGAATGAGGGCGAGCTGTCGCCGCAAAAGATCGTGGCCGAGCTGCGGGCGATGGGGGTCGAACACATCGCCGTGGTCTACGACGAAAAGGAAAAACCCGACCTGTCCAGCTTTGTGCGCGGGATCGAAACCCATCCGCGTGCCGAGATGGAAGAGGTGCAGAAGAAATTCAGCAAGATCAAAGGTGTGTCGGCGATTGTTTATGTGCAGACCTGCGCCGCCGAAAAGCGCCGCCGCCGCAAGAAAGGCGCGTTTCCCGATCCTGACAAGCGGGTCTTCATCAACACCGATATCTGCGAAGGCTGCGGCGATTGCGGGGTACAGTCGAACTGTGTGTCGATCGTCCCGGCAGAAACCGAATTCGGGCGCAAACGCGCCATCGACCAAAGCTCGTGCAACAAGGATTTCAGCTGTGTCAAAGGGTTCTGCCCGTCCTTCGTGACGCTGGAAGGCGCCACAATCCGGAAAGAGGCGACCGCGACGCTGGATCTGCCGGACCTGCCCGCGCCAGAGCTGCCCGCCATCGACGGCACCCATAACGTGGTGATCACCGGGGTCGGCGGTACCGGGGTGGTGACCGTGGGCGCGGTGCTGGCGATGGCCGCGCATTTGGACGGCAAGGGCGCCGGCATGATGGAAATGGCGGGGCTGGCGCAAAAGGGCGGCGCGGTGCACATCCATTGCCGGATCGCCGACCGACCCGAGGATATCAGCGCCATTCGCGTGGCCACGGGCGAGGCCGATACCGTGATCGGCGGCGATCTGGTGGTGACGGCGGGGGCCAAGATACTGGGGCTGATGACCACCGGGCGCACCGGCGCCGTGGTGAACAGCCATGAAATCATCACCGGCGATTTCACCCGCAACGCCGATTTCCGCATCCCTTCGGACCGGTTGGAGCTGTCGTTGCAGGCGCGCCTGCAGGACCGGTTGCAGATGTTCGATGTCTCGGCCCTGGCCAAGGCGCTGATGGGCGACACGATCTATTCCAACATGATGCTGCTGGGGGCGGCGTGGCAGGCGGGGTTGTTGCCGGTCGGCGAAGAGGCGTTGAAACGTGCGATCGAGCTGAACGGTGCTGCGGTCGAACGCAACACCCGCGCGTTCGAACTGGGCCGCTGGGCGGCAGCCTTCCCGCAGGACGCGGCCCGGATGGCCAGCCCAAATGTCGCGGATAAGCCGCTGACGCTGGACGAAAAAATCGACCTGCGCGCGGATCACCTGACCCGGTATCAATCCAAGCGTCTGGCCAAACGGTATCGCAAGCTGTTGGACAAGGCCGCTGATCCGCAGATGAAAGAGGCGCTGGCCAAGGGCTATCACAAGCTGCTGGCCTATAAGGATGAATACGAGGTCGCGCGCCTGCATCTGGAAACCGCCGACAAGGCGCGGGCGGAGTTTGATGGCGATCTCCGGATGACCTTCCATCTGGCCCCGCCGATGCTGATGGGCAAAGAGGCTGACGGCCGTCCGCGCAAACGCGCCTTTGGCCCCTGGGTGTTGACGCTGTTCAAGGCTTTGGCTGCGCTGAAAGCCCTGCGCGGCACGCCGTTCGATCCCTTCGGCTATCACCCGGAACGCCGGATGGAACGCGCCCTGATCAGGCAGTACGAGGCGGATATGGCCAAGCTACTGAACGACGGACCCGTTGCAAATCTGGACGCCGCGGTGGCGCTGGCCGAGCTGCCCTTGCAGATCCGCGGCTTCGGCCCGGTCAAGGCGGCCAGCGAACAGAAGGCCGCCAAACGGCGCGAAGAATTGCTGGTCGCAATCGCGGCGGGCCACGGCAGGGTTGATCAGGCGGCCGAGTGAAAACTGTTTCACAAACGTCGCGGGGATGTCATATTTTGTGGAATGCGGCGCGAATATTCGTTAATCGCCCCGCATTGGAACATCACAAGCGCCCGGGGAACCATGACACGGCAAGTCGCGCGGGAAATCAGTTACGCCAGTTCGGCACGGTCCAAAGGCGGCCGGGCCCTTATTCGGGTGCTTGAAAACGCCACCGGGCGGCTGCGGCTGATCCGGCGCGCCGAAGGCTATGAACGCGAGGTCGCCGCCGGGCGCGATTTCTGGGAGGTCATGGTCGACCGCTATGGCCTCAGCCTGGATGTGATCGGCGGTTCGCTGCGCAATATCCCGGCAAACGGCCCGCTGATCCTGATTTCGAACCACCCCTACGGTATCCTTGATGGGCTGATGATGGGCTATATCCTGTCGCATGTACGCGGGGATTTCCGGATTCTGGCCAATTCGGTGTTCCGCAAGGCCGAAGAGCTGAACCGCATCGTCCTGCCGATCAGCTTTGACGAAACCCGCGACGCGCAACGCACCAATATTCAGACCCGCAAGATCGCGCTGGAATATCTGGGGCAGGGCGGGGCGATCGGGGTGTTCCCGGGCGGCACCGTTTCGACTGCCGCCAAACCGTTTTCCCCGCCGATGGACCCCGGCTGGCGCAGCTTTACCGCGCGGATGGTCGCCAAATCGCAGGCCACCGTGGTGCCGATCTTTTTCGACGGCCATAATTCGCGCCTGTTCCAGCTGGCCAGCCATCTGCATTCGACGCTGCGGCTGGCGCTGTTGATCAAGGAATTCAAATCCCGGGTCGATGAACCCGTGCGCGTGGTGGTGGGCGAACCGATCCAGCAGTCCCAACTGGACGCCCATGCGGGCGATCCGAAAGCAATGATGGATTTCCTGCGCCGGGCCACCTATGAATTGTCTCCGACACCCTTGAAGTCGTTCGACTATGGCTTTGAGTTCGAGGAGAAGCACAAAGCATCATGGCGGTAGGTATTTTTGATTCCGGATTGGGCGGTCTGACCGTATTGGACGCGGTGTCCAAGGCGCTGCCCGACGTGCCGTTTGTCTATTACGGCGATAATGCGCATACGCCCTACGGCGTGCGCGATGCCGATGATATCTATGATCTGACCACCAAAGGGGTGGAACGGCTGTGGGCTGCGGGCTGTGATCTGGTGATTCTGGCCTGCAACACCGCCAGTGCCGCCGCCCTGCGCCGGATGCAGGAAGGCTGGATTCCCGAAGACAAACGCGTGCTGGGCGTCTTTGTGCCGCTGATCGAGGCGCTGACCGAACGCGAATGGGGTGACAACAGCCCCCCGCGCGAGGTTGCGGTCAAACATGTGGCCCTGTTTGCGACCCCGGCCACCGTGTCCAGCCGGGCGTTTCAGCGCGAACTGGCGTTCCGCGCCGTCGGTGTCGATGTCGAGGCACAGCCCTGCGGCGGTCTGGTCGATGCCATCGAAGAGGGCGACGAAATTCTGGCCGAAGCGCTGGTGCGCAGCCATGTCGAGGCGTTGCAACGCCGGATGCCGACCCCCGAGGCGGCGATTCTGGGCTGCACCCATTACCCGCTGATGCAAAATGCCTTTCAAGAGGCGCTGGGACCAGAGGTCAAGGTCTACAGCCAGGCCGATCTGGTCGCGGCCAGCCTGGGCGATTACCTGAAACGGCATCCCGATATGCTGGGATCGGGGACGGTGTCGATGAATCTGACATCGGGGGATCCGGCGCGGGTGTCCAGCAAAGCCACCCAGTTTCTGCGGCGCAAAGTCGAATTTCACGCCGCTTGATCCGGGCTGCACGGCTTTGTGACCCTACGTCAGTTCCAAGTGCCTTTGAAATGCCCAATTTACTTTCTAAGTGACAGGCATCACGAGTCGAATTCTGGAGCGTTTCGGTTTAATGGCATATCAATATTTTCCCCGTCGTCTTGTTTTGGCCGCCGCTGCTTGCGCGGCTTTTGTTGGTGGGGCAGCCCACGCCGCGACCGTAACCGAGGCTGACGTTGCCGGTGGCGCCTTCAGTTCGGACTGGTCCGCACCCACCGAAATCACGGCGGGCTTTGGCACGATCACTGGCACCGGGAACGCGGGCGCGTTCGACATGCTGGTCTTTACCGGATTGCCCGACGGCGCCCAGACGCTTAGCTTTACGATTTCGGCCCCTGACAACATTGGCTTTTCCTACGCCGCTGGCGGCGCGCTTCGGCTTAGTGATCAACCGTTCCGCTATCAGTGGGATGGAGAACGGGTCGGGCGGATCGGCATCGGCTATCGGAACCCCAGCCAGACCTTTGATCTGACAGTGGATGACAGTTTCAGCGGCAATCTTTACTTGGGGCTGTATTTCACTTATGGCTCCGGCCTGTCGTACAGTATTTACATCCCCTCGAATGCCGAAGCGTATGCATCCGTGCCGCTTCCTGCGGGTGGACTTTTGCTGATGACGGCGCTTGGCGGGGTTGGATTGTCCACCGCGCGACGGAACCGCCGGAAAGGCTGACCCATGTGATGGCTGGGCGACGCCCCGGCCAGATTTTTGGGGGTCACATGGACCATCGGATCGCAATACTGGGCGCGTCGGGTTATACCGGCGCAGAGCTTGTTCGGTTGATTGCCACCCACCCCCGAATGAACATCGTGGCCCTGTCCGGCGAACGTAAGGCCGGGATGGCCATGGCCGATGTGTTCCCCCATCTGCGGCACCTTGATCTGCCCGATCTGGTGAAAATCGACGAGATCGATTTTTCCGGGGTCGATCTGGCCTTTTGCGCGCTGCCGCATGCCACCTCGCAGGCGGTGATTTCGAAACTGCCGACCGATCTGAAAATCGTCGATCTGTCGGCCGATTTCCGGCTGCGCGACCCGGCGGAATACGAAAAATGGTATGGCAAGCCCCATGCCGCCACCGAGATGCAGAAAGAGGCGGTTTACGGGCTGACCGAGTTTTATCGCGACGATATCCGCAAGGCGCGACTGGTCGCGGGCACCGGGTGCAATGCGGCCACGGGCCAATACGCGCTGACACCGCTGATCGAGGCGGGGGTGATCGATCTGGACGAGATCGCGATCGACCTGAAGGCGGCGGTTTCGGGGGCGGGGCGCGCGCTGAAGGAAAACCTGCTGCATTCCGAATTAAGCGAAGGCTATCACGCCTATGCCGTGGGCGGCACCCACCGGCATCTGGGCGAATTCGATCAGGAATTCGCCAGGGTCGCCGGCCGCCCGGTGCAGGTGCAGTTCACCCCGCATCTGATTCCCGCCAACCGGGGCATTCTGGCCACCGTCTATGTGCGCGGTGATGCCGCAATTGTGCATCGGACACTCAGCGCTAAATATGCTAAAGAGACATTCATTCAGGTTCTGCCCATGGGGCAGGTTCCCTCGACCCATCATGTTCGCGGATCGAACTTCGTGCACATCGGCGTGGTGGCGGACCGTATCCCGGGGCGGGTGATTGTGGTGGCGGTATTGGACAACCTGACAAAGGGGTCGTCCGGACAGGCGCTGCAAAACGCCAACCTGATGCTGGGAGAGGTGGAAGAGACGGGCCTGATGCTGGCCCCGGTCTTCCCGTAAGGAGGGCACATGCGCGGGTTAAAGAAACAACGGCGAATTCAGGTCATCATCGCGGCTTTTGTCGCATTGGGCGTGTCGACGGCGCTGATCGGATACGGGCTGCGCGATGGTATCAACTTTTTCCGCTCGCCCAGCCAGCTGACCGCCGAACCGCCGGCCCCATCCGAGGTGTTCCGTCTGGGCGGGATGGTCGAAGAGGGGACCTTGGAACGCGGTCAGGGCGAAACCGTGCGATTCCGTGTGACCGACGGCGGGGCCAGCGTGCCGGTCGCCTATACCGGGGTGCTGCCCGATCTGTTTGAGGAAAATCAGGGGATGATCGGCACCGGCCGTTACGTGAACAACGTCTTCGAAGCCCATGAAATTCTTGCGAAACACGATGAAACCTACATGCCGAAAGAGGTCGTGGACGCGTTGAAAGAGCAAGGGTTCTATCAGGACCCGAACGGTAGTTAAGCCAGTTCTTAATCAAATCTGACCGACAGTTCCCCCGGGTTTGCCAACGCATCTCGGGGGTTTTCATGTCATCTGTCCAAGACATCGCGAAAGAGATTGTCGCCCGCGAGGGCGGCTATGTGAACGACCCGGATGATCCGGGCGGGGCCACGAAATACGGCGTCACGATCCACACCATGCGCCGTCTGGGGCTGGATCTGACCGGCGACGGCCGCGTCACCGCCAGCGATGTGCGCCGCCTGACCCGCGCGCAGGCCGTGCAGATATTCATCGACCATTATTACCACCGGCCCCGGATCGACGCCTTGCCGGTGCCGCTGCGGGCCAGCGTGTTCGACATGTATGTCAACGCGGGCGCCAATGCGGTGCGAATCCTGCAGCGTCTGCTGATCGATATGGGGCAGGGCGTCAGCGTGGACGGGGTGATCGGGCCACAAACCACTGCCGCCGCGCAGGCCGCGGCGGCGACCGCCCCGGATCACATTGCCGATGCCTATGGCATCGCGCGGCGCAATTATTACTACCGTCTGGCCGACCGGCGCCCGGCCAGCCGCAAATACGCGCGCAAGCGGGACGGGGGCAAAGGCGGCTGGATCACAAGGGCCGAGGCCTTCATCGCCCCCCGTTATCACCTTAGCGCCGCAGATCACGCAGAAAGGACCGCCGCATGGGCCTGATCGATGGAATCGTCACTTTATTGTTCGGCAGTGGCCGCAACATGGTGCGGGAAACCGCCGAAGTCTTTCGCGAAAACGCCGAAGCGGGCGCAGACCGCGAGGCCGCGCTGAAAGGCGCGGTGCTGGACCAGTTCGCCGCCGAATTCGCCCATGCGCAGAAAGGGCTGTTCGACCGGGTGATCGACGGGCTGAACCGCCTGCCGCGCCCGGCGCTGGCGATGGGCACGCTGGGGCTGTTCATCTCGGCGATGGTGGACCCGGTCTGGTTTGCTGCCCGGATGCAGGGCATTGCCCTGGTGCCAGAGCCGTTGTGGTGGTTGCTGGGCGCGATCATCAGTTTCTATTTCGGGGCCCGCCATCAGATGAAAGGGCAGGAATTTCAACGCTCTATCGCGCAGACCATGCTGCGGGTGCCGCAGGTCACCGGCAACATCCGCGCGTTGGAGGCGCTGCAGGGCGGCGCCAGCGATCTGCCCAATGAAACCGGCCCCAACCCGGCGCTTGAGGCATGGAGGGCCGAAAAATGACGATATTCCAGATTGCTCATATGGCGGCGTTGATGGCGGGGCTGTCGTCGGTTTCCCTGTTGGATCAATACCGCCGCACCCGGCGCCGGGACCTGTTGGCGCTGGCGGTTTTGTCGGCAGGGGCCATGCTCAGCAGCCTGCCGGGGATGGGTGGTTAGCGCCCTCACGCGAATGTGCCCCCTGTGGCGTGGTACCGCAGTGCGAAACCGTTGGCCTTTGGAGCGGATATGCCTAGTATCCGCCACATGATTATTGAACTTGGCCACTTCGCCCTGATCCTCGCCTTTCTGGTTGCCATCGTGCAGGCCGTCATCCCGCTTGTCGGCGCGCACAAGGGGTGGGCCAATTGGATGTCTGTCGCCGAACCGGCGGCAAGCGTTCAGTTCCTGTTGACCGCCTTCAGCTTCGGGGCGCTGACCTATGCGTTCGTCACCTCGGATTTCTCGCTGCAACTGGTGGTTCTGAATTCGCATACGGCCAAGCCGATGCTGTACAAAGTGTCCGGCGTCTGGGGCAACCACGAAGGGTCTATGTTGCTGTGGGTGCTGATTCTGACGCTGTTCGGCGCCATGGCGGCGTGGTTCGGTGGCAATCTGCCGCCCAGCCTGCGGGCGCGGGTTCTTAGCGTGCAATCGGCGATATCGGTGGCGTTTTTCGCCTTTATCCTGTTCACCTCGAACCCGTTCACCCGGCTGGCAACGCCGCCCTTTGACGGGCAGGACCTGAACCCGCTGTTGCAGGACCCCGGTTTGGCGTTCCATCCGCCGTTCCTGTATCTGGGCTATGTCGGGCTTTCGATCTGTTTCTCTTTCGCGGTTGCCGCCCTGATCGAGGGGCGCGTGGACGCCGCCTGGGGCCGCTGGGTGCGCCCCTGGACGCTGGCGGCCTGGATTTTCCTGACCATCGGTATCGGGCTGGGGTCCTGGTGGGCCTATTACGAATTGGGCTGGGGCGGGTTCTGGTTCTGGGACCCGGTTGAAAACGCCAGCTTCATGCCCTGGCTGATCGCCGTGGCCCTGCTGCATTCGGCGATTGTGGTGGAAAAACGCGAAAGCCTGAAAAGCTGGACCATGCTGCTGGCGATCATGGCCTTCGGGTTTTCGCTGATCGGCACTTTCATCGTGCGCTCGGGCGTTATCACCAGCGTGCATGCCTTTGCCAACGATCCCGAACGGGGCGTGTTCATCCTGATGATTCTGGCGGTCTTCATGGGCGGGGCGCTGGTGCTTTATGCCCTGCGGGCCAGCGCGTTGGAGGCCAAGGGCGTCTTTGGCGTGGTCAGCCGGGAAACCGCGCTGGTGCTGAACAATATCCTGCTGGCGGTCGCGGCTTTTGTTGTCTTTATCGGAACAATCTGGCCGTTGATTGCCGAACTGTTCTTTGACCGCAAGCTGTCGGTCGGTCCGCCGTTCTTCAACATGGCCTTCACCCCCTTCATGGTGGCGCTGGCGCTGATCCTGCCGGTGGGGGCGATCCTGCCGTGGAAACGCGCCCGGCTGGGCCGCGCGTTGGTGCAGCTGCGCGGGGCCTTTGTGCTGGCGCTGGCGATGGCAAGCGTGGTCTGGGCGATGCAGGCCGAACGCTCGGTGCTGGGGCCGGTGGGGCTGTTTCTGGGGGCTTGGCTGGTGTCTGGCGCGGCGGTCGATCTGTGGATCAGGTCGGGCCGGGGCGCGATCGGCGACCGGCTGCGCCGCATGCTGCGCCTGCCGCGCGCTGATTGGGGCAAGGCCGTGGCCCACGCAGGTCTGGGCATCACCATATTCGGCATTGCCGGTCTGCTGGCCTGGCAGCACGAAGATATCCGTGTCACGCAGATCGGCGACCGGTTCGAAGTGGCGGGATACGGCATCGTGCTGGATTCGGTCGATCGGGTCGAAGGGCCGAATTACCTGTCGACCATGGGCACGATGACGGTCTGGCGCGGCAGCAAGCAGATTGCCAAGCTGCACCCCGAAAAACGGATTTATCCGGTCGCCAAAATGCCCACCACCGAGGCGGGGATCGACAGCGGCATGTTGCGCGACATCTATCTGGTGATCGGCGATCCGCAACAGGATGGCGGCTGGGCGGTGCGGACCTATATCAAACCGCTGGCCAACTGGATCTGGTCGGGCGCGATCATCATGGCGCTGGGCGGCGGGCTGAGCCTGAGCGACCGTCGTTACCGTGTCGCGGCGGGGGCACGGAAGACTGGCGCTGCCGCGCCGGTTCCGGCAGAATAGGGCAATGTTGCGCAATATAATCCTGAGCCTTGGCCTGTTGCTGGCCATTCCCGCCTTTGCGGTCGAACCGGACGAGGTGCTGGGCGACCCCGCATTGGAATCGCGCGCGCGCGAACTGTCAAAGGGGCTGCGCTGTCTGGTCTGCCGCAACGAAAACATCGACGAATCCAACGCCGAACTGGCCCGCGACCTGCGGGTTCTGGTACGCGAACGGCTGGTTGCAGGTGACAGCGACCCGCAGGTGATCGATTTCATCGTCAACCGTTACGGCGAATACGTGCTGTTGCGCCCCACCACCGGTGGCGCAAACCTGATGCTGTGGATCGCGGGGCCGGTTCTGTTGCTGGTCGCACTGGGCGTGGGGGCCGGATACGTGCGGTCGCGCCGCCGCGCGGGCGAGACCCCGCAGGATCAGCTTAGCGAAGATGAACAGGCCCGGTTGAAAGAAATCATGGGCGAATGACCCGGCGTCTTGCTTTCCTTGCCAAGTGACGTCTCTATGCTGTCCGAAACATCTGGATTTGGAGACGAGCGATGGAATATCAGACCATCCTGCTGACCATCGAAGACGACCTTGCGGTGCTGACGCTGAACCGCGCGGACGTGATGAACGCGCTGAACACGCAGATGCGGGCCGAGATTCTGCATGCCGTCAAAACCGCCGAAAAAAATGCCCGCGCGCTGGTTCTGACCGGGGCGGGGCGGGCGTTTTGTTCGGGGCAGGATCTGGGCGATGGCGGCAATGCCGCCAGTCTGGATCTGGAGCGCACGCTGCGCGATGAATATGAACCGATGCTGCGCGCGATCTATGAATGCGAAATTCCCACCATCGCGGCGGTGAATGGTGCGGCTGCCGGGGCGGGCGCCAATCTGGCGCTGGCCACAGATGTGGTGATCGCCACGGAAAGTGCCGTGTTCCTGCAGGCCTTTACCCGGATCGGGTTGATCCCGGATGCCGGTGGCACTTATTGGCTGCCGCGTCAGATGGGCGTGGCCAAGGCGATGGGGGCGGCACTGTTTGCCGAACCAATCAGCGCGCGTCAGGCCGCCGACTGGGGCATGATATGGGAGGCGGTGCCCGACGACAGCTTTGCCGCCCATTGGCAGGCCCGCGCGGCAAAACTGGCCTCGGGTCCGACGGCGGCCTATCGCGGGGTCAAACAGGCGATCCGCGCGTCCTATGAAAACACGCTGGCCCAGCAACTGACGCTTGAGGCGCGGCTGCAAGGGGCCAGCGGCAAGACCCGCGATTTCAAAGAGGGCGTCGTCGCCTTTCTGGAAAAACGCCCCGCGCGCTACGAAGGGCGCTAAGCGGTCAGGCTTCCAGCTCTGACGCCTCTTGCGCCAGTTTGGTGATGCCGTCCCAATCACCGGCCAGCACCAGATCGCGGGGGGCGACCCAGGACCCACCGACGCACAGCGTATTGTCCAGCCGCAGATAATCGCGCGCGTTGGACAGCGACACGCCGCCGGTGGGGCAGAACCGCACCTGCGGGATCGGTGCGCCGATGGCCTTCAGCGCCTTGGCCCCGCCATTCGCCTCGGCCGGAAAAAATTTCTGAACGGTAAAGCCGCGTTCCAGCAGGCGCATCGCCTCGGACGCGGTGGCGGAACCGGGCAGCAGCGGCAGGTCGTTGGCCGCACAGGCATCCAACAGACGGTCGGTCGCCCCGGGCGACACGCCGAAGAGGGCACCGGCCTTTTTGGCGGCTTCGACATCGGCGGGGGTCAACAGGGTGCCCGCGCCCACAACGCCGCCTTCGACCTGTGCCATTTCGTGGATCACATCCAGCGCGGCGGGGGTGCGCAGCGTGACCTCCAGCGCGGGCAGGCCCCCGGCGACCAGGGCTGTGGCCAGCGGCTGCGCATGGGCCGCATCGGTCACCACCAGAACCGGGATCACCGGGGCCAGGCGGCAAATCTCTTCGGTATGTTTGCTGGCGTCTTGGGGGGTCATCATGGGCAGGGTTCCTTAAACAACGACGCCGGCGCCCGAGGTGGCAAGGCCGACGTTCTGGCGAAAGACTTCGAACAGGTCGCGGCCCATTCCGGAGGCATTGGCGGTCAGGTCGATGGTGACAGGCACGCGGTCGGCAAAACCGTCTTCCAACACCTCAAGCGTGCCGTTCTCGGCGTCCAGCCGCATCCGGTCGCCATCGCGCACCCGCGCGACCGGCCCGCCGTCGGCGGCCTCGGGGCAGACATGGATGGCGGCGGGCACCTTGCCCGAAGCGCCGGACATGCGCCCGTCGGTGACCAGCGCCACCTTCAGCCCGCGATCCTGCAACACCGCCAGAACCGGGGTCAGGCCGTGCAGCTCGGGCATGCCCATCGCCTTTGGTCCCTGAAACCGGACCACCACGATGGTGTCTTCGGTAAACTCATCGGCGCGAAAGGCGGCTTTGACCGCATCCTGATCGTGAAACACCCGCGCGCGGGCGGTGATCACCCGGCGTTCCGGCGCGACGGCCGAGACCTTGATCACCCCGCGTCCCAGATTGCCGCGCAGGCTTTGCAGCCCGCCGATGGGTTGGAACGGATCGGCGGCGGGGCGCAGGATTTTGTCGTTCTGGCTGTGGGCGGCGCCGGGCTGCCATTGCAGGGCGCCATCCACCAGTTTGGGTTCGCGGGTATACAACGACAGCCCCCGGCCCGCCACGGTCTGGGTGTCGGGGTGCAGCAACCCGGCCCCTAACAGCTCGCCGATCATGAAGCCCAGACCGCCTGCCGCGTGGAAATGGTTCACATCGGCCAGACCGTTGGGATAGACCTTGGCCATCAGCGGCGTCACCGCGGACAGTTGCGCGAAATCGTCCAGATCCAGAATGATCCCGGCGGCGCGCGCCATCGCGGGCAGATGCAGCACCAGATTGGTCGATCCGCCGGTGGCCATCAGCCCGACGATACCGTTCACAAACGCCTTTTCGTCCAGCACATGCGCCGCCGGGGTAAAGGCGTTGCCCAATGCGGTGATCGCCAGCGCCCGTTCGGCCCCGGCCACGGTCAGCGCGTCGCGCAGATCGGTGCCGGGATTGATGAAACTGGCGCCGGGCAGGTGCAGCCCCATGAATTCCATCAGCATCTGGTTGGTGTTGGCGGTGCCATAGAAGGTGCAGGTGCCCGGCCCGTGATAGCTGGCCATTTCGGCCTCCATCAGCTTGTCGCGGCCGACCTCGCCGGTGGCGAATTTCTGGCGGACCTTGGCCTTTTCATCGTTGGGCAGGCCGCTGACCATGGGGCCGGCGGGCAGGAACACCGCCGGGATATGGCCAAAGCTGGCCGCCGCGATCACCAGCCCCGGCACGATCTTGTCGCAGACCCCCAGAAACACCGCCGCGTCGAATGTGTTGTGGCTTAGCCCGACGCCTGCGGCCAGCGCGATCACGTCGCGCGAAAACAGCGACAGCTCCATCCCGACCTGGCCCTGGGTGACGCCATCGCACATCGCGGGCACGCCGCCAGCCACCTGCGCCGTGCCGCCGACCGCGCGGGCGGCCTGTTTGATCAGCGCAGGATAGGTTTCAAACGGCTGATGCGCCGACAGCATGTCGTTATAGGCGGTCACGATCCCCAGATTGGGCGCGCGCGCCTGGGTCAGCGCGGCTTTGTCGTCGCCCATCGCGGCATAGGCATGGGCCTGATTGGAACAGCTTAGATGCGCGCGGGTGGGGCCCGCCTCGATCAGTTTTTCCATCTGCGCCAGATAGGCGCCGCGGGTCGGGCGCGACCGTTCGATGATGGCTTCGGTGACCTTGGCGACTGTGCTGTTGATGGTCATGTGACCGCTCCTGGCTGCATCATGGCTTTGCGCGCTCTATAGTTCGTTAGCGCTAACAAATCAAATGGTCAATTTGATGGGATACCGGGGCCAGTATAGGGCATTGGCCGCGACATGATATAACGCTTTCGGCTGCCCGGCGATGAACTGGTGCTTTTCCCCGCGCCCCGAACCGACTAGGAGAGGGATATGAATGAAAGCACCTCTCAGACCTCCCGCCCCACCGTCCGTTTGCGCCCGAATGCCGAGGCGCGGGCCATCCGTCACGGGTTTCCCTGGGTCTATGCCAACGAACTGGTGACCGACCGCCGGACCAAGGCGATGGCGCCGGGCACCATCGCCGTTCTGGAAGACGCCGACCGGCGGCCGATGGGCACGGTCGCGGTCAACCCCGGATCGAAAATCATCTGCCGGATGCTAGACCGGGATGAAACGGCCGTTCCTGACACCGATTGGTTCGCCGCCCGTCTGGGCCGCGCGCTGGACATGCGCACCCGCCTGTTCGACGCCCCGTTCTACCGGCTGATCCATGCCGAGGCGGACGGTCTGCCCGGCGTGGTGATCGACCGCTTCGGCGATCTGGCGGTGATCCAGCCCAATGCCGCCTGGGCCGAGGCGCTGATTGATCCGCTGACCGAGGCGCTGATCGCGGTGACAGGCGTTGAAACCGTCGTCCTGAACGGCACCGGCCGGGCGCGCAAACCAGAGGGGCTGGACGAACGGACCGAGGTGCTGCGCGGCGCGGTCGACGGGCCGGTGCCGGTGCCGATGAACGGCGCGACCTATATGGCCGATGTGCTGGGCGGGCAGAAAACCGGGCTGTTTTTCGATCAACGCCCGAACCATGCCTTTGCCACCCGTCTGGCCTATGGGGCGCGGGTGCTGGATGTGTTTTCCCATGTCGGTGGTTTCGGGCTGGCCGCTTTGGCGGGGGGCGCGGCGCAGGCTTTGGCCGTCGATGGATCGGCCCCGGCGCTGGCGCTGGCCGAACAGGGCGCGGCGGCCATGGGGATGTCCGACCGGTTCACCACCCGCAAGGGCGATGCCTTCGACGTGATGGCCGCGCTGGCCGAAGAGGGCGCGCAATATGATGTGGTCATCTGCGACCCGCCCGCCTTTGCCCCCAACAAACCGGCGCTTGAGGCGGGGTTGCGCGCCTATGAACGCGTGGCGCGGCTGGCCGCGCCCCTGGTGGCGCCGGGCGGCTATCTGGGCCTGTGTTCCTGTTCGCATGCCGCCGACCTGTCACGGTTCCGCAATGCCAGCGCGCGGGGCATCGGCCGGGCCGGGCGGCGGGCACAGTTGATCCACACCGGGTTTGCCGGGCCGGATCACCCGCTGCTGCCGCAACTGGCCGAAAGCGGATACCTCAAGGCGCTGTTTTTCCGGCTGGCCCCATGAAGGTGATGCTGGACGCCTGCGTCCTGTATCCAACGGTCCTGCGCGAGATATTGTTGCAGGTCGCGGGGCGGGGGATGTTCACTCCGCTGTGGTCGGCCCGGATTCTGGAAGAATGGGCCCGTGCGGCGCGCAAGATCGGCCCGACGGGCGAGGCGCAGGCGCGCAGCGAGATCGCGCTGTTGCGCGCGCGCTGGCCCAAGGCCGAGGTGGCCGAACGGGCAGGGCTGGAGGCGCGGTTGTGGCTGCCCGATCCGGCCGATGTACATGTGCTGGCCGCCGCCATCGCGGGATCAGCCGATCTGATCCTGACCTTCAACGCCAGGGACTTTCCGCGTGGAACACTGGCCGAAGAAGGGTTGAAACGCGACGGCCCCGACAGTTTCCTGTACGATCTGTGGCTGAAAAATCCCGATCCGGTCGAGGCCAGCGTGCACGAGGTTCAGGCCGAAGCCGTGCGCCTGTCGGGCGAGGCGCTGGAGCTGCGCCCGCTGTTGAAACGGGCGCGGTTGCCCCGGCTGGGCAAGGCGCTTAGCTGACGCGCCATTTGTCTTCCAGAACCTGCAGCGCATTGATCCGGTCGGTGGTCTTGGGATGGCTCATCAACCACGCAGGCGCCACACCGGCGCGGGTGGCGGTCAGCTTTTCAAGCTTGCCGAACAGCGATTTCTGGGGCCCGACCCCGATGCCCGCCTTGGTCAGCAGGGCGGCGGCATAGGCGTCGGCCTCGTATTCATCCTTGCGCGACAGGCGGGCGGCCAGCATCGTGGTCAGGAAATTGGCGATATAGATGCCGATGCCCGGAAGGAACCGGCTGAGCACCATCGCCATCGCGGTGCGCAGCGCATTCTGCCCCGAAAAATCGATCATCCGCCGCCGCGCATGGCCAAGCGCCACATGCCCCAACTCATGCGCGATCACGCTGGAAAGCTCTTCGGCGGTGACCAGCCCGTCGCGGTATTTCTGGTAAAACCCGCGGGTGATGAAGATGCGCCCGTCCGCCGCGGCCAGCCCGTTGACCGGATCGATTTCATAGATGTTCACCCGGATGCGCGGCAGATCAAGGGCGGCGGCCATGCGGTCGGTCAGCTGTTTCAGTTCCGGGTCGGCCAGTTCGGTGGATTTCGCGTCCAGCTCGCGCCCGGTGCGCCAGACCGAAAACCGGTACATGGCAAGGGCGTAAAGGATGGCCAGCAGGATCGGGGTGAATTTGATCATGGGTCTAATATGGGGGAGATGGGGGAAACTGCCAGCCTTGTTGTGGTCGATTGTGGAAAGCGGGCGGGCGGAGCACCTGCGGTGCACATGATGTTTTGCGCCGGGCCAGGGCCCGTCGCGGTGCCTCCGGCGGGAGTATTGGGGCCAAAAAGAAGCCGGGGGGAGATTGGAGCGGGTGAAGGGAATCGAACCCTCGTATTCAGCTTGGGAAGCTGCTGCTCTACCATTGAGCTACACCCGCTTTGCGCGTTTCAGATAGCCAAGGCCGCCGGGGGCGTCAAGGGCTGGTGGCGGGGCTTTGGTGTGGTCAAGGCGATCTGCGTCGTTTGCGGCGGGCCCGGTCCGAGGTGCCGGCGGCGTTGAAGCTGACGTCGGGCAGGGTTACGATTTTTGCCAGCTCCGGGAAGGGATCGCTGGCGTGGGGCAGCGCGTTGGCGCTGACAAAATGGTCCTGGAATTTCGGCTCCACGGCGGTTTCGATCTTGTGGATGGCGCGCACGGTCTGTTCGATTTCGGCCCGCGCGGCGAGGTTGCAAAGCGCGATGCGCGCGCCGGTGCCTGCGGCGTTCCCGGCGCTGGTGACCTTGTCCAGCGGCGCGTCGGGGATCATGCCCAGAACCATCGCGTGTTTCGGGCTGATATGGGCGCCGAAGGCCCCGGCCAGCACCACCCGGTCGACGGTATCGACGCCGCGCGCATCCATCAGCAGCCGGGCGCCCGCATAAAGCGCGGATTTGGCCAGTTGGATCGCGCGGATGTCGCCCTGGGTCACGGTGATGCGCGGGCCGCCCTCGGCACTGCCGTCGTGGATCAGATAGGCGTGGGTGCGGCCCTGGGCTTCGCAACGCGGGGTGCCGGTCTGTTCGGCGCTACCGATCAGGCCCGAGGCATCGACCAGCCCGGCCATGCGCATTTCGGCCACCGCCTCGATGATGCCCGAGCCGCAGATGCCGGTGACGCCGGTTTGGGCCACGGCTTCGGCAAAACCGGGATCGTCGGACCACAGGTCGCTGCCGATGACGCGAAAGCGGGGGTCCTTGGTGGTGGGGTCGATTTCCAGCCGTTCGATGGCGCCGGGGGCGGCGCGCTGGCCCGAGCTGATCTGCGCGCCTTCGAACGCGGGGCCGGTGGGCGAGGAGCAGGCCAGCACCCTTGTCTTATCGCCCAGCAGGATTTCGGCGTTGGTGCCGACGTCAACAATAAGCGCCAGATCGTCAGATTTGTTGGGTTCTTCGGACAATGCCACGGCGGCGGCATCGGCGCCCACATGTCCGGCGATGCAGGGCAGGATGTATATCCGCGCGGCCGGGTTCATCCGGCTGAGGTCCAGATCGCCCGCGTCCAGCGACAGCGCGCCGGAGGTGGCCAGCGCAAAGGGTGCCTGACCCAGTTCCACCGGATCGATGCCCAGCAACAGATGGTGCATCACCGGGTTGCAGACAAAGACCGCCTCGACAATGGCGTGGCGTTCGATCCCGGCATCCTGCGCGATCGCGTCTGTCAGATCGTTCAGCGCCGCGCGCACCGCATCGGTCATTTCGCGGTCGCCGCCGGGGTTCATCATCACATAGGACACGCGGCTCATCAGATCTTCGCCAAAGCGGATCTGCGGGTTCATGATGCCAGACGAGGCCAGAACCGCGCCGGTGACCAGATCGCACAGATGGGCGGCGATGGTGGTCGAGCCCAGATCGATCGCCAGCCCGTAAAGCCCGCCTTCGTAATAGCCCGGCCAGATGTCCAGCAGGCGCGGCGCGCTGTCGTGATGGCCCTTGTGCACGGCGACGGTCACGCGCCAGCCGCCCTTGCGCAGTGCCGGTTGCAGGCGTTGCAGCACGGGCAGGGGGGCGGTCAGCCCGTCGATCTGCCACTGTTCGGACAGGGCCGCCGACAGCCGTTCGAAATCGCCCGAGGGTTCGTGCATGTCGGGTTCCTGCACCTCGACGAAATACAGCCGCGTGGCCGGGTCCATGGTGATCGTGCGGGCGGTGGCGGCCTTGCGCACCACCTGTTTGTGGACCTGGCTTTCGGCGGGCACGTCGATCACCACATCACCCTGCACCGTGGCCTGACAGCCCAGCCGCCGTCCCGGTTTCAGCCCGCGTTTTTCGTCATAGCGCTGTTCGACGGCGTTGAAGGGGCTCAGCGCATCCTCGGCCACGGTGACCCCGTGTTTGGAAAATTCGCCATAGGCCGGCTGGACCTGACATTTCGAACAGATGCCACGACCGCCGCAGACGGAATCCAGATCGACCCCCAATTGCCGGGCGGCGGTCAGCACCGGCGTGCCGACGGCAAAGCGGCCGCGTTTGCCCGAGGGGGTGAAGATCACCAAAGCGTCTTGTGTCATGGTGCGGTGGGTCCTGTCTTGCATGTTGCCGCGACATTAGACGTTTTACCGGCAGGGGAAAGTCGAAGCGCGTCGAATCTTGGGCGTTCCGCGGCAGCGGGTGGCAATTATTGCCACGGCGCCCTGCCCAAAAGCCAGACGATCATCGGCACCGGCAGAACCGCCAGCGCGATGGTCAGAACCCCCGCCAAAGGTCCGAAAAGGCGGCTGAGGCCCATGATCAGACACACCCCGCCGCCGCCGCCAATCATGCCGCTGCCCGGCAGGTTCAACAACAGCGCCGCCGCGACATAGCGATAGCGGATCATCCAGTCGCCCAGCCTGCCGGGCAGGCGGTGGCGCAACGCTGTCAGTCGCTGAGGGCGGGACAGGGGGGCAAACCCGGCGATCAGGGCCTCGGCCCGGCGCAGGCGCAGGGCGGCAAACCCCTTGATCAGCCATTGATCGGACAGGCGACTGCCCGTCAAAAAGGCCAAGGACAGCCCCGCCACGGTCGCGACATAAACCGCGGGCGCGACGTCCGCCCCGCGCATCATCATCAGGGCGACGCCGACCTCGATCCCCGGCACGAAGGGGACCGCGATCATCAGCGCATAAAGGATCAGTGTGCCGATCATGATGGCGGCCATGACCGCGTCGCTGCGATCCGGGCTGACCCGGACCTCAACCCAATGGGCGATCAGATCCATCAGCCAATGCGCGGCAAAGGCGAAGGCAAGGATGCTTAGCAGGACAAGGCCCAGCCTGATCAGGCCCCCCGCACGCGGCGCTGGTGTGTTTTGACCGGTCATCGACCCTCCGGGCAGCATCATCCGCCTGGCAATGGTTGGCGTCAATCATTGGCGGGGCGGGCGTTCACGTATCACGGGCCGTCGCCAGAGAACCTGCCACATTGGCGCGGTCGGTCTCGCCGTTCAGGCGGTCATCGAATGTGCGACTGGTATGGCCAGACTGCGCGGCAGAGGTTTCATTGGACGTTCGTGATTTCCCGTCAGTGTTGTCGGGGACATGCTGGCTGTCCAATCACGCCCCATCACCCAAAGGTGAAGTGGGGCGTTTGGTTCAATCTGTTCGCCAAGCTTACCGCCCAGAGCGTTTGAACGTTCTGCGCACATCCGGCCCGGCGCCCAACCAGCCGGAGACGACATTGGCGACATGGGCCACAATGCGCACACGCTGGGTTTCGCCGCGGGATTCAGCCAAAAGCGCATCTGTCCCGGAATAGGCGATCAGATCTGCGATGATCGGATCGGCGGGCGTCAGCGCGTCACCGGTGCGCACATCGAAAACCTGCGCCGTGAACGAAATGTTGTGAATGCCGGTGTTTTCAAGCGTGTAGCGTGTTTTTTCGGTAATCGCGTGAAAGTTAGAGACAACAATCTCCAGGCGCACCGGCTGGCGGCCTTTCAGCCGGGAAGCGCCTTCTTTGGCGGCGTCTGTTATGATGGCATCCACCTGCGCATACCGGTCGCCAATGGGCTCGCCCCGCCACACAATGTCAGCGCTTGGGGCATAGGCATTTGCCTCGGATACGGACAGAGTTTTCGGGACGGTCACTTCGACCTGCGATACACGCCAGTTTTTCGAAACGGCGGGATCGATGGTATCGGCATAGCTGGTTTCCCAAATGCCTTGTCCACAGCCTGCCAAGGCCATCATGCCCGTGAAGGATATTGCGCAAAACAATCGGCGGGTCTGCATTCTGTCGTCTCCTGCACTCGTCACTTACTTATAGACTATAATAGAGTCGCGGTGCTAGCACGCCAACATATCCAAGGCAATTGCCCCGGATATGTGAGAGTACACTATTTTTTGAGTGCCTTTGTCGGGTCTTAGGCCCGGCGACGACGGCGCCCCCCCCGGCCGGAACCGGCCTCGGCCGATGCTTTGGAGGCTTCGGCGAAAGAAGCGCCTTCTTTCACGGCGTCCAGAACGCGGGCGAATTTGATCCATTCGGTGCCGTTGGCATCGTGGTTCATCAGGAAGTTTGCGGCGCGGATCGCCTCCATTTCCACGGGGCGGACCGGGTTCATGATCGCCGAGGTCATGCCCGCGCCGATCGCCATCGGCAGGAAGGCCGCGTTGATACCGTGGCGGTTGGGCAGGCCAAAGCTGATGTTCGAGGCGCCGCAGGTGGTGTTGACGCCCAGTTCATCGCGCAGCTTGCGCACCAGCGTGAACACCTGCTGCCCGGCGGTGGCCATCGCCCCCACCGGCATGACCAGCGGATCGACCACGATGTCATGGGCGGGAATGCCGTAGTCGGCGGCGCGTTCGACGATCTTCTTGGCAACCGCAAAGCGCACTTCGGGATCTTCGGAAATGCCGGTGTCGTCATTGCTGATCGCCACCACGGGCACGTTGTATTTCTTGACCAGCGGCAGCACCAGTTCCAGACGATCCTCTTCGCCGGTGACCGAATTCAGCAGCGGGCGGCCTTCGGCGGTTTCCAGCCCGGCCTCAAGCGCGCCGGGAACCGAACTGTCGATGCACAGCGGGATATCGACCAGCGCCTGCACCATTTCGATCACCTTGCGCATCAAGGGCGGTTCGGTCTCGTTGGGGTTGGGGTTGGAGTTGTAGACAACGCCCGCGTTGATATCCAACACCATGGCGCCGCAGGCCACCTGTTCCAGCGCGTCCCGTTCCACGGTGCTGAAATCGCCCGCTTCCAGTTCGGCGGCCAGCTTTTTGCGGCCGGTGGGGTTGATGCGTTCGCCGATGACGCAGAATGGTTCGTCAAACCCGATGGTGACGGTCTTGGTCTTCGACTCGATAACGGTGCGGGTCATGGGCGTTCCTTAGGTTTGATTTGCGGGCACGGCCGAACGACCGCCGTGATTGATGGCCCAAGTGGCGTTGGTCTTGATGCCGCCCAGGGGAAAGAAATGAACCCGTTCAATATTGAAATCGGGGTTGGCGGCCTTGTGCGCGGCCAGTTCGGTAATGAATTCCGTGGGCTCGAACGGCAGCACCAGCTTGGTCACATCCTTGGCGCGTTTCTGCAGCACTTTCAGCGACGGGCCGACGCCGCAGGCGATGGCGAATTTCACCAGCGTCTGCAGCTTGGCAGGCCCGGCCACGCCGATGTGGATCGGCAGATCAATACCCGCCTTGGTCAGCGCATCGGCCCAGGCGATCACCGGCTTTGCCTCGAACGCGAACTGCGTGGCCAGCGCCATCTGCGCGTCGCTGCGATCATTGAACGCCTGTTTCCAGCGCAGCGCGTCCATGACGTTCTTGTCCGACCCGTCGGGGTCGATATCCTTGTTGCCTTCGGGGTGGCCTGCGACATGCAGCCGGGTAAAGCCCGCCTGACCGAACAGGCCCGTTTCCAGCAGCTGCATCGAGCTGTCGAAATCGCCATGCGGTTTGGCCACGCCACCGGCCAGCAGCAGCGCCTGTTCGACACCGGCCTCGCCCTGATAGCGGGCGATCCAGTCGGCCAGCGTCGCCTTGTCCTTGATGATGCGCGCCGGGAAATGCGGCATCACCGGGTATCCGTCTTCGGCCAGTCGGCGCGCGGTGGCCACCATGTCGTCAATCGACGTGCCTTCGATATGGGCGATATAGACGCGCGTGCCCGCGGGCAGCAGGTCGCGGAAATTTTCGACCTTTTCGGCGGTGCGCGGCATCACCTCGATCGAATAGCCGTCAAGAAAGGCCTCGACCTGTGGATTGACCGGCGTCGGCGTATCGTCGCGTTTTTTGAACTGCAGCAAAGCCATGGCGGCCTCCCATATATGTCGCGGTCTCAGGTCCATCCCGAATTGGCAATCAGCGCCTTCAGGCGGGCATCGTCATAGTCGGCTTCCAGCCGGGCGGCTTCGGCATCGGCCACGGCATCGGGGTCGCCGTCGACGGCATAGGGGGCCGCCTTGCGCCATTCGGCCAGATAGGTATCGGTGTCCTTTGCGCCGATTTTCATCGCGCAGCGGTCGATCGCCTGTTCGAACCGTTCGGCAAGCTGGCGTTTCGATCCGCGCCGGCCTTTCCCCACAATGACCTGTGCCGGGATGTCGCGCCAGTAAACTATTGTCACGTCCGGCATGGCTGATTCCTCTTGCTCACTGATCCCTCTCTACTGCAGTCGCAGACCGCTTCGGCGTCGGTTTTCGACAGATGCGGCGCGTTGTGCGACCATTTCTTCCTATGCGGTTGCCGCCGGGCAGGCCACAGGGGCGGGGCTGAAAAGTTTTCATATAGGTTATGAGCGGGACCTGACCCCGCGGTCAGATGCGCGCGCGGGCAGGGCGCGGCACCCGATCGCGAAACTTGCGCCTTGCTAGGCGGGCACTTGGCGCCTATCTTGGGGATAAGTTGAAATAGGAGGGCGTGACGTCATGGCGCCCAAGCGTCCCAAAGGTGCGGGCGCGTTCCCCAAAGCGGTTGTGACCCCCGCGCCAGACAGACCCGATTCCGCACAGCTTTATGCCGCGCTGGATCTGGGAACAAACAGTTGTCGCATGTTGATTGCCCAGCCGAAGGGCAGTCAGTTTCATGTCGTAGACAGCTTTTCGAAATCGGTACAGTTGGGTTCGGGGCTGGAAGCGTCGGGCCGGATGAGCCGTGCCTCGATCGCACGCACGGTTCAGGCCCTGCGGATCTGCCGCAGCAAGCTGGAAAAACACGCGGTCGGCCGGATGCGTCTGGTCGCGACCGAAGCCTGCCGCCGGGCCGAAAACGGCCCCGATTTCATCCGCCGGGTGCGCCACGACGCGGGCCTGGAGCTTGAGATCATCGAGCCCGAGGAAGAGGCGCGTCTGGCGGTCGTATCCTGCGCGCCGCTGGTGTCGACCAACACCGAACAATTGCTGGTGGTGGACATCGGCGGGGGATCGACCGAACTGGTGTGGATCGACCTGTGTTCGGTGCCCCGCGCCGAACGCCCCCGCGCGATCATGCGGCTGCATGCCGGGTTTCATAACACCGACAGCCCGTTTCCAACGGCCAAGGTCGTGGACTGGATTTCGGTGCCATTGGGGGTGGCGACGTTGAAGGATCAATTCGACGATGTCGAAGACGACGGCGCGCGCTTTGCCCTGATGAGCTGGTTCTTTGAGGAAAACCTGTCAGAGTTTTCGCCCTATGCCTCGGAACAGGCGCGCGACGGGTTTCAGATCATCGGCACCAGCGGCACGGTCACCACGGTGGCGGCCAGCCATCTGGGGCTGAAACGCTATGACCGGAACAAGGTCGACGGGCTGCGCATGACCTCGGACCAGATCGACGCGGTGATCCGCAACTATCTGACGCTGGGGCCCGCCGGGCGCCGGGCCGATCCGCGCATCGGCCGCGACCGGCATGCGCTGATCATGTCGGGCGCCGCGATCCTGCAGGCCTTGATGCGGATCTGGCCGACGGACCGCCTGTCGGTGGCCGACCGGGGCCTGCGCGAAGGGCTGCTTTATGCGCAGATGAGCGCGGATGGCGTATTGGAAGACGGGCCGTTCTAGGCGCGCCCTTGCCGCCGCCGCCGGATTAGGGCATGGGGCGGGATTGGAATTTTGGAAACATGGGCTAGCCTGCCGGTCGGGACGGCACCTTGGGTGAAAGACGATGGTTGAAAAAAAGACAAGCGGACGGGGTCAACGTGATCTGCGCGTGAAAGTCAAAAGCGCGCGGGGGCGCAAGCTGTCGTCGACGCTGTGGCTGGAACGGCAGTTGAACGATCCTTACGTCAAACGCGCGCAGGCCGAAGGCTATCGCGGGCGCGCGGCGTTCAAGATACTGGAGCTGGACGACAAATACCGGTTTCTCGTGCCCGGCGCGCGGGTGGTCGATCTGGGCTGTGCGCCCGGTGGCTGGTGTCAGATCGCCGTCAAGCGTGTGAACGCGCTGGGCGACAAGAAGGGCAAGGCCGTCGGCCGGGTTCTGGGGGTCGACCTGCAGGAAATCGATCCGATCGCCGGGGCCGAAACCCATCAGCTGGACTTCATGGAAGACGACGCCGACGAAAAGGTGAAGGAATGGCTGGGCGGTCCGGCGGATGTGGTGATGTCGGATATGGCGGCGGCCTCGTCCGGCCACAAACAGACCGACCATTTGCGGATCATCGCCCTGTGCGAAGCCGCGGCCTATTTCGCCTTCGATGTGCTGGACGACGGCGGGACGTTTGTCGCCAAGGTTCTGGCCGGGGGCGCCGAGGGCGAGTTGCAGAAGCTGCTGAAACAGCGGTTCACCAAGGTGGCGAACGTCAAACCGCCCGCCAGCCGGTCCAACAGTTCCGAGAAATTCGTGGTCGCGACCGGGTTCCGCGCGACACCAGAAGGCAACAGTTAGTTTCCGGACAGGCGCTTATTCCACCCTTTAAAATGACGTAAGGTCAGCCGTTAGTGGCGTGATGGCCGGGGGCCGAGTTGGGTGAACTGATGAAACTAGCTGTGTCCGCAGCCGAATTGACGTTGGATCCGCGGTTGGGAAACCTGCGGGCTTTGCGCTTTGCCGAAGGGGGGGACTGGCTGGACCCTCTGCATAGCGCGCCATGGTTGAACAATCCGACCGTACAGAACGACCCTGACATTCCCATGGTGGAAAAGCAGCTTTCGGGCGATTTCTTCTGCGCGCCTTTCGGGGCGTCGCGCGGCGCGCCGATCCACGGCTGGACCGCAAACAGCGTCTGGGAGGTCGAAGAGGTCGTTCAATCGGGCAGGGCGGCGGTGGCCCGTCTGACCCTGTCGCGCCCGGTCAACGGGGCGCGCATCGAAAAGGAGTTGCGCCTGCGCAAGGGTGAACCGCTGCTGTATCAATCCCACCGGATCGCCGGCGGGCATGGCGGGCTAAGCGTGGCGCATCACCCGATGATCCGGATGGCGGGCGGCGGACGCTTGTGTTTTTCGCCCAAACGCGTGGCCCTGACCGGGGATGAACCGTTGGAACCGGGCCGCAACTGGCTGTCATACCCCGCGCAAAGCGCCGATCTCAGCCGGTTTCCCGGGCGCGACGGGCCGGTCGATCTGCATTACTATCCCAAGGCCCAGGGGAACGAGGATTTCGTGACCCTGATCGAGGCGCCGGGAAATTCGCTGGGCTGGACCGCCGTGCTGCGCGCGGTGGAACGCGATATCGTTTTTGTGCTGAAAGATCCGCGCGTTCTGCCGGTGACGATGCTGTGGTATTCCAACGGCGGCCGGGACACGGCGCCGTGGTGCGGCCAGCACACCGGCGTTCTGGGGATCGAGGACGGCTGTACCGCCGGGGCCGAAGGGCAGGAGGCCGCCGAAGGCGACAACCCCATCGCCCGCCACGGTGTGCCGACGGTTCTGCCGCTGGCGATGGACCGGGTGCATGTGGTGCGTCAGGTGATCGGGGCGGTGCCCTGTCCCGACGGCTGGCAGGCGGTGGCCGATATCCGGCTGGACCGCAGCACGCTGTCGCTGTTTTCCGACACCGGCGCGGCAGTACACCTGCCGTTCGACGGGTCGTTCTTTTCGGTCACCAATTCCCACTAGCCGGTCGCAACCGCCCCACCCCCACCATCACCCATATGGGCGGTCCGGGGCGCGCCCGTCGCGGCGCCGTCGGTTTCTGCCAGAATGGCCTGTACGGCGCTGCCTGCGGGCAGGTCCAGCTGGGCGCACAGCCGCGCGCGGGCGCGCGCCATGCGCGATGTGACCGTGCCCAGCGGCAGCCCGGTGCGGCAGGCCAGTTCCGCATAGCTGCACCCATCCGACAGGTAACGTTGCATCAGGTCGGACTGTCCGGCGGGCAGAGCGTCGATGGCCTGCATCACCTCTTTGCACGCGATCCGGCGGGGGGCGTCGGCGGGTGTGCTTGGGGTGGGGGCGGAGTCCAGCGGGGCCGTGCGGCGGCGGGGGCGGCGCGCCTCGTTGCGCAGGGTGGTCATCAGATAGGGGCGCAGATCGTCGATCGTGATGCCCCGGTCCAGCTTTGCCCAGACCTTCAGCAGCGCCTCCTGCGCCAGATCCTCGGCCGCATCGGGGCCGGGGGCCAGTATGCGGGCCAGACGGTGCAGATCGGGCATCAGCGCGGTCAGGGCGATGGTCTTATCAAGCTTTGGCATGTCATCCTCCACATGGCATGCGACAGACATGCGGGGGCGATGGACCCCTGACAATGCGAGGAAAATTGCCGATCCGCCCAATGCAGCCCCAATACCCCCCTTGCGCGCGGAAACCCGCGCCCCGCCTGTGCCCGCATCGGCAAGGCGCCGCGCGTTTGCCGCAGGCGAAGGGCTGGCGGGATAAAACCCGGCTCTGACGGGTCTTGTTGGGTGAAGGCGGCACAACGCCCCTTCGTCATACTGACCTTGATAAGGAGAACGACACATGAAACCGATGATCGCAGTGACCGCGGCCGTTGCCCTGAGCCTGTCCGCTCTGGCGGTATCAGCGCAAACGCTGGATGCCGACGGTGATGGGATGGTTTCGTTTGACGAAATGCTGGCCGTCTATCCCGACACAACCCAGGATGCCTTTTCGGCGATTGATGCCAACGCCGATGGTTTGGTCGACGAAGCAGAACTTGCCGCCGCGCGCGAAGCGGGTCTGGTCCCCGCGGGATAACGCAACACCGCTTTGGCGGTTGAGGTCAGCCCATTGACCCGGAAAAGGCCCCCCATCTCCCCCGGGGGGGCCTTTTTTGTTCAGGTGCCGCGCGCTAGGGCCGCAACCCCGGTGCGGGCGGTTTCCAACAGACCCAGCGGGCGCATCAGATCGGCGAAGGCATCGATCTTTTCCGAGGTGCCGGTCATTTCAAAGACAAAGCTTTGCAGGGTGCTGTCCACGACATTGGCGCGGAAAATTTCGGCCAGCCGCAGCGCCTCGATCCGTTTGTCGCCGGTGCCTTCGACCTTGAACAGCGCCAGTTCGCGTTCGACCGATGGCCCTTCGACCGTCAGGTCGTTGACCTGATGCACGGGCACGATCCGGCCCAGCTGCGCCTTGATCTGTTCGATCACGGCGGGCGTGCCGGTGGTGACGATGGTGATGCGGCTAAGATGGCCTTCGTGGTCGACCTCGGCCACCGTCAGGCTTTCGATGTTGTAGCCGCGCCCGGAAAACAGCCCGATCACACGCGCCAGCACCCCGGCCTCGTTATCGACCAGAACGGTCAGCGTGTGGCTTTCGATGATATCCGAATTGGGATCGCGCAGGTCATAGGCCGAATGGCGCGATGTGCCTTTTTTTATTTTTAGAGCAGACATTTGTCGACCTTTCTTAAACCAGAACCGCGCCAGAAGAACCGATGGCGTCCGAGGTGGAGGCATCGCCCAGCAGCATTTTATTGTGCGGCTCGCCTGATGGGATCATCGGGAAGCAGTTTTCGTGCTTTTCCACCAGACAGTCGAAAATCACCGGACCGTCGTAGTTGATCATTTCCATGATCGCGTCGTCCAGATCAGCAGGGTCTTTGCAGATGATGCCCTTGGCGCCGAACGCCTCGGCCAGTTTCACGAAATCGGGCAGGGATTCCGACCAGGAATGCGAATAGCGTTCGCCGTGCAGCAATTCCTGCCACTGGCGCACCATGCCCAGCCGTTCGTTGTTCAGGATGAACTGTTTGACGGGCAGGTTGAATTGCATCGCCGTGCCCATTTCCTGCATGTTCATCAGCCAGCTTGCCTCGCCCGCCACGTTGATGACCAAAGCGTCGGGGTGGGCCATCTGCACGCCGATCGAGGCCGGAAAGCCATAGCCCATCGTGCCCAGCCCGCCCGATGTCATCCAGCGGTTGGGGGCTTCGAACCCCAGATACTGCGCGGCCCACATCTGGTGCTGGCCGACCTCGGTGGTGACGTAACGGTCGTGATCCTTGGTCAGCTCCTGCAGCCGTTGCAGCGCGTATTGCGGCTTGATCGTCTTGGTCGAGGGCTTGAACGACAGGCAGTCCACCTTGCGCCATTCGTCGATCTGCGCCCACCATTTCGCCAGCCCGGCCTTGTTGACCTTGCGCCCGCGTGATTTCCAGATGCGCAGGGCATCCTCCAGCACATGGGCGACGTCGCCGATGATCGGCATCTCGACATGGATCACCTTGTTGATCGAACTGGGATCGATGTCGATATGCGCCTTGGTCGATTTCGGGCTGAAATCGGCCAGCCGCCCGGTGATCCGGTCGTCGAACCGCGCGCCGACGTTGATCATCAGATCGCAGCCGTGCATCGCCAGATTGGCCTCGTACAGCCCGTGCATCCCCAGCATGCCCAGCCAGTTCTTGCCCGAGGCCGGATAGGCGCCCAGACCCATCAGGGTCGAGGTGATCGGGAAATTCGTGGCCTCGACGAATTCGCGCAGCAATTGCGTGGCCGCATCGCCCGAGTTGATGACCCCGCCGCCGGTATAAAACAGCGGCCGTTCGGCGGTTTCCATCGCTTCGACCAATTGCGTGATGATCGCGGCGTCGCCTTTCAGGCGCGGCTGGTAATGGCTGACCTTGACCTCGCGCGGGGTGGTATAGGCGCCGCTGGCAAACTGCACGTCCTTGGGAATATCGACCAGAACCGGGCCGGGGCGGCCGGTGGTGGCGACGTGGAACGCTTCGTGCAGGACCGGGGCCAGACGGTCGGTTTCCTTGACCAGCCAGTTGTGCTTGGTGCAGGGGCGGGTGATGCCGACGGTATCGGCCTCTTGGAACCCGTCGGTGCCGATCATGAAGGTCGGCACCTGACCGGTCAGAACCACGATCGGGATGCTGTCCAGCAGGGCGTCGGTCAGGCCGGTCACCGCATTGGTGGCGCCGGGCCCCGAGGTCACCAGCACGACACCGGGTTTGCCGGTCGACCGGGCATAGCCTTCGGCGGCGTGGACCGCACCCTGTTCATGGCGCACCAGAACGTGGCGGATTTCGTTTTGCTGGAAAATCTCGTCATAAATCGGAAGGACGGCGCCGCCGGGATAGCCAAAGACCACCTCGACCCCCTGATCCTTCAGGGCCTGAACCACCATTTTTGCGCCAGTCATCGCCTTCGTCATCTTGCTCTCCGTCATCGCGCGGTTTGCGCTACTGCCCCTGTGTGTCGATGGGCCATAAAAAAACCCCCGGTTTTAAGCGGGGGCGCATGGGGTACCGTTATGGTTAACCGTTACCGGCCCATGCGCCATTTTACGACAAGTACGAGAATATCCGACATCCTCAGGGTCCCTCTATCAAGTGCGGGGGACTTTAGGCAGGGGGCGACGGGGCGTCAACCGGCAATTCCATGAATTATCTGTCGTCTGGGCATATTTTTTGGTTCTTTTGTTGCGTGAAATCGTGGGCGGGCGTCATTTATGGGATATTGAGGCCCGGAATATCGCGAAAACCGGTCCGCGGTGCCCGGTCCGGGCGGCATATTGGCCGCCATTGACGTTCCGCCCCCCACAGGCTAGCCCCCGGCCATGGCACGCGCACCCCTTTTACAGCTTTCCGACATCTCGCTAACCTTTGGCGGCGATCCGATTTTCGATGACCTTGATCTGGTGGTTCAGCCGGGCGACCGGGTGGCGCTGGTGGGGCGCAACGGATCGGGCAAATCGACCTTGCTGAAGGTGATGGCGGGGCTGGTGGAGCCCGATCAGGGTGCGCGGGTGATCCCGCCGGGGGTCAGCGTCGGGTATATGGAACAGGACCCCGATCTGTCGGGGTTCGCCACGCTGGGCGATTTCGCGATGTCCACCCTTGATCCGTCCGAGGCGTACCGCGTCGAGATGGCCGCCGAGGGGCTGAAGTTCGACCCGGCCACACCCGTATCAGGGGCCTCGGGCGGCGAACGTCGCCGCGCCGCGCTGGCCAAGCTGATGGCCGAGGCGCCCGAGCTGATGTTGCTGGACGAACCGACCAACCATCTGGATATCGAGGCGATCGCCTGGCTGGAACGCACGCTGGCCGAAACCCGCGCGGCCTATGTTCTGATCAGCCACGACCGGGCGTTTCTGCGCGCCCTGACCCGGGCCACACTGTGGATCGACCGGGGGCAGGTGCGGCGGCAGGAAACCGGTTTTGACGGGTTCGAGGCATGGCGCGACAAGATCTGGGACGAAGAGGATCAGGCCCGCCACAAACTGAACCGCAAGATCAAGGCCGAAGCGCGCTGGGCCGTCGAAGGCATCAGCGCCCGGCGCAAACGCAATCAGGGCCGGGTGCGCGCCCTGCAGGGGCTGCGCGAGGAACGCGCCAATATGATCCGCCGGCAGGGCACCGCCGGCATGGCGCTGGATTCCGGCCAGAAATCCGGCAAACGGGTGATCGAGGCGACGGGGATCAGCAAATCCTTTGGCGACCGGGTCATCCTGAACGAATTCTCGCTGCGGGTGCTGCGCGGCGACCGGGTGGCCTTTGTCGGGCCGAACGGCGCGGGCAAGACGACATTGCTGAAAATGCTGACCGGCGAACTGGCGCCCGATACCGGCACGGTGCAACTGGGCACCAATCTGCAGATGGCGGTCTTTGACCAGAACCGCAGCAAACTGGACCCGGATCAAAGCCTGTGGGACAGCCTGACCAACGATCCCGACATGCGCGTGTCGGGCCAGTCCGATCAGGTGATGGTGCGCGGCACCCCCAAACATGTGGTCGGATACCTTAAGGATTTCCTGTTTGACGAGGCGCAGGCCCGCGCGCCGGTCCGGTCGCTGTCGGGCGGCGAAAAGGCGCGGCTGCTGCTGGCCCGGATCATGGCGCGGGAAAGCAACCTGCTGGTGCTGGACGAACCGACCAACGATCTGGACGTTGAAACGCTGGACCTGTTGCAGGAACTGCTGGGCGATTATGACGGCACCGTCCTGCTGGTCAGCCACGACCGCGACTTTCTGGACCGGGTGGCCACCACCACCATCGCGATGGAAGGCGACGGCCGGGCCACGATCTATGCGGGCGGCTGGTCCGATTACCGTGCGCAGCGCGGGGAGGGGGCCAAACAGCAGGCCGCCGAGCGCGCCAAGACCGCCGCGCCCAAGCCCAAGGCAAAACCCCAGAAATCCGACGGTGGCCTGTCCTTTACCGAAAAGCACCGGCTGGAAAAGCTGCCGCAGGTGATCGCCCGGCTGGAGGCCGAGATCGCCAAGCTGGAAACCCTGCTGTCCGATCCGACCCTTTTCACCAAAGAGCCGCTGAAGTTCAAAAAAGGGTCCGAGGCTTTGATTGAACGGCAAGAGGCGCTGGCCGAGGCCGAAGAGGAATGGCTGGTGCTGGAGGAAAAAGCCGCAGGGTGACGCCCGCGTCACCTCGCGTAGTTTTGTTCGATATTCACATACGCCGGAGCGGGCCGTGTGGCCACTTGTTCCGCGCCGCATCCGCCCCCTTATCCATTGTGTTACGCCGCCCATCCGGCAGGCGTACAACCATGGAGAAGAATAATGAAACTAGCAGCAACACTTGCGGTGCTTGCCCTGTCGGCCAGCGCGACCGTTTCCAACGCCGGTGAGTGGACCGGGTTTTACGGCGGTGCCCAGCTTGGGTTTTCGGATATTGAGGCCGATGCCCGCAACGCCGATGGCGATGATGCCTTTGGCGGTGTCCACGTCGGGTACAATCACGATCTGGGCGATTACATCATCGGGGGTGAGATCGACTACACCTTCGGCGATATCGAATTGGGCAACAACGCGGGCACATTGGAAAGCACGGCCCGCCTGAAACTGCGCGGCGGCTTCGATCTGGGCCAAAGCTTTGTCTATGCCACGGCGGGTTATGCCTATGCCGATGGTGATTTCGGCGGGCGCAGCGCCGATGGCGACGGCTATTTTGTAGGCTTCGGCGCGGAATACCTGCTGAGCGACAAAATCTCGGTCGGTGGTGAAATCCTGTATAACGAGTTCGACGATTTTGGTGGTGCCGGTGATCTGGAGGCGACAACCGTCGCCGCCCGTGTTTCGTACCGGTTCTGAACAGGATTAAACCAGTGGCTACCGGCCCGTCTGTGCTGAATGGTGCAGATCAGGCCGGTAGCCCGATTTCAACGCCTCGACGGTCGAGCGGGGTGTCAGCACCCGAACGGCGCCCCGCGCAGGCCGGGCAAGTGCCGGACCGTACCCGCCGGGATGGTAAGGATACAGCTCCGCCCCCCGGATCAGACAGGCATCCCCACCGTGATGAATGAACGCCCCGTCGGGCAGATCGGCGATATCGGCGGAATGCTGGTTCTGGCGCCGGGTTCCGGGCACCACCCGATGGGCATGCAGGATACGGTCCATATCGGGGGCCGCCATCGGCCCGCCGGGAAAGGCGTCGCGAAAGGTATTGAAGGCCGCGCGACGGCATTCCGCACAGGGCCGATGCCCGGCGGCCAGCGCCACGGCCTCATCCAGAAAAAACAGCTCGGTATAGCGGTGGGGCGTCATCACCGCCCGGTGGCGGTTCCTGAACGCCAACCGGCAGATGATCCACGCCCGGTGCCGCCAGCGGGCCGCACCCAGTTTTTGGTGGTCGTTGTGCAGGATGCCGCGATTGCCCATGCAGGTGCCGCGCGCCGGGGTGGCGATGATCCGGTTTTCGGGCGTGACGCGGTTTTGCAGGGGCCGGTGGGACGTTTGGGATGGCATGCGGAAACTCCTTTCCGGCGCTGGGGCCTGCGCGGCGATTTTCAACACCCCGCGCCCCGGATGTGATGACGTTTGCGTGAGCCGCGGAGCCCCCGGCCAACTCTTGCCGGTGCCGGGCGGAAAACCCCACCCGTTTCCGGCAACGGCCTGCCCAAACCGGCCAGCGCGCCGAACTGCCCGTTGCGCCGGGCCCGTCCGAAGGTTTTGTCAAAACAGGTCCCCGGACGACAGTCCACAACAACGGACCACCCGAGGCAATGACGAAATAGGAGAATGACATGAAACGTATTCTGATCCTGGCCGCTGTGTCGCTGAGCACCGCACCGGCCTTTGCGGGCAATCTGGAACCGGCCGTGCCTGACGCCACGATCGCCCCCGCACCCGCCCCGGTGATCGATACCGGCCGCGACTGGACGGGTTTCCGTGCCGGTGCGCAACTTGGCTATGCCGATGTCGAAACCGATATTTCCGGTGTCGATGGCGATGGCGTTCTGGGCGGTATCCATGGCGGCTATGACCATGACTTCGGCCGTTATGTTCTGGGGGTCGGCCTGGATTACGACTTCGGCGATATCGAACTGGGCGACAATGACGCCAATCTGGACAATGTCGCCCGGCTGAAGTTTCGCGGCGGTTATGATCTGGGCCAGACGCTGGTCTATGCCACCGCCGGTTACGCCTATGCCGAAGGCGACGAAGGCGGAAGCAGTGCCGATGGCGACGGTTATTTCGCCGGTGTCGGTGCGGACTATATGGTGACCGATACGATCTCGGTCGGTGGTGAGATTCTGTATCACGACATTCAGGATTTCGGCGCGACGGATATCGAGGCGACAACCCTGTCGGCGAAGGTTGCGTTCCACTTCTGACCGGAAACCGCTGGGGAGCACGTGGGCCGGTGCATCGAACCGGCCCACGGATCGTCTAGCCCAGCATTGTGTCGATCTCATCGCCCGAGACAGAGACCGACAGCGGCGTGAAATCACCATCGCCGAACATCGCGTGCCCGGCATCAAGGATCACCCGCTGCGTGGCCCGCGCCAGAGCCGATCCCAGCGAAATCCGCGCCACCCCGATCCGGGCATAATCGGCGCGGGAGAATTTGGTATAGGGCCCGGCGGCCAGCGCGTTGACAGGTTTGCCGGTGGCCGCACAGATGCGCGCCAGATCGTCAAAGCTGGCGGGGATCGGGGCATACAGGCAATCGGCCCCCGCATCGTCAAAGGCGCGCAGACGGGCCAGCGCCTGTTCGATATCATATTGCCCGTTCATGATGCCATCGGCGCGGGCGACCAGCACGAAATCACCGGGCAGGGCGCGGGCCGCACTGGCGGCGGCGCGGATGCGGTCGACCGCAAGCTCGAATTCATAAGGCGTGGCCGCGGGCAGCGCCGTATCCTCGATCGAGATGCCCGCCAGACCGATTTCCGCCGACAGCCGCACGGTGTCGGCGCAACTGTCCGGGTCATCGCCGAACCCGTTTTCGAAATCCCCCGATACCGGCACGGACACGGCGGCGATCAGGTCCTGGGCATGGGCCAGCGCCTCGTCCCGCGTGACCTGCCCCATATCGGGGCGGCCAAGCGTAAAGGCATGGGCGGCAGAGGAGGTGCCGATCGCCTGCGCGCCCATTCTGGCCAGCATCCTGGCGCTGCCGATATCCCAGGCATTGGCCAGGATGAACGGATCGCCGGGGCGGTGAAGCGCGCGGAAGTCGGCGCCGATGTCGCGGGTCATGGGCAACTCTCCTGTGGGGCGGGGCGCACCCCGTGATAATGTCGTTCCAGTTCGATCAGCCGCTGCTTGCGCCACAGCCCGCCGCCGTATCCGGTCAGCGATCCATCGGCGCCGATCACCCGGTGGCAGGGCACGACCAGCGCCAGCGGGTTGGCGCCATTGGCGCGGGCCACGGCGCGGGTGGCGCTGGGGCGGCCCATCTGCCCGGCAATCTGGCTGTAGGTGCGGGTTTCGCCCGCTGGGATATCGCGCAGGATGGCCCAGACCGCGCGGGTAAAGGCGCTGCCGTGCTGGGCAAGGGGCACGGTGAACCGCGCGTTTTCCCCGGCAAAGAACCGCGCCAGTTCGGCCCGCACCTGTTCGGTGGGCGCGCTGCGTCCGATGCCGATATCGCCGCGCGCATCCTGACGCAGGCGGCGCAATTCAGCGGGCAAGGCCTTGCGGTCCGAAAACTCCAGCAGATGCAGCGCGCGGGCGTCGCTGACCGCGATCATCGGCCCCAGCGGCGTGTCGATCCAGTCGGCCTTCAGCAGGGCATCGTCGCGGAACCGGCCCGGCGGCTGGCCCAGCAACCGGGCAAAGGCCTCGCGAAAGGCGCTGGCCGAGGCGAACCCCGCATCCAGCTGCGCGTCGATCACCCGCCCGCCATCTGACAGGGTGCTGAACCCTTCGGCCAGCCGCCGCTGGCGGGCCATGTCCAGAAAGGTGATGCCGAACTGACGTTTAAAGCTTCGGCGCACGGTCGACGGATCGAACCCCATGCGGCGAATATCCTCTTCGTACCAGCGGCGCGCGGGGGCCTTGTCCAGCGCCTGCAGCAACGCCCCGATCACCGGATCGGCCGTGGCCATCGGGGCCAGCGGGTGGCAGCGTTTGCAGGGGCGAAAGCCCGCGTCGATGCAGGCCGCAACCGTTTCGAAGAAATGGCAGTTTTCGGATTTCGGCTTCCGCGCCGGGCAGGTCAGGCGGCAGAATATCCCGGTCGAGCTGACCCCGACATAGGCCCGCCCGTCATAGGCGGGATCACGGGCCAGAAGGGCGGCATAAAGCGTGTCGTGATCGGGTCTTTGGAACAACATGGGGGCGATGCTAACGCGATTCTGACCGGTCTGCCGCCGGAAATCGGGCGTGGATATCAGGTTGTGACCTTCCCCCACGCGCGGGCATCCAATTTAATGCGTCTCAAGCAGTTTAAGCAGCTTTTCACCAAGCTTGACGCGGAACAGCGCGCCTTTGGCTGCGGTGCGATGTTCCTTTGAATAGGCTTCGCATTTCGCCTTGACCGCTTCCATTTTGGCCACCTCGACCCGGCGCTGTATGGTCAGGGACCCGACCTGTTCCTTTTTCTCGGCGGCCAGGTCCCGGGTCATGGAGGCGCTAAAGTCTTTGCCGTCCATCTTGCTGGCGGCCGCAAGGAACCAGAAGCTGGGCGATTGCATGTTGTCCAGGCTGTCGGAATAGATTTTATGAAGATCAAACGCGGTCTTCAGCTCTTTCGGGCCTTTTTTGATAATATACTCGCGCACCGCCTTTTTGGCGTCATCGGTCAGCATCTGCATGGGTTTGCTGGCAATGGAGGCTGCGGCCTTTGTCACCTTTTCATTCAGTTTTGTGAACTCGGACGGGTCGGCAAGGGCCTTCTTGTAATCGGCCCCCAATTTGGCCGAGGTGCGCGCCATGCCGGTCAGCATCCACACCACATCGACGCCCTGTTTCATCTTCTGGATAACCTTGTGATCGGTTTCCAGCTGCTTTTGCATTTTGCTGTAAAACGTGTTGGATTCCTTGATGTACCGGCCAAACCTTGCGGCAGCGGCGGCATAGCTGTCGGCGTGGACGGTCAATGCCTCTGCCAGCACGCGTTCGTTTTCGATCTGCGAAAGCAGCAATTGGCGCCGCGCCTGAATGTCTTTTTTCTCTTCCG
The DNA here is from genome assembly GCA_947500775.1 of uncultured Paracoccaceae bacterium. Lineage (GTDB taxonomy): Bacteria > Pseudomonadota > Alphaproteobacteria > Rhodobacterales > Rhodobacteraceae > CANMTD01. The sequence continues at coordinate 100,596 of CANMTD010000002.1, forward strand.
GGGTCATTGGAATAAAAATCACATCACCCGGTTCGATATTTTCAGGCTTGCCGCGCTTTTTCTTCAGCGCCTTGTTTTCCGCATCTTCCCAGATCAGCTTGGGGTTCTTGAACTTGTACTTCTTTGCAATCGTTTGAAATTTCTCGCCTTTTTTAACTTTATGCTTTTGGGACATTAAATTTTCCAATTTGGTTTTGTTGTGCCCACTCAGCCGAGCCCTGAAAAATCCTTCATCTGTGAAAAAATGAACCGTAGCAGTTTTAGTGCCTGTCGGACAGGGCCTTGCGTGCCTCGTCGATGATCGCGAGCGTGCGGATCGAACGATCCAGTGGCACAAGGGGGCTTTCCAGCAGCCCCTGTGCCAGACAGCGTTCAACCTCGGCGATCTCATTTTCCAAGCCGCCGGTCAGGAACTTCTGGTTGCCTGCCAATGCCTGTTTTGCACGTATCGCCAATGGGTTGCGTCTTAGTCGGGCTTTCAGGGCGGCAACCGGTCCAGAGGCACCCGCAGGCGCCCGAAAGGCGGCAGAGGGATCGCGGCGCGTCAGCGCATAAGACGCAGGGCAGGTCACCGGTTCGGCAAAGACACAGCGTCCGGTACTGCCTTCGATCGTCAGGCTGTTGTCTCCAAACCGGTCAATCGCGGTGCTTAGAACCGCCCGCGCGCCGGTATCGCTTTCCAAAATCAGCGTTGCCGCCAGATCGACGCCGTTCGGCGCCAGATCACCGGCGACATGGCGCAAGTGCAGATCCCCCAGAACCGCCATCGACAAGGCTATCAGATACACCCCGCGATCCAGCAGGGCGCCGCCGCCTGTGGCGCTATCGAACAGGCGCGGCATCGTTTCGGGGGTTTGCGGAACCGAAAACGATCCCTCGATCTGCCGGACCTTTCCAATATCGCCATTGGCGACGCGCTGAAACGCCTGAGTATAGACGGGGGTGCAAAGCGACCACATCCCCTCCATGCAAAAGACACCCTTGGCCCGGGCTGCACCGGCGATCCTGCGCGCGTCATCCGCGTTGGTGGCCAATGGCTTTTCACACAGCACCGGTTTGCCCGCGTCGATCACCGCAAGCGCGTCATCGACATGGCAGTGATTGGGGGTGGCGACATAGACCACATCGACCGCGTCCTGCCCGGCCAGATCCCCGGCGTTTGTGGCCACATGACCGATCCCGTATCGGTCGGCAAAAGCCTGACCATTCGCGGCGGTACGCGACGATACCGCCACGCATTCGGTATCCGGCAACCGCTGGCAGGCTGTCACGAACCGCGCGGCAATGGCGCCGGTGCCCACAATGCCCCAGCGCATCACAGGCGCCCCAGCAAAGGCAATATCCGCCGTTCGACAAAGGACAGGTCCTTTTGGCCGGGATCGTTGCTGATGGTGACGGGCGACAGGGTCGTGCAGCGGCTTTTGACGTCATAGGTTTCCGCGCGGCTGGTCGAATTGTGGATGGCCAGCGACACCTCGTTGAAATGCACGCAGAAATCGAGCGGCAGGCGCGAACCGCGTCCGGCGCGCCGGGCCGCGACCATTTCGATCGGACCGCGCATGAAATCCATCGCCGCCGCCCCGCTTTTGGGCAATTCGACAACCGGTTTTGCGACCTTCACCTTGGTGGGCCAGGGCATCAGCATGAACCGCCGCCGCACCCGGATCCAGCGTTGAAAGGCAATCGGGGTTTCGTAGAACCAGCAATCGTCCGCCGTCATCAGGCCTTCGTCCCCGAATATCTTGAACTGGTGATCGCGCGGGGCGACCACGCCGCAGGTCAGCCGCGCCACCAGACCGGATTCGAACGTCAGGCAGGCGACCGAGAAATCGGGCGCCTCGGGGGCGCCGCCGGTGGGTTTGCCGGGATATTGCAACGCGGCAAAGGAATGCACCTGCGTCACCGAGCCGAACAGAGCGATCAGCCATGTCAGGTAATAGCCCGCGTGTTCCAGTGTGCAGCCGACTTCGAATTCATCCTCATAGGGCCAGGGCGCGCCCGAGGGGTTGATCCAGTTTTCATAGGGTGATTTGGCGATGAATCCATCGTCCATTTCGGCATAGACCAACAGCGGTTTGCCGACGTTGCCCTTTTCCAGCGACCCGCGCAGGGCGGCCACCGCCTCGCTCAGGTGATTGCAGGGGGCAGAGGCCAGCGGCAGCCCCTTGGCCAGCGCCAGATCGCGCAGGGCCTTGACCTCGGCGAACTCCATCGCCAGCGGTTTTTCCGAATAGACCGGATATCCCGCCTCCAGACAGTCGCGGGACACGGCGAAATGCGCGGCGGGGTTGGTCAGGTTCAAAACCGCGTCGACCTTGAGCCCGTCAAAGAATGCCGCTTGGGTGGTGACCGACGGCACCTTCCAATGGGCGGTGAACCGCGCGGCGTGGTCGGGGTTGATGTCAAAGGCGCGCACGACCGACACATCGGGGTGGTTTTCGACAAGCTGCATATAGAAATCAGCGACATAGCCGCAGCCAATGATCGCAAAGCGCATATCCGACATCGCCAATTCTTCTCCGGTTGCTGTTTTCAGTAACATTCAAAACGGCGGCGTTTCTGGCGACAGGTAAACCGGCTGATACGCACGGGCCACAACCTAGTCAGGTGCTGCGGTTGCGTCCAGATGTTTGTCGGGCGCGCGCGGGCAGGGCACAAGCCGCTTGGCGGGGCGGCCGGCGGCTGTTATGGTCCGCCGCATGAGCAAGACCATTTGCATTATCTGCTGCATTACCCACTGACATCGTCAGGCGGGCCGGTCTTCTAGTTTCCATTCGAGACACAAGTTGCTAAGCCCGCCGCGGGACCGCGCGCGAAGGAACGACCTATGACAACGATCAGGCTGCACAACACCAAGACCCGCACCAAAGAGGTCTTTACCCCCATCGACCCCGACAATGTGCGCATGTATGTCTGCGGCCCCACGGTCTATGACCGCGCCCATCTGGGCAATGCGCGGCCGGTGCTGGTGTTCGATGTGCTGTACCGGTTGTTGCGGCATGTCTATGGCGCCGATCACGTGACCTATGTGCGCAATTTCACCGACGTGGACGACAAGATCAACGCGCGGGCGGCGACAAGCGGGCGCCCCATCGGCGAAATCACCGAGGAAACCATCGGCTGGTTTCTGGACGACATGCACGCGCTGGGCGCGCTGGACCCGAACCAGATGCCCCGCGCCACGCAGTTCATCCCGCAGATGGTGGCGATGATCGAAGACCTGATCGCCAAGGGCCACGCCTATGAGGCCGAGGGGCACGTGCTGTTCGCGGTCGAAAGTTACAAAGACTACGGCAAGCTGTCGGGCCGCACGGTCGACGATATGATCGCAGGCGCGCGGGTCGAGGTCGCGCCCTATAAACGCAACCCGATGGATTTCGTGCTGTGGAAACCATCGTCCGATGACCTGCCGGGATGGGACAGCCCGTGGGGCCGGGGGCGGCCGGGGTGGCATATCGAATGCTCGGCCATGTCATACGAATTGCTGGGCGAAAGCTTTGACATCCACGGCGGCGGCAACGACCTGATGTTCCCGCACCATGAGAATGAGATCGCCCAAAGCTGCTGTGCCCACCCCGAGGGCGGTTTCGCCAATGTCTGGATGCACAACGAGATGTTGCAGGTTGAAGGCAAGAAGATGTCCAAAAGCTTGGGCAATTTCTTTACCGTGCACGATTTGCTGGAAGGCCATGATGGCCAGCCACCCGTCCCGGGCGAGGTGATCCGCTTTGTGATGCTGAGCACCCATTACCGCAAACCGATGGATTGGACCGAGAAGAAGCGGGAAGAGGCGGAGAAGACGCTGAGGAAGTGGCGTGAGTTGGTGGCCGGTCTGACGGTTGATGATGCGCCGCATCCTGATGTCCTCGCCGCTTTGGCTGACGATCTTAACACGCCATTGGCGCTGAGTGCCCTTCACAGGATTGCGCGCGAAGAAGCGCCCCAGACACTGTTAAACTCCGCACGTATTTTGGGGCTTTTACAGGGTGAATTTGAATCAAGTTTTCAGGGCAAGACCTTCGATGCCGAGATTGAGGCAACCATAGAAGAGATGATCGAACTGCGAAAAATTGCCCGGGAAAACAAAGACTTTGCTCAGGCTGATAAAGTCCGCGATGCATTCGTTGCTGCGGGTGTGACGATAAAGGACACGAAGGACGGTGTTTCGTGGGAGGTCGGGCCAGATTTCGACCCCTCAAAACTGGAGGCCCTGAAATGACCGGCCCAGTACAACACAGGCCAGTGCCCGGCCGCGGGGGGGTGCGAAGCGCCCGCCCGGGGGGGCGGCCGGGCGCTGGGCGTGACGCAGGCGCCACGCCCAAGGGGGACTGCCAATGACCAGGGAACGCCTTTATCTTTTCGACACCACTTTGCGCGACGGCCAGCAAACGCAGGGCGTGCAGTTTTCCACCGCCGAAAAGCTTCAGATCGCCGAAACGCTGGACGCGCTGGGCGTCGATCATATCGAAGGCGGCTGGCCCGGCGCCAACCCCACCGACAGCGCGTTTTTCGAAACGCCTCCGAAAACCCGCGCGACATTCACCGCTTTCGGCATGACCAAACGTGCCGGGCGCAGCGCCGAAAACGACGATGTGCTGGCCGCCGTGCTGAACGCGGGTACCCCTGCCGTCTGTCTGGTCGGCAAGACCCATGATTTCCACGTCGAAACCGCGCTGGGCATCACGCTGGACGAAAACCGCGACAATATCGCCAAATCCATCGCCTATCTGGTGGCGCAGGGACGCGAGGCGCTGTTTGACGCCGAACATTTCTTTGACGGCTACAAGGCCAACCCCGATTATGCGCTGAGCTGCCTGAAAGCCGCCCATGACGCGGGCGCGCGCTGGGTCGTGCTGTGCGATACCAACGGCGGCACCCTGCCGGATGACATTCACCGCATCACCGCCGCCGTGATCGCCGCAGGCATCCCCGGCGACCGTCTGGGCATTCACACCCATAACGACACCGGCACCGCCGTTGCCGGATCGCTGGCGGCGGTGGATGCGGGCGCGCGCCAGATTCAGGGCACGCTGAACGGGCTGGGCGAACGTTGTGGCAATGCCAACCTAGTGTCGCTGATCCCGACCCTTTTGCTGAAAGAGCCCTATCGCAGCCGTTATGACACCGGGGTCGATGCGGGCGGGCTGGCCGCGCTGACCCGCGCCTCGCGTCTGCTGGACGATATCCTGAACCGGGTGCCACGCAAAAGCGCGCCCTATGTCGGGGCCTCGGCCTTTGCGCATAAGGCCGGGCTGCACGCCAGCGCGATCCTCAAGGACCCCACGACCTATGAACATATCGACCCTGCGCTGGTCGGCAACGCCCGGGTCATTCCGATGTCCAATCAGGCCGGGCAGTCCAACCTGCGGCGGCGGCTGGCCGAGGCCGGGCTGGAGGTGGCCAGGGACGATCCCGCATTGGTGCGGATACTGGACGAGATCAAGGCGCGCGAAACTCAGGGCTATGCCTTTGACACGGCGCAGGCCAGTTTCGAACTGGTCGCCCGGCGCGAACTGGGGCTGCTGCCGCAGTTTTTCGAGGTCAAGCGCTATAAGGTGACGGTCGAGCGGCGCAAGAACAAATACGACCGCATGATCAGCCTGTCCGAAGCGGTCGTCGTGGTCAAAATCGGCAATGAGAAAAAGCTGAGCGTGTCGGAAAGCCTGGATGCCGAAGGCTGTGACCGCGGCCCGGTCAACGCGCTGGCCAAGGCGCTGGCCAAGGATCTGGGGCCGTATCAGCAGATCATCGACGATCTGCGGCTGGTCGATTTCAAGGTGCGCATCACCCAAGGCGGGACCGAGGCCGTGACCCGCGTCATCATCGACAGCGAGGACGGGCAGGGGCGGCGCTGGTCGACCGTGGGCGTGTCGCCCAACATCATAGACGCCTCGTTCGAGGCGCTGCTGGATGCGATCAACTGGAAACTTGTACGCGACGGGGCCGGGGCACCATGAACCGCAAGGCATTTTTCACCCTGCACCGGGACCTGCCCCGCGAAGGTCCGGGCGAACGGTCCGATGTGTCCTGGGCGGCCGAGGTGCTGGGCCTGAAGCGTGACGCCCGGATCTGCGACGCGGCCTGCGGGCCGGGCGCGGATATCCCCGCGCTGCTCTTCGCCGCGCCCGAGGCGCGCGTGACCGGTTTCGACCTGCATCAGCCGTTCGTGGACGATGCGGCGGCCCGGTTCGCGCGTGACGACCGGGTGACGATCCTGCGCGGGCGGCTGATCGCGGATGACGCCGACGATCTGCCCGATCCGGTCGATCTGGGGCCGTTCGATTTGATCTGGTGCGCCGGGGCGGCCTATTTCCATGGGGTGACCGAGGTGCTGCGCGCCTGGCGTCCGGCCCTGGCGCCGGGCGGGGCCATTGCCTTTTCCGACGCGGTTTACCTGACCGATACGCCTTGTGCGGCGGTGCGTCAGAACTGGGCGGAATACCCTGCGATGACCGTTGCCGACGGCGTGGCCGCGCGGATCAAAGCCGCAGGGTACGAGATCGTTCAGACCCGCGTTCTGGGCGATGCTGCATGGGAAGGATACTATGGCCCCACCGAACGGCGGATCGAAAAGCTGCGCCCGGGGGCCGACGCCGCCCTGACCCAGGTGCTGGACGAGGCCGCGCAAGAGGCCCGCGTCTGGCGCGAGCATCGCGACGAATTCGGCTATCTTCTGTCGATCGTGCGCCCGGCATGAGCGTTCAGGCCTGCGCAGAACTGGTGCAACGCGGCGATCCCGACCGGTTTCTGGCGGCGATGGCGGCCCCGCCTGCGGCGCGTGCGGTGCTGTTCCCGCTTTATGCGCTGAACCTTGAAATTGCGCGCGCGCCCTGGGTCACGGCGGAACCGATGATCGCGGAAATGCGTCTGCAATGGTGGCGCGACGCGCTGGATGAGATCGCCAAAGGCGGTGCGGTGCGGCGGCACGAGGTCGTGACCCCGCTGTCCGAGGTGCTGGATGCGACCGGGGCCGCGCTGCTGGGCGGGCTGGCCGATGCCCGCCGCTGGGACATCTACCGCGACCCGTTCGAGGATGCGGCGCATTTCGACCGCTATATCAACGCGACCTCGGGGCATCTGATCTGGACGGCGGCCCGCCTGCTGGGCGCGGCGGACGAGGCCGAACCGGTGATCCGCGATCTGGCCCATGCCGCCGGTGTCGCCAACTGGTTGCTGGCCATCCCCGAGCTTGAGGCGCGGGGGCGCATTCCGCTGGTCGATGGCAGGCCCGAAGGGGTCAGCGCCTTGGCCAGCCGGGCACTGATGCGGTTGAGGTCTGCGCGCCAACAACGCAGGCAGGTGCCCGCATCCGCAGGCCCCGCGCTTTACGCGGCTTGGCGGGCGGGTCCGGTTCTGCAGGCCGCCGCTCGCGATCCGTCACGGGTCATCGACGGGCAACTGCAAACCTCGGAATTCAAACGCCGGGGCGGGTTGCTGTGGGCCAGCCTGACGGGGCGGTGGTAGTTCAGAATACACAAGCTTTGTGGGCCGATAGAGAATGCATTTAAATAATTGCATTTTATCGGAGTTGAACAATGGCGTTTACATTTAAAGAAACACAAATTGTAAAAGGTATGCTGGATCGAGGTGACAAGCAGCATGACATTGAGGCTCTTAATGATGCGATCGAAAAGATTTCATAATCTACGCTTCGCGCGGGCGCATCACCAGCCAGATCAGCGCGCCGCCCGCAAGCGCCAGCAACGGGATCATCGCCAGATTGACCGAGGCCCAGCCCTGCTGCGCGGTCCCGCCCGAACAGTTCATCAACCCGCCCGAGGCCAGCGAGGCAAAGGTCACCCCGCCGAACACGATCAGATCGTTCAGACCCTGTACCCGGCCACGCTCTTCCGGGGCATGGGCGCCGGCCAGCATGGCGGTGGCGCCGATGAAGCCGAAGTTCCAGCCGATCCCCAACAGGACCAGCGCGACAAAGAAATGTTCCAGCTCGACCCCGGCCAGCCCGACAAGCCCGGCGGCGGCCAGAATGGCCAGACCGGTGGCGACGATCCGTTCCACCCCGAAGCGGGCGATCAGATGGCCGGTGAAAAAGCTGGGCGCGAACATCGCCAGGACATGGGCGGTCACCACATTGGCCGCATCGTTGGTTTCAAACCCGCAGCCGACCACCGCCAGCGGGGTCGAGGTCATGACAAGGTTCATCAGCGCGTAAGACACCAGCGCGCAGATCATCGCCACCGCGACGCGCGGGGTTTTCAGCAGCTCGAACCGCGACCGGCCCTTGGGGGCATCATGGTCGGGGGCGGCGGGTGTCGGGATATCCAGCAGGAAAAACAGCAGCGCGCCCAGAAGGTTGATCGCGATCACCGCCATATAGGTGCCCAGAAACGGCACCACCATGGACTGGCTGGTCAGCTTGACCAGTTGCGGCCCGATGATGGCCGAGGCCAGACCGCCTGCCATGACATAGGAAATCGCCTTGGGACGGAAGGCGTCCGAGGCGGTGTCAGCGGCGGCAAACCGGTAAAACCCGTGCGCCGACATATAGATGCCGGTAAAGAACGACCCAAGCAGGAACAGCGGGAACGAGGCCTGCAGCAACCCGTAGGCGCCGATCGCCGCCCCGATGGTGCCGCCTGCGGCCCCCACGAAGAACCCGGCACGCCGCCCGTATTTCTGCATGATCGACGACAGCGGCGTGGCCGCCAGCATGGACCCCAGAACGATCAGCGAAATCGGCAGCGTCGCCCAGCAGGGGTTCGCGGCCAGCGATTGCCCGGCCAGCCCGCCGATGGTGAAGATCATCGGCATCTGCGCGCCCAACAGCGCCTGTGCCAGCACCAGAACGATGACGTTGCGGGTGGCGCGGCTGTCGGATGTGGGGGCGGTCATATCTGTCATGGGTCCGGATTACTCTTCCAATGCGATGGGTAAAAGCGCGAAATTGTACCAATCTGCCAGTCATTGAAGGAAAAATAGTCTTTGGTAAAACCGCCCGTGACTTTTGTTCCGGGATGCGGGACATATCATGTCAAGCAGCTGGAGGCAGCCATGGTCGGGCGGATCATCGAAACACCGGAATGCGTGGCCGAAGGCGCGGATTTTCTGGCCGGGTGCGAGCCGCAGTTTGCCAAGGCTCTGGCGCTGACCGGGCCGCTGCCGCTGCGGCGGCGCAAGGACGGGTTCGAACCTTTGCTCAGCGCGATTGTCAGCCAGCAGATATCGGTGGCGGCGGCGGATGCGATCTGGGGCCGGATGAAAACGGCCCGTCTGATCGGCCCGCGCAAGATCGGCTGGGCCAGCGACGACGAGCTGCGCGCCTGCGGGCTGAGCCGTCAGAAAATCCGCTATGCCCGCGCGCTGGCGGGGGCCGGGATCAACTATCGCGCGCTGCGCGACCTGCCCAACGATCAGGTGATCGCGACATTGGTCGAAGTGCCGGGCATCGGCCGCTGGACGGCCGAGATTTACGCGATGTTTTCGCTGGGGCGGGCCGATGTCTTCGCCCCCGGCGATCTGGCCCTGCAGGAGGCCGCGAAACTCCTGTTCGATCTGCCCAAGCGGCCCACCGAAAAACAGATCCGCGACATGGCCGCCGCATGGTCGCCCTGGCGCGGCGTTGCGGCCCGCGCGCTTTGGGCCTATTACCACGTCGCGAAATCCAGGGAAGGAATACGATGACACGAGTGTTAAGGGCAGGCCGCAAGGGCCCGCTGTCGGGCGAGGTGAAATCGGTCGTGGTTTTCCTGCATGGCTATGGCGCCAACGGGGCCGATCTGCTGGGTCTTGCCGATCCGCTGGGCGAACATCTGCCCGATACGCTGTTCATCGCGCCCGATGCGCCGGAATCGGTGCCCGGCGCGCCGATGGGGTATCAGTGGTTCCCGATCCCGTGGATCGACGGTTCCAGCGAGGAAGAGGCCGAACGCGGCATGGCGGCGGCCAGCGACGATCTGAACGCGTTTCTGGACGCGGTGATGGTGGACGAAGACGTGCTGCCCGAACAGGTGGTCCTGTTCGGATTTTCGCAAGGCACGATGATGAGCCTGCACGTCGCCCCGCGCCGCGAAGATGCGGTGGCCGGGATCGTCGGCTTTTCCGGGCGCCTGCTGGTGCCCGAAATGCTGGCCGATGAAACCGTCAGCCGCCCGCCGATCCTGTTGGTGCATGGCGATGAGGATGAGGTCGTGCCGATCCAGTCCCTGCCTGCCGCGATCGAGGCTTTGCAGGGCGCGGAGTTCAAGGATGTCTATGCCCATGTCATGAAAGGCACCGCCCACGGCATCGCCCCCGACGGGCTGAGCGTCGCGCTGGCCTTCATGCGGGACAAGCTGGGGCTGTAACCGGTCGCTGCTACGATTTTTGCGAAATTGGGACCAGGCTGATGTTGGCATTTCTGCGCAACTGTTTGGGAATTAACGCGGTCTTGCCCTTCACGTGGCCATGCGCGATGCTCTTGACAAGAAACGTCAAATTCGAAGAAGGTCATCAAAATTCCGTCTACTTGTGAGGTCCCCAGTGAAAAATGTTTCTATGTTAGCAATTTTCTTGAGTCTTGGTGCGTGTGCTGAATCCGTAGCCCCGGCGATTAAGGGAAGTGAACACAGCAATGTAAGAGCGCTTAAAATCGGTATGCCTGCTGACGAGGTGACTCAAGCTATCGGCAGTTTTCAAAGTGAAAGCTTTGATGCCAGCAATAGCATCAATTCTTGCCGGTCTTTTCAGTATGATGAAACTTTCGACCTGAAATATGTGCATGTCTATTTTGTTGATGGAAAAGTTGTTTCTGCCTCTGACGGACATAAAGGTTTTTGCCTTTATGGTGACGACGTCCTCTAAAGGGGCGCATGTTCGCATCTGCATAAACCAGACCGATTGTACCACATGCCTTGATTGACCTTGCCCGGATGGCAAGCTTGTGATCGATGACACGTGCGCTGCGCGCTTTTACAACTCAATTGGTATGGCGTTTTGCAAAGAGGCCCCGGCGTTTTGCGCCGGGGCCTCTTTGCGTCCCCAGATCAGGAACGCATATTTTCGCAGCCTAGGCGATCACACGAATTCGATACCGTGATCGGTCATCGGCAGTTTCGTGATCCGTTTGCCGGTGGCCGCCGCGATGGCGTTGGCAAGGGCGGGGCCGGCGGGTGGGGTGCCGGGTTCGCCGACGCCTGTGGGGGCTTCGGTGCTGGGGACGATATGCACCTCGATCACGCCGATATCGGGCATGCGCAGCGGCTCAAAGTCGGGAAAGTTGGCCTGATCCACCACGCCTTCGGTCATCGTGATCTTGTCGCGCATCACATGCCCGATGCCAAAGCCGATGCCGCCTTCCATCTGGGCCTTGATCACATCGGGGTTCACCGCCACGCCGCAATCCACGGCGCAGACAACCCTGTCGATCCGGATCGCGCCATCGATGTCCGACACCTCGACCACCTGCGCGACATAGCTGCCAAAGCTTTTGTGAACCGCGACGCCGCGACCGCGCCCGGCGGGCAGGGGGGTGTCCCAGCCCGATTTCTCGGCCACCAGTTCCAGCACGCCGCGCAGCCGTCGCTGATCGGTATTGCTGTCATCGGCCAGCAGCTCCCTCCGCAGCGCCACGGGGTCGCGCCCGGCGGCCTTTGCCGCCATGTCCAGCGCCACCTCTTTGGCATAGGCGGTGTGGCTGTGCCCGACCGAGCGCCACCAGAGCACCGGCATCGGCGAGGTCCAGTCGCTCAGCCCGACCGACATCGCCGGGATCGCATAGAGGTTGTCGGCCAGCCCTTCGGTTGAGGTGTGATCGACCCCGTCGTGCACGGTAAACGCCTCGAACGGGGTGCCTTTCATGATGGATTGCGCGGCGATCCGGTGATCCCAGCCGGTGATGTTGCCATCGCCGTCCAGCCCGATCCGGGCGCGGTGCGCTGCCACGGGGCGGAAGAACCCGCCCGCCAGATCATCCTCGCGCGTCCAGACCAGTTTGACCGGGCGCGTGCCCCCCAGCGCGGCATAGGCAAAGGCGGCCTCGCGGTTGTAATCCGTGACCGTATTGGCGCGCCGCCCGAAAGACCCGCCGGCATAGACCGTTTCAATTTCGACCTGTTCGGGATCAAGGCCCAGAATGCCTGCGACCGTGGGTTTGGTCAGCGCCGGGAACTGGCAGCCGTCATAGACGCGCACGCCGGTTTCGGTGGCCGCGATGGTGCAGTTCAGCGGTTCCATCGGGGCGTGGGCAAGGTTGGGAAACAGGAACTCGGCCTCGACCACCTGCGCGGCGGCCTCAAGTGCGGCACCGCTGTCGGCGCGGGTCACGCCAGCGGCGGCCTCATACTGAGGTGCATCCAGCAGGGCGATATGTCCGGCCTCGATCTGCGGGGTGGACCGGGTTTCGGAGGCGCTGAAATCCCATTCCGCGGTGATCGCGTCGCGCGCCTGAATGGCGGCCCATGTGGTGGTGCCGTAAACGGCGACGCCCGCACCATTGTCCAGGGCCTTGGCGTCGACAAAGCCCTGTACACCCGCCGCTTCGCCCAGAGTGAAGCCTGTCAGTTTTCCCCCGAATTTCGGCGATCGCAGCAGCACCGCATAGACCATATCGGGCAGGCGCACATCCATCGCAAAGATCGCGGTGCCATCGGTTTTGCCAACGCTGTCCTTGCGGGGCAGGGTGGCATTGCCGATCAGTTTGAACGCGGCGGGGTCTTTCAGCACCGGTTCGGCGGGCGGGGTCAGATCGGCAGCGGCATCGACAAACGTCCCGTAATGCGCGCTGTGATCGCCCGCCCGCAGGATGCCCTTGTCGACGGTGATATCGGCCGGGGCCACGCCCCAGGCCTGTGCCGCGGCCTGAACCAGAACCGCGCGGGCGGCGGCGCCTGCCTGACGGTACTGCATGAACGAATTGGCCATGGCGGTGGACCCGCCGGTGCCCTGCGATCCGAATAAGAGGTTGGCATAAAGCGCATCATTGGCCGGGGCGAATTCGATCTGAACGGTGGCCCAGTCGGCGTCCATTTCTTCGGCGATCAGGGTGGTCAGGCCGGTGGTGGTGCCCTGACCCATTTCGAAATGTTTCAGGATGACGGTCAGCGTGCCGTCGGCGGCGACTTTCACGAAAGGGTTCAACTGGGCGTTCGCGGGACCTGCGGCCAGCACGCCCTTGGGGGTGAACCCGACCAAAAGGGCGGCCCCGGTTGCGGCGACCCCGGTCAGAAAACCACGGCGCGAGGTTTCGATGGTCATGATCTTAACCCTCCATCTTTTCGGCGGCCATGTGGATGGCGGCGCGGATGCGTTGGTATGTGGCGCAGCGGCAGACGTTGCCGGCCATATAGCTGTCGATGTCGTCATCGGTGGGTCTGGGTGTTTCGCTCAGCAATCCCACGGCCTGCATGATCTGCCCCGATTGGCAGTAACCGCATTGCACCACGTCCAGCTCGCGCCAGGCGGCCTGCACGGCGGCGGCGACCGATCCGTTCACGCCTTCGATGGTGGTGATTTCGGCGCCCTCCAGATCTTCGACAAAGGTCTGGCAGGACCGCACCGGTTCGCCATCCACATGCACGGTGCAGGCCCCGCAGGACGCCACGCCGCAGCCGAATTTGGTGCCGGTCAGGTTCAGTTCATCGCGCACGACCCACAGCAGGGGCGTGCCGGGGTCGGCGGTTATCTGGCGATCCTCGCCATTGATCTTGAGTGTAAGAGACATGTTGTGGCTCCGATATTTTGAATCGAGTCAAATTGGATTTCTACGTAGCTGGCAAAGGGGCAGGGCGCGAAGCGGAAGGGGGAAGGCCGGTGAGGCACTGAATTTGGATGACCAAGGCAACGCGCAGGAACTGTCCGGGTCCATACACAGGCGATTATCTGGAGCGATTGGAACCAAGGTCAATGCCGGTGTACCGTGGTGCACTGCTAAGGTTCGGAAATCAAAGAATTTATCTGTTCACATCGGCGTGTTTTCGGGTAAGTTCAGGCAAATCTTTACACCCGGACCAGACATGAGCCCCATCACTGACCACCCGCTGCGTTATGCATTGGCCAATGAACTGCACGCGCGGCCCTTTCCGTCGCTTGAGACCCCGTGCCATGCGGTTTTTCTGGCGCTGAAGCCGGAAATCAACGCCGCCAGTCGCGACCGCGAGCTGGACCGCCAGCACCTGTTGGCATTGCTGGACCGTTTTGGCGCGCAGCATCCCCAGCCGGGGGCCACCCATTATTTCGGCCCGATTGGCCGCCATATGCTGAAATGGGAAAACCACACCGAATTCGTGACCTACACGGTCTTTACCGAAGGGCTGACCGAACGCCCGTTCGACGCCAATATCTTCGAGGTTTTTCCCGACGACTGGCTGGAGGCGGCGCCGGGGACGCGTGTCACCTCGGCCCTGATCCGGGTGGAACAATACAGCGGCGAGGAACAGCAGGTGGTGGACCGCGTGTCCGAATGGTTCGTGCCCGAAAGTCTGGCCTGCTCCAGCGTGCTGGACAACAGCGCGGTCGTGGCCACCGATTTCCGGATCGACAGCAGTGGCCATCTGCGGTTCGCGCTGTTTGCCCAGCCCGATACCGGGTCGCGCCGGATGGGGCGCATCGTTCAGCGTCTGACCGAGATCGAGATTTACAAATCCATGTCGATGCTGGGCCTGCCGCGCGCCCGCGAACTGTCGGACCGGATGGCCCGGATCGATGCGAAACTGTCGACCTTTGTCGGGGCCATGTCCGCCGGGGACGACTCGCCGGAACAGACGCTGCACGAATTGCTGGAAGTGTCGACCGAGCTGGAAAACCTGCTGGCGCAATCGTCGTTCCGGTTCAGCGCGACCGCCGCCTATGAGGCGATCGTCAACCAGAGGATCAAGGTGCTGCGCGAAGAGCGGTTCCGCAAGGGGCAGACCTTCAGCGAATTCATGATGCGCCGTTACGATCCGGCGATGCGGACCGTCAAATCGACCGAGCGGCGGTTGCAAAGCATGACCGAACGCGCCATTCGCGCCGGCGATCTGCTGCGCACGCGGGTCGATGTCGAACGGTCGGCCCAGAATCAGGAACTGCTGGAAAGCATGGACCGTCGCGCCGATCTGCAACTGCGTCTGCAGCACACGGTCGAGGGCCTGTCGGTGGTCGCGATCAGCTATTATGCGGTCAGCCTGCTGGGCTATTTCCTGACGCCGGGGGCGAAGCTGGTGGGGATCGGCAAGCCCTGGCTGACGGCGGCGCTGGTGCCGCTGGTGGTCATCGGCGTCTGGATGATGGTGCGCCGGATACGCAAGCAATTGCACTAAAGCCGCGGCCAATTGCGGGCCGATTCGAAAGGATCGACGCGGCCGTCGCACCACCTTAGATTGTATTTGAGCGGACTGAGGCAACGACCTGAAAACGCTGGGAAAACGCGATTTTGTCGCTTCCTATTCCCCAATATCCATTTTTTTGGTATGATTGTTCCATTGATTTAAGGTTTTTTGCGGGTCGAATTTTCCGATCTGCTTTTTCGACGACACGTTTTTGATGAAGCAATTTTTATGGGAGAGTCTGATATGTCCAGACCGATATACCAGCATAAGTTGAATGATGTCCCGTGCCTGCGGATGCTGTTGGCCAGTGTCGCCATTTGCGCCGCCTCGGCCCATGGCGGGTTCGCCCTGGAACCCACCCCGGCTGATCCCAGCGACACACCGCCCGACGTTGTGGCCGATCAGCAGGTCGCCCCCGTGGCCAGCCAGCTGATCGTGAAATATGCCGACAGCGCCGCCGACCGGGTGCAATCGCTGCAATCGGCGCAGGGGGCGGCGGCGGCCCTGTCGGAACTGGCGGGCGCGCAGATCGAACATGTGCGGCTGATGTCGGGCAATGCGCAGGTGGTGCAGATCAACAACCTGGGCGCGCTCAGCGCCGGAGAGGTTGCAGAAACCATTCAGGACATCGCCGCCCGCCTGTCCGCCGATCCGGCCATCGAATATGTCGAACCCGATGCGATCATGCAGATCCAGCAGGCGGTGAACGATCCGCGCTATGGCGATCAGTGGCATTACACCAAACCCGCCACCGGGATCGATCTGCCGGGCGGTTGGGCCCATGCCACCGGCAACGGGGTCGTGACGGCGGTGATCGACACCGGCTATCGCCCGCATGTCGATCTGGCGGCGAATATCCTGCCCGGCTATGATTTCATCACCAACACCACCGTCGCCAATGACGGCAACGCGCGTGACAATGATGCCCGCGACCCCGGTGACTGGATCGCCGCCAGCGACAGCAGCTGGTGCCCGCTGTCGCCCCGCAGCAGCAGCTGGCATGGCACCCATGTGGCCGGAACCGTGGCCGCCGTGACTAACAATGCGCTGGGGGTGGCCGGGATCGCCCGCGACGCGCGGATCGTGCCGGTGCGGGTGCTGGGCAAATGCGGTGGCAACCTGTCCGATATCGCCGACGGGATGCGCTGGGCGGCGGGTCTGCCGGTGCCCGGCGTGCCGAACAACCCCAACCCCGCATCGGTGCTGAACCTCAGCCTTGGCGGCGGCGGGGCCTGCGGGCCGACCTATCAGTCGGCGGTCGATGACATCACCGCCACCGGGGCAAGCGTTGTCGTCGCGGCGGGCAATTCCAACGCCGATGCGACCAATTACCGGCCCGCCAGTTGCGACGGCGTGATCACGGTGGCCGCAACCAACACCGACGGCGCGCGGTCCTATTATTCCAATTTCGGCAGCGCCGTTGAAATCGCGGCCCCCGGTGGCGAAACCTATCAGGTGTCCAGCCGCGGGGTCCTGTCCACGCTGAACGCGGGCGCCACCACGCCCGGCGCCGATAGCTATGCCTTTTATCAGGGCACCAGCATGGCCGCCCCCCATGTCGCGGGGGTTGCGGCGTTATTGTACCAGCTGTCCCCCGGCATAACCCCGGCGCAGGTGTCGATCACCCTGCAAAACACGGCGCAGAGTTTTCCAAGTGTCTCAAGTAACCAGTGCACCACGGCCAATTGCGGCGCGGGCATTCTGGATGCGGGGGCGGCGGCCGCTGCTGTGGCGCCCGCCTCCGGATCGGTGTCCCTGCCGTGGCTTTCCCTGCTTTTGAACCCCTAAGCCATTTTCAAGACCAAGCGATTTTCAAACCAAATTTCAAACCAAAGGAGATTTCCATGTTCACATTTACAAAAACCTTTGCCGCCCTTGCCCTGATGGGCGCGCTTACCGCCCCCGGCGCCGCCACCGCGCAAGAGGCCGACGACGGGATGGGCGCCATCCTGATGGGGCTTGACGGTTCCGCCGCCGGGGACGCGGGCATTGCTGCCGTGACCGGCTGGCATATCTGCACCGTGGTGCGCACCGGCGCGGGGTGGGGCAACCACTATGTCGCGCTGACCTGCCCGTCGGGTGGGTTCACCAACAAGTGGCACATCATGAAGGACGCCCAGAAAGACGCCATGCTGGCCACGGCGCTGTCGGCGGCGACCGGCAATATCAAGGTCCAGACCTATATCGGGGCGCAGGTCAGCGGCTATCAGGAAATTCAGGCGTTTTACCTGCACAAATAAGAACTAAGCCGGGGGCGGGTATCCGCCCCCGGACGTGTTCCGGCGTCTTACCACCCTGCACGGCAACGGGCAGGGTGGTTTCCGTGCAGGGCGGCGGGCAGATCAGCGCCCGCGAATACGCGGGTCCAGCGCGTCGCGCAGCCCGTCGCCGATGTAGTTGACGCTTAGCACCGTGGCTGAAATCGCAAGGCCGGGCCACATCACACGCGACGGGTATTGCTGCAGGTAATCCACCGCATCGAACAACAGCCGCCCCCAAGTCGGGAAATCGGGCGGAAAGCCGAGGCCCAGAAAGGACAGGGCGCTTTCGGTGATGATCGCATTGGCGATGCCCAGCGTGGCCGAGACCATCACCGGCGACAGCACGTTGGGCAGGATGTGCCGGGTGATCATGCGGCGGCTGGGGGTGCCGATCGACCGGGCGGCCAGCACGAATTCACGCTCTTTCAGCGCCAGCACATCGCCGCGCACGATCCGGGCGGTCTGCATCCAGCTGGTGATGCCGATGGCCACCACGATCAGGATGAAGACGCCGGTTTCAGGGCCGTAGCGTGCGGCCAGTGCTTCGCGGAACAGCATCACCATGACCAGCAGCAGCGGCAACAGCGGCAGCGCCAGAAACAGGTCGGTCAGTCGCATCAGCGGGCCGTCCAGTCGTTTGAAATACCCCGCCAGCACGCCGATCAGCGTGCCCAGCAGCAGGCTCAGCGCCATGGCGGTGATCCCCACCGCGATCGAAACTTTGCCGCCCGCCATCATCCGGGCCAGCATGTCGCGGCCCAGCTGATCGGTGCCCAGCGGATGGGCGAAGGTCGGGCCCTGATTGCGGGCGCGGATGTCGATATAGGTGGGATCGATGCTCCAGATAAACGGGCCGATCAGGACCGCGACAATGAACAGGCCGAAGACAATCATGCCCAGAAAGGCGCCCTTGTGGGTCTTGAACTGATCCCAGACATCGCGCCACTGGTTGCGGGGCGCGGCCATGGCCTGATCGGGGGCCTGTTCGGGCGACTGATTGGGGGGCGGGGCGAGGGACGGCTCAGTCATAGCGGATCCTCGGGTCAAGAATGCCGTACAGGATATCGGCCACCAGATTGAACAGCACGATCAGCACGGCAAAGATGAAGGTCAGCGTCTGCACCATCGGAATGTCATTGGCATAGATCGAGGTGATCAGAAGCTGGCCCAGCCCGTTCACCTTGAACACCTGTTCGGTGATGATCGCCCCGCCAAAAATCGTGGGCACGCCAAGCGCGATCACCGTGACCACCGGGATCATCGAATTGCGCAGCACATGGATCAGCACCACCACCTTTTCCGACATCCCCTTGGCCCGCGCGGTGCGCACGTAATCCTGCCCCAGATTATCCAGCATCGAGGCCCGCATGTAGCGGCTGATCTGGGCGGCATTATACAGCGCCAGCACAAACACCGGCATCACCATCTGGCGCACCTGAAACAAAAAGCTGTCCCAGTCGGTGACCACATGGGTGGTGTCATAGATCGACGGGAACCAGCCCAGATTGACCGCAAAAATCACGATCAGCAGAACGCCTGTGAAAAACGTGGGCACCGAATAGCCGATCATCGACACGAAGGTGCCGATCTGGTCGAACCAGCTGTATTGCCGATAGGCCGAAATGATGCCGATGGGCAGGGCGATCAGCGTGCCGATGACATAAGACAGCCCCACCACCCACAGGGTCTGCGGCATCCGCTGGGCGATGATGTCGGCCACCGGGCTGCGGGTCTGCCACGAGATCACCCGTTGCATGCCCATCGCCCAATCGGTGCCGAACATATAGTCCATGACATGCAGGGGTTCCGCGATCAGGAATTGCTTCAGCCACAGCAGGTACCGGATGTGGATGGGCTGGCCCAGCCCAAGGCTTTCGCGGATCTTGGCTTTGACCTCGGGCGGGATCGTCAGGGGCAGGTTGGCTGTCGGGTCGCCGGGCGCAAGGTCCAGCAACAGGAAAATAATCAGGGAAATGAACAAAAGCGTTGGGATCGCCAGCAGCAATCGTCGGAGCGTATAGGTGAACATGCACGATGCCTTTGTTCGGGACGTTGGGTCGAAAATGCGCCCCGGCCCGCAACAGGCCGGGGCGCGATGTTTCGGTTATTTGACGCGATGCCAGTCCTTGATGTTCCAGATCTCGCTGTCCCAATCGTTCATTTTCACACCGCCCAGCGTATTGGCATGGGCCGAGGGGTTGCCGCGGTGGATCAGCGGGATGATCGAATAGGATTGCATCAGCATATCGTTCATCTGCTTGGCCAGGGCGCCGCGTTCCTCCAGTGCCGCGGTTTGCGACATCTGATCGACCAGCGCGTCATATTCGGCCGAACAGAACCGCTGCATGTTCGATCCCTGCCACTGGGTTTCGGGGCTGGGGATTTCCGAACAGCGCCAGTTGGCCATATAGGCCTCGGGGTCTACGCCAGCGAAGTTGTTGGTGTACATCTCCACATCGGCAAAGAATTTCTGGAACGTGTCCGGGGACCCCGGATCGCCGCCGAAAAAGACCGAGGCGTCGATGTTGCGCAATTGGGTTTCCACGCCGATTTCCGACCACCACTGTTTGACCAGCGCCTGCGTGTCCTGACGCACCGCGTTGGTCGATGTCTGATACAGCAGCGTCAGCCGCTGACCATCCTTGACGCGCACGCCGTCGGCGCCAGGCACCCAGCCCGCAGCATCCAGCAGCGCCTTGGCGCCTTCGATGTCCTGCGTCAGGCAGCCGTCGTTCGCGGTCGAGGCATAGGCCGCCGGGGCAGGCAGCACGTTACAGGTGGGCACACCGCCCGCGCCATAGCCGATCTCGGCGATCAGCGACCGGTCAATGGCCATCGACAGGGCCTGCCCGACGCGCGGATCGGTCAGGAACGGGTGCGGATGGGCCACCGTGCCACGCTCTTCGCCCAAAGCCGCACTTGGGTCGGTCTGGTTGACGTGGATACGTTCGACCGAGGTCGCATAGGCGGCAACAACCTTGCCCAAGCCTTTGGATTCCATGTCTTTCAACACGTTGGGGTCGATCTGCAGGTTCCAGGCATAGTCGAATTCGCCGGTTTCCATCACCGCGCGGGCGGCGGCGGTGGCGTCGCCGCCCCCTTTGAACAGGACGGTCGCAAAGGCCGGTTTGCCCGCCTCGCGGAAGTTTTCATTGGCCGCATATTGGATCACGTCATTGGGACGGAATTCGGTGACCACGAAGGGGCCGGTGCCAATCGGGGCAAAGTTCGCCTCGGTGCATTCGGGGGCCTTGGCGCCCATGCAATCGGCGAATTGCGCCTTCTGGATGATCGGGCTTTCCGAACCGACAAAGGCTGTATAGGGGAAGGGTTTGGGGGCAGCGAAATTGACCTGAATGGTCAGATCATCCACCGCAACCACACTGTCCACGCCATCGAAATACGACGATTGCGAGCAGCCGCCTTCGGGGTGGGTGCAATATTCCCAGGTAAACACCGCATCGGCGGCGGTCAGCGGGGTGCCGTCGGACCACAGAACGCCTTCTTTCAGCTTCCATGTGATCTGTTTCAGATCGGCCGCGACGCCGCCGTTTTCGACCGTCGGGATGCTGTCGGCCAGCCAGGGCACCATCGCGCCGGTTTCGTCGAACCGGACCAGCGGTTCGATGATCAACGAGGCGCTTTCGACCTCTTTGGTGCCGCCCGACAGGAACGGGTTCAGGATCGAAGGCGCTTGCCAGTAGATGATGTTGACCTGACCGTCGCGTCCGCGGGCTTCGTGCCCGTCCGCAAAGGCCATCGGGGCGAGGGCAAGCGTGGCCGCCGCGCCCATCAGGGCTGTTGTAAGTCGCATTTCATTCTCCTTGTTGGATGCTCTGGTCAGCCTCATGCGCCGCCGTTTTCCCGGCGATCTCCGAGATTTCTTCGTCGTAGAGGTGGCAGGCCACGAACTGGCCGGGTGCCACCTCTCGCGTAATCGGTTCGTGTTCCTTGCAGACCGCCATCACCTTGGGGCAGCGGGTGCAGAAATTGCAGCCCGCAGGCGGGTTCGAGGGCGAGGGCACGTCGCCCTCCAGCAATATCCGGTCGCGGGCCGATTCCAGATTGGGGTCGGGTTCGGGCACGGCGGACAGCAGCGCCTCGGTATAGGGGTGTTTGGGGCTGGCATAGAGCGCGTCGCGCGGGGCCAGTTCGACGATCTTGCCCAGATACATCACCGCCACGCGGTCCGCGATATGGCGCACCATCGACAGATCGTGGCTGATGAACAGATAGGTCAGGCCCAACCGGCGCTGCAGATCCTCCAGCAGGTTCACCACCTGCGCCTGAATCGACACATCCAGTGCGGCAATCGGTTCGTCGCAGACGATGAATTTCGGGTTCAGCGCCAGCGCGCGGGCGATTCCGATCCGCTGGCGCTGCCCGCCCGAAAACTCATGCGGATAGCGGTTGGCGAAATTGCGGTTCAGCCCGACCGCATCCATCAGATCATAGATCGCGTCCAGCTTTTCGGCCTTGGACAGGCTGGTATGTTCGTCCAGCGGTTCGCCGATGATCCGGGCCACCGTCATGCGCGGGTTCAGACTGGCCTGCGGGTCCTGAAATACCATCTGCATGGTCGGGCGCATCGCCCGCAGGGTGGTATATCCTGCATCGCCGATCTCGGTGCCGCCGATCCGGATCGAGCCTTCGGTGATATCGTACAGGCGCAGGACCGCGCGGCCACAGGTGGATTTGCCGCAACCGGATTCTCCGACCAGCCCCAAAGTCTCGCCCTCATAAATGTCGAAACTGACGTCATCGACGGCTTTGACTTCGCCCGACCGGCGGCGCAGCAGGCCCGAAAAGATCGGGAAATGCATCTTGAGGTTCCGGACCTCGACCAGTCGCAGGGGGGGCGTCGCGTCAAGCATTGCGGGGGGTTCCTGTTGCGGGGTCCCAGAAACAGGCCGCATCATGCGATGGCCCCACGCCCCGGCGTTTCGGGTTTTCGCGGTCGCAGCGGTCGAACCGATGCAGGCAGCGTGCCCGGAACGCGCAGGCGACGGGCGGATCGGCCAGAATGGGCGGCTGACCTTCGATCACGCTCAGCTTTTCGTCGCGCGCGCCGGTGATATGCGGGATCGTTTTCAGCAGGGCGCGGGTATAGGGGTGCTGCGGATTAGCGAACAATTCCTTCACCGGGGCCTGTTCGACGATCTGACCGCCGTACATCACGATCACCCGGTCCGCGATCCCGGCGATGACGCCCAGATCATGGGTGATCCAGATCACCGCCATGCCCAGTCGTTGGCGCAATTCTTTCATCAATTCAAGGATTTGCGCCTGAATGGTAACGTCCAGCGCCGTGGTCGGTTCATCGGCGATCAGAACATCGGGGTCGCAGGCCAGCGCGATGGCGATCATCACCCGCTGGCGCATCCCGCCGGAAAACTGGTGCGGATAATCGCCAAGCCGCCGCTTGGCATCGGGAATGCCGACAAGTTCCAGCAATTCGCAGGCGCGCACGCGGGCCTCGGCCCGGTTCAGCCCCATGTGTTTCCTCAGCGGCTCCATGATCTGATAGCCGACCGTGAACACCGGGTTCAGCGAGGTCATCGGGTCCTGAAAGACAAATCCGATCCGCGCGCCGCGCAATTCGCGCAGCCGTTCTTCCTTGACGGCCAGCAGGTCTTCGCCATTGAACAGAACGCTTCCGTCACGCACCTCGGCGGGCGGTGAGGGCAACAGGCCGATCAGCGACATCATGGTGACGGATTTTCCAGACCCGCTTTCCCCAACCACGCCCAAAAGCTCACCGGCTTTCAGATCAAAGCTGACGGAATTCACCGCGTGCACTTCGCCCGATCGTGTCAGAAACACGGTCTTAAGATCCTTGACGTCAAGGACAGGCATACCCCCGTCGGGCATAAGAACTCCCTAAGCAGTTCAATTGTAATTGTTTTTTTGACGAACAGTCGTTGCTGATCGCAGGTTGTGCTTAAATTGGTAGCACGATTTTTGGGGTCGGCAACCTCTATCTGAATGGATTTGAGGCGACGGCGAATATTTTCTTATCAAACGGTCAATAGTTGGGCGAACCGGCTTGACCATTGGCGTTCGGCGGATCACGCTACCTTTCGAACAACAGCGGGAGCTGCCAATGGGTCGACAGATGTCGCCGCGCCAATTGCTTGAAAAACTTGTCTCTTTTCCGACGGTTAGCCGAGATAGCAACCTTGATCTGATCGACTGGGTCGAAGAATATCTGGCCCATTTCGGCATCGTTGCAACCCGGGTGCCGAACCCCGATGGCACCAAGGCCAGCCTCTATGCCCATGCGGGTCCGCAGGTTGCGGGCGGGGTGATCCTGTCGGGGCATTCCGATGTGGTGCCGGTCGACGGGCAGGCATGGGACACCGACCCGTTTGTCGTGACCGAAAAGGACGGCAAACTTTACGGGCGCGGCACCTGCGACATGAAGGGGTTCGATGCGCTGGCGCTGTGGGCGCTGGTCGAGGCGCATGTCCACGGCGTGAACCGGCCGCTGCAATTCGCGCTGTCCTATGACGAAGAGATTGGCTGTACCGGCGCGCCGCCGATGATCGATCACATGCGCGCCAGCGGTATGCCCATTGCCGAACTGGTGATCGTTGGCGAACCGTCGATGATGAAGACCGTCACCGGCCACAAGGGCAGCGCCGGTTTCCGCACTCATGTCAAAGGGTTCGAGGTGCACAGTTCGCTGATGCACACCGGCGTTTCGGCGATCATGCAGGCGGCCAGGCTGATCGACTGGGCCAACCAGATGAACGCCCGAAATCAGGCGCGCCCGCCGTCGGATACAGATGCGATATTCGAACCGCCGTTCACCACGGTGCATGTGGGCACGATATCGGGCGGCACCGCCCATAACATCACTGCGGCAGATTGCCATTTCAATCTGGATTTCAGATGCGTGCCCAGCGAAACGCCCGACGATTGGCGCGACGCCTATTTCGCGCGGATCAAAGAGATCGAACAGGACATGCAGGCGGTGCACCCGGACACCCGGATCGAGGTCGAACAATATTTCCATATCCCCGGCCTGAAACCCGAAAAGGGCGGCGCGGCCGAGGCGCTTGTGCGCAAGCTTACCGGTGACAATGGCACCCATGTCGTCAGCTATGGCACCGAGGCGGGTCAGTTTCAGGAACGCGGATATTCCGCCGTGGTCTGTGGCCCCGGCGATATCGCGCAGGCCCATCAACCCAATGAATTTCTGTCCATTGCCCAGTTGGACGAGGGAGCTATGTTCATGTCCCGTCTGCTGAGCCATCTCAAGGAGTAGCTTCCGTGCCCATCAAGAATCGCATCGCCGAAATGAAAGAGGAAATCGCCGCCTGGCGGCAGGATTTCCACGAACATCCTGAATTGCAGTTCGACACCCACCGCACCTCGGCGCGGGTGGCCGAATTGCTGTGGGAATTCGGCTGTGACGAGGTGGTGACCGGTATCGGGCGCACCGGCGTTGTCGGCGTCATCAAGGGCAAAAGCGACAGTTCGGGCAAGGTGATCGGGTTGCGCGCCGACATGGACGCGCTGCCGATTCTAGAGGCGACGGGCGTGGACTATGCCTCGAAAACGCCGGGTAAGATGCACGCCTGCGGCCATGACGGCCATACCGCGATGTTGCTGGGCGGCGCGAAATACCTGGCCGAAACCCGCAATTTCGACGGCACCGCCATCGTCATCTTTCAGCCCGCCGAAGAAGGCGGCGCCGGCGGCAAGGAAATGTGCGATGACGGGTTGATGGAACGTTTCAGAATTCAAGAGGTCTATGGTCTGCACAACATGCCCGGCATCCCCGTCGGTCATTTCGCGATCCGCACCGGCACGATCATGGCCGCAGCCGATGAATTCGAAATCACCGTGACCGGCAAGGGCGGGCATGCCGCCTATCCGCATCTGTGTATCGACACCACCGTGGTGGCCAGCCACATCGTGCTGGCCGTGCAGACCATCGCGTCGCGGGTCGTCGATCCGTTGAAACAGGCGGTGGTCTCGGTCTGTGCGTTTCACACCGATGGCAACGCGCATAACGTGATCCCGCAGACCGTGACGATGCGGGGCACGGTCCGCACCATGGACCCCGAGGTGCAGGATCAGGTCGAACAGCAGTTGAAGGATATCGTGACCGGAACGGCAAAAGCCCATGGCGCGGTGGCCGAGGTCGACTATATGCGCGGCTATCCGATGACGGTGAACGCGCCCGAACAGACCGATTTCGTCGCCGATGTCGCGCGCCGCGTGACAGGGAATATAGATGACAATACGCCGTCACAGATGGGGGCCGAGGATTTCAGCTATATGCTGAACGAACGCCCCGGGGCCTATATCTTCATGGGTGTCGGCGATACCGCCAAGCTGCATCACCCGGCCTATAATTTTAACGATGATGCGATCCCGTCGGGCGCCTCGTGGTGGGCCGAAATCATCGAAAGCCGTATGCCCGCGGCGTAACGTTCCATCGGAACGGAAAACGCCACCGCTAGGGTGGCGTTTTCTATTTTAATCAGCCTATTAGAAGCCTGCTTTGATCTTCTCGAACTCGGCGTTCTGACGTTCGCGCAGGTCCTGCGCCATCGGCAGCTGCGCCAGAACCGGGGCGGAAATCGCGCCCAGACCAACCTCGGTCAGGGCGTCGTCGCCCACGTCGGCCATCGCGGCGGCGTTGGAATGGCCATAGCCCGCCTCCAGCAACGCCTGGGTCGAGCTGGGATCAAGCAGCGCGTTCATGAAGTCATAGGCCTTGTCTTCGACGCCATCGCTGTCTTTCAGGTTCACATAACCGCACAGCCACAGCGACGACCCTTCGGTCGCTTCGCGCTGAAATCCGATGGGGAACCCTTCTTCGACCATGGTCGGCAGGGTTTCGTTCCAGGCCCAGGCCACCAGAACCTCGCCCGAGGCCAGCAATTGCGCCAGTTCGGCCGGGTCGGTCCAATAGGTGCGCAGGTTCGGATGGACCTGCCGCAACCAGTCGCTGGCCGCCTGGAACTGTTCTTCGGTGGCGGTGGTCCAGTCGGTGGTGCCGGTGGCCAGATAGGCCAGCGCATAGCTGTCGGCCACGTTGTCGGGCAGGGTCATCCGGCCCGCGTATTTGGGGTTCAGGAACACGTTCAGCGTGGCCACATCCTCGGCCGGGACCTCATCGGGGTTATAGGCCGTGGCGGTCGATCCGAAATCGGTGGGCAGGAAATACAGATCCGCGGTTTCGGAGGTGATGTCCGTGCCGGTCAGATCGGCGTTCAGATCAGCCAGCGCCGTGATCTTGCTGGCATCCCAGGGTTCCAGAATGCCCGATTCCACCCATTTGGTCGCCGAATCCGCGCAGATATGGCTGACATCGGCGCGAAAGCCGGACCGCAGTTTCTGAAACGCCTCTTCCTCGTCACCGAAAAACGCAAAGCGCGGGCTGCTTCCGTGTGTTTCGATGTATTTGCTGTGGAAGGCCGGGTCCTCAAAACCAGAGTAATCAAAGACCAGCAGGTCCTTGTCTTCGGCCGTGGCGGCCCCTGCGGCCCCGATCAGGGCAACAGAGCACAGAAGTGTTTTCAGGTTTGACATTAACATCCCTTTCGCTGGGGTGGATTTCGGAAAAAACGCTAGGGCAGGGACCGCGCCCCCACAAGCTAAAAAAACGGCGACGGGCGTCGGGCCGGCAAAATTTCCGCCTCGTCAGGAAACGCTGCGCCTGCCGCAGGCATTGCGCGCATCCCGTGCCAGACGAATTGTATATTTTTGCAGCGCATCAAGGGTTTGTTCGGCGCAGGCCCCGTCGCCCGCTTCGATCGAGTCGGCGATCGTGCTGTGCAGGGCGATGATTTCGGTGCGGTCGCGCGCGGAATAGGTGATCATGTTCATCAGCGGCTGGATCGCCTCGATCACGCCGGCCAGATTATAGGACAGAACCGGATTATGCGCGGAATCGACCAGCGCGCGGTGAAAGGTGACATCCGAGGCGCAGAAGCTTTCGTCGCTCAGCCCCGCCTGTCCCTGCCGGAAAATCTCGGCCCGCATGGTGGCCATCTGATCGGGGGTGCGGCGCGCGGCGGCAAGCGGCGCGCAGGCCCGTTCCAGCGCAAAGCGCGCCTCGCAGGCGGTGGCGAAATCCACGTCGTTCATCGACAAAAGCAGGGTCGAGGTGGTGATCTGCTGGCCATAGGCATCGCCATAGCTCAGCCGGTTCACGAAGGCCCCGCCGGTGGCGCCGCGCTGGGTGCGGATCAGGCTTTGCGCGGCCAGCCGTTTCAGCGCCTCGCGCACGGTGGGGCGCGACACGCCGAAGTTTTCGGCAAGCTCGGCCTCGGACGGCAGGCGTTCATCGACGATCAACTGGCCCGAGATGATCGCATCCCGGATCGCGCCCGCGATTTGTGCCGAAAGGTCACGGTCGGGTTTCAGCTCGGTTTCCACGGGTCTTCCTTCTGCCTGCATTTTTTATTTGTCAGACATTTAATTGTATGACAATTCTTTTTGCAATTGTAAGACATTTCAAGACCACGAGTCGGATGGGGGGCGTTCAGTGCAGATCGCACAGCGGATCAGGGGGATGCAGGGGGCGCATTGGCTGTCGGTCTTTGCCATGATCCTGTTGGCCTGGGCCGCTGTCTATGCCATGTCCGTCCCGGCCGAGATGCGCGCCGCCGGGCGCATTTACGGCGCGGATTTCTGGACGGCGCTGTGCAATGTCACGCCGGATGCCGCCGGATATGCGCGGCTGGTGGTGATGTGGGCGGCGATGTCGGCGGCGATGATGGTGCCGACATTTCTGCCGGCGATGGCCACCTATGAGGATCTGACCCGCACCGGTGCCACCAACCCGTCCGGGGTCTGGCAGTTGCTGGCGGGCTATCTGGCGGTCTGGCTGGGATTTTCGGTGCTGGCGGCGGCGGTGCAGATGGGGTTGGCGGCCTCGGGGCTGGTCGATCCGCTGGGCGGCAGCCTGTCACGCGGGTTCACGGCGGCGTTGCTGGCGGGGGCCGGGCTGTATCAGTTCAGCACGCTCAAGGCCGCCTGCCTGTCGAAATGCCGCGCGCCGCTGACCTTCTTCATGCAACATTGGCGCCCCGAGCGTTGGAACGCGGTTCAGATGGGGCTGCGGCTGGGGGTGGTCTGTCTGGGCTGTTGCTGGGCACTGATGGCGCTGGCCTTCGTCGGGGGGACGATGAACCTGATCTGGATGGGGCTGGCCACCGTTTTGATGACTTTCGAAAAACTGCCCGCAATTGGCGACCGGCTGACGCGGCCTTTGGCAATCGCGCTGCTGGGCGCGGCGGGGCTGACACTGACAGGATTAATCTAGGGAGGACGACATGGCGAAAGATCTGGAACCCGGTGCCGTGGGCACGGTGCCTTGGGCGATAACGGGCGAATTGATCCTGAACTGCAACTGCACGGTTTTCTGCCCCTGCGTGGTCAGCCTGGGGCAGCATCCGCCGACCGAAGGCTATTGCCAGGCCTGGTCGGGCATCCGCATCGACACAGGCCATTATGGCGACACCGATCTGTCGGGGCTGAATGTCGGCCTGTTGCTGGAAATCCCCGGGCTGATGGCGCGGGGCGGCTGGACCGCCGCGGCCTTTATCGACGAACGCGCCGATGACGATTCCTATGACGGGCTGGTCAACATCTTTTCAGGCGCGGCGCGCGGCACCACGGGGCTGTTTTCCATGCTGGTCACCACCTTTCTGGGCGCCGAACGCGCCCCCGTGACGTTTGAGACCGAAGGCGCCGCCCGCCGCCTGACCGTCGGCAAAAAGATCAAGGGCGAGGTCGTGCCGGTACGCGGCGGCGACCCGGACAAGGATATCGTGGTCACCAACACCGAATACTGGATGGGCCCCGACATCACCGTGGCCACGGCCACGCAGGGCAGGGTGCGCGCCTTTGGCCGGGTCTGGGATTTCGATGGCCGCTCGGCCGAGATTTGCCAGATCGACTGGAAAGGCCCGGGCCGGTGATCACGGGCGCGTTTGTCCGGACGATGGCGCGGTACAACAGCTGGCAGAACGGCCAGATATCCGCCGCCGCCGGGCAGTGCCCCGGCGACACTGATCTGTTCATCATGCCGGAGGATGCCTGATGGTGCTGTTATCCCCTTCGCGCCGGTTGCGGCGCACGCCGTTTTCCGATGGGGTCGAGGCCGCCGGGGTCTCGGCCTACACGGTCTACAACCACATGCTGTTGCCCACGGTGTTTCGCAGCGTGCAAGAGGATTACCACCACCTGAAATCGGCGGTGCAGCTGTGGGATGTGGCCTGCGAACGGCAGGTCGAACTGCGCGGCCCCGATGCCTGCCGCCTGATGCAGATGCTGACCCCGCGCGATCTGCGCGGCATGTTGCCGGGGCAATGTTACTATATGCCGATTGTCGATGAGACGGGCGGGATGCTGAACGATCCGGTGGCGGTGAAACTGGCCGAGGATCGATGGTGGATTTCCATTGCCGACAGCGATCTGCTGTATTGGGTCAAGGGCATTGCCAACGGCTGGCGGCTGGACGTGCTGGTGGATGAACCCGACGTATCGCCGCTGGCCGTGCAGGGGCCGAAAGCCGACGATCTGATGGCGGCGGTATTCGGGGATGCGGTGCGCGATATACGGTTCTTCCGGTTCGGCATGTTCCAGTTTCAGGGGCGCGACATGGTGGTCGCACGCTCGGGCTATTCGAAACAGGGCGGGTTCGAGATTTACGTCGAAGGCGGCGATATCGGCATGCCGCTGTGGCACGCATTGATGGAGGCGGGGGCCGGAATGGACGTGCGCGCGGGCTGTCCCAATGCGATCGAACGGATCGAAAGCGGGTTGCTGTCCTATGGCAACGACATGACCGACGACAACACGCCGCATGAATGCGGGCTGGGCAGGTTTTGCAACACCCATACGGCGATTGGCTGTATCGGGCGCGATGCGCTGTTGCGGGTGGCCAAGGAAGGCCCGGTGCAACAGATCCGCGCGCTTGCCATCGACGGGCCCGCGGTGCCGGGCTGTGATCGCTGGTGGCCGGTGCGGGCGAATGACAAGGTGGTCGGGCGGCTCAGCTCGGCCGCGTGGTCGCCGGATTTCGGGGTCAACGTCGGGATCGGCATGATCCGGATGACCCATTGGGACGATGGCACCGACGTTGTGGTGGAAACCCCCGACGGGCCGCGCGCGGCGGTGGTGCAGGAAAATTTCTGGAATTGAGGGAGAGACAGATGTTCAACGCTTTGGTGGTTGAAAAGGATGACGACGGCAAAACCCACGCCAGCGTCCAGCAGATCGGCGAAGACCGGCTGCCCGAGGGCGAGGTGACCGTGGCGGTCGATTATTCGACGCTGAACTACAAGGACGGGCTGTGCATCGGGCCGGGCGGCGGGTTGGTGCGGAACTACCCGCATGTGCCGGGCATCGATTTTGCGGGCACCGTCGAAGCCTCGGATGACGATCGGTACAAGCCTGGCGACAAGGTCGTGCTGACCGGCTGGCGCGTGGGCGAGGCGCATTGGGGCGGCTATGCTCAGAAGGCGCGGGTCAAGGCCGATTGGCTGGTGCCGCTGCCCGAAGGGCTGAATACCCGTCAGGCGATGGCCGTGGGCACCGCCGGGTTCACCGCGATGCTGGCGGTGATGGCGCTGGAAGACCACGGGCTGACGCCGGATGACGGGACGGTGCTGGTAACGGGGGCTGCGGGGGGCGTGGGCTCGGTCGCCACGGCGATCCTGGCCAATCTGGGCTATCAGGTGGCCGGTGTCACCGGACGCCCCGAAACCGCCGAATATCTGACCGGGCTGGGCGCCAGCCAGATCGTTGCCCGCGAAGAGATCAACGAAACCGTCAAACGCCCGCTTGAGGCGGAAACATGGGCCGGTTGCGTCGATGCCGTGGGCGGCGCGATGCTGGCGCGGGTGCTGGGCCAGATGAAATACGGGGCCAGCGTCGCCGCCGTCGGTCTGGCCGGTGGCGCGGGCCTGCCCGCGACGGTGATCCCCTTCCTGCTGCGCGGGGTGAACCTGCTGGGCATCGACAGCGTGATGCAGCCCTATGACAACCGGCGGCGGGCCTGGCAGCGCATTGCCAGCGACCTGCCGATGGACAAGCTTGAGGCGATGGTACAGCCCGCCGTGCTGGGCGATCTGCCGCAACTGGGGATCGATATTCTGGAAGGCAAGGTCCGGGGCCGGGTCGTGGTGGACGTCAACGCCTGACCACGCGCGGTGACAGCGGGCGGGGGACGATTGTTCCTCGCTTGCCAGCGCGCCGGGTTTTCTGTTCAGTAAGACCATGACACTTGATCTTGAATATGTGCGCGCGCAGTTCCCGGCCTTTGCCGAACCGTCGTTGCAGGGACAGGCCTTTTTCGAAAACGCGGGCGGGTCCTATACCTGTCAGCCGGTGATCGACCGGTTGATGCGGTATTATCATCAACGCAAGGTGCAGCCCTATGCGCCCTATGCCGCCAGCCAGTTGGCCGGTGCCGAAATGGACGAGGCCCGTCAGCGGCTGGCCGCGATGCTGGGGGTCGACACCGACGAGCTGTCGTTCGGGCCATCGACCACCCAGAACACCTATGTTCTGGCGCAGGCCTTCCGGCAATGGATGAGCCCCGGCGACGCGATCGTCGTGACCAATCAGGACCATGAGGCCAATTCAGGCCCGTGGCGCCGCCTGGCCGACGAAGGGATCGAACTGCGCGAATGGAAGATCGACCCCGATACGGGCCATCTGAACCCCGAGGATCTGGAGGATCTGCTGGACGAAAAGGTGCGGCTGGTCTGTTTTCCGCATTGTTCCAACGTGGTGGGCGAGTTGAACGATGTCACCGCGATCTGCGCCCGGGCGCATCTGGCGGGCGCCTTCACTTGCGTGGACGGGGTCAGCTATGCGCCGCACGGCCTGCCCAACGTGGGCGAGATGGGGCCGGATATCTATCTGTTTTCGGCCTATAAGACCTATGGCCCGCATCAGGGGCTGATGGTGATCCGCCGCGCGCTGGGCGAGGTGCTGCCAAATCAGGGTCATGTCTTCAACGGCGATACCCTGTACAAACGGTTCACCCCGGCGGGGCCGGATCACGCGCAGGTCGCCGCCAGCGCGGGCATGGCCGATTACATCGACGGGCTGCATGCGCATCATTGCCCGCCCCAGCCGGACCCGGCGCTGCGGGCGGCGGCGGTGCACGATCTGATGCGCGCGCATGAGGTGGCCCTGTTGCAGCCGTTGTTGGATTATGCCGCCGACAAGAATTCGGTCCGCCTGCTGGGGCCGCGTCAGGCCGAAGGCCGCGCGCCCACCGTCGCGCTGAGGTTGGCCGAACCGGGGGCCGAGGTGGCGGCGAAACTGGCCCCCTTCGGCATCATGGCGGGGGGCGGCGATTTCTATGCCGGGCGCGCCTTGCGGGGCATGGGGGTCAATTCCGATCATGGGGTACTGCGGCTGAGCTTTGTGCATTACACCAGCAAAGACGAGGTCGACCAGTTGATCGGCGCGCTGGACCGGGTGTTATAGCCGGGAGCGGAGCGTCACATGCCCGATACCTCTCCGATCCTTGTGTGGCTGCGCCGCGATCTGCGGCTGGACGATCACCCGGCGCTGACGGCGGCGGCGCAAAGCGGTCGGCCGGTCATCCCGGTCTTTATCCACGATACCGTCGTTGAGGGTCTGGGCGCCGCACCGAAATGGCGGCTGGGACTGTCGGTGGCGGTGATGTCGCAGCGGCTGGATGGTATCGGATCGCGCCTGATCCTGCGCCGGGGCGATGCGCTGACGGTGTTGCAGGCGCTGGTGGCCGAAACCGGGGCTGGGGCGGTTTACTGGTCGCGGCTTTATGATCCCGATTGCGTGGCCCGGGACACGGGCGTCAAATCCGCGCTGAAGGCGCAGGGGATCGCCGCGCGGTCGTTCGACGGTCATCTGCTGTTTGAACCGCATCAGGTGAAAACCAAACAGGGCGGCTTTTACCGCGTCTATTCGCCGTTTTGGCGAGCGGTCAAGGATATCTCCGTCGCGGCCCCCCTGTCCGAACCGTCTGTCCTGACCCCGCCCGCCGCATGGCCCGCCTCTGACCGGTTGGACGATTGGCGGATGGGGGCGGCGATGCAGCGCGGGGCGGCGGTGACGGGCGCATATACCTGCGTCGGCGACCGGGCCGCGATGGACCGGTTGGCGCGGTTCATCGACGGGCGGGTGGAACATTATAAATCCCGTCGCGATTTCCCGGCGGAACCGGCCACCTCGGGGCTAAGCG
Source organism: uncultured Paracoccaceae bacterium (assembly GCA_947500775.1). Lineage (GTDB taxonomy): Bacteria > Pseudomonadota > Alphaproteobacteria > Rhodobacterales > Rhodobacteraceae > CANMTD01. The sequence goes on from CANMTD010000002.1 coordinate 134,309, forward strand.
AGAACCTGACTTACGGCGAAATCAGCCCGCGCACGATCTGGCACGCCGGCCAGCGCGCGCTTTATGATGGCGCCGCCGGTGCGGAACATTTTCTGAAAGAGCTGGTCTGGCGCGAGTTTGCCTATCACCTGATCTTTCACACCCCGCATATCGCCACCGGCAACTGGCGCGACGGGTGGGATGCGTTCCCATGGTCCGAAAACGAAGACAGCCCCGCCGTTCTGGCCTGGAAACAAGGGCGCACCGGCATTCCCTTTGTCGATGCGGCGATGCGTGAGATGTATGTGACCGGCACCATGCACAACCGCGCCCGGATGATTGCCGCCTCTTACCTGACCAAGCACATGATGGTGCACTGGCGGGTCGGCCAGCGCTGGTTTGCCGACTGCCTGACCGATTGGGACCCGGCGGCAAATGCGATGGGCTGGCAATGGGTGGCAGGATCGGGCCCCGACGCCGCCCCCTATTTCCGCATCTTCAACCCGGTGACCCAGTTGGACAAGTTCGACCCGGAACATATCTATGCCGACCGCTGGATCGCAGAAGGGCGCGCCTTGCCCAGCGATACGGCGCTGTCGTATTTTGCGGCCATACCACGGGCGTGGAACCTGGGCCCGGGCGATCCATACCCGGCCCCGATTGTCCCGCTGGCAGAGGGCCGCGCCCGCGCGCTTGCCGCCTATGCCGCGCGCGATTTCTGACGGATCACACCGTTGTGGGGGGCTCTTACGAGGCCGCGGAATTTGACAAAGGGTTACAGTCTATGCGGAATTTCCATCTGAGCCCTTGCGCGACGCCGTTTCACAGCGGAAACTGCCAGCGACACAGAGAATGAGAATAAGGCCGAGTTAACCCATGCCAACAGCCGCCCGTCTGCTTGCCGCTATCGGATTTGCCCTTGTCGGGTTCTTTGCATCCGAAAGCTATAAAATGTTGTTGCCCGAAGGCACCGATGTCGGGCATTTCAGCCTGATCAACACCGGGATCGGGCTGATATCGGGGTGGCTGGTGATGGGGCGGGTCGCGGGCGAAGGGTATCGCGCAGCCATCGCACAGGGGATACGCACCTCGGCGGTTCTGGTGTTCTACGCGCTGATCCTGCATTCGCTGATGGAAATGCTGAAACGTTCGACCCGGTTGAACTATGACGGGCCGATGGATGCGGTGGCGGGCATGTTCGCTCTGGCCGCTGAATACGGGTTGTTGATCGTCTATTCGCCCACGGTCATGATCATTCTGATCGTCGGCGGCATTCTGGCTGCCTGGCTCAGCGAATGGGCCGCGATGCGCTGGTCATAACAGGGGACGGACATGGGGCCGCTGTTCTTTTATGGCACGCTGTGCCACATCCCGGTGCTGAGCACGGTTCTGGGCCGCAGCCTGACCGACGCTGATTTGCGCCCGGCGGTCCTGCCGGATCACGCGGCCTATTGGGTCGGTGGCCAAAGCTATCCGATGATCGTGCCGCAACCGGGGGCTGCCGCGCAGGGGCTGTTCGTCGATGGCCTTGGCCCGGACGATATCGCCCGGCTGGATTTCTACGAAGGCGGGCATGACTATGCCCTGCGGTGGGTCGAGGTCACGACGGATCGCGGCCCGCAGCGGGCGCAGGTCTATTTTGCGGATCACGGCGATGCTGCCGGGGCGCCTTGGGTGCTGGACGATTGGGTGGCGCAATGGGGGGCGTTGACGGTTCTGGCCGCACAGGACGCCATGGGCTGGTACGGTCAGGTGCCAGCCGAGAAGATCGAGGCGCGTTTCCCATCGATCCGGTCGCGCGCGGCTGCGCGCCTGAACGCAGGTACGCCCACGCCCACGACCCTGCGGCGCCGCGCCGATCCTGCGGACGTGAACCTGATCGCCCGCACCACCCCCTATGCCGGGTTTTTCGCGGTCGAGGATTACGACCTGACCCACCGCCGCTTTGACGGCACGATGAGCGAACCGCTGTCGCGCGCGGCGTTCATCTCGGCCGATGCGGCCACCGTCTTGCCCTATGATCCACAGCGCGACCGGGTGATGCTGATCGAACAGTTCCGCATGGGCCCCTATGCCCGCGGCGATGCGCAATGCTGGTCGCTGGAGGCGATTGCCGGGCGTCTGGACCCCGGCGAAACACCCGAAGCCGCCGTGCGCCGCGAAGCCCGCGAAGAGGCGGGGCTGGAACTGGGCGCGCTGCATCCGGTGCATCAATATTACCCATCGCCCGGCGCGCAGGCGGAATATATCTATTCCTATGTCGGGCTGGCCGATCTGGGCGATGATGTCGCGGGCTTGGGCGGCGTGGCGGGCGAAGGCGAAGATATTCGTTCCCATGTCATCCCGTTTGACAGGCTGAGCGTTCTGCTGAACAGCGGCGAGCTGGAAAATGGCCCGCTTCTTATCTCGGTGCTTTGGCTGACCTTGCATCGGGCGCAGCTAAGGTCCAAGTCTTGAGTTCCTGACCGGCGACGGATACTCAGAACAAAACAGCGGAGAGCGTTATGGAACTACGCAAAGACCTGGCGGAACTGATTGGAAACACTCCGCTGATCCGGCTGACCGGCCCCAGTGCCGCAACCGGATGTGAAATTCTGGGCAAGGCTGAATTCATGAACCCCGGCCAATCGGTCAAGGATCGCCCGGCGCTGTATATCATCCGCGATGCGATGGCGCGCGGGGCGCTGCGCCCCGGCGGCACGATTGTCGAAGGCACCGCCGGGAACACTGGTATCGGGCTGGCCCTTGTGGGCGCGTCGATGGGGTTCCGCACGGTCATCGTGATCCCCGAAACGCAAAGCCAGGAAAAGAAGGATATGCTGCGTCTGGCGGGGGCCGAACTGGTCGAAGTGCCGGCGGTTCCCTATAAGAATCCCAACAATTACGTGCGCTATTCCGAACGTCTGGCGATGCGGCTTGCACAATCCGAACCCAATGGTGCGATCTGGGCCAATCAGTTCGACAATGTCGCGAACCGGCAGGCCCATGCCGAAACCACCGGGCCCGAGATCTGGGACCAGACCGGCGGCAAGGTCGATGGCTTTATCTGCGCCGTCGGATCGGGCGGCACTTTGGCGGGTGTCGCGCAGGCGTTGCAGCCCAAGGGCGTCAAGGTCGGTCTGGCCGACCCCGACGGATCGGCGCTGTACGGGTTTTACGCCAAGGGCGCGCTCAAATCCGAAGGCTCGTCGATCACCGAAGGCATCGGGCAGGGGCGGATCACCGCGAATCTGGAAGGGTTCACCCCCGATTATTCCTGCAACGTACCTGATTCCGAAGCTTTGCCGGTGGTGTTCGATCTGTTGCAGAACGAAGGCCTGTGTCTGGGTGGATCATCCGGAATCAACGTCGCGGGCGCCATGCGGATGGCCCGCGATCTGGGGCCGGGCCATACCATCGTGACGATCCTGTGCGACTATGGCACGCGGTATCAGTCGAAATTGTTCAACCCCGAATTCCTGCGCGAAAAGGGGCTTCCGGCTCCAGAATGGCTGGACCGCGCGTCGCGCAACCTGCCGGAAGTCTACGAGCCGTGATGTTTCTGGCGCGATGTCTGCTGCTGATACTGGCCGTGGGCATCGCGGCGCCGGTGGGCGGCTTTGTGTCCCCGGCCCATGCGCAAAGCTCGACCCAGGTCAGCCCACCTGATTACGCCGCCTGGAACGCGACCGCCAGCCGCGCGGAAAGCGCGATCGAGGCCGGGCGCGCCTCGGACCGGGCGCTTGAGATTTTGCGCAGCTCTCTGGCGGATTGGCGGACCCAGTTCCTGGCGGGCCAGACCGCAAATGCACCGCGCATTGCGACCCTGAACGAACAGATTGCCGCGCTGGGGCCGCTGCCGGAAAACGGCGGGACCGAGGCCGAGGATATCGCCGCCCGCCGGACCGAATTGAATATCCAGCTGGCCCGCCTGCGCGCGCCCGTTCTGGCCGCCGAAGAGGCCTATAGCCGCGCAGATGGCCTGATCCGGGAAATCGACACGATCCTGCGCGACCGGCAGGCCGATGCCCTGCTTGAACTGGGCCCGACCCCGTTGAACCCGGTGAACTGGGCGGCGGGGCTGTCGGCCCTGGGCGGGACCATGAGTTCGATCGCTGCCGAAACGGAACAATCCTGGGGCAGCAGCACCGCGCGTTATCAGGCGGGGCAGAACCTGCCCGCGATCATCGTGCTGGTGCTGGCGGCGCTGGCCCTGTTGATGCGGGGGCGCCGCTGGACCGAACAACTGGGCGCGCGGATTGCCGGGGTGCCCTCGCTGCGGGGGCGGCTGGTGATGATGTCGATCCTGTCACTGGGCCAGATCGTTCTGCCCTTTGTCGGGTTGATGGCGCTGTTGCAGGCGGTGAACCTGACCGGGCTGGCGGGGCCGCATGCCGAACGGGTGCTGGGCCTGATCCCCGGCGCCGGGCTGACCATTCTTGTGGCGCGCTGGCTGGCCGGGCGCGTGTTCCACAAGATCGAAGGACAGCGCAAACTGGTCGAGCTGAACAGCGCCAGACGCGCCGAAGGGCGCTGGGATTTCGGGGGCTTGGGCGTGCTGATGGCCCTTGCCGGGTTCTTTCAGCAGCTGGGGGAACGCGAAGGGTACGGCGATGCGGCGGTGGCGACGATTGTCTTTCCGATCATCGTGGTGGCCGCGATCCTGTTGTTCCGGACCTGTCAGCTGGTGCTGTTGCATCTGCGCAATTCGCGCCCCGCAGATGCCGCTGACCGCCCCTATATGCTGCGGGCGGCCCATTATGTGACCCACGGGCTGATGCTGATCGCGGTCGTGGGTCCGGTGCTGGCGGCCATCGGATATATGAAGGCGGGCGGGTTTCTGGTGTTCCCCGCAGTTCAGACGCTGGCGCTGTTTGCGGTGGTTACAGTGCTGCAGCGGTTTGTCGGGGATGTCTATGCTTTCGTCACCGGCGCAAAAGAAACCGATACCGACGCGCTGATCCCGGTGCTGATCGGGTTCATACTGGCCATTGCCGCACTGCCGGTTCTGGCGTTGATCTGGGGCGCGCGGGTGTCGTTCCTGACCGAAATGTGGACCAAGTTCACCGCAGGGTTTTCCATCGGGGAAACCCGAATATCGCCCAGCGATTTCCTGACCTTCGCGATTGTCTTTGCCGTTGGCTATATGCTGACCCGGCTGTTGCAGGGCACCATGCGCAGCACGGTTCTGCCGCGCACCGGCATCGATACCGGCGGGCGCAATGCGATTGTGTCGGGCATCGGCTATATCGGCATGTTCCTGGCCGCGGTGATTTCCATTTCCTATGCCGGCATCGACCTCAGCTCGATCGCGATTGTCGCCGGGGCGCTGTCGGTGGGCATCGGCTTTGGCCTGCAGACGGTCGTGTCCAATTTCGTGTCCGGCATCATCCTGCTGATCGAACGCCCGGTCACCGAAGGCGACTGGATCGAGGTCAGCGGCGTGATGGGCACGGTGCGCGATATCTCGGTCCGTTCGACCCGGATCGAAACCTTCGACCGCACCGATGTGATCGTTCCCAACGCCGACCTGATTTCGGGCATGGTCACCAACTGGACCCGGCACAACCTGACCGGGCGGATCATCCTGACGGTGGGGGCGGCCTATGGCACCGATACCCGCAAGGTCGAAAAAATCCTGCGCGAGGTGGCCGAGGCGCATCCGATTGTCATCATCAACCCGCCGCCGCTGGTTCTGTTCACCGGCTTTGGCGCGGATTCACTGGATTTCGAAATTCGGGCGATCCTGCGCGACGTGAATTTCAGCCTGTCGGTCCGGTCCGACATCAACCACGAAATCGCCCGCCGCTTTGCCGAAGAGGGGATCGAGATACCCTTTGCACAGCGCGACATCTGGTTGCGCAACCCCGAGGCATTGGCAGGCGGCGGGGCAGGGCACGCGGCCCCCGGCACGACCGCCACGCCGCTGGCCGCCAGCCAGCAACCCATGCAATATGACGACCCCAGCGCCACACTGGACTCTGACCAAGAGGCCCCCGATGACTGAGATGCTGTTCCGCGAAGATGCCTACCGGGTTGAGGCGCCGGGCCATGTGACCGGCCACACCCCCGAAGGCGGCGTGATACTGGACTGCTCGCTGTTTTACGCGCAGGGCGGTGGACAGCCGGGCGACAGCGGTCGGTTGGACTGGCCCGGCGGGACATTGGCCATCGCCACGACGATCAAGGGCGACGGCGACGACATCGTACTGGTCCCGGCCGAACCCGCGCCCCTGCCACCGGTGGGGACGGGCGTGGTGCAGCGGCTGGATTTCGCGCGTCGCCTGGGGCACATGCGGGTGCACACCGCGCTGCACCTTCTGTCGGTGGTGATCCCGCTGCCGGTGTCGGGCGGGTCGATCGGCGCCGAAAAGGGGCGGCTGGATTTCGACATGCCCGAGGCTCCGTTGAACAAAGAGGTGCTGGAGGCGCGGCTGAACGAACTGGTGGCACTGGACCTGCCCGTCACCGAAAGCTGGATCACCGACGCCGAACTGGACGCCAATCCCGATCTGGTGAAAACCATGTCGGTGCGCCCGCCCAAAGGTGCCGGTCAGATCCGCCTGATCCGCATCGGCGAAGGCCAGCAGGAAATCGACCTGCAACCCTGCGGCGGCACCCACGTCCGCCGCACCGGCGAAATCGGCCCGCTGCGCATCGGCAAGATCGAGAAAAAAGGCGCCCGCAATCGCCGGGTCAACCTGTGGCTGGGCGGCTAGGTAACCGGGCAGAAATCACACGCCCCAAGAAACCCGCCGATTGCGGCAAGTCAGGGCTTGCCATCTTTGGATCATCAAGGCTAAACAGCGCGTCACGGACAGGTGGCCGAGTGGTCGAAGGCGCACGCCTGGAAAGTGTGTAGGCGGGAGACCGTCTCCAGGGTTCGAATCCCTGTCTGTCCGCCATATACTACATAAATTGAATAATAATTTTTTCCTAAAATGATCCTCGTATATGTTGGAGTAACGGCTGATTTTGTGCGTATGACCAGCCGAACACTTATGGAGCTATGTCTCCCTGACCGACGCAACTACCTCTTTGAGCGCTCCAAGAACGCGGCCTTCGCGTCGTCTAGCGTTTCGAAACTCTCTATGAACAGTTCATCCACCTGACCGCTGGGGAGCAAAACGAAGCTGCATTCGTCATCGGTCAACAGGATTGGAGTTACGTGTTCGCCTGAAATGCGCCACGCTATGATGGGGGTCACTCGGTGCGCTACTGCACCGTCAACTACTTCCATTAATAAGGCTTGCGATGTGGTGGTGTTTGGCACGACAATGCCTAGGCTCTCTTCAAGTTCCTCAAACGACATTTCACTGATCGCCGGTCCACCCCCGCCATTAATAATGGCTTTGCCATCCGATCCGCGATGTATGCGTTCAACGAGCGCGAGGTTGACTAGACCGATATTCGTCTTCACAAACTGCATAGGTTCTCCAAGTGCTTGGGGGTTAAATGCTATAGTCGCATCCCGCGCAAGCTTCGGCCAGCAAAATATAAAAGCTCTACCGGAAGACATGCTAGCTGTCCCGATCTTCACTTCCGGAATGCTTATTTGGCGAAACAGGCTGTGAATTAGCACACAATTGTCCAGTTTCTGTAAGAGGCAATGTCCGCAATGGGGCCTGCTGTGCTGCGCCAGAGCTATCCCCCCTTGACCGGTGAAAACTCCACCCATGCGGCAAGAATGCGGTTCAGCTTGTGCCGGGGGCATTCTATACCGCTCCCGACGCAGATGAAGCATAAGGGATACGGCGATGAAATTGGACAGCTCTTTGGCGGCGGTGGTCACCGGTGGCGGCTCGGGTCTGGGTGCGGCGACGGCGCGGCGGTTGGCGGCGGCGGGCGTGCGGGTCGCGATCTTCGATCTGAACGAAGAGGCCGGGCAGGCCGTGGCGCAAGAGCTTGACGGCGTGTTCTGCAAGGTCGATGTGTCGGATTACGACAGCCTGGCCGCTGGCTTCGATCAGGCGCGTGCGGCCCAGGGGCAGGAACGGATATTGGTCTGCTGTGCCGGTATCGCGCCGGGCCAGAAAACCCAGTCCAAGGGCGAACCGCATGACCCGGCCCTTTTCGCCCGCACCGTATCGATCAACCTGAATGGCACGTTTTTCGCCGGCTCCATCGCGGCGGCGGGCATGGCCGCTGCCGGCCCGGTGACCGGCGACGGTGGGCGCGGGGTGATCGTGATGACCGCCTCGGTTGCGGGGTACGAAGGGCAGGTCGGGCAGGCGGCCTATGCGGCCTCCAAGGGTGGGGTGATCGGGCTGACCCTGCCGATGGCGCGCGATCTGTCGCGCGATGGGGTGCGGGTCATGACCATCGCGCCGGGGCTGTTCCTGACGCCGATGCTGCAGGGGCTGCCGCAAGAGGTGCAGGACTCGCTTGGCACGCAGGTGCCGTTCCCCGCGCGTCTGGCCGAACCGGATGAATATGCCCAACTGGTTCAGCAGATCTGCGAAAACGACATGCTGAACGGCAGCGTGATCCGTCTGGACGGCGCGATCCGTCTGGCGCCGCGCTAGGCCTTGGCCAGATACATCGCACAGCCGGTCAGCGCGGCATAGTCGTCGTTGACCAGCTGTACCGGAAAGGCGTCCATGAAGTCGGCAAAGCGGCCCTTGTCGCGGAAGGCGGCGGCAAAGCCGTTGTCGGCCAGATGTGGCGCGATGGCCCGCGCGACCCCGCCGACCAGATAGATGCCGCCGAACGGCAGGGTCAGCAGCGCCAGATCACCGGCCTGCTGGCCCAGCAGCCGGGTGAATATCCGCAGGGTTTCCTGTGCGGCCGGGTCCTGATCCGACAGGGCGGTCATGATATCGGCGGCACTGCTGCGCCCCGATCCGCCCGCGCGGTGAGTGACCCAGGCGTGAATGTTTTCCAGCCCCCGGCCGGATAACAGTTCCTCGACTGCGGTGTGGCCGTCGTGGGCCACGAATTTCGCCAGCGCCAGCTCGTCGCTGGTTTGGATCGGTGGGATGGTGTGGCCCGCCTCAGATGGGGTCACGTGGCGGCCGGTGCCGGTGTCCAGCACCACCGCGATGTTGAACCCGGTGCCGATGCCGACCACCAGACGGGTGGCCTGCGCCGCCGCCGTCGCGCCGGGTTTGATATCCTGCACCATGCCGGGCGCCAGATGGCCAAGCGCATGGCCCTGCGCCTGCAGGTCGTTCAGAACGGCCACCCGGTCGGTGCCCGCGACCTGCGCCAGAACCGGCGCGGCGATGGTCCAGTCCAGATTGGTCATCTGCCCATATCCATCGCGCACGGGACCCGCCAGCGCGACACAGATGCCCCCGGTCCGGGTCAGCCCCTGATCGGCCATGTAGTGTTTGACGACATCTTCGAACCCCGGGTGTTCGGCGTTTTTATAGCGCCGCACCGTGTCGGCCAGATAGCCGTCGCCGGTCGTCAGCGCCATCCGGGTATTGGTTCCGCCGATATCGGCCACCAGAGAGGGGGGCGCTGTGGACAGGGCGGGGGGCATGGCGGTCTCCGGTCAGGTCTGTGGGCTGATGCACACGTCACTGCGTGATAAGACGGTTTGGGGACAGTCTTCAAGTGACCGCTAACATTTGGTCGAAAGAACGGGTTCGAAGTGTTCCCCGGATGCCGCCGATTGCCTAGGGGCCGAACACCTGCCAAAGCCCCAGCGCGGATAAAAACAGCGCGCTTAGCCCAAGGGCCAGCAGAAGTGCGGCCCAAAGCGTCGGGCGCGGTGGCGGGGCGTGGATGCCCATCACGGTGTCTTTGTGCTGTTTCATGGGGGCAGTTAAGCCGCCCTTAAGTTTCCATCGGGTTAAGGTGGGGGATGCAGATCGAATGGAACGCCCTGAGCGCCGATGACTGGCACGCCGCTTTCGGACCCGCGCCGGTGCCGTTGCAGCAAAGCTGGGCCTATGGCGCGGTCGCCGAACGGCTGGGGCGTCAGGTGGCGCGGGCGCGGATTTTTCAGGCCGGGCGGCCGGTGGGGCTGGCGCAGGTGATCGTCGCGCCGGGGCGGTTCGGGGCGCGGGCGTTACTGACCCGTGGCCCGGTTCTGACGGGGGGCGGTCCTGCGGGCATCCTGACCGCCCTGCGCCGCAGCCTGCCCGCGCGTGGCCCCAAGGTGTTGATCGCAACGCCGGAACGGGCGGGCGGCGGGGGGGTGCCGCTGATGACGGCGGCGCATATCGCCGAGCTGGACCTGACACCGAACGAAGAGGCCCTGCGCGCCGGTCTGGCGGGCAAATGGCGCAACCGGCTGGTGGCATCCGGGCGGGCGGGTCTGACCATCACCGAAGAACATGATCTGGAACCGCTGTTGCGCAAAGAGGCCGCGCAGCGCCAGCATCGCGGGTATGGCGCGCTGCCTGCCGCGTTCACCCGCGCCTGGGCCGAACAGGCGCCGGAGGGCTGGCGTCTCTATGTTGCCCGCAGAAAGGGGCGGATGCTGGCGGCGATGCTGTTTTTGCTGCACGCGCCCGGCGCCAGCTATCACATCGGTTGGTCGGGGGAGGAGGGGCGGGCAGCCTCGGCCCATAACGCATTGATGTGGCATGCGATCTGCGCGTTGCGGCGGCGGGGTATCACGCGGTTGGATCTGGGCGCGCTGAATACCGAAGACACCCCCGGTCTGGCCCGGTTCAAACTGGGCACCGGGGCCAAAGCGCGCGCCCTGGCCCCGACGGTTCTCTCGTTACCCGGATCGGGCGGATGGGTCACGCCAGCGATGGCAGCCACAGCACGATGGCGGGAAAGGCCACCAGCACCGCGATGGTCACCGCATCGGCGATGAAGAACGGGGTCACGCCTTTGAACACGTCCTGCACGCTGATGTCATCGCGTACACCCGCCACCACGAAACAGTTCAACCCGATGGGGGGCGTGATCAGGCAGAACTCGGCCATTTTGACCACCAGAATGCCGAACCAGATCGCGCACATCGGCCCCGACATGCCAAAGGCGCTGTCGGCGGCGGATACGAATTCGCCCCCGTTCAGCGCCATGACGGCGGGATAGACCACCGGCAGGGTCAGCAGCAGCATGCCGATGGCATCCATGAACATCCCCAGCACCGCATAGGCCAGCAGGATCAGCACCAGCGTCAGCATCGGCGATTGATCCAGCCCGGTGATCCAGTCGGAAAAGGCGCTTGGCAGACCGGCAAAGCCCAGAAACCGCACATAGATCAGCACGCCCCAGATGATGGTGAAGATCATCACCGCCAGTTTCGCGGTTTCCAGCAACGCGTCGCGCAGCTGCCGCCAGCGCATGCCGTTCCAGACCGCCATGCAGAACACGACAAAGGCACCGATCGCGCCGCCTTCGGTCGGGGTGCCCCAGGCATCGCCGCCGAAGGGGTTGTAGACGAAGAAGATGATGGTCACGACCACGAACAGGATCGGCAGCGCCGGGGGCAGGGCGCGCAACCGCTGTCCCCAGGTGAAACCTTTGACCGGTGGGCCGAAATTAGGCAGCACCAGCGCCAGGCCGATGATCAGAAGGCCATAGATCAGCGCCGAGACCACGCCCGGAATGAACCCCGCCAGCAACAGCTTGCCCACGTCCTGTTCGACGATGATCGCATAGATCACCAGAATGGCCGAGGGCGGGATCAGGCTGGCCAGGGTGCCGCCCGCGGCGACCACCCCTGCGGCAAAGCGTTTGTCATAGCCGATTTTCAACATCTCGGGGATGGCGATCCGGGCAAAGACCGCCGCCGTGGCGACCGAGGCGCCGGATACGGCGGCAAAGCCTGCGGTGGCGAAAACCGTGGCCACCGCCAAGCCGCCCGGCAACCAGCCGACCCAGCGTTTGGCGGCCTCGAACAGCGCCTTGGTCAGCCCCGCGTAATAAGCCAGATAGCCGATCAGGATGAAGGTCGGGATCAGGCTGAGCGCCTGACTGGACACCTTGGAATGGGGCACTTGCCCCGCAGTCTTGGCCGCGATGGTCAGCGCCCAGCCGAAATCGGCGGGGTCATAGCCCTTTTTGGCCCAGAAAATCCAGATCAGCCCGACCATGCCGGCAAAGGCGGCGGCAAAGGCCACGCGCATGCCCAGAACCACCAGCGCGAGCATCCCCAAGGACACCCAGATACCAATTTCAATCGGTTCCATCACCGCGCCCCTTCGTCATTTGCGTCAGACACGGTTTCGGCCTCGGCTGCGGCCTGTTCGGCGGCCGATTGCACCAGCGGCACGGCGACAGGTTCGACAAGGCCCAGCACAAAGGCCCGCCCGTACCCCCAAAGCTGCAGCACCAGCCGCAGGCACAGCACGGAAAACGCAACCGGGGCCAGCAGTTTCGCGGGCCACAGCGGCAGCGCGATATCCATCGAACTGTCCCGGCTCCACATCGGGGATCCGAAATCGAAACTGCGCTGGAAATGCGCCCAGGTGCCCCAGACCAGCAGGATCATCAGGATCAGGATGGCCAGCGTGGTGATGAATTCCGCCGCCCACAGGACCCGCCCGCGCAGCGCGCCCACCAGAATATCCATGCGGATATGGCCACCGTCGCGCTGGGTATAGGCCACGCCCATGAAGGCAATCAGCGGCATCGCCTGTTCGATCCAGTCGACATATCCGGGCAGCGGCGCGCCGAAAAAGTTGCGCCCCGACACCGAAAACACCGCCAGCACCATCAGCGAAAACACCGCCAGACCGCTGATCAGCGCCAGAAGGCTTTCAAGCTTGTACAGTGTCTGGTCGGCACGGCTGAGCGCGCTGTCGTCCGTCATTACAGATGAAAGACCTGCCATCATCCCCTCCCCAATAAAAAGGCTGCCCCGGCGGGCGGGACAGCCTGTTGCGATGTGTCGTTTTTATTGACCGATCATGCCGGTGACAAAATCGTAAAGTTCCTGCGCGGGCAGGCCTTTGGCGGTATTGTCGGCAATCCAGGCAGCCGCGGCGGGACCGGCAGCGGCCTCTTTGAACGCGGCAATCTCCGCGTCCGCGAAGGTGACCTGCTGAATGCCGCGTTCGTCCAGCGCGGGCCCCCATGCGTTCATGGTGTTGTTGTTGTAGAAGTCGATGTAGTAATCCAGCGCCTCGTCAACCGATCCCAACAGCGCCTCGCGTTCGCCATCCGACAGGGCGTTCAGCGCGTCGGTGTTGACCACCACCGGGCAGTTCACCGTGCCGGGGTTCAGGTTGGTCGTCCACCATTTGCCGGTTTCGATGGTGCCAAAGGACATATGCGCGTGGGGGGCAAAGCTGACGGCCTTGACCACGCCGCTGTCCAGCGCCTGACGGACCTCGGTGGCCGACATGGAGGTGGGCACCGCGCCGACAGCCGTCATCGCATCGCCGATGCCGCCGGTGGCCCGGACCGACAGGCCTTTGAAATCGGCCAGAGTGGTCGGCGCATCGCCAACACCGACGAAATTATACTGTGGCAGGGGCGAGGGCATCAGCAGGGTCGCGTTCCAGCGCGCCAGATCGGCCTGAACGGCGGGATGACCATAGATCGCCATGGAAATCTTGCGCTCTTCCTCAAGGCTGCTGACCCCCAGGAAGGGCAGTTCCAGAACGGTGATCGACGGGTTCTTGTCGCGGTGATAGCCCGCGCAGAACTGCGCCATTTCAAACGCACCGATCGAAATACCGTCCAGATTTTCCCGGTTCTTGGACAGGCCGCCGTAGGAGATATTCATCGTGAATTCGCCGTTGGTCTTGGCAGAGACCAGTTCGGCCAGCTTTTCCACATGCTCGGTAAAGGCGCGGCGTTTGCCCCAGACCGAAACGTTCCATTCCGTGGCCGCAGCCTCGGTCGCGAATGTGACTGCCAAAGCCGCGACGGTGGCTTTGCCCAAAAGATGTTTCATCAGGTATCCTCCCATGGTGTTACACGCACCTAGTGCGTTCTGCGCGAAAGACTACGTCGGCTTGTGCGCGATACCAACGAAGAAATTGTCCATCGTCATATTAAAGTGAGATATCAGAGCAGCTTGGGCGTCAGGCCGTGGCGCGTCAAAGGGGCTGGACCCGCGCCCGATGTCGTGAAACCCTGCGCGGATTGAAACAGGAGACCCCCATGCCCGCACCCCTGAACGGACTGAAGGCCGCATTCGCCAGCGGTAAGATGCAGATTGGCCTGTGGCTGGGGATCGGATCGCCGCTGACCGCCGAGCTGGCCGCCGGGGTCGGGTTCGACTGGTGCCTGATCGACGGCGAACACGCACCCTATGATATTATGGCGATCCGCACGCAATTGGCCGCCATGGCGGGGCGGGACGCACATCCGGTGGTGCGGGTGCCTGCGGGCGAAGACTGGATGCTGAAACAGGTGCTGGATCTGGGCGCGCAATCGGTGATGGTGCCGATGGTCGATACCGCCGCGCAGGCGCTGGCCATCGTGCGCGCCACGCGTTACCCGCCGCAGGGTATACGCGGCATGGGGGCAAGCCTTGGCCGGGCCGCCGATTTCGGCGGGGTGCGCGATTATGTCGCCACCGCCGACGCCCAGATTTGCGTGATGCTTCAGCTGGAAAGCGCCGAAGCGCTGCGCAATATCGAAGCGATCGCCGCCATTGACGGCGCCGATGTGCTGTTCATCGGGCCTGCGGACCTGTCGGCGGACATGGGGTACCCCGGTCAGCCCGACGCGCCCGAGGTCGTGGCCGCCATCGAGGATGCGATCACCCGGATACAGGCGGCGGGCAAGGTTGCGGGTATCCTGACCTTCGATCCGGCGAAGACCGCCTATTACCGCGATCTGGGGGTCGGATTTCTGGGTGTTGGCGCGGATGTGGCGGTGCTGGCGCAGGGGCTGCGCCAGCTTGCCAAGGTCACCAGGGCCGAGGTCTGAGCGCCGCCGCTATTTCCAAAAGGCGCGGTCGCCGTTCTTGACGATGGTTTTCAGATCCCCGGCGCCGCCGTTCATATCCTTCAGCACGGCCGAGGTGACATCGGCGTCGCTGAAATCCGCATCCGCGATCTGCGCCCCGGTCAGATTGGCCCCCGCCATTTCCGCCCCCGACAGGTTGGTGCCGGTCAGCCGGACATCGTGCATCTTGGCAAACTCCAGCACGACGCGCGACATGTCGGCCCCGCTCAGGTCGGCGCCGGTCAGCTTGGCCGAGGTCAGAACCCCGCGCATCAGGCCCATCGACTGATTTTGCATGTCGGGTGCGAAATTGGCCCCGCGCGCGATGACGCCGGTCATATCCGCCTTGGTCAGATCGGCGGCAAGCCGGGCGTTGGTCAGGTTTGCGCCAACCAGACTTGCGCCGCGCAACTGCGCCTGAAACAGCGACGCGCCGGTCAGGTCGGCGCCGTCCAGTTTCGCCTCAAGCATCCAGACCTGATCCAGAATGGCCCCGGTCAGATCGGCGCCCGACAGGTCGGTTTTCAACAGGCGCGCGGCGCGCAGGTTTATGCCCGACAGATCCAGCCCGGACAGATCCAGCCCATTCAGGCTTTTGCGGGACAGATCGGTGCCGGTTTTGGCGGCGGCGGCGACCTCTTCGCGGGTCAGTTCAGCCTCGTGCCAGCGTGGCGACGACAGATCGACGTTGCCCAGCAGGTCCTGCGCCGTGGCGGGACTGGTGGCGGCAATGAAAACGGCACAAAGATACGCAAGAACGCGCATGGCGCTTCTCCTCCCCCTGAGGTCATGCCAAAGCTTCCCCGCTGCGGCGAGCTTGGCCAAGTCATTTCGTGTCACGAACTGGTGACGACGCCGTTCGCTGCGACTATCTTTCGGCTCGTCAGTACGGCCACGCCGGTGTATCGCTGACCCCGACAAGGAGACCAGCGATGTTCAAGTTACCGGCAAAACACAAATTCGGACAGGCGGTGCCCCCGGCGATCTTTCCGCCGGTTCTGGGCCTTCTGGGGCTGGGCGTGGCCTGGCGCCGGGCCGAGGCCGCGTTTTTCACGCCTGCGGCCATTGCCGATCTGATGCTGGGGGCGATCACACTGTTGTTCGTGTTCTGCGTGCTGGTGTACGCGATCAAACTGTCGCGGCGCCCCGGCGTGGTGCTGGACGATCTGAAGGTCCTGCCGGGGCGGGGCGGGTTGTCGGCGATGACCACATCGATGCTGCTGCTGGCCGCCGCGCTGGTGCCGTTTTCGCCGTCGCTGGCCACGGGCACCCTGTTTTTCGGCCTGGCCTGCCATATCGGTCTGGCCGCGCTGGTCTTTTATACGCTGATCAAGGGTCCGGTCGAACAGCGGCAGATCACGCCGATCTGGCATCTGAGCTTCGTCGGCGTCATCCTGGCCCCGCTCAGCGCGTTGCCCTTGGGGTATCACACGCTGTCGGTCTGGCTGTTTGTCTTTGCGGTGGTCGCCGCGCTGGTCATCTGGGGCGGCAGCGTGCTGCAGCTGATGCGCCGCGATCCGCCGCCGCCGCTGCGCCCGATGCTGGCGATCCATCTGGCCCCGGCCAGCCTGTTCGGCACCGTGGCCACCATGCTGGGCTGGTCGCAGATGGCGCTGGGCTGGGGCATCGTCGCACTGGGCATTCTGGCAGTTCTGCTGGTGCGGGCCCGGTATCTGACGGTGGCCGGGTTCAGCGCGCTGTGGGGGGCGTTCACCTTTCCGATCGCGGCCTGTGCGGGCATGTGCCTGACGCTGGCGGCAGCCGGACAGGGCGTGGTGTTCGAACTGTCAGGCGCGGTGCTGCTGGTGCTGGCGACCGGGGTCAACGCGGTGATCGCGGTCAAGGTATTGCAGGGCTGGGCCAAGGGCGGTCTGGCCGCGACGACCAACGCCGCTGTCGCCTGATCGGGCTTTTGCCCTTTCCTTTTGCCCGCGCCCGTGAAATAGGGAAGCGCCAAACGAAAACTCCCAAGGAGCCGCCCAATGGAGATTCGCGAGGCACTTACCTTTGACGATGTTCTGCTGGTCCCCGCAGCCAGTTCCGTATTGCCGTCCACGGCCAATACAGCGACATTTGTCACCAAGAATATCGCGCTGAATATCCCGCTGCTGAGTTCAGCGATGGATACCGTGACCGAGGCGCGCATGGCCATCGCCATGGCGCAGGCCGGCGGGATGGGCGTGATCCACCGCAACCTGACCGTGCAGGATCAGGCCCGCGACGTGCGCCGGGTCAAACGCTTTGTCAGCGGTATCGTCTATAACCCGATCACCCTGCGCCCCGATCAGACGCTGGCCGATGCCAAGGCGTTGATCGAACGGTATAATTTCACCGGTTTCCCGGTGGTGGACGAAACCGGCCGGGTCGTCGGGATCGTTACCAACCGCGACATGCGGTTCGCCGACGACGACAAGACGCCGGTCAGCGTGATGATGAGCGCGGATAACCTGGCGGTTCTGACCGAACCGGCCGATCTGGACGAAGCCAAAAGCCTGATGCGCGCGCGGCGCATCGAAAAGCTTCTGGTCACCGACGGGGCGGGCAAGCTGACCGGCCTGCTGACGCTGAAGGATACCGAACAGGCGGTGCTGAACCCGCAGGCCTGCAAGGACGATCTGGGCCGTCTGCGGGTGGCGGCGGCCACCACGGTGGGGGACGCAGGCTTTGAACGCTCTGAGGCGCTGATCGACGCGGGCTGCGACCTGATCGTCATCGACACCGCCCATGGCCATTCCGAAGGCGTGGCGATTGCCGTCGAACGGGTCAAGAAACTGTCGAACCATGTGCAGGTCGTGGCGGGCAACGTTGCGACGGGCGAGGCGACGCGCGCACTGATCGGCGCGGGCGCGGATGGGATCAAGGTCGGCATCGGGCCGGGCTCGATCTGTACCACGCGGATGGTGGCCGGGGTCGGCGTACCCCAGTTGACCGCGATCATGGATTGCGCGGCGGCCGCCCGCGAAACCGACACCCCGGTGATTGCCGATGGCGGGATCAAGTTCTCGGGCGATTTTGCCAAGGCGATTGCGGCGGGCGCCTCTTGCGCCATGGTCGGCAGCATGATCGCCGGCACCGACGAAAGCCCGGGCGAGGTGATCCTGTATCAGGGCCGGTCGTTCAAATCCTATCGCGGCATGGGTTCGCTGGGGGCCATGGCGCGCGGCTCGGCGGATCGTTATTTCCAGAAGGATGCGGCCAGCGACAAGCTGGTGCCCGAAGGTATCGAAGGGCAGGTGCCCTACAAGGGATCGGCGGGCGCGGTCATTCACCAGCTGGTCGGCGGTCTGCGCGCGGCCATGGGATACACCGGCAGCGCCACGGTGCAGGAAATGCGCACCAACAGCGGCTTTGTCCGGATCACCGGCGCCGGGCTGAAGGAAAGCCATGTGCATGACGTTCAGATCACCCGGGAAAGCCCGAACTATCGTCTTGGATAAACAATGGCTTGCAAGTCGTTGTTGATGTAAAATCCGGGCGCGCTCTGGCAGGGCGCGCCACAACCGAAAGACCCTCGCATGACGCCCGCCGCCCGCCTGTCTGCCGCGATTGATCTGCTTGATACCATCCTTGACGGCGCGCCTGCGGAAAAGACCCTGACCACATGGGCCCGCAAGAACCGCTATGCCGGGTCCAAGGATCGCGCGCAGATCAGGGATCACGTTTTTGACGCGCTGCGTTGCCGCCGGTCCTATGCGGCGCTTGGCGGGGCGCAGGATGGGCGCGGGTTGATCCTTGGGCTGTTGCGGGCCGCGGGCACCGATCCGGCCACGATCTTTACCGGCGATGGCTATGGCCCATCTGCCCTGACCGAGGCGGAACGTGCGGTGACCGGCAGCCTGCAGGACCTGCCGGAACTGGTTGCCCATGATTGCCCCGACTGGCTGGCGCCCGCCTTGCGCGATGCTTTGGGCGCGGATTTCCTGCCGGTGATGCAGGCCCTGCGCCACCGCGCGCCGCTGTTCCTGCGGGTCAACAGCCGCCTGTCCACCCGCGACGACGCCCTGAAGGCGCTGGCGGCAGAGGGGATCGGCGCGCGACCCCACGACCTGTCCCCCACCGCGATCGAGGTGCTGACCAACCCCCGCAAGGTGCAACTGTCGCAGCCGTTCAGGGACGGCTGGGTCGAGGTGCAGGATGCCGCCTCGCAGGCGGTCAGCGATCTTTTGCCCCTGTCCGAAGGACAGAAGGTGCTGGATTTCTGTGCGGGCGGCGGCGGCAAGACGCTGGCCTTGGCGGGCCGCGTCGCGGCGCAATACCACGCCCATGACGCCTTGCCGCAACGGATGCGCGACCTGCCGGAGCGTGCCAGCCGGGCAGGGGTATCGGTGACGGTGCTGGCAACGGATGACCTGGCGCAGGCCGCGCCCTTCGATCTGGTGTTCTGCGATGTGCCCTGTTCGGGCAGCGGCGCCTGGCGGCGCAGCCCCGAGGCGAAATGGCAGTTTTCTCAGGCCGATCTGGACGCGCTGTGCGACACTCAGGCCCAGATTTTGGCGCAGGCCGCGCCGCTGGTGTCTGAAAACGGGGTGCTGGCCTATCTGACCTGCTCCCTGCTTGAGGCCGAAAACCGCGCGCAGATCGATGGCTTTCTGTCCGGCCACGAGGGCTGGTCCTGCATCGGTGAAAAACGCCTGACACCGCTGGATGGCGGTGACGGGTTTTATGTTGCCCAATTGCAGCGCGTGTAATTTCTATTTTAGACAACCAAAGGTTGCCTTATTCTTCATCTTAAGCCGCGCTTAACCTTATCGCGCGGAAATGCGGTGTACTCGAATCGCTTTGGAGGAAGAACGTGTCGCGACCGGCGCCCCTGTCTGAACAGCTCAAATCCTCGGCTTCGGCCCTGTCACCACAGGTCGGGCTGGTGTTGCTGGCCGCAGTGGCACTGGCGGCGGGCAGTTTCTTTGTCGCGACGCCGGTCATACAGATCGCCCTGCTGTCCAGCGCGGGCACGCTGACGGCGCTGGTGTTGTTGTTGCGTTTGATCGCGTCACAGGGGCGGCGGGTCCAGCTGGATGCGGCCCAGATGGCAGAACAGTTTTCAGCCGCAGAAGAGGCGCCCGGCTTTGCCACCGATGAAGATGGCCGCGTTCTTTATCGCAATGCCGCGGCGCACAGCCGGTTCGGCAGCGACGGCGAACAGATTCTGACCCGGGCCCTGGGCGAAATGTTCGCCAACCCCTCGGCGGTGATCTTTCGGGTGCAGAACCGCGCGCAGGCACAGGGGGCGGCGCAGGAAGATGTGGTCACCCGCCGCGGGCACGTGCGGATTTCGGTGCACAGGTTTCACGAACGGGCCTTTTACTGGCGATTTGACGAGATTGAGGATCGGCGCGATGGCCGCGGTGCCGAAACGCTCAGCCTGCCGGTGCTGACCGTGGGGCGCAACGGTACGGTTCTGTTCATGAACGAAGCGGCCCGCAGGGTGTTGGGCGGACGTCCCAAAAGCCTGGATCATGTCTTTTCCGGTGGTCCGCTCAAATCGGGCAATGTGACAACGGTGATGGGCGAAGACGGCCCCATTTCGGCCCGTGTCGTCGAAATTGCAGGCCGCAGCGGGCGGCGCGAGATTTACTTTTTCCCGGTAGGCGGGGAAGAGGCGTCCGGCACGCTGGACGATCAGTTCTTTGACGCCTTGCCGGTCGCGCTGATGAAAGTGGCGCGGGATGGCACCATTGTCATGGCCAACCGGCTGGCGCGGGATTTGCTGCCCGTCGCGCGCGGAGAGGCGAATTTCAGCGATTGTGTCGAAGGTCTGGGGCGCTCGGTTCTGGATTGGATCGAAGACGTGATCGAGGATCGCGTCGCCAACCCGGCCGAGGTGCTGCGCGCCGTGCGGGATGAAGGCGAGGTGTTCTTGCAGATCACCCTTGAACGGCTGATCGAAGATGGCGAGGCCGGGGTCGTTGCGGTGCTGCATGACGCGACCGAGCTGAAAACGCTTGAGGCGCAATTTGTGCAAAGCCAGAAAATGCAGGCGATCGGCCAGCTTGCCGGTGGTGTTGCGCATGATTTCAACAACCTGCTGACGGCGATTTCGGGTCATTGCGATCTGTTGCTGCTGCGGCGCGATCAGGGCGATCCGGACTATGGTGACCTGATCCAGATCCATCAAAACGCCAACCGCGCGGCCAGTCTGGTGGGCCAGCTTCTGGCCTTTTCGCGCAAACAGACCCTGCGCCCCGCACCGCTGGACGTGCGCGATACCATGACCGATCTGACCCATCTGCTGAACCGGCTGGTTGGTGAACGTGTGACCCTGACGCTGGCCCATGATCCGGCGCTGTCGCCGATCCGGGCCGACAAGCGGCAATTGGAGCAGGTGATCATGAACCTTGTGGTCAACGCACGCGATGCGATGCCCGACGGGGGCGAGATCCGCATTGAAACGACAATGTACAGCCTGACCGAAGAATTGCGCCGGGACCGCGCCGTGGTGTCCCCCGGGCCCTATGTTGTGATCCGGGTCGTCGATGAAGGCCACGGTATCCCGGCCAGCAAACTGCACAAGATTTTCGAACCGTTTTACACGACCAAGGGAACCGGCAAGGGCACGGGGCTGGGATTGTCCACCGCATATGGGATCGTCAAACAAAGCGGCGGGTTCATCTTTGTCGACAGCGTGGTGGGGTCGGGGACCTGTTTCACCCTTTATTTCCCGGCGCGCGAGGCTCAGGCCGTTGCGGCAACGCAGCCACCGGTCGATTTTGATCCGATGCAGGACGTGTTGATTCTGGAGGGCACGGATCAGATTCCGCAAGACAATGACGACAAGATGCTTGGCAATATCTTCAGCGAATTGTCTGATGAATTGTCGGAACACCCCGATCCGGTCGCTCTGTCCGAAGACCCACCTGTCGATGCTGACACCACGCATGTATCGCAGGATGTAGCGGCTGAATTGGAAGGGGAAATATCAGCCCCTGACGATATCCCGGAAACCACTGAGTCGGCACCGCCTGCACAGGTCACGATACCGGATGCCGCCGTCCCCTCTGACGGTCCTCGTAGCGGCGAAGGCGTGGTTCTTTTGGTGGAAGACGAGGCGCCGGTGCGGGCCTTTGCATCGCGCGCCTTGCGGATGCGCGGGTTCACCGTGCTGGAGGCAGGCAATGCAGAAGAGGCGCTGCAGGCGCTCAGCGACAGTGACATCAATGTTGATGTCTTCGTCACCGATGTGGTCATGCCGGGCATGGACGGACCCACCTGGGTACGTCAGGCTTTGGTCGATCATCCCGATACGCGGGTGGTTTTCGTCTCTGGATATGCCGAGGATTCCTTTGCCGATACGCAGGCGCGCATTCCCAATTCGGTGTTCCTGCCAAAGCCGTTTTCGCTGACCGAATTGACGACCACCGTGCACGAACAAATGCACTGATCACACTAGTCAGCACTGGTTTCCGCATCCCGCAAAGCACGATAAAGCGCGAAATCGGGCGCGTATGTTGTTTCCAGTTGATCGCGCAACGCAGGCGACAGTTGAAGCGTCCGCCTTGGCGACACATTCACCTTATCCAAAGAAATATCGACCTTCAGCCGGGCCGTCAGAAAATCGTTCAACCCGGCCTGATTATCATAAGAAAACAGGTGGTTGACGATCACTTTCCCCGCGCCGTTCGACACGAACCGCGCCTGAGACCCCAGCGAGGCAAAGGCCGGTTGATCCGGTGCCAGATAGGCCTCGACAAACTGGTCAAAGCTGATCCCTTCGGTGGAATTCGGGTGCCCGGACAGATGTGGGCGACTGCGGTAGCGGTACCAGCTGCCCAGCCAGTCAACCGGTTCGCGGATGACCGCCAGCAACGACAGTTTGGCCGATCGACCGGGATCAAGATAGGGCAGCAATTTCCTGCGGTATTTCCGGGCAGAGGTGTGTTTCAGGCCGGGGGGGTGGCGGATGACGATATCCGCTTGATCGGCCAGGGCGGCCGCATAGGCCTGAGTACCTGTCTTGGGAACCGCCAGAAACACCAGCCCGGCCTTCCAGAAAACCATCATACCGCTACCCGATCCTCAACACCGCGATTTTTATCTGTTTCGTAAACTACTCTTTAACCAAGGCCGGAAGAAGATGAGGTTAAGAAAAATTTGTTGAAAAGTTCTCTTTTTGTACTCATAAGGGTGAGAACAAGAGGCGAACAAGAGCAATCATTGCCGCCCGGGCTCGGGTGTGGAATAAGGATGCAAACAATGGCGACGGCGAACCTTCTCGATATGGCAGACAAACGTAGTTCCGACAAACAAAAGGCGCTGGATTCGGCGCTGGCACAGATCGAACGTCAGTTCGGCAAGGGCTCGATCATGAAGCTTGGCGGTGCCAATCCGATTGCCGAGATCGAATCAACCTCGACCGGGTCTCTGGGGTTGGATATCGCCCTGGGAATCGGCGGTTTGCCGAAAGGCCGGATCATCGAAATTTACGGCCCGGAAAGCTCGGGCAAGACCACGCTGACGCTGCATTGCGTTGCTGAAGAGCAGAAAAAAGGCGGCGTTTGCGCCTTTGTCGATGCCGAACATGCGCTGGACCCGCTCTATGCCCGGAAACTTGGCGTCAATCTGGAAGAGCTGCTGATTTCCCAGCCCGACACCGGCGAGCAGGCGCTTGAGATCACCGATACGCTGGTCCGTTCCGGCGCGGTCAGCATGGTGGTGGTCGATTCCGTGGCCGCACTGACACCGAAATCCGAACTGGAAGGTGACATGGGCGACAGCAGCGTCGGCGTGCACGCCCGCCTGATGAGCCAGGCCATGCGCAAACTGACCGGCTCGATCGCGCGGTCGAATTGCATGGTGATCTTTATCAACCAGATTCGCATGAAGATTGGCGTGATGTTCGGTTCGCCCGAAACCACGACCGGCGGCAATGCGCTGAAGTTCTATTCCTCGGTCCGTCTGGATATTCGCCGCATCGGCGCGATCAAGGACCGGGACGAGGTTGTGGGCAACCAGACCCGGGTCAAGGTCGTCAAGAACAAGGTGGCCCCGCCGTTCAAACAGGTTGAGTTCGACATCATGTATGGCGAAGGCATCTCGAAAACCGGCGAGTTGCTGGATCTTGGGGTCAAGGCAGGTGTTGTCGAAAAATCGGGGTCGTGGTTTTCCTATGGCGACGAACGGATCGGGCAGGGGCGCGAAAACGCCAAAAGCTTCCTGAAAGACCGCCCCGAGATCGCCTATGAGATCGAGGACAAAATTCGCGGTGCGCATGGGCTGGATTTTGACGCCCCCGCCGTTGACGGGGATGTTGTCGAAGTCTGACGCCCGTTTCTGTCGCTGATTTTACGGCCGGGACCCTTGTCCCGGCCGAATTTTTGCCTACCTCTATGTTCATTACCAGACATTTAGAAACGTAGAAGGGAATACCGCTATGGTATTGCTTGGCATCTTTGAAACCATCCAGAAGTGGCGCGCCCGACAACGGGACATCGCAGAGCTTAAATCGATGTCGGACCTGTTGCTGAACGACATCGGGATCACCCGCGACCAGATCACAACCTGCGTCCTTGGCCCGGCAAAGACGGACCCACCCGCAACAAAAACACAGACCGACCGTATGATCTGCCCCACCTTCCCGGCAGGGGCGTGCGGCGGCCCCAAGTTTACGGCGCATTCCTAAGCTGTGGACAGCCCTGACCGGGGGGGCTAAACGGGTCTGAACATAACCCAACCCTTGCAAAAGACCCGCGCCAACATGCAAAGCCTGAATGACATCCGGTCCACCTTTCTGAATTTCTTTGAGAAAAACGATCATGAGGTGGTGGAAAGTTCGCCCTTGGTCCCCCGCAACGATCCGACGCTGATGTTTGCGAATTCGGGCATGGTGCAGTTCAAGAATCTGTTCACCGGGGCCGAGACGCGGGATTACACCCGGGCGACGACGGCGCAGAAATGTGTGCGCGCCGGGGGCAAACACAACGATCTGGACAACGTCGGCTATACCGCGCGCCACCACACGTTCTTTGAAATGCTGGGGAATTTCAGCTTTGGGGATTACTTCAAGGAACAGGCGATCCCCTTTGCCTGGGACCTGCTGACCAAGGAATTCGGCATCGACAAGGACAGGCTGCTGGTCACGGTCTATCACACCGATGACGAGGCGGCCGATATCTGGAAAAAGGTCGCGGGCCTGCCTGATGACCGGATCATCCGCATCGCCACCAGCGACAATTTCTGGATGATGGGGCCGACCGGCCCTTGCGGTCCCTGTACCGAAATTTTCTATGATCATGGCGATCATATCTGGGGTGGCCCTCCGGGCAGCGCCGAGGAAGACGGCGACCGGTTCATCGAAATCTGGAACCTTGTCTTCATGCAGAACGAACAGTTCGAAGACGGGTCTATGAAGGCGCTGGATATGCAGTCGATCGACACCGGCATGGGGCTGGAACGCATCGGCGCGCTGTTGCAGGGCAAGCACGACAATTACGACACCGATCTGTTCAAGGCGCTGATCGAGGCTTCGGCCAATGCGACCAATGTTGATCCCTATGGCGACAAGAACGTGCATCACCGGGTGATCGCCGATCACCTGCGGTCGACCTCGTTCCTGATCGCCGATGGGGTGATGCCCAGCAACGAAGGCCGCGGCTATGTGCTGCGCCGGATCATGCGCCGGGCCATGCGGCATGCCCATCTGTTGGGCGCGCAGGATCCGCTGATGCACCGTCTGGTGCCCGCGTTGATGACCCAGATGGGCGGCGCCTATCCCGAGTTGGGCCGCGCGAAGGCGCTGATCGAAGAGACGTTGAAGCTGGAGGAAACCCGCTTCATTCAGACGCTGGACCGCGGGCTGAAACTGCTGGATGACGAGTTGGAGAAGCTGCCGGAAGGCGGTGATCTGCCGGGGCAGGCGGCGTTCAAACTGTATGATACCTATGGCTTCCCGCTGGATTTGACGCAGGATGCGCTGCGCGAAAAGGGCCGGGCGGTGGATGTCGCCGGGTTCGATGCGGCCATGGCCGAACAGAAGGCCAAGGCGCGCGCCGCCTGGGCCGGATCAGGCGACAGCAAAGAGGCCACGATCTGGTTCGATCTGGCCGAAGCGCATGAGGCGACCGATTTCCTGGGCTATGACACCGAAACCGCAGAAGGTATTGTTCTGGCAATCGTTTCTGATGGGAAAGAGGTCAAATCGCTGAAAACCGGCGGGGCCGGGGCCTGGGTGGTTTGCAACCAGACGCCGTTCTATGCCGAATCCGGCGGACAGGTCGCCGATCACGGCTATGTCCGGATTCTGGAAGGCTCGCATGAGGTCTCGGAAGCAAGATTCACTGGGCACGTCAGCGACGTTCAGAAATTTGCCGGTGGCCTTTTCGGGCATTTCGTCTCCGTTGATCACGGCACGTTAGAGGTCGGAGATGCCGTCAAACTTGAAGTCGACCACACCCGTCGCAGTGCCATCCGCTGCAACCATTCGGCCACGCATCTGCTGCACGAGGCGCTGCGCGAAACGCTGGGCGACCATGTGGCACAGCGCGGATCGTTGAACGCCGAGGATCGGCTGCGGTTCGATTTCAGCCATGCCAAGGGGCTGAGCGACGCCGAACTGGCCAAGGTCGAAGCGGACGTGAACGCCTTTATCCGCCAGAACACGCCGGTCGAAACCCGGATCATGACGCCCGATGACGCCCGTGCCATCGGCGCGCAGGCGCTGTTTGGCGAAAAATACGGCGACGAGGTGCGCGTGGTGTCGATGGGCCAGGCACCGACCGGCAAGGGCAGCGATGGCGAAACCTGGTCGATCGAACTTTGCGGCGGCACCCATGTCGCCCGGACCGGAGATATTGGCCTGTGCGTCGTTCTGGGCGACAGCGCCTCGTCTTCCGGGGTCCGGCGGATCGAGGCGCTGACCGGGGCGGCGGCGCTGGACTATCTGGTGGCGCAGCAGCGGCAGTTGGGCACGGTGGCAACCACGCTGAAGGCGCAGCCGGCTGAAATCGTGGACCGCGTGAAATCGCTGATCGATGAACGCCGGGCCCTGCAGAATGAGGTCGCCCAGCTGCGGCGCGAACTTGCCATGTCCGGTGGCGCGCAGGCCGAGGTCCCGGAATCGCGCACGATCAACGGGGTAGAGTTCGTGGCGCAGGTGCTGACGGGCGTATCGGGCAAGGATTTGCCCAGCCTGATCGATGAACATAAGGCCCGCCTTGGGACGGGTGCGGTATTGCTGATCGCCGATGCGGGCGGCAAGGCCGCCGTGGCCGCAGGGGTCACCGGCGATCTGACCGACCGGCTGTCGGCAGTTGATCTGCTGAAGGCGGCCGTGGTCGAACTGGGCGGCAAAGGCGGCGGCGGACGCCCCGACATGGCGCAGGGCGGCGGCAAGGATGTCGCCAATGCCGACGCCGCAATCAAAGCGGCCGAAGCCGTGATAGGAGGATAGGATGACAGCCCTTTGGATTGCACATGTGCATGTGACCGACGACGAGGCCTATGGCAAATACGCCGCCCTGGCGACCGAGGCGATTGCCGAACATGGCGGCGTTTTTCTGGCGCGCGGTGGCCGCTACGTTCAGCTAGAGGGCAATGACCGCCCGCGCAACGTCGTGGCGCGGTTCCCGTCGCTGGAGGCGGCAGAGACCTGTTACAATTCAGACAGCTACCAACATGCGCTCAGCTTTGCTCGCGGCGCGTCCGAACGGGATCTGATGATTCTGGAAGAGATCTGAGTCGCTTACCCGTCCGCCGATGCGCGATCCATCCGGGATTCGCGTGACCCCAGCGGGGCGTTGGATGAAATCAGCAACAAGACGGTTTCCGGCGTGGCAAAGGGCAGGGGCAGCGGCGTTGCCGTATCGGTTTCGGAAAACGGAATCGCGCGGCAGGTATAGGCCCGCCCGCTGGCGTCCGAGGCAAAGAATGGCGCGGCCACGGTGGGACCCCGGCCAGAGGTATCAAGGATCGCTTTCGCCAGAACAAGGTCGGCTTCGGGTTGGACAAATCTGACCTTGCCGTCGGCGGACCGGCGCAGGATATGGCCGTCTTCGATCATTTGCGCGGCTCTGGTATTGCGGAACTGGACACGCCGGTTGCGGTCCATCGAAATCACGGTTGTCAAACCGGGCTCCATCCCTTCGCGAAAAATCCGGTTTTCAAGCGATATTGTGCCAATAGTCTTTCTGATTTCAAAGGCTTGCTGCAAATGCGGCACCAGGAACTGCACAAGTTCCAGCCAAGGTTTTTCCAAACGGTCGCGATCTTTTTCGCGGATTGTAGAGCAAAGCGCGACAATCTGATCGGCGGTGTTGATAAGAATGGCGCCGCCGCTGCAGATAATATCGTCCTGCGGTCGGATCCAATCGGTATAGAATTCTGTTTTCTTGAGCTCGGCCGGATCGACAACAGTGCCTGACGCGATAGCGACCCCAATGGGCAGCGTGTGAAACCGGGCAGCCCAGGGATTCAGGGTGCTATAGTAGCTTTTGTAGCTTTCGATAAAGGCCGGATCGAAACCGTGCTGGATCAAACCCAGTGCCTGATCCGCATTGGCATCATGCCCGTTCAACACGACGTTGATGTTGCCCGCGACCTGCGACAGCCTGGCCATGAACCAGTCCCATTTCGACGGTTCCAGCGCCGACGCATAAGCCAACGAAACCAGTTCATTCAGATCTTCTTGCGAATAACTGACCGGCATTTCGTATCCACTCCCCAAGGGAAGTGTGCGCGAAATGCCGCCCAGATATCAAGTGAAGACTGTTTGACGGTTGCGATCAGCCCGCCGCGCGGGCGTGACGTTTACGTTCGTGCGGGTCCAGATAGCGTTTGCGCAACCGGATCGCGTTGGGGGTGACCTCGACCAGTTCGTCGTCGTCGATATAGGCGATCGCCTCTTCCAGCGACAGGGTGATCGGCGTGGTCAGACGGACCGCGTCGTCGGTGCCGCTGGCCCGGACGTTGGTCAGCTTTTTACCCTTCAGCGGGTTCACTTCCAGATCGTTGTCGCGGCTGTGTTCGCCGATGATCATGCCGGTATAGACCTGTTCCTGCGCGCCAATGAACATCTTGCCGCGTTCTTCCAGGTTCCACAGGGCATAGGCCACCGAAACGCCGTTTTCCATCGAGATCAGCACGCCCGCGCGCCGTCCCGGGATCGGGCCCTTGTGCGGGGCCCATTCGTGGAACACGCGGTTCAGAACGCCGGTGCCGCGGGTGTCGGTCAGAAACTCGCCGTGATAGCCGATCAGCCCGCGCGACGGCACATGCGCGATGATCCGCGTCTTGCCAACCCCGGCAGGTTTCATTTCCACCAATTCGCCTTTGCGCACGCCGGTGATCTTTTCGATCACGGCGCCGGAATATTCGTCATCGACGTCGATTGTGACCTCTTCGACCGGTTCCAGACGCTGGCCGTCTTCTTCGCGGAACAGAACCTGCGGGCGCGAAATGCTCAGCTCGAACCCTTCGCGGCGCATGTTTTCGATCAGAACGCCCATCTGCAGTTCGCCGCGGCCCGCGACCTCGAAGGCCTCGCCGCCCGGCGTGTCGCTGATCTTGATCGCGACGTTGGATTCGGCCTCTTTCATCAGGCGGTCGCGGATGACGCGGCTTTGCACCTTCTTGCCGTCGCGGCCGGCCAGCGGGCTGTCGTTGATGCCGAAGGTTACGGTGATGGTGGGCGGATCGATTGGCTGGGCCGGGATCGCCTCGGTGACGGAAGGGGCGCAGATGGTGTCGGCCACGGTGGCCTTGGCCATCCCGGCCAGCGATACGATGTCGCCTGCCTCGGCCTCGTCAATCGGTTGCTGTCCAAGGCCGCGGAAGGCGGTGATCTTGGTGACGCGGAAGTTTTCGATCAGGCTGCCGTCGCGGGCCATCGCCTTGACGGTTTCGCCCGGTTTCAGAACGCCGCTTTCGACGCGTCCGGTCAGCATACGGCCGATGAACGGGTCCGAACCCAGGGTGGTGGCCAGCATGCGGAACGGTTCGTCCCGGTGTTCGACCTGCTTGGGGGCAGGGACGTGGCGCACGATCAGATCGAACAGCGCGTCCAGATCCTTGCGCGGGCCGTCCAGTTCCATATCGGCCCAGCCGTTGCGGCCCGAGGCATACATCGACGGGAAATCAAGCTGATCGTCATCGGCGCCCAGGTTGGCGAACAGGTCGAAACATTCGTCCAGCGCGCGGTCGGGTTCGGCATCGGGTTTGTCGACCTTGTTCAGCACCACGATCGGGCGCAGCCCCAGCGCCAGTGCCTTGGAGGTCACGAATTTCGTCTGCGGCATCGGCCCTTCGGCGGCATCGACCAGCAGGACAACGCCGTCGACCATGCTGAGGATGCGTTCAACCTCGCCCCCGAAATCGGCGTGGCCGGGGGTGTCGACGATGTTGATGCGGATGCCGTTCCATTCCACGCTGGTCGCCTTGGCCAGAATGGTGATCCCGCGTTCGCGTTCCAGATCGTTGCTGTCCATGGCGCGTTCGGCCACGGCTTGATTTTCGCGGTAGGTGCCGGATTGTTTCAGCAGTTCGTCGACAAGGGTCGTTTTGCCGTGGTCAACGTGGGCGATGATGGCGATATTACGCAGGTCCATTGGGTCAGCCTTTTAAGGAGTTGCCGGGGCATTAGCGTGCAACCGCAGAAAAGACCAGCCTTAATGCGTGGCGCTGTCCGAGAAGAGGTGAATAACCAGTATTCCGGCGATGATCAGCGCCATTCCCGCCATCGCCGCCAGATCGATGGTCTGGCGGAACACCACGAAGCCGATCGCCGCAATCAGCACGATCCCCAGCCCCGACCAGATCGCATAGACGATGCCGACGGGCATGTATTTCAGCGTCAGCGCCAACAGCCAGAACGACAGCCCATAGCCCACCACCACGATGACCGAGGGCAGGGGCCGGGTGAATTGCTGGCTGGCCTGCAGGGCGGTTGTGCCGATGGTTTCGGTCAGAATGGCCAGCGTGAGGTATATGTAGTGCAGCGGCATTAGCGGGGTCCTGTTGGCAAGGGCGCCGGTCTAGACCGGCAGCTCGGTGGTTTCCTTGATCTCTTCCATCACGAAACTGGCCGACACGTCACGCAGTTTCACCTTTTCGATCAATTTCTGGTACAGCCGGTCGTATTCGGCCACATCGCGCACGCGCATGCGGATCAGATAATCCAGATCGCCGGTCATGCGATAGACCCCCTGAATTTCAGGGATGCTGCGGGTGGCGGTGGCGAATTTCTGCAGCCACTGCGCGTCGTGATCCGCGGTGCGGACCTGCACAAACACGGTCAGCGCCTGATCCACCGCCGCAGGGTCCAGCAGGGCCACGCGTTTTTTGATGACGCCGCTGGCCTCTAACGCTTTGACCCGGCGCCAGCAGGCGTTGCGCGACACGCCTGCGCGGTCGCCCAGATCTTCCAGGCTGATGGTGGCGTCACGTTGCAGTTCTGTCAGGATTCGGCGGTCTATGGTGTCGAATTTCTCCATATATGCAACTAAAGTGGGAATTTATCACGATATCAAGCGAAACCATTCCATATTTGGGACATCTGTTCGCCCGATGCCCCCTAATCTGGCCCGGCACAGGACAATATCGGAGCTTACCCATGCTGGAACGCGTTTTTCTGACCCACCCGCGCAGTGTTGATGAAACCTATATCGAACATGCGCGCTTTGCCGGCGGGTTTGCGATCAAACTGTTCGCGGCGGGATGCGCGGCCACCGTGCACGCGGTCATCCCCTGCCTGTTCGAAAAAACAGCCAGCCGGTTGATCGCCCAGATGTACGCCCGCACCCACAACCGGGGACGCTAGCGCGCGATATAGCGGTCCTTGCGGTGGTTCATGCCGATGGCGACATTGGTGATCAGCGCGCCCAGCAGCGACAGCCCCACCAGCCGCAGATCCAGCACCAGAGCGGCGCCCAGAAAGATCACCGCATCCACGCCCAGCTGGAACCACCCGGCGCGGAATCCGGTGCGTTCCTGAATATACAGCGCCAGCACGCCGATGCCGCCCAGGCTGGCGCCGTGGCGAAAGATGATCAACAGCCCCGCACCGGCCAGAACACCGGACAGAATGGCCCCCAGAAAAGGGTCAAGGTGATCAAATCGGACCAGCGATGGCATCACCTGCATCAGCGCCGACACCACCCCGACCGCGATGAAGGTTTTCAGGGTGAATTTCAGCCCCAGCCGGAAAAACGCCAGAATATAAAACGGGATGTTCAGCACGAAAAACACCGGCCCAAAGCCCCATGACGTGACATAGGACAGCAGAACCGCCAGCCCGGCGGTCTGTCCCGTCACAAGCCCCAGATGGGTCAGCAGGGCCACCGAAAAGCTGCACATCATCGTCCCCATCCCGATTGCGATCGCATCTTCGTACCAGCGGTGGCTGGTGGCCCGGTGCGGTTCGTGGTGGCCTTTTGGGGGCTTGGATCGGGTCGGCATGATCATGGGGTTCACCAGATAAAGCGGTTTCTAGGGCCGGTCGTGAACGAAAACGGGCGACGCGTCAAACGCATCGCCCGCATAGTCGCAAACTGTCAGGCGATCAGCCCGCCAGCGCCTTGTCCAGATTTTCAGCGATCTTTTCAAGGAAGCCCATGGTGGTCAGCCATTTCTGATCCGGGCCGACCAGCAGCGCCAGGTCCTTGGTCATAAAGCCGCTTTCGACGGTGTCGACGATGACTTTTTCCAGTGTTTCGGCAAAGTTCATCAGCGCTGCGTTGTCGTCCAGCTTGGCGCGGTGTTTCAGACCACCGGTCCAGGCAAAGATCGACGCGATCGAGTTGGTCGAGGTTTCTTCGCCCTTCTGGTGCTGACGATAGTGGCGGGTCACGGTGCCGTGGGCGGCCTCGGCCTCGACGATCTTTCCATCGGGGGTCATCAGCTGGCTGGTCATCAGGCCAAGCGAACCAAAGCCCTGCGCCACGGTGTCGGACTGTACGTCGCCGTCATAGTTCTTACAGGCCCAGACGAAGCCGCCGTTCCATTTCATCGCGCAGGCGACCATGTCGTCGATCAGACGGTGTTCATAGGTGATACCGGCAGCCTTGAACTTATCGGCGAATTCTTCGTCGAACACTTGCTGGAACAGCTCCATGAAGCGGCCGTCATACTGTTTCATGATCGTGTTCTTGGTCGACAGATAGACCGGCCAGCCCAGGTTCAGGCCATAGTTCATGCTGGCGCGGGCGAAATCGATGATCGAGCTGTCGAGGTTATACATCGACATGAACACGCCCGACGAGGGGGCCTTGAACACTTCGCGTTCGTCCACGGTGCCGTCTTCGCCGACGAATTTCATCGTCAGTGTGCCGGGGCCGGGGAATTTCATGTCGGTGGCGCGGTACTGGTCGCCATAGGCGTGGCGGCCGATGACGATGGGCTTGGTCCAGCCGGGTACCAGACGCGGCACGTTGGAACAGATGATCGGCGCGCGGAACACAACGCCGCCCAGAATGTTGCGGATGGTGCCGTTGGGCGACCGCCACATCTGTTTCAGGCCGAATTCTTCGACACGCGCCTCATCGGGGGTGATGGTCGCGCATTTCACGCCAACGCCGATTTCCTTGATCTTTTCGGCGGCATCGATGGTGATCTGGTCGTTGGTTTCGTCGCGAACCTCCATGCCCAGATCGTAATACAGCAGATCGATGTCCAGATAAGGCAGGATCAGTTTCTTCTTGATGAAGTCCCAGATGATGCGGGTCATCTCGTCGCCGTCAAGTTCGACGACGGGGTTTTCTACCTTAATCTTGGTCATGGGCTGGCCCCTTGTGTTTGGCGTGAGTCGTTGCGGGCGTCATAACGGAAACTCGGTGAGAGGGAAAGTGGTATGCGAATGTATACTGAATTTTCGCGCACAAACCGCCGACCCCGTCAAACCCGCGTCAAGGCGGGCTTAACTTTGGGGCGACTTTTCGGCCCGTGCGATTTTGGCGTTCAGATACTTGCGGGCCCGGTCTTCGGACAGGCGCACGCGGACCGAGGTCATGAATGCCTCTTTGGCGGTCGAGGACAGGGCGCCCAACTGTTCGGCCACTTCGTCGATCAGGTTGGGATCGTCCATTTTCTGCGACGCCTCGATCGTATCCTTGGCCAGGGCGTCTGAAAGTTCTTCGACTACGCTCATCCGATTGCTCTCCTGATCAGCGGGTGGTTTCCGTCAACCGCCGCCGAACATATTCTTCCACGTTGCCGATCATCGTATCCATATAGGGGTCTTCAAAGAAATGCCCGGCACCCGGAATTTCCTGATGGGTGATCGTGATACCCTTTTGTTCGTGCAGCTTGTCCACCAGCGCATAGGTGTCGGCGGGCGGGGCCACACGGTCGGCCGCGCCGTTGATGATCAGACCGGAACTGGGGCAGGGCGCCAGAAACGAAAAATCATACATATTGGCCGGGGGCGAGACGCTGATGAACCCGGTGATTTCGGGGCGCCGCATCAACAGCTGCATCCCGATCCACGCGCCAAAGCTGAATCCCGCGACCCAGCAATGTTTGGCGTTGTTGTTCATCGACTGCAGGTAATCCAGCGCCGAGGCGGCATCGGACAATTCGCCGATCCCCTGATCGTATTCGCCCTGACTGCGCCCCACACCGCGGAAATTGAACCGCAGCACGGTAAAGCCCATTTTGTAAAAGGCATAATGCAGGTTATAGACGACCTTGTTGTTCATCGTCCCGCCGAACTGCGGGTGCGGATGCAGGATGATCGCGATCGGCGCGTCTTTTTCTTTTTGGGGGTGGTAGCGGCCTTCGAGCCGTCCTTCGGGGCCGGGAAAAATGACCTCGGGCATACATGTCTCTTCCGCTGCGGATGTCTTAGTGCATTCTTGACGAATTCGCTCAGACTACCTAGAACAATTCTAACTTCCGGCTATCTTGCCGGTTTCGGGTGGATAGGGAGGTAATGATCCTATGGCCCGCAGTCAACCAATTTGCAGGGGCCAAAGCTATGAAACTCAGCACAAAAGGTCGATATGCGATGGTTGCGCTGGCCGATCTGGCCCTGCAAAGCACCGATCAGCTGACCTCGCTGTCGGAAATTTCGAAACGTCAGGATATTTCGCTGCCATATCTGGAGCAGCTCTTCGTCAAACTGCGCCGGGCGGGATTGGTGGAATCCGTGCGCGGCCCGGGCGGCGGATACCGTCTGGCGAAATCGCCCACCGAAATCCGGGTGGCCGATGTGCTGGGCGCGGTGGATGAAACCGTCAGCGCGATGCACACCGGCGCGGGGGCCTCGGGCGCGGTGTCGGGGTCGCGGGCGCAATCGCTGACCAACCGGCTGTGGGAAGGGCTCAGCGCGCATGTCTATGTCTTCCTGCACCAGACCCGCCTGTCGGATGTGATCGACAACGAACTGACCCCATGCCCGGCCGTACCGACCCTGTTCACCGTGGTGGACGAGGGATGAGTTGGTGCCAAAGATGATCAAGGCCATCGAAATTGAAGGGCTCCCGAAAATCCTGATCAAAGGGGTTCCGAAAGGCTTTGAAAGTTTTTCGGAACTGGGAAAGGCGATGGCGATGGCGAATCCGGTCGTGAAAATCGCAAGCGGCTTTGGGCAAGTTGCTGACAAGCTGTACATGTCGTCGGAACTCTGTCTGATCAATCTTGCGCGGCGCACGGCCAGTTGCAAAGCCGCGGCTGCGCGCAACAAATGGTTTGGCGGCAGGGTGTTCAATCGCTTCAGTGGCGCACAGGCAGACTATGTTGAGCTGTCCGGTGCGGTGGTTGCCGGCACTTTGGAATATATCGGAGATGACGTGCCCGACGCGCTGGAACGAGGAGCCGATTACCTGTTGCGCCGCGATCTGGCAGAGGATTTGTTGCATCGTTTCAAAACCAAGGCTCGTGCTGCGGGGATGATCTTGTGAATCGTACCTATCTGGACTGGAACGCCACAGCGCCTTTGCGGCCCGAGGCGCGGGCGGCGATGATCGCGGCGATGGATGTGGTGGGCAACCCGTCCAGCGTGCATGCCGAAGGGCGCGCGGCCAAGGCGCTGGTCGAAACGGCGCGGGGGCAGGTGGCGGCGGCCTTTGGTGCCGACGGGGCGGATGTGATTTTCACCTCCAGCGCGACCGAGGCGGCGGCTTTGGCCCTTGCCGGTCGGGACCTGCTGGGGGCTGATATCGAACATGACGCGGTGGCGGCCTGGATCGATCCGGCCCTGCCGGTGGGTCGGTCGGGGCTGGTCGCGGTCAGCGATCCGGGCGGGTCGGTGTTGCAACTGGCCAATTCGGAAACCGGCGTGGTGCAGACCCTGCCCGAAGGTCTGGTGCTCAGCGACATGACGCAGGCCTTTGGCAAGATACCTTTGGCGTTCAACTGGGCGGGCTGCCAGATGGCGCTGATCTCGGCCCATAAACTGGGCGGCCCCAAGGGCGTGGGCGCGCTGGTGGTCAGGCGTGGCACCGATATCGCGGCGCAGATCAGGGGTGGCGGGCAGGAAATGGGCCGCCGGTCGGGCACCGAGAATGTGATCGGAATCGCCGGGTTCGGGGCTGCGGCACAGGCGGCTGCGCGGGATCTGGCCGATGGCAAGTGGTCCGAGGTCGAAAAACTTAGAAACATTCTAGAAAAGGCTCTTGCAGCCGAAGCGAATTCGACTATTTTTGTCGGGAAAGAGACCGCGCGCCTTCCCAACACGTCCTGTTTTGCGACGCCGGGATGGAAGGGCGAAACGCAAGTGATGCAGATGGATCTGGCCGGATTTGCAATATCGGCGGGGTCTGCCTGTTCCAGCGGCAAGGTCAGGGAAAGCCGGGTTTTGCGGGCGATGGGCTATGACGCGGCTACGGCCGGGTCGGCGATCCGGGTCTCGCTGGGGCCCACGACGAAAGAAGACGATGTGCTGCGCTTTGCCGAGGCGTGGCTGGCCCAATACCGGAAATTCCGGGCACGGGCGGCATAGGAAACCCGGGGGACGATCCCGGCGCGAACAGGAAACGGAAAATCGAAATGTCTGACGCAGTGACCGAGGTCCGTGAGGGTGTAGACCGCGAAACGGTGGAAACCGTGAACGCGATGGCCGGCAAGTATAAATACGGCTGGGAAACCGAGATCGAGATGGACTACGCCCCCAAAGGGCTGACCGAGGACATCGTGCGCCTGATCTCGAAAAACAACGACGAACCGGAATGGATGACCGACTGGCGTCTGGCCGCCTATCGCCGCTGGGTCGAGCTGAAAGAACCCGATTGGGCGATGATCGACTATCCCGAGATCGATTTTCAGGATCAGTATTACTATGCCCGTCCGAAATCGATGGAGGTGAAGCCCAAGTCGCTGGATGAGGTCGACCCCAAACTGCTGGCGACCTATGAAAAGCTGGGCATCCCGCTGAAGGAACAGATGATCCTTGCGGGCGTCGAAGGCGCCGAGGATGCCCCGGCCGAGGGCCGCAAGGTCGCCGTGGACGCGGTGTTCGATTCCGTCAGCGTCGGCACCACCTTTCAGGCGGAACTGAAAAAGGCCGGCGTGATCTTCTGTTCGATCTCCGAAGCGATCCGTGAACACCCCGAACTGGTCAAGAAATACCTGGGCACCGTGGTGCCGGTCAGCGACAATTTCTATGCGACGCTAAATTCGGCGGTCTATTCGGACGGCTCGTTCGTCTATGTGCCGCCGGGCGTGCGCTGCCCGATGGAACTGTCGACCTATTTCCGGATCAACGCCGAAAACACCGGCCAGTTCGAACGCACGCTGATCATCGCCGACAAGGGCAGCTATGT
Organism: uncultured Paracoccaceae bacterium; assembly: GCA_947500775.1. Taxonomy (GTDB): domain Bacteria; phylum Pseudomonadota; class Alphaproteobacteria; order Rhodobacterales; family Rhodobacteraceae; genus CANMTD01. Next base: position 171,763 of record CANMTD010000002.1, read on the forward strand.
CAGCTATCTGGAAGGCTGCACAGCCCCGCAGCGTGACATCGCGCAACTGCACGCCGCCGTGGTGGAAATCATCGTCGAAGAAGACGCCGAAGTGAAATACTCCACCGTTCAGAACTGGTATCCCGGCGATGAGAACGGCAAGGGCGGCATCTATAACTTCGTGACCAAACGCGCCGATTGTCGCGGCGATCGTTCCAAGGTGATGTGGACGCAGGTCGAAACCGGATCGGCCGTCACCTGGAAATACCCGTCCTGCATTCTGCGCGGCGACGACAGCCAGGGCGAATTCTATTCCATCGCCATCACCAACAACATGCAGCAGGCCGATACCGGCACCAAGATGGTGCATCTGGGCAAGAACACCAAGTCGCGGATCGTCAGCAAAGGCATCAGCGCGGGCAAGGCGCAGAACACCTATCGCGGGCTGGTGTCGATGCACCCGAAAGCCAAGGACAGCCGCAACTATACCCAATGCGACAGCCTGCTGATCGGATCGGAATGCGGGGCGCATACGGTGCCCTATATCGAGGTCAAGAACAACTCGTCCCGCGTGGAACACGAGGCCACGACGTCCAAGGTCGATGACGACCAGCTGTTCTATTGCCGCCAGCGCGGCATGGACGAGGAAGAGGCCGTGGCGCTGGTGGTGAACGGGTTCTGCAAAGAGGTGCTGCAGGCCCTGCCGATGGAGTTCGCCATGGAGGCGCAGGCGCTGGTCGCGATCTCGTTGGAAGGGTCGGTGGGGTAAGTGGCGGTGGAGGGCTTCACTCTTTTGGGCGCATTGGGGTTGGCTTGGGGCTATAAGCCAAATGTTCCAACTCCGGAGAGAACCGCCGAGGACGAAGTCAAGGCTTTTGAAAGACATGCCGCCAGGGGAATACGCCATTACGTTCTAGGCCGCTTTGTCCAGTGGACCGCCGCTTTTGCGATTTGTTCACCCTTCTATCTGGGGTGGAAGTATAGCACGACGATGGGATGGATCGGATATTTGGTTGGTGGGGCTGTAGGATTGGCGGTTGTCTATGGATATGCCCGACTTGTTTGGCGTTGGTTCAAAGCGTGATGAGGTCGGCGGAAACAATGAACTCCATGCCTAGGAACGACACAGTAGGAGCGGAAGAATGATCGTCACAACCACCCCCTCGGTCGAGGGCCGCAAGATCACCGATTACAAGGGCGTCGTCGTGGGCGAGGCCATTCTGGGCGCGAATGTGTTTCGCGACATCTTTGCCTCGATCACCGATATCGTCGGGGGCCGGTCGGGCGCCTATGAAAAATCGCTGGGCGAGGCGCGCGACACCGCGCTGACCGAATTGCAGCAGCGCGCGGCGGCCAAGGGCGCCAATGCCGTTGTCGGCGTCGATCTGGATTATGAAGTCATCAACAACATGCTGATGGTCAGTGCCAGTGGCACCGCCGTCGTGCTGGAATAACCCATGTCTGACTGGGGTATCGTAAGGACACTAAAATGCTGAATATCAATAACCTGCACGTCAAACTTGAAGAAGAAGACAAGCAAATCCTGAAAGGCGTGAACCTTGAGGTCGCCACCGGTCAGGTGCATGCGATCATGGGGCCGAACGGGTCGGGCAAATCGACCTTGTCCTATGTGCTGTCCGGCAAGGACGGGTACGAAGTCACCGATGGCTCTGCCACGCTGGACGGCGAAGATATCCTGGACATGGAACCCGAAGAGCGCGCCGCGGCGGGCCTGTTTCTGGCGTTCCAGTATCCGGTCGAAATTCCCGGTGTCGGCAACATGACCTTTCTGCGCACGGCGGTGAATTCCCAGCGCAAGGCGCGCGGGCAGGACGAAATGTCGGCCGCAGATTTCCTGAAACTGATCCGGGCCAAGGCCAAGGATTTGAAAATCGACGCCGAGATGCTGAAACGCCCGGTCAACGTCGGCTTTTCGGGCGGCGAGAAGAAGCGCAACGAAATCCTGCAGATGGCCATGCTGGAGCCCAAGATGTGCATTCTGGACGAAACCGATTCCGGGCTGGACGTGGATGCGATGAAACTGGTGTCCGAAGGCGTGAACGCGCTGCGCGATGCCGGGCGTTCGTTCCTTGTTATCACGCATTATCAACGGCTTCTGGATCATATCAAACCCGATGTCGTGCACATCATGGCCGATGGGCGGATCGTCAAGACCGGCGGGCCGGAACTGGCGCTTGAGGTGGAAACCAACGGCTATGCCGACATTCTGGCGGAGGTGGCCTGATGGCGTTGACCCAGTCCAAACTGGACGCAACCGAGGCGCGGCTGGCGGTGCTGGCCCCCGGCGGCGGGGCGGCATGGATGCAGGCCGCGCGCGACGATGCGACATCCCGTTTGCGCGCGATGGGGCTGCCCGGCGCACGCGATGAATATTGGAAATACACCTCTCCGGCGTCGCTGATCGCCCCGGTGGCCCCGAAGGCGGCTTTGTTCGCCTCTGACAACGTGCCGCTGTTCGATCAGATCGACCGGCTGAAAATCGTCTTTGTCGATGGGGTGTTCGATGCCGATGCCTCGGATGATCTGACCCTTGCCGGGATCGAAATCGACCGTCTGGAAGCCGCCGCCGCGGCCGATATCCACTGGGCCAAGGACCTGTATGGCGTGCTGGAAACCCGGGGGCAAAGCCCGGTGCAACGCCCGCTTGCGGCCCTGAATACAGGCTTTGCAACGGATGGGATCACGATCCGGGTCACCGGAAAGGCGGCCAAGCCCGTAAGCCTGATTTATCAACATAAATCAGAGTCTTCCGACGCGATCCTGCACCATGTGATCCGTGTTGAAGAGGGCGCCGAGCTGACCCTTCTGGAAAACGGCCCGGCTGCGGCCCGGTTCAACAAGGTGCTTGAGGTCGACGTGGCCGATCGCGCCCGTTTCAACCACATCCGGGCGCAGGGGCGCGATCACGAACGTCAGGCCGTGACCCATATTTTTGCCCGGTTGGGCACCGAAAGCCAGTTCAAATCCTTCACCCTGACCGTCAACGGCAAACTGACCCGCAACGAGGCGGTGATCGAACTGACCGGCGACGATGCCTCGGCCCATGTGGCGGGGGCCGCGGTGGGCGACGGCGATTTTCACCACGACGACACCGTGTTCATCACCCATGACGCGCTGAACTGCGAAAGCCGTCAGGTGTTCAAAAAGGTGCTGCGCAACGGCGCGACTGGCGTGTTTCAGGGCAAGATCCTGGTCAAGGACGGCGCCCAGAAAACCGATGGCTACCAGATCAGCCAGTCGCTGCTGCTGGATGGCGACAGCCAGTTTCTGGCCAAGCCCGAACTGGAAATCTATGCCGACGATGTGATCTGTTCGCATGGCTCCACCTCGGGCGCCATTGACGAAGAGGCGCTGTTCTATCTGCGGTCGCGCGGCGTGCCCGAAGGCCCGGCCACCGATCTGCTGGTGCTGGCGTTTCTGGCCGAGGCGATCGACGAAATCGCCGATCCCACCATCGCGGATGACATTCTGGCCCGGCTTGAGGGCTGGCTGATCCGCAGGCGCGGCTGATGGCGGTCACCGCCGAACTGGTGCACAGCTGGCGCGCGCCGCGTGCGGCGCTGCGGCGGCAGTTGGCGGCGGGGGTGCGCGAAGACCGGGCGCTGGTCTATCTGATGGTGGCCTGCCTGCTGATCTTTGTCGCGCAATGGCCCCGCCTGTCGCGCGAGGCGTTTCTGTCCCCCGACATTCCGCTGGAGGCGCGGCTGACGGCCGCCCTGTTGGGGTGGGTGTTTATCGCGCCGCTGTTCTTTTACGGGCTGGCGGCGGTCAGCCATCTGATCGCGCGGCTGTTTGGCGGGCGCGGCAGCTGGTTTTCCGCCCGGCTGGCGCTGTTCTGGGCCATGCTGGTCTGCACGCCGCTGTGGCTGCTACACGGGCTGGTGGCGGGGTTCATCGGGGCCGGGCCGGCTCAATCCTTGGTCGGGTTGTTGTTGGTGGTGGGGTTTCTTACGGTGTGGCTGTTGTCTTTGGCCGAAGCTGAGGGCATTGGGGGCGCATAAACGCGCACCTGCGACCGGGAACAGAACCATGAACGATACTTTGCTTTCCTTGCTGACCCTTGCGCGCGAAACGCTGCGCAGCCCTGCGGACGGGGCGCGGCAGGTGCTTGCCTGGCAATTGTCGCGGGTGTCGATCTGGCAGGCCATGGTTCTGGTGGTGATCGTCGATCTTTTGATGATCCTGCTTATGGGGGCGATCGAACCACCGACGCCGGGTACATCACAGAGCAACCCGATCGAGCAGGCAATGCAGTTCATGCACGACGCGCCATTGATCGGCGCGGTGATACTGTGTGTCTTTGTGGTGCTCTTCAATCAGGTTCTGGTCTGGACCGCGCGGGCGATGGGCGGCTCGGTCGGTTTTTACGACATGCTGCTGCTTCTGGTGTGGCTGCAATTCATCATGCTGTTTGTGCAGGCGGCTCAGATCGTGGGCATGATCCTTTTGCCGCCACTGGGGGGGCTTCTGGCGCTTGTCGGGTTTGTCCTCAGATTCTGGCTGATGGTCCATTTCGTCGCCTATTCAAGCGGGTTTTCATCCCTTGGGCGGGCATTTGGAGTTGTTGTTCTGGCAAATTTTGCTTTGGCATTTGGACTGGGCCTTCTTTTGGCGCTGGCCGGTATCACGCTGCCGACGGAGATGACGAATGTATGATCTGAACAAGATACGCGCGGATTTTCCGATCCTGTCGCGGCAGGTGAACGGCAAACCGCTGGTCTATCTGGACAACGGCGCCTCGGCCCAGAAACCGCAGGCGGTGATCGATGCGATCAGCCACGCCTATTCGCATGAATACGCCAATGTGCATCGCGGGCTGCACACGCTGTCGAACCTGGCGACCGAAAATTACGAAGCCGTGCGCGGCAAGATCGCCCGTTTCCTGGGGGCAGGGGACGAGGATGAGGTGGTCTTTACCTCGGGCACGACCGAAGGCATCAATCTGGTGGCCTATGGCTGGGCCATGCCCCGGTTCGAACCGGGCGACGAGGTGGTATTGAGCGTGATGGAACACCACGCCAATATCGTGCCCTGGCATTTCCTGCGCGAACGGCAGGGGGCGGTGCTGAAATGGGTCGATGTGGATGCGGCGGGCGATCTGGACCCGCAAAAGATCATCGACGCCATCGGCCCGCGCACCAAGCTGATCGCGATCACCCATATGTCCAACGTGCTGGGCACCGTGGTCGATGTGAAAACCATTGTCGAGGCGGCCCACGCCCGCGGCGTCGCGGTTCTGGTGGATGGCAGCCAAAGTGCGGTGCATCTGCCGGTGAATGTCGATGAGATCGGCGCCGATTTCTATGCGATCACCGGTCACAAGCTTTACGGCCCCTCGGGTTCGGGCGCGATCCACATCCGCAAAGAGCGGCTGGCCGAGATGCGCCCGTTTCTGGGCGGCGGCGACATGATCCGCGAGGTGCACAAGGACAGCGTGACCTATAACGACCCGCCGATGAAGTTCGAGGCGGGCACCCCCGGCATCGTGCAGCAGATCGGGTTCGGGGTGGCGCTGGATTACATGATGGCGCTGGGGATGGACAACATCTCGGCCCATGAAAAGGCGCTGACCGCCTATGCGCGCCAGCGGCTGGACGGGTTGAACTGGCTGAACGTGCAGGGCACCTCGGCCAGCAAGGGGGCGATCTTTTCGTTCACGTTGCAATCTGCCGCCCATGCCCATGACATTTCGACCGTGCTGGACAAGAAAGGCGTGGCCGTGCGCGCAGGACACCACTGCGCGGGTCCGCTGATGGATCATCTGGGCCTCAGCGCCACCTGCCGCGCCTCGTTTGGCCTCTATAACACCACCGACGAGGTCGACGCGCTGATCGACGCGCTGGAACTGTGCCACGAACTTTTCGCCTGAATTGGCGGTTGCGGGGGTGCAGCGAATGGCCTATATCCCGGCTTCAGGCACCTGTAGCTCAGCTGGATAGAGCGCTGCCCTCCGAAGGCAGAGGCCAGAGGTTCGAATCCTCTCAGGTGCGCCACTTCACATTTGTTATTTTTCTTCGTTTGCTTGCCTGATAGCCCAGATGGAATGGCTATTCGCGGGACGAACACCCCGTTCCGGCTTTGCGATACACATCTTATGTGCCGCGATGCCCCTGCCACGAAGCAGCGCGAGGCCAAAATTATAAAGCCGAAGTTTTTCAGGTATTTGCGATGGGTGAAAGCAACGTCTTTGCGTTAGTTACCACGGCCAAAGCCTGATCTTAACCGGCTGCAACCATCCCGATAGGGTTCCCGCGCCGCGGTGGGGTATGTCTCGTTGAATAGGGTCCCGTCCACCTATTCGGCATAGGTCGGCAGGGCGCCGTCGATCGGATAGTTTTCCACCACAATGATCCAGCCGAGCGCGCCGATAAACCACCATGATGTCAGGACTGCAATTGCGATACGCTTGATGTTAGTCATGTAGCCCCCAGACGGTCAGTGTCGCCAGATGTGACAGCAACGCCACCCATGTCATTGTCAAAAACCAGCCTATCGCCGCCGCCACGCCCTTGGGCAGGCGCGCCATGGCCGCGTTCCACCACGCAGGCGGCTTCATCGCGATGCTCAGGGCTGCCCCGTGCCCAAGCCCCCAAAGCAGGTACCCGGGCGATACTTCGTGCCACAGGCCCACCACTGTAAAGGCCAGAAATATCCCCCGCTGAGCCGAGCCGGTTTTGCGGACGAAGGGTTTGAACAAATAGGTGCTGACGAACCAGCTTAGCGACATGTGCCAGCGTTGCCAGAACTTCCGGATGGATGTCGCCAGATATGGGCGGTTGAAGTTCTGAGGCAAGGTGATGCCAAAGAAACCCGCCAGGGCAATGGCCATCAGCGTGTACCCTGAGAAATCGAAGAAAAGCCCGGCCAGATTAAGATAGATATCCGCGATATCGGTCAAAACCCCTTCGGGATTGCGGGCGGCCTCTGCTCGGCAAAGCGGGCCGACGACGAAAAACGCAGCCGCGCCCCAGCCAAGCTGTGCGACCGACCGGCCGATTGTGGCGATGTCCATAAGCGGCGCGATACGCTCCGGCCGGAAGGGTTGGCTGCCAAAAATCGGCCCCGCCGGAAATGCTGGCACGAATGTCAGACCTGCAAGCATCGACAACAGGCGAAACCGGCCTTCCTGCACCGCTTCGCGCAAAGCGACAAAGGATTTGATGACAAAGAACGGCGCACCCACGGCCCATCCAAGCGCAAGCGAACCGCCCCCCGCGAGCGAGGCGCCGAGATCGGTCAACAACCCCGCATCGGCGAACCATAGGTTGATGTTGAACGGAACCAGCCCCAAAAAGGCCAGCCACGATATGCCAACCGCACGGGCCCGCCATTTTCGGCAGGCCACGTAAAGCAGCAGCACCCAGATGACCTGAGCGGCAAGATAGCTGGTTAGCAGCGGATTGGAGAGGGTCAGCAGGGCCGTCCCGACGATGACAAGCAACCACAGCGCCGCCGCTTTATGCACAGCAAACAGAAGCCGGAAAAGACCCGCCATCGTGATGTAGATCAGCAGCGTGAGTTCGAACCCGAGGATCATGACGGTGAAAGTTCCCCAAGGATGGTTTCGGCAAGCCACTTGGAATAGAGTTCCCGGCCTTCGGGGCCAAAATGGCTACGATCAATATGCTTGTCGCTCAGCTCTCTTACCAAAGCTTCCGGTGGGTAGCGAAATTCGGGTATGAGTGCCTGAATCCTGCTGACGACATCTGAGGATAGCGGGGGCTCGGCGAAGGCCTGAGGCCTGATCACGACAAGGTGGATACCATTGGCGCGGGCAAGTTGCCGGATATGCGACAGGGCTTCCAATTCGACCCGCCGTCTCGGACTGTCATCCTCGCGAAAGCGGGTATCGAAACTTGTTGAGGGGTCTCCAAAAACCTCGACGACCTCTTTGTATTGTTTGGTTTGTTTTTTAAGCTTAGCTTGTTTTTGAACGTCAAAGCCTTCATTCCAGCATACTCTTTGGGCCGGATCGTTCCGCTGCGAAAAGACCTTGAGGGAGGTCCCGGTCAAATGCAGCTGAACCATCTGTTTGAGCTTTTTGCGGAACCCATCCGCTATCAAGGCAAACCCTGGCCCCGGCGTTTGCGTAAAGGCGTTTCCTGGCAAGTTGAAAATTTCGCCGAAACTTAGAAAGCCAGCCTCGTCCTGCTTCCATGTCCAACCTTTTGGATCATCCAGCCGTATGGCGTTTAGGTCGACTTCAACGACCACGACCTTGGGTTTGATGTCACGTTTCACAAGCTGTGCAACGATAGAGTAGCTGCGTAACGCCTGCCGACTGGGGCGACCAAGGTTCCAGGCGCTTTCAAGAGCGCCTTCTGAGTGAGACTCGACCGCTTCGGCGGAAATTCCCCGCCGAATGCGTGAACTGCCTATAAAAAAAGCATCGGCATCCTTTGGGATGTTTCGCAGTTGGGTAGCGGAACAGCTATGCGAGTTCCTGACGCTTGCGAAACGCATCGATGGCGTTTCGGACGACACCAAGACTCCAACACCAGTCGCGACGACCAGTGCAGCCCCAAGACTGCGCAACCAGTGCATATTTTCAGGCGCCGATAACAATGTCGATCAGGCGTTCGACGCGGAAGTCGTCGAAGGTTTCATCGATCGCCGTAAGCTTTTTGTTCAGCAGCGTTTCAAGCTCGAACAGGAAATTCATCGAATCAAGGGAATCAACGATGTCGTCTTTGATCAGATCGGATGTAAGTGTCACCTTTTCGGAAAGACCGGTGGTGGTTGCCTCAAGCGCCTGTTTGATAAGGTCAAATGCTTCGTCACGTGTCATGAACTGTCCACTATATTGTTGCTTTGCTGGCTTTTTGCCGTTTTTACGTGCTTATCGGTGCCGGATATCGCATGGAACCCTGCAGCCCATACGTGAAAGCAATTGTGGCATCAAAACCGCACCAAAGCGGTTGACCAGGACAGCCCGACGCCAAATCCGGACATCAGCACGCGTTTGCCGCTTAAAGATCCGTTCTGATCGGCCTCCGACAGCAGCAGGGGGATGCTTGACGAGACGGTGTTCCCATAGCGGTCCATGTTCTTCAGGACGCGTTCAGGGGCGATCCCGACCCGGCGCGCCATGGCATCAAGCATGTAGATCGAGCCCTGGTGCAACGCAAAGAGATCGACATCTTCGACCCCGATCTCGGCCCGCTCAAGACAGCGGTGGATCGATTTGGGCACCGTCCCGTTGACAAAGTTGAACACGGCCCGCCCGGCCATATGCAGGCGCAGATCGTCGCGTTCAGGGCGTCCGCGGTCCGCATCGGTCAAACCGGTCAACAACGGCCAGGCGGCACCGCCGCCGGGGACCGCGATCGCGTCGCCTCCCGCCCCATCCGTGCCAAAATCCAGCGCCAGGACCTCTCCGCGCCCCGGCAAGGATGCCCCCGCCGCACGGACCCATGTGGCCGTGGCCGCATCACCGAACACGCAATTCGTGTCACGATCCTCGGGGGCAATGATCCTTGAATAGGGGTCACAGGTCACAACGACCGCATTCGTGCCGCCGGTCGCCGCCAGAAACCCTTCGGCGACGGTCAGCGCATAGACATAGCCCGAACATCCCAGCGACAGATCGAAACTTGCCACGCTATGTGGCAGGTCAAGCCCGGCGACAATACCCGCAGCGTTATGCGGAATGCGCCGGTCCGGTGTCTGGGTGACGCAGATCAGCAGATCGACCGTTTCGCGCAGCGATGGGTGCTTGGCGAACAGGGCCTCGCATGCCGCCACCGACAGGCCGGTGCCAGTTTCGTCCGGGCCCAGCACATAGCGCGTCGAAAGCCCGATCTTGTCGCGGATGAAATCCTCGTCGGCGCCGGTTACCTGCGCGATATCGGCCGCGCTGTGACAAATGCTGGGGATGGCGTGGGCAAAAGCTTCGATGGACATCCGGGGTTACTCCGGGTCTGCAAGTTTGAAGGTAAAGGTCACCGTGCCCGCGCAGTCCGCTTCGGGCATCGTGACCGACCAGATGGTCTGTACCTGACCGCTTACCCCAAGCTGCCGGGCAAGCGTGATGTCCACATGTCCGGCGTCGGGGCCCGACCATTGCGTGGGAAGGGGAAACCTTCGAACTCCGGTCAGCCAGATATCCTGTGCCTGCGGCCAGCGGCGGCTGCATTCGGATTTGATCGCCTGAACGATGACATTAAGCGCATCCTCAAACCCGCGAACCCCGGCGAACCGGTATCGTGCGGCGCTGTCTTCGTCACCGCCGACGCGATCAACTGAAATTCCCATGGGCCGGTCGCTGCGCGGCGCGGGGCCGTCACCGGGTAAAACCGCAAAGCCAAGCGTCGATCCATCGCTTGCCTCGAAGGCGACGCGCGCGGTGGCAGGCGCGCCTGCCTCGCCATCCAGTTCAACCGCTACGACACGGCTGTCCACGATGCCCGTGAAACCGACGGCCCCAAGCGCCCAATCGCCTTTGGGCAGCAATTCGGACAAGCGGGCAAGTATCTGAGTGCCCTGAATGTAGGTCCGGTCGCCCCTTAGAAAGACGTCAAGTGCCGCGCGCTTTTCTACCATACTACCAATTACCCTTCACGATTGAGTGTGCAGGTATTGAACAGATCACGCCTTACAAGGCAAGGGTGCCGCGCGACCCGCCTTGGCTCAACACCAAGGTGCCTTGGGCGATCGTCCACCAACATTCAAACCAGACCACTCAGGTGGGGCTGATCGTTTGTATCTGTGTTTTCTTCAGTTCTTGCGCCGAAATATCACTGTAAATCAGTCATCAATCGACATTTAGAAATCCGTGCGGACCTTAGCGGTTCAAGAGCTGCGGCAGGGTTTCCTGCAGGGCGGTCCAGCCGCCGGGCGCCCATCCAAGGTGGTGTAGCGGGGCGCAGGTCATTTGGTTTGGGCACGCGTCCGAACGGTCGGGCAGGGGGTGAGGCACGTTTTTGTGTCGCGCGACTTCGGCCAGCAGGTCGTGCCGGTCCAGCAGGATATCCGAGGCGTTGAAGGCGGGGTTCCGAAGCTGATCTGCAGGGGTCGTCAGCAACAGGCGAATGGCCTGTGCCAGATCGGCGCCATGCACCTCGGTCCCGGCGCGCGGGGCGATCGGCTGGCCTGACAGAAAGCTGTCGAACAGCGCGGCCCATTTGTGGGGGCGGCCCGGTCCGGCGGGGCCATAGACGCCGGTCGCGCGCAGGCTGGCGGTGGTGAAACCCGGGCCGCAAAGTGCCGCCAGCGCCTGTTCGGCCTGCCATTTGACCTGTCCGTACAGCGTGTCTGGGCGTGGGGGCAGGGCTTCGCTCAGCGTGGTTCCGGCGGGGTAATCGCCATAGACCGCGCGGCTGGACAGGAACACCGCGCGCGCCACCCCGGCGGATTTGGCCGCGTCGAACAGGGTGACAGAGCCGTCCAGATTAAGCCGGGTGAACCCCGCGGGATCATCGCCTTCGCCCCCGCGATAACGTCCCGGCACATGGGAAAACCCGCAATGCACCAGCGCGTCGACCCCGCCAAGATCGGGGGTGTCACCCAACGCATAGGGCAGGTATCCGACGGGGGCGGAAAACGCCTTGGGCGGTGGGGGCGTGCGGCCCAGAACGGTCACCGCGTCGCCTGCGGCCAGTGCGGCCTGAACCACATAGCGGCCGACAAAGCCGTTGGCCCCTGTGATTGCGATTTTCATGACGGCGGGGCGGGCAGGGCGGCTGCGTCAGGCACCGGGCCATCGCCTGCATAGGCTTGCCAAAGCTTGATCAGCGGGGCCAGAGCGGGTGCCTTGTCATGGTCTTCCCACGGCTTTTCATATTGGAAATGCAGCACATGGATTGACGGCCAATCCCACAGGTCGGGCAGGTTGATCCAGACATATTGCAGCGTGTTGTAAATGACCGGCAGCCCGTGCCAGTCGGGGAAATAGCTTTGCAGAAAGGTCTGATCGGTGCGGCGCCAGAAGGTGCCCGGCTGATCCAGTTTTTCCAGCATATCGGCGAAGGTCGCGGCCGAGGGGCGGGCGGTGAACACGCCCGAATTCATCCGGTGAAAATCGCCCAGCCCTTCATAGACATTGGGGGCCGCGCAAAATTCGGGATAGTCGAACAGCCGGTCGCAATTGCGCAGGACCAGCGTATCGGCGTCCAGAAACACCACCCGGTCATAGTCCAGCTGCCACAGCCGCAGCTTGGCGAAATTGTCCAGCGGCGTGTGAAAGGCGGGTTTGGTGCCCTTGGTAAAGGGCGCATCGGCGTGCAGCTTTGCCCGCGCGTGGGCCGCGTTGAATGCCTCCGAGGTGGGCAGCAGATCGACCTTCACCAGACGGGCGCCGAGCGCGGCCAAGGGGGCCAGCGCATCATCGCCGACCCCGCCGGTGTGCATCACCACCAGATCGGCATGGGTGTCCGACAGCACCAGCGACCGCAACAGCGCCCTGGCCCCCAGTGCGAAATCCGCGTTGGTGACCAATGTGACATAGGCGTTGCGGCTCATGACACCGACTTCAGCCGCTTTCCTTCGGGGTCGGTTTCCACACGCTGCGCGATGTCGCGGGTCCAGGCGGAAACGGCGGGCACGCGGGTCCGGTCGATGCGATGGGCGTATTTGCGGGCGACCTCGACCACCTCGTCCAGCAGACCTTCAGCCAGGGTGATCGGTTTCAGCCCCAGCGCGCGGAACTGGTCGTTTTTCACGATCAGATCGTTTTCGGCGGCCTCTTTGCGCGGGTTCGGCAGATAGGCGATCCTGGCGCCGGTCATCTGCGCGATCATCTCGGCCAGATCGCGCACCCGGTGGGTTTCGGTCATCTGGTTGAAGATTTTGACACGTTCGCCCGTGGCAGGCGCATCGGACAGGGCCAGTTCGATGCAGCGCACCGAGTCCTGAATATGGATAAAGGCGCGGGTCTGGCCGCCGGTGCCGTGCACGGTCAGCGGATAATCGATCGCGGCCTGGATCAGGAACCGGTTCAGCACGGTGCCATAGTCGCCATCATAATCGAAGCGGTTGATCAGCTGATCGTGGCGGCGTGTCTGATCGGTGTGGGTGCCCCAGACGATGCCCTGATGCAGATCCGTGATCCGCAGCCCGTCGTTCTGGGCGTAGAACTGGAACAGGATCTGATCCAGCGATTTGGTCATGTGATAGACCGAGCCGGGCTTGGTGGGGTAAAGGATCTCCAGCCCTTTCTTTTCGCCCTCCAGGTTCTCGATCTCGACGTCCAGGTATCCTTCGGGGATGGCGGCGCCGACGCTGGAATAGCCGTAGACCCCCATGGTCCCCAGATGCACCAGATGCGCGTCGATGCCGGTTTCGACCATCGCGGTCAGCAGGTTGTGCGTCGCGTTGACGTTGTTGTTGACGGTATAGACCTTGTGGCGGTCCGATTTCATCGAATAGGGGGCGGCGCGCTGTTCGGCGAAATGGATGATCGCGTCGGGCCGGTGTTCGGCCAGCCACTGGCGCAGGCGTTCGTATTCGGTGGCGATATCCAGCAGGTGAAAATGCAGCTCGTGCCCGGTTTCCTGTTTCCAGATACGGCAACGTTCCTGAATGCTGTCCATCGGGGTCAGCGACTGCACGCCCAGTTCGGTATCGATCCAGCGACGCGACAGGTTGTCGATGATGTGAACGTCATGTCCCAGATTGGACAGATGCAGCGAAGTGGGCCAGCCACAGAAACCGTCGCCGCCAAGAATTGCAACTTTCATCGGACATTCCTTTCCTCTGCTCGAAAAGCCGCGTCAGGGGCGGCTTTTCATTTCGGATACGCAGGCCAAGTGTAAATGTCATTTGAAAGTTTTGTGTCACCCGATGGTCAGGTGTGGCGGTATGCCGCCGATCCAGAAGATGCATCATACATGCAGAAAACACCGCAAGAACGGTGTTTTCGGGCGGGCGACCGGTTTGGTGGGGATCAGCGGCCCCAGGTCCGGATGTCGCCGCAGTCCATATGCACGAAGTTCGATCCGGTGTATTTGCCGACACCGCCCGCATGGCAGGCTTTCGCCGCGCTGAACATCTGGTTGACCGAACGGGATTTCAGACGAAGATCGGCGGCCTGTCCCTTCATATGCAACGAATTTTTGGCAACGCCGCGCGACCGCGACCGCAGCATCGCATTGGTCTGCGGCGTGCGATATCCCGACAACAGCATGTAGGGTTCGTTGATGTCCATCAGGTTGTGGGCGGCGGCCATGATGTCGATGGTCCGCAGATCCATCGTTGTCACGCGATTGCTGCGCCAGTCCCGCATGAAGTGGTTCACCTCTTTGACCGCGTCTTTGATGTATTTGCCTTCGATCCAGTAGATCATGTCGATGTTTTCGCCAGTTCGGCCGGAATACATCTGGACGCGGCGAATGTCGCCTGCGCCCCGCAACAACCCGAATGCATTCGCATAGGTTGGTGCGGCGACAACGGTTGTGGCTGCGAACGCTCTTAGAAGCCCGCGCCGGGTCATGCCGGTAGAGTCAATAGTCATATGCTGAGCCTGTCCCGTGGCTGCTCTGCCGCTATACAGCGACTTTGATGCAAATTTATCCCCAAGTGCCCTGCATTATTTACACAGATTGATTCGAGTGCCAAGCACGGCTTGTAGACAATTGTTGCATTTCAAGGGGAATAGGCAAAATATTGCTTACAGTGACACATTCTGGCCAAACGGCCCTGAAACAAGTGGAGCCGGTGCAACAGTCACCGGCGCAACCATGCTATTGCGCGATTGTGAATGGACACCGAAGGCCGGCTGACAGAGTGTAGCCGGCGATGTTGCTGTTAGAACCAGTTCAAGGGGTTTAAACAATGGCTGTTGCCAAAACGCAGAATTCTTTCATGTCGCTTTTGCTGACCCTTATGGTCAGCTTCGCAATATTGCTTCCAGCAGTGCCCGCGCAGGCCGAGGTCACGGCCTTCAAACAGGCAGTTGCCGAAGGCGCCGCCCGCGACAAGGCATTGTCCGAATTTTACAAATCCCGGAACTACAAGGCGATCTGGACCTCAAAATCCGACAAAACCCGTCGGCGCGCCTTTTTGAAAGCGCTGAAGGGGGCTGGCGATCACGGTCTGCCGATCGTGCGCTATGATCCCAAGCAGTTGGAACAGATGTTCCGCACCGCGAAATCCCCGCGCGATCTGGGCCGGGTCGAGGTCGAAGCCAGCCGGATGTTCCTGCAATACGCGCAGGATATTCAGTCGGGCGTTCTGACCCCCGGCCGGGTTGACGATGGCATCAAACGCAAGGCCCCGCGCCGCGACCGGCTGGCGCAACTGGTGGCCTTTTCCAAAAGCACGCCGCGCGCCTATTTCAAGGCTCTGACGCCCAAAAGCCCCGAATATACCCGCTTGATGGCCGAAAAACTGCGGTTGGAGCGGCTGGTGGGCAAGGGCGGCTGGGGGCCGCAAGTGCCCGGCAAGGCGCTGAAACCGGGGGCAAGTGGCGGCGCGGTCGTGGCACTGCGCAACCGGCTGGTGGCCATGAAATACATGAAACGCTCGGCCTCGCAGACCTATGACGCGTCGCTGCAAAAAGCGGTTCAGCTGTTTCAGCAGGATCACGGGCTGACCGCCGATGGGGTCGCCGGTGGCGGTACCCTGGCCGAGATCAACCAGCCCGCGGAAAAGCGGCTGCAACAGGTCATCGTCGCGATGGAGCGCGAACGCTGGATGAACACCACCCGTGGCAAACGCCATGTGCTGGTCAACATCACCGATTTCCACGCCGAGATCATCGAGAACGGCAAGGTCGCGTTCAAGACCCGCTCGGTCGTGGGCAAGAACACCCATGATCGCCGCACGCCGGAATTTTCGGATGTGATGGAGCATATGGTGATCAACCCGACATGGAATGTGCCCCGGTCGATCGCCACCAAGGAATATCTGCCGCTGCTGAAACGCAACCCGAATGCGGTGGGCCATCTGCGGCTGGTGGATTCGCGCGGGCGCGTCGTGTCGCGCGGGGCGGTCGATTTCACGCAGTATAACGAACGGACGTTCCCGTTTAACCTGAAAGAGCCGCCGTCGCAGGGCAATGCGCTGGGTCTGGTGAAATTCATGTTCCCCAACCCGCACAATATCTACCTGCATGACACCCCGGCAAAATCGCTGTTCTCACGCGAAGCGCGGGCGTTCAGCCACGGCTGCGTGCGGCTGCGCGACCCGTTCGATTTCGCCTATGCGCTGTTGTCGAAACAGGAACGCGACCCGCAGGGGTTCTTTAAATCGAAACTGTCGACCGGGCGCGAAACGGTTGTTCAACTGGCGCAGCCGCTGCCGGTGCACATCATCTATCGCACCGCGACAACCCAGGCCAAAGGCCGGACCCAGTTCCGCCGGGATGTCTATGGCCGTGACGCCAAGATATTCAACGAGCTGTCCCGCGCCGGGGTGGTGCTTCGGTCGGTTCGCGGCTAAACCTCATTTCCAAATTAAGGCGGCGCAGGACCCCGGTCAGGCGCCGCCGGGAACAGAGGTGCCATGGCATATACAATTCAGCAGATCGCGACCGCGCTTGGCGGGCGGGCCGAAGGCGATGTCGGGCTGAAGGTCCTGCGCGCGTCCGAACCTGCCGGGGCCGACGCACAGGCGCTTGCCCTGGCGATGGATCAGAAATACGCGGATGGATTGGCCCAAGGGGCGGCTGAGGCCGCGATCCTGTGGGAAGGCGCCGATTGGCGGGCGCTGGGGCTGAAGGCCGCGATCTTTGTGCCGCGCCCACGCTATGCCATGTCGGGGCTGACCCAACTGATGGACCCGGGGCCTGAGATCGCACCGGGGCATCACCCCACGGCGGTGATCGACCCCAGCGCCGAAATCGGGGCCGGGGCCGCCATCGGACCCTTTGTCGTCATTGGCGCGCGGGCAAAGATCGGCGCGCGCGTCCGGATCGCCGCCCATGCCAGCGTGGCCGAAGACGCCCGGGTCGGCGACGATGCCTTGCTGATGCAGGGCGTGCGGATCGGCGCACGCGTGGTGATCGGCGACCGCTTCATCGCCCAGCCCGGCGCGGTTGTCGGCGCGGATGGGTTTTCCTTTGTCACGCCGGAAAAATCAGCCGTTGAAAACGTCCGCGACACGCTGGGCGACAGCGGCGAGACCGCCGAACAAAGCTGGACCCGCATCCATTCTCTGGGCTCTGTCAGCATCGGCGATGATGTCGAACTGGG
Organism: uncultured Paracoccaceae bacterium; assembly: GCA_947500775.1. Lineage (GTDB taxonomy): Bacteria > Pseudomonadota > Alphaproteobacteria > Rhodobacterales > Rhodobacteraceae > CANMTD01. Next base: position 188,892 of record CANMTD010000002.1, read on the forward strand.
CGCCAATACCACCATCGACCGGGGCACGATCCGCAACACCTCCATCGGGTCGGGCAGCAAGCTGGATAACCTGGTCCATGTCGGCCACAACGTTCAGATCGGCGATGATTGCCTGCTGTGCGGGCAGGTCGGTATCGCGGGATCAACCCGGATCGGCAATCGCGTGGTTCTGGCCGGGCAATGCGGGGTCAACGACAATATATTTATCGGCGACGATGTGATTGCCGGGGGCGGCACGAAAATCTTCACCAATGCGCCCAAGGGCCGTGTGCTGCTTGGCTATCCGGCGATGAAGATGGACACCCATGTCGAGGTCTACAAAGGCCTGCGCCGGTTGCCCCGATTGATGGCTCAGGTGGCCGCATTGCAAAAAGCGGTTTCAAACCGGGACCAGAACGACTAAATCACCGGCGAGGATGGCCAAAGGAAAGACCATGTCAGAAAACGTCAAAGACAAGGTGATCGCGATCATAGCGGAACAGGCGGTTCTGGACGTGTCAGATGTATCGCTGACCAGCACGCTGGAAGAGCTTGGAATCGACAGTCTGGGACTGGTCGAGTCGATCTTCGCGATCGAAGAGGCATTTGACATTCAGGTGCCGTTCAACGCCAACGACCCCAGCGAAAGCGATTTTGACATTTCTTCGGTTGCGACAATCGTCAAGGCGATCGAGGGGCTGGTGGCCGAACAGAACGCATGAAGCGGGTTGTCATTACCGGTCAGGGGTCGATCAACGCACTTGGCCATACGGCCGACGCGACCATGCAGGCAATGCGCGACGGGCGTTCGGGTATTGGCCCGCTGGACGTGCGCGATGTCGACCGGCTGTCGATCAAGATCGGTGGTCAGGTCACCGGATACACCCCCGAAGATCATTTCACCCGCCAGCAGATCGCGCTGTATGACCGGTTCACCCAATTCGCCCTTCTGGCCGCGAATGAGGCGATTGCCCAGTCTGGCCTGACCTTCGATGGCGAACTGGCCTATGAGGCCGGGGTGGTGCTGGGCACCGCGGGGGGCGGGCTGTCGACCTCGGACGAAAATTTCCGCACGGTTTACGAGGAAGGCAAGAACCGGGTGCACCCCTTTGTGGTGCCGCGCCTGATGAACAATGCCGCCGCCAGCCATGTGTCGATGGTGCACAACCTGATGGGCCCCAGCTTCACCGTGGCCACGGCCTGCGCGTCGTCCAACCACGCGATGGGGCAGGCGTTCCAGATGATCCGCTCCGGCGCCAGCCGGGTGATGATCACGGGCGGGTCCGAAAGCATGCTGTGCTTTGGCGGGATCAAGGCCTGGGAAGGGCTGCGCGTGATGTCACGCGATGCCTGCCGCCCGTTTTCGGCCAACCGCAACGGGATGGTGCAGGGCGAAGGCGCGGGGGTTTTCGTGTTCGAGGAATATGAACACGCCAAGGCCCGCGGCGCCGAGATACTGGCCGAGGTGATCGGCTTTGCCATGACCTCGGACGCTTCGGACATCGTGATGCCGTCCAAACAAGGCGCGGCCCGCGCCATCGCCGGGGCGATCCGGGATGCCGGGCTGAACCCGCAGGACGTGGACTATATCAACGCCCATGGCACCGGCACGGCGGCCAATGATAAAACCGAATGCGCGGCGGTGGTGGATGTCTTTGGACGGCACGCCGATAAGCTGATGATTTCGTCCACCAAATCCATGCACGGCCATCTGATCGGTGGCACCGGGGCGGTGGAACTGCTGGCCTGTATCATGGCGCTGCGCGACGGGATCGTGGCCCCGACCATCGGCTATGAAGAGGCCGACCCGGAATGCACGCTGGACGTGGTGCCGAACGTGGCGCGCGAGGTGACGGTCAACGTGGCCCTGACCAACGCTTTTGCCTTTGGCGGGCTGAACGCGGTGCTGGCGCTGCGGAAATTCGGATAGATCAAACAAAAGCCGCCCCAAGGGGCGGCTTTTTCAAATCGTCAAATTCAGGCTTGCCGGTTAGTTGCCGCCATAGGCGATCATCGCGTCATAGCCTGCGGTAAAGCCCTTCAACGAGATTTGCAGATCGACCGTCTGATCGGGCGCGGCAAAGGGAACGATGGTCATCTTGGCCGCCGCCCCGCGTTTGAACGCCGTGATATCCGCCGGGGTAAAGCCCACCCGCGAAAAACACCCGACCTGGCTGCACCATGTGAACGGATACCGCTTGGCCTTGCCGCCATCCACCGACAGGCGCAGCTGTTGGGTCAGCAGCGTTTCCAGCGGCGTCACGATATTCGCCCCGGCAGCGGCACCTTCCTGTCCGTTCAGCGCAAAAAGGCTGATTTCGGCGACCGAATTGCCCTGCGGATCGTTCAGCAACTGGTACAGCTGACAGGGGTCCTTGGTGCCCTCGGGGGCTTTGATGCAGCGAAACTGCCAATCGCCGTGCGTGTCCTTCAGATAGGCCTGTCCCACCTTCAGCTCTTCATCGACCTCGCCCAGCGAAAGCGTCGGGTCGCCGGCGGGGGCCTCGGCTGTGGGGGCTTCAGCCGCCGGTGCTTCGGTTTCGGCTGGTGGGGTGTCTTCGGTCTGAGCATCCTGTGCAAAGGCCGTGCCGAACGTGGTGGCACCGGCCAACAGGGTCAACGTGAAGAGAATACTGCGCATGTCTGGTATCACCTTGTACGTGGAACTTTGGCAGGCGATTTAACATGCCTTCGGGGCGCTGTCAGTCCGAAAAGCACAGATCGGGATCACGGCATTGGCAAGTTTATGCCGGAATAGAAAAAAGGGCCAGAAGCTGGCCCTTTCTATATCTTTTCTCCCCGTCGGACTGGCCGACTTAATCATTGGATGGAACGCTAAGACCTTTGGTCGCAGCCGTCAACCGGGAATATCCGGCCCCTGACAGGGGCACGGGCGCCGAAAAAAAGACCGCATCAAAAGATGCGGCCAGTCTAACAGGGAGGAAGTTCAACCCCGGCAAACCGAAGTCTTGCATCGGGGTGTATGAACACTGGCACAGTTTGGTTAACAATGTATTTTGGCCCGGTACGCGGTTCAGGCGAAGGAGTAGACGCAGGTGTCAGACGGAATATTTATCGGTGGTGGTGGCGACGGGTATGGCGCGGCGCAGACCCTGTTGTTGAAATACGCAAACCGGCACGGGTTGATCGCCGGGGCCACCGGGACCGGCAAGACCGTGACCCTGCAAATTCTGGCCGAAGGGTTTTCCGCCGCCGGTGTGCCGGTGTTCCTGTCCGATGTGAAAGGCGATCTTTCGGGACTGGCCGCCGCCGGGTCGGCAGATTTCAAGCTGCACGATGCCTTTATGAAACGGGCGGATACCATCGGGCTGGACTTGACCTATGACGCCTTTCCGGTGGCGTTCTGGGACATGTTCGGCGAACAGGGCCATCCGGTGCGCACCACCGTGGCCGAAATGGGGCCGCTGCTGATTGCGCGGCTAATGGAACTGACCGACGCGCAAGAGGGCGTTTTGAACATCGCGTTCCGGGTGGCCGACGAACAGGGGCTGCCCCTGCTGGATCTCAAGGATTTGCAGGCGCTGCTGGTCTGGGTCGGGGAAAACCGGGCCGAACTGTCGTTGCAATACGGCAATGTTTCGCCCGCGTCGATCGGCGCGATCCAGCGTCAGTTGCTGGTGCTGGACACGCAGGGTGGCACAAATCTGTTTGGCGAACCGGCGCTTGAATTGTCGGACCTGATGGCGACCGAGGCTGACGGGCGCGGGCGGATCAACATTCTGGCCGCTGATAAGCTGATGTCCTCGCCCCGGCTGTATGCGACCTTCCTGTTGTGGCTGTTGTCGGAGCTGTTCGAAGAACTGCCCGAGGTGGGCGACCCCGACAAACCCAGGCTGGTCTTCTTCTTTGACGAGGCGCATCTGCTGTTTGACGACGCGCCAAAGGCGCTGGTCGACAAGGTCGAACAGGTGGCGCGCCTGATCCGCTCCAAAGGGGTGGGGGTCTATTTCATCACCCAGAACCCGGCCGATGTCCCCGAGGATATTCTGGGCCAGCTGGGCAACCGGGTGCAGCACGCCCTGCGCGCCTTTACCGCGCGCGACCGCAAACAACTGCGGATGGCGGCCGAAACCTATCGCGAAAACCCGCGTTTCGATACCGAACAGGCGATCCGCGAGGTCGGCGTGGGCGAGGCCGTGACCTCGATGCTGATCAAGAAGGGCATCCCGGGCGTGGTCGAACGCACCCTGATCCGCCCGCCGTCGTCGCAACTGGGCCCCCTGACCAAGGCCGAGCGTAAAGCGGTCATCGCGGCCTCACCGGTCGCGGGGAAATACGAGGCGTTGAAAGACCGTGTGTCGGCCTACGAAATGCTGAAACAACGCGCCGCCGAAGCCGCCGCCGCCGCCGAAAAGGCTGAGGCGGAAGAGGAAGACATGGATGCGGTGTTCCGCGAATATAACGCCGGGCGCCGGTACAAGGGCACGCGCGTCACCCGCTCGACCTCGCGCAGCACCCGGTCGCGCAAGACGGAATCGTTTGGCGAGGCGATTGGCAATGTTGTCCTGAAGGAGTTGAAGGGCACCACCGGCCGCCGCATCGTGCGCGGCATTCTGGGCGGGCTGTTCAAGGGGCGCTAACCCCACGGATTGCGCAGGAAACGGATCGCTTTGGGGGCGGGAAATCGCCTTTGATGGGGGCCCAACCCCCGGAGTATCCATGTCCACATCCATCCTGCCCCTGATCGTCTTCCTGTTCCCGCTGGCCTATAGCCCCGGGCCGGGCAACATGTTTTTCGCGGCCAACGGCGCCCGGTTCGGGCTGCGCGCAACGATCAGCGCCAGCGCGGGATACCATGTGGCGACCTGGGTGGTGACCGCGGCGATCGGTCTGGGGTTTCTGGCGGCAATCGACCGGTTCCCGGCGCTTTTTGCCGGTCTGAAAATCGCGGGTGGCCTGTATGTCCTGTGGATTGCCTGGCGATTGTTCCAGTCCGGTGCGATGGACCAGGACAGCGCTGCCAGACCGGCGGGGCCAGTTGACGGTGCGGTGCTGTTCCTGCTGAACCCCAAGGCCTATGTCATCATCGCGTTGATGTTCACCCAGTTTCTGGGCGCGGGGGATGCCGGAAAACTGGGGGCGGTTCTGGGCATCACCACGGTGTTCACGCTGAACAACCTTATCGCCTTTACGATCTGGACATGGGCGGGCGACGCGCTGTCGCGCCGGTTTCGGTCTCAGGGCGGCGCGCGGCGGCTGAACGCGGGGTTCAGCGCGATCCTTGCGGGGGTCGCGCTGTGGATGCTGCTGTCCTGAGCCGTTCAGGGCAGGGTGGCGATCCAATCCATGATCAGATGGGCATGCACGCCCCGGTTTTCGGTCCAGACCGCGCCATCGCTGTCGGCAAACCCGAAATGATGCACCCCGACCCAAACCCCATCGGCGTTGAACACCGGCGACCCCGACGACCCGCCCGCAGTATCGCAGGTATGGGTGAAATCGGTCTCGGGCGCGCGGCCTTCGACCACCGGGGCCGCCACGTCGCATTTGATGAACGACACCTGTTTCGGGCTGGAGCCGGGATGCTGGATCACGAACAGCGCGCCCGACAGATCACCGCCCGGGGTCACCGGATCGATCTGGCCGAAATCATCGCCGGGGGCACGGTCCAGCGTCACCACCGACACATCCAGTTCGAAATTCGTGGCGCCTTCGTCAAACCCGGCGCAGCCGACTTGCGGGCCCATTTTCAACCGCTGATCGGGGCCGAACTCATAGCCGAAAACGGCGGCCATGCTTTGGCAGTTTTCGGCGCTGTTGATGCAGTGCTGGTTGGTGATCATCCGTTGCGGCCCGATCAGAAACCCGGTGCAGGACCGCGCGAACCCATCGTCGATAAAGGACAGGAACGCCACGGGCGCGCGCATGTCGCTGATCATGGCGGGGACCGAGGGGTCGTTGATCGGCTTCATCTCATTGGCCTCGCCCCAGGTGGAGAACGGGGTGCCTTTGCTGGTCTGGCGGATGATCTGATCGATGGCAAAGACCGTGCCGGGGGGCGGGGCCGTGTCCGACACCAGCGCCAGCCGGGCCCGCCCGAAGGGCAACAGCCCGGTCCAGTGGCCGGTTTCGCCGATCCCGGCCAGCGGGATGTCGATGTCCTGACCCAAGGGGGCGGCCACGCGCAGGAACGCCTCGGGGCCAAAGCCCGCGCCGTCGATCCGCAGGTGCAGCCGGATGTAATCGGCATCCGACAGCTCAATCGCGCCGGTCCAGCGGACGGGATTGTCGGAGGCCATGTCAGCGGCTTCGACGCGGATATCTTCGGCCAGCACATTGCCGTCGATATAGGCCTCCAGCACCGGGGCTGTGGGCTGGGCCATCAGCGGCCCGGCCCAGAGGCACAGGCAGATCAGCGCGCGCCTCATTCGTCGAACAACGGCGAGGTGTAATCGCGTATCTCGGAAAAGGCGAAAGACACGATATCGTCCGGCCCGCCATCCACCGGCTGAACCTGTACCACCCGCGACAGCGTGTTCAGGTTGCACGATGTGCGGCGCAGCAATTTGCTGCTGCGGTCGCCGTTCCGGTCTTCGGTCTTGAAGATCAGATAGGTGCCCCGGTCGGGGTTGAAGACCAGCCGCCGGGTCGCCCACCAGGATTCCAGCCTCAGATTGGGATCGGCGGAACGGCAGGCGTATTCATCCGGGGCATCCTTGACCGTGCCGGTGACCACGCGCCCGTCGGTCAGCACGAACTGCGCATCGCGTACATGGATCGCCCGGTCGGTGTTCAGCCGCCCGGAATAGACGCTTTGCTGCAATCCGGTGAAGATATCGGCGGTATAGATCAGCCGGTCCTTGACGATCTTGGGGGCCAGCCGCCCGCCGGGCAGATCGACGCCATAGATCAGCTCGCCCGCCGAATAGATCAACGAGGCCGCCGCCGCCACCTGTGGCGCGGCCTGCGAGGTGCCCGACATCTTGGCGAATTTATCGTGGGACACCGTGCTCAGCACATCCTGCGCCACCGCCCCGATATGAAAATGCGGGCTGGAATTCGATCCGGCGCTGTCGCTGTGCCACAGGTCGGGGGTCTGGGCGTTGCGGTTCAACCCGACAACGGTGATGACATTGTCAAATTCGGTCAGGCAGGCGGGGATCAACCGGCAATCCTGATCGGGAATGAAGGTGTTCGAATTGCCAGCTGCGGCCACGATCAACAGGGTCTTGCCGCGGGCATCGATCGCCTCGCGGATATCGGTCAGCCCGCCCAGAACGGTTTCGATGCCAAAGCTCAGATTTGCGATCCGCACGTCGGTGGGGATCTTGAACTGCACCTGCCGGGTCAATTCGTCGATCTGGTTGATCACCGGCATGTTGCGGTCAAATTCGGCAAAAGACATGTTGGCAAAGGGGTTCAGCCCGATCATGCCCTTGCCGTTCTGTTTGGCCGAAATCAGCCCCGCCACATGGGCCGCATGATCGGCATCGGCCACAGCGGCATTGTCGATATCGCGACAGTTATCGCCCGGGTGGGGGCTGGCGCGCGCCGCCATCGTGGCGGCGTTCCAGTCGCAATGGCCAAAGCCGATGGGGCTGTCGACCACGACAATCCCGACGGGGCGGCGATAGGCGGCGGGCAATTCCTCCAGCGTTTTGAACGGGTGGTTGATCAGCTCGAACAGCTCCATCTGGTCCATGACCCAGGGTTCGTCCTGCAGGGTGCCGAATTTGCTGGCCCGCCCGATCGACCGGATGTTGTTGTTCAGCGCCTTGATCGTCAGATCGGTGGAAGAGGTGCCCGACAGGGTGTCGGCCCAGTTCGCGGTGAAATTGGGCTGGGCATAGGTTGCCTCGGCCATGGCGCCGCCTGCCGATTGTTCGGCCGCCAGGCCCGCAATCGTGTCGCGGAACTGCGATACCTCATCCTCGCGCAGCGGAATGGTGGTTTCCAGCCGCACCTGCGGCAGCACCGCCTGCGCGCCATCCAGCGCCCGGGTGGATTTGATGATCGGCGGGTTGTAGCCTTTGACCACATCCGCGCAGCTTTGCCCGTAGTCGGAACAATCCATCTGCGGCGATTGTTCAAAACTGTCAGGCGTCCATCCGGCAGGCACCGGGGTTTTGGCCAGCGTCGTCACCGGGGTGAACCCATAGGCGGGCATCTGGATCGTGGTGTCGCGCAACAACCGCCATTTGCCCTGAGACGGGCGATACCCACCGACATGGGCGGTCACATCGGCCAGTTCCCGGGCTGAGGCCGGGGTCAGGCTGCGGCGGCAGATGTCGGGGTTCATATCGCACAGCAGGGCGTCCATTTCGACCGGGAAGAAGCTGCCGTAGAACACGCCCGCGTCGCGGGCCAGCACCTCGATATAGGCGCCTTTGGGGTTTGGCACCGGTTTCACGATCATATTGCCCGAATTATACAGCGTCAGATACAGGTCGGTGATCTGGTTGGGCAGCAACTGGTCGCTTTCGCTGCTGGATCGCCACGAAAGTTCGATCAGCGGAGTGGCCTGTTCGGCCTGTGCGGTGGCCGCAAACGTCAGGGCTGCGGCAGTCAGAATAAAGGGTTTCATCATAGCCTCCTTACACGTCAGGGTTCGGTCCGGGTGACAGACAGGGTGAAGGCGCCGTCCTGAAATCCGTGAACGGCGACATTGGCGGTTGTGCGATCCGCGGGCACATCAAAAGTGCAAAGCTCGTCCGCGCCATCGTTGAACGGGCGGCAGTCATAGTTGGAGATCAGCGGCGGGCCGTCGAATTTGACATAGAGGTCAGGATCGCCGGGCGTGGCCCCATCGCCGCGCATTTCGGCCTGGAAAGGGGTGCCGGGCACGACCGGAAACGATCCGATCATGACAATCTCGCCCTGCGCGATGGTGGTGGGTCCGAAGCTGTCGGTCTTGGCCACCGCGGCCCCGCCCGCCGGTGCGCAGATCGTGGGGTCGATCACGAACCCCGCCGCCGCGCCGTAAATGCAGGCCACGCCGCTTTGGTCGGTCGCGGTCAGCCGCAGCGACCAGTCGCCCAGCCCGTTGCACTGCGGATAATGCATCACCGAAAACGCATCGTAATCGGTGACACCGCGCCAGTTGTCGTCTTCGAAACAGCGCCCGGCCTGCGGGCGGGTGTGTTCGTGCCGGGCGCCGATCACATGGCCCAGCTCGTGCCGCAGGATACCGCGCAGGGTCAGGTTGTCGTTGGGATCAAGGTTGAACGAGGACGGGTCGATCACCACGCTGCGGTCGGCGCGCGGGTCGTTGGGGAAAAACGCCGCCGCCAGAAATCGCCCACCGGCATTGACCGGGCGCACGTCGAACATCACGTTCTGATTGGCCGCATCGCAGACCAGATCCTCGCCCGCGACGTGAAAGAAATCCAGATCGGCCACGGCCTCCCATGCGGCGGTGGCGGCGGCCATATCGGCGATGACCGCATTATACTGGCTGCCAAAGGTGGTGCTGACGCAATAGCTGAGCCTGCGCTTGTCGGCGTTGCTCCAGACCTGATCCAAACCACCGACGTTCATGATGGCAAATTCGACAACCTCGCCCGTCGGGCGTTCCGGTGCGCGGCGGACGTTCTGTTCGTAAAACTCGCGCAGCAGCTTTTCGTTGCGAATGGCCACATCGCCATCGACGATGTATTTCCCGGTTTCGGGCACATAAAGGGTCTGATCGCGGAAGGTTTCGAAATCAAGCTGGGCGGCGGATTGCCGGGCCTTTTCTGCCGCGGCCTCCAGCGCCGCGTTCCCCGCATCCGGGTCCAGCGGCTGTGCAAGGGCGGCGCCTGCGTTCAGCAAAAACACAATCGGCCATAGGGTGATACGCATCGGTAAATCCTTCAAAATTAATTTTTAAACTCGGCGCTCAAAATACGCGGGCGCGTCTGGAAATGAATAAATCGCAGGATAACGCTGGGGCCAAAATAGACGCCAACAATACCCACGGTTGAAATAATACCCCAAAATCACGCCTGAGGAAAGGTTGTGACCGCCGTCAGCCGGTAAAGATTTCCTGAAAAACCGGGTGATTGGCAAAAAACACAGCCAGACGGGCCCGTTGCGGCGTGCGCCGGTCCAGCCCCAGATAGCGCGCGGCATTGCCGCCCATGATCCGGGTCCGGTCCCCGGTGCCAAGGCCGATCTCGCCAAGCGCGCCCTGCACGGCGGCCAGATATTCGGGATGGTTTGGTTCCTTGCCGATCATCGACCAGTCCGAGCCATACATCATCCGCCGTTTGATGGCCGGGTTGGCCGCGATCAGGCCTTTGGTTTCGGCGATCACCCGGGCGCGTTCGGGGGCTGTCCGGTCGATCACCTCGGTCCAATAGCCAAGGTCGAAATAGAGGTTGGGATAGTCGTCCACCATCCGCGACAGGCGGCTTTCCCAGTTTTCGCCAGTCGGATCGGCGCAGTGGTCCGCATGCCCGCTGGTTTCGTCATAGCCGCCGAAATGCGCCAGGTTCAGCGACAGATCGCGGAATTCAGGTTGGTCCAGCACCGCGCGCCAGCCCTGGGGCGCGGCATAGCGCCCGGTGCAGACCCCCGCCGCGATCGAATTGTTGGCATGGGCCTTGATCGGCACGCCGTTGTCGATGCACCAGCGGTAAAGCCCGGTCAGTTCATGATCCAGCATCAGGCCGCCGCCCGCCGGGGCGCGGGGGACAGCGCCCAGATCGACATCGGCGTTGCCCAGCGGTTTGAACCCCATCGGCGGATACAGTTTGACCCCGGCGAAGCCGCGCTCCAGCACCGCCTTTTTGACATGGCGCAGCGGGTCGATGCCGGGGGTATCCTCGCGCTCCAACGCCGCGCGCAGGGGGCAGAAGGGGGCAAAGTTCAACAGCAGGGTGCCCGGCGTGCTGCGGGCCAGCGCCGACATCACCTCGATCTGATCGTCGATCGGGCTGACGGTCTCGGCGGTCCGGAACCACGCGCCGAAATCGACGATCGACGGGGAAAACACCCGGATCAGATTGCTGTCGGCACCGGGGTCGACGCCATACAGCCGGGTCAGCTCGGCCAGAATATCGGTGCGGGCGCGGGTCAGCAGCCCGGCCCAGCGGATCGTCTGCATCATGGCCGAGCGGTGGCGGTACGACCGGGTTTTCCCCGGTGCCGGCGCGCCGGTTGCGGGCCGGTAAATCGCGGCGGCCAGTTGCCGCCCCTGTGCCGCGGGCGTCTGAAGCGCGGCCGCCGCCCGGTCGGTTCCGGTTTCGGCGGCGATCCTGTCCAGCACCAGTTCTTCGCCGGTGGGGGTGGTGCGCAGCCCGGCGGTCTGCTGGCCGATGGTGTTGGTGAACCGGGCCAGCCCGGCGGCGACATTGGCCTCATCCTCGCGCAGTACGCGTTCTTCGGGGGTGACGGTCAGCCCGGCATTCTGCAGCTTTTTCAGCTCGGCCTTTGCCGTGGGGGTGCCAGCCAGCAGGATGAATTTCAGCAGTTTCAGGAAACTGGTGGTGATGAAGTTATCTTCGACCGGGCGATGCGGATCGCGCAGGATCACCTGGTTCAGAAACCCCGCGATGGGCACATCGCGGCCGTTGAAAATATGGGCGTGGATGTCAATTGCGGTGCGCGATACTTCGGGTTGGAAAAACCGTTTTATGCGACCGCAACCGGCCACAGGGTAAAGCGCGCCTGACATAAGCAGGGTGCGTCGGGAAATCATGATCGTATCCAATAGGCTGCGTAAAAGGTATCACTTGTGGTGCAATATACTACCTTAACACGAAACCCGGACCCGCCAAAGCCCGGTTAGTCGGTGCTGTCACCCTTGATCGGCACGCCGTAAAGCTCCAGCCGGTGGCCTTTTAGCTGATAGCCCAGCTTGCGGGCGATCTTTTCCTGCAGGGCTTCGATTTCTTCATCGACGAATTCGATGACGGCGCCGGAATTCATGTCGATCAGATGGTCGTGATGTTCGCGTTCGGCGTCTTCGTACCGGGCACGCCCGTCGCCGAATTCCAGCTTGTCCAGAATCCCGGCCTCTTCGAACAGTTTGACCGTCCGGTAGATCGTGGCGATGGAAATCTTGGGGTCCACGGCGATGGCGCGGGCATAAAGCTCTTCGACATCGGGGTGGTCGTCCGAGGCATCCAGCACCTGCGCAATCACGCGGCGCTGGCCGGTCATACGCAGGCCCTTGGCTTCGCAGCGTGTGACGATGTTTTCGGTCATGACGGATGCCTCAGTACGGTTGTCGTGGCGGGTTTAAGCGGTTCAGTGCGGCATTTCCACCCGCAATTGGCAAGACCCTTACGGCGCAATCGGGCGCGGCGCCCCTACATCAAATCCGGCTCGCGCCCCAGACGGCGGGCCAGCGGCGCGATGGTCAGCCCCTGAACGATGATCGAAAACACCACGATGACGTAGGTGGCCGTCAGGATCATCGGTTTCCATTCATTGTCCGGCAGGCTCAGCGCCAGCGCGACCGAGATACCGCCCTTCAGCCCGCCCCATGTCATGATCGGGATCACGTCGCGGCCGAAATCGCGGAACGGCCGCAACAACAGGATCGGCACCGCCACCGCGGCCAGCCGCGCCACCAGCGCCAGCGCGATGCCGAAGATACCGGCGGTCAGGTAATTGGTGTCGAAGGCCACGGCAAAAACCTCGACCCCGATCAGCAGGAACAGCACCGCATTCAGAATTTCGTCGATCATCTTCCAGAAGGCATCGACATAGTCGCGGGTCTGTTCGCTCATCCCGTATTTCATGCCGACATGGCCGATCATCAAACCGGCCACCACCGCCATGATCGGGGCCGAGACATGCAGCCAGACGGCCAGCTCATAGCCGCCAAAGGCCAGCGCCAGCGTGATCAGCACCTCAAGCGCGTAATCGTCGATCCGCCGCATCACGCGGAAGGTCAGCCAGCCCAGAACCCCGCCCAGCAGGGCGCCGCCAAACGCCTCTTTCACGAACAGCTTGGCCGCGCCCATCAGCGCGCTGTCGTGGCTGTCGCCATGGGCGCCGTGGGCATCGCCGCCGGTAAAGGCCAGCCCGACCAGCACCAGAAACACCACATAGGCCACGCCATCGTTGAACAGGCTTTCGCCCGCGATCTTGGTTTCCAGCGATTTGCGCAGGTTCGCTTCGCGCAGCACGCCCAGAACCGCCACCGGGTCGGTGGGCGACACGATCGCGCCAAAGACCAGCGCCACCAACAGCGGCATGCCCGCGAACCAGTGAAACCCGAACCCCACGACCGCAACCGACAGCCCGACGCCGATGGTCGCCATCAGCAGAACCACCCAAGCCTGCGTGCGCAATTCGTCCAGCTTGACGTGCAGGGCGCCGGCAAACAGCAACAGCCCCAGCATCCCTTCCAGCAGCGCGTCCGAAAAATCGATCTCCAGCACGACGGCGCGCAGGGTTTTGGCGATATCCAGCGCCGGATAGGCCAGATCGATCCCCATCGCCACAAAGGACGCCGCCAGCGCCACGATCAGAATGCCGATCGCCTGAGGCAGTTTCAGAAAGAAATAGTTGATCGCCCCGAAGGCCGCCGCCAGTACGATCAACAGTGATGCGATTTGCAGGATGCTCACGTCCGGTCCCCTTGTCTTTTTTCAAAGCTTTATCACGGCTTGACAGGGCATGCGAGGAGGCAAAGGGTGGCCGCCTGAATGCAGGCGGGGCAATGACGCAGAAAGACCACATAGATGCCTTTGGCGCGGGGGCGCTGATCTGTTTCGCGCTGTTGTTGGCGTTCAATCAGGTGGTGATCAAGGTTGTGAACGACGGGATGCAGCCGGTGTTCTTTGCCGGGATGCGGTCGGCGGGGGCCACGGTCATCATCGCGCTGTGGCTGTGGGCGCGCGGCGTGTCGCTGCGCCCCAGGCCGGGCACATGGCCCGCCGGATTGCTGATCGGCAGCTTTTTTGCCGCAGAGTTCCTGTTGTTGTTTCTGGCGCTTGATCTGACGACCGTGACCCGCAGTTCGGTGATCTTCTATTCGATGCCGGTCTGGCTGGCGCTGGCGGCCCATGTGCTGATCCCCGGTCAGGCGCTGACCCGGCGCAAGGCTGCGGGTCTGGCGCTGGCCTTTGCCGGTGTGGTCTGGGCGATTGCCGACCGGGGCGGGGCCGGGGGGCAGGCCAGCCTGATCGGCGATATCTGCGCCCTGGGCGCCGCCATGGGCTGGGCCGGGATCGCACTGTGCGCCAAGGGCACGGTGCTGCGGCATGAACGGCCTGAGATTCAATTGCTGTGGCAGGTCGGCGTCTCGGCCCCGCTGCTGTTGCTGGCAGCGCCCTTCTTTGGCCCGTTCCTGCGCGATCCGCAGGCAATCCACCTGTGGGGATTTGCCTTTCAGACCGTGGTGATCGTCAGCATCGGATTTCCGGTCTGGCTGTGGCTGCTGGGCCGCTATCCGGCCGCCGGTGTGGCTAGTTTCAGCTTTCTGACCCCGGTGTTCGGGGTCGGGTTCGGCTGGGGCCTGCTGGGCGAAGATGTGGCGCCCTCGATCATCGGTGCGCTGGTCCTTGTGGTCATGGGGATCATCCTGATCAACCGGCCCGCGCGGCGCCTGCGTTGATCAGGTGCCGCAAAAGGTCTGCCGCACCACCTGATCCGGCTCCGGCGGGTGGGCGAAGGCCGCGTGTTCGGGCTGGGCGTCAAAGGGGCGCTCCAGCACGCGCAGCAGGGTTTCGAACGGCGCGAAATCCCCGGCGACACCGGCCTGAATGACCTCTTCCACCCGGTGATTGCGCGGGATGACCCCCGGATTGGCGGCGCGCATCTGCGCAGCGCGTGTCTCATCGTCCTGCGGATCGCAGGCCAGACGGGCGTTCCAGCCCTGCGCCCATTGGTCAAAGGCGGCGGGATCGGTGAACTGATCGCGCGGGTTCCCTTCGGACAGGGCGCGGAAGGTATTGGTGAAATCGGCCCCCGTGGCGGCCATCCGGTCCAGCAGATGGTGGATCAGGGCGGCGTCATCCTCTTCGGCGCTGGCCAGCCCGATCTTGGCGCGGAAAATATCCAGCCACTCCGCGCGGAACAGATCGGGGAACCCGTCCAGCACCCCGGTCGCCAGCGCTACCGCGCGGTCCTGATCCGCGTCGATCAGCGGCAACAGCGACGACGCAAGCTGCGCCAGATTCCACAGCGCGATATCGGCCTGTTTGTCATAGGCATAGCGCCCGAACTGATCGATCGAGCTGAACACCTTGCCCGGATCATAGGCATCCATGAAGGCGCAGGGGCCATAGTCGATGGTTTCGCCCGAAATCGCCATGTTATCGGTGTTCATCACCCCGTGGATGAACCCCACGCCCATCCATCCGGCGATCAGCCGGGCCTGCGCGGCGGTCACGGCGGCCAGCAGGTCCAGCGCGGTTTCGGCCTGCGGGTAATGGCGCGCGCGGGCATGATCGGCCAGCAATTGCAGGGCCGGGGTGTCGCGCCGTGCCGCGAAATACTGGAATGTGCCCACACGGATATGGCTGGCGGCCACGCGGGTCAGCACGGCGCCGGGGCGCGGGGTTTCGCGCAGGACCTCTTGCCCGGTGGTGACCATGGCCAGCGCGCGGGTGGTGGGCAGGCCAAGGGCGTACATCGCCTCGCTGATCAGATATTCGCGCAGCACCGGGCCCAGCCACGCGCGGCCATCGCCCATCCGGGAATAGGGCGTGGGACCCGACCCCTTCAGTTGAATGTCGCGCCGCTGACCGGTCTGGTCCAGAACCTCGCCCAGCAGGATCGCGCGGCCATCGCCCAGTTGCGGCGACCAGCCGCCGAACTGATGCCCGGCATAGACCTGCGCCAGCGGGGCGGCACCACCCGGCACCAGATTTCCCGCCAGCATGGCCACACCGTCGGGCCCCGACAGGGCCTGCGCGTCCAGCCCCAATTCCGCCGCCAGCCGCGCGTTCAGCCGGATCAGCCGGGGGGCGGGCACAGGTGTCGGCGCCATCGCGGTGAAAAACCGCTCGGGCAGTTGGGCATAGGAATTGTCGAAGGGCAGGGTCAGGGTCATCGGGCCACCTTTTGCGGGTTGCCCCCGACATAAGGCGCGGCGCGGGCCATTACCAGCAGGCGCTTACAGCATGCGGGTCATCAGGTGATAGCTGTCGCGCGGCTGAAAATGCGCGCGCCTGTAGAACCGCACGACCGCATCGGCGGTTTTACTGACCTCAAGGTGCAGGGCCTTGACCCCCATGTCGCGCAGCATCGGATGCAGCACATGCAACGCCTGACTGCCCATGCCACGGCCGCGCACGGCCTCGCGCACATAGAATTCGTCGATAAAGGCGTCGCGGCCGCCCAATTCGATCGAAAACCCGAAGGACACCACGATATAGCCCACCGGCGCCCGGCGCGGGCCGATCAGCCACGCGGCGGCCTGCACCTCGCCCGAGAACAACAGATCCAGCGCGTCGCGGCGTTGCGCCTCGGTGGTCGAAAAGCCCGAATACTGGTGAAACGCCGCCACCAGTGGCAACAGCCGGTCCAGATCGTCGGGGCCTGCCAGATGGATATTGCTCATAACCGGGCCAATCTTTCGTTCAAAAGGGCAAAGAAACCGTCATCGTCGATATTGCCCATGAAGGTCGCGTTGGGCGCGCGGCCCGACACACCCCACCAATCGGCCACGGTCATGCCCGTGGTCAGGCGGCCCTGGGTTTCAATCTCGACGTTGACGTGACGCCCGGAAAACAGATCGGGCCGGATCAGATAGGCGGTCACGCAAGGGTCATGCAGCGGCGCGCCCTCAGAGCCGTATTTTTCAATATCGAACCGTTCAAAGAAATCGGTCATCTCGGCCACGGCCTGTCCGACGCGGTTTCCCAGCGTGCGGAAGGCGGAGTTGCGGTCCGGCGTGACCAGCGCCCGGTGGGTGACATCCAGCGGCATCACCGTAATCGGAACGCCTGATTTAAACACAATATCAGCAGCTTCGGGGTCGACATAAATGTTGAATTCGGCGGCGGGCGTGATGTTGCCCACCTGAAAATAGGCGCCCCCCATCAGCACGATTTCGCGAATGCGCGGGGCGATGTCGGGGGCGGTCTGCAGGGCGGTGGCGATATTGGTCAGCGGTCCCAGCGGGCACAGCGTCACGCTGTCGGCCGGTTCGCGGCGCAGGGTGTCGATGATGAACTCGACGCCATGGCCGTCCTGCAAGGGCATCACCGGGTCGGGCAGCGTGGGGCCATCCAGACCGGTCTTGCCGTGCACATGTTCGGCGGTGACCAGTTTGCGGGCCAGCGGCGCGTCGCATCCGGCATAGACGGGAACATCAGGTTTGCCCGCCAACTCACAGACAATACGCGCATTTTTCTGCGTCAGGGGCAGGGGGACATTGCCCGCCACGGCCGTGATCCCCAGCACCTCGATCTCGTCCGGCGAGGCAAGGGCCAGCAGGATGGCGACGGCGTCATCCTGTCCGGGATCGGTGTCGATGATGATTTTGCGGGGGTTGGTCATCGGTGTCTCCTGTCGCGGGGAGACTGGCGCGCGGACCCCTGAATGTCCAGTGCCCGCGCGGGTCCGATCCGGCGTTTTTTCGCCGGATCGGGATCATGGGTCTTAGCCGTCGAAATCGACCTCTTCGACCAGCTTCAGGGCGGCGGCGCGGTGGCCGGCCAGATCCATCAGATTGACGTTGTCGGCGGTGAAGCTGCCCCAGCTGGTCACCAGATCAGAGGGCTTGCTGCCCGGTGCCACGGGGTATTCATAGTTCACCTCGGCATAGATTTCCTGTGCCTGAGCAGAGGACAGGAACTCCATGAGTTTCAAGGCATTTTCCTTGTTCGGGGCGGATTTTGTCAGGGCGATACCCGACACGTTCACATGGGTGCCGCCTTCGGCAAAGACCGGGAACACCACATCGACCGAGTCGGCCCAGGCCTTTTGTTCCTCATCGGCCAGCATCTTGCCGAAGTAATAGTTGTTGCCAAGGCTGATGTCGCATTCCCCGGCCCAGATTGCCTTGACCTGTGCGCGGTCGTTGCCTTGGGGTTTGCGCGCCAGATTGGCCTTGACGCCTTCCAGCCAGGTCTTGGTGGCCGCTTCGCCGTGGTGTTCGATCATCGCCGACACCAGCGCAAGGGTATAGCTGTGGGTGCCCGAACGGGTGCAGATGCGGCCTTTCCATTTCGGATCGGCCAGATCCTCATAGGTCGTGACCTCGCCATCGGCGACGCGGTCCTTGCTGGCATAGACCAGGCGGGCGCGGGTGGTGACGCCGAACCACTGGTTGCCGGGGTCGCGGAAATCCGACGGGATGTTGGCGGTCAGCGTTTCGCTTTCGACGGGCTGGGTCACGCCTGCATCAACCGCTTCGGCCAGACGCGAGATATCGACGGTCAGGATCATATCGGCGGGCGACCGGTCGCCTTCGGCCAGCAGGCGTTCAACCATGCCTTTGTTCAGGTAGGCGACATTGGTCTTGATGCCGGTTTCATCTGTAAAGGCCTGCAACAGCGGCGCGATCAGCTCGGGCTGACGATAGGAATACAGGTTCACTTCGTCGGCCTGTGCCAGAGGGGCAGCAAGACCAACAAGGGCCGCGAGAGTCAGTGGGCGTACAAAAGACATCGGTTTCGTCCTGATTGGATTACGATGGCCCGTTTAAATCCGACTCTTTTAGTCGGGTCAATACTTGAATTATTTAGTCGGAATTGCCTTGCGCCTTTTCCTCGGCCTTGACCGCATCCCAGAGCGCATCCATTTCGGCCAGATCGGACTGGGCGGGGGTTTTGCCCTGAGCGGCCAGACGATCCTCGATCGCGGCAAAGCGGCGTTCGACCTTGGCGTTGGTACGGCGCAGGGCGGCCTCGGGGTCGACGTTCAGATGGCGCGCCAGATTGGCGATCACGAACAGCAGATCGCCGAATTCGGCCTCGGTCTCATCGGCGTTGCGGTCGGCGTGGGCTTCGGCCAACTCGCGGCTTTCCTCGATGATCTTGTCCATCACATCGCCGGTGTTGCCCCAGTCGAACCCGACCCGCGACAGCCGTTTTTGCAGTTTGACCGCCCGGGTCAGGCCGGGCAGGCCAAGGGCGACACCGTCCAATGTGCGGCCCGTGCCCTTGCCCGCGCGTTCAGCGGCCTTGATCTTTTCCCAGTCGGCGGTCTGCTGATCGGCGGATTTATCGCGGGTTTCATCGCCAAAGACATGCGGGTGGCGCGCGACCATCTTGTCGGAAATCGCATTGGCGACGCTGTCGAAGCTGAACAACCCGGCCTCTTCGCCCATCTGGGTGTGATAAACCGTCTGCAACAGCAGATCGCCCAGCTCTCCCTCCAGCTCGTCCCAGGCCGCGCGCTGGATCGCATCGGCGACCTCATAGGCCTCTTCGATGGTATAGGGCGCGATCGAGGTGAAATCCTGTTCGATATCCCACGGGCACCCGGTGTGCGGGTCGCGCAGCCGACGCATGATTTCCAGCAGCCGGGGCAGGCCGCCCTGCGGGTTGTGGATCAGATCGTCCTTCATGCGTCCAGCTCCACCCAGACCGGCACATGGTCCGACGGTTTTTCGCGGCCCCGGATTTCGGCGTCGATCTGGCAGTTGGTCATCAGGTCGGCGGCTTGCGGGGTCAGCAGCAGGTGGTCGATGCGGATGCCGTCGTTCTTGTTCCAGGCCCCGGCCTGATAGTCCCAGAAACTGTAGTGATCGGGGCCAAGGGTGCGGGTGCGGAAGGCTTCGGTAAAGCCAAGGTTCAGGATGCGGCGGAACGCGGCGCGGCTTTCGGGGCGGCCAAGGGCGTCTTCGTGCCAGACCTCGGGGCGTTTGGCGTCTTCGTCCTGCGGGATGATGTTGTAATCGCCCGCCATGATTGCCGGTTCTTCGGAGGCCAGCAATTCCTTGGCGCGGGTATGCAGCCGGTCCATCCAGCCCAGCTTATATTCGTATTTCCCCCCTTTGACGGGGGTGCCATCTGTATTCAGTTCGACCGGGTTGCCGTTGGGCAGGTACAGCCCGCAGATGCGGACGGCGCGATCGCCCACCACGGTCGCTTCGATCCAGCGGGCCTGTTCGTCGCTGTCGTCGCCGGGCAGCCCGCGCTGGACATCCTCCAGGGGCAGTTTCGACAGGATCGCCACACCGTTAAAGCTTTTCTGGCCATGGGTTTCGACGTTATAGCCGCGATCCTCGAACGGTTCGCGGGGGAAGTTTTCGTCCAGCGATTTGATTTCCTGCAACAGCGCCACATCCGGTTGCGCCTCGTCCAGCCAATCCAGCAGGGCGGGCAGCCGCGCCTTGATCCCGTTGATGTTGAACGTCGCGATTTTCATGGCGGTGGGCCTTTCGATGATGCGAGGCCTTGGTACGGCGTCGCGGGGGCGCATTCAACCCGGTCCGCGTTCCCCCCGGGCGGCAATGGCGGTGCCGGCGGCCCAGCCCGAGGACCAGGCCCATTGAAAATTGTATCCGCCCAGCCAGCCGGTGACATCCACGACCTCGCCGATGAAATACAGGCCCGGGACGCTTTTGCTTTCCATCGTGCGGGCGTTCAGCGTGTCGGTGTCCACACCGCCAAGGGTGACCTCGGCGGTGCGGTATCCTTCGGACCCGCTGGGGCGCAGCGTCCAGCGATGCAGGGCCTGTGCCACCTGCGTCAGTTTTTCGTCTGAATAGTCGGCCAGATTGCCGGTCAGCCCGATCCGCTCTGCCAGATAGGCCGCCAGCCGCGCGGGCAGCAGCTCGCCCAGCACGGTGGCCGCGTTTTTACGCCCGGCGGTGGCGCGCCGGTCGCGCAACAGGGCAAAACCATCCTGACCGGGCAGAAGATCGACCTCGATCATCTGACCTTCGCGCCAATAGCTGGAGATTTGCAGGATCGCGGGGCCGGACAGCCCGCGGTGGGTGAACAGAAGCGCCTCGTCGAACCGGGTCATGCCGCAGGACACACGGGCTGGCGTGGCAACACCCGCCAGCGGTTTCAGCCCGTCCATGACATCCGCGCCGAAGGTCAGCGGCACAAGGCCGGGGCGGGTTTCGGTCACCGCGTGGCCGAACTGCGCGGCCAGTTGATAGCCGAAACCGGTCGCGCCCATCTTGGGGATCGATTTGCCGCCCGTGGCCACCACCAGCGTGTCACAGGTGATCTGCGCACCCGTGGACAGCGTGACCGCAAACCCGCTGTCGCGCTTGTCGATCTGCGCAGCACTGGTCTGCAGCAACAGGTGGGCCCCGGCGGCGGTCAGCTCGTCCAGCAGCATCCGCACGATATCCTTGGCTGAGGTGTCGCAGAACAGCTGCCCCAGCGTTTTTTCGTGATAGGCGATGCCGTGGCGGGCCACCAGATCGATGAAATCCCATTGGGTATAGCGCGCCAGCGCCGATTTCGCGAAATGCGGGTTGGCCGAGATAAAGTTTTCCGGCCCCGCATGAAGGTTGGTGAAATTGCAGCGCCCGCCGCCCGAGATGCGGATTTTCTCGCCCGCGGCCTTGGCGTGGTCGATGACCAGCACCCTGCCGCCACGCGCCGCCGCATGGGCTGCGCACATCAGACCGGCGGCACCGGCACCTAGAATGACAGAGGCATAGTGAGGCAAAGGGGTACCTGTCGGACGCGGGGGTGGTGGCGCTGTCCTAGGGGGTGCGGCGACGAATTGCCAGCGGGTTTCGCCGTGGCCTAGCCTCTGTCGCGGGTGGCGGTCAGGGCGATATCGACCACCACGTCGAACCCGACGCTGCCCTCGTCAGGGTAACTTTCGCCAATGCCGAAATCCTGCCGGTTCAGGGTGACCTGCCCCGAAACCCTGGCGACGCCGTCCACGATGGTCAGATCGAAGGGCATGGTGACCGGCACGGTCTTGCCCTTTATGGTCAGCGCTCCGGTGGCGACATAGCCCGCATCGGTGCTGGTCAGTTCGGCAAAGAACTGGGCGGTGGGGAATTCGGCGGTATGAAAGAAATCCGGCGCGGTGGCCTGTGCCGTGACCGACCCCAGCGACAGGCTGCCCGTCGATATGGTGACATCGGCGGTGCCGTGGCGGCCATCCGTGGCGGTTTCGTCAAAACCGATGACGGCGGTCCAGTCGGCGAAACTGCCTGTGATCAGGCTGCCCATCTGTTTGACGGTGATGGCGATGCTGCCCTCCTGCACCTGCCATTCGCTTGCCGCGACTGCCTGCGGGGCCCCGGCGGGGGCGGGGGCATGGGAGGTCGACAGACCCAATACACTGCCAAGCGCCATCGCGGCGGCGAAAATCCCGGCAGCGGCCAGCAGGGGCGCCCGGCTGTGGTGCTGATCCGGCAAGGCGGCATCGGGGGCGGGGCCGAACCACATCCGGGCGATGGTCTGATCGCGGTCGATCACCCGGTGCTTCACGGCCCCCGCGATATGCAACAGCACCGACAGCCCCAGCACTTTGGTGAATACCCAGTGCCACGCGGCGAAAAATTCGCCCACCGCTTCGGATTTCGGGACAAAGGGCAGGGATTGGCCAAAAGGCCACCAGATCGGCGCGAATCCGGTCGTGGCGGCGTGATGCAGCCACCCCGACAGCGGCACGATCAGCATCCCGGCATAAAGCATCCAGTGAATCAGCTCGGCCAGAAAGGCCTCAATCCGGTTGTCGGCGTTCAGCAATCCCGGTTTGGTCTGGGTCAGTGCCCACAGGATACGCGCCAAAGCCACGACAAAGGCCGTCACCCCCACGGTTTTATGCAGGGAAAACACCAGAACCTTGCGCGCCAGCGCTGCATCCGTGTCAAACGGCAGGTCGTTTGCGATCATCCCCAGCGGAAAAGCCGTCAGGATCAACAGCGCCGTCAGCCAGTGAAACGTCTTGGTCACGCCGCCGTAACTGCGGTCTGTGTTGGAAAAACCCATGATCATGCTCCTGCAAACTTGCCCGGATGCTAGCGATCCCGGGCAAAAGCACAATTTGAATAGGGCGCACAGAATTGGTGCAGCCGCGCGCGATCTGTCATGAAACTGACATGTCCTTTGGCGTGTCTTGGGGTGGGGGCGTGCAAGCCCCGGGTGCGGACCACCGCCGAGATCGGGGCGTTTCTCTTGTTATCAAGGGGCCGAATGTTTAGACCGTGCCGAAATTACGCAGTAAGGGGGGGGGCGATGACCCGCGCATTTGTATTTCCGGGGCAGGGTGCTCAGACGATCGGAATGGGCCGGGCCCTGGCCGAGGCCTATCCGGCGGCACAGGCCGTGTTCGACGAGGTGGACGAGGCGCTGGGCGAAAAGCTGAGCGCGCTGATCTGGGAAGGCGAGGCCGAAGCGCTGACCCTGACCGAAAACGCGCAACCGGCGCTGATGGCCACCTCGCTGGCCGCGATGCGCGCGCTGGAGGCCGAAGGCGTGACCGTCACGGCGGCCTCTTGCGTCGCGGGCCATTCGCTGGGCGAATATTCCGCGCTGGCCGCATCCGGGGCGATTTCGGTATCCGATACCGCGCGGCTGCTGCGGACCCGGGGGCAGGCGATGCAGGCCGCGGTTCCGGTGGGCGTGGGCGCGATGGCCGCCGTTCTGGGGTTGGATTTCGCGACCGTCCAGACGCTGGCCAAACGGGCCGCCGACGATACCGGCAAGGTCTGTCAGGCCGCCAATGACAATGATCCGGGGCAGGTGGTCGTTTCGGGCAATGCCGAGGCGGTGAAACACGCCATCGAACTGGCGCAGGAAGCGGGCGCCAAACGGGCGGTGATGCTGCCGGTGTCGGCTCCGTTCCATTGCGCGCTGATGGAACCGGCGGCCCGGGTCATGGCCGAGGCGCTGTCGCATGTCGAAATCAACCGCCCCGCCGTGCCGCTGGTGGCCAATGTTCTGGCCCATGATGTCAGCCAACCGGCGACGATCCGGTCGCTGCTGGTGGATCAGATCACCGGATCGGTGCGCTGGCGCGAGTCGGTGATGTGGATGGCCGCACATGGGGTCACCGAGATCTGGGAAATCGGGGCGGGCAAGGCCCTGTCCGGCATGATCCGGCGGATCGACCGGTCGGTCGCGACCCGCGCCGTCGGCACGCCCGACGATGTGAAAAACGCAATCGAAAGTATGGGTTAAGGGGTGGATATGTTCGATCTGACAGGAAAAACAGCTTTGGTCACCGGCGCATCCGGTGGCATCGGTGCCGAAATCGCACGTATGTTGCACGCGCAGGGCGCCACCGTCGGGCTGAGCGGGACACGGGTGGACCCGCTGAATGCGCTGGCTGAAACACTGGGCGACCGGACCCATGTGCTGCCCTGCAACCTGGGCGATGCCACGGCCGTCGAGGCCCTGCCGAAACAGGCGGCCGAGGCGATGGGCGGCGTCGATATCCTGATCAACAACGCCGGCATCACCCGCGACGGGCTGCTGCTGCGGATGAGCGATGACGACTGGAACAGCGTGCTGGACATCAACCTGACCGCGACCATGCGGCTGTGCCGGGGCGTGTTGCGCGGCATGATGAAGGCGCGCTGGGGCCGGATCGTGAATATCAGCTCGATCGTGGGGAACACCGGCAACCCCGGTCAGACCAACTATGCCGCCTCCAAGGCGGGGATGGTGGGGCTGTCCAAATCGCTGGCCGCCGAGGTCGCCAGCCGCGGGATCACCGTCAACTGCGTGGCACCGGGGTTCATCACCACGGCGATGACCGACAAGCTGAACGATGCGCAAAAGACCGAACTTCTGACGCAGGTGCCCGCCGGGCGCATGGGCGAGGTCGGCGAAATCGGTGCGGCGGTTTTGTACCTTGCCAGCATCGAGGCGGGCTATGTCACCGGCGCGACCTTGCATGTAAACGGCGGTATGGCCATGTTGTAGGCGCTGGGGCAAATTGCCCCGAAAGCGTTTGCCTTACGGAAACGATATGCTATAGGCGGCGCAGATTTTGCCGTGCGCGCGTCCGTGTTTGGCAGTTGAGCGGCTTTGAAAAGGGCCAATAGCAAAAAGCGGGCACTGACCCCGAGACTGATGAGGAATTAATATGAGCGACATCGCAGATCGCGTTAAAAAGATCGTTGTCGAGCACCTGGGTGTGGAAGAAGACAAGGTCGGCGAAAAAGCCTCGTTCATCGATGATCTGGGCGCAGACAGCCTGGACACCGTGGAACTGGTCATGGCGTTCGAAGAAGAGTTCGGTATCGAAATTCCGGATGACGCCGCTGAAACGATCCAGACTTTTGGCGATGCGGTCAAGTTCATCACCGAAGCTTCCTGATTCTGTGAATCAGACGTGACGGCACGGCACCCTGCGGGGTGCCGTTTGCGTTTTGGCGCCACGCGTCGCGGGTGACCCGCGTTTGGTCGGTGTCGCAAAATCCTGTATGCTGTGGGCATCCCATAGTTGGCCCGTCAGGCAATTTGCCGGGCGGGCCTTGCAGGGATCGTACCCAACCGATCCCAGGCATGAAAAGGATGGACGCGATGATCATTTATCCGACAATCGAATTGCAGCAGGGGCGCTGTGTCAGCCTGTATCGGGGCCGTCTGGACGAGCCGCAGATCTGGCATGTTGATCCGGTCGAAACCGCGCAGGGCTTTGCCGCCGACGGGGCCGAATGGATGCATGTCACCGATTTCGACGCGGTGGCGGGCGATGACCGCAACCACGATCTGCTGGGCGACATCATCCGCGGGGCAGGTATCCCGGTGCAACTGGCCGGTGGGTTCCGCACCCGCGACCGGGTGGAATACTGGATCGATCAGGGCGCGGGCCGGATCGTGATCGGCACGCTGGCCGTACAGAACCCCGATCTGGTCAAGGAACTGGCCAAACACCACCCCGATCAGATCGCCTTGGCGCTGGACGTCTATAAGGGCAGGGTGATGGTCGAAGGCTGGCGCAGCCAGTCGGCCCTGTCGCCCGAAGCGGTGATCAAGGCCTATGACGGCGTGCCGCTGGCGGCGATCCTTCTGACCGATATCGACGCCGATGTGGACGAATCCGATGGCACGCTGGGGTTGTTGTCGGGGCTGGCGGGCCTGTCGCGCACCCCGGTCATCGCCAGCGGCGTGGTGCGCAGCGTCGATGACGTTGCCCGGCTGAAATACATTCCCAACATCGCCGGGGCGATTGTCGGGCGCGCGTTGTTCAGCAAAACCATCGAACTGGGGGCGGCATTGGACGTGGCTCGCCCGGAACCCGAACCGGTTGCCGAATTTCAATAACCCGACGCCCATAGGCGAAAAACCACGGATTGCGCGCATGCTCTTGCCCCCTGACGCGAAACCAAGGTATCACGAACTCCGATAAGCCGAGGCAGTGAGGAGCAGAACATGCGTCGAGTGGTCGTCACCGGACTGGGGATGGTCTCCCCGCTGGCATGTGGGGTCGAAGACACCTGGAGCCGCCTTTTGGCAGGCCAATCGGGCGCGGGTGCGATCACCCGGTTCGATACCTCGAACGTGGCCACGACCTATGCCTGCGAAGTGCCTTACGGCGATGGCACGGACGGCACGTTCAATCCCGATGACTGGATGCTGCCCAAGGAACGGCGCAAGGTCGATGACTTCATCCTTTATGGTATCGCCGCCGCCGAACAGGCCGTGCGCGATTCCGGCTGGCAGCCGCAGGACCGCGAAGGCCAGATCCGCACCGGCGTGATGATCGGCTCGGGCATCGGCGGGCTGAATTCGATTGCCGATACCGCCGTGCTGATCAAGGAACGCGGGCCCAAGCGGGTGTCGCCCTTCTTTATTCCCGGCGCGCTGATCAACCTTGTGTCGGGGCAGGTGTCGATCCGTTACGGGTTCAAGGGGCCGAACCACGCGGTGGTGACCGCCTGTTCGACCGGTGCCCATGCCATTGGCGATGCGGCGCGGCTGATCCAGTGGGGCGATGCCGATGTGATGCTGGCCGGTGGGGCCGAAAGCCCGATTTCCGAAATCGGGATCGCCGGGTTCAACGCCTGCAAGGCGCTTTCGACCAAACGCGGCAACGACCCCGAAAAGGCCAGCCGCCCCTATGACGCGGACCGCGACGGGTTCGTCATGGGCGAAGGCGCGGGCGTCGTCGTTCTGGAAGAATACGAACACGCCAAGGCGCGCGGCGCCAAGATTTACGCCGAAATTCTGGGCTATGGCATGTCGGGTGACGCCTATCACATCACCGCCCCCTCCGAAGATGGCGATGGCGCCGAACGCTCGATGCGCGCCGCCCTTGACCGGGCCGGGCTGGAACCGGCGGCGGTCGATTACATCAACGCCCATGGCACCAGCACGATGGCCGATACCATCGAACTGGGCGCGGTCGAACGGATGATGGGCGATGCGGCGGGCAAGGCCACGATGTCGTCCACCAAATCGTCCACCGGGCACCTTCTGGGCGCGGCTGGCGCGATCGAGGCGATCTTTTCGATCCTGGCGATCCGCGATCAGGTCGCGCCGCCGACCATCAACCTGGACAACCCGGCGGTGGAATCGAAACTTGACCTGGCGCCGAATGCCGCGGTGAAACGCGACATCAACGTGGCCCTGTCGAATTCCTTTGGCTTCGGCGGCACCAATGCCTCGCTGGTTCTGGGTAAGGTGGCAGGCTGATGTGGCGCAATTTTGCGTCCAACGCGCTGACCCTGTTCATCGGGCTGTTGCTGGTCGCGGGCGGGGCTGTGATCTGGGCCAAGGGCCAATATACCAGCCCGGGTCCCTTGGAACAGGCGATCTGTCTGCGCGTCGACAGCGGCTCCAACATGCGCAAAATCTCGGAAAAACTGGTCGCTGAGGCGGCGATTTCCAATGCCGCGATCTTTCGCGCAGGGGCCGATTACAGCGACAAGGCCCGCCTGCTGAAAGCGGGCAGTTTTCTGGTGCAGCCCGGCGCCTCGATGGAAGAGATCGTCGATTCCATCACCAGGGGCGGCCGGTCGACCTGCGGGACCGAGGTGAATTTCCGGATCGGCATCCTGTCGGCCGAATTGCAGGTGCGCGAACTGGACCCCGCCACCAACCGTTACCGCGAAGTGCTGGCCTTCAACCCGGCCGAGGAAGAGGCCCCCGCAGGTTATGCCGAGGTGGCCGCGCAATCCGACGTGCGCTACCGGGTGACGCTGGCCGAAGGCGTGACCAGCTGGCAGGTGATCGAAGAACTGAAAGACGCCGAATTCCTGACCGGCGACGTGGCCGATGTGCCCGCCGAGGGCGGTCTTGCGCCCGACAGCTATGAAATCCCGCGCGGGGCGGACCGGGCCGATCTGGTGGTGCAGATGCAGGAACGGCAGCAGGATACGCTGGCGCGGCTGTGGGCCGAACGGGACGACGACCTGCCGCTGTCCACGCCCGAAGAGGCGCTGATCCTTGCCTCGATCGTGGAAAAGGAAACCGGTGTGCCGGAAGAGCGCGGGCAGGTGGCCAGCGTGTTCGTGAACCGGTTGAAACAGGGCATGCGCCTGCAGACCGACCCGACGGTGATCTACGGTGTGACCAAGGGCAAGGGCGCCCTGGGGCGCGGCTTGCGGCAAAGCGAACTGCGCGGCGAAACCCCCTATAACACCTACCTGATCGACGGGCTGCCGCCGACGCCCATCGCCAACCCCGGTGCCGCCGCGATCGAGGCGGCGCTGAACCCCGATCAGACCAGTTGGCTGTTCTTTGTGGCCGACGGCAGCGGCGGACACGCCTTTGCCGAAACCCTGGCCGAACATAACGCAAATGTCGCCAACTGGCGCAAGATCGAGGCAGAGCGCGCCAATCAATAGGGGTGCTCTGACAACAATGAACTCCTGCGGCGCATGCCGTGCCGCAGGCGCCTGCCACCCCCGTTGACCTGTGGCTGCTCGGGCGCGCCGAACCGCTCCGTCATCATAGAAACGATGCTGGATGTCGGGATTGAGCCCTTCATGACGTGTTGTGCAATTGCAGAAAGTCCGCGAAGGTAAAGTTTATCGTTTATGGAGGCGTAGCGTATGGCATGGTCTGAAATCGTCACATTTGCATTTGTAGCAAGTTTGCTGGTCATGTCACCCGGACCTAATGGTGTCCTTATCGCAAAAACCGTTCCAACTTCCGGTCGAGCAGCGGGTTTTGCGAACGTCGCGGGATTTGTTACCGGCTTTTACCTCCACGGAGCAATGGCAATCCTAGGCCTGTCGATTCTACTGGTGCAGTCCGCAACGGCATTCGCCATCATCAAGTATCTTGGCGCCGCTTATCTTTGTTGGATTGGCATCAAAGCCTTGGTGGCGGCTTGGCAAGGTGTTGCAACGATTGGTAAGATCGATCCCGCCAAAAAACAACGGACACTTCTCAAAGCATATATCGAAGGGCTTTTGACAAACGCACTAAATCCAAAAGTGTCGATGTTTTATCTAGCAGCTTTCCCGCAATTCATCACACTTGGGGAAACGACGCCGTCTGCATCTTTTCTTCTGGTTTTTATCCACTCGATGATAAACGCGCTCTGGTTTGGCGCGATGGTTCTTTTAATGTCTCGGCTCACATCAATCGCTCGGAATGGTACTTTTCAAAGGTGGCTTAAAGGTTTGACAGGGGTCGTCTTCATCGGGTTTGGTGCGAAGCTGGCGACCTACAAGCCCAACTTTTGAACCTCCAACCCAACGGCAACTAAGTCCCGCACAGCCGCCACTACGGCAAGACGGGAACCTGTTGTCGGCCCCTTGCGTGCCTACAGATCGATGACCTCCATAACCTCGGGTTCGATCACCTGAACGTCGGGCAGGTTTTGGATCAGGGTTTCGGCGGATTGTTCCAGCAGGGGGAAGGTGCGGTAGTGGCAGGGGATCACCGTTTTGAAGTTGAAAAAGGTTTTGGCGGCATAGGCCGCGCGGGGCATGTCCATCGTGAAATGCCCGCCGGTGCATAGAAGCCCGATTTCGGGCTGATGCAGGTCGTTGAAAATCTTCATATCGGCCATGACATCCGTGTCGCCTGAAACATAGATCGTGCGCCCTTCGCCGTGGATCATGTATCCCGCCTCGGCCCCCGCATAGATCGGCCCGTCGGCCCCGCCCAGCGACGAGGAATGCACCGCGTTGACCATGGTGACCTGCACATCGCCCAAGGATACGGTGCCGCCCTTGTTGAAGCCGATGACCGACAGGCCTTCGCTTTCTTCCCAGAAACTCATCAGATCATAGATGCCGACCAGCGGCGCGCCGGTGTCTTTCGACAGGGCGATGGCGTCGCCGGTATGGTCGCCGTGGCCATGGGTCAGCAGGATATGGGTGGCGCCGGTCACCGCCTCGGCCCGGCGGTCGGCGGGGAACATCGGGTTGCCAGTCAGCCACGGATCGACCAGCAGCACCTGATCGCCGATCTCGATGCGAAAGCCTGAATGGCCCAGCCAGATGATTTTCATGTCGCTCTCCCTATCTGCATATAGAACAAGCCTAACAAATCGGAAACGGATCGCCTATGGACTGGACCCGCTCAATCGACGGATATTGCGAACGTCTGGATGCCTCGTATTGGGCAGAGCCGCTGAACGCGGTCACCAATGCCGCTTTTCTGATCGCGGCGCTTGTGATGTGGCGGCGGGTGCGGGGCAGGGATGTGGCCCCCGCCGCCGCGCTGTGCGCGGTGCTGGCGGTGATCGGCGCGGGATCGTATCTGTTTCACACCCATGCCACCGCCTGGGCCGGGGTGGCGGATGTGGTGCCGATCCTGTGTTTCATCCTGCTCTATCTTTATGCGGTGAACCGGCATGTCTGGGGGCTGTCATGGGCGCGTGCCCTTGGGGCGACGGCGCTGTTTCTGCCCTATGCGGCGGCGACGGTGCCGCTGTTTCAGCGCCTGCCGGGGCTGGGCAGTTCGGCGGGCTATGCGCCGGTGCCGGTATTGATCGCGTTTTATGCCTTTGCGCTGCGTCACAGGCACCCCGAAACCGCGCGCGGGCTGGCCATCGGGGCCGGGATGCTGACCCTGTCGTTGGCATTTCGCACCCTGGACGCACCGCTGTGCGCGCAGCTTCCCATCGGCACGCATTTCCTGTGGCATCTGATGAATGCGGCCATGCTGGGCTGGATGATTGAGGTCTTTCGCCGACACAGGCTTGCGGCCCGTCCAGAGCGGGGCTAAACCCTGATCCGACATTCAGACGGAGACCGACATGTCCATTGATATCGACACTGCCCGGCGCGTGGCCCATCTGGCCCGCATCGCCGTGGATGAAAGCGACCTTCCGGCCCTGGCCGGAGAGCTGTCGCATATCCTGACCTTCATGGAGCAGTTGAACGAGGTGGACGTGGACGGGGTGGAACCGATGACCTCGGTCACGCCGATGCGCCTGAAACGGCGGGCCGATGTGGTGACCGATGGGGATATGCAGGATAAGATCCTGTCCAACGCGCCCGATGCGCGCGAAGGATTTTTTGCCGTGCCGAAGGTGGTGGAATAATGGGTGATCTGAACAATCTGACCATCGCCGAGGCGCGCGACCGGATGCGCGCGGGCGATGTAAGCGCGGTTGAGCTGACCGAGGCCTGCCTGTCCGAGATTGACAAGGCCGATGCGCTTGGCGCCTTCGTCCACAAAACACCCGAGATTGCGCGCGACCGCGCCGCCGCCGCCGATGCGCGGATCAAGGCGGGCGATGCGCCGTCGATGTGCGGTATCCCGATCGGGATCAAGGATCTGTTCTGCACCAAGGGCGTTCCCAGCCAGGCCGGATCGGCCATTCTGAACGGATTCCTGCCGGAATACGAATCCACCGTCAGCCAGCAACTGGCCGATGCGGGGGCGGTGATGCTGGGCAAGCTGAACATGGACGAATTCGCCATGGGCAGTTCCAACGAAACCTCGACCTATGGCAATGCGGTCAACCCGTGGCGGCGCGGCAATGACGACACCGCCCTGACCCCGGGTGGCAGCTCGGGTGGGTCGGCCAGCGCCGTGGCGGCGGACCTGTGTCTGGGCGCGACGGGCACCGACACCGGCGGGTCGATCCGCCAGCCTGCGGCCTTTACCGGGATTGTCGGGTTGAAACCCACCTACGGGCGCTGTTCGCGCTGGGGCGTCGTCGCCTTTGCCAGTTCGCTGGATCAGGCGGGACCCATGGCCAAAACCGTGCGCGACGCGGCGATCATGATGCAGGCGATGGCAGGCCACGATCCCAAGGACAGCACCAGCGCTGATCTGGCCGTGCCCGATTTCGAGGCCGCACTGACCGGCGACATTCGCGGCAAGAAAATCGGTATCCCCAAGGAATACCGCATGGACGGCATGCCCGAAGAGATCGAGGCACTGTGGGCCGACGGTACCGCCATGATGCGCGATGCGGGCGCCGAGATTGTCGATATCTCGTTGCCGCACACCAAATACGCGCTGCCCGCCTATTACGTGGTGGCCCCGGCCGAAGCCTCCAGCAACCTGGCGCGCTATGACGGGGTGCGCTATGGCCACCGGGCCAAGCTGGCGGCGGGCGACGGCATCGACCAGATGTACGAAAAAACCCGCGCCGAAGGTTTCGGCCCCGAGGTGCAGCGCCGGGTGATGATCGGCACCTATGTGCTGTCGGCGGGGTTCTATGACGCCTATTACAACCGGGCCCGCCGCGTGCGCGCGCTGATCAAGAAAGACTTCGAAGACGTGTTTGCCACCGGTATCGACGCGATCCTGACCCCGGCCACGCCCTCGGCGGCCTTTGGGCTGGGCGAAATGGCGGATGCCGATCCGGTCCAGATGTATCTGAACGACGTTTTCACCGTGACCGTCAACCTGGCCGGGCTGCCGGGGATTTCGGTCCCGGCGGGGATGGACAAACAGGGGCTGCCGCTGGGGCTGCAGCTGATCGGGCGCCCGTGGGAAGAGGCCGACCTGCTGAATTCGGCTTACGCGCTTGAGAGGGCCGCCGGGTTTGTTTCCAAACCGGGAAAATGGTGGTAGGTTTCGAAACGATGAGCAACGGGCAGGCGAAAAAGATGCGGTTTGTTTTTCCGGTACTGACAGTGCTGGCAGTGGCGGCCTGTACGCCTCCGGTGCCCGATTCAGGGGCCAGCGGCGTCGGGTTCGACGATTATAACACCTATCAGACGCGCCGGGCGCAGCGCGATCAGCAACTGGCCGGGGAAACCACGGTACGGCCCCCCGCACAGGATCAGGTGATCACCGAGATCACGCCGCAGAGCCCATCCGCGCAGACCGGCGATACCCAGCAGACCGCCGTGGTCGACCTGAACAACCCGTCGATTTCCGATGAACAGGATTTTTCCGCCGTCAGTTCGCGCGAAAGCATCGAAAGCGACCGTGAACGGTTGCAGGCGCAGCGCCAGAACTACAAGGTGATCGAACCCACCGCCGTGCCTCAGCGCAGCGGCGGCAGCGGCCCGAACATCGTGGCCTATGCCATTGAAACCAGAAACAATCCCGGGGATCAGCTGTATCGCCGGACCAGCCTGGGCGGGGCGTCGCGGTCGGCGCGTGCCTGCGCCAAGTTCACCTCTTCCGATCAGGCGCAAGAGGCGTTTCTGGCGGCCGGTGGTCCTGCACGGGATCGCCGCAATCTGGACCCCGACGGCGATGGATTTGCCTGCAGCTGGGACCCGCGCCCATTCCGCCGGGCGGTGAACTGAGGGGCAGGGTGCAGCCGACACCGCACCCATCCCCCAACTGCGGCCCGCGCCGGGATGGCGCAGAGCCCGATCTGATCGTTCTGCATTACACGGCCATGACCGACGCCAGGGCGGCGCTGGCGCGGCTGTGCGATCCGGTGGCCGAAGTGTCGGCGCATTACCTGATTTCCGAGGCCGGAACCCTGTGGCAGATGGTCGATGAGGATCAGCGCGCCTGGCACGCCGGGGCCGGGGCCTGGGGGGGCGTCAGCGACGTCAATTCCCGCTCGATCGGGATCGAACTGGCCAATACCGGCGCCCACCCCTTTGCCGAGCCGCAGATGGCCGCCCTTGAACGGCTGTTGCGCGGCATCATGGACCGCTGGGCCATCCCGCCCGAACGGGTCATCGGGCATTCCGACATGGCGCCGCACCGCAAACAGGACCCCGGTCGCCGGTTCGACTGGCTGCGGCTGGCGCGGCAGGGGCTGTCGGTCTGGTCCTGGCCCGACCGGAACAACGGCGGCGATTTCCTGAGCAACGCTTGCAGGTTCGGCTATGTCCCGCCCGAGGGCTGCGCCGATCCGGGCGCGGCGGTGCTGGAGGCGTTTCGCCAAAGGTTTCGCCCGGGGGCCTCCGGTCCGCTGGATGACCTTGACCGGGCCCTGATGCGCGATCTTGCCGAACGCTTCCCCGTTGACCGCAGGGCGCCAAGCCCCTAAATGCAGCTTTGCGCGGATGGCTGGATGGCCGCGGGTGGCAACATCCGAGGAAAGTCCGGACTCCACAAAGCAACGGTGCCGGGTAACGCCCGGCTGGGGAAACCCAAGGGAAAGCGCCACAGAAAACAGACCGCCCGTGCGCGCACGGGTAAGGGTGAAACGGTGGGGTAAGAGCCCACCGCGGGGCTGGTAACAGCCCCGGCACGGCAAGCCCCACCGGGAGCAATGCCAAATAGGGATCGCGCGGGGGCAACCCCGGGGGCCGCTTTGCCCCCAGCAGATCCGGGTTGGCAGCTAAAGCACGCCGGTAACGGCGGGCATAGAGGAATGGTCATCCAGGGGCGGCAACGCCCCGGACAGAATCCGGCTTACAGGCCGTCCGCGCATATTCATTTCATCCCTGATCGCCCGAACACCCCCAATGCAGGGGGGTCCGGGCTCTGTCAAAACCGCAGGGGCTCAATCGCCCAGGGCGATCCCTTCGCGGCGCGGGTCCGCACCGCCGATCAGCGTGTCCCCGATCGATATGGCATGCAGCCCCGAGGTCAGGTCGCGCAGGTTGACCTCATACCCCATCGCCTCTAGCGGGGCCTGCAGGTTGGTGGCGGTGGTGCCTGCCTCCAGATCATAGGTGCCGAAGCGGTTGACCGCATGGGGCAGCGAAACCGCCGCCTGTACGTCCATGCCCCAGTCCAGATGGGCGATGATCGTGCTGGCGACATAGCCGATGATCCGGCTGCCGCCCGGCGATCCGACCACCAGCACCGGTTTGCCGTCCCTCAGCACGATGGTGGGGGCCATCGACGACCGGGGGCGTTTGCCCGGTTCCACCCGGTTGGCGATGGGCACGCCGTCCGAATGGGTTCTGAACGAAAAATCCGTCAGCTCGTTGTTCAGAAGGAACCCGCCCGGCGCCATCAGCCGCGATCCGAAACCGTTTTCGATGGTGGTGGTCATCGACAGCGCGTTGCCATCGGCATCGACGATCGAGATATGGCTGGTCGAGGGGAATTCGATCGACTGATCGTCGGCCCACAGCAGCGCGTGGTCAAAGGCGGGATTGCCGGGCGCGACCTCTTCCAGCCGGGCACCGGGTTCCAGTGCGGTGGCCCGTTCCGACAGATAGGCCGGATCGACCAGCCCCTTGACCGGCACCGGCACGAAATCGCTGTCGGCCATATACCGGCCCCGGTCGGCAAAGGCCTGACGCGAGGCATCGCCGATCAGCCGCCACGCCTCGGGGCTGTCGGGGCCCAGCCCGGCCAGATCGAACCCGTCCAACTGGCCCAGTATCTGCCCCACGGTCAGCGCGCCGGACGAGGGCGGCCCCATGCCGCAGACATCATGCGCGCGGTATTCGGCACAGACGGCGGGGCGTTCCTTGACCTGATACAGCGCCAGATCAAGGCTGTTCAGCACGCCGGGATTGCCCGGCGCCCCCTGCACGGTGTCCACGATCCCCTCGGCGATGCGCCCGGTGTAAAAGGCGCGGCTGCCGCGATGTGCGATGGCGCGCAGGGTCTGGGCATAGGCGGGGTTTTTCAGCGTGCTGCCGGCCTTCAGCGGGGCGCCATCGGGCAGGAAATAGGCGGCCGTGGCCGGAAAGCGCGACAGGCGTTCGGCATCATCGGCGACCAGCCCGGCCAGACGGGGCGACACGGCAAAGCCATCCTCGGCCAGCGTGATCGCATCGTCGAACAACCCGCCCCAGTTGGCGCGGCCCCAGCGGCGGTGGGCGGCCTCCATCAATGCCGGGGTGCCCGGCGTGCCGACCGACCGGCCCCCGACCACGGCATCGAAGAATTTCAGCGGCTCGCCCGCGTCGTCCTGAAACAGCCGCGGTGTGGCGGCCAGGGGCGCGGTTTCGCGCCCGTCCAGCGTGGTGATCTGGCCGCTGGCCGCGTCGTACCAGACCAGAAACGCGCCGCCGCCCAGTCCCGACGACTGCGGCTCGACCAGCCCCAGCACCGATTGAACGGCCACCATCGCGTCAGCGGCGGTTCCGCCCGCGCGCAACACCCGCGCGCCGGCCTCGGCCGCATGAGGGTTGGCGGCGGCCACCATCCATGTCTTGGCGGCGACGGGCTGGTTGATGTCCTTGGCGATCTGGGCCGCGGCTGTGGCGGCCTGGGTGGCGGCTTCGGGGGCGACGGTATCGGCGGCCTCCTGCGCGAAAACAGGGGGGGCTAAAAAGGCAATGGTGAACAATGAGGCACAAAGGGTCTTGGACATTTTCATCCTCCGTGATGTGATACGCCCAGAAAGCACAGCCAAAGCGCCATGCGTCAATGCCCTGCTGGGTGGTAAATTTGCACATTGGTCGTGCAAAGCGGTTGACTCCGCCACGGCGAACAGTAAAAGGCGGTCTCTAGGATTTTTACGGGCCGCATTTGCACCGCCCGCGCGACGGAGAAGAAACATGGCGAAGCCAACCACAATCAAGATCCGCCTGAACTCGACCGCGGGAACCGGCCACTTCTATGTGACCAAGAAAAATGCCCGCACCATGACCGAGAAAATGGTGGTGAACAAATACGATCCCGTCCTGCGCAAGCATGTCGAGTACAAAGAAGGCAAGATCAAGTAAGCCTTCGGATCGTACGGAATGACAGGGCCGCGCAATTTGCGCGGCCTTTTCTTTTGCACCCATGCCCAAAGTAGACCTCATGCCCGCAGATATCACCATCCACCCCTCTACCCGTGATGACATCGCCGCGGTCGATGCCCTGCTGGCGCGCAGCTATCCGGTGCTGCTGAAGCCCGATTATCCGCCGTCGGTTCTGGTGACCGCGCTGCCGCTGATTTCAAGGGCGCAGCCGCATCTGCTGACCTGCGGCACCTATTATGTGGCGGTGGACGGGCAGGGGGCGGTTCTGGGCGCGGGGGGCTGGACCTTCGCCGCCCCTGGCGGGGCCGAGGCCGTGGCCGGGACCGCCAATATCCGCCACGTCGTGACCGACCACCGCCAGACCCGGCGCGGCATCGGCCGCGCGCTGATGACCCATGTGCTGGCCGAGGCGGCATCGGCAGGCGCCCAGCGGCTGGAGTGTCTGTCGACGCTGACGGCGGTGCCGTTCTACCGCTCGGTGGGGTTTCAGGCCCTTGGGCCGGTGGATGTGCCGCTGCAACCGGGCGTCAGCTTTCCGGCGGTCCTGATGGACCGCCCGCTGTAGGCATCCGCGCAACAAAAAGGCCGGCGCAATGGCCGGCCTTTCGGAAAACACGTTGAAGCGTCTGTTATTCGCGGTTGCCCAAGAAGGACAGCAGGAACATGAACAGGTTGATGAAGTCGAGATACAGGTTCAGCGCACCCATGATCGCCGACTTGCCCAGCCATTCCTGATCCATCGCGTGGGCGTGCTGGATATAATCCGTCTTGATCTTCTGCGTGTCATAGGCGGTCAGCCCGGCAAAGATCAGGACACCCAGCGCCGAGATCGCGAAGTGGATCGCGGGCGAGCCCAGAAAGATGTTCACGACCGAGGCGATGATCAGGCCGATCACGCCCATGATCAGGAACGATCCCCAACCCGAGATGTCTTTCTTGGTGGTATATCCCCACAGGCTGAGGCCCGCGAAAGAGATCGAGGTGATCAGGAAGGTCTGCGCAATCGAAATGCCGGTGTAGGCGGCAAAGATATAGCTGATCGACAGGCCCATCATCGCCGAAAACGCATAGAAGAACAGCTGTGCGCCCGCGGCGGACAGGCGGTTGATCATTGCGCCAAAGGCGAAAACCATGATCAGCGGTGCAAACATCACCAGCCATTTCAGCGGCGTGCCGAACACGGCCTGAACCATCGCTTCATTGGTGCCGACAGCCCAAGACACACCTGCTGTCATCAGCAGGCCCACGGACATCGTGCCGTAGACTTTGTTCATATGCGTCCGCAGACCCTCGTCAATCTGAGCGCTGGTGCGTACACCAGCCTGACCGGCGTGGATCGTATTGTAGTCAGCCATCAAAAGCCTCCATCCTGTTCACATGACGACGGCATTGTCAGTTAGCCGCCCTTATGCGTGAATATCGGTAAGATGCAGTGCTATTTCAAGCGTTTCCGCTGCGTTTCCCGTAAAAGTTGTGCTGTTGTGGCATTTCATCCCTTCCAATTGGCCGGAACGTCCCAAAACGGGCGGTTTGCCTCTTTCTCGGCGGCGCTGCGCGACACGCCGATATCGTCCAGCAGATGGTCGTCCAGCGACCGCAGGCTATGGCGTTCGGCATCCAGGCTGAGAAGCGCCAGCAGACGTGCAACGACGCCGCGCTGGTTGTGGGAGGGAACGTAACGGGTCGCGGGGGCAGAGATATGTGCCATAACAGGCTCCTTTGCGTAAATGTGCGGTTAGCACCAGGTTTCATCATTTTCCTTGATGTAACTGGGCGAATATGGTTCATTTATCAAACGAATGATTTTTATCTTTAGCATCAGGATTTGTGATATGCCGCGAAATCTGGATACGACGACCCTGCGTTCCTTTGTGGCTGTGGCCGATGCGGGGGGCGTGACCCGGGCTGCGGGGTTTCTGAACCTGACGCAATCGGCGGTCTCGATGCAGTTGAAGCGGCTGGAAGAATCGCTTGATCTGAAACTGCTGGACCGGTCGGCGCGCAAGGTCACGCTGACGGCGGCAGGCGAACAGCTGTTGGGCTATGCCCGCCGCATTCTGGAGCTGAACGACGAAGTTTATGCCCGCCTGACGGCGCAGGAATTCGAGGGCGAGGTGGTGCTGGGCGTGCCGCATGACATCGTCTATCCGGCGATTCCGCAGGTGATGCAGCGGTTCAACGCCGAATATCCGCGCGTGAAGGTACAGTTGATGTCCTCTTATACCCGGCAATTGAAGGAACAATTCGCGCGGGCCGAAGTCGATGTGATCCTGACTACCGAAGACGAATGTGACACCGGGGGCGAAACCCTGACCGAATTGCCACTGATCTGGGTTGGCGCGCCAGGGGGCACCGCGTGGAAGACGCGGCCGCTGCGGCTGGCCTATGAAAGCAACTGCATTTTCCGCCGCAGTGTTCTGAACGCTTTGGACGCGGCGGACATCCCGTGGGAAATGGCGGTGGACAGCGATTCAACCCGGTCGATCGAGGTGTCGGTCAGCGCCGATCTGGCCATCACTTCGGCCATTGCCGGGTCACAGCCGCCGCATGTGGAACAGATCGCCCACAACGGCGCCTTGCCCGATCTGTCATCGAAAAAGATCAACATGTACCAGTCGGATGTCCGCGGCGGCCCGGTGACGGCCCGCCTGGCGGCGCTGTTGGCACAGGCCTATGGCGGCGTTCAGCCCATGGTGACCACGACTTTGCCGGTCGATTTCCGGGCGCGCAGCAGTTCAAGGGCGGCCTCGGCCTGAGCCAGCGGCAGGCGGTGGCTGATATGCGGTGACAGCCCGCCCTCGGCGTACCAGTCGAACAGTTGCGCCATGCTGCGGGTCAGAACCTCGGGGCGGAATTTCATGTAGCCGCCCCAATACAGCCCCAGAACCGAGATATTCTTGACCAGCAGGTGATTGGCCGGAATCTGCGGCACCTCGCCGCTGGCGAAACCGATCACTACAATCCGCGCCTCGGGGTTACAGGCGCGGAACGCCGCCTTGAACAGATCGCCGCCGATGGGGTCATAGACCACATCCGCCCCGCCCAGAGCTTTGACCGCACTGCGCAGATCGTCGGTATCGCTGTCGATCAGATGATCGGCACCCGCCGCCTGTGCCACCTTCAACTTGTCGGCGCCGCGCGCGCAGGCAATTACCCGGGCGCCCATGCGTTTGCCGATTTCGACCGCCGTCAGCCCAACGCCACCTGCGGCCCCCAGTACCAGCAATGTCTCGCCCGGTTGCAGCCGCGCCTTGTGGTCCAGCGCCACGTGGCTGGTGCCATAGGCGATCTGAAAGGCGGCCGCCGTATCGCTGGCCATGGTGTCGGGCAGGGGTACGCAGCGGTCTGCGGGAAAGACACCGTATTCGGCCAAACCGCCCGCGCCCGAAAATATCGCCACACGGGTGCCGATCATGTTAGGATCAACCTTGGGGCCAACGGCTTCGATCACGCCGGCAAGTTCCAGACCAAGTGTAAAGGGTGGGGGGGGCGTGTCCTGATATTTTCCGGTTGCCATCAACAGATCGGCAAAGTTCAGACCGCATGCTTCGATCCGGACCAATACGTCGCCTGTAGCGGGCGTTGGAACGGGGCACTCTTCTAAAAGGGGAGTAGACGTAAAGCTAGTTACCTTATAGGCGTACATGGTCTTTCCTTCGCAGTCGGATGCAGGTGGTAAATAACCTACCTTTTATGCCGGGTTTGAGGGTAAGAACCAAGGCGAAAGGCCGCATCTTCCCGAAAAATTGCAAAATGCAATGCAAAATGCAAAACACGCATTAGGCGAATGATCGTTTTGCAATGCGAAACATGCCAGAAGGTAGGTTTGGTGGCGAATTCGTTTTGACAAAATAAAAATAATCTATATAAAACAACATACTGACCTATTAATTTCAAATAATTTCTAAAATTGCCAAGTTTGGCACGATAATTGCTTTATATAATGCGTTAATCAGGAGTACGATTATGAAACACCCAGTAGACGTCCACGTCGGTAAACGCGTCCGCCATCGTCGGTGGATGGTTGGTATGACCCAGCAACAGCTTGCCGAACGCGTCGGTATCAAGTTTCAGCAAATTCAGAAATACGAAACCGGTATGAACCGGGTCAGCGCCTCTCGTTTGTGGGATATTGCGGACGCTTTGGATGTGCCGGTCAGCTTTTTCTTTGACGGCCTTGACCAGAAAACCGAAACCGAAGGCGCGGGTTTGCCTGCCGATATTCTGTCGGACAAGGAAGCGCTGGAACTGGTGCGTTCCTACTATGCCATTCCGGAAAATCAGCGCCGCCGCCTGTTCGAACTGGCGCGCGTGCTCAGCGACGTTTCCTGAACCACGATCTTGACCTGCCCGGGGCGGGGGGGTACCGCGACTATTATCGCGGCGTATTCCCCTCGCCGGACAATCCGGGACCGACCTTATGCAACCACAATTGATTGCTGAACTTAGCGCCACCGCACATGCACTGGCGGATGTCGCACGGAAAGAAACGCTGGCCCATTTTCGAACCGCAGCGTTGGACATTCAGAACAAGGATGCGGGTGGGTTTGACCCGGTGACGCTGGCCGATGGGGCGGCGGAACGGGCGATGCGCGCCTTGCTGGCCGAATTGCGCCCCGACGATGCGATCCTGGGCGAAGAACTGGGGAACGCCCCCGGCACAACCGGCCTGACCTGGGTTCTGGACCCGATCGACGGCACCCGTGCCTATATGTCGGGCACGCCCACATGGGGGGTTCTGATCGCGGCTTCGGATGAAAACGGTCCGCTGTTCGGCGTGATCGATCAGCCCTATATCGGCGAGCGGTTCATTGGCGGCTTTGGTCAGGCGCAGCTGGTCGGGCCTTCGGGCACGCACCCGCTGCAGGCCCGCGCGCCGCGCCGCCTGGACGAGGCGACCCTGTTCACCACCTTCCCCGAGGTCGGCACGGCGGCCGAGGGGGCCGCCTTTCGCACCCTGTCCGAACAGGTGCGGCTGACCCGTTACGGGATGGATTGCTACGCCTATGCGCTGGTGGCGCTGGGGCAGGTCGATCTGGTGGTCGAGGCGGGGCTGCAACCTTACGACATTCACGCGCCCATTGCCGTGATCCATGCCGCCGGTGGTATCGTCACCGATTGGCAGGGCGGCCCGGCCCATGATGGTGGCCGCGTCGTGGCCGCAGCCAACCCCGAGATTCACGCCGCCGCCCTGCGGTTTCTGCGCAACGCCGGGGATTAGACCCATGGCCCATACGCTGATCCGCCGGGCCGAGGTCGTGCTGACCATGGATGACACGCGGCGCGAACTGGCGGGTGCCGATATCCGGCTGCGGGATGGCGTGATCTCCGAGATCGGCACCGGGCTGGCAACGGATGGGGCCGAGGTTCTGTTGGCGGATGGTTGTCTGGTCACCCCCGGACTGATCAACACCCACCACCACCTGTATCAAAGCCTGACCCGCGCGGTGCCCGGCGGGCAGGACGCGCTGTTGTTCGGCTGGCTCAAGACGCTTTACCCGATCTGGGCGCGGTTCGGCCCCGAGGAAATGCGCATATCCGCCCTGACCGGGCTGGCCGAACTGGCGCTGTCGGGTTGCACGATGAGCGCGGATCACCTGTATCTTTATCCCAATGGCGCGCGTCTGGACGACACGATCGCGGCCGCCGGTGAAATTGGATTGCGGTTCCATCCGACCCGCGGTGCCATGAGCATCGGGCAAAGCGATGGCGGCCTGCCTCCTGATGCGCTGGTCGAACGCGAGGCGGATATCCTGAACGATTGCATCCGGGTGATCGACCGGTTCCACGACCCGCGCCCCGGGGCGATGGTGCAGGTCGGCGTCGCCCCTTGTTCGCCGTTTTCCGTCAGCCGCGAACTGATGCGCGATGCGGCCCTGCTGGCGCGCGACAAAGGCGTGCGCCTGCACACCCATCTGGCCGAAAATGACGAAGATATCGCCTATTCCCAGGCGCAATTCGGCTGTCGCCCCGGCCAATAT
The DNA here is from genome assembly GCA_947500775.1 of uncultured Paracoccaceae bacterium. GTDB lineage: Bacteria > Pseudomonadota > Alphaproteobacteria > Rhodobacterales > Rhodobacteraceae > CANMTD01. Next base: position 231,567 of record CANMTD010000002.1, read on the forward strand.
GCCGAAGATCTGGGCTGGACCGGCGATGACGTCTGGCACGCCCATTGCGTGAAACTGGACGCGGGCGAGATTGATCTGTTCGCGCGGTCCGGCACCGGCGTGGCCCATTGCCCCTGTTCCAACTGCCGCCTTGGGTCGGGCATCGCGCCGGTGCGCGCGATGCGGGATGCAGGCGTGCGCGTCGGGCTGGGGGTGGACGGATCGGCCTCGAACGACGCGGGCAATCTGGTGGCCGAGGCGCGGCAGGCGATGCTGTTGCAACGCGTGGCACGCGGCGCCGATGCGATGAGCGCGCGCGAGGCGCTGGAGATCGCCACCCGGGGCGGGGCCGCCGTGCTGGGCCGCGACGATTGCGGCCAGATCGCCCTGGGCAAACGCGCCGATCTGGCGATCTGGGACATGTCGGGGATCGAGGTCGCGGGCAGTTGGGACAAGGCCGCGCTGTTGCTGGCGGGGCCAAGCCGCGTGCGCGACCTGTTTGTCGAAGGGCGGCAGGTGGTGCAGGGCGGGCAGGTCACGACGATTGACCTGCCGATGGTGATCGAGGCGCAGAACCGTTTGGCGACAAGGTTGGCGGGTTAGGCCGCGCGACGTTTGCGCAACAGCCCCAGCAGGCCGACGCCAGCCAACAGCAGCGGCGCGCCCGCAGGCAGCGGCACTGGGGCGATGGTGCTTTCGACCTCGAAAGTCATCGTATAATCCAAGCCTTCGACGCAGACCGGGCTGAAACCGGGGAAATTCGGCTCATAGGTCTGGGCGCAGGTGCTGCCCTGATCGATCAGGCTGCTCAGATAGATGCCGGGGCCCACGTCCAGCGGCCCGGTTTCAAACAGTTTCGAGGTGGTGCCCAGAGCGCCGTCCTCAAGCTGGGAAATGGTAAAGATTTCGGGCGTCACGCTGCTTTCTTCGAAAAACCAGCTTGGCGCGGTGTTCAGGAACGTCGACTGCTGCAGGAAACCTGCGGCCGCTGGCAGCGAAAACGCGATCCCGGGCAGGTTGGTGCCCCAGTTGATGCTGGCGCTGATGATGCGCAGGCCTGCGCCAACGCCGATATTGAACGCATCCGAGGAATCCGTCGGCGAAAAGATCGACCCGGTGAAGCTGTTGCTGCCTTCGATCAGATTGAAAAGCGCGACATCGTCCAGCCCGCCGATGGTGTCGTAATCGCCCGCAGGCAGGCCATCCTCGGTTGGGACAACCGCTTCGTCAAACGATCCGGCATAGGGGATGACCACGGTGCCGGCGTGGGCCGCGGTTGCAGAGATCAGGGCAAGGGCGGAAGCGGAAAGAAAAAATTTCATCAGGACATCCTATTGAAAGGGAAAAAGCAGTACCGCAGGCTGAAAGCGCAGCTAAAATAATGTGCAATCTGATATGTATCTTATTTTTGTCACATTTCCTAACAGTTCCTGCCTTTGTACATGCATTGGCGACAGTGGCGCGCGACCGCTGGCATTGTCATCGGGGGGTTCCGCCCACCCAGACCGCGCGGATCGCCCGGTCATCCCCCATCATGATCGTCGGAAACAGGGCCTGCCAGATGTCTTCGGCGCGGGCGGTGCGTTGGGAAATGGCGGGGGTCGAGGCAAGATCGATCACGATAAGGTCGGCCTCTAACCCTTTGCCTATGTTCCCGATTTTGTCGTCCGCCCGCAGGCTGCGCGCGGCCCCTTGGGTGGCCAGCCAATACAGCTCGGCCGGGTGCAGCGCGCGGCCCCGCAGCTGGGCGATCTCATAGGCAGCGGCCATGGTGCGCAGCATCGAAAACGACGATCCGCCGCCGGTGTCGGTGGCCAGCCCGATCCGCTGCCCTTCGGACATCAGCCCATCCAGATCGAACAGGCCCGACCCGATGAAAGTGTTCGAGGTCGGGCAATGCACGATGCTGGCGCCGCTGTCCTTCAGCCGCCCGCGTTCGCGCCCGGTCAGGTGGATCGCATGGCCGAATACCGCGCCGGGCCCCAGCAGGCCAAAGCGTTCATAGGTGTCCAGATAATCGCGCGCCTCGGGGAACAGATCGTGCACCCATTCGACCTCATCCACCTGTTCGCTCAGGTGGGTCTGCATCAGGCAATCGGGGTGTTCGGCCCAAAGCGCGCCCAAAGCCTCCAGTTGTTCGGGGGTCGAGGTGGGTGAAAACCGCGGGGTGATGACATAGGACAGCCGGTCGACCCCGTGCCAGCGCGACAACAGCGCGCGGCTGTCGTCATAGGCCGATTGCGCAGTGTCGCGCAGCCCGTCGGGGGCGTTGCGGTCCATGCAGGTCTTGCCCGCCAGCGCCCGCAGCCCGCGCGCCTGTGCCTTCTGAAAGAAGGCATTCACGCTTTCAGGGTGAATAGTGCAATAAGAACAGGTGGTTGTCGTGCCATTTTGAAGTGTCAGGTCGAAATATCTATCGGCCACTTCGGCGGCATATTCCGCATCGGAAAACCGCATTTCTTCAGGGAAGGTATAGGTGTTCAGCCAGTCGATCAGCCGCTTGCCCCAACTGGCGATGATCGCGGTCTGCGGGTAATGCACATGCGCATCGACAAACCCCGCCGTGATCAACCCGTCGCCATAATCATGCACCCGGGCCTGCGGATATTGCGCGCGCAGGGTGTCACCATCGCCGACCTCGATGATCTTGCCATCACCGATCAGAACCCCGCCGCGCCGCTGATGCACGGCGGCATCGGCCACGCCCGCGACAAACGGATCGGCGTGGTAGTGCAGGGTCTGTCCCAAAAGAAGCTGCTGGTCCGCCATCATCGCCCCCCGCGTTCACTCGGTCCCAGACTAAGCAACCGGAGAGGCAAGGTAAATCGCACATCTTGCACTGTTGCTGGCACCCGGCTTTGGATATGCTGCCCCCAAATCGCAAGGGGCAGGGCATGACAGAGAACGGCATCGACCCGATCGAGCAGGACGACGACGATTACACGCTGGACGGTCGGACCTTTTCGGCGATCCGCATTGCCGTTGCCGCCGGCGACAGCGAACGGCTGGGAAAGCTGCTGGAACCGCTGCACCCCGCCGATATCGCCGACCTTCTGGAACAGGTCGACAGCGCCCACCGGCGCGAGATTCTGTTTCTGGGCGCCAAGTTCTTTGATGGGGAAATCCTGTCCGAACTGGACGAAGGGATTCGCGAAGAGGTCATCGAATTCCTGCCCAAAGAGGTTCTGGACGAAGCCGTCCGCGAGCTGGAAACCGACGATGTCGTCGATCTGGTCGAGGATCTGGAACAGCCGCAGCAATCGGCCATTCTGGACGCGCTGGAAGATGCCGACCGGGTCGCGGTCGAACAGGCGCTGACCTATCCCGAATATTCCGCCGGCCGTCTGATGCAGCGCGAGGTAGTGGCCGCGCCCGAACATTGGAACGTCGGCAATGCCATCGACCATTTGCGTAACAATAAGAAAGAGTTACCCGAACAGTTTTACCATATTTTCGTGGTCGATCCGAAAATGCAGCCAATCGGATATGTGACCCTGGGCAAGCTGTTGTCGACCAAACGCTCGGTCCCGATGACCGAAATTCTTGAGGACAGTTTCCGCGTGATCCCCGTGCTGCAACCCGAGGCGGATGTGGCCTATGCCTTCAACCAGTATCACCTGATCTCGGCCCCGGTGGTCGATGACGGCGGGCGGTTGATCGGGATGATCACCATCGATGACGCCATGGCGGTTCTGGACGAGGAACACGAAGAAGACATCATGCGTCTGGCCGGTGTTGGCGAAGGCAGCCTGAGCGACCGGGTGATCGAAACCACCCGGCAACGGTTCCCCTGGCTGGCGGTCAACCTTGTGACCGCGATTCTGGCCTCGCTGGTCATCGCCCAGTTCGAAGCGACCATCGCCCAGTTCGTGGCGCTTGCGGTTTTGATGCCGATTGTGGCCTCGATGGGCGGCAACGCCGGTACACAAAGCCTGACGGTGGCGGTGCGCGCGATTGCGACCAAGGATTTGACGCCATCGAACGTCTGGCGCGTGGTCCGGCGCGAGGCTTTGGTGGGGCTGGTGAACGGTCTGATCTTTGCGGTTGTGATGGGCGTGGTGGGCGTGTTGTGGTTCGGCACACCGATGCTGGGGGTGGTGATCGCGGTGGCGATGGTGATCAATCTGGTGGTGGCCGGGCTGGCGGGCATTCTGGTGCCGGTCACGCTGGACCGGATCGGGGTGGACCCGGCGCTGGCTTCGGGCGCCTTTGTGACGACCGTGACGGATGTCGTTGGTTTCTTTGCCTTTCTCGGGCTGGCCGGGGCGGTCCTGCTGTGACCGATCTGGCGCAGATCAAGGCCGCGGCAAGGGCTGCCGCTTTTGCCCGGCGCAAGGCCGCGCATGATCCGGCGCGCAGTGCTGCGGGGGCGGATCGTTTGCTGGCCGAATTGCGGCCCCATGCGGGGCGTGTCCTGTCGGGCTATATGCCGATCCGGACCGAAATCAGCCCTTTGCCCGCGATGACGGACATGGCGCGGCACGGGCCGGTCTGTGTGCCGGTGATCCAGGGGCCGGACCTGCCGCTGCTGTTCCGGCAATGGACGCCCGAGGCTGTCATGATCGACGGCCCATTTGGCGCAAAAATCCCGGCCGAGGGTGCCGCGCTGGAGCCTGAGATATTGATCGTGCCTCTGGTCGCCTTCGACCGGCAGGGGCAGCGGTTGGGCTATGGCGGCGGGTTTTACGACCGCACGTTGGAACGGCTGCGCGCCAAACGCCCGACGATGGCCATCGGGTTCGCTTATGGCGGGCAACAGGCCGACGCCTTGCCGATTGAGCCGACCGATCAGCCGCTGGACATGATCGTGACCGAGGCCGGGGTCCTGCGGTTCTAGACCGGTTCTAGATCGGGGCCCCGCCGAAACGGGACCCCGAAAGATCATTCCGCAGGGGTCGCCCCGCGCGCCGCAAACCATCCCAGACGGCGAAAGATCAGCCAATCCAGCGCCAGGGCCAGCACCAGCGAGGCGCCCATCAGCGGCAGGATCAGCCCCAGCCCGATGATCAGCACGATCATGCCAGTGCCAAGGCTGGCCTCGGGGGCGGCGGGCACGCCCAGCGATCCGGCGGGGCGCCGCATCCACCAGGCCACGAACCCGGACACCGACAGCATGACCCCCAGAACCGCCGCCAAAGTGTTCACGGCCAGGTTCAGCGGGCCGAACAGCTCGCCCTGATGCAGCGAAATGCCCAGCGACACGGTCTTGGCCACCACCGGGTTTTGCGCGAAATCATGGCGTTTCAGCACCGCGCCGGAATATTGATCCACGATCAGCTCGGTCTGTTCGTACCGGTTTTTCGATGCCGACCGGACCCAGAACGCACCCGATGCGTTTTTCGGCGGGCGCAGCTCATACGGGGTGGCCAGACCCTGCGCGCGGGCGGCCTCGAACACCTGCGCATAGGCAATGGGCGTCCCATCCGATTGCGTTGAAACGGGCACATCGCCGCCAAACCGTAGGCTTTTAGAGGCCTGCCCGGTGCGATCTTGCACAAACGACAGGCTGCCGCCCCAGACATCGGTCCACGGCAGGCCGCTGATCAGCAGGGGGGTGATCAGGACGGCGGCCAGCATTCCGGTGAACAGATGGGTTTCGCGCCACCAGCTGCGCCCGCGCCCCTTGGGCAGGCGGGTGGCATCGGCAAGGCTGCGCTGCCCCCGCGGCCACCACAGATAGACCCCGGTCACGATCATCACGATCGCCCAATGCGCGGCCAGTTCCACGAATTTCGTGCCGATCTTGCCCAACAGCAATTCGCCGTGGAACTTTTTCAGCATCCGCATCGCCATCGTATCGCGCGGCTGCACCGCCAGAACCTGCGCGGTATAGGGGTTCACCCAGGCATAGGATCGGGTTTTATTCGCGTCGTTGAACTCGATGACGGTGGTGCGCCCGGGGGCGGGCGGGGCGGTTATGCCGCGCAGCCGGGTGATCCCGGCGGCGGCCTCGACCGCGGCCACCTGCGCCTCGAAGGGTTGCAGGGGGCCGGTTTCGGCCACGCTCAGCCGATCCGCATACAGCCGGTTTTCGATCTGCGGCTTGTACAGATAGATGCCGCCGGTGACCGACAGGATCAGCATGAAGGGCAAAACATAAAGCGCTGCCAGAAAATGCCATTTCCAGACCAGCCGGTAAAACGCGCCACCGCGCGTGTAAGGGGGCGCAGCCGAAGCCGCGTTTGGGGTCGTGTTCATCTTGATACGTCCTTGAGTGTCTGTTGTGTGGGGGTTGTCAGACAGTCAGGACTGGGGGCGCGCGGGTCGGCATGCTGTGGGCATGACGCCAGTCGGGCAGGGTGGGCAGAGCCGCAGGCAGCAAAACCCGATGCGACCGCGCCAGCGCCTGCCAGAACCCGTCCGCCGGGCGCTGATCCGCCGGATCGGCCATCAGCGTGCAATGCTGATCGTCGCCCTGGCTCATTTCGACCGGCGATCCATCCGGGCCCAGCGTGATGGTCTGCAGGCTGTCGCCGGTACAGATCACGATGGTCCGGAACAGGCCGGGCAGGGCAAGGGTTATCGCAGCCGAAACCTTGGGCAACAGAATGCCAAGGCAAAGCACAAGCATCAGGACAAGGCGCGAAGCGGTAACCATACCGGTCTCTACCAACTCTTGCCGCGGCCTGTCACGGTCATTTCGCCGCACTGGCCCTTGCGTATCGGGGCGACAAGCCCTAGGCCCCCATCCCATGAAGATTTTGTTTCTCGGAGATGTGATGGGCCGCGCCGGGCGCGCCGCCATTGCCGAACGGCTGCCACGGTTGCGGGCGGACTGGGGTCTGGATTTCGTCGTGGTGAACGGCGAAAACGCGACCTCGGGGGCCGGGCTGTCGCCCGCTCATGCCAAGACATTGCTTGAGGCGGGCGCCGATTGCATCACGCTGGGCGATCATGCCTTCGATCAAAAGGACATGCTGACCTTCATCGAACAGGAACCCCGGATCATCCGACCGCTGAACTATGCCAAGGGCGCGCCGGGTCGCGGGCACCGCCTGTTCACGGCCACCGGCGGGCGCAAGGTTCTGGTGACACAGGTGCTGGGGCAGGTCTTCATGAAACGCCCCTTCGACGATCCGTTTTCCGCGATCGATCAGGTGCTGAAATCGCACCCCCTGGGCGGGCTGGCGCAGGCCATTGTGGTGGATATGCACTGCGAAGCCACCTCCGAGAAAATGGCCATGGGCCATTGGTGCGACGGCAAGGCGTCGATGGTCGCGGGCACGCACACCCATGTGCCCACCGGCGATGCGCAGATCCTGCCCGGCGGCACCGCCTATCTGACCGATGCTGGGATGTGCGGCGATTACAATTCGGTCATCGGCATGGACAAGGCCGAACCGATGCGCCGCTTCATCACCGGCATGCCCAAGGCACGGTTTACCCCCGCCGATGGCGCGGCGACTTTGTCGGGTCTTTACGTTGAAACCGACGACCGGACCGGACAGGCCAAAGTGGTCCGGATGATCCGCGACGGCGGCCGGCTGGAACAATCGGGCCTCTAGACACATCAATGCCACAGCGCCTGACCTACGCTTTGCGCAGTGAGTATTTTTGCCAAAAAGAAGCAGCCGGTTTCTTTTTGGCAAAAATACTCCCGCCGGAGGCACCGCGACGCGCGCAAGCGCGGCGCAAACAAATCCTGTCACGCGCTTTGCGCGTGTCCTTTGTGGTTGCCCCTGACACCGCGCTCGCTCATGATGCGATCTGACCCGAGGCAACTGGCGACGCGGATGATTGATCTTTCCCTTTCCCCCAATGGCATGGCCGTTCTGGCGCTGATTGTCGTGGGGGGGATGTTCGTGATGTTCGTTCGCGAGAAATACCCGGCCGAGGTGATCGCACTGGCGGGCGCCTCGCTGATGCTGGTGCTGGGGATTTTACCTTATGATGCGGCGCTTGAGGTGCTGTCGAACCCGGCACCCTGGACCATTGCTGCGATGTTCATCGTGATGGGCGCCCTGGTGCGGACCGGCGCTTTGGACCGGTTCACGCAACTGGCTGAAAACAATGCGCGCACCCGTCCGGCGCTGGCGGTGGCGGCGTTGATGCTGTTTGTCATCCTTGCCTCGGCGGTGGTGTCGAACACGCCGGTGGTGGTGGTGATGATCCCGGTCTTCGTCCAGCTGAGCCGGACGATGGGGCTGTCGGCCTCGAAGCTGCTGATCCCGCTGAGCTATGCCGCCATTCTGGGCGGGACGCTGACGCTGATCGGGACGTCGACCAACCTGTTGGTCGATGGTGTCGCGCGTGCGCAGGGGATGAAACCCTTCACGATTTTCGAAGTGACGCCGCTGGGCGTGGTGCTGGTGGTCTGGGGGATGATCTATCTGCGTTATGTCGGGCCGCGGCTGTTGCCTGAGCGCGCGTCGATGGCCAATCTTCTGTCCGACAAATCCAAGATGAAATTCCTGACCGAGGTGGCGATCCCCGAGGACAGCCCGCTGTTGGGGCAGGAGGTGACCGAGATCGATCTTTTCCGCCGCGAAGGCGTGCGACTGATCGACGTGTTGCGCGGCGATGCCTCGCTGCGGCGTAACCTCAAGGGCGTGACGCTGGAGGTGGGCGACCGCGTGGTCCTGAGGTCCGCCATGTCCGAATTGCTGGGGCTGCAGCAGAATAAATCCCTGCGGATGGTGGACAAGCTGACCTCGGTCCAGACCTCGACCGTCGAGGTGCTGATTTCGCCGGGTTGCCGGATGGTCGGCCGCAGCCTTGGGGCGCTGCGCCTGCGTCGCCGGTATGGGGTTTATCCGCTGGCGGTGCATCGGCGGAACCAGAACATCGGGCGGCAGCTGGACGATCTGGTGGTGCGCGTGGGCGACACATTGCTGCTGGAGGGCACGGCCGAGGATATTCAGCGGCTGGCCGTGGATATGGAGCTGGTGGACATCACGCAGCCCTCGGCGCGCGCCTTTCGCCGTCGTCACGCGCCCGTGGCGATTGTCACCTTGTTTGGCATTGTCATTCTGGCCGCCTTGGGCGTGGCCCCGATTTTCCTGCTGTCGCTTCTGGCCGTGGCGCTGGTCCTGCTAACCCGCTGCATTGATGCCGAAGAGGCGTTTTCCTTTGTCGATGGCCGCCTGCTGGCGCTGATTTTCTCGATGCTGGCGGTGGGTGCCGCGCTGGAGGCATCGGGCGCGGTCCGGCTGATCGTGGACGCGATTGCGCCGGTGCTGAACGGGTTGCCGCCGTTCCTGATCGTCTGGGCGATCTACCTGCTGACCTCGGTCCTGACCGAACTGGTGTCCAACAACGCGGTGGCGGTGGTGGTGACGCCGATTGCCATCGGGCTGGGGCAGGCGATGGGGATCGACCCGCGCGCGCTGGTCGTGGCGGTCATGGTCGCGGCCTCGGCCAGCTTTGCCACGCCGATCGGATATCAGACCAACATGCTGGTTTACGGGCCCGGCGGGTACAAGTTCACCGATTTCATGCGGGTCGGGATTCCGCTGAACCTGAGCATTGGTCTGCTGGCCTCGGCGATCATCCCTTTTATCTGGCCGATGTAACGGCGTATAAGACCGGGTGTTAAGGAGTCGCTGATATGTATCGCCTTGTTTCTGTTGCTTTTCTGTTTCTGGCCGCCTGCGCGCAATCCGGCGGCACCCCCGAAAGCGTGATGGTCCAGAAGGATCGGATCACCGTCCGGATGAGCAGCGGCTGGCCCTGCGTCGGCTTTCGCACACCCGCCACCGAAACGCCGGACGGCTGGGCCGGGCGGCTGGAGGGCTGCCCCGAACAATACCCTTACCGGGTCACGCTGAAAAAGGGCAACAACCCGGTGCGTCTGGTGCTGGTCGAGGTGTTCACCGCCATCGGGCTGGGCGACAGTATTGCGCCCGTGGCCGAGGTCGAGATCACGACAGGCAAGGGCCGCACGCGGGTGTTCCGGTCCCCCGAACCGACCAGGGCCCGGGGCAGCAATTCCTGAGGCTTGTCAGCTATGTTCGACTTTTACGTCAGAACACAATCCAAAGGCTGATTGCGGAGGCAGCCAAGGTCTGGAAAGAGCCCATTTTGACAATTTCCTGCACTGAAGCGAAAGTCGGGAGTAAGGGAATTTTCCTGATTGGTGGGGAGTTACGGCCCTAGACACGCAAAGTCGCAAAGGCTTTCCTAGGACTTGGTTGCTTTGGCTACAGATCAGCCATTTGCGTACTCAGTAGCGCCATTTGATGTTATGCTAAGTTGCGGGCCAAAACATCTCGCATCAGGCTGGGCGCACGGCCTAGAATGCGTGAAAGTGTCGGATTAACGACTGCAAACTCCCCTGCTTGTGCGGCGCGATAATAGCCCCGAATGACGCTTTTAACGGGCGCTGGCATGCCCGCGTTCTCTAAGTTCTGGAGCATTGTGTCTTCGCTGATCTGCTCGCGGGTCATCGTCCTTTCGGTTAATGTGCTCGCCATCTGCGCAAGGTCAGCAAGGTCAAGGGCTTCACTGCCAGTGAGAGGCGGGGTTGCGCCCTCAAAAATTTCCTGCCCGGCCAGTAGACGCGCGTCAACTTCAGCCAAATCTTCGTGGGTCGCCCAAGCCACTTTGCCGTCCTCAGGGCCAACCAATTTACCGCTAGCGAAGCCATGCGCGTTCATGCCCATAGCACTATCTGCGTAGAAGCCATGGCGCAGCGCGGTCCAAGCGAGACCAGAGGCTGCCAGCATCGCTTCGGTTGCGGCGTGATCGCGTGCCGGTGGGAACTGGGATTGCGCGCTGCTTGATGTTTGGCTGGTATAAAATACCCGTTCAGCGCCAAGCTCTTTTGCCACCGTTATGGCTGTTTCATGTTGCTTGAGCGGATCGCCCCCACTGGTCCGAGCATTGGATGAAACAAGCAAAACACGGCTCACCCCTTCCCATGCATGACGTAGGCTATCCGCATCGGCGTAATCACCTTGCCGCACACGCACGCCGCGCGCGGCGAGAGCCGTCAGCTTTTTTGGGTCTCGTACGCTGACACCGATCTGGACCGCAGGGACGAGGCGCAAAAGCGCCTCCACCACAAGTCCGCCTAATTTTCCTGATGCACCAGTAACGATCAGCATAGTTCAGTCTCCAATAAATATTGCGTGCCAAAGGCGCAGTGGGTGTTGATGATCGGTAAAATAACTGTTCTTACACGCGTGCGTAATCCGTAGAAATAGGAATAGGTTGTTCTGCATGAAGAACAGTGTTTCCCCAGACGATCTCATTATTTTATTGACGGTGCTGCGTGAAGGGGGATTTCGTGCCGCGTCTCGCAGGCTGGGAATAGCCCCCTCTAATGTCAGCGCCACCGTCACGCGGATTGAAGCGCAACTTGGAACTCCTGTTTTGCGTCGTACGACACGAAGCCTGCACCTGACCGATGCCGGGCAGCTTTTGGTGGATCGCGTGAGCCCTTTGTTGTCAGCGTTAGAGTCTGCTTGTCATGAGGTGGCAACGCTTGGTGTTCAGGTGCAAGGTCGGCTGAAGTTAAATGTGCCCGGTGCGGTCATGCCCGACATCTTGCCATCGTTGCTCGCAAAATACCGCGTAAGCCACCCAAGCGTTGAGGTGGAAGTCGTCGTTGAAAGCGATTTGATCGACATCGTTGCCGCAGGCTGTGATGCGGGCATTCGCTATGGCAGCGTGCTGGAGCAAGACATGATCTCAATTCCTATTGGACCACGCAGACAGCAGGTGGTGCTCGCAGCGTCCCCCGCTTACCTGGAAACGCGCGGGGTGCCCCAGACCCCAGAAGATCTCACCGGACATGATGCGATCCGTTATCGTCTGGACGATGGAGCTATGTTGCCTTGGCTGTTGCAAAACAAAGGACAGTCTGTGCGTGTTGAACCAAACGACGCGCTCATTCTGAGCGTCGGCGCCCTCAACACAGGCCTAAAATATGCGCAAGCAGGATTGGGAATTATCCACACCTTCCACAATTGGCTGAGCGGCGACTTTGATGCAGGGCGCCTTTTGCCAGTTCTACCAGACTGGCGGTCTGAGATAGAGGGGCCACGCCTTTACTATCCCAGCCGCTTCGCGCCCGCACCGTTGCGGGCGTTTATCGAGATATGTCAGGGTGAAACCAAGGCGTATTAGCCAGCCTCCGGTGGGGCCTTGCGACGTTCTTGTGTTTGACACCACCAAGGAACGATCACTGAGAACATCGACTTCGTTCAGCATTGGAGGCCCAAGTTCTTTAGCAGCAAAGGCGGGCTTTCGCCGATGCCATTTTCGTCGGACTTAAGGTCTAACAAAAGCGGACATTCACGTTGCAACACACCATGACAGCTGTATCCCGCACTGCGGATATTGGGTCAAGATTGCATGGGGTTTGGGCCAAAAATATCTGACAGTACGGTGCTGATCCGTATCAGGGCAACGTAGGATCGCGTCAACAGTGGCCACGCTCCATATTCCTGCGGCTGTCACGCCTGTGGAAACAGCACCGGGTAAAGCGACGCCAGCAGCAGCACGGCCATCACCCCGTTGAAGACCCGCAGGCGGATCGGTTTGGTCAGCACCCGGCGGATCTGTTGGCCCAATACGGTCCATGTGCTGACCGAGGGCAGGTTGATCAGGCCAAAGATGACCGCGACCATGACAATCGCCTGAAGGCTTTGGCCGGGGGCATAGGCGCTGACGGCGGTCAGGGCCATGGCCCATGCCTTGGGGTTGACCCATTGAAACAGTGCCGCCTGCAGGAATGTCATCGGGCGGGCCGCGGGGCCGCCGGGGCTGGGTGTTCCGGCATTGGCGATTTTCCACGCCAGCCAGCTGAGATACAGCACGCTGACGACCTTCAGCACGGTATAGCTGACCGGAAAGGCGTCAAACACCTGCACCAGTCCCACGCCCACCATCAGCACCATGAAGGTGAACCCCAGCCCGATGCCCAGCATATGCGGGATCGTGCGCATGAACCCGAAATTGGCGCCCGAGGCCATCAGCATCAGGTTGTTGGGCCCAGGCGTGATCGAGGTCACGAAGGCAAAGGCGGCGAGGGCGGAAAGAAGATCATAGGACATGACGCAACTATTGACGGTATTGGGCGCAATTTTGTTGCTATGTTATTTCATTATCGTCTATTTGAACAATTAATGGCACGAACCAATGAAATAAATGACCGGATATTGCGCGTCCTTCTGCGGGACGGGCGGATCAGCAATATCGACCTGGCGGATCGGGTTGGGCTGTCGCCCTCGGCCTGTTTGCGCCGGGTGCAGGAACTGGAACGCTCGGGCGTGATCACGGGCTATCGCGCGGTGCTGGACCCGCAGGCGTTTGGCACCGGGTTTGTCGCCTATGTCACCGTTGGGCTGTCCACGCACAGCAAAGAGGCGCAGGAAGGGTTCGAACGGGCGATGGCGCGGTTCGACGAGGTCCGCGAATGCCATAACATCACCGGCGCGGTCGAATATCTGCTGCGGGTCGAGGCGGCCGATCTGGCCGCCTTCAAACTGTTCCATACCGAAAAGCTGGGGGTGCTGCCGCAGGTCCGGCAGATCACCACCCATGTGGTGATGGGATCGCCCAAGGACGAGCGGGCATAGGGGCCGCGGAAAACCGCGCGGCGCCCCCCGTTCACCAGCTTTTCAAAGGCCGAAGTTGTGGCGTCTTCTTGTTGATATGTTCCGCCATCCGTCCGAACAGGTGATCAAGCTCGGTGATCGCTTCGAAAAGATAGGGCCCCTTGTTCAACATCACGCATTCGGCGCGCGCGCCCATGGCGGCATCGGTCATCTCGCCCCGGGTGGAAACCCCGGTCTTCAGAAAGCTTTCCAGAACCTGCGTGGCCCAGATGACGGGCACTTGTGCCGCCTCGCACAGCCACAGGATTTCTTCCTGAATTTCGGCAAGACGGGCAAAGCCGATCTCGACGGCAAGGTCGCCGCGCGCGATCATCACCGCCGTAGGCTGCTGCCCCGCCGCGCGCACCAGCATGTCGGGCAGGTTGCGCACCGCGCGTTCGGTTTCGATTTTCAGGACCAGCGCGAATGTGCGCCAATCGTCGGGGCGCGCGTCTGCAAGGACCCCTTGCAGCCGGGCGATATCGCCTTCGTTCTGCACGAAAGAGAATTCAACGCCATCCGCATGGCGCGCGGCAAAGCGCAGCGCCTGTTCATCGGCCTGGGTCAGGGCCGGAATATCCAAAGCGCAATCGGGGAAATTGAGCCCCTTTTCCTCTTTGAGCTTATAGCCCTTTTCCACAGGGGCGGCCTTGATTTTCACGGTGACGCCCCAGTCTTCGCGGGTCTCGACGCGCGCTGCCAGTTTTCCGTCATCGACAAAGACGCGGTGCCCGGACGCAAGCGCCAATATCGCGTCAGGAAGGCTGCATTCGATCGCGGATCGCCCGCGCGGAACATCCCCCAGCCTTCCCGGCAGCGCGATTGCCAGCGTGTCACCGGTATGGACGCGTATCAGCTTTTTCTTGTCGCGGACCGCGCCGGTGCGGATTTTCGGGCCCGCAAGATCCATCAGGACCTTCATCCGTCGCTCGCCGGTTTCGGCGGCGTGGTCGACATTGGCGATCATCCGCGCCCAGATGTCCGGCGTGTCATGCGCGCAGTTGATCCGCACCGCCTCTACGCCAGCTTGGGCAAGCTTCTGGCAAAAGCCCGGATCATCAGCCGCCTGCGAGGGCAGCGTAACCAGAAGATGGACAGGCCCATGGCTTGAAAGCGGCCCGAATATCGCCTCGGCCCGCCGCGCGATGCGGTTCTGCCCCGCGAAAAAGGCCTCCTCGGAGGCAAGCTTGAACGGGGTGCCATCAATCAACCCGTCGATAACGGCCAGCACGGCATCGAGTTCCGGCAAAACCTTGCCCTCGGTCCGGCCCAGCGAAGACAGGCCGCACCGCATCAGCTCGCGTTGAAGGGGGCGGATGTCGCGGTGGCGCAGCGCGAGGTAATGGGCGAAGTTTTCCGCGCTTGGCACGAAATCCTGGTCCGCGATCCAGCCTTCCCAGTCAGAGTATTTCACCGCGCCGTCGCGCAGTATGTCGGCGCGCAGTGTTGTAAGTTCCTGTCTCAGGTCGATCAGGGATTGAACTGGCATTTGTGCAGCCTCCGTTTGGAAATCGCATAGCGCGGTCAGATGACAGTCATATATCCGTCGCACCTGCCGCCGCGCTTTGTGGTGCAAGGTCGCAGCCGTTCAAAGCGCGCGCATCTGCTTGCCCCCGCGCGGGGCAATTCGTATAGACAGCAAAAGCAGCAATACCAGACGTCGGAGGCATTCATGGCAGGCCATTCAAAATGGGCAAACATCCAGCACCGCAAAGGGCGGCAGGATGCGGTACGTTCGAAACTGTTTTCGAAACTGTCCAAGGAAATCACCGTCGCGGCCAAGATGGGCGATCCGGACCCGGATAAGAACCCGCGCCTGCGGATGGCGGTGAAAGAGGCCAAGTCGAATTCGGTCCCCAAGGATGTGATCGACCGTGCGATCAAGAAATCGCAGGCGGGCGAGGGCGATGATTACGAAGAAATCCGTTACGAAGGTTATGGCCCCAACGGCGTGGCCGTGATTGTCGAGGCGATGACCGACAACCGCAACCGCACTGCATCGACCGTGCGGTCGACCTTTACCAAGAACGGCGGCAATCTGGGCGAAACCGGCTCGGTCGGGTTCATGTTCGACCGCAAGGGCGAAATCACCTATCCGGCCGACGTGGGCGACGCCGACACGGTGATGATGGCCGCGATCGAGGCGGGTGCCGAAGATGTGGACAGCAGCGAGGACGGTCATGTCATCATCTGCGCCGACACCGATCTGAACGAGGTCGCAACCGCGCTGGAAGCCGAGCTTGGCGAAAGCAGCTCGACCAAGCTGATCTGGCAGCCGACCATCACCACCGACATGGATCTGGAAAGCATGCAAAAGCTGATGAAGCTGATCGACGCGTTGGAAGACGACGACGACGTGCAGCGCGTCACCAGCAACTTCGAGGCCTCGGACGAGGTGATGGACCAGCTTTAATCCGGCGCGACCGGGATCAGAACCGCGCGCGCGGCCCGATGCAGCGCGCGGGTCAGATCGCTTAGCGGTTCGGCCATGATCCGGCTGACCTGCCAGTACAGCGGCGTATCCAGCGGCAGATCGGGGCGTAGCCGGGTGATCCGCCCGCGGGCCAGTTGATCAGAGATCAGAACTTCGGGGATCATGCCCCAGCCCAGCCCGTGTTCCACGGCCTTGGTAAAGGCGTCGGCGGCGGCGATCTGGTGCCAGTCCGGGGTGATGTCCTGCCCGGTGGCATGGCGCATCCACAGGTTCTGCAACCGGTCCTTGGGATTGAACCGCAGGGCAGGGGCGGCGCGCAGGGATGCGGCGGTCACCCCATCCGCAAAATGATCCGCGACGAAACCGGGGCTGGCGCAGGCGACATAGCGCAGCGCGCCAAGGGCGCGGCTGTTGCACCCCCGCACTGCCGCCGCGTTCGAGGTGACGGCCCCCGCCACGGCCCCGCGTTTCAGCCAGTCGGCGCTGTGGTCCTGATCGTCGATCACCATGTCGAACATCATCCCGTCGACCTGGGCCAGCGCGGGGATGATCCATGTGGTCAGGCTGTCGGCGTTGACCGCGATCCGCAACCGGCTGCGCGCCGGGGCCGGGGCCTGAATGTCGCGCGCCAGCTGCGATTCCAGCAATTCGACCGCCTCGGCGTGGCGGGCCAGGCGGCGGCCGACCTCGGTGCCCGTGCAGGGGTGGCCCCGTTCGATCAGCGGGCTGCCCAGCCGTTCCTCAAGCGCGCGGATACGCTGCGATACGGCCGAGGGTGTGATCGACAGTTCGGCGGCGGCGGCGTCGAAACTGCCGCCGCGCAGGATGGCGGCAAGCGTGGCAAGCTGGGCGTAATCGTATTTCATGAAGCTATGCTTACTTGTGATTAGATAAATTAACTACACTTATCTGGTCGATCCGATGTACCACGCCCCGGCACAACAGGAGCAAAGATCGGCATGTTCAGCTATATCGCGGGGTTCTCTCTTGGTTTTTCCCTGATCCTGGCGATCGGCGCGCAGAACGCATTCGTGCTGCGGCAGGGGTTGCGGCACGAACATGTCTTTGCGGTCTGCCTGACCTGCGCGCTGTCCGACGCGCTGTTGATCGCGGCCGGGGTTGCGGGGTTCGGGGCGTTGGTGACGGCGCTGCCATGGCTTGAAAACGCCATGCGCTTTGGCGGGGCGGCGTTTCTGATCTGGTATGGCGCGCGGGCGTTGCTGGCGGCCTGGAAGGGCGGCGAGGTGCTGGAGGCGGGCAATGGCGCGCGCGTCAGCCTGCGCAGCGCTTTGCTGACCTGTCTGGCGCTGACATGGCTGAACCCGCATGTCTATCTGGACACGGTGGTCCTGTTGGGCAGCGTGTCGGCGCAATATGACGACAGGCCGCTTTTCGCGCTGGGGGCGGCAAACGCGTCTTTCGTCTTTTTCTTCGGGCTGGGATATGGCGCGCGGTTGCTGCGCCCGTTCTTCGCGCGGCCTGCGTCCTGGCGCATTCTGGATGCGGTGGTCGGGCTGACCATGTGGGCAATTGCGGCCAGCCTGATGCTTTAGGCGCTTGCGCTTGGTCGCGCCATGGGATCAGGTGCGGGCATGACCACACCCCTCAATCCCCGCCCCGTGGCCGGTGTCCTGTGGATGCTGCTGACCGGGGCGAATTTCGTCGCCGTCACCGCCATCGTCAAACATGTCGGCAGCGGCGTGCCCGCCCCGCAGGCGGCGTTCCTGCGCTATGTGCTGGGGCTGGTGTTCCTGTTGCCGATGATCGGGCCCATGCGGCGGGCGCGGCTGGACCGGCGCGCCCTGACGCTGTTTTCGGTGCGCGGGGTGGTGCATTCGCTGGGGGTGATGTCGTGGTTTTACGCGATGACCAAAATCCCCATCGCTGAGGTGACGGCGATGAATTACCTGTCGCCGGTCTATGTCACGCTGGGGGCGGCGCTGTTTCTGGGCGAACGGCTGGCGCTGCGGCGGGTCATGGCGGTGGTGGTCGCGCTGATCGGCGTGGTCATCATCCTGCGGCCCGGATTCCGCGAGGTGTCAAGCGGGCATATCGCGATGCTGGGCACGGCGGTATTGTTCGCGGCGTCCTATCTGATTGCCAAACGGATGGCCGATCTGGTCAGCCCGGCGGTGGTGGTGGGGATGCTGTCGGTGACGGTCACCATCGGGCTGGCACCCTTCGCCTGGGCGGTCTGGGTGACGCCGACGCTTTTGGATGTGATGTGGCTGTTTCTGGTCGCGGGGTTTGCCACGGCGGGGCATTTCACGATGACAATGGCGTTCCGCGCGGCCCCGATGACGGTGACGCAGCCGGTCAGTTTCCTGCAACTGGTCTGGGCGACCCTGCTGGGCTGGCTGGTGTTTGCCGAGGCGATCGACATCTGGGTCGTGACCGGCGGGCTGATCATTCTGGCCGCGGTCAGCTTTATCACCTGGCGCGAGGCCGTTTTGAACCGGCGCGCGATCACGCCGGGGGTGAACGCCCCTAAAGTCTAGCGGCTGGCACAAAAAGAATATCCGCAAGCCGTGTTGGACCCAATATGCACGCCGTCGAAGCCACGCCACATGCCTGAGCCAAGGCTCAGGCAGCGCCCGAACCGCCCCCACGGGGCGGGCGCTTCTCGCCCACCCCTCGGTTCGGGCGCGGCGGTTCCTTGTGTGGGAAGATGCCGTCAGGCCCGCAAGGTAGGCCAGGGGAACACAGAATGAAAAAAGCGCCCGGAAATCGGGCGCCTTTCAATCTGGTATCTAAGGATGGCTCAGGCTTCGTCCATCATCTGGGCCTTGGCCGTTGCCAGAACCTCGATCATTTTGGCGCGAATGCTGGCCTCGTCGGCCTTGTCGCCCAGATCGGCCGAGACCTTGCGAAAGACGTCTTCGTGACCGGCTTCTTCGAAATCGGATTTGATCACATCGGCCGCATAGGCCGCCGCGTCGTCGCCGGTTTTGCCCAGCAGCTCGGCTGCCCAAAGGCCCAACAGCTTGTTGGCCCGCGCCTGTGCCTTGAAACGCATTTCTTCGTCATGGGCGAATTTGTTCTCGAATGCGCTTTCGCGATCGTCGAATGTTGTCATCGGAGGATCCTCATTTTCGATCTGTTGACCTGTCTTTGCCAGAACAGCCGCAAGACGACAAGTCTTGGCTTTGCGACGCATTGGTCACAGGGCCGGATTTGGCGTCAAACTTGCCCTGCGTCACATCATCGCCTAAGAGCGGCAGGGACAGCCGGGGCAGTTGATTCCCGGCCCATCCCCAATTGGAGAGCCCATGGCGCGCCGCAAAAAGGTCTATGAGGGCAAGGCAAAAATTCTGTACGAAGGCCCCGAACCCGGAACGCTCGTTCAATATTTCAAAGACGATGCAACCGCCTTCAACGCCGAGAAACGTGATGTGATCGAAGGCAAGGGCGTGTTGAACAACCGCTTGTCCGAGTTTTTCATGACGGGTCTGAACACCATCGGTGTGCCGACCCATTTCATCAAACGCATCAACATGCGCGAACAGTTGATCCGCTCGGTTGAGATTATTCCGCTGGAAGTGATCGTGCGCAACTATGCCGCCGGGTCGATGGCCAAGCGTCTGGGCATGGAAGAGGGCGCAGCGCTGCCGCGTCCGATCGTCGAATTCAGCTATAAGGATGACAGCCTGGGCGATCCGCTGGTGCCCGAGGAATATATCATCGCCTTCGGCTGGGCCACGCAGCAGGATCTGGACGACATCGTGGCGCTGGCGCTGCGGGTCAATGATTTCATGTCGGGTGTCATGTATGGCGTCGGTATCAAACTGGTGGATTTCAAGATCGAGATCGGCCGGATTTGGGACGGTGATTTCATGCGCCTTGTGGTCGCCGATGAAATCAGCCCCGACAGTTGCCGCCTGTGGGACGTCAAAACCGGCCAGAAACTGGACAAGGATGTGTTCCGCCGCGATCTGGGCAATCTGACCGACGCCTATACCGAGGTTGCCAAACGTCTGGGCGTGATGCCCACGAATGTGACGCATGCCACCAAGCCGACGCTGATCAACTGATGCGCATTCTGAACCTGATTTTTTCCTGTGTTCTTGCAATCGCGGCCATGACCTGTGCCGCTAACGCGATAGGCGAAAAAGCACTGAATGATCAGGTTCGGGCGCAGCTCTCTGCGGCAGGTGACAATGGTGCAAAGCCTCGGTTGGTAACACATTGGGCCTATCCCGAACGCGGTCGGAAATCTGTTTCGCGTAAGGCGGCTAAAAAGTTCCTGCAGAAGCGTGGATATCAGGTTCGCAATGCGGCCACAGACGGCGGCGTGATGTTCGAAAAGGTTCAAACACCTGCGGACCGAACGTTCGACAAGGAAACACAGTTGCTCAGAGACAGCTTTGCTGCTTCGGGGTGGTTTTACGACGGTTGGGAAACTTTTGCTGTCAGAGAATAGGAGAGAGCCATGAAGGCCCGCGTACATGTCATGCTGAAAAACGGTGTTCTGGATCCGCAGGGCGAGGCCGTGCGCCACGCGTTGGGGACCCTTGGCTTTGACGGCGTCGAAGGCGTGCGTCAGGGCAAGGTGATCGAACTGGACCTGGCCGAAACCGATGCCGCCAAGGCCGAAGCCAGCGTCACCGAGATGTGTGAAAAGCTGTTGGCCAATACGGTGATCGAAAGCTACCGCGTGGAGATCGCCTGATGCGCGCGGCGGTCATTCAGTTTCCCGGATCGAACTGCGACCGGGACATGGCCGTGGCCCTGTGCCATGTGGCGGGCAACGGTCAGGTCGACATCGTCTGGCACAAGGAAACCAGCCTGCCTGACGGGCTGGATATCGTGGCCATTCCGGGCGGGTTTTCCTTTGGCGATTACCTGCGCTGCGGCGCGATTGCGGCGCGCTCGCCTATCGCCACCGCGATCAGGGCCTTCGCCGACAAGGGCGGATTTGTTCTGGGGGTCTGCAACGGCTTTCAGGTGCTGACCGAAACCGGGTTGCTGCCGGGGGTGCTGATGCGCAATGCCGGGCTGAAATACATCTGCAAACCGGTGTCGCTGACCGTGCAGAGCACCGACAGCGTTTTCACCTCGGGGTATGAGCCGGGCCAGCAGGTCACCTTTCCGATTGCCCATCACGATGGCAATTACAACGCCGATGCCGACACTGTGGCGCGGTTGCAGGGCGAGGGGCGCGTGGCCTTTACCTATGACGACAACCCCAACGGGTCGGTCGCCGACATCGCCGGTGTGTTCAGTGAAAACCGCCGGGTGCTGGGGATGATGCCGCATCCCGAACGGATGGCGGAACCCGCGCATGGTGGTGTCGAGGGGGCGGTGCTTTTCCGCTCATTGCTGGACGGGATGGCCACTGCCTAGATCAGATGGCTTGAGCGGGCTGCGCTCTCGGCGTAGTTTTGCTGAATGAAAGACACCCGGGACCCGAACAAGCAGGCTGGCGAACAGGCCGGTGTCGGCTGGCCGATGCGCAGTGCCGTGCTGGCGCTGATCATCGTTGCCGTGGCCCTGATCTGGGGCACCAACAGCTGGCTGACCGAACGGTTCACCGAAACCACCCGCAACCGGGCGCAGGTGCGGCTTGCGCTCTATTCCGGCAACGTTGTCAGTGAATTGCAGCGGGCCTCGGTGGTGCCTTTGTTGCTGTCGCGCGATCCCACGCTGATCGGCGCGCTGAATTCGGGCGATTACACCAACACCTCGCAGCGGCTGATTTCCTATGTCGAGGAAATCGGCGCCGCCTCGCTGATCCTGCTGGATGATTCCGGCCGGGTGGTGGGGGCCACCGACCGCAACCTGATCGGCGCAAATCAGCGGACCCAGCCCTATTTCGTGAACACCCAACGGGCCAGCGACACGATCTTTCTGGCCGCCAATGCCGAACAGGGCGGGTTCAACTTTACCTATTCGCGCCGGGTGATCAGCGACCGCAAGACCATCGGCGTGATCGTGGTCGAGGTCGATCTGGCCAAATTCGAACGCAGTTGGGCGGGGATTTCGGATGCGGTGATCGTGACCAACAGCGAAGGTCAGGTGATCCTGTCCACCGAACCCCGCTGGCGCGGCCATTCCATCGAAGAGGCGCTGGCCACGCGATCGGCGCCCACGGCCATCGAACGGGCGATTCAGGCCACCGCCGATTGGGGCGTGCTGCCGCCGGCGGCCTATATCACCGGCGAACGGGTGATGCGCAACGACGCGCGCATCCCGTTTCAGGGCTGGCGGCTGGTGTCCTTCACCACCTATGCCTCCGTGCGCGAACGGGTGAACGGGGTTCTTGCGTTGGAAATCATGGGCTTTGCCATCCTTCTGGCGCTGAGTTTTTACATGATGTCGCGCAAGGCCCAGTCGCGGTCGATGTTCTTTCAGCGAGAATCAGCAGATCTTCGCCAGTTGAACGACCGGTTGCAGCGGGAAATCGCCGAGCGGGAAAAGGCCGAAAAGAACCTTGAAGTGGCCGAACAGACCCTTGCGCAAAGTTCGAAACTGGCGGCTTTGGGCGAAATGTCGGCGGCCGTCAGCCACGAGTTGAACCAGCCGCTGGCGGCGATGAAAACCTATCTGGCGGGGGCCCGGTTGCTGATGCAGCGGCGCCGCTCGGACGAGGCGCTGTCGTCGTTCCAGCGGATCGACGATCTGATCGAACGGATGGGGGCGATCACGCGCCAGTTGAAAAGCTATGCCCGCAAGGGTGGCGATGCGTTCGAACCCTTGGATTGCAGGGCTTCGGTGGCCGCGGCGCTGTCGATGATGGAACCGCAGCTGAAGACCCGGCAGGTCGAAATCACCCGGATCATGCCGCGCGAACCGGTGATGGTGATGGCCGATAAAATCCGGCTGGAACAGGTCATCATCAACCTGCTGCGCAACGCGCTGGACGCCACCAAACTGACCAAGGATGCCAAGATCGACCTGATCCTGTCGGCAGGCGAAACCGCAACGCTGGTGGTGCGCGACAACGGCCACGGCATCACCGATCTGGATGATCTGTTTGAGCCGTTCTACACCACCAAACAGCCCGGCGATGGCGTCGGGCTGGGGCTTGCCATTTCCTCTGGGATCGTGAACGACCTTGGCGGTCGCCTGACGGCCCGCAACGGGCGACAGGGCGGGGCTGTATTCGAAGTGCAGCTTCCCATATTGGGCAAAGAGATCAAAGCGGCGGAATAGCAAGGGATGCAACCATGACCCGGTCTATGAAAATTGCGATCATCGACGACGAACAGGACATGCGGCAGTCGATCAGCCAGTGGCTGGCGCTGAGCGGCTTTGACACCGAAACCTACGCCTCGGCGCAGGAGGCGCTGAAATCCATCGGCTCGGATTTCCCGGGCGTGGTGGTCAGCGACATCAAGATGCCGGGCATGGATGGCATGGCCTTTCTGAAACGCCTGATGAGCGTCGACAGCAGCCTGCCGGTGATCATGATCACCGGGCATGGCGACGTGCCGATGGCGGTCGAGGCGATGCAGCTGGGCGCCTATGATTTTCTGGAAAAGCCGTTCAACCCGGACCGGATGACCGAACTGGCCAAACGCGCCAGCCAGACCCGACGCCTGACGCTGGACAACCGCGCCCTGCGGCGCGAACTGTCCGATGGCACGGTGCTGATGAAAAAGCTGATCGGGTCCAGCCCGGTGATGGAACGGCTGCGCGAGGATATCCTTGATCTGGGGCAGGCCGACGGCCATGTGCTGATCGACGGCGAAACCGGCACCGGCAAGACGCTGGTGGCCCATGCGCTGCATGCGGTGGGGCCGCGGGCCGGTAAGAAATTCGTGCATCTGTCCTGTGCGGCCCATGCCGACAGCGACCTGTCGGCCAAACTGTTCGGCCCGGTCGACGATGGCAGCCCGCTGCCGCTGGTCGAAGAGGCGCGCGGCGGCACCCTGTGTCTGGAAGATATCGAGGCCCTGCCACAGGCGCTTCAGGCGCGGTTGCTGACCTTTATCAACGATCAGGGCACGCCGTCGGAAACCCGGATCATCGCGGTGTCGAACCTGCAGGAGCAGGACAAGACCTGCGAAGACGTGCTGCGGCCCGATCTGTATTACCGGCTGGCCGCGATGAAGATCACCCTGCCACCGCTGCGCCAGCGCGGCGAAGACATCCTGACGCTGTTCACCCGTCTGAGCGAACAGTTCGCCGAGGAATACGGCTGTGATGCGCCCGAGGTCAGCGCTCAGGAGGCGGCCCAGCTGTTGCAGGCGCCTTGGCCCGGGAACGTGCGACAGCTGATCAATGTCGCCGAACGCGCGGTTTTGCAGAACCGGCGCGGGTCGGGCACCATCGCGTCGCTGTTGATGGCCGACAGCGAAGAGGCGCAGCCGGTGATGACCACCGAAGGCAAGCCGCTGAAGGAATATGTCGAGGCGTTTGAACGGATGCTGATCGACAACACCATGCGGCGGCACAAGGGATCGATCGTCAATGTGATGGACGAGCTGTGTCTGCCCCGGCGGACGCTGAACGAGAAAATGGCGAAATACGGGTTAAGCCGGTCGGAATACCTGTAGTGCGCTGCCCCGGATTGCGCCGCGCTGACGCGCGGCGCGGTGCCTCCGGCGGGAGTATTTTGCCAAAAAGAAACCAGGCGGGCAGGGGGACAGGCAATGATCGTGTTGCCGTGTTGGCGAAAAGGCCATTGTCATTCCCTGTCAACTGCCGCTAAGGTCGCCAGACGGCAGGTTGCATTTTCATTTTGCGACTCTGCCCCACTCAGTTTTGCTGTTTTTCGTGCCGTTGAGGTAAAGACACCCAAGCCGCGAAAACAGACCGACCGGCCAATGTGGCCTAACAGATTGACCTGATCCGGTATCCCGGCAGGCTTTACCAATGGGTGCCGATAACGGCATCGGAGACAAACCGCGATGGAACGCGTGAGCACGGACAGGCACAGAACGAGCAGGCTTAAGGCCGCTTGCGCATGCCCCGTTGCACACCCCCACGCCCAAACAAGACACCACCCGCAACGTCATGGCCCGCCCGGGTCAAGGCGCGTGCCGCGGTGCAAAGAGATACAATGGCTAAAAAAATGCTTATCGACGCCACCCACCCGGAGGAATGCCGGGTTGTGGTGGTTGACGGAAACAAGGTTGATGAATTTGACTTTGAAAGCGTCAACAAACGCCAGCTAGCTGGCAACATCTATCTGGCAAAGGTGACACGGGTCGAACCGTCGCTTCAGGCGGCTTTTGTCGACTACGGCGGGAACCGTCACGGGTTTCTGGCCTTTTCGGAAATCCACCCCGATTATTATCAAATTCCCACCGCGGATCGCGAAGCCTTGCTGGCCGAGGAACGCGCCTATGCCAAGGCGATGGAAGAGGACGAACCCAAAGAGGGCGGCAAATCGCGTTCCCGTTCCCGATCCCGGTCGCGCGGACGGTCCAAGGCGGAAAAGGCCAAGACCGATGATGCGGTTGAAACCCGCGAGCTGAGCGATAGCATCTCGGGGATGGATGTTGTCGATCTGGGCGAAGATACCGATCCGCTGGGCGACAATCTTGAACCGGCGGAGGGTGCCGAAAAGGCGCCTGAGGCCGAGGTGACCGCAGATACGCCGAATGAGGCCGAGGCGGGCGACACCCCCGTGACCGAGCAGGCCGAGGCCACCACCGAGGCGGCGGCAGCAGCCCCGGCTGACGAGGCCAAGGAGACCGAAGAGGCCGGCGAAACCGCAGAGTCTGGCGAAACCGCAGAGGCCGCAGAGGATGCGGCCGAAGGCGAAGAAGGTGACGCCACCGCCGAAAGCGACGCGGATGATGACGCTGACGATGCGCCGGTGCTGGATGCCACGGAGCGCGACGAAGACATCGAATCTGTCGCCGACGAGGATGTGACCGAAGAAATCCGCCCCCGCAAACCCCGCGCGCGGCGGTATAAAATTCAAGAGGTCGTCAAGGTCCGTCAGATCCTGCTGGTGCAGGTCGTCAAGGAAGAGCGCGGCAACAAGGGTGCCGCCCTGACCACCTATCTGTCGCTGGCAGGCCGCTATTGTGTGTTGATGCCCAACACCGCCCGTGGCGGCGGCATCAGCCGCAAGATCACCAATGCCGTTGACCGCAAGAAGCTGAAAGAGATCGCAGGCGAGATCGAGGTGCCCGAAGGCGCCGGTCTGATCGTGCGGACCGCAGGTGCCAAACGCACCAAGGCCGAGATCAAGCGCGACTATGAATACCTGCAACGCCTGTGGGAACAGATCCGCGAGCTGACGTTGAAATCCATCGCGCCCGCCCCCGTCTATGAAGAGGGCAACCTGATCAAACGGACGATCCGCGACCTGTATAACCGCGAGATCGACGAGGTTCTGGTCGAGGGCGAGGCCGGGTATCGCGTGGCCAAGGACTTCATGAAAATGATCATGCCGTCCCACGCCAAGAACGTGAAACACTATACCGAAGCGATGCCGCTGTTCGCGCGGTTCCAGGTGGAAAGCTACCTGAACTCGATGTTCAACCCGACGGTTCAGTTGAAGTCGGGCGGCTATATCGTGATCGGCGTGACCGAGGCCCTGGTGGCGATCGACGTCAACTCAGGGAGGGCGACCAAGGAAGGCTCGATCGAGGATACCGCGACCAAGACCAACCTTGAAGCCGCCGAAGAGGTGGCCCGCCAGCTGCGCCTGCGCGATCTGGCCGGTCTGATCGTCATCGATTTCATCGACATGGAAGAGCGCCGCAACAATTCCGCCGTCGAGAAAAAGCTGAAAGACAAGCTGAAAAACGACCGCGCCCGTATTCAGGTGGGCCGCATTTCCGGCTTTGGTCTGATGGAAATGTCGCGGCAACGTCTGCGCCCCGGCATGATCGAGGCGACGACCCAGCCGTGCCCGGTCTGTCATGGCACCGGGTTGATCCGGTCGGATGACAATCTGGCGCTCAGCGTGTTGCGCCAGCTGGAAGAAGAGGGCGTGCGCGGCCGGTCGAAAGAGCTTTTGCTGAAGGCGCCGGTGGGCATCGTCAATTTCCTGATGAACCAGAAACGCGAACATATCGCCCAGATCGAAGCACGCTATGGCATCTCGGTCCGGGTCGAGGCCGATCCGATGCTGGTCAGCCCCGATTTTTCGATCGAACGGTTCAAAACGGCGACCCGCCATGTGCCCGATGTGATCGCGCCGGTGATTTCGATCGATACCTCGGATATGCCCGATCTGGTCGAAGAGGATGAGGCCGAGGTTGTCGAAGCCGACAGCGAAGAAACCCAGGCACCCAAAAAGCGCCGCCGCCGGCGTCGTCGCAAGAAAAGCGGCAATGGCAATGGCGAACAGTCGGACGCCAACGAGGGCGACAAAGACGCGGCCGGAGCAGAGGCAGAGGGGGGCGACACCCCGTCCGACGCCCCCGCCGAGGCAACCGAGCCCGCAGCGGAACCCGCAACCGACGAGGCGCCCAAAAAGAAAACGCGCACCCGGTCGAGATCGCGAAGCCGGAAAAAAGATACGGCTGTCGCGGCTGACGCCACGACCGAGGCCGCGGTTACAGAGCCGGTCGCAGAGGCCGCAGCCGAGCCGGTCGCAGAGGCGGAACCCGCCCCCGAAGCCGAGCCCGTCGTGGCCGAGCCTCCGGTCGAACCGGTTGCAGCCGAGCCCGTGGCGGAACCCGAACCCGAGCCCGTGGCGGAACCCGAACCCGAGCCCGTGGTCGCGTCCAAACCCGAGCCGGTCGCCGAAAAGGCGCCGGAACTGGTGGCCGAGGCCGAACCCGAAGATCCCAACAAGCCCAAGCGCCGCGGCTGGTGGTCGCTGGGACGCTGATCTGATAAAACGCCGGGCCAATCAGCCCGGCGTTTTTCGTTGGTGTTGCCTGTGTGACATCCTGTCCACGCAATTGTGAGCCGCCATGGCGTGACCTTGCCTGCGTGCTGGTCTATGCCGGGGACAAAGGGATCGGATATGTTCGGAATAGAGATTATCGACGCAGGGCTGTTGCCCGCCATGCTGGTGGCGCTGGTCGCCGGATTGCTGAGCTTCCTCAGCCCCTGCGTCCTGCCGATCGTTCCGCCCTATCTGGCCTATATGAGCGGCATCAGCATGACCGAACTGGGCGGGGACGAAGCCGCCGCACGACGTCGCGCGACGCTGAGTGCGCTGTTCTTCGTGCTGGGCCTGTCGACGGTGTTTCTGTTCCTGGGCTTCACCGCCTCGGCCTTTGGGGCGTTTTTCCTGCAAAACAGCGATTGGTTCAACACGGCCGCAGGCGTGATCGTGATGATCTTCGGCGCGCATTTCGTGGGGGCGATCCGCATTCCGTTCCTGAACTCCGAGGCGCGGCTGGATGCGGGCGACCGGGGCGGATCGGCCTTTGGCGCCTATGTGCTGGGGCTGGCCTTTGCCTTTGGCTGGACGCCTTGTATCGGCCCGCAACTGGGCGCGATCCTGACCATGGCCGCATCCGAGGCCAGCGTCGCACGCGGCACGCTGTTGCTGGCGGTCTATGCGGCGGGGCTGGGCATTCCGTTCCTGTTGGTGGCGGCGTTCTTCCCGCGTCTGACCGGCGTCATGGGCTGGATGAAGCGCCACATGGAACAGATCGAGCGGATCATGGGGCTGCTTTTGTGGACCATCGGGTTGCTGATGCTGACCGGTGGCTTTGCCAGATTTTCCTATTGGCTGCTGGAAACCTTTCCGGCGCTCGCCGCTTTGGGCTGAATGACTTACCATCGCGTCAGACTATCGCTATGATTGCGCGCAAAGCAACGCGCGGGCAGCAATGGCAGGCACTCAGGACGAAGGGGTAAGGCGACGCCGGGTGTTTTACATTCCGGGCTACGATCCCATTCCCCCCCGGCGCTACCGCGAACTTTACCGAACAGAATCCGCCGCGCAGGCGGGGATATCCGGGTATCGGATCGCAGTGCAGGCGAAACAGGGCGATGGCCCCTATGGCTGGCATGTCGCGGCGCAGATCGACGGGGCCGAGGTTCACAGCGATATCGAAGTTCTGGTCTGGTCCGACATCGTGCGCGCCTCGATGGACAAGGGGTTGCTGGCGACCTATGGCGCGCTGATCCGCACCGCGTGGATCTATCTGGCCTCGGGTGCGCTGTTCCGGCTGGCGCGGCTGCGCAAGGGGCCGTTGCTGGCCGCCCTTTATCCGGTGGCGATGCTGTTGGGGCAGCTGATGCTGGCGCTGGGTCTGGCGTGGGTGTTGGGCGCGTTGCTGGCGCTGACCGGGGTGCCCGGGATCGGGTGGCTGGGGCTGGCGGCGGTCTGGCCGATGCTGGCGTGGTTCCGCAAACAGGACGGCCGGGTCTATGCCTATTACCTGATGCATGACTACGCCTATTCGGCCCGCTGGAAGGGGGCAATTCCACCGCCGCTGACCGCGCGGATGGCCGAGTTCGGCACACAGATCGCGGCAGCACTGGACAGCGACGTAGACGAGGTGCTGGTGGTCGGCCATTCCTCGGGCGCGCATCTGGCGATCTCGATCCTGTCCGATCTGCTGCGGGACCGCGCGCCGGGGCAGGGCGGGCCGGTGCTGTCGTTCCTGTCGCTGGGGCAGGTGGTGCCGATGGTGTCGTTCCTGCCGGATGCCGGGCGGCTGCGCGCCGATCTGCAGTTTCTGGCGGGACAACAGGCGATGCCCTGGGTCGATATCACCGCCCCCGGCGACGGCTGCGCCTTTGCCCTGTGCGATCCGGTCGCGGTTACAGGGGTTGCCCCGGCGCAGAAACACTGGCCGCTGGTGCTGTCGGGGGCCTTTACCAAGACCCTGTCGCCCGAACGGTGGAAGGAGCTGCGCTGGCGGTTTTTCCGGCTGCATTTCCAGTATCTTTGCGCCTTTGACCGGCCGGGGGCCTATGATTATTTCCAGATCACCGCCGGGCCGATGACCCTGGCCGACCGTTTTGCCGGGCGCGCCCCATCGCAAAGCCGGATTGAAACCCCAACCTCGGGCTATCGGAGCATGACACCGTGATCCGCCCGCCCAAACCCGCCAGCCGCCCGGAAAAAGTGTCGTTCTGGCGCTATCTGCGGCTGTTCCGGGCCGATATCCTGTCGGCCCAGCCTGCCAAGCTGTACCGCGCCAAGATGGCCGTGTTCCGCACACCGTTTTTCCGGTCCTACCTGCTGAACCAGCCCGATCTGATCCGCACCGTTCTGAAAGAACGCCCCATGGATTTCCCCAAATCGGACCGGATCAGCGAAGGGCTGCGGCCGCTGTTGGGCGATGCGGTGTTCCTGACCAATGGCGCCACATGGCAACGCCAGCGACGGATCATCGATCCCGCGTTCGAAGGCGGACGGCTGCGCGACAGTTTTCCCGCGATGGTCGCCGCCGGGCAGGGGGCCGTCGCGCGCCTGCCGGGGGGCGTGGTCGAGATCGAGGAACACGCCAGCCATGCCGCCGCGGATGTGATTTTCCGGACGCTGTTTTCGCTGCCGATCGAAGACCGGATCGCGACACAGGTGTTCACCCAGTTCCGCGCCTATCAGCGCAGCCAGCCGATCCTGAATCTGGCGGCCTTTGTCCCGATGCCCCGCTGGATGCCGCGCCTGCACCGGCGGCGCACCCGGCAGGCGGCCCGCGCCATTCGCGACCTGATCGCCGAACTGACCGCCCGCCGCATGGCCGAGATCAGCGCAGGCACCGCGCCTGACGATCTGGCCACCAAGATCATGACCACGCCCGACCCGCAGACGGGAACCCGGTTTGACGTCGATGAAATGGTCGATCAGGTCGCGATCTTCTTTCTGGCCGGGCATGAAACCTCGGCCTCGGCGCTGTCCTGGGCGCTGTATCTGCTGGCCTGCGATCAGGATGCGCAGGACAGGGTGGCGGCCGAGGCGCAGGCCCTGGGCGCGGCCCCGTCGTTTTCGGACCTCGCGCGCCTGACCTTCACCCGAAATGTATTCCGCGAGGCGCTGCGGCTCTATCCGCCGGTGCCGATGATGGTGCGCGAAACCACGCAGGCCGAAGCTTTTCGCGACCGCATCGCCCCGCGCGGCAGCCAGATCGTGCTGAGCCCGTGGCACCTGCACCGGCACAGCCTGTTGTGGGACACCCCGGATGAGTTCAACCCGGACAGGTACGAAACCGAGGCCGGCAAGACCTGTCTGCGTGACGCGTTCATTCCGTTTTCAGCAGGGCCGCGGGTCTGCCCCGGCGCAGGGTTCGCCATGGTCGAAGGGCCGCTGTTGCTGGCGCAGCTGATCGGTGCAAACCGCTTCGAAACGACGGGGGATATTCCGATTCCCGTGGCGCATCTGACGGTCCGGTCGCGGGACGGAATTTGGCTGAAAACCACGCCGCGCGGGCAAAAATAGGCCATTCCCGGCATTTGTGACGTCGCGGAACTTTTTTGCCGAGCCTTCAATTAAACCTTTGCCAAACAAATACTTGCCTAATTTTGCAGCAGAATTGTGACAAAAACTTGTTGGCTTTCCCCTCATCGGTGCAACCCCACGCCATTAAATCAAACTCAGCAAGATCATTCTGGGGGATTGGTATGCAGTCTGACGATGAAATAGCCACGACGAACAATGCGGCCCGCAAGGCGTTTCGCATCGCGATTCCGGCATTCTTTATTCGTTCAGGCGCACGAACCGCCGAAGATTTCGACAACGAAGATGTGGATAAGGCACAGGCTGCAGAATACCGCAAAGTATTCGAAAGGGACCTGAAGGCCTTTGATTCCGTGGATTTCCGTCTGTCGCGGGCGGACCGTCACCTGGTCGACAAGACCCGCCAACTGCGCGCTGCACTTTGCAAAAAACGCTAGGCGAAGTTTCGCCTTGGCCTGCGCAGGGGCGCAAATCACTTGAAACGTTGATTGTTCCCGTTCATGCTACAATTATAGGGAGAGTGGCGGTATTCTACTCGCCAATAGTGATGTCATTTTCGGGGGAAAGACATGCTTGCGAATATGGGACAGCCCGTCGTCGAGACAACACAGCCTGAACAACCGCGCGCGCGGTTTCGTCTGGCCATTCCGGATTTTGGGTTCGCCCGCCCGTGGCTCGCGCGCAATCGCCGCGACCTGCGGATATCCAAAGATGAACTGCTCAGGATATTCGGGCCGGATTTGCGGGATCCCGGCAGATGCCCGGCTCCCTTGACCCGTGGCGAGCAGCGCCAGTTGCGCGACATGGCAAAGCTGCGCCAGGCCCTGATCTAAAGCGGTTGCTGGTCACGGGCCCGGTAATACGCCAACACGTACAGCCGGATCGCCGAGGCAAGGCCGGATTCGATCCCGCGCTCTTCATCAATATCGGCGGCCAACTTATTGATTGCCAACCCTTTTGCCTTGGCGATCTCGCAGAATGCCTGCCAGAATTCATCCTCCAGCGACACGCTGGTGCGATGCCCGCGCAGGGTCAGCGACCGTTTGACGGGCCGCCCGCTCATGTCTTGTCGCGGCGGTGCGCGTCCAACCGGCTGCGGGCCTGTTCGGCCTGCGTTTCCTCAAGCTTTTTCTGTTCTTTGGTGCGGCCATGGCGGGCCGCATTCTGATCTGCCTCTGCGCGCCGCTCCTGGCGTTCGCGTGCCTTGCGGGCCGCGCGCAGATTGACAGGTTTCGCCATCAGCCCTTGGGGCCGATCATGTTTTCGGGCCGCACGACGGCATCAAAGGTGGCCTCATCGACAAAGCCCAGGGCAATCGCCTCTTCCTTCAGGGTGGTGCCGTTTTTATGCGCGGTCTTGGCGACCGTGGTGGCGTTGTCATAGCCGATGGTCGGGGCCAGCGCGGTGACCAGCATCAGGCTTTCGCGCATCAGCTTGTCGATCCGCACCGTGTCGGCGCGCAGGCCGGTCACCAGATTGTCGGTGAACGCGCTGGCGCTGTCGCCCAAAAGCTGGATGGATTGCAGCACGTTATAGGCCATCATCGGCTTATAGACGTTCAGTTCGAAATGCCCCTGCGACCCGGCAAAGCCGACGGCGGCGTCATTGCCCATGACATGGGCGCAGACCTGTGTCAGCGCCTCGCATTGCGTGGGGTTCACCTTGCCCGGCATGATCGAGCTGCCGGGTTCGTTTTCCGGCAGGATCAGCTCGCCCAGACCGCAGCGCGGGCCCGAGCCCAGCAAGCGGATGTCATTGGCGATCTTGAACAGGCTGACGGCCACGGTTTTCAGCGCGCCCGAGATTTCGACCATCGCGTCATGGGCGGCCAGCGCTTCGAATTTATTGGGGGCGGTGACGAAGGGCAGGCCGGTGATTTCGGCCATATTGGCGGCGACCATCACATCCCAGCCCTTGGTGGTGTTCAGCCCGGTGCCGACGGCGGTGCCGCCCTGCGCCAGTTCGTAAATCCGGCCCAAGGCGTCCTTGACCCGCGCGATGCCCATGGCAACCTGATGGGCATAGCCGGAAAACTCCTGGCTGAGCGTCAGGGGCGTTGCGTCCTGGGTGTGGGTGCGGCCGATCTTGATGATCCCGTCGAATTCCTTGATCTTGGCGTCCAGCGCGAAATGCAGCTTGGCCAGACCGGGCAACAGCACGTTATGCGCGCTCATTGCGGTGGCGATATGCATGGCGGTGGGGAAGGTGTCGTTCGACGACTGGCCCATGTTGCAGTGATCGTTGGGGTGCACGGGGTCCTTGGACCCGATCTTGCCGCCCAGAATTTCGATGGCGCGGTTGGCGATCACCTCGTTCGAATTCATGTTCGACTGGGTGCCGGACCCGGTCTGCCAGACGACCAGCGGAAAATTGTCGTCGAACTTGCCTTCGAAAACCTCGCCCGCGGCCTGAATGATGGCGTCGCCGCGTGTCGCGTCCAGATGGCCCAGCCGCACGTTGGCCTGCGCGCAGGCCTTCTTGATCACCCCAAGCGCGCGCACGATTGCGACGGGCTGCTTTTCCCAGCCGATGGGAAAGTTGAGGATCGACCGCTGGGTCTGTGCGCCCCAGTATTTATCGGCGGGAACCTCAAGCGGGCCGAAACTGTCGGTCTCGGTGCGGGTCTGGGTCATTCAAGCTCTCCTCACGCATATGTCGGGATAGGCTATAAGCT
The DNA here is from genome assembly GCA_947500775.1 of uncultured Paracoccaceae bacterium. GTDB lineage: Bacteria > Pseudomonadota > Alphaproteobacteria > Rhodobacterales > Rhodobacteraceae > CANMTD01. The sequence goes on from CANMTD010000002.1 coordinate 265,469, forward strand.
GCGATGGGCTGCTTGACAATTGATCAGAGCTAAGCCGGTGAATGAAAACCGGTTTCCGGGCGGCCGGACCTATTTGCGAAAGCTGTCCAGGCTGACAACTTCGGCCTCGACCGAGCTGTCTTCGGGTTCGGGCGGCGTATCCTCGCTCAGATCCTCGTCGTCCGGATCATCCTCATCGTCGCTGTCCTGGGTTTCGAACCGCAATCCGAATTCGACCGAGGGGTCCACAAAGGTGCGGATCGCATCATAGGGGATGAACAGCGGTTCGGGGCTGTCGCCAAAGTTCAGCGTGATCGCAAAGGCGTCGTCGCCGACCTCCAGACCGTCGAACCAATGCTGGACCACCACGGTCATTTCTTCGGCATAGCGGTCACGCAGCCAATCGGCGATGACCACATCGGGATGGCGCGTATCGAAGGTGATGAAAAAATGATGATCGCCCGGCAAACCATTGTCGGCCACATCCTGCAGAACCTGTTTGATCAGGCCCCGCATGGCGGTGTGCATCAGATTGCCATAGTCAATCGAGCGCGACATTTTTTACCCCATAGCCAGCGTTGCCGTCAGCATAGGGGATTCGATGATTTATGAAAGAGGTCGGTCAAGCAAAGTGAGCGTCACACTCAGATCGCCGTTGCAGCGACCCCCGCCAGCGCCATCAGCCCCAGTACCAGCGGCAGGTTCCAGCGCAGCCACAACAGCAGGACAGCGGCGATCAGCGACAGGCCGACAGCCGTTAAATCCACACTGTAAATATCTGGCATAATTAGGTTTATGGGACCTGCGGTCCAGAACCCGGTGTCGCGAAAGATCACATGGATCGCGAACCAGATCGACAGGTTCAGGATCACGCCGACCACCGCCGCGGTGACGCAGTTCAGTGCGGCGGAAAGGCGCGGCTGCCCGGCCAGCCGGTCGATATAGGGGGCGCCCGCGAATATCCACAGAAAACAGGGCACGAAGGTCACCCACAGGGTCACCACGGCCGCCAGTACCGCCATGCCCAGCCCGCCGGTTTTGAACCCGGCCAGAAATCCCACGAATTCGGTGACCAGGATCAGGGGGCCGGGGGTGGTTTCGGCCAGACCCAGCCCATCCATCATCTCAGGCGTGCTCAGCCAGCCGAAATCGCCCACCACCGCCTGCGTCATATAGGCCAGCACCGCATAGGCGCCGCCAAAGGTGACGACCGCCAATGTGGAAAAGAACCCGGCCAGTTGCGCCAGAAATGGCGCCTCCAGCAGCCACAACAGCGCGACGGGACCCAGCCACAGCGTCGACCAGATCAGGATCGTGCGCAGGGTGCGTGGTTGGGTGGTGGTCGTGGGGGCAGGGGCGTCGCCCCCGGTGCTGGTCACGAACCCATAGGCCGCGGCCAGCGCGATGATCACCGGAAACGGCAGGCCAAGCGCGAATATCCCCAGAAAGGACAGCCCCGCAATTGCCCAACGGTCCGGGCTGCGCAGCGCCTTTTTCGACACTTTGATCAGCGCCTCGATCACGATGATCACCACCGTTGCCTTGACCCCCAGAAACAGCGCCTGCACCAGCGGGACCGCGCCGAAATAGGCATAGATCATGGCCAGCCCCAGCACCACGCAGGCGCCGGGCACAACGAACAGCAGCCCGGCCAGAACGCCACCGGGCACCCCGCGCAGCCGCCAGCCCGCATAGGTCGCCAGTTGCATCGCCTCGGGGCCGGGCAGCAACATGCAAAAGCTGAGCGCACGCAGGAACTGGTCTTCGCTCAGCCAGTCGCGCTGTTCCACCAGCTCGCGGTGCATCAGGGCGATCTGCGCCGCCGGACCGCCGAAGGACAACAGCCCGATCCGGCCAAAGATGCGCGTCAGCGCGCGGAAACTGTGATGCTGCATGATCTCAGCCCCGCCCGGTTGGCCAGTCGTGGGATTCGTCGAACCCGTCGCGCGCCCAGCGGTACAGCGCGTCATAGAGCGCCATACCAGCGATCAGCTGTTCCTGATCGTCGCGATACTGGCGCGACAGCCCGACCGACAGCGCCAGCAGGCCAGCCGCTTGCGGCGCCAGATCGTGCCGGTCGGTATCGGCCGCGCGCACGACCTGCGCCAGCCGCATCAGCGCATCGGTCTGCAGGCCGAATTCATCCAGCATGGTGTCGAAGGTGCAGCTGTCGCCGCGATGGCTCCAGAACACATCCTCGACATCGAAGGGGGTGGCGCCAAAGCGGTCGGCGACGCCCATCACCTCGGCCGGAGAAACGAACAGGAACCGCGCGCCCGGATCGACAAACCGGCGGATCAGCCACGGACAGGCGATCCGGTCGATCTTGGGCCGGTGGCGGGTGACCCACAGGGTGCCGCCGCCCACCGGGGCCGGGATGGCGCCCGCCGGAACGCAGGGCGCCTTGGCGGTATCGCGCCAGCCGTATTTGCCGCCCTGCAGATATTCGGCCTCGATCCCGTCGCCGCGCAGCCAGGCGACCAGACCCTGGCTCAGCTTGATGCCTTTCTGGCAGGTCACGACACAGGCGCGTCCCTGCAATCGGGCCATCAGGCCGGGGATATCGGTATGGGGGTGGCGAAACGATCCGGGGATCAGATAGGGGTCTTCGGCGAAATCGGGATCGATCGAGATATCGACGATCACCGGCGCCTCGGGTGTGCCGATCAGGCGCAGAAGCTGGGAAACGGTGATTTCGTTCGGGGCAGCCATGGCATGCATCCTTGTCTTGCGGAAACATGCGAACCTCTGGCTGGCGCCTCACGGGGCGTTCGCGTTCATCCCCATGGGCCATAATGATCAGGCGGGGCCGGTCAGGTCAAGATCGTGGGGGGATGAAAGTGCAGGCTTCTGTTGCCAGGTGCCTGCGAACCCCGCCAAGGCCTGCAAAGGCCAGGGACTTAAGTTTTCGATTTCTCGAACTGCTTACGCAGCCAGAGCAACCGGAGCACGATTGTCATTTGCAATTGTACTTGTCGGGCCGATACGGTGGCACCCCGCCGAAACAAAGCTAACCCCTTTAGACGTTCGTCGATCCTGTTTCGACCCCATGATCCCCAAATGAAGGATATTTGGTGGAGTCGCCGGGTACCGCCCCCGGGTCCGATCCGCGTATTACGAGCGCGTTTATGTCCATAGTCCCGAAGGACATTCCGAATATATGGGGGCATGGGGCAGGTTTCAAGCGGCAAAGGGGCGGGCCCGCGCCAAATCTGACGCGCCGATGCATCCGGACGGGCGCGGGCGGTGTTACATGTTTTCTTGCAGGTCTTTAAAGGTTCTGGAGGGGGGAGTTTAAAGTCTTGGGGGGTGTTTGGGGCTTGAAAGATGAGGTGTTTGGGGCGCTAGTGGGGGTGCCCGGCCCGATGCTGCCGCTCAACTTCGCGGCGATTGCTGCGGTCGCGGCAAGTCATTCCGGCCGTTCGCTGTCACCGCGAAGTCTTGGACCGAAGGGGCGACCGCAGTGCGGACATACCATTAATTCGCTGTAGTGGCGTCAAAGTCCGCTTTATTCTCCATGGTCATCGACTGTCTACCAAGTTGGTCGCCACTCGGCGGGCTGATGCTGCCACGCTCAACGCACAACAATGCACCACCCTTTTCGCCAGTTTGAAGGTGGAAGTTGTGGTTGGCATTCGGCTTCGCCCTACATATAGTTCGTGACAAGAAATCACACACAATACGGATTTATGATGCGAAGCCACAATTCAGGGTCAAATGATCTGCTTTTCAACCAAGGGGACTGGCACGCTACGCAAGATGGTTGGAAGAAGCAGATGGTATCTGCGATTGAGGCCATGGATGGGGACGAACTCCTGAATACTTCGACAACTGACTTGGCCCGTTACTACGCGGACCAATACGCTTTCGAGGCGCCGACCATTCATCCAGACGATCTTGTGGTGGATCAACGTGAAACCCAAATCGACGTCAGCCACGATAGGAACCGATTGATACACGACCGCTCGCGCCCTCTCTACATGACCGGCACGGCACTGGACGTTGAGATTCCTTACTCTGGCAACAAGCTTGGCTTCGACATACAGCCTACGACATGGAGCACAGGAAAGCCGCGCGGCACCGTTGCTGCGAATGTTATTAAGTTCACCATTTCCGGCACAGACCTGACGCAAGACAGTGTGAAAAGCGAAATCGAAAGACGCACTGCTGGACTGAACGAACACCTTGAGTGGTTGCGCAACGATGCTCGCGGCTACAATGCTGGGCTTGAAGCACTTGCGACACAAACCATTGAACGGCGTAAAGAAAAACTCCTAAAAGATAAGTCTTTGGTGACAGGCTTGGGCTTCAAAATGAAGCAACGCCCCGGTGCCGCTGAAACCTATGCTGCTCCGCAGGTGCGGAGGAAAATCCGCCCGGCTACGCCGAAACCTTCTGCTTCGCGCGCTCCCTACAAGCCTGAACCGACGCTTAGCGTCGAAGACTACGAGCACATACTGACGGTGCTTGAGAACATGGTTAGCGTCATGGAACAAAGCCCCGGTGCTTTCCGTGAAATTGACGAAGAAAGCCTTCGGACGCATTTTCTTGTTCAGTTAAATGGTCACTACTTCGGAGATGCCTCCGGAGAAACCTTCAATTACGAGGGCAAAACCGACATTCTAATCAAGGCCGATGGGCGAAACATCTTCATCGGCGAATGCAAGTTCTGGACCGGTGAGAAAGCGTATCTCGAAGCGTTGGACCAAGTGCTTTCCTATTTGAGCTGGCGCGACACGAAGGCCGCAGTGCTAATATTTAGTCGAAATAAAGACTTCACCGGCGTTCTAGAGAAGATTTACAGCAGCACGCCGAACCACGCAAACTTCAAAAAGCTGCTAAAGCAACGTTCCGAAAGTAGCCGGACCTACCTTTTCGGCCACAAAGACGACCCCAACCGCGAAATTTCCATCACGGTTCAAGCCTACAACGTGCCGGAGCGTATCGAGCCGCGTATTCGGCCGCTCGGACGGTAGAAAATGCCGCGCAATCGGCACGGCAAGGTGCAGATGGTTGACTGCAAATGACGATATGGTTCAAGGCTTTCGTCCGATGGGCTCAAAGCGTTCATGTGTTGCCGCATCGGCTCGCCGGAAGCTGCGGGCCCAAGACGTCTGCTTTTGCGGATTGGTCCAAAGCATCTCGCCTCCGCGGCGAAAGACCGGAATCCGCCCAGACCTACTCCGCCGCCTTCAACTCGAACCCGTCGGCGATCATGTCGGCGGGGGCGACCGGGTATTCGCCGGAGAAGCAGGCGTCGCAGTATTTCGGGGCTTTGGGGTCGCGGCCGGCGGCTTCGCCCACGGCGCGGTAGAGGCCGTCGAGCGAGATGAATTTCAGGCTGTCGACGGCCAAATGGTCGCGCATTTCCTCTTCGGACATGGTGGCGGCCAGCAGCTTTTCGCGTTTGGGGGTATCGACGCCGTAGAAACAGGGCCATGCGGTGGGGGGGCTGGCGATACGGAAATGCACCTCGGCCGCGCCCGCATCCAGAATCATCTCCTTGATCTTGCGGCTGGTGGTGCCGCGCACGACGGAATCGTCGACCAGGATCACCCGCTTGCCCTTGATCAGCGCGCGGTTGACGTTCAGTTTCAGCCGCACGCCCATATTGCGGATCTGTTCGGTGGGCTCGATGAAGGTGCGGCCCATGTACTGGTTGCGGATGATGCCCATGGCATAGGGGATGCCGGATTCCTGGCTGAAGCCGATCGCCGCGGGCGTGCCGCTGTCGGGCACGGGGCAGACCAGGTCAGCCTCGACCGGGGCCTCTTTGGCCAGTTCCACGCCGATCTGGCGGCGGGTTTCATAGACCGAGCGGCCGCCCTGAATGCTGTCGGGGCGCGAGAAATAGACATGTTCGAAGATGCAGAACCGCGAGGCGCGCTTTTCGAAGGGATGAAAGCTTTCGACGCCGCCGTTTTCGGTGATGACGACCATTTCGCCGGGTTCAACCTCGCGGATGAATTCGGCGCCGATGATGTCCAGCGCGCAGGTTTCCGAGCTCAGCGCCCAGCCGTTGTCGCCGATCCGGCCCAGCACCAGCGGCCGCACGCCCAGCGGGTCGCGCACGCCGATCAGTTTGGTGCGGGTCATGGCCACGATGGAAAAGGCACCTTCGACCCGGCGCAGCGCGTCTTTCATCCGTTCGGGGATGTTGCGTTGCAGGCTGCGGGCCATCAGGTGGATGATGCATTCGCTGTCGGAGGAGCTTTGGAAGATCGAGCCGCGCTCGATCAGCTCGCGCCGCAGGGCGTTGGCATTGGTGATGTTGCCGTTATGGGCAATCGCCGCGCCGCCCATGGAAAATTCGCCAAAGAAGGGCTGGACGTCGCGGATCTGGGTCTGGCCCTTGGAGCCGGCGGTGGAATAGCGCACGTGGCCGATGCTGAGGCTGCCGGGCAGGGTTTCCATCAGGCTGGCCTTGGTGAAATTGTCGCGGACATAGCCGAAGCGGCGGGCCGAGTTGAACCCGGGGCCGGGGGCATAGGACACGATGCCGCCCGCCTCTTGCCCGCGGTGTTGCAGCGCGTGCAGGCCAAGGGCCACGAAGTTGGCCGCGTCGGTCACACCGACAACGCCAAATACGCCGCATTCCTCTTTCAGTTTATCGTCGTCGAACGGGTGGCTGGGGGGCATCTCGCGCATGTCTGCGGGGTTCCGAATCCAATGGGTCAGGATGGCCCCTACTTAGGGGTTCTGAACGCGGCTGTCACCAGTCGGTGTCACGAAACGATCATAAAACCCGAAATAGCGGCGGGCCAAACGTATAGTCCCCCACGGCTTTGGCCCAATTTTCCGGTTGTCGGCCACCAGCCCACGCTCTGTATCGGCCGGATCAGTGGCCTAGCCTAAGGTCAGTGGCATTCCGGTGGTATTCAGTTGCCAATCTTAAGTGATCGGCGCCAGAAGCCAGGATGTGATTAAGATTTTTGGTCCCAAGCTATCATCCGAAGCAATCGTGGCACTGTCCAGTCTGCGGATGGAATTCCAGTCACCATGGCTTGCTTCGATCAAGAAAGATCCTGAACCGAACAGGTTAGGCAGACCATCTTTGACTTGCACATCTGAGAAGACAGCACCAAGTGCGCTTGTCGCAGCGTTACCATCGACGTGCTGTTCAGTATTGATCGAGCAATCCAGACGTGCAGTCGCGTCATTTGCAAAGGCGGGCATGGGGTCTGGCCATGATCCTTGCAGCGTCAATTGCGGGTCGAGGAGATCTGCAAAGGACTTGGATGACGTCATGCCCCGATATCCGGGCGTCCGTAGCAAAAGAACGCTTTCGTGGCCGATGCGATTGCACTGTGCCCACAGTTTATACCCGTCAACGGATGTGCGAAAAGTCACGGCCCAATACATCGGGTCATCATGCCCATCGGGCATGTCGTTGGGGCCGAAAGATTGATCGAACACCACTGGTTCTGAAAAGGACCCCATGACATGATCCATGAACTCTTCGAGGTCTGTTTCGGGTCTGTCCGCCAGGTGGATGGCGATGTCGACCAGCGGGTCAGCCATGGCCGCCCCAGGCCAGATCGAACTGATCATGCAAAAAATGAACGCGTATTTCATGGCGTGATTTCGATGCCTTTTGTGTACTACCGAGGCCCCCAGAAGGTTGGTGGACCCGCGAAAAATCTTTTTGCCGACATTCCAACAATTTCATCCAGCTTGTCAGCGAGATTGCATGATTTTGCCTGCTCATCAAATGTGCCGAACCCCGCGCTGCGCCTGCACAAGGTGCATGTATGCGCGCGTCTCCATAAAGGCCCAGTTTGTCGGCAGAGCCGACATTGGGTCAGGTTTGCGCGGGGGTGGGCAATGTTTGCACGGGGGATAATATGGTCTGACAGATCAGCCCCCATGGGTTCAGAATGTCTCTGTCCCCGGTCCGTGTTGCCGGACGTTTCACGCCAAGGCTTATTCAGCCGCGCCGCATGCGCCGACAAGCTGATCGTACTGGTCGGTCAGCCAGCCAAGCGCATCCTCGGGGTTCCGTTCCTGGATGCGGTCGGTCAGATTGGCAAAAACCTTGGCCGAGCGGCTGTCGTCAACCAGCGGCACAGGTTCGGTGGTGATCACCGCGTCATAGACAAAGAAGGCAACCGCGACCAGCAGAACGCCGCGCACCACGCCGAACAGGAACCCAAGCCCCTGATCGACACCGCCAAGCGCCGAGCGCTGGATCAGCGAAGAAAACAGCGGGGTAAAGATCGACATCACCACCAGCGCAAGGGCGGCGACGATGGCAAAGGACGCAAGGATCGAGATTTCACAGCTGTCGCCCAGAAACTCGCCCACCACGGGAATTTGCCGGACCAGCGGTTCGGCCTGCGGCGCGAAGATGAACCCCAGAACCGCCGCCGCGATCCAGCCGAGGATCGCCATGGTTTCGCGCACCACGCCGCGGGAATAGGCCAGCAGGGCTGACAGGATAATGACAACGGCAACCACCGCGTCGACAATAGTGAAACCTTCCATGACCTACTCCCAGCCGAAGCTTAGCCTGCCCCGAATACCTCTCCGACGAAGGTGGTCAGATCTGTCATCTGCCGTACCTTCAACCCGGTTGATTTATCCCCGACCTTGCTACGGGCGGGGGCGATTGCTTGTGTGAAACCAAGTTTTTGCGCTTCTTTCAACCTGTTTTCGGTCTGACCCACCGGTCGAAGGGCGCCAGACAGGCTGATTTCGCCGAAAACCACCGTGTCTGGCGGTAATGCAACATCTTCGCGCGCGCTAAGCAGGGCGGCGGCCACGGCCAGATCGGCGGCGGGTTCGGTGACCTTCATCCCGCCCGCGACGTTCAGAAAGACATCCAGCCCGGCAAAGGGGATGCCGCAGCGCGACTCTAGCACGGCCAGGGTGGTGGACAGGCGGCCCGCGTCCAGCCCCACAACCGTGCGGCGTGGCGTGCCAAGCGGCGAGGGGGCCACCAGCGCCTGAATTTCGGTCAGAACCGGGCGGGTGCCTTCGATGCCGGAAAAGACGATTGATCCGGCGGCGGGTTTTTCGCGTTCCGACAGGAACAGCGCCGAGGGGTTCGACACTTCGGCAAGGCCCGCGCCGGTCATTTCGAATACGCCGATCTCATCCGCGGGGCCAAAGCGGTTCTTGACCGCGCGCAGGATGCGGAACTGATGGCCGCGTTCGCCTTCGAAATACAGCACCGTATCGACCATATGTTCGACCACGCGCGGCCCCGCGATCTGGCCTTCCTTGGTGACATGGCCGACCAGCACGATGGCGGTGCCGCTGCGTTTGGCGAAGGTCACCAGCTCATGCGCCGAGGCGCGGACCTGGCTGACCGATCCCGGCGCGCTGTCGATATTGTCGATCCACATCGTCTGGATTGAATCGATGATCGCCAGATCGGGTTTTTCGGCATCCAGCGTGGTCAGGATGTCGCGCAGGTTGGTTTCGGCGGCCAGTTTGACCGGCGCATCCGCCAGGCCCAGCCGCTGCGCGCGCATCCGCACCTGTGCGCTGGCCTCTTCGCCCGAGACATAGATGCACGACAGGCCCGCGCGGGCGAAACTGGCGGCCGCCTGCAACAGCAGGGTCGATTTGCCGATACCCGGATCGCCGCCCACCAATATGGCCGAGGCCGCGACCAGCCCGCCGCCCAGCACCCGGTCCAATTCGCCCAGCCCCGATCCCGCACGCGGCGGCGGGGTTTCCTGTGTGGCCAGATCGAACAGCGGCACGCCTTTGCCGCGTTTGTTGCCCAGCGATTTCTTCGAGGGTCCGGCGGACAGCGGCGCCTCTTCGACGATCGTGTTCCAGCCGCCGCAGGATTCGCAGCGCCCGGACCATTTGGAATGGCTGGCCCCGCAGGCGCTGCAACTGAATGTCTGACTTTTTACCATATATCCTCTGTGCCCCAGCCCGCCGGACCAGACAAGGCCGGGTTTATCGGGCCCATGCCTTAGCCCGATGCGCGCGCGGCTTTGCGCGCCCGTTCGGTTTGAATTGAAATGCCAAGCGACAGCAGCACGCAGCCGGTGAACAGATACAGCCCCCAGGCGGTTTCGACCCGGCCAATGCCAACCCCTTTGGCCAAGACGATATAAAGGGCGATCAGAAAGATATCGGCCATCGCCAGTTTGCCCAGCAGATGCAGCACCGGCAGCAGCCGGGGCGAGGCCAGCCGGAAATGCACCAGCGCCAGACCGATGGTTTTCAGATAGGGGGCGAACAGGGCGAATACCGTGACCAGCAGCGCCAGAAACACGTCGCTGCGCCACAGCGATTGCAGCCCGGTGATGACAGAGATTTCGCTGAGCCCGAACAGCGGCAACAGCCCGGCGCGCATCAGCGGGGCGAACCACGATATCGGGAACAGCAGCAACAGGCTGAGGTTGAGAATCTTAAGCACAGACACCCCAGATCAGTGCCACGGGGGCCGGTTCAAGGAAAGCCGAAACCGATCAGGCCGTGACGGTGGCGTAATAGGTGCTGCGGTTTTGATAGGGGCGATAGTGGTTGGTCTGGGTCATGCTGCTCATCAAACGCAGGACCTGCCATGCGGATGCCAGGATGATCAGGGCCGGAACGGCCTGAATGACGACAGCGCCCGATCCATGCATCAGGGCCAGGGTGATCACGCCCACCGACAGGAAGGCCACGACGAAAAAGGCGGCGTAAAGGAAGATATTGCTGCTTTTGGACAGAACGACACGTCGCCCGCTGACAAAGACCAGCGCCATCAGGCCCGACAGGCAGATGAGGGTGACGATAGTATCGATCATGGTTCCAGCTCCTGAAAGCTTTCCGGGCGGCAGCACGCGGAATCACTACAATTTGTCTCAATATGTTTTGGCCCGGCTTTTGGCCACTGGCGTGCAAGAATTGGGGCGAAACTGTGGTTTGGGGTGGGGCTGCGATGCCGCTGTACCGAAAATCTCAGCCGTTTGGCTTGCGCAATGGATGGGGTTTGGGCTGTAAGTTGTTGTTATATATAAATTATCTTACAGATGCTATCGGCCCATCGGCGCGCCCGTTGATGAACTGATCGACATAGGGATCGCCGCAGTCATCCATCTGGGCAACCGGGCCGGTCCATTGGATAACCCCGCCATGCAGCATCGCCACACGGTCGGCGATGGCGCGGACCGAGCTCATGTCATGGGTGATGGTCATGGCGGTGGCGCCCATTTCCACCACGATTTCACGGATCAGATCGTTGATGACGCCGGACATGATCGGGTCCAGCCCGGTGGTCGGTTCGTCGAAAAAGATGATCTGCGGGTCGGCGGCGATGGCGCGGGCAAGGCCCACGCGTTTCTGCATCCCGCCCGACAGTTCGGCGGGGAACAGATCGGCCACATCCGGGGTCAGTCCGACCCGTTTCAGTTTCTGGATGGCAATCTCGCGCGCCTCGTCCAGCGGGCGTTTCAGCGATCCGCGCAGCAGGCGAAAGGCCACGTTCTGCCAGACCGGCAGGCTGTCGAACAGGGCGCCGCCCTGAAACAGCATCCCGAAATGCGCCAGAAACGCGTCGCGGTCGGCGTGGGTGACATCTTCGCCATTGACCAGGATTTTTCCGCCATCAAGTTTAATAAGGCCAAGTATGCATTTGAGAAGAACGGATTTTCCGGTGCCGGATCCGCCGATGATCACCATGCTTTCGCCTTTGGGGATCGTCAGGTTGACGCCTTGCAAAACGCGTTTCGGGCCAAAGGCCTTGTGAACATTCTCAAGCTGTATCATCCGGTGAAAAACAACTCTGTCAGCAGATAGTTGGCGGCCAGGATCAGGACCGACGCGGTGACGACCGCCGATTTGGTGGCCTTGCCGACGCCCTGCGCGCCGCGGCCCGAATTCATGCCGAAGTAACAGCCGACCAGCGCGATCAGAAAGCCAAAGACCGCGCCCTTGATCAGGCCCGAGGTAACGTCCCAGACCTCTAGAAAGTCCGAGGTGTTTTTCAGATAGGCCGCCGCGTTGAACCCCAACCGCCCGGTGCCCACCAGATAGCCGCCAAAGATGCCGATGCTGTCGCCCACGGCCACCAGGATCGGCACGGAGATCGTTGCCGCCAGAACGCGCGGGACGGTCAGGTATTTCATCGGATCGGTCGACAGGGTGACCAGCGCGTCGATCTGTTCGGTCACCTTCATCGTGCCGATTTCGGCAGCAATGCTGGAGGCGACCCGCGCCGCCACCATCAGCCCGCCCAGCACCGGACCCAATTCGCGGGTCATGCCGATCGCCACGATCGACGGCACCACCTGTTCGGCGTTGAACCGCGATCCGCCGGCGTAAATCTGCAAGGCCAGCGCGCCGCCGGTGAAAACCGCGGTCAGCCCCACGACCGGCAGGCTGTTATAGCCGATGGTCCACAGCGCATTCCAGAATTCGCGCAGGTAAAACGGCGGGCGCAGCAGGGCGGCCATGGTCTGAAGGAAATAAAGCCCGATCTTTCCGATCCCGGCCAGCAGGGCCAGGGTTGAGCGGCCAATGCCCGCGACAGGTGTCAATATCATTGACCGGCACCCCCGCTGTAGCGGCGCTTGTACCTTGCGCCAAGGCTTGTCAGGATTTCATAGCCGATGGTCTGCGCAGCATCGGCCACTGTATCGATGGGTTGATCTATTCCAATGATATCAAGCTCTTTCGGGTCATTCTTCAGGTCGGTGATATCAACGGTGATCAGGTCCATCGACACGCGTCCGGCCATCGCGCAGGCCATGCCTTCGTGATACAGTTGCCCATGCCCGCCCATCGCCCGGATCAGCCCGTCGGCATAGCCTGCGGCCACGGTGGCGATCCGGCGCGGGCCATCGGCGGTCCAGGTGGCGCCATAGCCCACGGTTTCGCCGTCGACCACATCGCGGATCTGGATCACCGGCAGCGACAGGTGAACCACGGGCTGGGCGTCGCTGAACGGCAGCCCGCCATACAGCCCGACGCCGGGTCGGGTAATGTCGAAATGATATTCGGGGCCCAGCAGGATGCCGCCCGTGGCCGCCAGCGAGCGGGGCACGCTGATGCCGTCGGTCATGGCGTGGAAGTTCGCCAGCTGTTCGGCGTTCTGGGCGTGATCGGGGTCGTCGGCGCAGGCCAGATGGCTGATGATCAGCCGGGGCTTGGCGTTCAGGGCGATCTGGGCGACGGCGGACCATTCGGCCAGCTCCATGCCCAGCCGGTTCATGCCGGTGTCCAGTTGAATGCCAAAAGGGTGATCTGGCAGCGCCTCGAAATGGCGGGTCAACTGATCGACGGAATTCAGCATCGGCACCAGATCAAGATCGTTGATCATATCAGTGTCGCCCGGCATGTGACCGGAAAATATGTATATTTCCGGACCGCGCCCCAAAGCTTCGCGCAGGGCGGCGCCTTCTTCGGCGACGGCCACGAAAAACCTGCGCGCCCCTGCACGGGCCAGCGCCCGCGCCACGCGCCCGGCACCCAGCCCATAGCCATCGGCCTTGACCACGGCGGCGGTTTCCACGGTGTCCGCCGACAGGCGATCCAAAGCGCGCCAATTGGCGGCGATGGCATCAAGATCAATGGTCAGGGTTCCGGTAGACATGACAGTGGTTTTGACAGCCCTGCGTTCGAGGTCAAGAGCGAAACGGATCAATAGCCACCATAGTCGGCGCCCTGCTGATAGGCTTTCACAAGGTTGCCAAAGCGGGTGAACTGCGCTTCGAACGACAGCTCGACCGTGCCGATGGGGCCGTGCCGCTGTTTGCCGACGATCACTTCGGCCTTGCCGTGCAGGCGCTCCATATCCGCTTTCCAGCTTTCGATGGCGGTCATATCCGCCTCGTCCGGCTTTTCGCGTTCCTTGTAGTATTCGCCGCGATAGACGAACAGCACCACATCGGCATCCTGTTCGATCGAACCCGATTCCCGCAGATCGCTAAGCTGTGGGCGCTTGTCGTCGCGGTTTTCGACCTGACGGCTGAGCTGGGACAGGCCGATGACAGGAATTTGCAGCTCTTTGGCGATGGCCTTCATGCCCATCGAAATCTCGCCAATCTCGTTGACCCGGTTGTCGGCGGTGCCGCGGCACAGCTGCAGATAGTCGATGATCAGCAGGTCCAGCCCGTGGGTCCGTTTCAGGCGCCGGGCGCGGGCGGCCAGCTGGCTGATCGGCAGGGCAGGCGTGTCGTCGATGAACAGCGGGCAGGCCTCAAGCGTCTTGGCGGCCTCGACAAAGCGGCGGAATTCCTCTTCGGTCATGTCGCCCTGACGGATCTTATGCGACGAAATCTCGGAGGCTTCGGCCAGAACCCGGCCGGCCAGCTGTTCGGCGCTCATCTCCAGCGAAAAGAACCCGACCACGCCGCCATCGACCGCACCTTCGGTGCCATCGGGGCGTTTGCCGCGCTTATAGGCCTTGGCGACGTTGAAGGCGATGTTGGTCGCCAACGAGGTTTTACCCATCGACGGGCGTCCGGCAAGGATCAGCAAATCCGACGGGTGCAGCCCGCCCAACTGTTTGTCCAGATCGGTCAGGCCGGTGGACAGACCGGCCATGCCGCCGCCGCGCTGATAGGCGGCGTTGGCAACATGAACCGCATCGGTGACGGCGCGCAGGAACGACTGGAACCCGCGTTCGGTCTGGCCCTGTTCGCCCAGTTTATAAAGCTGCTGTTCGGCCTCGACGATCTGTTCGGTGGGTTCGCTTTCCAGATCGACCTTGCCAGCCTTGGCGGCGATATCGCCGCCCAGCCGGATCAATTCGCGCCGGATCGCGAAGTCATAGATCATCTGGGCGTAATCGCGCGCCGCGAAGGACGAAATCGCAGCGCCCGCAAGGCGTGCCAGATAGGCGGGGCCGCCCAGTTCCTTCAGCCCTTCGTCGTCTTCCAGAAACGCCTTCAGCGTGACGGGCGAGGCCAGCGCGTTTTTCTGAATGCGGCGCATCGCCACTTCGTAGATGCGTTCATGCACGGGTTCATAGAAATGATGGGGCTGAATGATGGACGCAACCCTGTCGAACACATCGTTATTCGTCAGAATCGCGCCCAGCAATTGCTGCTCGGCCTCGATAGAATGTGGGAGCGTTCCGCTCTCTTCACTGCTCTGTTGGTCTTGCCGTATCGCGGCGATTTCATTCATTGACTGCCCCTGTCCTTGGCCGATTGGCATACAGGCGTTTGATGGCGTGGCGCAAATTGTATGTTTCTGTGGGTAAGTTGTGGATACCTGCCCGGACACAAATTGTAGCGAGATTTGCCCGGTCTGTCGCCACAAATTGGGTCAGTGTCTTTGACCGGTGTGCAATAAAATTTTTACAAGGGTTTTACACGACCTCGCGTCGGTTTTCCCGATTTCCCTTGAACCGGGACAGAATCGTCACTCTTTCCGGCGCGCGTCCTGCCAGGCGCGCGGATCGTTCAGAAACGATTCGACCTCGCGCAGGGTGTCACTGTCGAACGCGCCCGAGGCCTTGGCCTCGGCCAGCACGTCCCACCATGTGCACAGGTGGTGCAATTGCACCCCGTGATCGCCCAGCGTTTTCTCGGTATCGGGGAAGATGCCATAGTAGAAAATCACCGCCGTATGGCCGCAGGTGGCGCCGGTTTCGCGGATCGCATCGACAAAGGACAGCTTGCTGCCGCCGTCGGTTGTCAGGTCTTCGACCAGCAGCACCCGTTCGCCTTCGGTCATCGCGCCTTCGATCCGGGCGTTGCGGCCATAGCCCTTGGGTTTCTTGCGCACATAGGTCATCGGCAGGGCCATGCGTTCGGCCACCAGCGCGGCAAAGGGGATGCCCGCGGTTTCGCCGCCCGCGATGTTGTCGAACGCCTCGAACCCGGCGTTGCGCATCACGGTGACGGTCAGGAAATCCATCAGCGTGCTGCGGATGCGCGGAAAGCTGATCAGCTTGCGGCAATCGATATAGGTCGGGCTGGGCAGGCCCGAGGCCAAGGTGAACGGCTCGGCCGCGTTGAAATGCACCGCCTGAATTTCCAGCAGCATCTTTGCGGTCAGGCGGGCGATTTCCTGGGACGAGGGGTAGGAGCTGGGGATCATGGCGGCGGTCCTTGGGTCAAAGGGCTGGGCAGAACGGTTCCGTCACGGTTACCCCGACGGCGGTGCAAAGTTCAAGCAGGCTTGTCCGTGGCCGTGGCCGGGGGCGGCAGGGGCAGGCGCAGACAGAACACGCTGCCCTTGTCCTTGCCGGGGCTGTCGGCGGTGACGGTGCCGCCGTGGGCCGTGGCCAGATCGCGCACGATGCTCAGCCCCAGCCCGGTCGAGGATTCGCCGCCCGTGGGCGTGGCCGACAGCATCTGGAACCGGCCGAACACGTTTTTCAGATCGACCTCGGTCATCCCCTGACCGGTATCGCTGACCCGGATTTCGGCACAGGGGCCGCAAACCGTGCCCGAGATCGCAACCCGCCCGCCGAAACCTGTGTATTTGACCGCATTGCTGATCAGATTGTCGATCGCCGAGATCAGCAGTGTTTCATCGACCTCTGCCGGGATGGGCGCCGGGATCGTGACATCAAGGGCGATGGATTTGCGCGCGGCTTCGTCCCGGTTGGCCTGTGTCGCGATGCGGATCAGCGGGCCAATGTCCATCCGGCGCAGGTTCAGCACCAGATCGGCCTCGTCCGACCGGGCCCGTTCCAGCGTGGCGGTGATCAGGTCGGACATGCGGTCGGCGTTGCGGATGACCTTTTCCAGCGCGGTGCCAACGCCGGCCGGTTTGGGCGGGGTCGCATTGGCGCGTGCCAGCCCCAGTTCAGCCTGCGACAGGACCGAGGCCAGCGGGCTGCGCAGATCATGGGCGATGATGCCGATCAGCCGGGTCTTGAAGGCGCTTTCGCGGCGGATCTTGAGGTATCCGTCCTGCAGGCGGGTGTTCGCTTCGGACAATTCCGCGATCATCGACTGGCGCTCGGCCTCATAGGCGATGCGGCGCAGCTCTGCCTCGGCCCGCTGGGCGAAAATCCGGATGATCGCCGCGGCGAAATCGGTCTGTTCGATGGGCGAGGTGGTAAAGACGGCCAGATGCCCCACCACCCGGTCCGAGATGTCGTGCAGCGGAATGCCGATATAGCCCTCGAATCCCGCCTCTTTGGGGTAAAGATCGGCAACCTTGCAGGGGATCACCAGGGTTTCCCCGTTATAGACCCGTTCACAGGGGGTGCCCTCCAGCGCATAGCGTATGTCCTGCGCCACGGCGTTGCCTTTCAGGGCGAAAATGGCGCGGGCGTGGGTGTAGGGCGTGCCTTCGCCCTGGGTGATGGCAACGAAACCGGCCTGAATCTTTTGGCCAAGCGTTTCGACCAGCCCGGTCAGGAACGCATGCCCGACCTTGCCTGCGACCGCTTCGGCAATGGTGCGGAACCTTTCGAAATCGGTTTGCGTCTCAGTCCCGGTTTCCAACCCCACAGCCCCAGTGTCGCGCAAATGAAAAGATCAATTGGCGGGCAGTCTAGGGGGCGGCGGGCCGGCGCGCAATTTGTTCGGCGCGGGTGCGATTATCCGGGCAAGACCTGCCAGTGCAGCGCGAATCCGGGGTCAAAGACGGTGACATCGCCGTCGCCGGTGTGGATTTTTGCCGGATAGGCCACAGCATCGCCTTTGGTCAGGGTGATCGTGGCGGCGTTGGCGGGCAGCCGGTAAAAGGCGGGGCCGTTCAGCGAAGTGAACCCTTCCAGCCGGTCCAGCGCGCCTTCGTCTTCGAACACATGGGCAAGGATCGACATGGTGTTGGTCGCGGTGAAACACCCGGCACAGCCGCAGGCGCTTTCCTTGTTGGGGTCGGTGTGCGGGGCGCTGTCGGTGCCCAGGAAAAAGCGTTTGTCGCCGCTGGTGGCGGCGGCGCGCAGGGCAAGGCGATGGGTTTCGCGTTTGGCCACGGGCAGGCAGTAATAATGCGGTTTGATGCCACCGACCAGAATGTGGTTGCGGTTGATGATCAGGTGGTGCGTGGTGATCGTGGCGCCCAGATCGCGGTCATGCGCCTGTACATAGGCGACCCCGTCGGCGGTGGTGATATGTTCCATCACCACGCGCAGGCCGGGTGTGGCGCGGCGGACCGGGTCCAGCACGCGGTCGATGAACACGGCCTCGCGGTCGAAGATGTCCACCGCCGGATCGGTGACTTCGCCATGCACACACAGCGGCAGGCCGATGTCGGCCATTTTTTCCAGCACGCCGCGCACCTTGTCGAAATCGCTGACACCCGAGGCGGAATTGGTCGTGGCCCCGGCGGGATACAGTTTCACCGCCTTGACCAGCCCGCTGGCATGGGCGGCGGCCACATCCGCGGGATCGGTGTCTTCGGTCAGATACAGCGTCATCAGCGGTTCGAACGCCATGCCGTCGGGCAGGGCGGCCAGAATGCGGTCGCGATAGGCGGCGGCCTGCGCGCCGGTCACCACGGGCGGCACCAGATTGGGCATGATGATGGCGCGGGCAAAGTGACGGGCGGTTTCGGGCAGCACGCCGGACAGCATCGCGCCGTCGCGCAGATGCAGGTGCCAATCGTCGGGGCGGCGAAGGGTCAGGGAATGGGTCATAGGGCAGGGCGTTACACAATTGGCCGCCTTCTTTCCAGTGCGATTGTGGATCATCCGCCTGCGCCGCCTTTCGGCAAATTCCGGCCCGTTGCCCGGATTTTCGGCGCGGATAGGGGAAAATTTGGTGTTTTTGCCCGAAATCAACCATTGCTGCAGTGCAGCAATGTGCTATCCTGCAGCAAATGGAATGTGGATGTGCCCGTTGCATGCTGGGGCCGACGACCAAAAGGATGACAACAGATGATGTGTGTTCCAAAAGCCAAATTGCCAGCGGACTTTGCCGCGGCCCCCGTCAAATTCTGGGCCATGGCGGTCGAGATGCAGTTGGATCTTGCCGATGCCTGGATGAAGACGGCGATGCAGTTCAACCCCATGATGTTGGCGATTGACCCCAAGAGTTTTGCCAAACCCTGTGCCGCCCCCAAAGAGCGGGCCCCGGTTGTAAAAGCAGCTCCGGTTGCGAAGGCTGCGCCCGCCACCAAAACCGCGCGGGTTGCCAAGGCTGCCCCGGTCGCAAAGGCCGCTCCGGCCCCGAAACCCGCCGTGAAACCGGCGGTAAAAGCACCGGCTGCAAAAGCGGCGCCTGCCGCGAAGGCGGTTGTTGCAAAAGCGCCCGCGGCGAAGGCGCCCGCCCCGAAACCAGCGACGGCAAAGGCCCCTGCGGCTGCAAAATCCGCCGCCGCCGCAGTGACCAAGAAACCTGCGCCCCGCAAGGCCGCGACGGCGAAACCCGCAGCGCGCAAAGCCGCGACAGCCCCCGCGACCGCGCCCAAACCGGCCGCAGAGACCGCGAAAAAGGCAGCCCCCAAGAAAGCAGCCCCCGCCGCCGCGAAAACCGCCGCCGCCGCGAAAACCGCCACCGATGCCAAATCCACACCCGCCGCAGCCAAACCAGCGCCGCAACGCCGGCGCCGCGCCCCGGCAAAACCAGCGCTTCCGTTTAAAGAGTGATCGCGACGTCAGCCACCATCCACGGCAATATCGCTAAGACAAAACGCCAATCCGTCGGAGAATAACCATGTTTATGAACCGTCTGGACCGGACTGTTGATGTGTGCCGTACCACGCTGGAGCTGTGGCATCTGGGGGTGGAAACGCAAATGGTGGTGTCGATGCGCCTGATGGGATTTGCCGGGCTGTGGTCGATCACGCCCCACGAAAAACACCGCATGGTCAGCGAAAAAACCTCGGCCTTCGCGGAATCGGTGATGGCGGCGGGTGCGGCCACCCTGCGTGGGGACCGGCCCGATCAGATCGTCCTGGCCGCAACCCAGCCGCTGCGCCGGAAAACCCGGTCAAACTCCAGACGGCTGGTCAAACGCGGATCGAACTGGGGCTGACACGGCGGTTGACGCAAGGCAGCAATGCAAGATCAGCATTGGATATGTCAGCAACTCTGCCGTAGATTAGAAGGCGGGAGGAAACACTTGTTTTAGCTACAGGAGTTTCTGTAATGGCAACTGCAACCGCAACCACCGATATCACCCCCTCCGCCGGGGGTCTTTCCATCCTTGCCGCACCGTTTCGCGCCCTTGGCCGTCTGATGGTGATGATCATGGAAAACAACTCGCGCGTTCGCCGCGTTGAATACCTCAACAGCCTGAGCGATGCGCAACTGGCCGCCAAAGGCATGAAGCGCGAAGACATCGTGCGCCACGTCTTTCGCGATGTGTTTTACGTCTGATCTGATCCTCAGGCCCTGAACTTACGGGTCCTCGGTCTGGGGTTTGTCCTTGTCGACCCACGGCAGGCTGCGGCCCTTGCTGGCCAATTCGTTTTCCAGTTCGGACAGCCGGTTGCGAAACCGGGGGCGCGATATCCGTTCGGCCGCGTTATGGCACAGCAGCGCGGTCAGATAGGGGCGTTTGGTTTGTTCCAGATGCTCCATCAGCTCGCGGATATAGGGCGGGTAATCGCGCCGCGCCCGGAACAGGCGGTGGAACACCATCTCGTTCAGATGCCCTTCGCAGGCGGCATCGATCAATTCGGTCAGAACCCCCATGTTCAGCAGATCCGGTTCGATACCGCGCCCCAGCATCCGGCACCGCAGCTTGGAAACATTGGGCCGGGTGAACAGCGCCGCGTGAATGGCATCCAGACGGATTTTGGGATCATACAGGATATAGGCGTGATCCGCCGCTTCCAGCATGTCGGGCGCATATCCATAGCGGTCCGTGAACGACAGGCGCCGGCGCGTCAGGTATCGGCGGTCCCATTCGGTGACGCGCGGGTCAAGCGTGGCCTGCGGGCTGATCGCAATCACGGTCGCGCCGGGGGCCGCCACTGAAAAGGCCGCTGCCGCATAGCCGCACATGCCGGTGCCGTAGAACACCACACGGTCGTAATTGTCGAAGAACCCATCGTCGGTCAGCCCGTCGAAATAGGCATAGATCACCGGATCGCGATACCAGGTGTCGGCCTCTGTGATGATGGTCAGTTGCGAAAATCCGGCCTCGTCCACCAGGGTTGTCGCCAGCGGCAACTGGTCCAGTCGCGCCCCCTGAATCGAGCTTGCAGTTTCGAAGGTCACCAACAGCATCGGGCCACCGTCCAGCAACAATGCTGAATACCCGGCTCCCAACCTTTCAAAGCTGCCCTCTGCCGCACCTGCGTCTGTCAGCCGAGCATATAGCTCTGCCTTGGTGCCGCCGTCGTTACCGACCTGCATTTTAGGAACTTCCCGTAATTACTCGTATCTACACTAAAGTTTCTGAAGGTTAATGGTTTTGAGGTGCCCGTGGCAATGGAAAGTGGTTGGTTTGAACAAAGAAACCGCGACTTAAAACCGGCATTGAAACCCGTTCATGAACGATTCGCGAATTCTGTCATGAATCGTGCAGCATTCAGCGACACCGGTTGCGATGGGGGGGCCATCAGCAAGCGGCCAAAAAGGGCGCGGAACGGTTCTTGTTGCATCAAATCGTCAAAACGGCGTTTGCGCCAGACCACCGCCGACCGGTGCAGATCGGCCAGTTCGGAATCGGCCATCAGCGCCGAAATCTGCGCGTCGCGCGCCGGGGCAAGGCTGTTGATCGAGGTGTCCTCGGCGATGTTGAAATTGCGTTCGATCCAGTAATCCATGCCCAGCAAATCCGCGACATTCACCCGCCCGCGATCCCGTTTCACGATATAGCTTTCCATCGCGCCCAGCGGATAGTGGTTCAGCTGAACCAGGCCGTAATTGTCGCGGCGATAGTCCGAAAAGATGCGTTGGCGGGCAAACAGCGGCGGCAGGGCGCGGCCGGACCCGTCGAACCAGCGGGCATCGGCCAGTTTGGCGTCGTCGGGATTGCGGGGGCGGTGCACGCCCAGTTTCCGGTACGTGCCATCGTTGCGAAACAACGTCTTGAACATCGCGGCGCGCCACGGCCAGTGCATGACCGCCGGGGCCGCGCGGGTGAACTGGGCCGTGACCGGCGCATCCGCATAGCGCACGACACCGGCGTTGCCGAACAGCCGCCAGGTCAGGGGAATGGCCGTGGCCTCGGGCAGGGCGGCGAACAGGGCGGGCAGGGTATGATCGCCGGTGTGGATGTTCACGAATTCATCGATATCCAGCACCAGAATCCAGTCGGCCTGTTTGACCAAAGGATGCGCGTCGGCGGTTTTCAGGGCGGTCCATTGCACGCCGCCCTCATGCGGGCCGTCATTGCGGATATGGGTCAGATGCCCCAGCGCCTGCAACCGGTCCAGCATCGCATCGGTGCCATCGTCGCAATCGTTCGAAAACACCAGAAAATCGGTAAATCCCACCGCCTGATGATGGGCCAGCCATTCCAGCACAAAGGCGGCCTCGTTCCGGACGGTCAGTACGGCCAATGCGCGCATCCGCTCAGTCCTCGCGCTGGAAGGTGACGGTCCGGCCCACCGAACCGGTGGCGGAATAGGTCAGACCGGCGGCATGCAGGGCATTGAACACCGCTTTGGTGCCTGCGGGGCCGGTCAGATGCGGGTGCAGCTCGACAATGGCGCAGCGCAGGCCGGACAGGTCCATGGCGGGCAACAGCGCGGCCTCGGCCCCGCCGATATCACAGATCAGAACCGTGGGCCTGAGCCTTTGAAACAGGGTATTTGCGTTAACCACCTCGACATTTTTGACCTCGGTTGGCGCGGCGTCGTCCGTGCGATCCCGCAGGTAACAGGTGGCGGTGCCATCTGCCGGGCCCAGTGCGGCGTGGCGCAGGGTGACATGGGCGATGCCGTTTGCCTCAAAAACCGAGCGCATATAGCAGATCAGCTGCGGGTCGATTTCGAACGCATGAAGGTGCCGCACCCCCAGTTTGGTGGCCATCAGCGCCGTCAGATACCCGATGCCCGCGCCCAGTTCGACAACCGTGTCATCGGGGCGGACGGTTTTCAGAACCGCGTTGGCCGCGTCCAGCTTATGGCTGTCGCGGCGCAGGCCAAGCCGGCGGCGGCGATAGATCACCTCCGGATCAAGCGGAAAGCCCAGGCCACGCGAGCGCATGATCTTTGGGGGAAGAACCGGGGTCTCGGGGGTGTCCATGGTTAGCCCCCCTCTGAGACATTGGTGCCGATTGCCGCGAATATCCGCATGTGCCTGACCGCCTTGATGGGGTTTTGCCCCCCAGTGTTCATTGGGTTTCTTGGGACCATACCTGACAAATCTTTGGGAAAGCGTCAATTCTTGGCCTGTGGATCGGGCGGCCAGGGCGGTACATCTTGTCGCTTGACCTATGTATCCTGAGGTGCAGCATGGGCCGCAACCATGGGAAAGGGCCGAACCTTGACATCACGACCTTCCGATATCGCCGATGTGCAGGCCATGCTGGGCGAGGAAAACTATATCTGCGGGCGCCCCTTGGCCACGGTGGTTTTCCTGGCGCTGAAACTGGGCCGGCCGCTGTTTCTGGAAGGCGAGGCCGGCACCGGCAAGACCGAAATCGCCAAGGCCATCGCCGCCGCCCTGGGCCGCCGTCTGATCCGGCTGCAATGCTACGAAGGGCTGGACGCGGCCAGCGCGGTTTACGAATGGAACTTTGCCGAACAGATGATCGCGATCCGCACGGCCGAGGCCGCGGGCGGCGCCGACCGCGACGTGCTGAAGACAGAGCTGTTCACCGAAGAATACCTGATCGAACGCCCGCTGTTGCAGGCGATGCGCCCGCAACCGGGCGGCGCGCCGGTGCTGCTGATCGACGAATTGGACCGCACCGATGAACCGTTCGAAGCGTTCCTGCTGGAGGCGCTTAGCGATTTTCAGGTCACCATCCCCGAGCTTGGCACCATACGCGCGCCCGAACCGCCGATCGTGATCCTGACCTCGAACCGCACGCGCGAGGTGCATGACGCGCTGAAGCGCCGGTGCCTGTATCACTGGGTCGATTACCCCAGTTTCGACCGCGAGATCGAGATTCTGCACGCCCGCGCCCCCGAAGCCGCCGAAACCCTCAGCCGCGAGGTGGTGGCCTTTGTCCAGAAACTGCGCACCGAGGATCTGTTCAAGAAACCCGGCGTGGCCGAAACCATCGACTGGGCCAAATGCCTGCTGGCGCTGGATGCGATCGACCTGAGCCCCGAGATGATCGCCGACACCATCGGCGCGATCCTGAAATATCAGGACGACATCCAGAAACTGGAAGGGTCCGAGGCGAAACGCATTCTGGATGAGGTCCGCAAGGAACTGGCCCCGGCATGATACGCGACAGGGCCCCCGATGCCTGAATACGCCCCCCTCAGCATTCCCGAAGATGGCAAGCTGAGCCATAACATCACCCATTTTGCCCGGGCGCTGCGGGCCGCGGGCTTGCCGATCGGGCCGGGCCGGGTGGTGCAGGCGATCCGCGCGGTCGAAGCGGCGGGGTTCAGCGAACGCCACGATTTTTACTGGACGCTGCACGCCTGTTTCGTCAGCAAACCCGAACAGCGCGATGTCTTTGGCCAGGTCTTTCGCCTGTACTGGCGCGACCCGCGATATCTGGAACAGATGATGAGCCTGATTACCCCCACCGTGCGCGGGGTATCGGCGGAACGGCAGATCAAATCCGCCGAAAAACGCGCCGCCGAGGCGTTGCTGGACGGGGTGCAGCGCGATGTGCCCGATCTGCCCGACACGGATGAGGGCAGCGAGGTTGAGATCGACGCCTCGGCCACCGCGTCCTCCGAAGAACGGCTGAAAACGCTGGATTTCGAACAGATGAGCCTGTCCGAGATGGCCGAAGCCCGGCGGATGCTGGCGCGGCTCAGCCTGCCGGTGAAGCCGCTGACATCGCGGCGCACGCAGGCCGATCTGCGCGGCGCGCAGGCCGATTGGCGCCGCACCATGCGCGCGGCGATGCGGCAGGGCGGCGATATCACCGCGCTGGCGCGGCGCGCCCGGCGCACCCGCTGGCCCAATCTGGTGGTGCTGTGCGATATTTCGGGATCGATGAGCCAGTACAGCCGCATGGTGCTGCATTTCCTGCATGCGGTCGCCAATGAAAAAGGGGCAGGCTGGGCCCGGGTTCACGCCTTTACCTTCGGCACCCGGCTGACCAATATCACCCGCCATCTGGCCACCCGCGATGTCGATGCGGCGCTGGCCGCCGCCGGGGCCGAGGCGCAGGATTGGGAAGGCGGCACGCGGATCGGCGAGGCGCTGCACGCCTTCAACCGCGACTGGTCGCGCCGGGTGCTGGGCACGGGCGCGGTTGTCCTGTTGATCACCGACGGGCTGGACCGGGGCGATCCCGACCTGCTGGCGACCGAGGCCGAGCGGCTGCACCTGTCGGCCCGGCGGCTGATCTGGATCAACCCCTTGCTGCGCTGGGACGGATTCGCGCCGCGCGCCGCCGGGGTGCGGGCGCTGTTGCCGCATGTCGATTGCTTTCGCGCGGGCCACAACATCGCCTCGCTTGAAGCATTGGCCGCATCGCTGTCCAGCGCCCATGACAGCGGCGACAAACCCCGGCTGATGGCGGCCTTGCGCGCGATTTGATCGACATCAAAGTGAGCGGATTTCAGGGCTGTTAGCAGTCAGGGGAACCGGGCCGAAGCAGCGTTGTTGGTAACCTGTTGATGTGCCGCATTTGCCCGGCGTTCAAAGGGCGCTGTTCCCCCAGACAGGCCACGAATTGCACCGCGGGCCCTCCCTCCCGCGGTGCTTTTTGTTCATTCAAACATTGACATGTGTCAATGCAAGGGGTTGTCTGTATTTATATTCTTAAAATGGAATATAACAGGAGGACGCAAAATGACGCTTTCATGGAAAACGGGGGGATTGGCGCTTGGCCTGGTGTTTTTCCTGGCCGTTCTGCTGGTCAAACCGATCGGCGTTTCAACGCAATTCGTGATTCTGGACGGCATTCTTTGGGACGGGCTGAACCCCGAGGTCGTGACCCAGACCGACGACGGATACACATCCACCAACGCCTATCTGGCGAAATCGGGCGGGAAATACGCGAAATCCGTGGCCAACCCGATGAATTATTCCTTCATCTTCGTTCTGGCGATGATGTTGGGGGCGGGCGTGTCGTCCTATCTGCGCAAGGGCGTGTCGGCCGAGGAACGCACCATGCCCAACCTGTGGCGTGCCAATTTCGGGGATGGCGTGACCAAACGCTATCTGGTCGCCTTTCTGGGCGGATTCATCGTGCTTTATGGTGCGCGGCTGGCGGGCGGCTGCACCTCGGGGCACATGATGTCGGGCATGATGCAGACCGCGCTGTCGGGCTATATCTTTGCCGCGGGCGCCTTTGCCGCGGCCATTCCAACCGCACTTATCCTGTTCAAATCGGAGGGCTGAGCCATGACCGGCATTCTTCTTGCAATCGTGATCGGCGCGGCCTTTGGCGCCGTGCTGGACCGGGTCGGGGCGACCAACCCCAACCTGATCGGTAAAATGCTGAACCTGACCAACCTGCACCTGATGAAGGCGATCCTGCTGGCCATCGGCACCGGGTCGGTTCTGATGTTCGCAGGCCAGATGCTGGGCCTTGTCGAGGTCGGGCATATGTCGGTCAAGACCGCCTATGTCGGCGTCTTCATCGGCGGGCTGATGCTGGGCGTTGGCTGGGCCGCGTCGGGGTTCTGCCCCGGCACGGGCGTTGCCGCCGCCGCCTCGGGGCGGCGTGATGCGCTGATGTTCATCGCCGGGGGCCTGTTGGGCGCCGCGGCCTATATGGCGACTTACCCGATGTGGAAAGCCTCGGGCCTGTTGTCGGGCAAGGCGCTGACGCTGGGGGCCGTGCCCGGCGCGAAATATGACGCGCTGTTCCCGTCCTTGCCCGGCGATATCGTCGGTATCGTGCTGGGGGCGGCGTTCATCGCCGTGGCCTTTGCCCTGCCATCCCGTCTGGATTTGGGCGGACAGAAGGCAACAGCGACCTAAGTCGCCCGTATATAACCTGAAAAACGCCGCTGACTTCGGAACGCGGCGTTTTTTATGTCTGGAAACCTGCGCCAACGGCTCCATAGTAGTGGCTGGAGGAGAGCGCAGATGACCCAAGCGACCCATGACCGGATTCCCGAAACCGCTTTGGCCTGGCATCGCGCCGGCACAGGGGCCGCTTTGGCGACGGTGGTGCAGACCTGGGGCAGCGCGCCGCGCCCCGTGGGCAGCCAGCTTGCCATATCGGGGCAGGCGGAAATCGCGGGGTCGGTTTCGGGCGGCTGCGTCGAAGGCGCTGTGGTGGCCGAGGCGCTGGAGGTGCTGGACACCGGCGAAAGCCGGGTGCTGGAATACGGTGTCAGCGATGATGAGGCCTTTGCCGTCGGGCTGGCCTGCGGCGGCACGATCCGGGTGCTGGTCGAACCGGTGGGCGCGGGGCTGTCCGAAGAGATGCTGGCCGATCTGGTGGCCCGGCGCGCCACGCGTGCGGGCGTGGCCTATGCGGTCAATACCGCCAGTTGGGAACGGGCGCTGCGCGGTCCCTCCGATCCGGAGTTGCAGGACCGGTTTCGCGCCGACCGTTCGGGGTTTCTTGAAGACGGCGACACCTTTGTCGCGATCCACAACCCGCCGCTGCGGATGGCGATCGTCGGCGCGGTGCATATCGCGCAATATCTGGCCGATATGGCGCGGATGGCGGGCTTCGACGTCACGCTGATCGACCCGCGCGAGGCGTTTGGATCGGCCGCCCGGTTCCCGGATGAAACGGTGCTACACGACTGGCCCGACGCGGCGCTGGCGGCCCACGGGCTGGACCCGCGCACGGCCGTGGTGACCCTGTCGCACGACCCCAAACTGGACGATCCCGCCATCACCGCCGCGCTGCGGTCGCAGGTGTTCTATCTGGGGTGCCTGGGATCGACCCGGACCCACGCCAAACGCGTGGCCCGGCTGCAAGAGGCCGGGTTCGATGACGCCACAATCGCCCGCATCCACGCGCCGGTCGGGCTGGACATCGGCGCGAAATCCCCGGCCGAGATCGCGGTGTCGGTCATGGCCCAGATCATCCAGCGCCTGAGGCGCGGCTGATGCGGTTCGGCCCGGTTCCTTCGCAGAGCGCGGCAGGGGCGATCTTGGCGCATTCGCTGCGGCTGAACGGAAAGGTTCTGAAAAAGGGCCGGGTGCTGGATCAGGGTGATGTGCAGGCTATTCTGGCGGCGGGGCTGGATCAGGTCGTCGTGGCGCGCGCCGACCCTGATGATGTGGTCGAAGATATCGCCGCCACGCGGCTGGCCGCAGCCCTTGTGCCCGATCCGGCGGCGGCGCATCTGCGCCTGACGCCCGCGGTCACCGGCAGGGTCAATCTGAACGCCAAACGCCCCGGGATCGTCATGCTGGATGCCGGGGCGATTTTACGGCTGAACCGCATCCATCCCGAAATCACGCTGGCCACGCTGGCGCCTTTTACCCGGGTGACGCCGCGCCTGTTGGTGGGGACCGTCAAGATCATCAGCTATGCGGTGCCCGAAACGGCGCTGGCGGCGGCCTGCGACGCCGCACGGGGCGCGATCCGGGTGCAGCCCGTGCTGCGCAAATCCGCCGGTCTGGTGCTGACCGAGGCACCGGGCCAGAAACCGGCGCTGGCCGCAAAGGCCCGCATCGCCGTGACCGCGCGGCTGGCGCAGCTTGGCATCACGCTGGAGGCGGTGCGGATCGTCCCGCATCAGACGCCCGCGCTGGCCACGGCATTGCAGGACATACCGGGCGACATGGCGCTGATCCTGACCGGATCGGCCACATCGGACCTGAACGACACCGGGCCGCAGGCGGTGCGCGCGGCGGGCGGGCAGGTGGACCGCTTTGGCATGCCGGTCGATCCCGGCAATCTGCTGTTTCTGGGCCAGCAGGGCGGGCGGCCGGTGATCGGCCTGCCCGGATGCGCCCGCGCGCCTGCGCTGAACGGGGCCGATTGGGTGCTGGAACGGGTGGCCTGCGGGCTAAAGGTTACGGGCGACGATATCGCGGCCATGGGGGTGGGCGGATTGCTGAAGGAAATCCCGACGCGCCCGCATCCGCGCGAAGGATGATACGCTAAGGCAACCGCGACTAAAGTCAACGGTTCTCAAACCCGATGACACATGCTTAACTGGACGAAATTCAGGGAGGAAATTTATGTCAAACGTCACGATGAAGGTGAACGGCAAACCTGTCTCCGGAGAGGTTGAGGGCCGCACGTTGTTGTCTTCGTTCCTGCGCGAAGGGCTGGAGATGACCGGCACGCATATCGGCTGTGATACCAGCCAGTGCGGCGCCTGCGTGGTGCATGTGAACGGGCAGGCCGTCAAATCCTGCACCATGTTCGCGCTGGAGGCCGAGGGCGCCGAGGTGACCACGATCGAAGGCATGGCAAACCCCGACGGATCGCTGTCGGTGCTGCAACAGGCGTTCCAGGACCACCACGGGCTGCAATGCGGGTTCTGCACGCCGGGCATGGTGATGTCGGCGGCGGCGCTGTTGCAGGACAACCCCAAGCCGACCGAGGCCGAGGTGCGCGATTATCTGGAAGGCAATCTTTGCCGCTGCACCGGTTACCACAATATCGTGAAGGCGATCATGGCCGCGTCCGGTCAGGATGTCGCCGTCGCTGCCGAATAAGCGGGCCACCCGCACAACAGATTTCTGGGAGGATATCATGCCAAAAGACGGAGGCATCGGCGCCAGTTCAAAGCGGCGCGAAGACGTTCGGTTCCTGACGGGTCAGGGAAATTACACCGATGACATCAACATTCACGGTCAGGCCCATGCGGTCTTTGTCCGCAGTCAGGTGGCCCATGGCACGCTGAACGGTGTCGACACCGCCGATGCGGCGGCCATGCCCGGCGTTCTGCGGGTGTTCACCGGCGCCGATTTCGAAGGCGTGGGCAGCATTCCCTGCGGCTGGCAGGTCACCGACCGCTTTGGCGAGGTGATGCAGGAACCGGGTCATCCGGTGCTGGCGCAGGGCAAGGTCCGCCATGTGGGCGACCCGATTGCCGTTGTGGTGGCCGAAACCTATGAACAGGCCCGCGACGCGGCCGAGGCGGTGGTGCCTGACATCACCGATCTGCCCGCCGTCGTCGACATGAAGGCCGCCCTGGCCGAAGGCGCCCCCAAGGTGCATGACGATCTGACCTCGAACCTGTGTTACGACTGGGGCTTTGTCGAAGACAACCGCGATGCGGTCGATGCCGCGATCCGCGGCGCCCATCACGTCACCACGCTGGAGCTGGTCAACCAGCGTCTGGTCGCCAACCCGATGGAGCCGCGCGTGGCGATCGGCGATTACGCGCCCGGCACCGGCGACAGCACGCTGTATACCACCAGCCAGAACCCGCATGTGATCCGCCTGTTGATGGGGGCCTTCGTGCTGGGTATTCCGGAACACAAGCTGCGCGTGGTCGCCCCCGATGTGGGCGGCGGTTTCGGCACCAAGATCTTCCACTACGCAGAAGAGGCATTCTGCACCTTCGCCGCCAAGGCGCTGAAACGCGCGGTCAAATGGACCTCGACCCGGTCCGAGGCGTTTATGTCCGACGCCCATGGCCGCGATCACGTGACCAAGATCGAACTGGCGCTGGACGAACAGGGCCAGTTTCTGGCGCTGCGCACCGATACGCATGCGAATATGGGCGCCTATCTGTCGACCTTCGCGCCGTCGGTTCCCACGTGGCTGCATGGCACGTTGATGGCGGGCAATTACAAGACGCCGCTGATCTATGTGAACGTCAAGGCGGTCTTTACCAACACCGTGCCGGTCGATGCCTATCGCGGCGCCGGTCGCCCCGAAGCGACGTTCCAGTTGGAGCGGGTAATCGACAAGGCCGCGCGCGAAATGGGGATCGATCCCGTTGACCTGCGCCGCCGTAACTTCATCACCGAGTTTCCCTATGCCACGCCGGTGGCCGTGGAATATGATACCGGCGATTACAACGCGACGCTGGACAAGCTGCTGGAGATTGCGGACGTCGCCGGGTTTTCGGCCCGCGAGGCGGAAAGCAAGGCGCGCGGTAAACTGCGCGGTCTGGGCCTGAATTGCTATATCGAGGCTTGCGGCATCGCGCCGTCGAACCTTGTCGGGCAGCTGGGCGCGCGCGCAGGCCTGTACGAAAGCGCCACCGTGCGGGTCAACGCGACCGGCGGTCTGGTGGTCATGACCGGCAGCCACAGCCACGGGCAGGGGCATGAAACATCCTTCCCGCAGGTGATTTCCGAAATGATCGGCATCCCCGAGGATATGATCGAAATCGTGCATGGCGACACCGCCAATGCGCCGATGGGGATGGGCACCTATGGTTCGCGTTCGCTGGCCGTGGGCGGGTCCGCGATGGTGCGGGCCACCGAAAAGATCATCGCCAAGGCCAAAAAGATCGCGGCCCATCTGATGGAGGCCGCCGAGGGCGATATCGAACTGAAGGACGGCCAGTTCAGCGTTGCGGGCACCGATAAATCGGTGGCCTGGGGCGATGTCACGCTGGCCGCCTATGTGCCGCACAACTATCCGCTGGAGGATATCGAACCGGGGCTTGAGGAAACGGCGTTCTATGACCCGGCCAACTTTACCTACCCCTCGGGCGCCTATGCCTGCGAGGTCGAGGTCGACCCCGACACCGGCAAGGTCACCATCGAACGGTTCGCGGCGGCCGATGATTTCGGCAATGTCGTCAACCCGATGATCGTGGACGGGCAGGTTCATGGCGGGCTGGCGCAGGGCATCGGTCAGGCGCTGCTGGAGGGCTGCAGTTACGACAGCGACGGCCAGTTGATCAGCGGCAGCTATATGGATTACGCCATGCCGCGCGCCGATGACGTGCCGTTCTACAGCGTCGATCATTCCTGTCAGACGCCCTGTACCCACAACCCGCTGGGCGTGAAAGGCTGCGGCGAGGCGGGGGCCATCGGATCGCCGCCCGCGGTGGTCAATGCGGTGGTCGATGCCCTGCAACGGGCCGGCCACAGCGACATCACCCATATTGATATGCCCCTGACGCCCGCGCGCGTCTGGTCGGCAATGAACGGCTGAGGAGAGCAGATCATGTATGATTTCATTCTGGAACGTCCCACATCCCTTGACGCCGCCGTGGCGCTGTTGTCGGACGAGGACGCGCAGGCGCTGGGGGGCGGGCAGACCCTGATCCCCACGCTGAAACAGCGTCTGGCGCAGCCCGGAAGGCTGGTCAGCCTGACGGCGATCCCCGGTATCCGGGGGATATGCCGGGCCGAGGATGGCGCGCTGTGCATCGGCGGCACCACCCCGCATGGCGAGGTGGCCACAGGGGCCACCGCCTATCCCGCGCTGGCCGATCTGGCGGGCAATATCGGCGATCCGGCAGTGCGCAGCCGGGGCACCATCGGCGGCAGCCTGGCCAACAACGACCCGTCGGCCTGTTACCCGGCGGCGGCACTTGCCTCGGGCGCGACCATCGTGACCAACGACCGCCAGATCGCGGCAGATGATTATTTCCAGGGCATGTTCACCACGGCGCTGGAGGAAGGCGAGATCATCACCGAGGTCCGGTTCCCCGTGCCCGAGGTCGCCAATTACCAGAAGTTCGAACAGCCTGCGTCGCGCTTTGCGCTGGTCGGGGTGTTCGTGGCGAAATACCCCGATGGCGTGCGCGTGGCCGTCACCGGCGCCTCCGAAGAGGGCGTGTTCCGCTGGACCGAGGCCGAGGCGGCGCTGTCGGCCAATTTCACAGCGGATGCGCTGGACGGGCTGTCGGCCCCTGCGGACGGCATGATCGGCGATCTGCACGGCACACCGGCCTACCGGGCGCATCTGATCGGCGTTCTGACCAAACGCGCGGTCGCAGCGGCCAGCTAAGCCCCTTTGGGTCCATAAAAAAAGCCCCCCGTACCCCCGGGGGGCTTTTCTGCGTCGGGGGCGGTCCCAAGCGCCTTCACCCGGTCCAGCCCGTGGCAGTGTTGCCACAAAGTGACGCGTTTTGCGCCCGGATGGCCAATTTGTCCATAAAATTTCGTAAAATACGCCCCTTTTCCCAAATTCATGCTATATCGGCTAACGCACCCGCGCGCCCAGACGCGGGACGCTTGCTGAGGTGAAGATCTGAGATGGGATCCAACAGCGGCCACAAATGGCTGCGTATCGAGTTTACTGTAAGGCGAGTTCGCTGACATGCCCAATATCGTTGGCACCAATGGCGCCAATACCATTGATGTCACAGACGACAATGGTACGCTGGACGGCACCCCGCAGGGCACGCCGATCGACGATATTCGCGCCCGCAACGGCAACGACACCATCACCGTCACAGACAGTACGATTTCCGAGGGCGTCCGTGGCAATGGCGGGGCCGACGACATCACCATTACCGACAGCACCGTGTCCGGTTTCGTCAACGGCGGAAACGGTGGCGATACGGTCAATATTAAGGGCTCGGATATCGGTATAATCCGGCTGGGCGGTGGCAATGATGTCCTGAACCTTATCGGGACCACTGTTGACGGTGGTATCAACGGCGGAAACGGTAGCGACTCTCTCAACCTGCCTGTCGGGTCGATCATAACTGACGACACCTTCGGGACCATCACGGTTACGGCAAGCGGCAGCTATAGCCTGTCCAGCGGCACGGTCACCCTGCCGTCGGGAACGACCGTTGCATATACGGCCTTTGAAGACGGGACGGGATTTCCCTGTTTCGTTCAGGGCACGCGGATCGCGACCGGCAAGGGGGCGATCCGCGTTCAGCGGTTGCAGGTCGGTGACATGATCCCGACAAAGAGCAACGGGCCGCGCAAGATACGCTGGATTGGCAGGCGGCGGTTTGACGCCGAAGACCTGCGCCGCACCCCCAAGCTGCGCCCGATCCGGATCATGGCAGGGGCCTTGGGCAATGGCATGCCCGAACGCGATCTGCTGGTGTCGCGCCAGCACCGCATGTTGGTGCAGTCCCGGATTGCCGAACATATGTTCGGCGCGCCAGAGGTGCTGATCCCGGCGATCAGGCTGATAAAACTGCCGGGCATTTTCATCGATGAAGCCGCCCAAAGCGTCGAATATTTCCACCTGCTGTTCGACCGGCACGAGGTTATCTTTGCCGAAGGCGCCCCAACCGAAAGCCTTTACACCGGCCCCGAGGCGCTTAGATCCATCAGCCCGGACGCGCGGGAAGAGATATTGACGATCTTCCCCGAGGTTGCCGATCAGGATTACACGCCGCAACCCGCACGTCTTATTCCGCGCAGAAAACAGCAAAAACACCTGATCGCGCGGCACCTGAAAAACAACAAACCGCTTTTGCGCGCAGCCCGACAGGGCCGCGCGTAGGTCGTATGGATCAGACCGTGACCTTGCGATCCGCGGGATGCAGGGATTTGCCCAGAATATGTTCCGATTCATGGATCACATGGGTGGCCCGGCCAACAATCAGCGGATCGGGGCCATGGGCGATTTTCAAATCCTTGCCGGGGTAATCCACGGTGCTTAGGAAATGCAGCATACAGTTCAGCCGCGCCCGTTTCTTATCGTTTGACTTGACCACGATCCAAGGCGCATCGGCGGTGTCGGTGTAAAAGAACATCGCCTCTTTGGCTTCGGTATAGTCATCCCATTTGTCCAGGCTGGCCTTGTCGATCGGGCTAAGCTTCCAGCGTTTCAACGGGTCGGTTTCACGGCTGGTGAACCGGTTGCGCTGTTCCTCTTGGGTGACGGAGAACCAGTATTTGTGAAGCTGAATGCCCGAGCGTACCAGCATGCGTTCAAATTCCGGGGTCTGGCGCATGAATTCCAGATATTCCTGCGGCTGGCAGAACCCCATCACCCGTTCGACGCCCGCGCGATTGTACCACGACCGGTCATAAAGCACGATTTCGCCCGCGGTGGGCAGGTGGTTGACGTAGCGCTGGAAATACCACTGGCCGCGCTCGTCCTCGGTGGGTTTGTTCAACGCGACCACGCGGGCGGCGCGGGGGTTCAGGTGTTCGGTGAACCGCTTGATGGTTCCGCCTTTGCCTGCCGCATCCCGGCCTTCGAACAGCAATACGAATTTCTGCCCGGTTTCCTGCGCCCACAACTGCGCTTTCAGCAATTCGGCCTGCAGCTTGGCCTTCTGAGCCTCATAGCTGCGGCGCGACAGTTTGGTGTCATAGGGGTAGGTGCCGTTTTCAAAAACCTCGCGCACCATCGCCGCGCTTGGATGACGGTTGGGCCGTGACGGGGCCGGTTTGACAGTGGATGTATCGC
Source organism: uncultured Paracoccaceae bacterium (assembly GCA_947500775.1). Lineage (GTDB taxonomy): Bacteria > Pseudomonadota > Alphaproteobacteria > Rhodobacterales > Rhodobacteraceae > CANMTD01. Next base: position 300,511 of record CANMTD010000002.1, read on the forward strand.
CCACGGGCTGTGCGTTTTCTGTGTTCATCTGCGGTGCGTCTTCGGCCATGGACATCTCCTTGCTAACAGGCGCCAGAAAGGTATCAGAATAGGCGGCGATACGCCTTGATGTGAATCAAGAGATCGCGTCCATCGGTCGCAGCGGCCATATGGCCTGCTGTCAAAGCGGTTTGATTTTCAGGCTGGTGATGCGATTGTCGGTGCGGGCGCAGACCTCGAACCGGAACCCGTGGAAATTGAACACCTGTCCTTCGCTGGGGATCATCTGTGCCTCGTGGATCACCAGACCGGCGACGGTGTTGGCCTCGTCATCGGGCAGTACCCAGTCGGTGGCGCGGTTCAGATCGCGGATGGTCATCGCGCCTTCGACGATAAAGCTGCCGTCATCGGCCTGATGCAATGTGCCCTCTTCGGCGTCGGTGTCGAATTCGTCGGTGATCTCGCCAACGATCTCTTCCAGAATATCCTCAAGCGTGATCAGCCCCTGCAGGGACCCGTATTCATCCACGACCAGCGCGAAATGGGTGTGACGGCGCAGGAATTCGCGCATCTGATCGTCAAGCGTGGTGGTTTCGGGCACGAAATAGGGTTTCATCGCCACGTCCATCACCCGGAAATCCCCGATCGCCTCGGGGGCGGCGTCGGGGCCGCGCACCAGTTTGTACATGGCGCGCAGCAGGTCCTTGGCATGGATCAGCCCGACGATATTCTCGGGGTCGTCCTTGAAGATCGGCAGGCGGGTGTGGGCGGAATCCAGACATTGCGCCAGGATCAGCTCGGGCGCCTCATCCGCGTCGATCATTTCGATCTTGGAACGGTGCAGCATGATCTCTTCGACGTAGCGTTCGCTCAGGTCCAGCGCGCCCAGAATGCGGTCGCGGTCTTCCTTTTCGACCACCCCTTCGGAATGGCCCAGTTGCAGGGCGCCGGCAATTTCTTCGCGCACGGCAAGGATATGGCTGTCGGGATCGGTTTTCACCCCGAACAGGGCCAGCACCCAGCGCACCAGAGCCCGCACCGCCGAGACCACGGGCGAAAACACCAGAATGACCAGCCGGATCAGGGGCGAGACCCGGGCAGCGGCGGATTCGGCGTTGGTGATGGCATAGGTCTTGGGCAGGACCTCGGCGAAGATCAGCACCAGAAAGGTCATCACCAGCGTGGCCAGCGCCACGCCGCTTTCGCCAAAGGCGCGGGTGAACAGCGCCGTCGCCAGCGAGGCCGCAAGGATATTGACCAGATTGTTGCCCAGCAGGACCGACCCGATCAGCCGTTCGTTGTCTTCGGTGATATCCAGTGCGGCGGCAGCCCCCTTGTCGCCCTTGTCGGCCTGACGGCGCAGCTTGCCGCGCGACGCGGCGGTCAGCGCGGTTTCCGAGCCGGAGAAAAAGGCAGACAGCACCAGCAGCAGCAGGATCGCACCAGAGGTGATCCAGAAGGCGGTGTCCAGTATCGGGGTGGCGGCGGTGGTGGGGTCCATTACGTTCCTGTTGATGGCGACCGCGCTGTTATGGGCGGGAAAGATGACACGATCAAGTCAGCCCGACGGATCGCGCGCCAGCGGGTGGTTTTCCAGCACCAGCGCCTTCAGCCGATCCTCAAGCACATGGGTGTAGATTTCGGTCGTGGAAATATCGGCATGGCCCAGCAGGGTCTGGATCGCGCGCAGATCGGCGCCCCCGGCCAGCAGATGGGTGGCAAAGGCATGGCGCAGGGTGTGCGGCGTGACCTTTGCGGCGTCGATCTTGCCCGCGACGGCCAGTTCCTTGATCAGCAGATAGAACCGGTGGCGGGTCAGATGCCCGTCCTTGGAGGTCGAGGGGAACAGAAACCGGCTGGCCGGGCGGCCCTTTTTGACGGCCAGTGCGTCAACCTCGTCCCGGCGGATCAGCCAATCGGCCAGTGCGGCGCGGGCCGGGGGCGACAGCGGCACCATCCGTTCCTTGCCGCCTTTGCCCGCCACCAGCAACATCCGCGGATCGCCGCGCGCCGCCGACACCGGCAGCGACACCAGTTCCGACACCCGCATCCCGGTGGCATACAGCAGCTCCATCAGGCAGGTGTTGCGCAGGCTGTCGCGGCCGTGGGTCCGGGCGGCGCCCAGCAGGGCGTCGACCTCGTCCACCGACAGGGTTTTGGGCAGGCGCTTGGCCCGGCCCGGCCCCTTGATCTGGATCGCCGGATTGTCGCTGCGCCAGCCTTCGTCAAAGGCAAAGCGGAACAGCTGTTTGATCGCAGACAGGCGCCGGGCGCGGGTGGCCTGCGCCAGCCCCTGCGCGTCGCAATGGATCAGATAAGCCTCGATCTGGTCGCGGGTGACGCTGTCAAAGCACTGATCGCGGTGGGTCAGGTGCCCGGCGAAATCCTTCAGATCGCGGGCATAGGCCAGCAGGGTGTTCTTGGAGGCATCCAGTTCGGCGGCCTGCGCCTGCAGAAAGGTTTCGATCCAGCGGGCGGTGTCGGGGGTCATCCGCGCGGCCTCAGGATCAGCAGTTCCAATGCGGCGCGGCGGGCCACGTCCTCCAGCCCGACATGGCGCAACAGCGCCAGCCCTTCGGTCACATCGGCCACATCGCCGCGCGCGCCTTCGCTGATCAGGTCGATGGCATGCAGCAACGCCTCGCCCAGCTGACCATTCCGCAGATAGGCGGTCATCGCCGGGCCAAGGGTGGCGGGGGCGTCGACAAAGGCCTCTTTCACCGCCAGCGCGGTTGGGCCAAGGGCGGTCTGATCGGCCACCGCGCCCTGCGCCAGCCCTTTCAGGAACATCCCGGCGGTGGTGTCGGGGTCGGACCGGGCGGCGATGGTTTCATAGCCGTCCGACAACAGCCCGATCCGGAACCCCAGTTTGCGGGTCCGCGCGTCCAGATCGATGCGCATCAGCTGTTCGCCGTAAAGCCGGGCAAAGGGCACCTCCAGCCCCATGTCCTGCATTTCGGACCAGACGCGGGGCAGGGTGGCGGCGATCCGGTCGGCATCGCCCGACAACATGGCCACATCGAACCTCTGGACCGCCGCGACCCGGTCCCAGACCCCGCCCGAGGCGGCAGGTTTGCGTTCGGTGTAAATCCCCAGCAACCGGTTCGGCGGCAGTGCGCCGGTGGCCACCAGCCGTTCGGTGGCTTCGATCTTGGCCTTCCACCCGGCTGAAAACTGCAGATCGGCCTGCGCAAAGGCGCGGGGCAGGGTGGGGGTGGACAGCGGTTCGCCGATCGCCTCCATCATCCGAAAGACCAGCGGGCTGGGCCGTGGGGGGCTGGGCAGGGCGCCGTCCTCGGGTTGGTCCAGTTCCAGAAACCGGGCCAACAGCGCGTCTTCTTCGGGGCTGACGTATCCCAGCGCCTTGGCGGTTTCCAATGTCAGGACGGCGGCGTTCCAGTCGTTGCCACGGGCCAGACAGAAGATGCGGGCCGAAAAGGTCGGCGCGATGCCCGGTGCGGCCAGCATCGCGACGCAGGCGCGATCCTCGTGCCCGGTCAGCAGGGCCACATCGAACCAGCGGCGAAACAGCGCCGGATTGGCCGGGCCCGCGCGTTCGATCAGCGCCTGCGCCTGATCCAGCGCGCCAAGATCCAGCAGCTTGTCCAGCCGGGCCAGCAGCACCGTGCCATCCTTGGCCTCGCCTTCGGGCGGGTCCAGTTCGGCCAGCATCAGCGTGTAAAGCAGCGATTGCACCGCGGGCAGCGTATCGGCCCGCGCGGCCCGGATCAGCCGCGCCAACTCGCGCGGGTCCGATCCGGCCCATAAGGTTTCGGGCAAGCCGGTGACCGCCGGCGCCAAAAGCCCGACCGAATCCAGCCGTGGCGCATCCAGCGGCTTGACCGAAATCTCTTCGGGCAGGGCGTTTGTCGTGATCTCGGGTTCGGGTCCGGGCGGGGCGACCGCGGGTTTGGTGACGGAATCGGACAGCCAGTCGATGGACGACAAAGGTGTCTCTGCCGCCGCCATGCCCGCCAGGGCACAGGCCCAGAATGCCAGAACAACCGGACCGTTACTTGACATCGAGCGTCACGGGTTCTGTCACCTCTTCGCGGTTCGGACTGAGATCGCTGAGAAACGCAAAGCCCACCAGGCCGATGAATCCCAGCAAAATAAGGAAAACGAGCAGTTTCAGTAGTCGCCCCATGATGCCTGCCTTTGTCTTTGTCCTGACGGACTGATGAATTTCTGAATATTATATATGGCATTCGCGCCAAGTTCACGCCATTCAGGGAAAGAAAAATGAAACTTGGCAGGAGGTTGCCCACCTTGGGCTGGCGGTTGAAGAAAACAATTGTGATGGTCGGCATGATGGGGGCGGGCAAAACCGCTGTTGGGACGGCATTGGCGCGGCGTCTGGATGTGCCATTTCTGGACAGCGACGAAGAGATGGTCAAAGCCGCCAACATGACCATCGCCGAGATTTTCGAACGCGATGGCGAGGCGTTCTTCCGCCAGAAAGAGCGTCAGGTCATCGCCCGCCTTCTGGACGAGGAACGCGGCGTGCTGTCCACCGGGGGCGGCGCGTTTCTGTCGGCGGAAAACCGCGCGATCATCCGCGACAAGGCGGTGTCGGTCTGGCTGAACGCCGATCTTGATCTGCTGTGGCAACGGGTCCGGCACAAGGATACCCGGCCGCTGCTGCGCACCGCCGATCCACGCCAGACCCTAAGCGACATATACCGGGCGCGGGTGCCGCTTTATGCCAAGGCCGATCTGATGGTCCCGTCCGAGGACAGCTATTCGATCGATGATATGGCCGATGCGGTGATGGCCGCCCTGAAAACCCGCCCGGATGTGTTGGAGAAAACATGACCTCTGATCTGCAAACCGTGCATGTCCCGCTGGGTGACCGCGCCTATGACATTCGGATCGGTGCTGGCCTGTTGGCGCAGGCGGGGGCCCAGATCGCGCCGCTGTTGCAACGCCCGCGCGTGGCGGTGCTGACCGATGAAAACGTGGCGGCGCTGCATCTTGCGACATTGCGCGACGGGCTGGCCGAAGCGGGGATCGACATGGTCTCGCTGGCCCTGCCACCGGGCGAGACGACCAAGGGCTGGGATCAGTTTTCCCGCGCCGTCGAATGGCTGATCGCGCAAAAGGTCGAACGCCGCGACGTGGTCGTGGCGCTGGGGGGCGGGGTGATCGGCGATCTGGCGGGGTTTGCGGCGGCGGTGTTGCGCCGGGGCGTGCGGTTCGTGCAGGTCCCGACCTCGCTTTTGGCGCAGGTCGACAGTTCCGTGGGGGGCAAGACCGGGATCAACTCGCCCTTGGGCAAGAACCTGATCGGCGCGTTTCACCAGCCCAGCCTTGTGCTGGCCGATGTCAGCGTTCTGAACACGCTGACCCCGCGCGATTTTCTGGCAGGTTACGGCGAGGTTCAGAAATACGGCCTGCTGGGGGATGCCGCGTTTTTCGACTGGCTGGAGGCGAACGGCCCGGCGCTGGCCGCTGGCGACATGGCGCTGCGGGCGCAAGCGGTGCGCCATTCGTGCCAGATGAAGGCCGATATCGTGGTGCGGGACGAAACCGAACAGGGCGACCGCGCGCTGCTGAACCTTGGCCACACCTTTTGTCACGCGCTGGAGGCCGCGACCGGCTATTCCGACCGGCTGCTGCACGGCGAGGGCGTGGCCGTCGGCTGTGCGCTGGCGTTCGAGCTGTCGGCGCGGATGGGGCTGTGCAGTCAGGAAGACCCCAGCCGGGTACGCGCGCATCTGGACGCGATGGGCATGAAAAAGGATCTGGCCGATATCCCCGGCGATCTGCCCGATGCCGAGGGGCTGATCGGGTTGATGATGCAGGATAAAAAGGTACAGGACGGCACGCTGAACTTCATTCTGGCGCGCGGGATCGGTCAGGCCTTTGTGACGTCGGATGTGGACCCCGCCGCGCTGCGTGCGGTTTTGCAGGACGCGCTGGCCGGGCGCTGATCAGCCCCGCCCGCCGCGACCGCGCACCACCATCAGCTCGCCCATGTTTTCGCGGGTGATATAGCCGATCATGTCGCCCGCCGGATTAAGCACCGCCAATGCCGGGGCGGCATTGCGGAACAGATGGTCCAGCGCGTGGTCCAATGGGTCGGACAATTGCACGGTGGGGATATTGCCGGTGGTGATCTGGGCGATATGATTGGGGGCGTTGTCCCCGTTCAAGGCCTCAAAAAGCGCGTTGCGGGTCAGAAAGCCGACCAGTTGCCCGCCGTGGTCCTTGACCGGGAATTCATGTTGCGTGGTGCGGATCAGCGCGGCGGTGGCGGCCTGCAGGCTGTCATCGGGCGACAGGGTCTCAAACGAGGTGATCATCGCATCGCGGGCTTTCAGGGTGCGCGCCACCTCGTGCAGGGCAACGTCCGAGTTTTCGGCCGTCGCCGCCATGAAGATGAAGACCGCGATCAGCACCAGCACCGGGTTGCCGCTGGTCAGCCCCAGCCATCCGAACAGAAAGGCCAGCGCCTGACCGGCCATCGCCGCAATCCGGGTGGCGCGGGCGCGGTCCATCGACAGCGCCAGAAACGCGCGGAACACCCGTCCGCCATCCATCGGAAAGGCGGGCAGCAGGTTGAACAGCGCCAGAAACAGGTTGACCACCGCCAGCCGCTGCAAAAACCCGATCTCGACGTTTTCGATGTCGGTGAACCCGGTGATCGAGGTTTTGGCCCCCAGTATCAGCGTCAGCACCAGCCAGATCACGATATTCACCGCAGGCCCCGCCAGCGCCACGGTGATTTCCTGCGCCGGTTTTTCCGGCATACGTTCCAGCCGGGCCATGCCGCCGATCGGCAGCAGGGTGATATCGGGGGTTTTGATGCCATAGCGCCGCGCGGTCAGCGCGTGGCCGAATTCATGGGCCACGACACAGGCAAACAGCGCGACCACAAAGGCCACGTTTTCCAGCGCAGCCATGGGGCCGTCGTCCATATAGGCCGACGCGCCGATCCACATCAGCAACAGAAAGAACGTGGCATGCACCCTGAGGTCAGACCCCAGAATGCGCCCTATGGAAAATGACCATGACATGGCTTAGCCCTTTCTGAGTGTCGGACAAACGCGCATGTCATCATCATGAGGTATGTCAGAACGGAATTTCATCATCCAGATCGCTGGCCGGGGCGGGCGCACTGCTGCCACCGCCGCCGCCGCCGTAGTTGCCCTGCGAACGGCCTTCGTCATAGCCACCGCCGCCACCACCATAGTTGCCGCCACCACCGCCGCCGCCTTCGCTGCGGCCATCCAGCATCACCAGCGTGCCGTTGAAGCCTTGCAGCACGACCTCGGTCGAATAGCGGTCCTGGCCGCTTTGGTCCTGATACTTGCGGGTCTGCAACTGGCCTTCGATATAAACCTTCGACCCTTTGCGCAGGTATTGTTCGGCCACGCGGACCAGACCTTCCTGAAAGATCGCGACCGAATGCCATTCGGTTTTTTCACGCCGCTCGCCGGTATTGCGGTCTTTCCATGTTTCCGAGGTGGCGATGCGCAGGTTGCACACTTTGCCGCCGTTCTGAAAACTGCGGACCTCGGGGTCGCGGCCCAGATTGCCCACCAGAATTACCTTGTTTACCGATCCAGCCATGCGTTGCTCCCGTCGAATCTTGAAAAACCGTTTCCCCGGTTACATCACCCCTGCAGGGTTAATGAAAGTTGAAACTTTGGCTTTCGGGTGCAGGGTTCAGGCCACGGTGGGCCTTTGGCCGCGGGCTGGGGGGTAGTAAAACCATGGAAAACGCGTATATTCGCGGCGCTGTGGGAAACATGGGACGGTTGCCGATGCTGCGTGGTTTTGTTGTGTTTATGTCTGCGGCTGCGCTGTCTTTGCCGGCCTGGGCGGATTCGACCTATAGTTCGAAATCACGCGCGCGCCTGTTTTCTTCACAGACCAAGGTTCTGGATCGCCGTGCCGCCAGCCAATATGCCAATTCGGTGCGGCTGCAACCCTCAACGGTCCATACCCCGTCAAAATACGGCGCCCCGGCCTATTCGGGCAGCTATCGCGGCCAGTATCTGGAGGTGGCCCGCGCCGCCGCCCGGCGTCACGGTGTGCCCGAGGATCTGTTTCTGCGGCTGGTCCAGCAGGAAAGCGGCTGGAACCCCCGCGCCAAAAGCCACAAGGGTGCGCTGGGTCTGGCCCAGTTGATGCCCGCCACGGCCCGCAATCTGGGCGTCGATCCGCGTGATCCGCATCAGAACCTTGAAGGCGGCGCGCGGTATCTGCGCAAGCAATACGATACGTTCCGCAGCTGGCGGCTGGCGCTGGCGGCCTATAACGCGGGGCCGGGGGCGGTTGAGAAATACAACGGCGTGCCGCCCTATCGCGAGACCAAGAACTACGTCCGCAAAATCTGGGGCAGCTGATTCAGCGCGTCAGGATCAGCTTGCCCTGCGCAAACTCCAGCCGTTCGAACCGCTGCAGATAGGTCATGCCCAACAGGGATGTGTCCAGTTCGCCCTCGTTGACCGAGGCGCCAAGGTTTCTGTCCACGATCGGCCCCAGTTCAACCCGGTCCAGCCGGACGCGGGCAGTGCGCACTTCGCCATTGGCGGTGCCCGCGCGGCCCAGATAGCGCAGACTGTCGAGATTGAGGCCGATGCTTTGGGCATCCGCCTGGTTCAATACCACATCCGTGGCGCCGGTATCCACGACAAAGCGGATCGGCGCGTCGTTGATTTTCAGCGTCAGATAATAGTGGCCATCTATGGCCCGTGGGACCTCGATCCGGCCGCCATCGTCGAACACCTGCTGGCGCGGGGCCACATCGGTGCGAATGTCGGACCACAGGCCAAAGCCCGCAATGGCGCCGACAAAGATCAACCCCCAGATCGCGGCCTGTTGCGTCATCTTGCCCAACTGGCGGCGATTGTTAAGCAGGAAATACCCGCCAACCACCGCGCCCAGCAGCACCAGATAGATTAACCGCCCAATCTCATCTTCCGACATCATCCGACCTTTTGTTGCACTGCCCTCAACCTAGGGGTTTTCCGCGCGATGTGGAGGGGTCAAACCGGCGCAAGCCCGATATCGCGCAGCCCATCCAGCACAAATTGCACCGACAGCGCCGCCAGAAGCATCCCCAACAGGCGGGTGATGACATTGGTGCCGGTCTTGCCAAGGGCGCGTTCCAACAGGCCCGCGGCCAGACAAAGGACCAGAACCAGCCCGATGACCGACAGCATCACCAGATGCACCAGCGCGATGCTGGCCCAGTCGCCGCGCACTTCGCCAGTCAGCAGGATCATCGTGGCCAGCGCGCCGGGCCCGGCGATCAGCGGGGTGGCCAGCGGAAAGACCGACGGATCGGGGCGATCTTCGCCGGTCTGATCCTCGCGCCGTTTGCTGCGGCGTTCAAACAGCATGTCAAAGGCCGTCAGGAACAACAGCAACCCGCCCGCGATGCGAAAGGCGGCCATCGAAATCCCGGCAAATCCCAGCACAGCCTCGCCCAACAGCCCGAACAGGGTCAGCAGAACCGCCCCGGTCGCGACCGCCCGAATTGCGATCGCGCGGCGTTCGGCGGTTTCCATGCCTTGGGTGATCGCCACAAACAGCGGCGCCAGACCGATCGGATCGATCACCACGAACAGGGTGACAAAAGCGCTGATGTAGAATGTCAGGTCCATGGCTTAAGCTTCTGCTTTTTCCAGTTTTTCAAGCGAGGTAACCCACATCGCCTCGGCCCGGTCCAATGCCTCCATCACCTCGGCGTATTTCTTTTGCCAGACCTGGGATTCACTGATCTTTTCGGGTTCATACATCGCGGGATCGGCCAGTTTCTTGGCCAGTTTGTCGCGCATATCGTTCAGCTTTTCAACGCGCGCCTCGCATTTGCGGGCATCCGCGCGCAGGGCCTGAACCTGTTCGCGCGACGGGCGTTTCGGTTTGGGGGCACTGGCGGCGGCCGGTTTCACCGGTTTGTCGGTGGTCAGCAGCAGCTTGCGGTAGGCCTCCAGATCCTCCTCGAACGGTTCGACCCGGCCGTCCTTGACCAGCCACAGCCGGTCGGCGACCATGCTCAGCAGGTGCATATCGTGGCTGACCAGAATGACCGCGCCGGAATAGGCGGTCAGCGCCTCGACCAGCGCTTCGCGGCTTTCGATATCCAGGTGGTTGGTCGGTTCGTCCAAAATCAGCAGATGTGGCGCGTCCAGCGTGGCCAGCAACAGCGACAGCCGCGCCTTTTGACCGCCCGACAGCCGTCCGACCTCGGTTTCGGCCTGATCGGCGCCCAGTCCGAACCCGGCCAGCCGGGCGCGCAGCTTGGATTGCTGTTCGCCGGGGCGTTCGCGTTGCAGGTGCTGTAGCGGGGTTTCGTCGATGAACAGCTCATCCACCTGATGCTGCGCGAAAAAGCCGATCCGCAGCTTGTTCGACGATGAAAACCGTCCGCCCATCGGCTCAAGTCGGCCCGATAACATCTTGGAAAGAGTTGACTTTCCCTGACCGTTCTTGCCCAGAAGGGCGATCCGGTCATCCTGATCGATGCGCAGGTTCAGCTTGCTGAGCACCGGTTTGCCGTCATAGCCGACCGACACGCTTTCGGTGGCGATGATCGGCGGCGACAGCTCTTCCGGGGTGGGAAAGGTGAACACGGTGCGCGCGGCATCTTCGGGCGCGCGGATCGTTTCCATCTTTTCCAGCATCTTGACCCGGCTTTGCGCCTGTTTGGCCTTGCTGGCCTTGGCCTTGAACCGGTCGACAAAGCTTTGCAGATGGGCGCGGCGCAGGTCCTGTTTCTTGGCGGCGGCGACCTGAACCGCGCGCTGTTCGGCGCGCTGGCGGGCGAATTGGTCGTAGGGGCCGCTCCACAGCGTCAACTGGCGGTTTTCCAGATGCAGGATAGCGCCCACCGCGCGGTTCAGCAGCCCGCGGTCGTGGCTGATGATGATGACGGTATGCGGATAGCGCGCCAGATAGCTTTCCAGCCACAGCGCGCCTTCCAGATCCAGATAGTTGGTCGGTTCGTCCAGCAACAGCAGATCGGGCTGGGCAAACAGGACCGCGGCCAGTGCCACCCGCATCCGCCACCCGCCCGAGAAATCGGAACAGGGCATCAACTGTTCGGCGGCATCAAATCCCAGACCCTTCAGGATCGAGGCGGCGCGGCCTTCGGCGGACCAGGCGTCGATATCGGTCAGCCGGGTCTGAATTTCGGCGATCCGGGTGGGATCGGTGGCGGTGTCCGCCTCGGCCAGCAGTTCGGCGCGTTCGGTATCGGCGGCCAGAACCGTGTCGATCAGGCTGGTGGATGACGATGGCACCTCTTGCGCCACGCCACCGATGCGCGACCGCGAGGGCAGGGTGATCGACCCGCCCTCCAGCGCCAGTTCGCCCCGGATCAGCCGGAAAAGCGTGGTCTTGCCCGCGCCGTTGCGCCCCACAAGGCCGACCTTATGGCCGGTGGGAATGGTGGCAGAGGCGCCTTCAAACAGGGGGCGGCCTTCGACGGAATAGCTGATATCTGAAATGCGTAACATGGGACGCGCAGTGCCCTATGGGTTTGAAGGTGTCAATGGGGGCCGGGCGCATCGCAATTACATCGACGATCTGCGCGCGCGCGGATGTTCGGGCCGTCCCCTGAAAACATCCAAGGTCCCATGGCTTTCAAATCATCAATCGCCGGGCGTATCAGCACCTTCACAGGGTCGTGTTCGGACAGAGTGTTGTTCACAGTCTCAGTAAGCAGATAAATTCTGAAAAATGCCCCGAAGGCGCAAATCATAGTGCGATTCATGCTTTTCGGTCCAGCCGCGCCGTGTTAGGCGCAGCACCGATGGCATGGACCCGCTAAAGCGGATCGGTGCCGCCCTTTGCTGAAACACCGACGATAGGAGACCGAGCATGGCTCTGGAACGTACATTTTCGATCATCAAACCCGACGCCACCAAGCGCAACCTGACCGGCGCGATCAACGCCAAGTTCGAGGCCGCCGGCCTGCGCATCGTCGCGCAAAAACGCATCCACCTGACCCCGGCACAGGCCGGCGTCTTCTATGAGGTGCACAAGGAACGCCCGTTCTACGGCGAACTGTGCGAATTCATGGCGTCCGAGCCGATCGTCGTGCAGGTTCTGGAAGGTGAAAACGCCATCGCCAAGAACCGCGAAGTCATGGGCGCCACCAACCCCGCCGACGCGGACGAAGGCACCATCCGCAAGGAATTCGCCCTGTCGATCGGCGAAAACTCGGTCCACGGGTCGGATGCGCCCGAAACCGCAGCGGTCGAGATCGCCTATTTCTTCTCGGGTCTGGAACTGGTCGGCTAAGCCGGTTCGAAATCTGTTGTGACTGCCGCCCGCGCAAACTCTGCGTGGGCGGTTTTCGTTTCGACCATCTGACGGATCAGGGCGACGTTGCGGGTATTGGCCTTCCACGACACGTCGAAAATATCACCGATCAGCGGCACAAGACCGATCACCACATCGACCCCGACATTCAGAACCATGCGCAGGACCAAGCGGCGCGATGCGCCCATCCGATGTGCGGTGTGAACGATGTAACCGGCCGGGATCAATCCCAGGAAATCCCCCACAACGGGCACCAATCCCAATATCGGATCAAGGCCCACCCGCGCGTCGGTTCCGGGAATGGGAAACAGGTTTTCCATTCCGTGGGCAAGGGTTTCAAGCTGTCGTAATCTACCTTCTAAATCACTATCCATATGTCTGATATGGGGGCGATGCCCGTAAATTTAAAGGTTATCCCGCCGGATTTCGCACGCCGATCTGATCCAGAAGCCGTTCTATTTCAGTGTCATGCGATGGTTTGTTCACGCGCTTCAGCGCGTCGAACCGTTTGCGCAGCGCGGTTTTCTCTGCGCCCTTGCAATCGTTCCAGGGCCGTCCCTGAAGCCCCATTTCAATCACGTAATAGCCGATGAAATGGGGGCGGTGCCCGGATTGCAGCAGTTTGGCATAGGCCGCATCGGTGCCAAGCGCGCGCAGCTCTTCGGCGCTGTTTATGCCCGCCCGGGCAAAGGCTGCCTGCATGGCAGGCCCAAGGTTGCGAATGGACGATATCGGCGCTGGCATGGGACAATCCCGTTTGTTCCAGCGTCAGCGTATCGTCATTCCGTCACGGTGAAAACCGGGATCAGAGGCTGGCCCAGTCGCGGAACACGTAAGGCTGTTCCGGCGCGGGTTGGGGCGGGGTATGTTCCGGTGTTTTCTGGGCGGGCGCGTCGTTTGCGACGGGCTGTGCCGGTGACGAATTCTTATCGTCCTGATAGTCCTTTGAATGTGCCATGATAGGCTCCTTTACTCGGTACGCACATCTGCATGGTATCATAAAACTGTCACATAATCTGGCCGAGAAAGGGGAAACTCTGGTTCTGTTACATGAACAATACAGGTCGAAATAAAGGCAAGACCTGCGGATTTTCCTAAATCATGGGGCAAGTTTGAATTTTAAATCTTGAAACGCTCATTATTTCATATATTCATGAATTATGGAAATTAATGACGCTGCTCAAACCCTTGATATCCTCGGCCACCCCGGTCGTCTGTCGGTTCTGCGCCTTTTGGCGCGCCGCGCCCCCGAAGGGGTGCGCCCGTCAGAAATGGCGGATGCGCTTGATCTGAAACCCAGCACGCTGTCGGTCTATCTGGGCGCACTGGAGCGCACCGGGCTGATCCGGTCCGACCGGCAGGGCACATCCATTTTCTATTCCATCCATCTGGCGGCCATGGGCGCGCTGGTGGATTTTCTTGTGGCCGATTGTTGTCGCGGTCGCCCTGATCTTTGCGCGCCGAAAACGCTGCGTGCGCTTTCTTCCCCCCAACCCGGAGACACTGCCATGTCGCAATCCGCATATAACGTTCTGTTCATCTGCACCGGCAACTCTGCCCGGTCGATCTTTGCCGAAGCTGCGCTGGCAAAGGTCGGCGGCGACCGGTTCAACGCCTATTCGGCCGGGACGAACCCCTATTCCGAGATGAATCCCTTTGCGCTGGAACTGCTGGAACGCAACGGCCACGATACCTCGGGCCTGCGGTCGAAAAACGTGTCGGAATTTCAGGGCAAGGATGCCCCGCCTCTGGATTTCGTTTTCACCGTCTGCGACCTTGCCGCAAACGAAGATTGCCCGCCGTGGCCCGGACAGCCGGTGACCGCCCATTGGGGGCTGCCCGATCCGGTCAAGGTGACCGGAACCGATGCCGAAAAATCGCTGGCCTTCGCCGCGACCTATGGCCAGATGCTGCGCCGGGTGCAGGCCTTCGTGTCGCTGCCGCTAGAGGCATTGGACCGGCTGTCGCTGCAGACGCGGCTGGATGACATCGGTCAAATGGATGACGCATAACCCGCGTATAATCACACTCACGCCCCGGAAGGCCGGCAAGCAGAACAATCGGAGAAGAACATGGTAAAGATTGCAATCAACGGCTTGGGCCGGATCGGCAAACTTGTGGTGCGGGCGTTTTACGATCAGGGATTGCCGGGCGAAATCGTTCTGCTGAACGATATCGCGGGCACCCCCGAACAGCACGCGATGCTGTTTGAATTCGACACGGTGCACGGCCGCTGGCCCGCCGAGATCAGCCACGATGCCGACAGCGTCACCGTCAACGGCCACCGGATGAAGATGACCGCCGAACGCGATCTGCGGGATCTGCCGCTGGAAAAGCTGGGTGTCGATCTGGTGGTCGATTGCACCGGCGCCTTCAAGACCCAGCTGCGGCTGGCGCCCTATTACGACGCGGGCGTGAAAAAGGTCGTGGTGTCGGCCCCGGTCAAGGAAGAACAGGCGCTGAACCTTGTCTATGGGATCAACTCGGACCTCTACGATCCCGATCAGCACGATCTGATCACGGCGGCCAGTTGCACCACCAATTGCCTGGCCCCGGTGGTCAAGGTCATCCACGAGGCGTTGGGTATCGAACACGGCTCGATCACCACGATCCACAACGTGACCAACACGCAAACCATCGTCGATCGTCCGGCCAAGGACATGCGCCGCGCCCGGTCGGCGCTGAATTCGCTGATCCCGACGACCACCGGCTCGGCCACGGCGATCACGCTGATCTATCCCGAACTGACCGGGCGGCTGAACGGCCATGCGGTGCGGGTGCCCTTGCTGAACGGCTCGCTCACCGATTGCGTGTTCGAGGTCAAACGCCCGACCACCGCCGAAGAGGTGAATGCCCTGTTCAAAGCCGCCGCCGACGGGCCGCTGAAGGGTATTCTGGGCTATGAGGAACGCCCGTTGGTCAGCACCGATTACACCAATGATCCGCGCAGTTCGATCGTTGATGCGCCCAGCACCATGGTGATCAACGGCACGCAGGTCAAAATCTATGCCTGGTACGACAATGAATGGGGCTATGCCTGCCGTCTGGCGGATGTGACCCGGATGGTGGCAGACAGCCTATGACGCAGACACAGACGCAAAAACCCGACGGCATGGCCGCCTATATCGCCGTCACGGCGGCCTATTGGGCGTTCATGCTGTCGGACGGGGCGCTGCGGATGCTGGTGCTGCTGCATTTTCACACACTGGGGTTTTCGCCGGTGCAACTGGCCTGGCTGTTCCTGCTGTATGAATTCATGGGCATGGTCACCAACCTGAGCGCGGGCTGGATCGCGGCGCGGTTCGGGCTGACGGCGACGCTTTATGCCGGGCTGGTGTTGCAGATCGTGGCGCTGGTCGGACTGGCGCAGCTTGATCCGGCGTGGTCCCTGCTGGGGTCGGTGATCTTTGTCATGGTGGTGCAGGGGGTGTCCGGTGTGGCCAAGGATCTGGCCAAGATGTCGTCGAAATCTGCGGTCAAGCTGTTGGCACCAACCGGGGATGGCGCTTTGTTTCGCTGGGTGGCGGTGCTGACCGGATCGAAGAACGCGGTCAAAGGGGCGGGGTTCCTGCTGGGCGCGGTCTTGCTGGGTCTGTGGGGCTTTGTGCCGTCGATCTGGGGGATGGCGGGCGTGTTGGCCGTGATCCTGATCGCGGTGGCAACCCTGATGCCCGCCGGGCTGCCGCGCGGCAAAAAGGGCACGAAGTTCCGCGAGGTGTTTTCCAAGGACCGCAACATCAACCTGCTGTCGGGCGCGCGGATGTTCCTGTTCGGCGCGCGCGACGTCTGGTTCGTGGTGGGCATTCCGATCTATTTCTACGCGGTGCTGTCGGACGGCAGCGAGGCGGGCAACCGCGCCGCGTTCTTTCAGATCGGCAGCTTCATGGCGGTGTGGATCATCGCCTATGGCGCGGTACAGGCCTGGGCGCCGAAATTGCTGGGCGCTCGGGATAAACCGCTGGACCAGATCACCGCATTGGCCGGGCGCTGGGTGGCGATCCTGACGCTTGTCCCGCTGGTTCTGGCCGGATTGGCCGCGCTGACGCCGGAACCCGCCGGATGGCTGACCCTGACGCTGATTGCCGGGCTGATGGTCTTCGGCTTTGTCTTTGCCGTCAATTCATCGCTGCATTCCTATCTGATCCTGGCCTTTACCCAGGCCGAGCGGGTGACGATGGATGTGGGGTTCTATTACATGTCCAACGCCGCCGGGCGGTTGCTGGGCACCTTGCTGTCGGGGCTCAGCTATCAGCTGGGCGGGCTGGCGCTGTGCCTGTTCACCGCGGCAGTGATGGCGGGGCTGAGTTTTTTGATTGTCCGGCGGATCGGGCAGGGCGGCGATGCGGCAAAGCTGGCGGCCTGAACTTTAGCATCACTTGCCTGAGCCCTGGCTCAGGCAGCGCCCGAACCGCCCCCACGGGGCGGGCGCTTCTCGCCCACCCCTCGGTTCGGGCGCCGGTTCCGTTCAATACATCTTGTAGGGCAGGAACTTGCCGTCCAGCACGATCTTCACGCGGTCGCCGGCGGGGTTTGCTTCGCGGCTGATGTCCATGGTGAAATCAATCGCCGACATGATGCCGTCGCCGAACTCTTCCTCGATCAGCGCCTTCATCGTCGTGCCATAGACATTGACCACCTCGTACAGGCGATAGATCAGCGGGTCGGTCGGCACCGCCGAAGGCAGCGACCCGCGATAGGGCACGGTCATCAGCAACGCGATTTCCTCGTCCGAGAAATTCAGCCCCATGGCGTTTCCGACCAGCGCGGCCTGATCTTTGGACAGCGAAATCTGCCCCATCAGGGCGGCGGTGGTCCATTCCTTGGATTGGCCCACGGCCGCGGCCACATCGGCCCATTTGATGTCGTTGAAGGTCTTGTGGGCGACGATTTTTTCCGTCAGCTCGGCGCGTGTTGTCATCTTGTCTTACTCCGTTGTCTGTCTTCGGTAATGCGGTGTGGGGCAGGGGTCAGGCGCCGAATGGCAGCCCCTGTTCGATGGGCAGATCGGGATCGCGGGACCATTCGTTCCAGGACCCGAAATAGATGGCGACATCCTTGATGCCCGCCTCTTTCAGCGCGAGGAAGGTGTTCGAGGCGCGCGCGCCCTTGAAACAGTACAGCTTGACCGGCGTGTCGGGGGTGATGCCGACGGTGGCGCATTCGGCCAGCACCTCGTCCTTGGATTTCAGCATGGGACCCTGCGCGGTCGGTTTCATCATCCGGTACCATTCGATCCAGACGGCCCCCGGAATGCGCCCCTTGCGCGGGCAGAAATCGACGCCATAGGGGGACGAGCTGGTGCCGATCCATTCGTCGATATCGCGCACGTCCAGAATGATGGCGGCACCGTCGTCCAGCGCGGCTTTCATGTCGTCCTTGTCCATCATGATCGCGGCGGCGTCCGCGCTGACGTCGAACCCGGCAGGGGCCGGTGCGGCGGCGGCGGTCGAAATCTCAAGCCCCTCGGCCTGCCACGCGGCAAAACCGCCGTGCAGCACCTTGACCTTGGGATAGCCCAGATAGGACAGCAGGAAATAGCCCCGGCACGATTGCCCGAACCCGCTGTCCATCGACGCCTCGTAAATCACGGCGGTTTTTGCGCCATCCAGACCGGCGGCGCCGAATTCGGCGGCGAATTTGTCTTTCAGCTCGGCCATGCCCGTGGCGTCGGATGTGGCAAGAAAGGTGAAGATATCGTGCAGGTTGACGGCCTGGGGGATGTGCCCGGCGGCATAGCTGTCGGGGGCGCGGGTGTCGATGATGACAACCTCGCCTGTGCCCAACATGGCTTTGAGGTCGGTTGGTGAGATCAGTGCGGAATCCATGGCGTTTGTCCTTGTTTGATTTTCCCTGTCAGTGTCTTCCTCCCCCCTGTCATGCGTGCTGGTCAGCCCCCCAGGTCTGCGATCATCTTGCGCAGATGTTTGGTGGCCGGGGTGACGATCGCGACGAAATAGGCTTCGCGCAGGCGGCGTTGAGCGACCCCTTGGGTGACATAGCCGCGCGCGCCACAGTGAAGCTGCGCCCAATGCGCGGCCTGAACCGACAGCTCGCCCCCCGCCAGCCGCGCCTGCAGCACACGTTTGAAAAAGGCGTCGGAGGTGTCATAGGGCGTCTTGGCCATCTCCAGTACATCGGCGACCAGCGCGTCATATTCGGCCTCGATATCCTCGGGCTGTTTTTCAAGGTATTTGTTCACATGGCCCAGCGGGGCCTGCACCTGTTTCATCAGATCGATGCAGTTCTTGACGATCCCGGCGGCCATCCCGCATTGCAGCAGCGTGAACCCGGGGCGAATGCGTTGCACGAAGGCCCCGGCAGGGTCGCCCAGCAGATATGCGTCGGGAACAAAGACATCGCGAAACTGCACGTTGCAGGTGGCGGTGCCGCCCATGGCGACGAATTCATGGTCAAGCTTCAGCCTGATGCCCTCCCATTCCGCGTGGATGATCGCCATCACGCGTTTGGGGGTGTCCTGACCGTCGACCTCGACGTGGAACATGGTGCCGAAATAGCCGTCATCGACCAGGTTCGACACCCAGGGCAACAGGCCTTTGACCTTATAACCGCCGTCGACACGTTCGCCTTTCAGGCGCATCGGTTCGATCTCGCCAATGGCTTTCAGCGGGTTCGACATGCCGGTGCCGCCCAGCGCCTGTCCCTTGGCCACCTTGGGCAACACTTCGGATTTGAGAAAGTCATTGTCCGACGACGCGATGTACCAGGCCAGCGTGTCCTGACACCAGACGCAGAAACCCGTCGACAGGCATTCCTCTGAGGCCCGCGCCATCGAGGTGATCGCGTCGGTCAGATCGGTATTGCCATCGACGCCGCCAATATGCGTGCCATAGGCGCCGGCCGCGCCATAAGCGCGAATGATATCTTCGGGGTAGGTGCGTTCGGCATCAATCTGGCGTGCGATAGGCGCCAGCTCTTCGCCCGAGATCCGTTCAATCTCGTCAAAATTGAGTGCGGTGACAGCGGCAGCAACATTCATCTCGGATCTCCTGAAAACGGTTCGGAAAGGGGCCGCGCCCGCCCGGGGGGCAAAGGCGCGGCCCGGGGCTGTGTCAGACGGCCTCGGCGACCATGTTCACCGGACGCGAGAAGGTGTTGAACACCGGCGACCATTGGGTCACATGGGTGATAAGCCCGTCGATTTCCTCTTGCGGGCAATCGGCCTCCATATCCACCTTGATGCGGACATCGGTGAAGCCAACCGGCTTTTCGGATGTGTCGCCGGTGCCCCAGACGGCGGTGATGTTCAGATCGCCCTCAAGTTCGACTTCCAGCTTGTTGATGGTGATGCCGCGGGCGATGGCGTTGGCGTGCAGACCCACCGCGATGCAGGACCCCAAGGCGGCCAGCGAGGCCTCGGACGGGTTGGGGGCGGTGTCGTCGCCCAGCAGCCCGGGGGGTTCGTCCACGATATAGGGTTCCAGATTGCGGATATAGTTGGCGTGGCGGAACCGGCCTTCGGCGACGGTCTTGCATTTGAGGGTTTTGATCGCCTCGGGGTTGGCTTTGCCTTTCGCTATCAGGTCATCAAGACCCTCTTTCGAGATCGGGGCAAGGCACCCGGTCAAAGCGGTTGCTGGTTCAGACATGGATTTGGTCCTCCGTTTGTGTCTGTCGGTTTCAGTGCGCGGCGCGCACCCAGTTGAACTTTTTGATCAGCAGGTTCGCGGCAGCATCCAGCGTGAAGCCGATGATGCCGATCACCACGACCGTGGCGGCAAGGCGGTCGTAATCCAGCGTGTCGCGGGCATCGTTGATCGCGTAGCCAAGGCCCGAGGTCACCCCAAGGTATTCGGCAGGCACCAGCACCACCCAGGCCACGCCCAGCGCCAGCCGGATACCGGTCAGGATGTCGATGGCGATGGCCGGCAGGATGACCGCGAACAGCATGTGGAACGGGTTGGCCCCCAGATTGCGCGCGACCTTGAGCCAGGCCGGATCGATCCGCCGGATGCCCGCCGCCGTTGAAAACAGGATCGGCCAGACCGCCGCCATCACGATCAGGAACACGATGGCGCCGTCCCAGGTGTCGAACGCCATGACCGCGATCGGCATCCAGGCCAGCGGCGAAATCATCCGCAGGAACTGAAACGGCACATTGGCGATTTCATTCGCGCGGGCGACCCGGCCGATCAGGATGCCAACCGGCACCCCGATCGCAATCGCGTAGAACAGCCCCAGCCCGATGCGTTCCAAAGACGGGCCCGACATTTTGACCACTTCGCCCGATCCGATCATCGACCAAAGCCGTTTCAGCGTCGGTTCCGGCGCGAAATTGGCAAAGGCGAACATGTCGGGGTCGTTGGCCACATGGCGGCCGCCCAGCCACCACAGCCCCAGCAGCAATGCGATGCCGATCACCGCATTCACCAGCCCGCGCGCCTTTCCCAGCCGGGGCAGGCCGATCCGCAAGGACGGGATTTGGGCCATGTCGCTCATAGTTTCAGGATCTCTTCGCGGGTGTAGGGATCGCTGCCTGTGGCCACCGAGGGATCGTTTTTCCAGTCGGGGTATTTCTCCAGCGCGGCCTTGACGAAATTGTAGTCCACCAGATCGTTGGCGACGAATTCGGGGTCCAGCCCGTCAAGGAACTTGGTCTCGCCCGATACGACGGTTTCGTTCATCGCCTCGACGATCAGCTTGGTGGCCGACGGATAGGGCCAGGGCTGAAAATCGATCCGGCCGTTGTGGTATTCGCCTTCGTTCGCAATCGCTCCGGTCGAGATGTAATCGGGGTTGTCGGCATAAAGCGTCATCGCCCGGGTGACGACCTTGGCCGGGGCGGGCAGGTAGCCTTTGCCGTCCTTGGACAGCATTTCGGCCACTTCGGCCTTGTTCTGGCTGGCATAGACCGAGGCGCGCACGACGGCGTTCATCACCTTCTGCGTCCATTCCGGTTTGGCCGCCGTCACCTGTTCGTTCATGCAGACAACGCAGCAGGGGTGGTTTTTCCAGATATCCCCGGTAAAGCGCAGCATCCGCGCGCCGGCCATCAGCTCGCCCAGCGCATTGAACGGCTCGGCCACGATATAGGCGTCGATTTTCCGGGCGGCCAGCGCGGGGGGCATCTCGGGCGGGGGCAAGACCTGAAGGTTGCATTCATTGGCCGCGATCTCGGCCCCCTGTTCCTTGATTACAGGGGTGATCCCAGCGGCCCGCAGCGCGTATTGCAGCACGATGTTGTGCATCGAATACCAGAACGGCACGGCGACCTGTTTGCCGCCCAGCCCGGCGAAATCAACGGTGTCGGTATGGCGCCCGACCACCAGGGCTGACCCGTTGGTATGGGCCCAGGCCATGACCTTGACCGGGAAGTTGTTGTTATAGCGCATCCAGATCGGGATCGGTTTCAGGAAATGCACAAGGTTGAACTTGCCCGCGGCAAAGCCTTCGATCAGCGGCGACCAGCCCCGGATCAGCGTGGGTTTTTCGGCCTTGATGCCTTCCTCTTCGAAATAGCCCATCGCATGGGCCACCAGCAGCGGCGTGGCGTCGGTGATCGGAAGATACCCGATCCGCAGCACGTCATCATCGGCGGCCTGCGCCATTTTCGGCAACCCAGCAGTCAAAGACCCCAACAGCGCGGCCATGCCCCCTTTGGCCAACATGTCCAGTGTCTGGCGCCGACCGGCATCGACCCCCATATCGCCGCCACAGCAGGCCGCGTGCAGATCATGTGCGTGGGTGCAGATTTTCGTGTCAGAGGTATCGGTCATAAGGGGGCCTTTCCTTCAAATCTGGGTGAAATCATTTTCGGTGGGCATGTCGGCGATATCGGCGACATGGGAATAGATGCCCATCAGGCGTGTGTGTTCGCGCTGGAACCCTTCGGTGCCGCCGCCGCGTTCGTCTTCGGCAAGGTCGATCCGGGTATCCTTGGCGACCCGGCCGGGGTTGGATTGCAGGACGATCACGCGGTCGGCCATGCGCACCGCTTCGCCGACATCATGGGTGACGATCACAAGCGTCAGCCCCAGATCGCGGGCAATGGCGCGCACGTCCTGTTGCAGGTTGCGCCGGGTAAAGGCGTCAAGCGCGGAAAACGGTTCGTCCAGCAACAGCACCTCGGGGCGGGGCACCAGCGACCGGGCCAGCGCCACGCGCTGCTGTTGCCCGCCGGACAGTTCCTGTACGTTCCGGTCGGCAAAGGCCTCCAGATCCACAAGGCGCAGAATTTCGGGAACGCGCGCGGCGATTTCGCCGTTGCGGCGCGAAAACCGCAGGCCAAGGGCCGCGTTTTTCGTGACCGTCAGCCAGGGGTAAAGCGACGGCGCCTGAAACATCATCACCCATTTGGGCGACGGCGCGCGCACCGTATTGCCGTTGATCACCACCTCGCCCTCAGAGGGCTGGGTCAGGCCGGACAGCATGTGCAGAAGCGTGGATTTACCACAGCCCGACCGCCCGAGAAGCGCGATGATTTCACCGGGATTGATTTCGAAATCGATGTTTTCCAGCACCCGCCCGTCATGTTTGCGATAGGTATGGCTTAAGCCTTTGACCGCGATATGCGCGCCCATCGGGGAGGGCTTGCTTTGGGGGGCCTGCGCGGCGGATGTGGTCGATTTCATTTGGGTGACGGCCATCTCAGCCTTGCTCCATATCATACGGACAGTTCTGTCTGTTCGATTACGGAATGGCTGTGCCCGAATCGTCAATGCTGCGGCTGCTAAATCTTTCGAAAACCACGTCACGCCCAATAAATTGGCAATAAAACAGGTAGACTGACCGTATCCGGGCAGATCGGCGCTGGAAAAGCATCCTGTTGCGCATTTTCGGCAATATCTTTGCAAGATCGGAAATCTCAGACTGATCTGTCTTGATTTTACCGGGCGCGCGTGAAACTAATGACACAATGTCGCAACCGATTGGCCACGGCCGGAGAAACATGTTCATGGAAGATGGTGTTCAGGAGTTTTGCGCGCTTGACGGATCAGGCTGGAGCTTTGCCGCCCGTCCGCCCAAGAACGCCCGCGACCGTATCATGTCGGCCGCGTCCTTCCTGTTCTGCAACCACGGCTTCACCGCGACCGGGATCGATACGATCATCGCCCGCGCAGGCACCGCCAAGGCGACGCTCTATCACCATTTCTCGTCCAAGGAAGACCTGATCGCCGCCGTGCTGGAGGCCGAGGGCACCACCTGGCGCGAATGGTTCTTTGGCTGCCTTGCCGAAGTGAAAGGCCCGGCGCGCACCCGGATGCTGGCGGTTTTCGATGTGCTGGAGCTTTGGTTTTCGGACCCGGGGTTTTACGGCTGCCCCTTCATCAATGCGGTCGCCGAGTTTGACACCGGCAATGACGCGGTGCGCCAGGCGGCGGATAAGCATAAAGAGCACCTGATCACCTGGTTCAAGGCAAACGCGATCGAGATGAAGGCCCCCGACGTGACCGAAACCGCCCGCAGCATCGCCATTCTGTTCGACGGCGCGATTGTCGCCGCTCAGCATTCGCGCGATCCCAGCTTTGCCCAGACCGCCAAGCGGATGGCCGAGTGTTATCTGGACAATTGCATGGGGGAATGACCCCGCGCGGCGAATACCGCTGTTTCCGGGTTTGACCCTGTCTGGGCAGCATCAACAGTCACAGGTTCACGCTTTAAGATTTATGGCCAGACTTGTGGCGGTATTCTTCATGTCGGCGGTGTCTGTCAGTCTTGGTGGCCTGCGGCGCTGTGCCGCGCGTTGATCCAAGGCCGGGGTCTGATTCATTTGTGCCTATAATTACCGCAATGCAGCGCCACAGTGCTTTTGTTTTAGCAACGGCCCGCCATTTTCCGCAAAGCGCCTTGTTTCCCGCACAGTGGCGCACATCGCTTTCTTGCGCGGTTAAATCATTGCCTTTATCCGATTGGGTAACGATCGGTGGGCACGCCCCCACCATCGGCCGCAACGGCGCGGCAATTTCCGTCAGGACGCCCTTTTCGGGCCGGCAGCAATGATGCTGTGCCTTCGTTTCGACATCGCGTCGGATCGTGGGAATGCGGTCTGCCAATCCTTCCGTATTCCAGGACAGAAATCGCCGCGGCCACCGATCCCTTCGGTTCCGTACCACCCTATGCCCAAGCCGGACCACAGGCACAGACCCCACCCAGAAAGGATACGAATATGTCGTATATCCAACCCAAGGAATTCGCGGCCAAAATGGTCGACGCCGGAGAATCCAAGATTTTCATGGCCACCAAAGACACCCTGATCCGCGCCTTTATGGCCGGGGCCATTCTGGCGCTGGCCGCGGCCTTTGCGGTGACCATCGCGGTCAACACCGGCAACTTCCTTGTGGCCTCGCTGTTGTTCCCGGTGGGGTTCTGCATGCTGTATCTTCTGGGGTTCGACCTGTTGACCGGGGTGTTCACCCTTGCGCCGCTGGCCGTCATCGCCAAACGCCCGGGCTGTACCTGGAAGGGCGTGCTGCGCAACTGGGGTCTGGTGTTCTGCGGCAACTTCGCGGGCGCGATGACCACTGCGGTTTTCATGGCCATCATCTTTACCATGGGGTTCAGTCAGGAACCGAACGCCGTGGGCCAGAAGATCGGACAGATCGGCGAGGCCCGGACGCTGGGCTATGCCGAGGCCGGGGGCGCGGGGATGCTGACCGTGTTCATCCGTGCGGTGATGTGTAACTGGATGGTGTCCACGGGCGTGGTTGGGGCGATGATGTCGAACTCGGCCTCGGGCAAGATCATGGCGATGTGGATGCCGATCATCGTGTTCTTCTACCTTGGGTTTGAACATTCGATCGTGAACATGTTCCTGTTCCCCTCGGGCATCATGCTGGGCGGTGAATTCACATGGTTCGATTACTTTGCCTATAACGAAATCCCGGTCGTGGTCGGCAACCTTGTCGGTGGCCTGACCTTTGTCGGCGGCATGATCTATGCGACCCATTTCCGGGAATCGCCCAAGCGGAACGCCGCCGTCGCCCGCAACGATGATGCCACCGCGATGCCGGCTGAATAAGAACCCTCCCTGACTGATGGTCCCGCTTCGGCGGGGCCGTTTTTTTCAACGGGACCTGACGCCATGCCCAAGGATGCGACCCATATGGATGCCTTAAGCGTTTCCATCGGCCAGTATTCCGCCGCTGGTGCGAAACCCGCCAATCAGGATTTCCACGGCGCGCTGGTTCCGACCGGCGCGTCCCTGCGTCTGAAGGGCGTGACGCTGGCCGTGGCCGATGGCATCAGCTCCAGCCCGATCAGCGCGCAGGCGTCCGAGACCGCGGTCAAAAGCCTGTTGACCGATTACTACGCCACGCCCGACGGCTGGACCGTGCGCACCGCCGCGACGCGGGTGATCGCGGCCACCAACGCCTGGCTGCATGGCCAGAACACATCCGTGGCCGACATCAACGCGGGGCAGGTCTGTACCCTGTCGGCGCTGATCCTCAAGGGGCGCGAGGCGCATATCCTGCATGTCGGGGACAGCCGGATCCAGCGGGTGTCGGGCAGGGGGCTTGAGCCACTGACCGAAGATCACCGCATGGTGCTGTCGCCTGCGGAAAGCTATCTGGGCCGGGCGCTTGGGGCTGAAACCTCTGTCGATGTCGATTACCGCCGCCTGCCGCTGCGCGTGGGTGACATCTTTCTTCTGACCACCGATGGCGTTCACGAGTTTGCGGACGCTGAAACCGTGCACGATGCCCTGCAGGCCCCCGACCTTGATGCCGCCGCCCGCAGGATCGCCGAGGCCGCATTGGCGCGCGGCAGCGACGACAATCTGACCGTTCAGATCGCGCGGATCGACGCGCTGCCACCTGCCCAGGCTGGTCTGGCGCTTGAGGTTGCCGAACTGCCGATCCCGCCTTTGCCCAAGGCGGGCGATGTGATCGACGGCTATCGGATCGTCCGCCCCGAACATGTCACCGCCCGCAGCCATGTCTTTCTGGCGGCCGATGCCGAGGGCCGGAAGGTGGCGCTTAAAATCCCCGCCAGCGACACCGCGCAGGATACGGCCTATCTGCGGCGTTTCGTGCTGGAGGAATGGATCGCCCGGCGGGTGACATCCGCGCATGTGGTCTCTGCGCCGCCTGACACCAGACAACGCACGGCCCTGTTCGTGGTCAGCGACTGGGTCGACGGGATCACGCTGCGGCAATGGATGACCGACCACCCGCAGCCCACGCGCGACCAGATGCGCGGCATCATCGACCAGATCGCGATCGGCCTGCGGGCCCTGCACCGGCGCGAAATGATCCATCAGGACCTGCGCCCCGAAAACGTGATGATCGACGCCGAGGGCACGGTAAAGATCATCGATCTGGGCTCTGCCACCGTCGCCGGGGTCGAAGAGGCGGCCCCGGGCACGCTGGGCGAACTGCCCGGAACCTATCAATACACCGCGCCCGAATACCTGTCGGGCGATGCGGTCAGCTGGCGGTCGGATCAATATGCGCTGGGTGTGATCGCCTATGAGATGCTGACCGGGCGCCTGCCGTATGGCGCACAGGTCGCGCGGGTCCGGTCGCGCAGCGATCAGCAGCGGCTGCACTATGCCACGGCGCGCGACGACGATACCGGCGTGCCCGACTGGATGGATGCGGCCCTGCGCCGCGCGGTGCACCCCGATCCGCTGAAACGCTATGACGCGCTGTCGGAATTCGTGGCCGATCTGAAACGGCCCGGCACCGGCTGGAACGCGGCGCGCCACGTGCCGCTGGCCGAACGCAACCCGGTCCGGTTCTGGCAGGGGGTGTCGGCCCTGCTGGCGCTGTTGTGCCTCGTTCTCATCACCCAAATCGGCGGCTGAGGCCGCCCCAACCCCGGAGGATTCCTCATGAAAGACCTTTTGCCCGACGACATGCTGACCAAGGAAGATGTCACCGCGCTGATCATCGCCGCAAAGAAGAAATCCGGCCTTGGCTGGGAAGCCATCGCCAAGGCGATCGGCATGTCGCCGGTCTGGACCCATTCGGCCGCCATGGGCATGAACGCCATGCCCATGGACAAGGCCGCAGCGCTGGTATCGCTGCTGAACCTGCCCGAAGAGGCCGCCGAGGTGCTGGCCGAAAGCCCCACCAAAGTCTGGGAACAGACCGTGCCGACCGATCCCTGCATTTACCGCCTGTATGAAATCGTCGGCGTCTACGGGCCCACCATCAAGGCGCTGATCCACGAAAAATTCGGCGACGGCATCATGTCGGCGATCGATTTCGACATGCAGGTGATCCGCGTGCCGAACGAAAAGGGCGACCGCGTCAAGATCGAGATGTCGGGCAAATACCTGGGCTATAACGCCTGGTGAGTTCGGGTTTCCGTGCATATCGCCCAAGGATGGAAACCGGCCGCCGCTGACGCGGCCGGTTTTCCTTTCAGGCGTCTGAGAAAAGGCGCGTGATTCTGTTCCGTTCTGCTTTGGTGGGCGGAACCGTCCCCAGATTCCCCCATTAAATCCAATATCTTAGATCGTTTCCCTTGCCGCGATGCGACGGGGTGAAGATGTTTTCTTGACGAAATTGGAACGTTCCAGTAAATGTTTGGAACGATCCAATTGGGAGGGGCAGATCATGAAATGGGCTTTCGTCGGGGCAAGCACGATCGCGGCGCAATTCATGATTAGGGCCGTTCGTGCGCAGGCTGGCAATGACGTGACATGGCTGGTCAGCGGCAACGCCGATCATGCCGCCACCTATGCCGCCGAACACGGGATTGCCCGTGCGACCACCGATCTGGCCGAGGCTTTGGCCGATCCCGATGTTGCGGCGGCCTATATCTCCTCGACCAATGAAAAGCATTTCGATCAGGCCATGGCCGCCATCGCCGCGGGCAAACATGTTCTGTGTGAGAAACCGCTGGCGATGACCATCGAACAGGCCACTTCCATGGTGCGCGCCGCCGAAACCGCCGGGGTCACTTTTGCCACCAACCATCACCTGCGCTGTTCGGGCAGCCACCGCGCGATCAAGGGGCTGATCGACGCGGGGCGGATCGGTCGGGTGCTGTCGCTGCGCATCCACCACGCCGTCCATCTGCCCGCCAACCTGCAGGGCTGGCGCATCACCTCGGCCAAGGCCGGTGGCGGGGTCATTCCCGATATCACCGTGCATGATGCCGATGTCGCCCGGTTTCTGCTGGGCGAGGACCCGCAGACGGTTGTCGCCCAGATGACATCCTCGGGGATGGGGCAGGGGGTCGAGGATTCCGCCATGTCGGTCTGGACCATGCCCTCGGGGGCGATGGTCATGTCGCACGAAAGCTTTACCCACCCCTTCGCAGGCTCCGGGCTTGAGGTGCACGGCACCGAAGGGTCGATCTTTGCCAGGGGCGTGATGACCCAGAACCCGGTGGGTAAGATCACCCTTGTCACCGCCGCAGGCACCGAAGCCGTCAGCTATCCGGCCCATGATCTGTACCAACAGGGTGTTGCGGAGTTTCTGGCCGCCACCCGTGGCGATGGGCGCCCCGCCGCGACCGGCTGGGACGGCGTGAAATCCCTGACCGTCGCGCTGGCAGTGCGCGAGGCCGCCACCACAGGCGCCCGCATCGACGTTAATTATGGAGAAAACAAGTGAGCAAACTTGTCTCTGCGGCGCAGGCCGTTGCGCGTATTCCCGACGATGCGGTGGTCACGGTGTCGTCCTCTTCGGCGCTTGGCTGTCCCGATCTTGTTCTCAAGGCCATCGGCGACCGTTTCGAGGCCGAAGGCCATCCGCGCAACCTGACCACGCTGCACCCGATTGCGGCGGGCGACATGTATGGGGTGAAAGGCGTGGATCACATTGCCAAGGACGGGCTTTTGTCGCGCATCCTTGGCGGGTCCTACCCGTCCGGGCCTTCGAACCTGCCGATGCCCGAAATCTGGAAGATGGTCGTCGAAGACCGCGTTGCCGCCTATAACGTGCCCTCGGGGATCATGTACGACATGCACCGCGAAGCGGCCGCCAGACGCCCCGGTGTCCTGACCAAGGTGGGGCTGGATACCTTTGCCGATCCGATCCGCGAAGGCTGTGCCATGAACGCCAAAGGGGCCGCGCAGCCGATCGTGAAACGCGTCGAATTCGACGGCGAAACATGGCTGCATTTCCCCAACATCCTGCCGGATGTCTGCATCCTGCGGGCGACCACCGCCGATGAGGCGGGCAATCTGACCTATGAACACGAAGGCGCCTATCTGGGCGGGCTGGAACAGGCGATTGCCACGCGCAATCACGGGGGGCTGGTGATCGCGCAGGTCGAACGGGTGACATCCAGCGGGTCGCTGCGCCCGCATGACGTGCGGGTGCCGGGCCATCTGGTCGATCTGGTCGTGATCGACGCAGATCAGAAACAGACCTGCGAAACGCCTTACGATCCCGCGATCTCGGGCCAGATCATGCGCCCGTGGTCCAGTTTCACGCTGGCCGAACACGGGATCGAAAAGGTCATCGCCCGGCGCGCCGCATTGGAGCTGAAGCGCGGCATGACCGCCAATCTGGGCTTCGGGATCAGCGCCATGGTGCCGCGCATCCTGTTGGAAGAAGGCCACCCCGAGGCCGTGACCTGGGCCATCGAACAGGGCGCCGTCGGGGGCATGCCGCTGACCGGATTCGCCTTTGGCTGCGCCTCGAACGCCTATGGGTTCGTGCCGTCGCCGCAGCAGTTCATCTATTTTCAGGGCGGCGGGTTCGACATGTCGTTCCTGTCGTTCCTGGAGGTCGATATCGACGGCAACGTCAACGTCTCGAAACTGGGCAAGAAACCCTATCTGACGGCGGGCTGTGGCGGGTTTGTCGATATCACCGCGCATGCAAGGAAGATCGTCTTTTCCGGCTGGTTCGAGGCGGGCGCGCAGATGTCGCTGACCGGCGATGGCGTCACCGTCGAAAAACCGGGCAGGTTCACCAAGATGGTGGAAAAGGTCGAACATGTCACCTTCTCGGGCAGGCGCGCGCGGGAACAGGGGCAAGAGGTGCTGTATGTCACCGAACGCTGCGTGATGCGGCTGGGCGAAGGCGGGCTTGTCGCAACTGAAATCATGCCCGGAATCGACCCGCAGAAAGACATTGTCGCCGCCTCGGAAGGCCGGGTAAGCATCGCCGAAAACGCCAGCCGGATGCCGCGGTCGATCCTGTCCGAAGCGCCGATGGGGTGGCAGCCATGAGCGCCGTTCACCTGTTGCGCGACGGTGCGCTGGCCGAATTGCGTCTGGACAACCCCGACAAGCTGAACTGTTTCACCGCCGGGATGCTGGACCAGCTTGCGGAGCATCTGGAGGCGATCGAACGCGATGCGGGCATCGCTTGCGTGCTTGTGACCCACGAAGGCGCCAAGGCGTTCTGTTCGGGGGCAGATATCCTTGCCTGGGGCGCGCTTGGCCCCGCCGATTTCGCCCGTCACTGGGTGCGCGGTGGCCACCGGATTTTTGATCGGCTGGCCGCCCTTTCCAAACCCACCATCGCGGTGATGAACGGGCACGCCTTTGGCGGCGGGCTGGAACTGGCGGCGGCCTGTGACATCCGGGTGATGCGGCCCAAGGCCACGATTGCCCTGCCGGAACCGGCCGTGGGGATCGTGCCGGGCTGGTCGGGTACGCAGCGTTTGCAACGCCTGTTGCCCGAGCCGGTGATCAAGGAAATGGCCCTGTTCGGTCGTCGTATCGAGGCAGAGCGCGCCCGCGCATTGGGGTTCGTGGCCGAGGTGGCCGAAGATCCCCGCGCCGCCGCAAACACCATCGCCGCGCGCGTGACCGAAATATCCCCCCGCGCAGTCGAGATCACCAAGATGATGCTGCACGCAGGCGCAGGCGAACAATCCGCCGCGCTGATCGAGGCCCTGGGCAGTGCCGCCATATCCGCAACCGCCGACCGCGACGAAGGCGTCGCCGCCTTCCGCGAGAAACGCAAACCAGAATTTCCGGGAACCTGACCGATGAACGACCTGACCCTTATTGCGGCCTCTGACGCCCGGTTGCCGACCGACCCTTTCATCGGGCGGCACCTGATCGATGGGGCATGGTGCGACAGCATCGACGGCGGCAGTTTCGACCGCCATTCGCCATCGCATGGCATTCTGGTCAGCCGGTCCGCTCAAGGGACCAAGGCCGACACCGACGCCGCGATCGCATCGGCCCGCGCCGCCTTTGACAGCGGGGTCTGGAGCCGGATCAGTGGCAAGGCCCGCGCGACCGCGCTGTTGAAAGTGGCCGATCTGATCGAGGCCAACGTGGAGCGCATCGCGATCCTTGAAACGCTTGAAAGCGGCAAGCCGATTTCGCAATCACGGGCCGAGGTGTCGGGCGCGGCGGACCTGTGGCGCTATGCGGCGTCGCTGGCACGCACCATGCATGGCGACAGCCACAACACGCTGGGCGCGGATATTCTGGGCGTCGTGATCAAGGAACCGATCGGGGTGGTGTCGATCATCACGCCGTGGAATTTCCCGTTCTGGATACTCAGCCAGAAACTGCCCTTTGCGCTGGCCGCCGGCTGCACCTGCGTGGTCAAACCCTCGGAATTGACGCCATCGACCACCGTCATGATGGGCGAATTGCTGATCGAGGCGGGTCTGCCCGCCGGGGTCGTCAATATCGTTCTGGGCCATGGTCAGCCGGTGGGCGCGCGCATGGCAACCCATGACGCGGTGGATATGGTGACCTTCACCGGTTCGACCGCCGTCGGCAAACACATCACGGCTGCGGCCTCGGACACGTTGAAAAAGGTCGCGCTGGAACTGGGCGGCAAGAACCCGCAGGTGATCTTTCCCGATGCCGATATCGATCAGGCCGCCGATGCGGTGACATTCGGCGTTTATTTCAACGCGGGCGAATGCTGCAACTCAAGCAGCCGGATTATCGTGCACAGGGACGTGGCCGATGCGCTGGTCGAAAAGGTCGTGGCGCTGTCGCGCAAGGTGACCTTTGGCGATCCGCTGAACCCCGCAACGCAGGTGGGCGCGATCATTTCGGCGGATCATCAGGACAAGATCGACACATACGTCAAGGACGCGGTGGCTGCGGGCGCCGAGGTCTGCCTTGGGGGCGCCGAACTGAACGTGCCCGGCCTTGAAGGCAAGTTTTACCAGCCCACCGTGGTGCGCAATGTGACGCCCGACATGCCCATCGCCTATGAAGAGGTGTTCGGCCCGGTCCTGTCGGTGCTGACCTTCGAAACTATGGACGAGGCGATCGCAATGGCGAACAATGCCTCTTATGGGCTGTCCGCCGGTGTCTGGAGTCAGAACATCGACACCTGCCTTGAATTCTCTCGCCGGGTGCAGGCCGGGACGGTCTGGACCAACACATGGATGGACGGGTTCCCCGAAATGACCTTCGGGGGGGTCAAGCAATCCGGACAGGGTCGCGAAATCGGATCTTACGGATTGGACGAATTTCTCGAGGTCAAAAGCCTCGTGATGCGGATCGGTCAAACCCGTGCGCCTTGGGTGCGGAACGGCTGAGGAAACGAATGTAAACGCAATTCTGGGAGGAATAAGACATGCGTAACAAGATCATAGGGAAGATCGCCGTCGCGGGGGCCTTGCTGGCCACGACCAGCCTGGCCCAGGCCGAGGATGTGGAGGTTCTGCATTGGTGGACCTCGGGCGGGGAGGCCGCGGCGCTGAACGTGCTGAAAGACGACCTTCAGGGTCAGGGCTATGGCTGGATCGACATGCCGGTCGCCGGCGGCGGCGGTGAGGCGGCGATGACCACCCTGCGCGCCCGCGTCACGGCAGGCGACGCGCCCACGGCGGTGCAGATGCTGGGCTTTGATATCCTCGACTGGGCCGAAGAGGGCGCGCTGGCCAACCTCGATTCGGTGGCGGCCAAGGAAGGCTGGGACGCGGTGGTGCCCCAGGCGCTGCAGGCATTCGCGAAATCGGATGGCCACTGGATTTCGGCGCCGGTGAACGTGCATTCGACAAATTGGGTCTGGGCCAACAAGGCCATTCTGGACGAACTGGGTATTGCCCAGCCGACCACATGGGACGAATTCATCGCGGCGATGGAGGCGGTCAAGGCGTCGGGCAAAACCGCGCTGGCCCATGGCGGTCAGGCCTGGCAGGACGCCACCATTTTCGACGGCGTCGTGCTGTCGGCAGGGGGCACCGAGTTCTACAAGACCGCCTTCATAGATCTGGATATGGACGCGCTTGGCTCGGACACCATGCTGGAGGTGTTCAACCGCATGACCACCCTGCGGTCGTATGTCGATGACAATTTTTCGGGCCGTGACTGGAACCTTGCCTCGGCGATGGTGATCAACGGCGAGGCCGCGTTCCAGATCATGGGCGACTGGGCCAAGGGCGAATTTCTGAACGCAGGCAAGGTGCCGGGCGATGATTTCCTGTGCTTCCGGGTGCCGGGGTCCGAAGGGGCGGTGTCGTTCAACTCGGACCAGTTCGCCATGTTCAGCGTCTCGTCCGAGGGTGGACAGGCCGCGCAGGGCGCGATGGCCGCGGCGATCATGTCGCCGTCGTTCCAGTCGGCCTTCAACGTGGTGAAAGGGTCGGTTCCGGCGCGCACCGATGTGCCGAACGATGCGTTTGATGCCTGCGGCAAACAGGGCATGGCCGAACTGGCCGCCGCGGCCTCGGCCGGGACGCTGGTGGGCTCGATCGCCCATGGCCATGCGAACCGCGCGGCGGTGAAAAACGCGATCTATGACGTCGTGACCGCCCATTTCAACGGCGAATACGACGCCGCAACCGCAGTCGAAGAACTGGTCAACGCCGTCGAAGGCGCGCTGTAGCCCCGTTTGAAAAGGCGGGTCCGCCCTCCTTTTCGCCGCAACCTTCCGCGTGGGGCCCGCCGCCCGGCGCGGAAGACCCAAACCCGAGACATGCCCGCGCCCGGCGCGCGGCAAAGGAGGAGCCATGGCGCAGCACGCCCCCAAGGTGGATTTCCGCACGCGGTTACAGGAATGGATCCCCAAGCTGGTCCTGTCGCCGTCGGTCGCCGCGATGACCGTTTTCGTCTATGGCTTCATCGCCTTCACCGTCTATCTCAGCTTCACCGGCTCGAAGATGCTGCCGCGCTATGACTGGATCGGCTTCGAAAACTACCAGAAACTCTGGGGGCTGTCGTCCTGGTGGACGGCGATCACCAATCTGGGCGTTTTCGCATCGCTTTATATCATCATATGCACGGTGATCGGCCTTGGTCTGGCGATCTTTCTGGATCAGAAAATCCGTGGCGAAGGCATGCTGCGCCCGATCTACCTGTATCCGATGGCGCTGTCGTTCATCGTGACCGGTACGGCGTGGAAATGGATCCTCGACCCCGGGATCGGCATCGAAAACACCATGCATCTTTGGGGCTGGACCAGTTTCGAATTCAACTGGATCAAGGATCGCAACATGGCGATCTATACGGTGGTGATCGCCGCCGTCTGGCAGACCTCGGGCTTCGTCATGTCGATGTTTCTGGCGGGGTTGCGCGGCATCGACAATGAAATCGTCAAGGCCGCCCAGATCGACGGCGCGTCGAACTGGAACCTCTACCGCCGGATCGTGATCCCGCTGCTGCGGCCCGCGTTCCTGTCGTCCTTCGTCATTCTGGCCCACCTTGCGGTCAAATCCTATGACCTGATCATCGCGCTGACCGGCGGGGGGCCGGGCCGGGCGACCGAGGTGCCCGCGACCTTCATGTATTCCTATACCTTCACGCGCAATTCGATGGGGATCGGGGCGGCCTCGGCCGTGATCATGCTGATGACCATCGCCGCGATCATGACGCCCTATCTTTACGCCGAACTGAAGGAGAGCAAGTGATGTCCGCCGCCACACAGGATACCGCTGTCCGCACCGGGCGCATCACCCGGACCTTCATCTATGTCGTGCTTCTGGTCTTTGCGCTGTTCTATCTGATGCCGCTGTTCGTCATGGTGTCGAATTCGCTGAAACCGCTGGCCGAGATCACTGGCGGCAACATGATGGCGCTGCCGCAATCCTGGACGCTGGAACCCTGGCGGCAGGCCTGGTCCTCGGCCCAGATCGGGGTCGAACCGACGGGCCTGAAACCCTATTTCCTGAACTCGATCCTGATGGTGGTGCCTGCGGTTGCGATTTCGACCGTGCTGGGCGCGCTGAACGGCTATGTCCTGACGAAATGGAGCTTTCCGGGCCATAAGATCATCTTCGGCCTGCTGCTGTTTTCCTGCTTTATCCCGTTTCAGATCGTGCTGATCCCGATGGCGATGATCCTGGGCAAGATCGGGCTGGCGGGGTCGATCCCGGGGCTGATCCTTGTGCATGTGGTCTATGGCGTCGGCTTCACCACGCTTTACTACCGCAACTATTACGCCGCCTTTCCGACCGAGCTGGTGCGCGCGGCGATGATCGACGGCGCGGGGTTCTTTCGCATCTTCTGGCGGATCATGCTGCCGGTGTCGGGGCCGATCACCGTGGTGTCGGTCATCTGGCAGTTCACCAACATCTGGAACGACTTCCTGTTCGGCGCGTCCTTCGGCGGCCAAAGCCAGCCGATGACGGTGGCGCTGAACAACCTTGTCCAATCCTCGACCGGGGTAAAGGAATACAACGTCCATTTCGCAGGCGCGATCCTTGCCGCGCTGCCCACGCTGCTCGTCTACATCGTCGCCGGACGCTATTTCGTGCGCGGCCTGATGGCAGGCAGCGTCAAAGGATGACCAAGGCAATGAAAATAAAAAGAAATACCAAAACGACGGGAGCGAGAAAGACATGAGACATTTTTTCACCTCGGTGGCGGTTGCCGCGCTGTTGACCGGGCCAGCGCTGGCCGATCCATCGGTCGAGGTCATGCATTTCTGGACCTCGGGCGGCGAAGCGTCGGCCCTGTCGGTCGTACGCGACAAAGTCGTGGCCGAAGGTGTGCAATGGATCGACGCGCCGGTCGCGGGTGGCGGCGGCGATCAGGCCAAGACAGCGCTTCAGGCCCGGATCGCGGCGGGCAACCCGCCCGCGGCCATGCTGATGCTGGGCCAGAACATCATCGACTGGGCGGATGAGGGGCTGTTGGGCAATGTCGACGCATTGGCCAAAGCCGAAGGCTGGGATGCGGCCCTGCCCAGGGCGGTGCAGGATTTCACCAAGATCGGCGGGCATTACGTCAGCGTGCCGACCAACGTGCACCGGACCGATATGATCTCGGCCTCGAAGGCCGCGTTTGGCGCCATCGGGGCGGATTACCCGACAAGCTGGGCCGAGCTGAACGCGCTGGCACCGAAATTCCTTGAGGCCGGGATCATCCCGCTGGCCCACGGCGGGCAGGCCTGGCAAGAGGCCTATATGTTCGAAGCGGTGGCCGCGGGCGTCGGCGGCGCCGATTTCTATCGCCGGGCCTTTGTCGATCTGGACGATGCCACCCTGCGCGGCGACACCATGCGCGCGGTTTTCGACCAGATGGCCACCCTGCGCGGCATGGTCGATGAAAACGCGCCGGGCCGTGACTGGAACCTTGCCACCGCCATGGTCATCAACGGTCAGGCCGCGATGCAGATCATGGGCGACTGGGCCAAGGGCGAATTCACCAATGCGGGCAAACTGGCCGGTGACGATTTCGCCTGTATCCCGGTGCCCAAGGATCAGGGCGATGCCTTTGTCTATCTGGTGAACTCGCTGTCGCTGTTTGCCCAGACCGATCCCGAACAGGCCAAGGCGCAGGAGGTGCTGGCCAGCGCCATCATGGACAAGGGCGTGCAGGTCGGATTCAACATCGCCAAGGGCGCGATCCCGGCGCGCAGCGATGCCGATCTGTCGGCGCTGGATGCCTGCGCGCAGGCCACCGCCGCCAGCCTGTCGTCGAACGATGCAGGCGGCGGCGCGGTGCCGACCTTTGCCGGAACCCATGCTGCCCGGGCCGCCGTGGTCGGGGCGGCCACCGATGTCGTCACCGAATTCTTCAACTCGGACATGACAGCGGCAGAGGCGACCGAAACACTGGCCGACGCCATCGCCGATGCGATCTGAACACAACGCTGCCGGGTCCGGGCTGAGCCTGGGTCCGGCAACAGGATGGAGATAGGTATATGAGTTTTCTCGACATCGCGAATGTCACCAAATCCTACGGGGCGGTGGAGGTTCTGCACCGTGTGGACATCGGGGTTGAACAGGGCGAATTTCTGGTGCTGGTCGGGCCGTCGGGCTGCGGCAAGTCCACGCTGCTGAACATGATCGCGGGGCTTGAGGGGATTTCTTCGGGCGACATTTCGATCAAGGGCCGCGTCGTCAACGGCGTGCACCCGTCCAAGCGCAATATCGCGATGGTGTTCCAAAGCTATGCGCTTTACCCCAACATGACCGTGGGCCAGAACATGACCTTCGGGCTTGAGATGCACGGCGTCCCCAAGGCGGAACGCGAAAAGGCGCTGGCCGATGTGGCCAAGCTGTTGCAGATCGACAATCTGCTGGACCGCAAGCCCGGGCAACTGTCCGGCGGGCAGCGGCAGCGCGTCGCCATGGGCCGCGCGCTGGTGCGTAATCCCGATGTGTTCCTGTTCGACGAACCGCTGTCCAACCTTGATGCGAAACTGCGCGTCGACATGCGGACCGAGATCAAGAAGCTGCACCAGAAGCTGAAGACGACGATCGTCTATGTCACCCATGACCAGATCGAGGCGATGACGCTGTCGACCCGGATCGCGGTCATGTATCAGGGCTATATCCAGCAGCTTGGCACGCCGCAGGAAATCTATGACACGCCCGCCAACGTCTTTGTCGCGACCTTCATGGGCAGCCCGGCGATGAACATCATGCCCGCCACCGTGGTCATGCAGGACGGCGCCCCCCACGCGCGGATCACCGATGTGAACGGCGGGGCCTGTCTGTTGCGGTTTTCGCAGGCCAACCTGGCCGATTGGCAGGGCAGGGAGATCCTGTTGGGTATCCGCCCGGAAACGATCACCGATCAGGATGGCGCCGACCGCAAATCGACCAATATCCAGCATCTGACCAACACCATCGGCGTGACCGAACCCGCAGGCTCCGACACGTTTGTCACCATGACCCTGTCGGGCCGCGACATCGTTGCCCGGATGCGGGCCGATGTGACCGTGGCGCCGGGCCAGACCTTCGATTTCGCCATCGACATGGACAAGGCCGTCGCCTTCGACCCGAAAACCGAAGAACGTATCGCACCGTGACCCGGCCAGACGTCATCATCATCGGTTCGGGCATGGGGGGCGCCACGATGGCCGCCGCCCTTGCCCCGACGGGCCGGGATATCCTGATCCTGGAACGGGGCGAGAAACTGCGCGGCTCTGCCTTCGCGCGGGATGATGACGCGATCTTCCGGCATGGGGTGTACAGACCCGATGAGACCTGGCTGGACGGGCAGGGCAAGCCGTTCAATCCGGGCAACTTCTATTACCGGGGCGGCAATACGAAATTCTATGGCGGGGTGCTGATGCGCTATCGCAAACAGGATTTCGCGCCGGTCCGTCACATGGGCGGCACCACGCCCGGCTGGCCGATCGCCTATGATGATCTGGAACCCGATTATCAGCGGGCCGAAACCGTCTTTGCCGTGCGCGGCACCGTGGGTGAGGACCCGACCGAGCCGCCCCATTCGGGCGATTACCCGTTCCCGCCGGTCCCGGATGAACCTGCCATTAACGATTTGCGGCGGCGCCTTGGGGCCGTGGGGCTGCACCCGTCATCGCTGCCGCTGGGAGTGGATGTCGACCGTTGGCTGAAGGGCGGGGAAACACCCTGGGACGGGTTCCCGGACACCTGCGGCGGCAAGATGGATGCCGAAACGGTGGGGCTTGAACAGGCGCTGAAACATCCGAACGTCACGCTGCGCGACGGGTGCAAGGTGACACGCCTGATCGCCGGGGCGGATGGCCGCATTACCGGGGTTGAATTAACCCGGAACGGCAACACCGAAACCATAACCGCGCCAATCATCGTTCTGGCCGCCGGGGCGGTCAATTCCGCGGCCTTGCTGCTGGGCTCGGCCGATGCGGCGCACCCGCGCGGGCTGGCCAATAGCTCCGATCAGGTGGGGCGCAATTTCATGAACCACAATTGTTCGGCCGTGCTGGCGCTGCACCCGTTCCGCGCCAATGGGGTGGTCTATCAGAAGACCCTGATGGTGAACGATTTCTATCTGACGGGCGGGCCGGGCGGCGAACCGCTGGGCAATATCCAGCTTTTGGGCAAGATATCGGGCGCGATCCTGTCTGCCACCACGCCGATCCCGCGCCCCGTGGCCCGCTGGATCGCGCGCCATTCGGTTGATTTCTATGCAATGTCCGAGGACCTGCCCAACCCCGACAGCCGCGTGACGCTGAAGGGTGGGCAGATCCGTCTGGACTGGAAACGGTCGAACTGGGACGCGCATCTGGCGCTGGTTGCGACGCTGAAACAGCTTCTGCGCAAGGCGGGGTACCCGCTGATCCTGTCGCGCCCCTTTGATCGCAGCACACCGTCGCATCAATGCGGCACCGCGCGGATGGGCGACGACCCGCAAACCAGCGTCGTGGACAGGTTTTGCCGCAGCCACGATCACCCGAACCTTTTCATCACCGACGCCTCGGTCCTGCCGACCTCGGCCGCGGTCAACCCTGCGCTGACCATCGCGGCCCTGTCGCTGCGGGCGGCGCGACACATACAGCAGACGGAGTTTTCGACGTGAGCCCCATAGCACTTATCACCGGCGGTCAGCAGGGCATCGGCCTTGGCATCGCCCATGCGCTGAAAGACGCGGGTTTCCGTCTGGCGCTGGCCGCGCGTTCCGCACCGGGCAGCGATAGCGTCACGGCGGCGCTGGCGGAACTGGGGCCGGGGGCCGAGTATTTCCAGCACGATCTGCAGGATATCGGCGGGATCGAGGCGCTGTTGGACAGGATCGAGGCGCAGATGGGGCCGGTCGATACGCTGGTGTCCAATGCGGGCGTTCCCGCCAAGGTGCGCGGCGATATGCTGGAGCTTGCGCCCGACAGTTTCGATTTCGTCATGGATGTGAACCTGCGCGGCGCGTTCTTTCTGGCGCAGGCCGTTGCCAAGCGGATGCTGGCCACCGCCACTGACCACTATCGTTCGATCACCTTCGTCACCTCGGTCAGCGCCGAAATGGTGTCGATCGAACGGGCGGAATACTGCATTTCGAAGGCCGGGGCGGCGATGATGGCCGAATTGTTTGCCGTGCGCCTTGCCCCGCACGGGATCGGGGTGTTCGAACTGCGCCCCGGCATCATCGAAACCGGCATGACCGCAGGCGTCAAAGACAAATACACCGCCCGCATCGAAGCCGGGCTTGTTCCGGCGCAACGCTGGGGCCAGCCGTCCGATATCGGCGCGGTTATGGTGCCGCTGGCCATGGGGCAGATGGCCTTTGCCAATGGTGCGGTGATCCCGGTGGATGGCGGCCTGTCCGTCAACCGCCTGTAGGAGGCGGCGCCATGGACAAGGGGTTCGACTACATCATCGTCGGGGGCGGGGCCGCCGGTTGCGTCGTGGCCGCGCGCCTGTCGGAAAATCCGGACGCGCAGGTGCTGTTGCTAGAGGCGGGCGGCAGCGACCGGCATCCGTTCTATCATCTGCCCGCGGGCTTTGCGAAGATGACCAAGGGTATCGGCAGCTGGGGCTGGGACAGCGTCCCGCAGCGCCACATGCAGAACAAGGTCTTCCGCTATACTCAGGCCAAGGTGATCGGCGGCGGGTCTGCGATCAACGCCCAGATCTATACCCGCGGCAACGCGCAGGATTACGACGACTGGCGGCAGATGGGCTGTGACGGCTGGGGGTACGAGGACGTGCTGCCCTATTACCGCAAGGCCGAGGATAACGACACATATGACAACCGCTATCACAGCAAGGGCGGCCCGCTTGGCGTCAGCCAGCCCGCCGCGCCGCTGCCGATCTGCGAGGCGTATTTCAAGGCCGCCGCCGCGCTTGGCATTCCGCGCAATCACGATGTGACCGGCGAGAAACAGGATGGGGTCGGTTATTACCAGCTGACCCAGCGCAACGCGCGCCGGTCATCGGCGGCGATGGCCTATCTCGCGCCGAACCGGCACCGCAGGAACCTGACCGTCCGGACCGGCGCGCAGGTGCGCCGCCTGATCGTCGAACAGGGCCGCGCGCGCGGGGTCGAACTGGTGGATGGCACGCGCCTGACCGCAGGGTCCGAGGTGATCCTGTCCTCGGGTGCCATCGGGTCGCCGCGTCTGTTGCAGCTGTCGGGGATCGGCCCTGCCGACCATCTGCGCGGTCTTGGCATCGACGTGGTGCTGGATCAGCCGCAAGTCGGCGCCAACCTGCAGGACCACCTTGATCTTTATTGCATCTGCGAGGTGTCGGGGCCGCACACCTATGACCGCTATGCAAAACTGCACTGGTCGGCGGTGGCCGGTCTGCAATATCTGTTCACCCGCAAGGGGCCGGTGGCCTCATCGCTGTTTGAAACCGGCGGCTTCTGGTACGCCGATCCCGATGCGCGGTCGCCCGATATCCAGTTCCACCTTGGGCTGGGCACCGGGATCGAACACGGGGTGGTGGCGATGCCGCAGGGGGGTGTCACGCTGAATTCCTGCTATCTGCGGCCACGGTCGCGCGGGTCGGTCCGTCTGCAAAGCGCCGATCCGGCGGCGGCACCGCTGATCGATCCGAATTACCTGCAGGACCCGCGCGACCGCGAACTGTCGATCGAAGGGCTGAAGCTGACCCAGCGCATCCTTGGGCAGGAGGCGCTGAAACCCTTTATCAAGGCCGAACGCCTGCCCGGGCCGGACTGCCAGAGCGATGAGGACTATTTCAACTTCATCTGCTCCCATTCCAAGACCTCGCACCACCCCGCAGGCACCTGCCGCATGGGCAGCGACCCCGAGGCGGTGCTGGACCCGCAACTGCGGTTCAACGGCATCAACGGGCTGCGGGTGGCCGATGCCTCGGTCATGCCCACGGTCATTTCCTCAAACACCAATGCGGTCAGCATCATGATCGGCGAAAAAGCCGCCGATATGATCAAGGCCGGGCAGGGGTAAGCGATGATCCGGCACATCGTTCTGATCCGTTTTCAAAGCGACGTTTCCGAGGCGGCGATTGCCGCCCTTTGGGACGATCTGATGACCATTCGCGACAAGGTGCCCGGCACGCTGTCGATCACGGCGGGCCGGTCGCAAAGCCCCGAACGGATCGAACGCGGCTATATGCACGGCTTTGTCGTCGATTTCGCCGATTGGGGCGCGCTGGCCGCCTATCAGGCCCATCCCGATCACCAGCGGCTGGGGGCCGCGCTTGTCGATGCTGCCCAAGGCGGTCTTGACGGAATTCTTGTCTTCGACCTGCCCGTCGCAGGCGCATGATATCTGGAGAGCAACAATGCTGAACCTGCCCACCGCCGATCACCGGATCGAACCCTATGCCCTGCAGGGCACCCCGATCATCCCGCGCGCGCCCAGGGTGGCGCTGACGCGCACCGCCTTTGCCGCCGCGCATGTGGTGTCCGATCCGCTGCGCGAACGCAGCCCCTGGGACACGCGCCCGGCGGTGGATTGGGACGCCACGCTGGGGTTTCGCCAACAGCTTTGGGATCAAGGGCTGGGGCTGGCCGAGGCGATGGACACCGCGCAGCGCGGCATGGGCGTCGACTGGCCCACCGCCCGCGAACTGGTCGAACGCACCATGGTCGCGGCCAGGGCGCACCCGTTGAAACCGCGCGTCGCCAGCGGCGCGGGCACCGATCACGCCGACCCGGCCACGCTGCGCGACGCCGACGCCATCCTTGCCGCCTATGAAACCCAGATGGAGGCGTTGGAGGCGGCGGGCAGTCAGGTGATCCTCATGGCCAGCCGGGCCTTCACCGCCATCGGCGCGGATCAGGATACCTATCGCAAGGTCTATCGCCGGCTGATCGACAACGCGGCGCAGCCCGTGATCCTGCATTGGCTGGGCGACATGTTCGATCCCGCGCTGAAAGGCTATTGGGGTGGCAGCACGCTGGACGAGGCGAATGATTTCGTTCTGTCGCTGATCGCCGAAAACCCGGCCAAGGTGGACGGGATCAAGATCTCGCTGCTGGATCAGGCGCATGAGGAAGGGTTCCGCAAACGCCTGCCCGCGGGCGTGCGCCTTTATACCGGCGATGATTTCAACTATGCCGATCTGATCGCGGGGGACGGTGCGCATCATTCCCACGCGCTTTTGGGCATTTTCGCCGCCATCGGCCCCGCCGCATCGCAGGCGCTTGAGGCTTTGGCGCTTGGCGATATGGATCGCTATCACCGGCTTTTTGCGCCGACCGTCCCGCTTAGCCGCGAAATTTTCCGTGCGCCCACCCGTTTCTACAAGGCCGGGATCGCCTTTCTGTCATGGCTGAACGGGCATCAGGCGCATTTCATCATGCCCAGCGGGTTTCAATCCAGCCGCGACATCACCCATTATGCCGAAGTCTTCAGATTGGCCGATCAGGCCGGTATGCTGGCAAAGCCCGCGCTTGCAATCGACCGTATGAAAGTGCTTCTTGATCTGCACGGAATAAGCTGAGGAACAGAATGGACCGCCGGCCCACGATCAAGGATGTTGCGCGCGCGGCGGGGGTGTCGAAATCCACCGTCAGCCTGGTGCTGCAGAACAACCCGGCGGTAAAGGCCGAAACCCGCGTGTCGGTGCAAAAAGCGATGGCGCGGATCGGCTATGTCTATAACCGTGCGGCGGCGACGCTGCGGTCGTCGAACACCGGGCTGATCGGGCTGATCATCAACGATCTGCGCAACCCGTTCTTCACCGAATTCGCGATCTCGCTGCAGATGGCGCTGTCCAACCGGCACTATGCCGCCGTCGTGGCCAACACCGACGAGGACCCCGACCTGCAATTGCAGATGGTCGAGGCGATGATCCAGCACGGGGTCGATGCCTTCGTCATCTCGCCCGCCTATGGCCGCGAGGATGAAACATTCGACGCAATCGCCCGCGCTGGCATCCCGACGATGCAGGTGCTGCGCAGGGTGGTCGACGATACCGGCGCCTTTCCTTTCGCGGCACCCGATTACTATGCGGGCAGCCAGTTGGCGACGCGCCACCT
Organism: uncultured Paracoccaceae bacterium; assembly: GCA_947500775.1. Classification (GTDB taxonomy): domain Bacteria; phylum Pseudomonadota; class Alphaproteobacteria; order Rhodobacterales; family Rhodobacteraceae; genus CANMTD01. Next base: position 344,705 of record CANMTD010000002.1, read on the forward strand.
GATCGACAAAGGGTGTCGCAGGATCGCCTATGTCGGCGGGCTTGAAGGGCGCGCGGTGACCCGGGAACGGATGTCGGGCTATCTTGACGCGCTTCGCGATGCGGGCATCGAGCCACGGCATTTTCCCGGCCGCCCAAGTCGCGCCTTCGGGCGTGAAACGCTGTTGCAATTGCGCCAGCAGGACCCGGATATCGACGGCGTGCTGTGTTTCAACGACCTGACCGCCCTTGGCCTGTTGGCCGGGTGCAATCAGTCCGGGCTTGTGGCGGGGCGCGGGTTTCGCGTCGTCGGGTTCGACGATATCGAGGAATGCGCCGACAGCTATCCGGGCCTGTCCACGGTCAGCTGCGATATCGCCAATTTCGGCGAAAACATCGCCAGCGGTCTGCTGGATTGGCTGACCGACAACAAGGCCCCCCAGCCTGAAACGCGCACGCCCGTGCATCTTGTGATCCGCGACACCAGCAAATGAGCCCATCTGACATGCAAACCCCCGCCGCCTTCCTGCGCCGCCTGTTCGACCGCGCGGTCGAAGTGGCCGACCCGATGCGCAGCCTGCCTGATTTCCTGCCACCCAAACCCGCCGGGCGCGTGGTGGTGATCGGTGCGGGCAAGGCCAGCGCCCGGATGGCCGAAGCGGTCGAAAGCGTCTGGGGCCCCTGCGAAGGTCTGGTGATCACCCGCTACGGCTATGCCCGCCCGTGCAAGGGGATCGAGATTGTCGAGGCGTCCCACCCCGTGCCCGATCAGGCCGGGGCACAGGCGACCGCGCGGATGCTGGAATTGCTGGCGGGGCTGGGGCAGGGCGATTTCGTGCTGGCGCTGATTTCGGGCGGGGCCTCGGCGTTGCTGGTCGCGCCCACCCAGGGCGTGCCGCTGTCGGAAAAACAGGCGGTCAACGCCGCCCTTCTGGCCTCGGGCGCGCCGATCGACCGGATGAACACCGTCCGCAAGCACCTGAGCCGGGTCAAGGGCGGGCAACTGGCCGCCGCCGCCTTTCCGGCGCGGATGCTGTCGCTGATGATCTCGGACGTGCCGGGGGACGATCCGGCCTTTATCGGGTCTGGCCCGACGGTGGGCGACCCGTCAACCGCCGCCGAGGCCCGCGCCATCCTTGAACATTGGCAGATCGATGTGCCCGACAGCGTTCACGCCGCCTTGCAACGGGACACCGGCGTCATCGCGCCGGAGGACCCGCGCCTGTCGCGCGTGGAAAACCGCATCTACGCCGCGCCCGCGCAATCCATCAGGGCCGCCGCTGCGCTGGCCGATGGGCTGGACGTCCGCCTTCTGGGCGACGCGCTGGAAGGCGAGGCGCGCGAGGTGGCGACCGAACACGCGGCACTGGCCCGATCCATCCGGGCGGAACTTGCGCCCGGCGCCCGGCCTGTGCTGCTGCTGTCAGGCGGAGAGTTGACCGTCACCCGCCGCGGCAACGGGATCGGCGGGCCGAACGCCGAATATTGCCTGGCGCTGGCCGTCGCACTGGACGGGGCCGGGGGCATTCACGCCATCGCCTGCGATACCGATGGCGTCGACGGCGCCGCCGAAGTGGCGGGGGCCATCGTGGGGCCGGACACGCTGGCCAAGGCCCATACGCAGGGCATTGATCCCGCCGCTTGTCTTGCCGCCAACGACGCCCATAGTTTCTTTGCCGCGATTGGCGATCAGGTGGTGACCGGCCCGACCCTGACCAACGTGAACGATTTCAGGGCGATTCTGGTGATCCCGGATGAGGCCTCATAGCCCCTCATGTCGCCAAAATTCCGGTCATCTGCGCGCGCTCACGAAAAATTGTGGGCGGCGCGTTGTTTTGTCGAAAACCAAACGCAGGCTAATTTCCACAAGGGGAACGGAACACCCGAAGCTCAAGATAAGTATCTGGGAATTGTGGCGGAGAGACAGGGATTCGAACCCTGGGTGGGCTTGCACCCACAACGGTTTTCGAGACCGCCCCGTTCGACCACTCCGGCACCTCTCCGCGTCCGCCTGCAGTAAGTTTTCGGGGCGGGGGCTGCAAGAGGGAATTTTGCCGGAAGGGCAATTTTTTGGCGTTCGGGTGTGAATTCCGGCGATTTACAGTCGGGTTCGGCGGGTTTCCGGCATGGGGCACGATGATGACGCTCTGCCGTGGCTGACGCTAGCGTCAACTGCCTGCGACAAAACTCCTGAATGCAATCAAGGCTCTGTCAGAGGTTGCGGAAATCATATACTCTGTTATCCGACATCTTATTGAGGAGTCTGTCGGGGGCCGGAACCCCTGACCCGTATCCAGAGGTTTTATTGTGTTTCGTATCGTCCGGTTGTCCGTTCTGTTTTTTCTATGCCTCATGCCGATGGTGGCCACCGCCGCGGATCGTGTCGCGCTGGTTGTGGGCATGTCGCGCTATGAACATATCGGCACGCTGAAGAATACGGTCAATGACGCCAAGGATATCGCGGCTGTTCTGGAGGGCATCGGGTTCGAGGTGACGACGCTGTTGGACGGGTCGTATCAGGATTTGCAGAACACGTTGGACAGTTTCAGCTTTACCTCGGAAACCGCCGATCTGGCGCTGATCTATTTTGCCGGCCACGGGATCGAGGTGCAGGGCGAGAATTTTCTGGTGCCGGTGGATGCCTATGTCACGTCGAACCGGGATGTGCAGCGCAGTTCCGTGTCGCTGAAGGATTTCATGAAAACCGTCGACCGGGCGCGCAAGATGCGGATTGTCATTCTGGATTCCTGCCGCAACAACCCCTTTGGCGATGCGCTGGATCTGGCCGCTGTGGACCAAAGCGCTGCAGATGACAGCGCACCAGCCGCGCGCGGGCAGGGCGGTGGCCTGGCCCCCGCAACCCCGGATCGCGGCACCTTGGTGGCCTTTGCCGCCCGCGACGGCGAGGTCGCGCTGGATGGCGAGGGTGACAACAGCCCCTTTGCCATGGCGCTGGTTGAAAAGCTGGCCGAGCCGGGGTTGGAGATCAGCCTGATGTTCCGCCAGATCCGTGATCAGGTGTTGAACGCCACCGGCAATCAGCAGGAACCGCATACCTATGGCTCGCTTTCCGGCACACCGTTCTATCTGGCCGGTCCGACCGAAACGCAGCTGACCGCTCAGGTGCAGGACCGCAGCCGGGCGTGGTCGGAAATCCGCCCCGATCAACAGGCGCAACTGGCGCAGCTGGCCAAAGACGGCGACACGCGCTCGATGCTGGGTCTGGCCTATATGCGGCTGAACCCCGAGCAGCAGCAGTTCGATCCTTCGGGCGCGGTGGAATGGCTGGAAAAAGCGGCCGAGGCAGGCTCGGCCGAGGCGCAGTTCGAACTGGCCAAGCTTTATGAAACCGGTCTGGGCGTCACTCAAGACAGCGCCCGCGCGTTGGAACTGTATCAGGCCTCGGCAGGGCAGGATTTCACCGATGCGATCAACGATCTTGGGTTTCTGCATCATCAGGGCGGGCTGGGTCTGGTGCCAAACCCCAAGGCCGCCATGGCACAGTTCGAACGGGCGGCCGACCTGCGGCATCCGCAGGCCATGTTCAACTTTGCCGCGCTGATCGACGATGGCGTGGTGCAGGGCAAAGGCCCCGAAGATGCCGCCAAATACCTGTATGACGCCCTGCGCACCGGCAGCCCGGATGTGTTGAATATTCTGGCCGAACGCCCGACGATGTTCCAGGACGCAACCCGCAAAGCATTGCAGGTCAGGCTGCGCGAAAATGAATTTTATTCCGGCGGAATCGATGGTGATTTCGGTCCGGGGACGCAGCGCGGAATTCGCCGCGCATATGGTTTGGACGAGTGATTTTTAAACAAGGAGATTATTATGAAATATGTTTCAGTACCTGCGATATTTTTGGTTATTTTGAATCTGGCGGGCAGCCTGCCGACCATGGCATCACATGTTGCGCTTCCCCGGTTGGAGGTGCCCTTGATGCAGGGCCAGTTGACCAGCTGCGATGACGCCTCGCCGGAACCCGATCCGGAACCAGAACCCGAGCCGGAACCCGAGCCAATCGATGAAATGACCCCCCCGGATACCTCGCCGACGAATATCTGGTATCAGGCGCCGACGGGTCTGGCCAAGATCTACACCGCTGCATGTGACGGGGTGAGTGAAAAGGTCACGGCCAACAAGGGCGATACCGATCGGGCTTCCAAAGCGATTGAAGATGCGGCTGAGCTGTGCGCGCCTTTGGACTCGGCCTATCGCATCGATTGTCTGGCCTCCCGCTACGAGGCCCTTGCCCGCTCTCCGGTATGGCAGGGCGAATATGAAGACGCCGGCAAAGCCCTGAAAAGCGCGGCCAAGAAATTGCGGCAAGTGGCCGACACCGCCCGCGACGCATCGCAGCCCATGGGCAAGGTGACGCGCGACCGGAATGGCATCCAAAAACCCTATGGCCGTCGGCTGACACCGATCAAACCGGCGGCACTGGCTGCGGCCAATACGGCGGCGCTGAAGATCGTCGAGGAAACCCAGACCGTGCTGTTGCGCTCGGTCGGCAATTCGACCCGGCGTCAGGTCAATTATCAGCAGATCGCGATGGCCTTGGATTCTAACAAGGTTCTGTTGCGGTCGTGAAAACACGCGGCCGGGGCATTCAGCCCCGGCCGCGTCGTGTTACAACTTGGAATTACGCCGCGCGGTCCTTAGGTTGGTCGCAATTGATCTGGGATGGCAGGTGGCTATGCGCAAATTCGTTCTGACGGTCCTGTTCTGTGTGACCGGCCTGTTTCCGGCGGCGGCGGAATCCGATCCGCAATATGAAAAGCTGTATCAGGCGCTTCGGATGGACGAAGTGCTTGAGATCATGCGCGCCGAAGGCACGGCCTATGCCAGCGAGCTGGAACAGGATATGTTCCCCGGGCGTGGCGGCGCACGCTGGGACGGTATCGTCGAACAGATCTATCGCGCGCCCCGGTTCAAACAGGTCATGCACGCGGCCTTTGCCGAGGCCCTGGGCGACACCGATCTGACCCCGCTGGTGGCCTATTTCGCCTCGGACGCGGGCCAGGAGATCACAAAGCTTGAGATTTTGGCCCGCCGCGCCCTGCTGGATGACGCCACCGAGGCCGCCAGCCGCCTGAAACTGGAAGAGATGCGCGCCGAAGAAGATGACCGGCTGATCCTGCTGGAAGATTTTGCCGCCGCCAACGACCTGATCGAAAACAACGTGGTGGGCGCGCTGAATTCGAACTATGCGTTTTTTGTCGGGCTGGTCGACAGCGGCGCCTTTCCGGTGGCGATGACCGACGACGAAATCCTGTCCGAGGTCTGGTCGCAGGAACCCGATATCCGCGATGAGACCGATGAATGGCTGTATTCCTATCTGGTCCTCGCTTACGAGCCTTTGGACGATGCGGCGATGCGCGCCTATATCACCCTGTCGCAAAGCGCCGAAGGGCGGGCATTGAATCAAGCGGCCTTTGCGGCGTTTGACGTGCTGTTTCGCCAGGTGTCGCGCGAATTGGGGCTGGGCGCGGGTCAGATGATGGCGGGCGAAGATATCTAGGCCGCTCAACGGTGTTTTGCCCCTTTAAAGGCTTGACTTGCGGGGGATCATCCCGGATAAGCCCGCATCTCTGGGCACGGTAACGCGCGCAGATTCTTGTAATATCGTCCCGAACGGGGGCGCGCAGTCCGAAGGCGCATCAGGCGTAAACACCGCGAAAGCGGGGGCCGCAGGACGCGGGAAGATAAAGGAAATGGCCGATGTTCGCGGTCCTGAAAACTGGTGGCAAGCAATACAAGGTACAGTCCGGTGACGTACTGCGTGTTGAAAAACTGGCTGCCGAAGCGGGTGAAACCGTTCAATTCAACGAAATTCTGATGGTCGGTGCGCAGGTTGGCACACCCACCGTCGATGGTGCCGCCGTACAGGCCGAAGTGATCGACCAGATCAAAGGCGTCAAGACGATCAACTTCGTCAAACGCCGCCGTAAGCACGGCTCGCAGCGCACCAAGGGCCACCGCCAGCAACTGACGCTGCTGCGCGTGACCGACATCCTGGAAAAGGGTGGCGATAAATCCGGTGTGAAAGCCGCGATCGGGGCCGGTTCGGTATCCACCGTTGCCGTGGCCGCCGCAGCCCCCAAAGCCGAAAAGAAGGCCGCACCCAAAAAAGCAGCCCCCGCCAAGGCCGCAGCCCCCAAGGCCGCGCCGAAAGCAAAGGCCGCTGCTGGCGCGGACGACCTGAAGAAACTGTCGGGTGTTGGCCCCGCGCTGGAAAAGAAACTGCACGAAAACGGTGTCACCACCTTCGCGCAGATCGCCGGCTGGACGGATGCTGACGTTGCCGACATGGACGAGAAACTGTCGTTCAAGGGCCGGATCGAGCGTGAGGGCTGGATCGCACAGGCCAAAGAACTGACCAAAGGCTAAGGAGAGACCAAATGGCACATAAAAAAGCAGGCGGTTCATCCCGTAACGGTCGCGACTCTGCCGGTCGTCGCCTTGGTGTAAAGAAATACGGCGGCGAAGCCGTGATTCCGGGCAACATCATCGTGCGTCAGCGCGGCACCAAGTGGTGGCCGGGTGAAGGCGTGGGCCTGGGCAAAGATCACACCATCTTCGCAACTGCCGAAGGCGCCGTGACTTTCCACAAAGGGCTCAAGGGCCGCACATTTATTTCGGTCCTGCCGGTGGCGGAGGCCGCTGAATAAACCGAAAACCTCAGGTTAAAAAAATTAGGGGATCGGTTTTCAGGCCGGTCCCCTTTCTCTTTTCAGGGGTCTGGCCATTTAACGCCGCATTTCGCGGATAACTCGAACGAGGAAGAATGGGTTAGGACAATGAGCGTCGCCATCGGATCATTCCTGGTGTTCGCGGCCAGCCAGGTGGGAACGCCGGGCCCCGCGAACATGGCCCTGCTGGCCACCGGCGCCCGGTACGGGTTGCGCGCGGCGCTGCCGTTTGTGGCTGGTGTCGCCCTGGGCAAGCAGTTGGTGATCTGGCCGGTGGGCTTTGGCCTGATGCAACTGGCCGACCGCGCGCCATGGGTGTTCGAGACGCTGAAATGGCTGTCTGCGGCCTATATCTGCTGGTTGGCGTGGCGCGTGGCCAATGCGCGCCTGTCCATCGGGACGGGTGGCGCGCAGGCGCCGGGGTTTCTGGCAGGGCTGATTGTACACCCCCTGAACCCCAAGGCCTGGGCGATGATCACGGCCGGGTTCACGGGCTTTGTGAACCCCGGCACACCGACCTTGCAGGCAACGGCGGTAATCGCCATCTGTCTGCTAAGCTGCCAGATCGTATTACATCCGGTCTGGACCTTTGGAGGGGAACGGATCGCGCGCGCAGTCGCCGGACGGCCAGAGGAAAAATATCTTATGTGGACGCTGGCGTTTTTGACGGTTGCCAGTGTGTTTTACGTGCTTTTCGGAGGAGGGAAGGTATGAGACTTGAATCGATTGTGAACCAGCCGGTGATTGATACCGAACGCTTTTGTCTGCGCCCGATCCGCAAATCGGATGTGGGGCTGCTGCGGATGTATACCGGCGACGAACGCGTGGCCCGGTTCACGCGCTCGATCCCGCACCCGTTGCCCCCCGGCGCGACCGAGGCCTATGTCGCCCGCGCGCTGTCGGACAAACGGACCGAGGATGTCTGGGTCATGGATGGCTCGGCCAATGATCTGGGCGAGGTTCTGGGCGTGATCGCGTTGGACCGGATGGAGCGGGACCAATCCGAAATCGGGTACTGGGTCGCGCCAGCGATGTGGAACAGCGGTCTTGCCTCTGAGGCGGTTCAGGCCCTGTTGGCGGCCAATCCGCAGAACCTGAAAACCGTCTTTGCCGAGGTGTTTCAGGACAATCCCGGATCGGCCCGTGTGCTGACCAATGCGGGGTTCGAATATATCGGTGACGCCGAAGCGTTCAGCGTGGCCCGGGACGGACCCGTGGCCACATGGACCTATCTTAAAAAACTGGGTTAGGCGGTCCCGGGGTTGAGCCCGGGCCGCTTTGCCTTTATCGCCGGGGACACCCCGGAAAGGCCAGATAAATGAAGTTCCTCGACCTTGCCAAAGTTTACATTCGCTCCGGCGCGGGCGGGAACGGCTGTATCAGTTTCCGGCGTGAAAAATACATCGAATACGGTGGCCCCGATGGCGGCGATGGCGGCGGCGGCGGCGATGTCTGGGCCGAGGCGGTCGATGGGTTGAACACGCTGATCGATTTTCGCTATCAGCAGCATTTCTTTGCCGGGAACGGCATCCCCGGCAAGGGTCAGCAACGCACCGGCAAGGATGGCGACGATATCGTGCTGAAAGTGCCCGTGGGCACCGAGATTCTGGACGAAGACGAAGAAACCGTTCTGGCGGATCTGACCGAATTGGGTCAGCGGGTGTTGCTGGCCAAGGGTGGCAACGGCGGTTTCGGCAACCTGCATTTCAAAACCTCGACCAACCAGGCGCCACGCCGGGCCAATCCGGGCCAGCCGGGGGTTGATCGTACCATCTGGCTGCGGCTGAAACTGATCGCCGATGCGGGGCTGTTGGGGATGCCCAATGCGGGCAAATCCACCTTTCTGGCCGCCACGTCGAACGCACGGCCCAAGATCGCGGATTACCCCTTTACCACCCTGCACCCCAATCTGGGGGTGGTCGGTGTGGACGGGGCCGAATTCGTGGTGGCCGATATTCCGGGCCTGATCGCTGGCGCCCACGAAGGGCGCGGGATTGGCGACCGGTTTCTGGGCCATGTCGAACGCTGCGCGGTTCTGCTGCATCTGATTGATGGCACATCGGAAACCGTTGTTGAGGATTACGAGACAATCATTGGCGAGCTGGAGGCTTACGGCGGCCATCTGGCCGATAAGCCGCGCATCACCGCGCTGAACAAGATCGACGCGCTGGACGATGACGAACGCGCCGAACGCAAGGCCGAACTTGAGGCGGCGGTCGGCGGGCCGGTGCTGATGATGTCCGGGGTCAGCCGCGAAGGCGTGACCGAGGTGCTGCGCGCCGTCCGGGCCCAGATCACCGAAGACCGGCTGCGCCTGAAATCCACCAGTGAGGAACCCGAGACGTGGCGTCCTTAGGCACAGCCAAACGGCTGGTCGTCAAGATCGGCTCGGCCTTGCTGGTCGATCGCGACACCGGCGCGATGCGCGCCGATTGGTTGCGGGCGCTGGCCGAAGACATTGCCATGTATAAATCGCGCGGCGTCGATGTGATCCTGGTGTCGTCAGGGTCGATCGCGCTGGGGCGGGGGGCGTTGCGCCTGCCCGCCGGGGCGCTGGCGCTGGAACAATCACAGGCGGCGGCCGCCGTCGGCCAGATCAAACTGGCCCGCGCATACGAAGAGGTGCTGGCACCGCATGGCATCACCACCGCGCAGATCCTGCTGACGCTGGAAGACAGCCAGGACAGGCGCCGCTATCTGAACACCCGCGCCACGCTGGAACAGTTGCTGGCGCTGCGGGTGGTCCCGATTGTCAACGAAAACGACACAATCGCAACCGATGAAATCAGATTTGGCGACAATGACCGGCTGGGCGCGCAGGTGGCGGTGACCATCGGGGCGGATCAGCTGGTTCTGCTGTCGGATGTGGACGGGTTCTATACCGCCAGCCCGGCCAGCGATCCCACCGCCACCCGCTATGACACCATCCGCGACATCACCCCCGAGATCGAGGCGATGGCCGGCGACGCCGGATCGGGGCTCAGCAAGGGCGGCATGAAAACCAAGCTGATGGCGGCCAAGACCGCGATCAACGCCGGTTGCGCCATGGCGATCACTCAAGGCTTTCCCAACCGCCCGTTGCAGGCGCTGGAACAGGGGGCGAACTGCACCTGGTTCCTGCCCAAGGACGACCCGCAGGTCGCGCGCAAACGCTGGATCGCGGCGATGAAACCGCGCGGTACGGTGCAGGTCGATGCCGGGGCGGCGGCGGCCCTGTCGCGGGGTAAATCGCTGTTGCCAGCGGGGGTCAGCGCCGTGTCGGGCGATTTCGGGCGCGGCGATCCGGTCACGATCACCGGGCCAACGGGGGCTGCTTTGGGCGCGGGGCTGGCGCGCTATACCAGCGACGAGGCGCGCCAGATCATGGGCCGCCGCACCCATGACATCGAGCGGATTCTGGGCTATCCCGGACGTGCCGCGCTTATTCACAGGGACGACATGGTGCTATGAAAGACATGGAAAATATTTCGGACATGATGGCGGATATCGGGGCGCGGGCCAAAACGGCGGCTGCGGAACTGGCCTTTGCCGACGCCAAATCCAAGGAAACCGCGCTGAACGCGGCGGCCGATGCAGTCTGGGCGCGGCGCGCGGAAATCATCGCCGCCAATGAACAGGACATGGCCTTTGGCACCGACAAGGGGCTGAGCCCGGCCATGCTGGACCGGCTGAAACTGGACGAAACCCGCATTCAGGGCATCGTCGACGGGCTGCGCGCGGTGGCAGCACAGGCCGATCCGGTGGGGCAGGTCATCACCGAATGGGACCAGCCCAGCGGGCTGCATATCAAACGGATCCGCACGCCCCTGGGCGTCATCGGCGTGATCTATGAAAGCCGTCCCAACGTCACGGCGGATGCGGGCGCGCTGTGCCTGAAGGCGGGCAATGCGGTGATCCTGCGCGGCGGATCGGAAAGCTTTCACAGCTCGGGCGTGATCCATGCCTGTCTGCAGGACGGGCTGCGCGCTGCAGGCCTGCCTGCGGATGCGGTTCAGCGGGTGCCGACCCGCGACCGGGCCGCTGTCAGCGAAATGCTGACCATGACCGATACGATCGATGTGATCGTGCCGCGTGGCGGCAAGGGGTTGGTGGGTCTGGTCCAGCGCGAGGCGCGGGTGCCGGTGTTCGCCCATCTTGAAGGGATCGTGCACATCTATGTCGATAAGGATGCCGATCCCGACAAGGCGATACAGGTCGTTCTGAACGCCAAAACCCGGCGCACCGGGATTTGCGGGGCGGCCGAATGCCTGTTGCTGCACCGCGATATTGCCGCCGGTCTGGGCCAGCGCCTGATCGACGCGCTGAAAGAGGCGGGCGTGGCGGTACACGCGGGCCCCGGGCTGGACGGCACCGATCTGGCCACCGAGGCCGATTGGGGGCGCGAATATCTGGATATGGATATCGCCGCGCGGGTGGTCGAGGATGTGGATGGGGCGATCGCCCACATTCGACAGTACGGGTCAAACCATACCGATTGTATCCTGACCGAGGACGACGCCACGGCAGAGCGGTTCTTTCAGCGGCTCGACAGCGCCATTCTGATGCGCAACGCCTCGACCCAGTTTGCCGATGGCGGCGAATTTGGCATGGGGGCCGAGATCGGCATCGCAACCGGCAAGATGCACGCCCGCGGTCCGGTGGGGGCCGAACAGCTGACCAGTTTCAAATATATCGTTGTCGGGGATGGAACGGTGCGCGCCTAAAAGGCGACGCTGATTTCATCGGCACCCAGCGTGACCGCCAGCGCCCGCCCGGCGCGGGCGGCGGCCTCGGGCAACAGGGCGAATTGCACCTCGGCGGCGACAACGTTTTCCGGCGGGCTGGTGCTGGTCAACGGCCGCCACAGCCGGTCGTCGATCTGCAAATTCGGCCCGGCGCAGCGCAGGGTCCAATCCTTGCCCGCAACATCCAGATGGATCGTACCGCCACGCGGCAGGGTCTTTTCCAGACACAGCACCACCAGCAGCGCCAGTTTGGCGTCCAGCCGGTTCATATCGCTGGCCAGATCGTGCTGCACCGAAATCCGTTCGCCGTTGTAAATGCCGTCCAGCACCGCGCCCAGCTCGGACCGTCCCAGACGTTGTGCATCGCTGGCCGCGCCAAAGGCGATGCGGAAAAACCGTATCCGGGCGTTGGCATTTTCCACGCTTTGGGTGATCAGGTCCATTTCGGGGCCATTTGCCACGCCGGACATTTCCAACAGCTCCATACCGTTGCCGATCGCGCCCAAAGGGCTGATAAGGTCATGACAGATGCGCGAACCGACAAGCGCCATCAGGTCGGGGCCAAGTTTGGTCAAATGCAGGACCTTTCCGAAGGAGTGGGGATGAGTGATTTCAACGCGATGCTGGAACCCGGCATGCTGGTGCGCCATCCGGATGCCCCCGAATGGGGGCTGGGGCAGGTCCAGTCCAACATCAACGGCCGGATCACCGTAAATTTCGAACACGAAGGCAAGGTGGTCATCGATGGATCGCAGGTCACACTCATGCTGGTTCCGGACTCCTGAAACATGCGGATGCCCCACCTGTTCCACATCGACCTTAACGAGAGGTTAAACAGCGTCAAGCCGCTGGCCTGTTGCAATAGGCGCCCGGCCTGCATAGAACCTGCCGGACACCCAAGTTGGACGGAATATAGCTGACCGTAATGCTGGCCACCGAGACCCATTTCACATTGAAACTGGCGGCAACCCCTGACGATTTGCGGGCCGCGCAGCGGCTGCGCTATGCGGTGTTCATCGAAGAGCTGGGCGGCGACGGTCCGATGGTCGATCACGACGCGCGGCTGGAAAAAGATGAATTCGACCCGGTGTTCGACCATCTGCTGCTGATCGACAATCGCCGCGATGCAGATGCTTTGGACCATGTGGTCGGCGTTTACCGCTTGCTGCGCAGCGATCAGGCCGAAAAGGTGGGCCAGTTCTATACCGAGGCCGAATACGATCTGACGCCGCTGAAATCCAGCGGGCGGCGGTTGCTGGAACTGGGGCGGTCGTGCCTGCATCCCGAGTATCGTGGCGGCACCGCGATGTACCATTTGTGGAACGGGCTGGCGCGCTATGTCATGGACCATGACATTGAGGTCCTGTTTGGCGTGGCCAGCTTTCACGGCACCGACATCAAGGCGCTGGAGATGGCGCTGTCTTATCTGCATCATTATCATCTGGCGCCCCAAGACCTGCGGGTGCGGGCGCAGCCCGATCATTTTCAGCGGATGGATCTGCTGGAAAAGGACGCGCTGGACCGCAAGGCCGCGATGCTGGCGACACCGGCGCTGATCAAGGCCTATCTGCGGCTTGGCGGCTATGTGGGTGAGGGGGCGTTTGTCGACCACGCGTTCAACACCACCGATGTCTGCCTGCTGGTCGATACCGCCCGGATGAACGCCAAGAACCGCGCGCGGTATACCAGGGATACCCCTGCGTGAGCCCGGTCTGGAACCCCGACGACGTTCCGCCGCCGCCCGCTCAGCCGATCACAGCGGCGGGGTGGCTGCGGGTGCTTTGGCGCGGTGGTCTGCTGATCGCACTGATCCTGAGCTGCCTGTTGCTGTTGCTGCTGGTGCGGCTGGTTGAACGCCCGCTGTATGGTCTGCGCCGCCCGCTGACACCGCATATCACCCAGTTTGTCTGCCGCTCGGCCTTTGTCATTCTGCGCATGCCCTACCGGATGACCGGCAGTCTGATGACCGAACCCGGCGCGGTGGTTGCCAATCACGCAAGCTGGCTGGACATCTTCACGCTGAACGCCCGCAAGCGCATCTATTTCGTGTCGAAATCCGAGGTCGCGGGCTGGCCCGGGATCGGCGCGCTGGCCCGCGCAACCGGCACGGTTTTCATCAACCGCGACCGGCGCGAGGCGCGGGCCCAGACCGCGCTGTTTCAGGCGCGGCTGAAGGCCGGGCACAAGCTGTTGTTCTTTCCCGAAGGCACCTCGACCGACGGGCAGCGGGTGTTGCCGTTCAAATCGACGCTGTTCGCGGCATTCCTAAGTGATGAGCTGCGCGACACCCTGCATATCCAGCCGGTGACCGTGGTCTACCGCGCGCCGGATGACGTCGACGAGCCAAGCTTTTACGGCTGGTGGGGGGACATGGGCTTCGGGCCGCATGTGCTGAAGGTTCTGGCCGCCCGGCGGCAGGGATCAGTCGAGGTGATCTATCATCCGCCGCTTTGTGCTGCGGATTTCACCCACCGCAAGGCGCTGGCGCTGGCCTGCGAAGCGGCGGTGCGCAGCGGAATGCCCGCCCTGATCGCCTGAAAGGCGCTTAGCGCCCCAGCTCCTTCATTCCGCGTTCGATCCCCTGCAGGGTCATCGGGACCATCCGATCCTCGAATATCTCGCGGATCATCTGCACCGATTGGGTATGTCGCCAATGGGGTTCGGGCAGGGGGTTCAGCCACAGATGGGCGGGCCATTGGGCGCGGGCGCGTTGCAGCCAGACCTGGCCTGCCTCCTGGTTCCAATGCTCATTCGCGCCGCCGGGCATCGCAACCTCGTAAGGTGACATCGAGGCATCGCCGACAAAGATACATTTGTAATCCGGCCCATAGGTGCGCAGCACCTCGTCCGTCGGAATCTGAGCGTTCCAGCGGCGGGCGTTGTCACGCCACACGCCTTCGTACAGGCAATTGTGGAAATAGTAATATTCAAGGTGTTTGAATTCGGCGCGGGCGGCGGAAAACAACTCTTCGACCAGTTTGATATAGGGGTCCATCGACCCGCCCACATCCAGAAACAACAGCACCTTGACCGCGTTGCGCCGTTCGGGTCGGGTTTGCACATCCAGATAGCCGTGATCGGCGGTGGCGCGGATCGTGCCGTCCAGGTCCAGTTCCTCGGCGGCGCCATCGCGGGCCCAGCGGCGCAGGCGTTTCAGCGCCACCTTGATGTTGCGGGTGCCCAGTTCGACGGTATCGTCGAAATTGCGAAACTCGCGTTTGTCCCAGACCTTGACCGCGCGCTGGTGGCGCGATTCGTCCTGACCGATGCGCACGCCTTCGGGGTTGTAGCCATAGGCGCCGAAGGGCGAGGTGCCCGCCGTGCCGATCCATTTGCTGCCGCCCTGATGGCGGCCCTGCTGTTCCTTCAGCCGTTCGCGCAGCGTGTCCATCAGCTTGTCGAACCCGCCCAGCGCCTTGATCTCGGCCATTTCTTCCGGGCTCAGGTGCTTTTCGGCCATTTTCTCCAGCCAGTCCTGCGGCAGGTCCACGGATTCCAGCACCTGTTCGATCCCGATATTTTGCAGGCCCTCAAAGCTTTTGGCAAAGGCGCGGTCGAACCGGTCCAAATGGCGTTCGTCTTTGACCATCGCGGTGCGGGCCAGATAGTAGAACCCTTCGATGTCATAGGTGACAAGGCCACGGCTGACGCCCTCCAGAAACCCAAGGTATTCGCGCAGGGAAACCGGGATGCCGGTATCGCGCAGGGTCTGAAAGAACGGCAGAAACATGGGCTACAGCAGACGTTCCACAAAGATCGTGACAAACAGGCCCAGCAGGGCAAAGGCGATGCCGTACCCGGCGGCATATTGCGCCATGTCCAGCCCGGTGCCCTTGCGCCGTTTGGCGATGGTGGCGCCCCAGGCGATGCCACATAAAAGGCCAGCAATAACGATCATGTCTGTCTCCGGGTTCCAAGAGCCGCAATTTCGCGCAGGCGTATCCGCACCTCGCGATCCGATCCAAAGCCATAGCGCGCCCACCCCAGACTGTCGAGCCGAACGGCGCGTGCCTCGGCCGGGCGGTTCAGCGCGTCCAGCGCTTCGGCCTTGATCATCATCATCGTGGCCATCAGCGCGGCGTTCTGCGCCTGTGCCACGGGCGGCAGGTAGGTGTTGATCAGGGTCAGGGCCACATCGGGCTGGCCCGAAGACAGCGCAAAGGCCGACAGATGCAGCGACACATGCGCGGCCTGAAGCTCGGTCCCCGGCAGGTTGTCATAGATATCAGAGGCTTGCAGGAAAGCCGACAGCGCGCGGTCGGGGTCGTCGGGCAGAACCATCCGGCCCTGCACGAACAGGCTGAACGCCAGCCGGCTGTCGCGCCATCCCTGTTGCGCCGCAATGGCAACGGCGGCATTGGCGGCGTTGCGACGGCGGGCACGGCCCGCCCCCGGACCCAGCGCGGTTTCGATGGCGTCGATCCAGGGACGCGGCGTTTTTGCCAGCAGGGGGCCGCTGGGGCGTTGCCCGCGCGGGTTCAGACGCGCCAGAACCGCCGGCAAACGGGCCGCGACCTGCGACCGGGACATGCCGTTTTGCAATTCCGGCGCGTAGTACACCCGCAGGATCAGCATGTCGAACCCGGTCAGCACCGTGTGGAAATTATCGTCGTTAAAGACACTGTCGGGCAGCCGGTAAAGATCGTTCAGCGGCCCCAGCGCCTGCGCCAGTTCTTCGTGCAGACAGTCGCGCACCTCTTGCGGGCTGACGTCATTGGGCAGGAAGATCGCGGCGCGGGTACGGGTGGTCAGCGTGGCCCAATCGACGATTTGCGACCGGCGCTGGCGTTTGTAATCGGCCCATGTCGTGACCCGTGGCACCACGAAACAGGCGGCCTGCGGCACCAGCCGCTGCAAGGTGCTGCGGGGCAGGGCCTCGATCGTGATATTGGCCTCTTCGTCCGGGCCGACCTGCCGGATGGAAATGCCCGCCTCGGACCGCAGGCGCGTTAGCAGCGCGTTCAGATCGGGCGCAAGGCTGGCGGGCGGGTTGCCGGTAACGCGCACCGTGACCGTGCCGGAAAACCGCGTCATCACCGGCACGGTGCGGCCGCTTTCCATTTCAAATGTCAGGTCCAGAAAATCCCGCGCGATGGCAGCGTTGGACCGGGCGGGCGCCGTGACCCGCGGGGCGGAAAAGGTTTTCATCGGCGGTAGCGCCTGCGTCGCCTCATTACGTTCCGGGACCTCGGTCACGGTGGCGGTGCCGCAGGCGCCCAGGACCAGACAGGCCAGAACGGCAAGGTGACGGGTCACTCTCATCCGCGCACGTATTTTATAAAGGGGGTTTTGCTGCCGATCTGATCGTACAGCCGCCGGGCGGTGGTGTTGAAATCCTGTGTCAGCCAGTAAACGGCGGGGGCGCCCGCCTTGTCCGCCTCGGTATACACGGCCTCGATCAAGGCGCGGCCCACGCCCATACCGCGTACGTCGGGATCGGCGTAAAGGTCCTGCAGGTAACAGACGTTTTCGACCTTCCAGCCGTGGCGGTGAAACAGATAGTGGACCAACCCCACCGGGCGCCCGTCCAGCACCGCCAGCAACCCGTTGAAATCCTGCGGATCGTCGCCCAGCATCCGCGCAAAGCTGCTGTGATAGACTGCGTCGTCCACGGACGACTCATAGAACGTCAGATAATCGGTCCACAACCGCCGCCAGTGCGGTTTGTCGACTTCGGTCAGTGGGCGGATCACGAGATCGGGCATGGCGCAGGCCTTTGGAATAGTGTTTCGTTCAACTTAGAACGGTGGGCGGCAAAGGACGAGGGGCTGCGCGCATTTATCGTTGACGCCGCGCCATGAAGGCCAGCCGTTCGAAAAGTTGCACATCCTGTTCGTTCTTCAGCAGCGCGCCGTGCAGTTTGGGCAGGGCGTTGGTGCTGTCGCGCTGCAGGTCTTCGGCCGTCAGATCCTCGGCCAGCAACAGTTTCAGCCAATCCAACACCTCCGAGGTCGAGGGTTTCTTTTTCAGCCCCGCAGTGTCGCGCAATTCGTAGAACTGGGTCAGCGCCGTGGTCAGCAACCGGTCCTTCAGATCGGGGTAATGCACCGCCACGATCTGTTTCATGGTCTCAAGGTCGGGAAACCGGATATAGTGAAAGAAACAGCGCCGCAGAAACGCGTCGGGCAGTTCCTTTTCGTTGTTCGAGGTGATGATCACCACCGGGCGGGTCCGGGCGCGGATGGTTTCGCCGGTCTCATAGACGTGAAACTCCATCCGGTCGAGCTCTTGCAGCAGGTCGTTCGGAAACTCGATATCGGCCTTGTCGATCTCATCGATCAGCAGAACGGTTTTGCCCTCTGCCGCGAAAGCCTGCCACAGCTTGCCCTTGCGGATATAGTTTTTGACGTCATGCACCCGTTCGTCGCCCAGCTGGCTGTCACGCAACCGGCTGACGGCGTCATATTCATACAGACCCTGTTGCGCGCGGGTCGTGGATTTGATGTGCCATTCGATCATCGGCAGGCCCAAAGCCGCCGACACCTGACGCGCCAGTTCGGTTTTGCCTGTGCCCGGTTCCCCCTTTACCAGAAGCGGGCGTTCCAAAGTTACCGCGGCGTTAACAGCGATCGACAGATCATCCGTTGCCACATACGAATCGGTTCCGGCAAATTTCATCGTTTTTTCTAACCCCTAGCGTGCGTCATTGAGATGACCTTAGCAGGCCTACAAAATGCCTTGAACCCAACACTATGCTAGTGACAACCAAGTCGCATTGGGGTACATGCAGCCGCAGGAGAGCCGGGTGACTGACCTTACGAACACACACGGGCCCGGCCTGCGAAAGGGAGCAGGTATGAAGGCTGAAGTTTTTTTGCCCGATGATTATCGTCCTGCCGAGGGCGAGCCGTTTATGAACGAATTGCAGCTTGAGTATTTTCGGCGCAAGCTGCTGGCACTGAAATCCGACCTGATGGACGAAAGCAAACTGACCATCGAAGGTTTGCAGGACGGTACCCGAAATATCCCCGACATTGCCGATCGCGCCAGCGAAGAAACCGACCGAGCGTTGGAACTGCGCATTCGCGATCGCCAGCGCAAGCTGGTCGCCAAAATCGAATCGGCCCTGCGCCGGATCGACGAAGGCGAATATGGGTATTGTCAGGATACGGGCGAACCGATTTCGTTGAAACGGTTGGATGCGCGGCCCACGACCACCCTGAGCCTTGAGGCGCAGGAACGTCATGAGCGGCGGGAAAAAGTTCACCGCGACGACTAAGGTTTCGGGGAAAACGGATACGATCAGACACCGGGGCCCAGCGCCCCGGTGTTTGTTTCAAGGGGATGATACTGTGCTGATTGGCCGCGAAATTACGGTTCTGGGGGGGGGCATTGCCGGGCTGGCGGTGTCGATCGCCTTGGCCCGCCGGGGCGCGCAAGTCACCGTTCTGGAACAGGCCGAAGCCATCCGCGAAGTCGGCGCCGGGTTGCAGATCAGCCCCAATGGGGTCGTGGTTCTGCGCGCGCTTGGGCTGGGCGATGCGCTTGCCGAATGCGGGGTCCGGGCCGAAGGCGTGGCGCTGCGCGATTACCGTGCCGGGCGGGCGGTGGTGCAGCTGGACCTGACACAGACGCCCGTGCCCTATTATTTTCTGCACCGCGCCGATCTGATTGACATGCTGGCCACTGCCGCGCGCGCCGCCGGGGTCAAACTGCGGCTGTTGCACCGGGCGACCGGATTGGAACTGACCGACGATGGCGCCTGTCTGACCACCGATCTGGGCGCGCGGCTGAAGACGCCGTTGCTGATCGGGGCGGATGGCGGCCGGTCGCTGGTGCGGGCCAGGCTTAACGGCGTCGCAAAGCCGTTTTTCACGCGGCAGGTCGCCTGGCGGGCGGTGGTGCCCGCCGATGGCGATGCCGCCCCGGTGGCGACGGTCCACATGGGCCCCGGACGGCATCTGGTCAGCTATCCGCTGCGCGGCGGGGCCGATCTGAACATCGTGGCGGTCGAAGAACGCGCCGCCTGGACCGACGAAGGCTGGTATCATCGCGATGATCCGGACAACCTGCGCGCCGCCTTTGCAGGCTTCGCGCCGCGCGTGCAGGCCATGCTGGCGCGGGTCGACAAGGTGCATCTGTGGGGGCTGCATCGCCATCCGGTTGCCCAACACTGGCACAAGGGGCCGGCGGTGATTCTGGGCGACGCGGCCCATCCGACGCTGCCGTTTCTGGCCCAGGGTGCCAATATGGCACTGGAGGATGCCTGGGTTCTGGCCGCCGCACTGGCCGCCCATGACACGACCGGCGCCGCCTTTGCCGCCTATCAGGCTGCGCGCCGCGACCGCTGTGCCCGGATCGTGGACACAGCATCGAAAAACGCGCGCAACTATCACCTGAGCTTCCCGCCGCTGCGCTTTGCCGCGCATTCGGCGCTGCGGCTGGCAGGGGCGATGGCGCCGGACCGGATGCTGGGCCGGTTCGATTGGCTTTACGGGCATGATGTGACCACGCAAACCCCGTAAACCGGGGCTGGTCATGGCGGTCGGGCCGTCTAAGGTATCGCTGAACAGATCACGGCAAGGAGGCCGCATCAATGGCATTGGAAGACGCGAAAACAGATGTGGATGGCGCCATCACCCGCAAGACTCATCGCGGGCTGTCGTTTGAAAACACTTTTGGCGGGGTCACCAGTTTCCTGCGCCGCAGCTATACCAAGGATCTGACCGGCGTCGATCTGGCGGTCACCGGTATCCCCTTTGATCTGGCCGTTACCAACCGGCCCGGCACCCGGCTGGGGCCGCGCGCGATCCGCGAGGCGTCGACCCTGCAGGCGCCCGATGCGCCCTATGGCTGGGGGTTCAACCCGGTCGATGAATTCGACATCGTCGATTACGGCGACATGGCGTTTGATTACGCACAGATTGCGGATTTCCCGGCGGCATTGACCCGGCACATCACGGGCATCCTGAATGCAGGCGCGGCCAGCCTGACGCTGGGCGGCGACCACTATATCTCATTCCCGATCCTGCGCGCCTATGCCGAAAAATTCGGGCCGCTGTCGCTGGTGCAATTCGATGCGCATTCGGACACATGGGTCGATGATGATTTCGACCGGATCGACCACGGAACCATGTTCTACAAGGCGGTCAAGGCGGGGCTGATCGATCCCGCGCGCTCGGTCCAGATCGGCATTCGCACCGACAACCCCGATACGATGGGCGTTCACATTATCGATGCCCGCGAGGTGCATGAGATGGGGACCCGCGCCGCCGTCGAGAAAATCAAATCGGTGGTCGGCGATCACCCGACCTATGTCAGTTTCGATATCGACGCGCTGGACCCGGCCTTTGCGCCCGGCACCGGTACCCCGGTCTGGGGCGGGCTGAGCAGCGCGCAGGCCGCGGCGATGCTGCGCGATCTGGCCGGGATCAACATGGTCGGCGGCGATGTGGTCGAAGTGTCGCCGCCCTTTGACACCACCGGGGCCACGGCGATTGCCGGGGCGCATGTGGCCGTCGCCCTGATGTGCCTGTGGTGCTGGAACAAACGCAACCGATGATGGGCGCGCGCATGGTGTATCTGCTGATCGGAATTGCGGTTGCTCTGGCGGGGTTGATGCTGTGGGTGCGGCTGGCGCCCAGCGATATCGCGCGCTGGCATCAGGCCCCGGAAATCTTGGTGCCGGGGGTGCAGGACCATCCCGGCGGGGTGCGCCTGATCACGGATGTCTATGACCTGCCGCCCTCTGAACTACTGGCAAAATTTGACCGGATCGCCCGGGCAACGCCGCGCACGCAGGTGTTGGCGGGCGATGTGGGGCAGGGCATGATCACCTATGTCACCCGCTCGGCGTTCTGGGGGTTTCCCGATTACACCACGGTCAAGGCGATCAAAGATACCGACGGGTCCCGACTGGCGATCAACGCCCGGCTGCGGTTCGGAAAATCAGATTTTGGGGTAAACAAGGCCCGTGTCACGCGCTGGCTTCAATCGCTCGATCAGGGATGACGAGGCGCAGCCTTCGCCGGTATCGCGCCAGATCGGGTTGTTCAACGCCATTTCGCAATGGGCCATGAAGGCGCGGCCATCGACATACAGGCAGATGGATTCACCCAGTTCCACCCGGCCGCCTTTGCTGTCGGTGCAATAGCAATCGATGGTGCGACCACCGGGGGCGATCACATCCGCAATGACCGGGTTTGCCATCAGGCAAAGCAGTAAAATCAGACGTGCCATTCCTCATATATAGCATATTTTTGCGCCATTGCGCCCTTGACGCTGCCATGGGCTTGGTCAAAAGAACGTCATGGTTCCCTTTGATAAACTCGATCAGATCACCCAGCGGTTTCAATTCCTTGAGGCCAAGCTCTCGCAGGGGGCGGATCAGGATTTCGCCCAGATCAGCCGCGAATATGCCGAACTGAAACCGGTGGCCGATGAAATCGCCGCCTATCGGCAGTTGCTGGACGATATCGCCGAGGCCGAGCAGATGCTGGCCGACCCCGAAATGAAGGCGCTGGCCGAAGAAGAACTGCCGATGCTGCGCGACCGCGTGCCCGAGCTGGAGCAAGAGCTGCAACTGGCACTGCTGCCCAAGGATGCCGCCGACGCGCGCCCCGCGATCATCGAAATCCGTCCGGGGACGGGCGGGGACGAGGCTGCATTGTTCGCGGGCGATCTGCTGCGGATGTACCAACGCTATGCCGAGGCGCAGGGCTGGCAGTTCGACATCATCGAAGAGGCGCAAAGCGAATTGGGCGGCATCAAAGAGGTCGTGGCCAACGTGCGCGGGGCCGGGGTCTTTGCCCGGCTGAAATTCGAATCCGGTGTGCACCGGGTGCAACGGGTGCCGACCACCGAATCCGGCGGGCGCATCCATACCTCGGCGGCCACCGTCGCCGTGCTGCC
The DNA here is from genome assembly GCA_947500775.1 of uncultured Paracoccaceae bacterium. Lineage (GTDB taxonomy): Bacteria > Pseudomonadota > Alphaproteobacteria > Rhodobacterales > Rhodobacteraceae > CANMTD01. The sequence continues at coordinate 366,950 of CANMTD010000002.1, forward strand.
CGAGGCCGAAGACGTCGATATCGACATCCCGACCACCGACATCCGCATCGACACGATGCGCGCCAGCGGGGCCGGGGGGCAGCACGTCAACACCACCGATTCCGCCGTGCGCATCACCCATATTCCCAGCGGCATCGTCGTGACCAGCTCTGAGAAATCCCAGCACCGCAACCGTGAAATCGCGATGCAGGTGCTGCGCTCGCGGCTGTATGATCTGGAACGCCAGCGGGTCGATGACGAACGTTCCGCCGATCGCAAATCGCAGGTGGGCACGGGCGACCGTTCGGAACGCATCCGGACCTATAATTTCCCGCAAGGTCGGATGACCGACCACCGCATCAACCTGACGCTTTACAAGCTGGATCAGGTCATGGCGGGCGATCTGGACGAGGTGATCGATGCGCTGATCGCCGACGATCAGGCCCGCAAACTGGCCGAGATGGGCGCGTGACCGGCAATCAGGCGCTGGCTGCCGCCATTGCCCGTTTGCGCGCGGGCGGCATTGCCGATCCGGCGCGCGATGCCCGGCGGTTGCTGGCCCATGTGATCGGGATTGACGCGGGGCGTTTGACGCTTGTCTTGTCCGATCCTCTGACCCCCGACGCGCAGAACGATTTCGAACGGGCGCTGGCCCGGCGGCTGGACCGGCAACCGGTCGCCCAGATCACCGGCACGCGTGCCTTCTTTGGCCGCGATTTCCACGTCACCCCGGATGTTCTGGACCCGCGCCCCGATACCGAGACCCTGATCGACTGCGCCCTGAAAGTGCCGTTTGACACCGTGCTGGATCTCGGCACCGGGACGGGCTGCATCCTGTTCAGCCTGCTGGCCGAACGCCCCGGCGCGCGGGGCTCCGGGGTCGATGTCTCTGCCGCTGCGCTGGACGTGGCCCGGGTCAACCGCGACCGGCTGGGCCTTGATCAGGCGGAACTGGTGCAGGGCGCGTGGTTCGCGCCCGTCACCGGCCGCTTCGATCTGATCGTGTCCAACCCGCCCTATATCGCCGCCGATGAAATGCCGGGTCTGGCGCCCGAGGTGCGCGATTGGGAACCGCATATCGCGCTGACCGACGGCGGCGACGGGCTGGACGCCTACCGGGCGATATCAGCCGGGGCAGTGGCGCATCTGGCGCCGGGCGGGCACCTGATGGTGGAAATCGGCCCCACGCAGGCCCGCGCGGTTTCTGACCTGTTTCAGAAGGCCGGGCTTGTAAACATCGCCACCCATCCCGACATTGATGGCAGAGACCGTGTTGTCGTTGCACAACGCAGGCCATAAAATCTTCATGATTTGGTGGTCAACTCTCCGCCATGCGGGTGGAATTCACCGATGGCCTGCATTTTTCGCTTGTCTTAACGTCGGTGGCATGGTTATTCGGACAAGTGATCGGCGGGATGCATTATGCGGCCCCCCTCACACGTAAGCCAGACAATCGCCCAGACCCGGTGTAACCCCATGCAAGAGGCGTGGAACGGGTCACAAGAAGCCAAGATAAGGCTGGATACCAGAAAAACATGAGATCATCTAAGTCACGTTCGCGGTCGAAATCTAACCGCACACGCTCCGTCGGCAATATCGTCAATCGCGTTTTTGACAGTTCAGGACCCGAGGGTAAGGTGCGCGGTACCCCGCAGCAAATCATTGAAAAATACAGTCAACTTGCCCGCGACGGGCATTTGTCGAATGACCGTGTGGCAGCTGAAAACTTTCAGCAGCACGCGGAACATTACACCCGGATGCTCAGCGAAGCACAGCGCGAACAAGACGCGCGCCGCGAACAGCAGGAACAGCAAAATCGCGAACGGCAACAACAGCCGCGCGAACAGCACGCAGACAACCGGCCTCAGCCGACCGAACAGCCCGCTGTCCGGCAGGAAGAGCAGACCCCCGAGGCTCCGGCCCGCGCGGCAAACGATGTGATGGACATGTCCGATACATCCGAAGATTCAGGTCTGGTGGAAACACCCGAAGAAAAACCTGCGCCCAAACGCCGCGCTCCGCGCAAACCCAGACCGCCACGGGAAGCCAAGGCCGAAGACGCGCCCGAGGTTTCCGTGCCCGAGGCCCCGGCCGCGGAATAACGGTTACCGATCGACAAATGGGCAGCCACGGGCTGCCCTTTTTCGTGTCAGGGTTTGACGATCCGCGCCAGGGCGCAGAACCCTTCCAGCGGCACCTGTTCGGCCCGCAGGGTGGGGTCCAGCCCCGCCGCGCGCAGCTTGTCCTCGATATCAGGGGCGGCGCCCTTCAGGCTGGCGCGCAGCATTTTGCGGCGCTGGTTGAACGCGGCCGCCACCAGACGGCTCAGCGTGGCCGCATCCGCCGGAAACGCCGGTGCGTCGCGCCGGGTCAGATGCACCACGGCGGAATGGATTTTGGGCGGCGGGGTAAAGGCCTCGGGCGGCAGGGTCATCACGATCCTGGCCTCGGCCCGCCATTGGGCCAGAATGGCCAGCCGACCATAGGCTTTGGACCCCGGTGTCGCCACGATCCGCTCGGCCACCTCTTTTTGAAACATCAGCGTCAGGCTATCCCAGAACGGCGGCCAGACCTCGGGCGTCAGCCAGCGCACCAGCAATTCGGTGCCGACATTATAGGGCAGATTGGCCACCACCCGGATCGGCGGCGTCAGATATTGGGTGGCATCCACCTGCAACGCATCGGCGTTCAGAACCTGCAACCGACCCGGATAGGCCTCCGCGATTTCGGCAAGTGCTGGCAGGCAACGCGCGTCCTTTTCAATCGCCAGCACCCGCCGCGCCCCTTCGGCCAGCAGGCCACGGGTCAGCCCGCCGGGGCCGGGGCCAATCTCCAACACGTCGCAGCCGCTCAGATCGCCGGCCTGTCGCGCGATTTTGGCGGTCAGGTTCAGATCCAGCAGGAAATTCTGCCCCAGCGCCTTTTTGGCCGACAGCTCATGGGTCGCGATCACCTCGCGCAGGGGGGGAAGGTTGTCAATCGTGGCCATCGCAGGCCTTTTCATCTTGGCGCAAATACCTCGGGGGAGTCGCCCCGCGCAGGGGCGACGGGGGCAGCGCCCCCCTGGTCCCGCGCGCGATCACGACGCGCTCCGGTGCCGCGCGGTCATCCGGTCGGCCATGCGCAGGGCGGCAATCAGGCTGGTGGCCTCGGCCGCGCCACTGCCCGCGATGTCAAAGGCGGTGCCGTGATCGGGCGAGGTGCGCACAAAAGGCAGGCCCAGTGTCACATTCACACCGCCCGAGAAATCCAGCGTCTTGATCGGGATCAGCGCCTGATCGTGATACATCGCCACCGCCACATCATAGTGGCGGCGGGCGGCGGCATGAAACATCGTGTCGGCGGGCAGGGGGCCGATCAGGTCCAGCCCCTCGGCGCGCAGGGCCTCAAGCGCGGGGATGATCATCGAGATTTCCTCGGTCCCCATCGCGCCGCCTTCGCCCGCATGGGGGTTCAGCCCGGCCACGGCAATCCGCGGGGCCGCGATTCCGAAATCGCGTTGCAGGGCGGCATGGGTGATCCGGATGGTGTCCGTCAGGGCCTTGGGCGTCAGGGCCTGCGGCACTTCGGATAGCGGAATATGGATGGTGACCGGCACCACCTTCAGCGCATCGCAGGCCAGCATCATCACCACGCGGTCGACACCCGCCAAAGCGGCCAGATATTCGGTATGGCCGGGATAGGCGAAATCCGCGCCGTCCTTCAGCGCTTTCTTGTTGATCGGATTGGTGCAGACGGCGCTGGCCGCACCCGATTGCACCAGCGAAACCGCCAATGCGATGCCCTCGATCACCGCTGCCGCATTGGCCGGATCGGGTGTGCCGGGCGTTGCGGGGGCCGGATAGGGCTGGCGCAGTACGGGCAGGGCAGAGGCGCTGATCCCTGCCGCCTGCGCCGGGTCGGTGATTTCGGCAATCGGCGTCCCCGGCGGCAGATGCCCCGGATCGCCGATCCAGAAAAACGGCAGTTCCGCGCGCAGGGTTTCCCATGCTTTTACGGTGATCTCGGGACCGATGCCCGCAGGCTCGCCCGCAGTCAAGGCGATGGGCGCATGGGTCATTTCTGCTGGATGATCGCGTCGGACCGCAGCTCGGCCAGATAGCCATCGGCGTAAGAGGCCAGCCGCTGGTTCCGAAGCCGGTTGCGCACCGTGTCGCGGTCCACGTCTTCGCCCAGATCGGGGGTGCGTCCGCACAGCATCAGGACCACGGTTGCCGCGCCACGATTCAGGATGCTGGTTTCACCTTCGTCCAGTTTTGCCAGCTCCAGCGCGATATCCTGCGGCAGCTCGGCCACCGGTTTGGTATCGCGCAGCAAACGATCTTCGGGCAGGCCTTTGGCCACACCGTAAAGATCATCGCAGGCATCGATCCACTGCACCACCTTCTGGGCCTCGGCGGATGCCCCGGCGGGCAACAGGAATTGCGCGTATTCAACGGCCAGCGTGTCGGGCGTGTTTGCGTCCAGCTCTTCAATGGCCCGCAGTTGGAACAGCGCGATGGCATTGGGGATGGGAACCGGTTCGGTCACTTCGCCGGGGCCAAGCGACAGCACCAAGGACGACAGTTGCGGCGGCAGGTTCGACAGCTCCAGCCAGTCAATGCGCCCGCCCCGTCCGCGCGACCCCGATACCGAATAGCGCCGGGCCGCGGCGGCGAAGGCCGCGGGGGTCGTGATTTCACGGCTCAGCCGTTCGGCCAGGGCCTCGGATTGCGCCTTGAAGGCCGGGGTATCGGCCCGCAGGATGATTTCCGACAACAGGACCCGCGCGCCGCCGCGTTGCGAAGACAGGGCAAGGGCGCGGTCAATCTCGGCCTCGGTGATCTGGGACCGGGGGCCGAACCGGGCGCGGATCACCTCGCGCCAGACCACGCCGGCCTCGACGAAATCATAGAAGGTGTCGCGTTCGATACCGCCCTCTGCGATGGCCTTTACAAATTCATCGACCGACAAATCCGCCCGCGATGCAAATTCTGCCATTCCCTCCAGCACAAGCTCTTCGGGGGCGCTGATGCCCATCAGCTTTCCCGCGTCCAGACGCAGGCGGTCCTCGATCAGGGCCTCAACGGCGCCCTCTTCGATATTGCCGGGGGTGTTCAACAGCCGCAAAAACCGCATCCGCTGATCAACTTCGTAATTTGTAATCGCGCTGCCGCTTACGATCAGGCGCGGCGAAAAGGGGCCGCCGTCTTGTGCGGCCAGCGGATGGGCCAAAGAGATAAGCGATACAAGGAGGGCACCAAATAGGCGGGTCATGCGCACTGTCCGTTCTGCTCTGTTCAATACCGGGCACAGCTGCGGCGGAAGGTTGTTCCATCACTGCCAGAGCCGAACCCGTTCAGGGATACCGATAGACCGAAGTCCGTTCTTGGGCTCACATTAGTCGAGGATGTAAACCGACGCGAGAGGGAAACATCGACCAGGATACATTCGTTCGCATACTGAAGCCCCAGCCCGGCCCGCTGGGCCCGGTCGCCGATAAAGTCATATCGCCAGTTTGATTTGGCTTTCCAGTTCGGTCTGAATTTATACGACCCGGCAAAGGTCCATTCCGAGCTGTCCCTTGGCCGGTCTTCCCGGATGTTGGCCTCTTGCCAGATATAGGTGGACGACAGATCGAACGTGTCGTTGAACCAGCTTAGGCGCAATTCATCGCGGGTAAAGCCAAGCCCATCGTCAAAAATGGCCCGGTTTGTCAGTTCCAGATTTCCGGCCGTGCGCAGTTGCACCATCGCCAGCCAGTCGGAACTGGTGCCTTCCAGCCCCGATCCGGTGGGGAACTGGTTCAGGTTTTCGGCATAGAAAACCCGGCCGACCGTCGTGCCCAACGACCATCCCGCCGGATCGTACCGGGTCCAGCCAAGGCCAAGGTTTCCGCGCAGCCCGCGTTCAAAGGCATCCCTGCCGGGGAACCTGTTCAGCGCATACAGATTGCCTTCGTCCAACTCGGTGGACAGGCTGTCTTCGTTCGGGACGTTTTCGCTTTCGGTCGGGCTCCAGGCCAGTTGGGCCACGGGTTCCAGAACATGGGTGACCCCGGTGCCGGTGGTCTTGCTGAACGGCCAGCGCAGTTCGACCGCTGCAAACGGGGTCGCGCGCGTGATCGAATTGGCGAATGTGCTGTCGTCGGAAATCGCATAGTAATCCAGATTAAGCTCGGTCTGCGCGGTCAGCTGCATCCCGGCGCGGGTGGTCCAGCCGCGTTGCCATGCGGCCTGTCCTGACAGGCGCGACACATCCCGGCCGATCACATCGCCATCGGAAGTGCGGGCATAGCCAAGCGCCTGAAGCTGCAGATCGACAACGCCCCCCACCGCCGCGGGGTAGAGCCGCCGGTGATAGGTCGATTGTGCGATCGAGGTGGGCAGTGTCCGGTTGTTTTCCGAGGTGCGCAGCGACCGCAGGTGGATCAGCTCGGCAATGATGAATTCGTCGCGGCGGGTCCGCGAAATATCGACGGAACTGGAAAGCCGGTCCTTGTTCGAATAGTCATAGTCGCGCAGATAGGACCGGTCCGACACGGATTCCAGATTGAATGACAGGATATAGTCCCGTGGCAGATCGAACGTCCCCTTGCCAAACAGATAACTGCGGGTCTCGCCCGGGCGCAGGTCATCGCGCGACACCGCGCCGTTGAATTCGATCTCGCCGGTCCGAAAGGCCTGACGATAGCGAAATTCCAGCGTTCTGGTGCGGTCGGTCGAAAAATAGGGGGTCAGCGTCACATCGGCATGATCGCCCAGGGTGATGAAATACGGCACTTTCAACCCGGTCCCCAGTTCGTTGCTGAACTTCAGCGACGGGGTCAGAAACCCGGTGGCGCGTTTCAGCGTGGGGTCGGGCAGGCGCAGTCGCGGCAGATAGAAAACCGGCACGCCCAGAACCTCGAACCGTGTGTGGTCGAAATAGATCTGGCGTTCCTGCTGGTCGTGCACGATCCGGCGGGCGCGCAACTGCCACAGCGGCACAGGGTTGTTGGCGCAGACCTGACACGACGAGGCCACGGTTTTTTCCAGCACCGAATAGCGGCCGCCGACGCGGTGCAATTCGGCCGCGGCCAGTTGCAATTGCTGTTGCAGAACCAACCGGGCGCTGCGTAACAACCCATCGGTCAATTCGGGCGACAGGCTGGCGCTGTCGGCGATCAGAATCGTATCCTCGCCCGAGGTCATGACCAGCGGCCCGTCGATTTCCAGCAAGCCGGTGTCCTGGTCAAAGGTCACCCGGCTCGCTCTGAGCCGGTCGTCGTTGTACAGAACTTCGACATGGCCTTCGGCCACCAGCCGGGTGTTGCCCTCGACCGTGACGCGGTCGGCGATCAGGGTGGCGGGTGTGGTCTGGGCATGGGCCAGCAGCGGCACCAAAAGCCATCCCAGCACAACAAGCAGACAGCGCATCAACCGTCCTCCAGATGCAGCAACAGGCCAAGCGACAAGAAAATACCAATCAACGGCGGGCTCCACGCAGCCAGAGCGACGGGAATTTGACCGTTTTCCCCCAATATCTGGGCGAAATTCCGCAGGAAAAACAGCGCCAGCCCCAGGCCAAGCGCCATCATCACCATCGTGCCGGTCTTGCCGAACCGCGTGTGCCGCATGGTGAACCCTGCGCCGATCATCACCATCGCTACAAAGATCAGCGGCAGGGCCAGTTCCATATGCAGCCACATCCGGTGTTGCAGCGCCGAAAACCCGGCCCGGTCAAGCGAGGCGATGAATTCGGGCAGGTCCCAGATCGCAATCGCAGAGGGCGTGCCAAATCCGTCGCGAATGCGCTCGCGGGTCAGGTCCGACGGTAGGCTCAGTTCGGCATGCCGGGTTGACGCGCGTTCCGGGTTGCCGGTGACCGTGGCAAACACCCAGCGTTTGGCATCGGTGATCTGCCACGCCCCCGGGACCAGTTCGGCGCTTTTTGCCTCGATCCGGTACAACGGGCCGCCCTTGTTCCCAAAGCCATAGAAGGTGACGTTGAACAGGACCGTTCCATCCAGATTGACCCGTTCGGCGCGGATCACCATCTGCCCGTCCTCGCTGCCCTGACGCAGCCACAACCCTTCGCGGCTGATCGACAGCACATTGGCCGACCCGGTTTTATAGGTGCTGGACAGCGCCTCGTATGTTTTCGAGGTCGCGGCCACGATCGGGTTCAGGATGGCCACGCAGAACAACCCGGCGACAAAGGCCGTCAGAACCGGGGCTGCCAGACTGCGCAGGGCCGACCGTCCCGCCGCGCGGGTGATCACCAGCTCGCTGGTCCGGGCAAGGTTCAGATACAGCGCCAGCGTGGCCAGAATGACAACCAGCGGCAGGATACGATACAGCGCAGCCGGCACATTCAGCGCCGACAGATGCAGCGCCTGACCAAAGCCGACCGACCCGATGTCGAACCGGCGTATCTGATCGACCACATCCAGCAACAGCAGGATGGTCAGGAACACGGCCAGCACAGCCAGCAACGTCAGCGCAAATTTGCGCGCGAAATAGAAATGCAGCCTCATGTCGCGGACCCCGTGACGGCGCTGCGCCGCCGGAACAGGCCGGGGCGGGCGCTGATCCAGATCATGAGGCTTGCCATGGCGACACCCGCCACCGGCGGCAGGTAGACCACCGGCCAGAACCCGGCCCCGCGACGGGCCACATCCGCCATCGCATTGTCCAGCAGTTGCACAACGATCAACAGCACGATCGCCAACAGGATTTGCCGCCAGACACCAAACCGGCTGAACCCCCCCAGCATCAGGGCCCCAAACCCGATCATCGCCCCCGCGACCGCCAGAAACGGCTGGGCCACGCGTGCGTGGCCTTCGTACAGGAACTCGGCCCGATCCTTGCCGGTTTGGCGCAACAGATCGTCGGGGGCCCGCAACAGCGACGAGGTTGGCAGTTCCTGTATCCCGATGCGCGTCTTTGCAGGGCTGCCCATCAGTCCGGCGATATCATAGACCGAATCCTGAAAGCTGGTGGTCAGCAGGCTTTGCGTCGGTATGCGCAGGGTCTGTGCCAGCCCGTCGAACATCACCAGCTTGGGTCCGTCGTCGCCGGGCACCAACAGGGCGTTTTTTGCGGTATAGGTGGTGCGTTGGTCGGGGGTGCGGGAATCGGACAGAAACACATCCTGCAATTCCCCCAGCGGCGTGATTTCGCGGATGTAAAAGGTGATCCCATTGGCGGGATGCAGGAACTGACCTTCGGTCAGCAGGCGCGAAGTGACGTTTTCGGCAATCTCGGCCCGGCGATCGTTCAGCTCGGCCCGGCTGATCGGCACCAGAACATGGTTCAACACGCTGACCAGAAGCGCGACAAACAGGCCGAAAATCACCACCGGACGCACCAGGCGGAACCCCGAATAGCCCATCGCCTGAACCACCACCAGCTCGCTTTCCGTGGTCAGCCGATTGATGACATAGACCGTGGCGGCAAAGGCCGATACCGGCAACACCAGACGTATCACATTGGGCAGCGCCAGCGCGGTGAATTCCAGAAACACCAGCGCGGAATGGCCGTCGCCGATCAGTTGTTCGAACAGCACCACCGCGCGGTTGACCCAATAGACCGACACCAGAACAAGCGAGAAAAAGCCAAACAGCACCAAAAGCTGTGACAGCAGATATCTGTCAAATGTTGGCACCAAGACCCCCCTGGCCAGTTCGATTGACGGCGACCCTAGACCAATTGTGAAGCGGGTAAAACTGCTATCTGGCCAATGGGGCGGGCAGCCGCTAGGAATAACTATTGAACCCACCCGGAGGAAACCACCATGACCACACCCCCACAGATCAGCTTTACCGAGATCGAGCTTGATGCCATCGCTGCGGCCAAGGGGCGGGTGGCCATTTTCGTCGAAGGCGAAGGCAAGCTTGGGCTGGCAGCGCGCCGGGTAAACCGCCTGACCAAAGGCGCCCTGGGCCGGTTTGTGGCCAGCGAGGCGTTTTCCAAGATGAAACAGGGCGACGCCAAGACGCTGGGTTATCCGGTGGGCTTTGCCGCCGATGCGGTCGATGTGGTCAAGCTGAACCGCCGGGCAACAGTGCCGGATGCGCGCAAGGCCGGTGCCGCGCTGGCGCGGCTGCAGGGCGGGGATGATTGTCTGGTCATGGCGGGCAACAACACCCGTTGCTCTGAAATCGCCTTTGGCTTCGCGATGCGCGCCTATGGGTTCGATGCCCATAAGACCGGCGACAAGACAACACCCGGTGCGGTGACCTTCGCGGTTGCCAAACCCGAAGAGGTTGCAGCGCAATCCGCCCCGCTGGCGGCCGTGGTCGAGGGCGTGTTCTTTACCCGCGATCTGGTTAATGAACCGGCCAACGTACTGACAACCGACGATTTTGCAGCCCGGCTTGCGGCGATGCACGAATTGGGTCTTGAGGTCGAAATACTGGAAGAGGCCGATCTGGCAAAACTGGGCATGCGCACCCTGCTGGCGGTCGGCGAAGGATCGGAAAGCCCCTCCAAGGTCGTGGTGATGACATGGAACGGCGGCGGGGATGAGGCGCCGCTGGCGCTGGTCGGCAAGGGCGTGGTGTTCGACACCGGTGGTATTTCGATCAAACCCGCGGGCGGCATGGAAGACATGACCATGGACATGGGCGGCGCGGGCGTGGTCTCGGGCGTGATGCGCACGCTGGCCCTGCGCAAGGCCAAGGCCAATGTCGTGGGTCTGGTCGGTCTGGTGGAAAACATGCCTGACGGGCGCGCCCAACGTCCCGGCGATGTGGTCCGCTCGATGAAGGGTGATACGGTCGAGGTGATCAACACCGACGCCGAAGGCCGTTTGGTGCTGTGCGATGTGATGTGGTACGCGCAAGAGCGGTTCAACCCCAGCGGCATGATCGATCTGGCCACGCTGACCGGCGCGGTCATCATCGGGCTGGGCCATGAAAACGCGGGGGTGTTTTCCAACAATGACGCGCTGTGCAACGCCTTTCTGAAGGCGGCCGAGGCCGAAGGCGAAGGCGCCTGGCGGTTGCCGCTGTCGCCGGGATATGACGAACAGCTGAAATCGCGCATCGCCGATGTGAAAAACGTGGGCGGCCGACCCGCGGGATCGATCACCGCCGCCAAATTCCTGCAGCGCTTCGTCAAGGAAGAATGCCCCTGGATCCATCTGGATATCGCCGGAGTGGCCAGCCTGACCAAAGAATCCACCCTGGCGCCCAAAGGCGCCACCGGCTGGGGGGTCATGGCGCTGGACCGGATGATCCGCGATAAATTCGAAGGCTGATGGGCGCTGCGTATTTCTATCACCTGACCCGGCAACCGCTTGAGGTGACCCTGCCGGCGTTGCTGCAAAAGGCGCGCGGTGCCGGGTGGCGGGTGGCTGTGCGCGGCACGACCGAGGCACGGTTGCGCTGGCTGGATGAACGGCTGTGGCTGGGCCCCGACGACGGGTTCCTGCCACATGGCTGCGCCGGGACCGGGTTCGATGCGGATCAACCCATTCTTCTGACCACCGAGGCCAAGGCCGCCAATGAACCTGCCTGTGTGATGGCGATCGACGGGGCCGAGGTCACACCCGAAGACTGCGCCAGCCTCGAACGGGTCTGTATCCTGTTCGACGGCAATGATCAGGCCGCCGTCGCCACCGCGCGCGGCCAATGGAAAGCCCTGACTGCCGCAGGCACCCCGGCGCAATACTGGTCCGAAGAAAGCGGTCGGTGGGAGAAAAAGGCCGAAAGCCCGGCCACAGGCTGACCTGCGCCCCATCACATTGAGGCGCGTTCCGCGCCACGGTTTTAGTGGGGGCACTGCGTGCCATTGTTTCGCGCTTCGCGCGAGAGTATTTTTGCCAAAAAGAAACAGGGTATGGCCCCCGGGGTTTCTTTTTGGTCCAAATACTCCCGCCGGAGGCGTCTGCGAACGGCTGCTATTCCGCCGCGACCTTGATCACCGGTTCCATCTTGGCGAAGCTGTCTTCGGGCAGGTGGCATTTGACCTGATGACCCTCGGCCAGAAACCGCACCGGCGGCACTTCTGTGTCGCAGAGCCCGCCGGGGACTTCGGATTTCCAGCGGCAGCGGGTCTGGAACGGGCAGCCCGGCGGCGGGTTCACGGCGGAGGGAATGTCGCCTTCCAGCACGATACGTTCTTTCTGGACCGAGGTGTCGGCGATGGGGACCGCCGATAGCAGCGCCTCGGTATAGGGGTGATAGGGCGGGGCGAAGACCTGGTCGGTGCTGCCCAGTTCCACCACATGGCCCAGGTACATCACCATGACCCGGTCGCTGAGATAGCGTACGATCGACAGGTCGTGGCTGATGAACAGCAGGGTGGTTTTCTCTTCGCGCTGGATATCCATCAGCAGGTCGGTGACCGCCGCCTGAACCGACACGTCCAGCGCCGAGACCGGTTCATCGGCCACCACGATGCGGGCGCCGCCGGCAAAGGCGCGGGCGATCCCCACGCGCTGTTTCTGCCCGCCGGACAATTGGCGCGGCATGCGGTCGGCGAATTCGCGCGGCAGTTTGACCAGATCCAGCAGTTCCAGCATCCGGGTCTTGCGGGCCGCGTCGCTGTCGCCGATGCCGAAGATGTCCAGCGCGCGGACGATCTGGCTGCCGACGGTCATCGACGGGTTCAGCGTGTCGAACGGGTTCTGGAACACCATCTGGATGTCAGAGACGGTTTTGGTATCGCGGTCCTGAATCTCGATGTCCTGAATTTCTCGGTTGTCCAGCAGGATCTTGCCGTCGGTCGCGGTTTCCAGCCCCATTAGCACCTTGGCGAAGGTCGATTTACCGCAGCCGCTTTCGCCGACGATGGCCAGGGTTTCGCTTTCGCGGGCCTCGAAGCTGAGGGTTTCATTGGCTTTGACGACCTTGGTGTCGCCGCCGCCGAACAGGGCGTTGGCCGCGACCTCGTAGTATTTCTTGAGGTTGTCCATTTTCAGGACAACTTTGCCAATCTCGGTCTTTTCGGCCTTTTGCGGCACCACAAGCGGGGCGTCCCAATCGATTTCCTTGAACTTCAGACAGCGCGAGGCATGGCGTTCGTTGTCGGGCACGTCCTCCATCACAATCGGTTGCGCGTCGCAGCGGCCCGCCTCGAAATAGTCGCAGCGAGGCCCGAAGTTGCAGCCCGGCGGGCGTTCGTGGGGCAGGGGGAAGTTGCCGGGGATCGCCACCAGAGGATGCGAGTTCTTATCGGCCCCGGGCAGCGGGATCGACCGGAACAGGGCCTGCGTATAGGGGTGCTGCATCTGGTCGAACACATCTTCGATCGAGCCGCGTTCGACCGCTTCGCCGGAATACATCACGCACAACCGGTCGCAGGTTTCCAGAACCAGACCCAGATTGTGGCTGATGAACAGCATCGAGGTGCCGTATTTCTTGCCCAGATCCTTGACCAGATCGACGATCCCCGCCTCGACCGTCACATCAAGCGCTGTGGTCGGTTCATCCAGGATCAGCAGGCTGGGCTTCGACATCAGCGCCATGGCGATCACGATCCGCTGTTGCTGGCCGCCCGACAGTTGATGCGGAAAGGATTTCAGGATGCGCTCGGGGTCGGGCAGGCGGACGTCCGTGACCACCTGCAGCGCCTGTTTATAGGCCTCATCCGCGCTGGCGCCTTCGTGGATCATCGGCACTTCCATCAGCTGTTTGCCGATTTTCATCGCCGGGTTCAGGCTGGCCATCGGTTCCTGATAGATCATCGCGATTTCCGAACCGCGCAGGTCGCGCAGTTCCTCGTCGCTCATCTCGCCCAGATCGCGGCCCTTGAACTTGATCGAGCCGCCAACGACGCGGCCGTTCACGCCCAGATCCTGCATCACCCCCAGCGCGACCGTGGATTTGCCGCAGCCGGATTCACCGACAAGGCCCACCGCTTCGCCCGGTTGCACCTGAACCGAAAAATCCATCACCGCCGGGATTTCGCGCAGCCGTGTGAAAAAGCTGATCGAGAGGCGGTCGATTTCCAGGATGGGGCCATCATAATCCCATTTTGCCATGATCTCTCTCCTCAGTCTTTCAGGGATTCTTCGCGCAGGCCGTCGGCCAGCAGGTTCAGCCCCAGCACAAGGCTCATCAGTGAAAACGCGGGCGGCAGCGCCATATGCGGGAAGGACGACAGGAACCGTCGGCCGTCATTGATCATCAGCCCCCAGTCGGGGCTTTCAGACCCCAGCCCGATTCCGAAAAATCCCAATGTTCCCAACAGGATGGTGGTATAGCCGATGCGCAGGCTGAAATCGACGATGATCGGGCCGCGGGCGTTTGGCATGATTTCCCACAGCATGATGTACCACGGGGTTTCGCCACGGGTCTGGGCGGCGGCCACATAGTCGCGGGTCTGAATTTCCAGCGTCAGGCCGCGCACGATGCGAAACATCGTGGGGGCGTTCACGAAGACCACCATGACGAAGACGATCAGCACCTCGGGCGGGGGCGCCAGCGTGGGCGCGGCGTTGAAGGTGACCACCCCGATCAGCATCAGCCAGACCACAACCGGCACCGCCATCAGGGCAAAGGCCTTTTGCGGCCGGGTCCGGGTTTTCGACCAGATCAGCGTCAGCACAAAGGCCAGGGCCACGCTCAGAACGATGCCGCCGCCCACCTCGGGCAGAAGGATATCGCGCGGTTGCGGCGTCAGGTCGGAGGAAAAATCGACCATGATATAATCGCGGATGCCCGGTGTGACGAAGAGGAACATCAGCAGGATCACCGGGAACGACAGGATCAGGTTGGCGATGAACGACAGCACCGTGTCGATCTTGCCGCCGAAATACCCGGCGGGCAGCCCCAGCAACATGCCGATCACATAGGCAAACAACGTCGCCAGCGGCGCGATCAGCAGTACGATCCGCGCGCCCATCACCAGACGGCTGAAGATATCACGGCCCAGCGTATCGGTGCCCAGCAACGCATACATGTCTTCGGTTCCGGGGACGGGGGTGCCGGGCTTTTTCAGCCGCATCCCCGAGATTTGTTGCAGCGGGTCATAGGGCGCGATCACATCGGCGAAAATCGCGGTAAAGACCCAGAACATGACAAAGGCAAAGCCGATCATGCCGATCGGGCTGTCGAACAGTTTGCCGTAAAGCCCGAGGTTGCGTTTGAACATGATCGACAGCACGAAGGTGGCGATCAGGGCGATCCAGACGGGGGTCAGGGCCAGAAAGGTGCCTGAGACGACGCCGAAGGTCGACATGGGTTCCATTGCTCTGTTCCCCTCAGCTTATACGGATGCGCGGGTTCAGGAACACATAGCCGATGTCGGATATCAGCTGGGTGATCAGAACCACGAAGACGGCGATGACCGAACAGGCCAGCAAAAGATCGATGTCGGTGTTTGATGCGGCTTCGACCAGCAGCCAGCCGAACCCTTTATAATCAAACAGCCGCTCAACGATGACGACACCGGTCAGCAGCCACGGAAACTGCAGCATGATCACGGTAAAGGGCGCGATCAGCGCGTTGCGCAGGGCGTGTTTCAGCACGATGTCGCGGAACTTCACCCCTTTCAGCCGGGCGGTGCGGATATATTGCTGGGTCATCACCTCGGCCATCGAGGCGCGGGTCATGCGGGCGATATAGCCCATGCCATACAGGGCCATGGTCAGAACGGGCAGGGCGAAATTGTAAAAGGTGATGCCCTTTTCGCTGGCGCTGGTGGCAATCGGGCTAAGCAGGACGCCCTTGTCCAGAAACATCGGCGAAAATCCGAAGGCCGAGGCCCCGAACAGCACCACCAAAATCGGCCCCATCACGAATTCAGGGGTCGAGGTCGACACGATGGACAGGGTCGACAGCGCCCGGTCGCCGGTTGATTTTTCGCGCATCCCCGCCAGAACCCCGATGATCAGCGCCATCGGCACCATCACCACCATGACCCAGAACATCAGCAGCCCGGTATTGGCCAGCCGCCCCCAGATCACGTCGTTCACGGCCAGATCGAACCGGGTCGAGGTGCCCCAGTCGCCAATCAGCACGCCGCCGATCCAGTCGGCGTATCGGGCGATCAGGCTTTTGGTGTAAATCGTGGTTTCGATCCAGCTGTCGACTTCGGCTTGCGGCGTGAGGTTGCCAAGTTCGGTGCGTGCCAGAATTTCAAGGTTCGGTCTGAGGTTCATCAGGAAGAAAACAATGAGCGTCAGCACCAGCGCGGTCAGAAGCATCGTTCCAAAGCGCTTGAGCAGAAAAATCAGCATCCCTGTCCTTACGGATATGTTTCATTTTTAATTGGCGGGGGGACCCGCGGACCGGACGGCGGGTGTATCCCGCCGCCCGGTGTTTCAAACAGGCGCGATCAGCCTTCGATCGCCCAGGTGTCGTGGTGATGTTCGTGGGCCTGATGCTTTGCGGTCCCGGTCACGCCCGGACGGAAGTGACGGTACAGCGACCGCCAGTACGGCTGGATGACAATGCCTTCGTCTTGCATGATTTCCTGAATGCGCTTCATCTTGGCCTTGCGGGCGTCCACATCGGCGATGGTCAGCGATTCCTTGATCAGCGCGTCCAGCTCGTCGTTCTTGACCGCGGCTTCGTTCCACACGCCATCCTTGGTATAGGCCAGCGCCATGATCTGAACGCCAAGCGGGCGGGCGTTCCACTGGGTGCAGGAAAAGCTGTGCGTGTCCCAGCCGGCCCAGAAGGTGTTGCCGGGCATCAGCGTGCGTTTCACCTTGATCCCTGCGTCGCGCATCTGGGCGGCAATCGCATCGGCGGTGGACCGGTTCCAGTCATCGTCGATCGAGATCAGTTCGAACTCGGTATCGGCGTGCCCTGCCTCAGCCAGCAGGGCCATCGCCTTGGCCGGATCGCGGGTCAGGGCGGGCAGTTCGTTGTATTCGGGGTGGAACGGCGCGACATGGTGGTTTTCGGCCAGTTGACCGCGCCCGCCATAGCCCAGTTCCAGAACGACATTGTTATCGACGGCGGCGGCAATCGCCTGACGCACCTTTTTGTTGGCAAAGATCTTTTCGCCGTTCAACTCAAAGTCGTGGTTGCCCCGGCAGACGATGGTGGCGGCGGTGGCCACTTCGGATTTTTCCATGCCGATGGCATCGAAGATGTCGATGAATTCGCCGTTGGATTCATGGACCATGTCGATCTCGCCCGCCTCGAAGGCCGCGATAAAGGTCGACGGGTCGGTGCCAAGGTCGACGTATTCGATCGTGCCCAGCGCGACGTCGCCGCCCCACCAGTCGTCCCGCTTGCTCAGCGTGGCGCCCACGCCGATATCGACGCGGTCGATCATGTAGGGGCCGGTGCCCACGGGGTTTTGCGTCAGGTTGGCGCCGTCGGCATCAAAGTTGCGGTGCACGATCAGCGACGGGTAGTCCGACATGTTGGCGATGATCGCGATGTCAGGTGCGCTCATGTTCAGCTGCACGGTTGTCGCATCGACCACGACGATGGCGCCGTCGCGGGCTTGTTTGGTTTCGGGGTCCTGCAAGGTGCCCACGCGGCTGGACATCGAGTTGCCTTCGACATTGCCGTCGCACCAGCGGGCGATGTTATAGGCCACATCCTCGGCGGTGAAATCGTCGCCGTTGGACCATTTCACACCGGGGCGAACCTTCAGCGTGTATTGGGTGGCGTCGTCGTTGACTTCCCAGCTTTCCAGCAGCCAGGGTTCGAACGTGTAATCGCGGGTCCAGCGCACAAGGTTTTCACACAGTCCACGGGCAACGTTGGCTTTTTCCGACCAGTCGAAGATACGCGGATCATCAACCGCAAGCACCCGCATCTGGCACCGCAGGGTCGTGCCAGAGCCCTGTGCCTCGGCCCGTGTCGGCGCCGCCAGCCCGATCAGCGAATAAGCCCCCGCCGTCGTGACGCCCAATGTCGTGGCATAGGCCAGAAATTCGCGACGGTCCAACTGGCCGTCCTTGCATTCCTTGGCGTAGGTCTCGACCGCCGGGTGCAGTGGTTTACCGTTAATGGTGGAATGCGTCATGTGTTACTCCCTGTGAGGCATTATACGTTTTGATTGGGGTGTTAAGGCTGTGCTGCGGTCAAAACCGACAGGTCTGGTGCTGCAACTACGTCCCCCTTTTGCGCATTCGGCATCAGAAAACCCCGTGGGTCAACGTCAAAGGCCGTCACCAGCCGGTCCAAATGCGACATTCGCCTACAACAAAAACGACATTCCGGCGAAGTGCAACCGTTTGTTCGGAAAAAGCCTACTGCGGTTCGCTGCGCCGGAAGGCAACCGGCGCGGCCCCGGTCCGGTTCTGGAACATGCGCGTGAAATAGGCCGCCGAGCCAAATCCGACATCCGCCGCGATATCCTTGACCGGGCGGTTCGTATCGGCCAGCAGGCGCCGGGCCTCGGCGATCTTGCGGTCGGTCAGGTAATCCGACGCGGTGCTGCCACAGGTGCTTTTGCAGACCCGGGTCAGATGGGTCGGGGTCACGCCCAGACGGTCGGCGTAATCGGACACCGACATGCCGCTGTGGTAATTGGTTTCGACCAGCGCGCTATAGGTGCGGACCAGCCGCCGGGCGGCGTCGGTCGAGGCCAGGCTGTCTTCGTTCAGCGCCCGCTGACGTTCCAGCCAGACCGAGATTAACCCCGCGGTATGCAGCATCAGCCGGTCGCGGGCGGGCAGGGTGCCTTCGGATTCGCGTTGCAGGGTTTCCAGCAGGACGGTCAGTTCGCTTTGCGCATGGGCATCGCGGATACGCAGGTGATGCGCGGCATCCGGCAGCACCAGACCGTTGTCTTTGGGAAAATACAGCGCGGTGCCAAAGACCTGCGCGGTCATGTCGAAGGAATGCATGGTATTGGCCGGGATGAACACCGCGTTATGGGCGCCATAGCCGCGGGTCACGCCTCCAACGGTTATCCGGCCCTGACCCCGGGTGAACCACAGCAACTGATCGGTTGCATAGCTGCGCATGGCTTCGACCCGCCAGCGGCCGCCTTGGGCCAATCGGTGAATCGGAGTCAGCCGAAATTGGGTTGCGATCATGGGGCCACCAATACGAAAACAGGTTCGATCAGGGTAACACTATGCGCCCGGGTTAAGAATCGTAAACAGAAAATGTTCGAAATGTGGCATGATTACGCCCATACCGTGTCAATCCGGCACGATGGGGTGCCAGTCTTTCATCCGTGCCCGGAACCATGTGCGCTGACGTTTTGCGAATTGCCGGGTGGCGGTCTGGGCGGCGATGCGGGCCTGATCCAGGCTTATGTCGCCCTTCAGGTGGGCAATCAATTCGCGTGCGCCGATTGCCTTGGACGACAGCAGCGCAGGGTCCCAGCGGTCCAGATTTTCCTGCGCCTCGTCCAGCGCGCCACCGGCCAGCATCAGGTCGAACCGCCGTTCGATGCGCGCGGTCAGCCAATCGCGCCCGGCCTCCAGCACGAAGGGCTGGGCCTGCGCCAGCGGCAACAGGGCCGGGCCGGTGTCGGCCTGCCAGTCGGCCAGCCCGCGACCCGTGGCGCGCAGCACCTCCCACGCGCGCTGCACCCGCATCGGGTTCAGCGGGTCCAGGTTCGACCGGCTGGCGGGGTCCAGTTCCTCCAGCATCGCGGCGCGGCCCCGTTCGGCCATGCGGGCGTCGGCCTCGGCCCGGACTTCGGGCGGGGTCGGCGGGATATCGGCCAACCCTTCGGTCAGCGCCGACAGGTACAGGCCGGTGCCGCCGACGATGATCGGCCGGTCCGGTCCGGTCAGGATCGACGCAACCTCGCGCAGCCAATGGCCCACCGAATAGTCGCCGTCATAGGCAATATGACCGTAAAGCGCGTGGCGCGCCCGCGCCTCATCCGCCGCCGACGGGCGCGCGGTCAGCACCCGCCAGCCGTCGAAAACCTGCAAGGCATCGGCGTTGACGATCACGCCACCCTGAGATTCGGCAATGCGCAGCGCCAGTTCGGATTTGCCCGACGCGGTCGGGCCCGCAATCAGGATCGGACGCTCCGGATCGGTCTGAAATGGCATCATTCGCGATATTGCCTGTGTTGGTCGTTGAAACTGGCGGTCTTTTCCGACATTTTGCGCCCAAACAAAATATCAAACCGGGGTGAAACCATATGAGCGACGGCACTGCCAATCAACCAGCGCCCGCCTATAAGCGTGTGCTTTTGAAAATTTCGGGTGAGGCGCTGATGGGCGATCAGGGGTTCGGCCTGCATCCGCCCACGGTTCAGCGCATCGCGCAAGAGGTCAAAACCGTCCACGATCTTGGGGTCGAGATTTGCATGGTCATCGGCGGCGGCAACATTTTTCGCGGGCTGCAGGGCAGCGCGCAGGGGATGGAACGTACCACCGCCGACTATATGGGGATGCTGGCCACGGTGATGAACGCGCTGGCGATGCAGTCCGCGCTGGAAGAGATGGGCGTCTTCTGCCGGGTGATCAGCGCCATTCGCATGGATGAGGTGGCCGAGCCCTATATCCGCCGCCGCGCGGTGCGCCATCTGGAAAAGAAACGGGTCTGCATCTTTGCCGCCGGCACCGGCAACCCCTATTTCACCACTGATACGGCGGCCACGCTGCGCGCCAATGAAATGGCCTGCGAGGCGATTTTCAAAGGCACCAAGGTGGACGGGATCTATGACAAGGACCCGGTGACGCATGCAGACGCGGTCCGGTTTGACGAAATCAGCTTTGACGACGTGCTGCAGAAACGCCTGAAGGTGATGGATGCCTCGGCGATTGCGCTGGCCCGCGACAATGATTTGCCGATTATCGTCTTTTCGCTGGATGAGCCCGGCGGGTTCCGGGGAATTTTGGCCGGGGAAGGCACCTATACAATCGTGCACGGTTAAGGATATAGCAGACAAAACGGGCAAAAAGCCCGGACAAGGCCGGAGGTGAGACATGGCAGATGACGAGCTTGAGATTGATCTGGACGACCTGCAACGCCGGATGGACGGCGCTTTGGGGGCGTTGAAAACGGAATTTGCGTCGCTGCGGACCGGGCGGGCTTCGGCCTCGATGCTGGAACCGGTGATGGTCGAAGCCTATGGTCAGCGCACGCCGATCAATCAGGTCGGCACCGTCAACGTGCCCGAACCACGCATGGTCACCATCAACGTCTGGGACAAATCCATGGTCAGCGCCGTGGAAAAGGCGATCCGCGAAAGCGGGCTGGGGATCAATCCGCAGCTGAACGGCACCATCATCATGCTGCCGATCCCGGAACTGAACGAAGAACGCCGCCGCGAGCTGACCAAAGTCGCCGGGCAATATGCCGAACACGCCCGCGTGGCGATCCGCAACGTGCGGCGTGACGGGATGGAACAGCTGAAAAAGGCCAAGGCGGCCGGGATGAGCGAAGACGACAACAAGGTCTGGGCGGATGAGGTTCAGGAACTGACCGATGCGGCCATCGCCGGTATCGACAAGGCGCTGGAAACCAAGCAGCAAGAGATCATGCAGGTCTGACGGCCCATCATGATCGGGAAGGGACCCCCTTGACCGCGAATACACCAGTGCAGGGCGGGCCGGGCCATGTTGCGATCATCATGGATGGCAATGGCCGGTGGGCACAAAAACGCGGGCGCCCGCGGCTGTTTGGCCATCAGGCCGGGGCCAAGCGGGTACGCGAAATTGTGCGGGCCTGTCCGGGTCTGGGGGTGCGCTATCTGACGATCTTTGCGTTTTCGACGGAAAACTGGAAACGCACCCAGGCCGAGGTCAGCGGGCTGATGACGCTGTTCCGCCGTTATATCCAGCGCGAAGCACAGGCGCTGCTGGGCGAAGGCGTGCGGGTGCGGTTCATCGGCGATCGCAACCGGCTGGACGCCAAGCTGGTCGATCTGATGGATGAATTGGAAACGCTGACCGCCGGGAACGACAGTGTGAACCTGACCATCGCCCTGAACTACGGCGGCCGGGACGAGGTGGCGCGCGCCACCAAACGTCTGGCCCAAGAGGTCGCCGCCGGGCGGCTGGACCCCGAAACCGTCGATGAAACCACGCTGGCCCGGTTTCTGGACACCTATGTCCTGCCGGACCCCGATCTGGTGATCCGCACCTCGGGCGAGGCGCGGATTTCCAACTTTCTGCTGTGGCAGTCGGCCTATGCCGAATATGAATTCACCCCGGTCCTGTGGCCCGATTTCACGAAAGATATCTTTGCCGACATCATTGGCCGCTATGCGGGCCGCGAACGCCGGTTCGGCGCGGTGCTTGGCTGATGGGACAGTCCGGACGGTGGGAGGATCTGACCCAACGCCTGATTTCGGCGGGTGTGATGGCGGCGCTGGGGGTGGTGCTGATCTGGGCCGGTGGCCCGTGGTTCGCCACGCTGACCGCCGTGGTCAGCGGTATCATGATCTGGGAACTGTCGCGGATGATCGCGCCCGACAAGCGCAACGTGGCGCTGCAGCTGGCGGTTCTGGGCACGGGCGCAATCCTGTTGGCGCGCTATCTGCCGCCGGTCTTCACCATTCCCCTGTTGGCCGCGACCCCGATGGTGGGCGCCAGCCTGCTGAAACGCGAACGGGTGATATTCGCGCTGTTCGCGCTGGCCATTCTGGTGGCGGGATACGGGTTGTCGGGGTTCCGCGACGCCCATGGGGTGGTCTGGTTGTTCTGGCTGGTGCTGGTGGTGATCGCCACCGATGTCTTTGGCTATTTCGCCGGGCGGTTCATCGGCGGCCCCAAATTCTGGCCCCGCGTCAGCCCCAAGAAAACATGGTCCGGCACGGTGGCGGGCTGGATCGCGGCGGCGCTGATCGGTTTGGCGTTCCGGCAATTCACCAATGCGGGTCCGGATTTGCCGTTGATTTCCATGGCCTTGTCGCTGGCCAGCCAGATGGGCGATATCGCCGAAAGTGCGGTGAAACGGCGTTTGGGCGTCAAAGACAGCTCTTCCCTGTTGCCCGGCCACGGCGGGCTGTTTGACCGGTTCGACGGGTTGCTGGGGGCGGCACTGCTGATGCTGCTGGTGGCGCAACTGGTCTATGTCCCCGAGGTGAGGTTTTAACTCATGCGCCGGATTTCGATTTTTGGGGCAACGGGATCGATCGGGGTGAACACCGTCGATCTGCTGGAACGGCAGGGCGGGGCAAAGGCCTTTGACGTCGTGGCCCTGACCGGCGGGCGCAATATCGACCGGCTGGCCGCGCAGGCCCGCGCCCTGCGCGCCGATCTGGCCGTCACCTGTTACCCCGACTGTTACGCGGCATTGAAAGAGGCGCTGGCCGGATCGGGCATCGAGGTCGCGGCAGGACCCGAGGCTTTGGTGGCCGCCGCCGACCGGCCCGCGGACTGGATCATGTCGGCCATCGTCGGCGTGGCCGGGCTGCAACCGGGGCTGCGGGCGCTGGAACATGGCACCACGCTGGCGCTGGCCAACAAGGAAAGCCTTGTGACCGCCGGGCCGCTGTTGCTGGGGCAGGCGGCGCGCAAAGGGGCGCGGGTTCTGCCCGTCGACAGCGAACATTCGGCGGTGTTTCAGGCCCTTGTGGGCGAAGATATCGCCGCCGTCGAAAAGATCACGATCACCGCCTCGGGCGGCGCGTTCCGCGATTGGCCGCTGGAGCGGCTGGCGACGGCCACGGTCAAACAGGCCTCGACCCACCCCAATTGGGACATGGGTCAACGGATCACCATCGACAGCGCTTCGATGTTCAACAAGGCGCTGGAAGTCATAGAAACCAAAGAATATTTCGGCATTGACGCGCAGGCGATCGACGTTCTGGTCCATCCTGAATCGCTGGTCCACGCGTTGGTCAGTTTTCGCGACGGCGCCGTGATGGCCCATATGGGGCAGCCCGATATGCGCCATGCCATCGGCTATGCGCTGAACTGGCCCGACCGGCAGGATCTGCCGGTGCCGCGGCTGGATCTGGCGCAGATCGGCCAGCTGCGGTTCAGCGCGCCCGATCCCGCGCGCTATCCCGCCCTGCGACTGGCGTGCGAGGTGATGCGGCTGGGCGGTCTGGCGGGCGCGGCCTTCAACGGCGCCAAGGAACGGGCGCTTGACAGTTTCATCGCGGGCGAGATCGGTTTCCTGCAAATGGCCGAGGTGGTCGAGGCGGTTCTTGACAGGCTTTCGGGCGAAAGTGGCCTCATAAATGTCGAGATTAACCTTGATAACGTGACCGAGGTTGATCATCTGGCACGTAGATGCGCGACAGAGATGATCACGGCAGTACGTATAAAAAGATAGGAATACCCATTGGACTTTTTTGGCCTGCTCCCGACTTTTGGCAATTTCGCTTACACCGTCGTGGCCTTTGTTGTCGCCCTCAGCATTATCGTTACAGTGCATGAATACGGTCATTATATCGTCGGGCGCTGGTCGGGTATCTACGCCGAGGTGTTTTCGCTGGGCTTCGGCCCGGTTCTGATCTCGCGCGAAGACAGGCATGGCACCCGATGGCAGATCGCAGCCTTGCCCTTCGGCGGCTACGTCAAGTTTCTGGGCGATGCCAGCGCGGTCAGCGACAAGGCCAGCGATGCTTTGGCCAAAATGGACAGCGACACGTTGCGCCACACCATGCACGGCGCGCCCCTTTGGGCCCGCGCGGCCACGGTTGCGGCGGGGCCGGTGTTCAATTTTGTCCTGTCGTTCCTGATTTTCAGCATCATCGTGTTTGTCCGGGGCGAGGCAATCGACCCGCCCACCGTCGGGTCGATCAAGAACCTGCCAGCCACCCAGAACGCCCTGTTGCCCGATGATACCATTCTGGCAATCGCAGGGCAGGCGACCCCCGACTATGAAACCTTCTACGATGTCATCGAAAAAGGGCCGGTTGCCGACACATTGTCCTATCGCGTGCTGCGCGACGGGGCCGAACAGGACATCACCGGACCCTATCCCTGGCCGCCGCTGATCCAGGGCGTTCAGCCCGGATCGGCCGCGGAACAGGCCGATCTGAAGGTCGGCGACGTGATCACCGCCATCGACGATTCCCCGATCATCGCCTTCAACCAGTTGAAAGACATCGTCGTCGCCTCGGACGGGCGCGAGCTGAAGCTGGATATCTGGCGCGATGGCGAAACCCTGCAGGTCACTCTGGCGCCGCGCCGGACCGACATGCCCCAGCGTGACGGCAGTTTTGAAACCCGGTGGCTGATCGGGATGACCGGCGGATTGGTCTTTACCCCGAAAACCGAAACGCCCGGCGTGATCGGGGCGATGGGCTATGGCGTGGATCAGACGGTCTTTATCGTCAAAAGCAGCGTTTCTGGCCTGTATCACATGGTGATCGGCGCCATCGGCACCTGTAACCTGCGGGGTCCGTTGGGGATCGCGCAGACCTCGGGTTCGGCGGCCAGTCAGGGGATCGAAAGCTTTATCTGGTTCGTGGCGTTCCTGTCGGCGGCTGTCGGTTTTCTGAACCTGATGCCCATCCCCGTTCTGGATGGCGGCCATCTGGTCTTTCATGCCTATGAGGCGATTGCCGGGCGTCCACCGAATGACAACGTCCTGCGCGTCCTTATGACCGGCGGGCTGGCGATACTGCTGTCTTTGATGGTGTTTGGCCTGTCCAACGACCTTTTCTGCCCATAAGGGCAGGCCCATCTGCCCCATTCATGCCACATTCACCGGATATTTCACGGATATCCGCTGCATGCTGACAGGAGGGTGTGAGATGGAGACGATTCAAAACGGCTATCGCGGCCTTTCGCTGTTGGTGAACCTGAATTGGGATCGCCTGTTCTATTTTGCGACCATCTTTGCGGCGCTGATGGCCGGGGCGTACCTGGGCTCGCTGCTTTAGAACATCTTCCATATAATCTGACGGGTTATGACGCAGGGATCACATGGGGATGCCTGCGTTTCGTCTTTTGACAAGCCGTTGCTTTCCCGGTACTCAGTATCACAGAAAAATGAGTCAGTGCGGGGCAGGCGGATGACCACAAAAACAGGCGGAAAATCAGCGCATAAGTGCACCCAAAAGCGATTTATAGCACAGCTGTTCTTTTCATTTATGTTCGCGTTTACAGTGGCTTGCGGGATGCAGGCCACGCCTGCGCAGGCGCAAACCTATCGTTTCAGTTCGGTTCAGATCGAAGGCAATCAGCGGGTCGATGGGGCCACAATCCTGAATTACGCCGGAATCGAACGCGGCCAGAGCCTGAGCGCGGGGCAGCTGAACAGCGCCTATCAGCGAGTTGTCGATAGTGGCCTTTTTGAAACAGTCGAGTTTGTTCCGGCCGGCAATACCCTGCAGATCACCGTCAAGGAATATCCAACCGTCAACCTGGTCAACTTCGAAGGCAACAAAAAGCTGAAGGACGAGGAACTGGCAACAATCGTCCAGTCGCAATCGCGCCGGGTCTATAGTCCCCGTCAGGCTGAGGCCGACGCGGCATCGATTGTCACCGCCTATGAACAATCAGGGCGCATTGCCGCCACCGTGACCCCGCGCATCATCCGGCGGTCCGACAACCGCGTCGACCTGATCTTTGAAATCGCCGAAGGCCGCGTGGTCGAGATTGAGCGGATTTCCTTTGTCGGCAACCGCACCTATTCGGAACGTCGCCTGCGCCGGGCCTTGCAGACCAAACAGGCCGGGCTGTTGCGCCGGTTGGTGTCGCGCGACACTTTTATCGCCGACCGGATCGAGTTCGATAAACAGGTCCTGCGGGATTTCTATATGTCGCGCGGCTACATCGATTTTCAGGTGCTGTCGGTCAATTCCGAACTGACCCGCCGCCGCGATGCGTTTCTGATCACCTTCAACATCCGCGAAGGCCAGCAGTTCAAATTCGGCGAGGTCACGGCCACATCTGATCTGGCCGAGATCGACCCCGATGAGTTTCAGGCCGCGATCAAGGTGCGCCCCGGCGTTGTCTATACGCCCTCGCTGGTGGAAAACACGATTGCCCGACTGGAACGGCTGGCGTTGCAGAAAGGGTTGAACTTTATCCGGGTCGAACCCCGGATCAACCGCGACGAACGCAATCTTGCCCTGGACGTTGAATTTGCCATCACACGCGGGCCTCGCGTGTTTGTCGAAAGGATCGACATCGAAGGCAACTCGACCACGCTGGACCGCGTTGTCCGCCGTCAGTTCCGGACCGTCGAAGGCGACCCGTTCAACCCGCGCGAAGTCCGTGATGCCGCTGAACGCATCCGCGCGCTTGGCTTCTTCAGTACCGCCGAGGTCGAGGCCCGCGAAGGGACCACTCCGGATCAGGTGATCGTCGACGTGAACGTCGAAGAACAGCCCTCTGGATCGCTGTCGTTCGGCCTGAACTACAGTGTCGAAGACGGCGTTGGCGCGGCCGTCAGCTTTACCGAAACCAACTTTCTGGGGCGCGGCCAGTTCCTGAACTTCACGATCGGCACCGGGGTGGACAACGCCCAATATGCCGTTCGCTTTGCCGAACCGGCCTTTCTGGGGCGGGACGTGCGGTTTGGCTTTGATGCGCGATACGATGAAACCGATGAACAGAACGACACCGACTACAGGACCCGGACAATCAGCGTCAGCCCGTCGCTGACCTTCCCGGTTGGCGAAAACAGCCGTCTGCAACTGCGCTATGCCATCGAGGAAGAAAACCTGTTTTCCTACACCGGCTCTTCGTCGATCATTCAGGCCGAAGTGGACGAAGGCGCCCTGATCACCAGCCGTATCGGATATACCTACAGCTATGATACCCGCCGGTCAGGCCTGAACCCGAACGCGGGCATTCAACTGCGGTTCAGCCAGGATTATGCCGGTCTTGGGGGCGATGTGGATTACATTGAAACCTCCGGTCTGGTCGGCGCGGAGGCTCAGATCTTCAATGAAGATGTGACATTGCGTGCGGAACTCGAAGCGGGTGCGCTGAGCATGATCAATGGCGACAGCCGCGTGGTCGATCGTTTCTTCCTGAACGGCAAGATTCGCGGCTTCGAAGGCAACGGCATTGGCCCACGCGATCCCGAACGCAGCAACGGCGAGGCCTTGGGCGGGAATGCCTTTCTTGCGGCACGCTTCGAGGCAGAGTTCCCGGTCGGCATCCCCGAAGAATACGGGATCACCGGTGGTGTGTTTGCCGATGTCGGATCGGTCTGGAGCCTGGACAACGACGGCGGTGGCGCCATTGATGATAGCCTGAAACTGCGGTCTGTCGTCGGCGTGTCGGTATTCTGGACAACCCCGCTTGGTCCGCTGCGGTTCAACTTTTCCAAGGCGATCCAGAAAGAAGACTTCGACCGGGAGCAGAATTTCGATCTGACCATCTCGACGCGGTTCTGATGCGCGTCAGGGCCATCTTGTTTGGCGTTGCCTTGGCTATCATCGGGGCCGTTTTACCGGCGGCGTCGCAAGGACAGGACATCGCGCCGACACTGCACAGCCCCATTCTGACGGTGGATCGCGAACGCCTGTTTTCGCGGTCCTCCTATGGGCAAAGCATCTTGGCGGAATTCGACGCGGAATCCACGGCATTGGCCACCGAAAACCGGCGGATAGAAACCGAACTGATGTCCGAAGAACGCGCGTTGACCGACAGTCGCCCCACGATGGCCGCCGCGGCCTTTCGTCAGAAAGCAAAAGAGTTCGACGAAAAGGTCGTCGCCATCCGTGAAGCGCAGGACGCAAAAGCGCGAAATCTGGTGGGCCGCCGCGAGCAGGTACAGCAAAAGTTCTATCAGGATGTGCTGCCGATCCTGACCGAAATCGTGCGCGAACGCGGGGCCGTCATGGTTCTGGAAAACCGTGCAGTGTTTCTGTCGGCCGACCAGATCGACATAACCAACGAAGCGATCACCCGGATCGACACCCATTTTCAGCCGCCCTCCGCCTCTGATACCTCTCCCGACTAGCGGTGCTTGTATCGCTTTGGCCGAGTTGATAGGTCGGATGTAACGCCGGAACACCGGCCCGCATGAAAAAGGAGTGCAGGATATGACAGAGCAAATGGTCACCGAGGCCGACATCGAGCTGATCCAGCGCATTATCCCGCACCGTTACCCGTTTCTGCTGATCGACAAGGTCCGCGATATCGATCCGCACAAAAGCGCGGTCGGCATCAAGAATGTCACCTTCAACGAACCCCATTTCCAAGGCCATTTCCCGGGCGCTCCGATCATGCCCGGCGTCACCATCATCGAAGCGATGGCCCAGACCGCCGCGGTGATGGTCGGGATCTCGCTGGATATGGCGGATAAGGATCTGCTGGTCTATTTCATGGCCATCGACAAATGCAAATTCCGCCGCAAAGTGGTGCCCGGCGACGTTCTGGAACTGCATGTCGAAGCGAAACGCGGCGGCTCGAAAATCTGGAAATTCGAAGGGATTGCCAAGGTCGACGGGGAAATGGCCGCTCAGGCCGAATTCACCGCGATGATGGACCTTCCGCAGGAGTAAGCCGGATGGCGATTGATTCCTCTGCCCGTATTCATGCCTCTGCCGTGATCGAAGATGGCGCCACGATCGGCGCCGGTGCTGTGATCGGACCGTTCAGCGTGATCGGCCCCGACGTCACCCTTGCCGAAGGGGTCGAGGTGAAAAGCCATGCGGTGATCACCGGGCTGACAACGATCGGCGCGGAAACCGTGGTGTTCCCCTTTGCCAATATCGGCGATGTGCCGCAGGATCTGAAATACCAGGGCGAAAAGACCCGGTTAGAGGTCGGCGCGCGCAACCGTATCCGCGAAGGCGTGACCATGAACACCGGCACCGAAGGCGGCGGCGGTCTGACCCGCGTCGGCGACGATTGCCTGTTCATGACCGGCGCGCATGTCGGGCATGATGCTATCGTCGGCAACCGGGTGATCATGGCCAATAACGCCGCTTTGGCCGGGCATTGCGTGATCGACGACGATGTCATCATCGGCGGCCTGTCGGGCATCCACCAATGGGTGCGGATCGGCCGCGGGGCGATCATCGGCGCGGTGACGATGGTCACCAATGACGTGATCCCTTACGGGTTGGTGCAGGGGCCGCGCGGCGTGCTGGACGGGCTGAACCTGATCGGGCTGAAACGCAAGGGCGTGGCCCGTGCCGATATCACCGCCCTGCGGGCGGCCTATCAGGCGCTGGCGCAGGGCGAAGGCGCGTTTCAGGAACGCGCCCAGCGGCTGGCCGATGAAACCGACAGCGATTACGTGCGCGAGGTTGTCGCCTTTATCCTGGGCGAAAGCGACCGCTCGTATCTGACGCCGAGCTGACGCCATGACCGCACCCAAGACCGCGATCATCGCCGGACGGGGCGTATTGCCGGGATTGCTGGCCGACCGGCTGGAACGCGATGGCGCGGCCTTTGTGATTGCCGAGCTTGCGGGGTTTCCGATGGAAAACCGCGCAGGCCGCCCGGTCGAGACCTTCGCCGTCGAAGGGCTGGCGCTGTTGTTCGACCGGTTGCAGGCGCTGGCGGTCACGCAGGTGATCTTTGCCGGGGCCGTGGCGCGCACCCGGCTGGACCCGACCAAAATCGATCCCAAGACCGCGCAACTGCTGCCCAAAATCCTGCCCGCGCTGCAACAGGGCGACGATGCCACGCTGCGGGCGGTAATCTCGCTGTTCGAAGAGGCGGGTTTTGCCGTTCTGGGGGTCGAGGCCGTGGCCCCCGATCTGGTGCCGCAGGCGGGCGTTCTGGGAACGGTGCAGCCCGGCACCGCGGATGAACAGGATGCGGCCCGCGCGGCGACGATTGTCGAGCTCTTGGGCGCGGCGGATGTCGGGCAGGGGGCCGTGGTGGCGCAGGGCCTGTGCCTTGCGGTCGAAAGCCTGCCGGGCACCGATGCGATGTTGCGCTGGGTGCGCGATGTGGCAGGCGCGATGCGCCCGGATGCCAATGGCGCCAAGGGCGTGCTTTATAAGGCGCCGAAACCGGGGCAGGAACGCCGGGTCGATCTGCCCGCCATTGGTCCGGACACAGTGATCGCCGCAGACGCCGCCGGGCTGGCCGGTATCGTGATCGAAGCGGGCGGCGTGATGTTGCTGGACCCCGACGCCACATTGGCCGAGGCCGAGGCGCGCGGGCTGTTCATATGGGCGCGCACCCCTTGAGACGGTTTTTCCTGATCGCAGGCGAACCTTCGGGGGATGCGCTGGGGGCCGCACTGATGGCGGGGATGAAACAGCTGGACCCGGATGCGGTTTTTACCGGCGTCGGTGGCCCGCTGATGCAAGTCGAAGGGCTGGACAGTCTGTTCCCGATGGATGAGCTGAGCGTGATGGGGCTGGCCGAGGTTCTGCCGAAATACCGCCAGTTGATGCGCCGCATCACGCAATGCACCGAGGCTGTGGTCAAGATGGCGCCCGACGCGCTGATCACCATCGACAGCCCGGATTTCTGCCTGCGGGTGGCCAAACGCGTCAAGGCGGTCTCGGACATCCGCACGGTGCATTATGTGGCGCCGACCGTCTGGGCGTGGCGGCCGGGGCGCGCGGCCAAGATGGCACAGATGATCGACCATGTGCTGGCGCTGTTCCCGTTCGAACCACCCTATATGGAAGCGGTGGGGATACGCTGCGATTTTGTCGGGCATCCGGTGGTCTCCAGCCCCAAGGCGGATGACGCCGATGCCGCCGCATTCCGCGCCGCCCATGGCATCGCCGCCGACGCGCCGCTGATCCTGGTCCTGCCCGGATCGCGGCTGGGCGAGGTCGGGCGCCTGGCGCCCATCTTCGGTCAGGCGCTGGCCCCGGTTCTGGCCCGCCATCCAGAGGCGCGCGTGGTGCTGCCCGCCGCAGCACCCGTGGCCAGACAGGTGCAATCTCTGGTGAAATCCTGGCCGACGGCGCCCATCATTCTGGACCCGCGCGCGCGGTCGAAAGAGGACGCGCTGGCCGAAAAACGCGCGGCCTTCCGCGCGGCGGATGTGGCGCTGGCGGCCTCGGGGACGGTCTCATTGGAACTGGCGGCGGCGCAGACGCCGATGGTCATCGCTTATGACATGAACTGGTTCAGCCGGAAAATGATCGCCCGGATGTTGCGGATCGATACGGTGACATTGGTCAATATCGTGACCGACACCCGCGCCGTGCCCGAATTTCTTGGCGACGACTGCGTCCCGGGCCCAATCGGCGCGGCGGTGCTGGATCTGCTGGACGATCAGGGCGCGCGCGCGGCCCAGATCACGGCCGCCGCCGAAACCATGCGCCTGCTGGGGCAGGGCGGCGAGGCCCCGGGCCTGCGCGCGGCACGGGCGGTTCTGAACGGGCTTGATAAACGGCAAAGTTGACAGACAATCGGTTGACGGCGCGGAACTTTCTGCGTGACACTGTCATACAATGCAAAACCGCTCAGGATGTATCGATGACACGTATCTGTTTTATCCTGTGCCTGGTTTTCTGTGTCCCAACGGCGGGCGTCGCGCAGGATTATGACATACGCAGCCTGCCCAAAGGATATTCGGTCAGTTGGGACACCGATATCGGACGTACGACATTCACGCTGACCGGCCGGCTGAAAGGGCATTTTACGCGCGACGATTCAAAAAAACGCGCGCAGGAAGGCGTGATTTTCCTGAACAAGAAGGGCGAAACCAAACGCTTCACGTCAAAAGAGTTCGATATTTCATTTCGTCCGCACGATTGCTTTCTGACTGCGGGGCTTTGCAAATACAAAGAAGAACTGTCGGATGGGCGCTATCGTTTCATGAGACGCGAAGCGACGGTCAAAGATAATGACTGGAGCTACCGCCTGTACTTTCAAAAAGACGGAAAATGGGTTTTGGAAGAACAGGGAACATATACCGTCGATTCATACGGCTATGTTATTGAACGCAATTTCATGTCTGATGGCAAAAAACACTGGTCGCGCAGGATTGACAATTAACTGCTGAGCGGGGCCTAAGCCTCGCGCCAAGTGCCGTTTTCGATGCCCTCGATCGTCCAGTCGCCCACGCGGTAGCGGATCAGCCGCAGGGTGGGGTGGCCGATGGCGGCGGTCATGCGCCGCACCTGCCGGTTGCGCCCTTCGGATATCGTCACCTCGATCCAGCAATCGGGCACCGATTTGCGAAACCGTACCGGCGGATCGCGGGGCCACAGCGGGTCCGGCGCATCCATCTGGCGTATTTGGGCCGGTGCGGTCATCCCGTCCTTCAGCATCACACCGTCGCGCAGTTGTTGCAGGCTGTCGTCGCCGGGGATGCCTTCGACCTGAACCCAATAGGTTTTCGAGGTCTTGTGCCGGGGATCGCTGATCCGGTGCTGTAGCCTGCCGTTGTCGGTCAGCACCAGCAACCCCTCGCTGTCCTTGTCCAGCCGCCCGGCGGCATAGACCCCGGGCACGTCGATAAAGTCCGACAGCGTCTTGCGCGGTGACCCGGCGGTGCCCGCATCGGTGAACTGCGACAGAACGCCGAAGGGTTTGTTGAACAGGACGATGCGGGTCATGGGCGCGCGTCAGTATCCGCGCCAGATCCAGCCGCCGCCATAGATGCGGGTGCCATCGGGATCATAGAACACGCAGGCCTGACCGGGGCTGACGCCCTCTTCGGGCACGATCAGTTCGACCTCGGCCGTGGTGGCGGACAGCGGGCGAATGATCGCCTCGCGCGGGGGGCGGGTCGACCGGACCTTGACCGACAGGTTCCACTGATCGCGGCTGTCGAAGGGTTCGTCGCCCAGCCAGTTAATCTCGCGCACCGGAACGATGCGGGTGGTCAGCAGTTCCTTGGGGCCGACGATCACATGGCGTTTGTCCACGTCCAGTTTCACCACATACAGCGGATCGGCCAGCCCGCCGATGCCCAGCCCGCGCCGCTGGCCGACGGTATAGTGGATCACGCCCTTATGCGTGCCCAGCACATTGCCGTCCATATCCACGATATCGCCGGGATCGGCGGCACCGGGGCGCAGTTTTTCGATCACGCTGGCATAGTTGCCATCGGGCACGAAACAGATGTCCTGACTGTCGGGTTTATCGGCCACGGCCAGCCCGTATTTCGCCGCCAGCTTGCGGGTTTCGGCCTTGCTGGCCAGATGGCCCAGCGGAAAGCGCAGGTAATCCAGCTGTTCCGGCGTGGTCGAGAACAGGAAATAGCTTTGGTCGCGGTTGGCATCGGCCGCCGAATGCAGTTCGGCCCCGGTGGCGCCCATTTTGCGCTGGATATAGTGGCCGGTGGCCATGCAATCGGCATCCAGATCCCTGGCGGTTTCCAGCAGGTCCTTGAATTTCACCCGTTCGTTGCAGCGGATGCAGGGCACCGGGGTGGCGCCCGCCAGATAGCTGTCGGCGAATTCGTCGATCACCGCATCCTTGAAGATGTTCTCGTAATCCAGAACGTAATGGGGAAATCCCATTTCCTCGGCCACGCGGCGGGCATCGTGGATATCGACCCCCGCGCAACAGGCGCCTTTCTTGGCCAGGGCCGCGCCGTGATCGTACAGCTGCAGGGTCACGCCCACCACGTCATAGCCTTCCTCGGCCAGCATCGCGGCCACGACCGAACTGTCCACGCCCCCCGACATTGCCACGACCACACGGGTATCGGCCGGGGCTTTGGCAAAGCCCAGGGAATTCAGCGCTAGGGTCGGGCTGGCGGTTGTCATGTCAGGCTCCTGTGGAAAGTCTGATGGAATATAGGAAAATGCGACATACTCTCAAGGGCTGGTTTCACGGGTCGTTAAGCCTGTTTGCGCACCATTGCCGTGCGACGAGCGAGGGATAGACATGTATATCAAACGGATCAACGGTCCACGAACCGTAACATTACCCGACGGAACAACCATGACACGAGCGGAACTGCCTCCGGTTGATACGCGGCGGTGGGTCGCCAGCCGAAAAGCAGCCGTTGTTAAGGCTGTGGTTGCCGGTCTGATAACCAAGGAAGAGGCTTTGGCGCGCTATATGTTATCGGACGAAGAGTTCGAAAGCTGGAAGAAGGCAGTTTCCAAACATGGGCTAAAGGCTTTGAAAGCAACAGCAATTCAACGCTATAGACAACCGTAAATTGTGCCGCTACCCTTCTTAACATTGGTAACGTGTAATTAACCATTCTTGGTAAGAGTTAAGGGAAGTTAAGGGGAATAATAGCGGAGAACGAATAAATGCGTGTCCTTCTGGTTGAAGACGATCCGACCACATCAAAGAGCATCGAACTGATGCTGACCCACGCCAATCTGAATGTCTACACGACAGACCTTGGCGAGGAAGGCATCGATCTGGCGAAACTGTATGATTATGATTTGATTCTGCTGGACCTGAATCTGCCCGATATGAACGGGCATGAGGTTCTGCGGCAATTGCGACTGGCGCGGGTCGATACACCCATCCTGATTCTTTCGGGTGAAGATGACACCGAAAACAAGATCAAAGGTCTTGGGTTTGGCGCCGACGACTATCTGACAAAACCGTTTCACCGCGAAGAACTGGTGGCGCGCATTCATGCGATCATCCGGCGCTCCAAGGGGCATTCCCAGTCGGTGATCAACACCGGGCGCATCTCGGTCAATCTGGATGCCAAGACGGTGGATGTCGAAGGCAAGACCGTGCATCTGACCGGCAAGGAATACCAGATGCTGGAACTGCTGTCGCTGCGCAAGGGCACGACACTGACCAAAGAGATGTTCCTGAACCACCTTTATGGCGGCATGGATGAACCCGAACTGAAAATCATAGACGTGTTCATCTGCAAACTGCGCAAAAAGCTTAGCCAGGCCACCGATGGGCACAATTACATCGAAACCGTCTGGGGCCGCGGCTATGTTCTGCGCGATCCCGAACCGGTCAGCGCCCCGGGAAAGATCGCCATGGGGGCCTGACGGCAGCCATCGGATCGCCGGTCGGGCAGCAATGACCGCCACTCATGACTGGACCTCGTTGAACGGTCCTCCTATCACTTGCGGAGGACCGGACAAAGAGGCTCAGCATGGCCAGTGATACAGCCGTCGAAAACTTGAGCGAAAGCGACGCCACCGCAGAGCTGGCGCATCTGGCACAGGTGCTGGCCAAGGCCAACGCCGCCTATCACCGGGACGATACCCCCGAAATATCCGATGCCGAATACGATGCGCTGAAGCAGCGCAATCAGATGATCGAGGCGCGGTTTCCCCATCTGAAACGCGCCGACAGCCCCAGCGATGTGGTGGGCGCGGCCCCGGCGGAAAAATTCACCAAGGTGCGGCACGCGGTGCGGATGCTGTCGCTGGGCAATGCGTTCGACGATGCCGATGTCACCGAATTCGAACAGCGGATTCGCAAATATCTGAACATCGGGCCGGAAACCGCGCTGGCCTTTACCGCAGAACCCAAGATCGACGGTCTGTCGCTGTCGCTGCGCTATGAAAACGGGGTGCTGGTACAGGCCGCCACCCGCGGCGACGGCGAAACCGGCGAAAATGTCACCGCCAACGCCCGCACCATCCGCGATATCCCGCATCAGTTGAACGATGCCCCGCAAGTGCTTGAAGTGCGCGGCGAAGTTTACATGAGCCACGATGATTTTTCCGCCCTGAACGCCCGGCAGGTGGCCGCGGGGGAAAACCCCTTTGCCAATCCGCGCAACGCCGCCGCCGGATCGCTGCGCCAGCTGGATTCTCAGATCACCAAAAGCCGACCCTTGCGGTTCTTTGCCTATGCCTGGGGCGACATCTCGGAACCGCTGAGCGGCACCCAGAAGGGGGCGATGGACCGGCTGGTTTCCCTGGGGTTTCAGGTGAACCCGCTGACGCAGCTCTGTGACGGGGTTGACGACATGCTGGCGCAGTACCGCCGGATCGAAATGCAGCGCGCCACGCTGGGCTATGACATCGACGGGGTGGTCTATAAGGTCGATGATCTGGACCTGCAGCGCCGTCTGGGGTTCCGTTCGACCACGCCCCGCTGGGCGATTGCCCATAAGTTTCCCGCCGAACTGGCCTGGACCCGCCTGGAAAAGATCGAAATTCAGGTGGGGCGCACCGGCGCGCTGAGCCCGGTGGCGCGGCTGCATCCGGTCACCGTGGGCGGGGTCGTCGTGTCCAACGCCACGCTGCACAACGAAGATTACATCGCTGGGCGCGATTCCAAGGGGCAGGACATTCGCGGCGGCAAGGATATCCGCGAAGGCGACTGGGTGCAGGTCTATCGCGCTGGCGACGTGATCCCGAAACTGGCCGATGTCGATCTGGACAAACGCCCCGACGATGCCGTGCCTTACGTCTTTCCCACGGTCTGCCCCGAATGCGGATCGGACGCGATCCGCGAAGAGGGCGACGCCGTGCGCCGCTGTTCTGGTGGCATCATCTGTCCCGCGCAGGTAGTTGAAAAACTGAAACATTTTGTCAGTCGCGGGGCCTTCGATATCGACGGGCTGGGTGCCAAACAGGTCGAACAATTTTATCGCGACGGCTGGATCGGCGAACCGGCGGATATCTTTACGCTGGAGGATCGGTTCAGCACCGGCTTGCAACAGTTGAAAAACCGCGAAGGCTGGGGCGAAAAATCCGCGACGAACCTGTTTGCAGCCATCGCCGAACGGCGCCAGATCGCGTTGAACCGGGTGATATTCGCCCTTGGCATCCGCCATGTCGGCGAAAGCAGCGCCAGCCTTCTGGCCGGGTATTACGGGACCTGGCCCAGTTTCGAGACGGCGATGACGGCGGCCACCATCGGCGAAGGCCCCGAATGGGACGAGCTGATCGGGATCGACGGCGTGGGCGCGGTCATGGCCGCCTCGCTGGTGACGGCGTTCCACCAACCGGCCGAACGCGCCTCGATCGACCGGCTGGTCGCGCATCTGGACATCGCGCCGGTGCAGGCGCGCGGCGCGGTCGACAGCCCGGTCGCGGGCAAGACCGTGGTCTTTACCGGCACGCTGGAAAAGATGACCCGGGCCGAGGCCAAGGACCGCGCCGAAACCCTGGGCGCCAAAGTGGCGGGGTCGGTGTCGGCCAAGACCGATCTGCTGGTGGCGGGGCCGGGGGCCGGATCAAAGGCGAAAAAGGCCGCCGATCTGGGTATCGAAACCATCGATGAGGACGGCTGGCTGGCCCTGATCGGTGACGCATGAGCGGCCGCCCCGACATCCTGTTCCCGCTGTTCGCGGATCTGGAGGGGCTGGACGGCGTCGGGCCGAAAACCGCCGGTAATTTTGCGCAGATGGGCATTGAACGGCCCCGCGATCTGATCTTCACGCTGCCGCATTCGGGCATTGACCGGACCCGCCGCCCATCGATCCGCGACGTGGCGCCCGGCAGCACGGTCACGGTCGAGGTGGTGGTGGGCGCGCATCATCCCGCCGCAACCCGCGGGCGGCCTTACCGGGTGCAGGTGCAGGATGCCGAGACCAGCTTTCAACTGGTGTTCTTTCATGCGCGCGGGGAATACCTGCAGGCGCAATTGCCCACCGGGCAACGGCGCGTCGTGTCGGGCAAGGTCGAACTGTTCGACGGCGTGGCGCAGATGGTCCACCCCGATCACATCCTGCGCCCCGAAGAGGCCGAGGCGATCCCGCCCTATGAACCGGTTTATCCGCTGACCTCGGGCATCAGCCAGCGCACGATTTTCCGCGCCGCCAATTCGGCGTTGGAGCGTCTGCCGGACCTTGACGACTGGATCGATCCCGCGCTTTTGGCGCGCGAAAACTGGCCCGACTGGGCCGATGCGGTCCGCGCGGCCCATGCGCCCGCCGACAGCACCGGTCTGGCGGCAACCCATCCGGCGCGGCAGCGGCTGGCTTATGACGAATTATTCGCCCATCAACTGACCCTCGCGCTGGCCCGGCAGGCCACGCGGCGCGGCGCGGCGCATGTCACTGAGGGCACCGGCGCGCTGCGGCGCAAGATACTGGCCGCGCTACCCTATGACCCCACCGGCGCGCAGGACCGCGCGATGACGGAAATTGCCGCCGATATGGCACAGGCCAAACGCATGAACCGGCTGTTGCAGGGCGATGTCGGGTCAGGCAAGACGCTGGTCGCCTTCATGGCGCTGCTGATCGCGGTCGAGGCGGGCGGGCAGGGCGTGATGATGGCCCCCACCGAAATTCTGGCCCGTCAGCATCTGGAAAGCCTGCAACCCCTGGCCGAACAGGCCGGTGTGGTGCTGGAAATTCTGACCGGGCGCGACAAGGGGGCCGAACGCCGGGCCAAGCTGGCCGCGCTGGCGGCGGGGGATATTCAGGTTCTGGTCGGCACCCATGCGGTGTTCCAGAAGGATGTGGAATTTTCCGACCTGCGGCTGGCGATTGTCGATGAACAGCACCGGTTCGGCGTGGCCCAGCGGATGGAATTGTCGGCCAAGGGGCACGGCGCGCATATGCTGGTGATGACCGCCACGCCGATCCCGCGCAGCCTGTCGCTGGCGCAATACGGCGATATGGATGTCTCGGTCCTGGATGAAAAACCGCCCGGGCGCAAACCGGTCACTACGGCGCTGATCTCGACCGGGCGGATGGATGAGGTGGTCAGCCATCTGCGCGATGCGATCGCCAAGGGGCGGCAGGCCTATTGGGTCTGCCCGCTGGTCGAAGAAAGCGAACTGGTGGATATGACCGCCGCCGAGGAACGGTTCAAACGCCTGCGCGCGGTCCTGGGCGAAGGGCAGGTGGGGCTGGTGCATGGCCAGATGCCGCCCTCGGAAAAAGACGCGGCCATGGCCCGGTTCGTGGCGGGCGAGACCAAGGTTCTGGTGGCCACCACGGTGATCGAGGTGGGCGTGAACGTGCCCAATGCCTCGATCATGGTGATCGAACGGGCCGAAAGCTTTGGTCTGGCGCAACTGCACCAGCTGCGTGGCCGGGTCGGGCGCGGGTCCGAGGCGTCGACCTGTTTGCTGATGTTCCAGCCGCCCCTGACCGAAGGCGGGCGGCGGCGGTTGGAAATCCTGCGCGAAACCGAAGACGGGTTCCGCATCTCCGAAGAGGATCTGGCGATGCGCGGGGCGGGCGACGTGATCGGAACCGCCCAATCCGGGCTGCCCCGGTTCCGCATTGCCGATCTGGAACGGCAGGCGGCGCTGATGGCGGTGGCGCAATCGGATGCGCGCGCCTTGCTGGCGCAGGACCCCGATCTGACCTCGCCCCGCGGGCAGGCGGCACGGGTGCTGTTGTGGCTGATGGAACAGGACAAGGCGATCCGTTTGATTTCAGTTGGTTAACGGGTTTGTTCCGCTAAGTTCACAAATGTTCTTAAAAAGTTCTTTACAAACGCACCGTGAAATGAGAACAAAGTGGCAACAGTAACGTCCATGACCAAGGATTGCCCCGATGTTCAGCGAAATCAAATCTGTCCTGATCCGCTCTCAGACCACGCTGCTGCAGGATGCGGCCGGTGCGGCGGCGCTTGTCGTGATGTTGCTGGTGGGCCTGCATTTGCCGGGTCTTACCTGAGTTTTTCTTACTGCCTGCGGTCTGTCCGGGCGCGCGTATCCCTGTCCCCAAGAAAGATACGTCGCTTTTGACATTGCCTGTCCCGAAGCCGGGGTTTTACCTCCCCCGATTACCGTCCGGACCAACAGACACGCGACTTGCCGCCGCCTTCGTCCCCAACGAAGTGCGGCGGTTTTTTTTGTGACAAACTGTCCGTGTCCCCACAAGGAACCGCCGCGCCCGAACCGAGGGGTGGGCGCTGCCTGAGCCAAGGCTCAGGCAAATGGCATGAGCTTGCTTGGATGGCGTTTATGCGCAGGCCGAGCTCTGGGCCGCGTCGAATGCCTCCAGCGTGGCCTCCAGCGCCAGCATGATCGAGGCATGGCGGTTCTTGTAGTCGCGGGCGGGTTCCAGCACTGCCAGCCCGTCAAAGGGCGCTTGCGGCACCGGGCCGTTTTCCTTCAGCATCGCTTTCAGCTGATCGCGCGCGGCCTCGATCTGGGGGCGGGTGGTGCCGATGATATTGGCGCCGACCACGGCGGCCGAGGCCTGACCAAGCGCGCAGGCCTTCACGTCCTGCGCGTAATCGGTGATCTTGCCGTCCGCCACCACGACATCCACCGACACGGTTGAACCGCACAGCGGCGACCGTTTCTTGGCCGATCCCGTGGGCGTCTCCAGCCGGCCAAGGTGGGGGATTGCCGCCGCCAGCGCCAGAATGCGCTGCGAGTAGAGTTTGATCAGATCGTTTTCGGCGCTCATGGCTTTTCCTCCACGCTGGTTTTCACTAGATAGCCTCGCAACCGGCATTTGCAAAGGATAGCGGCCATGGCTTTTGATGCATCGACACTAAAGTACACCGCCGACGGGTTGATCCCGGCGATTGCGCAATCCGAAGACGGCGAAGTGCTGATGATGGCCTGGATGAACCGGGCGGCGGTGGAAATGACGCTGGAAACCGGGCGCGTGACCTATTGGTCGCGGTCGCGGCAGGCGTTCTGGATCAAGGGCGAAACCAGCGGCCATACCCAGCGCCTGATCGATTTCCGGGTGGATTGCGACCGCGATTGCCTGCTGGTCGTGGTCGAACAGGAAGGCCCGGCCTGCCACACCAACCGGCGCAGCTGTTTCTATACCGCCGTGCGAGATGGTGCCGAGGTCGAACTGTCAAAACCCATGGTCTAAAGCCCGACCATCCGGCGGATATCATCCGGGGTGGCGCCATCGTCGCGAAATCTGGCGATGGCCCTGGCGTCATCGCGTTTGGCCAGCCGCTTGCCGTTTTCGTCGCGGATCAGCCGGTGATGGTGATAGGTGGGGGTGGGCAGATCCAGCAGGCGTTGCAGGAGGATGTGAATCTTCGTGGCCTCGAACAGATCCTGCCCGCGCACCACATGGGTGATGCCCTGCGCGGTATCGTCCAGCACCACCGACAGGTGATACGAGGTGCCCATATCGCGGCGCGACAGCACGATATCGCCGATACCCTGCACGGCTTCGGCGTGGGACAGGGCGATGGTGCCGGTCTGCCCCTCGGGGCCCTGGCCCTGTTCGGCAAAGGCAAGTTTCGCGCTGCCGATGACCTCAAGAACCCGCGCCATGTTCAGCCGCAACACCGCATCCTTTGGCAAATCGCCCGAGGTGCCACCTGTGGGACGACAAGTGCCGGGATAGACCGGGCCGTCGGGGCCGATGGCCGGATCGACGCCTTCCTGCGGGGCCGACAGCGCCGCGGCGATATCCCGGCGGGTGCAGTGGCAGGGGTAAAGCAGCCCGCGCTGCCATAGCTGTTGCAAGGCGTCATGATAGACCCCCAGCCGGTCGGATTGGCGCATTACCGGCTTTGGCCAGTCCAGCCCCAGCCATTTCAGATCCGCGAAAATCTGGCGTTCCCATTCGGGCCGGGCGCGGCTTTGATCGATATCCTCGATCCGCAACAGGAACATTCCGTCCGCCGCCCGCGCCATGTCATGGGCCAGCAGTGCCGAAAAGGCATGCCCCAGATGCAGCGGGCCGGTGGGGGAAGGGGCAAAGCGCGTGATCACGGGCGGCAGGCTAACGCGGGATCAGGCCGGGCGTCCAGTGCCCGCCATCAGCCAATCCTGCCATGCGGCCTTGGCGCGGTCGGTATAGGCCTTGTAGCGGTCGGTGCGGCCCCGGCGGCCGCCTTTCAACCCGTCGACTGGGCGGAAGAGGCCGAAATTGACGTTCATCGGCTGGAACGTCTTGGCCTCGGCCCCGCCGGTGATGTGATGCACCAGCGCGCCCATTGCGGTATCCTGTGGCAGATCGGGCAGGGAATGGCCGGTGATATCGGCCACGGCGAAGCGCGCGGCCAGCAGGCCCATGGCGGCGCTTTCGACATAGCCTTCGACCCCGGTGATCTGACCGGCAAAGCGGATGTGGGGTTTCGATTTCAGCCGCATCTGATTGTCCAGCAGGGTGGGCGAATTCAGGAACGTGTTGCGGTGGATGCCGCCCAGACGGGCGAAACGGGCGCCTTCAAGCCCCGGTATCCGTTTGAAA
Source organism: uncultured Paracoccaceae bacterium (assembly GCA_947500775.1). Taxonomy (GTDB): domain Bacteria; phylum Pseudomonadota; class Alphaproteobacteria; order Rhodobacterales; family Rhodobacteraceae; genus CANMTD01. The sequence continues at coordinate 409,551 of CANMTD010000002.1, forward strand.
ACATCGGCTTGCGCGCCGTATTTCATCTTGGTTTGAAAGCCCACGATATTATACAGCGTGCCAAGCGCGTTGTCGCGGCGCAGCTGCACCACCGCATATGCCTTGACGTCGGGCTGATGCGGGTTGGTCAGCCCGACCGGTTTCATCGGCCCGTGGCGCAGGGTTTCGCGCCCGCGTTCGGCCATCACCTCGATCGGCAGGCAGCCGTCGAAATAGCCTGCGGTTTCGCCTTCGTGGAATTCTGTTTTATCGGCGGCCAGAAGCGCGTCGATGAAGCCTTCGTACTGGTCGCGGTCCATCGGGCAGTTGAGATAGGCCTTTTGCTCTTCCTCGGTTTCGCCCTTGTCATAGCGCGACTGCATCCAGGCCTTGGACATGTCGATACTGTCGGCATAGACGATGGGGGCGATGGCGTCGAAAAACGCCAGCGCGTCGGCGCCGGTTTCGGCCTGAATCGCCTGACCCAGCGCAGAGGAGGTCAGCGGGCCGGTGGCGATGATCCAATGGCCATCTTTGGGCAGAGCAGTGATTTCACCGGTTTCGACCGTGACCAGCGGGTGGGCGCGCAGCCGTTCGGTGACGCCGGTGGCAAAGGCCTCGCGGTCCACGGCCAGCGCGCCGCCGGCGGGCAGTTGATGCGCATCGGCCATTTCCATGATCAACCCGCCCGCGGCGCGCATTTCCCAATGCAGCAGGCCGACGGCGTTCTGTTCGTCGTCATCCGAGCGGAAGGAATTGGAGCAGACCATTTCGGCCAGGTTGCCGGTCTGATGGGCGAATGTGCCGACCTGGGGCCGCATTTCGTGGATCACGACGGGCACGCCCGCCTGAGCGGCCTGCCATGCGGCCTCGGACCCGGCCATGCCGCCGCCGATGATATGAAGTGTCTGTGTCATGGGCGCCATTTAGGGATGTTGCGTGAAAATGGAAAGACCCGGGGGGCTGTCTGCCCCCCGGACCCCCGAGAGTATTTCTGCCAAAAAGAAACCTTATGTTTCTTCGGGGGCTTCCTCGTCGCCCTGATCGGCGATCCAGGCGACCGAAACGACGCGTTCGCCTTTGGAGGTGTTGAACACTTTGACCCCGCCCGCGCTGCGCGACCGGAACGAGATGCCGTCCACGGGGCAGCGGATCGACTGGCCGGTCGAGGTGGCCAGCATGATCTGATCGTCCATGTCGACCGGGAAGCAGGCCACCAGCGGGCCGCCGCGCATCGCCTTGTCCATTGCCGCGACCCCCTGGCCGCCGCGTCCGCGGACCGGGTAGTCATGGCTGGAGCTGAGTTTGCCCGCGCCGCCATCGGTGATGGTCAGGATCAGATCCTCGGCGGCGGACATTTCGGCGTAGCGTTCGGGACTGAAATCGACGGCGGCGGGGGCCTCTTCTTCGTCCTCAAGCTCGGCGTCATCGGCAAGCCCGGCCACCGCGCGGCGCATTTTCAGATAGGCGGCGCGTTCTTCCGAGGTTGCCTCGAAGTGGCGCACGACGGCCATCGACACGACCTCGTCGCCTTCGGCCAGGCGGATGCCGCGCACCCCGGTGGAATCGCGCCCTTTGAAGACGCGCACCGCCGTGGTGGGGAAGCGGATCGCGCGGCCGGCGCGGGTGACCAGCATCACGTCATCGTCTTCGGTGCAGATGCGGGCGTTCACCATGCGCACGTCGTCGGGCAGCTTCATCGCGATCTTGCCGTTGGATTTGACATTGGTGAAATCGCTGAGGGCGTTGCGGCGCACATCGCCCGCCGTGGTGGCAAAGACGATCTGCAGGTCGTTCCATTCCTCTTCGGGGCGGTCGACCGGCATGATGGCGGCGACGGATACGCCCTGAGGGATCGGCAGGATGTTGATGATCGCCTTGCCCTTGGCGGTGCGTCCGCCCTGTGGCAGGCGCCATGTTTTCAGCTTGTAGACCATGCCTTCGGTGGTGAAGAACAGAAGCTGCGTATGGGTGTTGGCCACGAACAGCGTGGTGACCACATCTTCGTCCTTGGTGGACATGCCACTGAGCCCTTTGCCGCCGCGTCGCTGGGCGCGGAATTCATGCAGGGGTGTGCGTTTGATATAGCCGGTCTGGGTGACGGTCACGACCATGTCTTCGCGTTCGATCAGGTCTTCGTCGTCCATATCGCCCGACCAGTCGACGATTTCGGTCCGGCGGGGCACGGCGAATTGTTCGCGCACCTCGCGCAGCTCATCCGCGATGATCGCCATGATCCGGTCGCGCGAGCGCAGGATATCCAGATATTCGCGGATTTTCCCGGCCAGTTCCTGCAACTCGTCCGTGACCTCTTTCACACCGATCTGGGTCAGGCGCTGCAGGCGCAGGTCCAGAATGGCACGGGCCTGAATTTCGCTGAGGTAATAGGTGCCGTCGTCGTTGACCTTATGGGTCGGGTCGTCGATCAGGTTGATGTATTCGACGATATCGCCAGCGGGCCAGCGCCGGGTCATCAGCTTTTCGCGCGCCTCGGCCGCGTCGGCCGAGCTGCGGATGGTGGCCACGACCTCATCGACATTGCTGACGGCGACGGCCAGACCGCAGAGGATATGGCTGCGTTCGCGCGCCTTGCGCAGATCAAAGGCGGTTCGGCGTGCAACAACTTCTTCGCGGAAGTCTATGAAACTGGTCAGAAAACGGCGCAGGGTTAGCTGTTCGGGGCGGCCGCCGTTCAGCGCCAGCATATTGGCCCCGAAAGAGGTCTGCATCGGGGTGAAGCGGAACAGCTGGTTCAGCACCACCTCGGCGGTGGCGTCGCGTTTCAGTTCGACCACCACGCGCACGCCGACCCGGTCGGATTCATCCTGCACATGGGCGATGCCTTCGATCTTTTTGTCGCGCGCCATTTCGGCGATGCGTTCGATCATCGTGGCCTTGTTCACCTGATAGGGAATCTCATCCACAACAATGGCATAGCGGTCTTTCCTGATCTCTTCGATCCGGGTTTTGGCGCGGATCACCACGCTGCCGCGCCCTTCAAGATAGGCTTTGCGCGCGCCCGAGCGGCCAAGGATGATGCCGCCGGTCGGGAAATCGGGCGCGGGGATATAGTCGATCAACTGTTCGCTGGTCAGATCCGGTTCGTCGATCAGCGCCAGCGTGGCATCGATCACCTCGCCCAGGTTATGCGGCGGGATGCGCGTGGCCATGCCCACGGCGATGCCTTCGGCGCCGTTGACCAGCATGTTGGGATAGCGGGCGGGCAGAACCGTGGGTTCGCGGTCCTTGCCGTCATAGTTGTCCTGAAAATCGACAGTGTCTTTTTCGATATCGGTCAGCAGGGCGGCGGCGGGTTTGTCCATCCGCACTTCGGTATAGCGCATGGCCGCCGGGTTATCGCCGTCCATCGAGCCAAAGTTGCCCTGACCGTCCAACAGCGGCAGCGACATCGAGAAATCCTGCGCCATCCGCACCAGCGCGTCATAGATCGCGCTGTCGCCATGCGGGTGGTATTTCCCCATCACGTCGCCCACTGGCCGCGCCGATTTGCGGTAGGGTTTGTCGTGGCTGTTGTTGGTTTCATGCATCGCAAACAGGATGCGCCGGTGCACCGGTTTCAGCCCGTCGCGCAGATCGGGGATCGCGCGGCTGACGATCACGCTCATCGCGTAATCGAGGTAGGAGGATTTCATTTCCTCTTCGATCGAAATCGAAGGCCCGTCGTATGCCGGGCGGTCGGGAATGTTGTTTTCTTCGTTTTCAGGGGGTTCTGGCGTGTCGTTCACGTTTATTTTCGCCTGTTTTGCCGCGCTCTGTTCTTTGTTAGCGCCACTATATCCGATCCGTGATCATAGGTGCAATGGGGGCCTGTCAGTTTCGCAAGCAGCCACCACCACAGAGTGATAACATGCTGTTTTTATTGAAAAGTAATTATTTTGCTGCATCCTTGAGGTGGGAGGGTGAAAAGGAGACGGCATTTGGAACATTCCGAAACCGAGTTGATGCTGAAGGGCTATGGGCTGACCACGGCCGAGTTTTTCTATCACATGCCCGACTATGTGCATGTACTGAACAGCTTTGTCTGGCAGGATTACGATCTGGCCCCGGATCATCCGCGTTTGTTCAAATTCATCGAATTCTGGCAGGATGAGATCGAAGGCCCGCTGCATTCGGTACGGTTCACCCATCGGAAAATGATCGGCCCGGGGGAATGGCGGCAGGTTGTCGGCGAATTTCCGCTGCACTAAACGCGCATGGGCCAACCAAAGGGATAGCCATATATCACTCGTTTTGTTAACAAAACTCATATCACCCGGTTATTGTTGAGGTGGGAGAGATTTATGGTGACAAGATTTTTCGCAAGCGGGGCTCTGTGTTGCCTGCTGGGCAGCGGGATGGCGCAGGCGGTTCCGGTGACCATGACCTTCGATTTTGACACTCAGCCCTTGGATATCTGCGAAAGCCGTGCATCGCAGGGCGGCGTGACCGCCCAGATGCCGAACCAGTGCTTTTACGGGATCGCCGCCGAGAATGTCGTTCTGGGCGATGACGGTTTGTACAATCACGCGACCGTAACCGTGGCCGAAGGGCAGGTTTTTGATCTGATCGCGGCGGATTTGTCGGGCATTTCCCGCATCGACCGTATCGATGCCCGTGCCGCAGATGAATATGCCGCGCTTTATGACACATTAACTCCGGTCGAAAAGATGCGGTTCGATATGGGCGATTGGCCGGTCGATCTGCTGGCGGATAATTCCAGTTACACTGCCGAAACCGACCCGCTGAGCGGCCTTCTGGTGCAGGGGTTTCTGGGCGATACGCTGATCGCCAGCCAATTGTTCACCACAAGTGGCGTGGGCCTTGCCTTCGCGCCCGAATTTGCCGGTCTGGACCGCGCGGTTTTCACCGCCACCAACGGTGCCGGATTGCTGGGCTTTGGCGGGCTGGTGTCGACCGCGACCAAGGACGGCTATTATTACGCCTGCGAAGGCCGCTGCGTCGGCGCGGAATACGACAACCTGTTGCTGGATGTGCGCGCCGTGGCTGTCCCGCTGCCGGCCAGCGGCATTGCCCTGCTGACCGGTGTGGTGATCCTTGGGGCCGCGCGGCGCCGCAGACGGCGGGGCTAGGCCCCCGGCGCGGCGCGCTGCACCATCCCGAACAGGTCGCGCGGATCGTCGGGATCGGCCAGCATATCCAGTTGAATGCAGAACCCGGTGTCGGCCAGCCGGTCCCGGACATAGCGCAGGGCGGAAAAATCCTCGATCGCGAAGCCGACGCTGTCGAACAGCGTGATCTGGCGGTCGTCGGTGCGGCCTTTGGCAGCGCCCGAAATCACCTGCCACATCTCGGTCACCGGATGGGTTTCGTCCAACTGCTGAATCTCGCCCTCGATCCGGGTCTGGGGCGGGAATTCCACAAAGATATCAGAGCGTAACAGGATATCGCGGTGCAATTCGGTCTTGCCGGGGCAATCGCCGCCGATGGCGTTGATATGCACGCCGCTGCCGACCATGTTGTCGGTCAGGATCGTGGCATATTGCTTGTCGGCGGTGCAGGTGGTGATGATCTGCGCGCCCTCCATCGCCTCTTGCGCCGATCCGCAGGACACGACGCTCATCCCGTGCCCCGCCAGATTGCGCGCGGCCTTGGCGGTGGCCGCCGGGTCGGTGTCGTAAAGCCGCACCTGATCGATGCCGCAGACCGCCTTGAAGGCCAGCGACTGGAATTCAGACTGCGCGCCATTGCCGATCATCGCCATCGTGGTGGCACCCCTGGGGGCCAGATGTTTGGCCACCATGGCCGAGGTGGCGGCGGTGCGCAGGGCGGTCAGGATCGTCATTTCGCTGAGCAAAACCGGATAGCCGGTGTTCACATCGGCCAAAAGCCCAAAGGCGGTCACGGTTTGCAGCCCGTCTTTCGTGTTCTTGGGGTGGCCGTTGACGTATTTGAACCCGTAAACTTCGCCGTCCGAAGTCGGCATCAGCTCGATCACGCCCTCGGCCGAATGCGAGGCGACGCGCGGGGTTTTGTCGAACAGCTCCCACCGGCGGAAATCATCTTCGATATAGCGGGCCAGATCCTTCAGCATCGGTTCAATGCCGATGTGATGGATCAGTTTCATCATGTGATCGACGCTGACAAAGGGCACCAGCGCCAGGTCCGAAGGGTTGGTTTGGGTCATGGGGGCCTCTTGCGGGTTGGATCAGCCAAAGCTGTGGGTGGGGCGGTCGAACACTTTGCGCCCCATCAGGGATGCGGTCAGATCGACCATCAGCGACGCGGTGCGCCCGCGTTCGTCCAGAAACGGGTTCAGCTCGACCAGATCAAGCGATGTGGCAAGGCCGCTGTCGTGCAGAATCTCCATCACCAGATGCGCCTCGCGCACGGTGGCGCCGCCGGGCACGGTGGTGCCCACGGCCGGTGCGACCATCGGGTCCAGAAAATCGACATCCAGCGACACATGCAGCAACCCGTTGGCGGCGCGGACCCGGTCCAGAAAGGTGTTCAGCGGGGCGACGATGCCGTTTTCGTCGATGGCGCGCATGTCGTGGATCACCAGATCGCGTTCGACCAATGCGGCACGTTCCGCCGCATCCACCGACCGCAGACCGAACAGGCAGACCTGATTTTCGGGCACGATGGCGGGCAGGGCGGGGAACATCCCGAACCCGTCGCGCCCTGTGACATAGCCCACCGGCGTGCCGTGCAGATTGCCGCTGTCGGTGGTGTCGGGGGTGTGAAAATCGCTGTGGGCGTCCAGCCACAGCACGAAAAGCGGCCGATCCACGGATTTGGCGTGCGCCGCAACCCCGGCAACGGTGCCCAGCGACAGGCTGTGATCGCCGCCCAGAAAGATCGGGAACCCGGCGCGCATCGCGTCGCGCGCGGCGGGGATCAGCGCCTCGGTCCAGGCGACGGTTTCGGCCAGTGCGTGCAGCGCCGGGTTTGCGCCGGTCACATCGCGCAGGGGGGCGGGCGTGATATTGCCCAGATCGCGCGCGGGGGCGCCCAGTTCGGCCAATGTGTCGGCCAGACCGGCGGTGCGATAGGCGTCCGGCCCCATCAGGCAGCCCATGTTGCGCTTGCCGCTGTCAACCGGCGCGCCAAGAAGAATGCTGTGGGTCTGGGTCATGCGGGCGGTCCTGTGCAAATGCGTTCGCCCCTCTGAAACCACCTATTCCGGTTGAAATTAACCCGGTATTTTGATCATTATGACCTGTAATTGATCGAATTGCACAATCAGGACTGTCGATATGGACGAAACCGATCAACGCCTGCTGGCCGCCCTGCGCGATGACGCACGGGCGTCGCTGTCTGATCTGGCGATGGCATTGGGGCTGTCACGCGCCACGGTGCGCAGCCGGATGGAAAAGCTGACCACCTCGGGCGAAATTCAGGGATATACGGTGGTGACGCGCCACGATGTCGTGCAATCGCCGGTGCGGGGGCTGATGATGCTGGCGATACAGGGGCAGGGCGCGGAACGGATCAGGCGGCATCTGTTTCGCTGGCCCGCCGTACGCGCGGTGCATTCCACCAATGGCAAATGGGATCTGCTGGTCGAGCTTGGCACCGACACGCTGGAGGCATTGGACAAGGTGCTGTTCGAAATCAGGCGGCTGGATGGGATACAATCCAGCGAAACCAGCCTGCTGCTGAGCACACAGCGCCCGACCCGCAGCCGGTGATCAGGCCTGGGCCCGGGCCGCCAGCAACCACAGCCCGACCAGCATCAGCGACAGCACCCCGTTCCACCCGGCCATCGACAGGCCCATCAGATCCCACACGATCTCGTCGCACATGACGACCGGGGCGGCTGTATCAAGGTTCAGCAGATCAGCCCCGGACAACCCGCCCAGACTTGCGCCGCTGCCGGCGCAGGAACTCGGACCCTCCCACCATTTTTGCTCGACCCCTGCGTGGTAAACCCCGATCAGCGCGGTGGTCAGCGCAGCCGCCGCCCCCAGCAAGGGCAGCAGGGCACCGGGGCGGCTGAGCGCGGTCAGACCGATCACAATTGCCGCGGCATGGGGCCAGCGTTGCCAAAGGCACAGCTGACAGGGGGGAAGCCCGCCGAAATATTGAAAGGCGAATGCGCCCAGCAACAGGATCAGGGAGCCGCCGGTCGCCAAAAGGATCAGGTTTTTCCGCGTCATAGGTATTTCACCAGCACAAAGGCGCCCAAAAGAATCACGACAAAGAGCGTGAACAATATCCCCAGACGCCGTTCGATAAAATCACGAATGGGTGCGCCAAATTTCCACAGCAGCGCGGCCAGCACAAAAAACCGCAAGCCCCGCGCGACGATGCTGGCCACGATGAAAACGCCAAGGTTCAGCCCGGTCGATCCCGACAGGATGGTGATGACCTTATAGGGAAAGGGCGTGACGCCCGCGACCAGAACCGCCCATGCGCCCCAGTCGTTATAGCGTTCGCGGAACGTGTCGAAATAGGCGTCCTTGCCGTAGAACTCCAGCATCGGGCGGCCCACGCTTTCGAACAGCCCATAGCCGATGTAATAGCCCAGCAATCCGCCCAGCACAGAGGCGACCAGCGCCACGCCCGCGATCAGCCAGGCCCGCGACGGGCGCGCAATGATCATCGGGATCATCAGCACATCGGGCGGGATCGGAAAGACCGAACTTTCGATGAAGGCAATAAACGCCAGCGCCCAAAGCGCATGACGGCTTTCGGCCAGCGAAATTACCCAGGCGTATATTTTGCGGATCATTCTGCCTTGCCCCGTTTTATTGGGCCCATGCAACACGGCGTGCCCGCCTCGTCAAGCGATAGGGGTTTTGCAAATCGCAATAAATGCGTATTCAGGGGCCGGATAAATGTGTCTTAGAGGGTATCACCATGAAATGGCGGGGACGGCGCGGAAGCCGGAACATCGAGGATCGGCGCGGGCGCGGCGGCGCAAAGGCAGGCGGCATTGGCGGGATCGGCCTGCTGGCTTTGCTGGCGATCGGGTATTTCATGGGGGTCGATGTGACGCCTTTGTTGCAGGATGCGGGCGGATCGTCGCGTTCGGGCGGCGGCGAGGTGACGGCGGCCGATCAGAAAGCGGGCGAATTCGTTTCGGTCGTTCTGGCCGATACCGAAGCCGTCTGGGGCGAGCTGTTCCCCAAACAACTGGGCCAGTCCTATCAGCCGCCGGTTCTGGTGCTGTTCAAGGGCGCGACCGCCTCGCCCTGCGGCGGGGCCAATGGCGCCTCGGGGCCGTTCTACTGCCCGGCGGATAAAAAGGCCTATCTGGACACGGATTTCTTTACCACGATGGAACGCCGCATGGGCGCGCATGGCGATTTCGCCGCCGCCTATGTGGTCGCGCATGAGGTCGCCCACCACGTTCAGAACCAGATGGGCATTCTGGGGCAGGCCAATAAAATCCGCCAGACCGTCAGCCAGGAAGACAGCAACCAGATTTCGGTCCGGATCGAGCTTCAGGCCGATTGTTTTTCGGGCATCTGGGCGGCCAGGGTGGAACAGAAATTCGGGTCGATCGAACCGGGCGATATCGCCGAGGCGCTGAATGCCGCCAAACAGATCGGCGACGACACGCTGCAACGCAACGCAGGCCGCCGGCCGATGCCGCATACCTTTACCCATGGCACCTCGGAACAGCGCCAGCGCTGGTTCGCCATCGGGTACAAGACCGGCGACATCAATGCCTGCAACACATTCGAGGCGCAAAGGCTTTGATCGCGCCATGACCCTTGCACAAGGCGCCCAGCAACGCGTGGGCCGGGTTCTGGAGGGGCTGGCCCGCGGGCTGGCCTATTTCGGCGGTCTGTTGCTGGTCGCAATTGGCGTGATCACCGTCGCCTCGATCATCGGGCGGTCGCTGGCCGGGATCGGGCTGGGCCCGATCACCGGCGATTTCGAACTGGTCGAGGCGGGCTGCGCCATTGCGGTTTTCTGTTTCCTGCCGCTGACCCAGATGCGGCGCGCCCATGTGACGGTGGATATCCTCAGCCGGGCGTTGCCGCCGCGCGTGCAGGCCGGTTTGGGGTTTCTGGGCGATTGCGCGATCACACTGGCCAGCGGGGTCATCGGCTGGCGGCTGTGGCTGGGGTTCGGTGAAAAATTCCCCTATGGCTCTGACGCGCTACGGGGGGCGTTGCAGATGGGCTATAAACCCTTTTACGCCGAAACCACCTATGATCTGCAACTGCCGCTCTGGATACCTTATGCATTGTCAGTGGCGGGCGCGGCCCTGTTCTTTCTGGTGTCGCTGTACACCATGTGGCGCAGCCTGAACTGGGTGCTGGCCGGGCGCGAGGGCGTGGCATGACCGGGTTGGAACTGGCGCTGGCCGGGTTTGCGGTGATGTTGCTGGCGATCTTTCTGCGCATCCCGATCGGGGCCGCGATGGGGATGACCGGCTTTGTCGGGACGTGGATTTTGCTGGGCACGCCGAATGCGCCGCTTAGCCAGTTGAAAACCCTGACCTATGACACGTTTTCCAGCTATTCGCTGTCGATTGTGCCGCTGTTCCTGCTGATGGGGCAGTTCGCCACCAAATCGGGGATGAGTGCGGCGCTGTTTCAGGCGGCCTCCGATTGGCTGGGGCATCGCCGGGGCGGGGTGGCCATGGCCGCCGTCGGCGCCTGCGCCGGGTTCGGGGCGGTCTGCGGGTCATCGCTGGCCACGGCCTCGACCATGGGGCAGGTGGCGCTGCCGGAAATGCGCAAGCGCGGCTATTCCGATGCGCTGGCCACCGGGGTTCTGGCGGCAGGCGGCACGCTGGGCATCCTGATCCCGCCGTCGATCATTCTGGTGATCTATGCGATCCTGACCCAGCAGAATATCGTCAAGATGTTCGCCGCCGCATTGATACCGGGGCTGTTGGCGGCCCTGGGCTATGTCCTGACCGTCATGATCTATGCGCGCGTCCGCCCCGACGCCGCCCCGACCGGGCCGCGCGTGCCGTATCGCGCCCGGTTGCGCACGCTGGCGCGGACCTGGCCGGTGGTTCTGATCTTCGGGCTGGTGATGGGCGGGATCGTCGGCGACTGGAACTGGGTCAAACCCGGGGTTCAGGCGCTGTTCACCCCCACCGAAGGCGCCGCCGTGGGGGCCATCGGCACCGGCATCTACGGGGTGGCGACCGGCGGGCTGAACTGGTCGGGGTTTCTGGACGCGCTGCTGGAAACCGCCACGGCCACGGCGATGATCTTTTTCATCGTGCTGGGCGCGCAGGTGTTCAATTCCTTCCTGGCCTATTCGCAGGCCCCGCAGGAGCTGGCCGCCTGGGTCACGGGGCAGGGGTTCGCGCCGATGGTGGTGCTATGCGCGATGTTGCTGTGTTATCTGGTCTTTGGCTGCGTGATGGACAGCCTCAGCATGATCCTGCTGACGGTGCCGGTGTTCTTTCCGATCCTGCAATCGCTGGATTTCGGAATGACAGATGAGGCGGTGGCGATCTGGTTCGGGGTGCTGGCGCTGGTGGTGGTCGAGGTGGGGTTGATCACGCCGCCGGTGGGGCTGAACCTGTTCATCGTCAACGCCGTGGCCCGCGACATTCCGATTGCGCAGACCTATCGCGGGGTCGCGCCCTTTGTCGCCTCGGATCTGATCCGGATCGTCCTGATGCTGGCCTTTCCGGGGCTGACCCTGTGGCTGGTGCAACTTCTGTTCTAGGGGGCGTTGACCCCGCCCGCGCGGCAGGCTAAACCGCGCGTCGCTGGCCCGAGTGGCGGAATGGTAGACGCAGGGGATTCAAAATCCCCCGATGGTAACATCGTGAGAGTTCGAGTCTCTCCTCGGGCACCAGCTTTCCAACAAATCTGATTCTCGCTTTGCAGACGCGTTTTTCGCGCTGGAATTGTGGCGAAGCTGCATGATTCGGGTGCAATTGATCGAATTGCAGGTCATTGATGCCGAAACATAAACAACGCATTGGTCGGGATACCCGTAACAGACTGTTCACGAATTCAATATCTGGCCCCGAATTCACGTTTTTCGGAAACAGAGACAATAGCTTCGCCCGAATCTGCGGGTTTGGTTGAACACCTGTCTTTTAAGATAGGTCTTGGCGCGCGTTATACCCCGCCTGATCCGTTGAAAGCGGTTTATTGTCCAGACAGGGGAAACAATAATGTGTTAACACCCGACGTGTTTACCGGTTGAAACCTAATCTGGGGGCTGCGGCGGCCTTAGTGCTGACACATTTCGGCCATTTTTTGCTTTTTTTGGCAAACGGATAGGCGTAAAAAAGGGTCACCCAGCTGGGGGGCACTCCCTGATTGTCTGCGGGGGCGGACTCACAAGGCGAAGCATCATTCAGATGCACCAAGCAGGCCGATACCGCGTATTTTTTGCGGCGAGGCCAACAGAACAACGCGGTTCAAATACGGTCCGGTGGATCGAAACGGATTGCGTGACACGTGTATTGTGTCGGTTTTGGCTTCATCGCCTGTGGATTGCGCACCTCGCAATAGATGCGCGGTGTGCGGACAGGGAACAATAGGTGTGAAACGTCCAGGCGGGTGCTTGGTGTGTGGTGTAAACGGTGGCTGAATTTACGTATCCAGTGGGAAGAGGGGATGTATCAACCTCGGACCGTTTCACACCTTTTGTTTTTCCAGCGGGGTATCGGCGACAGCCGGTTCACGAATGGAATTGCGCATTGGCTGCGAATATTGGCCGCATCGAATGTGGTTTAGGTAACGGGTGAGGGAACGCTATATGACCGGCTTTTTGCTGGAGAACCATGACAGTGGTCAGATGGGCGACCATTCAGACGCGCCTGACCTGACAGAACAGACCGCTGCGGAAAATCCCGGCGGTTCATTAAAGTTTAACTTCGACCAGTATTCCGGGAACGGCGCCGTCACCTTGCGTGACACGGGCGCCGCGCTGACCGGAATGGCGGTCTTCTAGAATATCGAGTATATTGTGCCCTGTTTTACACCCGGAACGTCCATCGCAACCCCACGCGGCGAACATCTTGTCGAAGAGCTGGCGCTTGGCGACCAGATCATCACCCGCGAAAACGGCATTCAGCAGATCCGCTGGATCGGACGCATTTCGTTGGGCGCCAAAGAGTTGGCGGCCAATCCTCATCTGAAACCGGTCCTGATCCAGAAAGGCGCGCTTGGCAACGGTCTGCCGGAACGGGACATGCTGGTCAGCCCCAATCATCGCATTCTGGTCGCCAATGATCGCACCGCGCTGTATTTCGAAGACGAAGAGGCGCTGGTTGCGGCCAAACATCTGGTCAACAATCTGGGCGTGCATCGCATGGATACGATGGCGACCAGCTATGTCCATTTCCTGTTCGACAGGCACGAGATGGTCTTGTCAAACGGCGCCTGGACCGAAAGCTTCCAGCCCGAGGATCAGTCGCTTAAAGGCGTCGGCAATTCCCAGCGGACCGAAATATTCCAACTGTTCCCGGAATTGAAAATCCGTCACGGGCAAGGGGATTACGATACCCCGCGCAATCGCCGCAAGAAACATGATGTCCGCCTTGTAACGCATTGAATGAAAAGAGTATGCAGCGACCGCCCTTTGATCTGGGCGGTCAATATCAGGCGGCGTTCCGGGGGGCGGAGCGCCGCCTGAAATTTGTGGATCACAGTTTCGTCCGGGCCCGCCAATTGGCCCAATCCTCGGGCGTATCCAGATCGGTCAGCGCGGCCCGATCCGGCAGGGGAACCTGCAGGACGCGGTCCCGGTATTGTTGCACCACGTCGCGCGCGCCGCGATCGCCTTGCAATTGCAACAGGGCCGGAAAACAGAAGCGGGGGAACAGAACCGGATGACCCGGCTGGTTATCCGCACTGGTGGCCCGCACGATCGATGGTTTATCTTCGCTGTTGAACTTGCTGATAATGCTGAAAAAAGCATCTTTATCCAGTTCCGGCATATCGGCAGGTACAATCAAGACCGCCGTACAATCGGGCGGCAGCTGCGCCACCCCGGCGCGGATCGAAGAGGCCATGCCGCTGGCCGCATCCGCCACCTCGACCACGGTCAGCCGTTCGGCCAGATCGGCCAGCACCGCCCGTCGCGCGGGCGCATTGGGCGGCAGCGTGACCAGCACCCGGTCGGCGGCGGCAAGGGCCGCCTGTGCCTGACGGTGCAACAGCGGTTCGCCGTCGATCCGTTCCAACAGCTTGTCGCCACCGCGCATCCGGGTGGAGCCGCCCGCCGCCAGCAGCAATATCGCAACATCATCCATGGGCGGCAGGCTAACGCCTAAGTCACCCCGCCGCTAGCCGCGCATCCGGGCGCCATCGGCATCGAACAGCGGCGTGGTGATCAATGTGGCCGGGCACATCCGGCCCAAAAGCTCGATCTCGACCGCCAGCCCGTCCTGCGCCAGATCACGCGGGATCAGGCCCAGCGCGATGGATTTCCCCGTCCAATGCGAATAGCCGCCCGAGGTGCAGAACCCCTGAACCGTGCCGTCGATCCAGATCGGTTCATAGGCGATGACATCGGCATCTTCGGTCTGCACCTCGAAGGCACAAAGCATCCGTGCGGCACCTGCATCGCGTTCCGCCTCGGCCGCCGCACGACCGATGAAGGGGGCGTTTTTCTTGAACGACATGAACCGGTCCAGCCCGGTTTCGGCGGCGGTGTAATCGGGCGAGAATTCGCGCAGCCACGAGCCGAAGAATTTATCCAGCCGCAGGCTCATCATCGCGCGCATGCCAAAGGGCGCCAGCCCCAGATCCTGACCGTTGTCCCACAGCACCTGCCACAGGGCGCGCTGATCCATCGGATCGCAGTAAATCTCATACCCCAGATCGCCGGTATAGCTGACCCGCTGCACGATGCAGGAGGCCATGCCCACCGTCATCCGGCGCACGTCCAGAAACCGCATCCCGGCCACATCGTCGCGGGTGCAGCGCGCCAGCAACTCGCGGGCCTTGGGGCCTGCGATCTGGAACCCGTTGCGCCGGTCCGAGATGTTTTCGACCGACACGCCATCCTCCAGATGTTGCAGGAACCAGCGCAGGTGAAAGCTTTGGCTGCCATAGCTGGCGGTCAGCTGGAATTCATCGTCTTCAAGGCACGAGACGGTGAAATCGCCCATCAGCTTGCCCTTGGGCGACAGCATCGGGGTCAGCGACAGGCGTCCGGGGGCGGGGATGCGGCCTGCCATGATCCGGTCCAGCCAGTCGCGGGCATTGGGGCCGGTGACGCGGAACTTGCCGAAATTATGCACCTCGTTGATGCCGACGCCTTCGCGCACGGCGCGGACTTCGCGCGCGGTGGCCTCCCACGCGTTGGACCGGCGGAAGGTCGGGGTTTCATAGCGCGGCTCGTCGCCTTTGGCGTAGTAATTGACGACCTCAAGCCCGAATTGCTGGCCCCAGACCGCGCCCATGCTGTCAAAGATGTCATACATCGGCGTGGTGCGGCAGGGGCGGGCGGCGGGCAGTTCTTCGTTCGGATAGCTGACCGAGAACCGGTTCTGATAATTCTCGATCACCTTGGGCACGGTATAGCCGGGCGTGATCCAGTCGCCGAACCGCGCGCAATCCAGCGCGAAAGAATTCTGATCCGGCTCGCCATGGATCATCCATTGCGCCAGCGTCAGCCCGACACCGCCGCCCTGGCTGAACCCGGCCATGACCGCGCAGGCCGACCAGTAATTGCGCATCCCCGGCACCGGACCGACCAGCGGGTTGCCGTCCGGGGCAAAGGTAAAGGGCCCGTGGATCACGTTTTTCACGCCCGCGCTTTCCAGCACCGGGAACCGGCGATAGGCGAATTCGATGCTGGCCTCGACCTTGTCCAGATTGTCGGGCAGCAGTTCGTGCCCGAAATCCCAGGGCGTGCCATCCAGCGACCAGCCTTCGCAGGGTTTTTCATAGAACCCGATGCACAGACCCCGGCCTTCCTGCCGCAGATAGCTTTCGCCGCCGGGGTCGATCACATGGGGAAACTCGGCGCCGCGTTCATAAATCTGGGGGATGTCGTCGGTCACGATATACTGATGCGCCATCGGCAGCAGCGGGAAATAGACGCCCGCCATCGCCCCCACCTCGCGCGCCCACAGGCCACCGGCGTTGACCACATGTTCGGCGTGGATGGTGCCCTTTTCGGTGACCACATCCCATGTGCCATCGGCGCGTTGGTTGGTTTCGATGACGCGGCAGTGCAATTCGATCTCGGCCCCCGCCATCCGGGCGGCGCGGGCATAGGCGTGGGTGGTGCCCGAAGGGTCCAGATGCCCGTCCAGCGGATCGTACAGCCCGCCGATCACCCCGTCGATATTCACCAGCTCGGCGCGTTCCTTGATCTCGGAGGGGCCCAGAATTTCGGTGTGCAGCCCCATATAGCGGTGCTTGGCGCGTTCGGCCTTCAGCATGTCGAACCGTTCCTGCGTATCGGCCAGGGTGATGCCGCCCACATGGTGCAACCCGCAGGACATGCCGGTGATCTCTTCCAGTTCCTTGTACAGGCCGATGGTATAGCCCTGCAGGGCCGCCATATTGGTGTCGCCGTTCAGCGTGTGAAACCCGCCCGCCGCGTGCCAGGTTGACCCGCTGGTCAGTTCGGACCGTTCCAACAGCATCACGTCGGACCAGCCCAGTTTGGTCAGGTGATACAATACCGAACAGCCAACGACGCCGCCGCCGATGACACAGACCCGAGTGGTGGTTTTCATTGGGGGGTTCCTCACGCCAAAATCGCTTGCATTTTAGGGCAGCGTGACGGCGCAAGGGGCGGGCGGCAAGTCGGGTTACGACATGATCTGTCGTTTGCGGACCATGGCCCGTTTTCGGCGGGTCACCGTTCGGGGATCAAACCGCGCGGGCTGAACCGCAGCACCAGCAACAAAACCACCCCCATGGTCAACAGCCGCATATGGGCGGTGCTGTCCAGCAGATGCTGTTTCAGGGCCGATCCGTCCTCCATCCCGGCGGTGATCAGCTGCATCAGGCCGTTGCCCAGCGGTTCGACCTGAATCCACAGGAACCAGATCAGCATACCGCCCAGAACCGCCCCGAAATTATTGCCCGACCCGCCGACGATCACCATCACCCAGATCAGAAAGGTAAAGCGCAGCGGCTGATAGGACGACGGCGTCAACTGCCCGTCCAGCGTGGTCATCATCGCCCCCGCCAGCCCGCAGACCGCCGAGCCCAGAATGAAGATCTGCAAATGCCGGGCGGTGACATCCTTGCCCATCGCCTCGGCCGCGACTTCATTGTCGCGGATCGCGCGCATCATCCGGCCCCAGGGCGAATGCAGCGCCCGCTGGCTGAGCCAGATCAGGATCAGCAGAACCGCGGTGAACAGCAGCCCGTAGGACAGTTTGACAAACAGCGTCGATCCGGTGACGGGGTCCAGCCCAAAGGCCGCCGCGCGGTCGATAAAACCGGCGCTGTTCTGCAGGTCGATCTCATAGGGGACGGGGCGGGGCAGGCCGTTCACGTTCTTGACCCCGCGCGCCAGCCAGTCTTCGTTTTTCATCACAGCGATCACGATCTCGGCGATGCCCAGCGTCGCAATCGCAAGGTAGTCGGAGCGCAGCCCCAGCGCCGTCTTGCCGATCACCCAGGCCGCCCCTGCGGCCAGCAGACCGCCCACCGGCCAGCTGATCAGAATCGGCAGGCCCAGACCGCCCAGATAGCCGGTGGCGGCGGGGTTCACGGCCTCGATCGCGGCGACGGCCGGATCGAACAGGGCGCGATACAGGAAAAACCCGCCGATCAGCAGGGCCAACAGGGTCAGCGTGCGGGCCCGGCCCGCCGTCATCCGCCGCCACGCGATCACCGCCGCGGCAATCGTCGCGGCCCCCACCGCCAGCGCCAGCAGAACCCGCGCGCCACCGGCGGCCCAGGCAGCGTTGACCGGCGGCATCGACACCAGAACCGCGCCCAGACCGCCCAGAGCCACGAACCCCATGATCCCGATGTTGAAGAGCCCGGCATAACCCCATTGCATGTTCACGCCCAAGGCCATGATCGCCGAAATCAGCCCCATGTTCAGGATGGTCAGCGCGGTGTTCCAGCTTTGCACAAAGCCGGTTCCGATGAACAACAGTGCCACAAAGGCGAACAAAAGCGCGTCGCGACGGGTCATACGGATTTCCCCTTGAACAGCCCCGTGGGCCGGAACAGCAGCACGATGATCAGGATGGCAAAGCTGACGGCGA
Organism: uncultured Paracoccaceae bacterium; assembly: GCA_947500775.1. Lineage (GTDB taxonomy): Bacteria > Pseudomonadota > Alphaproteobacteria > Rhodobacterales > Rhodobacteraceae > CANMTD01. Next base: position 427,621 of record CANMTD010000002.1, read on the forward strand.
ATTTGTAATCGGTCGACATCAGTTGGACCAACCCCGTGGGTTCCAGCCCGTCGGGCATCAGATAGACCAGCACCTTTTTCCAGGCATAGGTCACGGTCACCTCGGAAAAGGCGATGACGAACCCGCCGACGATGGCGCCCAGCGGGTTGCCAAGGCCCCCGACGATCGCGCTGGCAAAGATCGGCAACAGCAGCTGGAAATAGGTGAAGGGTTTGAAGGATTTGTCCAATCCATACAAAACCCCCGCAATTGTCGCCAAGGCCGCAACGATCAGCCACGTATACATCACCACCCGGTCGGGGTTGATGCCCGACAGCAGGGCCAGATCCTCGTTATCGCTGAAGGCGCGCATGGATTTTCCGGTGCGGGTGCGGTTCAGGAACCAGAACAGCAGCGCCACCACGATCACCGCCGTCACCACGGTGATGCCCTGGGTGGTGCGAATGGCCAGACCTTCGCTGAGGCCCGTCATCTCTTTGAATTCGCGGGCCTTGATGATGAACCGCGCGCCATCGGCAAAGCGCTGATCGTCGGGGCCGATGATGAACCGGGTCAGCCCGTTCATGATGAACATCACCCCCATCGACACGATCACCAGAATGACCGGCGCGGCCTTTTGCTGGCGATAGAACCGATAGACCACCCTGTCCGTGCCCAGCAGCAGCAGCGCCGTGGCCGCGATGCCGAAGGGCAGGGCCAGCAGGGCGGTGGGCAGGGGGGCAATGCCGATGCCAAGCGCCTGCAACGCCCAGGTGACCAGCACGGTCACCATGGTGCCAAAGGCCATGGTGTCGCCATGGGCAAAGTTGGAAAACCGCAGGATGCCGTAGATCAGGGTCACCCCAAGCGCGCCAAGCGCCAACTGGCTGCCATAGGCGATGGCGGGGATCAGGACAAAGTTGGACAGGGCCACAAGGGCATTCAGGACCTCCATCAGAAAATGCCCTCGCACTGGCCAAGATAGCTGACGACCAGCGGCCCGTCGTGCAGATGCGCCGTCATGCGCGCGCCATCTTTGGTTATGGTCAGCATGTAACGGGCGCCGTCGCCCGATGCGATCACGCTGACCAAACCGGGTTCTGCCCGCGTATCCGCGATGGCCAGCGTGCCGAAATCGGTTTCAATCGTCTGCGCGGCAATGTCCATCTCGGCCGCAAAACTGCTGTCGGCGCAGGCCTCCGCCTCGAAACATTCGGTGTCGAACCGGCACATCGCCGCCTGCGCCGCCGGCGTGAATACGGTCATCATGGCGATGGAAAAAACAACCAGGCGCATCCTCATCCCCCCAAAAACGTCCGGCGGACCTCGGGGTCGGCCAACAGCTCTTTGCCGGTGCCGGTGAAGGCATTCGCGCCCTGCACCAGAACATAGCCCTTATCGGCGATCTCCAGCGCCTGACGGGCGTTCTGTTCGACCATCAGGATCGAGATTCCGGTGCGGGCGACCTCGATGATCCGGTCGAACAGCTCATCCATCACGATCGGGCTGACGCCGGCGGTCGGTTCGTCCAGCATCAACAGTTTCGGCTGGGTCATCAGCGCGCGGCCCACGGCCACCTGCTGGCGTTGCCCGCCCGACAACTCACCCGCGTGCTGGCGGCGTTTGTCGTGCAGGATCGGGAACAGGTCATAGACCTGCACCATCGTGCCCGAGATATCGTCGCGGCGCAGAAACGCGCCCATTTCAAGGTTTTCCTCGACCGTCATCGAGGTAAAGATGTTCTGCGTCTGCGGGACAAAGGCCATGCCCTTGGCCACGCGCGCCTGCGGGGACAGGGCGGTGATATCCTCGCCATCCAGCCGCACGGCCCCCGAATGGATGTTCAGCATCCCGAACACCGCCTTCATCGCCGTCGATTTGCCCGCGCCATTGGGCCCGACGATCACCGCGATCTGGCCTTTTTCGACGGCCAGCGTGCAATCGTGCAGGATATCCGCGCCGCCATAGCCGCCGGTCATGCGGTCGCCGATCAGAAAGGGCTCAGCCATGGGCCTTGTCCTTCACCTTGTCCTTCACCTTGTTCTTCAGCCCGGTGCCAAGATAGGCCTCGATCACCGCTTCGTTCTGCATGATCTCATCCGCCTTGCCCTGGGCCAGCACGTGGCCTTCGGCCATCACGATTACCGGGTCGCACAGGCGGGCGATGAAATCCATGTCATGTTCGATCAGGCAGAAGGTATAGCCGCGTTCCTTGTTCAGCCGCACGATGGCGTCGCCGATGGTGTTCAGCAGGGTCCGGTTCACCCCGGCGCCGACCTCGTCCAGAAACACGATCCTGGCGTCGACCATCATGGTACGCCCCAGTTCCAGCAGCTTTTTCTGCCCGCCGGACAGGTTCCCGGCCTTTTCATCGGCCAGATGGCTGATGGTCAGGAAGTCCAGCACCTCATCGGCCTTGGCGGCCAGGGCGCGGTCCTGCGTGGCAACGGCGCCGCGGCGAAACCAGGCGTTCCACAGCGTTTCGCCGATCTGCCCGCCGGGCACCATCATCAGGTTTTCGCGCACGGTCATCGACGAAAATTCATGCGCGATCTGAAAGGTGCGCAGCAGCCCCTTGTGGAACAGCGCGTGCGGGGGCAGGCCGGTGATATCTTCGCCCTGCATGGTCACAGTGCCCGATGTGGGTTTAAGAACGCCAGCGATCACATTGAAAAGAGTGGTCTTTCCTGCACCATTCGGGCCAATCAACCCGGTAATGGAGCCTTCGGCGATTTCGATTGTCGCCCCGTCGACGGCACGAAACCCGCCAAAATGCTTGTGCACGTCGCGTGCAACGATCATCCCCGTCACCCTTTCGCATTTCTATGCGTATCGTTTTAAACAAGTGTCCCGGCACATAGGCCGGGACACTTCATTCGTAAAGCGCTTTTAGCGGTAGCCGACAACCTTCAGCTTGCCGCCTTCGAACTCGATCTCGCGATAGTTACCGGCGCTTTCGCCCGCGCCGACCAGTTCAACCGAGGTCGCGCCGACATAGTCGATTTCGCCGCCCGCTTTCAGAATCTCCAGCCCGATCGCCAGATCGCCGGGCAGAATCTTTTCGCCCGGGGCGTTGGCCACATCCATGATCCTGTCCTTATAGACAGCCGGATCCTTGGAATTCGCGGCCTGCATCGCCAGCATGATCAGCGCCGCTGCATCATAGCTTTCGGCGGCAAAGGCCGATGTGCCGTCGAAACCGGCGGCCTTGGCCATGGCGACAAAGGCATCGCGCCCTTCACCGGCCGAGGCGGGGTTCTGACCGAACGACCCGTCGATATCGGCACCAAAGTTATCCTCCAGCGCCTGGCTGACCATGCCGTCGGGGAAGACGAATGTGTCGAAGGCGCCGCTGTCCAGCGCGGCCTGAACCACGCCCGAACCGCCCTGATCAACGTAACCCGCGACCACCAGAACCTCGCCCCCAGCCGAGGCCAGCGCGCCGACTTCGGCGGAATAATCGGCCTTGCCGTCCTCATGCGACGCGTTCAGCGTGACGGTGCCGCCCGCCGCCTCGAACGCGGCCTGGAAACTGTCGGCCAGACCCTTGCCATAGTCGTTGTTGGTATAGGTCACGGCGACCTCTTTGAACCCGCGGCCCATGATGATGTCGGTCATCACCACGCCCTGACGGGCATCAGACGGCGAGGTGCGGAAAAACAGGCCGTTGTCTTCCAGTGTCGACAGCGCGGGCGAGGTGGCCGAAGGCGACACCATCACGATGCCGTTGGGCATGGCCACGTTCTGCAGCGTGGCGGTGGTTTCGCCCGAACACATGCCGCCGACGATCCCGTCGACGCGGTCCGAGGTCACGATCCGTTCCACGGCGGCGGTGGCCGCTGCGGCGTCGATGCAGGTGCTGTCGGCGCGGATCGATATGACCGTGGCCGCGTCCAGCAGAATGCCGGAATCCGTCGCCTCTTTCATCGCCAGTTCGGCGCCTTCCGCCATCGGCGGCGCCAGCGATTCCAGCGGGCCGGTGAACCCCAGCGAAACGCCCAGTTTCACTTGGGGGGCGTGACCGTCGGCAAGGACGGCGGTTGCGCCACATGCCGTCAGGGCAGTGGCCATCAGCAGTTTTTTCATGAGTCTTCTCCCGGTTAGGATGTCATTCCTGCGGCGATGCTAGAGCGGGTTCGGTGAAATGGGAAGCCCCCGGAACACGCAGGGACAAGGGGCCACAGGCGGGGTCGAAACAACGGCTTTGTTGACGATTTCACCCCGCCGCTACAGGTCTTTTGAGAACGCGCCAAGGGGGCGACCATCCCTGCTCCGAACGGGTCGCTTGTCAGATCGACAGCCGCGCCGCATGTGACCCGCGTTCACGGTAAGGCGTCGTGTCGTAATGCGCCCGGTAGCATTTCGAAAAATGCGAGGGCGAGGCAAAGCCGCAGGCCAGCGCCACGTTGATCACGCTCATATCGGTCTGCATCAGCAGGTTGCGCGCCTTTTGCAGACGCAACTCCATGTAATACCGCTTGGGCGAGCGGTTCAGATAGCGGCGGAACAGGCGTTCCAGCTGCCGGGTGCTCATGCCCACATCCTTGGCCAGAACCGAGGGCGAAATCGGGTCCTCAAGGTTCTGTTCCATGATCTGGATCACCTGGCTGAGCTTGGGGTGGCGCACGCCGATCCGGGTCGGAATCGACAGGCGCTGCGTGTCCTGATCGGTGCGGATCGACGAATAAATCAGCTGATCGGCCACCGAATTGGCCAGTTCTTCGCCGTGATCATCCGCGATCAGTTTCAGGATCAGATCGATGGATGAGGTGCCGCCGGCGGTGGTATAGCGGTTGCTGTCGACCACAAAGACCGATTTGGTCAGTTCGACATCATCGAATTCCTCGATAAAGCTGTCCTGATTTTCCCAGTGGATCGTCGCGCGGCGGCCGTCCAGCAGCCCGGCCTTGGCCAGCGAATAGGAGGCGGTGCACAGCCCGCCCATGGTCACGCCGCGCCGCGCCTCTTTGCGCAGCCAGTTCAGCAGGCGTTTTGAGGTGGCGGCCTGCACCTCGATCCCGCCGCAGATCAGGATCACATCTTCGCGGTTCACATCCACCAGATCGATATCAACCTTGAAGGCGGTGCCGCTGGAACAGGTGACGGTATCGCCGCCTTCGCCTGCCAGTTTCCAGCTGTACAGTTCCTTGCCCGCCATGCGGTTGGCAATGCGCAGCGGTTCGATCGCGCAGGCGAAACACAGCATGGTGAACTGATCCAGCAACACAAAGACAAACTGGCGCGGCTTGGCGCCGGTGTCCTTCACCTCGACGATGAATTCTTCGCTGACATGCTTCTTCACGCTGCACCCCGTTGCTGAACTGTCCTCTAGCGAAAACAGGTTTGGACGCCGCATTCAAGGGACTGTTGTCATCTATGGTGCCGAAACTGGCCGAAAGCGGCGACTTAATGGTGGCACAGCCCGCCGCCGTTCCCTATAAACACCAGCGCGATACCGCTAACTTCGGAGCAAAGACGATGGCAAATTGGCAGAAATCTGACTGGCGCAACAAGCCCCGGGTCCAGATGCCCGATTATACGGATGCAGCAGCCCTGGGCGCCACCGAGGCGCAGCTGGCGAAATATCCGCCGCTGGTCTTTGCGGGCGAGGCACGCAACCTGAAACAAAAACTGGCCGCCGTGTCCCGTGGCGAGGCGTTTCTGCTGCAGGGCGGGGATTGCGCCGAAAGCTTTGCCGAATTTTCGGCCGACACGATTCGCGACACCTTCAAGGTGATGTTGCAGATGGCGATGGTGCTGACCTATGGCGCCAAGGTGCCCGTGGTCAAAGTGGGCCGCATGGCCGGGCAATTCGCCAAGCCGCGCTCGGCCCCGACCGAAACCGTGAACGGGGTGGAACTGCCGTCCTATCGCGGCGACATCATCAACGGGTTCGATTTCACCGAAGCCGCCCGCGTGCCCGATCCCGCGCGCATGTTGCAGGCCTATACCCAGGCGGCGGCGTCGCTGAACCTGCTGCGCGCCTTTTCCAAGGGCGGTTTTGCCGATATGCACCGGGTGCATTCTTGGACATTGGGCTTTACCGATCGCGATGAAGCCGAAAAATATCGTGATATGGCCAACCGGATTTCCGACACGCTGGACTTCATGTCCGCCGTGGGGATCAACGATGACACGACCAACAATGTCTCGACGGTTGATTTCTTCACCTCGCACGAGGCGCTGCTGCTGGAATACGAAGAGGCACTGTGCCGGATCGACAGCACCTCGGGTCTGCCGGTGGCAGGCTCGGGTCACATGATCTGGATCGGCGACCGGACCCGGCAGCCCGACGGCGCGCATGTCGAATTCTGCAAAGGCGTGCAAAACCCGATCGGGCTGAAATGCGGCCCCTCGATCAGTTCGGATGACCTGAAGGTTCTGATGGCGAAGCTGAACCCGGAAAACGAAGCCGGACGGCTGACCCTGATCGCACGCTTCGGCGCAGGCAACGTGGGCGAACATCTGCCCCGCCTGATCCGCACCGTTCAGGAAGAGGGCGCAAACGTCGTCTGGACCTGCGACGCGATGCACGGCAACACGATCAAATCGTCCAGCGGCTATAAGACCCGGCCGTTTGAAAGCGTTCTGCGCGAAGTTCAGGAATTCTTTGGCGTCCACAAGGCCGAAGGTACGATCCCGGGCGGCGTGCATTTCGAAATGACCGGCAAGGATGTTACCGAATGCACCGGCGGCGTGCGCGCGGTCAGCGACGAAGATCTGTCCGATCGCTATCACACCGCCTGTGACCCGCGCCTGAACGCGAGCCAGGCGCTGGAACTGGCGTTCCTTGTGGCCGAAGAACTGTCGGATCACCGCAAGACAGGCCGCGCCGCCGCGGTTTAATCGTTCGAGGCGACCAATCTGAGGGCCGGATGTTGCAAGACGTCCGGCCTTTTTGCGGGCGCAAAGGGGGCTGCCTCTTCGGTGAATGCCGGGGCGGGGCTGGCGGTTTCAGCGGTCTGCCGCTCTGTGGGTCTGCGCGTGACCGTATCGCGGATGCGGAACCGGCGCGGGGCGCGCCCGATCACGCCTTCGCCCACGAAACACCCCAGGGCGCGCGTGACCTGACCGGTGTCATCGCGCAGCGGCAGCAACAGCATTGCCGCATCCATCCCCGGTTTGCCCAGACCGCGTTCGGCCGACAGGCTCAGGCGGATCACGGTGGTCTGGTCGAACAGGGTTTCCATCAGCCGCGCCAGTTCGTCCCGCGCCTCGGCGGTGAACAGCGCGCTTAGCGGCATGGCGCGCACATCCATGCCCATCAGCTGCGTCAACTGGGTTCCGGCCAGACGGAACCGCGCCACGCCGGGGGCCACACGTTCCAGAATGAAGGCATGTTCCAGCGCCCGTTCCATGCCGCGCGGATCGATCTGATCGCGGGCGGGCAGGGGGTGCCCGTCGCGCAGGGCTTCCCAATAGGCCTCGACCTCATTGAGCAGCGGGAACCGAAGTTTGCGCTTATATTCTGACAAAGCCACCACCTTTGCGCATTTTCCAAAATCCGACACCATCACATACCTCGACTGCATTCTCCGTGCGATCGTTGTTGTGGGCGTCCGGCTCTGTTAACGCTAGAACAACAATCGTTACTCAAGCCTTAACATCGCATAAACTCGCGCAAATTGACGGAGAAATGTTTACAGATGGTTAACTCTATGACCGGCTACGCGTCTCTGGGCGGGCAGGGGGCCGGGTATCGCTGGACCTGGGATATGCGCGGCGTCAATGCCAAGGGACAGGACCTGCGGATGCGGGTGCCCGACTGGATTTCGGGGCTGGAGCCTGCGGTGCGCGCAGCACTTGGCAAGGCGGTGGGGCGCGGCAATGTCAGCCTGACCCTGCGTGTCACCCGCGAAACCGACAGCAACGACGCCCGGCTGGACCCCGAGGCCCTGAATACCGCCCTCAGCGCCATCGAACAGATCGAATCCGCGGCCAGCGCCAGGGGGGTGAGCCTGGCACCGGTCCGGGCCAGTGACATCCTGATGCTGCGCGGCGTGCAGGACAGCACCGGTGGCGCCGAAGACACCGCGCCCCTGCTGGCCGCGCTGCTTGCTGACCTGCCGACCCTGATCGCAAGCTTCAACGCCATGCGCGCCACCGAAGGCGCGGCCCTGGCCGGGGTGCTGGCGGGCCAGTTGCAACAGATCGAAACCCATGCGGCGCAGGCCGGGGCCGAGGCCGAGGCGCGCAAGGATCGCTGGGCCGAGGCTTTGCGCGACAATCTGGCCCGCGTGCTGGACAATGCCGACGGCGCCGATCCCGACCGGGTGGCGCAGGAACTGGCGCTGATCACGGTCAAGGCCGATGTCACCGAAGAACTGGACCGGCTGGGCGCCCATATCGCCGCCGCCAGCGATCTGCTGGCGCAGGACGGCCCCATCGGCCGCAAGCTGGATTTCCTGATGCAGGAATTTAACCGCGAGGCCAACACCCTGTGTTCCAAGGCCCAGTCGACCGGCCTGACCCGGATCGGGCTTGACCTGAAAGCGATCATTGATCAGATGCGCGAACAAGTTCAGAACGTGGAGTAACCGATGGCCGACCGCCGAGGATTGTTGATCATTTTGTCGTCTCCGTCCGGGGCGGGTAAATCCACCCTTGCCAAACGCCTGCGGGAATGGGACCCGACGATCTGTTTTTCGGTCTCGGCCACCACCCGCCCGATGCGTCCGGGCGAGGTGGACGGCAAGGATTACGTCTTCACCGACGAGGCCGCGTTCCGGCACATGGTCGCCGAAGGCGAGATGCTGGAACACGCCCATGTTTTCGGCAATTTTTACGGCTCGCCCAAGGCGCCGGTCGATGTGTCCATCAACGCGGGCTGCGACGTGCTGTTCGATATCGACTGGCAGGGCGCGCAACAGATCCGCAACTCGGCCCTGCATGAACATGTGCTGTCGGTCTTTGTGCTGCCGCCGTCGATCACCGAACTGCGCCGCAGGCTGGAAAGCCGGGGGCAGGATTCGGCCGAAACCGTGGCCAAGCGCATGATGAAAAGCTGGGATGAAATCAGCCATTGGGACGCCTATGATTACGTGCTGATCAACGACGATCTGGACGCGACCTATGACCGGTTGCAGACCATCGTCATGGCCGAACGGCTGCGCCTGAAACAGCAACCCGGGGTGCCGGTTCACGTCCGCGCCCTGCAAACCGAATTCGAGGAACAGTCATGACCCTTTACGCGCTGGACGGCCATCAGCCGGAACTGCCCGCCGATGGCGACGTCTGGGTCGCGCCCGATGCCAATCTGATCGGGCGGATCATTCTGGAAAGCGGCAGCTCGGTCTGGTTCGGCTGCACCCTGCGCGGCGATAATGAACCGATCACCATCGGCGCGGGCACCAATGTGCAGGAAAACACGGTGATGCACACCGACATGGGCTTTCCGCTGACCATCGGGCCCAACTGCACCATCGGTCACAAGGCGATGCTGCACGGCTGTACCATTGGCGAACAAAGCCTGATCGGCATGGGCGCCACGGTGCTGAACGGCGCCCGGATCGGCCGGAACTGCCTGATCGGCGCGGGCGCGCTGATCACCGAGGGCAAGGAGATTCCCGACGGCAGCCTTGTGATGGGCGCGCCGGGCAAGGTGGTACGCCAGCTGGACGATGCGGCCATCGCCGGGCTGCTGGCTTCGGCCCGCCATTATCAGGACAACATGCGCCGGTTCCGCGACGGGCTGCGCGCCCTTTGACACGGGAGACATCATGACTTCGCCAAAACACCCGACACTGGTGCGTCGCACCCCCTGGCCCGACAGCGTTTCGCGCGCGGTGGTCACGCCGTTGCAGCCTTCGGTCGTCTATGCCTCGGAAACCCCCGATACTCTGGACGCCCAGTATGACGGGCTGACCCACGGCTATACCTATGCCCGCGAAGGCCATCCCAACGCCGATGTGCTGGCGCGCAAGATCGACGCGATGGAAGGCGCCACCGGCGGGTTGGTCGTGGGGTCTGGCATGGCCGCGGTCACGGCGATGATGATGGGCACGCTAAAGGCGGGCGATCACGTGGTCGGGGGCGATCAGCTGTATGGCCGCTGCCTGCGGATGCTGGCCGAGGAACTGCCGCGGTTCGGGGTGGCGACCACGCTGGCCGACCCCACCGATGTGGCGCAGATCGAGGCCGCATTGCGCCCCGAAACCCGGATGATCCTGATCGAGCTGGTGTCGAACCCGACGCTGCGGGTGGCCGATATCGAAGGGATCGCCAGGCTGGCGCAGGCGCGGGGCATATTGCTGGCGGTGGACAACACCTTTACCACGCCGCGCGCCTTTCGCCCGTTCGATCATGGCGCTGATATCGTGCTGCATTCGGTGACGAAGCTGCTGGCCGGGCATTCGGATGTCACGCTGGGCTATGTCGCCACGCGCGATGCCGCATTGCGCAAATCCATCTATGACACCGCCGTCACACTGGGGCTGACGCCCAGCCCGTTCGATTGCTGGCTGGCCGAACGGGGTTTGTATTCCTTTGAGCTGCGCTATGACCGGGCCGAGGAAAACGCCGCCCGGCTGGCCGATCATCTGGCGGGGCTGGGCGGTGTGCGCGTGATCTATCCCGGTCGCAGCGATCACCCCGATCATAACCGCGCGGCGCATCTGTTGGGTGCGCGCGGCGGCAATATGCTGAGCTTCGAGATCGAGGGCGGGCGCGATGCGGCCAACCGGATGACCAAAGCCTGCGAAAACATCGCCTTTGCGCCAACATTGGGCGATATTGGAACCACGCTGTCGCACCCGGCCTCAAGTTCGCACCGCGCGCTTACCCCCGAGGGTCGCGCGGCCGTGGGCATCAGCGAAGGATTTTTCCGGCTGTCGGTCGGGGTGGAACCCGTCGAATTGCTGATCGAGGAACTGTCAGCGGGGATCAGGGCGGCGCGTTAGCCGCCCGATCAATGCGGGGCGCGCTGGATCAGCTCGACCTTCACGCCCGAGGCCGCCTGCGCAAGCTCGCGGCGGATGATCTCGGGCTGGGGCAGGGCGGGGATGATCACCTTATAGGTGCCCGCGTAATCGGCCCGACCAAGTTCCGCGGCCAGATCCAGGGCATCGAACTGATCTGCGACCAGTGGTGAAATGACACATTCCGCCAAAGGCGCTTTGGCCAATGCGGCATGGATCAGGGCAAAGGGAAGATATTCCAGCCGCAACTGATTCGACACGGCACCGTATTGCGGCAAATCATCGGATACCATTCCAACCACCAACGCCAAAGGTTCGATCGTGGTCCAATGTGACAGGCGCGACAGCCTTGTGGATAAAGTCATTTCTCAGGCTCAACAGTTAATCGGTAACGTCCGATCACAAGATCGAAATACCATCAGATAGCATCTTGAAAACTTGGTAACGCGTCACCTTACCTCGTCGTCACCTAGAACTAAGTGAGATATGAAACCGTTTGTAAACGGTAAACACGCTCTTTTCCTTTTATTTCGCAGCGGCATTTACAATATTCAGACACTGTACAAATGTGCAGCGATGCCATTTGGGACAGGGAATACGCCACCATGAACACTGAGACGGTTCATTCCGTATTGGCAGGCCTGCCCCTGCCGGTTGTGCTTATTTCCGATGACGAACGTGTGATCATGATGAATACGCGGGCGGAAGAGATGTTCGGTCTGAACGGTCTGGGCCGCCATTATATCACCGTGCTGCGCCAGCCCGCTTTGCTGGACTGTGTCGAGGAAACGCTGCGCCTGAAACAAAAGCGCAAGATCCGCTATCTGACCACCGACTATGGCCGGGATGCGACCTATGAGGTGACCGCCACCCCCTATGTCGGCGGCTCTGAAAACGGGGCGGTCATCTGTCTGGACGACATCACCGAACGCGAACAGGCCGGGCAGATCCGGCGCGATTTCGTGGCCAACGTCAGCCACGAGCTGAAAACCCCGCTGACCGCCTTGCTGGGGTTCATCGAAACCCTGAAAGGGCCCGCCAAGAACGATGCAGACGCGCGGGAACGGTTTCTGAACATCATGGAACGCGAAGCCGAACGGATGAACCGGCTGGTGCGCGATCTGCTGTCGCTGAGCCGTGTCGAAAGCGAAGAACGGATGCGCCCCGAAAAACTGGTCGATGTGGTGGCATTGGTGCAATCCTCGGCGCTGGCGCTGAAACCGGTGGCCTCCGAGGCCAATGTGGTGCTGTCGATCACCGGCCATCTGGAACCCGTCATGGTGCGCGGCGACCCCGATCAGCTGGTGCAGGTTCTGACCAACCTGATCGAAAACGGGATCAAATACGGCGGGCATGGCGGCAAGGTCGAGGTCAAGGTCACCTATTCGGAACGCGAACTTGCCTTTCGCGGGCCCGGCGTCCGGATCGATGTGATCGATCACGGCGAGGGATTCGATCCGGTGCATATTCCGCGACTCACCGAGCGATTCTATCGGGTCGATAGCCACAGATCGCGGGAACGGGGGGGCACGGGCCTTGGTCTGGCCATCGTGAAACACATAATTAACCGGCATCGGGGTCGTTTTCGGATCGAAAGTACACCCGGAAAGGGCAGCCGGTTTTCGGTCATGTTGCCAGCCTCTTAAGCATTGTAACAAGGCCTAGACAACTTGCATGGCTTGTCTAGAACCCGACGGAATTGTTACCGGCGCGTGAACTGTCATAAAAGCGTTACACTAGTGTCACAAAAGCATAACGGGTGACCAATAGGACCCCGAGGTGAGGTTGCCGCTGTGGGTAGCCGACATTCAAGACATCAGGAGCTCTAAATGTCCTTTGTGAAACTGACCGCCTCCACACTGGCGATCGCTGCCGTTTCCGCGACAGCTGCCGTTGCGCGCGACAACGTTCAGGTTGCCGGTTCGTCGACCGTTCTGCCCTATGCTTCCATCGTTGCCGAAGCCTTTGGCGAAAACTTCGACTTCCCGACACCGGTTGTTGAATCGGGCGGCTCGTCTGCCGGCCTGAAGCGCTTCTGCGAAGGTGTTGGCGAAAACACCATCGACGTTGCAAACGCTTCGCGCAAAATCCGCGAAAAAGAAATCAAAGCCTGTGCCGAAGCTGGCGTGACCGACATCATGGAAGTCCGCATCGGCTATGATGGCATCGTGTTCGCCTCCGACATCAAAGGCAACGGCTTCGAATTCACACCGGTTCACTGGTACAAAGCCCTTTCCGACAAAATCGTCGTGGACGGCGAGATCGTCGAAAACACCATGACCATGTGGAACGAAGTTGACCCCGCGCTGCCCGCACAGGAAATCCAGGCCTTCGTGCCCGGCACCAAGCACGGCACACGCGAAGTTTTCGAAGACAAGGTGATCCTGGCCGGTTGTGAAGAAACCGGTGACTTCGAAGTGTTCAAAGCTGCCGCTGGCGACGACAAGAAAGCCGCCGAAAAAGCCTGCATCGCGCTGCGCACAGACGGTCGTTCGGTCGACATCGACGGTGACTACACAGAAACTCTGGCCCGCATCGACGCCAACAAAGACGGCATCGGCGTATTCGGCCTGGCGTTCTATGAAAACAACACCGACAAACTGCAGGTCGCGACCATGTCCGGCATCGTTCCTTCGACGGAATCGATCGCAACCGGCGAATACCCTGTGTCGCGCCCGCTGTTCTTCTACGTGAAGAAAGCGCACATCGGTGTGATCCCGGGCCTGAAAGAATATGCAGAGTTCTTCGTGTCCGACGAAATCGCCGGTGGTGACGGTCCTCTGGCCGCTTACGGTCTGGTTGCCGACCCGGAACTGGCCGCCACGCAGGCCGGTGTTGCCGAAGAAAAAACCATGAACTAAGTGCTTCGGCGCTTGGTCGGGCGGCGAATTCCTTTCGCCGCCCGTTTCTGCCTTCTAGGACCTTTTCCAGATAAAACGAGGGGCTCATGCCTGTCCTGTGGCTTGTACTGATCGTGATCGCGCTTGGCGTGGTTGGCTTTTTTGCTGGGCGCCAACGTGCGCTGGCATCGGCCGGGGGTGATGCCCGTGACCTTCATTCGCTGCCGAATTACTACGGTGCGAATGTGTTCCTTTTTGTCGTCATTCCATCGCTGCTGATGCTGCTGATGTGGGCGTTGATCCAACCTATCGTGATTGAAAATCAGGTAGAGGGGCTGATCCCCGAAAGCGCAATCGCCGAAGGGTCCAGCCTTGGGTTGGTGATGTCGGACGTGCGCCGGGTGGCCGATGGTCTGGACGCCGCGGTTGCGCAGGGTGCGATGACCGCCGAACGTGCCTCCAGTATCCGGACCGAGTTTACGGATGTACGCGACCGTCTGGGCGCCGTGGGCGTTGCCCTGGGGTCGGATGTCGGCAGCGAGGTTCTGCGCGCCGCGCAGCGATACCGCGCGCTAAGCGGCACATACGGCTGGATGAAAACCATCGCCGTGCTGGGCCTTGCGCTGGCCGGTTTCGCCTATGCTTTCGTCAGTACGAACAAAACCTTCCGCGCGCGCAACACGGTCGAGGCGGTGCTGAAGGCGCTGCTGATCCTGGCCTCAAGCATTGCCATCCTGACCACGCTGGGCATCGTTCTGTCGATGCTGTTCGAAGCACGTAACTTTTTCGCGCAATACAGCTGGACCGAGTTCTTCTTCGGCAGCACCTGGTCGCCAAACTTCCGCGGCGGGTCCGAACTGGGCATTCTGCCGCTGCTGTGGGGCACGCTTTATATCTCGTTCATCGCGCTGCTGGTGGCGGTGCCGATCGGGCTGTTCGCGGCGATCTATATGTCCGAATATGCCGGACCCAGGATGCGCGCCGTGGCCAAGCCGCTGATCGAAATTCTGGCGGGTATCCCGACCATTGTTTACGGTCTGTTTGCGCTGATCACCGTGGGCCCGATGCTGCGCGATTATTTCGCACAGCCGCTGGGCTTGGGCGAAAGTTCGGCCTCGGTGGCAACCGCCGGTATCGTCATGGGCATCATGCTGATCCCCTTCGTCAGTTCGCTGTCCGATGACATCATCAACGCCGTGCCGCAATCGATGCGCGACGGATCGCTGGGGCTGGGCGCCACCAAATCGGAAACCATCAAACAGGTGGTCGTACCGGCCGCCTTGCCCGGCATCGTCGGCGCCGTCCTGCTGGCCGCCAGCCGCGCGATCGGGGAAACCATGATCGTTGTGCTGGGGGCAGGGGCCGCCGCCAAGATGAGCCTGAACCCTTTTGAGGCGATGACAACCGTGACCGTGAAAATCGTCAGCCAGCTGACCGGTGACACCGATTTCGCCTCGCCCGAAACACTTGTGGCCTTTGCCCTGGGTCTGACGCTGTTTGTCATCACCCTGGGCCTGAACATCGTTGCGCTGATCATTGTGCGCAAATACCGGGAGCAGTACGAATGACCGACGCAACGGCCAACCCGAGTTCCACATCGCCGCACAGCGGTTCGCTGTTGGAACAAGATCCGCTGACCAAGAAACGCAACGCGTCCGAGGCCCGGTTCAAGGCCTATGGTCTGATTGCGGTCTGTCTGGGCATTCTGGCGCTTGTGGTGCTGGTGGTGTCGATCCTGAACAACGGGCTGGGATCGTTCCAACAGACCTTCATCCGGCTGGATGTCGAACTGACCGAGGCCAAGCTGGACAAGAACGGCAACCGTCTGCTGGCGGATATCAAGAAGGTTTCGACCTTTGGGTATGCGCCGCTGATCAAAACCGCGATGGAAAAGAAACTGGACGATCTGGGGATCGAGATCGAGGGGCTGTCGGAAAAGGACGCCGCCGCGCTGATTTCCAAGGATGGTCCGGCGCAGATGCGTAACCGGGTGATCGCAGACCCCGATCTGATCGGACAGACGGTATCGTTCGACTTTCTGGCCAATGGCCGGGTCGATGGATATCTGAAAGGCCGGGTCAGCATGGAAAGCGCCGAGCTGGACAGCAACATCAGCCCGCAACAGTTGATGCTGGCCGATGCCCTGCGCGAAGAGGGCAGCCTGATCAAACGGTTCAACTGGGGCTTTATCACCGCCCCCGATGCGTCCGAAAACCGGCCCGAAGCCTCGGGTCTGGGCGTGGCGATCCTGGGGTCGCTTTACATGATGATCGTGGTCCTGCTGCTGGCGCTGCCCATCGGCGTTGCCTCGTCGATCTATCTTGAGGAATTCGCCCCCACCAACCGCCTGACCGACCTGATCGAGGTGAACATCTCGAACCTGGCGGCGGTGCCGTCGATCGTGTTCGGTATCCTTGGCCTGGCGATCTTCATCAACTTTGCCGGTCTGCCGCAGTCGGCGCCGATTGTGGGTGGTCTGGTGCTGACGCTGATGACCCTGCCCACGATCATCATCGCCACCCGCGCGTCGCTGAAGGCGGTTCCGCCGTCGATCCGCGATGCCGCACTGGGGGTAGGGGCCTCGAAAATGCAATCGGTGTTCCACCATGTGCTGCCGCTGGCCGCACCGGGCATCCTGACCGGGACCATCATCGGTCTGGCGCAGGCGCTGGGGGAAACCGCACCGCTGTTGCTGATCGGGATGGTGGCCTTTGTCCGCGAATACCCCGATGCGCCGCCAGAAGGGTTCTTTGATCCCGCGTCGGCCCTACCGGTGCAGGTCTACAACTGGACTCAGCGCGCCGATCCGGCCTTTGTCGAGCGGGCCTCGGGCGCGATCATCGTACTACTGATTTTCCTTGTGATCATGAACGCGATCGCCATCACGCTGCGCCGCCGCTTTGAGCGCCGCTGGTAAGGACCACTCAAATGAATGACATGCGAATTGTGGAGAGAACCGTGGACACGAAAGAGATAAAAATATCCGCGCGGAATTGCCAAGTGTACTATGGCGATACCCATGCGATCAAAGACGTGGACGTGGATATTGAGGACAAGACCGTCACCGCCTTCATCGGTCCGTCGGGGTGCGGCAAGTCCACCTTCCTGCGGTGCCTGAACCGGATGAACGATACCATCGACATCTGTCGCGTCGAAGGTGAGATTCTGCTGGATGGCGAAGATATCTATGACACGCAGGTCGATCCGGTGCAGCTGCGCGCCAAGGTTGGCATGGTGTTTCAGAAGCCCAACCCGTTTCCGAAATCGATCTACGACAATATCGCCTATGGTCCGCGGATTCACGGGCTTGCCAAGAACAAGGCCGATCTGGATGAAATCGTCGAGAAATCCCTGCGTCGCGGGGCGATCTGGAACGAGGTCAAGGACCGCCTGCATTCGCCCGGAACCGGCCTGTCGGGCGGGCAGCAACAGCGTCTGTGCATCGCGCGCGCGGTTGCCACGGAACCCGAAGTTCTGCTGATGGACGAACCCTGTTCGGCGCTTGACCCGATTGCGACGGCACAGGTCGAAGAGCTGATCGACGAGTTGCGCAGCAATTATTCCGTGGTTATCGTGACGCACTCCATGCAGCAGGCCGCACGGGTCAGTCAGAAAACCGCGTTCTTCCACCTGGGGAACCTGGTCGAGTTTGGTGAAACCGGACATATTTTCACCAACCCATCTGACCCCCGGACCGAAAGCTATATTACTGGCCGCATCGGCTGATAGGAAAAATCATGTCAGATCAAAACGCAGATCAACATATCGTAGCATCGTACGACCGCGACCTGGAAGCCATCCAGGCCATGATCATGAAGATGGGTGGCCTGGTCGAAGCCGCGGTTCTGGAGGCCGCCAATTCGCTGGAACACCGCGACGAAGAACTGGCCGAACGGGTGCGCCTGAACGACAAGGCAATCGATGCCCTGGAAGAGCAGGTGAACGAGGAATGCGCGCGCCTGCTGGCCATGCGTCAGCCGATTGCCAAAGACCTGCGCACCGTCCTGACGGTGATGAAAATCAGCGCCAATCTGGAACGCGTCGGCGACTATGCCAAGAACATGGCCAAACGCACCAGCGTTCTGGTGCAGATGTCGCCCATCGAGGGCACGGCAGGCGCGATCCGGCGCATGGCCAAAACCGTCGAAGGCATGATGAAAGACGCGTTGGATGCCTATATCCAGCGTGACGCGGAACTGGCCCAGGACGTGCGTCTGCGCGACCATGAGGTCGATCAGATGTACAACGCCCTGTTCCGCGAATTCCTGACCTTCATGATGGAAGATCCGCGCAATATCACGGCCTGTATGCACCTGCATTTCATCGCCAAGAACATCGAACGCATGGGCGATCATGTAACCTCGATCGCGGAACAGGTCATCTATCTGGCCACGGGTGAAATGCCCGAAGACAATCGGCCAAAGGGCGATAGCACGCCCTATGCCGCCAATGAGAGTATGTAATGTCGACAGTGGAACAACCGACGGTTCTGATCGTCGAAGATGAACCTGCACAGCGCGAAGTTCTGGCCTATAACCTTGAAGCAGAAGGGTTTTCTGTTTCAAGGGCCGAGAACGGCGAAGAGGCGTTGTTGCTGGTGGACGAAGGCGCGCCCGATATCATCGTTCTGGACTGGATGCTGCCCAGCGTGTCCGGGATCGAGGTATGTCGCCGCCTGAAAACACGCCCCGACACCCGCAATGTACCAATCATCATGCTGTCGGCCCGCGCCGAAGAGGTTGACCGGGTGAGGGGGCTTGAAACCGGCGCCGACGACTATGTGATCAAACCGTATTCGGTTGTCGAACTGATGGCCCGCGTTCGCGCGCAGTTGCGCCGCACGCGGCCAGCCTCGGTTGGTCAGCGGCTGGAATTCGAAGACATCGTTCTGGATGCCGAAACCCATAAGGTGTTTCGTTCGGAAAACATCCTGAAGCTGGGGCCGACAGAATTCCGGCTGTTGTCGACCTTCATGGAAAAACCCGGCCGGGTCTGGAGCCGCGAACAATTGCTGGATCGGGTCTGGGGGCGGGACATCTATGTCGATACGCGCACGGTGGACGTCCATATCGGACGGTTGCGCAAAGCGCTGTGTCAACACGGGGGCGATGATCCTGTACGCACGGTGCGCGGGGCCGGATACGCATTGGGTTAAGTCCTATAATCGATATTATGTTAAATATGGATTAGGCCTGAATATTCAAAAACATAGCCTGTGTTGGTCCGCTGGCCCTCCGGATCATCGTAATCCAGGCGCATCCGTTCTCAAAACGTGTCTAAAGCGTGCCAAACCTGCATATAATTGCCTAAAAAGCGATGGTTGCCTCTGCGCCACCCTCGACACGCACTGCTGTTCTTGGCTAGATACCGTCCAGAGGACAGATAATGACATCTATTTTGATCTTGAACGGCCCGAACCTGAATCTTTTGGGAACGCGTCAGCCTGAGATTTACGGGCGAACGACGCTGGCCGATATTGAACGCGACTGTGTCGCCAAGGCCGCCGACATCGGCGTGTCCGTTGTCTTTGAGCAAAGCAATCACGAAGGTGCGCTGATCGATGCGATCCACGCTGCCCGAGGTGTGCATCACGGCATCATATTGAACGCCGGCGCCTATACGCATACCTCTGTCGGCCTGATGGATGCGATCTCTTCGGCGCAGATCCCCACGATTGAACTTCACCTCTCAAACGTCCACGCCCGCGAAGAATTTCGCCATCACAGTTATATCGCACGGGTTGCGGTCGGCGTGATCTGTGGGTTTGGCGCACAGGGCTATGGGCTGGCGATGGATGCGATGGTTGCGCATTTGAAAGACACCACATGATATTGGACGATCTGGAAACAGTCTTGCACTCCCATACGATCGAGGAGGTCTGGACGCTGTTGGTTGATCGTATGTGTGATCACGGGTTTTGCCGGATGATCTATGGGTTCACCGGGTTTCGCACGGCCAATTCCTTTGGCGACCCGCTGGATATGATCGTGCTGTCCAACCATTGCCCGGAATTCATGGATCAGTTCATGAGCAACGGCTATTATTCTCAGGCCCCGATGGTCCGCTGGGCGGCTGATAATGTCGGTGCGTGTTCGTGGCGCTGGATGCAGGACCGGCAAGCCGCGGGTCAGCTGTCCCGCGAAGAAGCTGAAATCATGGCGTTTAACCACCGCCATGGCATTCGCGCCGGGTATTCGATCAGTTTCAAGGATGTATCGATCCGCGCCAAAGGCGCCATCGGTCTGGCCGTGCCGGAACATGTGTCGCAGGACGAGGTGGACGGGCTGTGGCGCGAACACGGGCAGGCAATCGAGGTTTTATGTACCGCAGCCCATCTGCGGATGACCACCCTGCCCTTTGCCGGCGCAAATCGCGTTCTGACAGACCGTCAGCGCGAAGTGCTGGAATGGGTCGGTGATGGCAAGACTATTCAGGATATCGCAACAATCATGGGGCTGACCGCCGCTACTGTTGAAAAACATTTGCGCCGCGCCCGTGACACGCTGGATGTCGAGACAACGGCGCAAGCGGTCCTAAAGGCCTCGATTCAAAATCAAATTTTCATTTTTAAACCCTGAAAATAAGGGAAAATGCGCCAAAGGTACGGTTTTCCTTACTTTCTTTACGTAGCGTAAATGTAGGATGTTCCCGGTGTTCCGTGAGTGGTGGCATTGTGCCTGGGAACTTTGGAAGGGGTAAGGTGTGAGATTTGCATACCGAGCCATTCTATCCGGGAAACCGGAAAGACCGGCCTGCTGGTGTATAGTCAACCGGTAGGTCGGAGCCTATTTTGCGCCCTGTCCTCATCCCCAACAGGTGCGGCGTAAAAAAAGAAACGGTGCAGCATCTCTGCTGCACCGTTTTTTTGTGTGTTGCTGCTTGTGGAAGGCCGCAATCAGCCCTGGGCTGCTTTGGCAACCTCGGCTGCGAAATCCTCGACAACCTTCTCGATGCCTTCGCCCACTTCCAGACGCACGAAACCGGTTACGGCAACGCCCGCTTCTTTGGCGGCGGCTTCGACGGTCAGGTCGGGGTTCACGACAAAGGACTGACCCAACAGCGTGACCTCGGACAGGAATTTCTTCATCCGGCCTTCGATCATCTTTTCGATCACCTGCTCGGGCTTGCCGCTTTCGCGGGCCTGCTCGGTCAGGATGGCTTTTTCACGGGTGATCAGCTCGGGGTCCAGATCGTCGGCGCCCAGCGAGGCCGGGTTGACCGCAGCCACGTGCATGGCGACCTGTTTGCCAAACTCTGCATTGTCGCCGTCCAGCGCCACCAGAACGCCGATACGGCCCATGCCCTCGGCGGCGGCGTTGTGGACGTAGGACACAACGGTCGTGCCTTCCAGCGCGACCATGCGGCGCACGGCCATGTTTTCGCCGATGGTGGCGATCTTGTCGGTGATCGTCGCCTCGACGGTCTTGCCGCCCATATCCGCGGCTTTCAGCGCCTCAAGATCGGACACGCCAACGGCTGTCTTGGCGATATCGGTGACCATGGCCTGGAACTCGGCGTTCTTGGCAACAAAGTCGGTTTCCGAGTTCACCTCGACCGCGACACCTTTGCCATCGGCCACGCAAACGGCAACCAGACCTTCGGCTGCGGTGCGGCCCGATTTCTTGGCGGCCTTGGCCAGACCTTTGGTGCGCAGCCAGTCAACCGCGGCTTCCATGTCGCCATCGGTTTCGGTCAGCGCTTTTTTCGCGTCCATCATGCCTGCGCCGGTGCTGTCGCGCAGTTCTTTCACCAATGCTGCGGTGATTGCCATCTTGGCTCTCCTCGATTGAGTTTTGATGCCCAGACGCGGCCTACCCGCGTCCGGTATCAGTTCTGTGACAGCGAAGGGAATTAACCCTCGGCCGGGGCCTCTTCGGCAGCCGGAGCAGCGGCCTCTTCGACCAGTGCTTCTTCTTCGATGCTCTCTTCCATCGCGCCCAGATCGATGCCGGCGGCATCCATCTGTGCGGTCATGCCGTCCAGCGCCGAACGGCTGACCAGATCGCAATACAAAGCGATTGCGCGGGCCGCGTCGTCGTTGCCGGGGATGATATAGTCGATGCCGTCGGGCGAACAGTTGGTGTCGACGATCGCAACAACCGGGATACCCAGTTTGCGGGCTTCGGCGATGGCCAGGTCTTCTTTGTTGACGTCGATGACGAACAGAAGATCGGGCACGCCGCCCATTTCGCGGATACCACCCAGGCTGGCCTGCAGTTTGGCCTGCTCACGCTCCATGCCCAGACGCTCTTTCTTGGTCAGGCCTTCGGCGCCGCTTTCCAGTTTCTCATCCAGGGCCTTCAGGCGCTGGATCGACTGGGAAACGGTTTTCCAGTTGGTCAGCGTGCCGCCCAGCCAACGGTGGTTCATGTAATACTGAGCACATTTCTCGGCCGCGTCCGCGATCGGCTTTTGTGCCTGACGCTTGGTGCCGACGAACAGGATGCGGCCGTTGCGGGCAACGGTTTCGCGCACGATGTTCAGCGCCGCGTCCAGCATCGGGACGGTCTGTGTCAGGTCAAGAATGTGAATGCCATTCCGGTCGCCGTAGATGAATTCCTGCATCCGCGGATTCCAGCGCTGTGTCTGGTGACCATAGTGAACGCCAGCTTCCAAAAGCTGACGCATAGAAAAATCAGGAAGCGCCATGTCCAAGTTCCTTTTCCGGTTTGCGCCTGAGCGAAGGTGTCAAAGGGCAGTTGCCCAACCGGCGGACCTCTGAGGATTTCTCCCTCATTGGCCCAACCTTCGCCTGTGAAGTGCCGCGCGTTTACGCCAAGCCGTCCGCATTGACAAGCCCCCTGCCCCAGATTTCGCATGCATCTGCGGGGCTGGATGCTAAGGTCCGCCCATTCAAAATGGAGAGACCCATGCAGCTTCCCGATTTCATGATGCGTTTTCCCGCGCTTGATTTGCCAATCCCCGAGGATATCGTCACCTCGCGCGCGGTGCGCTCTGACCGCGGTCTGGTGGTGTTTTTCACCTTCCACAAGGATTTCACCCTGCCCCCGCACAGCCACAAGGGTCAATGGGGCACGGTCATTCACGGCCAGATCAAGCTGACCATGAACGGGGACACCCGGACCTATGGCCCGGGCGATCACTATAATATCCCGTCGGGCGTGGAACATGGCGCCGAAATCACCGCCGGAACCGTTGCCATGGATGTGTTCGAAGAACCCGACCGCTACCCGATGCGCGGCTGATCCCGTGCGCCTGCCTTGCGCAACAGGGTCCAGTCATGCCCCGCCAGCCGCCCGTCGGGATGTCTGGCAGAGCGGCGCGCCACCGGTTCAAACCCGCAAGAGCCATACAGCGTCACCGCCGGGCGGTTCGTGGCATCGACGATGATGCTTTGCTCCCCAGGCCCCGCACGGTGACCGGCCGACGATAACAGCCGTCGCGCCACACCCTGCCGCCGAAAGGCGTCGAACACCGCCAGAACATGGATATGCCGCGTGTTCCGCGCCAGGTTTTCCAACTCGATCAGCGGGGCGAACTGCGCGGGCGTTTCCGGCCCGATGCTGTCCGGCACGCCGCCCAGATCATAGGCAATCAGCACCCCGGCAACGCAGCCGTCCACCTCGGCCACCGTCGCGTTGGTCCAGGAATTCGGGCCGCTGTCTTCGGACACGCGGGCCTGCCCGACCTGCCAGGGGTCCTGTCCCGGCGCGGCCAGCGATTGCCAATGGGCAAGCGGCATGCCATTGCCCGCGATGTTCAGGCCCCGCGCAAGATCTGGCGCGTCGCCTTTGCTGGCCGGGCGCAGGGCGATCATTGGCACGCCTCCGGCTGAAAGGTCTCGGCGATCCGGGCGATGTGGCGGTGATCGGTGCCGCAGCACCCGCCCAGAACACGCAGACCGGGCAGCATGGCCCGCAGCGCCGCCATCTGCCCGGCCAGTTCCGCGGGGTTGCCGTCGTCCAGATGTTCGCAGGCGTCCAGCTCGGCATGGCTGAGGCGTGAGGCATTGGCCCGCACGCGGACGCGCCACCCCTGCCCGCCGCTCAGACGGTGCCGGAAATACTCGGGATGCGCGCAGTTGATCATGTAACAGGCCGGCGCATGGCCGGTGTCGGCATGGGTCATGGTGATCGCGCTGATCAGATCGGTCTCAAGCCCGCCATCGGTCAGAAAGACGTGCCGGTCAAGAAGCCTGTTGATATGCTGGTTGGAAAGGGTCATGTCCGCTCCTGTTTCTGGTGCTGACCTTTTCACATCGCCGGGCTTTCAAGCTCCAGTCGGCTTGTGGTACACTAACACCCAGTGCACATTATGTATTTAATTCAATAATTTACCTGCCTAACAACACAGGCCCCGCCGGAAAGCCCCAGACGATACTGTACCGGCGGTACAGTGGAAACGGAAACCGATGAACAAAACCACCAAAGGCAGCGACACCCGGCAGCGGATTCTTGACGTGGCGCAGGAGGCGATCCTGGCCAAGGGGTTCGATGCCACCTCGATCGAGGAAATCGTGGCCGCGGTGGATATCACCAAGGGCGGGTTTTTCTATCATTTCGCAGATAAGAACGCCCTGGCCCATGCCCTGCTGGAACGTTACAGCGCAGAAGAGGAGGCGCTGTTTCAGGGGCTGTTCACCCGCGCCGCCGAACTGAACGACGACCCGCTGCATATCATGCTGATCGCGCTGAAACTGCTGGCCGAAATGCTGACCGATCTGGAACAGAGCCATCCGGGATGCCTTGTCGCGACGGCCTGTTATCAGGAACGTCTGTTCAACAAACAGGTGCGCGATCTGAACCGCAAGGCGATGCTCAGCTGGCGCCATAAATTCCGCGCACAGTTCGACCGGATCGCCGCGCTTTATCCGCCCCGCGATGCTGTCGATCTGGACGATCTGTCGGACATGGCCTCGGGTGTGCTGGAGGGCGGCATCGTCCTGTCAAAAGCCCTGGGCGACCCCAAGGCGCTGGCCAAGCAGGTGATCCTGTTCCGGTCCTATGTGAAACTGCTGTTCTCGCCCCGGATTCAGTAACCCCTTGCGGCGCGCGGCGGTTCCCAGTTAAAGCCGCATCATGACAAACAGCCCGGATATCCTGTGCATCGGCTCGGTCCTGTGGGACGTCATCGGGCGCAGCACCGTTCATATGAAGCTGGGCGCCGATGTGCCCGGCCGCATTCTGCGCGAACCCGGCGGCGTGGCGATGAACATCGCGATGACGCTGAAACGGTTCAACATGCGCCCCGCCCTGCTCAGCGCGGTCGGGCTGGACCCGCAGGGGGCCGAGCTGATCGGCCAATGTGAACAGCTGGGGCTGATCACCGACTATGTCTATCGCTCGCAGGATCTGCCGACTGATCGTTACATGGCGGTCGAGGGCGCCAACGGGCTGATCGCGGCGATTGCCGACGCGCATTCGCTGGAAACCGCGGGCGCCAAGATTTTGCGCCCCTTGGAAGACGGACGTCTGGGCAGCGCCGACAGCCCCTATCGCGGGATTGTCGCGCTGGACGGCAATCTGACCGAATTGCTGCTGGCGGGTATTGCCCAAAACCCCGCCTTTGCCGCCGCCGATCTGCGCGTGGCCCCGGCCAGCCCCGGCAAAGCCGACCGCCTGACCCCGCTGCTGGGCCATCCCCGCGCCACGCTGTACGTCAATCTGGAAGAGGCCAGCCTGCTGTGCCACGACAGTTTCACCAGCGCACCGGATGCCGCACAGGCCCTGCTGGCGCGCGGGGCGGGCCGGGTGCTGGTCACCGACGGCGGATCGGCCGCCGCCGATGGATCGCCCGAGGGCGTGATTTCGCGCTGCCCGCCAAAGGTCATGGTGACGCGTGTAACCGGCGCGGGCGACACCTTCATGGCCGCCCATATCGCGGCCGAACGCGCGGGCAAATCCCGTGACGACGCCCTGCACGCGGCGCTGGACGCCGCCGCCGCCCATGTCTGTGGAGAAAGCAGCTGATGCCCCTGCCCCTGATCCAGTCCGCCGAAGTGACCGACGCGCAATCGCGCGGCCTGCCCGTGGTTGCGCTGGAAAGCACGATCATCACCCACGGGATGCCCTATCCCCAGAATCTGGAAACCGCCCAGCGGGTCGAACAGGAAATCCGCGCAGGCGGCGCCGTGCCCGCAACCATCGCGCTGATGGGGGGACATATCCATATCGGGCTGGAACCGGATGCGCTGAACACATTGGCCCAGACCGAAAACGCCCATAAGGTCAGCCGCGCCGATCTGGCCGTCTGTCTCAGCGAAGGCTGGACCGGGGCCACCACCGTCGCCGCCACCATGATCTGCGCCCATCTGGCCGGGATCGAGGTGTTCGCCACCGGCGGGATCGGCGGCGTGCATCAGGGGGCCGAAACCACATTCGATATCTCGGCGGACCTGCATGAACTGGCACAGACCCCGGTCACCGTGGTGGCCGCCGGGGCCAAGGCCATTCTCGACCTGCCCAAAACGCTGGAGGTGCTGGAAACCCAGGGCGTGCCGGTGATCGGCTATCGCACCGATGATTTCCCGGCCTTCTGGTCGCGCAGCTCGGGCCTGCCGGCACCGCTGCGCATGGACCAGCCCGGCCAGATCGCGGCGGCCCATGTCACCCGTGGCGCGCTGGGTCTGACTGGCGGTCAACTGGTCGCCAACCCGATCCCGCCCGAGGCCGAAATTCCGCGTCAGGTGATCGACCCGATCATCGCCGCAGCCCTGTCCGACAGCACCGGAATCGCCGCCAAAGAGGTCACACCGTTTCTGTTGAATCGCATCTTCGAACTGACCGAGGGCCGGTCGCTGCAGGCAAATATCGCACTGGTGCTGAACAATGCCCAAGTGGCGGCAGGAATTGCCTGCGAAATCAACAAAATGCGTCAGAAAAACCTGGGCTGACACAGCAACCTGTTGTAGCGACCGAGACAAGCCACTACCTTCACCTTGTTCAATTATTTGGTCATCATGCCCGATCACAATCGCCACGACCCGCACCACGATCCCCACCGCCGCCGCGCAACGCCGCTGGCCGGTCTCAGGGGCAGTTTTCTGACCGGTCTGGTCGTGATCGCCCCGATCGGTCTGACCGTCTGGCTGATCTGGACGGTGGTCGGCTGGGTCGATGGGTTCGTCCTGCCCTTCGTGCCGGATTATTACCATCCCGAAACCATGGTGAAACGCTGGTTCGGTGAAGACACCAACATCAACATCCGTGGCCTTGGCGTCATCTTTTTCCTGGTCTTTACCGTGGTGGTCGGCTGGATCGCCAAAGGGCTGATCGGACGGTCGTTCATCGCCTGGGGCGAAAGCCTGGTGGACCGGATGCCGATTGTCCGGTCTATCTATAACGGGTTGAAACAGATCGCGGAAACCGTGTTCGCCCAGTCGGACACCACCTTTGACAAGGCCTGTCTGGTCGAATACCCGCGCAAGGGCATCTGGGCCGTTGCCTTCGTGTCGACCACCACCAAGGGCGAGGTCGACAAACGCATCCCGCGCGAAGAACCGCTGATCAGCGTGTTCCTGCCTACAACGCCCAACCCCACGTCCGGTTTTCTGCTGTTCGTGCCGCGCGAAGATGTGATCCTGCTGGACATGAGCGTCGAGGATGCGGCCAAGCTGGTGATCTCTGCCGGGCTTGTCTATCCCAACGAAAAGACCCCCAGCGCCGCGCCCAAGGTGATCCCGACCCGCGAAACCGAGGACGCATAAGGTCGGCCGGGTTACGAAAACATCGTAACCAGATCGACGGAATCCTCATTCCCTACCTTGTCGAAGCTTTCGTCCAGAAACGCCTCGGCCGCGCGGCGACCCGACTGTTTCAGATTGCTCAGCACCTGCGGCGTCGGCACCAGTTTGGTCGCAACACTCAGGTCGTTCATCAGCGCATCATCGGCGATCATATGCACCAGCACGTTTTTCATCGTGTTGTTGTGCACCTGCCCCCTGCGGATCAGCTCTTTCACAAAGGAAATCGCCCGCATTTCGCGAAACAGCGACGAGTTGAAGCTGATCTCGTTGATCCGGTTCTGAATCTGCTGCGGGGTGGTCGGCAATTCTTCGCGGTGCAGCGGGTTGATGTTGATGATGACGATGTCATCGGGCAGCGCCGGATGGAACAGCGGGAACAACGCCGGGTTGCCGGTATAGCCACCGTCCCAATAGGCTTCGCGCTGGCCGGTGTCGGGATCGTCGATTTCGACCGCCTGAAACAGCGTCGGCAAACAGGCCGAGGCCAGGATCGTGTCCACCGTGATCCGCTGATGATCGAAGACCTTGATCTTGCCGGTGCGCACATTGGTGGCGCAGATGCAGAACGCGGGACCGGCGTCGGTGCAGATCGACGGGCAATACAGTTCCTTGACGATCTCGGCCAAAGGGTTGCGATACAGCGGGCCCAGACCATAGGGGCTGCTGATCCGCGACATCAAATCGGCCGCCATGAACGAGGCCGAGGTTTCAAGCATCTGTGACATTGCCGCCGCCGGGGGCGACCACATCTGCAGCAACCGGATCAGATCGGGGTCATGGACCGCGCCGATCTTGCCCCACAGCCAGTTCAGATTGTCCCGCGCCTCTTGCCGCCCGCCCTTGGCCAGCCCCGATTTTATCGCAGCCCCGTTCAGCGCCCCCGCCGAGGTGCCCGAGATGCCCGCGATCTCGATCCGTTCGTCCTCCAGCAGGCGGTCCAGCGCGCCCCAGGTAAAGGCGCCATGTGCGCCGCCACCCTGTAGCGCCAGATTGATCCGTTTCACGGTCATCGGGGTCTCTTTCGCTAAAGATTACAGCGCGGTCCAGCCGCCATCGACGCTGATCGTGGTGCCGGTGATCTGGGCCGCCGCATCCGAACACAGGAACGCGGCGGTGCCGCCCATCTGTTCGACGGTGGCGAATTCCTTGGACGGCTGCCGGGTCAGCATGACGTTCTTGATCACGTCCTCGCGGCTCATGTTGTATTCTTTCATCGTATCGGGGATCTGCGCCTCGACCAGGGGGGTCAGCACGTAACCGGGGCAGATGGCGTTGCAGGTGATCGGTTCCTGCGCGGTTTCAAGGGCCGTGACCTTGGTCAGGCCGACAACCCCGTGTTTGGCCGCCACATAGGCCGATTTGAACGGCGATGCGGTCAGCCCGTGGGCCGAGGCGATATTGATCACCCTGCCCCAGCCCGCCGCACGCATCAACGGCAGCGCCGCCGCCGTGGTGTGAAACGCCGACGTCATGTTGATCGCGATGATCGCATCCCATTTCTCGGCCGGGAATTCGTCGATTGCGGCCACGTGCTGAATGCCCGCATTATTGATCAGGATATCGCAGGCCCCGGCCTGTTCGATCAATGCGCGACACTCGTCGCCCTTGGACATATCCGCCTTGATATACCGCGCCTTGACCCCGTGATCCTGCGCGACACCAGCGGCCAGCGCGTGATCTTCGTCGCGGTCGGTGAAAGAGTTCAGAACCACATCGACGCCGACCTTGGCCAGTTCGATCGCGATGCCCAGCCCGATGCCCGAGTTTGACCCGGTGATAACGGCGGTTTTTCCCTGAAGTGTCATGGCGGAATGCTCCCTGTGTCCTGGTTGCGGGCACTGTACATGCTGCAACTGCAAAGAACAGGTGAAAAACGGGGCGAATGGCATTCGAAATCAGGGCAAACGTCCCATTTTCGACAAATTGGAACGGTATCGCAACGATGCCGCGTTTCCGGAGTTTCACCATGTTGAACAGCATCATGACCGCGACCGACAGCCTGTTCATCTATGGCTATTATGGATGAATACGGGGTGTTCATCGGCACCACGGTCTTTGGCACCGGGTTAAGCTATACCACCGATGGCGAAGGCACGCAGACCCTGACCGGCGGCACCGTCACCCGGATCGAGGCGATCGCGGAATCCTCGCCCACCGTTGGCCTTGGGTATTTCGCCATGCGCAGTCCCGACATCACCGATGTGGCCGAACTGAATGCGCTGACCCCCGACTGGGTGGATGCCGCGAATTTTTTCACCCTTTACACCGCCATGGGCGGCACCCCGATCGAGCTGGTCGAAGGCGGTGAATATGTGGGTACGGATCTGGCCGATGTGGTCTTTGGCCAGCCCGACGGATCCTATCTGGAAGGCGGCGCCGGGGATGACGTGCTGAGACACGGCACCTATTCCTTCGGCGGCGATGGCGATGATCGCATTTTCGGCAGCAACCTGATGTATGGCGAGGCCGGAAATGACACGATGCGCGGCAGCACTGGCAACGACACCATGCATGGCGGCACCGGCCGGGACCGTATGTTCGGGCGCGACGGCAATGACGAAATGTTCGGCGGTGCCGGGCGGGACCGCATGTCGGGGGGCGCGGGCGACGACACCATGTTTGGCGACCGTTCAACCGGCCTTGGCGACGACCACTTTGATCACCTCTATGGCGATGCCGGAAATGACAGAATCTATGGCAGTGACGGCGGAGCGCATGTCGACGGCGGCACCGGCAACGATACTTTGAACGGGGGCACCGGTGACGATACCATTCTTGGCGGCGACGGCAGTGACATGCTGAGCGCAGGATTCGGAGGCACCGATTACATGGATGGCGGTGACGGCACGGATTATTTCCTCAGCCGTTCCGACAGTGCACAAATGATCGGTGGCAATGGCTCGGACCACTTCGGCGCTCTGGGGGGCGACGAGTGGCTGGACGGTGGCGCAGACAATGACATCCTGATGGTTGGAAACATTACCATACAGACCGACGCCGGGTTCGATACGATGACGGGCGGCGAAGGGGCCGATGCCTTCATGATCGATGGCCGCGCGACATCCGGGGCGGTGGTTGTGTTGGATTTCACGCTTGCCGATGACATGATCTATATCCTCGATGAAACCGCCACCGAAGACCTCAGCATTTCGCCCACTCTGGACACTCCGGCAAATGAACATCAGCGGTTTCTGGATCATGCACAGCAGGTCGGCGCGGATGTTGTCTGGACCAATACCGATGGAACCTATTCGGTCACCATCAACAACCTGAATATCGGCGATCTGACGGACGACAACTTTACCTTCACGGAATCGCTGTACGATTTCTAAGCGTTCCACCCACCCCCAAACATCCCCCGATGCCAAAAAAAACGCCCGCACGAAGCGGGCGTTAAGTTATTGAGGCAGGTTTCATACAGGCAAGAAACCTATCGAGCAGTGGCCTCTTTATACGCAATCAATCGCCACCGTCCAAGCTAAAAGTTTGAAAACCTTGGCAAGCCTGCTTAGTGTCCGGGCCAACGAAAAAAGGCAGGCAGGGATTGTTGCGGATATGGGATCGAATTATTTCACCTTTTTTCGGGCAACGGGGCTGTTGGTTGCCTTGATATTGGGCACCAGATTCGCCGCCGCCGAACCGCAGCATGGCATAGCTATGTATGGCGCACCGGCGCTGCCACCTGATTTTGTGTCCCTGCCCTATGCAAACCCCGACGCCCCCACCGGCGGGCGCATCGTTTTCGGCGAACCGGGCGGGTTCGACAGCCTTAATCCGCACATCCTGAAAGGCAATCCGCCCTGGGGTGTGGGCGCCCATGTTTTCGAAAGCCTGATGGGCCGCAACTGGGATGAACCCTTCACCCTTTATGGGTTGCTGGCCGAATCGGTGGAAACCCCGCCCGACCGCAGTTGGGTGGCCTTCACCCTGCGCCCCGAGGCGCGGTTTTCCGACGGCAGCCCGGTCACGGTGGACGATGTGCTGTGGTCGTTTGAAACCCTGGGCACCATCGGTCACCCCCGGTATCACGGCGCCTGGAACAAGATCGCCTCGGCCAGCATCACCGGCCCGCGCACCGTCAAATTCACCTTCAACATCGAAGACCGGGAATTGCCGCTGATCCTGGGCCTGCGCCCGATCCTGAAAAAGGCGCAATGGGCGGGCAAGGATTTTGCCCAAAGCGGGCTGGAGGTGCCGATCGGATCGTCGCCCTATCCGGTCACCGCGTTTGAACCGGGCCGGTATCTGTCGCTGAAACGCAATCCCGATTATTGGGGCAAGGACCTGCCGTTCAACCGGGGCCGGAACAATCTGGACGAAATCCGGTACGAGTTCTTCGGCGACGGCGATGTCGTGTTCGAGGCGTTTCGCGGCGGCGAAACCAACAGCTTTCGCGAGGTCAACGCCGCCAAATGGAACAGCGCCTATGATTTTCCCGCCGTTCAAAGCGGCGAAATCGTCAAATCGCTGATCCCCCATCAGCGCCCGTCGGGGATGAAAGGGTTCGTGTTCAACACCCGGCGCCCGGTGTTTCAGGACTGGCGGGTGCGCGACGCGCTGATCCACGCCTTCAACTTCGAATTCATCGCGGCCACCCTGAACGGCACCGGCGATCCGCGGATCACGTCGTATTTTTCCAACTCGATCCTCGGGATGCGCGACGGCCCCGCCACCGGCAAGGTGCGCGCCCTGCTGGAACCTTTTGCGGCCGCCCTGCCCCCGGATGCGCTGGACGGCTATGCCCTGCCGGTGTCGGATGGCAAGACCGCCAACCGCAAAAACCTGCGCCGCGCCTTTGCCCAGTTGGAAGCGGCTGGCTGGCAGGTGGACGGCGACGGCGTGCTGCGCAATGCCGACGGACAGGCCTTTACCTTCGAGATTGTCCTTAATCAGGGATCGACCGAAACCGGCCAGATCATGGATATCTACGTCGATGCGCTGAAACGGCTGGGCATCGCCCCCACGATCACCAGGGTCGACAGCGCCCAGTTCAACGAACGCACCCGCGCCTATAACTTCGACATGACCTATTTCCGCATTGATCTGTCGCTGAGCCCGGGCAGCGAACAGCGGCTGTATTGGGGCGGCGACGGGGCGACCGAACCGGGCACCCGCAACCTGATGGGCATGAATGTGCCCGCCGCCGATGCGATGATCGATACGCTTCTGACCTCAGCAACCCGCGAGGATTTCATCGCCGCCACCCGCGCGCTGGACCGGGTGCTGACCACCGGGCGCTATGTGATCCCGATCTGGTTTTCCACGGACTCGCGTATTGCCCATTCAAAAAAGCTCAAGTATCCCGATAAGATACCGATCTACGGCGATTGGATCGGCTTTCAACCGGATGTCTGGTGGTATGAGGAATAATATGACACGCATCATTCTGATAGTCAGCCTGTTGGCCCTTGCGGCCTGTGCCACCGTCGAAGGGGCCGGACAGGATATTTCGGCAGGGGCCCGAAAGGTGCGCAACGCGCTGTAACCGGTTGGGCCTGTGCCCAACGCAGACACCATCGAAGAATGGTGTCAAACCTCCGACCTGTTACCCAAGGTGACCTGTGCCGCGACCCGAACAGTCGCGGCACAGGTGGGCTTTTGCACCAGCTGCACCTTTGTCCGCTCAGAACAGATTTCTTGCAGTTCCGTGGCGCCGCACAACGCAATGCGACGCCCCGAAATACCTGCGCGGTTTTCTGTATGGAAAAGTTTCAAAAAATTTCCGCAATTTGATCTATGTCAAATCGCCACGCCGCACCCCCCCTCTATGAACGTCATGTTTTATGACCGACACCTTTGCGACGAGAATTCGTTTTTATCGAGTTGGCCATATAGTGGCTAAGGGCGCGATGTGAGTGGCATCGCGCCCATTTTCTTACATCTGTTGCAATCGATGGCCAAAATATCCGCCAAGCGCTGCCTTTGTCAGCCCAACGCCCGGTTGGCCAAGCTCAAAAGCGATCAGCTCAGCGATGTCACCCACAGGATGCTTGCGTCGTCTTCGGACAGGGAAATCACGTTGTGCCCCATGGCGGCGTCGTAATAGGCGCTGTCGCCGCGGCGCATGTCGACGGGTTCATAGAATTCCGTATACAGCCGGATCACCCCGGTCAGCACATACAGGAACTCTTCGCCGTCATGGCGGACCCAGCCGTCGAATTCCTCCATCGAACGGGCCCGCACCCGGGCGCGGTAGGGCAGCATCGCCTTTTTGGTCAGGCCGCTTGCCAGCAGCTCGTGTTCATAGGTGGCGGTGGCGTGGGCGGTGCCTTCCCCCGACTGGGTGACGGTCATGCGCCCGTTGGCCTGCCCCTTTTGCGGCGGCGTGAACAGTTGCGGCACTGAAATATCCAGCCCCGTGGCCAGTTTCTTCAGCGCCTCATAGGTCGGTGACATCTGTTCGTTTTCGATCTTGGACAGGGTCGACCGCGCCAGCCCCGCCTGTCCGGCGGCCTGTTCCAGCGTCCAGCCCCGCGCCGTGCGCAATTCGCGGACCCGGGCGCCAAGGTTCAGGGGCTCGACAACGCCATCCTGCCCCGAGGCGCGGGCAAGACGGATAATGCTGGGCTGATCATTCACGCTCATGACTTGTGCATCTAAACCGGAGCGCAGGCGCTTGCAACTCTGTGGGCGCGGGCGTAGCACTCGGGGTATGCTGTCACTGCACAATGATCACACCGCCCCACCCTGCCCGGCCCCGTTCAATCTGGCGGCCTATGTTCTGGCACAGGCCGCGCGCCTGCCCGATAAAACCGCCCTTGCCATCGTCAGCCCGACAGGCGCCGACGGCTGGAGCTATGCCCGGCTGGAACGGGCCGTGCGCGGCGTCGCGGGCGGGCTACAGGCCATGGGCCTGCCCGATGGCGCACGCGTGTTGTTGCGGCTTGGCAATACGGTGGATTTCCCGATCGCCTATCTGGGGGCGATTGCCGCGGGCCTTATGCCGGTGCCGACCTCGGCCCAGCTGACCGGACCGGAAATCACCAAGCTGGCCGTGGATATCGACCCGGCACTGATCATCGCGGGGCCCGGCGTCGCCCTGCCCGAAAATGCCACCTGCCCGGTGCTGGACAGCGCGGGGCTAGAGGCGTTTTTTGACCATCCCCCCGCCGATTACGTCATGGGCGATCCGAACCGCCCCGCCTATATGATCTATACCTCGGGCACATCGGGCACCCCGCGCGGCGTAGTGCATGCGCATCGCGCGATCTGGGCGCGGCGGATGATGTGGGACGGCTGGTATGGGCTGCGCGAACAGGACCGGCTGCTGCACGCGGGCGCCTTCAACTGGACCTATACGCTGGGCACCGGGTTGCTGGACCCCTGGTCGGTCGGGGCCACCGCGCTGATCCCGGCACAGGGCGTCGCGGCCGATACCTTGCCCGCGCTTTTGAACCAATATGACGCCACGCTGTTTGCCGCCGCACCCGGCGTCTTTCGCCAGATGCTGAAAGACCCGCAACCAATGTCGCTGCCACATCTGCGCCATGCGCTGTCAGCGGGCGAAAAACTGCCCGAGGCGACGCGCATCGGCTGGACCAAAGCCACCGGCACCCCGGTATTTGAGGCTTTGGGCATGTCGGAATGTTCGACCTTCATCTCGAGCAGCCCCACGCGCGCGGCCACGCCGCCTGCCTCGGGCTATCCGCAGCCGGGCCGCAGGATCGCGGTTCTGGATGAAGATCTGACCCCTGTGCCCCATGACACCCCCGGCCAATTGGCGATCTGCCGCGACGATCCGGGGGTGATGCTGGGCTATTGGCGGGCTGAAGTGGAAACAAACGACCGATTTCAGGGTGACTGGTTCCTGACCGGCGACACGGTCTCGATGGCGCCCGACGGGGCGATCACCTATCTGGGCCGCAACGACGACATGATGAACGCGGGCGGGTTTCGCGTCTCGCCGGTCGAGGTGGAAAACGCCCTGTGCCAGCACCCTGATGTGCAAGAGGTCGCCGCGACCGAGATTCGCGTCAAATCCGACGCCTCGGTGATTGCCGCCTTTTACACCGGTGCGCAGATCGACACGGACACCCTGTCGGCCTTCGCTGCCGACCGGCTGGCCCGCTACAAACAGCCGCGATTGTTTGTGCATTGCGACGCCTTGGCCAAAGGCGCGAACGGAAAACTGAACCGGCGGCTGATCCGCCAGGAATACGAGGCGCGCCATGGTCAAGCTTGATATCCTGTCCGATCCGATCTGCCCCTGGTGCTATATCGGCAAGACCCTGCTGGACCGGGCGCTGGCCGCCCATCCCGACCACCCGTTCACCATCGAATGGCACCCGTTTCAGCTGAACCCCGACATGCCCGCCGCGGGCATGGACCGCCGCACCTATCTGGAAAGTAAATTCGGCGGCAAAGAGAAAGCGGTCGAGGTTTATGGCCGCATCGCCGAGGCCGCCGAAGAGGCTGGCCTGACGATCAACTTCGCCGCGATCGAACGCACGCCCAACACGCTGAATGCGCATCGCCTGATCCACTGGGCCGGGATCGAAGGCAAACAGACCGCCGTGGTGTCGTTCCTGTTCGAGGCCTATTTCGAAAAGGGTCAGGACATCGGCGACACGGATGTTCTGGTCGCCATCGCCGAACGCGCGGAAATGGACGGCCCCGCCATTCGCCACCTTCTGCAGGGCGAGACCGAGGCCGCCGACATAAGCAGCCGCGACGCCCACGCCCGCGAACGCGGGGTGACCGGCGTGCCCACCTTCATCGTGGCCAACCAGCACGCCCTGCCCGGCGCCCAGCCCACCGCGCTGTGGGAACAGGTCATTGCCGAGGTCAACGCCCAGATCAAAGACCAATCCGAATGACGACCAAACGCCTGTCCCAACCGGAATTCATCGCGTTGATCGCGATGTTATTTGCGACAATCGCGTTTTCCATCGACGCGATGCTGCCCGCCCTGCCCGAGATCGGCGCCGAGCTGACCCCGACCGATCTGAACCGCGCCCAGCTGGTGCTGACCAGCTTTGTCCTTGGCATGGGGGTCGGGACGTTTTTCACCGGGCCGCTGTCGGATGCCTTTGGCCGCAAACCGGTCATTCTGGGTGGCGCGTTGCTGTATTGCGTGGCCTCGCTGATGGCGCTTTACGCGAATTCGCTGGAGTTTCTGCTGGTCGCGCGGCTGGCGCAGGGATTGGGGGCTGCGGGGCCGCGCGTGGTCGCCATGGCGATTGTCCGCGATCTGTACGAAGGGCGGCAGATGGCCAAGCTGATGTCGCTGGTCATGCTGATCTTTACGCTGGTGCCCGCCATCGCGCCGACCCTGGGCGCGGGCATCATCGCGATCAGCGACTGGCGCGGGATATTCATGGCCTTTGTGGTCTTCTCGGTCATCTCGGTGATCTGGCTGGCGCTGCGGCAGCCCGAAACCCTGCCTGTGGAACATCGCAAACCGTTGCACGGCGCCACCCTGTTTCGCGCGATGATGGAGGTGTTCTCGGTCCCGATGGTGCGCCTGTCGATCGCGGTGCAGTGCCTGTGTATGGGGATGCTTTTCGGGGTGCTCAGTTCGACCCAGCAGGTGTTCGACATCACCTTTCATCAGCGCGAAAATTTCCCCTATTGGTTCGCCCTGATCGCATTGCTGGCCGCCTCGGCCAGCGTGCTGAACGCGGCCTTGGTGGTGCGGTTGGGGATGCGGTATCTGGTGACGCTGGCCGTGGGCGGGCAGATCCTGTTTTCGGCGGTCATGCTGTTGACCGGCTGGTCCGGCTGGCTGTCGGGCACGCCTTATCTGCTGGTCTATGTGCTGTGGAATGCCTCGGTGTTCTTCATGGTCGGCATGACCCTGGGCAATCTGAACGCCCTGGCGATGGAGCCTTTGGGCCATATCGCCGGCATGGCCGCCTCGATCATCAGCGCGGTGGCAACCGTGGTCGCGGTGATCATCGCGGTGCCCATCGGGCTGGCCTTTGACAACACCCCCGTGCCGCTGGCCGCAGGCGTGTTGGTCTGCGCGACAATCGCTTTCGTGCTGGTCCGGCGGATGGCGCGGCTGGACCGGGTGCTGACACCGGCCGACTGACACACGGCAACCGCTGTTTTCGCTAATCGCGTGCGCGCGACCGCCATCCGCCGCGTCGTTTGGGGGCGGTCATCGAGGTCAGCCCCTCGGTCAGCACCTTTGTCATCGGGTGCGCCTGGGCGTCCGGCCCATAGACCTCCAGCAATTGCTGGATCAGCGGCCCGGTCGGGGCCCCCAAAGGAACGCTGAGCGCCCAGTCCAAAAAGATGGTGCGGCATTCGCCTTCGGTGATCCCGTCGATCCGGTACGCCTCTCGGATCAGGCCCTTGGGGTCCAGCGATTTCAGCGTCATGACAGAACCTCCCCTTGCGGCAGGCGGGCCAGCAGGCCCGTTGCGATTTCATCGGCCCGCTTTGCGGTATTTTCCAACTGCAATGCAAGGGCTTCGATGGTTTCGGTCTGCGTTGCGCGCAACAAAAACGCGATGGCCCCGGCGCCGATGCTGTCGGGGTCCAGCGGCGCGTCGCTAAGCAGTTTGGCCGCCACCTGCACACGCCGGAACAGGGCATAGGCCTGCGCCATCTCGGTGGCCTCTGGGCCGGTCAGCCAGCCGATGGCCACCCCCGCCGCCAGTTGTTTTGCCACCCGTGTCTGCGGATTGGCCGACATCAGCGCCGCCGCCGAGGCCACCAGTTCGATATCCTGCCCCCGGCCCGGGCCCAGCTTGCTGTCCCACAGGTTGACGGCCGGTTTCGCCTCGGCCAGACGGGTGCGCATATCTTCAATCCCGGCGATCACCGTATCCGGGTCGCCCTTTTGGGCCAAAAGGCCCCGGCGAAACGTTTCGATCACGCTCATCAACTCGGGCGATCCGGCCACGGCGCGGGCGCGGGTCAGCGCCAGATGTTCCCAGGTCCAGGCCTCTTCGCGCTGATACAGGCGGAACGCCTCTAACGACGTGGCCACCGGCCCCTGATTGCCCGAAGGGCGCAGCCGCATGTCGACCTCATACAGCTTGCCCTCGGCCATGGGGGCCGACAAGGCGGTGACCAGCGCCTGCGTCAGGCGGGCGTAATAGGCGCGCGCGGCCAGCGGGCGGCGCCCGTCCGAGGCCTCGACCCCCGCGGGATCATAGATCACGATCAGGTCCAGATCGGACCGGGCGTTCAGCCGCCGCGCGCCCAGCGACCCCATGCCCAGAACCACGGCGCCATTGCCGGGCATTTCCCCATGTTTCAGGGCAAACGCCGCTGCCACGCAGGGCCACAGCGCCCCCACCACCGATTGCGCCAGATCGGCATATTGTTCGCCCGCTTCATCCGCGTCGATCAACCCGCGCAGCAGGTGAACGCCGATCCTGAAATGCCATTCCTTGGCCCAGCGGCGTGCACTGTCGAGCTGTTGTTCATAGTCGTCCAGCGCCGACAACAGCCCCGCCAGTTCCTGTTGCAAGGCCTGAGGCCCCGGCCAATCGGCGAAAAACGCGCCGCCGATCACCGCATCCAGAACGCCCGCGTTACGCGACAGGTATTGCGCCAGTTCCGGGGCCACGGTCGACACGTCGATGATCAGGTCGATCAGATGCGGGTTCGCCTCGAACAGGGAAAACAGCTGGACCCCGGCGGGCAGCCCCGACAGGAACCCGTCAAAGGCCAGAAACGCCGCATCCGGGCGGTCGGCCTGGGTCAACCGGCGCAGAATGTCGGGCTTCAGGCGTTTGAAAATCTCGATCGCGCGTTCGGACCGCAGGGCGGGATAGGTCTGCCAGCGCCCGACGATCGTCTGGGCACTGTCCTCAAGCGGAACCGCGCTTTCGGCGCCTTCCTGCGGCGCAAAGAAACCTTCGGTCAGGGTCGCCACCGTGTTCAGCCGGTCCAGCATCTCTGCCCGGAATGCGCCCGTGTCCCCCTGCCCCATGAACCGCGCGATCCGGTCCATGCCCTCTGGTGTGGTCGGCATCGAATGGGTCTGCGCATCGGCAACCATCTGCAGCCGGTGTTCGACCGTGCGGTGGGCGCGGTAGGCATCGGTCAGCGTCTGGGCGTCGGCCGCGCCGACCCAGGCTTTGTCGGCCAGCCGCGCCAATCCTTCGACGGTGCCGCGCACCCGCAGTTCGGGGTCGCGCCCGCCTGCGATGATCTGGCGGGTCTGGGTGAAGAACTCGATCTCGCGAATGCCGCCTGCCCCCAGTTTCAGGTTGTG
Source organism: uncultured Paracoccaceae bacterium (assembly GCA_947500775.1). Lineage (GTDB taxonomy): Bacteria > Pseudomonadota > Alphaproteobacteria > Rhodobacterales > Rhodobacteraceae > CANMTD01. Next base: position 467,236 of record CANMTD010000002.1, read on the forward strand.
ACCTTCCAGCGCGATGGCGCCATGCAGGCCTTTGTGTTCGCGAATGCGCAGGCGCATATCGTGGGCATCCTGAATCGCCGCGAAATCCAGATGCTTGCGCCAGACGAACGGCGTCAGCCGCTGCAGATACCGATCCCCCGCCGCCAGATCCCCGGCACAGGGACGCGCCTTGATGTGGGCCGCGCGTTCCCATGTGCGGCCAAGGCTTTCGTAATAACGTTCGGCGGTTTCCATCGACAGGCACACCGGCGTGACCGAGGCATCGGGGCGCAGCCGCAGATCGGTGCGAAAGACATAGCCATCGCCGGTGGGTTCCGACAGGGTCGCGGCCATCTTGCGCGTCACCCGGACAAAAGCCGCGCGCGCGTCGTGGTAATCGGACGGATCGAACCGGGATTCATCGAACAGGCAGATCAGATCGATGTCGGACGAATAGTTCAGCTCATGCGCGCCCTGTTTGCCCATCGCCAGCGCCACCATGCCGCCCGCAGTGTCGATATCCGCCTCGGTCGCGCCGGGCAGCTTGCCGCGGGCAATCTCGGCGGCCACCAGCCGTTTCAGGCAGATATCCACGCAGGCGTCGGCAAAATCGGTCAGCGCGGTTGTGACCTGTTCCAGCGTCCAGACCCCGCCCAGATCGGCCAGCGCGATCAACAGCGCCGCACGGGCCTTGGCCTGCCGCAACCCCGGTTTCAACTGATCCGGCGGCAGAGCCCACGCCGCCGCCATCACCGCCTGCATCACCTGTTCGGGGTCCTGGGCCAGGGCGGTCTCAAGCCACGCCGCCTCGCGCGTCATCAGCCCGTGCAGATAGGGGCTGCACCCGGCGGTGCCCCGCAACAGCGCCCGCACCTCGGGGGGGTGGGCATCGAACTGCACCGGCACCTCGGCCCCGCGATCGGGATCATGGGGCAAAGGGTGGCGGGTGATGCGCGCTGCAAATGTCATAAAGAAGTGATGCCGCGCCCTGTGACGCCGGTCAATAAGGTTGCGGCCTGCGGGCAGGTGCGGAATAATCCCCGCAATCAAAAAGGGTTGGGGTTCATGAGCAAAAGTCTGAAACGTGTCACCGCTGCCCTGCACGCCGCCGGAATGCCGCCCACCATCACCGAGGTCGGCGCCGCCCGCACCGCGCAAGAGGCCGCCGATGCGGTGGGCTGCCATCTGGATCAGATCGCCAAATCGATCATCTTTCGCGGCGAGACCGCGGGTACGGCCATTCTGTTTCTGACGGCGGGCGGCAATCAGGTCTGCGCGGCCAAGGCCACCGCCCTTGCGGGCGAACCCCTGGGCAAGGCCGATGCCGCGCTGATCCGCGCGCAAACCGGCTTTGCCATCGGCGGGGTCGCCCCCATCGGTCACCTGTCGCCGATCCGGGCGTTTCTGGACCCGCGCTTGCTGTCCTTCGATCAGGTCTGGGCCGCCGCCGGAACCCCGCGCCATGTTTTTGCGATAAATCCCACCGATCTGCACCGGCTGACAGCGGCGCATACCGCTGATTTTGTTCTATAAAAACTCTTTATGTAAATTTCTTTCACATCGCGCCTTGAACCACGGGCCCATAATGCCAATCTAGGTAATGTGAAAAGAATAAACATTTCACCAACCGAATAGGAGAGCTACATGAGTTCCGTCGCCGCCTGGCCGTCACAGGCCGAAACCTGGCTTGATCAACGTGGTAAAGGCGCCTGGATCGCCGCCACGGTGCTAAGCTTTATCTTCTTCTGGCCTGCTGGCCTTGCCCTTCTTGCCTATATGATCTGGGGAAAACGAATGTTTGGAAAATGTGCCAACCGCGCCAATCGCAGCCCTGCCCGCATGCACGGGTTCAAATCCTCGGGCAACTCGGCGTTCGACGCCTATAAGGCCGAAACCCTGCGCCGCCTTGAAGAGGAACAGGAAAGCTTTGAGGCGTTTCTTCAGCGTCTGCGTGATTCCAAGGACAAGTCCGAATTCGACGACTTCATGGAAGATCGTGCTACCAAGGCCAAGGATACGGGTGAAAACGCCCCGGCCTGATATCGCCACCCTTTGGGCGCCCCGGTCATTCAGGGGCGCCCATGGATTTTATCTTTGCAAGGATGGACCATTCCCATGTCCGATGCGTTCTGGGGCCTGCCCGACCCCGATGATCATGCCGAATTCTACGCCGATGTTCCGGTCAAACGGTTGCTGGCCTGGGTCATCGACATGGTGGCGATCATCCTGCTGACCGCGCTGATCCTGCCGTTCACCGCCTTTACAGGATTGTTTTTCCTGCCGTTTCTGGTGATGGCCGTGAGCTTTGCCTATCGCGTCATAACCCTGACCAACCGATCCGCCACCCCCGGCATGCGCCTGACGGCCATCGAATTCCGCACAGCCCAGGGCGAACGGTTCGATCTGCCGATGGCGGTGCTGCACACGATCCTGTTTTCGGTCATCTTCTCGTTCCTGCTGCCGCAGGTCGTCTCGATCATCCTGATGCTGACCGGGCGCCGGGCACAGGGGCTGCATGACCTTTTCCTTGGAACGGCGGCTGTTAACCGTGCGGCAAGCAGCTGATGCTTGGGGGCTTGGCGCAGGGCGCAGCCTTTGCTAGCTTTGAGACAAGTGACAGTCACCTTGGGGTTCCATGCGCCACACCCTGCCCATCGCGCCGCAGTTTTATGTAACGGCACCGCAGCCCTGCCCCTATCTTGACGGGCGGATGGAGCGGAAGCTGTTTACCGCCCTGCAGGGCGAACATTCCGAAAAACTGAACGACTCGCTGTCCAAACAGGGGTTCCGGCGATCGCAGAACGTGCTGTACCGGCCGTCCTGCGCCGATTGCACGGCCTGTCTGTCCGCCCGCATCCGGGTGGCGGATTTCACCCCCTCGCGCAGCCAGCGCCGCACCCAGCGGCGCAACGCCCATATGGTGCGCCGGGCGACCTCGCCCTGGGCCACCGAAGATCAATATACCCTGTTCCGCGAATATCTGGACAGCCGCCATGCCGATGGCGGCATGGCCGATATGGATATCTTCGAATTCGCAGCCATGGTCGAAGAAACCCCGGTGCGGTCCCGCGTTGTCGAATATTCGGTGACAGCACCCGAGGGCGGCACCAAACGCGATCTGGCGGCGGTCTGCCTGACCGACGTGCTGGAGGATGGGCTGTCGATGGTCTATTCCTTCTACGACCCCGCGTTGGAACGCGACAGCCTGGGCACCTATATGATCCTTGATCACATCGCCATCGCGCGCGAGGCCGGGTTGCCCTACGTCTATCTGGGCTACTGGGTGCCGGGATCGCCCAAGATGGGCTACAAGGCGCAGTTTTCCGCGCTGGAAATCTACAAGGGCGGCGCCTGGCAGGATCTGGGCAACCCCGAAGATCACTGCAACGAAACCCATCCGCTGTCGGTCGATCCGATCGCCGAACAGGTCGCACGCATCTCCCTGCCCGAAACCCGCCCGACCAAGGGCTGACCCCACGCCGAACGGCCCGCGCCGGGCGCCAACGGAAACGGGCGCGCCGCAAGGCACGCCCGTGACAGACTACAGCAAAGCCGCCCCACTTGGGGGCGGCTTTTCCTTTGGGTTACCCGCCCAACAGGTTCGGCACGATGGTGACAATCGCCGGGAAGAACCACAGGATCGCCAGCCCCACCACCTGAATCCCCACGAAAGGCACGATCCCGCGATAGATATGGCCGGTCGTCACCTCGGGCGGGGCCACCCCGCGCAGATAGAACAGCGCAAAGCCGAAGGGCGGCGTCAGGAACGAGGTTTGCAGGTTCACCGCAATCATGATCGTGACCCACTTCGGATCGAACGTCCCGCCATAGATCACCGGCCCCACGATCGGCACCACGATGTAGATGATCTCAAGGAAATCCAGCACGAAGCCCAGCACGAACAGCACCAGCATCACGATCAGGAAGACCGTGAATTCGTTGTCAAAGCTGCGCAGGAACTGCTGGATGTAATGTTCCCCTCCGAACGAGATGACCACAAGGTTCAGCAACTGCGATCCGATCAGGATGGTGAACACCATGGATGTCACCTTGGCGGTTTCGCGCACCACCGGCGGCAGGACACCGGACCGGAACAACACCCAGCAGCTGTAGAACAGGCCGAACATCGCATAAAGATAGGCCGCGTTGGCCACCATATAGGCCACCCAGTCTTCGAATGGCACATCGCCGCGATTGATCCGCAGGTCGAAATTCACACCGACCAGGATCATGATCACGATCGCAAAGGAGGCGCCGATGACCGTGCTGCCGGATTTGCCCTCTTCCTGCAGTTTGCGGAACGCGGCCAGCATGATCGCGCCACCGGCCCCCAGCGCTGCGGCCGGTGTCGGGTTGGTGATCCCGCCAAGGATCGATCCCAGCACCGCCACGATCAGAACCAGCGGCGGAAAGACCACGCGCAGCAGATCGTTGCGCCCCAGCAAAGACGCGGCATAGCGGCAGCCATACAGCGTCAGCACCAGCGGGATGGCCAGCAACAACACACTTGCCCCCGGCGTGGTCAACGGGCCGATGAACAACACATCCACCACCAGCGCCAGAACGACGCCCGCGGCCCCAATCAGCAACGGCCGGGTATCGGCCGAGGGCGCGATCCCGCGGGCAAAGGCCAGCACCAGCGCCAGAAAGACAAAGCCTGTCAGGATGGTGTTGGAAATCGGCGCGGCGGCGGCCACCTTGGCGGCGCGGGCCTCGGCGATTTCCTCGGCGCTCAGCGCCCGGCTGGCCTGTGCGCCACCGGCGGCGTTGATCGCCTCTTGCTGGGCGACGGCGGCATCCCACCGCTCTTGCCCGTGCAGATCGATCATCGCGCCCTGACATTGCTCGGACACATTGGTGCGCAGGCTGGCCCCGGCCGAGGCGTCGGAATAGCTGTCGACCAGCGTGCTTTGCGATCCGGCGATGTTCAGATAGCCCGCCAGAATGGCCCCGCCGATCAGCGCGACCGGCGCCACCAGGAACCATGTCAGCGCCTCGTTGCGGGTGATGACCTCGCCCGATCCGGGTTCCATCTGCACCGGGGGCGCCTTATCGGGGCGGACCATGGCATAGCCGAAGGCATAGGCCGCATACAGGAACGCCAGCAGGATACCGGGCAGCACCGCCGCCTGAAACAGCGTGCCCACCGACACCACCGCCGCTTCGCCCAGATAGGTCAGCGCATCGCTGCAGCCGACCAGTTGTGCGCGGTTTTCCTGTGCGGCGGAATACAGATCGCCCGCCAAAGTGCCCAGCAGGACGATCACGATCGAGGGCGGAATGATCTGCCCCAGCGTGCCGCTGGCCGCGATCACGCCCGTCGCCAGTTCCGGCGAATAATTGTTGCGCAGCATCGTGGGCAGCGACAACAGGCCCATGGTGACCACGGTGGCCCCCACGATCCCGGTCGAAGCCGCCAGAAACGCGCCCACAACCACCACCGACACCGCCAGACCGCCCGGCAGCGGGCCAAAGACCCGTGCCATCGTCGTCAGCAGATCATTGGCGATCTTCGACCGTTCCAGCGTGATGCCCATCATCACGAACATCAGCACCGCCAGCAGGGTTTCGATCGACTGCCCGGCAAAGACGCGTTCGTTCATCCGGTTGACGATGAAGCTGACGTTGCGGTCCAGCGCCTGTTCCCAGCCATTGGGGAATACCGGCGTGTCGTATCGCGGCAGTTCAGGGTATCTGAAGGTCGATATGCTGTCGGGGTGCAGCCCGGTCGCCACCAGCGCGCGATACGCGTCCGACCCGGTATCGACCGCCTGATGGATCAGCAATCCCGCGCTGTCCAGCGCGGCGACGATCCCGAATGAAATGATACCTGCGCCACCGATGGCAAAAGCCACCGGAAAGCCCGAAAGGATGCCCCCGAAGAGGCAGAGGAATACGATGATCAGGCCGACCTCGACTCCATCAAGTCCGAAAAGCATGGTTACTGCCCCTAAATGTTAATGCGTGCCTTCATAGGCTTCTTCGCCTGCGCCCAGCGTATCCCGGTCCAGGTATTTTCCGGTCGATGCCTCGCCCTCTTTCCATTCCAGATACGAACGGTAGAAGAACGAAATCGCCTGCATGAACACCAGCCCCGCGTAAAAGACCAACAGGATCTTGAACAGGAAATAGGCGTTGAACCCATTCGGGCTGAACCCGATGGTTTCGACGTTCCAGCGCAGGGCCCGCGATTTGGTCAGCAGCCGTTCCAGCGTGTCCGACGCCGACGGCTTGGGCACCACCAGATGGCGCCACATGAAATACCAGCCGTACATCCATGTCAGCACCGCCACCGGCATCATGAAGACCAGACAGCCCAGCATGTCGATCACCCGCTTGGCGCGGTGCGAGATCGCGGAATAGACCAGATCGACCCGCACATGCCCGCCCTGCACGAAAGTGTAGGTGGCACAAAGCGCGACGATCAGCGCGTTGTGAAACTTCAGCCCTTCGGCCCACCAGCTGATGTCCTTGGTCAGGACCGTGCCAAACCCCATCGAGATTTCAGAGGCCGCGAAAATCCGCTGGACGAACACGATGATGAACTGTTGCAGCACCATGATCAGCCCGGCCCAGGCCACGAACCGCCCGATGGTATTTGCGATACCTTCCATCACCCGGACACAGCCCCACATGAACTGGTTCCGGAACAGACCGACGATTGTCACCACCACGAAGATCGTGAAGACGACAAAGAAGAACTGGACCGATCCACCGTAGTAGATGAAGCGCATGATCGCTTGTTTGTCCGTCCAGTCCAGCCATAGACCGGGATGGGTCACGGCGTACCCGAGATTGTAAAAGGCCATCAGAAGGTTCTGAAATAACCAGACAATGCTGTCCATCATCCCCGCCCCTGTGAATTGAGTTCAGATCGGCGTCGCGACATGCGGCCCCCGTTACCTTGGTGGGCCCCGACGCAGAATGCGCGGGGCCCGGTCCGATTTTAAGATGTCAGTGATCAGCCCAGAACGCGGTCGCGCTGTGCGGTATAGGCAACCGACGATTTTGCGATCCATTCCGACGAGGATTTCATCGAAGCCGCGTAATCGTCATAGATCGACTTGAACAGATCATCGCCCATGAACTCGGCATAGACTTCCTGGCTGGCGGATCCGAAGGCATCCCAGACAGAATCGGGGAATTCCAGGATTTTGACGCCGCCCGCCGACAGGCGCTTCAGCGCGTCAGCGTTGTTCATCAGATACTGCGCCAGGTTCCAGACGTTGGCATGGCCTGCCGAAATCTCGATGGCTTTCTGCTGGGTCGGGGTCAGTTCGTTGAACACATCCAGGTTACAGGCAACCGACAGACCGGCCGAGGGTTCGTGGAAACCGGCGGTGTAGTAGAATTTGGTGATTTCCTGGAAACCGACCTTTTCATCCGACCACGGGCCAACCCATTCGGTGCCGTCGATCGCACCGGATGCCAGCGCCTGATAAATCTCGCCGCCCGGAAGGTTCTGAACCGAAACGCCCAGTTTACCCAGGGCTTTGCCGCCCAGACCCGGCATACGGAATTTCAGACCCTGCAGATCCTCGGGGCCGTTGATTTCCTTGCGGAACCAGCCACCCGCCTGCGAACCGGTGTTGCCGGCCAGGAAGGATTTCAGGTTGAAAATCTCGCCCAGCTCATGGTGACGTTCCATGCCGCCGCCGTGGTAGTACCAGTTGTTCAGCTCTTGCGCGGTCATGCCGAAGGGCACGCCGGTAAAGAAGGCGAACGCAGGGTGCTGGTTGACGAAGTAATAGTCAGCCGCGTGATACATGTCGGCCTGACCCGAGCTTACGGCGTCAAAGCTTTCGAACGCGCCGACCAGCTCGCCCGCGTGCTTGACTTCGACCGTCAGCGTGCCGTCAGAGATTGCGTTGATGTTTTCGGCTGTTTTATCAGCCGCATCGGCCAGACCGGCAAAACCGCGCGGCCAGGATGTCACCATTGTCAGGGTGCGTTTGCCCTGGGCATAGGCCGGAGCCGCCAGTGTTGACGCCGCAGCAGCCGTGCCGCCAAGTGCAGAGGTCGTTAAAAAAGAACGACGATCCATAGAGTCTTCCTCCCGAATGAAAGCCCACCCTTCGGCGGGCGGATCGTTTTGAGTGCTGCGACCCTAGCGGCAGCTTTCCGCCGAATAAATACCTAGTAGTACGTAGATCGGTCAATTTTGCGATTTCTGCCGCGCAAGCCCGATACGCCCATCCCAAAGACCATGAATTGACGCCGCGCGCCCGGACCGCCATCCTGCGCCAACATCTATGCCGGATATCAAGAATGCTGCGGATCATCGGCTGGCTGGGCCAGCGCATATCACTGTCATACGCCCAGAAACTGTTTGTCTTGGCGACTGTACCGCTGGTTCTGGCGGTGCTGGCCATTTCGCTGCTGGTCGCCAATCAGTCGCGCCAACTGTCGGAACGCGAAATCGCCATGTTGGAGCGTCAGATGATCGACGCGAAAAAGGCCGAGCTGAAAAATTACATCTCGATCGCGCGCAAGGCCTTTTTCAACATCTACGGCCGCGCCGCCCCCGACGATGAACGGGCCAAGCTGGAGGTCATGCGCATTCTGGCGACGATGCTGTATGGGCAGGACGGGTATTTCTTTGTCTATGATTATGACGGCACCAATCTGGTCAGCCCGCGGCAGACCGAATTGATAAACGGAAACTGGCTGGGTCTGGCGGATGTCAACGGCGTGCCGGTTGTCGATGCGCTGATCGAAACCGCCCGCACCGGCGGCGGCTATCACACCTATATGTGGGAAAAGCCCTCGACCGGGGAAACCGCGCAGATGGTGTCCTATGTGGTCGGGCTGCAGGATTGGCGATGGGCCGTCGGCACCGGCATATTCATCGACGATGTGCTGGACACGGTGGCCGCCGCCCGGGCGGAAACCGAAGCGCGGGTTCAGCGCACCTTTCTGTGGATCGGGCTGATCACCTTTGGCGCCCTGATCCTGGTGTTTCTGTCCGGGCTGTTCATCAACATCCGCGAACGCCGTCTGGCCGATGCCAAGCTGAAACAGCTGACACAGCGGATTTTCGACACCCAGGAAGAAGAACGCGGCCGCGTCGCCCGCGAATTGCATGACAGCATCAGCCAGATGCTGGTCGGCGCGCGCTATATTCTGGAACTGGCCCAGCGGCGTCTGGCCGGGGGCGACCCGCGCGCCAATGAAAGCCTGACCAAGGGCATCTCCAGCCTGAATGGCGCCATGCAAGAGGTCCGCCGCATCAGCCGCGACCTGCGCCCCGGCGTGCTGGACGATCTGGGCCTTGGCCCCGCGCTGAAATCCCTGACCGAGGAATTCCAGAAACGCACCGGGATCGAAACCGATTTTGAAACCGTGGTCTTCCGCAACCGGCTGGATCAGGACGCAAAGATCGCGCTGTACCGCGTGGCGCAGGAGGCGCTGACCAATATCGACCGGCATTCGGGGGCAACCAAAGTGACGCTGCGGTTGCGCGGACACAAACGCGGCGGGCTGTTGCGGATCGAAGACAACGGCCACGGTCTGGCCGAGGGGCGCACGCCGAACAGCGCCAGTTCCGGCTTCGGCCTGCGCAACATGCAGGAACGTATGGAACACCTGAACGGCACCCTGCGCATCTTGTCCTCGGGCAGCGGAACCATTATCGAGGCCGAGGTGCCCCTGTCGCACCTGCTTCCTCCGGAACGCAGAACAAAGGCCAGCGCATGACCAAAGCGATCCGCGTCGTGATAGTCGATGATCACCCGATGGTCGCCGAAGGGATCGAGGCGATTCTGGAAACCTATGACGACCTTGTGGTCGTCGGCACCCTGTCCAACGGGCAGGAAGCGATCGATCAGGTCGAGGCGCTGAACCCGGATGTGATCCTGCTGGATCTGAACATGCCCAAGGTCAGCGGGCTGTCGGCGGCCGAGATCATTCTGGAACGCCGCCCCGACACCCGTATCCTGATCCTGTCGATGCACGACAGCGCCGAATATATCTCGTCCGCGCTTAGCCACGGGGCGAAGGGATATGTGCTGAAGGACGTGCCGACCGAAGAGATCAAGCTGGCCATCGACACGGTCATGGCGGGCGAACAATACCTCTGCACCGGCGCCTCGGCCGCGCTGGCGCCGAAAATCAGCGACGGGCGCGAACCGCTGACCAACCGCGAACAGACGATCCTGTTGCAACTGGCCCAAGGCCAGTCGAACAAAGAGGTGGCCCAGGCGCTGGATATCTCGGTGCGCACTGTCGAAACCCACCGCAAGAACATCAAACGCAAACTCGGCATCAGCTCGACCGCCGGGCTGACCCGCTATGCGCTGGAACACGGGGTGTTGCAGGGCACCGGCGTGGATATTTAGATGTGCCGCCAGATCGGGCATACGGTTTAGGCAAAGCACCATCGGATTTCAGCATTTTGGATCACATGGCAGGATGACGGCCCTGATCCCCAAGCGCAGGCCATCAACACATGCGCCACATGCCTGAGCTTTGTCGGGTAGAAGGGGCCGCTTCGTCCACTAAGCCGACCCTGGCATTTCCAACCCCGGTCACAACAAACCGATCAAAATCCCTTACCCTCAGCCCTTGGCGGATTTCTTTTTCTCCGCCACCAGCTTTTCGGCCAGATCGCGGGCGATGGCGAAGGCGCCCTTGATCTTGTCGCTGTCCTTGGTCCAGTCACGCCGCACGACGATCTTGTTGTCGCGCACCTTGGCCAGACCGTTCTGGGCCTGAATGAAATCGACCAGCCCGGCGGGCGAGGCGAATTTGTCGTTGTGAAACTGGATCGTCGCCCCCTTTGGCCCGCCGTCCAGCTTGGCAATGCCTGCGCGTTTGCACATCGCCTTGATCCGCACGATCAGCAACAGCGTGTTCACCTCTTTCGGCAGCTTGCCGAAACGGTCGATCAGCTCGGCGGCGAACCCTTCCAGTTCGACCTTGGTGGTCAGGCTGCTAAGCCGGCGATACAGGCCCAGCCGCACGTCCAGATCGGGCACATAGGTTTCGGGGATCAGGACCGGCACGCCCAGATTGATCTGTGGCGCCCATTGGCCGTCGTCGTCGGTCAGCCCCTCCATCTCGCCCGCGCGGATCTTGGCAATCGCCTCTTCCAGCATGGATTGATACAGCTCGAACCCCACCTCGCGCACATGGCCGGACTGTTCCTCGCCCACCAGGTTGCCCGCACCCCGAATATCCAGATCCTGACTGGCCAGGGTGAACCCCGCGCCCAGCGTGTCCAGGCTGCCCAGCACCCGCAGGCGTTTTTCGGCCGCAGGTGTCAGCGGTTTGCGCGGTTTGGTGGTCAGGAAAGCATAGGCGCGGGTCTTGCTGCGCCCTACCCGGCCGCGGATCTGGTAAAGCTGCGCCAGACCGAACATATCGGCGCGATGCACCACCATCGTATTGGCGGTCGGGATATCCAGCCCGCTTTCGACAATCGTGGTTGCCAGCAGCACGTCGTATTTGCCGTCATAAAAGGCGTTCATCCGGTCATCCAGCTGCCCCGCCGCCATCTGGCCGTGGGCGACGACCACGCTGACCTCGGGCACATGATCGCGCAGGAACGCCTCGATCTCGGGCAGATCGCTGACGCGCGGCACCACATAGAAACTTTGGCCGCCGCGATAATGTTCGCGCAACAGCGCCTCGCGGATCGTGACCGCGTCGAATTCCGACACATAGGTGCGGATCGACAGCCGGTCGACCGGCGGAGTGCCGATGATCGACAGATCGCGCACGCCGGTCAGCGACATCTGCAAGGTGCGCGGGATCGGCGTGGCCGTCAGGGTCAGCACATGCACGTCCGAACGCATCTGTTTCAGCCGTTCCTTATGGTTCACCCCGAAATGCTGTTCCTCGTCGATCACCAGCAGGCCAAGGTTCTGAAACCGGATATTCTTGGCCAGCAACGCATGGGTGCCGACACAGATATCGACCGTGCCATCGGCCAGACCGGCGCGGGTTTCATTGGCCTCTTTCGTGCCAACAAAGCGCGACAACTGTCTGACTTTGATGGGAAAACCGCGAAACCGTTCGGCAAAGCTTTTGGCGTGCTGGCGGGCCAGCAGCGTCGTGGGCGCGATCACCGCCACCTGCGTGCCCGACAGGGCGGCGACAAAGGCCGCGCGCATCGCCACCTCGGTTTTGCCAAAGCCGACATCGCCGCAGATCAGCCGGTCCATCGGTGATCCGGCGGCCATGTCCTGCATCACCTCGCCGATGGCGCGCAGCTGATCCTCGGTTTCCTGATAGGGGAAACGGGCGCTGAATTCTTCCCACATGTGGTGGTTGGCTTCCAGAATCGGGGCCTTGCGCAGCGCGCGTTCGGCGGCGATGCGGATCAGCTTGTCCGCGATCTGGCGAATGCGTTCCTTCAGCAGGGCCTTCTTGGCCTGCCACGCGCCGCCGCCCAGCTTGTCCAGCATGCCTTCGTCATGGCCATACCGGCTGAGCAGTTCGATGTTTTCCACCGGCAGGAACAACCGGTCGCCGCCCGCGTATTCCAGCGCGATACATTCATGCGGCGCGCCCATCGCGGTGATGGTTTCCAGCCCGTTATAGCGCCCGACCCCATGTTCGACATGCACGATCAGATCGCCGGGGCTAAGGCTTTGCGCCTCGGTCAGAAAATTCTCGGCCCGGCGCTTTTTCTTGGGCGCGCGGATCAGCCGGTCGCCCAGCACATCCTGTTCCGAGATGACGGTCATATCCGCCGCCTCATACCCGTGTTCCAGCGGCCAGACGGTCAGATAGACGCCCGATCCCGGTTTCACATCGCGGATGTCGGTGATCACGCTGGCGCCGACCAGCCCTTCGTCCTGCATCAACCCGCCCAGCCGTTCGCGCGCGCCTTCGGAATATGAGGCCACGACAACCGGCGCATCGGCGCGGCGCGCTTCAATATGATCCTTCAAGGCACTGAACAGGCTTATATTTTCGATCTTGCGTTCGGGCGAAAAATTGCGCCCGATCCGCGCGCCCGCATCGATCACCCCCGGCCCGCTGCCCTGTGGCAAGGGGTTCAGGTTCAGCACCCTATGCCCGGCAATCGCCGCTTCCCACGCGGTGTCGTCCAGATACAACAATCCCGGCGGGCACGGTTTATAGACGCTGTCCAGCCGCGCCTTTTGTTCCAGCGCGTGGCGGCGGGTGTCATATTGATCTTCGATCCCTTCCCACCGCGACAGGCGCGAGGGCGTGGATTGATCGTCCAGCACGACCGAGGCGTCGGGCAGATAGTCGAACAGCGTTTCCAGCCGGTCGTGAAAGAACGGCAACCAATGTTCGACGCCCTGATGTTTGCGCCCGGCGCTGACCGCTTCGTACAGCGGATCGTCGCTGCCGGCGGCGCCGAATTCGATGCGGTAATTCTGTCGGAACCGGGTGATCGCCGCCTCGTCCAGAATGACCTCGCTGACCGGGGCCAGTTCGATCACCGACAGCTTTTCGGTGGTCAGCTGGGTGATCGGATCGAACCGCCGCGCGCCGTCCAGCACATCGCCGAACAGATCCAGCCGCACCGGCCCGGTTTCGCCCGGCGGAAAGATGTCGATGATCCCGCCGCGCACCGCGAAATCGCCCGGCTCCATCACCGTGGGCGATTGCGAAAACCCCATGCGGATCAGAAAGTTACGCAGCGCGGCTTCGTCGATCTGCTGTCCCACGCGGGCGCTGAAAGCCGCCTCTTTCAACACTGCCCGCGCCGGGACCCGCTGGGTCGCCGCGCTGAGCGTGGTCAACAGGATGAACGGCCCCGGCATCCCATGCGCCAGGCCCGCCAGCGTCGCCATCCGCGCCGCCGATATATCCGCATGCGGCGACACCCGGTCATAAGGCAGGCAATCCCAGCCGGGAAAACTCAGCACCACAGCCTCGGGCGCCAGAAACGCCAATGCGGCGCGGGTGGCCGCCAGCCGCTTGTCGTCCCGCGCGACATGCAGGACCGGCTTGCCGGTCTTTTCCAATTCGCGCGCCAGCAGATGGGCATCGAACCCTTCGGGCGCACCGCCGATCGTGATATGTGCGGGCTGAGACATGAGGCGTTCAGTTAAGCGCCCCGCGCGGGAAGTCAACTCCCCAATACGCCAATCGCCAGGTTCTGGCGCATCCCCCAGATCGCCGTGACGAAGATCGACGCCATGCCAATTGCCTGCGTATAGAACCGGTGCCGGTTCAGGATACGGATCATCAGATCGGTGACCGGGTCGTCGCGCACCAGTTTATGGGCGGTCCGCACGCTGAGCAGCGCCACCAGAGACAGCGGAAAGATCAGCAGAAACACGGCCTGACAGAATTCGACCTGATAGAAAAAGCCAAGCCCCCCTAGCATGGTCAGCGCACAACAGGCCGCCCCCAGTATCCACATGCCCGCGACACCGCTGATGTAAAGCAGCCTGTTGATGTTGATCCGGACCATATCGCGCATGTCGGTCTCGGCCTGCCCGCCATGCCGCTGGGCGCGCTGGATCATGTCGAACGGCACCCCCATTACCCAATGCGACGCGGATGACCAAACCACCGACAGCGCAATCCAATACCACAAATTCGAGAATGACCGCATGTCGATCAATTCAAAGACGGTAGCGTACCAATCCAAAGGCCTGCCCTTTATTCATTTTTTCGAACAGTATCCCCGCTTTGAAGGAATTCCTACCCTTGAGATTTATCTGTTCCTATGCGACCCAAAAGAGTGAAATACCAAGGACCAGAAAGATGCGCCCAACAGTAGCCCCCTTTCCCGCGGCCCGCCTGCGCCGGACCCGCCGCACCGGCGCTCTGCGCGCCCTGACACGCCAGAATACGCTCAGCGTGGATGACCTGATCTGGCCGATTTTCCTGCGCGATGGCGAAGGTGTCAGCGAACCGGTGGTATCGATGCCCGGCGTCAACCGGCTGAGCGTCGATCTGGCCGTCGTCGCCGCGCAAGAGGCCGCCGCCCTGGGCATTCCGGTGATCTGCCTGTTTCCCTATACCGATCCCGCCCTGAAGACGGAACTCTGCGAAGAGGCCTGGAACCCCGACAACCTGTCGAACCGGGCGATCCGCGCGATCAAGGCCGCCGTGCCCGAGATCGCGGTGATGACCGATGTGGCGCTGGACCCCTATAACGCCAATGGCCACGACGGCATTGTCCGCGACGGGGTGATCGTGAACGACGACTCCGTCGCCGCGCTGGTCAAGATGGCGCTGGCGCAGGCCGCGGCGGGCGCCGATATTCTGGGCCCCAGCGACATGATGGACGGGCGGATCGGGGCGATGCGCACCGCGTTGGAGGCCGCGGGCCACAGCGATGTCGCCATCCTTAGCTATTCGGCCAAATATGCCTCGGCCTTTTATGGGCCGTTCCGCGATGCGGTCGGCGCCTCGGGCGCGCTGAAGGGCGACAAGAAAACCTATCAGATGGACCCCGGCAATTCGGACGAAGCACTGCGCCTGATCGAACGCGACCTGATGGAGGGCGCCGATATGGTGATGGTCAAACCCGGTCTGGCCTATCTGGATATCTGTCACCGGGTCAAAACCACCTTCGGCGTGCCGACCTACGCCTATCAGGTGTCCGGCGAATACGCGATGATCCAGGCCGCCGCCCAAAACGGCTGGGTCAATGGCGAGGCGTTGATGATGGAAAGCCTGCTGGCGTTCAAACGCGCCGGCTGCGACGGTATCCTGACCTATTTCGCGCCTGCCGCAGCCCGGGTATTGCTGAAAGGCTAGCCTCGGCCAAGGGGTGCCGACGGCACAACACCTGATGACACCCGCAGCAAAACCCACTATAGATAGGGGTAACGGCCAGATAAGGCCGAACCAGAGGCATTCATAAGGGCACAGACCATGAAGACATTCACACGCCGTTCATTTATCGCATCCGCCGGGGCCACAACCGCCCTGACCGCCGCCTGCGGCAACGGGGTCGGCAGCAACGGCGGGGCCGCGATCGACGCCCGCGTCAACAGCACCCGCGACTATCTGTTCCGCAATTATCCGGGCACCGTCGATCTGGCCAATAAGGCGCAGGGCATCCTGTACATGCCCCTGATCACCGAGGCCGGGTTCGGATTTGGCGGCGCTTTCGGCAAGGGCGCGCTGCGGATCAACGATGTGACGGTGGATTACTATTCCGCGACCAAAGCCTCCTTCGGGTTGCAGATCGGGGCCCAGCAATATGCCCACGCGCTGTTCTTCATGACCCCCGAGGCGCTGAGCGGTTTCCGCCGCTCGTCGGGCTGGGCGGCCGGGGCCGATCTGAAATACGCGGTCAACGACAAGGGCGACTCGGTCGAGGCGGATACAACAACCGCGCTTGCCCCGGTGATCGCCGTGGTCTTTGGACAGGCGGGCCTGATTGTCGGTGCGACAATCGAGGGCACGAAATACACCCGCATCATCCCATAAGTGTCTGATAATTCATTTGAAAACCGTCCCGCAAGCGGGGCGGTTCCTGCGGGCAAAGGCACAGCAATCTGCCGCCCGATCATTGCGCCACGGTTGAATTGCCTTTAACACAAAGGCCTGTCCGAACCACATCACAAGGGGCGCCATGCCTACGCTTTTTCGCTGGCTTTTGCGGCTGTTCATGGCGGCGCTTTGCCTAAGCGCGCTGCTGGTATTTGGAATATACTACCTCGGTTCGCGCTCCCTGCCCGATTATGACGCCGAACATCTGGTCACCGGTCTGGGCGCCCCGGTCGAGATTGTGCGCGACAACGCCAATGTGCCGCATATCTTTGGCGAAACAGACCGCGACGTCTATTTCGGGCTGGGCTTTGCCCATGCGCAGGACCGTCTGTGGCAGATGACAATGATGCGCCGCACCGCCCAAGGCCGCCTGTCCGAAATTTTCGGCGACCGCACCGTCAAGATAGACGAGCTGCTGCGCCGGTTCGACCTGTACGGTCTGGCGACGCAATCCGTGGCCGTGCAGGACGCCGAGACCCGCACAGCACTTGAGGCTTACGCCAATGGCGTCAACGCCTGGATCACCCGCGTGAACGAAGGTGCGATGGGCCGCGGCGCGCCCGAATTTTTCATATTTGAGCCGGAAATCGCTTATTGGCAGCCCGCGGATTCGCTGGCCATCGTCAAATTGATGGCGCTGCAACTGTCGGGCCATCTGGAATCCGAAGTATTGCGTGCCCGCCTGTCGCTGGTCCTGCCCGATGCGCGGGTGGGCGATCTGTTGCCCGATGCGCCGGGCGCAGGCGTGGCCGCCCTGCCCGACTATGCCGCCTTGGTGCCCGGTGTGCCGCGCAGCTTTGCCGCGCTGGACATTGATCAGGACCCGCTGTCGCCGTTCAAACGCCGCGGCTTTGCCGGGGCTTCGAACGCATGGGCGGCGGCCCCGTCGCGGTCGGCGGCGGGCGGTGCCCTGCTGGCCAATGACCCGCATCTGGGGTTCACCGCACCCGCGATCTGGTATCTGGCCCGGATGGAGCTGTCCTCGGGCGGGGTCATTGGCGGGTCGATCCCTGGCATGCCCGCGCTTCTGGTCGGGCGCAGTGACAAGCTGGGCTGGGCCATCACCTCGTCCTATCTGGACGATCAGGACCTTTATATCGAACAGCTGAACCCCGAAAATCCCGAAGAATACCGCACGTCCGACGGGTTCAAACCCTTTGTCACCCGGCGCAGCATCATCAAGATCAAGGATCGCGAGCCGCTGACCGTGACCCTGCGCTGGACCGATAATGGCCCGGTCCTGCCCGGCAGCCATTATGACCTGAAATCGATCACACCCAAGGGCCATGTGGCGTCTTTGGCCTGGACAGCGCTTAGCCCCGCCGACACTTCGATGACGGCGGCCATGTCCTTGATGCACGCCCAGACCGTGGACGAAGGGATCGAAACCGGCGCGCTGTTCGTCGCGCCATCGCAGAACCTGACGCTGGTGGACGCCGATACCATCGCCCTGCAAACCGTGGGCGCCATGCCGCGCCGGGCCGCCGCACATCAAAGTCAGGGGCGTATCCCCAGCCCCGGCTGGTTGCCACAAAACCGCTGGCAGGGCACGATGAACTATACCGCCAACCCGGTGTTCCGCGCGCCCGAAGGCGGCATTCTGGGCAATACCAACAACAAGGTGATCGACCGCCCCTTTCCCCTGCATATGAGCTTTGACTGGGGCGATACGCAGCGGGTGCAGCGCTGGCAAAGGCTGATGCAGAACCGCGAGGTGCACACCCGCGAAAGTTTCATCGAGGCGCAGCTTGATACCGTGTCCTTTACCGCGCGGGCGCTGTTGCCGCTGATCGCGCGCGATCTGTGGTACGCCGATGAGGCCCCCGCCGAAGGCACGCCCGAGGCCAAGCGTCAGCACGCGCTGAAGCTTCTGGCCGACTGGAACGGCGAAATGAACGAACATCTGCCCGAACCGCTGATCTATGCCGCTTGGCTGCGGCATCTGCAGGACCGGCTGATCCGCGACGATCTGGGGCCGCTGGCCGCCGAATTCCCGCATGTAGAGCCGCTGTTCATCGAACGGGTGTTCCGCGATCTGGACGGCGCGTCGGCGTGGTGTGACGTGGTGCAATCCACCGCCACCGAAACCTGCGCCGATGCCGCCCGGATTTCGCTGGACGAGGCATTGCTGTGGATCGACGGCAAATTCGGTGGCAATCTGGAATCGCTGCGCTGGGGCGACGCCCATCAGGCGCGCCACGATCATCCGGTTCTGGGCGAGGTGCCAGTGCTGAAATGGGCGGTGAATATCCGCCAGTCGACGTCCGGAGGGGACAATACGCTGCTGCGGGGCCGCACCAGCGGCAAGGACCCCGATCCGTTCCTGAACGTGCATGGTGCGGGGTATCGCGGCGTTTACGATTTCGCCGATCCCGACAGTTCGGTCTTTGTGATTTCAACCGGGCAGTCGGGTCATCCGCTGTCGCGCCACTATGACGATCTGGGCGAGCTGTGGCGCCGGGGCGAATACATCCCGATGTCGCTGGACCCGGCATTGGCACGCGCGGCTTCGGTCGGGGTCACGACGCTGGTGCCAAAGGCGAACTAACGCGGCGCCGGCCTAGCTGGCTGTGCTGCTGCCCAGATCGCGGAACTGTTTTTCCTGCCGGGCGGTCCACAGCACGGTCAGGACATAGCCGTCCTCGGTCTGGTCTTCGCTTTCGACCACGCCCTGTTCGAACAGCCAGGCGCGGCGGCGGCCTTCGGCAAAGGTCAGTGTCAGTGTCTGACTGGTGCGCTCTTCGTCCAGAATGCGGCCGACCGCATCCATCAGGGCCTCGACCCCTTCGCCGGTCAGCGCCGACATCGTCTGAATCGCCTCGTCCCGATCCGCGCGCACGCCAAGGGCCGCACGGCGGTCGTCGTCCAGCTGATCGATCTTGTTCCAGACCTCGATCATCGGCGTGGTTTCGGCCACGCCCAGATCGGTCAGGATCGCGGCCACATCGCGGGCCTGTTCCATTGTATCAGCGTGGCTGATGTCGCGGACATGCAGGATCAGATCGGCCTCTAGCACCTCTTCCAGCGTGGCGCGGAATGCCGCCACCAGCTGCGTCGGCAGGTCCGAGATGAAGCCCACCGTATCGCTAAGGATGATCTTCTTGCCCGACGGCAGGGTGATGCCGCGCATCGTGGGGTCCAGCGTCGCGAACAGCATGTCCTCGGCCATGACATCGGCCCCGGTCAGCCGGTTGAACAGCGTCGATTTGCCCGCGTTGGTGTACCCCACCAGCGCCACCACCGGGAACGGCACCTTCTTGCGGGCGGCGCGGTGCAGGGTGCGGGTCTTGGCGACCTTGGTCAACTGGCGGCGCAGGCGGGTGATCGCCTCGTCAATCGCGCGGCGGTCCGCCTCGATCTGGGTTTCACCGGGTCCGCCGACAAACCCCAGCCCGCCCCTTTGGCGTTCCAGGTGGGTCCAGGCGCGCACCAGCCGGGTGCGCTGAAACGACAGGGCGGCCAGTTCGACCTGCAACACACCTTCGCGGGTGCGGGCCCGGTCGGCAAAGATTTCCAGGATCAACCCGGTGCGATCCAGAAGCTTGACCTTCCATTCGCGTTCCAGATTGCGCTGTTGCACCGGCGTGACCGGCCCGTCGACCAGAACAAGATCGATCTCGGCCGCCTCAAGGGCCGCGCCGATCTCTTCGACCTTGCCGGTTCCGAACAGCAACCCCGGTTTCGCCTTGGCCAGCGGCACAACCTCTGCGCCAACGACCACGAGTTCAGGCAAAGCCGCCGCCAGCGCAACCGCCTCCTGCAGCGCAGGGGCTGCGGGACGGCGTTGCCGGTCGGTGGCAATGTCGGGGTGCAACACCCAGGCGCGCGTCAGACGCGGCCCGTGATCCTCAAAACCCGTGATTATTCCTCGCCATCATAAAGATTGATCGGCTGAGAGGGCATGATCGTTGAAATCGCGTGTTTATATACAAGTTGCGACTGGCCATCCCGGCGCAGCAGCACACAAAAATTATCAAACCAGGTGATAACACCCTGCAACTTGACACCGTTGATCAAAAAGATCGTGACGGGCACTTTGGTTTTACGGACATGATTAAGAAATGCGTCTTGCAAATTCTGTTTGTCGGCAGCCATTGGTTCTTTGCCTTTTTTTGGGTCTGCCCTTAGCGGGACAGTCTTTATCGCACACGTCTTTAAGTATGGAGTGCTGACGCAAGAGATTCCAGCCCCAAAAACAGTTCGTTATTTGGGTATTTTGCAGGCGCGGCATTATTTCCGCCAAAACTCCGGGTTCAGCAGGGCGATGATCGCCAGTGTTTCCAGCCGTCCCAGAATCATTGCCGCCGCCAGGATCATCTTGGCAACCTCCCCCAAGTCCGCATAGCTGATGGCGGCCTCGCCCCCCACGGCGGCCAGCGGCCCGGTGGTCGACAGCGCCGCGATCGACAGGACGGTCGAGGATTCGAACCCCAGCCCGGTCAGGGACAGGGCCGCGATGATCAGCGCAAGGCTAAGCGCGAACAGCATGAAAAACACCCATGCGATATAGGCGCCCTGCCGCCGGATATGGCGGGCAAAGGCCCCCGATCCGCCGACCGAGGACGGGTGGATCAGCTTGTCCATCTCGCGGATGCCGTGTTTGTACAGCGCATAGACCCGCAACAGTTTGACCCCGCCCGCGGTGGTGGCCACCCCGCCCCCGATCAGCGCCAGCCCCATCAGGATCAGCCCCGGCGTCTGCAGCCCCGACCAGTCGCGCGCCTGCGCCCAGTCGGCCGAGACGAACCCGGTGGTCGACAGATACGACAGCACGGTGAAAATACTGCCCCAGAGCGCGCGGATGGCGGCAAAGAAATTCTGTTGTTCATCAATGTCATAGGCCCCCAGCCAATGCCGCACGAACAGCAGCACCGGGATCAGAACCACGCAAGCGACACCCAGCGCGATTTCGGGGTCATTGCGCAGACGCCGCGCCGTTTCGGTCTGGAAATCCACGGTGAAGCTTTGTCTGGAAATCGCAAAACCGAAGAACAGAAAGATCAGCGCCTCGACCGCGAAACCACCGGTGCCGCCATCCACGCCGCCGACGGGGGAAATGCCACTGGTGGCCATGGTCGACATCGCGTGACAGATCGCGACAAAGGGGATTTCACCGGCCAGCACCAGACCCAGCCACAACAGCCCCGTCAGACCGGTATAGATCGGCAACAGATGCACGCCGAACCGCAGCAGCCGTTCGCGCGGATCGCGGCCGGCGAATTGTTCAAACGTGGTGGAGCCGCCGAACGAACTGGCCGTCACCTCGAACCCGCCCAGATTCATCGGGGCCAGAATGGCGATCGCCGTCACCCAGACGAAATATCCGCCCAGCCAGCCAACCAGCGCGCGCCACAGATGCACGGTCGACGACACCCGCCCCGGCGCATCCAGCAGCGACGCACCGGTGGTGGTGAAACTGGACACCATTTCGAAATAGGCGTTCAGAAAGGTGGTGTTGCCCACCGCCTCGTACAGCGGCACGGCCAGAATGACCGGCAGACCGGCAAAGCCGAACAGCAGCGCCAGCAGGTGGCTGCGCGACAGGTTGCGAGCCTGAGTATTGTAGGACGCGATGGCCAGCAGCAGCGTCAGCACCGAAAACAGCAGCCCCGAGTAAAAGAACCCGCGCGCCGCCTGCCAATCGCGCACCGCAACACCGTGCAGAAACGGAATGAACATGGCCAGGGCGCCGATGCCCATCAGGATAATCACGAAATGGACGTTCAGAATCCGGCGCATCGCACTAGAAGAAATCGATGGAGACCTGCAACAGGCGCTCCACCTCGGGCACATCCGCGGTCAGGGCAAACAGCGCGATCACATCGCCCTCTTCGATGCGCAGCTCGCCGGTTGGCTTGACGACCTTGCCGCTTTTCATCACCGCGCCCACCAGCACGCCTTCAGGGAAATCGATGTCGCGGATCTGGCGCCCGGCGATGGGCGAGGTCGACAGGACCTGCGCCTCGATCACCTCGGCCTCGGCATCGCCGATGGAATAGACCCCCCGCACCCGTCCGTGCCGGATATGGCGCAGGATCGAACTGACCGTGGTCGAGCGCGGGTTGATATAGGCATCGATCCCAAGCGGGCCCATCAGCGGCACCAGACTGGGGTCGTTCACAAGGCTGATCGCCATCTGGCATCCGGCGGATTTGGCCCGCACAGCGGCCAGCAGGTTGGTCTTGTCGTCATCGGTGATCGCCAGAACCGCGTCGGCGGTTTCGACGCTGGCCTCGGTCAGCAGATCCATGTTCATGCCGTCCCCGTGCAGAACGATGGTGCGTTCCAGCGCGTCGGCGGCCTTTTCGGCCCGTCCACGGTTCTTTTCGATCACCTTGGCACGCACGCGGACCGCGCGGCCCTCAAGCTCCTTGGCGACCGCCAGACCGACATTGCCACCGCCGATGATGATCACCCGTTCCTGCCGTTTCGTGGTCTTGCCAAAAATTTCCAGCGTGCGGTTCACGTCTTCGACCTGCGAAAACACATAGACCTGATCGCCGGGGAACAGCTGGTCGCCCGGTTCCGGCGAAAACAGCGTGCCTTCGCGGCGCACGCCGACAACGATGGCCTTCAGCGTCGAAAACAGATCGGTCAGCTGGCGCAGCGGCGTATTGATGACCGGGCAATCCTCTTCGATCACCACGCCCAGAAGCTGCGCCTTGCCATCCAGAAAGTTTTCCGTGTCAAAGGCGGCGGGCGCGGCCAGCCGTTGCAACGCGGCCTCGGCCACCTCGCGTTCGGGGCTGATCACCACGTCGATCGGCATGTGGTCACGCCGGTAGAGGTCCGAATAGATCGCCGTCAGATAGCTTTGCGCCCTCAGCCGGGCGATTTTGCGCGGAATGGCGAACACCGAATGCGCGACCTGACAGGTGACCATGTTCACCTCGTCCGAATGGGTGGCAGCGATGATCATATCGGCGTCCCGCGCCCCGGCCCGGTCCAGAATATCAGGGTACGAGGCGAACCCCGCGACCCCCTGAACATCCAGCGAATCTGTGGCGCGACGCACCAGATCGGCATTGTTGTCGACCACGGTCACATCGTTTTTTTCATTGGCCAGATGGCGGGCGATCTGCCAGCCAACCTGACCTGCCCCACAAATGATAACCTTCATTCACGCGTCCTGATTGCGACAGTGATCTCATCCTTCGCAGATGCGCCCCACAGGGTCAATCGGTGGCTGCGGCCTCGTCCACATGGGCCACCCGTGCGCCGGCCTTGTTCGAGGTGACCACCCCAAGCGATTTCAGCTTGCGGTGCAACGCGGACCGTTCCATGCCGACAAAGGTGGCGGTGCGGCTGATATTGCCGCCGAAGCGGTTGATCTGGGTCAGCAGATATTCACGTTCGAACACCTCGCGCGCTTCGCGCAGCGGCAGCGTGGCCAGAACTCCGCTTAGCGATGTTCCCTGACCGGCCGCGCCCTGATCGGACTGCGATGGCAGCTCTGACGCGGCAATCGCCCCCGTCGCCTCGCCCAGGATCAGCAGCCGTTCGATCACGTTCTTAAGCTGGCGCACGTTGCCGGGCCATTGCATGGTCTGCAACAGCGCCTCGGCCTCTTCGCTCATTTCGCGCAGCGGCAGGCCCTGGGTGCGGTTGAAATCGGCGATGAAATGGCGGGCGAGTTCGGGGATATCCTCGCGCCGGTCTTCAAGCGAGGGCACGCTGATCGGTACCACATTCAGGCGGTGATACAGCTCTTGCCGGAAACGTTCTTCGTTAATTTCGGCCTGCAAGTCTTTGTTTGTACTTGATATAACGCGAATATCGACGCGCACGTTATCGCCCCCGCCGACGCGCTGGAACTGTTGATCGACCAGCACCCGCAGAATCTTGGACTGGGTGCCCAGCGGCATATCGGCCACCTCGTCGAAATACAGCACACCGCCGTGGGCCTGTTCCAGCAACCCCGGTTCAACACCGCGATCCGCGCCTTCGCGACCGAACAGGACCTCTTCCATCCGGTCCGGTTCGATCGAGGCGGAATTGACCGAAATGAACGGACCGTTGGCGCGGTTCGAATTGGCGTGAATGAAACGCGCCGCCACCTCTTTGCCGCAGCCCGCAGGCCCCGACAGCATCACCCGACCGTTGGATTTCGTGACCTTTTCCAACTGTGTTTTCAACACTTTGAAGGCCGTACATGATCCGATCATATCGGAGGATGTCACATCGCGGCGGCGCAGTTCTATGTTTTCGCGGCGCAGGCGGGACGCCTCCATCGCGCGGCTGATCACCACCATCAGCTGGTCGATGTTGAATGGTTTTTCGATAAAGTCATAGGCGCCCTGTTTGATCGCCGCGACCGCGATTTCAATGTTGCCATGACCCGAGATGATGACGATCGGGATGTCGGGATTATCGCGTTTGACGCTGGTCAGAATATCGATCCCGTCCATACGGCTGTCTTTCAGCCAGATATCAAGGATCATCAGCGCCGGGGGATCGGCGTTGATTTCATTCATGCATTCATCTGAATTGGCCGCCAGACGGGTTGTATACCCTTCGTCCCGCAGAATATCCGAGACCAATTCGCGAATATCGCGTTCGTCATCGATAATCAGAATATCGCCCATTTTCACCTTTTCCTCGCCTGTTCCGCTATTCGGCCACCGCCGGCAGGTCCGTTTGTTGGTTTTCTGCTGCAACCGGCAAACGAATCTCGGCCAGGGCCCCATAGTGGGTGTTGCCCTCAAATACGGGGGCATCGCTCAGTTGCAGCGTGCCGCCATGCTCTTCAATGATCTTTTTCACGATGGACAGGCCCAGCCCTGTGCCCTTTTCGCGGGTCGTGACATAGGGTTCGAACAGCCGCGCCCGATCTTCGGGCAGGCCGATCCCATTGTCGGCAATCCTGATATCCGCCGCCCCCTTGGACAGCGACATCGACACCCGTATTTCGGGGGTCAGATTCTCGGCTGCGCCCTTTTCAATCAGGCTTTCAATGGCTTCGCCTGCGTTCTTGATAAGATTTGTCAGCGCCTGCGAAATCATCGTACCGTCGATATCCGCCAAAACCGGCTGATCCGGCAGATCGGTGACAAAGCGCACCCCGGGCTGGCCGCTTTCCTGCAGGACCACCGCGTCGCGCAGCAGCAGGGTCAGATCGCCCAAACGACGTTCGGGTTCCGGCATGCGGGCGAATTTGGAAAACTCGTCCACGATGCGGCGCAAGTCGTTGGTCTGGCGCACAATAACGTCGGTGTATTGGTCCAGCGCCTCGGCCTCGTCCCCGACCAGACCGCGGAATTTGCGCTTGATGCGTTCGGCCGACAACTGGATCGGTGTCAGCGGGTTCTTGATCTCATGCGCGATGCGGCGGGCGACGTCGCCCCAGGCCGCCATCCGCTGAGCCGACACCAGATCGGTCACATCGTCGAAGGCCACCACGTAACCTTCGGGCTGTCCGGCGGTGTTGCGACGTGTCGCCAGCCGGACCAGCAGGTTTTCCATCTTGCCCGCGCGCGACAGTTTCACCTCTTTCTGAACGTCTTCGCCGCCTGCCTCAAGCAGACGCTGAAACAGCGGCGCGAATTCCGGCACGGCGGCCTTCAGGTCCAGTTCATGATCGCGGTCCTCGTCCAGCCCAAGGATGCGCATCGCCGATCGGTTCATGAAATCGATCCGCCCGCGCGTGTCCAACCCGATCACCCCCGAGGTGACCGAGCCCAGCACGGAATCGAACAGACGCCGCTGTCGTTCGGTGGTGCGGTTGTTTTCCAACAGGCTTTCACGCTGCCCCTTCAACTGGCGGGTCATCTGGTTGAAGATGCGGCCCAGCATGGCAATCTCGTCATCGCCCTTTTCCTCGCGCACCTGAACGTCCAGATCCCCCGATCCGACCCGCTGTGCGGCCCCCGCCAGCCGCCCGACCGGGCGCGCCAGACGTTCGGCAAACCACAGGCCCAACCAGACCGCCGCCAGGATCAGAATGACCGCAAACCCCAGATACAAAAGGCCAAATTCAAACAGCAACCGGCCACGTTCGTTTTCCAGCTGTTGATAGAACCGCGCGGTTTCCTGCGTATCGTCCAGCAGGTTCAGGATTTTGCCGTCGACCGTGCGCGAAATATACAGATAGCGATCCACATAGGCCGACAATCGTATCAGCGCGCGAAATTCGTTGTTATCCCAGTCTTCGATGACCAGCACATCGCCTTTGGTGCTGGCCTCGGTAATCTGTTTTGGCGAAGGCGCTTCGAAATCGAACAGATAGGATCGTTCCCCGCGGGCGCGAATTTCCGACGTCCCGTCAATCACATAGGCCTCTTTCAGCCCGCGCTGGACCTGCCCCTGCGCCTGGGTCAGCAGCTGCCGTATCTCGCCATCATCCAGAAAGAACGTGGCCTGTCGCGCGATGTTCAGATAGCCCGCCAGCGCCTCGGCATCCTGCGCCAGATCGCGGCGATGTTCCTCTTCATAGGCTTCGGCGGCGGCAAGCGAACTGCCGACCACCTGCCGGACGCGGTCCGAAAACCACCCCTCCAGCCCGGTGTTGACGGTAAGACCGGCAAAAACGGCGACCAGAACGGTGGGGATCAGCGCGATCAGGGCAAAGACGCCGGTCAATCGCAGGTGCAGCCGTGATCCCGCCGATTGACGGCGGCGGGCCGCCACCATCTGGACCACCCGCTGCGATACCAGTGTCGCCACGACCAGCACATAGACAAGGTCGGCCAGCAGGACCAACCGCAACTGCACGGACGAGGCCCCGCGATCCAGCGGCCCAAGCATCAGCAATGTGACAATGGCCAGAACCGGCCCGAGGATCACCAGACCCAGCGTCGCCGCGTTCTGTACGCGCCGTTGCCGGCGCAATCGCACCAGCCGCTCCCAGGTTGCGCTCCGCGCTGCGCTTCGCACCACCAGCCTCTTCATGTTGCGCCGCTTACGCGGCAGACCGCCTTATCTGGTGTCGTCATTTTTGCCACTGGGGCAGTTGCGACACATATTGTTGCGGTTTTACATCAACTTTCGGCGCCGTGTCACGCGAATATCCAGATCGGTGATCTTCTTACGCAAAGTATTGCGGTTAATTCCCAAAAGATCGGCGCATTTGGCCTGATTGCCGCCGGTTGCGTCCAGCGCGATCTCGATCATCGGGGCTTCGACCTCGCGCAGGATTCGGCCATACAGCCCGGGCGGCGGCAGAACACCGCCATGCAGATCGAAATAGCGGCGCAGGTGTTTGCCGACCGAGGCCGACAGTTTTTCGCCCTCACCACCGCCGACCAGCGGTTCGATTTCCGGCTGGCTGCCCAGCACCAGTTCAACCTCGGAGCGCGCGATGATGTCTTCGGAATTGGTGACCACCAGCCGCCGGATGGTGTTTTCCAACTGGCGCACATTGCCCGGCCAGCTGTAGGCGCGCACCAGATCAAGCGCGTCTTCGGCAAATTGCCGGGCGGCCATGCCATCGCGTTCGGCGCGGGCCAGAAAGTGATCGGCCAACAGCGGAATATCATCGACCCGTTCGCGCAAAGACGGCACCGCCACGGTGACCCCGCCCAGACGATAGAACAGATCCTGCCGGAACACGCCGCTTTCCAGCTTGGCCATCAGGTCGGTCTGGCTGCTGGCCATGATCCGGGGGGCATTTTCGCCGAAACCGTCCAGCATCCGCACGATCCGCGCCTGCGCCTCGGCATCCAGATCGCCAACCTCGTCAAACAGGATCGACCCGCCCCGCGCCCGCGCGATCAGGGCCGCAGGCCCGTCCGCGCCCGCCAGATCGGGGGCTGCGGCGGTGACGAAGGGCAAGGTGCGCCGGTCCGAAAAATCATGGATCGCACGCGCGATCAGGGATTTGCCGGTGCCGCTTTCGCCGGTGATCAGCACCGGCAGTTCGGTGTTCATGACCCGCGCCACCAACCGGTACAGCGCCTGCATCTGCGGCGTCCGCCCGACCAGCGGCAGATCATCGCTTGGTTCGGCCAGCGATGCGCCGTTCCGCGGCTGCGGCGCCCGGCGTTTGGTGTCCAGCGCGCGGGCCGCGCGTTTCATCAGGTCGGGCAAATCGAAGGGTTTGGGCAGATAATCATAGGCCTCGGCCTCGGCCGCCTGAATGGCGGTCATGATCGTGTTCTGCGCCGAGATGACGATCACCGGCAGGCCGGGGCGTTCCTCGTTGATCCGGGGCAGCGCCTCCAGCCCGTTTCCGTCCGGCATCACCACATCCGAGATCACCAGATCGCCTTTGCCTTCCTCGACCCAGCGCATCAGCGTCATCAGCGACGAGGTGGCATGCACCTTGCACCCTGCCCGCGTCAGCGCCTGTGTCAGAACCGTGCGGATTGTCCGATCATCATCGGCGACCAGTACCGTGCCATCCATTACTCATTTTCCTTGCTGGTTTTCGGTGCCACGGGCAGCGAGATGCGAAAAACGGTGCGCCCGGGCACCGTTTCCACCGCAACCCAACCGTCGTGGTCCGAGATAATTTTGGACACAAGCGCCAGCCCCAGCCCCGTGCCGTTTTCCCGACCCGACACAAACGGATCAAAGATGTTGTTTGCAATCCCTGCCGGTATGCCGGGACCGTCGTCGATGATTTCCACCTGCAACGGTACAGCCTGCCCCGATCCGTCGTCCTGCCGCACCCGCAGCGCCAGATCGAAATAGGTTCTAATACGGATCGTCCCACCGCCCTTGCTGGACGCTTCGGCCGCGTTTTTCAGCAGGTTCAGAAACACCTGCAGCAACTGATCGCCATCGGCCAATGTCGGCGGCAGTGAGGGGTCGTAATCCTCGATCACCTCCATATGGGCGGCAAAGCCCACCAGCGCCGATTTGCGCGCGCGGTCCAGCAGGTCGTGAATATTGACCGCCTTGCGCACCGGCGGGCGCAGATTGCCGAATTGTTCGACCTGTTCCAGCAGCTTCACGATGCGGCGGCTTTCCTCGACAATCAGGTCGGTCAGTTCCAGATCGTCCTGCGTCAGATTCATCGACAGCAATTGCGCCGCCCCGGTGATGCCGGCCAGCGGGTTCTTGATTTCATGGGCCAGCATTTCGGCCATGCCGATCACCGATTTGACCGCTGTCTTGTTGGAATGCCCCCGCCCCAGCCGGCTGGCGATTTCACGCGGAGAGATCAGCAACAGCACCTTTTGCGGCGCATCGCTCATCGGGGCGATCTGGATATTGCATTGCTGCGGCGGTTTCTTGCCCGCGCAGACGTCAACGTCATTGATGAACAGCTCGGCGTGATTGCTGCGCACGCGGGTAAACGCCTCTTCCAGCATCGCGTCCACCGCCAGCTTGTCCCAGACCGGCGCGCCGCGCAATCCGCGGATCGAGGTGTTGGTGAACAGCTCGGCTGCCGGGTTGATCTCTTCGATCCGGTCCTCGGCGTCCAGAATGAACGCCGGGATCGGCAGCGAGGACCAGACCCGCTCGGTGCCATATCCGTTTTTCATGCGGCTGCCCGCCTTGCTGTATCAAAGGCCGAAGGCAACAGCGCCAACACCCGGTCGGCGTTGCCTTCGGTCAGAATGGCGCGGCGCAGGTCGGGCGGCGTCAGGGCGTCGTCCATGTACCAGCCCAGATGTTTGCGCGCGACCCGCCCGCCCAGATCGGGCCCGTAAAACGACAGCATCGCCTGATAATGCTGCGCCACCAGTTCGGTCAGCGCGGGACCTTTCGGGATGTCCGGGGCCGCCGCGCCAAAAAGCTTGTGGGCGATCTGGGCCAGAACCCAGGGCCGCCCCTGCGCGCCCCGCCCCACCATCACGCCATCGGCGCCCGACTGGCGCAGGGCCTGATCTGCGGTTTGCGCATCCACGATATCGCCATTGGCAATCACCGGCACGCTGACCGCCTGTTTGACCGCGCGGATCGCGGACCAATCGGCGTGTCCCTTGTAAAACTGACAGCGCGTGCGCCCGTGGATGGTGATCATCTGGACGCCCGCCGTTTCGGCCCGGCGCGCCAGTTCGGGCGCGTTCATCAGGTCGTCATCCCACCCCAGCCGGGTTTTCAGCGTGACCGGCACCGATACCGCGCCCACCACCGCCTTGATCAGCGATACCGCGTGATCCAGATCCTTCAACAGTGCCGATCCGGAATAGCCGTTCACCACCTTTTTCGCGGGACACCCCATGTTGATGTCGATCAGACGGGCGCCATTGGCCTCAATCATCCGGGCGGCTTCGGCCATCCAATGCGCTTCGCGCCCGGCCAGCTGCACCGCGGTCCGGGCCTGACCGAATCCCAGTTCGGCCCGTTCGCGCACGCCGGGTTTGGCCTGCACCATTTCCTGGCTGGCCACCATTTCCGACACCACCAACCCCGCGCCGAAACCGGCCACCAGCGACCGGAACGGAAGATCGGTTATCCCGGCCAGGGGGGCCAGTAACACCGGGGGGCTCAGGGGCATATCTGCCACTTGAAAGGTCAAACGATTAATCCTTAGGCACTTACAACTCTCAGCTAATCGTCGCTTTGCAAAATTGCAATTCAGCTAGGCCTAAGTTTACCCGGCAAAACCGCCAATGCACAATTATTAGGCAATAGAGCCCAATAAACTCGACCATTGCCCCCCGCGCTGGCAATCCGTACATCAGTTGAGGGCAAACAGGGGTCAAGATGCAGACAAGCGCGATCATCGTTGCCGCCGGGCGCGGCACCCGTCTGGGCGGGGATATACCCAAGCAATTCCAGATGTTGCAGGGGCGCCCGGTGCTGGCCCACACGGTTTCGGCGTTTCAACGACATCCGCGCGTATCGCAGGTCATTGTCGTGGCGCACCCGGATGATTCCGATTTGCTGGCCGCCTGTCTGGGCAGCGGCGACGCAACAATTGTGCACGGCGGCGCCACACGGGACCTGTCGGTGCAGGCCGGATTGGCCGCCCTCCCCGAAGACACCGGTCACGTGCTGATCCACGATGCCGCGCGCCCGCTGGTTTCGGCCCGGATCATCGACGATGTGCTGGATGCGCTGGCGGGTCATCCGGGGGCCGCACCCGCGCTGGCGGTCACCGATGCGCTGTGGCGGGGCGACGGGGGCAAGGTCGTGGCCCCCCACCCCCGCGACGGGCTGTTTCGCGCGCAGACCCCGCAGGGGTTCCACCTTGACGCCATCCGCGCCGCCCACGCCGCCCATCCCGGCGGGGCCGCCGACGATGTCGAGGTGGCGCTGGCGCATGGGCTTGACGTGGCCATTGTCCGGGGCGATGAGGATAATCTGAAACTGACCTTTCCCGGCGATTTTACCCGCGCCGAACGGTTGTTACGGGGGAACACCATGGATATCCGCACCGGCAACGGGTTTGACGTACATCGGTTCGGCCCCGGCGATCACGTCACCCTATGTGGCATCGCCATCCCGCATGGGCGCGGGTTACAGGGGCATTCGGACGCCGACGTCGGGATGCACGCCCTGACCGATGCGATCTATGGCGCGCTGGCGCAGGGTGACATCGGGCAGCATTTCCCGCCCTCCGATCCGCAGTGGAAAGGTGCCGCCAGCCATATCTTTCTGACCCATGCCGCCGGGCTGGCCCGCGATATGGGGTTCACCCTGACCCACGCGGATGTCACGCTGATCTGCGAAGAGCCCAAGATCGGCCCACATGCCGCTGAAATGAAAGGCGAACTGGCCCGGATCATGGGGATCGACGCCACCAGGGTCAGCGTCAAGGCCACCACATCCGAGCGCCTGGGCTTTGCCGGACGCAAGGAAGGCATCGCCGCCATCGCAACAGCCACATTGGTGCAGACATGACCCGTATGATCACGATCTTCTTTGGCGCCGGGCTGCTGAAACCCGCGCCGGGCACATGGGGCACATTGGCCGCCCTGCCCGTTTTCTATCTGCTTTATATCCTGGGCGGCGTTGCCCTGACCACTATCGCCACCGTTCTGGCCTTTGCGCTGGGCTGGTGGGCCACGGGGGTTGAGGTGCGGGGCAAGGCGGACCCCGACCCCTCGGAAATCGTGATTGATGAGGTCGCGGGCGTCTGGATCGCCCTGCTGCCGGTCGCGGCGGGGGCCGCGCATACCGGCGCCGACATACTGGCGCTTTACCCCGGCTGGATCGTGGCCTTTCTGGGGTTCCGCCTGTTCGACATCTGGAAACCCGGCCCCGTCGGTTGGGCCGACCGGCTGCACAGCCCGCTGGGGGTGATGCTGGACGATGTCATCGCTGGCCTGATGGCCGCCGTTCTGGTGGTGGTGATGGCCGCGATTTCGCATGGGATGATGGGGGCATGAGCCGCGCCGACGACCTGCTGAGCGCCGCCCGCGCGGCCGGGGCGATGCTGGCCACCGCCGAAAGCTGTACCGGCGGGCTGATCGCAGGCGCGATCACCGAGGTGCCGGGATCGTCCGACATTTTCGACCGCGGCTTCGTGACCTATTCCAACGCGGCCAAGCAACAGATGCTGGGCATTCAATCCCGGACCCTGGAAACCCACGGCGCGGTCTCGGAAGAAATCGCCGCCGAAATGGCCGACGGCGCCTTGGCGCGATCCGAGGCCGCACTGGCGGTGTCGGTCACCGGAATCGCCGGGCCCGGCGGGTCGGATCACAAACCCGAAGGCCGGGTCTGTTTCGGGCTGGCGCAACGCAACGGCCCCACACGAACCGAGACCGTCGAGTTTGGCGCGATTGGCCGGGCGAAGGTGCGTCAGGCCACCGTCGACCACGCGCTGGAGCTGTTGATTTCGGCGCTGGAGCGATAATTCAAAACATGCCGCTATTTTATGCAAATAGCCTTATTGCTGCATAATTTTCACCCACTCAGCCAAATGCCTATGTTTTAACCGCACCAACGGGGCAATGCCTCTTTTCTTTGCGACCGTGGACCTTTTGATCCCGCAAAACCGCGCGAAACCAAAAGAGGGATGGGACCATGAACGGGGCAGATACAGCCTGGATTATCGTTGCGACAGCATTGGTGCTGTTTATGACATTGCCGGGGCTTGCCCTGTTTTACGGCGGGCTGGTACGGGCCCGAAATGTGCTGAGCGTGTTCATGCACTGCTATGCCATCGCCTGTTTGATGAGCATCCTGTGGCTGGCCTTCGGCTATTCCATCGCCTTCGGCGAAGGCGACGCCCTGTGGGGCGGGTTGGGCAAGATGTTCCTGCTGGGCGTCACCGCCGACGACCTGACCGGCACCCTGCCCGAGGTTCTGTTCTTTGCCTTTCAGATGACCTTTGCGATCATCACGCCCGCGCTGATCGTCGGCGCCTATGTCGAACGCGTCGGCTTTGGCTTTGTGCTGCTGTTTTCGGGGCTGTGGATGCTGCTGTGCTATGCGCCGGTGGTGCATTGGGTCTGGGGCGGCGGGCTGCTGGCCGATGGCGGGCTGTTCGGCGACACCGGGGTCAAGGATTTCGCTGGCGGCATCGTCGTGCATGAAACCGCCGGGATCGCCGCGCTGTTGATCGCGGTCTTTCTGGGACCGCGCCGCAACCGCACCACCCCGCCGCACAACCCCGGCTATGTGATGATCGGCGCGGCCATGCTGTGGGTCGGCTGGTTCGGCTTCAACGGTGGGTCGCAACTGGCCGCCGATGGCGGGGCCGCGATGGCGCTGACCGTCACCCATATTTCGGCTGCAACCGCATCGCTGACATGGGCCCTGTGGGAAAAGATCAAATACGGCAAGGCCTCGCTTGTGGGCATCGTCACCGGCACGATTGCCGGGCTGGCCTCGATCACACCGGCCTCGGGCTTTGTCGGCCCGGTCGAGGCGCTGATCATCGGTGCAATCGCCGGGATCCTGTGTCAGGAAGCGGTCAATCTGGTGCGCAATGCGCTGAACATCGACGACACGCTGGATGTCTTTGCCGTGCACGGCGTGGGCGGCATTTTCGGCACCATCATGATCGCGGCCTTCGGCGCGGGCAGTTGGGCCGCACAGCTGGGCAGCCTTGCGATTGTCGGCGTCTTCACCCTGATCGTGACCGTGGTCCTGATCAAGCTGGTCGGTCTGGTCACACCCCTGCGGGTGGACGCCGAGGCCGAGATGAACGGGCTGGACCTGTCGGCCCATGGCGAACGTGCCTACGACATGAAATCATAGGTCTTTGGCCAGTCGACCCCAATCAGGGCGGGCCTTTGCAGGTCCGCCCTTTTTTATGGGAAATGATCGGGCAGCCAAATGCCTGATGTCCGCCCAACGCGACCGTGGCGCTATGTGCCGCGATCGACTAAAAGCGGGCTGAACACATCGATTTTTTGCCCAAAGGGCGCCCGAAGATGGCGAATTTCACGTCCTATGTTATTTGCACCAGCCCACGAAGCGGCAGCACATTGCTGTGCAAGCTTCTGGCCGGGACCGGACAGTCCGGAAACCCATCATCTTTGTTTCACCGGCCTTCCTTGTCGGCTTGGCTGAAGGCTTACCAACTGTCCGACAGGCCGTTCGCTGACGAAGGTGAGGCTTTACACGCAGTCTTTCGCGCCGCGCGGGATCAGGGAACCGCAGGCACAGGTATCTTCGGGCTTCGGCTTCAGCGGCACAGCTTCGCGTTCTTCACCGAAAAGCTTGCCCTTCTGCACCCGACGTTGACAGCAGATGGTGAACGGTTCCAAGCCGCCTTCGGAAAGACGCTGTTCATTCACCTGACACGCAGCAACAAGTTGGAACAGGCGATATCGCTGGTCAAAGCAAACCAGACCGGGCTTTGGCACATGCGGTCCGATGGCACCGAATTAGAGCGGCTGTCCGAACCAAAGGACCCGGTGTACGACGCCGATGAGATTGCCCGAAACCTGGCCCAGCTGACGGCATTCGATCTGGACTGGAACGCATGGTTCCAGACCGAAGGTATCGACCCCATGCAGGTGAGCTATGACGAACTGTCGGCTGATCCCAAAGCGGTCTTGTCCAGCATCCTTGACCGATTGGGGCTGGACCCGTCACTTGCGGATGGCATCACCCCGCCCGTGGCCAAATTGGCGGATGCGACCAATCGGGCATGGGCCAGGCGTTTCGTGACCGAGCCCCGTGTCATAGCGCCGCTGTAAAACCCGGCGTTATCCGCACAGCGCCCTTTTCAACGGCAAATCGCGGCCCCAAGCGCGCC
Organism: uncultured Paracoccaceae bacterium; assembly: GCA_947500775.1. Taxonomy (GTDB): domain Bacteria; phylum Pseudomonadota; class Alphaproteobacteria; order Rhodobacterales; family Rhodobacteraceae; genus CANMTD01. Next base: position 502,700 of record CANMTD010000002.1, read on the forward strand.
CGGCTCGGCATCCCCTTCGATCAAGCTCCACAGCCGATCGGCCTGCGCCTCTCCCAGCAAAGCCTCCCCTTTGGCCCGCAATTTCGCGCGCCGCACATCAAGCGGCATCGGCCTGTTCAGATCATGCGCCGCGCCCCTGCTGGACCCGTCCCGCAGCACCAGGGTCAACTGCGCCTGCGTTTCCGATAACGCCTCATCGGCCGTCACGCGCACCCGCTGGCGCAGGGCCCGAACTGCCGGGTCCTGGCAGACGGCATCGTCAAAACTGTCCAGCCGCGCGGTGTCATATCCCAAGAACCGCATGGCCAGCACGGTGCCATAGCTGAACTTGGCGCCAAGACCGGTCATCGGCGCCAGCTGATTGCACACTGTCATCCAGCGCGGATGGGTCACGACATCGATCTCAGCGATATCTTCGGCCGCAACATCCGACAGATCCATCGCCGCCTCCAACACCGCATGCAGCCCGTGGCAACAGGCATGAAACTTGTGGCTGATCTGCTCGAACTGCCAGATCTGGCCCAGCCCCTCCAACGCACTGATATCGGCCACGCCGTGATGGGTATCGCCAAACCCCAGCGGGCCGTCCAGCGCGCCGCGTTCGGGCTGGAACCCGCGCGCCACCAGCAACGCCGCCTCAACCCCGCTCGCCGCGGCAATGCCCGCATTATAAGGTTTGCCCATCGTGCCGAACTGCGCCTTCAACCCCGCCGCCCGGGTCGCCACCAGCCCCAGCGCATCCGCCACCCGGTCCGCCGAAAGCCCCAACACCCGCGCCGCCGCAGCCGCCGCGCCAAAGGCGCCCGCCGTGGCCGTCTGATGAAACCCCGCCTGATAATGCGCGCGCCCCAGCCAGACCCCCACCCGGACCGAGGTTTCGACCCCGATCAGACAGGCCTCCAGAAACGCCGCTCCGCTGACCTGCCGCTGTTCGCCAAGGGCAAGGGCCGCCGGGATCACCGCCACCGACGGATGACCGATATGGGCAAAATGCGTGTCATCGTAATCCAGCGCATGGGACGCGGCCCCATTGACCAGCGCCGCCGCCCGCACCGGATAGGCGCCGCCGCCAAAAACATGCGCCTGCGCCGCGCCGCCCTCGTCGGCGATCATCTCTCGGGTGATCCGCGCCACCGGCTCATCCCGCCCGGCAATGCCGCAGGCCGCCCAGTCGAACAATGACAGGCGCATCATCTCCAGCGCCGCCGCGCCGGGCCGTGCCGCCACGACAAATTCCGCCAACCGATCCGTGAACTCAGCCATCCGACACCTTTCCGCTTCGGTTTCTTTTTGGCGCAAATACTCCCGCCGGAGGCGTTAGGTCATACCCCGCCCACGGCCCCGCCATACAGCTCTTTGGCACGTCCCTCGAACGCCCGCACAATCCGCTGCATCGCCTCGTTGAACACAACGCCAATCACACCCTGCAATATCCGGTTCTTGAATTCGAAATCCACAAAGAACGACACGTCGCAGCCGCCCTCGGGCCGATCGGTAAACGTCCAGTCCGATCGCATGTATTTGAACGGGCCGTCCAGATATTCGGTCTTGATCTGGCGCGCCTCGGGCAACAGGGTCACGCGGCTGCCGAACCGTTCGCGGAACACTTTGAACGAGATCACCAGATCCGCCTCCATCACCTCGCCGCCCTCGATCGGGCTGCGCGACCGGATTCGCGCGGCCGCCGTCCAGGGCAGGAATTCGGGGTAGGATGCGACATCGGCGACCAGATCGTACATCTGGGCGGCGGAATAGGGCAACATTCGGGTCTCGGAATGGGTCGGCATGGGCCTGCATTCTTGTTATCAGTGGGGGGTCATGTCGACCACAGCGGCGGGAAAATCAAGGGGAGCCCATGACCGAAAACAAATATGTCATCGACGAGATGATCTCGGCCAAGACCATCGCAGCCCGGGTCGAGGCCCTGGCGCAAGAGATTCGCGGCCGTTTCAACGACACCGACAAGCTGATCGTGGTGGGGCTTTTGCGCGGGTCTTTTGTCTTCATCGCCGATCTGGTGCGCGAGCTTGATCTGCCGGTCGAGGTCGATTTCATCGAAACCTCATCCTATGGCGACACGATGGAAAGCTCGCGCGAAGTCCGTATTCTCAAGGACTTGCGCGGCGAAATTGAAGGCCGCGACGTGCTGGTGGTCGAAGATATCGTCGATACCGGCCACACGCTGAACCATGTGCTGCAGATGCTGCAAAGCCGCCACCCCCGGCGGCTGGAGGTCTGCGCCCTGCTGGACAAACCGTCGCGGCGCGAGGTGGATATCAAGGCCACATGGACCGGATTCGAGATACCTGACGAATTTGTGGTCGGCTATGGGATTGACTATGCCCAACGGAACCGCAACTTGCCTTATATCGGCAAGGTGAGGTTCCCCACGGCATGAACCTGCGACATCTTTTGCGCATGTCGCGCTGGGCACGTAATCCGCCCAGTGAAAAGAAGGTCAAGCTGGTGATCGGGGTGATCGTCCTGTGCCTGATTCTGGTGGCGGTGGAGCGCCTGTTCGGCTGGCCCGCGTGGCTGACCCCGGACAGGGTCCCCAAGGGCCGGATCAATTGACAGGAGGCTATTTGGAATGTGGACGGCATTGATACGATGGGGCATTTTTCTGGGGGTGATCGGCGGTGCCGTGTTCTGGTGGCTGACCGAACCGCGCCCCCTGCCAGACGACGCGTTGGCCGGGTTGACCGGCGACACCACGCGCGGTGAACATGTGTTCTGGGCTGCGGGCTGTGCGTCCTGCCATAGCGCCCCCAAATCCGATGACAAACTGGTGCTGGCGGGCGGGCAAAGATTTGGATCACCCTTCGGCACCTTTGTCGCGCCCAATATCTCGCCCGACCCGGACGCCGGCATCGGCGGGTGGAGCGCGCAGGATCTGGCCAATGCGATGCAGCGCGGGGTGTCGCCCGACGGCGCGCATTATTTCCCGGCCTTTCCCTATACCTCTTACGCCAATGCCACGCCGCAGGATGTGGTCGACCTGAAGGCGTTTCTGGACACGCTGCCGCCCGACGCCACGCCCAGCCAGCCGCATGAGGTCGGGTTTCCCTTCAACATCCGGCGCAGCCTGGGCGGCTGGAAATGGCTTTATGCCGACAAGGGCTGGGTGATCGACGGCGATCTGAGCCCGCAGGAAACCCAAGGCCGCTATCTGGTCGAGGCGCTGGGCCATTGCGGCGAATGCCACACCCCGCGCGACGCGCTGGGGGGGCTGGACCGCAGCCGCTGGCTGGCGGGCGCCCCGAACCCCGACGGCAAGGGCCGCACGCCCAACATCACCCCCGCCAAACTGGATTGGTCGGTCGAAGATATCGCCTATTACCTGGAAACCGGCTTTACCCCCGCTTTCGACAGCGCGGGCGGTCATATGGTGCCGGTGGTCAACAATATGGGCAAACTCTCGCCCGAGGACCGCACCGCGATTGCCGCCTATCTGAAAAAGGTTCCGGCGGTGCCATAAACGCGGCCGGGCAGGAAAAAAACCGGGGGCACATATGCCCCTGGTCATCCTTTTGCCGGGCGTCAGCAGTCACTGTGGCGGTTTAACAACTGACAGAATCGACCCGCGCTTTGCACAGGGTGTGTGTCAGATGTATTTTTTCACCAACGCAATCGCCACGGCCTGTTCGCGCGTTTTGGCGCCCAGTTTCTTTTTTGCAGAGGTGACGTGGAAATTCACGGTCGCATTCGAAATTTTCAGACGGTCCGCGATACGATCATTCCTAAGACCTTCCGACAACCATTTCAGAACCTCCATTTCCCGGGCACTCAACTTCACCGGATCATTGGCAATCGGAAGCCAGAAGGTACCGTAACTATCCCCCTCGACGTCTTCGATAATCGCGGTCTGTGTCAGCGCCGCGCCCAGTGAAATCGCGTATTGGTGGGCGTCGCACATCCGTCCTGTTTCAAGCTTGTCCAGATCAGTACACAAATTGAAACCGATCATATGGTCCGAAACGGCGCTGTGGCGCGGCAAGATCAGGGAAGAGCGCAACCCCTCTTCCTGTACTTCGGCCAGCATCTGGTCGCTCCGCGCCTTGTTTCTTGATGGCAATTCCAGATTGTTTGCCGGGTCACAAAGCCGGGCTGTGTCATTTGAAATCGCATAGTCAAACATCACATCGCACTCATGATAACCGCTCTCGACGTAATGCGACATCCACGCCTCTCGCATATTGGAATACATGCCAAGAACGCCGCTGTCAGACAGCGACGCCACCCCGATGTTCACATAGCGAAACCCGAGATCCAGGAAAAAGTCATTTGTGATCGCGTAAGCTTCGCCATCAGCGGTCCGGCGGTCCAGACGATCCAGCAAATCTACAAGTCTGTTTTCCAAGGTAACCCTATCACTTTTAACAGGTTGTCGCAGAAATTCATATCACAGATAAACAACACAGATAGACAAGAGAGACCAATGAAAAACGTTATTTTTAAGATGATTAGCCAGTTTTCCTGTGTTGGAACTGCCGTGTGTTTTGTGATTTTCTGGAGCTCCTCCGCAATCGCGTCGACAGTCGATATGTATCAGATCAAAATTACCGGGACCATCCAGCAAGGTGTTGCTGGTCCCAATGGGTCGCTTGTCACGGATAACAAGTGGCGCCCCTTTGTCGGTGACGAAATCGAGTTTATTTTCGAGATGCCCCTGACCACGCTGCCAACCAGTGGCGAAAGCAGCGGAAGCAAATATTCCCGGTATGGCGGCACAGGACGCCTGACCAGCAACGGCGTCGCATTGGCCAACCCTATCGGGTCGAATTATGCGACTCTGCAAACCAATGACAATCCAACCAATAACCGGGTGTTGGTACAGGGTTATTTGGACAGAAATGCCTTTGGGTCTCTTGGATTTGACCGAAATATCGACGTGTTCGCGCTTCTGTACGATCTGGACAACACAGGTGTCATCGATGGTTTGCCGACCACCGGATTATTTCCCGAGTTTGAAACACAGTATCTTGGGCTGCGGGGAGTGGACGAACGTTCGTTTGGGCGCTCTGATATCGTCAGCGAAGCCTTCGTAAGTATTGATGCCATTACGGTTGTCGGGGCACCGTCACCTGTCCCGCTACCGGCGTCCGTATTTTTGCTTGGCGCAGGTTTGGCGGGTCTTGGGGTGATGCGGCGGCGGTCCAAGACTGCGCCTTAACGACAGCAGGCTGATACGAAAACGTCTTTCGTGCGTAGCAGGAAACGCGGCAAAGCAGGTGCTTGGGCCAATGCCTTCAGGCACCAACCTTGCCGAAACGCTCAGTTCGCGGACAGCTTTTTCAACCGGGCTGCGCGCAGCTGGGCGAAATCATCGCCCGCATGATAGGACGACCGGGTCAGCGGCGTGGCCGAGACCATCAGGAACCCCTTGCCATAGGCCGCTTTTTCATAGCCTGCGAATTCCTCGGGCGTGACAAAGCGGTCGACCGCATGGTGTTTGGGCGTGGGTTGCAGGTACTGACCGATGGTCAGGAAATCCACATCCGCCGCGCGCATGTCGTCCATGACCTGCATCACCGCCTGACGATCCTCGCCCAGCCCGACCATGATGCCCGATTTGGTGAACATCGACGGATCGATTTCCTTGACCCGCTGCAACAGCCGTAGCGAATGGAAATAGCGCGCGCCGTGGCGCACCTCGGGGTAGAGGCCCGGCACGGTTTCAAGGTTGTGGTTGAACACATCCGGCTTGGCGGCCACGACCACCTCCAGCACCGATGGATCGCAGCGCAGGAAATCGGGGGTCAGAATCTCGATCGTCGTGGCGGGTGCCTGACGCCGGATCGCGCGGATGGTCTGGGCGAAATGTTCCGCGCCGCCATCTTCGACATCGTCGCGGTCGACGCTGGTGATCACCACATGGTTCAGCCCCAGTTTCTTGACCGCATCGGCGACGCGGCCCGGTTCGAACACATCCAGCGCTTCGGGCGGTTTGCCCGTGGCGATGTTGCAGAACGAACAGGCGCGGGTGCAGACCTCGCCCATGATCATCATCGTGGCGTGACCCTGGCTCCAGCATTCGCCGACGTTGGGGCATCCGGCCTCTTCGCAGACCGTGACCAGCTTATGCTCGCGCATGATGTTGCGGGTTTTCTTATAGCCGTCAGAGCCCGGCGCCTTGACCCTGATCCAGTCGGGTTTCTTGGGCTGGGCATTGTCCGGGCGATGCGCCTTTTCGGGATGGCGGCTGGCAGGAATTTTGAGGTCACGCATGAATTTTTCCCCTTATTCCGTCGCCTTATATTTGGTTTTTAGCAGCAATCCAATGACCGTTTTAAAACGGCAAAGCGGCTATGCACAGCGGGCATTATTTCTGCCTTGCGTCTTATCCGTACCTACCCTGACTCCGAATATCCGGACAGCTGACCACCACTCACTCCGGATAGCAAAGGGGGCGACCTGAAAAGGTTGTCCCCTTTGCACTTTTTCCGCTCAAACCCCATGTCCGGTCACGCCGCGCGCAGGGTTGCAGAGCTTTCGCTGGCAACGGCTTTGGCCAATGTCAGGGCCGTGTCGCCGGTTACGGTTTTGAAATAGCCCGACCCATCCGCCGCCGCATCGCGCCCGGCGCAATGAAACAACATGCCGTTGTTGGCCCAGATCGCCTCTTCGTCGTCGAATTCCAGCGTGCTGGCACAGACCGCCGCAGTCGCCCGGATGAACCGGATGCCCATCAGCCCGGTAAAGGCCCGCGCCGGGATCAATGCAGCCGGCACGCCCATCAGCGCATCAACCGCCCTGCCCTGCACCAGCAAATGTTGGTCGGGCATCAGTTCCAGCGGCGCGCAGGCCCCCAGAACGCCACCCGGCACCAGCACCAGACCCGACCGGCGCAATTGATCCGCCCCGGTGGTCAGGAACATCTGGTTGACGCGGCGCAGGGGGCGCAGCCCGCCATCGAATGTATAGATCTCATCGCCCGGCTCCAGCGTCTCGACCGACCGCCAGCCGGTGGATGTTTCGATCATCGTGCCTGCGGTCAGCCCGGTCAGTTTGGGATGCGGCGCGCGCCCGACGGGCGGCAGCACAAGTTCGATGTCTTTGGCGGCGGTAAAGGTGGATTGATCCTGAATGAACATGACGGTTCTCCTGTGATGCGTGTTTCTGTGCCATTGTGGCGATGAACCAATCGGGCACCAAAAATTCGCCGTATTTTTGTCATGTTTACGGCTTGGAAAGGGCATCATCTCGCCATGGGAACCAATCCCTGCGGGATGTTAATCTTTGGCCATATCTGCGCGCTATTCTTTTGGTTTTGTTAACCAAGAACGCGGATTCCTCACATAATTTCAGCATGTTCAGCGGTGATTCTTAAGCCGCGGTAAATGGCGGGCGCGGCAACAGCGCCCCCAATGACCGCTTGAGACAGCGCAAAACTGCGTTACCCTGCGCCCGGCAAGCCGCAGGAGCACCAGATGAGCCAGCCCGACCTTTCCCCGCCGTTGAACCGCAGCCAGGAATTTCTGAAACAGATCGTCTATGGCGGCAACGACGGCATCGTCACGACATTTGCCATCGTGGCCGGGTTTGCCGGGGCCGCGATCGACGGGGTGGCCCAGATCGGCGGGCTGGCGGTGCTGGTGTTCGGGCTGGCCAACCTGTTCGCCGATGGGGTGTCGATGGGATTGGGCGAATTCCTGTCCGGCCGGTCCCAGCGTGATCTGTACCGGTCGCGTCACACCCAGCTTGTACACCGGCTGAACGAAAACAGGCAGGACGGGAATAATCATCTGACCGGGATTTTTCAGGCCCATGGGCTAAGTTCCGAAGATGCCCGCGCCGCCAGCCACTGTATCACGAACGAACCCGCCCTGACCGCCGATCTGATATTGCGCTACAGCGACGGGCCGATCAGCCAGGATCAGGAAAACCCGGCCATCAACGGGCTGTTCACCTTTGGTGCCTTCCTGAGCTTCGGGATCGTGCCTCTGCTGCCTTATCTGTTGCTGCCCGCCGATGCGGCGGCGTTCCGCCTGTCGGTGCTGGCGACATTGGCCGCATTGGCGGCGCTGGGGATGTTGCGGTGGAACGCCACCGGCGAAAAACCGGTTCGGGCCGTGCTTGAAACGGTTTTCGTCGGCAGCGTCTGTGCATTGGTCGCCTTTGCGACCGGGTTTCTGGTGGCGGGCGGGGCCTAGCCGATCAGATCACCGCCCTGCCCGGCCCGGTCGTCATAATGGCGGCGCAGCCGCTGCAGGGCGATCCGCAGCACGATCTTGCCCGATCGCGCCGACCAGCCCATGCGCTTTTCAGCCGCCTCCATCCCTTCCAGAAAACAACAGCAGCGCAGCACCACATCACCCAGACCGGGCCCCAGATCGCGCAGCGCCTCGGCCACGCGATCGCGGGCGGCGCGCGGCCCGTCGGCCTGCCCGCCGCTGGCCGAAAACCCGCCCCGGTCGCCCGCTGTCAGGAACCGGTCCCAGTTCTGGGTGACGCGCGGCCCCATCTGCGCCAGTTCGAAATCCTCGCGCAGACGCTCGCCTGCGGCGACCAGATCGCTGCCAAGGAAAACATTGCCATCCTTGTCTTTGCGCCGCGCCAGCAGGGCCAGCGGACTTTCGGCCAGATTATAGCGGATGCGGCGCGCGGTCTCGTTCGCCCCATCGCTGATCGACCGTTCGCCCCATTCCCGGTGCTGATCGGCAAAGGGCATCTGCGCCTCGGCAAAGCCGTGCGCGTTGCGCGGTTCATCCGCCAGCAGGCGTTTCAGCGCGGACCGCCCGGTGCCCGTCACCTGATAGGTCGCAACCCGCCCCGGTTTGGTGCAGCTGATCCAGTCCTTCAGCACGAACGCCTCGGCCACGCTGCGTTCGACCACCGCGATCCGCGTGCTGCTGCCATCGCTGGCCTCTTTCAGGACAACGGCTTTTTCAAGATCAGGGGCGATTGCCAAAAATGCGCCGGTTTCGCACAGGCGGCGCAGGATGCGACGGGCCTCTCGGGTGACGGTTGCTTCGTCGGTCGTCGGTTTGGCGTGTCGCAAGGGGGCTGTCATCGAATTATGTTCCTTTTCATTGGGTATCTGGAAAAAGGTATCACCCAGACGGTTCAGTGCGCTGTCGATCAGCGGGTCATCACGACGCTGTTCAAAGCGCCGCACCTGTCGGAGAATGGTAGAAGCATGGCATCCGGCGTGGCGGGCCAGCGAGCGGATCGAAGACCCGCCTTCGGTATGACACAGATACCAGGACACAGCCGTCGGGACCCAGGAGGGAAGACCACTTGCCTGTGGTATCTTTACAAATGATGTATCCCCCATTGCCCGCTTCCTCTTTGGACGGCAAAAACAGCTGTGAAACCCCTAAAATCGTCAAACCAGACACAAGCTAAAGTTGCATTTCTTACTGAGCAGTTAATGAACGCTGCGATATGGATAATTGTTTTTATTTGATAAAGATTTCTGAAACCAACGTTCGGAGCGTCGCAACAATGTGCAACACCCGCATGAGTTGTTTCATGCTGGTCAGGCAAATCTGAACCATGAGGTGAATAAATGACTGACCCGCTGACCGTTCTTCGTGCCCTGCGACGCCCCCGCCTGCTGATCCGGGCGGCCCGGTTTGGACAGGTTGAATATCGTCGAGAACGGGATTTGACGCGCCTGCTGCATGGAACGCGCGCCCCGGCGCCCGATCAGGCGCTCAGTTCGTTGATGGAACAGGAAGAGCGGCTGGAAGAAACCCGCCGCACCGGCGATGCCGCCTATTCGATCAGCCGTCACATCGAACTTCTGATCGCGATGATGGCCGAGGCGCGGCTTATCCCGGCAAAACCCGGTTTCACCTCAGACGCCTAGCGCCTTTTCCGACAAAACGGACGGCCCCCGCCACAGGGCCGTCCGATCCGTTTTCTAGAACGACAACGTCATGCCCAGCGAATAGCTGTCGGACCGGCCGGTCCCGTCATCGCCGGTGCCATAGCCGAACTGTGCCACAGCGCCGCCGCCCAGATCATAGGCCACGTCCAGACCCACGCCATCGGCATCATCGGCCCCGTCGTAATCGAATTTGCCATAGTTGATCCCGAAGGCCACAGCGTCCACCTGGTACCCGATCCCGATCCCCACATGGTCATAATCGTCGCCGCCCGCGTCCATATCTGCGGTCGTAAAGGTGACGGCCCCGGTCAATCCGTTGCCGAAATCGGTCGACACGGATGCGCCGATCACCTCGTCATTCGAATTCGACTGATAGCCCAGCCCGAACCGCAGATCCGTCCCCGACGACAGGCTGGTCTGATAGGACACACCGACCGCATAGATATCGTCACTGCCGGCCCCGTTGTCATCCTGTTCCAGCGACGCCGAAATTCCGAAATCTCCGAAATCATAGTCATAGCGCAGAATCTGGGCGTCTTCGGATTCGTCCAGCCCGGCGTTGTCGTTATATCCGGCGTGCAGGGTTTCATCATCCGCGATGGTCCCCGGACCGACGGCCGCTTCGCCGACCTGCGTGTACAAGGCGCCGTCGACCGCCCCCAGGCTTAGCGTGCCAAACGCGCCTGAGATGAACACCTCTTCGCTATCCACGCTGATGGGGCCGTTCACGGTCTGCGGACCGTCCTCTTTGATCATCTCGACAATCAGACCAAAACTGAGGCCCGTGTCGGTTTCGCCAGTGGCTTCGACCGTCAGGGTGAAATCGTTGAAGAACTGGGCATCGTCATTGTCATAGATGTCTCCGCCCACGATCCCCATCTTCGCCTCGCCCGAAATCGCGATATCGGCCATCGCCGGGGCGGCCATGGCGCCCAGGATGGTGCTTGCGTATAGGATTTTTTTCATTGGTTTCCGTCTCGTCCTCTGTGCAGGTTTGAATAACCAAGCCGTACAAGTGGACCAATCCGCCAAAGCGAAGGGAGGTTTCCCTTCGCAGGTCAGCAATTCACGACGCTGGCAGCGGCTGGCAGGTGAAGACGATAAAGCCCGCATGTAGTCAGCGGTTAACGGGCTTTCCCTATAATAGGTGATTATTTTGGTCAAGAATAATGCGTGCGCCGGTTATGCCCGCGAAATCATGGCCTCAGGCGCAGGTCCGCCGCCAAAGGCAGGGACCCGCGCCGGTATTTTAGTGCCAAAGACTAGACGAAAGCGTCCGGCATCCCGTCTTTCTTCCGGGTCACATAGGCGTTCAGCGCCTCGTTGATGGCCGGGTCAAGGGCGGGTTGCCGGTAATCGGCCAGTTGTTTTTCGACCCGGGCGGCGGCCAGTGCGACGGTGTCGCGCGCGCCCTCTTCGTCCCAGGTTTCGAACGGTTTGTAATCCAGAAGATCGGTGCGCCAGAAGGCATCCTTGAAATTGGCCTGCGTGTGGGCACAGCCAAGGAAATGGCCGCCGGGCCCGACCTCGCGCAGCGCATCCATGGCTTGCGCGTTTTCATCATGGGCCACGCCCGCCGCCATCTTGTGCAGAATGCCCAGCTGATCGGCATCCATCACGAATTTCTCGAAGGACGCGACCAGCCCGCCCTCAAGCCAGCCACAGGCGTGCAGCATGAAATTCACGCCGCCCATCAGCGCCGCGTTATGGGTATGGGCGGTTTCATAGGCCGCCTGCGCATCGGGCAGCTTCGAACCGCACAAGCCCCCGCCCGACCGGTACGGCAGGCCCAGACGCCGCGCCAACTGGCCCGCACCATAGAGGATCTGGCTGGCCTCGGGCGTGCCGAAGGTGGGCGCGCCCGAATTCATGTCGATCGAGGTCACGAAGGCGCCAAAGATCACCGGCGCGCCGGGGCGGATCAGCTGGCTGTAGGCGACCCCGGCCAGAACCTCGGCCAGAACCTGCGTCAGCGTGCCCGCGACGGACACCGGCGCCATCGCCCCGCCAACGATGAACGGCGACACGATGCAGGCCTGATTGGCGGCGGCGTATACCTCCAGCGCGCCCATCATCGTGGCATCGAATGTCAGGGGCGAGTTGATGTTGACCAGCGAGGTCATGACCGTGTTTTCGGCCACGAACTCCTTGCCGAACAGAATCTCGCACATTTCCACCGAATCCCGCGCCCGGCTGGGGTCGGTCACCGATCCCATGAAGGGTTTGTCGCTCAGCGTCATATGCGCCAGCAACATGTCCAGATGGCGTTTGTTGACCGGCACGTCGGTCGGTTCGCAGACCGTACCGCCCGAATGGTGCAGCCATTTCGACATATAGCCCAGCTTCACGAATTTCTGGAAATCCGCCATCGTGGCGTAGCGCCGCCCGCCTGTCGCATCGCGCACGAAGGGCGGGCCATAGACCGGCGCCAGCACCAGCGATTTGCCACCGATTTCGACATTGCGGTCCGAATTGCGCGCGTGCTGAGTGAACCGGCCCGGCGCGGTTTTGCACAATTCGCGGGCCAATCCGCGGGGCAGCCGCACCCGGTCGCCTTCGACATTGGCACCGGCGGCTTTCCAGCGCTCCAGCGCCGCGGGGTTGTCGACAAAGGCGACACCGATTTCTTCCAGCACGATCTCGGCGTTGGCCTCGATGATCTGCAACGCCTCTTCGTTCAGAAGCTCCAGATTGGGGATGTTGCGTTCGATGAACCGGGCGGTTTCGATGCTGACCGAGGTGCGTTCGGCCCGTCGCGCGGCCCCGCCGCCGCCCCGTGCCCGCCGTCTGGTTACTGCCTCTGCCATCTGTGTCGCCTCCGGTCCCGTCTGGATGTGGTTCTATTGTGATAGACGGATTTGTGGCGCGGGCTTACGCGGATTACGTCCTTTCGCACATGAAAGCGACATCAACCGCGCGCTGTCGCCCCATTCCTAGACCTGTCTGCCCATAAAAACTTTGTTGCCGTCACGTCCGGTCTCAGCCCAGCCCAGATGGGTATAGAGCGCGATATTTTCCGGAATCGCGGCATGGGTCGTCAAATTCAGTCTGGTATAGCCAAGGCTTTGGGCGATCCGAACCGCATCGCCGATCAGGGCCTTGCCAAGCCCCTTGCCCGCCTGATCCGGGTGCACCGCGATATTGGCCAGTTGCAGGAACGCCGGGGTCTCTTTCAGGATCATGGCGCCCACGACCTGCCCCCGATCTTCGATCAGAAGCACCCTGTGGCAATCGATATCATGGTCCAGCCCATCCGAAACGTCGGGCAGATCGGCAAGGCGAACCCGGTACTGGGCATAGGCCATGTCGATGCAGCGTTTCAAACCGGGAATATCGGCATGGACCGCAGGGCGGATTGAAAGATCGGACATGGCGCGGCCTCCTGTAACCTGTGCCCCTATATAGTGCCTTGGACGACAGACAAAACCTGCACCAAACACTTGCGTCTCGCGGGCCCGCGCCCTAGTAGCAGATCATGAGCCAGACATCCCATGACCGCCTTCTGATCATCGACTTCGGCAGCCAGGTAACGCAGCTGATTGCACGCCGCCTGCGCGAGCTGAACGTCTATTGCGAAATTCACCCCTATCAGAACGTCGATGACGCGTTCCTGAAGGAATTCGCGCCCAAAGCCGTGATATTTTCCGGCGGCCCCTGCAGCGTGATCGACGACGGATCGCCGCGCCCGCCGCAGGCGGTGTTCGATCTGGGGGTTCCGATCCTTGGCATCTGTTACGGCCAGCAGGTCATGATGCAGATGCTGGGCGGCAAGGTCGAACGCGGCCATGGCACCGCCGAATTCGGCCGCGCCTATGTCACACCCGAAGGCGATGCCCTGCCGCTGTTGTCGGGCTGGTTCGGCGATGACCGCGAACAGGTCTGGATGAGCCATGGCGACCACGTATCCGCCATCGCCCCCGGTTTTCAGGTCTATGGCACCTCGCCCAATGCGCCCTATGCGATCACCGCCGATCCTGCGCGCAATTTCTTTGCCGTGCAGTTCCACCCCGAGGTGCACCACACCCCGAACGGCGCCAAACTGTACGAAAACTTCGTCCGGCTGGCCGGGTTCACCGGCGACTGGACCATGGGCGCCTACCGCGAAGAGGCGATCCGCAAGATCCGCGATCAGGTGGGCGACGCCAAGGTCATCTGCGGGCTGTCCGGCGGGGTCGACAGCTCGGTCGCCGCGGTTCTGATCCACGAAGCGATCGGCGATCAGCTGACTTGCGTCTTTGTCGATCACGGGCTGCTGCGGCAGGGCGAGGCCGAAGAGGTCGTGACCATGTTCCGCGACCATTACAACATGCCGCTGATCCACGCCGATGAGCAGGAGCTGTTTCTGGGCGAGTTGGACGGCGTTTCCGATCCAGAAACAAAGCGCAAGATCATCGGGAAACTGTTCATCGATGTCTTCCAGAAACACGCGGGCGACGTGGGCGGCGCGAAATTTCTGGCCCAGGGCACGCTGTATCCGGATGTGATCGAAAGCGTCAGCTTCAGCGGCGGCCCCTCGGTCACCATCAAGTCGCACCACAACGTCGGCGGGTTGCCCGAAAAAATGGGGCTGAAACTGGTCGAACCCCTGCGCGAGCTGTTCAAGGACGAGGTCCGCGCGCTGGGCCGCGAATTGGGGCTGCCCGCCTCTTTCATCGGGCGCCACCCCTTCCCCGGCCCCGGTCTGGCGATCCGCTGCCCCGGCGAAATCACCCGCGAAAAGCTGGAGATCCTGCGCAAGGCCGATGCGGTCTATATCGACCAGATCCGCAAGCACGGGCTGTATGACGAGATCTGGCAGGCTTTCGTCGCGATCCTGCCGGTGCGCACCGTGGGCGTGATGGGCGATGGCCGGACCTATGATTTCGCCTGCGCCCTGCGCGCGGTGACGTCGGTCGACGGGATGACCGCCGATTATTACCCGTTCAGCCATGATTTTCTGGGCGAAACCGCGACCCGTATCATCAACGAGGTGCAGGGGATCAACCGGGTGACCTATGACATCACCAGCAAACCCCCCGGCACCATCGAATGGGAATGACCCGGCGATGCCGCTGGTTGCTCCAAAAAACGGCCCGTCACCGCAGCTTTTGCTGCTGCTGACCCCGCCGTTCAGCGGATCGACCGCCATCGCCGCCTTTCTGGCGCAACTGCAGGGCGCAATCGGGCTGGCCCGCCGGTACGAAGGGCAATGGCTGGTGCCAGCGCTATCGGCCAGCAACCGGTGGCAATCCGGGATCGATGTCGACTGGGCGGATGTCGCGCGGAAATGGGGCGCGGTGATCGACGCGGCCCCGGCGGATGCCATGCCGATCCGATACGTCATCGAAACATCCCCACCGAATATGGTACGTTACCAGGGTGTTATATCACTTTTTGAACGCATTTCGGTCGTGGTGAACAACCGCAATCCCTTTGCCAATGTCGCCTCTGTCGCCTATCGGATGACCCCTGATCTGGATGACAAGACCAGCGAAGATCGCAAAGAAATCATCGACGGCATCGTCAAATCCTGGATCAAACGCAGCGCCCTGCTGAAAGACATCGCACAGACCGAAACCTTCCCATTGCTGGGCTATGAGAATTTCTGCGCAGACCCGTTGCAGGTGTTCGAAACCTTTGGCGTTCAGGGCCCGCAGGCGGTCGAAGATTATGCCGTATCGGTAAAGGATTACCCGGCCCAGCCGATACGCAACATGAACGCCGAACAGATCGCCCGGCTGACGGCGCAGGACATCGGCCAGATTCAGGATGCCCTGTCCGGGCACGGTGATCTGCTTGGGTTTTTCGGCTATTCCGCGCGCCTTAGCCCCGTTTCTTGAGCGCCCTGAAATCGAACGCCCCCTGACGCGGATCGACCCCTTTGGGAAAGATCATGTGTTTCATGACCTTCTGGGTGCCGGTCACTGGCAGCTCATCGACAAACAGCATCCATCCGGGCGGTTTGTAATAGGCCATATTGGCGGCGGCGTGATCGAACAGCGACCGGGCCACCTGTTCGCTGCGCGCAACGCCGGGGGCCAGAACCACGCAGGCCATCACCTCTTCTTCGCGGATTTCATCGGGGGCGGCGATACAGGCGACATTGGCCACCCGCGGATCGTTGAACAGGCAGTTTTCAACCTCGGCCGCGGCAATGTTTTCGCCCGACCGGCGGATGATGTTCTTGGCCCGGTCGACAAAGAACAACATGCCCGTGTCATCCATCACCACCGTATCACCGGTGTGGAACCAGCCGCCGCGCCAGGCCTCATCCGTGGCCTCGGGCTTGTTCAGATAGCCTGAAAAGAAGCCCTTGCGCGGCGTTTCTTCGGAATGGCGAAGCACCATTTCGCCGGGGGTGCCGCGGGGCAATTCCGCCCCGTCGCCGTCCACGATCCGCACCTGCAAATCCGCCCGTCCCCGCCCCATGGCGCGGGTGTCGATCATGCGCGGTTCGCGGTCCGCCGCCGTCACCCGGCACATTTCGGTCATGCCCCAGCATTCGACCAGCGGAATGCCGAACCTTTGTTCGAACGCCACATGCAGCGCCGGTTCCGCCCCCGCGCCCATGCCAACGCGCAGATCGCCCAGATCATCGGGGCCTGCATCGGGGTCGGCCATCAGCACCGAAATCACCACCCCCAGATAATGGAACACCGTGGCGCGCGTATCCCGGATATCGCGCCACCAGGTCGTTTTGGAAAACCGCGCGGGCTGAATCAGGCAATTGCCGGTGATCATCACGCCGAAAAACGTCAATATGCCTGCGTTGATGTGAAACGACGGCAGCGGGTTCAGCACCCGGTCCGCCGCCGCGCGCAGTGCCATCGGCGCGCCGATCCCGGCATAGCTGGCGCCGCACATCAGCATATATTCATGCGACAGGATGCAACCCTTGGGGTGTCCGGTCGTGCCCGAGGTATAGAGCAACCCCGCCTCGCTGTCCGATGTGACCGGCCCTGTGGCGGCGGGGGTCGGGGCTGCGGGCAGGCCTGCGGTCATTTCCTCGAACATCACCATCGCTGGCGCGGTTTTGGCCGCCGCGATCCCCTGCTCCATCAGCCCCGCGTGGGCGGCGTTCACGATGGCAATCACCGCGCCGCTGTCTTCCAGCACATAGGCCAGTTCGCTGGGGTGATAATCGGGGTTGATCGGCACGCAGGACATGCCCAGCCGTGCCAGCGCCAGATGCACGATGTAATGTTCCGGACAGGTGCCCAGCAGAACCGCCGCCCGGTGACCGGGGCCAAAACCCGCCTGCCGCAGGGCATCGGCGCAAACGGTCACCGCTTCGGCCACCTGACGAAAGCTCAGACTGCGCAGAGGCCGGTCGCCCTGTTGCGGGGTCACCAGAAAATCGGCCTCGGGCCAGCGCGCCGCCGCCTCTGCAAACACCTGATCGATCGTCCTGCCGTCAACATCCAGCATTATTGCCCCCCCAATTTTTCCGCGCAGTTCAACCTGTTCGGCGATTATTTACAAGCGGACAATTGATTGCGCTTGCCAGCACCGCCGAAACCCGAAACCTTGCGGGAATGAGCACCCCTTCCCCCCAAAGCCCCACTGTTATCGCCGCCCTGTGGATGGGCGGTGCCATCGTGTCGTTTTCGTCGATGGCCGTGGCCGGGCGTGCGGTCAGCATCGATCTGGATACGTTCGAAACGATGTTCTACCGATCGCTGATCGGGCTGGTGATCGTGCTGACTGTGGGCGGGCTGTCGGGCACATTGCACCAGATCACGCCCCGGCGCATCGGCGCGCATATCGGCCGGAACCTGTGCCATTTCACCGGGCAGAACCTGTGGTTCTATGCGATCACGGTAATCCCGCTGGCCCAGGTCTTTGCCCTGGAATTCACAACGCCCCTGTGGGTCACACTGCTGGCGCCGCTGTTTCTGGGCGAACGGCTGACCGCAAGGCGCGCGCTTGCCGCCGCTGTCGGGTTCGTCGGCATCCTGATCGTCGCGCGACCGGATTTCGATCAGATCAACCCCGGAATGATTGCCGTCCTGCTGGCCGCCATCGGATTCGCGGGCACGGCGATCTTCACAAAACGCCTGACGCGCACTGAAACGATCACCTGCATCCTGTTCTGGCTGACCGCGCTGCAAGCCGTTTTTGGCGCGATTTGCGCGGGTTTTGACGGGGATATCACCCTTCCGAACGGATCAAACGCATTAGCACTTTTGATTATTGGCTGTGCCGGGTTGTTTGCCCATTTCTGCCTGACCAAAGCGCTGAGCATCGCCCCCGCTATGCTGGTGATGCCAATCGATTTTCTGCGCCTGCCCGTGATCGCAATCGTTGGTATTTTGCTGTATGATGAAGCTTTGGAGTTCTATGTGTTCCTTGGCGGCGCGCTGATCTTTGCGGCCAATTATTTCAACCTTGGGACTGATCAGCGGCCCAAAAAACACGTTTCATGAGAAAAACCGGACTGGATCGTTCTGACGTGGCGTCAGAGATTGACGTCGCAAAACAGCGCGCAGTAGCTTGGCCGAACAAAATAACAAACACGACAGGGATGAGGATAATGTTACGTTTGCTAGGAGGAGCCGCAACAGCGGCGCTTTGCGTTACAGGCGCATATGCGGGGGGCTTGGACAGATCCAGTCAGTCCATCGGAATTCTGTTCGAAGAGGGCAACTACGCAGAGGTTTCCGCCGCCTTTGCCTTTCCGAAACTGTCCGGTAAAGACACCGATGGCACATCGGTCAAGAACGTCGGAAACGACTTTAATGTCGGTGGTGCAGGCATCAAGTTCGCCATCAACGACAAATTCGATTTTGCACTGATCTTCGATCAGCCCTATGGCGCGGATGTCGAATACGGGCCAGAGACGGCTGTATTGGGCGGCACCTTTGCCGAAGCCAACGCAACCTCATGGACCGGCCTGCTGCGGTATAAATTCGATGACCGGATTTCTGTCTACGGTGGTCCCCGTTATCTGAAAGCGGATGGTCACATCGGCCTGTCGGGAACGGCATATCCGGCATTGCCATTTCCCTATGACGTAGAATTCGCCAGTGACTCGGCCTTTGGCTATGTTGTCGGTGCGGCCTACGAGATTCCGGAAATCGCATTCCGGGCAGCATTGACCTATACGTCCGAGATTGACCTGACCTTCACATCAACCGAGACATTTACGACCCCCTTCGGGGCAGTGCCGTTTGGAACGAGTGTCGGCGAGACGGATTCAGAAATACCCAAGGCGATAACACTGGACCTGCAATCGGGTATCGCTGCAGACACGTTGCTGTTTGGTAGCATCCGCTGGACCGAATGGAGCGCCTTTACTCTGGCGCCCCCCAATCTGGATGCAAACCTGGCCGAACTTGACGACACGACCACCTATACCATCGGGGTTGGCCGCAAGTTTACCGATAAATTCTCGGGCTCTGTCAGCTTCATCTACGAAGATGGCGGCAGCGACAGCCTGGTATCGCCTCTGGCGCCCAGCAACGGCCAGAAAGCCATTTCCGTCGGCGGTCGCTATCAGGTGAACGATCAGGTGCGCCTGTCGGGCGGTGTCCGTTACACATGGCTTGGTGACGCACGGCCCGAAACCGGCACACCGGATGTTGAGCGCGGCAAGTTCACGGACAACACCGCCCTGTCCGTCGGCTTCAAGCTTGGCTATTCGTTCTGATCCGGAAAACATGAGACCGTTGAAAACCCCGCCATCCATGGCGGGGTTTTTGTTTGACCGCCCCAGCGCCGCTGGCTACCAAGCGGATCAGTGCACAAGGACCCGCAGCGATGATCTATGCCTCAGCCCAGGACTGGAGGGATTCCCCCAAGAAACGCGTGCTTTTGTTTGGCATGTCGGGCTTGGGCAAAACCCATCTGGCAAACATGCTGCGCCATTCGCGCAACTGGTTTCACTATTCCGTCGATTACCGGATCGGCACCCGCTACATGGGCGAACATATCGCCGACAATTTCAAACGCGAAGCGATGCGCGTACCGTTGCTGCGCGAATTGCTGATGACCGATAGCGTCTATATCGCCTCGAACATCACCTTCGACAATCTGGCGCCGCTGTCGACCTATCTGGGCAAACCCGGCGATCCGGCCAAGGGCGGCCTGCCCTTCGCCGAATACCTGCGCCGTCAGGAACAGCACCGCGCCGCCGAAATCAGCGCCCTGACCGACACCCCGCATTTCATCGACCGGGCGCGGGATCTGTATGACTATGACAATTTCATCTGCGATACCGGCGGGTCGATCTGCGAAGTCGTCGACCCCGAGGATGCAAATGACCCGGTTCTGAAAACCCTGTCTGACAATCTGTTGATGGTCTGGCTGAAGGGCAGCAAATCCCACACCGAAGCATTGATCAAACGCTTCGATCAGGCCCCCAAGCCAATGTATTATCAGCCCGAATTCCTGCAGGCGCAGTGGGACGAATATCTGAGCATTAACAAGGTGTCAGAAGGCGATGTTGATCCGGATGACTTTGTCCGCTGGACCTATGCCCGGGCGCTGGATCACCGCCAGCCGCGCTATGCCGCGATGGCCCGGAACTGGGGTCTGACCCTTGAAGCGGCGGATGTCGCGGCGATCAAAACCCCGTCTGATTTCAACGACATGATCGCCCGCGCCCTTGAGGCGCGGTAAAAAACGCCCTATCTCACGAGTTCTGCTTACGGGAGCGCCGCGACATGCCGATCAAACTGCCTTCGACCCTGCCCGCCTTTGACATCCTCACGAACGAGGGTGTGATGGTCATGGCCGAAGGCCGGGCCGCGCATCAGGATATCC
This sequence comes from uncultured Paracoccaceae bacterium, assembly GCA_947500775.1. Taxonomy (GTDB): domain Bacteria; phylum Pseudomonadota; class Alphaproteobacteria; order Rhodobacterales; family Rhodobacteraceae; genus CANMTD01. Next base: position 523,278 of record CANMTD010000002.1, read on the forward strand.
GCCCGCTGCGCATCGGGTTGCTGAACCTGATGCCCAAGAAGATCCAGACCGAAACCCAGTTCGCCCGCCTGATCGGCGCGACCCCGCTTCAGATCGAATTCAGCCTGATCAGGATGAGCGAACATGAGGCCAAGAACACCGCCTCGGAACATATGGCCGAATTCTATCGCCCGTTTTCCGACGTTCAGAAAACCGGCGAAAAATTCGACGGGCTGATCATCACCGGCGCCCCGATCGAACATCTGGACTTCGACGAGGTCACCTATTGGGACGAACTGGTCCGGATCATGGACTGGACCCAGACCCATGTGCATTCCACCTTTGGCGTGTGCTGGGGCGGCATGGCGATGATCAACCATTTCCACGGTGTGAAAAAACATATGCTGTCGCATAAGGCCTTTGGCTGTTACCGGCACAGCAATCTGGCCCCCGCCTCGCCGTTTCTGCGCGGGTTTTCAGACGATTGCGTGATCCCGGTCAGCCGCTGGACCGAAATGCGCCAGGACGAAATTGACGCGGTGCCCGATCTGATCACCCTGCTGGGCAGCGACGAGGTCGGCCCCTGTCTGGTACAGGACCCGACCCATCGGGCGCTGTATATCTTCAATCATTTCGAATATGACAGCGAAACGTTGAAAACCGAATATGACCGTGATGTCGCCAATGGCACCACGATCAACGTGCCGCAGAACTATTATCCGGATGACGACCCGACGCGTGCGCCGCAAAACCGCTGGCGCAGCCACGCGCATCTTCTGTATGGCAACTGGATCAACGAGATGTACCAGACCACCTTCTACGACATGGACCTGATCGGGAACTGATCCCGCCCGGATTGCGCTGCGTGCCGCAATCGCCATACTGACCGGACCGCAACAAGGAGAACCTGCATGACGCTGCCATTCGACGGGGCCATCAGTGATTTTTACAAGAAAGACGCCCCAAAAGAGGTGCGCAACGCCATCAAGGATGGCGGCAAATCGGATATCCTGTCGGACAGCTATCCTTATTCGGAACGCATGGACCGCGACGAATATGAAGATACGCTGGAGGCGCTTCAGATCGAACTGGTCAAACTGCAGGCCCACATAAAGAAAAGCGGCGCCCGTTTGGCGGTGGTGTTCGAAGGCCGCGATGCGGCAGGAAAAGGCGGCACGATCAAACGGTTGCGGGAAAACCTTAATCCACGGGTGGCGCGGGTCGTGGCGCTGTCCGCGCCGTCGGACAAAGAGGCCGGACAGTGGTATTTCCAACGCTATATCAAGGAATTGCCCTCGGCCGGTGAAATCGCCCTGTTTGACCGCAGCTGGTACAACCGCGGCGTCGTCGAACATGTGTTCGACTTCTGCACGCCCGAACAGCGACAGCATTTTTTCACCCAAGTCCCCGATTTCGAAGAGATGCTGATCGACGAAGGCATCCATCTGGTCAAGATCTGGCTGAACGTCGGGCGCGCCGAACAGCTGCGCCGGTTTCTGGACCGCGAAAAGGACCCGTTGAAACAGTGGAAACTCAGCTGGATCGACGTCGAGGGCCTGAAACGCTGGGATGCTTATGGCGCGGCCATCCGCGAAACCTTTGATCGCAGCCATTCCGATCACGCGCCCTGGACCATCATCCGGTCGGACGACAAACGCCGCGCCCGGATCGCGGCCATCCGTCAGATGCTGTCCGGCATGGATTACGCCGGCAAGGACAAGAAAATCGTCGATCAACCCGATGCCAAAATCTGCGGCGGACCCGAGATCTGGGATGCCTAAACGCGGTTATCATCACGGCAATCTCAAACAGGCGCTGGTCGATGCCACGCTGAGCCTGATCGAATCCAAAGGCCCGCAGGGGTTCACCCTGTCCGAGGCCGCCAAAGCCGCGGGCGTGACCCCGGCCGCCGTCTATCGCCATTTTCAGGGCCGCGAAGACCTGATCGCCGAATGCGCGCGGCAGGGATACGAAATCTTCGCCGATCTGATGGAATACGCCTATGAAAAAGGCCGCCCCTCGGCGCTGTCGTCGTTCGAGGCGACGGGCCGCGCCTATCTGGCCTTTGCCCGCAAATATCCCGGCCATTACATGGCGATGTTCGAAAGCGGGCTGTCGATCAACGCCAACCCGGAACTGGCCCGCGTCGCCAGTCGCGCCAGCGGCATTCTGGAAAAGGCCGCCAGCGATCTGTCGCAACATATCCCGCCGGAAAAACGCCCGCCCGCCGCGATGTTCTCGGCCCATATCTGGGCGCTGTGCCACGGCGTGGTGGAACTTTATACCCGGGGCGATCCGGGCGCGCGCGCGCCCTTTCCGCCCGAGGACCTGCTGGAAAGCGGGATCGGGATTTACCTGCGCGGTCTGGGCCTGATCCCGCAGGACAGCTAGGACCGCGCAGATTGCCGTCGGTCAGGCGACCAGACGGCTGATCACCACGATCACCTCGGGTTTGTGCCCGATTTCATTCTGGGCGCTTTGCCGCGCGATCCGGCGCATCGCCTCTTCCAGTTTGCCGTCATCGCGCAGGGTCTTATCCTCGGCCCGGCCCAGGAACTGCGCCAGATCGGCCTCCAGCACCTCGGCCAGCCCGGCCTTGGAGGTACCGGTTTCCGCCAGCCCCTTGATTTCGACCCAAGGATCGCCCAGCGGCTCATCGTCTTCGTCGATGATCGCGGTGACCACGATCAGCCCGTTCAGCGCCATGCGAATCCGGTCGCGCACCACGCCATCCAAGGCGCCGATCTGGACCGAGCCGTCCAGATAGGTGCGCCCGGCCTCGATATGTTCGACCACGCGCGGGGCGTTGCCGCTGAGTTCGACCATCGTGCCGTTGGTGGCGATCACGCCGGGAATTTTGCTTTCGCCGGCCAGTTCCACATGGGCGCGCAGATGCCGGTGTTCGCCGTGCATCGGGATCACCATCTGCGGCTGCACCAGCCCGTGCAGGGTTTTCAGATCGGGGCGGTTCGCGTGACCCGACACGTGATACAGATCGGCGCTGTCATCGACCACATCCACGCCTTTTTCGCTAAGCGCGTTGACGATGCGCAGCACACCGCGTTCGTTGCCGGGGATGGTTTTCGACGAGAACAGGAACAGATCGCCTTCTTTCAGCTCCAGCCCCATGTATTTGCCCCGTGCCAGCTGCGCGCTGGCGGCACGGCGTTCGCCCTGGCTGCCGGTGACGATCAGCATCAGGTTTTCGCGCGGCACATCGGCGGCATCCTCGGGCGAGATCACCGATGGGAAATCGGTCAGCACGCCGCTTTCGACGCCCGCCTCGACCATGCGGCGCATCGCCCGGCCCAGCAGGACCACCGACCGACCGGCGGCGTGGCCCGCATCGGCCAGCGTTTTCAGCCGTGCGATGTTCGAGGCAAAGGTTGTCGCCACCACCATGCCTTTGGCGCCGCTGACCAACTGGCTGATTGCAGGGGCAAGCGTTGCCTCGGACCGGCCCGCCTGCGGCGAAAATACGTTGGTGGAATCGCACATCAGCGCCCGCACCCCGGATTTGCCGATGCTTTCCCACAGTTCGGGATCAAAGGCTTCGCCGACCACCGGGCTGCGGTCCAGTTTGAAATCGCCCGAATGCACGATCCGTCCCGCAGGCGTGTCGATGATCAAGCCAGAGCTTTCGGGGATCGAATGGGCCACCGGCAGAAAGCTGACCTCGAACGGGCCCGCCTTGGTGGTGACCGGATAAGGGGCCACCACTTGCGCGATCGCAGGATCCAGCCCTTTTTCTTCCAACTTGCGGGCCGCGATATTGGCGGTGAAGGCGCGGGTATAGACCGGCGCCTTGAGGTAGGGCCAGGTCAGGCTGAGCGCGCCGATGTGGTCCTCGTGCGCATGGGTGATGAATATCGCCTCAAGCCGGTCCGCGCGTTCCGCGATCCAGGCCATATCGGCGAAAATCAGATCGACCCCGGGCGAGCCGTCCATGTCCGGAAAGGTCACGCCCAGATCGACAAGGATAAAGCGTTCTTTTCCCTTGGGCCCGTAGCCATAGACATAGGCATTCATGCCAATTTCCCCGGCGCCGCCAAGGGGAAGGTAAATCAGCCGGTTTTTGCTGCTCATATCGCGCCATTTTCCTTATTATACGCGTGAATCACGGTCAGGCCGTGCATCGTCAAATCATCTTCAATGGTGTCAAATAATACGTCACCCTGCGCAAACAATGACGCAAGACCACCAGTGCCGATTATCTGCATGGGTTTGTCATATTCGTCACGGATACGCTGCGTAATTCCGCGCACCAGCCCGACATAGCCCCAAAATACCCCCGATTGCATACACGCGACCGTGTTGGTGCCGATCACCGATTGCGGTTTGGTAACATCCACATGGGGCAAGGCCGCGGCGGCGGCGTGCAGCGCCTCAAGGCTGAGGTTCACGCCCGGCGCGATCACCCCGCCGACATAGGCGCCATCGCTGGCCACCACGTCAAAGGTCGTGGCCGTGCCGAAATCCACCACCACCAGATCGCCGCCATGCCGGTCAAAGGCACCGGCGGTATTGACCAGACGGTCGGGGCCGACCTGCGTGCCTTCGTCCACGCGCGGGGCGTGGGGCAACAGGCAATCGGGCTTGCCCACCACCAGCGGGCGGCAATCGAAATACCGGTCCGACAGCACCCGCAGGTTGAACACCACCCGCGGCACGGTGGACGAGATGATGACCGTGTCGATCCTGGCATCGATCCCGTGGTGTTCGATCAGCGTCGAAAACCACACGTAATACTGATCCGCCGTGCGCTGATGTTCGGTCGAAGTGCGCAGCGTGCACAGGAACCGCGTCCCGTCCCAGATCGAAAACACCGTGTTGGTATTGCCGCAGTCGATGGCCAAAAGCATGGGCCGCCTCCTTAGAAAAACACGTCTGCCGCAGGGATCGCCCGGCGGCCTGTGGGGGTCATTAGTACCAGATTTCCGGTCGCGTCCACCGTTTCGAAGGTTCCGGTCAGCTCATCCCCGCCGATCCGGGCGGTGATCACCTTGCCCAGCCGGGCGGCGCGGGCCAGCCATGCCTCGCGGATCGGGGCAAAGCCATAGGTGGTGAACTGCGTCTCGTATTTGGCATAGGCCGGGGCCAGCAGATCGAAGAATTCGTCGGGCGTGACCCTTGCGCCGGTTTCGCCGATCAGGCTGACCGGCGGCAGCGCCCGCGCCTCGACCGCGTCGCTGGGCGGGGTCACGGCCAGATTGACGCCGATGCCGATGGCCAGATGCGACACGCCCGCGCCCTGCCCCAGGCTTTCCAGCAAAATCCCCGCCAGCTTGCCGCCGTTCAACAACACGTCGTTGGGCCATTTCAGGCTGAACGCCTCGGCCCGGCCGGTGGCGGCCACACAGGCGTCATACAATGCCAAGGCGGCCACGAATGACCGCAGCGCCACCTGTTCCGGCGGTTCGGATGGGTGCAGCACCAGCGTTGCGGCAAAGTTTTCGCGTGGGGTGGCCCAGGCCCGCCCCCGGCGGCCCCGGCCTGCGGTCTGCACTTCGGCGGTGATCCACGTCGGGCCGGACAGATCGGCGGCGCGGCGGGCGGCCTCGGTCATCGTGCTGTCGACCTGCGTCAGATGCACCCGGCCATATCCGGCGGGCAGCCCGTCAGTTGACAAGGGTATTTGCCGCCGCCGCCGCCATTCCGTCGATCCCGAACAGGTTGATCACGCCGGCCAGCATGACGAATGCCGACAGCATCAGCATCGCCCACAGCACCGGGTTGGCGCTGCGGTCCAGCGGGTGATCGGTCGCTTCGCCAAAATACATGTAGTAGACGATGCGCAGGTAATAGAACGCCCCGATCACCGAGGCGATGACCCCGGCAATCGCCAGCCAGCTGAGCCCGCCATCCACGGCCGCCTTCAGCACATAGAATTTGCCGAAGAACCCGACCAGCGGCGGCACCCCCGCCAGGCTGAACATCAGCACCAGCACAGCCGCCGCCTTCAGCGGTTCGGTGGTGGAATACATGTTCAGCGCCGCGATGTCGGTCACCGGTTTGCCGTCTTTTTCCATGCTCAGGATAAAGGCGAAGGCGCCCACGTTCATCGCCACATAGATGGTCATATAGATCAGCATCGCCTGCACGCCCTCGGCCGTGCCCGAGGCCAGCCCCATCAGCGCGAACCCCATATGCGCGATCGACGAATAGGCCATCAGCCGCTTGATATTGGTCTGCCCGATGGCGGCGATCGCGCCCAGGAACATCGACAGCACCGCCAGCAAGGCGATCACCTGCCCCCAGTCATGGGTCGCGTTGCCAAAGGCATCATGCACCAGACGCGCGAACAGCCCCATCGCCGCCATCTTGGGCGCGGTGGCAAAGAAGGCGGTGACCGGTGTGGGCGATCCTTCGTAAACATCCGGCGTCCACATGTGGAACGGCACGGCGGACACTTTGAACGCCAGACCGGTGATCATGAAGGTCAGCCCCAGCAACAGGCCGATTGACAGCCCGTGATCGCCCGCCGCCGTGATGATCCCCGAAAACAGCGTGGTCCCGGCAAAGCCATAGGTCAGCGACGCGCCATACAGCAACAGGCCCGAGCTGAGCGCGCCCAGCACGAAGTATTTCAAACCGGCCTCGGTCGACCGCGCGCTGTCGCGGCGCAGCGAGGCGACGACATACAGCGCCAGCGACTGCAGCTCCAGCCCCATATAAAGCGCCATCAGGTCGCCCGCCGAAACCATCATCATCATGCCAACGGCCGACAGCGCCAGAAGCACCGGGTATTCGAACCGCAGCAGGTCGCGTTTGACCATGAATTCCTGGCCCATTACCAGAACCGCCGCCGCCGACAGCAGGATCACCATCTTGGCGAAACGGGCAAAGGCGTCATCGACAAAGGCGCCGTTGAACGCGGTCTGCGTGCCCTGGCCGCCGAACCCGACCCACAGGGCCACCACGACAAAGGCCGCCGCCGTGGTCCAGACCAGCAATCCGGCGGTCTTGTCCTTGCCGGTGTAGACCGCAAAGATCAGCGCCGCCATGGCATAGACCGCCAATGCGATCTCGGGCAGAATGACTGTGATATCGGCAGAGATCATCGGACCCACCCTTAGTGATTTGCAATTTGGACGGCGGCATCGCTGTCAAGCAGCGCCGTCTGGTAATCGGACACCAGCGCCTCGACCGAGGGGCCGATAACATCGGTGACAAGGCTTGGATAGACGCCCAGCAACAGCGTCATAACCACCAGCGGCGCAAAGATCGCCCGCTCGCGCTGGGTCATGTCGGTGATCGAGCGCAGGCTTTCCTTGATCAACTGGCCAAAGACCACCCGGCGATACAGCCACAGCGCATAGCCCGCCGACAGGATCACGCCGCTGGTCGCGACCATCGCCACCCAGGTATTGACCTGGAAAACCCCCATCAGCGTCAGGAATTCGCCGATGAATCCGCTGGTGCCCGGCAGGCCGACATTGGCCATGGTGAACAGCATGAAGATCAGCGCATAGGCCGGCATCCGGTTGACCAGCCCGCCATAGGCGTCAATCTCGCGCGTGTGCATCCGGTCATAGATGACGCCCACGCACAGGAACAACGCGCCCGAGACAAAGCCGTGGCTGATCATCTGGAAAATCGCGCCATCAATGCCCTGCTGGTTCGCGGCAAAGATACCCATGGTGACGTATCCCATATGGGCGACCGAGCTATAGGCGATCAGCTTTTTCATATCCGACTGCGCCAGCGCCACCAGCGAGGTATAGACAATCGCGATGGCCGACATCCACAACACCAGAGGTGCCCATAGATCGCTGGCCACCGGGAACATCGGCAGCGAAAACCGCAGGAAGCCATAGCCACCCATCTTCAGCAGGATCGCGGCCAGAACCACCGACCCCGCGGTCGGCGCCTGCACATGCGCATCCGGCAACCATGTGTGCACCGGCCACATCGGCATCTTGACCGCAAAGCTTGCAAAAAACGCCAGCCACAGCAGCGTCTGCAACCCGCCGACGATCTGCCAGCCCGCAACGGTGATCGTGCCCGAGCTGAATTCATGCGTCAGCAGGGTCGCGATATCGGTGGTGCCCGCATCCACATACATGGCGATCATCGCCACCAGCATCAGCACCGACCCCAGGAAGGTGTAAAGGAAGAACTTGAACGCCGCATAGATGCGTTCCTTGCCGCCCCAGATGCCGATGATCAGGAACATCGGGATCAGCCCCGCCTCGAAGAACAGGTAGAACAGCACCAGATCCAGCGCGCAGAACACGCCCAGCATCAGGGTTTCCAGCACCAGAAAGGCGATCATGTATTCCTTGACCCGGTGCTCGACGTTCCAGCAGGCGGCAATCGTCAGCGGCATCAGGAAGGTGGTCAGCATCACGAACAGCACCGAAATCCCATCGACGCCCATCTTGTATTTCAGACCCAGCAGCCAGTCGTGTTCCTCGACGAACTGGAATCCGGTGTCCGCCGGATCGAACTGCGCGATCAGGAACAGCGACACCACAAAGCTGGCCCCGGTGGCGATCACCGCCACCCATTTGGCATTGCCCTGCGCCGCCTTGTCGTCGCCACGCAGGAAAAACGCCAGCACCAGCGCCCCGATCAGGGGGATGAAGGTGATGATGGAAAGGATATTCTCCATTATTCAGCTCCTCCGCTGATCGACATCCAGGTCACAAGCACGACAATCCCCAGCACCATCGCAAAGGCATAGTGGAACAGATATCCCGACTGGGCCCGCCCGGCGAGGCGGGTGAAGAAGGGGATGATCCCCATCGCCAGACCGTTGATCCCGCCGTCGATGACATTGCCATCGCCCCGGCGCCACAGGAAATTGCCCAGGGCCTTGGCCGGCTGCACAAACAGAAACTCGTAGATTTCGTCAAAGTACCATTTGTTCAGCAGGAACAGGTACAGCGGGCGCTGGTTTTCGGCCAGCCGCTTGGGCAGCGCCGGATTGACGATATAGAACAGATAGGCGACGGCAAAGCCGATCAGCATCGCGATGAAGGGCGACACCTTGACCCAGACCGGCGCGTGGTGCGCATCGTCGATCACGTGGTTGTCCGGCCCCATGAAAATCGCACCTTCAGGTGCCTGACCGTGATGCACGGCAGCCGTGACGGCGTGATCGTCGCTGGCCATGGCCGTGGCGTGATCGTCGGTACCATGCGCGGCCTCTTCGGTGGCATGGGTGTCAGCCGCATGGGTATCGGCGGCCTCTGCATGGCCGTCCTCTGCCCCGTGGCCTTCGACCGCCTCGGCGTGATGGGCGGGGATGCCGAAGAACTTGTTCACCTTGTCATGATCGCCAAAGAACGACCCGTACCAGAGCATGCCCGAAAACACCGCCCCCAGCGCCAGAACGCCCAGCGGGATCAGCATGACCATCGGGCTTTCATGCGCGTGATCATGGGTGTGCTTGTCGCCGCGCGGCGTGCCATAGAAGGTCAGGAAAATCAGCCGCCAGCTGTAGAAACTGGTGAAACAGGCCGCAACCACCAGCATCCAGAACGCATATCCGGTGCCGCCCGCAAAGGCGCTTTCGATGATCGCATCCTTGGACAGGAACCCGGCAAACCCGATCGAGGTCAGCGGAATACCCACCCCGGTGATCGCCAGCGTGCCGATCATCATCGCGCCAAACGTATAGGGGATCTTCTTGCGCAGACCGCCATAGTTCCGCATGTCCTGTTCGTGGTGCATCGCATGGATGACCGAACCTGCGCCCAGAAACAGCATCGCCTTGAAAAACGCATGGGTCAGCAGGTGGAACATCGCCGCCGAATAGACCCCCACGCCCGCAGCCACGAACATATACCCCAGCTGCGAACAGGTCGAATAGGCGATGACCCGTTTGATATCGTTCTGCACCAACCCCACGGTCGCCGCGAAAAACGCGGTGGTGGCGCCAAGGAAGACGATGAACCCGGCCGCCTCGGGCGCGTATTCATACAGGGGCGACATCCGGCAGACCAGAAAGACACCGGCCGTCACCATGGTCGCCGCGTGGATCAGCGCCGACACAGGCGTCGGTCCCTCCATCGCGTCGGGCAGCCATGTGTGCAGGATCAACTGCGCCGATTTCCCCATCGCGCCGACGAACAGCAGGAACCCGATCAGGTTGGCCGCGTTCCAGTCGGTCCACAGGAATGTCAGCTGAGTTTCGGCCAGCGCGGGCGCGGCGGCGAAGACGTCCGTGAAAGCCACGCTGTCGGTCAGGAAAAACAGCGCGAAAATGCCAAGCGCGAAGCCGAAATCGCCCACCCGGTTGACGATGAAGGCCTTCATCGCGGCGGCATTGGCGCTGGGTTTTTTCCAGTAGAACCCGATCAGCAGATAAGACGCGACGCCCACGCCTTCCCAGCCAAAGAACATCTGCACCAGATTGTCCGAGGTCACCAGCGCCAGCATGGCAAAGGTGAAGAACGACAGATAGGCGAAAAAGCGCGGCTTATAGGTTTCGCCCTCTTCCCACTGCGGATCGTGATCCATGTAGCCAAAGGAATAAAGATGCACCAGGCTGGACACGGTGGTCACCACGATCAGCATGATCGCGGTCAGACGGTCCAGACGGATCGACCAATCGACCGCCAGGGTGCCCGACTGGATGAAGTCCAGGATGTGAACCTGCTGCATGGTCCCGTCAAAGGTCAGGAAGGTGATCCAGCTGAGCAGCGCCGCCAGGAACAACAGCCCCGTGGCCACCCACATCGCCGCCGTTTCGCCGATGATCTTCCAGCCGAAACCGCAGATAAGCGCGCCCACAAGCGGAGCAAAGAGAATGATGCTTGCCATGGTCCCTTACCCCTTCATCACGTTGACGTCTTCGACCGCGATGGTGCCGCGCGCCCGGAAGAAACATACCAGAATGGCCAGCCCGATCGCCGCCTCGGCCGCCGCGACCGTCAGCACGAACAGGGTGAACACCTGCCCCACCAGATCGCCCAGAAAGCTGGAGAACGCCACAAGGTTGATATTGACCGCCAGCAGCATCAGTTCGATCGACATCAGGATGATGATCACATTCTTGCGGTTCAGAAAAATCCCGAAGATGCCAATGACGAACAACGCCGCCGCCACTGTCAGGTAATGTTCAAGTCCAACCATGTCGTCCCTCGGTCATTCTTTTCGTTCGGCGCAACCGCGCCACCTAGGTTTTGGCCCGAATGGGCCGGGTCAGGCCGTTACAGCCCCTGCCCCGGTTTCACGTCTTTCAATTCCATCGCCTTTGCCGGATCGCGGTACATCTGGGCCAGCACGTCCTGACGTTTCACATCGGTGCGGTGGCGCAGGGTCAGCACGATGGCGCCGATCATGGCGACCAGCAGGATCAGGCCCGCGGCCTGAAACAGATAGATGTAATCGTCATAGATCAGCAGGCCCAAAGCCTTGGTGTTGTGCACCTGATCCAGCGCGGGCGCCACGGCGGCGCGGGCGTCCTGGGCGCTGTCGGCGAAATGCCAGCTGCCGAACACCATGCCCAGCTGCAGCAACAGGATGACCCCGATCAGACCGGCCAGCGGTATATATTTGGCCATCTCGGCCTTCAGTTCGGCGAAATCGACGTCCAGCATCATCACCACGAACAGGAACAATACCGCCACCGCGCCAACATAGACGATGACCAGCAGCATCGCGACGAATTCCGCCCCCAGCAGCACGAACATGCCCGCCGACGACAGGAACGCCAGGATCAGCCACAGCACCGAATGCACCGGGTTGCGCGATACCACGGTGAACAGCCCCGCCGTCACCACGACAATCGCAAAGCAGTAGAATGTGATATCGGCGACGCTCATGCCTCGTCTCCTTCAAGCTCGTTAAAGACGGTTTGCGCCAGTTGCAGCGCCTTGGTCATCGCGGGAATTCCGCCCAGCATCGACATCTGATAAATCACCTCGGCGATTTCCTTGGGCGTGGCCCCTGCCTCGATCGCGTGGCGCACGGTCAGTTTGAACTGCGGCTCGGCCTGCGCGCCCAGAACGGTCAGCCCGGCCATGACCACCAGCAGGCGGGTCTTGGCGTCCAGCCCGTCCTTGTTGAAGGCATTGCCCCACATCATGTCCATGAAATCCTTGGGCATGGTCGGGATCAGCTTGTCAAACCCGGTCGCCTGAAAGCTCTCCAACGCAGGATTGAACGCCTTCGCCATGGCGTGGCTTTGTTCCATCATCTGTTCAAAGAGTTTCGTGAGGTCGTTCATCGGTAGGGTGCATCCAGTTCAAGGTTGCGGGCAATCTCGGCTTCCCAGCGTTCGCCGTTTTCCAGCAGCTTGTCCTTGTTGTAAAACAGCTCTTCGCGGGTTTCGGTCGAGAATTCGAAATTCGGGCCTTCGACGATCGCATCCACCGGGCAGGCTTCCTGACAGAAACCGCAATAGATGCATTTGGTCATGTCGATGTCGTACCGCGTGGTGCGGCGGCTGCCGTCTTCGCGGGGTTCGGCGTCGATGGTGATGGCCTGCGCGGGACAGATCGCTTCGCACAGCTTGCAGGCGATGCAGCGTTCTTCGCCGTTGGGATAGCGGCGCAGCGCATGTTCGCCGCGGAACCGGGGCGACAGCGGCCCCTTTTCATGGGGATAGTTCAGCGTGGCCTTGGGCGCGAAAAAGTATTTCATGCCCAGTTTGAGGCCGCCAAGGAAATCGGCCAGCAGGAAATATTTGCCTGCGCGGGTCCAGTCGATTTGGGTCATGTCAGCCTCCTACCGCCCAGCGGGCATAGGCCCCGCCAAAGGCTCCGAATTGTGCAAAGAAGGCCACGATCACCACCCAGGCCAGCGACAGCGGCAGGAACACTTTCCAGCCCAGGCGCATCAGCTGGTCATAGCGGTAACGCGGGGTGATCGCCTTGACCATCGCGAAGAGGAAGAAGAAGAACGCCATCTTGCCGATCATCCACAGCGCGCCATCCGGCAGACCCGGGATGGGCGACAGCCAGCCGCCAAAGAACAGCAGCGTGGTCAGGGCGCACATCAGGAAGATCGCGATATATTCCCCGGCCATGAACAGCAGGAAGGGTGTCGCAGAATATTCCACCTGATACCCGGCGACCAGTTCCGATTCCGCCTCGGGCAAATCGAAGGGCGGGCGGTTGGTTTCGGCCAGCGCCGAGATGAAGAACAGGAAGACCATCGGGAAATGCGGCAGCCAGTACCAGTTGAACAGGCCATAGGCGCCGTCCTGCGCGGCCACGATATCGCTGAAGTTCAGCGATCCGGTGGAAATGATCACCCCCACGATGATCAGCCCGATGCTGACCTCGTATGAAATCATCTGCGCCGCCGACCGCAGCGAACCAAGGAACGGGTATTTCGAGTTCGACGCCCAGCCGCCCATGATCACGCCGTAAACCTCAAGCGAAGAGACGGCAAAGACATAGAGGATCGCCACGTTCAGATCGGCCAGAACCCAGCCATCGGCAAAGGGGATCACCGCCCAGGCGATCATCGCCAGCGTAAACGACAGCAAGGGGGCCAGCAGGAACACGGTCTTGTCGGCGCCCGCGGGGATCACCACCTCTTTGACCACGTATTTCAGCGCGTCGGCCACCGATTGCAGCAGGCCGAAGGCCCCGACAACGTTGGGCCCGCGCCGCATCTGCACCGCCGCCCAGATCTTGCGGTCGCCATAAACGAGAAACAGCAGCGATATCATGACAAAGCCAATGACCAAAAGGCTTTGCGCCGCGATCAGAACCAATGTTCCGAAACCTGTATTCAGAAAGTCAGCCATGTTGCCCCATACTCTCAGACCGTCGGTATCCCGTTAGTGGTGCAGCTTTCCACCTGTGCTTGCGCATCGATGGTCCGCACGCCGCGAGGCAGCACCGGCGAGATGGTGTAAACAGCATCTGCCCGCCAAACGCCAGCCTCTTCGTCCAAATTCGTGCGCAGATGTCGCGCAAAACCATATCCTTGGATCAAGGTATACTGCGCCGCAGCGCATTGTGCATAGGCCACAATGTCATCGCTGTTGCGCGCGCCCTTCATTTCCACAAAGATATTGATCAGATCATCGTCCAGCAGCCGCGTCTCGACCCCAAGATAATCGGGCTTGAAATCGGCCGGATCGCTGGTTCCGGCGGCGGGGGCACATCCGGCCAGCCCGGTGCCCAGCACCAGACCGGTCAGAACAGATTCCCCAAACCGCACGGGTCCCGCGCCTATTCCGCCGCCAGCGGCGCAGATTTGCGCGCTTTGGCGTTGGCGCTGAGCTCGGCCATCAAGGCCGAGGCGCGGGCGATCGGGTTGGTCATATAGTGATCGGTGATCGCATTGCGGAACTCGGCCTTTGCCGGGGCCTTTGCAGGCAGCGGTGCCCAGTCGTTTTCCGGCACGGCGTCGATTTCGACCAGATGCGGGGCCACCGCCACCAATGCCTGACGCAGCGCCGCCAAAGTGTCGAAGGGCAGCGTGGCGCCCATCTCGGCACTCAGCGCGCGCAGGATCGCCCAGTTTTCCTTGGCCTGGCCGGGCGGGAACCCGGCGCGCAGGGCCAGTTGCGGGCGGCCTTCGGTATTGACGAACAGCCCCTGTTCTTCGGTATAGGCGGCACCGGGCAGGATGATGTCGGCGCGATGCGCACCCCGGTCGCCATGGCTGCCCTGATAGATCACGAAGGGCCCGGCGGCGATGTCGATTTCATCGGCCCCCAGATTGTAAACCACCTCGGCCCCGTCCAGCGCTTCGGTCACCCCGCCCTCGGTCACGCATCCGGCATCCAGCGCGCCGACACGGCCGGCGGCGGTGTGCAGCACCATGAATTTGCTGGCCGACACCTCGGCCATCTGCATGGCCTGCGCCAGAACGGCCGAACCATCCGCTTCGATCAGGGCGCCCTGCCCGACGATGACGATGGTGTTCTTTTCCTTGGTTTCGGCGCTGACGCCTTTTCTGACGGCCGCGACCAATGCGGCCCGGTCCGACCCCATATGCGCATAATCATAGGTCAGATCGACCGCTTCGCCGATCAGCCCGACATCGGCGCCGCGCGCCCAGGCCTTGCGAATCCGGGCGTTCAGCACCGGTGCCTCGTCGCGCGGGTTGGTGCCGATCAGCAGAATCATGTCGGCACTGTCGATATCTTCGATTGTCGCGGTGCCGACATAGGCGCTGCGGTTATCGGTGGGCAGTTTCGCCCCATCGGTGCGGCATTCGACCGAACCGCCCTGCCCTTCGACCAGTTGTTTCAGGGCAAAGGCGGCCTCGACCGGGGCAAGATCGCCGATCAGACCGGCCAGTTTCTTGCCCTTCATCGCGGCGGCGGCGGCTTTCAGCGCCTCGTCCCAGCCCGCTTTGCGCAGCTTGCCGTTTTCGCGGATATAGGGCGTGTCCAGACGCTGACGGCGCAGCCCGTCCCAGACAAAGCGGGATTTGTCGGAAATCCATTCCTCGTTCACGCCGTCGTGGTTGCGTGGCAGGAATCGCATCACTTCGCGGCCCTTGGTATCGACGCGGATATTGGCCCCCAGCGCGTCCATCACGTCGATGGATTCGGTTTTGGTCAATTCCCACGGGCGGGCGGTAAAGGCATAGGGTTTGCTGACCAGCGCGCCCACCGGGCACAGGTCGATGATGTTGCCCTGCATGTTGGAGTGCAGCGTTTCGCCCAGATAGCTGGTGATCTCGGCATCCTCGCCGCGGCCGGTCTGGCCCATCTGGGTGATTCCCGCGACCTCGGTCGTGAAACGCACGCAGCGGGTGCAGGAAATGCAGCGGGTCATATGGGTTTCGACCAGCGGCCCTAGGTCCAGATCCTCGGTCGCGCGCTTGGGTTCGCGGTAGCGGCTGAAATCGACGCCGTAAGCCATTGCCTGATCCTGCAGATCGCATTCGCCGCCCTGATCGCAGATCGGGCAATCCAGCGGGTGGTTGATCAGCAGAAACTCCATCACGCCCTCGCGGGCCTTTTTGACCATGGGCGAATTGGTCTTGATCACCGGCGGCGCGCCTTCGGGACCCGGGCGCAGATCCTTGACCTGCATCGCGCAAGAGGCGGCGGGTTTCGGCGGGCCGCCCACGACCTCGACCAGACACATGCGGCAGTTGCCCGCAATCGACAGACGTTCGTGATAACAGAACCGCGGCACCTCGACCCCGGCCTGTTCACAGGCCTGGATCAGCGTCAGGGCTGGATTCACTTCGATCTCTTTGTCGTCGATGATGATTTTGCGTAGGTCGGTCATGGTCTCTCCGTCACCGTGCAATCAGAAATTTGCCGATCTGCGACCCGCTTGCGATTTCGCGCGCACCGGCCCGGCAGAATGTCGACCTATCGCCTATAATAATCCGGTTGGACTGGATATAGGCAATGGTGTCCTTCTGAATTTTTTCTTTCGGCGGATGGCGTGCGATCACGCGCAGGTCCTTTTCGGTATAGCCCTGAGCTTTTAGACTTTTTTCCAGGTTCTGCAACGTCTTGCGGTCAAATTTGGCGTTGAAGCCGAAACCGGGGCAGTTTTTGGAAATCTGCTGGGCCAATCCGCGGGCAACACCCCAGTCATAAAGCGCCTGAGGCGTCTCGATCCGGCGGGTCACCTGTTGGTCCGGGGCCGTGGTCGTCTGGCACCCTGAAATGACCAAAAGCGCTGCCATTGCGGCAGCGCCTGATCTTCGTTGCAATAGAGAAAATGACATACGTCCCTATCTGTTTCTGAGCAACGCGCCGATCTGGCTGTTTTGTTTGATCTCATTCCGCCCGGCTGCACAATAGGATTGCGGCGCGGAAAGAACCACACCTTTTGACGTCAGATAAGCCTTTGCCGCCTTTTCCACGCGTTTCTTTTCCTGCTTGTCCTCGACAAAGGCTTCGATCTGGTCGTCATCATAGCCGGCCGCCTTGGCCTTGGATTCCAGCGATTTGGCAAAGCTGTAGGCCCGCAACATACGCGGAGAGATACTGTCGCATTTCTTGCGGATCATATCGGCGATCGCAATCACCGTCAGTCCGTCGTTGATTTCCTTGTGGCTGCGCAGCCCATGGGCCACCGCCGCCCCCGATCCCGCGCTCAGCGTCAGGGTCAAAGCGCCCGCAAGGGCCAGGGAAAACAAAGGTTTCATCGTCGTACACTCCTAATCAACCTCGAACCGGGCATAGATGAACGCGCCCGGTCTGAATTTGGGGAGTCGATGGGTTGATATGCAATAGCAACCCATCATTTTGTCTTTTCTTTAACGCTCCGATAGGCGGCAAACAGCTTGGCCACCGAAACGCCGTTGATGGTCATGCCGGCCATCTGCGCGTTTTCGATCCGTGCGTTCGACAGGTTCACACCGCGCAGCACCAGATCTGACAGGTTGGTGTCCGAGATCGTGGCCCCCGACAGATTGAGGTTCTGAAACATCGAGGACGACAGATTCACATCGTCAAAGACCGACCCCGACAGGTTCGCATTGCTGATCTGCGCGCCCGCCAGCAAGGCATTTTCGATCACCAGATCGTCGCGCTTTGATACTATTTCCATTCCCATTGATCCCCAAAAAAGGCGGGCCCCGAACCGCCGGTACAGCCTAATATATTGCCGTTACGGTCTGAACACAAAATCACCCCAAGACAATGGGCAACCGCCATTTTGCACAGTTCTTGATCGCCCCTAGGCCGAGGCCGGGCTACAATTCCGGTCTTTCCACATCTGCGCGTCTTGCAGATGGGCCCAGCCAAAGGCGTGATCGGTATCCCCGTGGGTGCGGCGGTGGTGAAACCGCGCCATCCCCTCGTCCACCGTCGGGCGGTGTCCGGGCTGCACCCACCACATCACCAGATGCGAATTGCCGATCACATCGTACCATTCGTGGCGGCGGGCGTAAAACTGGCGGTGCACGGTGTTCCAGACAAAATGTTCCAGACTGGGGGCGTCGCGCCAGACCGACAGGGTGGCCGCGATCCCCGGCTGGGCGCGAAACGCCCCCGCCGGATCTCGCTGTGCCGCGTCCATGTCATCGTCGGGCAACCGCCAGATGAACCCATCGCTTTGCGCGGCAATCCCGTTGACCAGATCCAGCCCGTCAACGAAATCCTTGCTGCGCGGATCGTCCCAGCCGTATTTCAGCGTGCCGAAATTCAGTTCTGCAAGATGGGGCGTCTGCGTCATCGCAGCCCTCCGGTCCAAGAGTTCCTGTTCCGCAGTCACGATACCTTGGAATGGGTCGGCGCGGAAACCTTTGCCTTGTCAAACACCACGATAGAATCGTGAACATGCACCCCCGCAACCTCTCCTTCGAGTTCGGGTATTCTTGGCCTTTTGTCGTGATACCAAAGATGCATATCGTCAAAGACTTTGCGCAGAAGATTGAAAAAGTTCTTCCTTGAGCGGAACCCACCGCCCCAGTTTGGCAAATAGGCGGTATGCAAATCTTCGATCATATAGGTTCCGCCGTTGCTCAGCCGTGGAAACAGAACCTTCAGCGATGCCTCGATATGATCCATCTGGTGGCTTCCATCGTCCAGCACAACGTCGACGCCGCCCATTTCGTCGATGACAGAGGTCAGAAACTCCGGGTCGGCCTGTGATCCGATGCGCACCTGCCCGGCGTCCCCGTCATAGGCGGCACAGTCAGGATTGATGTCTATGCCAAAGATCACCGCCTCGTCGCCCAGATATTTGCGCCACATCTGAAGGCTGCCGCCCTTGGACACACCGATCTCCAGAAACCTGACCGGCGTATTGCGGTAGCGGCTGAAGTAACGGTCATACAGCGGGATATAGTGATGCCACTTGTGCACCACGTCGCCCTTGTGCTGGACAAAGATGTCCAGCAGATCGCCGTCGAAACCGTATTTGTCGCGGATATCCTGTGCGATATCGCCCCCTTCGAAGCGATATTGCGCAATTCCCTCGGATGGGCGAGGCTTTTTCTTCATGATGGGACCCTGTTGGGCTTTGCCCTGCAAAAGGTCATTCAGCCGCAACCGCACTGACCCGGCCAGTGCGTTTGTGTTTGATCCGATCCTCGATCTCGTCCCGGAAATGGCGGATCAGACCCTGAATGGGCCAGGCCGCCGCATCGCCAAGCGCGCAGATCGTGTGGCCTTCGACCTGTTTGGTCACATCCAGCAGCATGTCGATCTCTTCGGGTTCGGCGTCGCCCGTGACCAGACGGTCCATCACCCGCATCATCCAGCCGGTGCCTTCGCGACAGGGCGTGCACTGGCCACAGCTTTCATGTTTATAGAACTTCGCCAGCCGCCAGATCGCCTTGATCACATCGGTCGACTGATCCATCACGATCACCGCCGCCGTGCCCAAGCCCGACCGCTGTTCGCGCAGCCAGTCGAAATCCATGATCGCGTCTTTCATCACGTCGCGCGGCAGCATCGGCACCGAGGACCCGCCGGGGATCACCGCCTTCAGATTGTCCCAGCCGCCGCGAATGCCGCCGCAATGGCGGTCGATCAGCTCTTCGAACCCGATCGACATTTCCTCTTCGACCACGCAGGGGTTGTTCACATGGCCGCTGATGGCAAACAGTTTGGTGCCCGCGTTGTTCGGACGCCCGAACCCGGCGAACCAATCGGGGCCGCGGCGCAGGATCGTCGGCACCACGGCGATGGATTCCACATTGTTCACCGTGGTCGGACAGCCGTAAAGCCCCGCCCCCGCCGGGAACGGCGGTTTCATCCGCGGCATGCCCTTCTTGCCCTCAAGGCTTTCCAGCAGCGCGGTTTCCTCGCCGCAGATATAGGCGCCCGCGCCGTGGTGCAGGAACAGATCGAAATCCCAGCCCGAGCCGGCGGCGTTCTTGCCCAAAAGCCCCGCATCATAAGCTTCGTCGATCGCGGCCTGCAGCGCCTCGCGTTCGCGAATATATTCGCCGCGCAGGTAGATATAGCAGGTATGCGCGTTCATCGCGAAACTGGCGATCAGGCAGCCTTCGATCAGCGTATGCGGATCGTGGCGCATGATTTCGCGGTCCTTGCAGGTGCCCGGTTCGGATTCATCGGCATTGACCACCAGATAGGCCGGACGCCCGTCGCTTTCCTTGGGCATGAACGACCATTTCAGACCGGTGGGGAACCCTGCCCCGCCGCGCCCGCGCAGCCCGCTGGCCTTCATCTGGTCGATGATCCAGTCGCGGCCCTTTTTCACGATGCCGCCGGTGCCATCCCAATGCCCACGGGCCTTGGCGCCCGCCAGCGTGCGGTCGTGCATCCCGTAAAGGTTGGTAAAGATCCGATCCTGATCTTTCAGCATACTATCGTCCTTCGTTGGTCCGGCGCTTGCGCCAGATCTGATATGTCATTGCCAGCGCCAAGATGAAACCAGCCAGCGAAATCAGGTAAAACAGCATCTCGAACCGCAGCGGCAGCCCGGCTATACGCGTCAGCCAGGGCGCGATGATCGCCACCACGCCCGCAAGGGCAATGATGACCGCGATGATCCGCCCCTGCCGGGCCAATGCCTGTTCCTGATCCAGCCCCCGTGTCATTGTCACCTCAGTATACGCCGCCCTTGTCGACCTTTTTCGAAAACGCGGTTTCGCCACCGGCCGCCAGAAGGCTGGCCTGTTCGACCCAGTTGCCGCGGCTGACCCGGCCCTTGAAGCCTTTCAGGTTCGCATCGACCCAGGCGATTTCCTGTGCCGACCAGCCCGCGATCTGATCGAAATGATAAAAGCCCATCGACTGCAGCAGCTGTTCCAGCTTGGGGCCCACGCCTTTGATCTTTTTCAGATCATCGGCCTGACCGTCGCGCGGGCCGTCCAGCGTTGCGGGACGCATGCCTTCATCGGTGCCTTCATGCACCCCGTCGCCGTCGTAATCCGGTATCGCCACCGCCGCCGCATCAGGTTCGCGGTCGGCGTCTTCCGACACTTTGGCCGGGCCTGCCGCGGCAACGGCCGCATCGGCCTGCGCCGGTGTGATGTCAACCTTCTGAGGCGCGGGCGCAGGGCCTTCGGCATCATCGGGGGAATCGGCGACATGATCGTTTGAAGACCCGGAAACCGCCGCCGCAGAGGCCAGTGTCTCTGCCGCCACGGGTTCGGTGGGGATGGTGGTGCGCGCCCGTTCGGCTGGCATGCACAACAGCCATGTCAGCAACAGCCCGACCAGAAAGAACGCAACCACCCCGATAAACAGCGCGGGCAAGGCGGAATAGCCACCAATCAACATCAAAATAGCGACGATCAGCCCCACGATGGCGGCCATAATCCAGCATTTCTTGTTGCAGTCCATGCTTTCGGATGTTGCGGTCATGTTGTTATCCCCCAGGTTACTCGGTCAGCTTGCAGGCATGTCACCCTTTTTTGGTGCGTTCGGAAAACTCGGTTGTTCCGCCGCTGGCCAGGACTTTGGCCTGATCTATCCAATTGTCGCGGCTGACCCGGCCCTTGAACCCCTGAAGGTTCTGATCGACCCAGGACACCTCTTCAACGGTCCATCCGGCAATCTGGTCAAAATGGAAGAACCCAAGGCTGTTCAGCAAGGATTCCAGTTTGGGGCCGACACCTTTGATCAGCTTCAGATCGTCGGCGCCACCGGCACGCGCTTCTGTCAAACCGGCAGGCTTTTGCCCTTCCGCGCTGACAGCCGCTTGCGGGGCCGGTGCTTTGGCGGCAGGTTTCGCTGCCGGTTTTGCGGGGGCCTTGGCCGCGGGTGCGGTCTTTGGCGCAGGTTTCGCCTTGGTCGCGGTGCCGCCGGTTTTCCCCAGCCAGGGGGTCAACAGCGGCACTTCGGTGCCGTCGATCCGTTTGACCGTGTCGCCCAGATCAACCGCGGCCTGCGCCGAGGCGTTATATTGCGTGCGCCCGCTGTCGAATTCTTTCAGGCTGGTCAGCCCGCCCAGTGGTTCGGCGGCATAGCGGCCGTTCTGCGGGCCGGGCACGGGGGTCTTGCCCGCGCCCAGCTCGTCAATGATCATCGCCAGTTTCTCGGCGGTGAGGTCTTCGTAATAGTCTTTTCCGATCTGCGCCATCGGAGCGTTTGAACACGCCCCAAGACATTCGACCTCTTCCCAGCTGAATTTGCCGTCGGCGGACAATTGATGCGCTTTGGGCGCGATCTTGTCCTGACAGACCCCGATCAGGTCTTCGGCACCGCAGATCATGCAGGACGTGGTCCCGCAAATCTGAATATGTGCCACGGAACCAACCGGTTGCAGCTGAAACATGAAGTAGAATGTCGCGACCTCAAGGCCCCGAATATAGGCCAGACCCAACATGTCACAGACATATTCGATCGCCGGACGGCTTAGCCAGCCTTCCTGCTCCTGGGCCCGCCACAACAGCGGGATGATGGCGCTGGCCTGACGGCCTTCGGGGAACTTGGTCACCTGTGCCTTTGCCCATGCCAGATTGTCTGGCGTAAAGGCAAAGGACTCAGGCTGGTCGTGATGCAGGCGTCGAAGCATTAGGCCTCACAGTTTCCGGAAACAAGTTTGATGCCGCCTTCGTCCGTCGCATCGATGATTTCTTCGTAGACGCGCAGTTGTTCAACAGAGGCTTGCAGCAGCTCTTCGTTGAAACCGGTTGCGTCTTCGACGGCATCGGCGGCTTCGTCGGTGTCCACCACGCAACCGACAGATGCAATCGCAGAGCGCATGCTGTCCAGTTCCGCTTCGGTCGGCACGATGGGATCGTCAGCAAAAGCCGCCGACGAGGTGAATACTGCACAAAGTGCAAGGGTCTTCAGGGTCTTCATGGGTCTTACTCCTTTTCACCGGCATCTGCCGGTATGGATGTAAAAGCACAGACACATTGCCCGTACTCAGTGGGTCCCCACCCAGAAACTTTCGATGGAAGGTCGCGCCGTGTCACCGGTCGATCTCCCCAAATACAACGTCCATGGTGCCGATAATCGCGGCCACGTCAGCCAGTTGATGGCCCTTTGCAAGATAATCCATCGCCTGCAGGTGCAAAAACCCCGGCGCGCGCAGTTTGGCGCGGTAAGGTTTGTTGCTGCCATCGGCCACCAGATAGACACCGAATTCGCCCTTGGGCGCCTCGACCGCGGCGTAAACCTCGCCTGCCGGAACGTGGAAGCCTTCAGTATAAAGCTTGAAGTGATGGATCAAAGCCTCCATCGAGGTCTTCATCTCGCCCCGTGCGGGCGGTGTCAGCTTGCCGCGCGCCAGAACATCGCCCTTTTCGACCCGCAGCTTGGCGCAGGCCTGTTTGATGATCTTCAGGCTTTCGCGCATTTCGGCCATCCGGCACAGATAGCGGTCATAGCAGTCGCCATTCTTGCCAACCGGAATCTGAAAGTCGAATTCGTCATAGCATTCATAGGGTTGCGCGCGCCGCAGGTCCCAGGCCATGCCCGATCCGCGCACCATCACGCCGCTGAACCCCCAATCCAGCGCATCCTGTTCGCTGACCACGCCGATATCGGCGTTACGCTGTTTGAAAATGCGGTTTTCGGTCAGCAGCTCGGAAATATCGTCCAGCACCGCCGGAAACTCATCCGCCCATGTGTCGATATCGTCGATCAGCGCAGGCGGCAGGTCCTGATGCACGCCGCCGGGCCGGAAATAGGCCGCGTGCAGACGCGCCCCGCAGGCCCGTTCGTAAAACACCATCAGCTTTTCACGCTCTTCAAAGCCCCACAGCGGCGGGGTCAGCGCGCCGACGTCCATCGCCTGTGTGGTGACGTTCAGCAGGTGGTTCAGAATACGGCCAATTTCGGAATACAGCACCCGGATCAGCGACGCGCGGCGCGGCACCTCGGTCCCGGTCAGTTTTTCGATGGCCAGACACCAAGCGTGTTCCTGATTCATCGGCGCCACATAATCCAGCCGGTCGAAATACGGCAGATTCTGCAGATAGGTTCGGCTTTCCATCAGCTTTTCGGTGCCACGGTGCAGCAGGCCGATATGCGGATCGCAGCGTTCGACGATTTCGCCGTCCAGTTCCAGCACAAGACGCAAAACACCATGCGCCGCAGGGTGTTGCGGGCCAAAGTTGATGTTGAAGTTGCGGATTTTCTGTTCGCCCGTCAACGCGTCGTTGAAGTTGCCGTCCATCGGTTACACCCTCACCCTGTTGGTATCCCACGCTGCGGGAACGCGGCCCATCCGGGCCGCGACAAAATCATACTGCGGGCGCAGATACTGAAAAGCATCCGCACGCTGCGCGTCGGTCATAGGCAATTCCACGCCCGCATGCACGCGCTTTTCCATCCGCATCGGACGTGGGGTCAGCCCCAGAAAGCCACATATCCGGGTGATCCCTGAATCGCTGAACATATCTTCGAAAAAGCCCAGGAACAGACGCGATGGGTCAAGCGCTGCGGCCAGCCGGGTCAGGATCGTGCGGTAATCGCCCCGTTTGGTGATCTGGTTCTGGCCGCCCGACAGGGCGTCGCGCAAAATCTCTCCGGCCCGGTGCGAAAGCCCAGACTGCGCATCACTTTGGCGCCGCGCGATCATGCGCACGTGGCTCCACAATCTTTCGACCGGATCCCGCATGAGATACACAAACCGTACATCTGAGGCCATACTGGCCATCCGTTTCAAACGCCCCTCCGACAGTAAGGAATACGCAGGGGTTATGTCAGCAATAAGGCGTTGATCGGTCAGCCCCTTTTGCAGATAGGCCAGATAGGCGGCCTCGTCCCCGCTGGCGGTGACCTGCATCCAGTCGTCCAGATCGGCCCGGCGCCGGGCGGCCCTTGCCCCGTCCCCGGTGATCCGGGCGCGTTGCTGTTCCAGCACCTGCTGCCGGCGCGCGGGGTTTCCATCGTCGATGGTGTCGAAGAAATGCAGTTCCTTGATGGTGCGCAGATGACACTCCGGATGGGCGGACAGATAGCGGTAAAGCCAGCTGGTCCCCGCCTTGGTCGCCCCCAATCCGAACAAGAGTGTCGCCCCGTTCATCCCGCTACCCTTTGGCCTCGTCCTGCTTTTCATCGCCGGGCAGAATGTATTCCGCACCCTCCCAGGGGCTCATGAAATCGAACTGCCGGTATTCTTGAACCAGCGTCACCGGCTCATAGACCACCCGTTTCTGGGCCTCGTCATAGCGCACTTCGGTATAGCCGGTGGTCGGGAAATCCTTGCGCAGCGGATAGCCGCGAAAACCGTAATCGGTCAGGATGCGGCGCAGGTCGGGATGGCCGGTGAACAGAATGCCATACATGTCAAAGACTTCGCGTTCGAACCAGTTGGCCGCCGGATAGGGGTCGATGATCGACGGCACCATATCGGCCTCGCGCACCGCCGTTTTCACGCGCAGGCGCTGGTTCTGGTACATCGACAGGAAATGATACACCACGTCGAACCGCGCATCGCGGGTCGGGTAATCGACCGCCGTGATATCCACCAGCGTCGAAAACCGGCAGGTGGCGTCGGATTTCAGAAACTCGACAAAAGCCACCAGCGACGACGGCGCGATATGCACCGTCAGCTCGTCATTCTCGATCGCATAGGACAGCACGCAATCGGGGCGTTTCAATTCGATATGCGCGCCAAGTTCGTTCAGGGCTTCGGTCATCGTACAATCGTCCCCGTGCGGCGGATTTTGCGTTGCAGTTGCAGGATGCCGTACAGCAGCGCCTCGGCCGTCGGCGGGCAGCCGGGCACATAGATGTCGACCGGCACGATCCGGTCACAGCCGCGCACCACCGAATAGCTGTAGTGGTAATAGCCGCCGCCATTGGCGCAGGACCCCATCGAGATCACATAGCGCGGCTCGGGCATCTGGTCGTAAACCTTGCGCAGCGCGGGCGCCATTTTATTGGTCAGGGTGCCGGCCACGATCATCACGTCGGACTGGCGCGGGCTGGCGCGCGGGGCGATGCCGAACCGTTCCGCGTCATAGCGCGGCATCGAGGTGTGCATCATTTCGACCGCGCAACAGGCCAGACCGAAGGTCATCCAGTGCAGGCTGCCGGTGCGGGCCCAGTTGATGATATCCTCGGTCGAGGTCAGCAGGAAACCCTTGTCCTGCAAATCCTTGTTCAGCGCCTGAGTGGCCACCTCAAGGTCGGCACCGGCGGTGTTGGCTCCGGTTGCTACTCCCATTCCAGGGCTCCTTTTTTCCACTCATAGGCAAATCCGATGGTCAGCACGGCCAAAAAGACGATCATCGACCAGAACCCGACCAGCCCGACCGACCCGAAGGCCACGGCCCAGGGGAACAGAAAGGCGATTTCCAGGTCGAAGATGATGAACAGGATGGCCACCAGATAGAACCGCACGTCGAATTTCATCCGCGCGTCGTCAAAGGCGTTGAACCCGCATTCATAGGCAGACACTTTTTCCGGATCGGGGTGACGGACCGCGATGATCACGGCGGCCAGGATCAGGACAAGGCCAAGTCCCACGGCCAGAACAAGAAATACGAGAATCGGAAGGTATTCTCTCAGCAGCTCTTCCACGGGGTGGCTCTCCTTTTTCGCACGGGGTTTGCGCGCTGTCGGTTGCTGGAACCGGGTTTACCCCCGCCGTTCGGGCGGGTCAACCAAAGCTCGTACAGGCAACCGCCTTTTGCGGCTATAAAATGATCGGGTCGCATGCTTTGCCACTTGGCTTGGCAGATTGCCGCGATTTCCGGCCTAACGCGCCGGGGCGGCGGGCATCGGCCATGGCGGATAAAACGGCTGCGCAAACAGCCGGTCGGCCCCTTTTGGCGGCAAAGACGCGGCAAAACCCGGGCGCGCCGTGATGCGGGTATACCAGTCGTGCAACCGCATGAACGGGTCGCTGTGCACAAAGAACCGCGCCATATAGACCGCCTGCCCCACCGCCACATCGGCCGCCGAAAACCCCGACGGCAACAGATAGGGCGCATCGCCCCCGACCGCGTTCAGCCGCGTTTCCAGCGCCTCGAAACATTTCTCGACGCGCTTTGCCTCGATCTTCATGATGATCGGGCTGCGCATGTGATCCTCATACAGCACCACATGCTGCTGGTTCAGCGTCGCCACGTGCTGGGACAGGGTTTCGGCGAAATGCACCCAGATCAGCCATTGCATCCGGTCGGCATCGCCGGGCGCGCGGCCCAGACCGGAATCGGGGAAGCGCTCGCACAGGTATTCGACGATCGCGCCGCTTTCGAACATCACCTGCCCGTCGATTTCCAGCGCGGGCACCCGCCCCGCCGGGTTCAGCGCCAGAAAGGCGGGCGACCGCAGGGTGGCATCGAACGGATAAACCACCAGATCGAAATCCACGCCCAGTTCGTTCAGCAACCACAGCACCCGCATCGAGCGGGCCTCGTGGCAATGATGTAATCTGATGGTCATGCTGTCCCCTCTCTTGCGATGCCGTCCTCTGCCTGCCAGACCGCCGATACCTCAGCCCTTATGATCCGCGCGATCTGGGCGCAGTCCTCGGGGCTGAAGGTCAGCGGCAGGCGCATATCCAGAATACCCGCCAGCACCCGGTCGGTCTGCGGCAATTTCGGCGGATCGGCATAGCGCCAACTGTCATAGCGCGAGGTGAAGGCCGCAGGTTCCGCCGCGCCGAACCATTTCAGATCGACACCGCGCCGGGCGCAGCGTGCCACCACATCCTGCACCGCCGATGCGGCCCAATCCCGCAGCAGGAATTGAAAGGACGAGGCGACGAATTGTTCTTTTTCGGGCCGCTGGATCAGGGTCAGGCCGGGCGTGTCGCGCAGCCCCGCCTCGACCACATGGTAGAGCGCGTTCCAGGTTTCGCCCCGCTGCGCCAGGTTGCGCAGTTGCGGGCGCAGGATTGCCGCGCGCAGATTGTCCATCCGGCCCGACACATTGGGCGTTTCATAGCGGATATCGGCAAACACCTCGGGCGGCGGCGCGGCATCGTGCCGGTCATACAGCATATAAGACCCCGACAGGATGATCGCCCGCGCCATCCGCTCTGGATCGTCCGAGATCAGCAGACCGCCCTCGCCCGAATTCATATGCTTGTAGGTCTGGGTCGAATAGCAGCCAAAAACCCCATGCCGCCCCGAAGGCACGCCGTCCCACGCCGCCCCCATCGTATGGGCGCAATCCTCGATCACCGCGACGCCCGCGCCATCGCACAGCGCCATCAGCGCCTGCATGTCGCAGATATGGCCGCGCATGTGGCTGAGCAACAGCACCCGCGCGCCGCTGGCTGCAATCTGGCGGTCCAGATCGGCCAGATCGATGGTCAGGTCTTCGCGCACCTCGACGAACACCGGCCGGGCGCCAAGGCTGGCAATGGCACCGGGCACGGGCGCCAGCGTGAAAGCGTTGGTCAGCACCCTGTCGCCCGCCCGCACGCCCAGGGCCCGCATCGCGCAGCCCATCGCATAGCCGCCCGAAGCGACGGCCAGACAGAATTTCGCCCCCGTGGCGGTGGCGAATTCCTGTTCCAATGCGGCGGTTTCTGACACCTCACCCGGCAGGGTGTTATAGCGATGCAACCGCCCATGCCGCATCACCCGCACCGCCGCCGCGATCCCGTCGTCACAGATCGGTTCCTGCTGGGTGAACGCACCCTGGAAAACTTCGCTCATCGGGCCTCCGGCTTTTGGGGCACATTGGGGGCAAGCGGGGTGCAGGTCAATGTCCGCTATGCGGGACGCAGGCTGTCATTCAGCAATGGCATCAGCCAACCATGAAACCCTTACTTTCGCTTCCGCCAATGCTTGATCGAAAGACCCGAAAGAGGCTGCGCCATAGTGCCCTATGCTATACCAACCCCGACCATCCTCCGGGTCTCTTCGAAATTCATCAAAGCCGTAAGTGCCGTCAGGACGCAGAAAAACATCGACGCAGATGGCTTCACCATCCAGATTAATTGAGCGGATGACTTTATTTGTGTGTGCCATGAGCAGCTTTCAAAACAGTTGGGTGGTCCAAACTTCCACCGTGGGGTGCTTTATGTAGGTCTGAACTCAAGGCGGTCATCCAGCAGTTCCACCACCTGACCGGCCCACCCCTAGATCGGCAACACCCCATCGGCCAGCGCAAACAGTGACGGGTAATCATGCAGCAAGGCCTCTGGCTCCAGTGCCGCCACGCCATGGCCTTCGGGGCCGAAGGTGACCAGCGCGCAGGGCACCCCGGCGGCGCGCGCGGTGTTGCGGTCGGTGGCGGTGTCGCCGATCAGCATGGATCGCGCCACCTGCCCGCCCGCCTGTGTGACCGAGGCGACATAGGGCGCGGGGTCGGGTTTGCGGGTCGGCAATGTATCGGCCCCGATCAGCGATCCGAACATCCCGCGCACGCCCAGCCGGGTCAGCAGGACCTGCGCCAGCGCTTCGGGTTTGTTGGTGCAGATGCCCACCGCAAACCCGGCGTGGCGCAACTCCTCTACCGCTTCGACCGCGCCGGGATACAGCATGGTGTGCACGTCGATATGGTCGCCGTAATGGCGCAGAAGCTGCGGAAATTGCGCGTCGATATCGCCCTCGGCCCAATCCGGGCGCACCCGGTCGAACCCCAGCCGCAGCATCGCCCGCCCGCCCTGAAACGCGGTGACCTTATCGCCCACCGGGTCCAGCGGTGCGCCCAGTCCCAGCCCGGCAAAACAGGCATTGGCCGCGGCAATCAGATCGCCGCTGGTATCGGCCAGCGTGCCGTCAAGATCGAAGATTACCGTGCGCATGGGCCCCTTTCCGGCGCTTTTCCGCCGAGTGTTGAAATGATGCGAAACGCCTTTTGATCTGCCCTGCCCTTGCGAACCGGCCCAACCCCGATAAAAGGTGCAGCAACAGAATAAAAGGGGCAGACGACATGGCAACCGCACTTATCATTCTTGCTGCCGGACAGGGCACGCGGATGAATTCCGACCTGCCCAAGGTGCTGCACCCCATCGCGGGCGCGCCAATGATCGTGCATGCGATGGCCTCGGGTGCCGCGCTGGAACCGGAGCGGATCGTGGTTGTGGCCGGACACGGCGCCGATGCGGTCGAACGGGCGGTGCAGGCCCATGATGACGGCGCGATTGTGGTCCGGCAGGACGAACAGCTGGGCACCGCCCATGCGGTGGCGCAAGCGCGCGCCGCGTTGGACGGGTTCACGGGTGATGTGATCGTGCTTTATGGCGACACCCCCTTTATCCAACCCGAAACGCTGGCGGCGATGGCGCAGGCGCGTGCGGCCCATGACATCGTGGTTCTGGGGTTCAAAGCCGCCGATCCCGGCCGCTATGGCCGGCTGGTGATGCAGGGCGACACGCTGGACCGGATCGTGGAATTCAAGGACGCCAGCGCCGAAGAACGCGCCATAACCCTATGCAACAGCGGGGTTTTGGCCGCCGACAGCGCCACGCTATTCGATCTGATCGACGCGGTGGGCAACGACAATGCCGCCGGGGAATATTACCTGACCGATGTGCCGGAACTGGCCCGCGCGCGCGGGCTGTCGGCCACCGCCGTCACCTGCGATGAGGCCGAAACGCTGGGCATCAATACCCGCGCCGAACTGGCCCGGGCCGAAGCCGCGTTTCAGGCCCGCGCCCGCGCCGCCGCCCTGGAGGACGGGGTGACGATGCAGGCCCCCGACACCGTATTTTTCGCCCGTGACACCTATCTCGGCCGCGATGCGATGATCGAACCCAATGTGGTCTTCGGCCCCGGCGTGACCGTGGAAACCGGCGCCACCATCCGCGCCTTTTCCCATCTGGAAGGCTGCCATGTGTCGCGCGGCGCAATCGTCGGCCCCTATGCCCGGCTGCGCCCCGGCGCCGAGCTGTCGGAAAACACCCGCGTCGGCAATTTCGTCGAGATCAAGAATGCCACGCTGGGCGAAGGCGCCAAGGTCAATCACCTGTCCTATATCGGCGATGCCTCGGTCGGCGAGGCGACCAACATCGGCGCAGGCACCGTGACCTGCAATTATGACGGCGTGTTCAAACACCACACAACAATCGGCGCCCGCGCCTTTATCGGATCGGACACCATGCTGATCGCACCGGTGACCGTGGGGGACGAGGCGATGACCGCCTCGGGTTCAGTCATCACCAGCAACGTGCCGGACGGCGCGCTGGCGCTGGGACGCGCCCGGCAAGAAATCAAACCGGGGTTCGCGCGCCGGATGTTCGACAGATTGAAGGCCGCAAAGGCCCGCAAACAGAAAGAGGCCGAATAACATGTGCGGTATTGTCGGGGTGCTGGGCACCCATGAGGTCGCGCCGATCATCCTTGAGGCGCTGAAACGGCTGGAATATCGCGGCTATGACAGCGCCGGGATCGCCACGGTGAACGACGGCCATCTGGACCGGCGGCGCGCGGTGGGCAAGCTGATCAACCTCAGCGATACGCTGGTGCATGACCCGCTGGCGGGCAAATCGGGGATCGGGCACACCCGCTGGGCCACACATGGCGCGCCCTCGGTGACCAACGCCCACCCGCATCAGGCCGGACCGGTGGCGGTGGTTCACAACGGGATAATCGAAAACTTTCGCGACCTGCGCGCGCAGCTGGATGCCGCCGGGATCGGGTTTGAAACCGAAACCGACACCGAAACCGTCGCCCTGCTGACCCAGCACCACATGGCCGCGGGGCTGGCCCCGGTCGAGGCCGCGTTCAAGACGCTGGATCAGTTGGAAGGCGCCTTTGCCCTGTGTTTCCTGTTCGACGGCGAAGAGGACCTGATCGTCGCCGCGCGCAAAGGCTCGCCCCTGGCCATCGGTCATGGCGACGGCGAAATGTTCGTGGGCTCGGACGCCATCGCATTGGCGCCGATGACCGACACGATCACCTATCTGGAGGAAGGCGACCGCGCCGTCGTCACCCGCGCAGGGGTTGAGATTCGCGACGCACAGGGCAAGCTGGCCAATCGCGCTGCCAAGACCATCGCGCAAGACAGCGCGCGCGTCGAAAAGGCCGGGCACAAACATTACATGGCCAAGGAAATCGCCGAACAGCCGGTCGTGTTGGGCGATGCGATTTCGCATTACCTGACGGCGGACGGGCGCGATGTCACCCTGCCCGGCGCTGACATTGATTTCGCCACCGTGGACCGGATCACCATGGTGGCCTGCGGCACCGCCTATCTGGCCTGCCTGACCGCCAAATACTGGTTTGAACAACTGGCCGGCCTGCCGGTCGAGGTCGATGTCGCCAGCGAATTCCGTTACCGCGAGCCGCCGATCCCGGCGCGCAATGTGGCGCTGTTTGTCAGCCAGTCGGGCGAAACCGCCGACACTCTGGCCGCCCTGCGCTATTGCCGCGACAAGGCCGACACGATCGTGGCGGTGGTCAATGTTCCCGAAAGCAGCATCGCGCGGGAAAGCGACATCATCCTGCCGATTCAGGCCGGGATCGAGATCGGCGTCGCCTCGACCAAGGCATTCACCTGTCAGCTGACCGTTCTGGCACTTTTGGCGCTGAAGGCGGCGGTGGCTCGGGGGCATCTGACCGCCGATGACATGGCCACACATCTGTCGGATCTGCGCAACCTGCCGGGGCTGATGAATATCGCGCTGGGTCAAGGCCCCGAAATCGACGCCGTCGCGCAAAAACTGGCCGAGGCGCGCGACGTGCTGTTCCTGGGGCGCGGCGCGATGTTCCCCTTGGCGCTGGAAGGCGCTCTGAAACTCAAGGAAATCAGCTATATACACGCCGAAGGTTATGCCTCGGGCGAATTGAAGCACGGCCCCATCGCGCTGGTCGACAAACATGTGCCGGTGATCGTCATGGCCCCGCGCGACGCGCTGTTCGACAAGACCGTGTCGAATATGCAAGAGGTCATGGCCCGTGGTGGCCGGGTGCTGTTGATCACCGATACCGAAGGCGCGCGGATCGCCGGGGATGGCGTCTGGAAAACCATCATCCTGCCGCCGGTCAGCGATCTGTTTGCCCCGGTTCTCTACGCCCTGCCCGCGCAATTGCTGGCCTATCACACGGCGGTGGCCAAAGGCACCGATGTCGATCAGCCCCGCAATCTGGCGAAATCGGTGACGGTCGAATGACGCCCGAGATGGCATTGGAGGCCCTGCGCGCCGCCGCCACCCCCGGCAAAGCCGCCGAAATGGCCGCCTATCACAAGGTCCCGCGCGATTATCTGGGCGTGGCCAATCCGGTGATCGACGATCTGACAAAGGTGTGGCGCAAGGAAATCACGCTGGACCAGCGGCTGGAACTGGCGCGCGGGTTGTGGGACAGCAATATCCACGAGGCGCGGATCGCGGCGGCCAAGCTGTTGACGCAGGCGCGCATTCGCCCCGATACCGAGGTCTGGGCCCTGATCGCATCCTGGGTGCCCGATTTCGACGGCTGGGCCATCGCCGATCACGTCGCGATTGCCGGTCAGAAACGGCTGCTGGCGGACCCCGCGCGGCTGGATCAGGTCGAAGGCTGGACCACGTCCGATCACCTTTGGACCAAACGGGCCGCCCTGGTCATGACCCTGCCCTGGACCAAACAGAATTTCCCGAAACCTGCCGAACTTGCCACGCGCGACCGGGTGCTGGGCTGGGCCGCCACCTATGTCGATGATCCGGACTGGTTCATTCAAAAGGCCGTCGGCTGGTGGCTGCGCGATCTGTCGAAACACGATCCCGACCGCACCCGCGCCTTTCTGGACGCCCATGGCGACCGGATGCGCCCCTCGGCCCGGAAAGAGGCCGCGCGCTATCTGCCCTAAGCCGCGCCCCTAGCGGGCATAGACCACCAGTTCCGGCAGCCCGGTCAGCGACACCTCAAGCGCGCGCAGGGCAGCCAGCGAGACCTGGCTGCCGCCGCTGTCGCCCGCATCCAGCGGGCGCAGTTCGACCAGCACGGATTTCTTGGTCACCGGGTTCTCCAGCCGCCCCGGCGTGACGGTCGTGACCAGCGGCGTTTTCGCCCAGAACCCCGGATCGGTGGGGTTGCCCAGGGCCGCGATGGTGCGCCCCAGCGCCTTGTCGCCCGCCGGTTTGACCTGCGTCGCCGCCGCGCGCTGTTCAGGGGTGGTGGTGTCGAACTGTTCGGGCGTACGGGCGTTTTTCGGCGGGGCGGCCACGGGGCGCTCTTCCGGGCGGGGCTGTTCGGCGGTCGGGGTCGCGGGCGGCGGCGTCAAAGACCCGAATGTCCCCGGCGCACAGCCCAAAAGCCCCAGCCCCATCGCCCCGCAACAGGCCACCCGCATCATACCCCGAACCACTTGCATTTCCACTCTCCAACCAGTGCCGCATCACCCTAGACCGGCCCGCACGGCGCATCAATAAACGTTATCGCCCTTGTCGGCGCCCCCTTGCCCATCTAGGTTCCCTGACATGACACCGCAACTTATCGATCCCTTCGCCCGCGCCGTCACCTATCTGCGCGTTTCGGTCACTGACCGCTGCGATTTCCGCTGCGTTTACTGCATGTCCGAAAACATGACCTTTCTGCCCAAGAAAGAGCTGCTGACGCTGGAAGAGCTGGAGCGGATGTGCACCACCTTTATCGGGCTGGGCGTCGAAAAACTGCGCATCACCGGCGGCGAGCCCCTTGTGCGCAAGGGGATCATGACGTTCTTCCAGTCGATGACCCGGCATCTGGACAGCGGCGCGCTGAAGGAACTGACGCTGACCACCAACGGATCGCAACTGGAACGGTTTGCCGGTGATCTTTACGCCGCTGGCGTGCGCCGGGTGAATGTCTCGCTTGATACGCTGGACGAAGAAAAATTCGCCCGCGTCACCCGCTGGGGCCGTCTGGCGCAGGTGCTGCGCGGCATCGATGCGGCGCAGGCCGCTGGTCTGCGGATCAAGATCAATGCCGTCGCGCTGAAGGATTTCAACGAGGATGAGCTGTTCACCCTGACCGAATGGTGCGCCGCCCGCGACATCGATCTGACCTTTATCGAGGTGATGCCGATGGGCGATCTGGGCAACGAAGACCGGGTCGGCCAATATTGGTCGCTGAACGATGTGCGCCGCCAACTGGCCGAAACCTATACGCTGATCGATCTTGCCGAACGCACCGGCGGGCCCGCCCGCTATGTCCGGCTGGAAGAAAGTGGGCAGAAGATCGGGTTCATCACGCCGCTGTCCCATAATTTCTGCGAAAGCTGCAACCGGGTGCGCATGACCTGCACCGGCGAGCTGTACATGTGTCTGGGACAGGAAGACATGGCCGACCTGCGCCCGGCCCTGCGCGAACACCCCGATGACGACGCCCCGCTGATCGCCGCCATCCACAAAGCGATCGGGCTGAAACCCAAGGGCCATGATTTCGACTATTCCCGCCAGCGCCCCGACGGCCAGGTCAGCCGCCACATGAGCCATACTGGCGGCTAGCTAGCAGCTAGCGTTTCGAAAACCCAAAGAACGACAGGTTGTCCGCCTTGGCATAAAAACCATGCGGCACCGCATTTTCACAAAAATGGGCCACCAGGTGGCCCATTTTCCAAGCGCATCGTTGCAAGGGGTCAGTGAACCTGGTTCCACTCATCCAGCGTCATCATCCTGAAGCCGATCTTCTGGTAATCAACCCGATAGAACCCGTCATCATGCAGAATGGCGGCCTGCGGATAATCTGTCGTCAGATCCTGCGCCATCACACCCACGAATGTCGTGTCCGTATCAAGAAACTCGAAACCCTCGGCCTTGATATACCTGAACGAATAGACGGGAATACCATTAGCCAATGTCGCCAGACGCGTGATGTCCGTTTTCAGACGGATGTCGGAGGTGGGTGGTTCAACGGGCGTGGGGGCTGAGGCCGTCGTGGTCTGTACAGTATCATCATCATCCAGTGCATCGGCCACGACCGCCGCCGTCGCCCCCGCCGCGATGCCCGGAACAATCACGTTATAGATGCCCGCCTGCGACCCGCTTGTCGTCGCGACCGGTTTCAGCACGCAACCGCAACCTTCGGTTGCAGAGCCTTTCGGACCGTCGACCAACGCATAGGTTGTCACGGTGGTAACGGTCGGGGACGTGCCCTTGCCGTTGGAACCGATGGTCACAACGTCCTGATATGTGCGTCCATCCGCAAGTTGATAGGGGGGCAGAACCTTAGTCTCGGGCGTGGCGCATGCCGCCAGAAAGCCAAGAGCACACAACGAACTGACTATTTTATTCACTACAAGTTCCTACTCTTAATAACTAATTCACTCATGTCAGATGGTACGATCAAAAACCAAACAGTTTTGGATCGCGCCGCATCCTACATAGGGCGGCCCCTGAATTCGGTCCAAGAACCGACAAAATCAACGCCGGGATTCACCTCTGGTAGATGCGAAAAGAACACAGAAATCGGTGTTCTCGGCTTGGATCGACCAAATTTTAGCCTTCGCAAGATTACAACTTTGGATTGCGCAAGGCGGGCATCGAATAGGACGAATCAAATCTTCGGTCGCACCCCCGGTGCGAGAGGGCCAACCTCGGCAGGCTTGCAGCCATTCCTGCCAGTCTGCCGAAGGTCTGGCCAGCCGCCACATAAGAAAAGGCACCGCAGCTTGCGCTGCGGTGCCTTTTACACTGATTGACGCCAGACTTGGATCAGGCTGTCTTGCGACGGTTCACGATGCCAAAGACACCCAGCGCAACGGCCAACAGGGGCAAACCGGCAGGCAGCGGAACCGCTGACGGTGCAGCCGCGGCTTGCGCGATGCCGCCATCAACCGAGAACTGAACGCCGGTCGAGCCGCCATTTTCAAAGAAGATCAGTTCAAACGCCGTCAGGCCGCCTGCCCCGGTGTCGTAATCCATGTGGGTCGTGTTGAACCCGCGCAGACCCGCGGTTCCGATGACCTCATCGCCGATTGTCAGGCGAAAGCCATCGTCAGAGCCGACGGAAAACCGGTGTACGCCGCCGGCCAGATCCAGAAAGCCGGTAAAGCGAAAGACGCTGGCGTAAAGGTTGGTGGTGGTTGCGCCGCTCAGGCTGGCCGCATCGGTGCCCAGAAAGGCCGCCAATGTGGTGTTGTCAGAAATGCTGCCGACGATGCCTTGCGGATAGTCGATGCCGGTGGACTGGAACGTTGCCGTCGCAGGACCAGAGGCGATCATCGCATCTGCGTTCCCCAGACCGTGCATATGCGAAGGGGCATCCCAGAATTCACCACTGAATGTCGCCGCCGAAACGGCGCCGGGAATCATTGCGATGGCAATGATGATATTTCTTAAGGTTTTCATGATGTTTCTCGGTAGACTCGTTAAAGCATTCTGCCTTCTACGGCGTTATGCGCAGGTGTTAAATGGACAAAATAGCGCAGGGTTGGCGCAGGGTCGGCATTCAGAAATCCAGATTGCGCAATTGTCCAAAACGGATTGTCAGATCGGGTTTTCCGCTATGGCAGAGGTTTGAAAACCGGCCCCTGCGCCATCAGATATAGGTCCGTGCCGCGGCCCGGTCGGCGCGTTCCAGATGCGGAATGGCGTTGAAGGCGTCCAGCACCAGATGATCGCCCGCCTTGACATAGCGATGCACCGAGGTGTTGTGAATCTGCAGCATGACATTGGCATAAACCTGCACCTCCAGCCACAGCAACTGTCGCATGGCCATGCCGATCACCCCGCCCGAGGTGACCAGCAACACACGCCCGCCCAAACCTTCGGCCAGGGCGATCATGTCGCCTATCCGGGTCTGGAAGGCGTCGAAGCTTTCCAGATGGCTGTGGATATTGCCCGCCTCCCACGCGGTCAGGACCTGCGGCACATGGGCGATGAAACTGGCGCGGTCATCGGGAATAGGCAGCGCATGGGTCTGGTTCAGCGAGTCAGCCAGCCCGAAATAGTCCATTTCATTCAGCCGTACGTCCTGTTGCAGCGTTAGATCAAGCGCGTCGCAGATCGCGGCGGCGGTATCGCGCTGGCGGTTCAGCGTGCCGCTGATCACATGGTCGAACCCGCGGTCGGTGTCGGCAAAATGCCGGGCCAGCCACTGGGCCTGATCCCGGCCCAGCGGGCTGAGCTGGTCATAGCTTTTTTCATCCGTGGCGCCGGTCTGGGCCTGTCCGTGCCGCACAAGGGTCAGTTCCACCATGTCGTCGATCTCCGCTTTCTGGCCCGATGCCTAGGCCAGGGTGCGGCCATGCGCAACAGCCAACCGTCCAGCCCTTGACGCCCGCCGGTTTCCGCGCCAAACCGCGCCCATGACCGATCAAAAAATTGCCCTTGTCACCGGCGCATCGCGCGGCTTTGGCGCCGCCATCGCCGAGGCGCTTGCCCCGACCCATCACATCCTTGCCGTCGCCCGGACCACCGGCGCGCTGGAGGAACTGGACGACCGTATTCAGGCCGCAGGCGGCAGCGCCACGCTGGCGCCGATGGATATCACCGATACGGATGCGATGCGCCATCTGTGCCGGTCGACCTATGACCGCTGGGGCAAGCTGGACCTGTGGGTGCATACGGCGATTCACACGCCGCCCCTGACCCCCGCCGATCATCTGGGCGACAAGGACTGGGACAAGGTGATCGCCACCAACATCCGCGCCACCGGTCAGCTGATCCCTTTCGTGGCGCCGCTGTTGCGCGCCGCCGATGCGGGCACGGCGGTTTTCGTCGATGATCCCGCAACCGGCAAGTTTCTGGGCGCCTATGCGGCGGCCAAAGCCGCGCAACGGGCGCTGTTCGCAAGCTGGGCCGCCGAGACCGCCAAATCGGGCAAACCGCGGATCGTCAGCTTCACCCCGCAGCCCATGGCCACCGCCACCCGCGCCCGGTTCTACCCGGGCGAAGATCGCGCGCGCCTGGCCGATGCCCATGTTGAGGCGCGGCGTTTGCTGGATACGCTGGGCCTCTGACACCCGCGCATGTGCCGCCATGGCTTGCCGCCTGACGCCTGCTGAACTATTGAAAATGGAACAGGCAAACCAGGCAGGCACTTCATGCGCATTCTTCTGACCAATGACGACGGTATCAACGCGCCGGGACTGAAGGTTCTGGAAGCCATCGCCACCGACATCGCGGGCCCCGAGGGCGAGGTCTGGATCGTGGCCCCCGCGTTCGAACAATCGGGCGTCGCGCATTGCATTTCCTATACCCACCCGATGATGATCGCCCAGATGGGCGACCGCCGGTTCGCCGCCGAAGGATCGCCCGCCGACTGCGTGCTGGCGGGGCTTTACGATGTCATGGCCGGTCAGCGGCCCGATCTGGTGCTGTCGGGGGTGAACCGGGGCAATAACGCGGGCGAAAACGCCATGTATTCCGGCACGATCGGCGGCGCGATGGAAGCCGCCCTTCAGGGCCTGCCCGCCATCGCCCTGTCGCAATATCTGGGGCCGATCAACCGCCACGAAGACCTGCAATTCGAAACCGCGGCCCAGCATGGCGCGGCCACGGTCCGGCGCCTGCTGGACAGCGGCCATTGGGATCAGGACGATTACCGGCTGTTCTATAACGTCAACTTCCCGCCGGTCCGCGCCGCCGACACACGCGGCATCA
The DNA here is from genome assembly GCA_947500775.1 of uncultured Paracoccaceae bacterium. GTDB lineage: Bacteria > Pseudomonadota > Alphaproteobacteria > Rhodobacterales > Rhodobacteraceae > CANMTD01. The sequence continues at coordinate 562,427 of CANMTD010000002.1, forward strand.
AGGTCGCGCCACAAGGTTATCGAAAAGATACGAATTTCGGGGTCGAACCGCATCATTCGCCATCCGGGCGCAAATTCCTGTGGATCAAGGGCGGCGGCCAGCAGAACCCGACCGCGCCGGGCAGCGATGTGCATGAAAACCTGAACGGTTTCATCAGCGTCACACCGATGCGCGCCGATCTGACCGCCCATGACACGCTGGCAGACCTGAAAGAGCGGCTGGAATGAGCAGCGACGACGCCGAACGCAAGATGCAGTTCCTGTTTGCGCTGCGCTCCAAGGGCGTCACCGACAGCCGGGTGCTGACGGCAATGGAAAAGGTCGACCGGGCCGATTTCGTGCCCGGCGGGCTGTTTGCCGACCGCACCTACGAAGATATGCCGCTGCCGATTGCCTGCGGCCAGACCATCAGCCAGCCCTCGGTCGTGGGGCTGATGACGCAGGCGCTGAACGTGCAGCCGCGCGACAAGGTGCTGGAGATCGGCACCGGGTCCGGCTATCAGGCCGCGATCCTCAGCCAGCTGGCGCGCCGGGTCTATACGGTGGAACGCCACAAGCGGCTGGTCAAAGAGGCCGAGGCGGTGTTCGAGCGGCTGAACCTGAGCAATGTCACGGTTCTGACCGCCGATGGATCGCGCGGTTTGCCCGAACAGGCGCCGTTTGACCGTATCATTGTCACCGCAGCCGCCGAAGACCCCCCCGGTCCCCTCTTGGCGCAACTGCGCGAGGGCGGTATCATGGTGGTGCCCGTCGGACAGTCGGATGCGGTTCAGAGCCTGATAAAGGTCACCCGCACGCCCGAAGGGTTCGAGTATGACGAGCTTCGCCCGGTGCGTTTCGTACCGCTGGTGGAAGGGCTCGGCCAAGAGTAGACAGGGATCAGCCCGGATCAACACGCGGCGCGCACCCTAAATTGAGGATAGTAGAGCAATGTCAGCCCCCCGTACCGCACGACTGCGCCCGCTGATCCTTGGCACGGCCCTTGTGGCCATTGCCGGGTGTGATCAGCTGGATTACGACCTGCGCAACACCGGCACCGGTATCGACACCACCGATGCCGTCCGCAACGCCACCGCGCCCCGGCCCGAACCGGATGACCGCGGCGTGATTTCCTATTCCAACTATCAGGTGGCCGTCGCCCGGCGCGGCGACCGCGTGGCCGATGTCGCCTCGCGCGTTGGACTGGGCGCGCAGGAACTGGCCAATTACAACGGCATCGATCAGAACGTGGCGCTGCGCGAGGGCGAGATTATCGCCCTGCCGCGCCGGGTTGCCGAACCTTCGGCGGCAACCGGCGCGATCCAGCCCGCCGAAACCATCGATATCAGCACGCTGGCCGGGGGCGCGATCGAACGCGCCGACGCCAACAGCGCGCCCGCGACACCCGCCACCCCCAATGTGCCCGCCGGGACCGAACCTGTGCGCCACAAGGTCGAACGTGGCGAAACCGCCTATTCGATCTCGCGGCTTTACAATGTCTCGGTCCGGTCGCTGGCCGAATGGAACGGGCTGGGCCCCGATCTGAACGTGCGCGAAGCGCAATATCTGCTGATCCCGACCGCCGCCGCCGCGCGCACCGCCGCCGTGGCACCGGCCACAACCTCGGCCCCCGGCAAGGGATCGACCGCCCCCAGCCCGCCAAGCGCGCAGAAACCCCTGCCCGACGAAAAGGCTGTTGCGGTCAAACCCCTGCCCTCGCCCGAATTGTCCAAGCAGAAAACCACCGCTTCGCGGCTGGCCTTTCCGGTGCAGGGCAAGATCATTCGCGGCTATGAAAAGAAAAAGAACGACGGGATCGACCTGTCGGCCGCCGCCGGAACCCCGGTCGGTGCTGCCGATGACGGCACCGTGGCCGCCATCACCCGCGACACCGATCAGGTGCCGATCCTTGTGCTGCGCCACCCCGACAACCTGTTGACCGTCTATGCCAACATCGACGCGATCACGGTGAAAAAGGGTGACACGGTCAAACGCGGGCAAAAGATCGCCACGGTGCGCGCCGGCAACCCCAGCTTTCTGCATTTCGAGGTGCGGGACGGGTTCGAAAGCGTCGATCCCGTCCCCTATCTCAACTAAACCCGCGCCTTATTCGGCGCTCATCACATGGGCGCCGTAGGGGTTGTCGATCACCATTTTCCAGCCGCCATCGGCCTGCCGTTTCAACACGGCGACCGACAGCCCCTTGTCGGACATGGCCGTGCCATCGGGCAGCTTACCGGTCATGGTCCAGGGGGTGATGTGCAGGGCGGTGTCGCCGTTGATGATCACCTCATGCGCGCCATAGGTGAACGTCGGATCAAACCCGAAGAACCCCTGAAACCCGGCGACGGCCCCGGCGTGGTCCTGGCTGGGAACGCCCGGCTGGAACATGATCGTGGCAGGTTCTTCATAGCTGGCCATCACCCGGTCGATATCCTTGGCGTGAAACGCCTGGGTCATGTCTGTGATGGTGTTCAATACGGCTTTCTGGTCGTCGTTCATCTGCTGTCCTTCCTGTGACAAAGCGGGGGTGGTGACAGCCATGCACAGCACGGCCGCCGTTAGAAAACGGGTCATTGGTTTGCTCCTGTGAGTGGTGGTTTTGTGCCGGTTATCCCGGCGGGGTCACCGCCGCCACAAGGGCGGTGGCAAGGTCATCCGGGCAGGCCAGCCGCCCGGTCGCCCGTTGCAGGGTCAGCGCCTTCAGATCGGCCTCGACCCGCGCGGCATCGGCCCGGACGGTATCGTATGCGGGGGTGTCGCGCCCGGCCAGAACCGGCGCGGGGCCCACGCGGCCAAGCGCGCGCGCGGCGGGCAGACGGCGAGGGCAGCTGCATTTCGCATCCGGATTGGCCAGCCCGCAGACCCGCGCGGTAAAGGCTTTCACATCGCCCCGCGCCCGCGACAGGCGTTTGCGGTAATTTTCGGGGCTGATCGCCAGAAGGTCCGACGCCTCGCGCTGGTCCATTTCCAGAATATCGCCCAGCACATAGGCCATGCGGTGGTTCACATCCAGACACAGCAGCATCGCCATGGTGCAGGCCAGCCGCAGCTCGTTCAGCATCACGGTATCGTCGGCGGCGGGGGCCTCGGACAGGCCCGCGTGCAGATCCTGTTCGAACACTTCGAACGTCAGCCCCTGCATCCCCTTGCGCACGGTCAGCAGGTAATTGGTGGCGATCCGGTAGACCCATGTCTGAAAGGCGCTGTCGCCGCGAAAGGTCGACAGTTTGGTGATCACCCGGATCAGGATTTCCTGCGTCGCCTCGCGCGCGTCTTCGGGATTGGCCAGCATCCGCAGCGCCAGCCGGTGCACCGGGTCCTGCACGCTGCGCACCAGACGTTCCAATGCGGATTTGTCGCCCGCCTGCGCGGCCTGAATGTCATCTGTCTGGGTCATGGGGGCCTTTGTCCTTCTGTCTTTAATAGATTAGACAGCGCGCGGCCCCGATCTGTGACAAAGTTTTTTCAGGCGTTCAGCGTGACGCCCCGGCGCCCGGCCAGATCGGTGAAATACTGCCATGCCACCCGGCCCGACCGCGCCCCGCGCGTGGCCTGCCATTCGATAGCCTCGGCGCGCAGCGTATCATCGTCGATCTGCACGCCGTAAGCGTCGCAATATCCCCGGATCATCGCCAGATATTCGTCCTGATCGCAGGGGTGAAAGCCCAGCCACAGGCCGAAGCGATCCGACAGCGATACTTTTTCCTCGACCGCCTCGGACGGGTTGATGGCCGAGCCGCGTTCGTTTTCGATCATGTCGCGCGGCATCAGGTGGCGGCGGTTCGAGGTGGCGTAGAACACCACATTGTCGGGCCGCCCTTCGATGCCCCCGTCCAGAACCGCCTTCAGCGATTTATAATGCTGATCGTCATGGCTGAACGACAGATCGTCGCAAAACAGCAGGAATCGTTCGGCCGAGCCGCGCAGCAGCGACAGCAGACGCCCGATCGACGGCAGATCCTCGCGCTGGACCTCGACGATTTTCAGCCGTTCGCCCCGGTTCAGAACTTCGGCATGGATCGCTTTGACAAGGCTGGATTTCCCCATGCCGCGCGCGCCCCACAGCAGGGCGTTGTTGGCAGGCAGACCGCGCGCGAACTGCAGGGTGTTGTCCAGCAGCGTGTCGCGCGACCGGTTGATGCCGACCAGCAGCCCCAGATCGACCCGGTTCACCCGCGCAACGGGTTCCAGCCGGTCAGGTCCCACATGCCAGACAAAGGCGTCGGCGGCCGTGAAATCGGGGGCCTTTCCCGGTGCCGGGCGCAGGCGTTCCAGCGCCTCGGCAATCCGGCGCAGGGTCGCCCCTTCGGTCATGGGCGCGGGTCCTGCGACGGTTCGGGTTCGTCGTCGTCCAGATCGTCGTCTTCCTCTTCATCTTCGACCCACAGGCCCTGGGCCCGCAAATCCGCCTCGCGCCGCTTTTCAACCTGCGCGACAAGGAAGATCGACAATTCATACAGCCCGTAAACCACCGTGAACAGGATCAGCTGCGTCACCACATCCGGCGGGGTGACCAGCGCTGCCAGCAACAGGATGGCGACCATGGCGTATTTGCGCACGCCGCCCAGCCCTTTGGCGCTGACCAGCCCGGCCTTGCCCATCAGCGTCAGCAGCACCGGCAACTGAAAGCACAACCCGAAGGCCATGATGAATTTCAGCGTGATATCCAGCGATTCATTGACCTTGCCGAAGAAGGTGATGCGGATGCCTTCGGCGGTTTCCGGCACGACGGCGGTGTCCGTCGGCAGCCCCTGAACCGAGCCGGTCAACAGGTTGGCAAAGATCGAACTGACGTCCGCAAAGCCCAGGAAAAACGCCATGGCCAGCGGTGTGACCACGAAATGAGCAAAGGACGCCCCCAGCAGGAACATCAGCGGCGAGGCGATGATGAACGGCAAAAAGGCATTCTTTTCAGTCTTGTACAGCCCCGGCGCCACGAACCGCCACAGCTGATGCGCGATCACCGGAAAGGCCAGCGCAAAGCCGAAGACCATCGAGATACGGAACAGCGTGAACAGATATTCCTGCGGCGAAGTATATTGCAGCGTCGGCGACGGATCGCCCAGATCGCGCAGCGTCGCCTCGATCGGGTTCAGCAGGAATTGCAGGATCGGTTCGGCCACGGCAAAGGCCAGCACGATGCCGATGATAAAGGCGATGACCGCCCGGATCAGCCGTGTGCGCAGCTCGGCCAGATGTTCAATCAGCGGTGCGCTACTGTCTTCGATCTGATCGCCTTGGGTCATGCGTCACTCTTTCCCGCAGCTTTGGAGGTGGGTGTTTTTTTGGCCGCCGGTTTGCGGGCCGCCGGTTTCTTGGCGGCTGTCGCTTTGGTGGTCGTTGATTTGGTGGTCGCGGCCTTGGCTGCCGGTTTCTTGGCCGCAGGCTTTTTCGCGGCCGGTTTGCGGGCGGCAGGATTGCGCGCCGGTTTCGCGGCCTCTTTGGCGGCGGGGGCTGCGGCATCGGCCGCCTCTGCCGCGATCCGGTCGCTGGCTTTCTTGGCGGTTGCCGCGCGGATTTTCTCGGCCGCGGCGGCGCGTTCTTCGCTGAGCTTGGCGGTTTCGGGACCCATCGACGCCGAGGGGATCTTGGGTTCCCATTTTTCGAACTTGTCGGCGGCTTCCTTGACCGCATCCAGCCCCATCTTGCGCGGGTTGGCGATGTCTTTCAGATCCTTGGCGGCGTCCTTGACCCCGGCCTCATCCGCCGCGTCATCCATGGCCCGCTGAAACTCGCGCGCCATGCCACGGGCCTTGGCCGTGAACCGGCCAAGCGTGCGAAACATGCCCGGCAAATCCTTCGGTCCCACCACGATCAGCGCGACGATGCCGACAACCAGAAGTTCGGTCCAGCCAATATCAAACATATGCGGTCTGCCTTACACAGGCGGACAGGGCCAATTCAGGCCTTGTCCTTTTCCGTTTCGGGCGTGACGTCCTTGGCGGTATCAAGCTTGTTTTCCAGCTCTTCTGTCTCGTCCTTGACGCCGCGCTTGAAGGCGGTGATGCCTTTGCCGACCTCGCCCATCAGGGACGAGATTTTGCCGCGCCCGAAAAGCACCAGCACGACAACCGCGATAAGAAGAAGGCCGGGAAGGCCGATATTGTTCAGCATTTCATTCTCCCTTGGATCGCCCGACGGGGCGTTCCGTTTCGAATTCTGTCAAACACATTTATTGTCATTGTCACCGAGTTCAAAGGCCCAATCCGCCGCAGAGGCGCGTTTTCTTAAAGTTTTATTCCCCGACACCGCGTCACAGGCTTGATTTTCGGCGTGGCGCATCAGGGCGCCTTGAACACAAAGCACCGGTCGCGGCGGATCATCAGCCACATCGGCGTGCCCGGTTTTGGCAAGAACACCGCCGGAATCGTTGCTTTCAGCACCGAACCGTCGAAATCCATGCGAAACTCCACCAGGCTTTCATTGCCCATGAAACGCGCGCGCTGCACCACCGTCCGGGCCGGTGCGCCGTCTGCCGGTGTCGGATTGGGGCCATGGCCGTTGCGGTCCAGGTCAATCTTCAGGTGCTGCGGGCGGATCACGATGTCGACAGAGGTGCCATCGGCATGGCCCGGCGCCAGAAACTGACCGAACGGGGTTTCGATCAACGCACCCTGAACTTTGCCACGGATCACGTTGATATCGCTAAAAAAAGCCGCCGCCGCCTTATCCACCGGCGCGTTATAGACGTTATAGGGCGCCCCCTGCTGCACGATCTTACCGGCCCGCATCAGCGCGATCTCATCGGCCATGCGCATCGCTTCGTCCGGTTCGTGAGTGACCAGCAGGACGGCGGCGCCCTCTTCTTTCAGCACCGACAGGGTTTCGTCGCGGATGTCGTCGCGCAGCCGGTTGTCCAGCCCCGAGAACGGTTCATCCATCAGCATGATCTGCGGGCGCGGCGCAATCGCACGGGCCAGCGCCACGCGCTGTTGTTCGCCCCCTGACAGGTTGTGGGGATAAGCCTCGATATGCGCCATCATGTCGACGCGGGCCAACAGCTCCTCGACCCGGGCGCGTTTTTCGGCGCGGGGGCCGGTCAGGCCGAAGGCCACGTTTTCGGCCACGGTCAAATGCGGAAACAGCGCGAAATCCTGAAACATCAACCCGATCGAGCGGCCTTCGGGCGGAACCCGGTAAACCGTGTCACAGACCAGCGCGCCGTCGATATAGATCGATCCGCTGTCCTGCATGTCCACACCCGCGATGGTTCGCAGGGTCGTGGATTTGCCGCATCCCGACGGTCCCAGCAGGCAGGTCACCTGCCCCGGCATCACCGACAGCGATACATCATCCACCACCCGACGCCCGCCAAAGCTGCGGATCAGATTGCGAATCTCTAACCGGGGGGTGGAGGAAGCAAGGGCCGTCAACACATATCCATGTCCGAGGGAAAGGCTCAGGTTTGATTGTCCCTACCAAGGGACTGGGCGAAGAGCAAGCCAGAGCCGCGCCAGGGCCCCGGCCAATTCAAACGCCCGCCCGCATTGAACGGGCGCGCCCGTCGGCCGCGCTTTGCCGCCATGTTACAGCGTTGCGTTGACCGCGCCGCCATCCAGCAGGATGTTCTGCCCGACGATGAAGCCCGCGTTCTGCGAACACAGGAACGCGCACATCGCGCCGAATTCGGCCCGTGTGCCATAACGTCGCGCCGGGATGGTGGCGGCGCGTTGGGCCACCGCCTCTTCCAGCGACAGGCCTTGCGCCTTGGCCACGCCGCTGTCCAGCGACACCGCGCGGTCGGTGGCGTGAATGCCCGGCAGCATGTTGTTGATCGTCACGCCATGGGGCGCCACCTGGCGCGAGGTCCCGGCGACATAGCCGGTCAGCCCGGCGCGGGCGGAATTGGACAGGCCCAGCACCGCGATCGGCGCCTTGACCGATTGCGAGGTGATGTTCACGACCCGGCCCCAGCCCCTGTCGATCATGCCCGGCAGGCAGGCTTTCATCAGCGCGATGGGCGTCAGCATATTGCCGTCCAGCGCGGCAATGAAATCATCGCGGGTCCAGTCGGACCACATCCCCGGCGGCGGACCACCGGCGTTATTGACCAGAATATCGACGGCCCCCGCGGCCTGCAGCACGGCCGCCTGCCCCTCTTCGGTGGTGATGTCGGTGGCCACTGTGGTGACAGTCACGCCAAAACGATCCCGGATATCGGCGGCGGCTGCCTCCAGCGCGTCGGCGCCGCGCGCGTTCATCACCAGATCAACGCCCGCCTCGGCCAGCGCCTCGGCACAGCCCAGCCCCAGCCCTTTGGACGAGGCGCAAACCAGCGCCCGTTTTCCCGCGATTCCAAGATCCATATCCCATCTCCCTGTCCGATGCCGCATGTCTGGCGCAAGGCTTACGCCAAACGCGCCCCCCTCGCCAGTCCCACGGCGGGTAAAACCTGCGCGAGAACAGGAACATCCAGAGAGCTTTCATTGACGATTTAAGGGAATGGCCATATTTAGCGCGCAAAATAAGTGTAGTTTCACGATCAACCCTCGCGTATCTGCGGTAACATCAAGCTATGAATGACATCCCGTACATCAATCAGGCCAGCGGCAGCGCCTGCCATGTCTTTGAGGCAGAAAGCTTTTCCGTGGTGTCGGGCGCCAATCTGGGCGATCATCTGACCGGCCCTTACGAGTTGTGCCCTGGGGATGTCTATCGTTTTGCGCAGGAGGCCACCCCTTATCAGCTGATGTTCGATCGGCCTTATGCTCACAATCAGACACCGGTTGCACCGCCCAAGATGAAAGTTTCGCTGGGATCGGAAGTCGGGGCCGCCGGTGATATCGTCTCGGTCGATGCGGAACTGACCCTGATCGCGCCGGATGGCGACACCGCCAAGCTGTTGCTGCTGTGCCTGCATGGCAACAACGACCCTGCGCCGCGGTATTACGTGCTGTTGCTGGGCGCGATTGAACCCAAAGTGCCCTATACGCTGGTGACAATCGGCGACGCCCCCAGTCAGGTGCGGATGCGCGACGTCGCCTCGGTGGCCTTTGCGCGTGGAACCATGATCACCCAGGCTGATGGACGGCCCGCGCCCATCGAATCCCTGGCCGTCGGAGACCGGATATTGACCCGCGAAAACGGGCCACAGCCGATCCGCTGGATCGGTCACCGCACGCTGCGCGCCATTGGCCCCTATGCCCCCGTGGTCATCAAGAAAGGCGCACTGAACAATGATTCAGACCTGATTGTCAGCCAGCACCAGCGCCTGTTCATCTATCAGCGCTCGGATACCTTGCTGACGGAAACCGCCGAAGTTCTGGTGAAAGCCGGGCATCTGGTGGACGATGTTGATATTGTGCTGCGCAAGGGCGGTTTCGTGGATTATTACCACCTGATCCTTGATCGGCACGAAATCATCTATGCCGAAAGCATCCCCACCGAAAGCCTGATGGTCAACGAACGCAGCCTGAACAAGCTGGAACCGGGGCTTGCAAAGGAACTGGGGGAAAAGCTTCCCGGTCTGTCGCACCGGCCGCATTTCGGGACCGAGGCGAACCGCAAATTGCTGCGCGCCATGGGGCCCGCCGCTTTGCGCCGGACCTCGTCCAAGGCTTAGATCTTTACAACAGGGCTGCCAGCAAGGGCGACCATTGGCGGCGCAGCTCGTCATGGCGTTTCTGCGGGCGGTCGAACAGGGTCAGCCCCTTTTCGGCCAGATCCTCATAAATCACCCGCTCGGTCACTTTCGCCACAGGCTTTTCGCCGATCTGGTCGAAAAATTCCGCCATACGGGCACTGGCGCGGCCGCGTTTGCGCATCCGGTTGGCGACGATCAGCAGACCGACCTTGCCCTTGCGCACCCGTTTGATGTCTTGCAGGTCATTTAAAAAGCGGCGGGTGCTGTCGGCGTCGAAAAACGATGGCAACACAGGTGTCACGATCAGATTGGCCTCTGCCACCAAGGGCGATGCCGCCTCTTCATAGATCGATCCGGGCGCGTCGATCACGGTGAAATCCATGCCCTTGGGGGTCGCGCCAAAAGCCTTGGTCGTGGTCCAGTCCAACCCTTTCAGCTTTGCCGTGTCGGTGGGGCGTCTTTTCAGCCACCGTGTCGCTGATTTCTGCGGATCGGCATCGGCCAAGGCCACCTTCCAGCCCCCGTCGGCAAGGGCCGCTGCTATGGTTATCGCCACGGTGGTCTTTCCACAGCCACCTTTGCGGTTCGCAACCAGTATGGTTTTCACGATCTTATCTGCTCCTTTGCGCTGTCTCGCCTGAATGGGCGGGCATGGTAAAATATATCTAAAAGATATGCAATGTATATACACACCGCCAGACGATCCTGCGCCCCCTTCCCTTCCCATCCAACGCCCGCTATATCGCGCCCATGCTGGATGCACTTACAAACCGACCCGATCTGCCTGCCGAAATCGCCCGGCGGCGCACCTTTGCCATTATCTCGCATCCGGATGCGGGTAAGACAACGCTGACCGAAAAGTTTCTGCTGTATGGTGGCGCGATCCAGATGGCCGGTCAGGTGCGCGCCAAGGGCGAGGCCCGGCGCACGCGGTCCGATTTCATGCAGATGGAAAAGGACCGGGGGATTTCGGTCTCGGCCTCGGCCATGTCGTTCGACTATGGCCCCTACCGGTTCAATCTTGTCGATACCCCCGGCCACAGCGATTTTTCCGAAGACACCTATCGCACGCTGACCGCCGTCGATGCCGCCGTGATGGTGATCGACGGGGCCAAGGGTGTGGAAAGCCAGACCCAGAAGCTGTTCGAAGTCTGCCGCCTGCGCGATCTGCCGATCCTGACCTTCTGTAACAAGATGGACCGCGAAAGCCGCGATACCTTTGATATCATAGACGAAATTCAGGAAAACCTGGCCATCGACGTGACCCCGGCCAGTTGGCCCATCGGTGTGGGCCGCGATTTCATGGGCTGTTATGACCTGCTGCGCGACCGGCTGGAACTGATGGACCGCGCCGACCGCAACGTGGTCGCCGAAAGCATTTCGATCGAAGGGCTGGACGACCCCAAACTGGCCGACCACATCCCCGCCGACATGCTGGAAAAGCTGCGCGACGAGGTCGAAATGGCGCGCGAACTGTTGCCGCCGATGGACCCCAAGGCACTGCTCGAGGGCACTTTGACCCCGATCTGGTTCGGATCGGCGATCAACTCGTTCGGCGTCAAGGAACTGATGGACGGGATCGGCACCTACGGCCCCGAACCGCAGATACAGGCCGCCGAGCCCCGCAAGATCGCCCCCGAAGAAACCAAGGTCGCCGGGTTCGTGTTCAAGGTGCAGGCCAACATGGACCCCAAGCACCGCGACCGGGTGGCCTTTGTCCGGCTGGCATCGGGCCATTTCCAGCGCGGCATGAAACTGACCCATGTGCGCACCAAGAAACCCATGGCGATTTCCAACCCGGTGCTGTTTCTGGCCAGCGACCGTGAATTGGCCGAAGAGGCCTGGGCCGGCGATATCATCGGCATCCCCAACCACGGGCAATTGCGCATCGGCGACACATTGACCGAGGGCGAAGCAATCCGCGTGACCGGCCTGCCCTCTTTCGCGCCGGAACTGCTGCAAAACTGTCGCGCGGGCGATCCGATGAAGGCCAAACATCTGGACAAGGCGCTGATGCAATTCGCCGAAGAAGGGGCCGCCAAAGTATTCAAGCCGATGATCGGGTCGGGCTTTGTGGTCGGCGTGGTCGGGCAGTTGCAATTCGAGGTTCTGGCCAGCCGGATCGAAATGGAATACGGCCTGCCGGTCCGGTTCGAGCCGTCGCAATTCACCTCGGCCCGCTGGGTCACCGGCCCCAAAGCCGCCGTCGATGCCTTTGTCGAAAAGAACAAGGGCCATATCTCATACGATAATGACGGTGACATCGTCTATATGACGCGGCTGCAATGGGACATCGACCGGATCGAACGGGATCACCCGGAACTGACGCTGTCCGCCATCAAGGAAATGCAGGTCTAGGGCTCAGCCCCGGACCTGCCGCCCGCGCAGGGCAAACAGCCCGGCCAGACCGGTCAGGATCAGCGGCAGACCGGCCGGAACCGGCACGGGTGCGGGACCGATATCGTCCACCGGCCCCTCTGGCAGATCGCCGTAATGCACCGATGATGATCCCAGAACAAACTGGCGCCGGGATTGGCGGTCATAGATAAACATCTGAAAAACCGAGAAATTATCAAGCGCGTTCAGCGCATCCAAATCCGGGACACCGGTGCCGTCCAGGACCTCTTCGTTATCGGCAAAGCTGAACAGGCTCATGCGGGTCAGCCGCAATCCGCCCCCCAGATTCTTGGGCACACGGCTGTCGATCTGGACAAAATCCTGCCCCGGGCGGGTACCGCCGCCAATCGCATCCCCCACCATGATCATCCCGTTCTGATCATTGCTGGCGATGGTCTCGATGGTCAGATCGCCCAGGGTCAGCGAAAAGGCGCTGTAGCCGTAGCCCGCCATTTCGCGATCATAAGACAGCCCCGTAATGCTTCTGCGATATATCGGGGCGGTATCGTCAAAACTGATGTGCGCGGTTGCCGATGACACAGGGGCAATCCCCAGCGCGGCAAAAACCCCGCCATAGTCGGCCAAATCGTTGATATGAATGTCGATCGTACGGGTCGCGGCCTGCGCCGCGAACCCGCAGATTGATAAGATAGAGCTGAGAAATAGAACTCTGATCATCATAAAAAACATCAAAAAACCTACTAATTAACAAAATTATCATACCAAAAGATTAACGAAAGAGACACTGCTTTCCTGCCCCCAGCCCGCGAACAGACTGTTGACAGTTCCCGCCAGATGCAATTTTCCCCGTGTTATCCGGGGTATCCCACGCTGGCCGTCGCTGTTTTCTTGACCTTTTGAAAGCCTTAGCGTATTGAGCAATCCCATATAAAGACCGGCAATACGGCCGGTTGTGCCGCGTAGAGTTGCGGCCGACGCAAACGCCGCAATTCCGAAGGGCTTTCATGACCACATTCGCCGACTTGGGGCTCGACCCCAAAGTGCTTTCCGCCGTAACCGACGCCGGATACGAAAAACCAACCCCCATTCAGGCCGGGGCAATCCCGCCCGCGCTGCAGGGCCGCGACGTTCTGGGCATCGCCCAGACCGGCACCGGCAAGACCGCAGGCTTCGTGCTGCCGATGATCACGCTGCTGTCCAAGGGCCGCGCCCGGGCCCGTATGCCCCGCAGTCTGGTTCTGGCGCCCACGCGCGAACTGGCCGCGCAGGTGGCCGAAAATTTCGACACTTACGCCAAGAACACCAAGCTGACCAAGGCGCTGCTGATCGGCGGCGTATCGTTCAAGGAACAGGACAAGCTGATCGATCGCGGCGTCGATGTTCTGATCGCCACGCCCGGCCGTCTGCTGGACCATTTCGAACGCGGCAAACTGTTGCTGACCGGGGTTCAGATCATGGTGGTGGACGAAGCCGACCGGATGCTGGATATGGGCTTTATCCCCGATATCGAACGCATCTTCGAACTGACGCCCTTTACCCGTCAGACCCTGTTTTTCAGCGCCACCATGGCGCCCGAAATCGAACGCATCACCAGCACCTTCCTTAGCAACCCCGAAAAGATCGAGGTCGCCCGCGCCGCAACCACCAGCGAGAATATTGAACAGGGCGTGATCATGTTCAAAGCCTCGCGCAAGGATCGTCAGGCCAAGGAAAAACGCGAAGTGCTGCGCGCGCTGATCGAACAGGAAGGCGACGCCTGCACCAATGCGATCATCTTCTGCAACCGCAAGACCGAGGTCGATGTGGTGGCCAAATCGCTGGTCAAACACGGCTATAACGCGGCCCCCATCCACGGCGATCTGGATCAGGCCCAGCGGATGCGCACGCTTGACGGGTTCCGCGACGGCTCGCTCCGGTTCCTGTGCGCCTCGGATGTGGCCGCGCGCGGGCTGGATGTGCCCAGCGTCAGCCATGTGTTCAACTTCGACGTGCCCAGCCATGCCGAGGATTACGTGCACCGGATCGGGCGCACCGGGCGGGCCGGACGTCAGGGCAAGACCTTTATGATCTGCGTTCCGCATGATGAAAAATATCTGACCGCGATCGAAGCACTGGTGAAAAACGAAATCCCGCGCGTCGAAAACCCGCTGGGCAGTGCCGCACCGGCACCAGCGCCAGAGGCCGCAGACGAACCCAAAAGCGAACGGGAAAAACCCGCGCCCCGCAAACGGGCACCGCGCAAATCCGCCAAGCAGGAGCCCGCAGCACAAGAGGCCCCGACACCCGCCCCAGACCGCGCCCCGCGCGAACCACAGGGCGGGCAGAAGAACAATAACAACAACCGCCGGTCCGGTGGTGGACGCCGCGACGACAAGGTGGTCGGCATGGGCGATCACATGCCCGCCTTCATGACCCGGTCGTTCAAATCGCCCGCGGTCGATTGATCGGCAATCCGTTGTAAATCAATGACATTCTGCGCCCCGCTGTTGCGGGGCGTCGCATTTTCGGACCGCCCTCAGGCCGCGCCGAAGTCTTTCAGATCCGCGCCATAGTGGTCCTGAACAAAGCCGACAAGCTGCCGGGTGGAACCGTCCTGCGCCTCCAGCCCCGCCTGCCCCGCGATCACCGGTTCCAGCGAACTGGCCAGCTCCTTGCCCAGCTCGACCCCCCATTGATCGAACGAGTTGATGCCCAGCACCACCCCTTCGACAAACACCCGATGTTCATACAGCGCGACGATCTGGCCAAAAACCTCTGGCGTCAGCTTGGGATAGATCAGCGTGGTCGACGGCCGGTTTCCGGGGAACACCCGGTGCCGGGCCTGGCGTTCCAGCTCATCGCCGCTTAACCCCTTGGCCGCCATCATCGCGCGGGCGGTTTCCAGCGACCTGCCCTGCATCAGCGCCTGCGACTGCGCCAGACAATTGGCCAGCAACAACCGGTGATGGCGGCTGCGGCCCAGCTCGTTGCCCTCGGCGGCCACCAGAAATTCGCAAGGCACCACATCGGTGCCCTGATGGATCAGCTGATAAAACGCGTGCTGGCCGTTGGTGCCCGGTTCGCCCCAGACCACCGGCCCCGATGGCACGGTCAGATCGGCGCCATCCATCGCGACGCGTTTGCCGTTACTTTCCATCTCCAGCTGCTGCAGATAGGCGGGCAATCGGGCAAGCTGTTGATCATAGGGCAAAACCGCGCGGGTGGCATAGCCGCAGAACTGATGGTTCCAAAGGCCCGTCAGCGCCAGCAGAACCGGCAGGTTCTGGTCCAGGGGGGCGGTGCGGAAATGGTCGTCCATCGCCTCGGCGCCCGCCAGCATGGCGCGGAAATTGGCGGGACCCACGGCCAGCATCACGGCCAGCCCGATCGGCCCCCACAGCGAATAACGCCCGCCGACCCAATCTTCGAACCCGAAGACACGTTCAGGCGCGATGCCGAACTCTGCGGTTTTATCCGTGGCCGACGACAGCGCCGCAAACTGCGCGCCGGGATCATCCACAACGTCCGCCATCATCGCCCGCGCGGTGGCCGCATTGGTCATGGTTTCGATGGTGGTGAAGGTTTTCGAGGCGACGATGATCAGCGTGCGGCGCAGGTCCAGCCCGCGCATTACCTGCGCGATATGCGCGCCATCGACATTCGACACGAAATGACAGCGCGGCCCGTCGGTGTAAGAGGCCAGCGCCTGACAGGCCATCACCGGGCCAAGGTCGGACCCGCCGATACCGATATTGACCACATCGGTGATCGTGCCCCCCTGCCCCTGAAACGCGCCGCTGCGCAGGGCGTGGGCGAAATCGGCCATCCGGTCCAGCGTCCGGTGCACGCCGGGCATCACGTCCTGCCCGTCGACCATCACCGGCCCGGCACTGCGGCGCAGCGCGGTGTGCAACACGGCGCGGCCTTCGGTTTCGTTGATCTTGGCGCCGCTGAACATCGCCGCGCGTTTCTCCGCCAGCCCGGCCTGTTCGGCCAGCCCGATCAGGGCGGCCAGACCCGCGTCATCCAGATTGGTCTTGGAATAATCGAACAGCATGTCGCCCAGACGCGCCGAAAACCGGGTGGCGCGGCCTGCGTCGTCAAACAGGCTGGTGATGCGGCGGGATTTCGCGGCCGCGGCGGCGGCTGTCAGATCGGTCCACAGGCTCATGGCTTACTCCGCCCAATGTACGGTTGCGTTGTTCAGAACGGTGGCAATCGGCGCCTCGGCCGGGTTGCCCGAGCGTGCGGCCTGTTCGACGGCTGCGCGTTTTTCGGCCCCGGTGATCACCACATGGATCATCAACGCGCCGGACAGAACCGGCGCGGTCAGCGTGACCCGGGGTTCGGGGGCACCCGGCGCGCGCATCGCCATCAGCACCGGCGCGTCGGCGGCCAGCGCATCGGCCAGCCGGTCCGCCCCCGGAAACAGCGAGGCGGTGTGCATATCCGCCCCCATGCCCAGCAACAGCACATCAATCGGCAACAGCGGCGCAATCGCCGCCCCCAGCGCGTCCAACTGCCCCTCGGGCGCCGGAGCGGGTGCGTAAAGCGGCACCAGATTGGCACTTGCGGCATGGTTGACCAGCAACCGTTCGCGCAGCAACCGGGTGTTCGAGCGCTCCGAATCCTCGGGCACCCAGCGTTCATCGCTCAGCATCACATCGACCCGGTCCCAGCCCAGATCGACGGCGCAGAGGTCGTCAAAAATCGGCCCCGGCGTCGTGCCGCCCGGCACCACCAAGGTGGCGCGATCCTGATGCAGCAAAGCGCGGCCCAGTTCCCCGGCCAATACCCCGGCCAGATCGATCATCATCATTTCACGGTCGGGATATTCGACGAACCTCATGTGCGTACCTCACGCCAGCGGCGCCCATCCTTGTGCAACAGCATCAGGCTGTCTTCGGGGCCCGAGCTGCCCGCATCATAGGGGCGCGGCGTGTCGCCCCGGTCCTGCCAGCCTTCGATGATCGGATCGGTCCAGGCCCAGGCGGCCTCGACCTCGTCCCCGCGCATGAACAACGTCTGGTTGCCCCGGATCACATCCATGATCAGCCGTTCATAGGCATCGGGCACATCATGGGCGTCGGGGCCAAGCGCATCGGCGAACGACATGTCCAGCGGCACCTCGACCAGACGCATCCCGCCCGGGCCCGGTTCCTTGATCGTCACGCGCAGGTTGATGCCTTCGTTGGGTTGCAGCCGGATCACCAGCACATTGCCGCGCCGGTCCTCTTGTTCGCCAAAGATCGAATGCGGCGGGTCCTTGAACACGATCGCAATCTCCGAGGTGCGCGCCCGCATCCGTTTGCCGGTGCGCAGATAGAACGGCGTGCCCTTCCAGCGCCAGTTGGAAATGCCGACCTTCAGCGCGATAAAGCTTTCGGTCTTGCTTTTGGGGTCTTCGACATCTTCCAGATAGCCGGGACCGTCCTCATCCCCGCAATATTGCCCGCGCACGATCTGTGCCTGTTCTACCGGATCAAGGGCGCGGATGACCTTCAGCTTTTCGTCGCGCACCGCGTCGGGATCGAACCGGTTGGGCGGCTCCATCGCGATCAGGCACAAAAGCTGCATCATGTGATTCTGCACCATGTCGCGCATCGCGCCGGATTTGTCATAATAGCCGCCGCGCCCGCCAACGCCGACGGTTTCGGCCACGGTGATCTGGATATGATCGACGTATTGCGCGTTCCACAGCGGTTCGAACAGGATATTGCCAAAGCGAACGGCCATCAGGTTCTGCACGGTTTCCTTACCCAGATAATGGTCGATGCGGTAAATCTGCCCCTCGTCGAAATGCTGGGCCAATGTGGCGTTCAGCGCCTTGGCCGAGGTCAGATCATGGCCAAAGGGTTTTTCCACGACAATCCGGCTGTCGCTGTCGGCGATGCCATGCAGGTGCAGCCGTTCGGCCAGATCGCCAAACAGCCCCGGACCCACCGAGAAATAGAAGGCCTTGACCACATCCTTGCGCATGATCGCGGCCAGATCGGACCAGCCCGCCTGCCCCCGCGCGTCGATCGGGATATATTCCAGATGAGCCAGAAAACCGTCGATATCGGCCGCGCTCTGTTCGCCCGGGCCCCCGAATTCGGCAATCGCCTCTTTGATCATCTGCCGGTATCCGGCGGCGTCCATATCCGACCGCGCAGCACCAATGATCCGCGCGTCCTCTGGCATCTGACCCGCACAGAAACGCCGATACAGCCCCGGCAAAATCTTGCGCCGGGCCAGATCCCCGGTGCCGCCGAATATGACCAGATCAAAATTATCAACCGGTATGACGCGTGAAACCATGGGAACCTCTCAGGTATCAGTCGTTAGCGCTAACGGGCTTTCCATAGCCGCGTCGCACCAAGAAGTCTACCATCTCGCGATACACTCACAAGAACAAGGAACAGCGCCTGCTGAAATCGCTGATACGGGGCTTATTGGTCCAGTTCCGCATCCCAGTACAGGAAATCGACCCAGCTTTCGTGCAGAAAGTTCGGCGGAAACTTGCGCCCCATGTTGCGCAATTCCTCGGCGCCGGGCTGGCGCGGCGGTTTGCGCAGGGCCATGCCCATCTGTCGCAGGCTTTTGGAGCCCTTTTTCAGGTTGCACCGCGAACAGGCCGCGACCACGTTTTCCCAGCTGGTCACGCCGCCGCGCGCCCGTGGCACCACGTGGTCAAAGGTCAGATCCCCGGTCGCGCTGCAGTACTGACAGGAAAATTCGTCCCGCAGAAATAAATTAAAGCGCGTGAAGGCCACGCGCTTTTGAGGTTTGACATAATCTTTCAGGACAACGACCGAGGGGATCCTGATTTCGGTGGTGGGACTTCGCACGACCTGATCATATTCTGCAACGATATCAACCCGATCCAGATAGGCCGCCTTGATCGCCTCTTGCCAGGGCCACAGCGACAGCGGGTAGTAGGACAAGGGCCGGTAATCGGCGTTCAGCACCAGGGCGGGGTGATGTTTCAACCCGCCGGGTTCGCGTACAAATGTGGTCCTGAAATCGCCATCCATCGTTCGTGACTCCGTCTGCGCCTCGTCTGCCCAATCCTGGCACCAAGGCGGGACGACCCGCCCCCGTGTAGGAATAACTATATATGGCGTATCCCGCCTGACAACCCCCGCTATATACGGTGGTGTTGGCAAAGAGGTACCGTGATTCCGTGACGCGTTTGTGACGGTTATCCACAGGGCCGGACATGCAACCACAGGGGGTTGGGCTTTTGCGGCGCGACATGGGCCCAGGCAGAATCCGGACGATGACCGCCATAGGCCCAACCTCACCCCTTCTGCGTTATAGTTAACAGCCGGTTCTTTCAGATATTTTGAATTGGGCCTCACTTTAAGATGCAAGGCGTGAAGCACTTGACCAAAAGGCAAAACTCATTGAGCGTTCCGTATAACTTGAGAATGCCGCCTGGCGGTTCTCTGCAAGACGTGTGAGCAGTGAGGATTTTCATGAAGACATTTTTTGCCACCGTTGCGCTGGCGCTAGTCGCAAGCCCGGTTTGGGCATGCTTTACCGACAGTGACTGTGCCGCGGACCAATTGTGCGAATGTGCACCACGGGACGCCCGTGGGATATGTCAGTCCGCAGGTGTCTGTGTGGCGCGACATCCCGATGAAACTGAGCGTCAAAGCGTACCCTTTTTCCCCCAAATTGATGAAGCACTGCCAACGACGTCGCTGGCTGGCGAGGCCGAAGAGGAAAATCCGCGCGATTTCGTTCGTATCGTTTCCTTGGGCAAATGCGGGCCGCCGGTCCACAATGGACGGTTTCTGGCCATCGAGAACAACCATCCGGATCAGCCAATTTATGTAACCTACTCAATCCGGTTCTTTTATCAGGCACAGCCTCGGGTGGATATCAAGACGGGCAAATGGAGCGCCGGTCGTACAAATCCGATCGGTTGCACCGTGCCCGGCCCCACCGGCCAGCGCTTTACCTTCACCATCCAATCAGCACGCTTCTAATCGACACAAAAGCAGGAAATAACTTGTATGATGCAAGAAAAATATGACGGCCCGTCGCCGATAACCAAGGATGCCCCAAAGATCGCGGGCGCCGTTCTGGACTATAGCTATTTCATGTATGGCCAGAGCTTTCCCATGATCGCCGATGCCATAACGATTTCGGTCAACGACGTGGTCATCGAACGCATTGATCACCTTACCGGAGAGACCGAGACCAGTGGGCGGATTGATCTGGACCAGCACATGTTGCCGGACCACAACAACAAGATCACAATCGAAGTACGCACCTACGCCGGTTTACGCTATAACCTAAAAGAGGCAAGCGAAGGTGCGGTCCAAGTACGCGCGCAGGGTCAGGTGCTGTTTGCTCAACAGTATTCCACCAACACCGGATACCGGCGGAGCATCGACGAAATCTACATCTGGAAATAATCTTGTAGCGCGGCGAGCCGCTATACTCTGATTACCAAATCCAGAATCTGCCGCCGGACCACTTGCAGCCAGCGGCAGGATTGTCCTGCAGATCAGGCGCTCAACGATTGCCGCCTGCAGGTCAAAAGCGCTTGGCGCCGCAGGGCCGCACGTCAGACTACAGAATTACGCTCCAGAAACGCGATGGCGCTGCGGTCTTCGACCTCATGCGCCTCGATATTGGCCACGTTGCGGCGCACGCGGGCGGCGTGGCGGGCGGCGGCGACGGTCTGGTTCGATCCACGGGCGATCTTGGCGGCCAGTTCGGCCTCGGACCTTGTGTAATAGTGGTTCAGCTGGATGAAATCGTTGGAATAGAACGCGGCACTGCTCCGCGCGCTGAGGTTGAACCGCGCGCCCGCGTCGTTCCAGGTGACCGCCTGACCATCGCTTTCATAGCTGTGCACCTTGACCGAGGTCACCCGTGCCGGATCGACGATCACCTTGAAATTCGTCACCCCGCGCGCGCCGCTCATCGGGTCGGCGGCGCGGCGGATGTAATTGGCGATCACGCCGCCTTGGGGCGGTGTTTCATGGCCGTTGCGCCCGAAATTGTGCCACGGCAGCGAGATATTGGGGCAATGGTCCAGATGCGCCAGCGCCGCAGGCAGGCTGTCGTGTTGCCGGGGCACCAGAAATTCATCGGCGTCGATACAGGCCATCCAGCGATAGCGCGCGCCGAAGTTGCGGATCGCATGGGCATAGGCCAGCACCTGATTGTGGATCTCGCGCCCGGTGCGGGCATCGCGCAGCCTCTGATCCCAAGGCAGGACGGTCAGCGCATCGGTGGGCAGCACGCCCTCCAGCATTCCGATCGTCGCATCGGTACAGCCATTGTCATAGACGATGAAATGCGCGACCCCGGCGTGGTGGTGAAACCGCGCCCATTCGCCGATGTGGCGTTCTTCGTTGCGCACGATCAGCACCAGCGCCACACCAGCGCGATCAGCCGCCGGTTCTGGCGGCGTGATGGCCAGTTTGGTAATGGCCTTGCGTGAAAACAGCCCCAGCATCGCGTGCTCCTTGCCCCTGCCCCCGCAATAGCGATGTCCGCGCGGTATTTCCACCCACCCAACGCGAACCGCCCGATCTGCCATGACGGCGGATCGGGCGGTCAGAAGGGTCCGGATCGTCAACCGGGCTGGCTTATTCGGCTTTGCCCGCTTCGATCGAAATCATCACGGCGACCTCGTCGCTGACAAAGGGGGCGAATTCACCCAGATTGAAATCGGTGCGTTTCAACGTGGTCGTGGCGCTGAACCCGGCCCAGGGCTTGTTGGCCATCGGGTGGTTGGCCATCTGGTTCATCACCGCATCCAGCACGACCGGTTTGGTCACGCCGTTCAGCGTCAGATCGCCGGTGATCAGGGCGGTGTTGTCGCCGGTCACTTCGATCGAGGTCGAGGCAAAGCTGACCATTTCGTCATCGCTGGCGTCGAAGAAGGACTCCGACATGAAGTGCTGGAACCGCGCCTCCCACCCGGTCAGCATGGATTTGACCGGCATCGACACGGTCACCGACGATTCCGCAGGCGCATCCGCGTCGAACTGAATATCGCCGGAAAAGCCCGAAAACATGCCCCAGGTGGTCGAAAACCCAAGGTGATCGTATGAAAACACGATCTGGCTGTGGCTGGGATCAATGTCGAATTTTTCGGGGGCGGCAAGTGCCGGGGCGGCCATCAGGGCCAGCGCGGCAAAGGCAATGAACGGTTTCATGTAGCTTACTCCGATAAGGGTGCATTTGATATGCAACCATGTGCATCCCTACCGCCGCTGCGACAATTCCCCACCCCCCAACAGACTCTGTTCGTAATCGAACAGTGCATTCAGGCCGAAACCAGCGTTTCGGGCAGATCGGGCACCTGAATCTCCTCTGGCGCGGGCTTGGCGATCGGGACCAGCTTGCGCCCATGACGTTCCCAGCCCCTGATGGTGACCGGAACCCGGCCAAGTTCATTCGACAACCGGCGGTGCAGAACATTCAACGTGACCTCGCGCCCCGCCGCGACTTTCACGACCTGACCGTTGTTCAAACGCAAAAACAGGGTCGCAGGCGTTTGCGCCTTTTCGCCCCGGCGCACAAAGGCCGAGCCGATGTCGTCATACGGCACGACCCGCAACACGCGCGTCCGGCGATTTCGGTTGCGCACCAGCATCCGGACACAGCGGCGGACACGATCCACCTGCATTTCATGGGTCAGACCGCGAAAACAAATCCACAGGAACAGCAGCCCCGCCATGGCCATCGTGATCGCCGGGGCGATGACATGCCCGGATATGGCCTTGGCATATTGTTCCGGGAACAGCCAATATCCCGACGCGATGGCCATAAAGCTGAGCCCGGCAATCCCGGCCACACGCTCGATCAACACGGCCCGGTCGGTCGAGGCATCGTTCGACCGGATGGCAAATCCCCAATAGGTTTCCACTACACTCACCCGCGGCATTTTGCGGGAACTCGTCACACCTTCGGCCAACAGGCTGGTGTGCACGGTCATTGGTCATCCCCTTCCAAGACAGTTATGGTTAATACTCTGTGCGCAATCATGGCGAGAAAATGACATCACCCGCTTTACTTAGCGGCAACCCCGCATCTGAGCGCAAAGCTTGCATCGCCGGGCAACCCGTGTATAAGGCCGCATCCTTCCGCAAATTTGCGAAACCGGTACAGTCTCTCGTGGATGGGACGCGGAAGGTTTTGACCCCGTCCTATGAAATGTACCCGTATATGAACTGGAGATTACATGCCGCTGTATGAGCATGTCTTTATATCGCGTCAGGACTTGTCCAACACGCAAGCCGAAGGCCTTGTCGAACATTTCTCAACCGTATTGGCGGACAACGGCGGTCAGGTCGTTGAACACGAATACTGGGGCGTCAAAACGATGGCCTACAAGATCAACAAAAACCGCAAGGGCCACTATGCCTTTCTGAAAACCGACGCGCCCGCGCCAGCGGTTCAGGAAATGGAACGCCTGATGCGGCTGCACGAAGACGTGATGCGCGTTCTGACCATCAAGGTCGACGAACACGCCGAAGGTCCCTCGGCGCAGATGCAAAAGCGCGATGACCGCGATCGTGGCGACCGCCGCGAACGTCGTTGATCTTTAGCTTCAAAAAAGGACTGTAAATCATGGCAGCCAAACCATTTTTCCGCCGTCGCAAAGTCTGCCCCTTCTCGGGCGACAACGCGCCGAAGATTGACTATAAAGACACACGTCTGTTGCAGCGCTATATCTCTGAGCGCGGCAAGATCGTGCCGTCGCGCATCACCGCCGTCTCGGCCAAGAAGCAACGTGAGCTGGCCCGCGCCATCAAACGCGCCCGCTTTCTCGCCCTGCTGCCCTATGCCGTGAAGTAAGGAGAAAGCATCATGCAAGTTATCCTACTGGAACGCGTGGCCAAACTGGGCCAAATGGGCGAAGTTGTTGCTGTCAAAGACGGCTATGCCCGTAACTTCCTGCTGCCGCAGGGCAAGGCGCTGCGCGCGTCCGACGCCAACATCGCGTCGTTCGAGGCCCGCAAGGCCCAGCTTGAAGCGCATAACCTGGAAACCAAGACCGAAGCCGAAGCCATGGCTGAAACGCTGGACGGCCAGCAGTTCATCGTGATTCGCTCGGCCTCTGATTCCGGGTCGCTGTACGGCTCTGTCAGCCCGCGTGACGCCGCCGAGGCCGCAACCGAGGCCGGTTTCACCGTCGATCGCAAACAGATCATCCTGACGGCACCGATCAAGGAACTGGGTCTGCACGACCTGACCGTGCGCCTGCACCCCGAAGTTGACGCAACCATCCACGTGAACGTTGCACGTTCCGCGGAAGAAGCCGAACTTCAGGCATCGGGCAAATCGATCCAGGAACTGGCCGCCGAAGCGGAAGCCGAAGCTGAGTTCGAAATCGCCGAACTGTTCGACGATATCGGCGCAGCCGCCTCTGACGACGACGAACTGGCCGAAGCCGCCCCTGCCGCGGAAGAGCCTGCATCGGACGAAGACGAAGCCTGATTTCTGGCACATACGATTGGAAAAAGCCGTGTCTTTGACACGGCTTTTTTTATGCGCTCTACCAGTCGTTATCCACCGCGTGATATTTGCGGTCTTTCATTTCCCGGCTGATCAGGTCGTTGCGTATTCCCTGTGCATCAGATTTGAAAGCTGCCGCTGGCCCGACAAAAACAATGAACCTGTCAGCCAGGTCCGTTCACCCATCTGATGGCTTGTCGGGCACATACTCCAGTATATCGCCCGGCTGACAGTCCAGAAACGCACAGATCGCGTTCAGCGTATTGAACCGCACGCCTTTGACCTTGCCCGATTTCAACAGCGACAGGTTGGTTTCCGACAGACCGATTGCCGCGGCCAGTTCGCGCGACGTGGTTTTGCGTTTGACCAGCATCAGGTCCAGGTTGATTACGATTGCCATGCCCGATCCTTACAGAAAGTGCCGGTTTTCGTCGTCGATCACCGCCGCCTGCCGCATGGTTCCTGCCACCGACCACAAGGCCACGGCCAGCACCAGGAATATGATGTCCAGATCCAGCGGGAACCATTCGACCTCGGGCTGATCGGCCAGTGGCACATTCCACAGCATCAGAAACGGTTGCACCCGGCTGATCAACGAAAAGGCCACCCAAAACCACATCAGCGCGCGGCCGCATTGACGCAGATGGTCCGCCAGTGCGGCAAATTCGTTGGCAGAGGCGCGTTGCAACACCCGGTGCAATTGCCAATAGGCAGCACCCAGACTGGCGATTGCAAACAGGACGAACGCCGCTCCGGTGACAAAGCTCCACCCTGGCGGGTTGCTCAAGTCCAACGGCAGGTCGACCAGATCCAGCATCGGCACCGGATCGCCAAGCGCCGTCTGGACCAGAATGACGACTATCGAGACCGACAGAATCCCCCAGCTGCCCAGCATCGCGATGCGTGCAATCAACTTCATAACCTTCGCCCCTATCGCCTGTACCCCTGTGCCGTTGTCGATACCGGATATACAGGCTGGAAGTCAATCTTGCGCCCCTCAACTAACATAAATGTTTTTATGTTTTTCATAAAACTTTCCTCTTGAATCGATGATCACAATGCTTTTATAGCCCCACACAGCCGCAACGGATGCGGCACATCTGATTAAGGAAAACAAAATGGAATTTAAGCCAACCCTTCTTGCCCTTCTGATCCTTGGCGTGTCGGCCTGTGACCGGCCGATGGACAACGCTTACGTCGTTGACGGCACGCGGAACGCCGGGTTTTCGCAGGATCTGGCACAGTGCAAGCGTCTGGCCGAAGGATACAAAACCGAAGACTTGCGCACAGGCGCCATCGCGGGCGGCGTGATCGGCGGGGCCGCAGGCGCATTGGATGCTGATGATGGTGACAAACTGGAAACCGCCGCGGCGGGTGCCGCCATTGGTGCGCTGGTCGGGGCCGGCAGTGCCAAGGCCGAATTGGAAGAAAAGCGCCGCGATGTGGTCATCCGCTGCATGCAGGGACGCAATCACAGGGTCGTGGGCTAAACCGCCCTACCATTGAACCAAGCGTGCGCCGATCTTACCGGCGCGCGCCAAAAAAATCCTTCAACAAAGCCTCGGCCTCGGGCCCGCCAATCCCATCATAGACATCTGGCACATGGTGGCATTGCGGGTGTTCAAAGACGCGCGGTCCCTGTTGCACCCCGCCCGATTTCGGGTCTGCCGCCCCGTAATACAGCCGCGCAATCCGGGCCTGCGCAATCGCGCTGGCGCACATCGGGCACGGCTCCAGCGTCACATACAGATCATACCCCGGCAACCGTTCGGACCCCACCGCCGCACAGGCCGCCCGCAGCGCCAGTATTTCAGCATGGGCGGTGGGATCGTTCAGCTCCCGTGTCCTGTTGCCCGCCTGCGCCACGATTGACCCATCCGGCGCAACAATCACGGCGCCCACCGGCACCTCGCCCCGCGCGGCGGCGGCCCTGGCCTCTTGCAGGGCGGTCTTCATATGGCTTTTGAACGGGCTCATCCCCGTTCAATGCCCTGCCCGGCCCCCTGCACGCAACCGCTTTCGCTTTGGCGCCGAACCGGATAGGGAAGCAGGATGAGCACCACTTCCCCTCCCGGCGACCGGATCGCCAAGGTTCTGGCCCGTGCCGGCGTCGCCTCGCGCCGCGAGGCCGAGCGCATGGTCGAAGCCGGCCGCGTCACCGTCAACGGCCGCAAGATCGACAGCCCGGCGCTGAACGTCACCCCCGGCGACAAGATCACCGTCGATGGCAAACCGCTGGCCGCGGCTGAACCGCCGCGCCTGTGGCTGTATCACAAACCCGCCGGGCTGGTGACCTCGGCCCGCGACGAAAAAGGCCGCGCGACGGTCTTTGATAACCTGCCCGAAGGCATGCCACGGGTGATGTCGGTGGGGCGGCTGGATCTGAATTCCGAAGGTCTGTTGCTGCTGACCAATGACGGCGAGATCAAGCGCCGGATGGAGCTACCCTCGACCGGCTGGCTGCGCCGCTACCGCGTGCGCGTCCGGGGCATCCCGAAAGATGAAATGCTGGAACCGCTGCGCAAGGGGCTGACCGTCGACGGCGAACGGTTTCAGCCGATGGAGGTCACGCTGGACCGCCAGCAAGGCGCCAACGCCTGGCTGACCATCGCCCTGCGCGAAGGCAAAAACCGCGAGATTCGCCGCGCCGCCGAAGCGGTCGGCCTGATCGTGAACCGCCTGATCCGCATCAGCTATGGCCCGTTTCAACTGGGCACGCTGAAAGAAGGCGCCGTCGAGGAACTGAAATCCCGCGTGGTGCGCGATCAGCTGGGGCTGGACAAGGATTTCAAGCCGACAACGGCCCCCAAACCCAAGGTGACACGCGCCCGACCGCAATCGCGGGGAAAACCAACCCGTCGGTAACCTTGCCCAACGCCTGACAATATGTCTTTGTGCCCGTGGATGGATACAACGACGGGGCGTTTTCAATGGCCGAGCTACTGACGATCGAAAA
The DNA here is from genome assembly GCA_947500775.1 of uncultured Paracoccaceae bacterium. Taxonomy (GTDB): domain Bacteria; phylum Pseudomonadota; class Alphaproteobacteria; order Rhodobacterales; family Rhodobacteraceae; genus CANMTD01. The sequence continues at coordinate 589,755 of CANMTD010000002.1, forward strand.
TCTGGGCAACCTGCTGATGCTGTGCTTTTTGCAAGCAGTTCTGGGGTTCGACAACCTGCTGTACATCAGCATCGAAAGCCAACGCGCGCCCGTCGCCCAGCAAAAGGCGGTCCGGTTCTGGGGCATCATCCTTGCCGTGGCGCTGCGGGTGATCCTGCTGTTCGTGATGATCCGGCTGATCGACGCGCTCAGCGCGCCGTTCTTTGTCATGAACATGCCCGGCATCCTGGAAGGCGGGGTCAACTTCGCCACGGTCGTCTTTATTCTGGGCGGTATTTTCATCATCTACACGGCGGTCAAGGAAATCGCGCATATGCTGTCGGTCGAACATCTGGACCATGATATCGACGGCAAGGGCGGCAAATCCGGCCTTCAGGTGATCATGCTGATCGTGATGATGAACCTGATCTTCAGCTTCGATTCGATCCTGTCGGCGCTGGCCATCACCGATGTCTTTCCGATCCTCGCCGCCGCCATCCTGATCTCGGGCGCGGCGATGCTGTTGCTGGCCGATGGGGTCACGGTCTTCCTGCAGAAAAACCGGATGTACGAGGTTCTGGGCCTGTTCATCCTGCTGATCGTCGGCGTCGTCCTGCTGGGCGAAGCGGGCCCTGCCGCGGCCCATGCGATGCATGACGACGGGCTGCAGTTGAAAATCCTTGGCTACCCGTTGATCCCGATGTCCAAGACCACCTTCTATTTCGCGGTCATCGTGCTGTTTGCAGTCGAAATACTGCAATCGGGCTATTCACGGAAACTTGCGGCGGAACGCCACGCGGATCAAAGCCATAAGGCCTGATCGGGCACGGCACTTTCACGGAATTGTCGCATCGGCTATATAGGCCGGGCGACGCAACAGGGGGCAAGAATGTCAGACACCGGCCTGCAAAAGATCGCGTTCTTTCTGCTTCTGGCGCTGATCCTTTATGTCGCTGCTTCGGGGGGCGCATGATGGCCCAGCGTTACGGTGGGAAATACAGCCCCGACGGGCAGCCGGTGCAGGATGATCTGCCCCCGCGCAACCCCTATCACGGCAAGAAACGCACCCGTGTCGGCGGGCGGGTCAACATGCTGTTTCTCGCACCCCTGCCCCTGCTGTTTTCGGCCTTCGCTTCGGAACCTGTGGGGCTGGCGCTGGATCTGGCGGCCTTCGGCACGCTGATCCTGGCCGCATGGCTGACCCGCGAAGGCATGATCGCGCAAGAGGCATATGACGCCCGCCGCGTCGCCCGCCGCCCCGCGATCCCGCGCAAGATGTTCGCCTCGGTCCTGACCGGGGTCGGGCTGTTTCTGGCCGGGCTGGTGCCCGAGGGTGGCGGATTGCTGAACCCGATCATCTTTGCCGTGCTGGGCACGGTGCTGCACGGGTTTTCCTTTGGATTTGACCCGCTGCGCGACAAGGGCATGGAAGGCATCGACACCTTTCAACAGGACCGCGTCGCCCGCGTGGTGGATGAGGCGGAAAAACACCTGTCGGCCATGTCCGACGCCATCCGCCGCGCCGGGGACCGCACGCTGGAGGCGCGGGTCGAACGGTTCCAGACCACCGCCCGCGACATGTTCCGCACCGTCGAGGAAGACCCGCGCGATCTGACCGCCGCGCGCAAGTACTTGGGCGTCTACCTGTTGGGCGCGCGCGACGCGACCGTGAAATTCGCCGATATCTACAGCCGCAACCGCGACAGCGCCGCGCGGCAGGACTATGAAGCCCTGCTGAGCGACCTGGAGCATAATTTTTCATCGAAAACGCGCGATCTTTTGCTTGATGACCGCGCCGATCTGAATGTCGAGATTGAAGTGCTGCGCGAAAGATTGCAGCGTGAAGGCGTGCGTCTGACCCAGACCACGCCAGTAAACGGGGAGTAAGTTCTATGTCCGACACCATCCGCGAAAAGGCGGCTCAGGCACTGGCCGAGGTCGAAAAAGTAACCGCTGTTGTCCTGCCCGAACCTGTGGGCGAGATCGTGCCGCTGGAGGCCGCCGAGGCCCCCGTCGCCGCCGACATCCGCAAACGGATGGACGAGATCGACATGGACAACACCCAGTCCATCATCGCCTTCGGTTCAGCCGCGCAGGCCGAATTGCAGCAGATCAGCCAGGCCATGCTGACCGACGTGCGCAACAAGGATGTGGGCCCCGCGGGCGACAGCCTGCGCAACATCGTCACCACGATCCGCGGCTTTTCGATTTCGGAACTGGACGTGCGGCGCAAACGCAGCTGGTGGGAACGCCTGTTGGGGCGCACCGCGCCATTCGCCAAATTCGTCGCCCGGTTCGAAACCGTGCAGGGCCAGATCGACAAGGTGACCGACGATCTGCTGACCCACGAACACAAGCTTCTGAAAGACATCAAGTCGCTTGATAACCTGTATGAAAAGACGCTGGATTTCTATAATGAGCTGGCCCTTTACATCGCAGCCGGCGAAGAAAAGCTGAAAGAGCTGGACGCCACCACCATCCCCGCCAAAGAGGCCGAGGTCGCCGCCGCCCCGGAAAAGGATCAGGTGATCAAGGCGCAGGAACTGCGCGATCTGCGCGCCGCCCGGGACGATCTGGAACGCCGGGTGCACGATCTGAAACTGACCCGTCAGGTGACGATGCAGTCGCTGCCCTCGATCCGGCTGGTGCAGGAAAACGACAAATCGCTGGTGACCAAGATCAACTCGACCCTGGTCAACACCGTGCCGCTTTGGGAAACCCAGCTGGCGCAGGCGGTGACGATCCAGCGGTCGCGCGAAGCGGCCGAGGCCGTGCGCGGCGCCACCGATCTGACCAACGAATTGCTGACCGCCAACGCGGAAAACCTGCAACAGGCCAACAAGATCGTGCGCGAAGAGATGGAGCGCGGCGTCTTTGACATCGAAGCGGTGAAATCGGCCAACGCCACCCTGATCGCCACGATCGAGGAAAGCCTGCAGATCGCCGATGAGGGCAAGGCCAAACGCGCCGCCGCCGAAGAGGAACTGAAGAAGATGGAGGCCGAACTGCGCGACACCCTTGCCTCGGCCAAGGCGCGCAAGGACAAGGTCGGCGATACCGCGGGCATGTCCGTATCGGACGCGTGATCGGAGACCGTGATTAAACTGCGCATGCCTTTACTAGCGGCGCTGGCCCTGATCGGGCTTGCGTCCTGCGACATGCCGGCGCCGGTCGATCCGGCGCCGGTCACCTCACCAAGACCCGGGGCAAAACCCCGGCCCGCGCCCTCGGCCGCCAGCGTGGCCATGGCCCGGCACTTTGCCCGCGTGCAGGCCGATCTGGTGGCGCGCGGGTTGCTGCGCACCGATGGCGGCGGCCCGGACGTGCCGTTTTCCGCGCGCACGCTGGCCGATAATTTCGTCAAGATCGCGCTTTACGACGAATACACCAATCAGGGCGGGCATTTGGTGGCCCGCTCAACCAAAAGCCGCCTGCGCCGGTGGGAAGAACCTGTCCAGCTTGGCGTGGTCTTCGGCGACAGCGTCACACCCGAAAACCGGGCCGTCGACCAAAGAGAGGTCCGGCACTTTGCCAGACGCCTGACCCGCGCCAGCGGATTTCCGGTGACCGTGACCTCGCCCAAAGCGGCGAATTTCCACGTCCTGTTCCTAAGCGAAGACGACCGGCGCGATTTTGCCCCGCGCATCCGCGCCCTGGTGCCCGGCATCGACCACAGAGACCTGAAGACAATTATCGATATGCCGCGATCCACCTTTTGCCTGGTCTTCGCGTTTTCCAAAGGCACGGGGTCAACCTACACCCATGCCCTGGCCGTGATCCGGGCGGAACATCCCGATCTTCTGCGCAAATCCTGCATCCACGAAGAACTGGCGCAGGGGCTGGGTCTGGCCAACGACAGCCCCAATGCCCGCCCGTCGGTCTTCAACGATGATGAAGAATTCGCATTTCTGACCACACATGACGAACTGCTGCTGAAAATGCTGTACGATCCGCGGCTGACGCCGGGCATGACCCCCGAACAGGCCCGCCCCACGGTCCAGATGATCGCGGCAGAGCTTTTGGGTGGAGAAAGCTGACCAAAGAACCGGTCTGGCCGCCGCTGCGACGGCCCGACCGATAACCAGCGTGGCCCGACAAATCCGACTGCGCTATACTGACGATCAAACGTGTGCTGAGGGCTTATCATGGGTATTTTCGATTTTCTGTCCGGTGAATTCATCGACGTGATCCATTGGGTGGACGACACCCGCGACACGATGGTCTGGCGGTTCGAACGCGAAGACCACGAAATCAAATACGGCGCCAAGCTGACCGTGCGCGAAGGTCAGGCGGCGGTCTTCGTGCACGAAGGCCAGCTGGCCGATGTGTTCACCCCCGGGCTTTACATGTTGGAAACCAACAACATGCCGGTCCTGACGACGCTGAACCACTGGGATCACGGGTTCAAAAGCCCGTTCAAATCCGAAATCTATTACGTCAACACGACGCGGTTCAACGATCTGAAATGGGGCACCAAGAACCCGATCATGCTGCGCGATCCCGAATTCGGACCGACCCGCCTGCGCGCCTATGGCACCTACAGCATCAAGGTCAGCGACCCCGCGCGGTTCCTGACTGAAATCGTGGGCACCGACGGCGAATTCACCATGGATGAGATCAGCTATCAGATCCGCAACATCATCGTGCAGGAGTTTTCGCGGGTGATCGCAAGCGCCGGAATTCCGGTGCTGGACATGGCCGCCAACACCGCCGATCTGGGCAAGCTGGTGGCCGCACAGATCAGCGGCACGCTGGATCAATACGGGTTGTCGATGCCCGAGCTTTACATCGAAAACATCAGCCTGCCCCCCGCCGTGGAAGAGGCGCTGGACAAGCGCACCTCCATGGGTCTGGCCGGCGATCTGGGCCGGTTCACCCAATATTCCGCCTCCGAAGCGATGACCGCCGCCGCCCGCAACCCGTCATCGGCAGGCGGCGGCATGGGTGCCGGTCTGGGCGCGGGCCTTGGCATGGCGATGGCCGGTCAGATGGCGCAGACGGGCCCCTGGGGGCAAATCGCCCCGCAACCGGCCCCGGCGGCCCCACCTGCCCCGCCCCCGGTCGAACATGTCTGGCACATTGCCAGGGATGGCGCCACGCAGGGTCCGTTTTCCAAGGCCGATCTTGGCCGCATGGCGACCGAAGGCGCGCTGACCCGCGGCACCCATGTCTGGACCCCCGGTCAGGACGGTTGGAAAACCGCCGATGAGGTGGCCGAACTGGCGCAGCTTTTTACCATCCTGCCCCCGCCCCCGCCGCCGGGCGTCTGAGCAAGACCATGGCAAGCCGCCGCCCCGTTTCGGTTTAAAGGACACCGCGCTTTGGATCATGGCTCCGAAAGCCCTGCACAAGTATCTGTAAAACGATGACCGCCCAAGAGCACCGCTTTCCCTGCGACCAATGCGGATCGGATTTCCGGTTCGATCCGGAAACGGCGCGGCTGCTGTGCGATCACTGCGGCAATACGCAGGATATCGAAGGCACCGGCTGGCAGAACCAGCCGATCCGCGAGCTGGATTTCCGCGCCGCGATCGAGGCGCATCTGCCAACGGCCGAAATCGAAGAGACCCGGGTGCTGTCGTGTGAAAACTGCGGCGCCCAGTTCGAGTTCGACCGCGACAGCCACGCCGCCGAATGCCCGTTCTGCGCCACGCCCATCGTCACCGACACCGGCACCCACCGCCAGATCAAGCCAAAGGCGCTGCTGCCCTTTGCCATGGACGAACGCACCGCGCGCCGGGCGATGACCGACTGGCTGGGCCGGTTGTGGTTCGCGCCCAACGGGTTGCAGGACTATGCCCGCAAGGGGCGCCAGATGCAGGGGATCTATGTTCCCTACTGGACCTTCGACGCTGACACGAAATCGACCTATCACGGCGAACGCGGCACGGTGTATTATGAAACCCGCACGGTGATGCGGGATGGCAAGCGCGAACAGGTCCGGGTGCAGAAAATCCGCTGGACCCGCGCCTCGGGCCGGGTGGCGCGGTTTTTCGACGATGTTCTGGTGCTGGCCAGCCGCAGCCTGCCCAAACGGTTCACCGACGGGCTTGAACCTTGGGACCTGACCGCGCTGGAACCCTACCGCCCCGAATATCTGGCCGGATTTCGCGCCGAAGGCTACACCGTGCCGCTGCAGGACGGGTTTGGCGAGGCGCGTCAATACATGGACCGGATGATCGAACGGGACGTGAAATTCGACATCGGCGGCGACCGGCAGCGCATCCACGAGCTGGACACGCAGATCGGAGCTGTGACGTTCAAACACATCCTGCTGCCGGTCTGGCTGGCGGCTTATAAATACCGCGGCAAAAGCTATCGGTTTGTGGTGAACGGGCGCACCGGTCGGGTACAGGGCGAACGCCCGTGGTCCGCCTGGAAAATCACCCTTGCGGTGATCGCACTGGCGATTGCAGCGGCGGCCATCGGTTATGTCATCGCGCTGAACCAGCAATGACACAGGCCCCGGGGATGCCGGGGCCTGCAACCATGCCTTTAACCACGCCCGATGGGAATTTCGGTCGCACCGCTGCCCGCGTCAGCCGGTTTTTTGCCGATGGTCACGGTCAGAACGCCCTCTTTCAGCACCGCGCCCACCGCCGCGCCATCCGCATCGGGCGGCAATCTGAAACTGCGCGAAAACGACCCGTACTGACGTTCGCTGAAATACCAGCTGTCGGTCTTTTCCTCGCGTTCCGCGCGTTTTTCGCCCTTCACGGTGATAACCCCGTCTTCCATGCTGACCGAGATATCCTTTTCCGCCACGCCGGGCAGTTCCAGAACGATGTTATACCCATTATCGCCCACCGATGCCTCCGAGGCCGGGGCGAACCAATCGGCCACCCGCGCCGTCATTTGCCGAAACGGATCATAGAGCGACGGCCAGAAGCCGGACGAATGCGTACTCTCAACCATATCATCTCTCCTTTTCTGCGTGCCTTGCACCAATGAAAGCTTTGTCTGAAATGGCGAAATTGTCTTTGACGCACGTCAAAATTCGGCGTCAATTGGCCCCCACCGATCAACCGTCAAAGGGTCAACATGCGCGCATTTGTTCAACGGGTCACCCAGGCTTCGGTCAGCGTCGAAGGGGACGTGATCGGCCAGATCGAGGGCGGGTTGATGATCCTGATCTGCGCCATGCAGGGCGATACGACCGCCGATGCCGACCAGATGGCCGCCAAGATATCGAAACTGCGCATCTTTCGTGACGCGGCGGGCAAGATGAACCGGTCACTGATCGATGTCGGCGGCGCCGCATTGGTGGTCAGCCAGTTCACCCTGGCCGCCGATACCTCGCGCGGCAATCGCCCGGGCTTTTCCACCGCCGCCCCGCCCGACGAAGGCAACGCCCTGTATCTGCATTTTGCCGACCAGTTGCGCGCCTTGGGTATTCCCACCGAAACCGGGTCATTTGGTGCCGATATGGCGGTATCCCTGACCAATGACGGGCCGGTCAGCCTGTGGCTGGACAGTGCGTCGCCTAAAAATTAGGCATATGCTTTGCCAATACCCAGCAATATGCCCGCGCAAATGAGGATTGAGCCGTCAGACACTTGCGGCCCCGGTGGGATTTCTTAACCTGATCTCATGAATGACACGCCCCGCTTTTTTGACGAGCTCTTTCAGGCAGATGGTGGCCCGCGTGAACCTTACCATGGGTTCAACAACTGGTTCTGCAACGAAGACCTCAAGCGCCTGCAAAAGAAATCCCGCGAAGCCGAGACGTTTTTCCGGCGCACCGGTATCACCTTCAATGTTTATGGTCAGGACGAAGCCGACGAACGGCTGATCCCCTTTGACGTCGTGCCCCGGATCATTTCGGCGCGCGAATGGGCGCGGCTGACGGCGGGCATCGAACAAAGGGTGCGCGCGATCAACGCTTTTCTGTACGATATCTATCACCGGCAGGAAATCATCCGCGCAGGCCGCATTCCGGTCGATCTTATCGCCAAGAACGACGCGTTCCAGCCCGAAATGATCGGCGTTTCGCCCCCCGGCGGGGTCTATACCCATATCGTCGGGGTCGATCTGGTGCGCACCGGCCCGGATGAGTTTTTCGTGCTCGAAGACAACGCCCGCACCCCCTCGGGCGTGTCCTATATGCTGGAAAACCGCGAAACCATGCTGCAGATGTTCCCCGAGCTGTTCAGCCGGATCAAGGTGCGGCAGGTCAATGATTACCCGATCCGGCTGCACCGGTCGCTGACCGCCTGTGCGCCGCCAGCCTGCACCGGCAAACCGGTGGTCGGGGTTCTGACGCCGGGCATCCACAACTCAGCCTATTTCGAACATTCGTTTCTGGCCGACCACATGGGCGTCGAACTGGTCGAAGGCAACGATCTGCGGGTGATGGACGGGCGCATCGCCATGCGCACGACCCGCGGATATACCCCGATTGACGTGCTGTATCGCCGGGTCGACGACGATTATCTGGACCCGCTGACCTTCAACCCCGACAGCATGCTGGGCGTGCCCGGCATCATGGATGTGTACCGATCCGGCGGGATCACCATCGCCAACGCCCCCGGCACCGGGATTGCCGACGACAAGGCGATCTATAGCTATATGCCTGATATCGTTGAATTCTATACGGGCGAAAAGGCGATCCTGAAAAACGTGCCGACGTGGCGCTGCGCCGAACCCGACGCCCTGGCCCATGTGCTGGACAACCTAGAAGAACTGGTGGTCAAAGAGGTGCATGGATCGGGCGGTTACGGGATGCTGGTGGGGCCTGCCGCGTCAAAGCGCGAAATCGCCGCCTTCCGCGCCAAGCTGGAATCCAATCCCGGCAACTATATCGCCCAGCCAACGCTGGCCCTGTCGACGGTGCCGATCCTGACCAAGGCCGGGCTGGCCCCGCGTCACGTCGATCTGCGCCCCTTTGTTCTGGTTTCGCCCGACAAGATCGACATCACCCCCGGCGGCCTGACCCGTGTCGCGCTGAAAAGCGGCTCTCTGGTGGTCAATTCCAGTCAGGGTGGCGGCACCAAAGACACCTGGGTTCTGGAGGAATAGGCCATGCTGGGAAAAACTGCCGGCGGGCTTTTTTGGATGTTTCGCTATCTGGAACGCTCGGAAAACACCGCGCGCCTGATCGAGGCCGGGTTCCGCATCGCGCTGACCCGCCCCGATTCCGCCGCCTCGGAATGGGCCTCGGTGCTGGATGCGGCCGGATCGCGACAGGCCTATAACCAGCTTTACGATGACAATTACGAGGCAGGATCGGTCGTCGATTTCCTGCTGCGGGAAAAATCCAACCCGTCATCGGTCATGACCGCCTTCGATTCCGCCCGCAACAACGCCAGACTGGTGCGCACCGCCCTGACCCGCGAGGTCTGGGAGGCTGTCAACGAAAGCTGGATGACCCTGCGGGACGCGCTGAAACGCACCGTGCGCGAACCCGATCTGCCGGGCGTTCTGGGCCTGATCCGCCGACAAAGCGCGCTGGTGCGCGGGGCGATGCATGGCAGCATGCTGCGCAACGACGTGTTCGATTTTTCACGGATCGGCACCTTTCTGGAACGGGCTGACAACACCGCCCGGATATTGGACGTCAAATACTACGTCCTGTTGCCGTCGATGTCGCAGATCGGATCGTCGCTGGACAATGTGCAATGGGAAACCATCCTGCGGTCGGTCGCGGGGCAACGGTCGTATCGCTGGTTGAACGGCACCGACCTGACCCCGCGCGGCATCGCCGAATTTCTGATCCTTGATGGGCGTATGCCGCGGTCACTGTATTTCTGCGTGTCCAAGATGCAGGGCAACATGGGGTATCTGGCCCGCGAATACGGCTGCGATCTTCCCGGCAACGAATTGGTGGGCACCCTGCGCGATCAGCTTCAGGGCACCGATATCGACGCGATTTTTGAAACCGGCCTGCATGAATTCATCGTCGAGTTCCTGCGGGACAACGGTCGGCTGGCCGCCCAGATTGAACAGGATTTTCGGTTTTATGGATAAGCAATGCATCTGAAAATCTCGCACCACACCTCTTATCGCTATGAGCGCCCCTTGTCTTATGGCCTGCAAGAGCTGCGGCTGACGCCCAAAAACCGGCCCAGCCAGACGGTGGCCAAATGGGACATCGCCGTGACCGGCGCCAAGACCGAGCTGGAGTTCGAAGACCAGCACATGAACCATGTCACCATGCTCAGCTTTCAGGGCGCGGGGCATGAGATCACCATCACCTGTTCGGGCGAGATTGACACCTTTGATACCAACGGTGTCATCGGCAAACACGCGGGCTTTGCCCCGTTGTGGTATTTTACCCGCTCGACCGATCTGACCCGCGCGGGAAATCAGACCCGCAAGATCAGCAAGGGCCTGATGTCCGAAGAAACCGACCCGATCGAACGCTTGCATGCCCTGTCCCGGCGCATCGCCAATGAGGTCAGCTATGAAACCGGGATGACCCATGCCCAGACCACCGCCGAAGAGGCGTTGCAGGCCGGGCGCGGCGTCTGTCAGGATCATGCCCATATCTTCATTGCGGCCGCCCGCGCGATGGGCACGCCCGCGCGCTATGTCTCGGGCTATCTGATGATGAACGACCGGGTCGATCAGGATGCCAGCCACGCCTGGGCCGAAGCCTTTGTCGACGGAATCGGCTGGATCGGGTTCGACGTGTCCAATGCGATCTGCCCCGACGATCGCTATGTGCGTGTCGCCACCGGGCTGGATTACCGCGAGGCCGCACCGATTCACGGGCTGCGGATGGGCGATCACGGCGAAGAAGCACTTGAGGTCTCGATCCAGGTACAGCAATAGTCGGGAAAACATCACGAGGGCGGAACATGACCTATTGCGTGGGCATGCGTTTGAACAGCGGCCTGATCTTCATGGCCGATACGCGCACCAATGCGGGCATCGACAATATTTCGACATTCCGGAAAATGTACAGCTGGTCGGTGCCGGGCAAATCCGCGATTACGGTGATGACCGCCGGCAATCTGGCGACCACGCAGGCGGTGATCAGCCTGCTTGAGGAACGGTCGAAATCCGTCGACGAACGCAACCCTTCGATTCTGGAACAGCCGTCGATGTTTCAGGTCGCGCGTCTGGTGGGCGACACCCTGCGCGAGGTGATCTCGGAACATGCCGAAGGCGGCCAGCGCGCCGACAGTTCGTTCCATGCCACCATTATCGTCGGCGGCCAGATCGGCGATGGCGAACCCCGCCTGTTCCTGATCTATCCCGAAGGCAACTTTATCGAAGCCTCTGAGGACACGCCCTTTTTCCAGATCGGCGAAACCAAATACGGCCGCCCCATTCTGGTGCGCGCCTATGATCCCGACATGAGCTTTGCCGAGGCGATCAAGCTGATGCTGGTGTCCTTTGATTCCACCATCAAGGCGAATCTGTCGGTGGGCATGCCGCTGGATTACCAGACCTATACCACCAACAGCCTGACCCCCGGCACGATCCACCGCATCGAACGCGACGATCCCTATTTCGAAACGGTGTCCAACGGTTGGGGGGACGCGCTGCGGCTGGCCTTTGACAGCCTGCCGCCGTTTGAACGGTCAACCGACTGATCCCCGCGCGCACGGGCAATGCACATGTTCTGTTCAAATCGGCCCTTCCCCCCGCGCCGCTAGCCCGATAACGGTGGCAGGTCGACAGCCTGCGGGGAGGAACAGCATTGGACAATCTGCGCGGCAGCGTATTGATGATTGCGGCCATGGCCGGTTTTGCCCTTGAGGACATGTTCATCAAACTTGTCTCGGGCGCCCTGCCCGTGGGCCAGATTCTTGTCACCCTTGGGCTTGGCGGCGGGTTCCTGTTCGCCGTGGCAACGCTGATGCGCGGCGAACGCCTGTGGTCCAGGGTTTTGTTGACCCGTCCTGTGCTGTTGCGCAACTTGGGCGAGCTGATCGGGACCATCGGCTATGTCACCGCCATCACCCTGACGCCGCTGTCCAGTGTCTCGGCGATCCTGCAGGCCACGCCCCTGGCGGTCACACTGGGGGCTGCGCTGTTTTTCGGGGCCGAGGTCGGCTGGCGACGCTGGAGCGCGATCACCGTGGGGTTCATCGGCGTTCTGATGATCATCCGCCCCGGACTGGCCGGGTTTCAGCCCGAATCGCTGTTTGCCGTGGTCGGGGTCATCGGGCTGGCGATCCGCGATCTGGCCACCCGCGCCATGCCCAGAACCGTCAGCACCATGCAATTGTCGACCTACGGGTTCCTGACGGTCGTGCCTGCGGGCCTTGTGCTGATGGCCATCGGATCGCCCCCGGTCCAGCCTGATCCCACCGATATGCTGCGGCTGATCGGCGCGATATTCATCGGGGCCGCCGGGTATTACGCGATCACCGCCGCCATGCGCGTGGGCGAAATCGCCGTCGTCACCCCGTTCCGCTATACCCGGCTGCTGTTTGCGCTGATGATCGGCATCGTGGTCTTCGGCGAACGCCCCGACGGCTGGACCCTGGCCGGATCGGCGGTCGTGATCCTCAGCGGGCTTTACACGCTGTGGCGTGAACGGCGGATGCGCCCCGTCGCGGCGTAATGTTAACGCTAACAGGCCCCGTTTACTTTTCCGCCCCGGCTGCTATAGACGCGGCCAAGTGCAAACGCATCAAGGACCCTCGTCATGAGCACCATTATCGACATCATCGGCCGTGAAATTCTGGATAGCCGGGGCAACCCGACCATCGAGGTGGACGTAATTCTGGAAGACGGCACCATGGGCCGCGCCGCCGTGCCCTCGGGCGCGTCCACCGGCGCGCATGAAGCGGTCGAAAAACGCGATGGCGACAAGGCCCGGTATCTGGGCAAAGGCGTGCTGGAGGCGATGGCCGCCGTCAACGGCGAGATTGCCGAGGATCTGGTGGGCATGGATGTGACCGAACAGATGGCCATCGACGCCGCGATGATCGAACTGGACGGCACCGACAACAAGGGCCGCCTGGGCGCCAATGCCATTCTGGGCGTGTCGCTGGCCTGTGCCAAGGCCGCGGCCGATTTCACCGCACAGCCGCTGTATCGTTATGTCGGCGGCACCTCGGCGCGGATTCTGCCGGTGCCGATGATGAACATCATCAATGGCGGCGAACATGCCGACAACCCGATCGACATTCAGGAATTCATGATCATGCCGGTCAGCGCGATGAACATCCGCGAAGCGGTGCGCATGGGCTCCGAGGTGTTCCACACGTTGAAAAAGGAACTGTCGGCGGCGGGCCACAACACCGGGATCGGCGACGAAGGCGGCTTTGCGCCAAACCTTAGCTCCACCCGTGAAGCACTTGATTTTATTCTAAAATCCATTGAAAAGGCAGGCTATAAACCGGGCGAGGAAATCTATCTGGCGCTCGATTGCGCGGCCACCGAATATTACGCAGGCGGCAAGTACGAAATGAAGGGCGAAGGCAAATCCCTGTCGTCCGACGAAAACGTCGCCTATCTTCAGGCGCTGTGCGGCGACTACCCGATCATCTCGGTCGAGGATGGCATGGCCGAAGACGACTGGGACGGCTGGAAAGCCCTGACCGACGCGATTGGCGACAAGGTGCAACTGGTGGGCGACGACCTGTTCGTGACCAACCCACTGCGTCTGGCCGACGGGATCGCAAAAGGCTGTGCCAACTCGATGCTGGTCAAGGTCAACCAGATCGGATCGCTGACCGAAACACTGGCCGCCGTCGATATGGCCCACCGTGCGCGCTATACCAACGTGATGTCGCACCGTTCCGGCGAAACCGAAGACACCACCATCGCCGATCTGGCGGTCGCCACCAACTGCGGCCAGATCAAAACCGGATCGCTGTCGCGGTCGGACCGTCTGGCGAAATACAATCAGCTGATCCGGATCGAAGAGATGCTGGGCGAAACGGCGGAATACGCCGGGCGCAGTGTTTTGAAGTAAGGCCTTCAAATTACAACAAAAGCCTCGCAGCGATGCGGGGCTTTTTTAATCGGCCAGACGCCCTTGAACACCCGATTGCGGGCGGCTGATCTGCCCGCCGCCAACAGGTGCCCCAACGCCTGTGGTGCCCGGCGCCGATGTCGGCAATCCGCGCGACACCCGGACGGCAAGATAGGCGAATGCCTGCGCCTCCAACATGTCGCCGTCCAGACCTGCGGCTTCGACCGGGTCCACCGGGCAGTCCAGCCCTGCGGCCAGCATCTGCATCATCACCGGATTGCGGCGGCCGCCGCCCGTTACCAGCACCCGTTCTGGCGGTGCCGGGCAATGCTGCATGCCCTGCATCACGGCGGCGGCGGCCATGGCGGTCAGCGTGGCCGCGGCATCGGCGTCTTCCAATTCGCGCACCAGGTCGATCATGTCCGGAAAACCGTTCCGATCCAGTGACTTCGGCGGCATTCTTGAGAAGAACGTATCCATCAGGAACAGCTCCAGCGCGCTGTCCGCGACCTGTCCTTCCGCCGCCAGGGCGCCGTCGCGGTCAAAGGGCTGCCCCATCCGGTCCTGCATCAGATCGTTGATCGGCGCATTCGCGGGACCCGTGTCAAAGGCCAGCAATGCGCCGGGATCCTCGGGGCGCGCCCTGGTCGGGTCCACCCATGTCAGATTGCCCACACCGCCAAGGTTCAAAAACGCCAGTGGCGCGGTTGCCCCCATCCATTTGGCGCAGGCGAAATGAAAGAACGGCGCCAGCGGCGCACCCTGCCCACCCATATCGACATCCGAGCTGCGGAAATCCCAGACCACCGGCACGCCCAAAGCCTCGGCCAGCAACGCGCCATCGCCCACCTGATGGGTGCCGCGCCCGCCCGGATCATGCGCCAGTGTCTGGCCGTGAAACCCGATCAGATCGGCCTGAAACCCCGACAACAGCGCGCCATGGGCGTTTTCGACCACCTCGGCCGCGGGGCCCGTGCGCGGATCACCGGGCCAAGCCCCCAGTGCCGCAGTCAGCACTGCCCGCTCTGCGTCGGAATAGGCGCGATAGCCGCTGCCGCCAAAGCCCAGAATGGCATGGCCGTCGGTCTGCAGAACCGCCGCATCCACCCCATCCAGCGATGTTCCCGACATCGCGCCCAACGCCCAGATCGGCCCGGCCTTCAACATGGCTTTCCCTTATCCCGTCACCCCGATATATCAGTGACGGAAACAACCCGAATGGACAAGAGACCGATGACCTACCACCCTAAATCAGACTTCATGCGCGTGATGATGGAGCGCGGCTTTATGGCCGATTGCACCGATTATCAGGCGTTGGACGAGGCCCTGATCCAAGGCGTGGTGCCGGCCTATATCGGGTTCGACGCCACGGCGAAATCGCTGCATGTGGGCAGCCTGATCCAGATCATGATGCTGCGCTGGCTGCAGAAAACCGGACATAAACCGATCACCCTGATGGGCGGCGGCACCACCAAGGTGGGCGATCCGTCGTTCCGGGCCGATGAACGCCCGCTGCTGACGCCCGACCAGATCGACGCCAATATCGACGGCATCAAGCAGGTCTTCGCGAAATACATCGATTACAGCGACGCGCCCAACGGCGCGCTGATGCTGAACAATGCCGAATGGCTGGACGATCTGAACTATCTGGATTTCCTGCGCGATATCGGGCGGCATTTCAGCGTGAACCGGATGCTGGCCTTCGAAAGCGTGAAATCACGGCTGGACCGCGAACAATCGCTGTCGTTTCTGGAATTCAACTACATGATCCTGCAGGCCTATGATTTCCTGGAGCTGAACCGCCGCTATGGTTGTCTGTTGCAGATGGGCGGCTCCGATCAGTGGGGCAATATCGTCAACGGGATCGACCTGACCCGCCGGGTGCTGGATCATGAGATTTATGGCCTGACCTCGCCGCTGCTGACCACCAGCGACGGCAAGAAGATGGGCAAATCGCAGGATGGCGCGGTCTGGCTGAATGCCGACATGCGGTCACCCTATGAATTCTGGCAGTTCTGGCGCAACACCACCGATGCCGACGTCGGGCGGTTCCTGAAACTGTATACCGAACTGCCGATCGGGGAATGCGACCGGTTGGGCGCGTTGGAAGGCTCTGACATCAATGACGCCAAGATCGTGTTGGCCAATGAGGTGACGACCCTGTGCCACGGCGCCGAGGCGGCGGCGGCGGCCGAGGCCACCGCGCGCGAGGTGTTCGAAAAAGGCGGTGTCGGGGACGATCTGCCAACACTGGTGCTAAGTGCCGCAGACGTCGGTGATGGCATTTCCATCGTGCAGCTGATCACCCGCGCCGGGCTGGCCAAATCGGGCAAGGACGCCAAACGGCTGATCGCGGAAAACGGCGCCCGCCTGAACGACGCACCCCTGTCCGACGCCGGGCTGATGATCGATGCCGCCGCCTTGGCCGATCCGATCAAACTGAGCGCGGGCAAAAAACGCCATGCGCTGGTCAAGATCGACGGCTAATCGCCTGCCCTGAAACGACAAAAGGCCCTTCGCTTGCGAAGGGCCTTTTACTTTGGATATGGTCCGGATCAGCCGCGGCGACGGCGGCGCGCGACCCCCAGGGCCCCCAATGCGCCACCCAGCAACAGCACACCCGCAGGCAGCGGAACCGCAGCCGGGGTCACAATGTCATCAAGGGCGAAATCGCCATCGCTGAACGAAAAGTTTTCCCAGGAGGTCAGGGTCAGCAGCGCCTCAAGCGGGCCGTCGAACAGGGTCAGGCTTAGGATATCGCCCGACAGGCTGGCGCCTGTGATATCGGTCGAAGCGACATCTTCGAAGAACACCGTGTCGAAATCATCGCCGCCGTCGATCAGCGCGCCACCGGCAAAGGCGCCGATTGCATCGTCAAAGTAATCCAGACCGAAATACAGCAGATCGTCACCGCTGCCGAAATCAGCCGCCCCGATCAGCGCGCTGCCCTGATACATTTCCAGCACGTCTTCGCCCGCCGCCAGAAACAGCGCCGTGCCGGCGGTGCCTTCGATCAGGCCTTCGTTGATGATGGTCTGCGACTGAAGGTTGGCGTCATCATGGGTGCCGTCTTCGACCAGAATACCGTATCCGCCGGAGATCGTGCCGGTGTTGGTGACCACCAGATCGCCATCCGCCGCGTCCACGTCGATCCCCGCACCGGTGGGTGCCGCCGACGAGATCAGGCCATAGTTGTCGATGGTGCCCGAATCGATGTCGATACCGTCGCCATCATCGCCAAAGCTGACGATATCGCCGAAGTTTTCGATCAGCGCATCTTCGCCCACCTGAATGCCGTCTTCAAAGGCTTCGATCGTGCCTTCGTTCAGCACATAAGCGTTGTCGCCGGATTCGATGCCTTCGTTGGTGTCCGAGCGGATCAGACCGCCGACGCCATTTTCAACAACCAGATTGTTGCCGCCCACGCCGCCATCATCGCCCGCGCGGATCGCTTTGTGATCCGCAACAATCGAACCCGAGTTGATGACCGTCAGATCGTCGAACCCTTCGACGTCGATGCCTTTGTCTTCGGCCAGAATCTGGCCGGTGTTGTTCACGGTCAGGCCATTGCCGGCAACGATCGCTTCGTCACCGCCGGAAATAAGGCCGTCGTTGTTGACCTCGTTCCCATCGCCTTCGATCTTCAGCGCATCCTTGTCGTCGGTCAGCACGTCAGCCACGCCGATGTTGACCGTCAGGCCGTCGCTGGCATCCTCGAACCCGTTGGCGTCAACGCCGCTGCAGGTCACGGTGTCGCCGGTTTTCGAACAATCCGCCAACGCGGGTATCGCCGTCATCGGCAAAACACCAAGCGTCGAGATTAAAAGTAATTTTTTCATGATGGCCCCCAATATTCACATACGCGAAAGGTCTATATGGATCAGTTAACAAGCATGTGACGCAGGCTGTTGCAAAACAAAAGACAATCAGTTTCCAAACGCCCACTGCCCTGCGGAAAAAACGCGCGAAAGGCACAGGCGAACATCACATCATGGGCAATATCCCGACCGGCCGCATCGCATAGCTGAGATCGCAATTGAAATAGGGCAGCGGCGGCACCCGGCGCTGCCTGTCGATCCACACAGGATGACAGGCAGGGTTCATTTGGTAAAGCCCCGCGCACGGGACGGCGGGGCTTTGCCGGATTTTAGTCGGTCACGGTGACGGTGGTCATCGTATCGGGCTGGCCGACGACCTCGCCATTGCGGCCTTCGCCGCGTTTGATCGCATCGACCACATCCATGCCTTCGGTCACGCGGCCCACAACGGTATATTGCCCGTTCAGGAAATAACCTTCGTCGAACATGATGAAGAACTGGCTGTTGGCCGAATCCGGGTTCTGCGACCGGGCCATACCGACCACGCCCCGATCAAAGGGCACGTCGGAGAATTCCGCAGGCACGTCCGGACGGCTGGAACCGCCGCGCCCGGCCATGCGCATATCGCCGCCCAGCTTGCCGAATTCGACATCGCCGGTCTGGGCCATGAACCCGTCGATCACCCGGTGGAATACAACGCCGTCATAGGCGCCCTCGGCCGCCAGTGCGGTGATCTGTTCCACGTGTTTGGGGGCCACATCCTCTAGCAGATCGATCTTGATCGTGCCGGTGGCCACCCCATCGACCTGAATTTCCAGACCAGAGGCAAAGGCAGGCCCCGCCAGCAGCCCCAGCGCAAGGATCAGGCTACGCATCTGCGGCCACCTTGACGCTGATCATCTTGTCCGGGCTCGCAGGCGGCTCGCCCCGGGTGATCGCATCCACATGTTCCATGCCCGAAATCACCCGGCCATAGACGGTGTACTGGCCGTTCAGGAAATTGTTGTCGCTGAAGTTGATGAAGAACTGGCTGTTGGCCGAATTCGGATTGGCCGAGCGCGCCGCCCCCAGCGTGCCGCGGTCATGCGGCAGCTTGGAAAACTCGGCAGGCAGATCAGGCAGGTCCGACCCGCCGGTGCCTGCGCGCGACAGGTTGAAATCGCGATCCGCATTGCCGTTGGCCACATCGCCGGTCTGGGCCATGAACCCGTCGATCACCCGGTGAAATACAACGCCGTCATAGGCCCCGGCGCGGGCCAGTTCCTTCATCCGTTCGCTGTGCTGGGGCGCCACATCGGGCAGCAATTCGATGGTGACGGTCCCGTCTTTCAGTTCCATCAGGATTGTGTTTTCAGGATCTTTGATATCGGCCATGGTGGGGGTCCTTTTTCATATTTGGCGTGACCCTAGTCGCCCAAAGCAGGGAAGAAAAGGCCCAAGCGCCCCACAGCAGTTGACGCGGGCCCGGCGAACGGGTGAATTGACGCCAAAGTGACATGCAAAGGAAACTGATATGACCCGCAAAACCCTGGACGATTTGGACATGACCGGCAAGGTCGTGCTGGTACGGGTCGATATCAACGTCCCCGTCGACGACGCAGGCCATGTCACCGACGCCACCAGAATCGAACGGATCGTGCCCACGGTCACCGATATCCTAAAGGGCGGCGGCAAGCCGGTTCTGCTGGCCCATTTCGGCCGCCCCAAGGGCAAACCCGTCGCTGACATGAGCCTGAAGGTCACCCTGCCCGCGCTTGACGCGGCCCTCGGCCGTGCCGTCAGGTTTGCCGAGGATTGCATCGGCCTGCCCGCCAAACAGGCGGTATCGGCGATGCAGCCCGGCGATGTGCTGTTGCTGGAAAACACCCGGTTTCATGCAGGCGAGGAAACCGACGACCCGATGTTCGCGGCCTCATTGGCCGCCTTGGGCGACATCTATGTCAACGATGCGTTTTCGGCCGCACACCGGGCCCATGCTTCGACCCACGCCATTGCCAAACTGCTGCCCTGCGCCGCCGGGCGGCTGATGGAGGCGGAACTCAGCGCATTGGAAAGCGCGCTGGGACATCCCCAGCGCCCGGTCGTGGCGTTGGTTGGCGGGGCCAAAGTGTCCACCAAGCTGGAGCTTTTGGGCAATCTGGTGGCCCGCGTCGATCATCTGGTGATCGGCGGCGGCATGGCCAATACGTTTCTGGCAGCCAAAGGCATCGATGTCGGCAAATCGCTGGCCGAACATGACATGACCGAAACCGCATCCCGGATCATGCAGAAAGCCGCCGATGCGGGATGCCGCATCCTGTTGCCCGACGACGTGGTGGTCGCCCGCGAATTCAAGGCGGGTGCCGACAATCAGACCGTCGCCGCCGACGCCTGCCCGGCTGATGCGATGATCCTGGACGCGGGCCCCGAAACCGTCGCCCGGATCGAACGCGTGTTCGAAGACAGCAAAACCCTGATCTGGAACGGGCCGCTGGGCGCCTTTGAAATCCCGCCCTTCGATGCCGCCACCAATGCCGCCGCCCTGAAGGCCGCGGCCCTGACCAAGGCCGGGCAGCTGATCACGGTGGCGGGCGGCGGCGATACGGTGGCCGCGCTGAACGTCGCCGGGGCCGCGGATGATTTCACCTATATCTCGACCGCGGGCGGCGCATTTCTGGAATGGATGGAGGGCAAAACCCTGCCCGGTGTGGCGGTTTTGGGATAATTCGCGGTCAAAACCCCGCGATCTCAGACTGTTAGCGCCAACGCAGTTGCACCAGACCCGCAGGCCTTTTAAGCCGCAGGTAACCAAAACTTCGAAAGGATACGGGCGATGAAAGCCACGCGGACAGTTCAGAAAATTCTGGCCAACTACGAAGGCGAAACCCCCGGCGTGAAGGGAAACCTGTGCCGCATCCTGATGAACGGCAAACTGGGCGGCACCGGCAAGATGATCATCCTGCCGGTCGATCAGGGGTTCGAACACGGGCCCGCGCGCAGCTTTGCCCCGAACCCCGCCGGATACGATCCGCATTACCATTATCAACTGGCGATCGACGCTGGTCTGAACGCCTATGCCGCCCCTCTGGGGATGCTTGAGGCGGGCGCCGACACCTTCGCCGGTCAGATCCCGACCATCCTGAAGGCCAACAGCGCCAATTCGCTGATGTCCGATACATCCGGGAAAAATCAGGCGGTGACCGCCTCGGTCGATGATGCGCTGCGTCTGGGCTGTGCCGCGATCGGGTTTACCATCTATCCCGGCTCGGACATGGCGCTGGACATGTTCGAAGAGATCGTCGAGATGCGCAAAGAGGCCGCCGCCAAGGGCGTGGCCACCGTGATCTGGTCCTATCCGCGCGGCGAAGCGATCACCAAGGACGGCGAAACCGCCATCGATATCGCCGCCTATGCCGCCCAGATCGCCGCCCTGCTGGGCGCGCATATCATCAAGATCAAACTGTCGACCGATCACCTGATGCTGGGTGCTGCCAAAACGGTTTATGAAGAGCAGGAAATCGACATCGCCACCCAGGCCGCACGGGTCAAACATTGCATGGACAGCGCCTTTGCCGGGCGCCGGATCATGGTGTTTTCGGGCGGTGCCAAGAAAGGCGCCGACAGCGTCTATGACGATGCCCGCGCCATCCGCGACGGCGGCGGCAACGGATCGATCATCGGGCGCAACAGTTTCCAGCGCTCGCGCGAGGACGCGCTGTCGATGCTGGGCAAGCTGGTCGATATCTACAAGGGCAAGGCCTGAGCCACTCAGACCTGCTAGATGACACCGAAAAGGGGTCGATGGCACAGCCGTCGGCCCCTTTTTCCATCTTGCGCCCGGGTCCCCAAGACCATCCAGCCGCCCGCGAACATGCGCCGCAGCTCCCTGCCCCAATTGGCAGTCAAGCGGGGCTTGGGCGGCCTGCGCCAAAGGCCCGGTCCGGGTATTGAACAACAAAAAACCCTCTGCCAGCGGCAGAGGGTTTTCGGTTTTCATATCGTGTGGCTGTGGACTAGGCGCCCTGCGGCCAGGCGAAATCCGGGCGCAGCCCTTCATGCACCGGGCGGCCATCTTTGGGCCGGGCATAGCCTTTGCTGTCGTCATAGAACGCGTGGTAATCGGCCGGCATGGCCGCGTCATCCATTCCCATCAGATTGGGCACAACCACCCGGATGCGTTTCTGCTTGTCATCCAGCATGATCGGTGTGCCGCAATCCTTGCAGGTGCACAGCTCCAGCGGGCCATCGGGGTTGTCAGCATTGAACGGCTGGCGGTTCAGATTGCCCTCGTTCGAGACTTTCAGATCGCCATGTTTGAAGAAAACCACATGGGTCGTCAGCTGACCGGTCACGTTTTTGCACACGTTGCAATGGCAGGTATGATTGTCGATCGGTGCTGCGGTCGAATAGGTCTGAACGTGATCGCAGCCCCCGGCATATTTCCCCTTTTTTGTCAGCGATCCGACAATTTCGCCTGAAATATACCCAAGCACGTTGCCGATCACCATGGAAACGGCAACTGCGACGCCGACCATGATGATGCCGTTGACACCTTCGCCATAGGCCGCCCCGCCCATCAGGAACAGCGCCGCGGTCGAGGCATATCCGTAAACGCTGGCCGGGATGGCACCCAGAAGCGGGATGTTGGCCCCAAGGATCATGATCAGAACCGTGACACCGACACAGATGCCCGCATTCACCGCAGTCACACCCATGCTGGTCAGGGCGATGAAGGCAACGACCGCCATGACAGCGCCCCAGATGTTGGCCGGGATCGATGCCTTGGCACCGTCCTTCCCGCCACCGCAGTGGAAAAAGCTTCCCCAGGCGATAAATATTGCCCAGATCAAAATAAACGGACTCCCTGCGGAAACAGCCGCCCAGGTGGCAAGCCCCCCCATCACGCCAATAACCAATGCTAATGCTTGGACCAGTTTCATATTCTCTCTCCCTATTTTGTTGTGCCCTTGGGTGGTTGTTTCCCCACCCTTAAAGCTGCACCATTGAGTCTTGTTATGTGCTGCGGGTCAATCTGGGCTTAAGTCTGTATTGGGAGGCTTGGCGAACGGACCAAAAGACCACGGATTTTCGGGTGATTCAGGGCAAAACCGGGCGCATACGCGTATGCCATCACAGCGGTTCTGAACGCGCCGCGGTGAAAAAATCCATTCGGGATCAGAACCGTGGTTCTGGCCAGCCCGGTTCTTTGAAAGCTTTAAACCGGAAAACCAACCGGCGCGGCGCAGGGAAAATATGGTGGGTGATAAGAGATTTGAACTCCTGACATCTTCGATGTGAACGAAGCGCTCTACCACTGAGCTAATCACCCGGTGGCAGGGTTCTTATCGCTACTCCGAAGGCTCTGCAAGCCCTTCCTGCGCAGGAGGCTCTATTGATTTTTTTGACCGGCGGATGCGGGTGAACATGACCTCGCCGTTGTCGGACAGCTTGCGGCGGTTGACCATGACCTTGCCCAAAGGTTGCAGGTTCAGCGTTTCATCGTTCGACAGCGCATCCCCAAGGGCCGCCAATGTCGCCTCGACCACGGGTTTGACATCGCGTTTCTTCATGCCGGACAGGGCCATCACCCGCTCGATCAACTCGGGTTTGCGCAGGATGACCGCAGCGTCCGGCGCAGCCACCGGTACGGGGGCATCCGCCGGTTCAGCTTTGGGGGCCGGGCTGTCGGATTTGGCGGGGGTCGATTTTCGCATATACATGCACCTTTCAACACTTTTACCCATTCAGGATATCGAGAGAGGCCATCGATCACAATCGCCTTTAGGTTGCAAAATGGCGCCCGCGTTTCCGGGGCGCCACTTTGTCTGTCATCGTGTCAAAGGCCGGCCATCAATGCGCGGTTGCACCTTGACCACCCGGATTTGCCGCCGCAAGTGCGGCCTGGGCGGCCGCCTCTTCCGCGGCTTCGTCCCATTCGATCGGCTCGGGCTCTTCGACCAGTGCCAGTTTCAGAACGTCGCTGACATGGGCCACCGGAATGATTTCCAGCCCGTCTTTCACGTTGTCCGGAATCTCGGCCAGATCCTTTTCGTTCTCTTCCGGGATCAGCACCGTCTTGATACCGCCCCGCAGCGCGGCCAGCAGCTTTTCCTTCAGCCCGCCGATCGCCAGAACGTTGCCGCGCAATGTCACCTCGCCGGTCATGGCGATGTCCTTGCGCACCGGAATCCCGGTCAGTACCGACACGATCGAGGTGACCATGCCGACACCGGCCGATGGCCCATCCTTGGGCGTGGCCCCTTCGGGCACGTGCACGTGGATGTCGATCTTTTCGAACACGGTCGGCTTGACCCCGATATCGGGCGCAATCGAGCGCACAAAGCTGGAGGCCGCGTCGATGCTTTCCTTCATCACATCGCCCAGCTTACCGGTGGTCTTCATCCGACCCTTGCCCGGCAGTTTCAGCGCCTCAAGCGACAGCAGATCACCGCCCACGGATGTCCATGCCAGACCGGTAACTACACCGACCTGATCATCCTGTTCGGCCAGACCATAGCGGAACCGTTTGACGCCCAGGAAATCCTCAAGATTTTCGGGGGTTACGACAACTTTCTCTTCCGCCTTGCGCACGATCTTGGTCACCGCTTTACGGGCCAGTTTGGCGATCTCGCGTTCCAGGTTCCGCACCCCCGCCTCGCGGGTATAGGTGCGGATCATCTCTTGCAGGGCCTCATCGGTGATTTCGAATTCGCCCTTGCGCAGCCCGTGGTTCTTGGTCTGCTTTGCAATCAGATGCTGACGCGCGATTTCGCGTTTTTCGTCTTCGGTGTAACCGGCCAGCGAGATGATCTCCATCCGGTCCAGCAACGGCCCCGGCATGTTGTAGGAGTTCGCCGTGGTCAGGAACATCACGTTCGACAGGTCGTATTCGACCTCAAGGTAATGGTCCACGAAGGTGCCGTTCTGTTCGGGGTCCAGAACCTCCAGCATCGCGCTGGCGGGATCGCCACGGAAATCCTGGCCCATCTTGTCGATCTCATCCAACAAGATCAGCGGATTGGTGGTTTTCGCCTTTTTCAGCGCCTGAATGATCTTGCCCGGCATCGACCCGATATAGGTCCGGCGGTGGCCGCGAATTTCGCTTTCGTCGCGCACGCCGCCAAGGCTGATACGGATGAATTCGCGCCCCGTCGCCTTGGCAACCGATTTGCCAAGCGAGGTTTTACCGACGCCCGGAGGGCCGACAAGGCACAGAATCGGGCCTTTCAGTTTCTTGCTGCGCTGTTGCACGGCCAGATATTCGACGATGCGTTCCTTGACCTTTTCCAGACCATAGTGATCGGCATCCAGAACGCCTTCGGCGCGGCTCAGATCCTTTTTGACGCGGGATTTGGTGCCCCACGGGATCGACAGCATCCAGTCCAGATAGTTGCGCACGACGGTCGCTTCGGCCGACATGGGCGACATGGATTTCAGCTTTTTGATCTCGCCGTCGGCCTTTTCACGCGCCTCTTTGGACAGGGCCGTGGCGGCCACGCGCTCTTCCAGCTCGGCAATCTCGTTCTGGCCTTCTTCGCCGTCGCCAAGTTCCTTCTGAATGGCCTTCATCTGCTCATTCAGATAATATTCGCGCTGGGTGCGCTCCATCTGGCTTTTGACGCGGGTCTTGATCTTTTTCTCGACCTGCAGCACCGACATTTCGCCCTGCATCAGCCCATAGATACGTTCCAGCCGTTCGGCCACGCTGAGCGTTTCCAGCAGTTCCTGTTTCTGTTCGACCTCGATGCCCAGATGACCGGCGACAAGGTCGGCCAGCTTCGCGGGTTCGCGGGTTTCAGAAACGGCTGCAAGTGCCTCTTCGGGAATGTTTTTCTTGACCTTGGCATAGCGTTCGAATTCGCTTCCGACGGACCGGATCAACGCCTCAAGCGTGGCGGGGTCGCCGGGTACTTCGGGCAGGAATTCGGCGTGCGCCTCGAAGAAATCGGGGTTTTCCACATATTCGGTAATCCGCACCCGCGATTTGCCTTCGACCAGAACCTTGACGGTGCCGTCGGGCAGTTTCAGCAGTTGCAGAACATTGGCCAGCACACCGGCCGCATAGATACCATCCGTGGTCGGGTCATCGATGCTGGGATCGATCTGGCTGGACAGCAGGATCTGCTTGTCATCGGCCATCACCTCTTCCAAGGCACGAACCGATTTTTCACGGCCTACAAAAAGCGGCACAATCATGTGCGGGAACACCACTATGTCACGCAGTGGCAATACGGGGTAAGATTGGCTGAGTTGCTCGTGCATTCTCTTTCCTTGATATTGGCAAGAGGGCATTGGCCCCGAAACCGGCAGCGCGGTCGCCCTCTCCTCTCATGGCTTCATAATTGGGGGGTGATGTCCCCTCTTTCAACCATGGCCTGTTGCTCTTGCGCGCAGTCTGCCTTCTGCAACAGACCGGGGCAAGTCATGATCTGTCGTGCTTTCGGTAAAAATTAACAGCAATTGATACTGCGGACCGCCCCTGTTCAAATGATACCTCTATTTAACGCCTTTCCTGCCAAATTCTTACCTCTTTTGGGCAATACTAAGGACCTTGGGTGACGATTTATGATTGAGGCGAGTATGAAGTCCCTGCAAAGACGTATCTTCCGAGAACGGCGTCGACTGATCATTGTTGCAGTGCTGTGTGCACTGGCCGGTTATATCATGTTTCTGAATGATACGCGGCATGTCATGGCCTTTCCGATGCCAACGGTTGCCAGCGTGGCATTCGGCGTCGGGTTCAGCCTGGTTGCGCTTGTGGTCTGCCTGATCCAGCCGTCGTTCAGATTTGCGGCCGAAATTCTGGGACTGACCCTGTTCCTATACGCGCTGATCTCGGCCTATGTGCCGTCCATCTCTCTGGAAAGCGCGCCGATACCGGTGCTGATCATGATCATGTTCATGATCGCCGCCCAGACGCTGTATCATCTGATTTACGGGTCCTGGTCGGACAAATTCATGCGCCAAAAGCTTCATGTGGACCGGGCCACCGCCCTGTCGGCGCTGGATCGTCAGGATCTGTGGCTGAATTTCTACCCCGACCCGCGCAACGTCGAGAACTATTTTGACCAGACCGTCGAAGAGATGGGGTTTGTCGATGACGAACGGGATATGATCCACATCGTCAACCGGTTCCGGGACGGGCTGTTCCGCGAGGTCGTGGCCCAGTTCGATCAGGTCAAACCGGGCTGGTCGTTCCGCTATGAATACGAGGTACTGGGCGCCGAGGAAATCGCCAATACGCAGACCCCCAGCTATACGCTGGTGCTGGAACCGCGCGGCGACGACACCGCCATTCACGTCCGCTGGGAACGCCACAATTACCCGACCCGCAAGGCAATGATGCATTGGATCGACGATTGGGCAGGACGGCGTGTGGATTGCGCCATCGCGGTTGCCGAAACCCGTGAATATACCGACCCCGTGTACGCGTAGAACATCGAATAGCCTTGACCGCCCCGTCAGGTATCTGAGCCAGTGGCCGCTGTGAGCCCATACTAACCGGTGCTGCGCGCTGCATGAATGACTACTCCATTTCTAACACGGTCAAAAGGTGTCGGCATACTCCCTGTATTTTTTCGTGAGTGAGAACGATGGGGAATGTCATCAAGAATTCGTAGCTAAATAGATCTAAGTGGATCAACTTCAAGCCTTTTTGCATATATAGAGCGCAATATACGGCGGCATGTTATTGTGTGGTTGCCCGCCGCCAGCGGCGGAAGTTGGATCGCCGTGACCATTTGCCGGACGCGTATAGGAGTATCCGCTTCCGCCACCTTCGCCTCGGATGAAAACGCCCATAGAGTGCTGGTGGTTTGGCATCTCATCTTTCGTCAATGTATGAGTTTCTGAACCGCCGGTCCGTCGAAATCCATATGTATCATTGCTACCTCGAACCGCCCCTACAATTGTGCGGCCACGCAGTTCGCTCCCCAAGTCAACCCAACCTGTCGGACATCCCGCAGGCCTATCGAATGCCGCGACAAAGCCGGCGGGTATAGTGAGCTGCTGCGAAATATCTACGATGTTAGATTCTGACAATTCATCCAAAAGCGGCTTCAAACTTCCGCGCACTTCCTCAGTTAGCTGCCCTCTAAGGTATTGGTCCACCTCTGTCTTCGCTTGAGAAAGCGTGCTTTCGGAAGACGACGTTATCTCTTCCCGGGCTGTATTACCTGCTCTCTCGGCCGCTAAGCCAATTGATGCAATAGCGCTTGAAGTGGCCGCTTCGGTTTTGTCATTAATCTCATTGATCAACCGACTGGCGCGCTGATCCACAAGCCCATCCATTTTCTGGATTAGGGCTTTGTCGATCCCGTGCTGAAGAATGCTTGCGTCCAGTTGTCGCCCGAGAAACCACGTTCCAACAGTAACGGCCAGCAATAGACCTGCTCCGCCAACGACTGCGGCGTTACGATACAAATTCTGGATATATTCTCGATGCGCCTGAATATCCTCAGTCAACAGCTTAAGAACATCGACGTCTCTATCTGGGTCAGCCATTTTTGGTCTCTCTCCAACGATGATTTTGATAACTTGCATGTTCTGAATAAATGGGGCGAACAAAATCATTGTAGCAGACATTGTCGAACCACGTGGGAAAGGCTGCTCTGTCCCGCACAATAGACATTAGGCCAAATTTGCTTGGCGTTTGGGCCAACAAGGATTGAAACTTCGCGTTCGATATTCCGGAAATTCACTGCTTTGTGTCAATGATGGCGGGATCACGCGATGCCTGAGGCGCCCTAGATCGGGTCGATATCTCCCTGTGCGCGCTGGCGGTGGAATTCGGCCTGGAACCCGGCGAAATCACCTTCGGCAATCGCAGCGCGCATTCCGGCCATCAGTTCCTGATAATAATGCAGGTTGTGCCACGTCAGCAGCATGCCGGAAATCATTTCCTGCGACCGGAACACGTGGTGTAGATAGGCGCGGGAATAGTTGGAACAGGCGGGACATGTGCAGGCCTCGTCCAGCGGGCGCGGGTCGTCCTGATGGCGGGCGTTCTTGATGTTCACGACGCCGTGGCGGGTGAACACCTGCCCCGTGCGCCCCGACCGCGAAGGCAACACGCAGTCCATCATGTCAATCCCGCGCGCCACGGCGCCCACGATATCATCGGGCTTGCCCACCCCCATCAGATACCGCGGTTTGTCGGTCGGCAGCATGTCGGGGGCGTAGTCCAGAACGCTGAACATCGCCTCCTGCCCCTCGCCCACGGCCAGCCCGCCGACGGCATACCCGTCAAAGCCGATCCCGGTCAGCTTTTCGGCGCTTTCGGCGCGCAGCTCCTGCGTCACCCCGCCCTGCATGATGCCGAACAGCGCATGGCCGGGGCGGTCGCCGAACGCCTGTTTCGACCGTTCGGCCCACCGCATCGACATGCGCATGCTTTTGGCCACCTCGTCGTCACTGGCCGGCAGTGCCGGGCATTCGTCGAAACACATCACGATATCGCTGCCCAGCAGGCGCTGAATCTCCATGCTGCGTTCGGGCGTCAACTCGTGCCTGGACCCGTCGATATGGGATTTGAAGGTCACGCCCTTTTCGGTCAGCTTGCGCAGCCCGGCCAGGCTCATGACCTGAAACCCGCCGCTGTCGGTCAGAATGGGCTTGGACCAGTTCATGAACTTGTGCAGCCCGCCCAGCCGGTCGATCCGTTCGGCGGTGGGCCGCAGCATCAGGTGATAGGTGTTGCCCAACAGGATATCGGCGCCGGTCGCGGCCACGCTTTCGGGCAGCATCGCCTTGACGGTGGCCG
Organism: uncultured Paracoccaceae bacterium; assembly: GCA_947500775.1. Lineage (GTDB taxonomy): Bacteria > Pseudomonadota > Alphaproteobacteria > Rhodobacterales > Rhodobacteraceae > CANMTD01. Next base: position 619,168 of record CANMTD010000002.1, read on the forward strand.
CCGTGCCCACGGGCATGAAGGCCGGGGTCCGGATATCTCCGCGCGGGGTGGAAATGACACCTGTGCGCGCTTTTCCGTCCCGTGCCGTCACATCAAAGTTGAAACGATCCGCCATTTCTGTTCCTGCCAGCAGTAAGTTGAGGGATCGGTATAGGTGATTCCGCATGGATTCCAAGGAGAGACGGCATGAACGACGGTATCCAGTCCGAGACTGTTGATTTTCGCCTGGGCTGGGAAGAATGGGTCGCCCTGCCCGATCTGGGCCTGCCCGCGCTGAAGGCCAAGATCGACACCGGGGCCAAAACCTCGGCGCTGCATGCGTTCGACATCGAACCCTTCGGCCCCGCCGGCCGCCCGCGCGTGCGCTTTGCCATCCATCCGATTCCGGGGCGGCAGGATCTGACGATCCCCTGTTCCGCCGAAATCGTCGACCGGCGCGAGGTGACCTCGTCCAACGGCGAGGCCGAATTGCGGTATGTGATCCGCAGCGACATGGCGGTGGGCGGGCGGCGCTGGCCGATCGAGATCACGCTGACCGACCGCGGCGCCATGGCGTATCGGATGCTGCTGGGCCGTCAGGCCTTTGCCGAAGATGTGGTGATCAGCCCCGGCGAAAGCTTTTGCCAGCCGCAGCTCAACTATGACGTCTATCATTCCCGCGCGGTGCGCGAGGTAGCCCCGGCGCGCACCCTGCGGGTGGCCGTGCTTAGCCGCGAGGAACATAATTATTCGACCCGCCGTCTGGTCGCCGAAGGCGAAGCGCGCGGTCACGTGGTCGAGGTGATCGACACCACCCGCTGTTACATGGCGATCAACGCGCTGGCCCCCGAGGTGCATTACGACGGCGCGCGCCTGCCCCGCTTTGACGCGATCATCCCCCGGATCGGCGCCTCGATCACGCCATATGGCACGGCGGTGGTGCGGCAGTTCGAAACCATCGGCACCTATTGCGTCAATGGCTCGGACGGGATCACCGCCAGCCGCGACAAATTGCAGGCCCATCAGATCCTGTCGCGCCACCGGATCGGCATGCCCACCACCACCTTCGCCGCCTCGCCCAAGGACACCAGCAACCTGATCAGCCTTGTCGGCGGCGCGCCGCTGATCGTGAAGCTGCTGGAAAGCACCCAGGGCAAGGGCGTGGTGCTGGCCGAAACCAAAAAGGCCGCGGAATCGGTGATTTCCGCCTTTCGCGGGCTGAAGGCCAGCTTTCTGGTGCAGCATTTCGTGAAGGAAGCGGCGGGCGAGGATATCCGCTGTCTGGTGATCGGCGGCAAGGTCGTGGCCGCCATGCGCCGCAAGGCCGAAGCGGGCGAGTTCCGGTCGAACCTGCATCAGGGCGGCAGCGCCACATCGGTCCGCATCACCAAGGCCGAACGCGAAGCCGCCGTCAAAGCCGCCCGCGCCTTTCGCCTGAACATGGCCGGGGTCGATCTGTTGCGGTCCGACGACGGCCCCAAGGTGCTGGAGGTCAATTCATCCCCCGGGATCGAAGGCATCGAAAAGGCCAGCAAGAAAAACATCGCGGCGCTGTTGTTCGATGACATCGAAAAACGCGTGCGCCCCCTGCCCGCGCGCAAACGCGGCCCCGCCGCGTCATAGCGCCTCTGGACGGGGGCGCACATAATCCCTATATCTTTGGTCGGATATAAGGACACAGACCGATGACTGAACACGGCCAGCCGCTGGAGGGGACACCCCTCATCAAACCATCCTCAACCGATCATCCGATGTATGACCGGGTGGTCGAGGCTTGTCGCACGGTCTATGACCCCGAAATTCCGGTGAATATCTACGATCTGGGGCTGATCTATACCATCGAGATCAACGACGAAAACGAAGTTGCCATCATGATGTCCCTGACCGCGCCGGGCTGTCCCGTCGCCGGCGAAATGCCCGGCTGGCTGGCCGAAGCGGTGGAACCGCTGGACGGGATCAAACAGGTCGATGTCCAACTGGTGTGGGAACCGCCCTGGGGGATGGACATGATGTCCGATGAGGCCCGGCTGGAACTGGGCTTTATGTGACTTCTTGGCAAGTGATTTAACTTGCCTTTTAATTATGCAATCAAATAAACTTGCATCACCGCCACCCGCGCGCCATTATGCCGTTGGAGGTGACAATGTCTCAGAACCTTACAGTACTGACGGGTGATCTGATCAAATCAACCGATTTGCCGGATGGTCAAATCAACATCGCCATGACGGTCTTGCAAGGCGCAGCTCTGGACATCTCTGCCTGGCAAAACAGAACGCCCAACCCCTGCTTTACCCGCTTTCGCGGCGATGGCTGGCAAATGTTGCTTCACAATGCTGCGCTTGCCCCGCGTGCGGCGATTTATCTGCGGGCCGCATTGACAGCAGAGGGCAAGGATTTTGGCACACGCATTGCCATTGCCTCGGGGCAAGGCACCGTCCCCGCCGATCATGACCTGAACCGCGCCACTGGCCCTGCCTTCGTCGAGTCGGGCCGCGCATTGGACGGGCTCAAGGGGCGGACAACTCTAACCTGGGCCGAGGGGGGCGCTGTTGGAGCATTTGTTCGGCTGGCCGATCATCTTAGCACCGGCTGGACGCCCGCACAGGCCCGCGCAATACGTGAAATGCTGCCGCCTGTTCCAAAGACACACACCAAGGTATCCTTGGCCCTCAACATCTCGCGGCAGGCTGTCGATCAGGCGTTGGCCAGCGCCGGATATCACGCCTTGAACGATGCTTTGACCCTTTTAGAAACCGAAATGCAGCCCCATTAGCCTGCCTTTTGCAAAAGCAACCCAATGCGCCTGCGTAGCAAAGAGAAAACCCGATGATCGAAACCGCCACCGCGCTTTTGTTTGCCCATGTTCTGGCCGATTTCGTGTTTCAAAGCGATTGGATCAACCGCAACAAACGCAACCCCGGAGTTCTGCTGGTCCATGGCGCAATCGTGGCTTTGACGGCGTTCATCGCGCTGGGGTTTCAGGGCCTGTACCCTGTGCTGATACTGGCCGCCGCCCATCTGGCGATTGACGCCCTCAAAACATACGGTGGTTTCAGCGATCTGCGGGCCTTTCTTCTGGATCAAGGCGCGCATCTGATCACCATCGCATTCCTGGCCGCTCTGACACCTGCGCTCTGGCATCAGGGGGCCTGGGCTGCATGGCCAGCGCTGTTGCCGCTTATGGCACTGGGTACGGGGCTGATCATCACCCTGCGCGTGGGCGAATTTGCCGTCGGCCTGCTGATGCGCCCTTACGGCGCGCGGGTGCGCAACAACGGTCTGCGGAATGGCGGCCGGGTGATCGGCATGTTGGAACGCGGGCTGATCTTTTTGCTGGTAATGATCGGGCAACCCATCGGCGTCGGTTTTCTGGTCGCGGCCAAGTCGATCCTGCGATTTGGCACCGCCAACCGCGACCAACATACGGCCGAATATGTGATCATCGGGACATTGACCTCTTTTGGCTGGGCGCTTTTGGCCACCTATGCCACGCAGGGTTTGATGAAATTGCTGCCTCCGCTTGAGATCACATCCCTTATTCCCTAGATTAAGGGTCAGGATAAAGGAAACCCGCATATGTTCGGCATTCCCGGCAAACAGGCGATCAGCATGACCCCCGCGGCGGCCGCGCAGATCGCCAAACTGATGACCAAGGATGGCTCTAAGGGCCTGCGTATCGGCGTCAAGAAAGGCGGCTGTGCGGGCATGGAATACACCATGGACTATGTGGCCGAGGTGGACCCCAACGACGAGGTCGTGGAACAGGAAGGCGCGCGGGTGATGATTGCGCCCATGGCCCAGATGTTCCTGTTCGGCACCGAGATCGACTATGAGGTCTCGCTGCTGGAATCCGGGTTCAAATTCCGCAATCCCAATGTCGTGGACGCCTGCGGCTGCGGTGAATCGATCAAATTCGCGGACATGTAATGGCGGTCGATCCGGGGTTTCTGGATCATGCCAAGGACCTGTTCGCCGGGCTGGGCGAGGTTCGGACCGCGCGCATGTTTGGCGGTATATCGCTTTACATCGACGATGCCATGTTCGCGATCCTCTTTGGTGATGCGCTTTATATGAAGGCCGATCCAAACCTGCGGGCAGACTATGCCGACGCGGGCGCCCTGCCCTTTACCTATGACACCAAAACCGGGCCGCGCACGATCAACGGGTTGATGTCCCTGCCCGACGCCGCCCTGGATGACCCCGACGCGGCGCTGGACTGGGCGCGCAGATCGCTGGATTGTGCCCGTGTGGCCGCCGCGAAACGCGCCGGGGCAAAATGATCCTGCGCCTTGCGTCCCTCTGTCAGCTTTCAATTTTTGGCCAGATCGGGTAACCCTGATGCTGCGGTTCTGGCCGCTGACCTGTAACCAATCAAGGGCATCATCATGCGACGCAAACTGGCAGCCGGTAACTGGAAGATGAATGGCACATCCGCCTCTTTGGCCGAGGTCGAGGCGCTGAACACCGCGCATCCCACAGCAGGCGTCGATATCCTGATATGCCCCCCCGCCACACTGTTGTCGCGCCTGTCCGGTGTTGCGGGCCCTGCCATCGCCACCGGCGGGCAGGATTGCCACGCCGCCGCCGCAGGCGCACATACCGGCGATATCTCGGCCGATATGCTGTTGGATGCCGGGGCCAGCCACGTCATTCTGGGCCATTCCGAACGCCGGGCCGATCACGGCGAAACCGACGGCACCGTGCATGTCAAAACCGTGGCCGCGCTGAACGCCGGGCTGGTGCCGGTCGTCTGCGTCGGCGAAACCGAGGTCGAGCGTGACGACGGCAAGACGTTGCAGGTGATCGGCACCCAACTGGCGGGCTCGCTGCCCGATTTCGCCGGGATCGACCGGCTGGTCGTCGCCTATGAGCCGGTCTGGGCCATCGGCACCGGCCGGGTGCCGACACTGGGCCAGATCGCCGAGGTGCATGATTTCATCCGCGCCACATTGGCCGAACGCTTCGGTGCCGCCGCCGAAGGCATGCGCCTGCTGTATGGCGGATCGGTGAAACCGTCGAACGCGGCCGAGATTTTCGCGGTCTCCAACGTGGACGGCGCGCTGGTCGGTGGGGCCTCGCTGAAGGCCAGCGATTTTTCGGGGATCATCGCGGCGCTGGAACAGGCGGCCTGATCTCTCTGCTTATTGAACGCCAAAGGGCCGCCCGATTTGGGGCGGCCCTTTTTATATTGGGATGTACAGCAACCGACTGCCAGGTGTTCTACCTCTGAACTATGCACCGCGCCCGAACCGAGGGGTGGGCGAGAAGCGCCCGCCCCGTGGGGGCGGTTCGGGCGCTGCCTGAGCCAAGGCTCAGGCAAGTGGCGCAACTGCCAACACCTAGTTGGTTATGATCTCTTTCCCCATCACCGCCGTCGGCAGATAGGTCGAAATGATCGGCACATAGGTGATCAGGATCAGGAACAAGAACAGCACCGCCAGGAACGGCAGCGCCGCCCGAACCACCCGCATCATCGGCATCCCCGCCACGCCCGAGGTCACGAACAGGTTCAGACCGACCGGCGGGGTGATCATCCCGATTTCCATGTTCACCACCATGATGATGCCCAGATGGATCGGATCGACACCCAGTTCGATCGCGATCGGGAACACCAGCGGCGCCACGATCACCAACAGCCCCGAGGGTTCCATGAACTGCCCGCCGATCAGCAGGATCACGTTCACGATGACCAGGAACATGATCTTGCCGAACCCCGCGCTTAGCATCGCGCCGGCGATCTGTTGCGGGATCTGTTCGTCGGTCAGAACATGTTTCAGGATCAGCGCGTTGGCGATGATGAACATCAGCGTCACCGTCAGCTTGCCCGCGTCGAACAGCGTATTCTTGGTGTCGCGGTGGACCAGCGCGGTGACCAGCGCATGGGGTTTCCTGAACAGCGGCACAGGCCGCCCGCCCTCTTCTTTCGGGCGCAATGGTCCCATGTCGCGATAGACGAAACAGGCCACGATGAAGGCATAGACCGAGGCCACGGCCGCCGCTTCGGTCGGGGTGAAGATCGCGCCGGTCCAGACGAACGCCAGCCCGTTGTCACCATATTCGATCCACGGCACCCCGTAGATGCCGAACATGATGATCGCGATCAGCATTAGGCCCCAGAACGCATCGCGGAACGCGGCCCAAACCTCGCCCCAGCCCTGCCATTCGCCCTTGGGCATCTTCTTGATCGTCGCCATCACATAGATGGTGACCATCAGCAGCAGACCGGCCAGCAGCCCCGGAAACACGCCCGCCAGGAACATCCGGCCGACCGAAACCTCGACAGCACTTGCATAGACCACCATCACGATCGACGGCGGGATCAGAATGCCCAGCGTCCCCGCATTACAGATCACACCGGCGGCGAAATCCTTGGTGTATCCCACCTGCCGCATGGCTGCGATCACGATGGACCCGATGGCCACAACGGTCGCGGGCGAAGACCCCGACAGGGCCGCGAACAACATGCAGGCAAAGACCCCCGCAATCGCCAGCCCGCCGCGCAGATGGCCGACACAGGCGATGGAAAAGCGGATGATCCGCTTGGCCACGCCACCCGTCGACATGAAGCTGGAGGCCAGAATGAAAAACGGGATCGCCAGCAGCGTGTAATGCCCGGCCATCGCCTGATACAGCGACTGCGCAATCGACGCGAGCGAGGTATCCGACAGCACCAGCAGAAAGATGATCGAGCTCAGCCCCAGCGACACCGCAATCGGCACCCCGATCAGCAGCAGGCCGACGATCATCCCAAACAGAATTGCTACATCCATGGATCAATCCCCTGCGTTCTTTGCGGCGGCTTCTTCGACCGCCTCTTCGGCTTCGTGGCTGACAATCAGGCTGGCCTGTTTGCCGGTGACGACCCGGATGGTTGCCTGCACGACCCGGAACAGGATCAGCGCGCAGCCGAAGGGCAGGATGAAATAGGGAATGAAGCGCGGCAGTTTCTCGTATTCCTCGCCCTCGTTGAAAATCGGCTCGATGAACCGCAACCATTCGGGGATCGGGATCTGTTCGGTCTCGTACCAGGCCTGATCGCGGGTGTTTTCAAAACCGGTGGGGAACCAGCGGCCCGAGGTGGCATCGAACCCGCCAAAGGGCGCCCAGTAATCCCACGCGCCTTTCAACAGCAAGATCGCATAGATGATACAGCAGGCGGCAGAGATAAGGGCCAGAATGCGCTGGCCCCGCGGCGCCAGCATGTTGATGATCGCATCCACCCCCAGATGGGCGGTGACCTTGAACGCATAGCTGACCCCGAAGATGACCAGCCAGGCAAACAGGACCAGCGTCAGCTCTTGCCCCCAGATCAGCGATTTCGCGAACACATAGCGCAACACGACGTTCACGAATGTGACCAGAACCATCAGCCCCAGAATGACGGCAATTGCGGTTTCTTCGATGTCATTGACCACGCGCGCGAATGCAGACGTGCCCTGGTGTTCGGCCGATCCAGCCATCCCCAGCCCCCCTTTTCGTGTGTATCAGATAGAAAAATGGCGGCCCAACGGGCGGGCCGCCATTCATCCTGATCAACGGCCTTACATAGAGGCGTTGATTTCCTGCGCCGCGGCGATGGTGTCGGCGCCAACATCCGCTTCGAACTGGGCCCAGACCGGTTTCATCGCATCGACCCATGCCTGACGCTGTTCGGTCGTCAACTGGCGTACCACGCCGCCCTGATCGATGATCGCCTGTTTGGCGGCCTCGTTCACGGCAAAGGCTTCGGCGTTGCGGGCCACGGTCACCTCGTTGACGATGGTGGTCAGCTGGGTGCGCACGTCATCGGGCAGGCTGTCCCAGAAATCGGTCGAGGTCACGACCAGATAATCGATGATGCCGTGGTTGGTTTCGGTCACACCGTCCTGAACTTCGAAGAACTTCTTGCCATAGATGTTCGACCAGGTGTTTTCCTGCCCGTCGACAACGCCGGTCTGCAGCGCGCCGTAAACTTCGGAAAACGCCATTGGCTGCGGGCTTGCGCCGATCGCTTCCATCTGGGCAACCAGAACATCCGATGTCTGCACGCGGAACTTCAGACCCGCGGCATCCGACGGCACCAGCAGCGGCTTGTTGGCCGAAAACTGTTTCGATCCATTGTGCCAGAACGCCAGACCCAAAAGACCACGGCGGGTCATGGATTCCTTCATCGCCTGACCGGTGTCAGAGTTCTGGAAGGCATCGACCGCATCCATGTTGGCAAACATGAACGGCAGATCGAAGATCCGGAACTTTTTGGTGAACTGTTCGAATTTCGACAGCGACGGCGCGGCCATCTGAACATCGCCCTGCAGCAATGCCTCAAGCACCTGATCGTCGTTGTACAGTGTCGAGTTCGGGAACACCTCGACGCAGACCTTGCCGTTCATCTCGTCGTTGACACGCTGTTCGAACAGCGACGCGGCGATCCCCTTGGGGTGCTTGTCGGTGTTGGTCACATGGCTGAACTTGATGACGATTTCGCCTTCGTCGCAGGCGGCAGTGGCGGCCCCTGCGGTCATGGACAGCGCGACGGCAGCCGCGGCAGCGGTTACAAATTTCATTTGGACTCCTCCCAAGATATCCTGATGTCAGTTCCCATGCCCCGGTTTCGAGGGGCATCAGGTGATAGAAAACCGAATCGCCCTGCCCGACTCAAGAAAAACATCGGGAATCGGCCTGTAGCTGGTATTTCACCATTTTATCAATGATTTACGGTGATCGCTGGGCGCGTTCGGACTGTGCCGAGATTCGATTGTGCGCGAAGTATCGCACAGGCCTGACCGCAGTTGTGCGGTTTTCCGCACAGATCAGCGATAGACCTCGGCGCGAATCCCGTGGCGGGTCAGCTTGTCGTAAAAGGTCTTGCGCGGCAGTTTCAGCGCCTGCGCCGCCTCGGTCGCCTGCCCCCGCGCCTTTTTCAGCGCCTCGATCAGCAGGGATCGTTCGACATGGGCCATCTGTTCGGCCAGCCCCAGGTTTTCCACAGGTCCGGTTTCCGACAGCCCCATGGCAAAGCGCATGGCCGCGTTCATCAGCGACCGCGCATTGCCCGGCCAGTCCTGCGCCATCAGGCGCGACAAGACCTCGGGCGTGATCTCGGGCTGTGGCAATGCGGCCTGTTCGCAGGCAATCGCGACGTAATGGCGAAACAGCACCGGGATATCTTCGGTCCGTTCGCGCAGCGCGGGGATGCGCACCCGCATCACATCCAGTTTGTAGAACAGGTCGGGGTTGAACTTGCCCTGCGCCAGTTCCTGTTCCAGATCGCAATAGGTGCCCGCCAGAACCCGTTCGCCGGTCGCATTGTCCAGCAGATCCAGCAGCGCGAATTGCGCCGCTGGCGACAGGGCCGCGACCTCATCCACGAAGATCGACCCGCCTTCGGCCCGATCAAACGCCGCCCTCAGACTGTCCGGCGTCGCCGAGGCCGCGCCCAGTTTCTGAAACGGGCGCATCGCGGCGCCGGACAACAGATGGATCACCTCGGCCACTTTCGAGGTGCCGGTTCCCGGATCGCCGGTGATCAGCACCTCGGCCGAGGCGCGCGCCACCGTGCGCACCCGCGTGCGCAGCTCTTCGGCCTGCCGCGACTGGCCAAACAACAGCCGCGCGGCGGCGTCGCCGGTTTCCAACTGATGCTTCAGCCGCCGGTTTTCCAACACCAGCGCGCGGGTGTTCAGCGCCTTTTCCACCACCGCCAGCAGGTCCTGCGGCGCGCAGGGTTTCTCCAGAAAATCGAACGCGCCCGAGGAAATCCCCCGCACCGCCATCGGAATGTCGGCCTCGCCCGTCAACAGGATCACCGGCAGATCGGCATCGACCTGTTGGGCGAACTCCAGCAAGGCAAACCCATCCTTGCCCGGCATCCGGATGTCGGTGACGATCACCCCGTCAAACCCCGGCGTGACATGATCCTTTGCCGCGATATAGGACCCCGCCAGAACCGGTTTCAGCCCGGCCAGTTCCAGCGACTGGCCCAAGGCTTCGCGCACGGGCGGGTCGTCGTCGACCAGCAACACCTGTTTCGTCATGCCGCCTCCTCCAGCCCTGCGCGGGTCAGTTCCACCGTAAAGACCGCGCCGCCGCCATCATGATTGCGGCCGCGGATGATCCCGCCAAAGGATTGCACCAAACCATAGGAAATCGACAGCCCCAGCCCCATGCCTTCTGAGCGGCCGACCTCTTTGGTGGAATAGAACGGATCGAATATCTTTTCCGGCTCGGCGATGCCCGGCCCGGTGTCGCGCACCCGCAGCCGCACGATGGTGCCATCGTGATCCAGCGACAGGATCAGGCGTTTATCCGCCCTCCCCTCCATCGCGTCCAGCGCGTTGGTCACAAGGTTCAGCACCACCTGCTGCAACCGCACCTCGCCGCCCCGGACCAGCATCGCAGCCTTGGGGCGGGCCCAGTCCACCGCGACATCCGATTGGGCGATGCGCCCCTCGCTCATTTCCAGCACGGCCTCGACGACGGCGGCCAGATCGACATCGGTCATCGGTTCGTTTTCCTGTTTGGCAAAGGCGCGCAGGTTCTTGATGATCCGGCCCATGCGCCGCCCCAGGTCCGAGATGCGCGACAGGTTCTGCGCGGCCTTGTCCGGCGCGCCGCGTTCCAGAAACAGCGTGCCGTTTTCAGCAAACGACTGGATCGCCATCAGCGGCTGGTTCAACTCATGGCTCAGCCCCGCCGACATTTTCCCCAGCGCCGACAGCTTGCCCGCCTGCACCAGATCCAGCTGCGCGCGTTTCAGGGCGGTTTCGGCCTCTTTGCGTTCGATCACCTCGTGGCGCAGGGCGCGGTTGGCGTCCGACAATTCGCGGGTCCGGGCCGCGACGCGCTGTTCCAGCTGCGCCTTTGCGGCGGCCTCCAGCTCCAGCCGCGCGGTCAGCGCGCGCCGCCGTTGCGACAGCAAGAACAGGCTGCCGCCAAAGATCAGCGCGACCGCCGCCGCCACCATGGCCTGCAAGGCCGCGATCCGTTCGGCGGGGCGAATGTCCAGCAACAGCTGGCCCGTCATGTCGATCAGCGGCAGAGGCTGCGTCAGATGCAATGCCCGCGCGGGCAGATAAGGCCCGCCGTCGATCTGCCAGATCTCATGCGGCCCGCGCATCTTTTGCCGGTAAGAGATGAACGGCCGCAAAATCGCATCCTCATACCCGAACTGGGCCAGCACGCCGGGGGGATGGGCCACAGCGTCCGCGCGGGCGCGAAACAGCATCTCGGTCCGGTTCGAAACGAAAACGACCCCCAGTTCGTCGGTGAAATAGATCGCCTGCGGATCGCCCAGCCACGCCGATTCAACCGCCCAGATGTTCACATCCACATCGACCACGCCGATGACCGTGCCCAGATCGCCGAACACCGGCGCCGAAAAGATGAACGCCCGGCCCGCGACTCCGTCGATCCGTTCGTGATGCCCGCCAAGCGCGCCCTGCATCGCCCGCTGAAACGACGGCTTGCCGCCCCGGTTCAGCGGCGCAAGCTGGGTGGTCGGGTCCGAACTGGCCAGAACCGTGCCGTCGGCGGACACCACATGCAGGTTCAGCGTGCCGGTCTTATCCGCCGTGCGCAGTAACAGCGCCTGCGCCGCCGCCACGCCCACCTCATCATGCAGGGCCGCCACCAATGTCGGGTGATCGGCCATCAGCACCGCCAGTTCGCGATATTGCTGCAACTGGCTGACCAGCCGGTCCGAGGCCAGCGACAGATCCGACCGCCCCCGGTCCGCCATCTGGGTCAGCGCCGAGGTATAGGCAAACCACCAGACCCCGCCGGTAAATCCCGCAGCAAGGGTCAGAAAGATCAGCACGGCCATGGCAAGCCGGGTCATCGCGGGTTCCTTCACCATCGGATACCCACTGTAGAAAGCCCGCCAGAGCTTGACCAGAGCCTTGCCGCAGCGCTAGCGCCGTTCGGGCGCGCCCTTGGAAAACAGCAACCGACCGGTTTCATAGACACGCGACAGACGCAGAACATAATAAACACCAAAGGCTTTGATCCGGTCCCCCAGCGGAAACTCGGTATTGGTAAAGATGCGCTTCACCGCCGATGAAAACGGCAGAACCCGGAACGGCAACCCGACAAGAAAGCTCAGGCGCATCCGGCCGCGGCCGCGCTTTTTCATCTTTTCGATCACCTTGCCGCCGGTCAGGCGCCGCTGTTTGGTGATCAGGTCGCGCCATGTGGCCCGCGCCGGGTGATAGACCGCCATTTCGGCGCAGTAAACGGCAGGCACCCCTGCGGCCTGCGCGCGCTGGCCCCATTCCTTGTCCCCGCCGGAAAACCGCGACCCGTCAAAAGGCCCTGCGATTTCAAAGGCTTTCGCCTGGGTGCTCATGTTGGCTGTGACCGACCACTGGTTATCCTCGATATTGCGCCGCTGTTTGAACGAATAGACCTTTTCATAGGTTTCGCACATCGTCAGCCGGTCCGACTGAAACGACAGGGGCACCGGCCCGCCCACCCGGGCCACGCCGGGTTGCGCGTCCAGACAGGCCACCGCCGCGTCGATCCAGCCCGGCACGGGCGCGCAATCGGCATCGGTGAAACACAGGATTTCGCCCCGCGCGACCGCCAGACCGGCGTTGCGCGCGGCATAAGACCCCTTGCCCGCCTCATCGATCAGCCGGGCATTGGCAGGCAGTGTGAAATCCGCGGGCGGCGCATCGCCCGGGTCATTGTTGACCAGAATGATTTCGAAATCCGACGCCGGATAGGTCTGGGCCTGCAGCGCCGCCAGACATTTCGCCGCCATATCCCAATGGTGATAGACCGGCACGATTACAGAGACACGCATTACACAGTTTCACCCTTGGTTATTCCGTCATCGGTCCAGAACTTGCCGCTTTTGCGGGCCTCGATGATCTTGACCCGGTGCTGCGCGATCAATTCCTTGCTTTTGTAGCTGCGCGGATGATCCAGATGCACCAGCGGCGCGGTGAACCGCAGATGGCGCCCCTTGACGCCCGAATTGGCCAGCCGGATGCCGAATTCCTTGTCCCCGCCGCCGTATTTCATGTCCTCATCCAGCCCGTTGACCGCCAGGATCGCGGACCGGTAAGCCGAGGCGTTGCCGCCGCACCAGTTGCGCCCGACCGGATAGATATGTTCCAGCAGTTCCAGCACCGGTTTCGGCAAGGGGGCTGCTTTCAGCCATCCGGTCAGCCGCCGCAACGCGCCCGAGGTTTTCAGCCAGTCCAGATCGAACACCCGTCCCTGCAGCACATCCTCTTCGGTCACGGCTTTGGTCGTCGCGTCATCCAGCCGGATCAGGCTGCCCGAACAGAACCGATCAGGGCGCGCGACCTCCAGATGGCGGGCGATGAACCCCGGCGAGATCAGGCAATCGCCGTCGATGAACACCAGATATTCGGCGGTGGACGACCGGATGGCGTCGTTCAGGATCACGTTTTTTTCGAATCCGCGATCCTCGTGCCAGACATGGCGCAGGGGCAGATCGGGAAATCGCGCCTGAAAGGCGGCAATCGCATCGCGGGTTTCGGGGCCTGAACCGTCATCGGCAATGCAGATACTGTCGGGCAGACGGTCCTGCCGCGTGACCGACAGCAACGTCAGCGTCAGCGCCCGGGGGCTGTTGTAGGTAGAGATGATCAGTTCACATTGCATAACGGCCCCTCGCTGTCTGCTGTCGCTGTCCTAGACCGGTTCGGGCGGCGGTTCAACGCCCCGCTATACCGGCAGAACCGTGGTGGCCTTGATCTCTTCCATCGACAAAAGCGCTGTGACGTTATGGATTTTCACCTCGGCGATCAGCGCCTGATAAAACACGTCATAGGCCCGCGCGTTGGGCACGCGCACCTTCAGGATATAGTCGATGTCGCCAGCCAGCCGATGCGCCTCCAGCACTTCGGGGCGGGCGTTCAGCGTTTCCAGAAACCGCTGCTGCCATGCCGCATCATGTTCCGAGGTGCGGATCAGCACGAAGAAACAGGCCTCCAGCCCCAGCGCATCGGGGTCCAGCAGTGCGGTCTGCCCCCGGATGACCCCGGCATCGCGCATCTTGCGAATCCGGTTCCAGACCGGGGTTTTCGACGATCCGACCAGCCGCGCGATTTCATCCAGCGACTGGCTGGCGTCGCGCTGCAGCTCTGCCAGAATTTTGCGGTCTGTCGTGTCCAGTTTGGCGGTCATCAGCGAATCCTCAGCTTGGCATCCGAATATTAGTCCAATAAATGAACCTTTACCGGCCAATACCGGAATATTTTCCCGACATCCAGAGCCTGTGACGCAAAGGATCGGACAGTTTGATCCGGATCAAGGATTGTTGCGCCCCTGATTTGCATTTACCTAGACAACGGTCGAAACGGCGGTGTGTTCCGCCCCTGGACCCTGAATATTGATGTAACGGCGCCGACAAGGGCCCGCCCGTAGCGATCGGATAAGAAGACTGTGACCGAAACGACCCTGCCCAAGCCGCCCACCCTTCCCGACGCGCAAACGGTTCTGTCCGTGCAGCACTGGACCGACCGGCTGTTTTCCTTCCGGGTGACGCGGCCGGCCTCGCTCCGGTTCCGGTCGGGCGAGTTCGTGATGATCGGGCTGATGGGCGATCCCGACCCGGCCACCGGCAAGCAGAAACCGCTGTTGCGCGCCTATTCCATCGCCTCGCCGAATTGGGATGACGCGCTGGAATTCTATTCGATCAAGGTGCCCGACGGCCCGCTGACCAGCCGCCTGCAGCACATCCAGCCCGGCGATCAGATCATCCTGCGGCCCAAGCCCGTGGGCACGCTGGTGCATGACGCGCTGCTGCCCGGCAAGCGGCTGTGGATGCTGGCCACCGGCACCGGCTTTGCGCCCTTCGCCAGCCTGGTACGCGATCCCGAAACCTATGAAAAGTTTGACGAAATCGTGGTGATGCACACCTGCCGCGAGGTCGGGGAACTGGCCTATGGCCGGACCCTGATCGAGGCGCTGCAGGACGATCCGCTGATCGGCGAGATGGTCGCGGGCAAGCTGCGCTATTACCCGACGACGACGCGCGATCAGGGCGAATTCATGGGGCGGATCACCGATAACCTGGCCTCGGGGAAGGTGTTTTCCGACCTTGGGCTGCCGCCGATGGACCCCGCCACCGACCGCGCCATGGTCTGCGGATCGCTGGCGTTCAACAAGGACGTGATGGCGATCCTGGACGGCTTCGGCCTGCGCGAAGGGGCGAATTCCGAGCCCGCGGAATACGTGGTCGAAAAGGCCTTCGTCGGATAAGAAAAACCCGCCGCGTGATGACCGCGGCGGGCTGATATCGATCTAGAAAGTGTGGATCAGAGACCCAAAGCGGATTTGACCTGGTCCACAACCGCGTCCACCAGATCGGGGTTTTCAGCCGCCTTATCGACCGCGCTTTTCAGCATGGTCTTTTGCACGGCGCCCAGATCCGAACCGTCGATCATTTCAGCCACTTTGCCAGCATCGAAGTTTTCGCTGCTCAGCACAGAATCTGCACCGGCTTCGGCTGCGGCTTCAGGGACAGCATCGGTAGCGGCCTCAGTTGTGGCCTCGGCAGCTTCGGTCGCTGTTTCTGTGGCCGTTTCCGCGGCTTCGGTTGCGGTCTCGGTCACAGCGTCGGTTGCGCCGGTTGCGGTCTCTTCAACCGCCTGAGCCGCATCGCCAGCAGCCTCTGTGGCCGCTTCGGTTGCGTCTGTCGCGGTTTCGGCGGCGGCATCGGCTGCGTCACCTGCGGCCTCGGTTGCGCCTTCGACGGCGTCGCTGGCGGCGTCTGTCGCCGCGTCAACCACATCGGTTGCGGTCTCTTCAACCGCCTGCATGGCGTCGCCCGCCGCTTCGGTGGCGGCCTCTGTCGCCTCGGTCGCGGTTTCGGTCACAGCTTCGGCGGCGTCGCTTGCGGCTTCGGTGGCGCCTTCAACGGCATCGCCTGCGGCCTCTGCTGCGGTTTCTGCGGCTTCGGTTGTCGCTTCAACAGCCGCCTCTGCCGCCTCTTCGGTGGCCTCAACGGCGCCTTCGGCAGCCTCGGTCACGGCATCTGCGCCGCCGGTCACGGCATCGCCGACACTTTCAAGGGCGCCCGCAACAGGTGCTGTCGCGTCGCCGGGCACGTCTTTGTTTTGGCCGGTGTACCAGATATATCCGCCGATCCCGACGGCAACCAGAACAGCAACGGTGATAACAGTGTTTTTCATTTTATAGTCCTCACTTGACGTGTACTGTGGCGTTATTGCGCCTGTCTTTGACCAAGGTACAGGGGAATGAAGTGCCGTTATGCCCCCTTGCGCGGACAATTGCCGAACATTCCGCAGAATAGCGGGTTGAAAGAAACCCCATGCAAGTCTAGTTTCGCGCCAGCATAAATCTAAGAAGGAAGCTTATCATAGCCCGCAGACCCCACAATGCGCCCCCTACGCGCGAAACCGGCCCCCGTGTTAACGACCGCATTCGATGCCCCGAAGTCCGACTGATCGGTGCCGAAGGCGAAAACGTGGGCGTTGTAACGCCTGCACGCGGTATCGAACTGGCAGAACAGGCCGGGTTGGATCTGGTCGAGATTTCGCCAAATGCTTCTCCGCCCGTGTGCAAGATCATGGATTTCGGCAAGTTCAAATATGAACAGCAAAAGCGGGAATCCGAGGCGCGCAAGAAGCAGAAGATCATCGAGATCAAAGAGGTCAAATTCCGGCCCAACACGGATACGCATGACTACGAAGTCAAAATGCGCAACGTGTTCAAGTTTCTTGAAAACGGCGACAAGGTGAAGGTCACCCTGCGGTTTCGCGGCCGCGAAATGGCGCACCAGAACCTTGGCCGGGAATTGCTGGAACGGGTTGCCGAGGATACCAAGGAAATCGGGCGGATCGAAAACTTTCCCAAGATGGAAGGCCGCCAGATGATCATGCTGATCGGCCCCCTGCCCAAGTAACGGCAGCGCAGCCTGACAGATGTTTTGAACGCCCCCGGTTTACGGGGGCGTTTTTGTTTGTCGACCGGGCTGGACATGGTGCGATGAATGCCGCCAATGTCGATCCGACAGACACCCCGAAACAGTGATCCGCCGATGACCATACCCCCGCAATCCGACCGCCCCGCCCGCAACCGCTATGACGTCATCATCGTGGGCGGCGCGATGATCGGATCGGCGGTGGCGTGGTTTCTGACCGATATGCCCGATTTCGACGGGCGGATTTTGGTGGTGGAACGCGACCCCAGCTATGAATTCAGCTCCACCGCCCATACCAACAGCTGCATGCGCCAGCAGTTCGGCAGCGCCATCAACGTCAAAATCTCGCAATTCGCGGCCGAATACGTGCGGAATTTCCGGACCCATGTCGGCGACGATCAGGCGCCCGAGCTGCCGATCCACGCCTTCGGCTATCTGTATCTGGCCGACAGTGACAGCTTTGCCGAAACCCTGCGGGCCGCCCAGAAGGTGCAGGCCGATTGCGGCGCCGGCACCCGGCACATGACGGCGGATCAGATCGCGCAGGCCTATCCGTTCTACAATCTGGACGACATCCTGTGCGGCAACCACAATCTGACCGACGAAGGTTATTTCGACGGCGGCACCCTGTTTGACTGGTGGAAACGCACGGCCCGGGCGCGCGGGGTGGAATATATCGCCAATGAGGTCACCGCCATGACCCGCAACGCGGCGGGCAGCCGGGTCGAGAGCGTAACGCTGGCCTCGGGCGAGGTGATCGCCTGCGGCACCATCGTCAACGCCACCGGCCCGCGTGCGGCGCGCACCGCGGCCATGGCCGGGATCGTGATCCCGGTCGAACCGCGCAAACGCTATACCTATATCTTTTCGGCCGAACGCCCGCTGGGCTGCGACCTGCCGCTGACCGTCGATCCATCGGGCGTGCATGTGCGCACCGATGGCGCCTATTACATGGCGGGCTGTGCACCTGACGACGACGTGGCCGTCGCCCCGGAGGATTTCATTCAGGATCACAGCCTGTGGGAACAGAAAGTCTGGCCCGCGCTGGCCCACCGCATCCCCGCATTCGAAGCGATCCGGGTGATCAATTCATGGGTCGGGCATTACGCCTATAACACATTGGATCAAAACGCGATTCTGGGGCCGCACAGCCGGGTTGAAAACTTCATCTTTGCCAATGGGTTCTCGGGCCACGGGTTCCAGCAATCCCCCGCCGTGGGCCGCGGGATTGCCGAGCTGATCACCCATGGCGCCTATCGCACGCTGGACCTTGCCCCGCTGGGATACCGGCGGATCGAGGAACAGCAGTTGCTGCACGAACATGCCGTGATCTGAGGCCTTAAGGAACCGCCGCGCCCGAACCGAGGGGTGGGCGAGAAGCGCCCGCCCCGTGGGGGCGGTTCGGGCGCTGCCTGAGCCAAGGCTCAGGCATGTGGCGCGGCTTGGATGGCGTGCACCAAGGGTCTTGGATCAGATATGGAACGCAACGCCCAAAGCCACCCGATATCCCACAGCCCTGCCCCCGTTCAGAAGTGGCTCAGCCGTTTGATCAGGGACGAGGTATCCCACCGCCCGCCGCCCATTTTCTGAACGTCCTTGTAGAACTGATCGACCAGCGCGGTCACCGGCAGGCTGGCGCCGTTTTCATCGGCGGTGCCCAGACAGATCCCCAGATCCTTGCGCATCAGATCCACCGCGAACCCATGGTCGAAATGATCGTCCAGCATGGTTTCATAGCGGTTGGACATCTGCCAGCTGCCAGCCGCGCCCTGGCTGATCACCTCAACCACCGCGCGCCCGTCCAGACCCGCTTTTTCCGCGAAATGCAGCGCCTCGGACAGGCCCTGCACCAGACCGGCGATGGCGATCTGATTGCACATCTTGGTCATCTGACCGGCACCGCTGCCGCCGATCCGGCGGCAGATGCGGGCAAAGGCACCGATCACCGGTTCGGCCTTGTCATAGGCCACCTGCGTGCCGCCACACATCACCGACAGTACCCCGTTTTCGGCGCCCGCCTGCCCGCCCGAGACCGGCGCATCGACAAAGGCGATGCCGCGTTCGGCGGCGGCGGCCACCAGCTCGCGGGTCACTGCCGCCGAAACCGTGGTGTGATCGACGAAAATCGCGCCCTCGGCCATCCCGGCAAAGGCCCCGTCGTCGCCAAGACAGACCGCGCGCAGATCGTCGTCATTGCCGACGCAGCACATCACGAATTCGGCGCCCTCTGCCGCCTTGGCCGGGGTCGCGGCCGAGGCACCGCCATGTTGCGCGGCCCATGCCTCGGCCTTGGCGGCGGTCCGGTTATAGACCGTGACCTCGTGACCGGCGGCCTGCAAATGGCCCGCCATCGGATAGCCCATCACGCCAAGGCCCAGAAATGCAACTTTTGTCATCGTCCTATCCTTCTGATCAAACCGGCTGTGCGGCCTGTTGTGGTCTATATGTCGGGGCAAACTCGCCCGCGATCAAAGCTGATCCTTCGGGGCGCGGCCCGCAAAAAACGCATCCAGATTGTCCAGCGCGCGAAATCCCATGGCGTCGCGGGTCCGGGTGGTCGCGCTGCCGATATGGGGCAGCATAAAGATGTTTTCATGCGCCGCCAGCGCGGGATTGCCGCCCGGTTCGGTCTGAAAACAATCCAGCCCGGCGGCGGCCAGCCTGCCGCTTTGGATCGCGGCCAGCAACGCCCCCTCATCGACCAGCGCGCCGCGCGCGGTGTTCACCAGAACCGCCCCCTTCGGCAACAGGGCAAAGCAGTCGGCATTCATCAACCCGGTGGTTTCGGGCGTCGCCGGGCAATGCAGCGACAGGAAATCGGCGTGGCCCAACAGATCCTCGACCGAGGCGTGATAACTCGCGCCCTGTTCCTGTTCGGGCGTCAGGCGGCGGCGGTTATAATAATGTATCTCCATGTCGAACCCGCGCGCCTTGCGGGCAAAGGCCTGCCCCACGCGCCCCATGCCGACGATGCCCAGCCGCGCGCCGGTCACCTGTTTGCCGACCATGAACGACGGGCTCCAGAAATCCCATGCGCCGGTGCGCACCAGCCGGTCGCCTTCGACCGCATGGCGGGCCGCCCCCAGCATCAGCAGCATGGCGATCTCGGCGGTGGCGTCGGACAGCACATCGGGGGTGTTGGTCACCACGATGCCGCGCGCCTTCAGCGCGGGCAGATCGCAGTGATCCACGCCCACGGAATGGTTGGCGATGATTTTCAGGCGCGGGTCCAGCCGGGCCGCAACCTCGGCGCTGAAATGTTCCGAATGGCAGGGGATGATCGCGTCGACCTTACCGCTCATCGCGACGATCTGATCGGCGGTGCTGACCGTATCGTCGGTGTTGACGATCACCTCGTAATCGCGGGTGGCGCGGTCCAATGTGGCATCCGACAGGCGGCGCGCGATCCAGACGACAGGTTTCGGCATGGTCATTTCCTGCGCAGACATTCATCCCAGAAATCATACAGCGCCATGGCCAGAACGGCCATCACGATCAGGGTGAAGGGCAGCCCGCCGATGACCCCGGCAAAGCCGGTCGAAATCGAATGCGCCAGCCCCACCACGAAGATCACCATCAACGCTGTGCCCAGCAATCCCACCACCAGTTTGGCCCTGTATGACATCATTGTTCCTGTCCTTCGCCGCCTCAGGCCTCTGCCTGAATTTCATTTAAAACCCATGCCGCGGTGCGCAGCAGATGGTCGTCGCGTTCGCCCTGCCCGATCACCTGCAGCCCGATGGGCAGCCCCTTGTCCCCCACCAGCACCGGCAGGCTGACGCAGGGCAGCCCGGCCAATGTCCAGATCGTGCAGAAGACCGGATCGCCGGTGCCATTGCCGAACAGGGGCGCCTCGCCCGCCGCCGAGGGCGCGATGACCGCATCGAAATCTTCAAAGAAGCTTTCGAAAAACGCCTGGGCCGAGGCCATGACCCCAAGCGCGTCTTCGTATTCCGCCAGGCTGATCGCGCGGCCCCGGGTGACAATCGGTTTCAGCGTGTCGCTGATCTGGTCCCAGTGGTCGGTGAACGTGTCGGCCAGATGCTGGCAAATCTCATATTCATGGATGGTCGCCTGCACGGGGATCAGCCCGGCCAGATTGGGCGCGCCTTCGACCCGTTCCAGACGCGGGCCCAGCACGTCGCGGGCGGCGGCAAAGGCCTGATCCGCATCCGCCGTCAGCCGGTCGTGATAGGGCAGATCCAGCCAGACCAGCGCGGGCGGAACCGGCACCGGGGCGCGCGCGCCCTCCAGCATCGCGGCCCGCGGGCGCGGGAACGACAGCGCATCCGCCGGATCATACCCCGCGATCACATCGCCCAGCAGCGCCACGTCATCAAGCGTGCGGCCGAAACACCCCAGTTGGTCCAATGATTTCGAGGTTTGCAGCACCCCGCGGCGCGAGATTTCCCCGCGCGTGGGTTTGAACCCGAACAGCCCGCAGAAAGACGCGGGCCGGATCACCGATCCGTTGGTCTGGGTGCCGATCGCCAGCGGCACGTTGAACGCCGCCACCGCCGCCGCCGATCCGCTGGACGATCCGCCCGGCGTATGCTGCGGATCATGCGGGTTGCGCGTTTCAGCGGCATGGACAAAGGCCAGTTCGGTGGTCGCCGTCTTGCCCAGGATCACCGCGCCCGCATCCAGCAGCCGTTCGACCACCGCCGCGTCCTGCGCGGGCTGGCGCCCGGCAAAGATCGGGGTGCCGCGCTGGGTGGGCATGTCGCGGGTGTCGATGATGTCCTTCAACCCCACCGGCACGCCATGCAGCGCGCCCAGCGGGCGCCCGCCCTTGCGGATCGCATCCATCTCGGCGGCCCGCGCCAGCGCGCCCGCCTCGTCCACATGGGCCCAGGCATGCAGCGCAGGCTCGGTCTCGGCGATGCGTTTCAGACAGGATTTGACCAGATCGACGGAACTGAGCTGCCCGTCGCGAATGCGGCGGACAGCTTCGGTTGCGGAAAGGGCGTGCGGTTCGGTCATCAGGGCACATAAACTCCGAACAGGTAATCCGGCAGCCACAGCGCGATGCCCGGGAAGATATACATCAACACCATGCACAGGATCACGATCCCCAGATAGGGGATGATCCCCTTGAAGATGTCGATCAGCTCGATCTGCTTTTTCAGAACGCCCTTCAGGTAATAGGCCGACATCGCCATCGGCGGCGTCAGGAACGAGGTCTGCAGGTTCAGCGCCACCAGCATCGCAAAGAAATACGGGTTCACGCCGAAGGGTTCCAGCAGCGGCAGGAAGATCGGCACAAAGATGATCAGGATTTCCGACCATTCCAGCGGCCAGCCCAGCACAAAGATGATCAACTGCGCCATGATCAGGAACTGGATTGTGGTCAGGTCCATCCCGATCACCCAGTCCGAAATCAGGTCATGCCCGCCCAGATAGGAAAAGACCGACGCAAAGGTCCATGATCCGACGAACAACCAGCACACCATCGCCGTGGCCTTGGCGGTCAGGAACACGCTTTCCTTGACCTTGGTCCATGTCAGCGACCGGTACAGCATCGCCAGGACCAGCCCGCCAAGCGCGCCCATCGCCGCCGCTTCGGCCGGGGTGGCCAGGCCGCCCAGGATCGATCCCAGAACCAGCATGATCAGCACGGTCAGCGGCACGAAGGACACCAGCAGGTCCATATAGATTTTGCGCGCGGGCGGCACGTCCTCAAGATTGGGTTTGGGCGCCAGCGACGGGTTGATCATCACCCGGATGATCACATAGCAGATGTAAAGCCCCGCCAGCAGCAGCCCCGGAAACACCGCCGCCGCATAGAGCCGCAGCGGCGACAGTTCGGCAATCGCGGCATAGACGATCAGCATGATCGACGGCGGGATCAGGATACCCAGCGTGCCGCCCGCGCAGATCACCCCCGAGGCAAAGCTTTTGTTGTAATGGGCATTGGCCATGGCCGGATAGGCCAGCAGCCCCATCAGCGTAACAACCGCCCCGACGATCCCGGAGGCGGTGGAAAACACCGCACAGGTCAGCAGCGCGGCAATCGCCAGCGATCCGGGCAGGTTGCGCGCCGCCATATACAGCGAAAAGAACAGTCGGTCGACGATATTGGCCCGTTCCACCACATAGCCCATGAACAGAAACAGCGGGATCGCGACCAGCGTGTCGTTTTCCATCACCGAATAGGTGTTCTGGTTCAGCAGGTAGAAGATATTGTTGTTGAAGATGTCCGAAAACACCTCGGGCGGGCCGTTGTAATAGGCGTAGTAGCCAAAGCCCACGCCCATCGCGAGCAGGGTAAAGGCAATCGGAAAGCCAAGCAGCACCAGTACGATGAACAGGCACAGCATCAGGATGGCGACTTCGGGGTTTGTCATCTTTTATCTTTCTGCAGAAACTGTGCGGATCATTTCTGACCGGGCGTCGCGACCGGGATCGCGGTTTCATCCATATGCATCAGCATGTCCTCGGTCTCGTGCACATCATCCAGACGGTCCATCCAGACGCCGGTGCGCATCGCTTTCCAACAGCGCATCAATTCGGCCAGGCCCTGCAACATCAGCAGGAAACCGGCCAGCGGGATCAGGGTCTTGAAGAAATAGATCTGAATGCGCGCGGGGCTGTTCCAGCTGACCTCTTTATACCGCCAGCTGTCGCTTGCGATTTCCCAGCCGTACCAGAACAGGGCCAGCATCCCGGGAAAGAAGAACAGCAGATACAGGACGAAATCGATCCGCGCCTGCCAGCGCACCGTAAACAGACGGTACAGCACATCGCCGCGCACATGCGCATCCTGCGCCAGCGCATAGGGCCCGGCCATCAGGAACAGCGCGCCATACATCTGCACCATCATGTCGAACGCCCAGACCGTCGGCGCGTTCAGCACATATCGCACGAAAACCTCATACGAGACCGACAGCGTCAGGATCAGGATGCACCAGCCAAAGGCGCGCCCGACCCAGATACTCAACCCTTCGATCGCGTGGATAAATTTCACCATCCCTAGCATCCCCTTGTGACAACAATGCCCAGAGGCCGGTCAGGCCCCTGGACACGGTCGCGCGTTTCCGAAACTCAGCCGAAGTAGTGGTTATACGCCAGCTTATAGTCAGGCTGGTTGAGGTTCAGATAGTTCATGACGTTCTTGGCATAGACCTTCTGCGACTCGATCACCTTGGCAAAGAACGGGTCCTCGCCCGAGATACGGTCCACAACGACGTCCCATGCCTCCAACTGGGCGGCCATCACGCTGTCGGGCGTGCGGTAGACATTGACGCCCTGTTCGTTCTGCAACGTGCCCAGATCGTCGGCATAGCGTTTGGTATTGTGCCAGTAGAAGTTGGAATTCTCGGCCTCGGAGGCGTATTTCAGGATGGCCTGAAGCTCTTCGGGCAGGGATTCATATTTCTTCTTGTTGAAGGTGACTTCAAAGAATTCCTGGCTCTGGTGGAACGAGGCAAGATGGTAATGCTTGGACACGTCCTGCATACCAAAGTCACGGTCCGAGGTCGGGTTGTTGAACTCGGCGGCATCGATCAGGCCCGATTTCATCGCGGGCTGAATTTCACCACCGGGCAGCTGCACGACCGACATGCCCATTTCCAGCAGAACGTCGGCGGCCAGACCCACGGTCCGGTATTTCAGCCCGTCCATCTGGCTGGCGTCCTTGATCTGTTCCTTGAACCAGCCCAGCGGCTGCGCCGGCATCGGCGAGTTGAAGAAGGACACGACGTTCAGCCCAAGCGAGGCCATCAGCTCGTCAAACAGTTCCTGACCGCCGCCATAGTTGACCCAGCCCAGAACCTCCTGGCTGGACCAGCCGAAACAGGGGCCGGTGCCGAACAGCGATGCGGTTTTGGATTTCGAATACCAATAGGCCGGCACGTAATGCGCGGCGTCCAGAACCCCGCGGTGCACGGCGTCCTGCATCTGGCTGGTTTTCACGACCGAGTTGACCGGCAGCAGGTCGATCTTCAGGTCGTTCCCCGCCATGGCATGCACGCGGTCCACATAGGATTGCGCATTTTCAAGGAAAATACCGCCGCCCCAGGCCGCCTGCATTTTCAGGGTTGTTCCTTCGGCGCGCGCGACGGATGGCGCGGCCAGCGATGCGGCAGCGGCGACAGCCGTGCCGCGCAGAAATTTTCTGCGGTTCACAGATTCAGACATGTTTCCTCCCAAGGACTTGTTCTTCGTCTTGTCATTCAACGTAGTGGTCGAAACCTTGTCGGTTTTCTTTTTAGGGGGTGATGTTTGTCGTTGCAGGGTCTGAAACGGCGCCTCCACACCGGTCCGACCCGACGGACTGTACGAAACAGGCCGTATTGGTAAACAAATAAACCACCCCTCAATGCGACGCTAGTTAACAAATACCGTTCACGCAAATAGAAAAATCCAACATAGGACAAATGTCGGTGATCCCCCCGCTCTCAATATCCAAGGTCCGGGGGGATGATTTGGGGCGCGCCGACAGCGCGGCCCGCCCCCAAGGGGTGCCCCCTGTCAGCGCTGGCTGTTCTGCCAATCGGGATGAACCCAGGGCGCATCATTGGCAGCAGGCAAAGGCGTGCGGCCCAGAATATGGTCGGCGGCCTTTTCGCCGGTCATGATCGACGGGCCGTTCAGATTGCCATTGGTGATGCGCGGAAAGATCGAACTGTCGGCCAGCCGCAACCCCTCCACGCCGATCACCCGGGTGTCGCTGTCAACTACGACCATTGGATCATCGCGCTGCCCCATCCGGGCGGTGCCGCAGGGGTGATAGGCGCTTTCGGCGTGTTCGCGGATAAAGCTGTCAATCTCTTCATCCGACTGGATTTTTTCGCCGGGCTGGATTTCGGATTTGACATGGGGCGCAAAGGCGGGCTGGGCGAACACCTCGCGCGTCAGGCGGATGCATTGCCGGAAATCGGCCCAGTCCTGTTCGGTGGACATATAGTTGAACCGGATGCACGGCGGCGCCGCCGGATCGGCCGAACGCAGGGTCACCGCCCCGCGCGACGGGCTGCGCATCGGGCCGACATGGGCCTGAAACCCGTGCCCTTCGGCGGCCACCTTGCCGTCATAGCGCACCGCCATCGGCAGGAAATGATACTGGATATCGGGATAGTCCACCCCTGCCCGGCTGCGGATGAAGGCCGCACTTTCGAACTGGTTCGACGCCCCCAGCCCGGTCTTGGAAAACAGCCATTGCGCCCCGATCAGCGCCTTGCTGACAAGGTTCCAGTGTTTGTAGAGCGTGATCGGCTGTTTCGCCGCCATCTGCATATAGACCTCCAGGTGGTCCTGCAGGTTCTGGCCCACCCCCGGACGGTCGGCCACCACGTCGATCCCGTGTTCGGCCAGATGCGCGCCCGGACCAATGCCCGACAGCATCAACAGCTTGGGCGAGTTGATGGACGAGGCCGCAAGGATGACCTCGCGGTTGGCCTGCACCACCTCGACCCTACCGCCCCGGCGCACCTCGACCCCGGTGGCGCGGCCGTCGCGGATCACCACCCGCTGCGCCAGCGCCCGGATCAACGAACAGTTTTCGCGCCGCAACGCCGGTTTCAGATAGGCATTCGCCGCCGACCAGCGCCGCCCGTTCCAGACGGTCTGTTCCATCGGGCCGAAACCCTCTTGCTGCTGCCCGTTGTAATCGCCCGTCACCGGGTATCCGGCCTGCTGCCCGGCCTCGACAAAGGCCTGATACAGCGGGTTTGCGCGCGGGCCGCGCGTCACATGCAGCGGCCCGTCGGTGCCGCGCCATGCCGGATCGCCGCCATGGCCACCCGAATGCCACTGTTCCATCCGTTTGAAATAGGGCAGCACATCGGCATAGGACCAGCCATCGGCGCCGGAGGCCGCCCAATGGTCGAAATCGCGCGCGTGACCGCGCACATAGACCATGCCGTTGATCGATGACGACCCGCCGATCACCTTGCCGCGCGGGGTGGCCAGCCGACGGTTGTTCAGATGCGGTTCGGGTTCGGAACTGAACCCCCAGTCATAGCGCCGCATGTTCATCGGATAGCTAAGCGCGGCAGGCATCTGGATGAACGGCCCCGCATCGGTGCCGCCATGTTCGATCACCAGAACCGAACGTCCCGCCTCGGCCAGCCGATAGGCAATCGCGCAGCCAGCCGAACCTGCGCCCACAATCACATAATCCGCCTGCATGGTCATATCCGCGCACTTCTTTTTGCTGAAATTCCGGCGTCAGTAGGGCGCATCGACCGGCCCCATCGCGACATAGACCGATTTAAGCTGGCTGTAATGTTCGATCGCCGCCTTCGAATTCTCGCGCCCCACGCCGGACAGTTTGGCCCCGCCAAAGGGCGCCTCGACCGGAGCAAGGTTATAGGTGTTGATCCAGCACGATCCGGCCTCAAGCTGGCCGATCACCCGGTGGCCCCGGGTCAGATCGCGGGTAAAGACCCCCGCCGACAGGCCGAATTCGGTGGCATTGGCCCGCGCGATCACCTCGTCCTCATCGTCGAAATCCAGCACCGCCATGACCGGGCCGAAAATCTCTTCTCGGGCGATGGTCATGCCGTCGGTGACATCGGCAAAGACGGTGGGCGTCAGATAGAACCCGTCGCCGTCGATCCGCTGACCGCCGGTGATCAGCCGCGCGCCTTCGGCCTGTCCCTTTTCGATATAGCCCAGCACGATATCGCGCTGCGCGGCGGATACCATCGGGCCGAAATTCGTGGCCTCATCCATCGGATCGCCGATCACCGCGGCCTCGACCCGCTGTTTCAGCCGCGCCAGAAACCGTTCCTTGATGCCCTTTTGCACGAAGACGCGGGTGCCGTTGGAACAGACCTGCCCCGAGGAATAGAAATTGCCCAGAATGGCGCCGCCCACCGCATCTTCGACATCCGCATCGTCAAAGACGATCAGGGGAGATTTGCCGCCCAGCTCCATCGTGACGTGTTTGATGCCTTGGGCGGCGGCGGCGTAAACCTTGCGCCCGGTGGGCACCGATCCGGTCAGCGACACCTTGTCGACGCGGGGGTCGGTGACCAGTGCCGCGCCCACATCGCCCCGCCCCTGAATGACGTTGAACAGCCCTGCGGGCAGCCCGGCCTCGTGCAGAATCTCGGCCACTTTCAGCGCCGACAGCGGCGTGGTTTCCGAAGGTTTGAACACCATCGAATTGCCGCAGGCCAGCGCGGGCGCGCCTTTCCAGCAGGCGATCTGGGTGGGATAGTTCCACGCCCCGATCCCCACGCAGACCCCCAAAGCTTCGCGCCGGGTATAGACGAAATCCTGCCCCAGCTGGATATGTTCACCGGTCAGCGACGCCGCCAGCCCGCCGAAATATTCCAGCGCGTCGGCACCCGAGGTCGCATCGGCCACCAGCGTTTCCTGCAACGGTTTGCCGGTGTCCAGCGTTTCCAGCTCCGACAGGGCGCGATTGCGGTCGCGGATCATATCGGCGGCCCGGCGCAGGATGCGGCCCCGTTCGGTGCCCGTCATCGCCGCCCAGACCGGTTGCGCCGCCTTTGCCGCAGCCAGCGCCTGATCGACAATCGCAGGCGTTGCGGCGTGCAGGGTCGCGATCACCGCGCCGGTTGCCGGGTATACGACATCAATCGCGGCGCCCGTGGCATCTTCGACATAGGCGCCATTGATGAAATGGCTGGCGGTGGGTTGTACGTTTTGCATCTGCTAAGCCCTTTGGCGTCATGTTCCGTGAAAGATCGGGCCTAGCCCGCCAGTTGAAGATCCAGATATTCGGTCACCATCGCCATCGCCGCCGGGCCGTCTGGCCGCACCTCGTGCAGCGCGTGGCGGATGTAGAATCCGTCGATCATCGCGGCGATTCCCTGCGCCACGGGCTGCGCCCGACCGCCGATCAGGGGCCGCAGCCCATGCACCAGATTGGAATGCAGCCGCCGCTGGTAAACCCGCAGCAACCGCCGCGCCTGATCCGAGGTCTGCGCCTGCACATAGAAATTCAGCCAGGCGCTGATCACCTCGGGGTGGAAATTATCGGCGGCGAAACTGGCGTGAATGATCGCCTCCAGCCGGGCGCGCGGGGTCTTGGCCCCGGCCAGTTCGGCCCGCACCTGCCCGCCGTATTGCCCCAGGATATGGCGCATGGCGGCCAGAAATATCTGATCCTTGCCGCCAAAGTAATGATGCGCCAGCGCGCTGGACATGCCCGCGCGTTTGGCGATCTGGCTGACGGTCACGTCCAATGACCCCACCTGCCCGATTTCGGCAATCGTGGCTTTGATCAGGGCGTCCCGTCGGATAGGTTCCATTCCAAGCTTCGGCATGCGTCATCCTGAAATAACTTGCCAGATGAAGCTTGTTGGATTTTAATTGACTCGTCAATCAAGAAAACAGGGAACCACCATCATGACCATCAGAACAATGCTGTCCGCGCTCGCGCTGTCTGCCGTGGCCGGACAAGCCTTTGCCGCCTGCGACAAGGTCACCTTTTCCGACGTGGGCTGGACCGACATCACGACAACGACATCGGCCACCAAACATGTGCTGGAGGCTTTGGGTTATGATGTCAGCCTGAAGGTCATCTCGGTGCCGGTGACATTCTCGTCGCTGGGCAGCGACGATGTGGACGTGTTCCTTGGCAACTGGATGCCCGCCCAGACCGGCGCCATCACCCCCTATCTGGAAAGCGGCGAGATCGAACAGGTCGCCGTGAACCTTGAGGGCACCAAATACACGCTGGCCGTGCCGACATACCTGTATGACGCGGGCCTGAAAACCTATGCCGATATCGCCACCTTCCGCGAAGGTCTGGACGAAAAGATCTATGGCATCGAACCCGGCAACGAAGGCAACGCCTATCTGGTCAGCCTGGCCGAGGAAAACAAATTCGGCCTTGAAGGGTTCGAAGTGGTCGAAAGTTCCGAACAGGGTATGCTGGCGCAGGTGCGCCGCCTGTACGACAAACAGGAACCGGTCGTCTTTCTGGGCTGGGAACCGCATCCGATGAACGCCAACTTCTCGCTGAAATACCTGACCGGCGGCGAAGATTTCTTTGGCGGCGAAGGTGTGGTCTATACCACCACCCGCAAAGGATACAGCGCGGAATGCCCGAACGTCGGCAAGCTGCTGAGCAACCTGAAATTCACCCTGGCCATGGAAAACGAAATCATGGGCAAGATCCTGGATGACGGGGAAGAGGCTGACGACGCCACGATGGCCTGGCTGAAAGCCAACCCCGAAATTCTGGACGGCTGGCTGGCCGGTGTCACCACGAAAGACGGCGGTGACGGTCTGGCGGCCGTGAAAACGGCCTTCGGTCTCTGATCCCGCGAAAACCGCCCCGCAGCTTGCTGACGGGGCGGTTTTTCTATGTGACAGTCAAATAACAAGAAACAACGGGGACCGGTATGGACTGGCTTACGGAAACGAAAATACCGGTCGGGAAAACGGCCAAGGTCATATTCGAATGGCTGCAGTCGCATGGGGCGGTGTTCTTTGACGCGATGGCCGCCGCGATGGAGTGGCTGATCGAGGCCTTTCTGTGGGTCCTGCAAACGCCCCACCCTTTCGTCATCATCGCCTGTTTCGTGGCGCTGACATGGGTGTTGCAGCGCAGCTGGAAAACCTGCCTGTTCATCGCGCTTGGGTTCCTGTTCATCCTCAATCAGGGCTATTGGGAGGAAACAACCGAAAGCCTGACGCTGGTCCTGTCGGCCTGTGTGGTCTGCATGGCGATCGGCGTGCCGATCGGGATCGCGGCGGCGCATCGCCCGCGGCTCTATACCTATATGCGCCCGGTTCTTGACCTGATGCAGACCCTGCCGACCTTCGTCTATCTTATTCCGGCGATTGTGTTTTTCGGCATCGGCATGGTGCCGGGGCTGATCGCCACCGTGATCTTCGTGGTGCCCGCGCCGATCCGGCTGACCCATCTGGGCGTGTCCTCGACCCCCCAGCCGCTGCTAGAGGCCGCGCGCGCCTTTGGCGCCACCCCGCGCCAGACCCTGCTGAAGGTCGAACTGCCCTATGCGGTGCCCCAGATCATGGCCGGGCTGAACCAGACGATCATGCTGTCGCTCAGCATGGTGGTGATCGCCGCATTGGTCGGCGCCGACGGGCTGGGCGTGCCGGTGGTGCGCGCGCTTAATCAGGTCAACACGGCCCTTGGGTTCGAAAGTGGCTTCATCATCGTGGTGGTCGCGATCATGCTGGACCGGATGTTGCGCAAGGAGGCGCCGAAATGAGCACTGCAGTTTCCTTTCAGAATGTCTCGATCGTGTTTGGCGACAAGCCGGACAGCGCCCTGCCCCTGATGGACCAGATGCAAAGCCGCGCCGAGGTGCAGCAGGCCACCGGTCAGGTGCTGGGCGTGCATGATTGTTCGCTGGATGTGGCAACGGGCGAAATCCTGGTGCTGATGGGCCTGTCGGGGTCCGGCAAATCCACCCTGCTGCGCGGCGTCAACGGGCTGAACCCGGTGATCCGCGGCAAGGTGACGGTCAATGACGGCACCGAAATGGTGGATATCACCAACGCCGATCCCGCCACCCTGCGCCGCATGCGCCTGCACCATATCGCGATGGTGTTTCAGCAATTCGGGCTGCTGCCCTGGCGCACGGTGCGCGAAAACGTCGGTCTGGGGCTGGAACTGGACGGCATCACCAAGCCCGAGCGCGCAGCCAAGGTCGACGAACAACTGGCGCTGGTGGGCCTGTCGGACTGGGCCGACCGCAAGGTGGGCGAACTGTCGGGCGGCATGCAGCAACGCGTGGGGCTGGCCCGCGCCTTTGTGACCGAGGCGCCGATCCTGTTGATGGATGAACCGTTTTCGGCGCTGGACCCGCTGATCCGCGCCCGGTTGCAGGACGAATTGATCGAGCTGCAGCAGAAACTGCGCCGCACCATCATCTTTGTCAGCCACGATCTGGACGAGGCGTTCAAGATCGGCGACCGGATCGCGATCATGGAAGGCGGGCGGATCGTGCAATGCGGCACCCCGCAGGAAATCTTTTCGAACCCGACCAACGAATACGTCGCCGATTTCGTGGCCCATATGAACCCGCTGGGGGTGCTCTGTGCCCAGGACGTGATGGAACCGGCCACCGGCACCCCTGCCCTGACCGTCGGCCCCCGGGCCGAGATTCAGGACGTGATGCAATCGGTCATGCAGACCGGCCAGCCGGTCGGTGTGGTGGACGATGGCACCCTGCTGGGGCAGATCACCAAGGACGGCGTGCTGGCCAAACTGCTGGACCCGCGGGGATAGGATCGCGGCCTGATACATCCCGGACGGGCACCCGCAGGCCCATCCCATGCCCTGCACGGGCGCTGGCGAACCGCCCCACGCAGGGGGCGGTTCCCTGAAACGGCAGATGGACGCCCGGTTTCTTTTCACGACACAGGCCGCCCCCTGCGCCAGTCAGGCCGGAAACCACCCGCCATTGCCCCAAAACCACCCGATATGCGCCGTTTTCATGATCTTCATGACGATTATTAATTTGCCAATCCGTGACGATCGTGGCATCGCTCCGGCCCATAAGCGGCGGTAGGGCCGCTTGTTGCATTTCTGGAAGGACCCCATCATGAGCGATGTTCTCTCTCGCCTGCTTGAAACGCGCGATTGGCTGCTGGCCGATGGCGCCACGGGGACCAACCTGTTCAACATGGGGCTCAGTTCCGGCGACGCGCCCGAGATGTGGAATATCGACGAACCGGAAAAGATCCGCGCGCTGTACAAGGGCTCGGTCGATGCGGGGTCGGATATCTTTCTGACCAACAGCTTTGGCGGCAACGCGTCGCGGATGAAACTGCATGGCGCCGAAAACCGCGTGCGCGAATTGAACCGCGCCGCCGCCGAACTGGGGCGCGAGGTGGCCGATGCCTCGGGGCGCACAGTGGTTGTGGCCGGGTCGATCGGCCCGACCGGCGAGATCATGGAACCGATGGGCACCCTGTCTTACAAGGGCGCGGTCGAAATGTTCCACGAACAGGCCGAGGGGCTGAAAGAGGGCGGCGCCGATGTGCTGTGGGCGGAAACCATTTCCGCCGCCGAAGAATACAAAGCCGCGGGCGAGGCCGCGATGCTGGCCGGCATGCCCTGGTGCGGCACGATGAGCTTCGACACCGCAGGCCGCACCATGATGGGGCTGACCTCGGCCGCGATGGTCGAAATGGTCGAAAAGCTGGACCACCCGCCGCTGGCCTTTGGCGCCAACTGCGGGGTTGGGGCCGCCGACCTGCTGCGCACGGTTCTGGGATTTGCCGCCGCGGGCACCGAACGGCCGCTGATCGCCAAGGGCAACGCCGGTATCCCGAAATATGTCGACGGGCACATCCATTATGACGGCACGCCCGAACTGATGGCCGATTATGCCGTGCTGGCCCGCGATTGCGGCGTCACCATCATCGGCGGCTGCTGCGGCACCACGCCGGAACATCTGGTGGCGATGCGCGCCGCGCTGGAAACCCGGCCGCGCGGACCGCGCCCGACGCTGGAACAGATCACCGATGCGCTTGGCGGGTTTTCCTCGGCCTCGGATGGCACGGATGACACCGCCGAGGCGCCGGTGCGCACCCGCCGCCGCCGGCGCGGCTGATCACGGGGGAAACCCGATGTCAGAACAGGGACAATTGATCGCCGATCCGGGGCGGCACGGCGAATTGCGCGCAATCCAGTTGCGGCAGGTCGCGGTCCAGACCCAGCCTGCGCACGGCGGTCTTGAACCGGGCCGACACCATCGCGGCATAGGCGCCTTCGCCCCGCATGCGTTTGCCCCAGGCCGCATCGTAGTCGCGCCCGCCGTGCATTTCGCGCAGCCGGGCCATGATCCGCGCGGCACGGCCGGGGTATTGTTCGGCCAGCCATTCCTGAAACAGCAGCGACACCTCATGCGGCAGGCGCAGCATGATCCAGCTGGCCGCCACGGCGCCCGCATCGCGCCCGGCCTGCAGGATCGACTCAAGCTCGTGATCGCTGAGTGCGGGGATCATCGGCGAAGCCATGATCCGCACCACGCACCCGGCATCCGCCAGCGCCCGGATCACCGCCAGACGGCGGGCGGGCGACGGCACGCGGGGCTCCATCGCGCGCGACAGGCCGGGATCCAGCGTGGTCACCGAAACCCCCACCCGCACCAGGTTGCGCCGCGCCATGCGCCCCAGAATATCAAGGTCGCGTTCGATCAGCGTGCCCTTGGTCACGATGGCAACCGGGTGGCCGAACGCCTCCAGCACCTCCAGCAGGCCGCGCATGATCCGGTGCGTCTTTTCAATGGGTTGATAGGGGTCGGTATTGGTGCCGATGGCCAGGGTGCGCGGGCGATACCCTTTGGCCGCCAGTTGCCGCGCCAGAACCTGCGGCGCATCGGGGCGGGCAATCAGCCGGGTTTCGAAATCCAGCCCCGGCGACATCCCCAGATAGGCATGGGTCGGGCGCGCAAAACAATAGACGCAGCCGTGTTCGCAGCCCCGGTAGGGGTTCACCGACCGGTCGAACGGCAGGTCGGGCGATTTGTTGTAACTGATCACGCTGCGCGGCGCCTCGATGCTGACCTCGGTGCGCAGCGGCGGCAGCTCCTCTTCCAGACAGTTCCAGCCGTCATCCGCCGCGACATGCGCCAGCCGTTCAAACCGGCCGGTGCGATTGCTGGCGGTTCCCCGGCCGCGCCGGCGGCTTGGATCAATGTCATGGCGTTCATGGTCGGACATGGAACAAATGTAGAACATTTATTCCCGTGGCGCCAGCACGCCCTGCCCGAAACCAACAAAAATTTCCACATCCCGGGCGCCATGCGTCGGTTGTGGCGCGCCCAAGGTCGCAATACGCCAAGTTTACCTGCGACAAAAAAGACATCAAAACAGAAACACCCCAGCTTGCGCGTCGCAAGCGGGCCCAATTCAGGGATTTGACCGATGGCCGAGGAAGAAGACGACATCATCCTGGCGGATTTGCCCGACGATGAACTTGTCCTGCAAATGTTCGACGACCTTTACGATGGTCTGCGCGAAGAGATCGAAGAAGGCGTGAACATCTTTCTGGAACGCGGCTGGGAACCCTACCGCGTCCTGACCGAGGCGCTGGTCGGCGGCATGACCATCGTGGGCAAGGATTTCCGCGACGGCATCCTGTTCGTCCCCGAGGTCCTGCTGGCCGCCAACGCGATGAAGGGCGGCATGGCCATCCTGAAACCGCTGCTGGCCGAAACCGGCGCGCCGCGCATGGGCAAGATGGTGATCGGCACCGTCAAGGGCGACATCCACGACATCGGCAAGAACCTTGTCGGCATGATGATGGAAGGCGCCGGGTTCGAAGTGGTCGATCTGGGCATCAACAACGCGGTCGAATCCTATCTTGAGGCGCTGGACCGCGAAGAGGCCGATATCCTTGGCATGTCCGCCCTGCTGACCACCACCATGCCGTACATGAAGGTGGTGATCGACACGCTGATCGAACAGCAAAAGCGCGACGATTACATCGTTCTGGTCGGCGGCGCCCCCCTGAACGAAGAGTTCGGAAAAGCCATCGGCGCGGATGCCTATTGCCGCGATGCCGCCGTGGCGGTGGAAACCGCCAAGGACTATATGCTGCGCAAACACAACGCGCTGGCCGCAGGCTGATCCTTTCATCCCCCCGGAACATGCCTATATGTTCCGGGAAAGGGATTTTGACATGCGCAGGTATCTGATACTTCTGGGAACGGTCATCACCGCCGCCGCGATCACGGTCGGGTTCGCGGGGTTTCTGATCCACTCCGACCCGCTGGGCGCGCCGCACTGGTCCGATCCCGTGTCGCAACTGACGCTGGTCATAACATTGGGCGTCGCCCTGTTTGCCGGGGTGCTATGGCGCGGCTGGGGCCGGAAATGACCCTGAATGACGCGGCGCTGACCAAAGACACGGTCGAGGTCGCAAAAAACGGGCGCATCCTGTTACTGGCCTGCGGTGCGCTGGCGCATGAGATTCTGGCGCTGATCAAGGCCAATGGCTGGACCCACCTCAGCCTGACCTGCCTGCCCGCCATCCTGCATATCCACCCCGAAAAAATCACCCCCGCGGTGATCGACGCCGTGGAAAAACACCGCGACGCCTATGACCAGATCTTCGTGGTCTATGCCGATTGCGGCACTGGCGGCCAGTTGCAGGCCGCCTGTGCCGATCTGGGGGTCGACATGGTGCCCGGCCCCCATTGTTACGCGTTTTTCGAAGGCAACGACGCCTTTGCCAAACAGGCCGAGGATGAGATCACGGCCTTTTACCTGACCGACTTTCTGGTGCGCCAGTTCGATGCCTTTGTCTGGAAACCGCTGGGGCTGGACCGGCACCCCGACCTGCGCGACATGTATTTCGGCAATTACGAAAAACTGGTCTATCAGGCCCAGACCGACGATCCCGCGCTGACCGAAAAGGCGCGGGCCTGCGCCGACCGTCTGGGGCTGGCGTTTGAACGGCGGTTCACCGGCTATGGCGATCTGGCGCCGATTCTGTCGGGGCTTTAGCCTGCGGCCTCTTGCGCGCGGGCGCGGATCGCCTCGACCATCGCGCGCAGCCCGTTGGAGCGTTGCGCCGACAGGTGATCGTTCAACCCCAACCGGCCCAGTTCGGCCCGCGGATCGGTGGCCAGCACCGCCGCCACCGTCTGACCGGAATACAGCGTTTTCAGCACCGCAATCAGCCCGCGCACGATCATCGCATCGCTGTCGCCGCGAAAGCTAAGGGTCGCCTCGCCGCCCTGCCCGTCGATCTTGGGCACCAGCCAGACCTGGCTGGCACAGCCGTCGATCTTGGTCGCGGGCACGCGCAGCGCCTCCTCCAACGGTTCCATCGCGCGGCCCATATCGATGACATGGCGATAGCGATCTTCCCAATCCTCAAGGAAATCGAAGGTTTCAACCAGCTCTTCAAAATCCGGGTTGGCCATGGGTCTCTCCTGCGTATCCGTGATGCTCTTCACCTAGGCCTTCGCACGACAAAGGTCCAGACGGCGCGGGAACGGCTTTTCAAGCGGCGCGGTTTCGGCTAACCCCGTGGAAGAGATCAATTCGGGGGACCCTCATGCGTGCACCGCTTCTTGCCACTTTGGCGCTGATAACCTTGGTCAGCGCCTGTTCGACGGTCGGTCAATCGCGGCTGAACCCGTTCAACTGGTTCGGAAGAAGCACCGAGCAGCAGGGCACCACCGCCGAGGTCCCGGCCGAGGTCGCCGACCGCCGCCCGATGGTCGATCAGGTGATTTCCCTGCGGGTCGACAAACTGCCGGGCGGCGCGATCGTGCATGCCACCGGCCTGCCGCCGCGTCAGGGGTTCTGGGATACCGATCTGGTGGCCGAAAATGACGGTGAACCGGTGAACGGCGCGCTTGTCTATCAATTCCGCATTCAGGAACCCGCTGGCGCCCCGCCCGCGGGCACCCAGCAATCGCGCGAAGTCACCGTCGGCCGCTTCCTGTCGGATCAGCGGCTGGAGGGGATCACGACGATCGTCGTCAAAGCCGCCCGCAACCAGCGCAGCGTCCGGCGATAATCGTTTCCAAAGAATGTGATGGCCCCGTAACCGCACGTTTTGCGGCGGTTCCGGGCGGGCGATCAGATTTCGATCACCTCGACCGAGCTGCCCTTCAGCGCCAGGGCCAACTCGCCTTTGCACAGCCGCAGCGCATCCGTGCCGAACACTTCGGCCCGCCATCCGCTCAGCGCCAGCACGTCCCGGCGTCCGCCTGCAATCGCGTCCAGATCCGATGCCGTGGCGATCAGTTTCTGCGCCACGCCGGCGTTTTCGGCCTTGGCCTTCAACAGCACCCGCAACAGATCGGCCAGCGCCGGGTTGACCTGCAGTTTGTCGTTTGAAAAGGCTGGCTTGGGATAGTTTTCCGGCGCCATTTCGGTGGCGGCGGCAACAGCCGCAATGATCCCTTCGGCAATTTCGCCCTTGCGGGCCTCGCGCAGCAACAGGCGCGACCGGCCAAGATCCTGCAAAGATTGCGGTTTGGTCGAAGCCAGTTCCAGCAGCGCGTCGTCCTTGTAGACCCGGTTGCGCGGCACGTTGCGCGCCTGGGCATAGCCTTCGCGGAACCGCGCCAGTTCCTGCACCATCGCCAGAAACTTGCCCGAATGGGTCCGTGTCTTGACCCGTTTCCACGCCTCGGTCGGGCGCACGATATAGGTTTCGGGATTGGTCAGCACGCGCAGCTCTTCCTGCACCCATTTCTGGCGGCCGCTTTTTTGCAGCGCCGCATCCAGAAATTCGTAAATCAGCCGCAGATGGGTCACATCGGCCAGCGCATAGTTTTTCTGGGCATCCGTCAGCGGGCGCCGCGACCAGTCGGTAAACCGCGAGGTTTTGTCGACCGGCAGTTTCGCGATCTTGCGCACCAGCGTTTCATAGCCGACCTGTTCGCCAAAGCCGCAGACCATCGCCGCGACCTGCGTGTCAAACAGCGGCTCGGGGAACACCTCGCCTTCGACAAAGAAAATCTCAAGGTCCTGACGCGCGGCGTGGAACACTTTGACCACATTGGTGTCGCGGAACAGCGTATAAAGCGGCTCCATCGACAGATCGCCCACCAGCGGGTCGATCAACACCGCCTCGCCGTCGCCGGGCAAGGCCATCTGGATCAGGCACAGCTTGGAATAATACGTCCGTTCGCGCAGGAATTCGGTGTCGATGGTGACATATGGCCCTTTTTGCGCCTCTTGGCAAAAAGCGGCAAGTTCGTCGGTGTGGGTGATTGTTCTCATTCAGGGCCGTCTATCAGGTTGTTATTTTTTTTGCTTCGCTCGCCCCCGCCCAAACACTCTTAGGCGTTTGAGGGCGGAAAGGAAAGGCCGGAACGCAGAAAGACCGGCGTGCGGTCCCCGGTTGCGAATTTGCGCAACACCGCCGGGTAAAGCGCGTGTTCCATCGGCAGAACGCGGGCGGCCAGCGTGTCGGCGGTATCCCTGGGCAGCACTGGCACCACCGCCTGCCCCAGAACCGGGCCGTCATCCAATGCCGGTGTCACCTGATGCACCGAACAGCCGTGTTCGGTGTCACCTGCGGCCAGCGCGCGGGCGTGGGTGTTCAGCCCTTTGTATTTGGGCAACAGCGAAGGGTGGATGTTCAGCATCCGCCCGTCCCAGCGGGCGATGAAATCGGCGGTCAGAATGCGCATGAACCCGGCAAGGCACAGGATATCGGGCTGGGCGCGGTCCAGTTCGGCCTGCAGCGCCTGTTCGAACGCCGCGCGGTCCTTGCCATAAGGCCTGTGATCCACC
This sequence comes from uncultured Paracoccaceae bacterium, assembly GCA_947500775.1. GTDB lineage: Bacteria > Pseudomonadota > Alphaproteobacteria > Rhodobacterales > Rhodobacteraceae > CANMTD01. The sequence continues at coordinate 658,211 of CANMTD010000002.1, forward strand.
GCCGCCGTGGGAATGCCCCGCGCCGCGGCCTTGTCCAGCCCGGCGGCCTGCGGATCGTTCGACAGCACCAGCACCGGCCGCGCCGGGTGATCGCCGGTCATGCTGTCGACCAGCGCCACCATATTCGACCCGCCGCCCGAAATCAGGATGGCCACGCGTTTGGTCACAAAAGCTGCCCGCTATAGCGCATACCGTCGCCCGCCGTCACCGTGCCGATGGTGTGAACGACCTCGCCCGCCTCGGTCAGCACCGATGTCAGTGCCTCGGCCCGGTCCGGCGCCACCGCCAGGATCATCCCGATCCCCGCATTGAAGGTTTTCAACAGCTCGTCCTCGGACATACCGCCGGTTTCGGCCAGCCAGCGGAACACCGGCGGCAATTCCCAGGCGCTCAGATCGACATCGGCGCCCATGCCTTCGGGCAGCACCCGGGGCAGGTTTTCGGTCAGCCCGCCGCCGGTGATATGGGCCAGCGCATGCACGCCCCCTGCCCGCACCGCCGCCAGCGCCGGTTGCACATACAGCCGCGTCGGCGTCAGCAACGCGCGCCCCAGCGGGCCATCGCCAAAGGGGCACGGCGCGTCCCAGCCCAGCCCGGCCAGTTCCACCACCTTGCGCACCAGCGAATAGCCGTTGGAATGCACCCCGTCCGAACCCAGCCCCAGCAGAACATCGCCTTCGGCCACACCGGCGGGCAGGTCGGCGCCGCGCTCCATCGCACCAACGGCAAAGCCCGCCAGATCGAAATCGCCGTCGTGATACATGCCCGGCATTTCGGCGGTTTCGCCGCCGATCAGGGCACAGCCCGACCGCACGCAACCTTCGGCAATGCCTTCGACCACGCGGGCGCCTTCATCGACCGACAATTTGCCGGTGGCGAAATAATCCAGAAAAAACAGCGGCTCGGCACCCTGACAGACCAGATCGTTGACGCACATCGCAACCAGATCGATGCCCACGCCGTCCAGCTCGCCGGTATCGATGGCGATCCGCAGCTTGGTGCCGACCCCATCGGTGGCCGCCACCAGCACCGGATCGCTATAGCCTGCGGCCTTCAGATCGAACAACGCGCCGAAGCCGCCAAGGCCCGCCATCACGCCGGACCGCGCGGTCCGCTTTGCCGCTGGCTTGATCCGATCCACCAGCGCGTTGCCCGCATCAATATCCACGCCCGCATCGGCGTAGGTCAGGCCGTTTTTACCCTTGGTGGTCATCGCATGCTCCCGACGGACAGAATTTGCGCCGCCTTAGCGCATACAGGCGCAAATGGGAACATGCGATCGACCTATAGGCCGGGTTTAAAGGCTATAGCGCCAGGCCATCGGTTCGAACCGATAGGCACCCCCGTGCCGCACGACATGGCCAAAGCCGGGGAAATCCATATGCATTCCGGCCACCGCCACCCCGTCGGTCGCCACCTGATCCAACAGGCGTTTGCGGGTCGCGCGCGCCTGATCGGGGTCAGAGTCAAAGGCGATGGTCCAGTCCGGGTTGTCGAATTGCAGCTTGGTGGCATGCACGATATCGCCCCAGATCAGCAATTCTTCGCCCTCGGATCGCAGATGCACGCCCATATGCCCCGGCGTGTGACCGGGCAGGTTCACCATCTCGATGCCGGGGAACACCTCTTGATCCTTGCCCACCAGCCGCACCGCATCCGCATAGGGCGCCGTCTGCGTGCGGGCGATTTCAAAGAATGGATCGACACTCTCGGGCACCTTGGCGCGGGCGTCGTCGCTGTGCCAGAAATCCCATTCGACCTGTCCCGCGATCAGATCGGCATTGGCGAACCGCCGCTGCCCCTGCCCGTCCGTCAGCCCGCCGATGTGGTCCACATGCAGATGGGTCGCGATAACGTGGTCGATCTGGTCGCTGGTCACACCGGATGCGGCCAGCACATCGTGATAATTGCCCAGGGTCGCGGCAAAACTGTCGTTGGTGCCGGAATCGATGGCGATCAGCCGATCGCCGGTGTTCACCAGATACCCGATCACCGGGATGATCTGGCCATCGGGCGATGCGGGCAGATGCTGACGGGCCAATGCTGCCGTGGCCGCATCTTCGTCATAGCCCTGAAACAGGCCCGCGGCCGCCAGCAACGTGCCGTCCAGAATGGCCGTCACCTCGAACGCGCCGATCTTTTGCCGATAGATACCCGGCGCCTGTTTGCCGGCCTTCGGGGCGGCTGCAAATCCCGGGCTTGCGGTAACGATAGCGGGCGCGGCCAGGCTGATGGCCCCATATTTCAGGAAAGAGCGACGTGACGGTTTCATAAGAAACTCCTATATCCGTATTGCGAATATCGTTAAGATAGGCGCAGATACTGACCGCAAACAGCCGTACCGCCCTTATCACATCCATAAGCAAGCCTTATACATATGATGGACAATCTTGGATTTCTGAACAGTTTTCTGACCGTGCTTGACGAAGGATCGCTTAGCGCGGGGGCGCGGCGATTGGGGGTCAGCCAACCCGCCGTCAGCCAGCAGATCGCCAGCCTTGAACAGCGGTTCGGCAAACAGCTTTTGCACCGCTCGGTCAAAGGCAGCAAACCAACGCGTGCCGGCGAATTGCTGTATTGCTATGCCAAGAAGATACAGGAATCCCATCGCCAGCTGCTGACCGAGCTTGAGGCATTGGACGATACCGCGACCGGCAAGCTGCGGGTATCGACCAGTCTGGTCTTTGCCGAAACCCTGCTGGGGCCGCTGGTGCAATCCTTTCGACGCGATCACCCGGATCTGGACATCACCCTGCGCGCCGATGACCGATACGTGGATGTGGTCAGCGAAGGCTTTGATCTGGCAATCCGCACCGGCGGCCCGGGCAACACCGATGGCATGGCCCGCAAGATCGGCGTTCTGGAAACCGTTCTGGTGGCCAGCCCCGCCTATCTGGACCAACGCGGCCGCCCGGCGACCCCCGCCGATCTGGACCGGCTGGAATTCATCCAGTACCGCGAGGATCGCGTGAACGGCTGGTTGCCGGTGTTTCAGAACCACACCGAAACACAGGCGCCGGTGCGGGTCGGGTTCACCGTCGATACCCCGCAACTGCTGCAAAACGCGTTGAATAACAATCTGGGGTTTGTCCGGGGGCCCCTGTTCATGCTGTCCGACGGCCTGAAAACCGGGCGGCTGCAGCGCGTTCTGCCCGACTATACGCCCGAACCCAAACCGATCTACGCGGTCTATCCGCACCGTCACGCGCTGAACCGGCGCGCCCTGTTGCTGATCGCCGCCGTAAGACAGGCGCTGGCCGGTCTGGACGGGGTGCGCCTGCTGCCCTTCCCGGGGCTGGACGACAGAAGCTCTTGACGCCCAAACCGCTTCTGCTAGGCATTGGCGCCAGGTCGGGCCTGTAGCTCAATTGGTTAGAGCAGAGCGCTCATAACGCTTTGGTTGGGGGTTCGAGTCCCTCCGGGCCTACCAGCTACCCATAAGGAACTGAATGCTTAGTCTATTATTCCACAAATTTTAGCCAGCTAAGTAAATCAATCACACACTGGCTAGACGATTGGCTTCATCTATTTTCGGCACTCCTTTTAGGACTGCAAATCTCTAATCCGGTTTCCAAGAATTTTGCTTGCACATACTTGCTTCCCTGAGGGCACTAATCATCTTTATTCGGTTAACCGCGAAATGCGGATGTCGTTAGTTTTCACGAGTTTTTTTGTTTAGCCTCAAACTTCTCCCAGACATGCATCCGCCCCTTCTGCCGTGCGTCAGCCAACCAGAGTTTTTTACGTACGTCCGGCACTTCCAACGAACGGTACTTTCCATTTGAAAACTTCGGCCAATCGATAGCAAGACCCAGTTTAACCATTTCAGCCGACAGGTCACGGCCGTCTTCCAGATAACATTTTGCTACGGTACGGCCATGGGCATCTTGTTCTGCCACCTCTCCCACTACAGTCCGTCCTTTGCATAGAGAAACCAAAGCCCATTTGGCTTTCTTCCCGTAGGGGTGATTCATCTCTGGTGCGTCAATACCAAACAAACGCACTTGAGTTTTATTGATGACCAAGGTGTCACCATCCAGCACATACGCAGCGCCCTTCAGGACAGTCTTGGTAGGTTGCGATTTCGCGCTCGTAGTGTCGAAACGCGGGGGCAGCTGTGCGTTCTTTCCGTGAACAGCGTCTGTCAGTCTCGGTTTTTGGTCAGTCGCTGTTTGGCGCGGTCGCCTGCGCCTTTTGTTAAATTGGCCTCTGTAATAAGCAAAGATGACCACACAGATTAAACAAAGGAATAGATTTATTACGCTCTCCAAGTAACAAGCCCTTTTGATTTTCGGAACCAAGATGCCCACAAGTACAATGTGAAATAGCCCTCTATGTGTCGATGTGATAGTTGAGTGACAGAAAATACGATCCTAATCACTAAGTGAGATTGTAGCTGTTCTGCAACCAATGGCAGCTCAACCTACGAGTTGAACCAACGTGGCAAACAAACCTGAAATTCAATAAAGATTGGTCAGACTGGCGGGTAAATCGGGCGAACGCTATCCCACCTAAGAGGCTAGTTTGTGAGCGTTTCTACGCCCTTCGGACCCCACTATTCCGGTTGTAGGAATATGTGGCAATCTGGTGCGCTGCGGGCTTTACGCAACACGCTCGTGTAAAACATCATATAACCACGTAAGCCGCTGTTATAAAACACTATCTTGCCAGCACCAACTCTGCCTTCAGCCCGCCAAGCTCCTCGCTTGTTCCCAACCGCAAAAGCCCGCCGTGACTGCGCGCGATATCGGATGCGATGGCAAGCCCCAGCCCGACCCCGGTGCCCCGGTTCTGGTTGCGCGCCGAATCCAGGCGTTTGAATGCCTTGACCGCCTCATCGCGCTGATCGGCGGGAATGCCGGGGCCGTCATCCTCGATGACATAGCGGATCACGCGGTCGGTGGCCGCCATGCTGACCCGCGCCCGGGTGCCATAGCGCAGGGCGTTGCCGACAAGGTTCTGCAAGGCCCGCTCGACCGCCGCGGGACGCAAAGTGGCCTGCATCCCATCGGGCAAGGGACCAAGTTCAACCCGCCCCCCGGACCAGCGCGCCTTGTCGACCACATGGGTCACCAGCTCTGCCGGATCACAGGTCACCGGATCATCCAGCGCGTCGGCGCGGGCAAAATCCAGAAACGTGTCCAGCATCCGTTCCATATCGGCGACATCGCGTTGCATCGCTTCGGTCTCGGGCCCCTCTTCGGCCAGCGACAGGCTGAGTTTCAGCCGGGTCAACGGCGTTCGCAGATCGTGGCTGACCCCCGACAACATCATCGTGCGCTGTTCGATCTGACGCTCCAGCCGGGTGCGCATGCTTAGAAACGCATTGCCGGCCGATCGCACCTCGATCGCACCGGTGGGGCGATAATCATAGGACTGCCCCTTGCCGAAGGCCTCGGCCGCGCGGGCCAGCCGTTTGATCGGCCGTAACTGGTTGCGCAGAAACAGAAAGGCGATCAGCGTCATCAACAGACCCGTAGCGATCATCAGCACCAACAGCTGATGCGGGTTCGAGGCTGAAAACCGGCGTCGATCCACCACGATGCTCATATCGCCATGCCGCGTGGCGATCAGCACCCGGACCTCGCGCCCGCTGGTGGCCAGATCGATGCTTCTCACCCCCGGCAAGGCCCCGCGCAGGGTGTCGATGATGGTGCGGCCCGACCGGTCGTAAAACCACCGCGTATCCCGCGCGGCCCCCGTCCCCGGCAGCGCCAGCGTAAAGTCCAGCCCCTCGGTCACCTCGGCGGTGCGCGCCAGGGCAGCCGCCGCATCGGGCGCGGCTTCCGTCAAAGACAGGATATAGGTGATTTCCAACAGGACATTGCGCGACATCTGTCGCGTCACACCTTCGAAATGGCGCTGGATAAAGACGACCGAAACCACCAATTGTAAGGTGACGATCGGCACGATCAGAATAAGCGCCGCCCGGCCGTACAGGCTGCGGGGCAGCAGGCGTTTGATCCATCCCTGTTCCATGGGATAAGACCGTATCGGCCCGGACAAAAAAGAGAAAGCGCAAGATGACAGGCGATCAGAATTTCGACCCGGTGCCGGGTCAGGCCGACAGTATGGAACCCGGTATCCGGCGGGTGCTGGCGCCCAACCCGTCGCCCATGACCTATCGCGGCACCAACACCTATCTGATCGGGCGCGGCGATGTCGCCGTCATCGACCCCGGTCCGGCGATCCCGGCCCATCTGGAGGCGATCCTGACCGCGCTGGCCCCGGATGAGCGGATCAGCCACATTCTGGTCACCCACAGCCATCTGGATCATTCACCGCTGGCCGCCGATCTGTCCCGGCGCACCGGCGCGCCGGTGCTGGCCTTCGGCGACAGCGCGGCCGGACGGCGCGACGATCTTGCCCTGCCGGATCTGGGCGGCGGCGAAGGCGTAGACCACAGGTTTCAGCCCGACATCCTGTTGGCCGATGGCGCCGAAATCCGCGGCGGGGATTGGGCCCTGACCGCCCTGTGGACGCCCGGACACATGGGCAACCACCTGTGTTTTGCCAGGCAGGATCATGTCTTTACCGGCGATCATGTCATGGGCTGGGCCACCTCGATGGTGTCACCACCCGATGGCGATCTGAGCGATTTCATGGCCTCGCTAAATCGGCTGGCCGACCGGCGCGACCGCGTCTTTTATCCCGCCCATGGCGCCCCCATCGCCGCGCCCCAGGCCCGCGTGCAGGAGTTGATCAGCCACCGCCGCCGCCGCGAGGGCCAGATATTGGCCGCCCTGTCCGACGGCCCCGCAACCCCGCAAATGCTGACCGCACGCATCTATACCGACGTGCCCCCCGCCCTGCTGCCCGCCGCCGAACGCAATGTTCTGGCCCATCTGATCGACCTCACCCGCCACAGGATCACAACCCCCGACGGGCCGCTGTCGGCAAAGACCCGTTTCGCGCTGATTTGACCGACCCTGCATCAACGTGAAAAAATGTCATAATACCCTCTGGACGCCAGTATACCCTGTTGCTATATCGCCCGAAGTGTTCCGGCGTAGCTCAGCGGTAGAGCAGTTGACTGTTAATCAATTGGTCGTAGGTTCGATCCCTACCGCCGGAGCCAAATCACAATAAATCTGTTGATTTGGTAAAGAAAACGGCATCCATCCGGGTGCCTTTTTTCGTTTTCGGTCATATCAGATGCACATTGCTTGTCACGACTGGCATGCACCGCGCGCGCCGGACCCGAAAAGAGTCGGGGCGCAAAGGGCGAACGGAACCTCGCGCTGCCCAAGGTCAGGGAATCTGATGTCCGCCTTGGTGATATTTTGTGCAAACCCCGAAAACGCCGCAAATTTTTTAGCCCTTCGTGCGCCATCCGCATCACGCGGAGGCCGCTTTGTTGACGTGGCGGCGGTACAGAAAGTCCAATCACAGGTGCAGGACGCTTAGGGTTCCGCTGCGCTGTCACGCAGGTCTGGTCCAAGAAGCTTCACCCGCGCGGCAAATTCCGCATGGGCACACGGCGGGCCAAAATCCCGGGAGATTACTGCGCAGGTTTTGCCCGCGCCTATTCTCTTTGTTCCGCCAGCGGGGCGCAAACCACCTCTCACATAAGGCGGGACGCTTGAACGGGGAAAGTCATGACCAAATCTAACCTTCTTACCGCTTCGGCGCTCTCGCTGGGTGTGCTTGCCGCCAGTTTCGCGCCCGCCACGGCCGAACAGAAGAGCGAATTCAAACTGGCCTGGTCGATCTATGTCGGCTGGATGCCCTGGGGCTATCTGGAAGACAGCGGCATCATGGACAAATGGGCCGATAAATACGGCATCACCGTCGATATCGTGCAGATCAACGATTACGTGGAATCGATCAACCAATACACGGCGGGCGCGTTTGACGGGGTTTCCGCCACCAATATGGACACGCTGTCGATCCCGTCGGGCGGCGGCGTCGATACCACCGCGCTGATCGTGGGCGATTATTCCAACGGCAACGACGCGGTAATCCTGAAGGGCGCGGGCACGCTGGCCGATCTGAAGGGCAAGCCGGTGAACTTGGTGGAACTGTCGGTCTCGCACTACCTGCTGGCGCGCGGGCTGGACACCGTGGGCCTGTCCGAGGCCGATCTGGACGGCGTCATCAACACCTCGGACGCCGATATGATCGCGGCCTATGCCACCGACGGGGTCGAGGCAGTGGTGACATGGAACCCACTGGTGTCGGAAATCCTGGGGGCGAACCCAGATGCCACCAATGTCTTCGACAGCGCCCAGATCCCCGGTGAAATCCTTGATCTGATGGTGGTGAATACCGAAACGCTGGCCGACAACCCGGCCTTCGGCAAGGCCGTCGCCGGCGCCTGGTACGAGGTGATGTCGCTGATGGCCGCGGGGGACGAGGCCGCGCTGACCGCGATGGCCGAAGCCTCGGGCACCGATCTGGCGGGCTATAAGGCGCAGCTTGCGGCGACCGAGATGTTCTTTGATCCGGCCGCCGCCGTGGCGCAGGCCTCTGCCGCCGATCTGCCCGGCACCATGACCGCGGTCGCGGCCTTCCTGTTCGACAAGGGCATCCTTGGCGAAGGTGCGCCAAGTGCGGATTTCGTCGGCGTGGCTTATCCCGATGGCACCACCACCGGCGACGCGGCCAACGTCAAGTTCCGCTTTGACGCCACCTATATGCAGATGGCCGCCGACGGCGCGCTGTAACGGCAAAACGGGGCGCGGCCTTGGCCGCGTTCCCCTCTGCGCGGGACCCCATATGCGGCTTATCAATCGGAAACCCGACCGGCCCACGGGCATATTGCTGGCCGCCCTGCCCTTTGTGCTGGTCGCCATCGCCTATGCGATCGGGTCCGACATCCGGCTGGAGGCGAACCCGCAGGACAAGCTGCTGCCCGCCCCCGCCGCGATCTGGGACACCGCCGTGCGGCTGTTCACCCAAGGCGACCGGCGCACCGGCGATATCCTGTTGTGGAAAGACACCTGGGCGTCACTCACGCGGCTGCTGGGCGGGGTGGGCATCGCGGCGGCGATTTCGCTGTCGCTGGGGATGCTGATCGGGCTGCTGCCCTATGCCCGGCGGATGTTGTCGGGGTTTGTCGCGGTGATTTCGATGGTGCCGCCGCTGGCCCTGCTGCCGATCCTGTTCATCGTTTTCGGCCTGGGCGAATTGTCCAAGGTCGTTCTGATCGTCATCGGCATCACCCCGATCATGACCCGGGACCTCGCGCAGCGCGTGCTGGACATCCCGCATGAACAGATCGTCAAGGCGCAGACGCTGGGCGCATCCAGCGGGGTCATCGCCCTGCGCGTGGCGCTGCCGCAGATTCTGCCGCGGCTGATTTCCAACGTGCGGCTGTCGCTGGGGTCGGCCTGGCTGTTCCTGATCGCGGCCGAGGCGGTGGCCTCGGATGTCGGGCTTGGCTATCGCATCTTCCTTGTGCGCCGGTACCTCGCGATGGATGTGATCCTGACCTACGTGATCTGGATCACCCTACTGGCCTTTGTCATCGACTGGGCGCTGAAGACCCTGTCGCGCAAAGCCTTCCCATGGATGGAGGCCGGGCTGTGAGCTTTGTTTCCGTCACCGATGTCTGGCAGTCCTACGGCGACCGTTCGATCCTTGAACGGGTGAATGTCGCGGTGGATGAGGGCGAGTTCATTTCCATCGTCGGCGCCTCGGGCTGCGGCAAATCCACCTTTCTGCGGATGCTACTGGCCGAAGAAACGCCCGCGCGCGGCGAAATCCGCATCGACGGCGGCCCGCCCGCGGTGGAACCGAACCGCGAACGCGGCGTGGTCTTTCAACGCTATTCGGTCTTTCCGCATATGACGGTGCGCGACAATATTCTGGCCGGCGAAGGCTTTGCCACCCGCTGGGGCCGCCTGCACGGGGCCGCCCGGCGCGCAGGGTTGGACCGCACCAATGCGATGCTGGCCCGGATCGGGCTGAACCATGTGGCGGACCAGTACCCGGCCAGCCTGTCGGGCGGGATGCAGCAGCGACTGGCCATCGGTCAGGCGATGGCGGCAAAACCCCGCGTGCTGCTTCTGGATGAACCCTTCGGCGCGCTTGATCCCGGCACAAGGATCGCGATGCACAGCTTTCTGATGGAGCTGAAGGCCGAAACCAACATGACCGTCTTCATGGTCACCCATGACCTTGAAGAAGGGTTCAAGCTGGGCGATCGCGTGCTTGTCTTCGACAAACCCCGCTGGGACCCGCATGACCCCGGCGCCTATGGCGCGACCATCACCTATGATTTCGATGCCCGCAACGGCGGCATCCCGTTTCAACATCTCAAGGAGGCAGAGGATGTTTCATAACCCAGGCGACCGCACACGTTCGCACCACCCGGCGGACCAGCGCGCCGCACAGGCGGACCGCGAAAACCGCGCCCATCACCCGGACCTGACCAAGCTTGCCGGCTGGAAAGCAATGCAGAAAGAGGCCGACCTGCCCGAAGGCCGCTGGGACGAGGAACGCCGCTGGGCGCTGCGCATGGGTCTGACCGGTGCCGAAAGCATCGAGGATAAATCGATCCCCACCTTCGCACGCGGCGAGCTGCCGCATTTCGCGGGCATCAACACCTTTCTGAAGGCGCCTTATGCCGAAGATGTGCTGGAGGTCGCCGATTACGACGCCACCGTTCTGGGCATCCCCTTCGACGGCGGCACCACCTATCGCCCCGGCACCCGGTTCGGCCCGCAGGGGCTGCGCAAGATCAGCGCGCTGTATACGCCTTACAACTATGAAATCGGCGTCGACCTGCGCGAACAGATGACGCTGTGCGACGCGGGCGATGTGTTCACCATCCCGGCGAATATCGAAAAAAGCTTTGATCAGATCAGCCGCGCGGTCAGCCATGTGTTCAGCTCCGGTTCGCTGCCCGTCATGATCGGCGGCGATCATTCCATCGGCTTTCCCTGCGTGCGCGGCATCGCCGAATGCACATCCAAGAAAATCGGCATCGTGCATTTCGACCGCCACGCCGACATTCAGGAAAAGGATCTGGACGAACGGATGCACACCACCCCGTGGTTCCATTCCACCAACCTGCCGAATGTGCCCGCCAAGAACCTTGTGCAGATCGGCATCGGCGGCTGGCAGGTCCCGCGCGAGGCGGTCAAGGTCGCGCGCGAACGCCAGACCAATATCATCACCATGGGCGACATGGAAAAGATGGGCGTCGCCAAGACCATCGAGATGGCGCTGGACATGGCCTGGGACGGTGTCGACATGGTCTATATGTCCTTCGACATCGACAGCATCGACTGCGGGTTCGTGCCCGGCACCGGCTGGCCCGAACCGGGCGGGTTCCTGCCGCGCGAGGCGCTGGCGCTGGCCTCGGGCGTTGCCGCCGAAGGCATCTGCGGCATGGAACTGGTCGAGGTGTCGCCGCCCTATGACACCTCGGACATCACCGCGCTGATGGGCACGCGGGTGATCGTCGACGTGCTGGGCGCGCTGGTATCCAACGGCAAGCTGGGCGCGCATAAGAAACACATCGACAAACCGGTTTCGATCCCTCATGGCGAATTCAGCGGAAAGCGGTGGTCCAATGCCACATGATCACCCACACGACCACCATCACCATCATGGCGAAGGTCACAACCACGCCCATGGCGAACATCTGCACAGCCATATGCACGATCACGACACGGCCGCCGACCTTCAGGTGCTGGCGACCCAGTTCATCGAAGGCTTTTTGCAGGCCAGCGACAAGACCAGCTATCTGAAACTGGCCGGGGTACCGTTCGAACGCCCCGCGAAAGACGGCGCCAAGGCATTGAAACTGATCGATGTCGAGCTGAAAACCGACTGGCAGGTCGGCACCGCCTCGCCCTCTTTCGGGTCGCGCGAGCTTAGCTATCTGCCCTTTCCCGGCGAAATGGTCCGCGAACGCACCAACATGTCGCTGATCTATGTGTCGATGGACGAAAAATCGACGCTGGATATCCGGGAATTCCTTTTGAAACGCAAACAGGAGATTGAGAAATGATCCGCCTTACAACAATTGCCGCCGCATGGGCCGCGGGTCCCGCGCTGGCCCATGACGGGGCACATCTGCACCCCCATGGCACGGAATTCCCGCTGGCCGCCGTCTTTGCGGCGGGGCTGTGTCTGTATATCGCCGTCCGGCTGATCAGGCGGTAGCGGCGCGCCGTCACGGCCGGAACCACGGGTATTCCGGCCGGGTATCGTTTGACCAACGGGGGTAGTCAGGGGTTGCAGATAACGGGGTGAATAATGGGGCTGCGCCGCGCTCTATTATACGTTATTTGTTCAACTATACCCCCGTTGCGACATAATTTTGCCGCTAAAAGTGGTCAATCGATAGCTGAGTTCAATTCAGGCGATCCCGAAAATGAAGCTAATCGTCCAGATACCCGCGCTTAACGAAGAAGCCACAATTGCCGAAACCATCCAGGCGATCCCGCGGGACATTCCCGGCGTGCAATCGGTCGAGGTTCTGGTGATCGACGATGGCTCCAGCGACCGGACCGTCGATGTGGCGTGGAAAGCCGGGGCCGATTATGTCCTGCGGATGAGCAGCCACGTCGGCCTTGCCCGCGCGTTTTCCGCCGGTATCGAAGAGGCGCTGCTGCTTGGCGCTGATGTGATCGTCAATACCGATGCCGACAACCAATATTGCGCCGATGACATTCCGGCGCTGATCGAACCGATCCGGAAACGTCAGGCGCAGATCGTCGTGGGCGCCCGCCCGATCACCGAAATCGAAAGCTTCTCGCCGCTGAAAAAGGCGCTGCAACGGCTGGGCAGCTGGGTCGTGCGCCGGGCCAGCGGCGCGGAAATCCCCGACGCACCCAGCGGGTTCCGGGCCTATTCCCGCGATGCGGCGGCGCGGCTTTGTGTTGTGAACACATATACTTACACGCTGGAAACCATAATTCAGGCGGGGCGCAAGCGTATCCCGATGACCTCGGTCCCGGTGCGCGTCAACACGGTGACCAGACCGTCGCGCCTGTTCCGGGGTATCCGCGAATATGTATCCCGGTCGGCCCGCACCATCCTGCGGGTTTTCGTGATCTATGCGCCCTTGCAGTTCTTCCTGACCCTTGCGGCGATCTTTGCCCTGCCCGGCCTGTTCGGCATCGCCCGGTTTCTGGTGTTCTACGTGACGAACGGCGGCGCGGGGCACATCCAGTCGCTGGTCCTGTCGGGCGTGTTGCTGGCGATGGCGACGATCCTGTTCGCCGTCGGCATTCTGGCGGACCTGATCGCCGCAAACCGCAGCCTGTTGGAAGACATCCGCGCCCGCGAATTGCTGCGCGCCTCGCGACAGTCTGCAAGCGTGGTGCCGCTGCGCGCGGCAAAGGCCGCTGAAAATGCCTGAACTGGCGCTTGACGCGCGCGCGGGCCAACGCGCGGTTCCCGGAGGCATGGCCTTTGCCGTACGTGCCGGGATCATTGTCGCCTTTGCCCTGCTGGTGATCCTGAGCTTTACCCATAACGTCAACTGGGACGAATTCTATTTCCTGTCCCATATCCACGCCTATCTGGACGGGCGGCTTGATCGGCCGATGCAGACCTTTTTTGTGCATGGGTTTGGCTGGCTTGATCACATTCCGGGCCATGAGATGCAGCAAATTCTGGCCGCCCGGATCGTCATGGTCGGCTTTCTGGGCGTGACCGCCCTGTCGGTCCACCGGATCGCGCGCCACCATACCGACGCCGCCTGCGCCAACATTGCCGTTTTGGCGTTTCTGGCCTCGGGGTTTGTGCTGCCCCATGGCGCCAGCTTTCGCGCCGATCCGATTGCGGCGGCCCTGCTGACATCCGCCATCGCGATCCTGCTGACCACGCGCCTGTCACCGTTGCAGATCATCGCCGCCGCGGGGCTAAGCGCGCTTGCCCTGCTGGTCACGATCAAGGCGGCGCTGTACCTGCCGGTGTTCCTGGCCACCCTGATCTGGCGTCTGCAAGACCGCAGGATCGCCCTGCGCATCCTTGGGGCCGGGCTGCTGTCGGCGGGGATTTGGGCCGCGCTTTATCTTTGGCATGCGTCGGGGATCGTGGCCGCCCCCGGAATCGATACAGGCTCGGACGCGCGCAACGCTTTGAACACGACCCTTCTGAACAGCGGGCTTCTGCCGCGCGCCACCGAAAGCCTGACCTGGGCGATCTTAAGCGTTGCGCAAATCGCGCTGGCCATGCTGGGCCTTCTGGGCAAGCGTGACCTGCGGCGCGGGATCGTTCTGTTGTTGTTTGCCGCCCCGCTGCTGTCGGTCGTGATCTATCGCAATGCTTTTGCGTATTTTTTCCCTTTCGCTGTGCCTTTGCTGATGGTCGCCGTCGCATTTGGCGCACAAAGGCTGCAACACGCGCGCCTGTTGTCATGGCTGGTGATGATCATGATGGTCAGCGCCGGGCTGCAGACCGCCCGGTCGTTTGCCGAAGATACCGCAACCCAGCGCGCCACCATCGCCGAGGTGCACCGCCTGTTCGAAACCCCCGTGCCCTATATCGACGACAGCGGCATGATCGCCTCTTTCCCCAGCGTGGGTTTTTTCATGTCTGGCTGGGGGGTTACCAGATATCGCGCCGAGGGCACGCCGGTCTTCGCCGATCTGATTGCGCAGGCACGCCCGCCCCTGCTGATCGCCAACAAACAAACGCTGATCCAGACCATGGGACAGGCCGGATCAGGCTCTGCTATCCTGTTGCCAGAGGATCACCGGGTATTGCGGCAAACCTATGTGCATTATTCCGGCCCGATCTGGCTAGCGGGCCGCAAACTGACCCTTGGCCCCGAACCAACACCGCTGCGCGCGCCCTTTCCGGGGCGCTACCGGATCGAAACCGACGTCCCGGTTCGGATCGACGGGCGTGTCGTGACCTTTGGCGAGGTTGTGGCATTTGACGAAACGCCGGTCACACTGATGGGACCGCCGGGCACACCGATCACGCTTATCTGGGACACCGGGGTTGATCCGATCCAGAGGGATCTGCCGTCCGACAATATCTACTTCGGGTTCTGGGGGTTTCAGTTTTGAACCGCGCCGCATCCTTGGACCCCGCCGCAGATACCGCGCTATCTGACAATACAGCCACGGCAAAGACCACCCCGGCGCGGGTGGTGTTCTGGGGCACCTATGATCTGAGCAAACCACGCACCCGCATCCTGCGCGACGGGCTGGCGGAACTGGGGGTCGAGGTCGTGGAAATCCACGCCGATATCTGGCCCCGCCACGCCGACAAAAGCCGGTTAAGCAAGGCCGCCATCATGCTGGCGCTTCTGCGCGCGCTCGTCTGCTATCCGGTTCTGATTTTCCGCTACCTTGCAGCCCCGCGCCACGACGCGGTGATCGTCCCCTATCTGGGGCAATTCGACGTGCTGGTCCTGTGGCCCTTTGCCCGGCTGCGGCGGCGGCCGGTGGTCTGGGACATGTTCCTGTCGCTTTATGATACCGTCGTCAACGACCGCAAGATGGCCGCCGGAACGTCCGCCACCGGACGCGCGTTGAAAGCGATCGAATGGCTGGCCTGCCGTGCGGCGGATCGCGTTTTGCTGGATACAAGGGCGCATGCGGCCCATATTTCGCGATTGTTCGCGCTGCCCCTGGGCAAGGCCGATGCGGTCCCCGTGGGGGCCGAACCCGGCGCCTTTGCCCGCCTGCCCGCCCCGGTTGCCCATGACGGCCCGGCGAAGGTGCTGTTTTACGGGCAGTTGATCCCGCTGCATGGTGTCGAAACCATTCTGGCAGCCGCACTGTCGGACCGGGGCCGGACCCGGCACTGGCACATCATCGGCACCGGTCAGGACAGGCCCCTGCTGGAAACCGCGCTCAGCGGCAATCAGGCGCCGCATGTGACCTGGGACGACTGGGTGCCCTATGACCGCCTCAGCGACGCCATCGCCCGCGCCGATATCTGCCTTGGCATTTTCGGCGCCTCGGAAAAGGCCGCCTCGGTCGTGCCGAACAAGGTCTATCAGGCGCTGCTGGCGGGCCGGTCGGTCATCACCCGGCAATCGCCCGCCCTGCACGAGGTTTTTCCCGATGCCGATCCCGGCCTGCGGCTGGTGCCCCATTCCGACCCCGACGCCTTGCTGGACGCGATCGAGGCGCTTGAGGCTGCGGGATACCCCGTCATGGCCGAAGAAAAGCTTGCCCTTGCCCATCCCAAAGACATCGCATCGGCGCTGTGCCGGATGCTGACCCCCATGATCGAAAGCCGATAACCGCATGTCCGAAGCCAGCCCCCTGTCCCCATCCGCGCCGGATGTCCCCCCCGCGATCCGCCATCGTCACTATGGCCCGGCGGCCCCGGCGCTGAACTGGGTGCCCGCCCCGCGTTACCTGATGCGGCGCGACCGGGTGATGCGTCAGCTTTCCGCGACCGCGCCCTGCCGGGTGCTGGACATCGGCTGCGGGCCCGCGGCGCTGTTGTCGGAACTGTCGGCGCGCGGCTTCGATGCCTATGGCGTCGACCGGGCCGAACAGGCGCTGGCGCTGGCCGATACCTTCAACGATGCGCACCACCCGATGACCCTGCAGGCCGAACTTGACCCCGCATGGAAGGGCAGCTTCGATCTGATGATGTCCTTCGAGGTGATCGAACATCTTGAGGACGACATCGGCGCCATGCGGGACTGGCGCCCCTATCTGAAGCCCGGCGGCCGCCTGATCCTGTCAACGCCGGCGCATCCCAAACGCTGGAACGCCGCCGATGTCTGGGCCGGTCATGTGCGCCGGTACGAACGCGATCAGCTGAGGCAGGCGGTCACCGATGCGGGCTATACCGTCGAGACGATCGAATGTTACGGGTTTCCGCTGGCCAATGTGATGGAACGCTGGCGCGCGCGGGTCTATGGCAAGGTGCTGACCGACGCCGCGAAAGCCAACAAGAACGCCGACACGCTGACCGACGAAAGCGGCAGCGACCGATCCGTCGAAAGCCGTTTCTGGGGTGTCTTTTCGTCCTTGCCCATCGTGATGATGATGCGGCTTTTCTGTCAGATGCAGCGCCCGTTCCTATCGACCGAACTGGGCAACGGCTATCTTGTCGTTGCGCGTGCACCCTAGGCATGGGACGGGTCGCCGCAATCCTTGGCACAGTCGTTGCGCTGGCATTCTTCGGCGTCGTTTTCTGGCGCAGCGCCGGGGCCTTGCCGCCGCTTGATCTGGGATCGGGGCTGGTCTGGCGCGGGCTGATCGGCGGTCTGGCCCTTTACATCCTGTCACAGCTTACCGGGGCCACCGCATGGCGGGCCGCCCTGGCGATCTATGACGTCCACCTTCCCGCCCTGCGCGCCGAAAGCCAGCTTTTGGTGTCGCAGGTCGGCAAATACGTGCCGGGCAATGTCGCGCATCTGATCGGGCGGTTTGCCCTGGCGCGCACAGACGGGATCGAGGCTGCGGTTGCCGGGGCCGCGATGGTGCTGGAGGTCGGGTTTCTGCTGGCGGTCGGGATTTCGATGGTCGGCGTGCTGGTTCTGGTCGCGCCCGAGCTTGTCACGGCGCTGACCGCGGAACTGCCGGACTGGGCGTTTGGCTGGGGTGCCGGATTGGGCGTTTGCGGGCTGCTGGCGGGCCTTTTTGCCGGTCCGTGGCTGATCTGGCGCCGGGCGGGCCGCCCGAAACTGACCCTATCGCGCATGGTCCTTCCCGTGATGCTGCATGCCGGAAATTTCATCCTTTTGGGCATCTCGCTGTGGTGCGTTGCGCTGGCTGTCCATCCCGATGGCACCGCCGGTCTGATCCAATGCACGATCATTTTCATCACCGCCTGGGTGGCTGGTTTCCTGATGCCCGGCGCGCCGGGCGGCGTTGGCGTCCGCGACGGGATCATCGCGCTGGGGCTTGAGCTGTTCATCGGCCCGGGCGCGGGCTTAAGCGTTGCCGTCGCGCATCGGGCCATTTCGGTTCTGGGGGACATTGCCACCTTTGGGATCGGCCTGATGCTGCGCCGCGGTTAGGCCCCGCGCAAACCCTGTGCTGAAACCCTGCGCCATTGCGCCGCGGCGCAGCATCAGGCCGACTACGCGGGCAACCTCAGCTATCTGCTGACGGCGCATAACTTCAACCCGGTCATGGCGCTTGCCGGGAAAACGGTGATCGCGGAACCCGAAAGCATCGTGCCGGTCGGCGTGATCCCCCCCGATGCGGTAAAGACACCGGGCGTTCTGGTCGACCACCTGCTGATCCGCGCGAATTGAGGGAGGCGACAATGGACGCCAAAGAACTGATTGCCCGCCGCGTTGCACGCGAAATCACCCCGGGGATGCTGGTCAATCTGGGGATCGGCCTGCCGTCGATGGTGGCGAATTACGTCCCCGCCAGCCTTGGGGTCTTCTTTCAGGCCGAAAACGGCGTGATCGGGCTGGGCGCCCGCCCGCCCGAAGGCATGGAAGATCCGCACCTGACCGATGCCGGTGGCGGCTTTGTCTCGGCGGTGCCGGGGGCGGCCAGCATCGACAGCGCCATGAGCTTCGGGCTGATCCGTGGCGGGCATCTGGACATGACCGTTCTGGGCGGGCTGCAGGTGGATGAGGCCGGGCATCTGGCGAACTGGAAAGTGCCGGGCAAGATGGTGCCGGGCGTGGCGGGTCCGACTGGACCGGCGCCGACACCTATACCGTTGCGCAAGAGGCAAGTGACGTTCTGGCGCTGCTGGATCATCTAAGGCTTGAAAGGCCGCGATCATCGGATCGTCGCGCGGCGGGCTGTTGGGGATGGTCATCGCCGCAACCGCACCGGATCGCCTGTTGGGTCTGTGCCTGAACGATGTCGGCCCCGTGCTGGAACGCGCCGGGCTGTCGCGGATCGGGGAATATATCGGCGTGCAGCCGACGGTTCCCTCGCTGGCCGAGGTCGCCGACCGGATGGCCGCCGCGATGCCGGGCTTTGCCAATGTGCCGGACCTGCGCTGGCAAGAGGAAACCGTGCGCCACTATGTCCAGCTGGCGGATCGCGTCGGGCTGACCTATGACCCGGCGCTGCGGCACTCTTTCGACGCCGCCATGGCCGCGCCGCCGGTTGACCTGTGGCCGTATTTTGACGCCTGCGCGGGACTGCCGCTTGCCCTGATCCGGGCGGAAAACTCTGATGTGCTCAGCGCCGAGACCGCCCGGGAAATGCGCGCCCGCCGCCCCGATATGGGCTTTGCCCAGATCGCCGATCGCGGACATATCCCGTTCCTTGACGAAGACGAAGCCCTGATCTGCATCGCCGACTGGCTGGCCAAAATGGATGCCAATACATCCGTCACCCATTGAACGCCGCCGATGATGCAGCCCCACAAATCCGCGCCGCGATGTGCCGTTTTGAACAGCGCCACCCCCTGCGTCATCTAAATTCTGTGAAGTCGGTCAATTGTCCGGATTTCGGGCAGCTCTGTCATGTCACTGTGACATTGCTTTCCTATCCAGCAGCAGTCTCAACAATGGGGGTTTCCATGAAAACGTCTCTGATCGCCTTGACCGCTGCTTTGGTCAGCACAACGGCCCTGGCCGACGGCCATACGGGCCTGCCGCAGGCCGGTAACGACTGGTTCACCGCAGCCAACGCGATGATCGCCGAAAAAGCCGCCATCGCGGCCAACACCAGCAAAGCCAAGAACGTGATCATCCTGATCGCCGACGGCAACGGTGTCGGCACCAACTATGCCACCCGCCTGTGGCAAGGTCAGCAAAGCGGCAACATGGGCGACGAGCACATCCTGCCCCATGAAACATTCCCGCATCTGGCGCTGTCGAAAACCTATAACGTGAACGCCCAGACCCCCGATTCCGCAGGCACCGGCACCGCGATGCACACCGGCGTCAAAACCAAGGCCGGCGTCATCGGCGTGGACGAAACCCTGAACCGTGGCGATTGTTCCCAGGTTGAAGGCGCCTCGGTCGCCAATGCCGCCGAAATCTTTTCCGGCATGGACAAGGCCGTCGGCATCATCTCGACCGCCCGCCTGACCCATGCGACGCCCGCCTCGGTCTATGCCCATTCGGCCGACCGCAATTTCGAGGACGACAGCAAGCTGCCCGAAGGCTGCGCCGTTCCCGACATCGCCGCTCAGCTGATCGACGCGATGAAATCCGGCATGGTCGATATCGCTCTGGGCGGTGGTCGCCGTCACTTCATCACCAAGGAAACCGAAGGCCCCGAAGGCAAATCCGGCAAGCGGACCGATGGCCGGAACCTGATCGAAGAAGCGGGTGCCGCGGGCATTTCCTATGTCTGGAACGACGAAACCGCCGCCGCCGCGGACCTGAGCAAGCCGGTTCTGGGCCTGTTCGAATCCAGCCACATGAAATACGAACATGACCGCGCGGGCGAACCGTCGCTGGCGGAAATGACCGAAATGGCCATCAAGGCGCTGGAAGGCAACGAAGGCGGATTCTTCCTGTCGATCGAAGCGGGCCGTGTGGATCACGCGAACCACGACGGCAACCTGCACCGGGTTGTGACCGACGGCGTTGCCTTTACCGATGCGATCGCCAAGGCCGACGAGCTGACCGACGACAATGACACGCTGATCATCGTTACCGCCGACCACGAACATGCGATCGCCTTCAACGGCTATTGCGGGCGCGGCACGCCGATCACCGGCCTGTGCTATGACATCGACCCCGCGGGCGTGAAACACACCGGCGAACCGCTGCTGGCCGATGACGGCAAACCCTATACCGTTGCCGGTTACCTGAACGGCAGCGGCACGGTTCTGCGCGAAGACATCAACTGGGTCGGCGCCCGGGGCGACCTGACACAGGAAGATGCCACCGACGCCGATTACGTCCAGCAGGCCCTGATCCCCAAATCCTCGGAATCCCATTCGGGCGAAGACGTGGCGATCTATGGCAAGGGCCCCTGGGCGCATCTGCTGAACGGCACGGTCGAACAGAACTATATCTTCCACGTGATGTATCACGCCATCACCGCCGAGTGATCAGGCAGATGTGACGAATTGCGGGGGGCCGGACGCACGGCCCCTCGTTTATACTGGCCCCAAGCCCGACGATTCGAACGGAGGCTTTGATGAAACGCCGCACCTTCCTGACCGCAGCCAGCGCCACGGTGATCATCCCCGCCCTTGCGCGCGCCGATCAGACCGCCATCAAGATGCGCGATCTGTACAACAAGGATCTCAGCTTTTCCGATCTGGCCAGATCGCTGGAAGGTCAGCGCATCACCGTTCAGGGTTTCATGGCCCCGCCGCTGAAGGCGGACTCCAGTTTCTTTGTCCTGACCAAGAAACCGCTGGCCGTCTGCCCCTTCTGCGAAACCGATGCCGAATGGCCCGACGATATTCTGGCAATCTATACCAAGCGCCGGGTCAAGGTCATTCCCTTCTCGGTCAAGATCGAAACCACCGGCGTGCTGGAACTGGGCAGCTTCAAGGATGCCGAGACCGGCTTTGTCAGCCGGGTGCGCCTGTCCGACGCCACCTATTCCTGAGCCCGCGCGCAATGTCCTCTGCCCTGCGTCTGAGCGACGTCGCCGTGACGGGCGATACCGGCCGCAGGCTGCTGCGCGTGCCGTCGCTGGATGTGACACCTGGCACCAGCCTTGGCATACGCGGGCCGTCGGGGGCCGGAAAATCCACCCTGTTGTTCGCCGTGGCCGGGTTGCTGTCGCGGGTCAGCGGCGGTGTTTTCTGGGCAGAGACCGACATCTGCGCCATGACCGCGGAACAGCGCGCGGCCTTCCGCGCCCGCCATATGGGGCTGATCTTTCAGGATTTCCTGTTGTTCGAAGAACTCAGCGCGCTGGACAACGCCACCCTGCCCGCCCAATTCGCCCCGAAATCCGGACGTGCCCAAATCCGGGCCGCCGCGCAGGACCACCTGACCGCCCTGGGCCTGCACGATCTGGACCGCCCGGTGGCCAGCTTTTCCGGCGGCGAACGTCAGCGCGTGGCGATTGCCCGCGCTTTGGCCAATGATCCGGGCATCCTGTTGGCCGATGAGCCGACCGCCAGCCTGCACCGCGACGCCGCTGACCGGCTGATCGATGATCTGGTCGCCTCGCAGGCCGCTGCCCGGCGCACGCTGATCGCCGTCAGCCACGATCCGGCCCTGCTGGACCGGATGGACCGGGTGCTGACCGTGACCGACGGGCAGATCACCGACGACAGCGGGGCGTGACATGGCGGCAATCTGGACAGAATTAAGCGCGCTGCAACAGGACATCGCCCTGTTGCTGGGATTGCTGTTGCCCGCCGTGCTGATCGGCGCGCTGGTGTTGCGCGGGTTTCACCCCGCCCCGCTGGTGCGGGCGATGCTGTGGCGGTTCCGCTGGCCCAATGCGCTGTTCGTGCTGCTGATCGCGGTATCGCTGGGCATCGGCATCGGATTGCTGGCGCAGGAACGCGGGCTGCGGCGGGGCACGGCGGCGGCGGCCGACAAGTTCGACCTGATCGTCAGCGCCCCGGGCAGCGAGGTGACGATGATGCTGGCCGCGGTCTATCTGCAACCCAGCGACGTGCCGCTGCTGTCGGGCGATATCTTCAACGTCGTGGCGGGCAATGAAAACGTGGCGCTTGCCGCCCCGCTGGCCTTTGGCGACAGTTTCCAGGGCGCATCGGTTGTCGGCACCACGCCCGAATTCGTAAGCTACCTCAGCGATGGCCGGATCGACGGCGCGGTCTTTTCGGAACATGAACAGGCCGTGGTGGGGGCCGCCGTTCCCCTGCGGATCGGCGACACGTTCAAACCCGCGCATGGCGTGGGGGACGGCGCCGATCACGACGCCCATGATCACGCGCTGACCGTGGTCGGGCGGATGGAACCGACCGGCACCCCCTGGGACCGCGCGATCCTGATCCCGGTCGAAGCGGTCTGGGAAACCCATGGCCTTGCCAATGGCCATGCCCCCGAACACGGCGACCAGATCGGCCCGCCGTTCGATGCGGCCTATTTCCCCGGCACCCCGGCGATCATCGTCCATGCTGAGGCCTTGTGGGCCAATTACGCTCTGCGGTCCGAATTCACCCGCGACGCCGAAACCATGGCGTTTTTCCCCGGCGCGGTGCTGTCGCGCCTGTACCGGGTCATGGGCGATGTGCGTCAGGCGATGTCGGTCATGTCGCTGGTCACGCAGGTTCTGGTGGCCGCCAGCGTGCTGGTCGGATTGCTGATCCTGATCCGGCTGTTTCAACGCCAGCTTGCCCTGCTGCGCGCCCTTGGGGCACCCGCGCGGTTCGTCTTTGCCGTGGTCTGGTCCTATGCGGCCGCATTGTTGCTGGTCGGCGCGCTGCTTGGGGTATTGGTCGGCCAAGCGGCCACATGGGCCCTGTCGGCGATCCTGACCAGCCGCACGGATATTGCCATTCAGGCGCCGCTGGGCTGGCCCGAGGCGCATTTCGTCGCCGGTTTCGTCACCCTGTCCACCGTGCTGGCCCTGCTGCCTGCGGTGACGGTGATGCGCCAATCCATCGTCAAAGGGTTGCGGGGCTGAACCAAGGCTATCCCCGCCCGCCCTCGATGCTCAGATCGCCCTGTCCCGGCCCCTGCCCGGCCCCGGACGATCCCGCCTCGGCAACCGTTTTGCGAAACGCGGTCGGGGTCTGGCCGGTTTCCTTCTTGAACGCCTTGTAGAATGATGAGCGTGAGTTGAAGCCGACCCCGTAAGCCACCTCAAGCACCGTGTCGTTCTGGCGCAGCATCTGGTCCTTGGCGTCGTCGATCCGCCAGCGGTTCACGAAATCGAAAAAAGTCTCGCCGATATGTTCGTTCAGGGTCTGCGAAACGTAATTCGGCGACACCCCGATATGGCCGGACAACATCCCCAGCGACAGGTTCGGATTGCGGTGCAGCCCGTCCTTTTCCATCGCCAGACGCAGCTTGCGCGCGATGCGGACCCGCTGTTCGACCCCCAGGGCCGAACGTTCGTATTTGGCCTGCGGCGCGCCGGTCACCGCCCCGGCGATCAACCCCTCCGCGCGCTCGGGAAACAGCCCCGGTTTCTGGCGCAGCGCCCAGACCGACATGGTCAGCACCAACAACGTATTCAGGACGGATTTGGCCACATCGCCTAGCAATACCGCCCCGCCGACCAACAGCGACGCATCCGACAGGCTGCTGATCAGCCACAAGAGCGCGCACAGCCCGATCATCCAGGTGATCCACACGACCTCGTGGCTTTCGGTGCTGGCGAACAGATCCTTCAGCCGGGCCCGGTACCGCAGCAACCGGCGCCAGCAGGCCCAAAGATACCCGCCCCACTGTGCATAGGTGACCAGCGTCAGCGCCTGCACGCAGAACAGCACGACCAGCGCCGCCACCGACAGCCCCCCGGTACTGCGCCCGATGATCACGCTTCGGTCGGTATCGGGCAATGTCATGAACCCCACGACCGACAGGCCGCCAAGCAGCGCGGGCAGCATATGTATCGCCCGCGATCCGGGGTCCGGACGGTCGTATTCGGCCGTCAGCTCGTACACGCAGATCCAGAACAACGGGGAAATCATCAGAACCGCCGGAAAATGCATCACCTGCATCAGATCGGTCGCCCACAGCGGAAAGCCCTGTTTCAGCATCGGCAGCATGACCTCGTCCAGATCGCTCCAGCCGAAGACCAGGAAAAACAGGCCCAGCGGCAGATAGACCCGCCTGTGCGCGCGTTCCGTAAAGCACAGGATCATGCTGAGAAAACAGATGGTCAGCGAAACCATCGGGATCGCGTTCAAAAGCTTTTCTTCTTCAAACATGCAGCAGGTCCAATGCGGAAATCTTTCGGCAATCAATCTTGTCGCCACCTACCTATGGCGTCGATCCGAATGGATGTCTTTTCGTACAGGGGCGGACACCCGCCTGTCCCCCCCGGTTGGGGCGGACGACATTCTGTGACAGCCGCATAGGTAGACCCCATCTGACCGCAACACAATGGAGGGAAACCATGAGCAGGTCCAAACCAACCCTTTCGGCCCTGACCCTTATGACACTGGCCGCCGCCCCGGCGATGGCCGACGGCGCCTGGACGCTGGGTCTGGGGGTCGGCGCGGAAAGCGCCTTTTACAAAGGGGGTGACGATGACGCCGAAATCATTCCCTATGTCGCCTATGACAGCGGGCGCCTGCATCTGGGTCTGGACGGGATTTCATATGCGGTGGTCAAGGATCAGCCGCTTGGCTTTGCCCTGACCCTTGCGCCCCGGATCGACCCCGATATGCCCGACACCGCCCTGTTCCGCGGGCTGGACCGTGACACCGCGATCGAGGCCGGGTTTTCGGCCTCTTATGATTTTGACGGCGGGTATTATACCAAGGCCGCGCTGATGCACGATATTTCGGGCGAACACGACGGGTTCGAGGCTGATGTCAGCCTGGGCACCGAACATCAGGCCGGACCGGTGACATTGGACCTGTCCGCCGGGGCACGGTATCGCGACAAGGATCTCAGCAACTATTATGTGGGCGTTTCCCGGTCCGAGGCGAACTCCAGACGCGCGGCCTATTCGGCGGAGGGCAGTTTTTCGCCCTATGTCGCGCTATCGGCAACCCTGCCCGTCGGCGACCGCACGGCGGTGGTGGGATCGCTAAGCCATGAGCGGTTCAGCGACGAACTCAGGGACAGCCCCCTGGTGGACGAAAAAGGCCGGACATCCGCCGCGGTGATGCTGATCCTTCAATTCTGACACCGGGGCGCCGGTCAGCAACATCTGCATTGGGGGCAAGATGTTGCTGACCGGATAATATTCTGTCGACCGATCGTCATCTCATCATCCCGATCCAAAACAGGATCATGGCTGCAATCATGGCGATTGCCAGCATGGCATGGCCGATCATCGATGTTCCGCGCGCGCGTTGGTCTTTCATGACACTCTCTTTCAGAATAAAGACCGTTCCCTTGTGTCAGACGGCAAAGACATGCGTCGCCCGATCCAGCCGGGGCGGACATTCGTCTGTCCGCCCCTGTTGGCGCGGAACCGGACTGGGCGGGTCTGCGGGAAAACCACGGCAGAAAATCGCCAAAACACACGTTTTTTATGGGGAAATCGCAGTATGGGGATTCCATTCGCGAATCACCTGTGCAATGATCGCTGCACCCACCCGGCAAGAGGTGGTCCAGAGGCAGACAGATGAGCATTTCCCGACTTCGCCCCACGCTTGGGGTTGTCATGTACTTCGCCGTAGCGTTTTCGCTGGCAACCTATTTCACCTTTGCCGCCGTGCAGGGCGACTATGGGCTGTTCCGCCGCATCCAGATCGAGGCCGAGGCCAAGGAACTGCGCAAGGAACACCAGAAACTGACCGCCGAACTGGACGAGATGCGCAACAAGACAAAGCGCCTGTCGGACAGCTATCTGGATCTTGACCTGCTGGACGAACAGGCCCGCAATGTGCTGGGTCTGGTCCGGGCGGATGAAATCGTCATCCGCTGACCCGCAACAGCCTTCCCCCACCCGCAACCCAGCCATGCACGCCCCCGGTCGGGACAAATTGTTTTTGAATCCCGGCGGACGCCTTGCTATACATAGTTTAATATTAAACTATTGATTGCGCCTGGGAGGAGACAACCGCATGGCTGTGCGAAAAACCCCTGTGAAACCAAACGTTTCCAAGGACGAGCTTCTGACATTCTATCGCGACATGCTGCTGATCCGGCGATTCGAAGAAAAGGCCGGTCAGCTTTACGGCATGGGTCTGATCGGCGGCTTCTGCCACCTTTACATCGGTCAGGAAGCGGTTGTTGTCGGTCTGGAGGCCGCCACCGAAGAAGGCGACAAGCGCATCACCTCGTACCGCGATCACGGCCATATGCTGGCCTGTGGCATGGACCCCAAGGGCGTGATGGCCGAACTGACGGGCCGCGAAGGCGGCTATTCCAAGGGCAAGGGCGGCTCCATGCACATGTTCTCGAAAGAGAAACATTTCTATGGCGGCCACGGTATTGTCGGCGCGCAGGTGCCAATCGGCGCCGGTCTGGCCTTTGCCGATAAATATCTGGAAAATGGCCGCGTCACCTTTACCTATTTCGGCGACGGCGCCGCGAACCAGGGTCAGGTTTACGAATCCTTCAACATGGCGGCGATCTGGGACCTGCCGGTCATCTTCGTGATCGAAAACAACCAATACGCCATGGGCACCTCGCAGACGCGATCGACCTCGACCCCCGATATCTATACCCGCGGTCAGGCCTTCGGCATCCCCGGCGAAGCGGTCGACGGCATGGATGTTCTGGCGGTCAAGGCGGCCAGCGAAAAGGCCATCGCACACTGCCGCGCGGGCAAGGGCCCCTATATCCTAGAGGTCAAAACCTATCGCTATCGCGGCCATTCGATGTCGGACCCGGCCAAATACCGGACCCGCGAAGAGGTGCAGAAAGTCCGCGAAGAACGCGACGCCATCGAACATGTGCGCGAATTGCTGATCACCGGCAAACACGCCACCGAAGATGACCTCAAGGCCATCGACAAAGAGATCAAGGCCATCGTCAACGAGGCGGCGGAGTTTTCCAAGGAAAGCCCCGAACCCAGCATCGACGAGCTTTACACCGATATCTACGCAGACGCCTGAGGGGGATAGATCATGGCAACCGAAATTCTGATGCCCGCGCTCTCCCCCACGATGGAGGAAGGCACGCTTGCAAAATGGCTGGTGAAAGAGGGCGACACCGTATCGTCCGGCGACATTCTGGCCGAGATTGAAACCGACAAGGCGACGATGGAATTCGAAGCGGTCGATGAAGGGATCGTCGGCAAGATCCTGATCGCCGAAGGCACCGAAGGCGTGAAGGTCAACACCGCCATCGCCGTTCTGATCGAAGAAGGCGAAGACGCGGATGCCGCTGTCTCTGCGGCCCCTGCAGCCCCCGAACCTGCCGCCGCAGCGGCCCCCGTCCCGGCAGCCCCTGTGGCTGTCACCCCGGTCGAACCGGATTTCCCCGAAGGAACCGAGCTGAAATCGACCACCGTCCGCGAAGCGCTGCGCGACGCCATGGCTGAAGAAATGCGCCGCGACGATACCGTTTACCTGATGGGCGAAGAGGTCGCTGAATATCAGGGCGCCTATAAGATCAGCCAGGGCTTGCTGGATGAATTCGGGGCCAAGCGGGTCATCGACACGCCGATCACCGAACACGGGTTCACCGGCATCGCCGTCGGCGCCGCCTTTGGCGGGCTGAAACCGATCGTCGAATTCATGACCTTCAACTTCGCCATGCAGGCCATTGACCAGATCATCAACTCTGCCGCCAAGACGCTGTATATGTCCGGCGGTCAGATGGGCGCACCGATGGTGTTTCGCGGCCCCAATGGCGCCGCGGCCCGGGTCGGCGCGCAGCACTCGCAGGATTATGCCGCCTGGTACGCGCAAATCCCCGGGCTGAAGGTGGTGATGCCCTATTCCGCCTCGGACGCCAAAGGCCTGTTGAAAACCGCGATCCGCGATCCCAACCCGGTGATCTTTCTGGAAA
This sequence comes from uncultured Paracoccaceae bacterium, assembly GCA_947500775.1. Taxonomy (GTDB): domain Bacteria; phylum Pseudomonadota; class Alphaproteobacteria; order Rhodobacterales; family Rhodobacteraceae; genus CANMTD01. The sequence goes on from CANMTD010000002.1 coordinate 686,547, forward strand.
ACGAAATCCTTTACGGCCGCGCCTTCGATGTGCCGGTGATGGAGGATTATACCGTGCCCTTCGGCAAGGCCCGCATCTGGCGCGAAGGCAGCGATGTCACCATCGTCAGCTTCGGCATCGGGATGCAATACGCGCTGGAAGCGGCCGATAAACTTGCCGAAGACGGCATTTCAGCCGAGGTGATCGACCTGCGCACCCTGCGCCCAATCGACTATGACACGGTGATCGCATCGGTCATGAAAACCAACCGCTGCGTGACCGTCGAAGAAGGGTTCCCGGTGTGTTCGATCGGCGATCACATCGCCAATTACGTCATGCGCAATGCGTTCGATTATCTGGACGCGCCGGTTCTGACCTGCGCGGGCAAGGATGTGCCGATGCCCTATGCCGCGAACCTTGAAAAACTGGCGCTGGTCACCACCGCCGAGGTCATCGACGCGGTCAAAGCCGTAACATATCGTTGAGGGAGAGACGCGATGCCCACTGAAATTCTGATGCCCGCGCTGTCCCCCACGATGGAGGAAGGCACCCTTGCGAAATGGCTGGTGAAAGAGGGTGACACCGTATCGTCCGGCGACCTGCTGGCCGAGATTGAAACCGACAAGGCGACGATGGAATTCGAAGCGGTCGATGAAGGCATCGTCGGCAAGCTGCTGGTCGCCGAAGGCACCGAAGCGGTCAAGGTGAACACCGTGATCGCGGTCTTGCTGGAAGATGGTGAAAGCGCGGGCGATATCGCGGCAGCCCCTGCCGCTGCCGCCCCGCAGGCCGCGCCTGCACCTGCGGCGGAACAACCGGCCGCCCCGGCGGCGGCCCCCGCGCCCGCCGCCCCAGTCGCCGCCGATGGCAACCGCGTCTTCGCCTCGCCCTTGGCCAGACGGATCGCCGCCGACAAGGGTCTGGATCTGGGCCAGATCAAAGGCTCCGGCCCGCGTGGCCGGATCGTCAAGGCGGACGTCGAAGGGGCGACAGCCACCGCCCCCGCGGCCAAACCGGCCCCGGTCGCAGCGCCCACACCGGTCGCGGCTTCCGCCGCACCGACCGGCCCCAGCACAGAAACCGTGCTGAAAATCTACGCCGACCGGGACTTCGAAGAGGTCAAGCTGGACGGGATGCGCAAAACCATCGCCGCCCGCCTGACCGAGGCCAAACAGACCATCCCGCATTTCTATCTGCGCCGCGACATCCAGCTGGACGCGCTGCTGAAATTCCGCAGCCAGTTGAACAAACAGCTGGAACCGCGCGGCGTGAAACTGTCGGTCAATGATTTCATCATCAAGGCCGTCGCCAACGCCCTGCAACAGGTGCCACAGGCAAACAGCGTCTGGGCCGGGGACCGGGTTTTGCAACTGAAACCCTCCGATGTGGCCGTCGCCGTTGCCATCGAAGGCGGGCTGTTCACGCCGGTCCTGAAAGACGCCGACATGAAATCACTGTCGGCCCTGTCGGCCGAGATGAAGGATCTGGCCAGCCGCGCCCGCGACCGCAAACTGGCGCCGCATGAATATCAGGGGGGGACTTTCGCGATCTCGAACCTTGGCATGTTCGGCATCGACAATTTCGACGCCATCGTGAACCCGCCCCACAGCGGCATTCTGGCGGTTGGGGCCGGCACCAAGAAACCTGTTGTCGGCGCCGATGGCGAATTGGCTGTCGCGACGGTGATGTCGGTCACAATGTCCGTCGATCACCGGGTAATCGATGGCGCACTTGGCGCAAATCTGCTGAAGGCCATCGTCGACAACTTGGAAAACCCGGTTGCCATGCTGGCCTGATCGATCTCGGGAAGGTCGCCACCGGCGGCCTTCCCCTGCAACGATATCTGAAAATCCGCATAAATCTGCGCGACGGCCTCTGGGTCCGTCACCTCATTCCGGGCGATGTACCCCAGCTTGTTATCCCCGTTCCCACGCCTGATCTGCATGTTTTCGCCGTGGTTCACGACATAAAGCATGGCCGGAAAATCAATCACATCAAGCGGATAGCCAAGCCTGTTACAGCGCTCGACATAGTTTTTATGCCCTTTTCCGATCAGCCGCAGATAGCTGACCGGAAACCATTGCCTGGCAAAATCGACCGCGATGAAGGCGCAAGAGCCGCATTGACGGGAAAACGGCTTTTGACCGGGCGCGTTGCCAAGCGGCGCAAGCCTGCCGCTGGCCGCGTCGATCATATACCCCTGTTCGACAAGATAGCCGGTGCCGTTGTTGTCAGCGGCCAGATGCGCCAACAGGTCAGGATGCAGCAAATCATCCGCGTCCAGATACATGACATAGGCGAATTCCAGAAACGTTCTGGCCGCATAATCGGCCATCAACCGCCCCTTCACGTTCTGATCCGATTTGACCGAAGCCGGATTATACGGCGGTGCCGAAACAAAGTGGAACCTCGGATTATCCGGCAGGTTCGGCGGGCGTTCCTGGCAACACAGGACCACCTGCCAATGCCGATATCCCTGCCCCTGGATCGAGGCCAGAGTGTCCTCAAGAACGGCACAGGCCCTGCCCCAGTCCTGTGAATTCTCAGGACCGACCAGCGGGATCATGAACACGAACAACGGCTCCGCGCCCGGTTCATGTTTCTTGTAGAAAACCGATCTGTAGCCCGCCCCAAGAACATCTTTTATATGCATGGCAAAATGCCTTTGTATCCCGCATTCCGGCGCGGGCTACCGCAGGGCGCGGAATAGGTCAATCATTCGGCAGCAGCTGGTTCATCATGACCGAAGGCTGATCGCAACCGGCCTTGCCGACGATCTTGGCCGGAACACCGGCAACCGTGCTGCAGGGCGGCACCTCGTTCAGAACGACCGAGCCCGCGGCGATGCGCGAACAATGGCCAACCTTGATGTTGCCCAGAACCTTGGCCCCCGCGCCGATCAGAACACCGTCGCCGATCTTGGGGTGGCGGTCCTCTTCCTCTTTGCCGGTGCCGCCCAGGGTGACCGAATGCAGCATCGATACATTGTCCCCCACAACCGCGGTTTCCCCCACGACGATCGAATGGGCATGGTCGATCATGATCCCCTTACCGATCCGCGCGGCGGGATGGACATCGACCCCGAATTGTTCCGAAACCCGCATCTGAACGAAATAGGCCAGATCGACCCGCCCCTGTTCAAACAGCCAATGGCCGATGCGATAGGCCTGGATCGCCTGGAACCCTTTGAAATACAACAAAGGATGCAAAAACCGATGGCAGGCCGGATCGCGTTCGAACACAGCCACCAGATCCGCCCGGGCAGCAGCGCCAAGGTCGGGATCGGCGGCATAAGCCGCATCCGCGATCTCACGCAGAATCTGTTCGGACATCTCGCCCGAGGCCAGCTTGACGGCAAACCGATAGGCCAGCGCCCGCTCCAACGATGGATGGTGCAGGATACCGGAATGCACCAGCCCGCCCATCAGCGGCTCGTCGCGCACGACCTTATGCGCCTCTTCGCGGATTTGCCGCCAGACCGGGTCCAGTTCTGTCAGTTTTGCTCTTGGTTCAGCCATGGAGCTTCCCTCACTGTTTCACGCGTTCTACAACACATAGGGCGCCCACGCCAAACGCAAACCTGTGATGGAGCACTTTCTGAAAATGAATGAAAAACAGATTGCTGCTTTCAAAGCACAGATAGTTGGCCTGTTGAACGACATCGAAACGCAGGACGATCTGGGCGCGGACGCCCAGAAAACCGTGACGCTGGATCAGCAATCCGTGGGCCGCCTCAGCCGCATGGATGCGCTGCAGCAACAGGCCATGGCCCAGGCGACACAGACCCGCCGCGCCCAGATGACCGCCCGCCTGCGGGCAGCACTTGCACGGATCGACGACGGCGAATTCGGCTATTGCGTGGAATGCGGCGATACCATCGCCCCTGCCCGGCTGAGCCTTGATCCGGCCAGTCCAACATGCATCACCTGCGCCAGCGGCTAGGCCCGGATTTTTCGGCGCGCCACGCGGCCAGTTCGTCGAAAACCAGCGACAGGCAACGGCAATAAAGCGGATCGTCCAACGCCGGTTCAGGGCGCAATGGCCGCCGACAGGCCACCCCCATCAGCGACCCGTTGCCCCAATCGGGATGCGCCCGCCCGAACCGCTTGCGATAGGCATCCGCAGCCGCCGCACGGGCCAGCATGGCCCGCAACGCCACCCTTTGCGCCGCCTCCGGCAGCTCCAGCAAGGCCCGCGCCGCGCAGACCACATCGCCATGCAGGATCGGCCGCATCAGATCCTGCCTCAGACGACAACGTCCAGCCGTTTGTACAGGCCCGGCCCGAACCGGTCCGACATTTGCGCCACCTCGACCACAAAGGGTGCAACCGCCCCGTCAAAGCTTTGCGCCGCCGCCGGATAGACCCACTCGGGCGCGCCGACAATCGCTTCGCGCAGGATCGTCCCACCGCTGTTGCGCACACGGACCTGATAGCCTTCCTGCGGCTCGCCCAGAGGCACGTCGGTCGACACCCAACTGTCGCCATCGGTCCGCGTCCGCCGCACCCAGCGGATCGCCAGATCGCCGGAACCGGCCCGTTCAGCCTTTAGATGGACGGGGGCATAGGGACGCAGCCCCACGCCCTTGAACGCCTCGACCTGATGCAAATAGGACGGATCGTCATAGGGCCGCCCCGCCGGACCGATCCGGTAATGGCGCGCCAGATCGCGGGCAGATTGGGCCAGTGTGATCTGTTCCGGTGTCCCATCCAGCAGAACAAACTGGCTTCCTGCGGGCCAGACTTCGGGCATCAGGCCATCGCTGCCCAACTGCCCCCGCAGACGCAGGCTCAGATCATAGGTGTCCGGCGCCACAAGCTGGGCCTCGGCGAACTGGAAGACCTCCCAATTGTCGGACGACCCGTCCCCGATCACCGCAGCATTGGCCCCGTTCAGGACCTGCGCCATTTCGGCCGAGGACAGCTCGCCGGACGACAAGTTGACCCGCACCGCCGCCCCCCGGTCCCACACGCCGGGGGCTGCCCATTCCAGCGGGGTTTCGGTTTCGCCCACGACCGACGGGCCGAACACCGTGTGGTTCAACTCGTACCCGCTGTCCTCTGCGGCGCTGTAAACCGCCACGGTTCCCGGCCATGGGTCGGCTGCCACCGCCAGATGCGGGGCATGTTCGACCTCGTCCCCTGTCAACAGCGGCAGGTCCAGAAACAGCGGGTAAACCGGTGTCGGCGGCACGAAGGGCGTCAGGCTGATCCGTTCTTCCACCGCATCCGACGGCACATAGACATCGGGCTCGATCCGCACCGCTTCGATCAGCCGGGCATCGCCCTGTTCGACCCGGTCCAGCCGGAACAGACCCTTGTCCGTCTCGGTCTCCAACCGCACCACATCCCCGGCCCCGATGCCAAGCTGCGACATCGGCAGGGAAAATCGCGCCCGGTCCCGCGCCACCCGCGCCTCGGCCAGCCAGCGTTCGGTGATCCCGCGCCCTTCGGCCTGGGTCAGAACCAGCGGAAATTCCGATACCGAGACGCTGCGACTTTGTTCATCGGGGAACACGGCCTCGGCCGCCCGCGCCTCGTAATCGCCATCGGATTCGACAAAGGTCAGCCGCACCCGCCCGGCGGTTTCGGCCTCGGGCGCCCGGATCGTTTCAACCCCTGTCGGCTGATCCCCGATCGCGGCCATCTGCGGCGGCGTCACCGTACCCGCCACGCGGCCCGTCCGGCTGCGGAAGACCAGCTTGCCGTCGCGTTCGGCCACATCGAAACCATAGGCCAGCAACAAGGGCTGCAACGCACTGCGCGCGCCGTTGATCTCGGCCACCGAATAGCCGCGCACCAGACCGTACAGGGCGTCCACATCCAGCGCCTCGACACCGGAGCGCGCACAGATTTCGTCAACCACCGCGCCCAGCGCCTGAGCCGAGGCGCGCCCGTTCAGCCAATGGCCACGCGCATAGTTTTCCCCATCGCTCCACAGCGTATCAAGTGCGGGAAACTGCGGAAACGGGCGGGTGTCCCAGGCCCAGACATGGGATCGTTCCATGTCGATCATCGGCCCGTCATAGACCTCGGACACTGGATTGTTCTCGGGATCGCCCCAATAACCGGTCATCGCCCGCAGATACTGCGCCTGAATCAGATCGTCCCGCACGCCGGTCGAATATTTCGGCAGCGAACTTTCCGAGGATTTCGGGTCCAGAAACTTGTTGGGCTGATTGGTGCCCTTGTCGATGGCGGCGCAGCCGAATTCGGTGAACCAGATCGGTTTGGATTGCGGCAGCCAATCGGTGGGCGCGCCCTGACGCACGCCGCCGATCCGTTCGAAATGCGGGTTCAGCCACCAGTTGCGGATATCCTTGTACCGGAACACCCAGGCCTCATCATAGGCGCCATCCGTGATCGGGGTGCGGATTTGCGCGGCCTCCGCCTCGGGCGAGCGATAGTACCAGTCATAGCCCTCGCCGCCCTCGATATTCGCGCGCAGATAATCCAGCGCATAGATCGATCCCCAGTCCGCATCCGCATGATCGTCGCCATCGCGCCAGTCCGATACGGGCATATAGTTGTCGATCCCGATGAAATCGATCTCGGGGTCTGCCCACAGCGGATCAAGGTGGAAATACACATCCCCCGACCCGTCCTGCGGCTGATATCCGAAATATTCGGACCAATCCGCCGCATAGGTGATCTTGACGTTGGGGCCCAGAATGCTGCGCACATCGGCGGCCAGGACCTTCAAGGCCGCCACCGCCGGGAAACTGCCATTGGCACCGCGTATCTGGGTCAGCCCGCGCATTTCCGACCCGATACAGAACGCCTCGACCCCGCCTGCGGCCTGACACAACCGCGCATAATGCAGGATGAACCGGCGGTACGACCATTCCTGCGGACCGCTATAGCTGACCACCCCATCGCTGTACCCGAAATGTCCGGGCTGCGCGTTGCCGAAAAAGGCCGCAACCTCGGCTTCGGCAAAACTGGTGCCATCGGGCGATCCGAAGACGCCCGGCGCAAAGGTCGTGGTGATCCGCCCCCGCCACGGCAGTGCCGGTTGCCCGAACTGCCCGGTCCAGGGGTCAGGCAGCATGTTGCCCTCCAACTGCTCCATCAGGATAAAGGGGTAGAACACCACCGCCTTGCCCGAGGCCTTAAGCGCCGCGATCGCCTGCAACACCGATCTGTCGGTCGGCGTACCGCCATAGACCTCCTGACCGTTCAGCCTGGGCACCAGATCGGCCTGCGCCCGCGTGGTATCCGACACGTTCCACGGCATGCCCTTGCCGTCAAAGGTCTTCTGTTCGACCTTGGGCTTAAGGTCGCAATAGGCCGCGCGCAGGTCATCGCCGAACCAGCTGGCCACCAACAGGGTGGAGCCGCAATTGGGCAGTTCTTCGTTCAATGCCTGCAAGGACACCCTGAAATCGGTTTTCCCGCCCGGCGCATGAACATTGGCCGACTGGTTGCGCCCCTTGCCCGACGAATAATGCACCCGGCTGGTCGCAAGCCCGTATTCCCCGGTGCCGGGGATCAGCGCCACGCCCTGCACCCGGTTCTGCAGGCTGTCGACATCGGCGATATCGGTCCTGGCCTCGCGCATCACCTCGAACGACATCTGCGGCACGCGGTTGCCGTAAGGCGCCAGTTGCAGGTTCTCGATGACCACATAGGCCAGCCCGCGATAGGCCGGCGCATTGCCCGCGCCCTCGATCGCCTCGATCTTGGGATCGGGCAGTTGATCGGCCGCCCCGGTATAGACCCGCATCGACAGGCTGTTCGCGGCAATTTCGATCCCGTCGGCCCAGACCCGGCCGATGCGCAGGATTTCCCCCTCGCACAACGCAATCGCCAGGCTGACGGAGTATGAATATTCCGTCACCTCGGGGGTCGAGGGGCTGCTGCCCTTGCCCCCACCGCCGCCGCCACCGCTTTTGGTCCGTTTCTCGCGGAACCGCGACGCCCAGATGATGTGCCCGCCCAGACGGGTCCGGCCATAGACCTGCGCAATAGGCGCGCCTTCGCTGGCGCCGCTGATGCGAAACCGTTCGACCCGCCCGGTTTCCACCGCGGCCGAGCCCGAGCCCAGCAGTTTCTGGTCAATAACCCGGCCCAGCGTCGCCCCGATGGCGCGGCCGATGACGACACTGGACAGGCCCAGCGCCGTGCCCCCCACCGCAGACCCCACTGCGGCCCCTGCCGCGGACAGTACAATCGTCGCCATCAGACGCCCCTTTCCGGAAATTCAAACCGCGCCACTATTCGGCGCGCCCAGGGGCCGGTCAGCGCGCTTTCAACAACGCTGTGCCCCGAAAATGCATGGATAAAGCTGGCCTCGGGGCCGATCCGCCCCTGCACGCCGACATGTTTCGCCACCCCGTCCGACCGCATCCGAAACAGCACGACATCGCCCGGCGCCGCTGCCGCAACGGATTTGGCCACCAGATGCCGCGCAGCGGCCCGCCACAGGCGTTCGTCCCCCTGCGGCTCGGACCAATCCTGCGTATAGGCGGGCACCACCTCGGGCTCCTGCCCGTAAACCGTGCGCCAGATCCCGCGCAGCAGCCCCAGACAGTCGGTCCCCGCCCCCCGGACCGAGGCCTGATGCCGGTACGGGGTGCCAATCCAGGCCCGCGCCTCGGCCACCACCTGATCGCGCCGCGCGCTCATCTCTGGCGGCTCCCGCCATCGTTGCGGCGCCCGCTGACCGGATAGCTGACCAGCCAATCCTCGCCCGGAATATGCGGGAACCCCTGAAAGTTCAGGAAATTCGCAAATTTCAGCTTGCAGGTCTCGGCCCGTTTGTCGCATCCCGCCGTCAGGCGCAGCCGGTCCCCGGCGGACACGGAAATCCGCAGGGATTCCCACAGCTCGATGATCCGCCCGTCGCCATCAGGCCGGTCGTTCTTGATCCAGCCGGTCAGCCCCGCACCCACACCATCCAGCATTTTCAGCCGTCCGGAGTCGAACCAGCGCTCGGCATAGCCCGCGAACCCGGCAAAGCGGAACACCCGCGCCTCCGTCACCTCATCGATCACCAGATCGGCGAAATACCCCGGCTGGGTCAGATCGAACCGGCAGGCCCCGTCGCCCAGAACGGCGGTACAGGGTTTCTGGAACACCCGCCCCTGCGGCTGGTTCAGCGCCTCGGCCAGCCCGCGCAATTCGGCCTGAAACGCGCCGCCCGCGCGGGTGATTTCCCCCATCGTACCGCGAAACTGCATCACCCGCTGTTCGGGATCGACCCAGTTGACCAGCCAGGCCTGCACCACGGCCCCGTCGAACCGCCCGGCCAGAATATCGCCCTCGGTCACCGCCGCGTCGCTCAGCGCGCCCAGCGCCTCGGTATTGTCGACCGACAGGCCGGTGGTCTGGCTCAGCGCCCGCGCGGTCATGCCGGTGCTGGCGCGAAACGCGATCCCGTCGAAACTCACTCCGCCGTCATGGTCGGTGAACCCCATCACCGTGCCATCCGTGCGCGTCACTGCCCAACACCGGCACAGGGTGGTGACACCGCTGTCCAGATGGGCCTGCATATCCGTGGAAACCGGCATCAGACACGCACCTCCACCACCGGAACGCCGGGCACGTCGCCCGCCCGGAAACTGGCGACCGAGGTCTGAATGCGGTCGGTATCGAACCGCACCGGCACGTCGAATTCGAACCCCGCAGTGACCCGCGCCTCGATATCCGGCGCGTCGGTCAGGGTGATCAGGCCGGTGGTCGTATCGACGGCATAGTGAATACCCTCCTGCAGCGGATCGCCATCCACGCCTACGCGCACCGTGCCCGCCACAGGTTTGGTGATCGGCCGGACATAGCTTTGATCGCCCGAGGCATAGGTCTTGATCAGCGTGAATTCCCGTGTCGCGCCATCACCCTGCGCGATCTCCTGATCGTCGAACAGCACCTCGCGCGATGGCAGACCCGATTTGTAATCGGACCAGTCCTTCCAGCGAAACCCGTTCAACTGCCCCCGGCGCGCCTCGAAAAACGCGACCAGGGCTTCGACATCGTCCAGCGACCGCAGCCCCACCCCGGCGTCATAGCGCCTGCGCGCATGTTCCCAGGGCGTGTTGCGTTCCTCGAACCCGTTGGTCAGCGTCACGATCTCGGTGCGCCGTTCGGGCCCGCCGACCGAGCCGAAGCTCAGGTTGGCGGGAAATCGTACCTCGTGAAAAGCCATTGCTCCCTCCTCACTCTCAGTTGTTGCGCTGGCCGCGGCTCAGCATGCGGCTGACTTCGGCCGCGATCTGGCTTTGACTGCGCTGGAACCCCTGCACATCGGGGGTCGAGATATTCATGGTGATGTTCATCGGGCGCCCGCCGCCTTCGGACCGCACGCCCAGCCGCCCGTCAGCACCGCGCGACAGCGGCATGATCGCCTCGGGGCCCGCCTCGCCCATCAGCCCGGTGCCGCCGCGCATCGGAAACAGCGTGGCCCCCGACACGATCCCGCCATTGGCAAAGGGCATGACGCGGCCCTGCGTGAAACTGCCGCCATTGGCAAAGGGCACCACCGTCTGGATCAGCCCTTCGATCCCACCGGTCACCAGCCCGCCCAACTGGTTCTGCACCGGGCGCACCGCCGCGTTATAGGCCGCGTCGGAAATCGACCGGGCCACGTCCTTCAACGCGTCCGACAGACGCTGCCCGTCGAACACCAGCCCGTCGAACGCCCCGCGCAGACCCCGCCCGATGGATCGGGACAATGTGCCGACCTCGCCACTGGTCAGCGTCAGGCTGTCGCGCATCCGCACCAGTTCCAGATCAAAGGCCGCGGCCATGCTGCGCGTGGTGTCAAAGGTCTTTTCCAGTGACTCCAGCTGCTCATCCAGCCCGTCAAACTCAAACCGCTCCGTCATTCTTCAGACCTTTCCTGTTCATCGGGGAACGCGCGTGCCAGTTCCTGCAACCGCGCACGCGACAGCGGCGCCGGGCCGCCGCCGCTGCCCAGCATCAGCGCCAGTTCGGCGGGACTCAGCGCCCAGAACTCCGCCGGTTTCAGACGCAGGCCGGTGATCCCGGCCCGCATCAGGGCGGGCCAGTCAAACTGCGTCATCGCTGGCCTGCGGCACCGTGAAGGCCCGCGCCAGAAGGGCGGCGGCCACCTTTGCGGCCTCCACCGGGCCGCCGGCAATCTCAGCGCGCGCCAGATCGCTTGCGCTGCCATGCCAGCCGCCGCCCCTCAGACCTGCCAGCAGCAAGGCCAATACGTCGCGGGTGGCGAAACTGCCGCCCTCGAACCGTTCAATCAGCGCCACCAGGCTGTCGGCCTTCAGCGTCGCCTCCAGCTCGGCCAGCGCGCCCAGCGTCAGTTTCAGAACCTGACGCTGACCGTCCAGAACCAGTGCTGCCTCGCCCGCATAGGGGTTCGCCATCACAGCGCCGTAAACGTCAGTTCGCCAGCCGACGCCAGGCTCAGCTCATAGGTCGCCTCGCCGTTGTGGCTGCCCGCATATTCGACCGAGGTGATCTGAAACGCGCCTTCGACCACGCCGAAATCGGGGATCACCACCTGAAAATCGGGCGTTTCGCCATCGAAAAAGATCTGGCGCGCGCGTTCGTCGGTATTGGCGTCCTTGAACACGCCCGAGCCCGAGATTCCGGCCGATTTGACACCGGCCCCCGACAGCAGCTCGCGCCAGCCGCCGGTGGATTCCAGACTGGTGACATCCACAGTCTCAGCGTTGAAATTGATCCGCGTGGCGCGCAGCCCCGCGATGGTCTGAAACTGCCCGTCCCCGGTGAGGTCAAGCTTGATCAGAAGGTCCTTGCCGTTTTGGGCCGTCATATGGGTCACTCCAAGATTAGATTATTGATCGCAGACACGGGCGCGGAAGGTCAGGTCGATCCGGCGCACATCGGCGTCCGCAACCCGCCGGGCCCGCGCCCGATCGAAATTCAGGCTCACAAGCTGGCCCCGTGTCAGCACCAGCGGCGCATCGATCAGCGCGTCGGAAATCGCGCCCGCCGCCGCCTTGGCGCTTTGAAACCCCGCCGCTTCGCTGACGACGCTGACCGTGAAAACATGCACCGCCCCCCTGCCCGACCCGTCCGAGGCTTCGCGCACATCTTCGGGGCCAAGGCTGACGTAAAGATCCGGCAGGCTGCCCGCCGGAACCGCATCATAGATCGCACTGCCCACCAGCCCGGTCAGCGTCACATCCGCCGTCAGCTGCTGATAGACCGCCGCCTGAAGTGCGGCCGATACCGCATAGCTCATGCGCCCAGCTCCTCTTCGGCGAAACAGGTCAGATACTGGCCGCGCCCGTCGCGTTCGGTCACCGCCAGAATGCGGAAATGGCGGCCACCATCGCGAAACCGCTGTTCGGGTTTCGGGCGCGACGGCGCGCCCACCGGCGCGCCGCGCACGGTGATCCGGTAAGGCACCCGGCTGACGGTCACGAACTCGCCCTCGCGTTCACGCCCCGATCCGGGTTTCAGCTCGGCCCAATGGGTGCCCAGCGCCACCCAGGTTTCCACGAAACCGCCCGCCCCGTCGGGGGTACGCTGCGGTTCCTCCAGCGTCAGGCGCCGGTTCAGAACAGGTATCGTGCTCATGCGGTCCCCCCGCCCAGAATGCGCACCGTGCGCCAGCGTTCGATCAGGGCGGTCACGCCAAAGGGCATGCCCTTGTCGCCCAGCGCGGCCTCTTGCCGGTGCTCGTGGTAGTGCCCCGCCAGCAGGAACACCGCCTGCGCCAGATCGGCAGGCACCGCATCCCAGGCCGGACCGAACCCCGCGTCGAACACGACCTCGGCATTGCCGCCCAGGGGGATCGCGGGCAATTGCGCGCCAATGGCGGCCACCACCGGCCGGTGCATGTCGCGTTCCAGCCGGTAATAGCTCGGGTCAATCACGCCCTCGACGCCGGCCCGGTCCACGACCTTCAATTCCTGCAACAGGCTGACCGGGGCCACCGGCAACGCCTGCCGCGCGGTTTCCCGCCAGGCCGTCAGCGACCAGGAAAACCGGCGTTCCAGCAGGACCTTGCCGGTCCGCGCCTCGACCGCCGCCATCGCGGCCCGCAGCAATGCCTCCAACAGCGCATCCTCGGCCCCGTCATCGGCAAACCCCGTGCCCAGCCGCAAGTGGTCTTTGAATTGGCTCACCGGCAGTGCCGCCGCCGGCACTGTGGTCTGCTCGATCAACATCATGTGGTATCTCCGAATTGCGCCCTCCGGACAGACAGGCGCGCGCCAATCGCATTGCTCGGACGGAGGGAGCAGCTAGACAACGCGAAAAAACGCAGGCGCGCGCCGGGACCGCCTTGCAACGTACAAGGCGGCCCATCACGTCTCCGACTTAGGAGATCGCGAATTTCAGCAGTTTGATCGCGGCGAAATCGCTGATGTCACCGCCGACCCGCTTGGTCGCATAGAACAGGACATGCGGCTTGGCCGAGAACGGATCGCGCAACACGCGCAGATCGGGGCGTTCAGCGACCGTGTAACCGGCGCTGAAATCGCCAAAGGCGATCGCATCCGCACCGCTTGCGATATCGGGCATGTCTTCGGCCACCAGCACCGGATAGCCCAGCAGACGCGCAGGTTCGCCCGCCGCCAGACCATCGGACCACAGGAACCGGCCATCGGCATCCTTCATCTTGCGCACCGCACCGGCGGTTTTGCTGTTCATGACGAAGGTCGCATTGGCGCGGTACTGCGCGCCCAGCGCATAGACCAGATCCAGGATCGCATCCGACGGCGACACCGCGTCGAAATCGCCATCCGTACCGGTGGCGATGTAACCGACGTTGCCCCAGCTCCAGCTTGCATCCGCGACCTGGGTGTGGGTCAGAAAGCCCATGGGCTTGTCCACGCCATCGCCGTTGATGAAGGCCGAGGCCTCGGCGCGCGAAAACTTGTCGGCGATGCGATCGGCCAACCAGCCCTCGATATCAAAGGCGCTGTCGTCCAGCAGGCGCTGGCTGGCCTTCGGCATGGCCGACAGCTCGTGCAGCGGGATCGACACGCGTTCGATCTGCGGGGTCGAGGTTTCGGTCTGGGTGCCGGTTTCGCTGGACCAGCCCGACCCGATGTCGGTGTGATCGACCAGCACGTCGAAGGATGTCGCCTCAACCGCGACCACCTGGGCGATCGACCGGATCGAGGCGGTGGATTTCAGCACGCTTTTGATGGTTTCCGCGGTCTGCGGGTCCACCAGATAGCCGCCCTCGGCGGCCACGCTGGTGTTCAGCGCCTTGCCGTCCAGTTCCAGCCCGCGCAGCGCGTCGTCGTCGCCCGAACGCAGATAGGCGGCGAACGCCTTCTGATGGGGGGCCTCAACCTCGGCTGCCGTGGACAGGGCGGGACGCCCGGTGATGTGAGATTTCCGATCCAGCATGGTCAATCGCTCTTCCTGTTGTTGAAGCTTAAGTTTGATAGTGTCCTGAAAGCCTTTGACGTCACTGACAAAGTCCTTCAGGGCAGACGTCACCTCTGCCGTGGGCGTGCCTGCCACCCCGGCCTTGGTCTCGGTGTTGGTCATGTCTCAATCCTGTTTGAGAAAGGTCAGATGGCGGGGCTCAGTTGCCCGCCAGCACTTGACGGGCGCCCACAAAGGCCTCCGCCAACTCACGCAGCACGGCGTCCTGCGGATCATCCGCCTTGGCCCCGACCCGCGCATCCGGCAGCATCGGAAAGGTCACCAGCGACACTTCCCAAAGCTCCAGCTCTGCCAGCAGGCGACGCCCGCTTGCATCTTTTTCGGCCCGCTTGGTGCGGTACCCGATGGACAGCCCGTCAATCGCGCCCGCCTCGATCAGCGCGGCGGCCTCGCGGCCCTTGGCGACCTCGGTCAGCAGGCGGCCCTTGACGTAAAGGCCGCGTTCGTCTTCGCGGACCTCGTCCCAGATCCCGATCGGCTGCGCCGGATCATGCTGCCACAGCATTTTCACCCGGCGCCCGGCGGATTTCAGACTGTTCAGCGACCGGCCATAAGCCCCCGCCTGCACCACATCGCCGCCCTGATCGGTCTTGCCGAACAGTGACGCATAGCCTTCGACACTGGTGCCGTCAGTGACGGTCAGCGCCGCCTCGACCCGGCAAAACTTGTGCTCCAGGCCATAGCCCGGCTCGGTCTCCATCATGGTTTTGTATCCTTTCACTGTCCTGCCTCCAGAAACGATGCGACGCCCTGCGCCAGGATCACGGCCGCAACGCCGTAAACCGCCAGCCACAGCCGTTTTTCGACCCGCTCCATCGAGGCTTCGATCCGTCCCAGCCGATATTCCAGCGCGCTCCAGCGCTCTTCGGCGACCCGTTCGTTGGCGTCGATCCGCGCGTTCGCGACCTCGAACGGCGCATACAGAAAGCGCGACCCGCTGCGCGCCGGTTCCGCGCTCATTCGTCCTCCGCCAGTTTTGGCAGCCCCAGCAGCGCGCGTTTTTCGGCGTCGGTCAGAAAGGTCGCCTCGCTGACGCGGCGCCACTGCCCGTCCCGCTCGGCGGCCAGCGCGGGCACCTGATCCAGATCGGGCCGCAACTCGACCACTTCCCCGGCATGGCGCGACAGCCAATGCGAAATCGCCGCCACCACGCGCGCGGCCAGCGGCAGAACCGTCAGCCGGTAAAACGCCCGGTTGGCTTCATGATAATTCGCATAGGTCGCGTCGCCGGGGATCCCCAGCAACATCGGCGGCACGCCAAAGGCCAGCGCGATTTCGCGCGCGGCGGCCTCTTTGGTTTTCTGGAACTCCATGTCCTGCGGGCTGAACCCCATGGGTTTCCAGTCAAGCCCGCCTTCCAGCAACATCGGGCGGCCCGCGTTGGCCGCGCCCTGATGATAGCTCAGCATTTCGTCCTGCAGGCGGGAATACTGATCCTCGGACAGGCTGGCCTGCCCATCCGCCCCGCGATAGACGATCGCGCCCGACGGCCGCGCCGCATTGTCCAGCAGCGACTTGGACCAGCGGCTGGCCGCGTTGTGCACATCCACCGCCGTCGCCGCCGCCTGCATCGGCGACAGCCCGTAATGATCGTCCTGCGGATGAAAGCTTTTGATATGCAGCACCGGCGGCAGCGGCCCGGTCATGTCGAACCGGTGCTTGCGCCCGCCCACCGCATATTCATAGGCCACCGGCCAGCCATCGGCACCCGGCACCAGGTTCATCCGGTCCGACCGCAGCACATGCAGCTCCAGCGGAATACCGCCCTCGCCGCCCACCGCCTCGACGTATCCGTTGCCCGACAACAGCATCTGCCCGAACAGCGCCTCGAACAGCTCGGCCCGCCCCTGCGCCGGATTGGGCCGCCGGATCAGATCCAGCACCGGATGCACGTCATAGCGCCGCTCGGCATCCTGCAGAACCATCGGCAGGGCCGCCGCCGCCTCGGCGATCAGCTTGACCGACCGGAACCCCACCGGGTTGCACGAAAACCCCGCCTTGGTCAGCGACACCACGTCGCGCGGGCTCCAGACCACGCGCCCGCCCCCGTGATAGGCGACCACCGGTCCCGTGGCGCTGGCCTTGGTTTCCGGTGTCGCCGGGTCCGCCCGTCGAAACATGTTGAACACCATCTTATCTGGCTCCTCTGTCGTCCCCTTCGCCGCCCGATCGGACAGCCCGAAAGACCCGCCTCGCATCGCGCGCGGCAGGCAGGCGGGTCTTTCCCGCGAAAATTCTCAGATCAATTTCAGATCACAGCGTGCGCATCCGCGGCCTGCGCCACCGCGCCGCCGGTTCGATCATCAGCTCGTGCAAGGCCCAGACCAGCGCATCGACCCGGTCCGGGCTGCCCTTGCCCTGATACCCCTGCGCCGTCATCCGGCACATCTGATCCTCAAGGGCGGCCAGCCCGCGCAGATGCGCGACGCGGCCCTGTTCGTACAAGGCCGCCACCGGTTCGGCCCGCGCGATCTTGCCTTTCGAGGCCCGCACCGACCGATAGGGCACCAGCGGGTCGATCTGGCGCAGCACGCTTTCGACCAGATCGCCGCCCTGGTTGACCTCGGCCACCAGCCTATCCGCACCGTGCCGTTCCATCGCGGCAATCGCCGCCTCAGCCCAGACGGTGGGCGAAGCGCCCGCAACCGTGGCATCCTCCAGCACAACCGCCCGCCAGTCCAGCGGCGCGCCCTGACAGACCGCCCCCACAACCACGATCCCGCATTCGTCCGAGGTATTGGTCCCCGTCACCGGCGGGTCCAATGCCACAACCACCCGGTCGAACTCCGGGGCTTTTTCAGCACGCAGCGCCTCCAGCCCGGCCATGGTCCACAAGGCGCCCTCGGCATCCTCCAGCAACACGCCGTCCAGCTCCTGCCGCCCCAGCCGGGTTCCGGCATAACGGCTGCGCACCTCGTCCAGGAACGAGGCCGCCAGATAGGCCCGGTTCGCCTCGGTCGGGGCGTGGGTCGATACGGTCGAAGGGTTGGCCAAAATGGTTTTCAGAACCGGCACGTTGCGCGGTGTTGTTGTCACGCATTGCCGCGGTGCCGGACCCAGCCGCAACCCGAACTGCAGCATGTCCCATGTCTCTTCGGCCTTTTTCCACTTGGCCAGCTCATCCACCCAGGCCGCATCGAACTGCGGCCCCCGCAGGCTTTCGGGTTCATGCGCCGAAAACACCTGTGCCACCGCGCCATTGGGCCAGACCAGCCGCTTGCGCGTCGCCTCCCACTTGGGGCGGCGGTCGGGGGGCGAACAGGCCAATATCCCGCTGTCGCCGAACACCATCACCTCACGCACCTGTTCGATGGTTTCGCCCACCAGCGCCACCCGGCGCGACCGGCCGATATCCAACGGCCGCGATCCTTCGACTTCGGACCGGACCCATTCGGCCCCGGCGCGGGTTTTCCCCGCGCCGCGACCGCCCATGATCACCCAGCTGCGCCAGTCGCCCGAAGGTGGCAACTGATGCGGCAGGGCCCAGAACTCGAACAGATAGGGCAGCGCCAGCAGCGTGCCCTCATTCAGGCTGTTCAGGAAGGCGTCCTGTTCCTGCGGCGTCGCGCAGGCAAGCCAGTCTGCGGCCGATCTCATCTCGTGCGCTGTCAAGGTCGAGCGCATAGTCGTTGATAATTCCGGCCTCTGATCTGATACGCTTTTCAACTCGTGCCCTTTCGTCGAACGCGGTCTGGGTGGCCTTTCCAAGGTCCCCCAACGCGCCTTTCAGCTCTTTCGCACGGGCCATTTGGCCCGCCGATACATCGTCGATGATTTGGCTCAGCGCGCGGATGGTGCGCCGATAATGCTCTTCGGCGTCCGCAAGAACCTCTTGCGCCGCCTGGTCACTCCCCAGTGGAGAAATCAATGTCATATGGTCTTGGCCCGCCTCTCATGCACTCCGCACGAGCAAAATGAAAAAGCGACCAGAGAGGTTGCCCCCTCGGCCGCTTGCCCACTTCTTCTAGCTTGCCTGAAGGTATACTTTGGACCGCCCGGAAAGTCAAGATATTTATTATTAACAATAGGTTAACGAAGTGTATTCACCCGAAAACCCGCATGCCGCCTGCCGCTAACAGCCCGCGATCAAAGAAAAACCCCGGTGAACGCATGGTTCACCGGGGTCGTCATTTCACACCACCGGGCACGCGGGCCCGACGGGCTTATTCCTCGTCCAGCGCCTCGACGGCTTTCTGCAGGTCCTCTTTCGACACTTCCTTTTCGCTGACCTCGGCCAGTTCGAAGATATAGTCGATCACCTTGTCTTCGAACAAAGGCGCGCGAATCTGCTGCTGCATCTGCGGGTTCTGCTGCACGAATTCAAAGAACTGACGCTCCTGCCCCGGATACTGACGCGCCTGATTCATCATCGCCTGCGTCATCTCGGCGTCGGACACCTCGATTTCCTTCTTGCGGCCCAGTTCGGCCAGCAACAGGCCCAGACGCACCCGGCGCTCGGCCAGTTTGGTGTGCTCGTCGGTTACGTCGATCTCGGGGTGATCGTGGCCTTCGACCTCGGGGTTTTCCTCGTGCCACAGCTGATGCGCAATCTGCTTGGCCTCGGCCTCCAACAGGCTCGGCGGCAGCTCAAAGCTGACCTTTCCGTCCAGCACATCCAGCAGGCCGCGCTTCATCACCGCGCGAGCGGCACCGGAGTATTCGGCTTCCAGACGCTCGGCGACCTGCCCTTTCAGGCTGGCCAGATCCTCGGCACCGAACTGTTTTGCCAGCCCGTCGTTGATCTCGGCAGGTTTGGGTTCCTTGACGGCTTTGACCGTGCATTCGAACACCGCATCCTTGCCGGCCAGATTTTCGGCGCCGTATTCGGCCGGAAACGCCACTTTGACCTCAATCTCTTCGCCAGCCTTCACGCCGACCAGCTGATCCTCGAACCCGGGGATAAAGCTGTTGGAGCCCAGAACCAGCGGGTAATCCTCGGCCGCACCGCCTTCAAAGGCTTCGCCGTCGACCTTGCCCAGGAAATCGATCACGACCTGATCGCCGTCCTTGGCTTTGGTGCCCTTTTTGCGATCTTCGAAGTTCTGAGCGGTGCCCGCCAGATTTTCCAGCGCTTCGTCGATATCCGCATCAGCCGCCTTGACCACCAGCTTTTCCAGCGTCACGCCGTCCAGATCCAGCTCGGGGATTTCGGGCAGCGCTTCGTAGGTCATGTTGACGACGACATCGTCGCCGTCTTTCCAGTCCTCGGCGTCCATCTTGACGTCGGGCTGCAGCGCGGGGCGATCGCCGCTGTCTTCAAAGTGCTTGTTCATCGCACCATCGACAGTTTCCTGCATCGCTTCGCCCAGCAACTTGGGGCCGAACTGTTTTTTCAACAGGGCCATGGGCACTTTGCCCTTGCGAAAGCCCTTCATTTCCACCTCGGGCTGTGCCTCGGTCAGTTTTTCGTTGACCTTGGCGTCCAGTTCAGCCGCGGTCACGGTGATCTGATAGCCGCGCTTCAGACCTTCGTTCAGGGTTTCGGTGACCTGCATTATGTCGTCCTCTCTTACATCCTTGGTGCGGGTGGAGGGACTTGAACCCCCACGCCTTGCGGCGCCAGAACCTAAATCTGGTGCGTCTACCAATTTCGCCACACCCGCAAACCACGAAGGCAGCCCGATTGGGCCGCCCGTGGAAATTCGCGCCCTTCTAGCAAAGCTTTCCCGGGGATGCGAGAGGAAAAAACGCCTCTGAAACAGCATCGCGTTAACCCAATATTGCCATATTTCGCCCCAAATCTGAACCCGACCCGAATTGTGAGGCTTGTGATGGCTTTTCTGTTCAATACCCCGCGCAAACGCTCCCCCCGCAGTGGCCTGCCCGTGGGCACCGTCATATTGACGCTAGAGGGCGCTTTGCCGGTGGAATATCTGGAACCCGGCGACCGTATCGTCACCCGTGCCGGTGCGCGCGTTCTGAAACGTATCGACACCCCGGCCCCACATAGTTTCGCATTGGAATTCGAAGGGCCCGAGGTGATCTATGCCGACGGTCAGCCGCTGCGCAGCGACACCTGCGAACCTTATCAGGCGTAACCCTCATCGCTTGTGTGCACGGGGCCCCGGTTCACGCCGGGGCCTTTTTTACGGCCTCTACAGCCCCAGATCGCGAAACACCTGCGGCAATTGCTCGGGGATATCCTCGGCGATCAGTCCGGGTCCGAATCTCAACGCGCATTCCACATGCAGCCAGGCGGCGGTTTCCGCCGCCCTCATCGGGGTGAGCCCGCGCGCCAGCAGCCCGGTGATGAACCCCGCCAACACGTCGCCCGATCCCGCCGTCGCCAGCCAAGGTGCTGCGCGGTCATACTGGGCCGAGTTCAGGCCGCATTCCCCCGAAGGCGCGGCAATCACCGTATCCGGCCCCTTGAACAGCACCACACACCCTGCCCGCCTGGCCGCCGCGCGCGTCGCATCGACCTTGGAAAAGGCCGGGCCTTTGGTGGGCGTGGCGTTCAGCTTTTCGGCAATGTCCGGGAACAGCCGGGCGAATTCGCCCGCGTGGGGGGTAAGGACACAGTTTTCATGCAGCAGGCCAAACAATGCCTCTGGGTCGTCGGTGAACGCCGTCAGCGCATCGGCATCCAGCACCACCGCCCGCCCCCTGCCCGCCAGTGCCACCGGCACCAGATCGCGCGCCCGCTCCAACCCCAGCCCCGGCCCCAGGCACAGCGCAGTGATCCGGTCGTCTTTCAGCGTTTCGGACAGGGCCGTCGCATCTTCGACCCCGCGCAGCATGATCGCCGTCAGCTGCGCGGCATTCTCGGCCAAAGCATCGCCCGGACTGCCGACCGTCACCAGCCCCGCCCCGATCCGAAGCGCCCCCCGCGCCGCCAACCGCGCGGCACCGGTTTTTCCCAACCCGCCCGACAGGACCAAGGCATGGCCGTGGCTGTATTTATGTGCCTCTTTGGGTTTGTCAAAATGGCTTGAAGTGCCTTCAACCAAGGTGACGACATCACCCGGCGGCACCGCCGGACAGCGCGTGCCCTCTATCCCAATGCTCTTGACCACCAGTTTGCCGGATTCACGCGAACCGTCCGCCAAATGATGACCCAGTTTCCGTGCGTGGAAACTGACGGTCAGTTCGGCAGGAAATGCCGCGCCCAATATGCGCCCGGTATCGCTGTGCAGACCGCTTGGGATATCAATGGCGACGTCACGCCACGCAGGCCGGGCACGGATCATTTTTTGGGCGAAGTCCAGCAAAGGCCCCGTAAGCGGCCTTTCCAGACCTGTACCAAAAAGCGCATCTATGGACAGATCGGGGGCAGGCACGAAAATTTCGGCATCCGCATCCAGCGGTTTCACCGCGCCGATCTTGCCCCACCGCGCGTAATTCACCCGCGCATCGGGCGGCAGTTTGGCGGGATCGCCATAAAGAAACACCTCCACCTCCCAGCCCCACTCTTTCAGCAACCGCGCCACCACGAACCCGTCGCCGCCGTTGTTGCCGGGGCCGCACAGGACGACGGCGCGGTGGGATGTTCTGGCAAGCTCGGGCCATTCCTCGAACACGGCTTCGACCACACCGCGCCCGGCGCGTTCCATCAGCTCCAGCCCGGTCACCTCGCCGCTGTCGATCGCCGTCCGCTCAATGGCGCGCATTTGGGCAGATGTCAGAAGTTCGGTCATTGAAACGCCTCAAAAGTTTTCATCTTGCGCAAGATCGCGGCATATTGCACATTTTTTGGGCACCACATCTGGAATCCACCGGGCCACCCTCTGGCCATCACCCTAGTCAATTGTTCCCACCCGGTGAAAGTGGTCTCACCAGAACGAACTAAAGAAATCGGAGTCGGAAGCCGTGAAAAAAATTGAAGCGATCATCAAGCCCTTCAAGCTGGACGAGGTCAAGGAAGCCCTGCAAGAAGTTGGCGTTCAGGGGCTGAGCGTGATCGAAGTCAAAGGCTTTGGCCGCCAGAAAGGCCATACCGAACTGTACCGCGGCGCCGAATATGTGGTCGACTTCCTGCCCAAGGTGAAGATCGAGGTCGTTCTGTCCGACGATCAGGTCGACGGCGCGGTCGAGGCGATCATCAACGCCGCCAAAACCGACAAGATCGGCGATGGCAAGATTTTCGTGTCCTCCGTCGAACAGGCAATCCGTATCCGTACCGGCGAAGCGGGCGAAGACGCGCTTTAAACACCTTAAACACCGGCCCGGGCCCCGCCCGGCCACCAAGGACCAATCCAAAGAGGGGAAACAGGTCATATGAGTAAAGATACCGTTCTCAAGACCATCGCGGACGAAGAAGTCGAATATGTCGACATCCGGTTCACCGATCCGCGCGGCAAGCTGCAGCACGTCACCGTGATGGCCGATCAGGTCGACGAAGATTTCCTGGAAGAAGGCTTCATGTTCGATGGCTCGTCCATCGCGGGCTGGAAATCCATCGACGAGTCGGACATGAAACTGATGCCCGACACCGACAGCGCCTATATGGACCCGTTCTATGCGGAAAAGACCATGTGCATCCATTGCTCGGTGGTGGAACCCGACACCGGCGAACCCTATGCCCGCGACCCGCGCGGCACCGCCGAAAAGGCCGAGGCCTATCTGAAATCCTCGGGCATCGGCGATACGTCCTATTGGGGCCCCGAGGCCGAATTCTTCCTGTTCGACGACGTGCGCTTCTCGGTCGAGATGAACAAGGTCTCCTATCAGGTGGACGCGCAGGACGCTTCGTGGAACACCGACGCCGAATATGAAATGGGCAACATGGGCCACCGTCCCGGCATCAAGGGCGGCTATTTCCCCGTGAACCCGATCGACGACGCCCAGGACCTGCGCAGCGAGATGCTGTCGACCATGAAACGCATGGGCATGAAGGTCGACAAGCACCACCACGAGGTGGCGTCGTGCCAGCACGAACTGGGCCTGATCTTCGGATCGCTGACCCATCAGGCGGATGAGCTGCAGAAATACAAATACGTGATCCACAACGTGGCCCACGCCTATGGCAAAACCGCGACCTTCATGCCGAAACCGATCTCGGGCGACAACGGCACCGGCATGCATGTGAACATGTCGATCTGGAAAGACGGCAAACCGCTGTTCGCGGGCGACAAATACGCCGATCTGTCGGACGAGGCGCTGTGGTTCATCGGCGGCATCCTGAAGCACGCCAAAACGCTGAACGCCTTCACCAACCCGGCGACCAACAGCTACAAGCGCCTGATCCCGGGCTTCGAGGCCCCCGTTCTGCGCGCCTATTCGGCCCGCAACCGGTCGGGCTGCGTGCGGATCCCCTGGGCGGAATCGCCCAAGGCAAAACGGGTCGAGGCACGTTTCCCCGATCCCGCCGCGAACCCCTACCTGTGCTTTGCCGCCCTGCTGATGGCCGGTCTGGACGGGATCAAGAACAAGATCGACCCGGGCGAAGCCTCGGACAAGGATCTGTACGATCTGCCCCCAGAAGAGCTGGCCGGCATCCCCACCGTCTGCGCATCGCTGCGCGAAGCGCTGGAAGCGCTGGAAGCGGATCACGACTTCCTGCTGGCAGGCGACGTGTTCACCAAGGACCAGATCGAGGGTTACGCCGAGCTGAAGTGGGAAGAGGTTTACGCCTTCGAACACACGCCGCACCCGATCGAATACAAACTGTACTACAGCTGCTGATCACCAGCAGTTCCGACAGATGGACAAGGGCGCCCTTTGCGGCGCCCTTGTTCGTTTCGGCGAAGTTTTGCCGACAATAATGGGGTATTGTTTCGAAATTATGCGCGAAACTGGCGCAAAATCGCTACTATCGTTTCTATTTTTAATAAAATTTGACCAATATGGGCAAAATTGAAATCAATATGGCAACAACCGCGTCATTGTGGCGAGCCAGTCAAGAAAGCCCGTGAATTCGGCCCTATTGTCTCCACATTCTCCAAGCAAACTCTCTCTGGCGGAAGGATTCCGCAAGGTGGAGATGGAAATGTCAGAAAAAACGAGCAGTACAAAGGCAACCCTCCTGTTTGACGCCGCCCAGGACATCGACTTTGTCGAGGTCGTCAAACATCTGAAACGTCCGTTCCGTAACATCGCTTTGGAATTCAGCGATGTTGAGGTGGATCAGGAGGATTTCGCGCTGTTTAGCAGCGATCGGATGACCATGCGTATCGCGCGCGGCCAGACGGTTGTGCCCCGCGCAACGCTTGAAACGGCCAAACGCCCTGATAACCAGGACACCGATCTGAGCGACCGGATACAGGATTTCGAACACACGCTGTCGATCACCCTGTCGGACGGTCCCGAAGGCTGTGTCGCGGATCGGGTCCGGCTTGCGGCCTGTTATCATGTCGTGCGGCACCTGTTGCGCGAATATGATGTGTCGCTTGTGCATTGGCACCACACCGGCATGTTGTTCACCACCGATGAATTCGAAAATCCGGTGGATATGCAGGCCAAGGTCCGCCCGCGCCGGCCGGTCGCCGCCACGAAAACCTCCGCGCGCCGCACGGCCCGCCCCAATGCCTCCGGGCCCATGGGCAAAGGCCGTTTCGCCGAAGGCCATATGCAGGTGTCGCAAAACCACACCCGTCTGGACGAAAGCTTTGCCCAGGCCGTGGCCCCCCTGCCCGAACCCGAAATCGTCCCGAACGACGCCGGCACCGCCGAAAAATCGTGGAAGGATATCTTTCCCACGCTGGAGCCGAACGAAGAAGGGCTGCGCCGGTCGCGGCTGGCGATCTTTGCCAGCGACCTGATCGAAATCGAAGAGGTCAAGCTTGAGGCGCCCAAGGACCCCGTCGGCGCGCTTGAACAGCTTTCGGTCTATACCATGACGCTGACGCTGATGGTTCTGGCCTTCCCGGTTGGCTTTGGCATGCTGATCTATAATATTCTGGGCGGCGAAAGCCTGAACATGACGGCCCGGGCGATGTCTCTGACTGGCATTGTCACGGCGATGAACATGATCGGATTCGCCCCCCAGCTTGCCGCATTCGTCTGATCCAAGACGGATCATCGCCCTTGAAAGCGGTTCCTGTGCTCTGGCAGGGACCGCTTTTTCATGGGCGCCGCCGCGCGCAGGAAATCGCGGCCCGGTCTACGCAACGCATCTGGCGATCATGCGTCTTGAAGAACCTGGCAGAAGATAAGGCTTTTGCCCGGATACGCCCCGTCGCGGATCCTTTCCCAGTTGCAGAGGGGCCAATCCGAACGCAAGATGTAAGCGATGGATTCTGCACCTTCAATTCTCGTTTTCACCGATCTTGATGGCACATTGATTGCGCATGAAAGCTATAGCTGGGATGCCGCACGACCGGCCCTTGGCGCGCTGCGCAGAATCGGAGCAGGCATCGTAATGGCAAGCAGCAAGACCGCGCCGGAAATCGTCGCGCTGCGGCGCAGCCTTGATCTGACAGAATGGCCTGCAATCGTCGAAAATGGCGCGGGGGTTCTCGCGCCTGACAGCACCGAGGCGGCAAAAGACGACCAATACAGTGCGCTGCGTGCGATCCTGACCAAAATCCCCGCGCGGCTGCGCGACAGCTACCGTGGGTTTGGGGATATGGATGTTCATGAGATCGCCAAAATCACAGGTCTTTCCCGCGACGCCGCCGCGCTTGCCGCGCAACGCGCCTTTTCCGAGCCGGGGCTTTGGTCCGGCAACGCCCAGGACCTTGCCGAATTTTTACAGATACTGGCCCGGCACGGCGTGACCGCGCGCGAAGGCGGCCGGTTTTTAACCCTGTCGTTCGGGCAAACCAAAGCCGACCGGATGGCCGAGATTATCGCCCAGTACCGGCCGCGCCACACCGTGGCATTGGGCGATGCCCCCAATGACGTCGAAATGCTAAATGTCGCAGAATGCGGAGTCATTGTAGCCAACCCGCATCGTGACCCACTACCCTGTCTAGAGGGCGAAAAAGCGGGCCGTATTACCCGCACGGAACTGGCCGGACCTGAGGGCTGGAATAAGGCGATGCTTGATCTCATTGCGCGCCTTGAACTTGAATAAGGGAGAAGACGAATGGCCGATTTTCATCAAAACGGGAATATTGCGACGCTTCATAATCTTCGGACGCGACCGCTTGATGAAATGACTTACGAGCTTGAGACCTTTGCCCAGACCCGCAAAATGTCGCTGATCCTGCCCTGTCTGTATTCAGAGCTGGAAACAGACGCGATGCCCAATATCCTTGCCGAACTGTCAAAGGTCACCTACCTGCACCGGATCATTATCGGGCTGGACCGGGCGAACGAAGCACAGTTTCGTCACGCAAAGGAATTTTTCAAAGGGCTGAACCAGAACCACATCGTGATCTGGAACGACAGCCCCCGCATGCTTGCGCTTGGGGCGCAGCTGGAAGAAATGGGTCTGGCCCCCGCAGAACAGGGCAAGGGCAAAAACGTCTGGTCCGCCCTGGGGTATTTGATCGGCTGTCAGGACAGTTCGGTCATGGCGATCCACGATTGCGATATCGTGACCTATACCAACGAAATGCTGGCCCGCCTGATCTATCCGGTGGCCAACCCCAATTTCCCCTATCAGGTTGCCAAAGGGTATTATGCGCGGATCGGTCAGGGCAATCTGAATGGCCGCGTGACACGGTTGCTGGTCAGCCCCCTGCTGATCGCGCTGAAACGTGTTGTCGGCGACCGCGACTATATCGATTACCTGCGCAGCTTTCGCTATCCGCTGTCGGGGGAATTCGCGATGCGCACGGCGATCCTGCCGGATTTGCGGATACCGTCGGATTGGGGGCTTGAGATTGGCGTTCTGTCCGAGGCATGGCGCAATCTGGCCCCCAAGGCGGTCTGTCAGGTCGAGATTTCCGACGCCTATGATCACAAACATCAGGATCTCAGCGCCGAAGACGCCAACATGGGTCTCAGCCGCATGTCGACGGATATCTGCAAGGCGGTGTTTCGCAAACTCGCCGCGGATGGGACGATCTTCACATCCAATGTGTTCCGGACATTGAAAGCGACCTACTATCGCAGCGCGCTGGACCTGCTGGAAGCCTATTATAACGATGCAAAAATGAACGGGCTGACGATTGATCGCCACAAGGAAGAGCGCGCAATCGAACTGTTTGCCGAAAACATCATGCGGGCCGGGCAGTTCTTTTTGGACAACCCGCATGAGACGCCGTTCATACCGACATGGAACCGTGTCCATTCCGCCGCTCCGGGGTTTCTTGCCGCCCTGCACGCGGCGGCGGCCGCTGACGAAGCCGAGTTCGTCTAGGCAGGTGATATGCGAACGGGCTGAAAGCATCAGAAGACAGGCCCGAGCTTTCAGCAAACGGCCCGTCTTTTCTGCGCCGGTCATACCTTGTGCAGAACTGCGCTATCGATCGGGCGGGGTCCAGTCTTTCTCCATGCCCGCATTGTGCCGGCGTAACCGTAAGGCAAGACCAATAGAGACCCCGACACCAATGGCGACGGTCAGGTCCGCAAAGACGGTCAGAACCAGCGTAAGAACCAGCAGAACCCGGTCAGACATGCGTGCTTGCATATAGCCGCGCCACTTGTGCGGCTCGCTCATGTTCCACGCCGTCAGGATAAGCAGCCCGGCAAGCGCAGGCATGGCAAGATACCCGGCAAGGGGCGCAGCCACCAGCATGACCAGCAGAATGGTCAGCGCGTGAACGATACCGGCAACGGGCGTTTTCCCGCCAGCGCGCACATTGGTCGCCGTGCGGGCAATCGCCCCGGTTGCCGGAAGACCACCAAACAAGGCCGATCCAATATTGGCAAACCCCTGCGCCAGAACTTCGGCGTTCGGCCTGTGATGACCGCCGATCATCCTGTCTGCAACCATTGCAGACAGCAGCGATTCAATGCTTGCCAGAAACGCGATAACAAAGGCCGAGGGCAGCAATTCAACGACCCGCGACACGCTGATATCGGGAAATGCGGGAACGGGCAGCGTGCTTGGCAAGGCCCCGAACCGGGAGAAAATCGTATCAACGGGCAGTGCGGCCCAGGCAACAATGGCCGAGGTCAAACCGACAGCGACAATCAACCCCGGAAATTTGGGCGCCAGTCGTCGCAGCCCGGTGATAAGCACCATCGTCGCAAGCCCGATTCCAAGCGCGCCGATACTCATGGTATCCCGTGCACCCCAAAGCGCCTTGATTTTTGCGATGAACTCTGCCGGAACCTGTCCGGCCGACAAGCCGAAAAGATCCTTGATCTGGCTTGTCGCGATGATGATGCCAATACCGATGGTGAAGCCGTTGATCACCGACTCCGGCACAAAAGCGACAAGATTGCCTGCCCGCAGATATCCCGCGATCAACATGATGATCCCGGCCATGAACGTCGCAAGGACAAGCCCATCATACCCATGTTCGGCGATGACCCCGAAAACGACGACGATGAACGCGCCTGTCGGCCCGCCGATCTGCACGCGGCTGCCCCCAAGAAACGAGATCAGAAAGCCCGCGACGATTGCAGTCACCAGCCCTTTTTCCGGCCCCGCGCCCGAGGCAATGGCGATTGCCAGGCTCAAGGGCAACGCGACCATCGCCACAGTCATTCCCGCGATCAGGTCGCTGGTGAACTGCCCGCGGTCATAGGTTGCCAGTGTTGTCAGAATCTTTGGCTTCATGAAATGAAACACTGCCCTCGATATGGTAAATTCAACCAGCCAAGACAGACATCTGGTAATCACGCTATGGCAGGTTCATTCGCATTTGGAACCTTCTGCACGACCAAATCAAGCCACATCCCGCCCCTAGCTGTGGTTGGTGATCCAGCGGCATTGATATGGGGCCAGGGTAATGTCGTCGGCGCTGGCGGGGATGGCGTCGCCCGATAGCAGGTCGATCCAGGTTTCGTCGTGGATCATGTTTATGCTGGCGGCGGAAATTGTGATCGCGGCGTCACTGATATTGTGCAGCGCAAAGATCGACTGGCGGCGGTTAAGGCTTTGGCGCCAGACGCCAAACACCCGATCATCGTCGGTATTGAACGTAAACTGCGTTGCGTTGGGGTGGAACGCCGGCTGACGTTTGCGAATCTGCAATCGGTCTGACAGCGCCGCCATGACGCGGGCCTGAGGGCTGTCAGGATCGGCCAGCAATCTACGCAACGTCGGATAGTCCCAGCGGTGGCGGTTGATGCCCCGGTTCAGTCCGCGATGTTCCACCTGCGCATGATCATTTGGCGTGGCCAGAAGCGAATGGATATAGAAGGCCGGAATGCCCTCAAGCGACATCACGATGGTCTGAGAACAGATGAACCGTTCGAAATGATAGGCGTCGGCGCCTTTGAACGTGCGGCTCATCGCCTCGTAAAAGGTGGTGTTCAGCTCATAGGGGGACTGGCCGCCATCGGGCAGCGTCCGCATCGACACCAGCCCGCCAAGGTCCTTGACGGTTTCAATCACGCGCTGCTTTTCATCCTCGGGCAACAGCCCTTCGGCGGGACGCATCCCGATCCCGTCATGGCTGGCGGTGAAATTCAGATAGGCGCACCCCATCGGCGCCGGGGGCATCCCGCGTTGCCAGCGGCGCAGATGCTGCGCAGACCCCGACATCATCGCATGCAGGATCAGCGGCGGCAGCGGGAAATTATAGATCGCATGCGCCTCGTCGCCCTTGCCGAAATAGCTTAGGTTTTCGGCCTTCGGCACGTTTGTCTCGGTCAGCAGGATGATCTTTTCCGAGGCATAGTCGCACAGGGTCCGCATCAATTTGATGATCGCATGGGTCTGTGGCAGGTGGATAGAGGGCGATCCGACCTCTTTCCACAGGAACGCCACCGCATCCAGACGGATGATTTCGACGCCATTGTCCACATGCAGCCGGATGATCCGCAGAAATTCCAGCAAGACCTCTGGGTTGCGGAAATCCAGATCGATCTGGTCGTGGCTGAAGGTACACCAGACATGACGCCGCCCCTGCGCCGTTTCGACCTCTTTCAACAAGGGTGTCGTGCGCGGGCGGACAACGTCGCTCAGGTCATCATCGGGAGAGGCTTCAAAGAAGAACTTGTCATAGGGCGCCTGCCCTTGACGATAGGCGTTGAACCAGCTGCCCTGGCTGGACACATGGTTCAGCACCAGGTCTGACATCAGTTTGAATTCACCCGCGATCCGCCGGATATCGGCCCAGTCCCCCAACTGCGGATTGACCACGCGAAAATCGGACACCGCAAACCCGTCGTCCGACGTATAGGGAAAAAATGGCAGGATATGCACGCCGTTCAATGTGCCCTTGAGATATCGCAACAGAAAATCATTCAGCAAATCCAGAGGCTTATAGACGCCGTCAACGATGGAGTTGCCATAGGTGATCAGCAGGGCATCGTGTTCTGACCACAGGGTGTTGCCCGGCACACGCCCGCGCTTGCGCCGGGTTGTATGCTCGGGCCAGAAGGCATCGATGATAAGGCTGGACAGAATATCAGCATCTAGATCGGGATAAATCTCTTGGACAAGCCGGGCGAGCCTGTCGCTAAATGACTGTGATTGTTCTTTCATTAACCGTAGAGCTCGCAATCAGATATTGGACCTAAGAGGCACGTAACAAGGCGATCAGAAACGGGTCCGCTCCGCACCGGTCAGACCGGCAGAACGCCCCGCATCATGCATGTTATCTGGATATACTCCTCAAACTTAAGCAAAAAGTTTGAAATGCTGAAATTATGAGCGGCTTGAAAACAATCTGTGGTCTTCGCGCGCGATCAGCCCGCCGGGCGGGCGTAAAGCAGCATCCCCCAATCCCCCAGCACCCGGTCAATCGGGCGCCAGCGGGCCTGAAACGCGATCGGGTCCAGCCTGGTGGCTGCGGCGATGTCCGACAGGCTTCGGCGCCCGTTGATCCCTGCGATCAGCGATGCGCTGGACTTGGGCAGGGCTTCGACCACGGTTTCCGCCCCTTGGGTCATCCGCACCTGCCCCTTGGCCGCCACCGCCTGGGCCAGCTTTGCCACCGGTACGCCTTTCAACTGCGGCACCAGCGACAGGTCGGTCGGGCGCGCCTGGGCCGTGGCCGCCCGGCCTTTCGGCACCGCATAGGCCACATGGGTCTTGATCGTCCCGCGCAGCTTTTCGGCCAGCCCCATCTGTTGACCCCGGTCCAGCCCATCCGGCAGCGCCATCCCCTTGGGCAACAGCCGCGCCAGATCGTAAAGCGCGGGCTGCGTGAAACTGACCAGCTCCAGCCCGGCGCTTGTCAGCGTCCCGGTCAGCTCGCCCACGTTGTAGGGACGGTCCTGCGTATGCAGCAGCAGGTCGTAAAACCCCGCATCGCTTTGGTTATGATCCACCAGATGCGGATTGCGTTTGAACGGGTGGCCCTCTGGCACGCTGGCGAAAACCGCCTTGGCGCCGGCCAGCCGATCCCCGGGCGGCACCCCGTCAAACAGCGCGCCAAACGCCTGTTGCAGCGGATACACCCCGGACCGGCCGTAAGGCGCATAGACCATCAGCCCGATCCCGCCCCCGGGCGACAGCGCCGCGGACAGGGCATCAAACCCCGCCTGCGGTTCGGGCAGATGATGCAGCACGCCGCAACAGTCGATGTAATCGAAGGGCCCGTGATCGGGGGCGTCCAGCAGGCTGCCGGTCAGGAAGGTGATCCCGGTCAGCCCGCGCACCCTGGCCCGGTCCTCGGCGATTTCGCGGGCGGCGGTCGACAGATCCAGATAGGTGATCTGATACGGGCGCCCCAGATCGGTCATCACCTGCGCCAGCTGGATCAGCCCGTCGCCGGTGCCGCCCCCCGCCACCAGCGCGCGCAGGGGTTTTGACCAGTCGCGCCGCCCGGCAAACAGGAAATGATCCATTTCGAACGGATGCGAGGGCGAGCCGGTGATCAGGCGCTTTTTCTCATCCGCCGGATCGCGGGCGGGATAGGGGTAGGCCTCATACTGGGCGGCGACATCGCTCATTGCGCATCCTTTTCAATATCGCGGCGGATCACGCTGGTATGAATGGAAAACACCACGGCGCCGCTTTCGGGCAGGCGGATCAGGCATTGCCGTTCCGACCGCAGATACCCGCCGGTTTGCGCGGGCCGTCGCGGCGCATCCTCAAGACAGGGCTGGAACAACGTGGGATCGTCATAAACCAACGCATTGGCCCGGCCCAGAACCTGCCCCGGTCGGATCGCATCGAACAGCCGCTGCACCCGCCGGGCGACATCGCCGTCATAGGCGGGCACCGGCCGGTGAATGGCGATCAGCGGGCGCCCGATCTTTTCGGCAAGGGTCCAGCTGGCCGGGAAACACAGGATCGCCCCGGTCAGCAGATGTACGTCGCCCTGTTGCTGCAACAGGCAGAAATCCTGTTGCACCAGATGGCCCAGCGTCAGCAAAGGCGCGTCGCTGTCCAGCGGCACGCGCACCCCGTCGGGGCGGGTCACATCCGTCGCGCACACCTTGAAATCCGTGCGGTCCCTCAACTGGTCCAGAACATGGCGCAGCAATTCCTGCGCGGCGGGCATCGCCTGCGGGGTCAGCCGATGCACCCGGTCGGGATGCCGGGCGATCAGGCGCGTGCGTTCGGCCATCTGGGCGGCATAGGCGTCATCGACCAGCAGCCACTCGGCGGGCGGCACCGGCATGATCCCGGGCATACGCTCTGTCGGCAAGGGGGCCTCTGGCAGGCGGTTTTGTAAAATCACTGTCATGGCCCCGTTATAGCCAGCCCTGCCCCGGCGCACAGGCCAAAACCGACATCCGACGGGTCCGGATTCGCCTGAGCGATTGGCGTCGCAGCGCTTGGGTGTTAGATCGGGATATCCTTTGACCGACAGGCCCTTGCCAATGCCCCTGCCCCGATCCGCCCCCCAACTTGAAACCGCGCGCCTGATCCTGCGCGCCCATCGCGCGGAGGACTTTGCCGATTGCGCGGCGATGTGGGCCGATCCGGCGGTGGTGCGCTATATCTCGGGCACGCCATCGACGCCCGAGGAAAGCTGGGCACGGCTGTTGCGCTATGGCGGGCACTGGGCGCTGATGGGGTTCGGATATTGGGTGGTGCAGTCCAAGGCCGACGGGCACTATCTGGGCGAGGTCGGGCTGGTCGATTACAAACGCGATCTGGACCCGCCGCTGGGCCCCGCGCCCGAGGCCGGGTGGGTGTTGACCAGTGCGGCCCACGGTCAGGGCTATGCGACCGAGGCGGTGCGGCGGATACTGGACTGGGCCGATGAAACCCTGCCCGCAGAAACCACCGTTTGTATTTTTGACCCCGACCATCACGCCTCGGTCAATGTGGCGCGCAAGCTGGGGTATGCTGAAACGGGCACGGCCACCTATCACGGGAACCCGGCGCTGGTGATGTCGCGCCCGCGTGGCGGGGTTCAAAGCTGACCCCGAAAAAGAAAAAGGGGCACCCGAAGGCACCCCAGTTTCGCTGATAAGGCTCATCATTTATACCGCTCGGTTTGTTTGCCTGCGGCCCTATCCGCGTCAGGGGCGAGCGCACCCGCCCCGTTGCTTCGTCAGCTACACCCCGATGTCCCACCGCAGGTGTTGCACTTCATGCAGGTGCCGTTGCGCACCAATGTGTAGTTGCCGCAATCGCCGCAGGGATCGCCTTCGTAGCCCTGCATCTTGGCCTTGGCGCGGGCGTCCATCGTGACGGTGCCCGAGGCCATGGCCGTGGTCACCTGCACGGTTTCAGTCACCGTTTCGGGCACCAGCGTCTGCAACGTCGCCTCGGCATCCGCCGCGCCATACAGCGCCGTTCCCCCGGCGCCGCCCTGCAGCACCACCAGTTCCTGCGGCACGCGCTTGCGCAGATAGCCGGTCGAGGACACCTGTTTCAGCCAATCCAGCGACTGGCTGGCCGCGGTTTCGGACAGGTCCGATACGTTGGGCTTGCCCTCTTCGTCGCCACGCCCCAGATCGTCGAAGGCCGCGCCTTCGGGTTTGACATGGGCCAGATCGGTCCGGTCCAGATAGCTGACCGCCAGTTCGCGGAAGATATAATCCAGGATCGAGGTGGCGTTCTTGATGCTGTCGTTGCCCTGCACCATGCCCGCCGGTTCGAACCGGGTGAAGGTAAAGGCCTCGACGAACTCTTCCAGCGGCACGCCGTATTGCAGGCCCACGGAAACCGCGATGGCGAAGTTGTTCATCATCGCCCGGAACCCGGCGCCCTCTTTATGCATGTCGATAAAGATTTCGCCCAAAGCGCCGTCTTTGTATTCGCCGGTGCGCAGGTACACTTTGTGCCCGCCGACGATCGCCTTCTGGGTGTACCCCTTGCGGCGCTCGGGCAGCTTTTCGCGGTGCGATTTGATGATTTCCTTGACCACCACCTTTTCGATGATCTTTTCGGCCAGAACCGTCGCCTTTTCCTGCGCCGAACCGGATGCCAGCACCTCTTCGGCCTCGTCATCGTCTTCGACCAGGGCGGATGCCAAAGGCTGGCTCAGCTTCGATCCGTCACGATACAGTGCGTTGGCCTTCACCCCCAGCGACCAGCTGAGTTCATAGGCCTTCTGGCAATCCTCGATCGTGGCATCGTTGGGCATGTTGATCGTCTTGCTGATCGCGCCCGAGATGAAGGATTGCGCCGCCGCCATCATGTGAATGTGGCTGTCCACGCTGAGGAACCGCTTGCCCTTTTTACCGCAGGGGTTGGCACAGTCGAAGATGCTGTAATGTTCGGGCTTCAGGAAGGGCGCGCCTTCCAGTGTCATGGTGCCGCAAACGTGGTCGTTGGCCGCGTCGATATCGGCGCGGGTGAAGCCCAGATGCCGCAGCAGATCGAAGGTCGGATCGTTCAGCTTTTCGGCGGGAATACCCAGCGCGCCGGTGCAGAACTCTTCGCCCAGCGTCCACTGGTTGAACACGAAGCGGATGTCGAACGCGGACGGCAGCGCCGCCTCGATCTTGTCCAGCTCGTTCTGGCCAAAGCCGTGACCGACCAGCGAGGTGGTGTTGATGCCGGGGCAATTGCCAAGGCTGCCGTGACCGACCGCATAGGCGATAACCTCTTCGATCTGGGCCGAGCCATAGCCCAGCGTTTCCAGCGCGGCGGGCACCGACCGGTTGATGATCTTGAAATAGCCGCCACCGGCCAGTTTCTTGAACTTCACCAGCGCGAAGTCAGGCTCGATCCCGGTGGTGTCGCAATCCATCACCAGACCGATGGTGCCGGTGGGCGCGATCACGGTGGATTGCGCGTTGCGGTAACCGTGCTTTTCGCCCAAGGCCAGCGCCTCGTCCCAGGCGCCCATGGCGATTTCGATCAGACGTTTGTCGGGGCAGTTGCCGTGATCCAGCGCCACCGGTTTCACCGCCAGATCCTCATACCCGTCGGTGTTGCCATAGGCCGCGTTGCGGTGGTTGCGCATCACCCGCAGCATGTGCTTGGCGTTGCGGTCATAGCTGGGGAACGGCCCCAGCTCACCCGCCACCTCGGCCGAGGTCGCATAGGACACACCGGTCATGATCGCGGTCAGCGCCCCGGCCATCGCCCGGCCCGCGTCGCTGTCGTATCCCAGACCCATGTTCATCAGCAGACCGCCGATGTTGGCATAGCCCAGACCCAGGGTGCGGAAATCATAGGACAATTGCGCGATTTCCTTGGACGGGAATTGCGCCATCATCACGCTGATTTCCAGCGTCAGCGTCCACAGGCGGGTGGCGTGCATGTAATCTTCGACCTGGAACTGCCCGTCCTTATAGAAGGTCAGCAGGTTCATCGAGGCCAGGTTACAGGCGGTATCGTCCAGGAACATGTATTCCGAACAGGGGTTCGAGCCGCGAATTTCGCCGTCTTCGGGGCATGTGTGCCAGGAATTGACGGTATCGTGGTACTGGATGCCCGGATCGGCGCAGGACCATGCGGCGTGGCCGATCTGTTCCCACAAATCACGCGCCTTGACGGTCTTGGCGACCTTGCCGTCGGTGCGGCGGATCAGCTCCCAGTCGCCGTCCGTCTCGACCGCGCGCAGGAAGGCATCGGTGACGCGGACCGAGTTGTTGGAGTTCTGGCCCGAGACCGAGGAATACGCCTCGGAATCCCAGTCGGTGTCATAGGTCGGGAATTCGATCGAGGCATAGCCCTGTTTCGCGTAATCCAGAACCCGTTTGATATAGGCCTCGGGCAGCGCGATTTTCTTGGCGGCCTTGATCGCGGCCTTCAGGCCGTCGTTGACCTTGGGGTCATAGGCATCTTCGGCGCGCCCGTCCCATGTGCCGATCGCGGCAAAGATCCCGTTCAGGTGGGATTCGTGCATTTTCGAACCGGCGACCAAGCTGGCCACTTTCTGTTCTTCCTTGACCTTCCAGTTGATGAATTCCTCGATATCGGGGTGGTCGGCGTCGCAGATCACCATCTTGGCGGCGCGGCGTGTGGTGCCGCCCGATTTGATGGCGCCCGCCGCGCGGTCACCGATTTTCAGGAACCCCATCAACCCGCTGGATTTGCCGCCGCCCGACAGCGCCTCGTTCGCGGCGCGCAGCGAGCTGAAGTTGGTGCCGGTGCCCGATCCGTATTTGAACAGGCGCGCCTCGCGAACCCACAGGTCCATGATACCGCCATCGCCCACCAGATCGTCGCCCACCGACTGAATGAAACAGGCGTGCGGCTGCGGGTGTTCATAGGCCGAAGAGGATTTGGTCAGCTTGCCGGTTTTGTAATCGACGTAATAATGGCCCTGGCTGGGGCCATCGATGCCGTAGGCCCAATGCAGGCCGGTGTTGAACCATTGCGGGCTGTTGGGCGCCGCGCGCTGGGTCGCCAGCATATAGCGCATTTCGTCGAAATAGGCGCGGGCATCGGATTCGTCGGTGAAATAGCGCCCTTTCCAACCCCAATAGCACCAGGCGCCCGCCAGACGGTCGAACACCTGCTTGGACGAGGTTTCGCCGCCAAAGCGTTCATCCTCGGGCAGTTCGGCCAAGGCGGCCTCATCGGGGACCGAGCGCCACAGGAAGGACGGCACGCCCTTTTCCTTGACCGGCTTCAGCCGCGCGGGCACGCCGGCCTTGCGGAAGTATTTCTGTGCAATCACATCCGAGGCGACCTGGCTCCAGCTGGAGGGAACTTCAAGCGCGTCAAGGCCGAACACAACTGTGCCGTCCGGATTGCGAATCTCTGATGTGGTGGTGATAAAATCCAATGCGCCATAGGCACCGGTTTCGTCGGTCGTGAATTTGCGTTCAATCTTCATTATCTTCTGCCCCGTCGCGTGACTTTTTGCATCCCGCGGGCTTTGGCGGACGTTGCGCCTTGCCCCGTTTTTCGTGCCAGTCAGATCGCCGCCAAAAAAAGTATCCCGGTGGGGTCAAATCGCGACCCCATCTGCCCCGAATGTCCCTTCGCGGCCAGAATTCTTATTATCGATCGTCCCTGCGTTGGGAGGCACTACATCTAGTGGCTCACCGACCAGCCAGCACAAATTGGCGTAGATCGGCCTATCGGGTCAACGGAAAAATTTACCAAATGTGAAGCTTTTTTCCTTGACCCAGCGGATGCCATCTGCGGTTCGCCTTGTCATATGATTCACATAAACGAAGCGTTGCAAATCCCACACAGTGTGGTTTTGAGTTTTTAAAACACAATATACAGGGGGGGTCCGCGGGCGGATGTCGTGACCGCCCAAAGTGTCACAGGTGTCTCGCGCCTAGCGCGACCGCCGCCCGGAGAACCGCGAAAGCAGCCCGAACAAGGCAGTCAGGACAGCGCCACGTTCCGGGGCAACCTTGGCGTCCACCATATATGGCGATACCCCTTGCGTTTCGCGCGCGTGCAACTGTGCAGCATTGCGTTCGGCCCAATCCTCGAACGCGCGATTGGCCCGCTCCTGATCCTCGTCCGACCATTGGACCGGCTGGGCGGTCCCGGCATTCAGGGTCCAGAAATCCCGATATGCAAAGCCGTCCAACGACTGTTTCACAAACGCCAGCCGTGCGGCGTCATCCTGCCAGAACATTTCCTTATGCGCGCTTTGGAAAAGCTGCTGCCCGTCGTCGGACAGCGCAAAGGTCCAGCGCCGTTCACGGTCGCGCACGTCAAGCGCCGTGGCCTGTTTGCTGCGCACAAGCCAAAGCGTTGCGCGTTCGGGGATGCCGCTTCGCATGGCGTCCGGCGCGTCGACAGCTTCGGGCCGCGGCAATCCGTGATGTTCATAGAACGCATCGACCAGCCCGATTTTGCACGCCTCTTCAAAGGAATGGACGGCGACCTTTTCAAATCGCTTTTGAAGCTCGGCCAGACGATCCTGATATCGAAACAGGGATGTCCGCGGGCTTGACGTCAGATAGGTGTCGAACTTTTCCGTCAGGTTTGTCGATGTTATGTTCTCTTTGTAAAGCGAGGTCGCATAGTGATCGGGGCGCCGAAAATAGATAGAGACCTCTGTCTGGAACGGCGCGAAATATTCGGCCACCCGGTCCAGATAAGCCGCGCGCAAATCGGAAAAGCAGGCGTGAGCGTTTTGATCGCCGCCCGAGGATTGGTCGAAATGTCGATAGAAGGGTTCGGCGCTGATCAGGATCGTGTCCGCTGGCGTATCAAGCAGCCGCCCGCGATAGGTTTCAAGCGCCTCGCGATCGGCGGCGTCATACCGTGACAACGCATGGGCCACCCCGTGCTGTGCGTATCGCACCCCCCCCAGAAGGTCATTGCAGGGCGCATACAGGACACCCGCCTGCGCCAGCCGGGCGCGATCGGCATAAAGAAAGTGCTGTATCGCGGTGGTTCCGGTCTTATGCGTGCCAACATGTAGGATCAGCCGTTTCATGGGAACCCCCTTGTAGGCACCACAAACCCGGAGTCTGCCAAAGCGACCGGCGCCGTTGAAATCTGGTCGGGACGGCAAGATTCGAACTTGCGACCTACGGTACCCAAAACCGTCGCGCTACCAGGCTGCGCTACGCCCCGAACCTAGGCCGCCTACGTAACCGCCGCCGCCGGGATTGAAAAGCCCAAATTTTCGATATGTCGATATTGGCTGACGCGGCTTAGCAGGGCCACAGGGCCGCGTCGCCAAATGCGGGATGTCTGACCTGACTGCCGACCGCAATTCCGATGCGCGCGGCCAGCCCGCCGTTGATTTCCAGCACCGCGCTGACCCCCGTGCCGCCATCGATCTGGGTTTCATCCAGCGGGATGGCGTTTTCATGAATTCGCAAGACCCGCCCCTGTGGATCGATGAACAGCATGTCCAGCGGGATCAGCGTATTGCGCATCCAGAACACCGCATGATGGGGCTGATCGTAAAGAAACAGCATCCCCGCGCTGGTCGGCATGGCTTCGCGGTGCATCAACCCGCGGCTGCGTTCGTCAAAGTCGTCGGCAAGTTCCACGTTGAACCGGGCCTGCCCCCAGGCACCGCGCAAGACGACGACATCGTCGCTGCACTGCGCCAGAGCGGGGGCCGCCGACGCGATCAGCCCGGCAAGCAGCCAGCCTAACCCTCGTCTTCGAATGTGGCACTTTCCCACGAGCTCACCATCGTTGCCATGCGTCCGCGTTTGCCATCCACAACCCGCAGACAGACCGCCTCGCCCGGTTGCAGATCGGCCAGTCCGGACCGGCGCAATACCTCGACATGGACAAACACATCGTCCGAACTGCCAAAGACATTTGCAAACCCGAACCCCTTGGCCTTGTCGAACCATTTGACCCGCGCGGGTTCCAGAGGCGCCGAATCCAGTTCCGCTTCGTCCGCGGGTGCAAGTTCGTCCAGCACCAGGCCGGCCGATCCCTCGGGCGGTTCGATCCGCAACACGCGCGTGGCTTGAATCCCCCGGTCGGTTTCTTGAACCAAAACTTCGATGCCCGCGGAATCCGCAACCGAGCTTTGCCCGAAGTTGCGCAACACATTGGCATGCAGAAGAATATCGGGGCCACCGCCATCGGCGACGACAAACCCAAATCCCTTGGTCGGATCGAACCATTTTACCCGGCCTGAAATGGCCTGAAATTCGGATTCGTCCTGTTCACTCATCATTTGTTCACACACAGCATTTATCGCGTCATCCCCATCATTCTTTTGTGACAGACCCCACGTCGGTTGCAAGGCAAAATTTATCATTCAGCTCAACGCCTTGCATTTCACGATGCGTGAATGTCAGGGGTTTAGCCGCGCGATCCCCCATTCGCCACCAATATTTTTCCGGGTCCAACGGAACCGGTCGTGCAGCCGATATGCCCCATCGGCCCAGAACTCCACTTCGACCGGGCGCACCCGGCAGCCCCCCCAAAAAGGCGGGCGTGCCGGGGATATCCCGTGTTTGACTGTCACCCGTGCCACCTCAGTGACCAAGGCAGCGCGCGACTCCAATGGATGTGATTGCCGCGATGCCCAGGCGCCCAGCCTGCTTTTCAGAGAGCGCGACGCATAATAGGCATCTGCCTGAGCACCGTCTTCCCGTTCCGTTACCCCCCGGACACGTATCTGCCGCCGAAGTGATTTCCAGTGTAACACAAATGCGGCTGTCCCGGAGCCTTCTATTTCCTGCGCCTTCTGGCTTTCGTAGTTTGTGTAAAAGACAAAGGCATCATCCTCGATCTCTTTCAGTAAAACCATACGTACATTGGGCATGCCCGACGCGTCGACCGTCGACAACGCCATCGCGTTCGGGTCGTTTGGTTCTGTCTTTTCAGCCTCGGCCAACCAGGACCGGGCGATGACAAAAGGATCATCCCCAGCGAATATCCCGCTACGATCAGTCATAACATTCTCCATTCGCGCAGGCGCTGGTACAATCTCTTGACCAATTGGTCAATAATCGAACGTGAGAGCAGCACTCTTGATGCAGCCCCCCATTTGCCCTACACCTCTGACACTTCTGAAAAGGTGGTCAAGGGGCGCCGAATGTCAACAAAACTAATGGACGGGAAACGCGGCCTTATCATGGGTCTGGCGAACGACAAGTCTATTGCCTGGGGGATTGCCAAGACCTGTGCCGAACACGGGGCAGAGCTGGCGTTTTCCTATCAGGGCGAACAGCTTAAAAAACGGGTCGGACCACTGGCCGCACAGCTTGGATCGGACATCCTGATCGAATGCGATGTCGCGGATGAGGCGTCGATGGACACGCTGTTTGCCGAGCTGGAAAAGGTCTGGGGGCGGCTGGATTTCCTCGTCCATGCGATCGGGTTCTCGGATAAGGGCGAATTGCGCGGCCGCTATGTCGATACAAGCCGCGAAAATTTCCGCATGACGATGGATATTTCGGTCTATTCCTTTACCGCCGTTGTGAAACGCGCCGAAAAGCTGATGACCGATGGTGGCTCCTGCGTGACGCTGACGTATTACGGTGCCGAACAGGTGATGCCGCATTATAATGTGATGGGCGTGGCCAAGGCGGGGCTTGAGGCTTCGGTCAAATATCTGGCCGAAGATCTGGGCAAGGACGGTATTCGGGTGAATGCGATCTCTGCCGGGCCGATCAAGACGCTGGCCGCCTCGGGTATCGGCGATTTCCGCTATATCATGAAGTGGAACGAGCTGAATTCGCCCCTGCGCCGCAATGTAACGCAGGAAGAGGTCGGCAAGGCCGCACTTTACCTGCTGTCCGATCTGGGATCGGGCACCACCGGGGAAAACCTGCATGTCGATGCGGGCTATCATGTTGTCGGGATGAAGGCCGTGGACGCCCCCGATATCGATGCGGTGACGGGACGCAAACCCGCCAACGGAGACTAAGACCATGAGCGATCGCCTGCCCCACGAAAAAGGATTCCACATCAGCTGGGACCAGATTCACCGCGACAGCCGGGCGCTGGCCTGGCGGTTGGACGGTCACGGGCCCGATAACGGCGCATGGCGGGCGATCGTGGCGATCACCCGCGGCGGCATGGCCCCGGCGATGATCATCGCGCGCGAGTTGGACATTCGCGCGGTCGATACGATCAGCGTGAAATCCTATAACCACCAGTCGCAGATGGACGCCGAGGTGCTGAAAGCGCCCGACAGCGCGATGATGGGCGATGGCACCGGCATTCTGGTGATCGACGATCTGGTCGACAGCGGCAAAACGCTGGAACTGGTGCGCGCCCTGTACCCACAGGCGCATTTCGCAA
The DNA here is from genome assembly GCA_947500775.1 of uncultured Paracoccaceae bacterium. Taxonomy (GTDB): domain Bacteria; phylum Pseudomonadota; class Alphaproteobacteria; order Rhodobacterales; family Rhodobacteraceae; genus CANMTD01. The sequence goes on from CANMTD010000002.1 coordinate 728,823, forward strand.
CGGTCTATGCCAAGCCCAAGGGCCGCCCGATGGTGGACACGTTCATCACCGAGGTCAGCCAGGACACCTGGATTTTCTTCCCCTGGGACATGGCCCTGCAATATGTCGAACCCTACCGGGGCACCGACTGATCCCCTGACACCCGACCTTCACTGGCAGTTTTGAACATGGCTCTATCACGCACGCAGACAACCTTTGCCCCGCCGGTGATGGAGGCGCGGCGCTGGCTGGACGGTGTCACCTTTGCCGATGACAAGCCGCTGCTGAACGTCAGCCAGGCCGCCCCGGTCGATCTGCCCCCGCGCGCCCTGCGCGAAGCGATTGCCGAGGTGGCGATGAACGTGCCGCAGGCGCATCTTTATGGTCCGGTTCTGGGCCTTCCCGATCTGCGCGCGCGGGTGGCCGCGACATGGGCGGATGCCTATGGCGGCGCGGTGGCCCCGGATCAGGTGGCCATCACCTCGGGCTGCAATCAGGCGTTCTGTGCGGCGATCGCCACCATGGTCGCCGAAGGGGATGAGGTTATCCTGCCAACCCCCTGGTATTTCAATCATAAAATGTGGCTGGACATGCTGGGCGTGCGCACCGTTCCCCTGCCCGCCGGTCCCGGTCTGATCCCCGAGGTCGCGGCCTGTGCGGAACGGATCACCCCGCGCACCCGGGCGATCGTGCTGGTCACCCCCAACAACCCCGGCGGCGTCGAATACCCGGCCGAAGTCGTCCGCGCCTTTTACGAACTTGCCAAATCGCGCGGGCTGGCCCTGATCATCGACGAAACCTATCGCGATTTCGACAGCCGCAGCACCGCGCCGCACGATCTGTTCACCGATCCCGACTGGGACGAAACGCTGATCCAGCTCTATTCCTTTTCCAAGGCTTACCGGCTGACCGGGCACCGGGTCGGCGCCATCACCGCCGCGACCGCGCGGCTGGCCGAGGTCGAGAAATTTCTGGACACCGTCACCATCTGTCCCAACCAGATCGGCCAATATGCCGCCCTTTGGGGAATGGAAAACCTGAACCAGTGGCTGGCGGGCGAACGCGATGAGATTCTGGCCCGCCGCGCGGCGATCGTACAGGCCGATGCCACGCTGCCCGATTGGACCCTGCTGGGCGTCGGTGCCTATTTCGCCTATTACCAGCATCCGTTCGACATGCCGTCGGACCAGCTGGCCCAGCGTCTGGTGCGCGATCAGGCGGTTCTGATGCTGCCCGGCACCATGTTCACCCCCGACGGCGACGCAGGCGGCAAACAGCAGATGCGCATCGCCTTTGCCAATGTCGACAGCGCCGGAATTTCACAGTTGTTTGACCGATTGGCCGCCTTCGCCCCATGACGCTTGCGGCGCCTTGCGCAACCTTTTACACAGCATCGACCAAACGCAGGAAAGAGACACAGCATGGCAAGCAGCGCGGGCAAGAAAACCGGCAATATCATTGTCTGGATCATTCTTTTGCTACTGATCGTGGGCCTTGCCGGCTTTGGCGCCAGCAATTTTGGCGGCAGCACCGGCAACATCGGCGCCGTCGGCGATGAAGAAATCGACATCAACGATTATGCCCGCGCCCTGCAAAACGCCCTGCGCGCCGAAGAGGCCGCGCAAGGCCGCCCCATCACCGTGTCCGAAGCCGAAGCCACCGGACTGGCCGCGCAGGTCCGCCAGCAGCTGATCGCCTCTGCCGCTTTGGACAACGAAGTTAAACGCATCGGCCTGTCGGTCGGCGACGAACAGGTGCGCACGCAGGTCCTGCAAATCCCGGCGTTTCAGGGCATCGACGGTACGTTCGACCGCGAAGCCTATGGTTTCACGCTGGAACAGAACGGCCTGAGCGAAGCCGAGTTCGAGGCGCAGATCCGCAAGGAAACCGCCCGCACCCTGTTGCAGGGCGGCATTGTTGCCGGTGTCAGCGCGCCTGCGGCCTATACCGAAACGCTGCTGACCTATTTCGCCGCGCGCCGCAGCTATTCCCTGATCCAACTGGATGAAACCACGCTGGACACCCCGGTCGGCACCCCGGATGATGCAGCGCTGCAGGCCTATTACGACGCCAATGCCGAAACCTTCACCGCGCCGGAAACCAAGGCGATCACCTATGCCTGGCTGACCCCCGACATGATCCTTGATACGGTCGAAATCGACGACGACACGCTGCGCGAACTTTACGACCAGCGGATCGACGAATTCGTTCAGCCCGAACGGCGTCTGGTCGAACGGCTGGTCTTTGGCACGGCTGACGAAGCGCAGGCCGCCGCCGACCGTCTGAACAGCGGCGAGGTCACGTTCGAGGCGCTGGTCGAAGACCGCGGTCTGGCCCTGTCGGACATCGATCTGGGCGATGTGGTGCAATCCGATCTGGGTGCCGCGGGCGCGGCGATCTTTGCCCTGACCGATCCCGGGGTGTCCGGACCGCATGACACCGATCTGGGCCCTGCCCTGTTCCGGATGAACGCGGTTCTGGCCGCCCGCGAAACCAGCTTTGAAGACGCGCGCGCCGATCTGCGCCCCGAAGCCGCCCTTGACCGCGCCCGCCGGATCATCGCCGATGCCATCACCGACATCGACGACCGTCTGGCCGCTGGCGCCACGATAGAGGAACTGGCGACCGAAACCGAAATGGAACTGGGCCAGATCGCCTATTTCCCCGGCATGGTCGACGATATCGCCGCCTATGACGCCTTCCGCGATGCCGCCGATCAGGCCCGGACCGACGATTTCCCCGAAGTCGCCGAACTGGAAGACGGCGGTATCTTCGCCCTGCGGCTGGACGAAGTCACCCCGCCCGCCCTGCGCCCGCTGGACGACGTGCGCGAGGCCGCGATTGCCGGGTGGCAGGCGGCCGAAACCCGCGCCCAGCTGGCCCAGCAGGCCGAGGCGCTGCTGGCGCGCCTGAACGCGGGCGAAGCGATCGACAGTTTCGGTCTGGACGTCGCCACGCACGAAGGCCTGACCCGCGGCGGTGTGAACCCCGTCGGGCTGGTTGAACCGCTGTTCGCGCTGGACGAAGGCGCCGCAACGGTCGTGGACGATGGCGCCAATGTCTATCTGCTGCGGCTGGACGGCACCCTGCCGCCCGACACCGAAGATCAGGCCAGCGATTTCCTGATGAACGCGATGGCCAGTCAGGCGGCGCAGGGCATCGCGCAGGATCTGTTCACCGGATTTTCGCAGGCCCTGGTCCAAAGCGGCGGGCTGAGCCTGAACCAGGCGGCGATCAACGCCGTCCACGCGCAATTCCCCTAAAGGCGGCACCATGGCGGCACTGACCCCTTCTTTTGAAACATTCGAGGCGGGGTTTGCCGCGGGCAAGACCCAGCTGGTCTATGCCCGGCTGGCCGCCGATCTGGACACGCCCGTCAGCCTGATGCTGAAACTGGCCGAGGCGCGCAAGGACAGCTTCATGCTGGAATCCGTGACCGGCGGCGAAACCCGCGGGCGCTATTCCATCGTCGGCATGAAACCCGATCTGATCTGGGACTGCCGGGGCACGCAAAGCCGGATCAACCGGCAGGCGCGGATCGACCCAGAGGCGTTCGAGCCGCTGGAGGGCGCGCCGCTGGACACGCTGCGCGCGCTGCTGGCCGAATGCCGGGTCGACATGCCCGCCGACCTGCCCCCCGTCGCCGCTGGCCTGTTCGGTTATCTGGGCTATGACATGATCCGGCTGGTCGAACACCTGCCCGACGTCAACCCCGACCCGCTGGGCCTGCCCGATGCACTGATGCTGCGGCCTTCGGTCGTGGCGGTGCTGGACGGGGTCAAGGGCGAGGTCACGATCGTTTCCCCCGCCTGGGCCGGATCGGGGCTGAACGCCCGCGCCGCCTATGCCCAGGCTGCCGAACGGGTGATGGACGCGCTGCGCGATCTGGACCGCCTGCCCCCCGACGCCACCCGCGATCTGGGCGAGGTCGCCCCGGTGGGCGAACCGCAATCCAATTTCACCAAACCCGCCTATCTGGCCGCCGTCGAACGGGCCAAGGAATATATCCGCGCCGGGGACATCTTTCAGGTGGTGCCCTCGCAGCGCTGGACGCAGCCCTTCACCCTGCCGCCCTTCGCGCTTTACCGGTCGCTGCGGCGCACCAACCCGTCGCCCTTCATGTTCTATTTCAATTTCGGCGGGTTTCAGGTGGTGGGCGCCAGCCCCGAAATTCTGGTCCGCCTGCGCAATGGCGAGGTCACCGTGCGCCCGATCGCGGGCACCCGCCCGCGCGGCAAAACCCCGGATGAGGATCGCGCGCTAGAGGCCGATCTGATGGCCGACAAGAAAGAACTGGCCGAACATCTGATGCTGCTGGATCTGGGGCGCAACGACGTCGGCCGCGTCGCCAGGATCGGCACCGTCCACCCGACCGAGAAATTCATCGTCGAACGCTACAGCCACGTGATGCACATCGTCTCGAACGTGGTCGGGGAACTGGCCGACGGGCAGGATGCGCTGTCGGCGCTGCTGGCCGGTCTGCCCGCGGGCACGGTATCCGGCGCGCCCAAGGTCCGCGCGATGGAAATCATCGACGAGCTGGAGCCGGAAAAACGCGGCGTCTATGGCGGCGGCGTCGGCTATTTCTCGGCCGATGGCGACATGGACATGTGCATCGCCCTGCGCACGGCGGTGATCAAGGACGAACAGCTTTACATTCAGGCCGGCGGCGGCGTGGTCTATGACAGCGACCCCGAGGCCGAGTTCGACGAAACCGTCAACAAATCCCGCGCCATCCGCAAGGCCGCCGAAGACGCCGGACTGTTCGTGCGCAACGGCAACCGCTAGACGCCCGCCCGAGTGCCCCCAAAAGGGGGGCACGAGACGAAAGCCGTGGCGCGGAACGCGCCTCCTTCGGATCAGACCCCGCCGGGATCACTGCCCGCGCAGGATCGCCGACAGCGGCGCCAGGTTCACATCCGCCCCCTTGCCTTCCAGCGCCCAGGAAAACAGCGCGGTGACGGTTTCGGGGTAACTGTGCCCCAGCATCACCACCTGCCCCTGCTGACCGGCCCGGAACGCCGCCCGGTCCAGATAACGGCGGATCGTGGCCACCCCTTCCTGACGCGCGTCCAGCGTGCGGAAAATCGCGGTGTTCGGAACCCCGGCCGCGGTGGCCACCTGTTCGGCGCTGTTCAGCCCCTGATCATAGGTTACCAGCCCATGGCCGCTGTCGCCCAGAATGGCCGCCAGCTGACGCAACAGCGGGCGCTTGGCCTGAAACCCGCCGGATTCCGCGTCCATCACCGCCACCGTGCCGGTGATGCTGCCCAGATAGGCGCTCAGCGTGACCTCCAGGTCCTTGGCCGTCGCCCCGGCGGGCAACCCGTCGACCAGCAGCACGGCTTCGTACCCCGCCGCGCGGTAAGCCGCGACCGCCTGCGCCGCATCAGGGCGCGAGGCCGGCACCGCAAAGGTCACCGGGAATGAAAATGTCGTCAGCGTCGACCGATCCAGCCCGGCGTCGCCCGCATCGATCAGAATGACCGCGAACAGCGGCTTGCCCGGCTCGGGCTCGAACGGTTGGGCATAGCGCGCCAACGCGCCCAAAGTGGCCGGATCGGCCTGTTCCGCCTCTGGCCCCGTGTCCGCAGGTTCCGGATCGGCCCCGATGCTGGGCAAGCGTCCGACCCGTACGTTGGGGGCCCTGATCTCTCCGCCCGGGACAGGCACCCGGATCGCCGCAGGTGCGCTGGGGGCATCAGCCGCGGGCTCTGTGGGGGCAGGTTCCGGCTCTGGCTCCGGGGCGGGCGCGGATTCCGGGGCGGGCTGCGCCGCAGGGGCCGGTTCGGCCGCAGGCGATGGCGCAGGGGCGGTCGGTTCCGGCACCGCCGGGGCTGCCGCAATGCGCGGCGCTGATTCGACATCCGGGGCGGTCGGGTTCTGCGCATTGGGGCTGGGCAAAACCGGCTCGTCCCCCGCCCCCGAAACCCCCGCGCCGAATTGTCCGGCCTCGGCATCCGGAACCGGCGGCGGCGCGACCCCCTGCGCTTGTGCCTGCGGCGTGGCGGTCGGCGCGGTATCCGCCACCGGCGGCTGGCCGCCGGGCGCCGGGCTGGGGGCGGTCACGCCGCTGGGCGGGGCAAGGGCGGCAGAGGGATCGGTCGCGGGCAAACGGGCCACGCTTTCGGCGGGCACACGGTTGAATTCGGACCCCACCGGAACCTCGACCAGACCGGCCGTTGGCGCAACCGGGGTTGGCTTTGGCGCGGGAACCTCGGGTTCCTGCGGGCTGGCGTCGGGCGTGGCTGCCGCCTCAAGCGTGGGCGGGGTCGCAGCGGGCGTTTGCTCGGATCCCGGCTGTGTCACACGCGCGGGCGGCGGCAACATCACCGACACCGCCGACAGGCCCACCGCACTGATGACCAGACCGGTTACGGCACCGCTCAGAAAACCTCTGCTCATTCTCGCCTCCGTCTTTACGACTTTTGCCTAGCTCTTGTTTTTTACCCGCGGCTCGGGCCTTGACCCCGGCACGCGGCTCTGAACATGTATACCGCGACCATGTGCGGGGGGTCACCCCCATTTCAGGAAAGCACCCAAAATGCTGCTGTTGATCGACAACTATGACAGTTTTACCTACAATCTTGTCCATTATCTGGGTGAATTGGGCGCCGATGTGCAGGTCCACCGCAACGATGCGCTGGATGTACAACAGGCGATGGCCCTGCGCCCCGAGGCGATATTGCTGTCGCCCGGCCCCTGCGATCCGTCGCAGGCAGGTATCTGCCTATCGCTGACGCTGGCCGCGGCTGAAACCGGCACACCGCTGATGGGCGTCTGTCTGGGGCACCAGACAATTGGCGAGGCGTTTGGCGGCAAAGTGATCCGCGCGGGCGATATCGTGCACGGCAAGATGGGAACGATGCACCACGACGGCACCGGCGTTTTCGCGGGCCTGCCTTCGCCTTTCGAAGCGACGCGCTATCATTCGCTGATCATCGACCGCGACACCCTGCCCGACTGCCTTGAGGTCAACGCCTGGCTTGAGGATGGCACCATCATGGGGCTGCGCCACAAGACCCTGCCGATGCACGGGGTCCAGTTCCACCCCGAAAGCATCGCCTCGGAACACGGGCATCAACTGTTGAAGAACTTTCTGGACATGGTGAAGGTCCCCGCATGAGCGATGCGCTGAAACCCCTGATCGGTGCCGCCGCCGACCGCCCCCTGACCCGGGCCGAGGCCGAAGCCGCCTTTGAGATCCTGTTCGACGGCGAAGCCACCCCCGCTCAGATGGGCGGTTTGCTGATGGCGCTGCGCACGCGCGGCGAAACCGTTGACGAATACGCCGCCGCCGCCGCCGTGATGCGCGCCAAATGCAACAAGGTCACGGCCCCCGCAGGCGCGATCGACATCGTCGGCACCGGCGGATCGGGCAAGGCCACGCTGAACATCTCCACCGCCACTGCCTTTACCGTGGCGGGCGCGGGCGTGCCCGTGGCCAAACACGGCAACCGCAAACTGTCGTCGAATTCGGGCGCGGCGGATGCGCTTGGCCAGAACGGGGTTCAGGTGATGATCGGCCCCGATGTGGTCGAACGCGCACTGGCCGAGGTCGGCATCGCCTTCATGATGGCGCCGATGCATCACCCGGCGATCAAACATGTGATGCCGGTGCGGGCCGAACTGGGCACCCGCACGATTTTCAACATTCTGGGCCCGCTGACCAACCCCGCCGGCGTCAAACGCCAGCTGACCGGGGCGTTTTCGCGCGATCTGATCCGGCCGATGGCCGAAACGCTGGCCGAACTCGGATCGGAAAAGGCCTGGCTGGTCCACGGCTCGGACGGGACGGATGAGCTGACGATCACCGGGATCAGCTGGGTTTCGGCGCTGGAAAACGGCGTGATCACCGACCGCGAGCTGCACCCCGATGAGGCAGGCCTGCCCACCCATCCGTTCGAGGCGATCACCGGCGGCACCCCCGAAGAAAACGGCAAGGCGCTGGCCGCCGTTCTGTCGGGGGCCAAAGGCGCTTACCGCGATGCGGTCCTTCTGAACGCCGCTGCCGCGCTGATCGTTGCGGGCAAGGTGAACACTTTGCCGGAAGGCGTTGAAATTGCGTCGGAAAGCATCGACAGCGGCAAAGCCATCGCCAAGCTGCACGCGCTGGCCAAACTGACAACGGAGGCATCATGACCCCGACCATTCTGGACAAGATCAAAGCCTATAAACTGGACGAGATCGCCGCCGCCCGCGCCGAATTCCCCCTGTCCGAGGTTGAAGAGGCCGCCAGGAACGCATCCCCCGTGCGCGGCTTTGCCGATGCACTGGTCGCGGCGGCGCGCACCGGTTACGGGCTGATCGCCGAGATCAAGAAGGCCAGCCCCTCCAAAGGGCTGATCCGCGCCGATTTCGACCCGCCCGCGCTGGCGCAGGCCTATGCCAAGGGCGGCGCCACCTGTTTAAGCGTGCTGACCGACACGCCCTCGTTCCAGGGCGCGCCGGAGTTTCTGATCGCCGCACGCGACGCGGTCGACCTGCCCGCGCTGCGCAAGGATTTCATGTATGACCCCTATCAGGTGGCGCAGGCCCGCGCCTGGGGGGCCGACTGCATCCTGATCATCATGGCCAGCGTATCAGATGACCAAGCCGCCGAACTGGAGGCCGCCGCCGACGCCTGGGGCATGGACGCATTGATCGAGGTCCACAACGCCGAAGAGCTGGAGCGTGCAAGCCGGTTGAAATCCCGCCTGATCGGGATAAACAACCGTGATCTCAATACCTTCGAGACCACGCTTGATACCACCCGCACCCTTGCCAAACGGGTGCCCGAGGATCGCATCATCGTCGCCGAAAGCGGGCTGTCCACCCCCGCCGATCTGGCCGATCTGGCGCTTTATGGTGCGCGGTGTTTCCTGATCGGCGAAAGCCTGATGCGGCAGGACGACGTGGCCCACGCCACCCAGACCCTGCTGTCCGCCCCGCTGACCGCTCATGGGGGGGCGTGATGTCGGGCCTGACGCATTTTGACGGCAAGGGCGACGCCCATATGGTCGATGTCTCGGACAAAGAGGTGACATCGCGCGTGGCGGTCGCCTCTGGTTGCGTGAAGATGTCCGCAGAAACACTTGAGATCGTGGTGAAAAACTCCGCCAAGAAAGGCGACGTTCTGGCCGTGGCCCGGCTGGCCGGGATCATGGGCGCGAAACGGACCGCTGATCTGATCCCGCTGTGCCACCCGCTGCCGATCACCAAGGTGGCGGTGGAACTGCACCCCGACCCGGCCCTGCCCGGCGTCCGGATCGAGGCGACCGTCAAGACCACCGGCCAGACCGGCGTCGAGATGGAGGCGCTGACCGCCGTTTCGGTGGCCGGGCTGACCGTCTATGACATGCTGAAAGCCGTCGAAAAGGGCATGGTCCTGTCCGACATAAGGCTGGTGCTGAAAGAGGGCGGAAAATCCGGCCGGTACGAGGCGCCTGTATGATCCCCGTCGACGCCGCGCTTGAACAGATCTTCGCGCTGGTCAGCCCGCTGAACGTCGAAACCGTGCCGCTGGGCGATGCCGCTGGCCGGGTGCTGGCGCGCGATGTGACCGCGATGCGCGATCAGCCGCCCTTCGCGGCCTCGGCCATGGATGGCTATGCGGTGCGCGGCGATGCCCTGTCCCGGGGCACGCAATTCACGGTGATCGGCGAGGCCGCCGCCGGGCACGCTTTTGACGGTCAGGTTGCCGCTGGTCAGGCTGTGCGCATCTTCACTGGCGCGCCGCTGCCCGCAGGCGCTGATCATGTGATCATTCAAGAGGATGTCACGCGCGAGGGTAACATTATCACCCTGACGCAGGACATTGATACAAATACGAATATCCGCCCCGCCGGGGGCGATTTTCGGGTTGGCGACAGCATCGCCGCCCCGCGCCAGCTGCGCCCTGCCGATCTGGCGCTTCTGGCCTCGATGAACGTGGCCGAGGTGCCGGTCCACCGCCGCCCCGTCGTGGCGCTGATCGCCACCGGCGACGAATTGGTCATGCCGGGAGAGACCCCCGGCCCCGATCAGATCATCGCCTCGAACTCTTTCGGGTTGAAAGCGATGGTCGAGGCGGCGGGGGCCGAGGCCCGCCTGCTGCCGATCGCCCGCGATACCGCCGCGTCGTTGACCACGGTCCTGAAACTGGCCGAAGACGCCGATCTGATCGTGACCATCGGCGGCGCCTCGGTCGGCGATCATGATATCGTCGGTCGGGTCGCCGCAGACATGGGGTTGGACCGCGCGTTCTATAAGGTGGCGATGCGCCCCGGCAAACCGCTGATGGCCGGACGGCTGGGCACGGCCACCCTGTTGGGGCTGCCGGGCAATCCGGTGTCGTCGCTGGTCTGCGGCCATGTGTTCCTGCTGCCCGCGCTGCGCAAGATGCTGGGTCTGGGTGCTGCTGCCGCGCCGCGTCTGAGCGCCCCGCTGGCGGTGGATATCGGCCCGAACGGCCCGCGCGAACACTATATGCGGGCGCAATTGGGTGCGGGTGGATTGACCCCGTTCGACAATCAGGACAGCTCGCTTTTATCGGTTCTATCGCAGGCCCATGCGCTGATGGTGCGTGCGCCCAACGACCCGCCGCGCGCGGCGGGCGACATGATGGATTATATCCCGCTGTAAAGCCCCCTGTTGACACAAAACAGGAACAAGACTAGAACAACGGGGAACGATGCCCCTGTTTTGTTCCGGGGCGGCACACGTCCGGGGGTCACCGATGCTGACACGCAAACAACTGGAACTGCTTGAGTTTATCAACAAGCGCCTGCAAAAAGACGGGGTTCCACCCTCGTTCGACGAAATGAAAGAGGCGTTGGACCTGCGGTCCAAATCCGGCATTCACCGTCTGATCACCGCCCTGGAAGAACGCGGGTTCATCCGGCGGCTGGCCCATCGCGCCCGCGCCATCGAAATTGTGAAACTGCCCGATGCGATGGCCAAAGGCGGCTTTACCCCCCGCGTGATCGAAGGCGCCGCACCGCCGCCCGCCCCCGCCAATGCCCTGCCGGTCGAAGCGGTGCATGCGATGGAACTGCCCGTCATGGGCCGGATCGCCGCCGGTACCCCGATCGAGGCGATCAGCGAAGCGTCGCATAACGTGGCGGTGCCCGGATCGATGCTGTCGGGTCAGGGCCATCACTATGCGCTTGAGGTCAAAGGCGATTCCATGATCGAGGCCGGGATCAACGACGGCGATGTGGTGGTGATCCGCGAACAGAATACCGCCGACAACGGCGAGATTGTCGTGGCCCTTGTCGAAGGGCATGAGGCGACGCTGAAACGGTTCCGCCGCAAGGGCGACATGATCGCGCTGGAGGCCGCAAACCCCGCCTATGAAACCCGCATGCTGCGATCCGAACAGGTCAAGGTGCAGGGGCGTCTTGTCGGGCTGATCCGCAGCTACTGAGTCCACAATCTGGGCCCGCTCAGGGTTTTCGCGCCGATCAGGCGCGGCCCCGCATCGCCGGGATAGACCGCAATGGCCCCGGTCTGGGCCAGTTTGATGCGGTCCAGCAACTGGCAACCGGGCGGTGCATCCGCCACCTTTTGCGGGACGATCACCCAGCCCGCGGTGCAGCCATCGGCGATCTTATCGGCCCAGCCCCGCCCCGAAATGTGCAAAAACGCGGCCCCCGCCACCTGCACCCGCAACGCGCCACGCGCGCCGTCAAACCCGGCGCGGGCAAAGGCCTGATCCTGCAAGGCGCGGTCGCCGTCGTTTTCCAGCCAGCTTCGGGCGACAAACCCCTCGCCCCTGGGTTTGTTCATCGCCCGCCCCTCTGGCGTCAGCACACCGACCAGCCCCCCGCCTTCCGAGATCAGCAAGGCGGGCCGTTCGGTCATGCCCCACATCGCCAAACCCGCCAGCACCGGCAGCACCCCGGCAAACCGCACCCGTCCCTGCCACAGGAACAGCCACAGCATCCCCAGCGCCAGCACCGGCAGAACCGGCGCCACCGGCGTCACCACCGGCCAGACCGCCCCCTCCAGCCCCGCGACCCAGGCCGCGACGCCGAGTATCCATAAAATGCCCCAGCGCATCACCTCCAGCCCGATGAAGGCCAGCCCGAAGGGCGACAGACAGGCCGCCAGCACCGCCGCCGGGATCACCAAAAGCCCCATCAGCGGCACGGTGATCAGGTTCGCCAACAGCCCGAACTGCGCGATCTGGTTGAAATGCGCGGCCCCCACCGGTGCTGTGGCCGCCCCCGCCACCGCGGAGGAGATCACCACCGCAAGGATCGGACGTGCCCAGCGGGGCGCTTGCCACCATTCCTCGGGCCAGTCGCGCAGGGCGCCGAAAACCGCGACCAGCGCGGTGGTGGCGGCGAATGACATCTGGAACCCCGGTTCAGTCAGGCTTTCGGGTTCCATCACCAGCACGATCACGGCGGCCAGCGCCACCGCCCGCAGGGTGATCGCCCGCCGGTCGAACAGCACCGCCACGAACATCACCGCCACCATGATAAAGGCCCGCTGGGTCGCGATATTGCCGCCCGACAACGCCAGATAGACGGCCCCCGCCATCAGCGCGACCACGGCCGCGATTTTCTTGGTGGGCAAGCGCAGGGCCACGGGTGGGATCAGCGCCAGACCATAGCGGACCCCGGCAAAGATGAACCCGGTCAGCAACCCCATATGCAGCCCCGAAATCGCCAGCAGATGCGCCAGATTGGAATCGCGCAGGGTTTGCAACGTGTCGCGCGACATGGCCGAGCGGTCCCCGGTCAGGATCGCCGCGGCAAAGGCGCCCGCGTCACCGGGCACCCGGTCGCGAATGGCCTGCGACAGCGCCATCCGGCTGCGGTGCACCAACAGGCCCGCGCGCCCTTCGTCGGCGGGCGCCCACAGCAAAACCGGCGTGCGCGTGTATCCGACCGCGCCCAGCCCGTCGAACCAGGCGCGGCGCTGAAAATCAAAACCGCCCGGTTCGGACGGGGCCGAGGGCGGCGACAGGTTCGCGGTCAGAATGACGGTCTGACCCGGTTGCGGTTGCAGCTGATCCTGCGGACCATGCAAAGAGACGCGAATTTTTTCGGGGATTTTCGCAGCGGGCATCCGGTCCAGCCAGACCCGGTCCAGCGTCAGGCGGGGCACATCCGACAGCGATCGGTCCACGGCGATGATCCGCCCCTCGACCGCGCCGTAATACCGGAATTTCAGCACCGGCGCGCCCACCATATGGGCCCGCGCGCCCGCCAGCCCGACGCCCAGAACCGCCAGAAACATCAGTAAAAACACCGGTGCGGCCCGTTCGCCGCCCCAGCGCGCCAATACCAGCGACAGCAACCCGACCGCCGCCAGCGCCGCATAGATCACCCCCCCCGGTTCGATCCGAAGCGCGAAATACCCCCCGATCCCAAAGGCCAGCGCCACCGGGACCCATGGGAACAGATGGCCCCGCTGGGCCTCTAGCGCGTCGAGGGGCCGCATCCCTTGTTCTCTCCCGCCTGATTGCTTAATCAGGCCCCAACGCTATCTCCCATATGGTTTCCAGAAGGTTAACGCCCATGTCCGCCGCACAGGTTGTCACCCGCTTTGCCCCCTCGCCCACCGGTTATCTGCACATCGGCGGCGCCCGAACCGCGCTGTTCAACTGGCTGTATGCCCGTGGCCGGGGCGGCAAGTTCCTGCTGCGGATCGAAGACACCGACCGCGCCCGCTATACCCCCGAGGCGACGCAGGCGATTCTGACCGGTCTGGACTGGCTGGGGCTGGATCACGATGGCGAGGCCATCAGCCAGTTCGAACGCAGCGACCGCCACGCCGAAGTGGCCCATGCGATGCTGGCCAACGGGCACGCCTATAAATGTTTCGCCACGCAGGACGAAATCGCGGCCTTCCGCGACGCCGCCCGCGCCGAAGGCCGGTCTACCCTTTATCAAAGCCCCTGGCGCGACGCCGATCCGGCCAGCCACCCCGATGCCCCCCATGTGGTGCGCCTGCGCGCGCCCCGTGAAGGCGCCACCGTGATCCGTGATCAGGTGCAGGGCGATGTCACATGGCAGAACGATCAGTTGGACGACATGGTGCTGTTACGTTCCGATGGCACACCCACCTACATGCTGGCCGTTGTTGTAGACGACCACGACATGGGCGTGACCCATGTCATCCGGGGCGATGATCACCTGGCGAACGCCGCACGACAGATGCAAATCTATCATGCGATGGGCTGGGACCTGCCGGTCTATGCCCATATCCCGCTGATCCACGGCGCCGACGGCAAAAAGCTAAGCAAACGCCACGGCGCGCTGGGGGTCGAGGAATATCAGGCGATGGGCTATCCGGCGGCCGCCGTGCGCAACTATCTGGCCCGTCTGGGGTGGAGCCACGGGGACGACGAATTCTTTTCGGATGCACAGGCCAAAGACTGGTTCGGCTTTGACGGAATCGGCAAATCTCCGGCCCGGTTCGATTTCAAAAAGCTTGAGAATCTGTCGGGTCAGCACATGGCCGCGATGGACGATGCTGCAGTGCTGCAAGAAACCCTTGGCTATATGCAGGCCACCGGGATGCCGCCGCTGACTTCCGATCAAATCGACGGGTTGAAACGGGCGATGCCCCATTTAAAATCCGGCACCAGAACATTCGGACAATTACTTGATAAAGCTCATTTTACCCTTGGCGAACGCCCCTTCACCCCGGATGAAAAAGCGGCGAAATCTCTGGATTTGGTATCCCGTGGCATACTGAAAGAATTGACGCCGCATCTGCAAAATGCTAGCTGGTCCCGCGAGGCGCTAGAAGCGGCAGTATCCAGCTTTGCAGAGACAAAAGATCTGAAGCTGGGCAAACTTGCACAACCGCTGCGCGCAGCACTGGCCGGGCGAACCGTTTCGCCCAGCGTTTTCGACATGATGCTTGTTATCGGACGGGACGAAACCTTGGCCCGGATCGCCGACACAACGGCATGAGTGGGCAGCAAATGCCCCTCGCTTAACTGCCACGCCACCGACCGGTGCGGTCCGCGCCCCGGTCTCTCAACAGAGGGATTACTATGGCTGACAGCAACAAGACTGCTACGCTGACTTTTGGCGATACGACAATTGACCTACCGATGATGAGCCCAAGCGTCGGGCCGGATGTCATCGACATTTCCAAACTTTACGGCAAGGCTGGCGTGTTTACCCACGATCCCGGCTTTACCTCGACCTCGTCCTGCGTTTCGACCATCACCTATATCGATGGCGAACAGGGCGAACTGCTGCATCGGGGTTATCCGATCGACCAGCTGGCCGAAAAATCGCATTATCTTGAGGTCTGCTATCTGCTGCTGTACGGCGAATTGCCGACGGCAACCGAGTTGGAAGATTTCGAATACCGCGTGACCCGTCACACGATGGTCCACGAACAGATGATGAATTTCTTCCGCGGGTTCCGCCGCGATGCGCATCCGATGGCCGTGATGGTCGGTGTGGTCGGCGCGATGTCCGCGTTTTATCATGACAGCACCGATATTTCGGACCCCTGGCAGCGCGAAGTCGCCTCGATCCGTCTGATCGCGAAAATGCCGACGATTGCCGCGATGGCCTATAAATACACCATTGGTCAGCCGTTCGAATATCCGCGCAACGATCTGGATTACGCGTCGAACTTCCTGCGGATGTGTTTCGCCGTTCCGGCCGAAGATTATCAGGTCGATCCGATCCTGAGCCGGGCGATGGACCGTATCTTTACCCTGCATGCGGATCATGAACAGAACGCCTCGACCTCGACCGTGCGTCTGGCGTCGTCCTCGGGGGCGAACCCGTTCGCGTCGATCGCGGCGGGGATTGCCTGTCTGTGGGGTCCGGCGCATGGCGGCGCCAATCAGGCCTGTCTGGAAATGCTGCGTGAAATCGGCACCGTCGACCGGATTCCCGAATTCATCGCCCGTGCCAAGGACAAGAACGATCCGTTCCGCCTGATGGGCTTTGGCCACCGCGTCTACAAGAACTTCGACCCGCGCGCCAAGGTGATGAAGAAATCCGCGGACGAGGTTCTGGACCTGCTGGGCATCGACAACAACCCGACGCTTCAGGTTGCCAAGGAACTGGAAAAACAGGCGCTGAACGACCCGTATTTCGCCGAAAAGAAACTGTTCCCGAATGTTGATTTCTATTCGGGCATCATTCTGGAGGCGATGGGCTTCCCGACCTCGATGTTCACCCCGATCTTCGCGCTGAGCCGCACCATCGGCTGGGTCAGCCAGTGGAAAGAGATGATTTCCGACCCCGGCCTGAAAATCGGCCGCCCACGGCAGTTGTATACCGGCGAAACCCGGCGCGATTACGTGGATGTGGAAAACCGCTAAGACGCGGAACACGACAATTGGAAACGGCCGCACAATGTTGCGGCCGTTTTTCGTTCGGGATCCGCTAGATCCGCATATCTGCCGTTGCGGCGATCTCCGCCAGCGGGAAATACCCCTCAATCGCGGATTGCCCTTTCGGGGTAAATTCGATCACCCGGCTGCCCGCCTGTCGGCGCGCCCAGCCAGCCTTTGTGATCCGGGTCAGCAGGGCCGCGCCCAGCCGTCCGGCCAGATGGTCGCGCCGTTCGGACCAGTCCAGACAGGCGCGGCACACAGGCCGCCCCGGCCCGGTGATCGCGGCCTCGGCCACGCCGAAATCCATGACGAACCCCTGCCCCGCCGGGGTCAGCGCGATGCCCGTAGCCGTCACCTGCAGCAATCCACGCTGCGCCATGCTGTCGAACATCCGCACCGCCTGCGCGCCTGCCAGATGGTCGTAACAGACCCGCGCCTGCCGCAGCGCCGGATCGCGCGGGCCGGTGCGGGTGCGCAGATGTCCGCGCGCCGCCGCCAGCCCGATCAGCGCCTCGAGCGTCTGGGCCACATCGGCCCCGGCCAGCGTGAAATACCGGTGCCGCCCCTGCGCGCGCGGCCAGATCAGCCCTGCCTCTTGCAGCTTGCGCAGATGGCTGGAGGCGGTGGCGGGCGTCACCCCGGCCTCATCCGCCAGTTCGCGGGCGGTCAGCGCCTTGCCGCTCATCAGCGCGATCAGCATGTTGGCGCGGGCCGGTTCGCCGATCATCGTGGCGATGCGGGAAATATCGGGACCTTCTTTCATGGCGCCATCCTTGGCCAGCGCATCACGCCGGTCAACCGCCGACAGTTCGATACGGGTCGAAGCATCCCGGCGCTCAGCCGTGCAACAACCGCCCCCTATCGCAAAAGGAGCCGCCCCATGCTGACCTGTTTCATCCGCTATCAGATCGACCCCACCAAAAAGCCCCAGTTCGAACGCTACGCCCGCACATGGGGCCAGTGCATCCCGCGCAACGGTGCCGGGCTGATCGGCTATTACGCCCCGCACGAAGGCTCCAGCACGCTGGCTTACGGCGTCTATACCATCGACAGCCTTGCCGCCTATGAATCCTATCGCGCCCGGCTGGCGGCCGATCCGCAGGGGCAGGAAAACTATGCCTTCGCCCTGCGCGAAAACTTCATCTTGCGCGAGGACCGGACATTTCTGAAACTGGCCTCGACCCCACATGGAGAGCCCGCATGATCGCCGTCATTTTCGAAGTCTTCCCCGCCGACGGGCAAAAGGACGACTATCTTGGCATCGCCGCCGGTCTGCGCGCCGATCTGGAACAGACCGAAGGGTTCATCTCGGTCGAGCGTTTCCAAAGCCTGACCAATCCCGACAAACTGTTGTCACTGTCGTTTTTCGAGGATGAAGAGGCCGTCGCCCGCTGGCGTGCCCGCACCGATCACCGCGCGGCCCAGACCGCCGGGCGCGGCGGGGTCTTTGCCGATTACCGCCTGCGCGTGGCGCATGTGCTGCGCGATTACGGGATGTCGGACCACGATCAGGCGCCCGCCGACAGCAAAGCGGCGCATCGGGCCGGATAACCGGCGCCGGACCATCCCCAGCACAAGGAGAAACCCCATGGAAATCATCGTGATCGGCGCCGAGGGGGACATCGGGCGCACCATCTGTGCCGAACTGGCGCCGCGGCATGACATCATCCGGGTCGGACGCAACAGCGGCGACATCCGCGCCGATATCGCCGACCGGTCGTCGATCGAGGCGATGTACCGGCAGGCTGGCCCCGTCGATGCGGTGGTTTCCGCCGTGGGACAGGTGCATTTCGGCCCCCTGACCGACATGACCGAAGAACAGGTCATGCTGGGCCTGACCAACAAGGTCATGGGGCAGATCAATGTCGTGTTGGTGGGGATGGATCACATTGCCGATGGCGGGTCCTTCACCCTGACCAGCGGCGTGCTGGACCGCGATCCGATCCGCATGGGGGCTGCGGCGGCCACCGCCAACGGCGCGTTGGGCGGGTTCGTCGTGGGCGCGGCCATCGAAATGCCGCGCGGACAGCGGGTCAACGTCGTCAGCCCCGGCCTGCTGCAAGCCTCGGTCGAACGCTATGGCGACTGGTTTCCCGGCCACAATCCGGTGCCATCGGACCGGGTCGGCCGCGCCTATGCCAAAAGCGTGGAAGGTGCGATCACCGGGCAGGTCATCATCGTGGAATGACGGCGCCCTGCCCCCGAACGCAAACCGGCAGGCCCTTGCGGGGCCTGCCGGATCGAATTCGAACCTGGAACGCCGCTTAAGCGTTCGACAGACGCTCGGCCACGTTTTCCCAGTTCACCAGATTGTCCAGGAAGTTGGACAGATAGGCCGGGCGCTTGTTGCGGAAATCGATGTAATAGGAATGTTCCCACACATCGCAGCCCAGCAGCGCGGTCTGGCCAAAGCACAGCGGATTCACGCCGTTTTCGGTCTTGGTGACCTTCAGCGTACCGTCGGTATCGACCACCAGCCAGCACCAGCCCGACCCGAACTGCCCCGCGCCCGCGGCGGAAAATTCCTGTTTGAACGTGTCGACCGACCCGAAGGCATCGGTCAGACGACCGGCCAGCTCGCCCGGCATGTCGCTGCCGCCCGGGCCCATCATGTCCCAGAACTGGGCGTGGTTCCAATGCTGCGAGGCATTGTTGAAAATGCCGTTCTGCGCCACGGCGCCGGCCTGATAGGTGCCTTTGACGATGTCCTCAAGGGCCGCGTTTTCCCATTCGGTGCCTGCAATCAGCTTGTTGCCATTGTCGACATAGGCCTTGTGGTGCAGGTCGTGATGGTATTCCAGCGTCTCTTGCGACATGCCAAGACCGGCAAGCGCATCATGCGCGTAGGGAAGATCGGGAAGTTCAAAAGCCATTGTCGGGCCCCCTATCAAGTGGTTTTCGGTTGTACTACGGGACAGATGGAGTGCTTGCGCCCCTTTCGTCAAGGGTCAACAGGTCCCTGTTCCAAACCTATTTCCGCGCAAGGCTGTCCAGACAAGATATACATCGCGGTTGTCGCCGAAGGGACGCAGCGGGCCAATCCCGCCGATCAACGTCGCCGCATACCCCGCTAGCCCGCGGCAAAGACCCCGACCTCACCCCCCGGGGTTGCGGCGCCTGTCAGCAGATCAAACACATAGCCCGCGACCGAACGGAAACAGATCACCTGTACCAGCCCCTCTTCGCGCAGCCAGAAGGCGGCGGGGACCTGTGCCAGACGGGTGCGGCGGATTTCGCCGGGGGTGAACTGGGCGGGGTCCATATCCACGGGGGCCAGTTTGGCAATCACCTCGCGCACTGCCGCGCCCTGCAGCTGAAACACCGCGCGCGCGTCGGACACGTCCACCGCCAGCGCGTGATCCTTGCCCAGCGTCTTGTGCATGCTGGCCAGCGCCACGCCGACCTCGGCATAGGGGCACAGCACCAGCAATTCATCGGGCGACATCCAGCAGATGCCTTTTTCGCCCACGCAATGCACGCCGCGCTGCCCCGGCATGTCCACCCCGGCAATGCCCGTGGCCGCGTTCTTGATCGCGACCGAGGCCAGATCGCCGCGCAGGGTGATCATGCCCTGCGGCGGCATCTCGGTCACCTGCACCAGCCCGTCGAACCGGGCGCCGTTCAGGGCGCTGATGGGATCAGACATTCTGTTTCTCCCCTTCCTTGTCGTAAAAGACCGGATCGACGATCCGCGCGCTGACCGTGCTGCCATCGACCTTGGCGAACTCCACGGTCTCGCCCATCCGGTCGGGCCCGTTCAGCACCAGCCCCATGGCGATGCCCCGGTCAAGCGTCGGCGAATGATAGGTCGAGGTGACGCGCCCTTGCGTATTGCGTTGCCCGTTGGCGTTCTGCCCCGGCGCAATCGCATAGGCGCCATCGGGCAGCACCGATGTATCCAGCGTTTCCAGACCCACCAGTTTCCAGCGTTTGGGATCGGTCATATGCGACCGTTCCTGCGCCCGTTTGCCCAGGTAATCGTCCTTTTTCTTCGAAATCGCCCAGTTCAGCCCCAGATCCTGCGGAATGATCGTGCCGTCGGTTTCGTCGCCGATCATGATGAACCCCTTTTCGGCCCGCATGATGTGCAGCGCCTCGGTCCCATAGGGCATCATCCCGTGGTCCTTTCCCGCCTCTGCCAGCATCTGCCAGAACGCCAGCCCCTGCGATGCGGGCACGGCGATCTCATAGCTCAGCTCGCCCGAGAACGAGATGCGGTAAACCCGCGCCTGCACCCCGCCCAGCGTGCCATCGGCCCAGCCCATGAAGGGCAGCGCCTCTTTGCTGACATCCATGCCGCCCAATTGTTCCAGCACCTTGCGGGCCTTGGGGCCGACCACCGCGATCTGGGCGTATTGTTCGGTCAGATTGGCGACATAGACCTGCATGTCCCACCATTCGGTCTGCAGCCATTCCTCCATATGCGCGTGGATATGGTCGGCGCCGCCGCTGGTGGTGTGGCACAGGAAGGTATCATCGTCGATCCGCGCCACGACCCCGTCATCCATCAGGAACCCGTTTTCGTTGCACATCAGCCCGTAACGGCATTTGCCCGGTTTCAGCGTGGACATCATGTTGGTGTAAAGCAGGTCCAGGAACCTGCCCGCATCCGGCCCTTTGACCAGCAGTTTCCCAAGGGTCGAGGCATCCAGCAGCCCGACATTGCTGCGGGTATTGCGAACCTCGCGCGCGACGGCGGTTTCGCGGGTCTCGCCCCGCCGCAGATAGGTATAGGGGCGGCGCCAGTGGCCGACCGGTTCGAAATCCGCGCCATTGTCGGCGTGCCATTGCTGCATCGGGGTGCAGCGCAGCGGCTGGAAGGTCGCGCCGCGCGCCTCGCCCGCGATCGCGGCCATGGAAATCGGCTGATACGGCGGGCGGAAGGTGGTGGTGCCGACGGTCGGAATTTCGGCATCCAGCGACTGAGACAACACCGCCAGTCCGTTGATATTGCTTAGTTTCCCCTGATCGGTTGCCATGCCCAGCGTGGTATAGCGTTTGGTATGTTCGACGCTTTCATAGCCTTCGCGCGCGGCCAGTTGCACATCGCTGACCTTGACGTCGTTCTGATAGTCCAGCCACATTTTCATGCGTTTCTGGATATGGGCGCCCTGCGGCATGATCCAGACCGGCTCCATCGCCGCCTCGTCCGGCGCGTGGGCCTTGGCAATGGCCCCGCCTTTGGCGTTCAGCCCCACGGCCTTGATCGCCTGTTTGCCCGCCGCATCGCCATCGGCCAGCACGGCCCCGGCCTGCAGATGCCCGTTCGAGGCCCCCGCCGCGATCACGAAGGGCGCGCCATCGTGCGACAGCGGCGCGCGCGCCGGATCGGGCCGGAAATGGGCCTGAGCCTCGTCCCAGATCAGCTTGCCCCCGCAATGGGACCACAGGTGCACCACCGGCGACCAGCCGCCCGACATGGCGACCACATCGCAGGCGACCTCTTCCAGCATCGCGCCCTCGCCTGCCTGCGTGCACAGCGTCACGCCGGTAACGCGTTTGCCGCCCTTCACCGCGGCAATCGCGCGGCCACATTCGACGCGGATACCCGCATCGCGCGCGGCCTGTGGCAGATCGCCGGTAACGGTGGCGCGCGCGTCGACGATGACCGGCACCTCCAGCCCCGCCGCTTTCATCACCAGCGCGGTGCGATAGGCGTCGTCGTTATTGGTCACAACCACGGTGCGGTCGCCCGGGCTGACGCCCCAGTTGACCACGTAATCCCGCACGGCCGAGGCCAGCATGACGCCGGGCACATCGTTTCCGGCAAAGCTCAGCGGGCGTTCGATCGCGCCCATGGCGGTGATCACCTGTTTGGCGCGCACCTTCCACAGCCGGTGGCGCGGACGCCCGTCGCCGGGGGTGTGATCGCCGACCCGTTCATAGGCCAGCACATAGCCGTGGTCATAGACCCCCGCCGCCATCGTGCGCAGGCGCAGGGTGACATTCGGCATGTTTTCAAGGGCTTCGACGGATTTCCTGATCCAATCGTCCGCCGGTTCGCCATCAACCTTGACCCCGTCGACCGGTGCGCGCCCGCCCCAGCCCGCGGTCTGTTCGACCAGCAGAACCCGCGCGCCCGCGCGGCCCGCCGCCAGCGCGGCCTGCAGCCCGGCGATCCCGCCGCCGACGATCATCACATCGGCAAACAGGTGGAAATGTTCATACCGGTCGGCGTCCGGTTCCGTGGGGACCTTGCCCAGCCCCGCCGATTGCCGGATGAAGGGTTCGTATACATGTTTCCAGAAAGCGCGCGGATACATGAACATCTTGTAATAGAACCCCGCCGGCAGGAACCGCGACAGGCGGGCGTTGACCGCGCCCACGTCGAATTCAAGGCTGGGCCAGTGGTTCTGACTGCCCGCGGCCAACCCGTCGAACAGCTCGGTCGTGGTGGCGCGCTGGTTGGGTTCGAACCGCGCGCCGGTGCCCAGATTGACCAGCGCATTCGGTTCCTCGGCGCCGCTGGCCACCACCCCGCGCGGGCGGTGGTATTTGAACGAACGGCCCATCATCATCTGGTCGTTGGCCAACAGGGCCGAGGCCAGCGTATCGCCAGCATAGCCGGTCATCGGGCGGCCGTTGAAGGTAAAGCTTTGACGGTGCGACCGGTCGATCAGACGGCCGCCGGTTTGCAGGCGGGTGCTCATGCGATGTCTCTCCAGCGCGGGGCGGGGCGTTTGGCGGTAATTGCGTCTTTGATGTCTTGCGGCGGTTCGGTGGTCTGCGCCGGATAGGTGCCGAACACCTCCAGCGTGGTGGTGCAGCGGGCGGCGTGGAACCACTTGCCGCAGCCGCTGCTGTGGCGCCAGCGTTCGAAATGCACGCCCTTGGCGTTTTCGCGCTGGAACAGATAGCCTTCGAAATCCTCATCCGACGATCCGGGGCCAAAGCGTTTCAGATGCGCCTCGCCCCCGGCGTGCAGTTCGGTTTCCTCTGCGGCGATGCCGCAGCAGGGACAGGTCAGGATCAGCATGGCAGGCCTCCGCGCGCGCTGGACAGGGATGGGCGCGCGGTCACGCCAAAGGCGGGCGCCAAGGGACGCCCGCCCGGTCGTGCGCAACGATAACGCGCGTTATTCGGTTGCGGCTGGTGCTGCGGTTCCGTCCACAGGCGCCGTGGCCTCGGGCGCGACCAGAGCGGCCGGTTCGGTCGGCGCAGAGGTTTCGCCGCCGCCACCGCCCGTAAGCGCCATGAACACGATGACAATCGCGATAAGGATTGCGCCGGCGACCAGCCAATTCCCGAACGAGCCTTTGTTGGTTGAATAGTCTGACATAATGCACCCTCCTTTGGTGAGGAGGTCAGGATCGCACAGCCCCGCACCGAGACAACGGTCCCGGCGCAGGCGTCAGGATTTCGGCGACGAACAGCCGGGACACCCGCAACCCTTGGGCCGTTTTCGGCCACATCGGGCAAATGCGGCGCTTCACACCGCAGGGACGCGCCCGAGCCTGGGTGGGCGCCTTGTGCGCCCTCCCGGGGGGAGGGTCGGGCGCGGCCCGGGCTGCAGGCACCCCGGGCTGAAAATGGTTCTGTGGTAACGAGGCTTGAGCGATCTAAGACAGTCACCATGGCCAACCTTCCTGAATGGCTTCAATCAAGTAAGCCCCAAAACCGGTTTGTAGGGTTCCAAGAATAACAACTATAGCCTGAATAACTTCACTGCTTCGTCGTGTGGAATTTACTCGGGTGTTGGCCTTCAACTGATCTTCTGTGATCAAATTGGCCCTTAACTCTGTGCCACCCAAATTTGACGAGAGACATCGAACAATGTGCTCATCTGGTATGTCCGCCAGCGCCATAAGTTTCGGGTCTATCCGCTCTCCCTTTTCTTGCGACTTCGCCACTAAGGTTTTTGCCACAATCGCGTTTTGAGCCAGAGCCCTACTAGTCAAATCAGATACCTGATTGATCTGCTTCTGCAATAATGCGTTGATCTCGATGGCGCCATAGGGATACGGCGTGGCATGGTGCTTAATAACAAAGGACCCGACCCCTGCAGAGATGCCGACCACTCCAGCGGACTGAAAAAGGTCAGGCGCCCCTTGGGCTGCGAAATAGAACGACAACACAATCCAGAAAAGGATGGACGCCCGTCCTAGAAGATGAAGTATGATACTTCTTGACATCAATGCGCCACCCCCGCCGCCACGCTTTCGTCGATAAAGCGGCCTTCGCGGAACCGGTTCAGGCCGAACTCGGCGGTCAGCGGCGAATGGCCCTTGGCCATCAGCTCGGCCATGCCCCAGCCCGATCCCGGGATCGCCTTGAACCCACCGGTGCCCCAGCCGCAGTTGATGAACACGCCTTCCACCGGAGTTTTTGACAGGATCGGCGACCGGTCGCCGGTCACATCCACGATCCCGCCCCATTGGCGCAGCATTTTCAGGCGGCTGATCATCGGAAAGGTTTCGATCAGCGCGCGCACGGTTTCCTCGACATGATGGAACGACCCGCGCTGGGTATAGTTGTTATAGCCATCGGTGCCGCCGCCGATCACCATTTCGCCCTTGTCCGACTGGCTCATGTAGCCATGCACGGTGTTGGCCATCACCACCACATCCATGCAGGGTTTGATCGGTTCGGACACCAGCGCCTGCAAGGCCACGCTTTCGATCGGCAGCCGGAACCCGGCCATATCGGCCAGCACGCCGGAATGACCCGCCACCACGATGCCCAGCTTGTCGCAATCAATCGCCCCCTTGGAGGTATCGACGCCCACCACCTTGCCGCCCGCCTGCCGCACGCCGGTCACTTCGCATTGCTGGATGATGTCCATGCCCATGTCCGAACAGGCCCGCGCATAGCCCCAGGCCACCGCATCGTGCCGCGCGGTGCCGCCGCGCGCCTGCCACAGCCCGCCCAGCACCGGGTAACGCGGCCCGTCGATATTGATGATCGGCACCAGTTCCTTGACCCGCTGGGGCCCGATGAATTCGGTGGTGACACCCTGCAACGCATTGGCATGGGCCGTGCGCTGATAGCCGCGCACCTCATGTTCGGTCTGGGCCAGCATGATCACGCCACGCGGGCTGAACATCACGTTGTAATTCAGGTCCTGGCTAAGCGTTTCATACAAGGACCGCGCCTTTTCATAGATCGCCGCCGACGGGTCCTGCAGGTAATTAGACCGGATGATGGTGGTGTTGCGCCCGGTGTTGCCGCCGCCCAGCCAGCCCTTTTCGATCACCGCCACATTGCGGATGCCGTGGTTCTTGCCCAGATGATAGGCCGTGGCCAGCCCGTGGCCCCCGGCCCCCACGATCACGACGTCGTATTTCTTTTTCGGCTGCGGTGCGGCCCAGGCGCGGCCCCATCCGGTGTGATAGCGCGCGGCCTCGCGCGCGACGGCAAAGACGGAATAGCGTTTCATGGTTGGATCGAATCCCCCGGATGGCAGAACGGCGCGCTGTCCCCTTGTAATGGAACCGGAATGCATTTGCGCCGCGACAACCAGCGGCACTTGGTGAAAAAATCGCGACATCGTGTGTCGCAGGCGGACCCCCTGTGCCCATTTGCCCCTTTTCCAGCGCGCCGTGGCAGGATACATCGCCTCTATCGCCGGTGTAGGAGAACGCATGAAATTCTGGCTTGTCGCCCTTGGTCTGTCCTTTCTGGTCGCAGCCCCGATCCTGCTGGCGCTGGTGCGCAGACGTGCTGGTCAGGCCCCTGCGGCCGCCTTTGACATGCAGGTCTATCGCGATCAGCTGAAAGAGGTGGACCGCGATCTGGCGCGTGGCGTGATCTCGCCCGAGGATGCCGCCCGCACAAGGCTTGAGGTGTCGCGCCGCATTCTGGAGGCCGACCGCGCCATTCAGAACTACGGTGGCGATCAACAGGCCTCGAACCGGACCGGCTGGATCGCCGGGATCGTTTGTTTCGTGGCGGTGATCGGCGGCGCGCTGGCGCTGTATGATCGGCTGGGCGCCGTGGGCTATCCCGATCTGCCGCTGGAGGCCCGCAAGGCCGCAGCCGAGGTCAACCGCGCCAGCCGCCCCAATCAGGCGCAGGCCGAAACTCAATCCCCCAACCTGCCCGCGCTGGCCGAACCCGATCCCCGGTTGCTGGAACTGGTCGAACAGCTGCGCAAGGTCGTGGCCGACCGCCCCGACGACCAGCAGGGGCTGACGCTTCTGGCACGCAACGAGGCCGCGCTTGGCAATTTCACCGCGGCCTATAAGGCCCACTCCAAGCTGATCGCGCTGAAGGGCGATCAGGCCACCGGCAATGATTTCGCCGGGCTGGCCGATATGATGGTTCTGGCCGCCGGCGGCTATGTCTCGCCCGAGGCCGAAGCCGCGCTGACCCAGGCCCTGCAACGCGATCCGCAAAACGGCACCGCGCGCTATTATTCGGGTCTGCTGTTCGCCCAGACCGGGCGCCCCGACATCGCCTTTCGGTTCTGGCGCGGGCTGCTAGAACAGGGCCCCGAAGACGCGCCCTGGATTCAACCGATCCGCGCCCAGATCGACGAATTGGCCTTTCGCGCCGGTGTGGAATACACCGCCCCCGCGCCCGCCACCAGCGCCCCGCTGCGCGGCCCCAGCGCCGAGGATATGGACGCCGCCGCGGATATGTCGCCTGCCGAGCGGATGGAGATGATCGAAACCATGGTCGACGGGCTGGCCGACCGGCTGGCCAGCGAAGGCGGCCCTGCCGAAGAATGGGCGCGCCTGATCAATGCCCTTGGCACATTGGGCCAGACCGACCGCGCCGCCGCCATCTGGGACGAGGCGCAGCAGGTCTTTGCCGCCGCCCCCGCCGCCGATCTGGCGATGATCCGTGCCGCCGCCATCCGCATCGGCCTGGTCGAGTGACCGTCTTCGACGACATCGGCGATTTTGCCGCCGCCCTGCCCGATCACCGCGCGCTGATGGGGCTGGATCTGGGCGACAAGACCATCGGCGTGTCGGTCTCGGACCTGATGCTCAGCGTGGCCACCCCGCTGGAAACCATCCGGCGCAAGAAATTCGGCGTGGATGCCGCCGCCCTGCTGGCGCTGGCCGACAAACGCAACGTCGGCGGCCTGATCCTTGGCCTGCCGCGCAACATGGACGGCACCGAGGGCGCGCGCTGTCAATCGACCCGCGCCTTTGCCCGCAACCTCAGCCGCCTGACCGATCTGCCGATCACCTTCTGGGACGAACGCCTGTCCACCGTCGCCGCCGAACGCGCGTTGCTGGAGGCCGACACCTCGCGCAGACGCCGCGCCGAGGTGATCGACCACGTCGCCGCCGGGTTCATCCTGCAAGGCGCGCTGGACCGGCTGCGCCACATAAAGGCGGCACCATGAGCGATGATAATGAGCTCTGGAACCGTGACGAGGTGCAATCGCCCTGCGTGCGCATCTGCGTGATACACCCCGCCGAACGGCTGTGCACCGGCTGTCTGCGCACCATCGACGAAATCACTCAATGGTCGAAAATGGACCCGGACGAACGCCGCCGGGTGATGGCCGACCTGCCCGCCCGCGCGCCCCGCCTGGCCAAACGCCGAGGCGGCCGCAAGGCCCGGCTGGCCCGCGACCAGAGCCAGACCTAAGCGATCGTATGTACCCCGAAGATCGGCAAAGTGGGACAAACCGTGCATTCACCGTTTCGACCTCAACGTCCGTTTTGGGAAATTCGCGATCATCGTGAACCGCATAGCTTGCGGTTTCTAAGCTTACCCAGCAGGTCCAATTTTCTTACCCGCGCTGGGAAGGGCGCCTTCGCCCCAGCGACGGACCGCCCGGCCAGCCCGTCGGCGCTATCCGAACCGGACGCAGGCGCTTCGGTTCGGCCGGACCGATCCTGAAAAACGTCCGGCCAATTCAGAGTTGTGCCGCCCGGCGAACCAGGGTGAGTTCCCAGGCTAAGTCCAATGTTGCTTGGCTGTCGGATGGATCGAGCCGGGAGAAACTCTGCGCGACCCGTGACAGGCCCAGCGCCTCGGCCTGTGCCGCCAATGCCAAGCCGCGGCACGCCTCGCCTGAGGTGCAGATTGAATCTATAAGGATCTCGATCCCGCTTTTGGCAACGGTTGCAACGCAGGTTTCCCGGACCTCCGCGACATTCGGCCGGATCAAGCGATGCGCCGTCGCGCTCGGCGTATCAAGCCCCCGCCTTTCTCTCATGGCGCTCGGCGGGGGGGCCAGTGTCACGTTCCACACTTGCAACGGATCGCCGAAATAGAGGCTGATCAGGCGGAAAGACATGCCCTCCATTTCCCGAACCGCCTCGATCAGCAGGCCCACGACCCGGTGTTGCGCCTCATAGATGGCCTGGCCAGAGGCCATATCCGGCAGGCACAAGGCCAATCCCCGCCCTGCTCGATCGCCTATATCCAGCCGGGCTTGCTGCGAGATTGCATCGAAGCGCGGTTCCGCAATACATGATGCGTGGACCAGCGCTGGCGCGGGCCGCGACGCAGTGCGTAAACCGATCCCCTGCCGCGTTGCCAGATCTGCGCGCAGCGTGTCCCAATTGTCGTGAAACGGCAATTTGTCCGGCTGCAAGCCACCTTCGAGCACAAGTGAATCAATCTGGCCCGGCAACATGCCGTCGGGTGAAAGTCGCGGTGACGAAAGATGCAGGAAGGACCCCGTCATACGCGCCGGCGTTTTGCCATGCCACCAGCCCTGGCGATAGGCCTTGCTCGGGGTGAAGCCCGGGTCGGCACCTGCCGCGCGCGCAGGCCCCGTGGCCAGGAACCGGGTGCCATCCCAGCCATGAATGGTCAGCCCGCGCGCGCCCGTGCGGGTCCGCCATTGCACCACCCCCAGAACGGCGAGGTCGAATGGCGCCGCCGGGGAATAGTCGCGCCTGAGCTGCCCGGTCAGTACCGCATCTGCCGGCGCACGGCCCAGCGCCCGGATCAATGCATGGGCCTCGGCCAATTGCCCGAGCCAGGCCAGCGGATCGCCCTCCGGGTCGCGCGACGCAAGAAGTCCGGCCTGGCGCGCCAAGGCCCGCAGCGTTGCGGCCAACCTCGGCACGGCATCGGCGCGGGCCGATACCGCCAGATCGAAGAGCCGGTCCTGCGCCAGCCGCGGATCGCCACGCAGCCCATGTGTGAGGGCGCTAGTTACCGCGGCTGCGGCTTCGGCGAGAAGCGCAGGATCGACCTGCGCGGCAGCCTCCCGCAGCTCCGGCAGCGCATGCCCGCCGAGCACCAAGGCCGCCGCCGCGACAAACCGCCTGCGCCGCCCTTCGGGGCCCTTGAACAGCGCCTTGCGCAGCCCGCCGCCCGCAAGGAAGGTGACCGGACCGGGCGCATCCGGCAGGCTGACCACGCAGCTCGCCGCGCCTTCTTCCTCGTTGGCCCCGCCCCCCGCCGCGGCCGAAAAGGCCGCGATCCGCAGCGCCTGGGGCCAGTCGGCCCCGGCGAAGCCTTCGATCTCGGCAAGGCTCAGGCCGGCGATTTGCGCGCGCGCCGAAGGCCCTTGCGGCGCGGCGCCGGCGCGCAGATGCAGCAACGCCATGAGCATGTGCCGGCAAACCCCGGTGGCCGGACAATCGCAGCGCGCAGCGTCCGGCCCGTCCGGCCCGAGCACGACCTCGAAGCCCTCGATCCGCAGCACCGTGCGCCCTTGGCCGGGTTCGACCGCGCCCACCGCGCCGGGCTTTTCCAGCGCTGCCTTCGCCCGGCGCAGCAAACCGACCGAGGCCAGGGCTTCGAGCGCAGCGTCGTCCTGGGCGGCCAGCATCTGCTCAAGCGCGCTCATGCGATGGCCTCCGCCAGCCAATCGGCAAAGCGTTCGGGCGACATCGCCCCGATCTTCATTCCCAGCGCCGCCGCCTTTCCGGCCAGATCTTGATTGCACCAGGCGCGGCCGGTGTCATCGAGCGCCGGCAGGCCCAGAAGCGTCACCCGCACTTCGGCAAGCCGGGCGATCGCGCCTAGCATCGCCTGCCCCGATCCGCCTTCGTAAAAATCGCTGATCAACGCCAGCACCGTGCGCGACGGGTCCTCGACCAGCGTCTCGGCATAGCGCAGCGCCTGGCCGATATCCGTGCCGCCGCCCAGTTGCACCGACAGAAGCGTGTCCAGTGGATCGCTCAGCCGGTCGGTGACGTCGATGACCGAGGTATCGAACAACACCATCTTCACCCGCACCCCCGGCAGGCCGGTGAGGATCGCCGCCAGCACCGCGGCATGGATCACGCTGTCGGTCATCGAGCCGCTCTGGTCGATGCAAAGCAGCACCGTCCAGGGCAGCCGGCGCTTGACCCTGGTATTGAAGCGCGGCCGCTCGGCAATGATCCGTTGCCGTTCCGGATCCCAGCGCATCAGGTTCTCGCGCAGGGTTGCGCGACCGTCGAAATTCGCCGCCCGAGCCACGTTCGAGCGCGCAAAGCGGTTGCGCTGGCCGGAAAAGGCGCGGTCGACGCGCGGCTTCAGGCGTTCCATGATCCGGTCGATCACCCGCTGCGCCAGCGCCCGCAGCTCGGCCTTCATCGCCTCGGGGGCACGGTGGTGAAAGCCGAGGATCGCCGGCAGCAGGTCTTGACGCGGCTCGATCCTGGCCAGCACCGACGGGTCCTGCAGCAGCTCGTTCAGGCCATAGCGGTTCAAGGCATCGGCCTGCATCAGTTCGAACGCATCCACGGGGAACAGGCCGCGCGCCTGGCCCAGCCAGTCGAGCGCCGTGATCTGGGTGGGGTCGAGGCTGCCATCGCGCCCCCTGAGCCCGCGGTCGGCATATTCCCGGCCATAGAGATAGTCGAGCGCGCCATCCATGCGCCCGTCGCGACCCTGAAGTCCGCCCAGCCGGTCTTGCGCGTAACGCCCCAGCGCCAGGCGCCAGCGTCGGACCGCCTCGCTCATGCGCCCACCTCCTCTTCTTCTTCCGCCAGCCCGTCGGCGCGCAGGGCGGCGAGCACGGCCGCCTGCGCCGCCAGGCCAAGTGCCAAGTCGGCCTCGGTGAACGGCCCGGCGACCAGCGGGTCGGGGCGGGCGCCGTGGCGCCGCGCCAACACATCGGCCAGCCGGTCGGTCTCGCGTGGGTTGAGCGCGGCGAGAGCGCGGCGCAAACTCGGCAGCAGGGTCAGGAAATCGGCTTCGTCCAGCGTCACAAGAAACACATCGACCGTCTCCAGCACCTCGGGCACTTGCCACAGCAAGTCGGGTACGGTGGCGATCATGCCGCTCAGCACGCCGATCCGGTCTTCCACTTCGAGCGCCGCACCCAGGAAATGCCCGCGCAGCGCCGCCACCAGACGCGCCGCGGGCAGCTGCCCGGCACGCAGCGCCAGCGCCAGCGCCGCGCCGGTGATCTCCGGTGCCGCCCGAACGTCCGCCAGCCGCGCCATGGCATCATCGAACATCTGCCGGTCGAACCTCCCTTCGCCATCCGAGGCTAGCAGATCGGCCGTTAGCCGCAGCGCCGCCACCGCCTTGGCCACCATGTCTTCGGGCAGCTGCGGCAAAGCGTCGGCGAGATAGATCAACCTTGCGAAGCCCACCTGCAAGAGCCCGGCCAGATCGAGCTCGTCCGGCGGCCGCATCGGCCCGCGAGTATGAACGAGCCCGTAAAGCCGCTGCAGCGCCGCGGCGATTTCGGCAAAACCGCCCGACTGGGCCATATCCCGGGCGAATGCCTGCGCGAAAGGCACCAACCGGGCGCCCAGCCCCGCCCGGATGCCACGCGCCAGAAGCGCCAGATTCAATGCCGGATCGGCGCTGTCGCGTTGCGCCCAGAGCTGTGCCATGGCTGCGGCGGGCACCGTCTCTCCCCGGCCCTCGGCGGCCAGCTCGATCAGCCGGGTTTCTACCGCGGGCAACCAGGCATAGGCCCACTCCTCGAACAGACGGTCGGTGCCGACTCCGCTGACGTAGTCCGGCCCCGCCTCCATTCGGCCAAAGCCGGTGTCCAAGAGCGCCATCGCGTGCAGGAAGCGCGAGGCAGCCAGATGCCGCGGCTTGCGGTGGATATCGAGCGAGCGGCGCTTTTCGAGCGTATCGGCCACGGCCAGCCGGTGCGCAGCGGCGCGGGCGCGGGCGTCTTCCACCAACAGTGGGGCGCTGATCCCGGCGGGCAACTCGCCCAGGGCGGTGCCGCGCCAATGCCGCCTGAGCCGCTCGGCCCAGGGCTCGCGCACCGAGACCTCCCCCTTGGTCAGTGCCGCCTGGACGCCGTCGAACAGGTCGTGCCGCAGGATTGCTGCGCGACCGCGCAGCCCTGCCAGGGTTTCGGCCATGCGCAGCGCCTCGACTTTGGCCGGCAGCGCCACAGGGTGGCCGCGCGCGGACATTGCTTGGGTGAAATCCTGCACCAGTTCGCCTGCCAAGACCCGCCAATCGGGTGTCCCGCCCGAAGTTTCGGCTGCCTGCCAGAGCGCATCGTAGAAGCCCGGCTGCGGCAGGCCGGCGCCATAGCCCGCCAGCGCATCCATCGCGGCATGGCCGTAGCGTATCAGGTAGCTGTCCCGCATTTGTGGCGTCTTGGACGCCGACCCGGAGGGATCGGTGAGTGCCGGGGCATGGAAGCCGCCGACCACCGCCACCACGCTGCCTTGCTGCAAGGCCGCAGCGATATGCCCTGCCATCGTCACCTCCCGCGCCGTATCTCCGCGCGCGGCAATCCGTGCCTCGGGCGTGGCGGCCCGCAGCCCGGCGCAATAGGCGCCAACATCGGTGAGGAAGCTGCGCCAGTCGCCGGTGCCGAGCCGGGCCTCGAACAGGTGGTCCCACAGCTCGAACCCGTCACGGCAGCCGGTCCGGGCACAAAGCGCGGCCACGTAATCGCCCTCGTCGAACACCTGTTCGTCGGCCATCGGGATCGGGCCGGTATCGGGAAGGTCGCGGCCGAACAGGCGGTCGGCAGGAAGGTCGATGAACCGCAGCCCGGCGCCCATCTCCTGCGCCGCGTGCATCGCCACATATTCCGGGCTGTGCGCACAGAACGGGGCATAGGCGGAACGGCCCTGATGCAGGTTGACCATCGCCACCGGCGGCCGGCAACGCGGATCGAGCAGTCGCTCGATAAGGGGTGTCGCATCAGCGGGGCCCTCGATCAGCACCTGCGCCGGGCGCAGCTCGCGGATCATTGCCCGCACCGCCCAGGCACAGGCCGGGGAATGGTGCCGGATCGGCGCGATCCAGAGCCCCCGCTCGGGCTGGAACAGCGCCGGCCGGAAAGCCTCAGCGTCCTGCATCGTCTTCGCGGGCGGCCTTGTGGAACGCGGCCCAGGCTGGGCTACTGCGGGCGCGGGCCTTGGCTATCTGGTCGTTATAGGCGCGCAGTTTGCGGCCATCTTCGGGGTCGTCCTTGAAGGCCACGCCGCGCAGCTGCCGCGCCACATGGGCGCCGGTGACAGGCCCGCCATCGAGATAGCCCGCGGCCAGCATCGCCGCATGGGCGGTGTTCACAGCCTCGGCCGTCGACATCACCGACGAGGGCACCGGCACGGCCGCGCCTTCTTCGGTCCCACCGCGGCGCAGGTCGCGGAACACGGCGACCACCAGGTCGAGCACCTCTTCGGGCATCTCGCCGGCGACGGCCTGGTCGGCCATCCGCTCGACCAACTGCGCCGCGATCAGCCGCTTCTCGAAACCCGCATCGGCAATCGGGTGGACCGTCTCGAAATTGAACCGCCGCTTAAGGGCGCTCGACATGTCGTGCACGCCGCGGTCGCGCAGGTTGGCGGTGGCGATCACATTGAAGCCCGGAGCGGCGCGGTATTCGGCCTGCGGGCCCAATTCGGGCACGGTGATGGTCTTTTCCGACAGGAGCGAGATCATCGCGTCCTGCACCTCGGGGGCGCAGCGGGTCAGCTCCTCGATCCGGGCAATCCTGCCTTCGCGCATCGCGGTGAGGAGCGGCGAGGGCACCATCGCCCGCTCGCTCGGACCCTCGGCCAGCAAGAGGGCATAGTTCCAACCATAGCGCAGGTGATCCTCGACCACCCCGGCCGAGCCCTGCACCACCAAGGTCGAGCTGCCGCCGATCGCCGCGGCCAGTAGTTCCGACAACATCGATTTCGCCGTGCCCGGTTCGCCCACCAGCATCAACCCCTGCTGCCCCATCAGCGAAACGATGGCACGATCGACCAGCGCATCGTCGCCGAAGAATTTCTGGCTCACGCCCAGCGCGGCATCGCCCAGGATGAAGCGCCGCACCGCACGCGGCGACAAGTGCCAGCCGCCGGGCTTCGGTGCGTCGTCGGCGGCGGCAAGGGCCGCCAGTTCGCCTACGAATTTCGCCTCGGCCGGGGCGCGTTGAACCTCGCCTACCATGGCGCCACCTTCTCCCAATCAGGGTCGAAGCTGGCCTTCCTGGCGATCCGATGCAGGTCGGCCCAGCATTCGGCCAGCATCACCGGCGGCACCTGGTCGAGCCGTAGCTTCTGCCCCGAACCATAGCCGCGTGAGTGCCCGGCCGAAAGCGGCTCGAAGAACAGCGTCTTGAGTGCCGCGGGGATGTTCTCCTGCTGCACGTGGTTGCCGGTGAACTCGATCACCGCAACGATGCCCTGGCTGGCGAAATGCCGGGTGTAACAATCGAACCCGCCGCCATCGAGGGCATCGCCGCGTTCGTAACCCGCCCGCGCCGCCTCGCCACGCAGGGTGAACGCTTCGAACACCCATCCAAGGCGGTCGTCGATCTCGGTCTTGTCCTTCATCTCGTCCGGCAGCAGCGGCAGGTCTTCGCGGACCTGATCGAAGAGCGGCGTGACCTCGTAGTCCTTCATATGCGCGCGCCAAGCCGCCGCCGCTTCGGCGCCGAGCGTCGAGGCGTGGGCCAGCCGCACCGCGGCAAAGCTGTCAGGGTCAATTTCGGCATCGGCGCTGTCGATGAATTCGCTCTCCGGCGTCGGGCGGAAGGTGCCGTGCGGCTGGCCCTCGCCATCGAGCCCCTGCCAGATCAACCGCTCGATCAGCTTGCGCATCAGGGGATGGTCGTGGAAATCAGCGCGCCAGTCGGCTGCGGTCCAGCTCCGGCCCACGCACATCGCCTCAAACAGCCGGTTGGTCTGGAAGCCAATGGCCTGCTTGATCTCCTTCTTCGCTGCCGAAAGCGCCTTTTTAGACGTCTTGGTTTCCTCGTCGTCGCCCGCCGGCAGGGCCTTTACCGCCTTTCCGTCCGGATTGAAAAGCGTCAGACCCAGCTTTTCGTCGAGCCGCGCCACATAGAGCCGCGCCCCGCCGGCGCAGGGCAGTTCGAGCAGCCCGTCATCGTCGAGCCCACCGGTGGGCACCGTGCGGTCGGCCAGTTGATCCATCGTCCAGTCGTTGCGCTCGGCCGCGGCGCGCACCATCTCGGTCGCCTTGGCCTGTACGCCCTTCTGGCGCAGCCGCGTCGCTGCGGCGATCACCACCTGCAGCGACATCGCATCGCCCTTCGCGGCCATCAGCTCCAGAAGCGAGGTCGCCTGGCTGGTGCGCCGCCCGTGCTGGCGCAGGTAGCCGCGCACCTTGGCCACCGCATGCGCCGGAGTCACGTGGCTGGCCAGCGCAAGCAGCCCCTTCGAGGCGGCGGCGGAATTCACTAGTGTTGCGCGCGCCCCGCGGCGCAGGATTTCCAGCTTCTCGGCCTCGGTGCTGTCTTCCGTGCCGGGGAAATAGCATTCCCAGTCTTGCAGTATTCTAGGCAGTATCTGCCGCGCCTGGGTATCCGCCTCGGCTTCGGACATCCGGGCAATGTCGTGGCCGATCCAGGCATCGAATAGCCAGGTCGAAAGGGTTGTGGCATCCTCGGGTGCGAGCTGCCCGAGATAGAGATCGAAGAGCGCCGTTTCGCCCGGCGCCTTGAGCTTGACCGCCAGCGCGATCCACCACCGGATCACCTGCGCCGGCACCGGGGTTCCATCGCGATAATGCACTTGCGGCAGCATGTCGGAACCGAGCCAGTCGACATCCTTGAAACTGGCCTTCGGCAGCCCCGCCTCGGCCTCTTTCAGCAAAGCGCCCGGGCCGACATGGGCCGAGATGTCCTGCCCCAGCGCTTCGAGTGCGGTGAGGATCGCGGCCTTGGCCACCGCGCTCTTTTCCTTTTTCAGCCGTGCCTTCAGCGGCGCCACGGCGGCGGCCACACCGCGTTCGCCCAGCCATTTGGCGGCACCGGCGCGGATGTCCTGGCGCGAATCCGCGATCAGCGTGATCAGCAGGTCCTCGAAGCCGGCATTGCGGTTCAAGAGCGCCCGCGCGCGTTTCTGCAGCGCCTTGGGCCCGTTAAGCGCCAGCTCGACCAGCGGCCCGCCAAAGCGCTGCGGCAACGCCGGCAAGGTTTCCAGCATGGCCAGCGCTTCCGCCTTATTCTCGGGGATATCGCCATCCGTCCCGATCCCCAGGGCTCGGTCGACCACCCACAGCTGTTCCGCCACCAGGGGCCAGACCACCGCCTCGGGCATCTCGATACGGTTGCGCTGAGAATAGTAATCTTTGCTGTATTTCAGAAAGACCTGATACAGCGCATCGCCCGGGCGCATGGCACGGAATTGCACCGGCCCGACGGTGCGCTTCTCCTCAAGCCGGACCAGCTCGCCCTCGAGATAGCGCAAATCGGCCTCCTCTGTTGCCAGATAGGTCTGGACCGCCTTCCGAAACAACAGCGTGCGCTCATATATGCCACGCCCGGTCAGCATCTCGGCTCCCCCCCCCTTCAACGCCATGTCCAAAACCCGCCTCTGCGGAAAACCGGCCATGATCTCGCCCAGACGGTCCAACGACCAAGGACAGAGCAGCCGGCGGCTCACGTCCTTGGGCATACCCTGTTCGTGAAAATCGCCCGTTTGCAATAACTTCAGGGCATAACGCTGATATTCGGCCGGATCGATCGTTTCGGCAGAACGGGCGTAAGGGGGCGGGCTCTCGGCCTTCAGAGCGGCCTGATAACGGTCTTCCAAGCTCTGCCCCATCGCCAGAAGCTTGGCTTTCACCGCTTCGTCCAGCTCTGGCACCGGGCCGTCTTCGGGCACCCGTATCGGCGGGATTTCGACAAAGCTCCCGTCCAGCGCGCGATACCCCGGCACGCCCTCGGGCGACTCCTCGGCGGCGGTCTCGGACGCGGATACCGTGGCGCCCAGATAGGCCTCGATCATGGCGCGGATACGGGCGGTCTTCTCGCCCTCCAGGTGACGGGCCAGGATGGCGCGGGCGCTGTCGCTGTCCAACCCGATCAGCACCTCGGCCATCGACCCGCGCAGCGCGACCTTGCCCTTCTCCAGAAGCTCGGCCGCCACCGCCTCGCGTTTCAGCGGGTGCAACTTGGAAAAGGCCTTCAACGCCGCCTCACGGATCGCTTTCGATCCATCGCCCAGCGCTTCTATCACCATAGCGTCGAAGGGCGGCTCGGCGGCCAAGGCTGCGTCCGCGATGAACTCGAACAGCAACTCGCGTCCCTGAAGCGGCAGCCGCCCGTTCTGCGCCAGGAAAGCCTGCGAATTGGTCCGCACCAGCGCGGTCAGGTCCATGTGCCGACCAAACCCGCGCCCCCTGCCAGAATAGTAGTTCTTGTCGTTATAAAAAACGACATCGAACACATCCTCAACCGTACCGCCCAGCCGGGCCAACATCTCCTTCAGCCGCGCGTCGGGCCATTTCGGCGCCGACTGGCGAATGTTTGGATTGTCCGTGGGAAGACCCAACTCATAGCTCTGACGCAACTCCGCCAGAAAGATCAACACGTCCCACGGCACGGCATCCGTGGCGGGCATATCGCGGAACGGGCGGCCGCGGTACTGGACGCTGGCAGCCAGCACCCGCATGTAACGCTCGATAAGGTCAAGGTCGGTCTCGGGGTCCAGAAAGAATTCGCGCCGCGCGGCCACGCCGGGACGGTCTCGGACATAGGCACGCGTGCCCGCCTTCAGGTCTGCACCCTTCTGCGCCAGGGTCGTCAGCACCGTCGCATCGCCCTCACCGGCGATATAGTCCATCACCTTGCGGGCCAGGCCGGGCGTTGCCTTGTCCAGCACCCGCAAATCTTCTGGAATGGATGGGCCAGTTTGCCGCGCCCCCGGCACCACGCTCATGACTCTGCGCAAAATGGACATCGGGCGAACCTTTCCTACAACACCACTGAGAACTTACTGACCCTAGAAAATCGCAAAATCTGTGGCAGGAAAAGGAAAATCGTTTGTATCACCGAAGGTTTGAGCCAATTGGTCGATACGTCGTGCAGATGTACTGACCGGTCTTGTCCAGATGTGTCGCTCCCGTCCTCCCGTGTTGGCGTTTGGTTTCTTCCCGGAGGTCAAGCACACGGCCCGAATGCCGGTTCAGCATCGTGAACGCCCGACATCGTCACGATGTCAATGTCTGGGTTGGGCTCAGTCCGGACGTCCAACATCATTGCTGCGCGAACAGCGTCAGACCAACTTTGCCATCTCTGAAACACCACAGCCAACCAGTTTCGGCCCCCTACCACCCCGCCACTTTGCGCAGCATGTTCAGCGCAACGATGATGATGAAGATCGCGAAGAACCGTTTCAGCGGTTTGGGATCGGTCGAATGGGCCAGCCGCGCGCCCAGCGGGGCGGTGATCAGCGTCATGGCGATCACCAACAGGAACGACGGCACATTCACCGCGCCGATGGTCCAGGGCGGGCGCACCTCGGCCGGGATCTGCACGAACATGAAGGCGATGGCCGAGGGCACCGCGATCAGCACGCCAAAGCCCGCCGCCGTGGCCACAGCCCGGTGGATCGGCTGACCATAAAGCGTCATCGTCGGCACCGCGAAAGACCCGCCGCCAATCCCCATCAGGACCGAGAAAAACCCGATCAGGCTGGACAATACCACCCGCAGCGGCCCGCCCGGCATCTGGTCGGCCAGTTTCCAGTCGCTGCGGCCAAAGGCCAGATACAGGCCGATACAGATGCCCAGAAAACCGAAAATCCCCTGCAACACCACCGACCGCAGGTTCGTCGCGACCAGCACCCCGATCACCGCGCCGATCACGATCCCCGGCGCCCAGCGGCGCAGCACCTCCCAGTCCACCGCGCCCTTCTTGTGATGGCTCAGCACCGACCGGACCGATGTCACGATGATCGTGGCCAGCGAAGTCGCCAGACAGATCTGCATCAGCTGCGGGCTGTCGAAGCCCAGCGCCGCGAAGGTATAGAAAAACGCAGGCACCAGCACGATGCCGCCGCCGACCCCCAGCAGCCCGGCGATGACCCCGGCAAAGGCTCCGATGACCACCAGCATGGCAATAAAGGGAAGAAGGATCATCATGTCGGGCATCTGGCAGGCTCCTGCGGTTCAAATTCGCGGCAGTTAACCGCCGGGCGTAAGTGGGCACAATCCCAAAATGGCCAAGTCCGACGTTCTGACTAGAAGTTTACCTGTTGCCGGGTTGCGGGCTCAGGCCTGTTTCAGAACAGGCGTGGATGGGCTGATGGCGGCCAGCGCCTGATCCAGCACCTCCAGCCCCGCACCCGCACCATGCGCACCTTCGGACAGGGTGCGCCGCCAGCCGCGCGCGCCGGGGCGCCCGGCAAACAGCCCCAGCATATGGCGCGTGACATTGTGCAGCCGCCCGCCCTCGGCCAGATGCGCCGCGATATAGGGGCGCATCGCGGCAACCACCTCTTCGGCGGTGCGCGCGCCGGGGCGGTCAAAGATCACCTGATCGGCCTCCAACAACAGATCGCAAGGCGTGTGATAGGCCGCCCGGCCGATCATCACCCCATCCAGCCCCGCGTCCAAAGCGGCACGCGCCTGTTGCAGCGTCGCGATACCGCCGTTCAACGAGATATGCAGATGCGGGAAATCGCGCTTCATCTGATGGACCAGATCATAGTCCAAGGGGGGGATATCGCGGTTTTCCTTGGGGCTGAGCCCCTTCAGCCAGGCCTTGCGCGCATGGATCGTGAACCGGGTCACCCCCGCCGCGCTGACCGTTTCCAGAAAACCGGGCAGAACGGTGGCCGGGTCCTGATCATCGACGCCGATCCGGCATTTGACCGTCACCTCGACATTCGCGGCAGCCCCCATCGCGGCCACGCAATCGGCCACCAGCGCAGGCTGTTCCATCAACACCGCACCGAAACTGCCCGATTGCACCCGGTCCGATGGGCAACCGACGTTCAGGTTCACCTCGTCATAGCCCGCGTCGCAACACATCGCCGTGGCCTTGGCCAGCTCAGCGGGGTCCGACCCGCCCAGTTGCACCGCCACCGGATGTTCGGCCGGATCGAACCGCAACAAATGCCGCGCATCGCCGCGCACCAGCGCCGGGGCCGTGACCATTTCGGTATACAGCAACGCTTGGGACGTCATCAGCCGGTGCAGATACCGGCAATGACGATCGGTCCAGTCCATCATCGGCGCGATAGATAGGCGCGCCGCCGCTTTGGCGTCTTCGTCACGCATTCTCATTTCCCCTATGGTCCGCAAACCGGTTTTGGCGACCATCTTGCACACTTACTGCACACAATTTGGCACAGTCCAGCCCCCCGCGGGAAAAGACGGGCCAACGGGCGATTGGGGATAACAATCAAAGTCGTCCGA
The DNA here is from genome assembly GCA_947500775.1 of uncultured Paracoccaceae bacterium. Classification (GTDB taxonomy): domain Bacteria; phylum Pseudomonadota; class Alphaproteobacteria; order Rhodobacterales; family Rhodobacteraceae; genus CANMTD01. The sequence goes on from CANMTD010000002.1 coordinate 769,531, forward strand.
TCTATCGTGGAAAACCGTCGAAGTTGAAAATTAGGGAAAGCTCCAATCAGTCGATAAATTCTATGTGCTCTTTCCCATGCATCTAAGCCTGCCCCATCTCTTCCGCACGGGCGCGGCGCCACAGCGCTGCCGCCGCCGTTTCCGCAGCCTCCAACACAGCCATCTTGTCGACCCGAAGAGGCTCTCCGCCTGCAACAACCACCTCACCTTCGACAATCACCATATCGACGTCGCGGCCTTGCGCTGTATGCACGAGCGTTCCGAGCACATTGGTCAGGGGGCGCAGATGTGGTCGCCGGAAGTCGAACAACACCAGATCTGCACGTTTGCCGACGGTCAGAGAGCCAATCTCGGCCTCCAGTCCCAACGCGCGGGCACCACCCATCGTTGCCGCTTGAAACACCTTCTCAGGCAGCCATGCATCGGTGATCTTGCCCTCTTGCAAGCGCCCGGTGGCCAAAGACCACCGCATTAGCTCCACCATGTCAGCATGCATGTTGTCGGTGGACAGCGTGAGGTTCATGCCAGCGCGGCATAGCGCGTCTGTCGGAGCCATATGGCCATGGGTCTGATTGCCCTTGGCGATATGGGCCAGATGTGCGCCCGCCCGGCCAAGGCGCGCGATATCCGTGTCAGAGACATGAATGCAATGGGCTCCGATCAGGCGGTCATCCAGCAGGCCGACCTCTTCCAGCAACTCTGGCGGGCTCATCCCGTCTCTTTCACGGATGAAATCCACCTCAACCCGGCTTTGCGAGACATGCGTGTTGATCCGCAAACCGGTATCATCGCGCATCTGGCGCACCTGGCACAGCAAGTCAGGCGAACAGGTGTCCGGGGCATGGGGCGCAAGGACCACGCCGGTGCGCAGGCCGACCGGGTCGTGGAATTGCGAGATCAACTCCGCAGCATCGGCCAGCGTTTGCGCGCCGATCTTGGAGTCATAGCTCCATTCCCCAAGATGCACGCGCGTGAAGTCCACATCATGGATGCGCCCGCAGCCCCAAGCCCGGATTCCCGTTTCGGCCATGGCGGGCAGCGCAACGTCCTGATGGCAATAACTGTCGTTGATGGTCGTTGTCCCGAAGCAGAGCGCCTCCAGCCCGCCAAGCTGCGCCATGGCATAGGCTTCTTCCGGCGTTGGATCATGCCCGTGGGGCACACCGATTGTATAAGCGGGCGCAAAGCCCATGTCTTCGGCCACGCCCCGCACCATGCTGAGGATCGCGTGCGTATGGACATTGACAAAACCGGGGGTGACGACATGTCCCCGCGCGTCGATGACCTTGGTACTGGGGTGGGTCTGGTCCGGTGGTTTATCCGAAATAGCGGTGATCCGGCCGCCTAGGATCGAGACCCAGCCTGCCTGCAAGTAAGGCTGATCCGGGTCAGCGGTCAACAGCGTGCCGCCTGCCACGATCATATCAGGGACAACGCTTTCAGTCATGGGACAGGTGCCGCAAAAAGCGTTGCGCTCCGGCGGATTTGGGTGCGCCGAAAAGCTGGTCCGGCGGGCCCTGTTCGGCGATGACGCCGTCTTCCATATAGATCACCCTGTCAGCCACATCCCGCGCAAAGCTCATTTCATGTGTCACGACAACCATTGTCATGCCTGCCTCGGCCAGGTCTTTCATCACATCCAGCACCTCTTGAACCAATTCAGGGTCTAGCGCCGATGTCGGTTCATCAAACAGCATCACCCTGGGTTTCATCGCGAGCGCGCGTGCAATGGCGACGCGCTGTTGCTGCCCCCCCGACAACTGCGCCGGGCGCTTGTCGATGTGGTCTTGCAGATGGACACGCGACAGCTCTTCCTCAGCCAGCGCCCGCGCCTCTGCCCGTGACATTCCGCGCACCTTTTCTAGGCCAATGGCCACATTGTCGCGGGCGGTCAGATGCGGGAACAGGTTGAACCGTTGAAACACAAAGCCAAACTGGCTTCTCTGGGCAGCAGAAAGCCGTTCGGATGAGGCCTCACCCACCGGACTTCCATCCAAACGCACGCTGCCGCCTGTGGGCTCTTCCAGCCGATTCAGGCAGCGCAAGAATGTCGTCTTGCCAGACCCGGAGGCCCCGATGATCACCACAGTCTCTGCCAGTGCCACATCCAAAGACACGCCCCGCAGCACCGGATTATCCCCAAAGCTTTTGCTCAGATCCTGAACCTGAATAACCGCTGCTACCATGTCGGCAACCTGCGTTCGAGTTGCACCGACAACCAGCTGAGCGCCTTGATCAGCACGTAGTAATAAACAGCCAGCAGCGTGTAGATTTCGAACGGCACAAAGTGGACCGAGATAATCGCCTGCCCTGCCCGCGTCAGTTCATAGACCGAGATCACTGACAGCAAAGAAGAATTTTTCACAAGGCTGATCAGTTCATTGGTCAACGGCGGCACCATCTGCCGGTAGGCCTGCGGCAAAAGGATATAGACAAGGATTTGGCTGTGCCGCATGCCAATCGCCTTGGCGGCCTCGGTCTGACCCTTCTCGATGGATCCGACGCCCCCCCGCACGACTTCGGCCACAAAGGCTGACGCGTTCAGGGACAGAGCGAAGACCCCGGCCCAGAACTCATCAAACCGGATGCCGATCATCGGCAGTGCGAAAAACACCAGAAAGATCTGAATCAAAAGGGGCGTGCCGCGAATGAAATCGACATAGGCCATCACAAGCCACCGCAGCGGTCGACTTCGGGACAGCGAGCCGAGCCCGAAGACCACCCCGAGCGCCAGACCCAGAACCGCCGAGAGGGCCGAAACCTGCAAGGTCACGACCAGCCCTTCCGCAAGTAGCGGGATGCTCTCGCCTATGATGCCCCAATCAATGGTCATGTGCGTATTCCGTATAGAACGCGTCCACCGCCATCACGGCGGGCGCGCCAAAGGAGACCAACAAAACGGGTGCAGTCCAGAAGGACCCCCGATCACATCAAGAAAAGGTCGGTATCGTATCGGAGAGTTCCATCTCGAAACCGAACCACTTTTCCTGCAGCGCGTAGATCTCGCCGCTGTCTTTCAGGCGGGTCAACTCTTCGTCCATCCAAGCCACGATCTCCGGGTCTTCCTTGCGCGCGGCGATGCCGGCCCAATTAAGCTTGCCGACCGGGCGCACAATGGCGTAAGCGCCGGGGCGGTCCTTCATCACCTGCCCCAATGTGGAAGAGGTGTTCAGCACGCCGTCAACGGACCCTTGGCTGAGCGCAAGATAGGCAGACGGGTGATCATCGTAGATCTTCACGTCTGAGAAGCCCTCGCCCACTGCCGCAGCGATCTCTTCGTCCAAACCAGGCTTCATCATCTCGCCCGGCGAGCCGAGCTTTACGCCAAGGACCTTCCCGGACAATCCCCCAATGGATGTGATCGTGTCTGCATCTTCGGCACGAATCAAAAGCGCCTGCGCCGCTTCTGCATACGGAATAGAGAAGGCGACCTTTTCCAAACGCTCCTTACGGTAGCTCATGGACGACATGATCACGTCGAACCGCCCTGCATAAAGTGCCGGAATGACCCCGGACCATTGCGTATCAATGAACTCGGGCTCGACGCCCAAAGAGGCGCACATCAGGGCTGCGAGGTCGACATCATAGCCCACGATCTCTCCCTTGTCGCGAAAGGTAAAGGGCGGGTACGTCGCCTCGCATCCGATCTTTAGCACACCGGCGGCTTGCACATCAGCCAGAGTTTTACCCGCAGCGAAAGCCCGCGTCGGTGCCAACATGGGTGCCGCCAGACCCGCCGCTGCGCCGATCAAAACGGAGCGGCGTGTTGTTTTCAGTTTTGTCATCCGAATATCCCCAAATATCATTCAAGCAAGTTGTGCGACGCAAAAAAATGGCATGCCATTACGCCGAACGATGCCAAGACCCTTGAAATCAAGACGCCCTGACGCAAGGAAATAAACCGCCCCCACCATGGGCATCGCCGCACCGCAAGGTTTTTAGTCGGCCCTGCAGGTCATCGCCAAAAAAATGTGCCGAAATGGCATTTCCATCCTTGATTGGCGGATGACTCTCAGAAAAAATTCAGGATTTATCTGGCTTGGAGCGCTCATGTACCCCTATTTGACCATGCTGCGGGATTGACGCAGCCTTCGATAACACGCATTCGGACGCCTCATTCAGAGTAAGAATTCAGCATGACAAACGCACAAAAAGTGGATCAACAAAAAGCAGGTGCGGCGCAGGTCGCGGCCATCCTGCGCGACCGGATCGTCAAGGGTGACATCAAGGCAAGGGATCGCCTAGTGGAACGCCAACTCTCAACAGAGTTGAACGTCTCGCGCACCCCCATTCGCGAGGCCCTGAAGTTACTTGAGGCCGATGGGCTGATCGAGATATCGCTGCACCGCGGAGCAATCGTCTCGGATTATCTCCCCGGCGATGCCCTGGCGCTTTTTGACGTCATTGCAGTTCTGGAAAGCCTTGCGGCCAAGCGCGTTTGCGAGACACTGACCCCCGCGGTTTTGCAACAATTGGAAGATTTTCATGGCGCGATGCTGGATCATCATAGCGCGGGGCGTCGGCGCGATTACTTCGATCTCAATACAATGATCCATGACTTTATTATTCAGCAAGCCGCCAACCCGATGCTGCTGGAGACCCATGAACGTTTGATGATCCGCGCCCGCCGTGGCCGCTTTCTTGCCATCATGAACCCGGAACGCCTGTCACAAGCGGTCAGTGAACATGAAGCCCTCATGCAGGCCTTCCGCAGCAAGGACGCGAGCCTTGCTGAAAACGTATGGGCGCAGCACTTGCGCCATACGGGCGAAACCGTGGCGGCGGCGTTAGACGCCCCCTAAACGCTGAGAAATCGGCACGCCCCGGGCGTTTCAGCTTAATTTTCCATCAAATGCAGGATTTGGTCAGGATTCTTCGATGTTTTGAGTCTGGCTCCGCAAATGGCATGCCATTTTGAACACTCCATAACAGTGAGGGGTTTGTTTTGGATCGCTGCACCCGTGTGCCATGGTTTTTCGGATGACCCGCAATCTGCGGGGCTACTGGAATGACGCGCCAGCCGCCTGCTGGCCAGACGGCGCGCAGCTAGCTGTTTCTTTCGTCGTGAACATCGAGGAAGGCGCGGAACTTTCGATTGCTCAAGGCGATGAGCGCAACGAAAGCCGCTATGAGGCCGTTGAAGAGGTCAAAGGCGCACCTGACCCCTGTATGGAAAGCCATTTTGGCTATGGGCCCCGGCGCGGTTATCTGCGGATTGCAGAGGCTTTCGCCGCTCATGACGCAAAAGCGACGTTTTCCACTTGTGGCCGCGCGGCGGAGGCCACCCCTTGGCTTATCAAGGATGCGGTGGCCCGGGGCCATGAGATTTCGTGTCACGGCTGGCGATGGGAAACCCATGCGGGCATGGACGCCGATCACGAACGCACGGTGATCGCACGGACTTATGAGACCATCACCGAGATCGCGGGCACAGCACCGGTCGGGTGGCATACGCGGTCTGCCACCTCGCCTCAGACCCGGGATCTGCTGAAGCAGCACGGCGGCTTTGCCTATGACAGCAACGCCTATGACGACGACATTCCCTATATGGACGGCAGCCTTGTGGTTCTGCCCTATGCCTTCGACACCAATGATATGCGGTTCACGCCGGGCGGTGGTTTCGTGCATGCACGGGACTTTGCCGATTACGTGATTGCGGGCTTTGACCGGCTCTATGCGGAAGGGGCCAAGGCGGCGCGGATGATGTCGATTGGGTTGCACCCCCGTATCATCGGGCGGCCTTCGCGGATTGCAGGGCTGGAGAAAGTGCTGTCCCACATCGCAGCCCATAAGGATGTTTGGATCGCCCCGCGCAGGGCCATCGCGGCGTGTTGGTCCGAACATCATGGGGGCACGTCATGAGCCTGCTGGACGGCCCCCTGTCCCCGCTTGTCGCGGAGGTGCAAAGCGGCGCGGCTTCGGCCGTGGCTTTGACCCGTGAGGCCCTGGACCGCGCAGAGGCCCGCAATCCGGCGATCAATGCGGTCTGCGGGATCAATCCGGCGGCGCTGGACGAGGCCAAATCGGTTGAGGTCCGGATCAAGGCAGGCGAGGCCCTGCCGCTGGCCGGTGTCCCGGTGCTGATCAAGGACAACATATGGGTAAAGGGCCTGCGGATCGCCCAAGGCTCCAACCTGTTCGCCGATCACATCGCCCCGGAAGATGCCGAAGCGGTGACCCGCCTGCGCAAAGCCGGGGCCGTGGTCATCGGGATTGCGACCTGTACGGAATTTGCCTGCAAGGGGGCTGGGAGTTCGCAGTTGCATGGCATCACCCGCAATCCCATTGACACTGCGCTGACACCGGGCGGCTCTTCCTGCGGGTCGGTCGCCGCGGTGGCGGCAGGCATCGTGCCAATGGCACTTGGTACCGATGCGGGCGGATCCACCCGCCGCCCCCCGGCGCACACCGGCCTATGCGGGATGAAGCCCACGCAAGATTTGATCCCTTACGGCCCCGGCTTTGATGAACCGGTCTGGGGCATTTCCGTCATCTGCCCTGTGGCGCGCCGGATGGAGGACATCGCCCTCGCGATGAGCGTCTTGGGCGGTTTGAGCCCGGCCAAGACGCCGACACAAGCAATTGCCATTTCTGCGGATTTTGGCACAGGCCAACCTCTCGACCCGGACGTTGCCGCGAATTTTGACGCGGTGGTCACGACCCTCAAGGCGACAGGCATCAAGATCACCGATGCCGACATCCATTGGCCCGGCGACATCAGGGGCCACGACATTCAACCCCTGCAATATGCAGGGCTTGCCGATTTGTACGGAACCGAATGGAAGGCGCGACCAGAAATCTTTGATCCCCCGCTCGGCGATCAGATCGCAAAGGGCCTTGCACTCAGCGGGGTAGAGGTCGCGGCGGCGCATCAGGTATCCCACAAGATGCGCGACACCCTGTGCGCCGCCCTGGACCGGCACGGTTTCATTGCAACGCCCACCACACCGTGTGCCGCATGGCCCGCCGCGCAAAACGCGCCGACCAAGATTGGTGGCAAGCCTGCCGCCGCCCGCGATCACGCGGCCTTCACTCCGCAGATCAACCATGCAGGCGTGCCTGCCCTTTCGATCCCCTGTGGCAAGGACAGCCGGGGCAGACCTTTGGGGCTGCAGCTGATTGCGCAGGCAGGTGCGGATGCGGCGCTGATCGCGCTTGGCCAATCCCTTGAACCTATTTTGCAAAAGGTCGCCTGACATGCGCATTTTGATGATCAACCCAAACATGACCCAAGGCATGACGGACACGATGACTGAAGTGGCCTGCGCAACGGCTGGGGACATCGCTCAGATCATCCCGTCAACCGCGACCCGAGGCTTCCCCTACATCTCATCGCGTGCCGAGGCTCAGATCGCGGGCGCTCATGTGCTGGAAACAATCGCAGCACATCAGGGGCAGGTGGACGCGGTCATCGTCGCCGCCTTCGGTGATCCCGGGCTGGTCGCCGCACGGGAATTGTTTGACGTCCCGGTTGTTGGCATGGCCGAAGCCGCGGTGTTGACCGCTGCGATGCTCGGCGAACGCTTTGCGGTGGTGACATTTTCACCCCACATGGTGCGTTGGTATCAGGACTGCGTGCTGCAAACCGGCCTTGGCGCGCGCTTCACTGGCGTCCGCTGTCCAAAAGACCCACCGGATACCATCGACAACATCGCCGCCGAGCTCAAGGGTGACCTGATCGCCCTTGCCGGACAAGCAACGCTCGAAGATGGCGCGGACGTGATCATCCTTGGCGGCGCGCCCCTGGCCGGACTGGCACCAAAAATCGCACAAGACACAAAAGGCATCCTGATCGACCCCATCGCGGCAGCGACGGCACAGGCCATCGCCATGCTCCAGCTTTCGCCCAACTACTCAAACCGCACCGCCCCCCCGGCGGCGAAAGCCTCGATCGGGCTCAGTCCAGCGCTTGCAGCCATCATCGCAGGAGACCCCTCATGACCCATGACACCGTCATCACTGGTGCACACGTCGTTACGGCCAGTGGCACAACACAGTGCGATATCGGCATCACGGGCGGAAAGATCGCTACCCTTGGCACCGAGCTTGACGGCGTAGAGGTGATCGATGCCACTGGCCTCATTGCCCTGCCCGGCGGGATCGACAGCCATGTCCATATCTCGCAACCCTCCGGCCCAGGAATCGAGATGGCGGATGACTTCACCACCGGCACCCGGTCTGCAGCCTGTGGCGGCAACACCACCGTCCTGCCCTTTTGCCTGCCCGAAGAAGGCCAGACCCTGCGTGAAGCCGTCGCCGCCTATCGCGCCAAGGCCGAGGGCAACTGCCTGACCGATGTCTCATTCCACCTGATCGTCAAGGAAACCGATCCGGTCACGTTAGGTCAGGATTTACCCGCTTTGATCCAGGCCGGATACACCAGCTTCAAGGTTTTCATGACCTACGCCGGGCTGGCGCTCAGCGACCGGCAGATCCTTGATGTCATGGCCGTGGCCAAAGAACAGAACGCCATGGTTATGGTCCACGCAGAAAACGAAGACGCCATCGAGTTCCTACGCGACCGCGCCGAGCGTGCGGGCGAGACCGGCCCCTACCACCACGCCACGACGCGCCCTGTTCCGGTGGAACGCGAGGCGACCCACCGCGCCATCTCGTTGGCCGAAATCGCAGGCGTACCGCTGACGATCGTGCATGTCTCCAACGGCGAGGCAAAAGAAGAGATTGTACGCGCCCGCCAGCGCGGGCTGACAGTGTTCGCCGAAACCTGCCCGCAATACATCACCTTGACCGCGCAGGATCTGGACCGCGACGGGTTTGACGGGGCAAAATACGTCTGCTCGCCGCCGCCACGCACATCCGAAGAATGGCCGAAGATCTGGGCAGGGATCGAGCAAGGCGTATTTGACCTGTTTTCCTCCGATCATTGCCCGTTTCGCTTCAACGATCCGGCCGGAAAGGACGCGCCGGGCGCGCGCAAGAGCTTTCGTAACATTCCAAACGGCATTCCCGGCGTCGAAACCCGCCTACCGATCCTGTTTTCCGAAGGTGTCGTGACGGGCAGGCTTAGCCTTGAACGCTTTGCAGCTATCACCGCCACGAACCACGCCCGGCTTTACGGGCTGTTCCCGCGCAAAGGGGCGATCATGGTGGGCGCGGATGCGGATATCGCGCTTTGGGATCCGACGCTCAAAAAGCCGATCCGGCAAGCCGACCTGAACCACGGATCAGACTATACGCCCTGGGAGGGGTTTGAAGTAACAGGGTGGCCAATACGCACGATCCTGCGTGGTGTGACAGTCGCCCAGGACGGAGCGCCGGTCAGCGCGCCGATTGGGACTCATCTGGAGCGGGAGGCACCGGATGTTCTGCTATAGCCGCCGCGATCTCGTTGCACGCGGCGACCAAGGGCTGAATCAAGGGCACTGGAACCGCCTGCGCAATGCGCTCTGCGGCAGTGGCCAAGGGGCCTCCGCCAATGATCACGCGCGCGGCACCCGCATCGCAGGCCCGAATGCATCCGGCGATCAGGGCGTTATCAAGCCTGACGGGGTCAGCCAAAAGCGCCTCGGGCGCGCCATCGGTCAAAAAGCAGCCCAGATAATTTTTGCCGTGGGCGTTCATCAAGGCATCAATCGCCGGGGCGAGTTTTGGCGTCGTGGTGACCACGGCAAAGGCCCCGCCGCCCTGCCCGGCCTGTCGCGCCGCCGCAGCCCCGATGCCCACAACCGGCACATCACTGGAAGCGGCCAATTGTTCCGCACCGGGATCACCAAAGGCTGCAATGATCATTCCCCCTGCGGCGGGCAAGGACGCAGCCGCGATCTGGCGTCCTGCCGCGGACAAGGCCGCAGGATCGGTAATCATTCCGGGTGCCTTGGCATTCGTCCACCCCTCGACATGCGGCAGATGCCGGCGGGCAATGGCCAGCATAGCTGCGGTCGTCTGCACCGAACTGTTCGGGTTGATCAACAAGACTGGTTTCATATCAAAAGGTATCCCGCATGACAGCTGAATTGGCCAGCACCCGATTGGGCATGCTCACGCCCTCGTCGAACACGGTGCTTGAACCCCTGACCGCCGCGATGCTGGCCGATCTGCCGGATGCATCGGCGCATTTCGCGCGGTTCCGGGTCCTGAAAATCTCGATGGACGAAGATGCGCTCGGCCAGTTCAAGAATGAACCGATGCTGGCCGCAGCCGAGCTGTTGGCCGATGCAGAGGTGCAATCCATATGCTGGAACGGCACGTCCTCGGGATGGCTTGGATTTGACACCGACCGCGCCCTGATTGCCGAGATCGAGGCCCGAACTGGCGTCAAAGCCTGCTCATCCATTCTGGCGATGAATGAACTTCTGGGAAAACTGGGCGCGCTGCGCGTGGGGTTTATCACCCCCTACCTGCCCGAGATCCAGACCCGTATCCTTGCGAACTATCGCGCTGAAGGCTTTGAAATTGCGGGGGAAAGGCACTTGGGCGATCCGGGGAACTTTTCATTCGCGACCTACACAGAGGCCGAAATTCTGGACCTGTGCCGCGCCGTTGCCGCAGAGAGGCCTGACGCGATCACCATCTATTGCACCAATTTCCGCGGCGCGAGGCTGGCCCCGATCATTGAAGCCGAAACCGGCATCCCGGTGCTTGACAGCGTGTCCACCGCCTTATGGAAATCCATGCAGGTCGCGGGCGATGACCCGGCGCGGATCAAAGGCTGGGGGCGGCTGTTCGATGTCTGACCGCGACCTCATTGGATACGCCGGAACGCCACCAGAGATCATCTGGCCCAATGGTGCCCGTGTGGCCGTCTCGGTCGTCATCAATTTCGAAGAAGGCGCAGAAAGGCAGGTTGGCGACGGGGACAGCACCTCAGAGCGTGTTGGCGAAGTGATCAGCGTTGTGCCCGAAGGCCAGCGAGACCAAGGACAGGAACAGATCTTTGCCTATGGCAGCCGCGTTGGTCTTTGGCGGTTCCTGGAGGCCCTGAAGGGCACGCAGACCCCCGCGACCTTCTATATGTGTGGGCGTGCGGTAGACCGCGCACCGCAACTGGCCCTTGCGATCGCCGAGGCTGGTTGCGAGGCCGCCTGCCACGGCTGGCTGTGGCGACCGCATGCGGATTTCACCGACATCGACAGCGAGCGTGATGCACTGACGCGCGCCACAACTGCAATTGAAAACGCCACTGGCCAGCGCCCACTCGGCTTCTTCTGTCGCGGTTCGGAAAGCGCGTGGACCCGGCAACTGCTGGCCGAGGCGGGTTACATATATACCTCCAACGCCTTTGACGACGATCTGCCCTACCCGGACCCAAGCGGGTTGGTCGTTGTACCTTACAATCTCGACACCAATGACATGAAATTCTTTCATCCCAACGGTTTTGCCCGGGCGGCTGAGATGATGGATTATGTGCGCGACGCGGTTGAGCAGCTCTTGAGCGAGGCGCGCCGAGGCAAGTCCTCTACCCTTTCCATCGGCTTTCATCTTCGCATTACCGGGCGTCCGGCCAGGTTCCGCGCCGTCACTGAAATCCTGGAGTTTCTGGCCGGCCTCGACGGCCAGATCTGGCGGGCCCGTCGCATCGACATTGCCCGCCACTTTGCTGCGACACCTCCCCGCAGCCCAATCATCAACCAACACGGAGAAACGACATGACGTTCAAGTCCATTCTGGCAGCTGCAGGCCTTGCAGTCGCCGCGACCCCAATCTTTGCCGAGACATCCATCCGGGCGACCGGACTGGTTTCGACGCACAAATTCCACACCGCGCTGGAACAGGAATTCTATGCGAGCCTATCTGAGAAAACCGGGATCGACCTGGCGATCAACTTCAACCCGCTCGACGTTGTGGGCGTCGACATGCAGGACACGTTGCGCATGGTGCGCACCGGCGCGTTCGACATCGTGCAAAGCACCGTAGGCGCTGCCGCCCGGGACGACGCCTTTCTGGAAGGGATCGATCTGATCGGCGTTTCAACCTCGATGGAGCAACTGAAAGAGGCCGTTGATGCCTTCATGCCAGAACTGGAAAAGCGCGTGGCCGAAAAGTTCAACGCCAAGCCGCTGGCGGTCTGGCCCTATGGTCCGCAGGTCTTTTACTGCAACGCTGAAATCGCCAGCCTTGACGACTTTGAAGGGCTGAAGATCCGCTCCTACACGTCGTCCATGTCGACCCTGATCGAAGCCCTTGGCGGTACTCCCGTCACGATGAGCTTCAAGGAAGTCTACCCAGCCCTGCAACGCGGTGTGGTCGATTGCGCCATCACTTCGCCCACCTCTGGCAACACCGGCAACTGGCCCGAAGTGACGACGCATTTCCTGCCTTTGGGTATCTCATGGTCGGTGAATGCGCATTTCATCAATCTCGACAAGTGGAACAGCTTCTCAGATGAAGAAAAGGCCGCGCTTGAGGCCGAGTTTGCGGGCTTCGAGAGTGCTTTCTGGGCGCTTGCCAAGGAAAACAACGGCTGGGCCATTGCCTGCAATACCGGCGGAGAAGGCTGCGAGAACTATACCGCCTTTGACATGACACTGGTCGAGCCCTCGCCCGAGGATCAGGCCAAGGTGACTGCGGCCACGATGGAACAGGTCCTGCCGGGCTGGGCCGAAAGCTGCAACGAGGGCTTTGCGGATTGCTCGTCGATCTGGAACGCCACCGTGGGCGCAGCGCGCGGCATTGAGCTGAAGTAAAACACAAGGGCGCGTCGTGGCGGCGCGCCCTTCCCCATGAAAGAGGGACCATGCGCATCATCGGAATCCTTGGTGGATATGCCTGTCTGGGCCTGTCCTTCCTGATTGTTTACGAAATTCTGGCCCGCAAACTGTTTAACCACTCTCTTCAAGGCGTGGATGAGATTGGCGGGTATGTGGTCGCGATTACAGGCACGTTCGGCATGGCGCTTGCAGCCGTCGAACGCGCCCATACGCGCATCGATGTGCTTTTGTTGCGCTTGCCAACCCGAGTGCAGGCCGGGTTGAACCTGTTGTCCTACGTGGCTTTGGGGCTTGGAGCGGCCTTCATGGGATACATGGGATGGCGCACATTGGACGACAGTTTGACCTTTGGGTCCGTGTCATCGAGCCCCCTGCAAGTCCCGCTTTGGATTCCGCAATCACTTTGGATGGCCGGGCTGGTTTTGTTCGCCATGTCTGCGCTGTGGACGGCCTTGCGTGGGCTGCTGGCATTGCGTAACGGGCTTGCGGCGGCGGACCGCTTGCTTGCCCCGCCAACGGTGGCCGAGGAAATCGACGAGGCCCGCAAATGATTGATCTCACGGGGGCAACCATCGGCTTTGTCATCATGCTGGGTCTGATGTTCATCGGCTTGCATGTGGGCATCGCCATGCTGGCAACGGGCGTGCTGGGAGCCATGGTCTATTTTGGGCCGCCGGTATTGCTATCTTTCGGCACCAACCTCTGGTCAGTGATGAACGACTTCCTGCTGACGACCATTCCCTTGTTTGTCCTGCTGGGAGAATTGCTTTTGCGCGCGGGCATCACCCGCAACATGTACGAAAGCCTGACCGATTGGCTAAGCCGTCTGCCCGGCGGATTGCTGCATACCAATATCGGCGCCTGCGCGATGTTCTCGGCTGTGTCCGGGTCATCGGTGGCCACGGCCGCCACGATCGGCACCGTGGCGCTGGACGAGTTCAAGCGCCGCGACTATCACGAACCACTTGTTCTGGGCACGATCGCCGCAGGCGCCACCCTTGGCATTCTGATCCCGCCGTCGGTCAATCTGATCATCTATGGGGCGCTGACCAATACCTCAATCGGGCAGCTTTTCGCGGCAGGCATCCTGCCAGGCATCCTGCTGACCCTCCTTTTCATGGCCATCATTGCAATTGCCGTATTGTGGAACCCATCGCTGGCCGAACAGGTAACAGAGGTGCCGCCCCGCGCAGAGCGTCTGCGCCGCTTGCGTTATCTGTTGCCACCATTGGGTATTTTCGTGGTCGTAATGGGCGCCATCTACGGCGGTTGGGCAACGCCCACAGAGGCGGCGGCGCTTGGTGTTGTGCTGGCCTTTGGCCTCGCAGCGGCCAATCGCGCGCTAAGTTTTGAAATGCTCCATGCGGCTTTTGTGGCCACGATCAAGACCTCGGCTATGCTGCTGTTCATCATCACGGCCGCGTTCTTTCTGAACTTCATCGTCGGTCTGCTGGGTGTACCCCAAGCCATGAGCCGGGCGGTGACCGATCTGGGGTTAAGTGCCACCGAGACGATCCTGATCCTCGTCTTGTTCTATCTGGTCATGGGCTGCTTTCTGGAGACCCTGTCGATGATGGTCGGCACGATCCCTGTCGTCATGCCGGTGATCCTGCATCTGGGCATTGATCCGGTCTGGTTCGGGATCTTTCTGGTGATCATGATGGAACTGGCGCTGATCACGCCACCTGTCGGCATGAACCTGTATGTGGTGCAAGGCGTGCGCGGTCGCGGAGAGCTGGCGGATGTTTATCGCGGCATCCTGCCCTTTGTGGCGGCGATGCTGACCATGGTCGGCCTGATCATCCTGTGGCCACAGATCGTCATGGTCATCCCCGAGGCGCTGTTTTGACCGCCTTTGATCGGGCAAAGCGGCTTTTTACTGAGCTGGCCAAGATCAGTGCCGACCCGCCCGGTGTCACCCGGGCGAGTTTCGGTCCGGTCGAAAGCGCCGCCCATGATTTGATCCGGCGCGAGGCCGACCAAATCGGATTGGAACATCGCGCCGACGCTATCGGCAACCTCTATGTGACCCTGCCGGGCCAGGACCGGACGACCCCGGTGCTGATGACAGGATCACATCTTGATTCCGTGCCCCATGGCGGCAACTACGATGGCGCGGCTGGGGTGCTGGCGGGGCTTTTCATGCTCGAACAGTTGGCCCAAGGGCCGCAGCCGCCCTGCGACGTCACCCTGATGGCGATACGCGCCGAAGAGATGATCTGGTTTCCCGAACATTATTTGGGCAGCCGCGCGGCCTTTGGGCTCTTGCCGCGAGACGCGGCAGATCGCGTGAAACGGTCGGACACAGGTCGGACCTTGGCCGACCACATGACCGAGGCGGGATTCGATCCGCAAGGCATCCGTGACGGCAAGGCACAACTTGACCCGGGACGCATCCGCGCTTTTGTCGAAGTTCATATCGAACAGGGACCGGTTCTGATGGAGGCGCAGAAGCCCATCGGCATCGTGACCGGCATTCGCGGCAACATACGGCACCGTTTCGCCAGTATCACCGGTGAGACCACCCATGCCGGCGGCGTCCCCCGGCAGAACCGTCGAGATGCGGTTTTGGCCGGGGCGGAATTGGTCGTAACCCTTGAAAACTGGTGGCTTGAAACCGAAACCGCTGGCAGCGATATGGTCCTGACCATCGGCGAATTCACAACAGACCCGTCGCAACACGGGATTACCAAGGTGCCGGGCCACCTGGGCTTTACGTTGGATATGCGCAGCCAGGACACCGAAATTCTGGATAGGTTCGATAGCTTTCTACAGGCCACAGCAGCAATGATCGCCGCAAAGCGCCGCGTGTCCATTAATCTGGGTCCTGCAACCCGCGCAGCCCCAGCCCCCATGGACCCTGCCGTTCAAAACGGCCTGATCGAGGCTGCGCGACACTGTGGCATCGACCAGATCTCCTTGCCTTCAGGTGGCGGTCATGATTGCGCGACCTTTGCCGGGATGGGCGTGCCCGCCGGGATTCTTTTTATTCGCAATGAGAATGGAAGCCACAACCCGGATGAGCATATGGACCTTGATGACTTTTTCTGCGCGGCTCAGGTCCTGACCCAGTGGGCGCGCACGCTGCTGGCAATTGCCTAGGTCTCAACTGATCCACTTTTGAGTGGTGACGGGCACGAAATTGACAAAGCCATCGACCGGGATTGCGGGCGCGAGTTTCACGATGATCTAACAAACGGCTCATCGACGCCCCAGGGACGCTATGGGTGGGGCAATTGGCCGGGCGCAGCCTGTCGGTCGCCGCCTCCCGCTTTTCAGAGCAGATCGGACACGATGTGTCAGAGCGATATCAGCATGTCTAAGCCCTATAGTTCGATGGGGGACTCATCTCCTATCCAAAAATCACTTTCGACGTCTCTTCGGTGAGCAAGCCATCCGCGATGTCGGCTGCGAGGGCGTCTGCCGGGCGCTGCTGCGGATCGCCGTATCCGCCCCCGCTTGGGCCAATCGAAACCAGTTTTTCCCCAGCTTTGACTTTGAAATATGGCACCTTGGACGGCAGGCTGGTGGTTGTGCCGTCAGTATGGACCAAAGTAAGCTCGGCCTCATAACCGTCCGCGCCACCATCGAACCCCCAGGGCTTGAAGGCATGGCCTTCACCTTCGAGGGAGAACCCCGCCTCATCGAGAAAGGTGAACTCCCGGATTGCACCGATACCGCCACGCCATTGCCCCGCAGCCATCGCGTTTTCGCGCAGCTCATAACGGTCCACGCGAATAGGAATGTGAGACTCGATGTCTTCGATCGGGTTGTTGCGCGTATTGGCATAAAGCGTATCGACCGCATCCATCCCATCAAGCCCTTTGCGCCCGCCGTAACTGCCCTCCATGATCTCCATATGGACCCAATGGTCACCGTCGCGCAGGCCCGACAGCGCCACAACCCGCAGGTTGCCGATCCCGGCAGAGACTTGCTCTGGCACGATCTGGGCGAAGGCCTTCATGACCGTATCGGCCAATTGGTTGCCTGGACAGAAGCGCGCGATCACGGGCGCCGGGAAAATCGGATTAACCAGCGTACCTTTGGGCGCCTCAATCGTGATCGGTCGGGTCAGGCCAGAGTTCTGCGGGATCGCCCCATAGGTCACCGTATCCAGCAGGATCGACCGGATCGTCAGCCAGACAGAACAATCGACGGTGCCCACCAGCGGCATGTTGATCGGCTTGTCAGGCACCTGAGGCGCAGTGCCGGTCAGGTCGACGGTCAGGTCATCCCCCTTGACCTTGAGCGTCACCACCAACGGCAATTCACGGCGTGCGGGATTTGGGTCATCCAGATAGCCGTCGAGCATTGTACTGGCCGTATAGTCCCCGTCCGGCAAGGCCCGGATCGCATCGCGCATCAGCCGTTCAGAGTAGTCCATCAGGTCGTGGAACGCGGCCATCGTGCTGTCCAGCCCATAGCGGTCCACCAACCCCAAAAGGCGCGCCGCCCCGATGCGAGCCGCTTCGATCTGCGCCTCCATATCGCCGACAACCAAATCCGTGGCGCGGATGTTGGCGCGCAGGATATGCCAAACCGCATCGTTGCGTTTGCCTTGATCAAAGACCTTGATCGCCTTGAACTGCAGACCTTCGGCATAGGTGTCCACGGCATCCACAATGCCGCAACTGCCCGGGCTAAGGGCGCCGATGTCCAAATGATGCGCCGTCGTAGCGGACCAGCCAATCAGCGTCTCGCCCTGAAAAACCGGCACACAAAAAGCCACGTCAGGCCCGTGCGACGCCCCGCCATAGGGGTCGTTGTGCATAATGACATCGCCGGGACGCACCGGATCATCCCGCTCTGCCAGTACCTTTAGAACATTGCGGATATAGCCGGGAATGGGCCCCGATTGCAAAGGCGTGGACATCCGGCATTCGCACATTTGCAAGCCTGTCGCATCGGTGAGGGCCGCACCAAAATCTTCGGATTCGCGAATGATCGAGGAATAGGACATGCGCATCAACTTGTGCCCCATTTCCAAAGCGATGCTTTCCAGCGCGCCCTGAATTACAGCGCCGGTAACGGGATCGATGCGGCTCATGACTTGGCCTCCAAACTGATGATCACGCTGCCGGTTTCATGGGGCGTGGCTGTGGCATTGGGTGGCACCACTGTTGTACTGTCTTTTTGCAGCAGAATCGCCGGACCGGGCACCGGCACACCCAGCGGCAGAAGATCGCGGCGATAGACCTGCGTCTCGAAACTTTGCAACGTGCCATCAACCCGGAACACTGATTGGCGCGTCCGGACATGCGCTGCTTGCAGTCCTTTACCCCCATTCTGTGCGGGCAAATCCAGGTCAGGCGATGAACCCACAGCTGTCATCCGCAGGTTCACGACCTCAATCGCGCTGTTCTCAAAGGCATGGCCATATTCGGCGGCATGGCTGTCATGAAACCGCTGCCAGACCTGTGCCAGCGCGGCGTCGGTCACTTCGCCCAGATCAAATGGCACCCGCAATTCATACCCCTGACCGAGATAACGCAGATCCCCGGCCCTCTCGAACCGCACATCGTCGGCATTCAACCCATCCTCGGTCAGCCGCGAGGTCAGCTTGGCTTCCATCTCGGCAAATTCGCTGTTGAACTGGGTCAGATCGGCAGAGGTTGAGACCTGAAACTGAGTGTGGATCACGTCGTATTTGAGATCGGCAATCAGCAGACCCAAGGCCGATGTGATCCCGGGATGCGGCGGAACAATGACCTCAGGCACCTCTAACATCGCCGCAACCTCAGCCCCCTGCAACGGCCCGGCCCCGCCCATGGCCACCAGCGAAAACGCACGCGGATCAATACCGCGCTGCACCGTGCGGGATCGGATCGCATTGGCCATGTTGGCGTTCAGGATCGTTAGCACCCCCTCTGCCGCCTCCAGTGGGTCCATGTTCAGTTCTGTTGCCAGATCGTTGATCACAGCTTGAGCGGCGTCCAGATCCAGCCCCATCTCGCCGCCCAGAAAATCCCCCGGCTCCAGCCGCCCCAAGACAAGATTCGCGTCCGTAACCGTGGGTTTGGCGCCCCCGCGCCCGTAGGCTGCCGGCCCCGGATCTGCCCCTGCACTTTGTGGGCCAACCTTGAAAGCACCGCCCTGATCGACATAAGCGATCGAACCGCCCCCCGCCCCAATCGTGTGAATATCAAGCATCGGCATCAAAAGTGGAAAGCCCGCAATGGAGGTCGAGCGCGCGTCCGTCTCGGCACAAACTCCATCGACCGCAATCCCAATATCCGCTGAGGTGCCGCCGATATCAAAGGTGATCACCTTGTCCCGGCCACAGCGCTGACCCACCCATGCACCACCCAGAACGCCCGCTGCCAGACCCGACATCATCGTCAGCGCCGGATTCTGGGTCACCATCCGGGGCGTCACAACGCCGCCGTTGGAGGCCATGATCCGCAGGTCGCCACTGATCTTTTGATCCGCCAAGGCGGCCTCGAGGTTCTTTACATAGGTGCCCACCTTGGGGCCAACAAAAGTGGCAAGCGCTGCGGTGGTGAACCGTTCAAACTCGCGAAACTGGGGCGAGATGTCCGAGGAGGTGGTAACGAAGGCCTCCGGCATTTCCTCAGTGACGATGGCCTTAGCCCGGTTTTCATGTATCGGGTTGAGGTAGGAAAACAGAAAGCAGATCGCCACCGCTTCAACCCCGTCGGCCTTCAATTCACGCGCGGCTTGTCGAATGGCCGCCTCGTCCAGCGGCTCCAGCTCTTCGCCCGTGGGCGGAACGAGCCGCCCCGGCACGGTCTTGCGATAGCGCCGCTTGATCAAGGGGCGGTTTTGCCAAGGGATCTCTTGCATGATGGAATAGTGATCGGGCCGCTGATGGCGGCCGATGTGCAGCACGTCGCGAAACCCCTCATTGGTGATCATCCCGGCCCGCGCGCCGCGCGCCTCAAGAACCGCATTGGTGGCCGTGGTGGTGCCGTGAAATATCTGGGCAATGTCACCCGGATCAATCGCGCCCTGGGCCATCAGTTCGGTCAGGCCCGTGATCACGCCTTGTGACGGATCGTCTGGCGTGGTCGAAACCTTGTGGATCCCCTGCGCCCCAGTCTGACGATCCACATAGATCAAATCCGTGAACGTCCCGCCCACATCGATGCCAATCGCCTTCATCCAATCCCCACTGCATTTGTGTACTCGAAGAGGCTAGAAAGGCATTGCGCCGATTGTCTGTGGTTTAGGCCAGAAATGGCATGCAATCGGCAACCATTGGTTAAGAAACGCACAAAGTCGCTGGAAATGCTGGGAAATTAGTCGGTTTCTCTGCCGATCCCGGCGCAACATGGCTTTGGCGCTGGCCTCAGCGCCCCGCCCCGCCCCAGTGTACGCAAAAGAGGAGCGCCCCATATGTCAGACCCAAAGATGCCCGAGATCGACCCCGAGATGGTCGAAGAGATGATCCTCTCACTGGCGCAGCATGGCGCAGTGGGCGAGACCGGGGTCTGCCGGCTGGTCTACACCGAGGACTGGCAAGCGGCGCAGGCCAAAGTAGAGGCTTGGGCGAAAGAGGCCGGGCTTGCGACACGCTTTGATCAGGTCGGCAACCTTTGGGCCAGGGCCGAGGGGCAAGGCCCCGGCCCCTCTCTCGTCACTGGCTCACATATCGACAGCCAACGTTCCGGCGGGCGCTATGACGGGGCGCTTGGTGTGATTGCGGGGCTGGTGGCGCTGAAAACCTTGGTCGCCACCTTTGGCGCACCGAAACGCCCCTTGGAACTGGTTAGCCTTTGTGAAGAAGAAAGCAGCCGCTTTCCCACTGCTGGCTTCTGGGGGTCGCGTGCGATTGTAGGGCGATCCAGCCCGGAGGATTGCGAAACGGTGGTAGATGAGGCTGGCGCCCCGATCAGCACCGCGATGCGCGCCTGCGGTTTCGATCCGGTCCGCATCGCAGAGGTCGCCCGTGACGACATCGCAGGCTTTATCGAATTGCACATTGAGCAGGGGCCGATCCTTGAAGACGCCAATCTGTCAGTCGCGGTTGTCGATGCGATCACCCATATCAGGCACACAGAGGTCACGTTGACCGGCGTCTCGAACCACGCGGGTGCCTTCCCGATGGACATTCGGGCCGACCCCATGGCCGGGATGGTCGAAATCGCCGCCGCCGCCATTGCTCATGCCGAGGCTCTGGGTCGCCCGGCCGTCACCACCATTGGCCAGTGCAGTATCGAGCCCAATGCGCCTGCGATCATCCCGCGCAGCGTGACCTTTACCATCGATGCGCGCCACCCGGACCCCGAGGCCGCGAAAGCGCTTCACGACACGCATAATGAGATCATGGACAAGATCGCCGCCAAGCGTGGCCTGACACTCCGTCGCCGTCTGACGCTCGACCATCCGCCATGCCAAAGCGAACCGGCCATACTGGACGCCATGCAAGCAGCCGCTGATGATGCAAACATCCCGACGCTGCGCATGGCCAGCGGCGCCGGACACGATGCCCAGCAGATGAGCCGTATTTGCCCCGTCGCGATGCTATTCGTGCGCAGCAAAGACGGGCGCAGCCACACCCCAGAGGAGTTTTCAAGCATCCCCGACATCGTTGACGGGATTCGGGTTCTGACAGGCGCGCTGTATCGTCTTGGCTATTCCTAAAGCCCTATGTTCGGCACAAAACCGATACGAACTACGCACAAAAATGCGCCAAGCAGGCGTCAAGCGGGGCAAATCTCTGTCATTTTCACAAAATTCGCACTTTTCTGAACCGTGGTGCTTTTAGCGACGCCTGCTTGTGCAGCAGCGTGAGGACAGCGCAAAGCGGCAGGCGAGGCTCTCCTCCCAGTGATCCGCCTGACTGCTATTCTGGTTGGCGTGCCGAAACTGTCACAAATGAAGTGATGGGGTCGTTCGTCTGATTTTCCGGCCCAGATACTTCGTTTGTGTCCTGACAGAGAGGACATCACATGTGCGAAAGATGCGGAAACACTTATCATAAAATTCAAGAGGCAAGCCGTCGCGGCTTTCTCAAGGGTGGCGTTGCTGCGGCGGCCAGTCTGGCGATCCCGGCAAGCCTGATGTCGCCGAGCATGGCGGCGGCGCAGGGCTTGACCCGGATCAAGGCAACCCATGGGGGCGGATTGTGCAACCTCGGTATTTTCCTGGCCAAAGAACGCAAGCTGGCTGAAGCCGACGGCGTCGACCTCGACTTTGTCGTCACCCCCACCACCACCGATGTCGTGACCCTATTTGGCGCAGGCATGGTGGATGTTTCGGTCATCCCGTATTCCAACTTCATCACGCTGGTGGATGCAGGTGCGCCTGTGCAAATCGTCGCCGGTGCCGGCGTCGAAGGCTGTATCCTGATCGGCTCTGAAGGGATTTCGAAGCCAGCTGATCTGAAAGGCAAGACCATCGGCACTTTCCAGGCCGACACGCTTGAAGTTCTGCCTTATGACTACATGACCTCGGCAGGCATGGAATTCGCCGACGCAGATATCAAGTACTTCAACACCTCGCCCGAACTGGCGGCAGCCTTCATCAACGGTGCGATTGACGCGGTCAGCCACATTGAACCCTATGCGACGCAATGTCTGCAGGAACGTGCAGGGGCATCGATTCTGACCGACGGTCTGGATCTCTATGGCAAGGGCTATTCGGACTGCGTTCTGGCCGCGCGGACACCGCTGCTAGAGGAAAACCCGGACGCTGTCAAAGCCGTGATCAAAGCGATGATGACTGCGCAGTATCAATCTGAATCGGACACCGCAGCGGCGCTGGCCGAAACGCAGGGCACCTACTACAAGACGTCACTCGAAGCCCTAACGCTGGCCCAATCGCGCCAGCCTGTGATGATCGACCAACGCAACAACACCGACTTCTTTGTCGAGCGTTCCGTCTCGATGCAAAAAATGGGCTACGTCAAGAACACCCTGCCTGACACGGCGGTGAACTGGACGCTGCTCGAAGAGGTGATCGCCAAAAACGATGGCCTCTACGACAGCCTTAAGCTGAAAACAGCTGCGTGAAAGCATACCCATGACCGATGAGACACTTGACGCACCCATGGTAAGGGACAAACAGACCTCATGGTTCAAGCGGCTTTTGAAAAGGCTTGAACCGACCCTTTGGGTCTTTGCGTCTTTGTCGATTTTCGTCGGTTTCTGGGAATTCGCTTGGTGGCGGGGGTGGGCAAATCCACTTCTGCTTCCGCCACCTCATATCTTTCTTGCCAACCTGACCGACCAGTTTCGCTTTTTTGATCCCGGCGGAACACGTGCCGGGGCGCTCGCGACCGGCGGCTCGATCTTCTCGGTGTTGGGCGTGATTGCGTGGTCGTCGTTTCGGGTAACGGCTGGGCTGGTGCTGGGCTTTACCTTGTCGCTGGCGATTGGGATCGGCATTCGCTATTTCAAGATTTTCGGCAAGCTAATGCTGCCGCTTGTGACGATGCTGGCGCCAATTTCGCCTGTCGCTTGGCTGCCGGTGGCAGTGTTCATCTTCGGCATCGGGAATCCGCCCGCGATCTTCCTCGTCTTTATCGCGATCTTCTTTATAATGACGTTGGCGACCTTGTCGCAAATCGACAATGTGCCGGCCCACTACATCCAGCTTGCGCGGATTATGGGCTGCAACAAGCGGCAGATTTACCGCCATGTCATTTTGCCCGCGATCTTGCCCGAACTGTTCGTCACCTTGCGCATGAACCTTTTCGCGGCATGGATGGTCGTGCTGATTGCCGAAGCCGTCGGCGTCGGCTCGGGCCTTGGTCAGGTCACCATGATGGCTCGCAACACGTTCAATGCCAGCCTCGTCTTTTTCACCATGACTCTGATCGGGATAACCGGTTTCGCCTTTGATCAGGCGCTTAGATACGTGCAACGCAAAGTGCTGTGGTGGGTCGGCCCGTCCAGCGTGGGAGGTCTGTGATATGACTTTGGGCCTGAAGATCACAAATGTGTCCAAGACCTGGAACCCGGACGGACCAGAACCCGTGCCCGCCGTGCGCAATCTGACATTGGACGTCGCCTTGGGCGAGTTCGTTGTACTGCTTGGGCCATCGGGCTGCGGTAAAAGCTCTCTGCTTTACATCGTTGCGGGCCTTGAGGACGCCACCGAAGGCAGCGTCACCTTTGATGGCCTGGACGTGACAGAGCCGTCGCCGGAACGCAGCCTGATTTTTCAGGAAGCCGCCCTGTATCCGTGGCTGACAGTGCGCGACAACATTACCTTTGGCCTAAAGATCGCCGGGCAAACCTATAAGAAACAGAAAGACGCCGCCGAGCGCCTCCTGCGTCTTGTGGGGCTTGTTGGTGCGGGCGACAAACGACCACATGAACTCTCTGGCGGGATGCGGCAGCGGGCAGCATTAGCCCGTGCGCTGGCAATGAAGCCCAAGGTCCTGTTGATGGATGAGCCTTTTGCTGCCCTCGATATCCAAACGCGGGCCCGTATGCAGGGACATCTGCTAAATATCTGGGAGAGTTCCAAAGCTTCGGTTCTTTTGGTGACCCATTCAATCGAAGAGGCGCTGGCGCTGGCTGACCGGGTGGTGGTCTTTACCGCCCGCCCCGGCCAGATCAAGGCCGAGATCCCGATCTCTGCCCCCCGCCCACGCGACATGCGCAGCCCCGAGATGATCCACCTTGCCATACAGTGCGAAGCGCTGCTGGCCGAAGAGGTCGAAAAGTCTTTCAAAGAACAAGAGCAGGAACTGGCATGACCGTAGAAGTTGTAACGGCCCGTTGGATTGTCACCGGCGTGACAAAAGACGGCGCGTTGGAGATGCTGGACGATGCCGCATTGGCCTATGAGGATGGCGTCGTGCTGGCTGTGGGCCCAAAGGCTGAGGTGACCGAAACCTATCCAGACGCCAGCGTGACCGCGTATTCCAACCACATGATCATTCCGGGGCTGGTGAACAGCCACCACCATCTTGGCCTGACACCGCTGCAGCTGGGCGCGCCCGATTACCCGCTGGAACTGTGGTTTGCCGCCCGTTTGGCGATGCGCAAGATTGATCCCTACCTTGATACGATGTTTTCGGCGTTCGAGATGATCGCCTCGGGCGTCACGACGGTCCAGCACATCCAGGGCTGGGCCATGGGCGATTTTGATCAGGTTGTGGCCTCGGCCAGTGGCGTCCTGAAGGCCTATGACGATATCGGCATGCGGGTGTCCTATTGCTATGCGGTGCGTGAACAGAACCGCTTTGTTTATGAGGCCGATGAGGAATTCTGCAAACGCCTTCCGCCCGATGTTGCCAAGGTTATGGCGGCGCATTTCGCCAAGCAAACCCTGCAGTTCGACGATTTCATGCAGCTTTTCGATGTGCTGGTTGACCAAAACGACAATGCACGCGCCCGGATCCAATTGGCCCCGGCCAACCTGCACTGGATGAGCGACGACGGGCTGCTGGCGATCCAAGAGAAATCAAACGCCGCCGGTGCTCCGATGCACATGCACCTGCTTGAGACGGCATTTCAAAAGGAATACGCCTTCAAACGCACCGGAACAACGGCCGTCAAACATCTGGAAAAACTTGGCCTTCTGGGCCCGCACATGACCCTTGGTCACGGCGTGTGGATGACCCAGGAAGATATCGAGATCTGTGCCGGCACAGGCACCTGTGTTTGTCACAACTGCTCGTCCAACTTCCGCCTTCGCTCTGGCGTGCTGCCACTGATGGAGTTGCAAAAGCGCGGGATGACCGTGGGCATGGGCATGGATGAGGCAGGCATCAACGACGACCGGGATATGTTGCAGGAAATGCGCATGGCGCTGACGGTCCACCGGGTTCCAGGCATGACGATCACGGATGTGCCCTCTCCGGCGCAAGTCTTGCGCATGGCGACCGAACATGGCGGGTTGACCACCGCCTTCGGGGCCGAAATCGGGCGGCTGGAGCCGGGCCGACAGATGGATGCGGTGGTGCTGGACTATGACAGCGCCACCTACCCGTTTCAGGATCCGGACATTGCCCCACTTGATGCGTTGATCCATCGCGCGAAAACCAAGGACGTGCAGGCAGTCATGATCGCCGGGCGTGTGGTCTACGAGGGTGGTGAATTTACCCTGATCGATCGCGCGGCGATCCTTGCCCAAATCGCGGAGGTGTTGGCCAAACCACGCGACGCGGAAGAACAGGAACGCCACTGGCTGCGGGAGCAAGTCTTCCCGGTGGTCGAAGATTTTTATGACGGATATCTTCAGAACACGTCACATCGCACGCCATTTTATCAGGGGTCGTCCTCCACATGACAAACACGCTGTTTCGGAATGTGCGGTTGCTTGACCTAGATCTGAGCGACGGCATGACCGTTCCCTGCGACCTGCGGATCAGCGACGGGCGCATTGCCGAAATTGCCAGGGATTTGTCTGCGCAGCCGGGTGAAAAGGTGATCGAGGGCGCAGGCAATCTGTTGATGCCCGGCTTGATCAATGGGCATTTTCATTCTGCCGTGAATCATATGAAGGGCCGCCTGCCCTCACTGCCGCTTGAAATATTCATGCTCTATGAATGCCCCGAGTTGGAGGTTCTGCGCCCAACCCCGCGTGAGGCCTATTTGCGGACCATGCTGGGCTGCATCGAAATGCTGCGTGGCGGGACCACTTCAGTGCAGGATGACTGCTTTTTTGTACCTTCGCCCGATCCGGACATCATCGACGCTGTGGCGCAGGCCTATGTCGATAGCGGCATGCGCGCCCGGCTGGCCCTTGATCAGCCGGAACTGAGCGAGCTGGAAAAACTGCCCTTCCTGCGCGACATTCTTCCCAGTGACTTGCGCGCAGAGTTATCGTCGCCACAAGGGCTTGCCGCCCCGGCCCTGCTGGACAGCTACGCGCATCTGATCGACAGGTGGCACGGAGCCGCCGCGGGGCGCATCAAGGCGGCGGTGTCCTGTTCCGCCCCGCAGCGCGTTTCACCCGACTATTTTGTGCAGCTAGACGAGCTGAGCCTGTCCCACGATCTGCCCTTCTATGCCCATATGCTGGAAACCCGGCTGCAACGGGCCTATGGTGAGGAATGCCTGCAAGGCCGGTCTTTGGTGCAATACACACATGATCTTGGCCTGTTGAGCGACCGGATGAATGTAATCCACGCAATTTGGGTGGATGAGGCGGATCTGGATCTGCTGGCCGGGTCCGGCGCGACCGTGGCCCATAACCCCAACTCAAACCTGCGGCTTGGCAGCGGCATCATGCGTTGGCGGGACATGCAGGACAGGGGCATTCCGCTGTGCCTTGGTGTGGATGAGGCCATTGCTGATGACGCCATCAACATGTGGTCGGTGATGAAAACCGCCAGCGTCATCCATAACCTGAGCGATTGGGACTACACGCGCTGGCCGCAAGCAACCGAGGTGATCCGTGCGGCCACAACCGGCGGAGGGCAAGCGATGCGCGAGCCGGGGCTTGGCACGCTGGACATAGGTGCGCCTGCAGATGTCATTTTGTTGGACCTCACCGCGCTGTCCTTTGTGCCGCTGAACAACCTGCCCCGCCAATTGGTTCATTGCGAATTTGGTCAATCGGTTTTGATGACCATGGTTGCCGGCCAGATCGTGGCCGAGGGTGGGCATCTGACCACTATCGACGAAACGGCAATTATGGCGGAAGCCGCGGCCTTCTTCGCGGGCAAGAAGCAAGCGATGGATATGGCAGACCAACAGGTCGAAAAGTACCTTCCCCATTACCGGGAAATGTACCGTCGCGCCGGCGCGTGCAGCCTGCCGCTGGAAAGACGCCTGCCGAACCCGGTGTAACGGAGCCGGGTCAGGCAGGCACAAGCACCGGCACCTGCAGACTGTCCTTGCCATCCAAGCTGACAACCACGCCGCGTTTGACAACCATAAAGGGCTCATGCCCCAGCCAACCAAGCTGCGTACCGTCCTGCATCAACCGCACCCGATCACCCATCCCAAAGGACATCTCTTCTTGAAGATCGTTGGCCTGAGGATGCGTCATACCGGTGGCCTGACCGCCTGCATCAATATGGACCTCCGGCGCTTCGCCGCGTTTCAGTCGCAGCCCCGCCCGCAAGGTAATGTCACGCTGCACTGTCTGGCGGAGCTGAATCGCATCCAAAGCCGCCTCGACCGCCAATAGCCCAATGGCTTTGTGAGGCTGGATCGCATTGTGGAGAGCGGCTACGCTGGCTGAGGTCGTCTCGCACCTGCGCATGGCAACGCCCTGGTCCGCACGACGCAGGACCGAAGGCATATTTCCGATGCCGAATGATCCACCCGCAGAGAGCGCGATGAACCCTGCGTCAAATCCAGGCTCGGCCGCGATCAATTCATCGACAGCCTGTTGTGCCGTGCGGCCCTGCTCCATCGCCTTAAGAATGGCCCCGTTCAACGGCTGCCCGTCACGCATCAAAGCCTGCGGGAAGCGGTGCCCCGTCACCAGGCCAACCCCGGGATTGGCCGCGATGAATTGCGACAGCGGTTCGGGTCGGTCCGGCCCGCTGGAGATCAAAGCCGCCAGCGGCGCCTGCAAAATGTCCTTGGGTGGGTCATCTGCAAACAGCCCTCTTTTGCCTCCGCTTTGTGTTTCGACCCGCAGCAGTCGCTGATCCGAAGTCAGCACCGCGACGCTGACAAAGCCGCCAATTGCGCCGCGCCCTACCGCTTCGACCGCGCGCAAACCTGCCAGGATGCCTGCCCCTGCCCAAGGGCCTGTTGCCGCGATCCCAATCGTCATGTAGCGACCCAGTGGCCGACATCGGCCTCTCGCAACGGCCCCGTTGGATAGTCGCCCCGTAGGACCGGGCGTTTGCCGCGTTTGCGTGCTGGGTCGGGCACCGGGGCGACATCGATCAGGGCACGCGTATAGGGATGCTTTGGCGCGGCAAACAGCGCCGAGGCTGGCCCCAGCTCTAAAATACGCCCGTTGCGCATAACCGCGACCCGATCCGCGATTTGGCGAACTACCGCAAGGTCATGCGAGATGAACAGCATTGTAAGATCCTCGCTTTGTTTCAAACCTTCAAGCAGATCCAGTACCCGGGCCTGAATTGAGACATCAAGTGCCGAGGTCGGCTCATCTGCGATAACCAATGTGGGGCGCGCGGCCATCGCCCGGGCGATGGCGATGCGCTGACGCTGCCCGCCGGAAAACTCATGCGGGTAGCGCTGCGCCATGTCCGCGCTCAGACCGACTTTATCAAGTAAGCTCTCGACCCGTTGCGTACGCTCGGTCTTGGTCAGGGTGTCATGGATGATCATCGGCTCTGCAATTGTGCGCCCAACAGTCTGGCGCGGGTCAAGCGAGGCGTATGGGTCTTGAAACACCATCTGCACCGCACGCCGCCGGGTCTGCAGATCGCGCCCGTTCAGACCAGTCAGGTCGGTGCCCTCCAGCATGACCTGTCCCGCGTCCGCTGCCGTCAGCCGCGCAATGACCCGGCCGAGGGTGGTTTTGCCCGACCCGCTTTCCCCGACCAGCGCTAGTGTTTCCCCACGACGCACCTCAAACGAGACATCGTCTAACGCGCGATGCGCGGCGCCACTCTTGAAAAGCGCGCCACGCGTTTGGAAAGTCTTGGTGATATTGCGCACCGACAAAAGCGTTTGCGTATCCAGCCCTGACCGTGTGCTGACCGCATCAATGCGCGGAACCGCCTCCAACAGGTCACGTGTGTAAACAGCCGCTGGCGATGCAAAGAGGTCCCTGACCGGCCCAAGCTCTTCAGCCTTGCCGGCCTTCATGACCAGCACGTGGTCTGCCATCTCTGCAACCACGCCCATGTCATGAGTGATCAGGATCAAGCCGATTTGCGTCTCGCGCACGATCTCTTTCAACAGATCAAGGATCTGCGCCTGTACGGTCACATCCAGCGCTGTCGTCGGTTCATCCGCGATCAGAACTCGCGGCCCCAGAAGCATCATCATCGCGATGACAACCCTCTGGCGCATACCGCCTGACAGCTCATGGGGGTATTGGCGCATGCGGGCTGCGGGGTCAGGAATACCGACGCGGTCCAGCATGTCGACGGCGCGGCGTCGGGCTTCGTCTTTGGAGCAGAGCCCATGGCTTTCCAACGCCTCGGTCAGTTGCAGACCTATGGTCAACACCGGGGTCAGCGCCGTCATCGGCTCTTGAAAGATCAGGCCAATGCCGGTGCCGCGCGGCGTCTTTGAGTGCGGGGCAAGCAAGTTGGCGCCATCAAACATCGCCGTGCCTGTAGCGCTGGCCATTGGCGGTAGCAACCCCATCAGCGCCTTGGCTGTCATGCTTTTGCCGGACCCGCTTTCACCCACAATCGACAAAACCTCGCCCGGGGCAAGATCAAAGCTGATCCCCTCCACCAAGGCCTTGTCGCCAATCGATACAGAGAGGTTTTTCACCGACAGCAACGCGTTCATTTGCGTTCCACCGGATCAAGGCTGGAGCGCAGACCGTCGCCCAGCAAGTTGAACCCCAGAACGGTCATGGCAATCGCAATGCCGGGAATGGTCATCAGCCACGGTGCACGGTTGATGTAATCGCGCGATCCGGCCAGCATATACCCCCATTCAGAGGTGGGCGGCTGCGCGCCCAGGCCCAGAAAGCTCAGGCCCGCCGCGGCCAGAATGGCTGTTGAGACCCCCAGCGTCGCTACAACAATCATCGTGGGCAGCACGTTGGGCAGCAAATGCACCAGCACCAGCCGGGTGGGCCCCGCGCCTGCGCTTATGCTGGCCTCGAAATAGGGTTTTGCTGTCTCGACAAGGGCGGCGGCATAACAGGTCCGGGCATAAAACGGGATGCCGGCAACTCCAACAGCAATCACAGCGTTTTGCAGGCTTGGCCCAAGAACGGCCACGAAACTGAGCGCGATCAACGTTTCAGTAAAAGAAAACAGGACATCCGTGCTGCGCATCAGGATGGCCTCGATCCAGCCGCGACGGAAGGCCGCAATCATGCCGACGGCCAAGCCAATGGTCAACGAAATGCCAACCGCGACGGCCCCGATCAACAGCGTGATCCGACTGCCGAATAGAATGCGCGAGAACATGTCGCGACCGAACTCATCGGTGCCCAAAAGATGGTCGCCACCGGGCGGAAGAAACCGCCCACCTGCTCCCATCTTGGTCGGGTTATAAGGGGCCAGCATCTCGGCAAAGAGCGCGCAGAAAATCAACAAAAACACAATCGCCAACCCGATGGCCCCACTGGGAGAGCTGAGCAATCGCCGCAGAAAGCCGGGGGCGGCTTTGGGCCCGTCTTGATGTGTCGCTGCGCTCATGATCAAGATCGCCGAATGCGCGGATCAAGCACCGCGTACAGCGCATCAATCGCGATGGCCACACAGACCACAACGACCGAGAAGGTCAGGATAAATCCCTGAATGATGGGATAATCGCGCTGAAAGATCGCCTCGACCGCCATGCGGCCCACGCCGTTCCACGAAAAGATGTTTTCAACCACGATGGCCCCGCCCATCATGAAAGCGAACTGTAGTCCCATCATCGTCACCACCGGCAATAGCCCTGCCCGCAAAACATGCCGCCGCAGAACCAGCGCCTTGGGAAGGCCCTTGGCAAAGGCGGTTTGAACATAGTCCTGGCTCATCACGTCGATCATGGACGATCGGGTGAGCCGCGCAAAAATGGCCGCATTCGACAGGCCCAGCGTCAGCGCCGGAAGGATCAGATTGAGCCAACCGTTGCCGCTGACCGGCAGCCAACCCAGCTCCAACGCAAAAAAGAACAATAGCATCAGCCCCAGCCAGAAATGCGGCATCGAAATTCCCGCGATGGCCACGATCATCAACGCGATGTCCGTCAGCGTGCCTTCGCGATAGGCCGCGAGGAAACCAATTGGCACACCAATCACAATGGCAATGAACATCGCCGCGCAGGCCAGCAGCAGCGTGTTCGGAAGCCGCTGCAAAATAACCTCTAATACTGGCTGCCCGCCTCGGATCGTGGCCCCCAGATCGCCTTGCAGCAGACGCTCCATGTACATCACGTATTGCACAGGGATCGGCCGGTCGAGGCCAAGGGATCGGCGCACTTCTTCGATCTGTTCGGGGGTCGTTCCCTGACTTTGGGCATACATGATCTGCACCGGATCGCCCGGCACAGCATGAATCAACAGCGTCACCAAAATGGTGGTGATCCAGATGGTAAAGGCCCCCATCGCGATGCGGGTGCCGAGAAAACGCCACATGTGGCTGATCCTTATGCAAGGCAGGCGGCCCGAAACCTGCGCCCCGGGCTGCGCGATATCTTAACCGCCGAGCTTCACGTCAGAGAAGTTCGGATAGACGAAAGGCGCCACGAAGAACCCTTCGACTTCAGGCCGAACCGCAAAAACCCATTCCCAGCCGGGGGTGTAAAGCGGCACGTGGATGGCGTTTTCCAGCAGGTACTTAAAGACCTCTTGCACTTTCGCCTTACGTGCCTCTGGGTCGGTTAACACGCGGGTCTCATCCAGCATGGCGTCCAGCTCGGGCGAGGTATAGCCGCGATAGGCGCCGGGTGTATGCCACAGGGCGTAAAGGATATCCGGGTCGTACCACGACCAGGTCATCATATCCATCGAGCCGGTGGTGCCTTCGGTATTCTCGTTCTCCTGCCGCACGCGGGCATTCAAAGAGCCGATATCCATGATCTCGATAGAGGCCTTGATGCCAACCTCGGCCAATTGCGCCTGGAACACTTCACCCAGTTTCTGACGGTTACCACCCGTCCAGACCAGTAAGGCCGTCTCAAGCGGATTATCCATGCTGTAGCCAAGCTCTGCCAGGAGTTCCTTCGACTTTTCAGGGTCATAAGCCGGGCGGTACTGGGCGCAGAAGTCTTGATCATTGCCAAATACACCACGTGAGACCGGACAGTTTTCCTGAATAGACAGATCGCCATATATCAAGCTGATCGCCGTCGCGGCATCGGTGGCATGGGCTACGGCCAGACGGGCACGGACGTCATTGAAGGGCGGACGATGCACCGCGAATTCCCAAAACACGTTTTGGCCGGTGTTTTCGGCGACGATGATCGACAGCTCGCCTTCATCCTTGATCATGGGCACGTCATCAAAGGGTGGCTCGGCGATATGCACCTCGCCTGTGGTCAGCGCCGCAAGCCGCGCCTGCGGTTCCGGCACCACTGCGATGATCAACCCGTCTTCATGGGGCGCGCCCGGGTTCTCGGCCAATTTGCCAAAGTTCTGATAGTCGGGGTTCTTTTCCAGAACGATCCGGTCGCCCTTAGTCCAAGAGACCAGCTTCCATGGGCCAGAGCCGATGGCGCTCGTGGTCCCGAAGCCCTCTCCATTGCTGTCGCAGATGATCGAGGAAAAGCTGTCCGCCAAGAACGGGATCAAAGCGACAAAAGGGGTTTCCAAGGTCAGTTTGATCGTCAACGGATCGACAACTTCCGCTGCGGTGATCGGCCCCCAACTGCCTTTGGTAAGACTTGGTGTATCCTCACTAAAAGCCGTATCGATCGTGTATTTGACATCGTTCGCGTCAAGCGGTGTGCCGTCATGGCACATCACACCGTCTTGCAGGTTAAACGTATATTCGGTGCCATCGGTATTCGACTCCCAGGACTTCGCAAAATGCGGGACAGGCAAGCCGTCGGCGTCAGTGGCAAGGAGCGTGTCATAAAGCAGGCTCCAGACCTGCAAGGACAGCGTGCTTGTTGCACGGTGCGGATCAAGCGAGTCGATGTCGCCATAGCGGGCCCAGACAATATCGTCAGCAGTGGCCGAACTGGCGAGACCGGCCGCCAAAGCCGTGGCTCCGGCAAGTCGGCGC
This sequence comes from uncultured Paracoccaceae bacterium, assembly GCA_947500775.1. Taxonomy (GTDB): domain Bacteria; phylum Pseudomonadota; class Alphaproteobacteria; order Rhodobacterales; family Rhodobacteraceae; genus CANMTD01. The sequence goes on from CANMTD010000002.1 coordinate 802,894, forward strand.
AGGTTGGTATGAAAGAAAGTCATTTTAGTCCTCTCTGGTCGGGCCGTGCCGATCGGCAGTCGGCACGAAGCCGCTGCGATGCCACAGGCAAAGCATGGTTTTACGCCTGAAGCGGATTCAGACGGGATGCCAATCATTGGTTTTTTGTGTTGGTGCGGTCGGTTACACCCCCGCCAGAAACGCTATGATGTCGAACGGAACAGGTCAAAAAGAACTCACTAATGACGTTTCTTTTTTCAGTCCTGACTCTTTTTGGAACAATCTAGGCAGCAAAATCGAGCATTTGACTCCGCATCACCCTGCATCACCCCAATCGTTGTGGATGCTGTCAATATAGCGCAGCCGCTCCACAGCGTTTTGGCCAAGGCGATCAGCGACCGCCATGCACAGATAAGTGATCATAGACACAGGTGACGCCAAGGAGTCGAAATAGGTTAGCCCACTGGTCCGGCACCGCAAGGTCACTTCGGCCAGATCAGGGCTCGGAGAGCTGGCCACATCCGTGATTGCAATCGTCTTGGCGTCTGCCAAGCGAGCGGATTGCAAAATGGACCGCAGCGTTGGTGTGCGCCGTCCAATCGCAAGGGCCAGCACGGAATCCGATGGTCGGATAGATGCGAACTCTTCAGGAACAGAAAAACCTCCCAAAGGGATCATCCGGATGTCTGGCTTGACCTTGATCAGCTGCGCGCGGGCGAAGTGCGCCAGGGGATAATTGTCACCAAACCCAACCACCCAGATCTTTTCCGCACGCGAAAGATAGGTGACCGCCGCCTTCAGATCATCGCTCCGGATCGCCTCAATTGTCCTGATCAGGTTTTGCACGTCCGAGGCCAGGTGATCCGCGAGATCCCCCCGCCCGGTCAGGTTTGGCACAGGTTTGGAATATACCCGCTTGCTGTGTTGGCTATCGTCCCGGACAACGCGGGCCATCCGCTGGGCGGTTTTGAAGCTTGGAAACCCAAGGCGCTTGAAGAACCGAGCCGTTGTTGCTTTGGACACCTGCGCCTGCGCCGATATCTCGGCTGCGGTGTGCAGAACCAAACTGTCCGGGTTTTCCAGGAAATGATCGGCCAGAAGCCGTTCGGATTTGGTTAAATCATCGAAGCATTCCAGAATGCGTTCCGATAGACGGGCGGATTTGTCTGTTGCCACCTTCATGTTTGACCACTTTTGATGAATTGTGAAACAAAGTAGTCATCGACGCCTCCATTTGGCAAAGGAATAGTTGAAATGACGTTTTCCCTTCTGGCGCGCGATCCTGAAACCGGGGCGCTTGGTGGCGCGGCGGCCACGGGCAATCTGTGTGTTGGCGCCTGGGTCCTGCGCGGGACGGCTGGCGTCGGCATCTCGGCCAGTCAGGGTCATTTCCCAAGCACGCTTTGGGGCGAGGATATTCTGACTGAGCTGGCAAAGGGTGCTGCGCCAGAGCAAGCAGTACAGGCGATCGTTTCAGCCGACCCCGGTCGTGCCTCAAGACAATTGCTCGTCCTGGACAAAGAAGGGTCTGGCGCGGCATTTTCGGGGCAAGACAACATCCCGGCGATATCCGAACTGGTACAGCCCGACATATGCGCGGCGGGCAATATGCTCTCGAAGCCAGACGTCATCGCAGCCACTGTGCAGGGCTACGTATCGTCCAATGCTAGTTTCGCGCGCCGACTGCTGGCAGGTCTCATCGCGGGGGCACAGCGCGGCGGCGACGCCCGAGGCTTGATGTCGGCGGCAATTTTGATCCTGGCCCCGGATCACGCCCCCATCAACCTGAGGATCGACTTCGCCGACACGCCGCTGCGCAGTCTGGAAGACCTCATTATCCGGACCGAAGCCGAGGACTATGAAGCGTGGCGCAGAGCCCTCCCCACCAGAGCGTCGCCTTGGTCTGAAATCTGACTCTGCCCGAATTCTCAGTTCTCATTTAAGCCTCAAATCCGGGTTTGACCTTACACGACCTGCCTTAAGGGTTTCCTCGTAGACAGTCTCGCGAGCGCCTGATCAGGTTCGACCTTTCGCAGGATCGGCAGCACGCTCCAGTTCAACCAAAACCGCACGGCCACCTAATGCCCAACATAGCGCGCCGGAATGCGATTCCACATTGCACACTTAGTGCACACAACGCCGATCAAGCTATTGATTTCAAATACGAACAAGTCCAATCCATCATCGGCGCCACACTTAGACGCGCCGTGCGACGGACTTCGGAAATACCTGATTTTTCTTGGTTTTCCATGCGGACCCCGAGTTGCGTTTCGGCAGATTTCAGCCGTTTCAGGCCGATATTCAAAGAAAGTGCTGCAGAATGTAGCATCAAGAGTGCCGTGTAGCACTTTTCCGACGCCAGTTTCCAGACATCACAATCCCCGAGCCCGGCCCGTCCACAGACGCATGTCCTGCCCTAAAAACTCAAAGGACAACACAATGGCAACCAAAACCGGGCGCCCCAAATCTCATAGGAGTTGATGTAGTTTGGAATACGCAGTGTCATAGGTCTTCGATATCACCCATATGCTCTTCAAATGTCTCGATATACCCCAGCATCCGCGACACAATGCGTGTGGCGACTTTCTTACGCTGGAGGATACCCGGAGGCGTCACCAAGACAGTCATGATCTCATCTGTCAGCGGTGTTTTATCGGAAAACTGGTAGGCCTCGATGAGGTTGGCAAAAGCCTCGGGGCTTAGACCTTCCTCAGAGCAAATTTTGCCAAAAGCCTTAGACCGTTCACGGCTCCAGTAATCAAAGAATGCTTCTCTGGTTTCATCCTCAGAGCGCATCTGCGGCAGGTAGGAGGCAACGAACTCTTCAATAAGTTCACGCTTACTGCGCAGACGCACCTCGGTTCCAAGCAGATCCAGAATGGCTTTCTTCTTGGCTGCGGCTTGCGCCATGGCGTCTTCATCATCCGCATCCGCCGGGATTGAGGCCAGCAATGCGAGAATATAAGCTACATTGATATTATCGCGGCGGATCAACTCAAGTTCGAAGTCCACCTCGTCAATGATCGAAGCCTTCGCGTCCTCAGGCTTGTCGGCTTTCACCTTGTCATGGATGTCGAGATATTTGCTTTTGTAGTCCTCGAACCGCTGCGGATCGAGGGCAAGATCACCCTCGCTGAACTCGGCGAATGTGGTCAGGACGTTCTTGATCCGGATCAGGTCGCGGAAGGCCTGAACGAACGCCAGAATATCCTCTTCACTTTCCAATTGGTCTACGGCCCCCGGCGTGGCCGCGACCTTCAAAAGCTCCATGACCGATGCGTTGAAACGATCCACATAGTCCTGATAAGGCTCCATCAGGATCGTGTCGCGGGCATCCCGGTTCGAGAACAACGCAATCGCCTGATCGACCTTTTCCTTCAGGTTCCGGAAGCAGACGATATTGCCCTGCGATTTCTTCTGACCGAGGATCCGGTTCGTGCGTGAAAACGCCTGGATCAATCCGTGATAGCGCAGGTTCTTGTCGACATAGAGCGTGTTGCAGGTCTTGGCGTCAAAGCCTGTCAGGAACATGTTCACGACCAACAGGATGTCGATCCCCTTCTCAGGCACGAAATCCTTCTTGTCGCGCCACTTCATCCGCTTCGCGACACCCTTGTAATAGGTATAGAATGCCTTGCCATCCTTGACCGAATTATTGGTCCCGAACATGGCGTTATAATCAGCCACGTAAGAGGCCAGCTTGTCCCGGCTGTGCTGCGTTTCGGCATTCACCGGCCCCCCCATCACATCCGGTTCACCGATCAAACCATTGGCATCCGCATCGTCTTCGTTGGCCTGAAACGTAAAGATCGTGGCCACCCGCAGGTCATGCGCACCCTCCTCCTTGCGTCGCTTGAATATCTCATAGGTCTTGGTCAGGGCATCGACCGACCCCACGCACATGATCGCCGAGAACTGGCGGTTGTGGGTCTTGGCCTTGTGGTTCTCGATCACCCAATCGACCACGCCCTCAATCCGCTTCTCGCTCTCGAAAAACTCCTTGAGGTCGATCCCGCCGACCTCTTCATCACTCAGCAGGCTGCCGTCCTTTTTGCGCAGCTTGCCCCAGTATTCGACCGCGAACCGCAGCACATTCTCGTCGCGGATCGCGTCGGTGATAACGTATTTATGCAGCGGTTCATCGAACAGATCGCGGGTGGTCCGCTTGCCAATCGCATTTTCCTCAAGGATCGGGGTGCCGGTGAACCCGAACATCTGCGCGCGTGCGAAAAACTTCACGATGTTCTTATGCGTATCGCCGAATTGCGAGCGGTGGCATTCGTCGAACACGAACACGATCCGCTGGTCCTTGATCCCCTGCAACGCCGCTTCGTGGTGTTCGCGGGTGATCGCGGTGTTCAGCTTCTGGATCGTTGTCACCACCAGTTTGGTGCCGGGGTCCGCCAGCTGACCCACCAATGCCCTGGTGTTGTCGGTACCGTCCACCGATCCGGCCGAAAAGAAATTGAACTCTTTCGTCGTTTGGTAATCCAGATCGGCCCGGTCCACGACGAACACCACCTTGGCGACCTTCGGGTTCTCGATAAGGATCTGCGACGCCTTGAACGAGGTCAGCGTCTTGCCCGACCCGGTCGTGTGCCAGATATAGCCGTTCTTGCGCCCCTTCATGACGCGGTCCACAATCGCCTCGACCGCATAGAACTGATAGGGCCGCAGCACCATCAGCACCTTGTCGCTTTCATGCAGGACGATGTATTTCGCGATCATCTTGGACACGAAACATTTTTCCAGAAACGCGTCGGCAAAGGCGTCCAGCCGGGTGATTGCGGTGTTATCCTCTTCGGCCCAGAAAAACGTCTGTTTGAAATCCTGATTGCGGTTGTTGGCATAGTATTTCGTGTTCACCCCGTTCGAGATCACGAAAAGCTGCACATATTGGAACAGCGCATTGCCCGCCCAGAAACTGTGCCGCTGATAGCGGTTGATCTGGTTGAACGCCTCGCGCAGTTCCATCCCCCGCCGTTTCAGCTCGATCTGGATCAGGGGCAGCCCGTTCACCAACAGCGTCACGTCATAGCGGGTCTTATAACTGCCCTCGATCGTGACCTGAGAGGTCACCTGATACCGGTTGCGACACCAGTCTTCCTTGTTGAAGAAATTGATATGGGTCGTGGTCCCGTCATCGCGGTGCAGCACCATCCGGTCGCGCAGCATATGCGCCTTGTCAAAGACCGATCCCTTTTCCAGATGGTTCAGGATGCGGCGGAATTCATCGGCCGAGAATGTCAGCCCGTTATGCGCCTCAAGCTGGGCTTGCAGGTTCGCATTCAGCGCCGCGCTGTCGGGGATGGTCACCGGGTCCCAGCCCAGCCCGGTCAGCCGTTTGATCAACGCGATTTCCAACTGAGCCTCGGACTGAACGGACATGGGCGACTTCCTTAAACAAACATCTTTTGCAGAAGACCCTTTTTGAAGGTCTCCATCTGGGTGATCTGGTCGGAGGTGGCGGAGATTTTGGCGTCGATGGCAGAGAGGGCGTCGGCGATTTTGGCTTGTTCGTCGGGATGAGGAACCCAAATTCGATCCATGAGAACATCCGAGTTGTTCACTTTCATGTCGTTTTTCGCACCTTTGCGAACAATCGGACGAAGGTAACGGTTTAGGTTGTCATCTAACTGAAAATAGTAATCCAAATACTCATAGTGGACTTTGCTGGTTGGACGATAGACCGCATAAAGCGTAGACACGATTCCGTCCCTCCCCTTATTTGCCTTTATGATCCCATAGGGGTTTTTCTTCAGAGGGCTCTTTGTGTAAACAATGTCCCCGTGCCGAACAACGTGGTAGTCTTTCACTGTGACGCCAGCATATGACCTGCCCATGTGTTCGATTTGATTTACGCAACCATATTCGCCTGAGACCGACAGCACATCTAATTTGCCGAAGGCAAGGTCTCGATTTCGCTCTTTGGGTTCGCTGAGTAGATAGTTCAACCTCCGCTCCTCCCAATCCGGAAAGGCGCTGCCGTCGTCTTGGGTGAAGCGCAAGGATTGGGAAAACAGCCGCTGCATCAGCCCGCGCTTATAGTCCTCCAACGCGGATTTCTTGCGGGTCAGGAGGGTGATTTTTTCGGATACTGCGCCAAGGAACGAGGCGATTTTTTGTTGTTCATTGTCACTCGACGGGACATGCACAGCTACAGCTGCAAGAGACTCTTGGCCGATATTGTAGCGCGTGCTTCCTCCGCTGCGGCTGGTCATATCCTTGCGGACGGAGGCTGTCTTCAAAAGCGCATCGAAGAAACGAGGATTGAAATCAGAAGTGGGCCGCCCACGAATGACAAACCCGCCGAAAATCGCCGACCTATCTGGATCAAGGTAAACATTGCTTTGCCCTACCTCTTCGCGCGTTTCAGAACTCCTTTGAAACAGGATGTCACCATATTTGACTTCGTTCTTCTCAAACTCTTTATCAGAGACCACGACCCTACCAATAATTCGGTCATGAGTGATCGGGCCTGGCTCAATAATGTCGAGAACATTGATGAATTTCTCTCCAGCGCCATAAGACGACTTGTCCGCGTTCACCCCATTCTTAAATGACATGAAATCACCGAGGGTCTTGCTGTCCCAATCCCCCACAAACTCAGGAAACCGCAGCTCAGGCGTCATACCGGTGCCTCCAGACCCAGCTCCGCACAAAAGGCGCGGATTTGCGCGTCTACCCCGCCCATATCATTCTCGATCTGGCGCAGCGTCTCCGTGACAGCCTTCAGGTCCACCTCTGGCTCGGCCTCAAACGTATCCACATAGCGCGGGATGTTGAGGTTGAACTCATACTCGGTAATCTCTGCGATGCTGGCGCGGTGGCTGAACCGGTCCTCGACCGCGCGCGACCGATAGGCGGTTACGATCCGGTCCACATTCGCGTCGCTCAGGGAATTCTGGTTCTTGCCCTTTTCAAAACAGCCAGAGGCATCGACGAACAGCACGTCGTCATGTTCCTTGCATTTCTTGAACACCAGAATGCAGGTCGGGATAGACGTCCCGTAGAAAATATTCGCCGGCAGGCCGATCACCGCATCCAGCCAGTTTTTTGTGCCCACCAGAAACTGCCGAATGGCCCCTTCGGCCGCGCCGCGAAACAGCACGCCGTGGGGCAGCACCACGGCCATGGTGCCATCGTCATCAAGGTGGTGCAGCATGTGTTGCACAAAGGCGAAATCGGCCTTGGACCCCGGCGCGATGCGGCCATATTCGGCAAAGCGGTCATCGCTTTCGAACATCTTGTTGGCCGACCATTTGGCGGAAAACGGCGGGTTGGCCACGATCGCCTCGAACGTCATGCCCTCGTGCTGGGGGTGTTCAAGCGTGTCTTCCTGGCGGATGTCGAAATTGCGGTAATGCACCCCGTGCAGGATCATGTTCATCCGCGCAAGGTTATAGGTGGTGCGATTCATTTCCTGACCGTAAAAGTCGCCCACATGGCTGACCTCTTTCTGCACACGCAGCAGCAGAGAACCGGAACCGCAGGTCGGGTCATAGACGTTGCGCAGGCGGTCCTTGCCGGTGGTGACGATCCGCGCAAGGATGGTCGAAACCTGTTGCGGCGTATAAAACTCCCCGGCCTTCTTTCCTGCCCCGCTGGCAAACTGCCCGATCAGATATTCATAGGCATCGCCCAGCACGTCGGAATTGGCGTCGTCCAGTTCGAAATCGATCCCGTCCAGATGGCCCAGCACCTTGGCGATCAGCGTATTGCGCGCCTCGACCGAGCGGCCGAGTTTGGTCGAGGTCAGGTCAAGGTCTTCGAACAGGTGGTCGAAATCCTCTTCGGACTCGGTGCCCATGGTGGATTTCTGGATGTTGTTCAGGATCTGGGTCAGGTCTTCGAGGATGAACTGGCCCGGCTGCGCGCCCTTGGTGGCGACCGCAGAGAAAAGTTCGGAAGGTTTGAGGAAATAGCCAAGGGCCTCAAGGCTGGCCTCTTCGACGGCCTCAAGAACGTCGCGCTCCTTTGGTTTGGTTTCGTCAAGGTTGGCGAATTTGAGACCATCCCCTGCAAGGATGCCGTCTGCATAAAGGTTCAACCGCTCTGACAGGTATTTGTAGAAGATGAAGCCAAGGATGTAATCGCGAAACTCATCGGCGTTCATCTTGCCGCGCAGCTCGTTCGCGATGTTCCACAGTTTTTGTTCGAGTTTCTTCTTTTGCTCGTCGGTCATCGCCCCGCCCTCTGTCTTCGCCGGCTATCTGAAAAGGGACTGTTTCCCTTTCAAAACGCGGATACGATCCGCCCGTTTTTCCATTTAATTTAGGCAGTTATTGCCTGTGGGGTTAGCATAGACGGGATGCGCGGTCCACGGGAAGGTCCTATTGAAGTGTGCGCCAAGCCATAGGTGCTGACGTCAGACACATGGGGACAAGCAACTACAGCGACGAGTTCAAGCGCGCTGCAGTGCATCAGGTTACGGGTGCGAGGCTATCCAGTTCGAGAGGTTTCCCGTCGTTTGGGCGTCAATACGCATTCCTTGTACAAATGGCTGAAGCTGTTCGGGGAACCGGCGTCCAAGACGGGTGCTGTTGACCATGAAGCTGAGAACCGCAGGCTGAAGCGGGAGCTGGCCCGGGTCACCGAGGAGCGGGATATTCTAAAGTAAGGAGGATCAGGAAAGGCCCCGGTGGGGCGTTTCCCCGACGAACACAACGGGTACTTCGCGCGAGGGTCCCAATGAAGTACGCCTTCATCCGGGGGCATTGTGAAGAGTTCGGTGTTCGGGCCATGTGCCGGGTGCTGCGGGTCCATTTTAGCGGCTTCTACGCATGGCTTAAGGAACCGTTAAGCCAGCGTGCGCTGGAGGGTGTACGGCAAACTGAGTTGATCCGTCAGGCCTGGTTCGACAGCGGCAAGATCTACGGGTATGCGAAAACCGAATCTTGATGCTTGCGATTGAGGACAACTCCTTCACGCCTAATCTATTCTGGCAGAACAAAATTTGGCCAAAGCGACTGCCCGCCCAAGAAGGACACCGGAATCCCAATCCCGTCTCTTGCGATTTCACGCTCTGACAGGACGATGGCGGCAGCGTCGATTTCAGGGCGCACAATTCCGGCATGCAAACTTCGATCCCACAACGAGACAACCACCGAGGCTCCTCCACCTTTGGGACGAACTCGCAACGTGTGGTCGCCCAAATCCTCAACATCAAGATCAGGTCGATCGCACAACGTCAGATTTCTTATTTTCGAGGTTGCCTCGTCTTCTGCCTGCGCGGAAACGATTGCATCATAGAGCGCCTGTGCTTCGTTCTCATTGCCTTCTGGTGGCCATAGAACGCTGTCAGCAAGTGACCTTTTACGTTTCATCAGAGATTGCAGCAGACAATCAAAAGACTTGCCTTGAAGTCGAGGATGGATCGCCATCGGAACATGGATAGTCACCGGTCGGGTTTGACCGATCCTATGCGTCCGGTCATTGCATTGCGCCTCGACCGCAGGGTTCCACCAGCGGGTCAAATGGATCACATGGTTGGCCGCCGTTAGTGTAAGCCCTGTGCCCGCTGCCCGCGGCCCCAGAACCAATACATCAAAGCCTTCGTCTTGATCATTATGGCGTTGGAAACGATCTGTGATTTCTTTGCGGCGGGAAACGGGCGTTGACCCGTTGATGATATCTACCCGAGGCAGATCAAATTCGATCTTCAAGAGCTCGGAAAACCAAGCCTGCACATCCAAGTTTTCAACGAAAACCAAGGCACGTTCATTTTTCGCTTTTATCGATCGCAGAATGTCCATCGCAACGGACACGCGGGCAGAGGCTTCGACGAAGCATTCTGGCTCCTCGCCCTCTATCAACCCAGGATGCAATGACGTTCGGCGGATGTGGTGTAATAGCCCAAAAAGAGACTGCCCTGGTTTTCGCGCTTCATCATACCGGAGCGCCTGCACTTCCGGCATGAGGCGCGGATGCAACACTGTGACTTTCGGTGGCAAATGCGAAGCGGCACCTGCCTTCGTGCGGCGCATTCCGAGCGACGGGAAGCCCTGATTGGAGGTGAAGATTGCCCTGTGCAAAGCCTGCATATTTTCTTGCTTGGGCGTATCGAAAGCAATCCGAAAGTCATGGAGTGAGCCCAATGCCCCGGGGAAAAGCTGATCCATGACCGCCCAAATATCCCGTGTCGCATTCTCGACGGGCGTGCCCGTCAAACCAATGCGAAAATCTGCGTTGACCGCTTTCGCCGCGTTGGAGCGCAAGGTCGCCGGGTTCTTGAGGTTTTGAATTTCGTCAAAAACGACGACTGAAAACCGAGTTTCCGCGAAGGTTACCGCGTAGTTTGCCAAAGTCTGGTAGGTAGTGATCACAAGTCGCGGACCATCCCCATCGGAAAGCGACGAAAGGTCGAGTTTAGATCTCCCGTCCTGAATATCCCGTCCACGGGCGCCTTCTTTTCTCCAGCTTTTTAGGCCCCCACCGTATAATCGAACTGGTTCCCCCCAAATGCCAGCCTCAAGATGTGAAGCCACCTCATCCTCCCAATTTCTCAGGAGCGATGTGGGCGCCACGATGAGAAACGGGAGGGACTCAACCGATCCTTCGGCCATTTGATCACTCAACCAGCTCAGAAAGGATAGTGTCTGAAGCGTCTTACCCAGACCTTGTTCGTCTGCGGTCAGGATACCAGGCAGACCTGCGCTCCAAGCCTGACATTGCCACCGGAACGCGTCCCGCTGATGGGGTTGAAGTTCTCTTTTCACAGAAACCGGTAGCACCACACCCTTAGTTTTCGGGCGCTGGCGCAGATTTTCCTGGAACTCCAATTCCCAGAAATTGTCGTGCGTCACGGGAAGAAACGCCGTGACTTCTTCGTCATTGTTTTCATTTACTTCGGAACGCTTGTGATAGAGTTCCAAGCGCCGGGTAACCGCTTGGATTACCAAGTCCTCTACAGGAATCGTTCCATGCTCAACCTGGATTTCTTTAACTCCGCCCGCCCGGGCCGACAAAAGCTGATCCAACACATGTTGAAGGTCTTCGTCCGGAATAGTGCCGAGCAATTCTCCGAGAGCGGCATCGAAATCCGGGGGCAACCAGGACGTTCCAGAGCCTTCCAGAACCTCGATTTCGGGTTTGGTCCATTTGCGGATTTCGATGACCCGAGCAGCCCATTCACGTGTCTCTGCCCAAGCATTCTCAAATTCGTTTTCAACGGCCTCAACTTGGTCTTCCAGCAGTGCTAACTCGTGCAGCCTCCCATCTTCAATTAAAGCCTTTTCAATCGCATCTGCCACAATTCGCTCTGCATTCTCAAGAAAGTGTTTTCTGTCCTCTTCAGAACCTGATGCATTGCGCGCAATTACATCTACGACCGGAACGACAGACCGATCCAAGATCAGAAATCTGTTCGGACCAACCTTGTAGGCTGGCTGCGCTCCTCGAGCAGTTGCATCGCGTTTGAATGCCGCCAATTCCTCTCCGTCAAGCGCGGCTGACGCTTCGGAAGCTTGCTGTCCCTCCCCCAGCCGAGCAGCCACAAAAGGGAGAGGCGCAAAGCCAAATGGATCATCCGGATCAAGCGCCAGGCCAACCTTGTCACAGGGAACGATCTCTATTTTTCGCAGGTAGCCATCCGGACTGGCAATGCCGTCTTCTTCGACCAAGCCGATGGCAGCGCGAAAGTCAGAAAGAGCCCGCCAGTGTTCGGGTAGAGCTTTGCCGCTGTCAAACGAGGCAGAAAGCATGATCGCGTCGTAGATTGGGCCAGGCAAACGCATATGGCTGTTGCCATCATCAACAATCGCACCAGTGCGGGTCATATGTATTGTGCGCCCGGCACGTTCCCACCGCCAGTCCAGAGAAAAGCGTTCACTGCCAATCGTGCCACTCATCTCTGCGTGAAACTCGATCCCATCAAGTTTTCGTGGCAAGCCCAAGACGCGCGAAGACAAGTCATCGAGCCTTGAAACCATCCAATGGTCGAGCCAAAGACTGTCTGAAGTCAGCTGGTGATGTTTTCCTTCTCGATCCTGAGCCCGTAGTCTCGAAAGTGAAATCGCAAACGTCTTGTCACTACGAGAAAGCCGCGTGAAGTCGATCGGATCTCGCTTTTTGAACCGCCCGAAAAGACCCTTCTTTTCGTCGGAGATTTTTACCCGGACACCATCTTGTTCGATGTCGAAACGAAAATCCATCATCGCGAAATCCGCCTTTGAACCCAGCCCATCCAATTGCCCCCAGTGTCATGCATACGCGCATCATCGTGCGGATTCGGGAGTAGGATGTCATCAAGATCATAATTGTTGGCGTATAGTGTTGGCGTCACACGCGACGCAGTCGGAAAAACATGGACCCGAAAACTATGTGACCCTTCCACAACCGTTTTGTCACCGAGCTTCATGAACAACAGGCACGTATCGTTTCGTCCGTTCTGACGACCATAGCTGAGAAACGACGGGTCACCCGTTCTGGAAAACAGACTTTTTGCATAAGGTATTGCAGAACTACCAAGCGCAACCCAAGCTTCGTCGATGCGACCTTGGTCATAGATCCCCATCCAAAAGCGTTTACGGTTGGCCCACTGATGACCTTGATCGGTGCCGCGTTCAGCATCGCTTACGATTTCAAAAATTGCTTCCATGCTCTTGCGCGCAAGCCATTTCAGCATCACCCGCCGGTATTGTTTCCCGATTTGTGCCCAAAAGGCTTGATGCTCTTTGCGAGGATCGCCAAACCTTTTCACCAAGCGATCGACGCAATACTCCCGCAGTCTTTCTGGGCATTCTACCGCCAACCAAGGAATGAGGATTTTTTCTACGACCTCGACAGCGCGCGTATCCAGCAACTCCGGTTGCCCCGGCGGCGAGACCCACTCGATGAGCTTATCGACGCCACGCTCGGTTTTCACATCGGGTGTCTTTCGCAAGAACTCAAGATGAGCCTGACGCATGAACCCTTTGTCGTGGGGGGAAGGTAAGCCAATCTCCTTCAGCCAACTGTAGGGGGAGTTGGCATCGACCATCCGTGCTCCTACACCAGCGCAGCCATACTCAGCATCCAGAAATTCCGGGCACTTGGAAAACAGACTTTTCCAACGCGGCGGAAGCAAGTGGGCCTTTGCGATCAGCTGCTCAGCGAGTGACTTGGATTTTTCGCTGCCAAAAGTCCAACTCGCAAGGTATCCCCTACACATTGCGTCGAGAAGAGTTGGATTGGTGGTTGCCCTCGTCTCGCGGCCAAGAAACCGTTTGAGGTCGGTCGAAAGGACAATATCCCCTTCGATGTCGGCAAAAACAGCAACGCTTACCTCTCCATAAGTCACGCTGGACCAGTTTTTTGCCCGCAAGGCTGCCTCGACTTTAGCCAGAATGACCGGCACGTCGTCCACTGGTCGTTTGTCCACGCCGGGAAAGGCCGCTTCGATCTTGGAGATTGCCCGATCGAGGGCAATCGCCCTGCCCGTTCGAACCTGGAATTCCGGTGAAAGAACCAGACAGTCTGCAAGGCTCATCGTCGCTCTCCCGCCGCCAAGAGGTCACGGATGCGTTTTAGGTCGTCAAAACTTGCCGGGATCGTTTCCTCATTCGCGGGAGAAAACATGATGAACCGAATGTCGATGCGCCTGTTTGCGTCCTTGCCGCCGATCAACGCTTCATCGGCAATCGGCCGACCTTCACCGTAGCCTGCAACTGATAGAACAGGTTGACCACGGAGGTTTTCAAAGGTCAGAAGCTCCGGGTTTTCAGAGAGCATTTCCTTGTATATCGCTGCGCCGCGCCGCGCACTCAGATCCATGTTGTTGACGTCCAACCCATCGCTATCTGCGTGCCCTTCGATCTGCAAGGCATCGATAATTGCGACGTGTTGATTGCAGGTTTCCTCAAGAACGGATTGCTCCCCAAATGAATAACACCCGACAATGTCCTGAAGAATTCCGGCAATAAGCCGCATCTTCTCACGTCCCAAGCGTGACGGCCTATCATCCCCGGAAGCAAACAGACCGTCACCCTTAAACTGTAGAGCGTCTTGCGCTCGAGATACTCCCACCTCAATACTTGGATCGGCTGCTACTATTCTGCGTTGCAGGGCTTGAAGGATCTCGGCTCGTTTGATTGCCACAAGAGTATTGTATCTTTCAATTTTGTTCTCCCCCGTGCTTTCCGCGAGTAAATCATGAAGCCTTTTCAGCTCTGCCCGCAGCTGTGCAATCTTCAACACTGCGTTGACATCTTCGGAAAGTTCCAGCTCCGTGCGGATGGCCTCCAAATGCGCCTCCAAATCTTGAACCCTACGCTCAAGGCGGGAATTTTCACTTGTGAGGTGAGGAATATCTGCCGAATCTTTAGAACGATAGCTTTGCAACTCATCAAGTAATTGCGCGACTTGGGCATCGCGTTCATCCAAGAGGTCCTTCGGAACAGTTTCGCCCGGCGAAATTTGCGTGGCGAAAAATGCCAGAAGGATCATCACAATAAACAAGAAGCTCACCGTCATGTCTGTCATCGAGACAAAGACTGACTCTTCCTCCTCCTCGACGTGTCTCTGCCGAGCCCCATGTCTCATTCCGTAGCATCCTCACGGGCAGGCTCTGTGACACTCTCTGGTTCGAAAGCTTTTGCATTTTCGATAACTGCTTGGAGAGTGGACAACGCATCGGCGAACCTTTCTTGGACGCCGCTTCCATGTTCCTCAAGCCGATCAATCGTTTTGCCAACTTCAAGCTGATAGGTTTTGAATGCAGATTCAAGCTGCCCATCGTAAGCGACAGCTCTGCTTTCGAAGGCCTCGATCAATACTTTGATTGCTGCCAGCGCCTCCAAGACAACTTGTTTTTCATCGGAAATCGCGCTTTTTGCCGCGTTGACCATGACCGTCGCACCTTCGGCCACGCGCATATTCGCCGCATTTCCCTCTTTGATCGTTTCAAGAACCGTGGGCGCCACTTCACCGACCGCGCCACTTGCAACCGTAAGTTTCTCAGACACAGCTTCAAGCCGTGATAGATTTGAGCCCAGTGAACTGGTCGCCGAAGAAAGAGCCTCATCAAACTTGCTGGCCGCAATAGTCAAATTGTCACCAACGGAGACCAAAGCACTGGCAGCAGTTTCCATACGCTCTGACACGGTGTCCATGGACCCGCCGATTCCTGAGGTGATAGTCTTGCCTAATTGGTCCACCATTGCGCCGACATTTTCCAGGGAGCTATCAGTGACCTTCTTCAACGGCTCGCTCAGAGCAGCGATAAGGTTTGTGTTCAACTCGTGCATATCGCTCGTTTGCTTTCGTATCTCCCGCAATTGATGATCTGCGAGCCCTTCCAAACTTACAAAATCCATCTTCCGTTCAAGAGAATTCGCAAGCCGCTCAGTGGTCATTTCAACTTTGCTCGACCACAATTTGAGCCAAAGATTGAGGACGATAGAACAGGCAAGTCCGGTGAGTGACATGATGAATTTAGCCGACGCCTGTCCCAGCAATTGCTTAAGCGCAATCGTCGTGTCTTCGGGATTCAGCATGGCCTGCGTGGTGCTCAATACAGCAACCAAGCCCAGAAACGTCAAAAGAAGCCCGGTAGACACGAAAACCCCAGGTGCAAAACGCCAGCCTTTCAAAGAGTATCCGAGATCATCGGTGTTCAGGAACACGGATGGACGAATGGCGTTCCGGACACCCGTGGTATCTTTTTCACCCGGCTCCAACAGTGTTTCACGAAATTCTGAGAAAGCCATTGCAAGCCGTTGCGCTGGCGCACTTCTGGTCCGCGACAAATCATTTTCGAGCTTGCCCACGTCAAGCACCGCATCAGCATCTGCGCGGGAAATCGAAGCTTGTGCGAACCTCAATACTCGAATTCGCAAAAGGGCGGACCACCAAATTAGAAGCAAACAAACAATAAGCGCTGCGATCAGGAAAGCACTGATCAGGCCCGGCCAATGCTCCGCAACGATGAGATTGGCAACCCAAAGAATAAGATCACGAACGTGAACGCCGAACTCCTGCATCCAGCTCCCCATTTCCTGAAAATTCATTTATTATCCAATCCCTTAAAGCCTTCACAGCCCTGTTCACTTTTCCGTCAATTTTCCACCTTCTCCTCTCTATCTCAACCATTAAGTTGGAAGACGAAGAGAATGCCTCCCGGAGAGAAAAGTGAAGCAACAAAAAATCGCTACAAACAACCTGCCCAACGGGAACTGAACTTGGCTCTGCGCAGTCGAACGCTGCATGCAGGAATAGCCACGATCCAGGCTACCGGTCACGCGGTGTCACGGCTTGTCCATGTGCGGTCTTAATATGGAAGAAACAGTCATCAGCGGGGAACTGACAATGCCGCTGTTGGGGAGGTCAGGTCTTTGGTGTTTTTGAAGAGAAGGTTCATTGAATGCCAAGTCGGATCAGGGGTTCACGGATTGTAAGATAGGTCACTTCTGACCGGGAGAAAAATCGTCGTCGCGCCAACGAGACATCGCGTTCGTTCAGAGAAAGATAGGCGTCTATCGGCGCCAAGACCTGGCACAAAGGACCGCCGCGCCAACGACCGAAGTCGTGAAAAAGTCAGGCAAGCGCGATCGGCGCCTTTCTCTCGAGGAAATCGACCAACTCATGAACGACTTCTACACCCGTTACCAGAAAGACCCGCGCGCATCCCGATGCATAAGATCGTGGCCGCCGCAATTTTCAAATGCCACCGCCAGGGCGAGCTCGGGATAAGTGGGCAGATTTCGACGCCGAAAACGACATGTTCACCATCTACAACATGAAGCATCCACGCCGGACCGGGGGTAAACGAGGACTCTTAGGGTAGCACATCAAATCCCCGCAAACTCTCGTTATGAATGAGGGACCGTCGAGGGGCAGGCACAGGTCACGGCGGGTCATGCGGACGTCACAGTAACCTTCATAGACGATACAGCAACACAACCTTCATACGCGCCCGGTATGCCTGAACATCTCACGGTGCTGCTACTTCGTCCTGCTCTATGGCAAAGAACATGGTGTAAAGTACAGGTACTACGATCAACGTCAGAATAGTCGCAAAGCTCAGACCACAGATGATGACCACGGCGAGCGACTTGAAGAACGGGTCCCACAGTAGCGGGACAACACCAAGAACCGTGGTCAAAACACCCAGAGATACAGGCCGCACACGGCTCACAGCCGCATCCACAACCGCTGCCATCCTTGCTTTACCATTTGCGATCTGCGTGTCCGTTTCGTCAATCAGGACGATGGCGTTCTTGATCAGCATACCTGTCAGCGACAGGATTCCAAGGATTGCCATGAACTCCAACGGCGTTTGCGTGCCCGCGAGGCCGTAGATCACGCCAATCAGAGCCAATGGCACAGCCAACCAAATAATGATGGTTTGCCGCCATGCATTGAACAGGAACAGCACAACGAAGAACATCGCGCCAAATCCAATCGGCATGGTCGAGGCCAGCCCGGCATTTGCCTCCTGGCTGCTGCCGTACTCACCTTCCCACTCCATGCTGTAGCCGGGCGGAAGTGTGATCGCTTCAATCGGTCCGCGCACGGCATCAAACAGATCTCCGGACAGAACGCCGGGCGCATTGTCAGCCTGAGCTGTGATGGCAAGTTGTCGGTCTATGCGGCGCAGGTTACCGGCTTCAAACACGATATCGAAACGATCCACGACCTGGTTGATCGGGATATATCCACCGATGGCCTGGCTGTAGACTTGGATGTTGCGTAGTTCACCGACGTCATTGCGGGCCTCTTCAACGGGGCGCATTATGACGTTCCGCAATTCATCCCGCTCGCGATAGACACCAAGCGTGGTGCCCATCAGATGGCCGTAGATCGCGTTGGAAATCTCGCCCTGTGTCAGGCCAAGCCGGCGGGCGTTTTCCGTATTGATGACGGGCCGCACCACTTGTACCTGCTCGCGCCAGTCATCTTTGACCGCGACCGCCCCAGCGTCCGACATGATCGCCTTGGCATGTCCAGCAAGGGTGCGGAGCACTTTTGGATCAGAGCCAAAGAATCTGGCTTCGACCTTTGAACCACCACCGGGCCCAAGTACGAATTTCCAAACCTTGGCATTGGCCTCAGGGTAGGTGTCGTCGATAAAGGTTTGCAAGTTGGTCCGAAGCTCGTCGATCACAGTATAATCTTCAACATCCACGAGGATCTGCCCGTAGGCCGAATTGCTGTTCTCAGATTCATAGATCAACATGAACCGCAAGTGTCCGCCACCGATCACGGTGTTGGTTCCGGTGACGCCCTCCAATCCACGCGCATATTCAGCAATCTCGCGCATGTCCGCTGCCGTGTTGGTAATGTCGGCCCCTTCCGGCAGGAAGTAGTCGATCACAAACTGGTCACGCGTCGACGATGGAAAGAACCCGGGCGGCACCGCACTGAACATCACAATCGCCGAAGCAAAGAGGACCACAACAGCTCCTATCGTCAGCCACCGTATCCGAATGGCCAGTGCTAGAAGACCGCGATACCCTTCGAGTATGGCGTTCTCTTTGCTCTTTGCGTCCACGTTGCCCTTTTTGAGCAGCACCGTGCAAAAGTAGGGCGTCAGCCAGATGGCAACGAGCCAGGAGAACAGCAAAGCGATGCCAATCGTCCAGAAGAGACTACCGGCGTATTCACCGGTGTTGTCCGGTGAAAAGCCAATGGGCGAAAATGCAAGGATGCCAACGATTGTGCCACCCAGAAGAGGCCAGGTGGTCTGTTTGACCACGGCCCGCGACGCTTCTGTCGCGTCTTCACCGCGCTGTACTCGGACAAGTGTGCCCTCAACGACAACGATGGCATTATCCACCAGCATCCCCAGAGCAATGATGAGCGCACCCAGCGAAATCCGCTGCATGTCCAGCCCATAAAGATACATCCCAAAGAGCGTACCCGCGACAGTCACCAAAAGGATGCCGCCCATCAGAACACCCGAGCGCAAGCCCATGAAAATCAGCAACGTACCGACCACGATGGCCAGAGCCAAAACGACGTTGATCACGAAATCGTCGACCGAGGCTTTCACGCTTGCGGCCTGATCAGAAATTGGCAGGACGTTAATGCCAATGGGCCTCTCGGTAACCAACGCGTCGATCCGGTCTTGCACCGCTTGGCCCATGTTGACCACGTTGCCGCCAAGCGTGTTGGAAATCCCGAGCCCAATCGCGGGTTGTCCATCGCGAAACAGCAACGATGATGGCGGCTCTTTTAGCCCGCGTGAGACCGTGGCGATGTCCCCAAGCCGAAAAGACGTGCCCGTCTGCGTATTGGTGATCAGCAAACTCTGGATTGCGTCTAGTGAACCCACCGCGCCCTCGGGTCTGACGGACAGACGCGAAAGCCCGGCAACAATGGACCCGGCGGGTGTCACGAGGTTCTGGCCTTCGAGGAGTTGCTGGATCTGGGACGGGGCAAGACCGAGCTCTGTCAGTCGTGCGGGTGGATACTCAACATAGATGACCTCTTGCTGAACCCCGCTCAGAACGACCTTGGAGACGCCATCGACAGTCACCAGCGCGCGTTGCAAGTCTTTCGCGTACTCGTAAAGATCTGAAATCGTGAAGCCTTTGCCAGTGACAGCGTAGTACTGCGCATACACATCGCCAAAGTCATCGTAGACCTGAGACGGGAGCGCATTGGGCGGCAGGCCAGATTGCGCGTCCAATATCTTCGCACGCATCTTTGAGAACTTCTGATCCAACTCTGGATAATCTGGTGTCGCCGCGATCGTGAACTCTACTGTGACGGTGCTGACACCTGGCGATGAGACGGATCGCACCTCGTCCACGCCTTGCAATTGCTGCAGCGCGTTCTCAATGACCTCCGTGACTTCCTCGGCCACCTGTTCCGCCGATGCGCCGGGGTAAGGCGTAATGATCTGAGCCTGACGGATGACAAATTCCGGATCCTCAAATCGCGGCAGCGCCGTATAGGCGAAGTAACCGGCCAATAGAATGAGAACCGTCGCGACGGCAGAGATGAGCCGCTTCTCAAGGGCAAACCGAGCCAGATCCATATGCTTAGTTCCCCACTTGCGCGATTGGCCGGATGGTCATCCCATCGGCAATATCACTGACGCCGGCCGCAACGACAGTATCCCCTTCGCTCAGGCCGGTTGTCACAACAACCTGAGATCCGCGGGCTTCGCCGAGCGTGACCGGTTGTTCGGAAACTACTCCATTTTCGCCAACCACCCAAACGAGCGGCGCACCATCCGGTGCGGACGCAATTGCGGACAGGGGCACCATTACTTGGGCTGCTGCGCCTTCGGTCGATGAGATAACGTTTGCCACCATACCCGGCAGGATCACAGACCCTTCCGGCACCGTGACGGCTACGCGCCCACGATACGTCTGGGTCGCACTGTCCGCTTGGACCGAAAACTCGACAAGTTCAGCCTCAAACTCGAGGCCGGGCAATGCATCGAATACGGCGCGATTGCTGATCTTGTCCGCGCCATTGCGGGTGAGCTTTGTCACATCAGGGCTAGGGATATCGAAAGCAAGGTGGACGACGTCCAGCCCTTGCAGCAAGACAATGCTTTGCCCCGGTTGAACATTCGAAAAGTTCTCAATGTCCCGCCGCGCGATAATGCCATCGAACGGCGCTTTCAGTGTGGCATCAGAGAGGCTGTCACGCGCAACTTTCAGCTGAGCGTCGATTCCGCGTATGGCGGCTTCCGCGGCAGAAATATCCTCGGGGCGACCGCCAACCTGACCAATATTCAACTGCTCTTGTTGCGCACGCAGATTGGCCTCGGCGACGCGGAACTCCGCCTGCGCCCCTTCCACCTGCGCCCGTGTTGAAACGCCGCGCTCCAACAATCGTTCGGCGCGTTCCAGGGCATCACGGGTTTGATCAACTTGCGCCTCAGCCGACTGAACCGCTGCCATAAGAGCGGCAATCTCTTCCACTCGCGCACCTGCCCTCAGTGCATCGAGCTGTGCAACGGATTGATCTCGCTGACTCAGAAGCTGTGCGATCTGATTCTCAAAATCCCTTGTGTCGATCTGCGCGATGATCTGTCCCTGCGTAACTCCTGTCGCGGCACGCACTGGCAGGTCGATGACTTGTCCCGAGACCTTGAAAGACAACTCGATCTCTCGCGATGGTAAGACCGTTGCAGGGTAGGTCCGGGTTACAATTGCATCAGTGATCGTCACCTGCGCAACTTTTGCAGGCCGTGGGGTCACGTCCTGGGCCGCGAGCGATCCAGCAGCCAATATGTACACTGCAACCATGCACCCCAATATATTGAACCGCGTCATAATAATCTCTCCAGCTCGGTGAATGTGTCTCTATCTTGTAGTCATAAAAAATGATTCAAAACATGGAACTTATCTATGGGTGCTTTGCAACAGATACTTCTTGGAACGGGCCTTCTGACCTTAAGCGCGATGATCCATGTCGCCGCCGTCGCCCTAAGCGTGCCTTTCTTTGGCAAGCTAGCCGCTCGCTTGCCGCCGGAAAGATGGCCGCGACTGCGGATCATCGCTTTACTGGCGCTGGCGGTATTCGTCTTGGTTTTCGCCCATACCGTACAGGTCTGGACCTGGGCTGTGAGCTTTCTGGCAATGACGGATTTACCCAATCTCTCGACCAGCTTTTACTTCGCCACTGTCACCTACACGACATTGGGTTATGGGGACATTGTACTGGGGCCAGATGCGCGGATCGTTGCCACGTTTTGCGCGATCACGGGCCTATTGACCTTTGGAATCAGCACTGCGTTTTTGATGGGTGTGCTGTCGAGAATTCTTCCTGATTTGTTTCGTGACGATCATGGTGCCTAAACTCGTAGCGAATGCGCTCTTTCCGACCTTTTGCACAGAGCTATCAGCTAAAGGAGAATATGGGACTTGTTCGCTCAAACGGACTACAATTGGTTCAAATTAGTTGAACCGCAGAACGTCCGACAGCCCGCGCCAAAAGGCGATTTCAAGCTGCACACATAGTGCATACGACACCATTTAAGTAATTGAATTAAAATGTGAACCTGTTCCATCCATCATCAGGGAAACGCGGATCATCGGCAGCAGGAACAGGCTGGAAAGGCGCGGTACGGGGTGTTACGCCCCGACCGCGCTTCGGCGTTGATAGGATGAGGCGATGCCAAGCACGTCGCGGTATTTCGCGACGGTGCGGCGCGCCATTCTTACGCCCTCTCGGGCGGCGATTTTGGCAATCGCCGTATCGCTGAGCGGGCGGGCGCGGTCCTCGTTGCCGACGATGCGGCACACAAGTTGAAGAACGCAATCCTGAGACTGCTCTGACCCGCCCGACGCGGGCTGGAACGCGCGGCTGAACAGTGATTTGACCGGCAGCGCCCCAAGGGGCGTGTCGATCATCCGCCCGGCAATCGCGCGGCTGATCGTGCTGGAATGCAGATCCAGCGTGGCGCCCACGTCTTCCAGCGACAGCGGCCGAAGGTTCCCGGGGCCCTTTTCCAGAAACGCGCTTTGATGAGCGATCACCGTTGTGGCAATGCGCAAAAGCGTGGTCTGCCGCCGATGCAGCGCCCCGACAAGCCAGCGCGCGTTGGACAACGCCTGCGTCCGGTAGCGCCGCGTTTCCTTTCCGGCCTGCGCAGCCCCATCCAGCGCCGCATCGGAAATCCGCACGGTCGGCAGGTTCGAGCGATTTAATGCGACCTGCCATTCGCCCCCGACATGCCGGGCGGTCAGGTCGGGCGGGAAGATGGGCGGCCGATCGTCGGCAAAGCTCTGACCCGGTTTGGGGTTGAAACGGCGCAGGGTTGCCGCGATGTCCGGAATATCGTCGGGCGCGCAATCGCAGATCTCGGCCAGTTTTGCGGTCGCGCCCTCGGCCAGCAACGGCAGATTGTCGATCAGGGCTTCCAACTCCCATGTCAGAAGATCCTGATCTTCGGCCTGCAGGCGCAAACATTCCGACAGCGATCTGGCGAACAGCCCCGCAGGTTCGAAACGTTGAAGCAGCTTCAGCACGATCTCTGCCTTGCCTTCGGAAACGCCGCAGGCCATCGCCACGGCGCGCACATCAGTTCCCAGCCAGCCGCTTGGTTCCAGCGCTTCGAGAAACGCATAGGCGATCCGTTTTTGCCACGGCTCTGAAAACGTCAGTTCGATCTGTTCGGACACATGTGCGCAAAGGCTGGGCTTTTGGGACTGAAGCGCGGACACTGCATCCCATTCGGGGCCTGACATGGTGCGCGGACCGGACACGCCTGCGGGCAGGCGCACGTCGATGCAGGGGTTTTCCAGCGCCTGTTCGGCAAGATATTCGGCAAGTTCCTGGTTGTTCATGCGCAACAGCCGCAACGACGCCTGCATGCGCTGCGTCATCGCCAGCGAGGTCTTCTGCGTCAGTGACTGAACAAGTTCCATACCAATCGTCCTGCCGGGTCCGGCGTCTATCCTTCTGCTACGTCTGCGGCATCGGCGTTAAGCTGGCCGTAATTCTCGGGCCCGATATCCTTCAGCAGCAACAGCTGCGTTTCGAGGTAATCAATATGCCCCTCTTCATCGGCCATCAGCTTTTCAAACAGCGCCATCGTGACATAGTCGCCCTCGGCAACGCAGACCTCGCGGGCCTCTTTGTACAGCGCGCGGGCCGAATATTCCGCCTCGAGGTCGCATTCCAGCGTTTCCTTTAAGGTTTCGCCAATGCGCAGCGGGTCGAGCACCTGAAGGTTCGGATACCCTTCCAGAAAGAGAATTCGCGCGATGAGCATGTCGGCATGCCCCATCTCCTCGATGCTTTCTTCACGCGATTTGCGCGCAATTTTGGCGTATCCCCAATCTTCCTGCAGACGGTAGTGCAGCCAATATTGGCTTACCGCAGTCAGTTCGTGGCGCAGGCTCCTGTTCAGATACTCAATGACCTTGTCGATGCCCTTCATTTCATTCTCCCTGATACAATCATTCCCGTGCCGGGGCGGTCGGCAATGCGTGGCCACACCGCCGATATGTGATCGCATTGACGCAGCCGTTGCGTATCACGCAGGCATTGCGCCAATTGACGAGGCGGTTTCTGAACCATTCGCGGCCACCCTGCATGCGCGCCCCCCGCCCTCAACTAAAGGATTTGCCGCAACCGCAGCTTTGGCTGGCGTTCGGATTGTTGAAAACGAACCCCGAGCCTTCAAGCGACGTCACATAATCGATGGTGGTTCCCGCAAGGTGAGGCTGGCTGGCCGGATCGATCAGAACGACCACGCCGTCAGAGTTGATCACGGCGTCGTCCTCCTGCTGGTCAAGTTCCAGCGCCATGCCGTATTTCAACCCGGCACATCCGCCGTCCTGGACCAGAATACGCAGCCCGGCAACCTTCTGATCCGCCCCGTCAATGGCGGCCTGGATGGCTTCGCGCGCGCTTTGCGTCAGTTCGAGCATTCATTCTCTCCTGTCAGATGCGTTTGGCGTTCCAACAACTGAAGCAAGCACCGTGCCAACCATAAAATTACATATAATACAGATATTTGCGGGGCACTGAATCAGACCCGACTGCGACAATGAAGGCTTTCTGACAGCGCGTCCCTAAGTAACGCCTCAGGCGAACCGCGCACCCGACCCGGCAAAATTCACCCGTGCGGCCCATCAGCATCCGCCAAACGGGCATCGATATGGCCGACGACCGCCGCGGCGCCGAAACGGTCGGCGGGGTCCAGCCATACGGCATGGGCCAGCGCCTCGCGCGCCAGCATCGTCCGGCCCAGACGAAGCTGGCAATAGCCCCACGCGATCAGGATCTGCAGGAACAGCCCGGGCGCAAAGTCGATCTCAGCGAACGGCGCATCGCCGGGCACAACAAGACGCCAGTCCGCAGCGATGTTCAGCCGCCGCGCCGCATGGGCGATCAACTCCTCGCAATGGATCAACGCCTCGTCGAACCGATGATTGTAGAAATAAAACCGATAGGCCCCCAACCTTACGTCGAAATCCTGGGGCGCCAATGCCAATGCTTTCAGCAATGCGGTCTCAGAGGATGCCGGGTCGCTTCGGGCATCACGCGCGCCTGTCTGCAACAGGGTCAGCGCGGCGGCGCTGTTATGAATGGACGGTGCGGTCATCGTCATTCATCAGGGGCGAAACATTCGGACATTTCTTCGCAATCGTCACAGGTTGGCGAGAGGCACAGCGCAAAGCCGCTGTCCGCGCATATCTGCCTGTAGAAAAACTTTTTCCAGCGCATATTCATGGTGTTGGCGGCAGCAATCCTTGGAAAATGCCGCGTCATCAAAGCCGAAAGCGTCTGACGGTCGGGCAGTCCCATATCCTCCCATAGGTGGCGCCGCTCCAATGCGCGGCGCGCGATGATCGAGGCAAGCCAGTGGCTTTCGGTCGAAACACTGCCACCACGCCACAACAACAGCAGCGCTATCGCGTTCTGATCGTCGGGCCGCGCGGGCTCTGGCGCGTCGAGATCGGGCAGTGTCAGATCGGGGAACCATGTCGACGCCAGATCAGCCAGCTGGTCAGGCGACAGCCCCATCCGTTCAGGCAGGGTGCCAAGCCCGGCGTTGGTTTCATCAAGCGCATGCGCCAGAATGCAGGCGAAATCGGAACGAGTCAGCGCGCTGGCCTGTGGAAGATCGGCGGGTTTCTCAATCAAGTGCGGCATGGGTCTGGCAATTCGTCGGGCAGACGCGGGCGCAGGCACCGCAGCCGATACAGGCGTCTTCTTCGGCCATGACCATGACCGAACGCTCGATGTCGTCCTCGTGTTCCTCGTCGTCAAGCATGACGACAAGACCTTCGTCGGTGATCCCTTTAAGCGTCATCACACCGCGACCGCAAACCTTGTAGCAGCGCCCGCAACCGATGCATTTTTCGGCGTCGATGGCCATGAGGAACTCGGGCACATATTCGGTTCCGCCCCGGGTCAAAGCTGTCATTGTCATGATCGCCCACCTTTCAGGCGTTGGCCTTGCGCGCATCCTTAAGCGCCTTGCGCATCGCGGCGAGTTCCTTGAACACCTCGAAGGTTTCGGCTGCGACCTCCGGGATCTTCTGCCAATCCGTCGGCAGTTCCTCGGAAAGGTCATGCAGGTTCATCTTGGCAGTCGTGGACCGCATCGAAAGCTTTTTGACGCGAAGCTCCAGTTCCTCGACGGTCATTGGCCCATCCTCTGCTCTGTATGGCGCATGGCTTGCGCCTCCAGGCGCGCATGTTTGTTGATTGCGGTGGTCCGCAACCACACCGACAAGGGCGTCCGCCCAGGGGTGCGGCGCACCATGAACGGCACGGTCGGTCGTACGGGCACCGCCTGTCTGACCTTGAAGACATCGATCAATGACATCGGCCTATCCTTTCGCGGCTTCGGGGAATTCGGCGACTGTGGCAGCGGCCTCGGCCGTCACCTTTTCGCCCGCCTCTGCAAGCTTGGCGAAGGTTTCGAAGCCGAACCTGTGAACATCGCGCAGGTGCTTTGAAACGACCACCAGCTTGCCCGCGATCAGAACGATGCGGCCAAAGCCCTCGTGGCTCATCTTCTGCATCTGGCTGGCCATACAGCCGGTTTCCTTTTCGATCAGCAGACCGACCGCATCGTAAAACTTGCCGATGCGCCACATCACATCCGGGTCCGGATCGCTGATGATCGGGATCTCGCGCCGCTCTTCCTTGGTGACGATGAATTCCGTCATCAGATCGGCGTCCGACTTGTCATCCCAGGTCCCATAGCTGTCCTCGGCGCGGATCACCGCAGCAAGTTGCTTGAGGAAAGGGCTGTCGATCATCTGCCCCCCCCGCAGGTCGGCTTCGGCCACATCGTTCATCCTACCATCTCCTCTTCGTCGTCCTCGTCCATAAAGCTCGGCTTGTCGGCGCGGCCCAATATCTTGCGCAGGAAAGGCGGCGGAGTGCCTTTCAGCATCGTCTGCACCTGCTCAAGCACGGCGCTGATCGGTTCAGGGTCCTTACGCTTGATCGGGTGGATACCCGCCTTGACGACCTTGGCCGCCGACGGTCCCCCGATGGCCAGCGCGAACAGCAGCGCACAGCCGGTCAGCGCATCGACCTTCGGCGTGATCTTGTCGTCGATATCGTCATGTTTGCCCTGCTGTCCGGTCACGTCGTCGAAGGCCACCGCCTCGACAAAGCTGACCCCTTCGACCGTGACATCGTAGATCGCGAATTTCTTGGCCGAACCAAAATGCGCGTTCAGATTTTCAAGATCATTCGTGGCAACAGCGACGCGAAGAGGCTTTTCATCGCTCTCCTGACCACCGGTTTTAATGAGTCGTAGCCGACGGGACATGTTCGAACTCCTCCGATACGGGCGCGGCGCCGAAATCTTCGGCGCGGGCGCGATGATGCTGGGATTGGATGATGTTGGCGAATTCATACAGAAAGGCACGGGTTCCACGGTATCCGACGCGGCAGATATCCTGCGCGCCCAGACGATCGAAGATCGGAAAACCGGCGCGCAGAAGCGGCAGGTGCAGACGCGCCGCTGCGTGGCGACCATGGGCGTGGGTGATCAGAACGGCCGCGCCGGTTTCTGACGCCTTCCGTTCGAAATCCCCCAGATCACCGACAAGCACCTCTTCGGCGGGCACACGCTCGGCAATCGGGTTCGCGGTCGTCGTGGTCACGGCGGTGACAATCTCGGCCCCCAGTCCGGCCAGACAGTTCGACAGCCCAAACAGAAGGTCGGGATCGGCCCCGATGGCCACCTTGGTGCCGCCAATATGAAAATGCGCATCCAGCGCGGCGTCGATCAGCCGCGACCGGTCCCGTTTGATCGAGGGCGGCACATCCTGCACGCCGGACAGCCCCATCAGGGTGCGGATGAAAGCATCCACCGGCTTTAGCCCGGTCACGGATTGGAACACGCGGCTGGGGATCATGGCGCGTTCTTCGATCAGGGTTGCGGATTTGCGCATGCTTTCACCAATGGCAAGCGTAAAGGCGCTTTCGACCATTGTCTCAATCTCGGGCTGGGTCGTTCCGCCCAGCGATGTTCCGGACCAATTGTCCGAAACATGCCCATCAAGCGATTGCGAGATGTCCGGCAGCACGATGGGTGTCAGGCCGAAGGCGCGGATGATCCGCACCAGTTCCTCGATCTCGGCGGGCGTCAGATGCGCGCCGCACAGAAGATTGACCTGCCGCGGATTGGTGCCGGTGAAAACCGGATCAACGCGGGGCAGAAGCGTATCGACAATCGCCTCGACCGCGCGCGCCCAACCGTCCTCTAGCCCGCCACTGAAATCGGGAGTGGAGGCATAGACGATACGGGTGTCCGCAAAATCCTTGCGGCGGCCTATGATCTCTTTCAACTCGCCGGGGACATCCTCGCCCCGCGTTTCGGTCAGCGCGGTAGAGGCAATGCCGATGAATTTCGGCGCGGATTTTTTCCTCAAGTTCTCGATCGCTTCTTCGATCTGATCGGCGCCGCCAAGAATGGTCGAAACCTCGTTCATCGCCGTGGTCTGCAACGGCACTGCCTCTTTGAAATGGCGCACCAGATGGACCATGGCAAAGGCGGTGCACCCCTGCGAACCATGAAACAACGGCACCGCCCCGTCGATCCCGAGATAGGCCATTGCCGCCCCCAGCGGCGCCGAGGATTTCAGCGGATTGGTGGACAGCGCACGCTTGGGATGGGTGATGCGGGCCATGTCAGCAATCCTCGAAATCGGTGTCGGACGAGGCGAACCCGGCGACATCCGCGACCATGACCGGCGCGCGCGGCGAAAGCCCGACCTCGGTATCGTTAGAGACATTCGTAACCGGACAAATGCCCCGAAGCGGCGGCATGACCGGGTTTTGTTGGGGCAGCGGTTCCTCCCAGGGGGCGGCGCTGCGCAAATCTGCCCACATCGGGTTGTTCACGGCCCGGTCGATGGCATGCACCATGTCGACCATGCCCATGTAGCCGGCATAGGGTTCGTGCTTTTCCTGGTTCACATCGACCCAGGGCATCTTGGCCTTGAGCGCAACAAACTGGCTGCGCCCGCCCGACATCAGTACATCGGCCCCTGCGTCCTTCAACAGCGCGTACATGTCCTTGGGCGACATGTTTTCGAACATGTGCTTGTCGTCGCCCATGATGTCCTTGACGCGGCCCTTGTCCTCTTCGGTGGCCTTGCGCACCGAGGTGCCGATCACCTCCATGCCAAGCTCTTGCAGTGCCGCCACCACCGACCAGCTTTTGTGGCCGCCGGTGTAAAGCAGCACCCGCTTGCCTTCGACCCGGCCGCGATAGGATTCGAGCTGGGCCCAGATCTTGGCCTCTTCCTCGGCGATCAGCGCCTCGCAGCGGTCCAGCAGCTCTGCATCCGCGCCCCGTTCGACCAGCATCCGGCACATGGTGCGCAGCGCGTCCGAAGTGTCGGAAATCCCGTAGAACGATCCCTCGAAGAACGGAATGTCATAGCGTTCGTCCAGCTTGCGGGCCAGCGTGATCAGCGCCTTCGAACAGACCAGCATCGTGACGCGCGCCCGATGCGCCATCGCCACCTGCCGATAGCGCGCATCGCCGGTGATCGCCCCCAGAACGCGGATGCCCAGCCGGTCGAACAGCGGTTTGACCTGCCAAAGTTCGCCCGACAGATTGTAATCGCCGATGATGTTGACGTCATAGGACGTGCATTCCTCGGGTTCGATCGTGCCGATCACGTGATCAAGCAGCGCCTCGCCTGCCAGCTTGTTGCCAAGGTTCTTGGACCCCACATAGCCCGGCGCGTTCACCGGGATGCAGGGCGTGCCGAATTTTTCCGTCGCGGCCTTGCACACCGCGTCGATATCGTCGCCGATCAGCGCGGGCACGCAGGTCGAATAGACGAACACCGCCGGTGGGTTGTGCGCCGCGATCAGTTCGCGGATCGAACGGAACAGCTTTTTCTCGCCATGCCCCATGACGATATCAAGCTCGGTCAGGTCGGTGGTGAAACCGGTGCGGTAAAGCTCGGACCCCGACGAGGCAGCACCACGGTTGTCCCAGCCGTTGCCTTCACAGGCCAGCGGCGCATGGACCAGATGGGCAACATCGACAATCGGCTGAAGTGCGATCTTGGCGCCGTCGAAGGCGCAGCCGCCAGCCGCGGCACCGGGCGTCAGCGGTTTTGCGCAGCCCTTCTTGCGCTGTTGTTCGGATTTGTTGACGTTGTGCCCACAGGCTGGTTCGTCGAACACATCCGCAATCTTGGACTTCAGCGTATCGGTCATCGGCAACAACTCCAGCTTTTGATCTTGATACAAGCAAGAAGAATGCCAAGCGCCGGACCGCATAAGGCAGTTATATATTATACATAACAATCATATAGATACATGTCGCCCGCGCGTCCCGACCCAGGATCGACGCGCCATCGCACGCTTATGTCCAGCAGACAATTGTCGGCACTCAAACAGTTGGGACGGCATTGTCTGTCTTGCGACAAGCGGCCCTGCCCTTTCCCCACAGGCACGAAAAAGACCGGCAGCGGGGCGGCTGCCGGTCAGTCGTCCGCCTGCAGGGAAGTTGGCAGACAGGGAAACGCTGTGACGCTATCGCGTCAAATCATAAGAGTAATCGGTCACACCCGGTTCTATGGTTTCGTCATCGAGTTTGTCGAAGATCAGGTCGAGTATCTTGACCAGAACCGTCAGCGTCCCCTGATAAAACCAGGTCGGGAAACGGTGATGGTGGTGGCGGTCGAAGATCGGGAAGGCCAGACGCAGCAGCGGCGTTCCGGTGTCACGCTCCAGATATTTGCCGTAGGAACTGCCGATCAGGATGTCCACCGGTTCAGTGTTCAGGAACGAACGCATGTGCCACAGGTCCTTGCCGGCCCAGACCTGACAGTCCTTGCCGAAGGGCGAGGATGCCAGCAGTTCTTCCATCTGCGCCGCCCAGGCCTTGGACCCGTTGGTTGCCAGGCAATGGCGCGGCTCGCCGCCGGTTTCCATGATGAAGGCCGCCATCGCATAGACAAAATCCGGATCGCCATAGATCGCATAGGTCTTGCCATGCAACCACGACTGGCTGTCGGCCATCGCGTCGATCAGGCGTCCACGTTCCAGCCGCAGGCTTTCGGGGATTTCCTTGCCGGTCAGTTCGCCAAGCTTCATCAGGAAGTCGTCGGTGCCCTTGACCCCCATCGGATAGTGGAAAGCGGCGGTTTCCTGACCCTTCTCGGCGCAATAGTCCAGCGTCTTTTTGCTGCAGTATTCCTGCATCGAAATCGTCGCCTTGGCGTTCAGCGCACCGGGAATATCGGCAATCTTGGTGCCGCCCGAATACATGCGGAATTCGCCGTCCGAAGGTGTGTCATAGACATCCGACACATCCGACAGGATCGTGTAGCCGGTGATGTCCATTTCCCCCAGAACGCGCTTCATCTCGCGGATATTGCCGACCGCGAAGCCGTCGAAACCGGGAATGATGTTGATGCTGTCATCCGCGACCCGTTCGGCGTCTTTCTTGTTCCAGAAATTGGTCAGGATGCCTTTTTGCATGTTGTCGTAGCCGTCGATATGGCTGCCGACAAAGGCGGGCGTGTGGGCAAAGGGCACGTCAAAATCCGTGTCCACCGATCCCTTTTCCTTGGCTTGCAGGATGAAAGAGTTAAGGTCATCGCCGATCACCTCGGCCATGCAGGTCGTCGACACGGCGATCATTTCGGGGTCGTACAACGCCTTGGTGTTGGCCAACCCGTCAACCATGTTGATCAGCCCGCCAAAGACGGCCGCATCCTCGGTCATCGATGACGACACGCAAGAGGACGGTTCCTTGAAGTGGCGCGACAGATGCGACCGGTAATAGGCGACGCACCCCTGCGAGCCGTGCACGAAGCTCATGGTCTTTTCATAGCCCGCGCCGGCAAAAACCGCACCCAGCGGCTGGCAGGCCTTGGCCGGATTGATCGTCGCGGCGGTGCGGGCCAGGTTCTTTTCGCGGTATTCCCAGGTTTTGGTCCATTCGCCGACATCCTTGACCATTTCGTCCGGATGACCGCATTCGAATTTGACCTTCTTGTTTTCCAGCATCTCCTTGTATTCCGGTTCCCGGAACAGGGGCGCATGGTCTAACACTTTATCTGCCGATTGGGGCATGGTTTCGATCCTTCCTTAGGCCGTCCGCATTCCGGGACGCGCCATGGGTGAGAGAGAAAGGAGGAGACCGGAAAACAGGGTCACCCGGTCACCTTTCGTTGATGGGCGGCATATGATGCCCAGTCGAAGCACTTATTCGGCCGCGATCGCCGCAGGACCCGATTTCCAGGGCGCGTCATACATGCCCCAGACCGGGTTATTGATCGCCAGATCCATGTCACGGGCAAAGATCGCGTAGCCGTCATAGCCGTGATACGGGCCGGAATAGTCCCAGCTGTGCATCTGGCGGAACGGGATGCCCATCTTCTGCACCGGGTATTTTTCCTTGATGCCCGAGCCGACCAGATCGGGGCGGATCGTCTCGATGAATTTCTCAAGCTCATAGCCAGTCACGTCGTCATAGATCAGCGTGCCTTCCTTTACGTAGTGGCCGGTCCGCTTGTAATCGTCGCCATGGCCAAACTCGTAACCGGTGCCGACCACGTTCATGCCCAGATCGTCATAGGCGGTAACAACGTGACGCGGGCGCAGGCCGCCGACATACAGCATCACCGACTTACCTTCGAGGCGCGGGCGGAACTTGGCGTTCACCTGATCAACCAGTGGCTGATACTTGGCGATGACCCTTTCGGCACCTTCCTGAATCGTTTCGTCGAAATTCTTCGCGATGGCGCGCAGCGACGCGGCGATCTGGCTGGGGCCGAAAAAGTTGTACTCCATCCAGGCAACGCCGAACTTCTCTTCCATGTAGCGGCAGATATAGTTCATCGACCGGTAGCAGTGGATCAGGTTCAGCCGCGCCTTCGGGGCGCGTTCGATCTCGGCCAGGGTCGCATCGCCGGACCAGTTGCCGACCACGTTCAGCCCCATCTCTTCCAACAGAATCCGGCTGGCCCAGGCGTCACCGCCAATGTTGTAATCGCCGATGACGTTGACGTCATATTGACCCGGTTCGTATTCCTTCGCGGCCCCGCCATCGCCTTTTTCATAGACCCAGTCGCGCACCGCGTCATTGGCGATATGGTGGCCAAGCGATTGCGACACACCACGGAAACCTTCGCAGCGCACAGGGACCATGGTTTTTTCATGTTCCTTGTTCTTCTGCTTGGCCACCGCTTCGATATCGTCGCCGATCAGGCCGATCGGGCATTCCGACTGGATCGTGGTGCCCTTGCTGAGCGGGAACAGCTCTTCCAGCTCGTCAATCATCTTGCCAAGCTTCTTGTCGCCGCCAAAGACGATGTCCTTTTCCTGGAAATCGGTCGTGAACTGCATGGTCACAAAGCTGTCCACACCGGTCTTGCCAATGTAATAGTTGCGCCGCTGGGACCAGGAATACTGACCACAGCCGACAGGGCCGTGGCTGATATGGATCATATCCTTGACCGGCCCCCAGACCACGCCCTTCGACCCGGCATAGGCACAGCCGCGAACCGTCATGACGCCGGGGACGGATTTGATGTTGGATTTCACCGTATCGCATTTGGACGCGATACCGGTCGCCTCATCTGGTTCACCCTCGGGATCGGGCGCCGAAACCGTAAGGTGCTTGGCGCGCTTCTTCTTTGCTTTGTCCGGATAGGCTTCGAGCACCTCTTCGATTAGTGCTTTGTAACCTTCCGGCCCGTCATCGACATCCTTGGCCATCCTTTTGGCTCCTATTCGCAGGTCGTTGGGGAAAGCAGGCCACCCCGCAGGACGGGACGGCCTGCGGATGATTCAGCCAGCCTGGGCTTCGGTCTCGGCGATCGCGGCCAGACGCTCTTCCTCGGACTGCATGATGCCGAAATCCATCAGCATCTCTTCAAGCTCATCCATGGTGATCGGGGTCGGGATAACGCCCTGCCCCGAGTTGGCGTGGATCTTCTCGGCCAGCTGGCGGTATTCCTGGGCCTGCTTGCTGTCAGGTGCGTATTCGATCACCGTCTGGCGCCGCAGTTCCGCATGCTGCACGATATTGTCGCGCGGCACGAAATGGATCAGCTTGGAGCCCAGCTTGGCGGCCATCGCCTCGGCCAGTTCCAGTTCCTTGTCGGTCTGGCGCTCGTTACAGATCAGGCCGCCCAGACGGACACCGCCCGAGTTGGCGTATTTCAGGATGCCCTTGGCGATGTTGTTGGCGGCGTAAAGCGCCATCATTTCGCCGGACATGACGATATAGATTTCCTGGGCCTTGTTTTCGCGGATGGGCATTGCGAACCCGCCGCAGACCACGTCGCCCAGAACGTCATAAGAGACATAATCGACATCGTCATAGGCGCCGTTTTCCTCGAGGAAATTGATCGAGGTGATCACACCGCGACCGGCACAGCCGACCCCCGGCTCTGGTCCGCCGGATTCAACGCATTTGATATCCTTGAAGCCGGTTTTCAACACGTCTTCAAGCTCCAGATCCTCGACCGAGCCCATGTCGGCCGCGAGGTGCAGCACGGTGTCCTGTGCCTTGGAATTCAGGATCAATCGGGTGGAGTCCGCCTTGGGGTCGCATCCAACGATCAGGATCTTCTGGCCAAGCTCAACAAGAGCCGCGAGTGTGTTCTGAGAGGTGGTCGACTTTCCGATCCCCCCCTTGCCGTAAAAGGCGATCTGCCGGAGTTTGGTCATATCTGGTTCCTTTGCAGGTCTGTTTCATTCGAAAAGGGCAACCACCGCCCTCGACCTTCCGTTAAGCAGAGACTGTGCCATGTCCAAAATTCTTGGTTTATTCTTTATATTCAAATGCTTGAAGAATTTCGCCGCCGTGCCACCTTGGGTGACGAAGGCGACAATTTACCGACAATGGCGGATTACCCGGCCTCGCCCGCCCCAGATGCCGCCTGTTCAGGCAGAACGCCCACGCGCCGCAGCCGCCGCTTGAAGGCCTTCATGACCGGGCGGGAAATGCAGGTTTCGGCCAGCACCCGCGCCTCATATACCTCGGCCCGGAAACGCGTGGTTCCCTCGCTGCGCGCGATGGCGATCATCCGGTGCGCCTTGGGGCCCAAGTGACGTGCAGGTCGGTCGCGCACGATGTCATAGACCGCCTGCATGATGCGCGCCTCAGCCGGCGGCATCTTGCATTTCCCGTCGAGGATCTTGAGCATGACGGCAATGGCACAGTCGATTTCTGCGGGGCCGAGCCCCAAAAGAAAAGCCCGCTGCGCCGGGTCAAGCACAACGGGCCCGCAGGGCGCATCCGTCTGCGGCATCAGGCGATTGCGGACAGCGCATCCGAAACCGCCGACAACGGCAGATCAAGCAGCACAATGCCCAACTCTTCGATGAACTTCTGTTCCATCCGGGTCAGCGGACCTTCGATCACGGCGACATGGTTTCCCCCAGACCGTTTAACGATCTGACGGGCAAATATCCGCAGCATCTGGTCGTCAAAGCGGCAGCCCAGAAACAGAAAGCCCCGGTTCGTGCGGCGCGCGCGGACCTCTTCGGGGATCGGCGTCTGGATGTCGATTTCGGTCAGGACCTCGACATAATCGCTGTCGGACATCAGAAAGCTTGATCCCTTGCGGGCCATGCCGTGCGGTTTGTAGATCAGCGTGGGCCAGGCCGGGTCCGGCCCCTCTGTCCGTTCGGTGCCATCCGGGTCATAGGAGCGGGTCCAGATCTCGATCCACTCGCCATTACGGCTGACACCCTGTACCCAGCCCCAGTCGGGCTTGCCCGCGAAGGCGGCCAGAAGCCCGTCGTCATACCAGGTATCGACGACCATCGGCGGGTGCATCCGGGCGATCATACGGTGAATCGGATTGCTTTGGCCCGACGTCGGGGCAAACGCGCGCGTGACGATGTCGTTCAGCGTAGCGCGGAACTTGCGGCTTTCTACATATTGCCCCGCGGACCACAGGTTGCCGCTGGCGCGTTTCGGCACCCGCACCTCTGCCTCGATCAGCGCGCACAGCGCATCCGGCGAGGATGGAACCCCGCTGGTCAGCGCCGCGACGCCCGGCCCGAGATAGGGGATCATCCGCCCCGCCGCGACCGCGTCAAGAGCATCGTTCAGAACCTTATGTGCATCACTCATCTCATTCACTCCGCATCGGCAAGGCGTCGCGCCTCTACCGTGATCGGCATTTTCGGTGGCTCGGCGAATTCCGGAAGCTCCAGCATCCAGCCGTTCGACAACCGCGCCCAGCCGCCCCAAAGCTCGGGTTTTTCGGTTTCGACGATCATCTCTTCCAGGTCCTTTTTCGGCACATAGGCCTCCATGCCCTTCGGCGTCTTCCGGATCATGACTTTCATTGGACGTCCTCCTGTTCTTTCATCGCCAGCAATTCACGTTCCCGCATGCCCACGATCGAGGATCGGTCGACGAAATCGACGGCGTAGATGTAGAATTGCTGAAGAAACACACCGATATCGCGGACATAGCCGACGTCGCCTTTTTTCACGACGACCTCGCCGATCTCTTTGCCGAACATGGTGCCGTCGTTCCTGACGCTTTTCTTCGACATGACCTTATCGCCGGGCATATAGACCGGCTGCCGGTAGACTTCGATTTCGCGGTCATCGGTTGACATCGTTTTTCCCTTCATTCAGCGCGGCAAGCCTTTCGGTGGCGGTCTCGCGGATGACGTCTTCTGGATCATTGATCAGATCTTCGATCACCTCGGCGGTGCCCCGTTCGGCCACGGCGAAACGGACGCGCAAATCCTCGTCCCCGGCAAAACAGTACAGTTTGTCCGGCGCGATCCGCTGGGCGGCCTCGCGCCGGACAAGCGGGTCGGGATCGGTCACGAAATGCACAAGCCACGGATCACGGATGCGGCGCACCACGATGCGGCGTATCTCGGGGTCGTCGTCGCGCACCATCGTCGGCAGGACCCCCGGATCGACCCGCCGCACCGCGATCTGCCGGACATAGCTGTCGGGGTCGGACAGCATCGGCAACAGGTCGTCGATCGGCAAACGGTGGGCAACGGCGATCCGGACACGCCGGTCGGGGTCCTTGATCCGCCGCCGGGCATGGGTCACGGGCAGCCGCAGGATCGCCATGGCCCGCACCCCCGCATCCTTGTCATTCAGAAGTACGGGCAGCCGAAACAGCGTGGCGACGCGCGCCGCATTCATCCGGGTTTCGAAATAGGGCATGGTCAGGCAGTCATCGGCCAGATCGGGGTTAAGCACGAAGAACCGTTCGATCCGCTTGGCGTATCGATCATGGACACACGCCCAGCCAAGCCCGCATTTCCCCGCATCCAACCGCGCGCGATAGCGGCACGCGGCGCAGCTCAGCGCCACCCCCTGCCAATCGACCGGATCGGGACCTTCGGGCATCGCGTCAGGCCGGAATACAGGTTTCGGGCACCGGACATACCGCAGCGCATTGCGGCGTATCAAAGTTGCCTTCGCATTCGGTGCAAAGCTCCGGATCGATCACAAAGGTATCGCTTTCGAACGCGATGGCCGCATTCGGGCACTCGAACTCGCAGGCGCCGCACACAGTGCAGTTCTTGACGACAATCTGATAAGACATCTCACGCTCCTTTCCTGCGGGTCACGCTATTTCGGCTTCGGCAGCGGGCAGCCCCATCCGGGCCCGGTAGACCGCTGAGACAGAGGTTTCGATATATTCGAAGGCATAGTCCTGGACCGCCTCGATTCCGGCCTCTTCCAGCGCCTCGCGGGGGCAGTCGCCGATCTTGGCGCACAGGATCACGGGGATGCCCTCTAGCGTCTTGATCACCAGATCAAGCTTGTCCTCCTCGCCGTAACCGCCGACACAATAGTTGTCGCAGCGCCGGTGCGTGACAAAACGGACGCCTTCGGCATCGACCTCGAATATCTGGAACTCGGTGGCATGGCCGAAATGCTGATTGATCCGGCCGCCGCCCTTTGTGGCGACAGCAACCAGCAGGGCCTCGGCGTCCGTTGCCACCACGGCGCTGGTCTCGGCCTTGGCTTCCTGCGCCGCGGCCCGCCGCTCGCCCCGCTCTTCGGCAACCCAGTCGCGATAGGCTTCGCGCTTGGACGGATCATAGCTTACTTCTTCGGGCACCAGATCCATGGTGAATTCCTGGCCGCGATCCTCGCCCAGCAGCCCGACGGCATCGGCCCGGCACTGGCGGCAATGGCGCATCAGATTGGCCCCGCCGGCGCAGGCATCCTGCAACTCTTTCAACTCTGCCGCATTCGGGCCGCGCTGCCCATTCAGGCCAAAGACCGTGCCATGTTCCGGCGCTGAAATCAGCGGCATGATGTTGTGCAGGAACGCGCCCTTCTGCTTGACGACCTTGTTCACCTCCATCAGGTGCTTGTCGTTGATACCGGGGATCATCACAGAGTTGACCTTGACCAGAATGCCCCGCTCGGACAGCATATCCAGGCTCTGCATCTGCCGCTCGTGCAGGATCCGGCTGGCCTCGATCCCGGTATGGCGCTTGTGGTCGTGGAATATCCACGGATAGATTTTCTCGCCAACCTCGGGGTCGATCATGTTGATCGTCAGCGTCACATGGTCGACGTTCATGTCCATCAGTTCGTCGATATGGTCCGGCAGTGCCAGGCCGTTGGACGAAAGGCAGAGCTTGATATCGGGAAGCTGCTCGGCCACCTTTTCGAAGGTTGCTTTCGTCTTTTTCCAGTCATAGCCGCCGTCGCCGGGACCCGCGATTCCAAGCACCGAAAGCTGTGGGATTTCATTCGCCACCGCGATCACCTTGCGGGCTGCGGCCTCGGGTGTCAGCCGTTCCGAAACAACCCCCGGCCGGCTTTCGTTGGCGCAGTCATATTTGCGGTTACAATAGTTGCACTGGATGTTGCAGGCGGGCGCCACGGCCACATGCATCCGGGCAAAATAGTGATGCGCCTCTTCGGAATAACAGGGATGATCCTTGACCTTTTCCCAAGTCGCCGGGTCCATATCGGCAGGACCATCGGAGGTACCGCAGGCCGAACTTTCGCACCCCTGGGTTTCTATTGCCTTGGTAAGATCGTCGCGACTTGCGACCTGAAGACCGTCGAGAGAAATCACGTTGGCTGACATGTGCTCTTCCTTTTCCTGATCGCAACCGTGTTGGAAATAGGTAAGCAAGCCCCGTGCCAAAGTTATTTTTGCAGCAAATTCATAAGTTTGGAAGTTTTCGCCCTGTCTGGCCTCCGACAATCCGTCGGGAAAACGACATTCGCCGGGGGGCTATGGACAAGACCCGGACAGCGGGGCGATCTTTTCGCCCACCGGAACGCAAGGCCGCAACATGGCCCTTGGCGGCCGTCAGAATCTCTTTAGGGGGATTTCATGCTTTTTCAGCGCATAACCGACCTGGCGCGGTGTCATGCCAAGCAGCCGCGCGGCCTTGGCCTGGACCCAACCGGCCTGCTCCATCGCCTCGACCAGCTCGTCGCGTTCGGTATCGGCGGTCTTGCGCTGTGGCTGAACGGGCAACGCGGGGCGGCTTTCCGGTTGGGACTGGCGAAACCCGCCGTCCATTGCATAGACCACGTCGCCCGCCGCCAGACCACCGATCGGCGAGCTGTTATTGTCCTGCAGGCGCCAAAGCTCTGCCGAAAAACACGCGTCCTGTTTGCACGCCATGTCCAAAGCATCGATCACATCGCCGTCGCACAGCGCCGCAGTTCGGTTGATGCAGTTTTCCAGTTCGCGGACATTGCCCGGAAACTGACACCCCACCAATGTATCCAGCGCGCTTTTGGAAAGGTTCAGATTGGTCCCGTTTTCCATGTTGAAACGGTCAAGGAATGTCTGGGCCAGGGCCGGAATATCGCTGCTGCGTTCCCGAAGCGGAGGCAACTGGATCGGCACGACGCAAATGCGGAAATAAAGATCCGCCCTGAATTTCCCACGCGCCACCGCCTGTTCAAGATCACGGTTCGTGGCCGTGATAAGCCGCACGTCCACCTTCAGCGTCCTGGTGCCGCCAACCCGTTCGAACTCTCCCTCTTGCAGCACGCGCAGCAGCTTGGTCTGGAATTCGTGGTTGATCTCGCCAATCTCGTCAAGGAAAAGCGTGCCGCCGTCCGCCAGTTCAAACCGGCCTTTCTTTTGGCCCACCGCGCCCGTGAACGACCCTTTCTCGTGACCGAAAAGCTCGGTTTCCAGCAATGTGTCGCTAAGGGCGGCGCAATTGACTGTCACGAAGGGCTTATCCTTGCGGTCGCTCAGGGTATGAAGCGCGCGGGCAAACAGCTCTTTGCCGGTTCCGCTCTCTCCGCGCAGAAGAACCTGAGCGCTGGTTTTGGCCACCTTGCTCACACGCTTGATGACCGCGCCAATCGCCTCGCTGTTGCCGATGATACCGTCGACCGCTTCGATCGGAATTGCGGACTCGGCATTTTGACGCTCGGCCTGGGCGGCCTTAAGCGCATCGCCCGCCTCGCGGATCATCCGCTCGCGGTCCCGCGCCACGCTGCGCCGGAACCGCAAAGATTGTTCGATAAGCGAAGCGATCATCGTCATCACACGCAGATCATTGCTTACGTCCCGGGCCGGATCGTCGAAAAACGGGCGATAGGCCCCAAGCACCCCGATGACCAGCGGCGATTCCGCGTCGGCCCGGATCGGCGCCGCGATCGCGGCAAGTTTGGACCCCGCCAGATGTTTGGGCAGGGCGCCTTTGCCAAACTCATCCTCCACATGCAGCGAGACCAGCGGCAGGCCGGTCTTGAACACCGTGGCCACGATTTTTTCAGGAAGCGCATTGCTTGACGCAGGCTGCGGGGCCGTGCCCCGCCCGGTCGCGGAAAAGACGAACGGGTTCGGCACCGGTCTGCAGGCCGAGTTTTCCGGCTTTTCGACCAGCAAAGCCAGCGCGCCGTCGCACAGCCCCATGAACGAGTTGAGAATGGTGAACACCGCCGGCATTGCCTTGACCGGATCGGCCGCGCCCGTAATAAGCTTGGCCACCTCGAATACCGCCTCAAGCGAGAGGCTTTCAGAGGTGTTGTGTCGCGAAAGCAATGGCCGGGGGCGCGCGTTGCTCGAAACAACTCGGATGGGCTCGACGACATCAATATGCATGGCTATGGGCTTTGCTAAGATGGATATGGATCAGGCGTGTGTTTCGCGTTTTCCTGTGTTCATTACACGGGCGCTTTGTCAGAAAGTCCAGAAAACCGGCGATATTCTTCGGTGCCAGGCCGGTTGACCGGCCTATGTGCCTGCTGGGATCGGGTTCTGCCAAAAATTTGGGCGCCATCGTTTCGATACCGCTAACGCAGCGTGTTCCCTGGATCTGGCCGGGGCGGCCGCACAGGCAGGGTTTGGCAGTGGTTCAGATCGATCCGGCCACCACCGGCGGCCGAAGTGCCCTGCCCTATGGGCATTTGCGGGCAAAGACCTGCCGGATAGCCCTCCGGCAGGTGTCACAGGGTGTGGCGCCTCAGGCGGCCTGTGCCTGCTCAAGGTATTTCAGCAGGTTTTCCGGGCTCGACTCGCCATATGGGTCGTCGGGGCAGTTGT
The DNA here is from genome assembly GCA_947500775.1 of uncultured Paracoccaceae bacterium. Lineage (GTDB taxonomy): Bacteria > Pseudomonadota > Alphaproteobacteria > Rhodobacterales > Rhodobacteraceae > CANMTD01. The sequence continues at coordinate 844,250 of CANMTD010000002.1, forward strand.
CCATCAGCCCCGGCTCTTCGAACCAGGCTTCGATCAGCCCGTTGTTGATAATGGCCGCATAGCGCCAGGAACGCAGGCCAAAGCCAAGATTATCCTTGCGCACCAGCATTCCCATCTTGCGGGTAAACTCTCCGGACCCGTCGGGGATCATTCCAATGTTGTCGATCCCCTGGGCTTCGGCCCATTTGTTCATGGTGAAGGCGTCATTGACCGACAGGCAATAGATGGCGTCGATCCCGGCCTTGGCAAAGGCCGCGAAATTATCGCTGTACCCGGGAAGCTGATAGGTCGAACAGGTGGGCGTGAACGCCCCCGGAAGCGAGAACAGCACCACCCGCTTGCCAGCGAAATAGTCGGCGGTCGACATGTCCTGCCAGCGATACGGGTTGTCCCCCCCGACACTGTCGTCGCGCACGCGGGTTCGGAAGGTCACATCGGGAATTTTGGTGTTCGTTTTCATGGCGTCTTTCCTGTTGATGGTTGCTTGCCGCGCCTTTTGCGGCCTCCGGTCGCGGTCGCCGATGCGCCCGCAAATCGCGGCATATCTGGCGTCAGAATGACCCGCCGGGCGTGCCCGGAAAGCTGATTTTCACATCCTCGTGGCGGGCGATATACTGGCAGGCCAAGCGGAATCGCGGCGGCATGTCGTTGACCTCGGCATCCTCAAGTTCTTCGGGCGAAAGCTTCTGAAGTTCCTTGAGCCGCGCTTTTTCCTTTTCCGTCAAGGCCATGCCCATCTTGGGTTTGTCTTCCAGATAGGTGACTTCGATCAGGCAAGAACCACAGTCCCCGTCGCGGCATTCGAAAGGGATCGGAATCTGTTGTTCCTCGGCAAGGACAAGGATTGTTTTGGTATTCCCCGCCACTGCATAGACGGTCTTGTCCCGATGCATTATCGGCGACGAAAAGGTAATATTTGCCATCGGCTTGTTCCTTTCGGACAGAGACTTGGGATGCGGCACGCCTGCCCGCCCTTTAACCGAAGCAATCTTTGTGCCAGAGTGTTTTTCATGTGTTTTCAAATGGCTGGCACAGCGGGGTGAATGAATTGTCGGATCAGCGACATTGTTTGTCGCGTCGCGCGGGGCAAAGGGCACAAGCCAGGGCACCGGCATCTCAGAACACCGGGCAGCGTTGCCCCTGCGATTGATCCCTGGCCGATTGGTATGAAACCGGCGCGCCAGAGACCGGGATTTGCGGCAGCGCGATAACCTGAAGCCCCTCGGGCAGGACGCCCGCAACCGGCTCCAGCCGCGCGGCCATGGCGGGCGTGGCATAGGAACGTCCGGCGGCGTCGATCAACAGGACCGCCTCAACCCCCATGTCCCGCGCGGTGTCCACCCATCCGTCGCGCCCGGCCACGCTAAGGGCCGTCGCCGCCGCATCCGCGCGCGCGCCGTTGGTGTCGAGCACTGAAACCGAAACGATTTCGCGGACCGGAAGCCCGGTGCGCGGGTCCAGTATATGCGAAAACCGGACACCGCCATGGTCAAGATAACGCTCATAATTGCCAGAGGTATAAAGCACCTCGCCCGACCGCAGCGAAATCGCCGCCACCGCCCCCCAGACAAAGGGATCGCGGATCGCCACGCGCCACGGCCGCGCACCGTGCCCCCCGATCACGTTCACATCGCCACCGGCATTGAGAACGGCGTTATGGATGCCTCTTGCCGCCAAATCCCGCGCCGCCAGATCAAGCGCGACCCCCTTTGCGAAACCGCCAAGATCAAGCTGAACAGCCGGATTGACCGACGAGATCCGGTTCCCGTCGAAACGCAGGTCGGACATGCCCGGATGCGCCGCAAGAAAGGCATCGACATCCGCCGCGGCGGGGCGCGCGCCCTGCGGGGGCGTGTCCGCGTGGAACCCCCACAATCCGACCAGCCCGCCGATCGCGGGATCAAACAGCCCGCCGCTGGCACACGAAAGCTGCGATCCCTGACGCAGCACCGCCGCCAGCGTCGGGTCGACCGTATAGGACGTGCCGGCCGCAATGGCCGCATTGAGGTTTTCAAGCTCTCCTGGCTGCCAAGCGTGCCAATCCGAATGGTATCGCTGAAAGGCCTGCCCAAGCGCTGCGGTCGCGGCGCGCGCCTTGGCGGGGGCCTCGTCGTAGATCACCACCTCGACCAGCGTACCGAAGACATAAAGCGTTTCGCGAAATTCGCGATCAGCACGATTGCCCCTTTCCAGCCCGAAAAGCAAAAGCGCGATCAGCCCGGCAACCACAAGCCGGGATCGAAGAAACGCTGTGGCGCTCATGCCTTGGCCTCATCGTGTGATCCGGGCGTGACCACCGCCTCGATCCGAAGTTTCGACGACATCCGACCGCGCCGCTCGGCCCAAAGCAGTGGTATCAGCGACAGCGCCAGAACCGGCAGCGAAAGGACCGCGGCCACCACATCCGGCAGGCCAAGCCCAATGAAACATGCCGCCGCCAGAGCAAGCGAAGCTGGCGGCAGCAGATGGGCCAACACCATCCCGCCCAGAAATGTGCCCGCGGGCATCGCGACGATGACCTCGTCGCCCGGCCGCACGGCGCGGGTGCGCGGCACGCGGATGGTGGATCGCCCGCCGCCGATCATTTCTGTCAACGCCCCTGCCCCGCAACCGGCGCGCACGCCACAGCGTGAACAGGCCGATGCGCGGTCTACCTCAAGCCGGATGAAATCCTTTTCGATCGCGGCCACGCGAAGCCTTTGGCGCAGGACATGCCCTGCACCTGTCTGGTCCTGACAGGCGGTCACGGCATCATTTCTGCCGCTAAGCATCTGCGGGAATGATGCATCCTTCTTCCATGCAAACGCTCAGGCATTGCGGCATGTCATGGTCGGGTTCGCATTCCGTGCAGGTATCGGCATTGATGAAAAACACCCCTTTCTTCGGGATGATCGCGCCGGTCGGGCAGACCGGCTCGCAATCGCCACAGGCGGTGCAAAGGTCGGAAACGATGAACATGGCCATATCTTGGCTCCTTTTCTTCCTGTTGTGGGGCCCGGCAAAATGCCGGGGGGGGGTCGTCTGGCACCGCGCGGGCGGCGTCAGGCGGGGCGCACTTTGATTTCTCCGCCAAGCACCTGGCACTGGCACGCCAGCCGGTCGTTCTGGCCAGCAAGGTTTTCCTTCAGCACCCGGGTCTCAAGCGCCGAGGGTTCCGACAGGTTTTCGCCACCTTCGATCACATGGGTCAGGCAGGTGCCGCATTCGCCTTCGCGGCAGCCATAGGTGATGCCCGACCCGATCTTTTCGGACACCTCGATGATCCGGGTGCCTGCGGGAACATTCACCGTCAGTGACACATCCGTGAATGTGACTTTTGCCTTTGCCATAGTGGCCTCCTTTCGCCTTTGCACACCGATCGCGATGCTAGGGCATGTCAATTTCGCGCGGCGCGTTCCGCCCGGTCAGATGCGCCGCAAGGTTCCGGCCGAATGCGCGGCACTGTTCCAGTTCATCTTCGGTAGGATGCAGCTTGATGCGCAGGCCCGCTTCGGGGGTCCGCATCTTCAGCCCCTGCAGCCGCGCCTCGACCATCGCCACCGCTTCGCCGGTCCAGCCATAGGACCCGAAGGCCGCGCCAAGCTTGCCTTTGGTGTCGATATCCACAAGGCTCGACAGCAGGTCCCAGACCGTCCGCACCGCATCGCCGTTGATCGTGGGTGTCCCGAAGGCCAGGCCGTCGGCCTCTTCGATCAGATCGATGAAGGGCAGCACCTCGCCGCCCTGCAGATCGAACAGCGACACCCTGACATCCGGCGTTTCCGCCGCCCCGGCATAGACCGCATAGGCCATCTGCGAGGTGGCGCCATAGGCCGAGACATAGAAGATCAGCAGCGTCTTCTCTGCGCCGACCTCACTGGCCAGCCGGGATTTGATCAGCCGCCGGTAATGCAGAATATATTCGCGAGGATGCGAACGCAGGATCGGCCCATGCGCCGGGACGATCATGTCGATATCCAGCGGTTCGATCAGGTCAAGCGCCTGAGCGACGAAGCGCTTGAAGGGGCGCATGATATGATCGAAGTAATATTCGAACGAGAACCGGAAATCGCCGACCTTGTCGTTGAAAAGCCGCCCGTCGCAGAAATGGCACCCCAGCAGGTCGCAGGTGAAAAGCAGGTTCTGCTCTTCAAGGTAGGTGCATTGGGTGTCCGGCCAATGGACATAGGGCGTGGTCAGAAAACGCAACGTCCGGTCGCCCAGCGATACCGTGTCGCCGGTGGTGACGATGATGATTTCATATGTGTCGAAATCATCCTTGAGCAGCGCGCGCAACACCTGCACCCCGCGCGGCGAGACGTAGATTTTCAAATGCGGCGCACGGCGCAGCAGCTCGGGCACGGCGCCGGTGTGGTCCGGCTCCAGATGATTAAGCACAAGCGCGGTGATCTGGTCATAGCCCACCACCTGTTCGAGATGGGCAAGGAAGGTGTCGGTAAACTCTTGCTTGACGGTGTCGATCACCGCCACCCCGTCGCTGCCATGCACGGTATAGGCGTTATAGGTCGTTCCGTTGGCCGTTTTCAGAATGATGTCGAAGGTTCTGAGATCGGGATCAAGCGCGCCAATCCAGGTCACCCGATCCGCAACCCGCACCGGGCCGGTCGCCGCCGAAGCCGGCAACGCCAATTCCCCCCGAACAGGCGACCCAAATGAAGATGACACGGGCAGGCTCTCCTCGCCGTTGGCACGGCTTGCTGGCACATATGCAGAATGAAGCAAGGACCGTGCCAGATCGCGCGCGGCGCGGCGCGACCTGAAAGAAAGCTTTAATACCCGCCAGTTTCGCAGGGACATTCCGGTTTTGCGTCAGGGTTTCTGGTTTGCCTGCCGGGTTGTCCGACAAATTGTAGGAAACACAACACAACCCAAGGCGCGCCCCGGCACCGGAAAAGGCGCGCCAGTAAAACGCCCCCCACCGGCCAAGCCGCAAGGCACCGAATGGCCCGCATTTCAACGCCATAACGGCCAAAGGCCAGCGGCACGGCACGCCCGGCAGCCTGTTTGCGCCGGGTTGCACAAAGGCCCGCCGCCGGTCGCCAGTTCGGGCATGGCACGCACCTTGCTTCGGTCCTTTACGTAAACCGTGATGCCTAAAGCCAGGCACCACATCGCCGTCGTGATCGGCTGCAAAGCTGCGGCGGGCGAAATCTGGAAGTGTCGTATGCAAGATTTCTTTCTGCTCCTGCTGGGAACCGCCCTGGTCAACAATGTCGTTCTGGTAAAGTTTCTGGGGCTGTGCCCGTTCATGGGTGTTTCCAGAAAGATCGACGCCGCCATCGGCATGGGACTGGCCACAACCTTCGTCCTGACGCTTGCGTCGGCGTCAAGCTGGGTCGTCGAGACATTCATCCTGATCCCCCTGGGTCTGGGGTTTCTGCGCATCCTCAGCTTCATTCTGGTGATCGCCGCGATCGTGCAATTCACCGAAGCGGTCATCCGCAAGGTCTCGCCGGGGCTATACCGGGCGCTTGGCATCTACCTGCCGCTTATCACCACCAATTGCGCCGTGCTTGGCGTGGCGCTTTTGAACGTTCAACAGGGGCATGGCTTTGCGCAAAGCCTGCTTTATGGGTTCGGGTCCGCGCTTGGCTTCACCCTCGTGCTCGTCATCTTTGCCGGGATGCGCGAACGGCTGGCTCAGGTGGCGGTCCCGGCACCGTTTGCCGGCCCCCCGATCGCCTTCATCACCGCCGGATTGCTGTCCATGGCCTTCATGGGTTTCGCCGGTCTGGTGCCGAACTGACCAACTGAAGGAGAACAACCTGTGCTTTCCGCCGTCGCATCAATGTCCGCTCTGGGCCTGGGTCTTGGCCTTCTGCTTGGAGAGGCTGCCCGCAGGTTCCATGTCGACACGCCGCCGCTTGTCGACGAGATCGAAACGGTCCTTCCCGGCACCAATTGCGGCCAGTGTGGTTTCCCCGGATGCCGAGGTGCTGCCGAGGCGCTGGCAGAGGGGGCGGCCCCCGTCACGCTGTGCCCGCCGGGCGGGCGCGACGTGGCGCTTCAGCTGGCCGATATCGTCGGGGCGGATGGTGCGGGCGCGGCCGATCTGTCGGAAGTCGATGAGGTGCAACCGATCGTGGCCTTCATTTTCGAAGACCATTGCACCGGCTGCACGAAATGCTTCAAGCGCTGCCCGACCGATGCGATTGTCGGGGCGGCCAAACAGGTCCACACCGTCGTCTTCGACGCCTGCATCGGCTGCGACGCCTGTATCGATGTCTGCCCCACCGAGGCGATCATCCACCGGCCCAAACCCATATCCCTTCGCGAATGGCACTGGGACAAACCCGACCTTCCGTTCGGCAAAGTCGCGTAGGGCCGCGTGTGATGGCGCCGCTCCCTCTTCATATGCTGACAGATCCCGCCCGGCTGTTTTCCATCCGCGGCTGCGTTCACCCGGAAACGCGGAAATTCCTCAGCGCTGACTGCGCCATTGAGACCATGCCGATTCCGTCGCTGATCCGGGTGCCCCTGCAACAGCATATCGGCGTCGAGGCCGAACCGATCGTCAAACGCGACGACCTTGTCCTGAAGGGCCAGATCATCGGCAAGGCGCGCGGCCCGGTCTCGGCCAATGTGCACGCGCCAACCTCGGGCCGGGTCATTGCCGTGGGGCATTTCGCGGCGCCGCACCCTTCGGGTCTTCCGGTTCCGACGATCACCATCCGCGCCGACGGCAAGGACCGCTGGGGCCCGCGGATGACGCGGCTGCGACCCGAAGGCGCCGATCCGGAAGAGATCGCCGCACGCGTCGCAGAGGCGGGCATTGTCGGCATGGGCGGCGCGACCTTCCCTTCGGCCGTCAAGCTGAACCTGCGGAACAAATACGATCTGCACACGCTGATCATCAACGCGGCCGAATGCGAACCCTATCTGACCAGTGACGACCGCCTGCTGCGCGAACGGGCCGAAGAGGTGGCCGATGGCATCCGGATCATGGGCCTGGCGCTTGGCGTCCGGCGCATCATCGTTGCCATTGAATCGAACAAGCCTCAGGCCATTGCAGCCCTGCGCAGGCATATCGCCGGGATCGGCCCCGATGCCGGTATCGCCGTCGTGCCGACCCAGTATCCAATGGGCTCGGAAAAACATCTGGTGCAGACGGTGACCGGAAAAGAAACACCGGCCCGCGCATTGACGGCCGAGCTTGGGATCGTGGTGCACAACGCAGCCACAGCCTTTGCCGTGCATCAGGCCGTGCGCTATGGTGAGCCGCTGATTTCACGCGTGGTCACGATATCGGGGCGGGCCGTGGAGCGACCGGCAAATGTTCAGGCCCTGATCGGCACGCCTGTGGCGGATGCGCTGGCCCATTGCGGCGGGCTGATCGGCGAACCCGACCGGCTTTTGCTTGGCGGGCCGATGATGGGCCAGCCGATACAGAACCTGCGCGTGCCGATCGTGAAAGGTACAAACGGTATTCTGGCGCTGACAAAATCCGAAACACGCCACGAGGCGTCCATGCCCTGCATCCGCTGCGGATCTTGCGTGCAGGTCTGCCCCTGCGGGCTGACCCCGCTGGAACTTAACGCTCACATCCAGGCCGACGATCTGGAAGGTGCGGTCAAGATAGGCCTGCTTGATTGCGTCGCCTGCGGCGCGTGTTCCTATATCTGCCCGTCCAATATTCCTCTGGTGCAGGGGTTCAACTTTGCCAAGGGCAAACTGGCGAAAATGCAAAGCTGGAAACATCAGCAGGATGAAACCAAGCGTCTGGCCGCCGCCCGCAAAGCCCGCGAGGACGCCATCGCCGAAGCCAAGCGCGCGGCCATGGCGCGGCACAAGGCCGCGACCGCCGCCCGCAAGCAGCGCGAGGCGGAAGAGGCGGCGCGGGACGCAGCAACACCCGACACACCCAAGGCCGACCACCCCCAGACAAGCGAGGCCATGGAATGACCCGGCAGGTTCTTGTCAGCGGCCCACACGCCCATTCCCGGTTCAACGTGTCGCGCACGATGACTGCGGTGATGGTCTGTCTAAGCCCGGCAACCTTTTTCGGACTGTTCCAGTTCGGCTGGCCGGCAATCTTTCTGTTCTTGCTGACCATTGTCTCGGCCTTTGCATTCGAGGTGCTTTGCCTTGCCATTGCCCGCAGGCCGGTGGCACGGTTCGCCCTTGATGGCTCTGCCCTGCTTACCGGCTGGCTGGTCGCCATGACCCTGCCCCCCTGGGCCCCCTGGTGGATCGCGGTCATCGGCGCCGCGATTGCCATCGTGATCGGCAAACATGTCTTTGGCGGGCTGGGGCAGAACCTGTTCAACCCGGCCATGGTGGCCCGCGCCATGTTGCTGATTGCCTTGCCGGTGCAGATGACCACATGGGTGGTGCCGCTGCCCATCGGCTCGGCCGGGGCGCCGGGCCTGCTGGATGCGCTTGCCATCACCTTCGGCCAGACAGCCGATTTCGATGCAATCAGCAGCGCATCCACGTTGGGCTTCGTCAAAAGCCAGCTGGATGCCGGGATGCCCCTGTCAGAAATCCTGCCGCAGACACATGCGCTCCACGATCAGTTCGTGGGCCGCGTCCCGGGAAGCCTGGGCGAAACCAGCGCAGCATTGCTTCTGGGTGGTGGCCTGTCGCTGGTTGCGCTGCGGATCATCACGGTGACGATCCCGCTGGCGGTGCTTGGGTCGATGTTCGTTCTGTCCGGCACGTTCCACCTGATTGATCCCGAACATTTCGCCTCGCCGTTCCTGCATCTGAGTTCCGGTGCCCTTGTGCTTTGCGCCTTCTTCATTGCCACCGATTACGTCACCTCGCCGATAACCGCTGTGGGACAGGCCATCTATGGCATCGGCATCGGAGCATTGATTTTCGTCATCCGCAATTGGGGCGCCGTCCCCGAAGGGGTCGGGTTTGCGGTGCTGCTGATGAATGCCTGCACGCCGCTGATCGACAATTCCATCCGGCCGCGCATATTCGGGCGGACGCGCGCAGGCAAACCGCTTGACCTGGAGCAATCGCAATGACCGGCGGCGCCCCGTCCCCCGATGCCCCCACCGGGGCCGCACGGTTCGAAGCGTTTCGCCGGGTCCCGGCCGCGCATGGCGTGCTGCTGGCGCTGTTTTCGCTGTTCACCGCGCTGATCCTGGCGCTGTCCGATGAGCTGACCAGCGGCGCGATTGCAGACCGCGCCACCGAGGACCTTTATGCTTCGCTTGCGCAGGTGATCCCGGATGACCTTCACGAAAACGACCTGACGGCCGATATCCTGACGCTTGCTGATGCCACGCAGGGTGTTGTTCAGGTCTATGTGGCGCGCCGGGGCGATACCGTGACCGCCGCCGCCTATGTGATGACCGGCCAGGGCTATTCCGGTGCAATCCGGGTGCTGCTGGGGGTTACCCCAACGGGCGAGCTTTTGGGGGTGCGGGTTCTTGCCCACTCAGAAACGCCCGGCCTTGGCGACAGGATAGAGGTCGGGAAAAGTGACTGGATCAAGCAGTTCGCCGGCCTGTCGCTTGGCAACCCCGGCACGGGCGGCTGGAAGGTCCAGCGTGACGGTGGCGTGTTCGATCAGTTTTCGGGCGCGACGATAACCCCGCGTGCCGTGGTCGGTGCGGTCCATCATGGGCTGGAATTCTTTGCACAACACCGGGACGCGATTCTGGCCCCGGCGCCCCAGGAAAAGGAAAGCGGCTGATGGCGACACGTTACAGTAAGCTGGCCCGGGACGGGCTGTGGGACAACAATATTGTCTTCGGGCAGCTTCTGGCGCTTTGCCCCCTGCTTGCCATCACCGGCACCGCCACCAACGGGCTGGGCATGGGGCTGGCCACGCTGGTCGTGCTTGTCGCCTCGGGTCTTGCGGTATCGTTTCTGCGCCACGCGATCACGCCCGAAATCCGCATCCCCGCCTTCGTTCTGGTGATCGCCTGCATCGTCAGCGTGGTGGACATGGCGCTGAATGCCTGGGCCCATGACCTGCACAAGGTTCTGGGCCTGTTCATCCCGCTGATCGTCACCAATTGTGCCATTCTGGGCCGGGCCGAGGCCTTTGCCTCTCGCGAACATCCGCTGGCGGCAACCTTCGACGGTCTTGTGATGGGGATCGGCTTTACCGTTGCTTTGCTGGCCCTTGGCGCGGTGCGCGAAATCCTTGGATCGGGCACGCTTTTTGCCAATGCCTCGGTGCTGCTGGGCAGCCGGTTTGGATTTCTGGAAATCACCGTCTTTCCCGACTACCCGGGTTTCCTGCTGTTGATCCTGCCGCCCGGCGGGTTCATCGCCATGGGGTTTCTTCTGGCGCTGAAGGCGGCATTCGACGCGCGCCGCCAAAGTCGCGCCGCCGATGCGGGGGCCATCGGGTCGGAAAAGGTGTTCACCGCCACCGGGGTCCTGAAACCGAAACCCGACGTGGGGGATACACCATGAACGTGGGCATTACCTTTGCCAAGCCGACCACGCAGGTCTGGATGAATATCGAGGTCCCCGAGGGGGCCTGCGTACGCGACGTGATCGAACGCTCTGGCCTGCTGCGGCAATTCCCCGAGATCGATCTGGACGTCAACAAGGTCGGGATTTTCGGCTCGATCGCCAAACTTGGCAAGCCGGTGAAGGAAGGCGACCGCGTAGAGATTTACCGGCCGATCCACCCCGACGCCGAACTGCTGGAGAAGAAGAAATGACGGCGGCGGCGCGGTCCGCGTGCGATCCCCGCCATCCCGGCCCCCAGGAGATGCAAGAATGAAACAGCTGACTCGCCGCCGCCTTGTACAAGGCCTGTTCGCAGGTGCCGCCACGATCGGTGCCGCAGATTTCATTTCCCCTGCCCGTTTGACAAAAGAACGGGTTCTGGTCGTCGGTGGCGGGCCAGCCGGTGCCGCCGCCGCCCTGACGCTCCGCGCGGCGCGGCCCAACGCTTCGGTGCTGCTTGTCGAACGTGACCCGGCACGGCTGGCGGGCACGGGCCCCCGCCCCAAACCCTTTGCGATGCCCGCGGCGGCGCCCGACCTTAAGGCCCTGCGCCGCGCCGGGATCGGGGTCGCGCTGGATGAGGTCGTAGCGGTCGACTGGACCAACGCACGGCTGGCCCTTTTCAGCGGCCGCGCCCTGGCCTTCGACACCGTGCTTTTCGCCCCCGGCACGGCGCCGCTGGACGAGGAAATCCCAGGGCTGGACAGGGTCGCGCGTCACCTTTGGCCCGCGGCCTGGGGCAGCACCCGCGAAGCGCGCCGCCTGACCGCCGCACTTTCTACGCTGCCCGACACCGGAGATCTGGTGCTGCGGCTTCCAGGTACGGTCAGCCATCCTCGCGCCGCCGTCGCCCGCGCGCTTGACCTTGCCACCCATCTTGCCCGCCACCGTCCGAATGCCCGTTTGACGGTGCTTGATGGCAGCGCGGGACCACAGCTTGCCGACAGCTTTGCGCAACAGGCCGCGCGGGCCGGGCTGCCCTCCGGCACGGTCTGGCGGGTTGCGGCGAAGGGCGGGACGATCCGGGCGGTGGACGCGCGGCAAGGTCTTCTGGAAACCAACGCCGGTCTGATCCGCGCCGATGTGGTCAACTTCGTTGCCCCCCACGGCGCTGGCAGGATCGCGCGGGCCGCCGGGCTGGTGGACGCCAGCGGCTGGTGCCCCTGCGATCCGCTGGCCCGATCAACCGTGCACCCACAGGCCCTGATCGTCGGAGACGCCCGCAAACAGGCGCTTCGAACGGTCGATGGGGCGCTGCATTCCGTCAGGGATGCCATTCCGTCCGTCTGAGCGCGGGGTCCGGCGCCCAGCCGCTTACCAGATGTGCCGCAAAACAGCCGACACCGGTATCGCAACACATCCATGTTGCTGTCGCAAACCCATCATTGTCGCAAACCGGCGGGACGCGCGCGAAGGTAAGCCGCTGATAAACCAACATATATCCTCTTGGCACGGTCTTTGCTTGAATATCTGTAACGCACAACGCCGACAGGAGAACCGACATGATCGACATTACCGAATCCGCGCAATCGGCCATTAAGTCGGCCATAGACGGGGCCGGACAGACCGTCGCTGGCCTGCGTGTGATGGTTCAAAGCGGCGGCTGCGCCGGTATGAAATACGGCATGGCGCTGGAACTTCAGGCACAGCCCGACGACGCCGTCATCACGGCGGGCACGGTGACGGTGCTGCTGGACCCGGAAAGCCAGTCGCATCTGGCAGGAACGACGATTGATTTTGTCACCGGGCTGGAAGGCTCGGGCTTCGTTTTCAACAACCCCAATGCCAGCAGCAGCTGCGGCTGCGGCAAATCTTTCTGCTGAGGAGTGGCCCGATGTGGGACTATAGCGAAAAGGTCAAAGAGCATTTCTTCAACCCGCGCAACGCCGGTGCGTTGGCCGATGCCAACGCGGTTGGCGAGGTCGGTTCGCTGTCTTGCGGCGATGCGCTGAAGCTGATGCTGAAGGTCAACCCCCAGACCGAGGTCATCGAGGATGCCGGTTTCCAGACCTTCGGTTGCGGCTCGGCCATTGCCTCGTCGTCGGCGCTGACCGAGCTGATCATCGGCAAGACGATCGACGAGGCGCGCAAGCTGACCAATCAGGATATCGCCGATTTCCTTGACGGGCTTCCCCCCGAAAAGATGCATTGCTCGGTCATGGGGCAAGAGGCGCTTTCCGCCGCCGTCGCCGCCTGGAAGGGCGAAGAGCTTGAAGAGGACGACCACGAGGAAGGCGCGCTGATCTGCAAATGCTTCGGCGTCGATGCCGGGATGATCGAACGCGCGATCCGCAACAACAAACTGACCACGCTGGAGATGGTGACCTTCTATACCAAAGCAGGCGGCGGCTGCAGCTCCTGCCGCGAGCCGCTGGAAGACCTGCTGGCCGACGTCAACACCGCGATGGTCGCCGAAGGGCTGCTGAACGCGGCCGAAGCTTACGTTTTCGGCGCCGCACCCGCGCCGCAGAAGAAAAAGGCACAAGGGTTCATCATCCCCGACCAGCCGCCCGCGCCCGCCCCCCCGCCGCAACCCTCGGCGCCGGTGCAGATCGCCATACCGCCCGCCCCCCCGGCACCTGCCGCTGCGGTGATCACCGCGAAAGAAACGATCTCGGTGGCGAAGATCATCGAAGAGATGCGCCCGATCTTTCACGCCGACGGCGGCGATGTCGAACTGGTCGATATCGCAGAGTCGAAAGTGTTCGTGCACATGACGGGCGCCTGTTCGGGCTGCCAGATCGCCTCGCTGACGCTGGGCGGGCTTGCCAAACGGATCACTGAAACCCTGGGCCGCCCGATGCGGGTCCTGCCCGTCGCCAAAACCTGAGGAGACGCGCCATGCAACCGGTCTATCTGGACAACAACGCCACGACCCGCGTCTTCCCCGAAGTGGTCGATGCCATGCTGCCCTATTTCAGCGAACAGTTCGGCAACGCCTCGTCGATCCACGCCTTCGGGGCAGAAGTCGGCGGTGCATTGCGTCAGGCGCGCAAATCGCTTCAGGCGCTGATCGGGGCCGCGTTCGACCACGAGATCATCTTCACCTCGGGCGGGACGGAATCCAACAATACCGCCATCCGGTCGGCCCTTGCCGTGCAACCCGGCCGGACCGAGATCATCACCTCGACGGTCGAACACCCGGCGATCCTGAACCTGTGCGACTGGCTGGAAAAACACGAAGGCGTCACGGTGCACCGCATTCCCGTCGACGGACAGGGGCGGCTTGATATCGACGCCTACCGTGACGCCCTGTCGGACAGGGTCGCGCTGGTCAGCCTGATGTGGGCCAACAACGAAACCGGCACGGTCTTTCCGGTGGACGGGCTGGCGGAACTGGCCCACGGGGTCGGCGCGCTGTTTCACACCGACGCCGTGCAGGCGGTCGGCAAACTGCCGATCAACCTGAAAGAGACCGATATCGACATGCTGTCGCTGTCGTCGCACAAGTTCCACGGCCCCAAGGGTCTGGGCGCGCTTTATCTGCGCAAGGGCACGCGGTTCCGGCCATTGCTGCGCGGCGGGCATCAGGAACGCGGACGGCGCGCGGGCACCGAAAACGCCCCCGCCATCATCGGGCTTGGCAAAGCCGCCGAGATGACGCGCGTCACGATGGACCAGGACATCCCTCGCATCCGCGCTTTGCGCGACCGGCTTGAAAAAGGCCTTATCCAGCAGATCGGCCATTGCTTTGTGACTGGTGACCCCCATGATCGGCTGCCCAACACGACGACCGTGGCCTTCGAATATATCGAAGGCGAGGCGATCCTGCTGAAGCTTAACCAAGCGGGTATCGCCGCCTCTTCGGGCTCGGCCTGCACATCGGGTTCGCTGGAGCCAAGCCATGTGCTGCGCGCGATGAACATCCCCTTCACCGCCGCACATGGCGCGATCCGCTTCTCACTATCGCGCGAAACCAGCGAAGAGGACGTGAACCGCGTGCTGGATGCCATGCCGGGGATTATCGACGGCCTGCGCGACATGTCGCCCTTCTGGTCCGCCGACGGGGCCGTGCCCGACGGCTTTAACCCCGAATACGCCTGAGGGACCGATGACATGACCACGATCTTCAGCCGCTCTGATCTGCCCAACCGCCCGGCGGTCATCTGCGACACCACGTTGCGGGATGGCGAACAGACCGCCGGTGTCGCCTTCTCGCTGGATGAAAAGCGCGCCATCGCGCGGGCGCTTGATGCAGCCGGTGTAAGCGAACTGGAGGTTGGCGTCGCGGCAATGGGCTATGACGAAGTGGACGATATCCGGACGGTCATCGCCGAACTGCGCGACGCCACGCCCGTCGTCTGGTGCCGTCTGCGCATGGGCGATCTGGACATGGCCCATAAAACCGGCGCGCGGCGACTGCATTTTGCCGTGCCCGTTTCGGACCGGCAACTGGCTGGCAAGCTCAGGGCGGATCGCGACTGGGCGCTGCGCAACACCGCCGAAATGGTCCACACCGCCACCGCGCGCGGATTCGAGGTGTCGGTGGGCGCCGAGGACGCCAGCCGCACCAACCCGGCCTTCATCGCCGATGTGGCCCATGTGGCCAAACAGGCCGGTGCCATCCGGTTCCGTCTGGCCGACACGCTGGGACTGCTTGATCCGTTCGAGGCACATGCGCTGGTTCAGACCCTGGCACCGCGCATCGGCCTGCCGCTGGAATTCCACGCCCATGACGATTTCGGCATGGCCACCGCCAACACGCTGGCGGCGTACCATGCCGGGGCCTCGCATCTGTCGGTGACCGTGAACGGTCTTGGCGAACGTGCGGGAAACGCCGCATTGGAAGAGGTCACCGCCGTGCTTGAAGCGCAGGGCGTTTCGACCGGCGTGGACCTGCGCAGCCTGCAGGCGCTCTCGGCCTTGGTTGCGCTTGCCTCGGGCCGCCCGCTTCCGGTCTCCAAGCCCGTGGTGGGCGAAATGGCCTTTGCGCATGAGGCTGGCATTCATGTCGATGCAATCCTCAAGAACCACAACACCTACGAAGACCCGCGCACCGAACCCGCGCGCTATGGCCGCGAACGGCAATTCGTTCTGGGAAAGCATTCCGGCCTGGCCGGGCTTCGTGCCGGGTTGTGCGCCGCGAACCTGCCCAGTGACGCGGCGACCGCGCGGCGCATTCAGCCGCTTTTGCGTGATTTTGCCATTCGTGAAAAACGCCCTGCCCTTGCGGCCGATCTGGCGATGCTGGTCGCCTTGGCCCGCGCGTTCGATACCGGAGATATGGCATGAACGTCCTGTCCCTTGTCCGTTCCGACTTTGCCTCGATCCGGCGGCGCGACCCGGCGGCGCGCGGGCGCATCGAAACCGCGCTGACCTACCCCGGACTTCATGCCGCCATCGCCCATCGGGTGGCCCATGCGCTGTGGTCGCGACAGTTGAAAAGCGCGGCCCGGCTGATCTCTTATCTGGCGCGGATGGCCACCGGCGTCGACATCCATCCCGGCGCGAAAATCGGCCCCGGTTTCTTCATCGACCATGGCTCGGGCGTGGTCATCGGCGAAACCGCCGAACTTGGGCGCAACGTGACGCTTTACCATGGGGTCACGCTGGGCGGCGTAAGCTGGTCCCCCGGCAGGCGCCACCCGATATTGGGCGACGGGGTCATGGTCGGGGCTGGTGCCAAGATCCTGGGCCCCATCAAGATCGGAGCCGGGGCGCGCATCGGGGCAAATTCGGTGGTGGTGGAACCTGTGCCCGACGACAGCACCGTCGTGGGTATTCCGGCGCGTATTGTGCGCACCGAAGGGCCGGTTTCGACCGATCCCTACCGCGTGGACCTGAACCACCACCTGATCCCCGATCCCGTGGGCCGCACGCTGGCGCGGCTTGCCGACCGGATTGCCTTTCTCGAAGCCCGGCTGGCGGCGCGTGACGCCCTTCAGCGGGCCGCCAAATCCCCCGATGGCTGTCTGCAGCCCTGCGAAGACCACCGACACTGATCACACAAGGAGACCGTAAGATGCCCAAGGATTTCGAACAGACCGGCGTGCTTGACCATGTCGCCAACCTCTCTTCTGCCGAAGATATCTTTACCTACCTTCTGATGCCCTTCGACGAAGAGGTTCTGAATGTCTCGCGCCTGCATATCATGAAGCGGTTCGGCACCTATCTGCGTGATGCCGATTTCGACGGCATGGACGAAGACACGACCTTTCTGAAAGCGCGGCAGGTTCTCAAGCGGGCCTATTCCGACTTCGTCCAGTCGACGCCCCTTAAAGAAAAGGTGTTCAAGGTGTTCCACGACGAGGCCGAAAAACATCAGGCGCGTTTCGTGGGCATCGAAAGCCTGCGGCTGGCGGCTGAGTAACCGGCCCCCGGTCGGCCCCGGCTGACGTGACGACCCGTATCCGAAACCCTGCGAGGATCCGACGATGCCCACCGCGACTGCCCCCAAGACAGGCCACCGGCCCCGTGGCACCATGCGCCCTGTTATTCCCTATCTGAACCTCGTCATCGCGTTCCTTTTGCTGGTGGTGATCGGGCGCATGGCCTTTGCCGACCCAATGGTTTTCGCCGCCGCCTCGACAGGGCGCGCATTGGATGCCGGCATCGCGGAAAGCAAGATGCCGGTGCTGACCTCCTATGCGGCGTCCGGCGTTCTGGCCCGCCAGATCGAACAGGGCGCCCCGGTGGACCTGTTCATCTCGGCGAACCCGAAATGGATGGGATATCTGGTCGATCAGGGCATCGTCAGCGCACCAGAGGTCGTCACGCTGATGTCCAACAGCCTTGTCCTGATTGCGCCCGCAGGCAGCGGGCCGCTTGACCCACAGAACCTGGTCGCGCTTCTGGAAGGCGAGAATTTTGCCATGAGCGATCCCCAGATCGCCCCCGTCGGGCGCTACGGCAAAGAAGCATTGACCACCCTGAAGATGTGGTCCGATGTCGAGACGCATCTTGTGCCCACAAGGAACACCATCGCCACGGTGGCCGCGGTTGCCAGCCAAGAGGCCAGATTCGGCCTTGTCTACGCCAGCGACGCGGCGGATGTGGCGGGTGTCGATGTCGTCTGGGCCATCCCCACAACAAGCCATGCGCAGATCCGGTATCTGGCCGCACCCGTGGCGCAAGGCAAAGACCCCGATGGCGCGCGGGCCCTGTTGAATTTCCTTTCGGGGGCAACCGGCGCGTCGGTCCTGTCGCGCCATGGCTTCCTACCCGTCGACGGAGGCACCTGACGATGCTCAGCCAGATGGAACAGGACGCTCTTATCCTCAGCCTGCGCGCCTCCACCCTTGCGGTGCTGTGGTCGCTGCCCATTGCCATCGCGCTGGGCTGGATGCTTGGGCAAAAACGGTTTCCGGGGCACGCCTTGCTGAATGCGGTGGTCCACCTGCCGCTGGTGCTGCCCCCGATCGTCATCGGGTATCTTCTGCTGTTGGTGCTGGGACGCAACGGCATGCTGGGCGCACCGCTTGACGCGCTGTTCGGCATCCGCATTGCTTTTAGCAAAAGCGCTGTCATCATCGCCTGTGCCGTGGTGGGCTTTCCGCTGATGGTCCGCGCAATCCGGCAATCGGCCGAGGCGATGGACCCCCGCTATGCCCACGCCGCCCGCAGTTTGGGCGCCTCTGAATGGCGTATCTTCTTCACCGTCAGCCTGCCGCTGATGACACCGGGCATCCTGACCGGGATTACTTTGGCCTTTGCCCGCGCGGTCGGCGAATTCGGCGCGACCATCACGCTGGCCGCCAATATCCCGGGCCGCACCCAAACCCTGCCCCTTGCCCTTTTCACCGTGACCCAGACCCCGGGCGAAGAGGCGGCGGCAGCGCGCCTTTGTATCCTGTCCCTGCTGTTGGCGGGGGGCGCGCTTCTGGCTTCCGAGGCGATCACCCGGCGCATTCCGCAAGGGGCCACAAGATGATCGAACTGCATCTGCGCCACCGACAGGGCGATTTCGAACTGGAAACCGATCTGGTGGTGCCCGCAGAGGGGATCATCGGTCTGATCGGGCGCTCTGGCTCTGGCAAAAGCACGCTTTTTTCCTGCATCGCGGGTCATACCCGGCCCAGGCGCGGCTGCATCTCGCTGAATGGGCGCCTGTTTTTCCACAGCGCGCATCGGATCAACCTTCCCCCTGCCGCCCGCCACATCGGCGTCGTCTTTCAAGAGGGTCTGCTGTTTCCGCATATGACCGTGCGCGGCAACCTTGCCTATGGGGCCCGGAACGTCGGGACAAGCTTTTGGAACGAGGTGATTGAAACGCTTGACCTTGCTTCGCTGCTCGACG
The DNA here is from genome assembly GCA_947500775.1 of uncultured Paracoccaceae bacterium. Lineage (GTDB taxonomy): Bacteria > Pseudomonadota > Alphaproteobacteria > Rhodobacterales > Rhodobacteraceae > CANMTD01. Next base: position 862,908 of record CANMTD010000002.1, read on the forward strand.
CCCGCCCTGCCCGGCTTTCGGGGGGCGAGCGGCAGCGTGCAGCAATCGGCCGGGCGCTGATGGCCGAACCCGAGCTGCTGCTGCTGGATGAACCCGTCTCGGCGCTTGACCCCGGTCTGAAGGCGCGCACGCTTGACCTGATCGCCCGTGTCCAGGAACGCACCCAGACCCCGATGATCTATATCAGCCATTCGCCCGAGGAAGTGCGCCGGTTGTGTTCAAGAGTTGTAACGATGCAGGCGGGGCGGATCATTTCGATCAGCGATGGCGCAGCGGGCAGCAAGGCGCGACCACACCTTGCCTCGGCCCAGGCGCTGCGGTGCACTGGATGACAGGGGGGCCGCGAAATGATCCTGTGTTCCTGTTCGCGGCTAACGCGCGCCGAGGTCAGTGAACACGTCACACAGACCCTGCGCGACGATCCCTACAGCGTCATCACGCCGGGGCGCCTGTTTCACGAAACCGGGCGTAGCATCCGCTGTGGGTTCTGCTGTGCGCTGGTCGACCAGATGATTGCCAAAGAACTGGCACGCCTTGGCCGGGGTGAAAGCCCGACTGCTGCATGAAAAGATCGACCATCAGCCAGTTCGCAATCGCCGGGGCCGCGCGACGCGCCTCAGGCTTCCAGAACATATGCGCCGGGGGCCTCGCACAGCGGCGCAAGCCCCGCATCCGGCGCGCCCATGGGCGGTGGGGCAACAGCGCGACCCGATCGCGCATCCAGCCAATCCGCGAACGCCGGCCACCACGACCCATCCCTGGGCTCGGTTTCATCGAACCAGCGCTGCGCGTCACGATAGCGGTCCTGATCGTGCTTGGTTGCAATCCGGTAGTGGCGTCTGGCATGTCCCGGTTCAGACACGATGCCGGTATTATGCCCGCCGTTCGTCAGCAGGAATGTCACATCGGTGTCGGTAAGCAGGTGAAATTTATACACTGACTTCCACGGGGCCACATGATCCCATTCGGTGCCCAGCGCGAAGATCGGAATTTCGATGTCCGACAGCGCCACAGGCCGCCCATTCACGTCGTACCGGCCCTCGGCAAAGTCGTTGTTCAGGAACAATTCGCGCAGGTATTCCGAATGCATCCGGGCGGGCATACGCGTGGCATCTGCGTTCCACGCCATCAGATCGCTCATGGCAGAGCGTTCGCCCAACAGATATTCAGAGACATGCTTGGACCAGATCAGGTCGTTCGAGTGCAAAAGCTGAAACGCCCCGGCCATCTGCTTTGCGTCCAGATAACCCTGTTGCGCCATCATGTCCTCAAGGAAGGTGACCTGGCTTTCATTGATGAACAGCATCAGTTCACCGGCCTCGGTGAAATCCGCCTGCGCCGCAAAGAACGACAGGTCCTTGAACCGTTCATCCCCGTCGCGGGCCATGGCGGCGGCCGCGATGGCAAGCAGGGTTCCGCCCAGACAATATCCGATGCCGTGCACCTTGGCATCGCCGCAGATCTGCCCCACGGCATCCAGCGCCTCCATCACGCCAAGCGTTCTGTAATCGTCGAACGCAAGATCGCGATCCTTGGCGTCGGGGTTCCGCCACGAGATGCAGAAGACCGTGAAGCCCTGTCCAACAAGGTATTGGATCATCGAATTGCTGGGGGACAGGTCAAGGATGTAATACTTCATGATCCAGGCGGGAACGATCAGGATCGGTTCGGGATGCACCTTTTCGGTCGTCGGTTCGTACTGGATCAGCTCGATAAGCTGATTGCGATAGACGACCTTGCCGGGCGTCACGGCAAGGTTTTCGCCGACCTTGAAATCTTCCATCCCGGCGGGCCGTCTGCCATGCAGGGCGCGGGTCACGTCCTCCAGATAATTCCGACTGCCATGCAGCAGGTTCTGCCCGCCCTGGCTGATCGTTGCCTGCAGAACCACGGGATTGGTCGCAAGATAGTTCGACGGCGAAAAGACATCCAGAATCTGCCGGGTCACGAAGCTGACGACATCTTCGTGCTGACGCGTGACCCCGCGCACGTCGTTGGTTGCATTGTGCCACCACTGCTGGTTCAGCAAAAAGGCCTGCGAATACAGGTTGAAAGGCCATTTCTTCCACGCATCGTCCGTGAACCGCTTGTCCTGCGGCAGCGGTTCAATGCAGTCCTGCGCCCCGGTCTGGCCGGTCGCGCAACTGCCCAGGAACCGGGCCAGCCGTTGCGATTTGCGCATGGCTTTGATCATCAGCTGCATCTGTTTTCCGGGCGACACCGCCAGATGAACCGCCCAATCCGCATAGGCTTCGGACAGGGCGCTGGGTGAAATGCCGCCCGTCGCCTTGGCCATTGTGGCATGGATCGCGCTGTCCACGCTGTCCGCGAACCGTGTGGCGGCATCGTCGGACTGGGCCTCGGGCCCCGGTGCAATCGGCGGAGCGTGCTGCGCAGAGGAATGAAGCTGCGTGACCTTGGCCGGGCCAGCGGTCGGGTTTTCCCGGTGGGGCGTCACCTTGGCCGCATCCGATCCGGGCGATTGCTTGCGTCCTGACATGGCGATTCCTTTTGCGGTGCAATACGGTTTCTACACCCATTGCGCACTGCGATCCTTTTCGCGTTGACAAGGATCAACACCCAGCCCCCGATTGCAATCACAATAGCGCCCTTGGCGATCAGGTCGCGGCCAAACCGGCCAGATAGTCAATCGCGGCGGCAAAACTTCCCATCTGGGCGTAATCTTCTTCTGGTATGTCGCTGCCCAGTTCTTTGCCCAATGCGGTCACAAGGGTCAGAAAATCCATCGAGTCGATGTCAAACTCTTCGCGCAGGTCCGCGTCGCGATCAATATCGGCGACATCTATGTCAGGCGCGATTTTATAAAGTTCACTTTGCAGCAATGTTTCGATTTGCGCTTTTGTCATAGGTCCCCCGGATTTTGCAATTGCCTGTCTATCGCGGTCATGAACTTTGCCCCCCGCAACCCGTCACTGACGCGGTGATCGGCAGAAAGCGTCATCGAAACGATACGCCGCACCGCGATCTGACCGTCCTGCACCCATGGGCGGTCACGTGGCGTGCCGAACCCCAGAATGGCCACCTGCGGCGGGTATATCACCCCGTAAAGCTGATCGACGCCGCGATCGCCAAGGCTGCTGATGGTGATCGTCGGGTCCGACAGTTCGCGCGCGCGGAACCGCCCTGCCCTTACCCGGGCGACCAGATCGCGCAGCCCGGCCATCAGATCGTCCAGGGATTTGCTTTCCGCATCGTGCAGCGCGGGCGCCACCAGCCCGCCGCCGCGCAGGTTGATCGCCATGCCCACATGCGCCGCCTTGGACGGGACAAAGCCTGCGTCTTCGTAATGCCCGTTGAATTCGGGGTATTTGCGCAGGGCCGTTGCCACCGCCTTGACCAGAACGGCCCCCAGCAACAGGCGTTCGGTCGCCGGGCGATCCTTGTTGACCTCGGCCACAAAGCTTTCCGCCGCTGTGATGTCGACGGATTGGGACAGATAATAATGCGGGATCTCGCGCTTTGACCGGGACATGGCCGCCGCAATCGCATCGCGCATGGCCGAACCGGCGGATTCGGGTGCCGGGCGTTTCACCAGTGCGGCGATGTCGGCCAATCTGATTTCCTGTCCGGCCGGTGCCTTGATCGCCGACAGGTCGATCTTGTGCTGCGCCGCCAGCCGCCGGGCCGCCGGGGTTATTTTCAGGCGCGCACCCCCCGGCGTTTCAACACGGACAGGTGCGGCCGGTTTCGGTGTTTTCGGGGGCACGGGCGGAACCGGTGTGGCGGGTGCCGGAACAGTGTCATCGCCTGCGCCGCTGATCATGGCCAGGGGCGTGCCCACCGGAACCGTATCCCCGATCCGGGCCAGATATTCCTTCAGCACCCCATCCTCGAACACCTCGATTTCGATGGCGCCTTTCTGCGTCTCGATCACCGCGATGATGTCGCCGCGCGCCACCGCGTCCCCCGGCGCCTTCAGCCATTCCACCAGGGTGCCCGCCTCCATATCGGCCCCGAGCGAGGGCATGACGAACAGGCTCATGGCTCAAGGCCCATCTGCGATTTGACGGCGGCAACGATGACCGGGGTTTGCGGGATCGCGGCGGCCTCCAGATGGGCGGCATAGGGGATCGGCACCTCGGCGCTGCAGACCCGCGCCAGCGGCGCGTCCAGATCGAAAAACGCGTCTTCCGCGATCTGCATGCCGATCTCGGCGGCAAGGCTGCCGGTTTTCCAGCCCTCATCGACGATCAGCGCCCGGTGTGTCTTGGCCACCGAGGCTTTGATGGTGTCCATGTCCAGCGGGCGCAGGCTGCGCAGATCGATCACCTCGGCCGAGATACCGTCCTGTTCCAGCGCCTCGGCCGCCTCCAGCGTTTTGAACAGCGACCCGCCATAGGTGATCAGCGAAATGTCGGTGCCCGCCCGCCGCACGACGGCGCGGTCAATGTCCACGGGGCCTGCGTTTTCCGCCAGTTCCCCGGACCGGTTGTACAGCATCACATTTTCGAAAATCAGCACCGGGTCGAGGTCCTGCAACGCCGTCCACAGCATGCCGCGCGCGTCCTCCAGCGTTGCGGGGGCCAGAACCCGCAGGCCGGGGATATGGGCGTACCAGCCTTCCAGACTGTGCGAATGCTGCGCGGCCAGCTGTTTGCCCGCGCCGGTGGCCATGCGGATCACCACCGGCACGCCGAACTGATTGTTCGACATATGGCGATAGGTGGCCGCCGTATTCATGATCTGATCCAGCGCCAGAAGCGAGAAATTGACGGTCATCACCTCGACAATCGGGCGCATCCCGGCGATGGCCACGCCGATCCCCGCCCCGGTAAACCCGGATTCCGACAGCGGCGTGTCGCGGATACGGTCGGGCCCGAACTGATCCAGCAACCCCTTGCTGACCGCATAACACCCGCCATAGCGGCCCACGTCTTCGCCCATCAGGAAAACCCGGTCATCGCGGGTCATGGCATCCACGATCCCGGCCTTCACCGCCTCGCGGTATGTGGTCTGGACCATGGCGCCGGGGGGCGCGGGTTCGGGCAGCGCGGGACGGTCGGGCGACAGGGTGAATTTCGTCAAATCCGCGATGGGCTCATCTGTCCCGGCCTCGGCAAAGGCCACGGCCGTTGCAATCTCGCCGTCAACCTCTGCTTCGATGGCCGACACCTCATCCGTATGCAGCAGACCGGTGTCGCGCAACCAGTTCTGGAACCGCAGGATCGGCCCCTTCTGGCGCCATTCCTCGACCTCTTCTTTCGGGCGGTACAGCTGGGCGTCGAACATCGAATGGGCGCGAAAGCGATAGGTGCGGCATTCCAGGAAATAGGGTTTTCCCGTTTCCGCGATCTGCGCCAAAGCCCGGCGGGCCGCGGCCTCGACCGCGACCACATCCATCCCGTCCACCGCTTCGCTTGCGATGTCGTAACATTGCGCCTTGGCGGTGATGTCGGTTTCGGATTCAGACAGTTCCAGCGCGGTGCCCATGGCATAGCCGTTGTTTTCACAGACAAACAGCACCGGCAGGTTCCAAAGCGCGGCCAGATTCATGCTTTCGTGAAACTCGCCCTCGGCCACCGCCCCTTCGCCAAAGAAACACGCGGTCACCGCATCCCCGCCGCCCATCCGGTCGGCCAGCCCCAGACCGATGGCCAGCGGCAATCCGCCCCCGACGATCGCGTTGCCGCCATAGAAATTATGCGCCTTGCTGAACAGATGCATCGACCCGCCGCGCCCGCCGGAACAGCCTTCGGCCTTGCCGTACATTTCGGCAAGGATGTCTGGCATCGGCACGCCACGGGCCAGCGCATGGCCGTGTTCGCGGTAGGTGGCGACGACCCGGTCGCTGTCTTTCAGCAAGGGCAGAACACCGGCGGCAATCGCCTCTTCCCCGTCGTAAAGATGCAGGAACCCGCGGATTTTCTGCTGGGTATAAAGTTCGGCGCATTTGTCTTCGAACCGGCGTATGCGGATCATCTGTTTCAACAGGTCGCGAACGTGGTCCTTGCTCAAATGCGGTTTCAGGTCGGTCGCCGTCATTTTTCATCGCTTTCCAAAGTTGAAATATCGCCCTCGGGCAGCCTCAGTTCGCGGGCTTTCAGCAGCCGCCGCATGATTTTGCCGCTGCGCGTCTTGGGCAGGTTTGTGCGGAACACAATTTCCTTGGGCGCCACGGCGGGGCCAAGGCGTTTGCGGGCATGGCCCGTCAGTTCCAGCCGCAATTCATCCGACGGCTCGATACCGGGTTTGAGCGCGACATAGGCTTTCACGATTTCGCCCACGGTTTCGTCGGGGATGCCGATCACCCCCACCTCGGTCACCGCGGGGTGTTCCATCAGCGCACTTTCCACTTCGAACGGCCCGATCAGGTGGCCCGCGCTTTTGATCACATCGTCGCTGCGCCCCACGAACCAGTAATACCCGTCGGAATCCCGCATGGCGAGGTCGCCGCTCAGATACCAGCCATCCTTGAAGCATTTCTCATAGCGCGCCTGTTCGTGCAGGTAACCGCGCATCATCGACGGCCATCCGGGGCGCAGGGCCAGTTCGCCGACGGCCAAAGGCTTGGTCGCCTCATGCGCGCCGGTTTCATCGACCTCGACAATCCCGGCCTCGATCCCCGGCAAGGGCTTGCCCATGCTCCCCGGTTTGACATCCATCGAGGCATAATTGGCGATCATGATGCCGCCGGTTTCGGTCTGCCACCAATTGTCGTGAAACGGCATGCCGAACACATCATTCCCCCAGATGACGGCCTCGGGGTTCAGCGGTTCGCCGACGCTGGCCATGAACCGCAGGGCCGGGAAATCGCGTTCTGCCACCATGTCGCGCCCCGCCTTCATCAGCATCCGGATTGCGGTGGGGGCGGTGTACCAGACGTTGACGGCCTCTTGGTCAAGGATGTCATACCAGCGGACGGCATCGAAATCCGCCGCGTCCACGATCATCGTGACCCCGATCACAAGCGGCGCGATGATCCCGTAAGACGTGCCCGTGACCCACCCGGGATCGGCCGTGCACCAATAGATATCGCCGGGCCGCAGATCCAGCGCCAGACGGCCCGTTGCATTATGCGCGACCACCGCTTCATGCACATGCACCACCCCTTTGGGTTTTCCCGTGGTGCCTGACGTGAAATGCAACAGCGCGGTTTCTTCGGCCTGCATCGGCTCGGTTTCGAAAACCTCGGGCGCGCCTTCCATCAGGGTTTCGTAGCTGCGGGTGTCGTCAAGTTCCTTGTCAATCAGAATAACCTCGCGCAGCTCGGGCAGATTGGCGCGAATGCCCTTCACCTTGCGACGGTAAAGCGAGGACGATGTGATCAGGGCCTTGGCGCCGCCTATTTCCATCCGTGACTGGATCGGCTCGGGGCCAAAGGCCGAAAACAACGGGCAGTACACCGACCCTGCCTTCAGCGTGCCCAGCGCCGCGATGTACAGTTCGGGCGTCCGCCCCAGCAGCGAATACACCCGCTCACCCTTTTCGACCCCGATGTTGCGCAGGCTGTTGGCGAATTTGCTGGTCAGCGCATCCAGCTGCGAATAGGTGAAATCCACCCGTTCCCCGGCTTTGGAAATCCAGCGCAGCGCGATTTGATCGCCGCGCCCCTGCTGAATGTGCTTTTCGATCGCCTCGTTGGCGATATTCAGTTTCCCATCCGGCATCCCGTTCAGCAATTGCTTGGCTGCGGGCCAGGTAAAAGTTGCGCGCGCGGCCTCGTAATCGGGCATGTTCGCGGCGCTCCGGCGGGCAGACGATTTGGCGATGAGATCGTTGGACATTGGTGCGCGCTCACATTTTCAACGGATGTCCCCAGCTTAATGTAGCATAACGCCGCCGCGATGATTTGGATCAATTTCGCCCGAAGCCCATGAATCCCGGGGCGGCATTCCCCGGATCGGCACTTGACCCGTATCAAGGCGTTGGCCTGAAAATGCGCGACACTGCGGGTGGAAATCACCAAAGGAAAGCCGATGAAACTGTTTGCATTGAAGACATCGCAGGCCTTTGGCGACCTTGTGGCCGCGCATCTGGGAACGCGGCTGTCGGCGCATGAAGAACGCGAATTCGTGGACGGAGAGCACAAGGCCCGCCCCCTTGAAGCCGTGCGCGGCCAAGACGCCTTTGTGATCCACAGCCTGTACAGCGAACCGGGGCAAAGCGTGAATGACAAGCTGGTGCGCCTGCTGTTTTTCATCGGTGCGCTGCGCGATGCGGGCGCCCGCCGCGTGACGGCGGTTCTGCCCTATTTCGCCTATGCGCGCAAAGACCGCCAGACCAAGGCGCGCGATCCCGTCACCACCCGGTATATGGCGCAATTGCTGGAATCCGCTGGCGCCGATGCGGTTGTCACCGTGGATGTGCACAACGTGGTCGCGTTTCAGAACGCGTTCCGTTGCAATGCCTGGCATCTGGACACCCGCCGCCTGTTTGTTGACCATCTGGTCCCCGCGCTTGGCGCGGGCGATCTGGTGGTGGCGTCCCCCGATCCCGGCGGCGTCAAGCGGGCGCAGCTGTTTCGCGAAACCCTGGAACAGGCGCTTGCGCGTCCGGTCGGATCGGCCTTCATGGAAAAACGCCGCAGCGGGGGCGTGGTCAGCGGCACCCATCTGGCGGGCGACGTCGCGGGAACGACCGCCATTATCGTGGACGACATGATCGCCTCGGGCGGGACCATGATACGGGCGGCCAAGGCGCTGCGGGCGAAGGGCGCCAAATCCATCATCTGCGCGGCGGCGCATGGGATTTTCATCGGTGATGCCGCCGAGATTCTGGCCCGCCCCGAGATTGACCGCTGGATCATCAGCGACACCATCCCCCCGTTCCGCCTGCCGCCGGAACTGGCGTCGCAGCGTCTGGAAACCGTCAGCGCCGCCCCCCTGCTTGGCGATGTCATCCGGGCCCTTCACGAAAACGGGTCGCTGGAGGATCTTCTGGCGGAAAAAGCGTGATCATCGCCTTTGCGGCCTGATCAAGATAGGCCTTGGCCAGCGGCAGCCATTTTTCAGGGGTCCGTGGGGTGGGCACCAGCAGATGCGCCAGTGCCTGCCGGGCCCGCAGCGTGGCGCGAAAGGCGGTATAGAACGCGATCTGGCGGTCGGTCGGCGGATTTCCCAGAACGGTCGCGCAATGATCGATCAGAACCGGACCGATCCAGGGCGCACCCAGCACGGCGCATTCCATCGACAGATAGGCGATCTCTTCGAACGGGTCCAACAGGCGCAGCTTTCGCAGGAACTCCAGACAATCGATGACGATCGGCGGGTCGCTCAGGTGCACATGTTCGGGCCGCAGGTCGCCGTGCCCCTCGATGATATGCCCCGCGGTGACCCGGTCCATAACCAGTTCCGGTGCTTGGCTCAGCACGGTTTCAAGCTGGTCGATGATGTTCAGCCCAAGCGCGCTGATCGAATTGAAGCGCCATTCCAGAAAGACGTTGCGGCTTTGGGTCAGCTCACTTTGATAGGCGTCCAGACGGCGGCGCGGGTCCACTTTTACCGGGCGCGCCGCGGCAAAGAATTCCGCCAACCGCTGCGCGACGGCAAGGATCGCCGCGCGGTCAACCGTTCCGGTTCTGATCGCATTGTCCAGAAACCCCGCATCGGGCAGGCGTTTCATTTCGACAAGCCATTCGACCACGCGCCCATCCCCGTTGATCGCAAGGGCGCCATCGGCCTGAAGCGTCAGTTTCGACAGCCCAAGGTAGATGTCCGGGGAAAACCGCCGGTTCAGCCGGATCTCTTCGCGGCAGATGCGGTGACGTTCGGCAAGGGTGGTGAAATCCAGATGCGATTGCAGGACCGGCTTTTTGAATTTGTAGACACTATCCCCGGCAAGAAACACCCAGGCCAGCCGGGTTTCGCGGATATCGACGGTTTCAACGCCGGGATAGGTCGAGGCCGCCGACAGAAAGGCGACCTTGGCCGCCAGCGTCGGCACCGTCTGTTCAAAGGTCAGCTTCGTTGTCATGTCCCTATTTTGTACATCCCGCCCGGCCAAAGGGGATTGATACCGATCAAGGACACCCCGACAAATTGTGGGATGATATATGTCACTTGCCCGCACCCTGTCAGATCGGAAAGCCGTGACAATGCCCGCCCCCGATGTCCGCAAAAGCACCGTCCTTATCGGCGACCAGCAGTTGGAGGGGATACTGCGCCAGCCGGACAAGGCATCGGGTCTTGTCATCTTTGCCCATGGCGCCGGCAGCAGTCGGCTGAGCCCGCGCAACAACTATGTCGCCGAAAGCCTTGGGCGGCGTGGGATTTCGACGCTTTTGTTCGACCTTCTGACCGAAGACGAAGCAGGCGATCGTGCGAATGTGTTCGATATCGCACGGCTTAGCGCGCGGATGGTCGAGGCGATAGGCTGGGCGCAGGCCAATGTCACAGGCCCGGATACGCGCGTCGGCCTGTTTGGGGCCAGCACGGGCGCGGCGGCGGCACTGGTTGCCGCCGCACGGGCGCCAAAGGCGGTGTCGGTTGTCGTGTCGCGCGGGGGCCGTCCCGATCTGGCAGGCGCGAACTTGGCGCAGGTGCGTGCCCCCACCCTGCTGATCGTCGGCGGCGCGGATTATGGAGTGATCGAACTGAACCAGGACGCGGCCCGCGCGTTGACCTGCGACTGGCAGCTGGAACTGGTTCCCGGCGCGACACATCTTTTCGAAGAACCCGGAGCCTTGGACCGGGTGGTCCAACTGGCGGGCGACTGGTTCGAACGCCATTTCACAGCGGAACAGGAGTGACCAATGGATAAGTTCCAAAACAGGGTCACGGCCGGTCAGGCCCTTGCCGAGGTTCTGGCGACCAAAACCTATGCCGATCCCGTGGTACTGGCCCTGCCCCGTGGCGGCGTGCCGATCGGGCTGCAGGTCGCGCGGGCCCTGTCCGCACCATTGGATCTGATCATGGTGCGCAAGATCGGTGTGCCCTATCAGCCAGAGCTTGCGGTTGCGGCCATCGTGAACGGCGACCACCCCGAACTTGTGATCAACCCGGCGGTTGCCCGTCAGGCCGGGCTGGACCGGAATGACATCGACCGGCTGGCCGAAGACCAGCTTCGGGAAATCAAACGCCGCCGCAGCGTGTATTTATCCGGTCGGAAAACGGTCGACCTAAAGGGGCGCACGGCGATCGTTGTGGATGATGGCATTGCAACGGGCGCCACCGTGCGCGCCGCGCTGAAAGCCGTGCGCCGCCAAAATCCGAAGCAGCTGATCCTGGCCGTTCCGGTGGCCCCGGCGGACACGCTGTCCGAATTGCGGGCCGATGTCGATGACATCATCTGCCTGTCCACGCCTGCGATGTTCCATGCAATCGGCCTGCACTATGTCGATTTTTCCCAGGTGTCCGACGAAGAGGTCGTAAGTGCGCTTGCCGAAGCGGCCCAGGAATACGCAGGGACGAAAAACCAGCAATAGATATCCCTGCGCGGCACGTTCGAACCCGGCTACGGAAAGCGACCGACATGAAACCGAAGCCCACACTATACGCAAAGTTGCTGCTTTGATCCTTTTGGCGGCAAATCCCTACCATTCAGCCCCGAAAGAAACATACACTTGAAATTCAGGGCCGGATTGATCCAGTTCAATCCAACGTCTGCGGCATATGAGTATATCTGCGATATGACATCCGCTTTGCCTGACCCAAGCAACAACGTCCCGCACGGTCTGACCCGCCAGCAGGCCGAAGCCCTGCGCGTTGAACACGGCTGGAACGAGTTGCCAAAACAAAAGCCGGTGTCGCCGGTTGCCATCTTCCTGCGCCAGTTCACCAGTTTTCTGGTGGTTATCCTGATCTGTGCGGCGCTCATCGCGTATTTTCTGGGCGAACGCATCGATGCGCTGGCCATCGCGCTGGTGGTTCTGCTGAACGGCCTGTTGGGATACGTGCAGGAACGGCGCGCGGAAACCGCGCTGGACGCTTTGCGCAATATGCTTTCACCGCAGGCCATCGCCTTGCGCGATGGGCGCAAAACCTCGCTTGAAGCGCGCGAACTGGTCCCCGGAGACATCATTTTCCTTGAAGCGGGTGATAAGGTTCCCGCCGACGCCAAACCTTTGGCGGCGCTGAACCTGCAAGTCGATGAAAGCATTCTGACGGGTGAATCCGTGCCGGTCGGCAAGGACATGGCGGACGCGGACGTGATGCTTTATGCGGGCACCTCTGCCGTCACCGGGCGCAGCGAAGCACGGATCGTGACGACCGGGTCCAATACCGCCCTTGGCAAGATCGCGAAACTTACCGGGTCGGTCGACCCCAAGAAGACCGATTTGCAGGTGCAGCTTGGCCTGCTGGCAAAGCAGTTGGGCGGGGGCGCCTTCGCGATCGCGGGCCTGATCCTGGCCTTGGGTCTTTATCTGGGCCGCGCGCCGGTCGAGATGTTCATGACAGCATTGTCGCTGTCGGTGGCCATCGTGCCCGAAGGGCTGCCTGCGGTGGTGACCATCACGCTGGCGCTTGGCGCCGCTGCCATGGCCCGGCAAAACGCATTGGCCCGGCGCCTTCAGGCGGTGGAAACACTGGGCGCGGCCTCGGTCATCTGCACCGATAAAACCGGCACGCTGACCGAAAACAAGATGACGGTCACCGAAATCTGGACGCCCACGGGCCGCTACGATGTGACCGGCGTCGGATATGATCCGACCGGCCACATCCACCGCGATGGACGGCGGCTGCGCGCCAAGGACGACCCGGCGCTGGCCGCTTTGCTGCAAACCGCGATCAGCTGTTCGCATGCGCGGCTGTACCGTGAGGGCGCCGAATGGAACATGATCGGCGCCCCGACCGAGGGCGCGCTGGTCGTGCTGGCCTATAAGGGCTGGACCGATATTCCCGACCCCAATGACATTCTGGACGAAATCCCGTTCAGCAGTGATCGCAAACGGATGAGCGTCCTTGCCCGCATCCCGTCAGGTCTGCGGCTGCTGACCAAAGGCGCGCCGGAACAGGTGCTGTCGGTGTGCAGCTCGATGCAGGATGCCGGCGGTCGCCGCCAGATGCAGCGGCAGGATTACCGCGACATCCGCACGGCCTATGAACAGATGGCCGCGCGCGGATTGCGCGTGATCGCCCTGGCGATGCGAGAGGCCACCCAAGGTGACACGACCGAGGCCGATCTGACCTTTCTGGGGCTGGTCGGTCTGATCGACCCGCCCCGGGTCGAAGTGAAAGCCGCAATCGCGGCCGCACAGGCCGCGGGCATCAAGGTCATCATGATCACCGGCGACAGCGCGGTCACGGCACAGGCCATTGCGGACCAGTTGGCGATATCGACCACCCGGGCCGTGACCGGTGACGAATTGGACCGGCTGGACGAGGAGGCGTTGAAAACCCTGCTGGATCAGGGCGTGCTTTTCGCCCGCACCAAGCCCGCTGATAAATTGCGCATTGTTGCCGCGCTTCAGGATCGTCATCAGATCGTGGCGATGACCGGCGACGGGGTCAATGACGCCCCTGCCCTGAAACAGGCCGATATCGGCATATCGATGGGACAGCGCGGCACGGATGTCGCCAAGGACGCCTCTGATCTGGTGCTGCTGGACGATAATTTCGCCACCATCGTCAACGCCATCCGGGAAGGCCGCCGCCAGTTCGACAACGTCAGGAAATTCGTACGCTATCTTTTGTCGTCCAACGCAGGCGAAGTGGTCGCCATTCTGGCCAATATTTTCATGGGCGGGCCGTTGATCTTTCTGGCCACGCAGATCCTGTGGATGAACCTTGTGACCGATGGCGTCACCGCTGTCGCCCTGGGGCTGGAGAAATCCGAGGCCGGTCAGATGCGCGACCCACCACGCCCGAAATCCGCGCCGATCCTTGGGCTGCGCGGCATGGCGGTGATCGTGATGTTTGGCCTTTACACCGGGCTGGCCAGCCTGTGGATCTTTGTCACCTTGCTGCCGATGGGCACTGATCTGGCCAGAACCGCAGCTTTCACCGGCATGGTTGTCTTTGAAAAGATAAGCGTTTTTGCCTTCCGGTCGTTGCGACAACCCTGCTGGCGCATCGGCTGGCTGTCAAACCCGCTGCTGTTGGGGGCGCTGGCCATAACCCTGTCGGCGCAGGTCGCCGCCGTCTACTGGCCGCCCCTGCAGGCACTGTTGCACACGGTTCCCCTGGGCCCGGATCAATGGGCCATGATCGGGATTCTGGCCCTGCCTTTGGTGGTTGTACCCGAAGTGATCAAATCCATCCCCCGCGCGGGGCGCGGCGCGAAACCCGAGTGATATTCACCTGTCGGCGGATCACAAATCTCTGACCCTTGAGAAAATCAGATGAAACAGACCACCCGCGGGTAAGCTGCGCAAAACCTTGTTAAAAGCCGATAATACGCCCTAAGTCATCCAAGCTCCTGCTGTATCCCGATGGAAATGGGGTCTGTGCGGCTTTTGCGGTCTGCCCCTTTCCCCATCCTGTCAAATGGTGCAAGGATCGCACCCATGATCGACAAACTGGAAATGTTCATCGCGCTGGCCAAGGAAGAGCATTTTGGCCATGCCGCCAATGAATGCGGGGTCACGCAGCCCACGCTTTCGGCCGGGATCAAACAGCTTGAGGAACAGCTGGGCGTGATGCTGGTCTGGCGCGGGTCGCGGTTTCGCGGGCTGACCCCCGAAGGGCAGCGCGTGCTGGAATGGGCGCGCCAGATCGTGGCCGACACCCGCACCATGCGCGAAGAAATGCGCGCGGTGAAAAAGGGGCTGTCGGGCAATCTGCGCATCTCGGTGATTCCGACCGCGCTGGCCATGGTGTCGGAACTGACCGCCCCCCTGCGTGACCGCCACCCGAACCTGCATTTCACCATCACCTCGCACAGTTCGGTCGAGATGCTGCAATTGCTGGAAAACCTTCAGATCGATGCGGGCATCACCTATCTGGACAACGAACCTTTGGGCCGGGTCACCACCGTGCCGCTGTTTCACGAACATTATAACCTTGTGACCAGCGCCGGGGCCGATCTGGCCGATCAGGCTCAGGTCACCTGGGCCGAGGTCGCCGCCCTGCCCCTGTGCCTGCTGACAACCGAAATGCAGCACCGCCGGATCATCAATCAGCACATGGCCGAGGCGGGCGCAGAGGCCGACCCGCGGATGGAAACCAATTCGGTCATCGCCCTTGTCGGCCACGTCCGTAACGGCAACTGGGCCACGATCCTGCCCACCAAAACCGCGCAGCTGTTCATGGGTACCGGCGATCTGCGCGCGATCCCGATCGTCGACCCAGAGGCCGAACATCTGGTCGGGTTGATCGCCCCCCTGCGCGAACCCAACACCCCCGTGCTGGAGGCCCTGATCGCCGAAGCCCGGCGGATTGCCGACCGCGGTATCTAAGCGCGATTGCGAAAGCCCGTGGCCCGTGCCACACCTGTGATCATGCAAACCCCCGAACCGCCCCCGGGCGGCAGCACGCCGCGCAAGATGATCGACGGATCGTTCCTGTTCATCCTTGGGCTGGCCGTGACCTCGGGCGCGGCTGTCTGGTGGCTGAAAGGCGGCGCGCGGCTTTGGGAGCTGTTTTTGCGCGACAGCGGGTTTGCCATCGTGCTGCTGCCCAAGATCGCGGCGGGGGTGCTGATCGCCTCGTGCCTGCCGCTGATGCTGTCGCGCGACCGGATCATCGCGCTGGTGGGACCCGACAGCGGATTGCGCGGCTTGATGATCGCGACGGCGGCGGGGGCGATCCTGCCGGGCGGGCCCAGCGTGACCTATCCGCTGACCATCGGGCTGATGGCGGCGGGCGCCGATCTGGGCGCGGGTACGGCGCTGGTGTCGGGCTGGGTGTTGCTGGGGCTGAACCGCACGCTGATCTGGGAGCTGTCGTTTCTGCCACCGGAATTTGTCGCCCTGCGGATGCTTGTGTCCCTGCCCGGCCCGATTCTGATCGGGCTGGCGGTGCGGATGCTGCTAAGACGGGGGCGCCGATGAATATCCTGATCGGCACTGTCCTGCTGTGGGGGCTGGCCGCCCTGCTGTTCAGGCGGCTGCAGATGACCATGCCCGAGGCCCTGCCCGTCGTCCTCGCCCGCGCCAAATCCACCATCTTTTTCATGGTGCCGCGCATTTTTGTCGGGCTGGTCGGGGCCGGGTTCATGGCCGAATTGCTGCCGCTGGACCATATTGAGCGGCTGTTTGGCGAAAACGCCGGGGTGGCGGGCATCTTTCTGGCGACGCTGGCCGGGCTGGCCACGCCGGGCGGGCCGTTTGTGGCGCTGGCCATCGGGGCTGCGGCCTTGAAGGCGGGCGCCGGGTGGCCCGCGTTGATGACCTATGTCACCGCCTGGTCGGCTGTGAACCTGAACCGCGCGATCGCATATGAGCTGCCCCTTATGGGGCGGCGGTTCCTGCTGATCCGCAGCGCGATTTCATTGCCGATGCCGCTGATTCTGGGCTGTGTGATGCTGTTGTTCTGACCCGCCGACCCTAAAGTTTCGACGAAATCACCCCGGTCGCAAACCCGCCCATGCGCAGCTCGCCGAACAGCCGTTGATTTTCGATTTTCGGGCATCTGTTCTGGATGACGGTCATGCCTGCGCCTTCAGCTTTTGCAGCCGCATCAGCATGTTGCACGCCGATCTGCATCCAGATCGTGCGCAGTTTCGGCAGATGGGCCAGCGCCTGATCGACAATCGCCGGGACGTGTTCGGATTTGCGGAAGATATCGACCATATCCACCGGAATATCGGCGGGAATACTGGCCAGATCGGGCCAGACCTTTTGCCCGAACAGCATCTTGCCCGCGTGACCCGGGTTGACCGGCACGACGCGGAACCCTTTCAGCCCCAGATAGCGCGCGACATAGTAACTGGGCCGCACCGGGTTCATCGACACCCCGACCACGGCCACCACTTTGGTCCGGGTCAGAATATTGCGCAGGTGATCGTCAGAATAATCCGTCATCGCCGCACCATAGGCAGAAAAAGGCGCCCGGACCAGATGGTCGGGCGCCAGTCACGGAACGAGGGACAGTGTCGTCGGCGCAACAGTTCCGGTGTTGCGCCTGTACTTGTACATCTAAGAAGCATCGGCCCGATTTCCAGTGGTGGTAATATACCTGTGATCAGACGCCGCACCTTTGCCGGGCCCATCAATCAAAGATATCTTCGATATCGTCGACGAATTCGAAAATCTCATGCAGGATTCGCTGACCCAACGGCCGTTTGCGCCGTTTGTGCAGATGTTTGGTGGGCGCCGCCTTTCCCCTGATATGCGGCTTGTCCGCCTTGGGCCGCGCGGGTGCCGCCCGTTTCAGACGTTTCAACGACCGCAGCGGTGCCCCGCAGGACCCGCAGCTCAGCTCATGCCGGTCCCGTCCTGCCAGCACCAGCGCCGCGCGGGTGCCGCAATAACAACATGTGGCGATCTGGGGTCCGGGCATGGGTATCGGTCACTCCGCCGTTGGGGCTCCTGCCGCATATAGCGCAACGGCGGCCGCATTCGAGACGTTAAGCGAGCCAAAGTCGCGGGCAAAGGGGATTTTCACCAATGTGTCGCAGGTTTCCTTGGTGCGTTCGCGCAGCCCCGGCCCCTCGGCCCCCAGAACCAGCCCCAGCGGCAGGTTCTGCGCCTCGGCCACAGCCGCCTCGATCGGGGTTGTGGCAGTGCCGTCCAGCCCCAACAGGATATAGCCCATCTTGCGCAGCTGCTGCATGGTGTCGCCCAGGTTTTTCACCCGCAGGTACGGCTGACGTTCCAGCGCGCCCGACGCGGTTTTCGCCAAAGCCCCGGTTTCGGGCGCGGAATGGCGATGCGGCGCGATCACCGCACAGGCGCCGAACACCTCGGCCGAGCGCAGGATGGCGCCCACGTTATGCGGGTCGGTCACCCGGTCCAGCAACACCACACGCGGCGCGCCCTGCCCCGGTTCGCAGACCTCGGCCAGGCTGCCCCAGTCCAGCGGCTTGACCTCCAGCGCGGCCCCCTGATGCACCGACCCCGCATCCAGCGGCGCCGCAAACCGGCGCGGGTCGGACATTTCGGGTTCCAGACCCGCGGTGGCAATCGCATCGGCCAGCCGGTCGGCCGCGTTTTTCGTGACCACAAGCCGCAGTTTCTGCCGCGCCGGGTTCAACAACGCATCGCGCACCGCATGCAGCCCGAACAGCCAAACGGTTTCCGCCGCCGAGGCCCGTTTGGCCCGTTCCTTGTCGATCACCCAGGTCGGCTTCTTCATCGGTTTTCCACCTCAATTGATTAGGCGGGGACCATGCGCGCAACTTCATTCCGCCGCAAGGGATTTTACGGTTGACGCCCCCAACGCCTGCGGCTATCCAGCGCTCCAGTTTGGGCGACAGGCCGCAAGGTGTGGCAGGGGACTGTAACTCCCTCGCGGAGACGCACGCCTGGTTCGATTCCAGGGTCGCCCACCATTCTCACATATCGTTAATTTGTTCGATGTCGTCGAACATCACCCCTCTCTGGGGTGACGATTTCGACAGACTGGCCGCTCAGACGGTCAAATACCTTAAAGAAAATCACGGTCGTTTGTTCGATCGGTGGCGGGTCCCACCTGCCCCCCAACGGTGCGTAGGGCCGCCGCCTGCCCGCTTCGTTAACAGCGCCCCCCGAACACAAGCGGCGCGCCCGGTCCGAACAGGCGGGAACCGACCACAGCAGAAGCCGTGTCAAGCCCGCAACTGAGGACAAATTTGTGCTCAATTCAAGCGACAGACGCCCGAAGTGCGGTACAACTTGCACAAGAGACTTGATTGCAGCCGCGAACACCTACAGCATGCGGGCGACGGCATTCTATTTTGGGGATGTCAGATGTATTTTATTATAATCACTCATTCTGTCTGGGAGAATTTAGATGGCAGACGATGCGCCAACCGCAGATGAAATCCGAAAACAGATCCTGATGACCAAAAAACGTCCTTTGGCTTTTGCCCTCTCTCTTGGGGTAAAACCGGAAGGCACTGTGCTTTTGATGCACCGCACCAAATCCGCGGATGTCCTGCTGAAAGCCGCGCGCAAGGCGGGCGAAACCCCGAAACTTGCTTTTGGGGAAATCACCACCAAGGGCACGAAGACGACATTCAAATGCGAAAAAGACCCCAAAGGGGCGATGGCAAAGCAACTGAAACAGTATTTCAGGTCGATCGGCGTGAAACAGTCTGTGATCTTGCTTGGCCCGGATGGCGCGGTTCTCGACTCTGAGGTGAGTGACGAAGACACTGACGATGAAGTCGAGACCACAGTCGAACCGACGACAAGCGGGCCGCAAGAGGCCTGGGAAAGCCGCAAGGCCGCGTTGAGCCCCCGGCTTGCCCGGATGCTGAAGGCTGGCAAGGGCGATATCAGCAAGGTGCGCGCGGCCTGGTCCTTTGCCCAGGAAAAGGCCGAGGCAGAAGACTATGCATCGGCCATGAAGGCCGCCGACCTGTTGGAAAAACTGATCGCGGCGTCCGAACAGGATGACGCCTCTCAGGCATCCGGGCAGGCCAAGGTTCCGGGGCGCAAGGTTCTGGCGCAATCAAAACTGCTTTGGACCCAGTCGGTCGGCAAGATGCGCAAGGAACTTGAACGGTTGCTCGCCGAAATCATCAAGATTGAAACCGAAGACGAGGACAACGATCCCGAAGACCTGCAGGACCTGAAAGACAAGGTCGCGGTTGTGCAGTCCTATCTTGACCCGTTTGACGGACGTCTGGAAGCCGCGCTGACGGACGCCGTGGATGCGCCGGACGCGGAACAGCAAGCGCAGAACCTGGAAAAATGCCGGACGATTCTGAATGAATTCTCGACCCACCTGAAAGACCCGTTCTTCGAAGCGGTGGACACCGACAACGGCTATGTCGATGTCGCCATTGCTTCGACGGCAAAGGCGTCGATTTCCGCAATCCAGAAAATCTTGAATTGATCGCACTCAGCCAATTGGCTTGACGCGAAGGAGGAAGATAGTGGCTGACAAGAACAAACGATCAAAGTTTCTGGGGATCATCAAGTATAAGAAGAAGACCTCGGTCGACGTATACAAAAAATACGCCCCCGCCGTACTGAAAGCGGTGAATGAGCTGCCCAATGGCTCTGTGCAGAAGGATGAACTGAAGACACGCCTGTCGGTGATTTTCAACGAGGCCAAATCCGACATCAATCCAAAGAAAGCGCTGAAACAGGTCGCCCGTGACGCCGCTGCTGCGGTCAAGGCCTTGGCCGAACAGCCCGTCGAAAGCACGATATCGGGCCCGATTCAGGACGATACCGCCGAAGACATGCGCCGCAAGGTCGATGACATGTACAAGATTGGCGAGGGTGCAAAGCTGTTCCAGATGCATCTCGATGGCGTGAACCCAGAACTGGAACGGCTGAAAGGCGCGCTGGTCAATCTGAAGAACGAAGTCAAAAAGCGCGACGCCGGGCTGACCGACGTTGTCATAGGCCAGGATGCCTTGGTGGACTCGCTTGTCAGCGATGTTCGCCGGAAGCTGAACAGCGACCTTAAAGACACCGCGAATGATCTGGATGTAAAAGCCAAAAAAGGCGAAATCCCGCCCGAGGATGTGGCCTCGGGGCTTGTCACTTTGAAACAGCATCTGGACGCCCATCTTGACAAGGTGAAAGACGACGTTGCCGACCTGGTCAGCCAGATAGAAAACATCGCCAGCCAACCCAACACCTTGCGCGATCTGGCCGCCGAGGCTTTGAAAAATCAGAATGCAGACAAGCTGCTGCAGGAATATTACGACAAGGTCGCCGAGGTTGACGCCGCGATTTCTAAGATCGAAGACTGGGGCGTTGCGGGCGCCGACGATCTGCGCGCAACCTTCATCAAGAAATCCGGCGACAACCCGGATGATCCCGCGACGGCCAAGGATGATCTGGACGCATTGCTGGGCGAAGCCAAAACCGCAGCCAAATCCCAGACAGAAGACTACAACAAGGACGCCGACAAACTGAAGCAGCGCCTTGATGCCGTGACCTCCAAGATCACTGAACTGGTGATTTCGATCCAGTTGCAGGCCAACAGCGAGTGGGAGAAATCCTTTCGCAAGCAGGTCGATACCGAAATCGAGGTGATCACGACCATGATCGGCAACGGGGCCAACAAGACCGCCCTGGCCGGTGCCGAACAAATGGTGGCCTCGCTGGAACAACGCGCCTTCGATCTGGAGGACAACCTGAAAGCCATGATCGATCTGGGCGAGGTACAGTTTCAGTGCAGCAAAGCGCTGGGCGACAAGAGAAACAAGAAGATGTGCCCCGATCTTTGCGAGGCCCTTCAAACCGAATACGACGATGCCAAAAAAGCGTCGCTTAAAAAGGCGGCCAGCCTGGCGATCACCGACTTTCAGACCTTGCTGGACAAAATCAAGACCGGCCCGACATCGCTGGTCAGCCTGGCGGCAGAGCGCGAAGCCTGGCTAAAACGGTTCAAGACCTCCTCGGAAAAGGCCGAAAAAGCATTGGGCGTGTTGCTGAAGGCGATGAAGTCCGTGGTACCCAAAGATTCGCCGGATTTCTTCAAGGCCTACGTCGGACCTTTGGCCGACGACCTTGCCCAAGCGCGCGAATATGCCGGAAACGAAAGCAAGATAAGCATGGCGGCAGCAGATGAAGCACTGCGCAAAATTATCGCCCAGATTGTCAACACAAGCGAGGCGCTGAAGAAAAGCGCCGATCAGCGCACGGAAGAAGAAAACCAGCTGTGTCTGGATGCGATGGCGGGCCAAAACAAGGGTCTGGAGGACCTGAAGAAGAAAAAGGAAGACGCGCTGGAATTTAGGCGCAAGTACGATGAATTCATGGAAAAGCACGAAGATCTGTATTTCCGCTATGGGTTCGGCACGCATTTCCGCAATGAGTTTCTCAGCATCGAGGACATGGCAAAAAGCGCCAAGAATGTCATGAAGACGACCGAAGATCTGGAACGGTCGGTGAAGGTTCTTGAAGCTGCGGACAACAAGCTGGGCCGCGTCGTCAACGAAGCAAAGCTGGGCCGCACAAAGCTGGCGGGAATCTGCAGCACCTGGAACATCGCCCTGAACAAATTGGACGCCGGGATTGCCAACATTCAGGTAGAGGCACTTAAGAAGGTCGCGGGCCACGAAGATCTGGAAGCGGCGGCCGAAAAAATTGAAGACACGCTGAAGAATGCGACCCGGTACATCGACGAGCATCTCTTTGACGAGGCAGAAAAGGTCTATGCCAACAAAGATGCAACCGGCGCGGAATTACGGCGCACCCGCGAAGATACTCTGAACAAGATCCGGCTGACGAAAGAGTTCATCGCAAACGACCCGCTGATCCGCAGTGCCCAAGCCAATCCATTCGGCGTGAAGAACGTGATCAGTCCCGTTTTCGCCACTCTCCGTGATCTGGAATACAAAGTTCTGATTTCCGCCTAAGAGGAAAGACACAAGCGATGACCGATACGACGACAAATCCGCCCCTAGTGGAAGACGCGCCAGAACCGGTTCTGTCCAAGCGCGAACAGGACTGGCTGGAATCACTGACGGGACTGAAACTTGCCTCTGATCTCGCCAAGGAACGCAGCGAAAACCACAAGGAAGCCCTGAAGCTTATTCATGACGAACTTGATCTGGATGCGCTGAAAGACGGCATGAACTTTGAAATCGAAAAGATCCCAAGCGGCGCCTGGGAGAATTTCAAGGATAAGATCGGGATACTGGATACGCTGAAATCGATTGATCCCGACGGCGACCCGATGAAAGAGATCGACACATGGCATGACCTGCCCGGCACCAAGGGGATGAAGCCCGAAGATGTCCAGGCCCTGATGATGACCTTCAAGGAAATCATCACGGTGCAGGAAAAACTGAAAAAAATGCCTGCCTATCAAAATCTTGACGAAGACGGGAACACGGTCGTCGACGATATGAAGATACGCGAAGACCTGTGGATGCCGCTGGTCCGCGAAGGGGTGATCCCCGAAAATGTCGTGCCTGACCGCTATTCCGAGGTTGTCTCGACCTTCACAGGTGCTGTCGAGGCTTATGATGCGCGGCTTCAGGATTATTCCAAGGACCTGACCGGGCCGAAAAAGATCATGGAAGTCCTTGATGTGGGCGTAAGCATCACCTCCAGCCTGCTGAAAGTCGGCGGCTCGGCCACGACCGGGATAGCAGGCGGCATCGCCTCTTCGCAGGGCGTGGACAGTATTCAGAAAAGTGTCGAGGCCCGCGAGGCAATGAAGGTCAAGAACGCGCTCGACCTGACCCTGGTTTGTGTCACAAGCTCCCATATCATCGCCAAGCAAGTGGCCGATCTGAAAGACGTCCACAGCATCGTCGATGCGTTCAACGCGATGCTGACCGGCATTCTGAAGGTCACCGTCGGCAAGGATACCGCTACGCTCGTCAACACGATCATCACGTGTTCGTCGCGCGGCACGCGCGCGGCCAAGCATTTGGCCGAAGGCGATGTTGCCGGGGCCCTTAACGACATCGCCGATGCCATCGCCGCTGGGATCACGCAGAACAACTCTGACAACAAGTATATCGCGCAGCATATCCGCGGGGGCATCTACGCGCTGGCGGCCGTGGCAAAAGGCGTCCAGACCAAAGACCCGCGCGAAGCAGCCGCAGCCGCGCTTGGCGCGGTCAAGGTCCATGCGACCGCTGTCGGCACAAGCATCAAGTCGGATGCCAAGGACGTGGCCAAGGCCAAAGTCGAATCCGATACGACGCTCAGCGACGAAGAAAAGAAGGCGCAGCTCGACTATATCGGGCGCAACACAAGCACCAAACCGACGGGCCTGGACGATATTCAAAAGGGCCTGACCAGCTCGATCAAGATGAAGTCCCTGGACGAGATGGTTTCCGGCGGGTTCGACAAGGAGGCCGCGAAAAAGCAAAAAGAGGCCTATGACGAAGAACAGCAAAAGGCGATGGTCGACTTCCGGAATGAACCCGATCCGGTTTTCGAAGAACTTCTGGTCAACGGTTTCACCGACACCGATGCCGACATCGAAGACGATGCAGATGAAGAACTGCGCAGCCTCGAACGTCAGGCCGCACAGATCGAAAAGCTGATCGCAATCTGCAAGAAAGATCAGATGACCTACGATCTGAGCAAGCAAATCGTGACGGGTGGTGCCAGCTTTGTTGCCTCGCTGCTGCCGGCTGCGGGGATCGTCTCGGTCGGCACCCAGTTGATCTTTGCGATCATCGAGGCGGTGAAGCATTCCGAACAACTGGCAATCTGGGCAGAAAACCTGGCGGGCGCCAAATCCGCCAAATCCGTACAGGCTGACGCGGTCATGAACCGCTATGGCCTGCAAAATACGCAGACCATCAAGGCCGATATCGTTGTGGCGTTGAAAGCCGTTGATCTGGTCGGCCAGATCGTCAAGACCGCCGGCGGCCCGGCGGCACCGGCCGGGATCGCCGTGTCGGCAGCAGCTCAGGGCGCAGAAGGCATTATGGACATCGCGCTGACCATAAAAACAGAAGTCGAGATGGCGAATGCCTGGAAAATTTACAAAAAGGCGCTGAAGACACCACAGGACCGGAAACTGGCCCGCGAGGCGCTGCAAAAGAACCCGACGCTGTCGAAATATGCGATGGCGTATGGCGCCTGCAAAGAACGCAACCCGGTTGCGATGAACCTTTTGAAATCCTGCGGCCTGAACCAACGGACAATGGCGGACCCCGGAACGAACGTCGACAAGGTCGTGACCTATCTTGAAACGGTCTATCGTGATGATCCCGTGCTTTTGCGGGCCGTCGTCGTGACCGACAAATGGCACCCGGGCAAGCCCGAACTAACGGTAATGAGCTGGGCCAGCTTCTACACTGCGGCGACCACGTCGAAAGATATCGAGGTAAAGGTCAAGGCCATCGACGTCAGTAAAATATCGGCGGCGATCACCTCGTATGAAAGCACCCGCGCACCAAAAGAGGCCTATTTCGACGACGGCTGGGAACCGGACGAAAGCGATACAGACCCCGAGATTGTCGAACCGGTCCGAAAGGCCGCCGAGGTGCTGGTGGCCGCTCTGGGGACTTACAACCCGGTCGGCGTAGACGACAACCCTCACGAAAAAATGGCTGATGTGGTCGATGCGTATGAACAGCAGGCCAAGGATGTTGTCGAGGCGTGTAATGACATCAAGACCCAGATCGTCGAGGCATTGGCGGAAGCGGAAGAACTGGCCAAGGCGATGGAGTTGGGCTCTGAAGATGAAGAGGAATTCAGCGAAGACGATTTGCCCGATCTGGTCGAGCTTCTGGAGCTTGATATCGAGGAATAAACCGCTTCGTGCAGGCCCTTCGCCACACAACCCAGGCTCTCATTTGAGACGGTAAACGATTCAATGGATTGGAAAAATGGTAGCGGGTCCAGGGCCGCCCACCATTTTTTCACCATGAAATGAATGTTGGTTTATCCCCGACCCGCACAGTCAGTTGTCCGCACAAAAAAGGCGGCGATGCCAATCTATGACATCGCCGCCCTGATTACGTTACCCCTGTTCGGGTGGATCACCCGACAACCGGATCCGCGCTGCGACCGCCGCCACGCGACGGCGATCTGTCTCTGGCCGACGGCGCTGAATCGCCCCCTTCGCGATCCCGCTCGGACGTGCAATTCCCGCTGTTGACCAGATTCTGGTAGTGTCGAAGTGGCAGGCCGACCACGGTACCGCAGGCATACCCCCCACGGGTACTTGTGGTGGAATTATAGACATCCCCATCCGCCGCCGGTTTGCTTGGGGAATCCGCCAAGGCCGGGCCACCAAACAGCATCAAACATATCATGACTTTTTTCATAACGTAGAAACTCCTCACGTCTCAAAGCGTGGCATCAAAATGAGTGCCTCCATGCACCCGTTCATATTCAAAAATTGCGCGGCCAGAATTTCCGCGACCAAGAACACCATCGCACAGATTCCTTTTTTTGGCCACATTTGCCTTATTTCAACCATATTTTATTGATTTTTCACGACTAAACCGCTCGCATGTTTGGCTCTGTTTCGTATTCAGAAATGGTCTGAGCCAAATTACGTCAGAATCAAGGCGCGTCATGATTCGCTAAAACCGGACCGAAAGCCCCACTCCGGGCCTCACGGAATATTTACTAAACATTGTCGCACCACAGGCTTTGACGTAGTGTTTGCGCCGGCATAATTCGCAGGGAGAACATCATGTCCGACGACCCCACATTTGGTTTTGATACATTACAGATTCATGCCGGCGCGCGGCCCGATCCGGCCACCGGCGCGCGGCAGACCCCGATTTACCAATCCACCGCCTATGTCTTTCGCGATGCCGATCACGCCGCCGCTTTGTTCAACCTGCAAGAGGTCGGATATATCTATTCCCGCCTGACCAACCCCACGGTCGCGGTATTGCAGGAACGGATCGCCACGCTGGAGGGCGGCGTCGGTGCCGTGTGCTGTTCGTCGGGGCATGCGGCGCAGATCATGGCCCTGTTCCCGCTGATGGGACCGGGCAAGAACGTCGTCGCCTCGACCCGGCTGTATGGCGGCACGGTCACCCAGTTCAGCCAGACGATCAAACGCTTCGGCTGGTCCGCGACCTTTGTCGATTTCGATGATCTGGAGGCGGTCAAGGCCGCCATCAATGACGATACCCGCGCGGTGTTCTGCGAATCCATTGCCAACCCCGGCGGCTATATCACCGATCTGGATGCGATCAGCGCGATCTCGGACGCCGCCGGCATTCCGCTGATCGTCGACAACACTTCGGCCACGCCCTATCTGTGCCGCCCGTTCGACCATGGCGCGACGCTGGTCGTGCATTCGACCACCAAATACCTGACCGGCAATGGCACCGTCACCGGCGGCTGCGTCGTCGACAGCGGCAAATTCGACTGGACCGCCAGCGGCAAGTTCCCGTCGATGTCCGAACCCGAGCCCGCCTATCACGGGCTGAAATTCCACGAAACCTTTGGCCCGCTGGCCTTTACCTTTCATTCCATCGCCATCGGGCTGCGCGATCTGGGCATGACGATGAACCCGCAGGGCGCGCATTACACGCTGATGGGGATCGAAACGCTTAGCCTGCGGATGCAGCGCCATGTCGAAAACGCGATCAAGGTCGCCAGCTGGCTGGAGAATGACCCAAGGGTCGACTACGTGACCTATGCGGGTCTGCCGTCGTCGCCCTATTACGACCGCGTGGCCAGCATCTGCCCGAAAGGCGCCGGTGGCCTGTTCACCTTCGCGCTGAAGGGCGGCTATGATTCCTGCGTGAAATTCGTGGATGCGGTCGAACTGTTCAGCCATGTCGCCAATCTGGGCGATACACGGTCGCTGATCATCCATTCGGCCTCGACCACGCACCGCCAGTTGACGCCGGAACAGCAGGCGGCCGCAGGCGCCGCCCCCAATGTCGTGCGCGTATCGATCGGGATCGAGGATGCCGATGACCTGATCGCCGATCTGGATCAGGCGCTGGCCAAGGCCACATCGTAAGATAACCGCGCCACCCGGGCTGCCCGGGCGGCGCAACGCGGGTCCTGTTACGGGGTGACGCTGAACACCATGGTGACCGAGGCCGACAGCCCGACCTCACCCTGCGCGACCGGCACGCCGGAAGAGCGCGACATTTCCATCATCATTTCGGGGCGCGGCGCGCTGAACCCGGCCTCGCTGATCGACAGCACGGGGCCCAGCTTCACCCCCGCCGCTTCGGCATAAAGCGCGGCTTTGCGCATGGCATCGGCCACGGCGGCGCGGCGCGCATCGTCCTGCACCGGCTGCGGGTCCTGCAGACCGAAGCTGAGACCGCGAAAGGTATTCGCCCCCGCCGTCACCACATCGTCCAGAACCCCGCCCAGCAGGTCCAGATCGCGCACCCGCACGGTCACGGTGTTGCGCGCGGTAAACCCGACCACCTTGGGCGCGGTGCCGTTTTCATACCGGGTGTTGTCCCACAGCGGGTCAAGCGCCAGTTCGCTGGTCTGCATGTCGCGCCCCGCGATCCCCGCCGCTGTCAGCGTTTCCAGAATTTTCGCAGTTTTGTCAGAGGTTTCCCGCAAGGCATCCGCCGCAGCCTTGGCCTGAGCCTGGACCCCAAGGGTGATGGTCGCCATGTCGGGGGCGGCGGCAACCTCGCCCTGCCCGGTCAGGGTCAGCGTGGCCGCAGATTCGGCCTGAACCTGCGTCGTGGCCAGACACAGGCCAACGATCAGAACACTCAAAAAACGCATGGTACTCTCCTTGTTTCGTGATCAGCTTCCACGGTTTGACGCGCCGGACAAGGAATTCCTTGGCAACAGCCCTCGCCCTCGGCAAATTCCTGCTGTAGTTTAAATTTTGATACCGGCACACCCTGCCCCCGCCCGTTGACCTGATATACCAGAGTGCAATGAAACCGCGTTTTGCCCTGAATCTTTCTTCCGACGGAATAGGCTTGCTGCATCGTGTCAGCCGCGGGTGGAACCGCGTCGGCGAGGTTGCGCTGGATGACGCCGATCTGGTGCAGGCGCTGGGTATGCTGCGCGCCACCGCCAGCGGGCTGGAAAGCGGCGGGGTACGGACCAAGCTGATCATCCCAGAAGACCAGATTCTGTATACCCGGATACCGCTTGCCGCCCAAAGCGATATCCTGCGCGGGGCCGAGGTGCGCACCGGCCTGCATGGGATGACACCCTACGGCGTCGAAGATCTGGTCTATGACTGGGTCGACGAAGGCGACAGCGCGGTTGTGGCCGTGGTGGCCCGCGACACGCTGGACGAGGCCGAGGATTTTGCCAGCGCCCATAAGTTCAATCCGGTCAGTTTCGTGGCGATCCCCCGGCCCGACCAATTCCCGCGCGAGCCTTGGTTCGGGCTGACCCGCGCCGCCAATGGGCTGTTGCCGCCGAACGATGATCTGGAACGGGACGAGGCGCCGATCACCATCGTCGGGCGCAGCCCTGCGGCACCACCGCAAGCCGCCCCTGTGGCGCCACCGGACCCCGCGCCCGAACCTTTGGCAAAGCCTGCGGCGGTTTCGGTCACCCCGCCGGAAAACCCGCCCGAACTCAGCTTCAGTTCGCGCAGGCCGCACAATGATATCACCGCCCCCGCGATTGCCGAGGCAAGCGATCCCCCGCGTCTGACCCTAAGCGAAACCGTGGCCCCCAAAACCCCCACCGGCCCGCGCGAACTGCGGGATGCGGGCGTCACCTCGCCGATATCCCCGCTGGACGCCGAGGTGCCCGCCCCGATCCGGGTGGCAACACCGCCGCCGCCCCCGCCCGCGGTCAGCGAAATTGCCGCCATGACCGCCACCCCCGATCTGGCCCATGGGGCTGTCGAAGAGGTTCAGGTGGCGCCCCCTGCGGCTCAATCCTCGACAGCACCGCGTCGCTATCTTCTGGCCGCCTTGCTGGCGATTGTCGTGGGGGCCATCGCGCTGTGGGCTGTGCTGACGTCCGACAGATCGCCGGTTGTTCAGGGCGCCACCCCGCCCGCGATCCCGGCGGTTGAACAGGCCGAGGCCACCCCCGACACGCCGTCAATGCCACGCGATACCGAAACCGACGTTGCGACCCTGGGCCCGATCACGGCGCCTGTTCTGCCGGAACCGGTGGGTCCGACGCCCGACATTGCCCCCGACGCGACAACCGATGTGCCGTTGACCGATGGGTTGCCGCCGGTCATCGCCGCCCCCGCGCGCCTGACCGAAGAGGCCGCCCAGACGCTTTATGCCGCCACCGGAATCTGGCCGCTGGCGCCTTCGGCCACCGGCGATGTGGCGATGGATGATCTGGAAAACCTTTATATCGCCTCGATCGACCCGGCGATCATTTCGCAGGATGCGGTGGCGTTGCCGCAGGCCGAAAACGATGACCTGCGCCCCAATACGCCGACCAG
The DNA here is from genome assembly GCA_947500775.1 of uncultured Paracoccaceae bacterium. Lineage (GTDB taxonomy): Bacteria > Pseudomonadota > Alphaproteobacteria > Rhodobacterales > Rhodobacteraceae > CANMTD01. Next base: position 892,652 of record CANMTD010000002.1, read on the forward strand.
CCCCGGGGCGGCGGGCAATGTGTTCGATCTGGACGCGCGGGGTCTGGTGATCCCGACGCCCGAGGGCACGTTGAACCCCGACGGCATTCTGGTGCGGACCGGGCGCCCGCCGGTGGTGCCCCCCGCGCGGACCGAACCGCCCGAGCCTGACCTTACCGATCTTCTGGCCGCCGCCGATCCCAGCCTTGCCGGGCTGCGCCCCCGGCCCCGCCCCGCCAACCTGAGCGAGCTGAATGAACGCGCCAATCTGGACGGGCTCAGCCGGGCCGAACTGGCCGCCATTCGCCCGCAGGCGCGCCCGGCCTCGGCGCAAGAGGAATTTACCCGCCAACAGGCCACAGCGCCCGCCACCGCCCTGGGCAGCACCGTCCCGCTGGATGAGGCAAGTTCACTGGCCCTGGCCCGGTCGTTCAAACCGGTTTCCCGGCCCAAGGATTTTTCAAAACAGGTCGAGCGCGCCCTGCGCGAGGCGCGCACAGCCCCCGCCGCACCTGCGGTGCCCGCAACCGCCGCCATCGCCCCGCGCATTCCGTCATCGGCGTCGGTGGCCAAACAGGCCACGGTTCAAAACGCCATCAATCTGCGCAAGGTCAATCTGATCGGGGTCTATGGCACCAAATCCGATCGCCGGGCGCTGGTGCGCCTGCCATCCGGGCGCTATCTTAAAGTCAAGGTTGGCGACCGGATCGACGGCGGCCAGATTGCCGCGATCAGCGACAGCGAACTGCGTTACATCAAAAAGGGACGCAACATCGTCCTGCAGATGCCGCGCAGTTAAATGACGGCCGTGGCGGGGACCTCGCGAATTATATGTCCGCTGTTACATTAAGTCATTTGAGCGCGCAAAGTTTCGACAGTAGTTAAGAATATATTGCTTTCACTCGGCATATTCACCGGCGCTGCTATCGCACATCCTGCCTGACGCGCATTCCGGTGCCGCGCCGCCAAAACACAAGGACCCTCGATGGAAGGTTTTCTGCTGCAAGCCACGATCTACCTTGCCGCCGCGGTCATCGCGGTGCCGCTGGCCACGCGTCTGGGGCTGGGATCGGTGCTGGGATATCTGCTGGCAGGTATCGCAATCGGCCCGGTGCTTGGGCTGGTCGGCAGCGAAACCCAGGATTTGCAGCATTTTGCGGAATTCGGCGTGGTGATGATGCTGTTCCTGATCGGTCTGGAGCTGGAGCCACGGGCGCTGTGGGACATGCGGCACCGGTTGCTGGGGCTGGGCGGGTTGCAGATCAGCCTGACCACGCTGGCGGTGATGTATGCGGGGATCGTCTTTGGTCTGGACTGGCGCACGGCGCTGGCGATCGGATTGATTCTGGCGCTGTCCTCGACCGCGATCGTGTTGCAGACGCTGAATGAAAAGGGGCTGATGCAGACGCAGGGCGGACGGTCGACGTTTTCGGTGCTGTTGACGCAGGATATCGCCGTTATCCCGATGCTGGCCCTGCTGCCGCTGCTGGCCACCCGCCCGACGGCGGTGTTCGGCCCCGACGGATCGGTCCAGCGCCCGACGATGGACGCGGGCCACGGCGCCGGAGAACACGCCATTTCGCTGGTCGAGGGCCTGCCCGGCTGGGGCGTGACGCTGGTCACGCTGGCCGCGATTGCCGCCATCATACTGGGCGGTCACTATCTGACCCGGCCGCTGTTTCGGGTGATCCACGCCACCCGCCTGCGCGAAATGTTCACCGCCGTCGCCCTGTTCATCGTGGTCGGAATCGCCATCCTGATGATCATGGTCGGTGTCTCGCCCGCGCTTGGCACGTTTCTGGCCGGGGTGGTTCTGGCCAACTCGGAATTCCGGCACGAATTGGAAAGCAGCGTCGAGCCGTTCAAGGGCCTGCTGCTGGGTCTGTTCTTCATGACCGTGGGCGCGGGGATCGATTTCCAGCTGCTGTTTGCCAACCCGGTCAATATCTTCGGGCTGGCCATCGGGCTGATGGTGGTCAAAGGCGTCATCCTGTTCGGGCTGGCCCTGCTGTTCAAACTGCAACGGCGCAACAAATGGCTGTTCACCCTTGGGCTGGCGCAGGCCGGTGAATTCGGCTTTGTGCTGATCAGCTTTGCCCTGCAGACCCGGGTCCTGACCGATGACCTGGGCCAGACCATGCTGTTGGTGATCGCCCTGTCGATGCTGTTTACCCCACTGTCTTTCATCATCTACGATCAGGTGTCGCGTCGCCTGACTGACCCCGAAGAACAGCGCGAAGCCGATGAGATCGACGAACAGCAGCCGATCATCATCGCGGGCGTCGGCCGGTTCGGCCAGGTGGTCAACCGGATGCTGCAGATGTCGGGGCTGCGATCCACCGTTCTGGACCACGATCTGCCGACCATACAATTGATGCGCAAATTCGGGTTCAAAAGCTTTCTGGGCGATCCGACGCGGCCCGAACTGCTGCATGCCGCCGGTCTGGCCGAGGCGCGGGTGCTGGTCGCCGCCCTGGACGACAAGGATGACAACCTGAAACTGGTCCGATACGCCCGGCGCGAACGCCCCGATCTGCACATCGTGGCCCGCGCCCGCGACCGGGTCCATGTGTACGAACTGTACCGTGCCGGCGCCAATGACATCGTGCGTGAAATGTTCGACAGCAGCCTGCGGGCCGGGCGTTATGTTCTGGAAAACATGGGCTACACCGATTTCGAAGCGAACGAGCTGGAAACCGCATTCTACAAACACGACCGGCAGGCGCTGCGCGATCTGGCCGCGCTGTGGAAACCCAATGTCCCGCTGGAACAGAACCCCGCCTATCTGGAACGGGCACGCGCCCTGAACAAAGAGCTGGAAACCGCACTGGTGTCTCAGGACCGCACCGTTCAGCCCCCCGCCCCCGACACATCCGAAGACACCCCCGCAAAGTAAAAGCCGCAGCGGATGCTGCGGCTTTCAACCTGTTCACAACTGGGTCGGCGGCGGCCTAGGCGGCGGCGCGTGACACCAGAACTTCGCCCACCTGCAATTGCGCACGGCTTTCTTCCAGACCGCTGACAGCCGCGACTTCGCGGGTCAGCCGTTCCAGGGCCGCTTCGTACAGTTGACGTTCGGAATAGCTTTGCTCGCGCTGATCGTCGGCGCGGTGCAGGTCGCGCACCACTTCGGCGATGGAAATCAGGTCACCGGAATTGATCTTCTGTTCGTATTCCTGCGCCCGGCGCGACCACATCGCGCGTTTGACCTTGGCTTTGCCTTTCAGCGTGGTCATGGCCTGATCAACGACATCGGGGGATGACAAGGAACGCATGCCAACCTCGGTCGCCTTATGGGTGGGCACCCGCAGGGTCATCTTGTCTTTCTCGAAAGAGATAACAAAAAGCTCCAGCTCAATGCCGGCGATTTCCTGCTCTTCGATCGAGACGATCTTGCCCACACCATGTGCGGGGTATACGACGTAATCATTGGGCCGGAATTCGGATTTCTTAGATTTGCTCATTCAGCGTTTTCCTCACAGGGAGAGCCGGACTTCAGCGTCAAATTCGAAGCCCCGAAAACATAAGTCGCGGGGGCAAACGGAAATCCGGCGCTAAAAAACCACCCCGCAGGCGATGTCCGCCGCGTGTGGCTGTCAGGTTCACACATTTGTTGTCACATGAATGTAGCAAAAAATGCCGCAACTTTAAAGTGCCGCGTCGCAGCACGGGCCAGAAGTGCCCGTTTCCTAAGAAATAAAAGGTTAAAACCCGTCGCAGATATCCCGGCCAAAGCCCGGATATGCGAATCGCCTTAGCCGCCTTCGCCCGGTTTTTCGGAAAAATACTTTTCCAGCTTGCCGGTTTCGCCGTCGCGTTCTTCCGCTTCGGGAAGCGGGTCTTTCTTGGTGATGATCACCGGCCACGCCTCGGAATATTTGCGGTTGAATTCGACCCATTTCTCCATGTCCGGCTCGGTGTCCGGGCGGATCGCATCGGCGGGGCATTCGGGTTCGCAGACGCCGCAGTCGATGCATTCATCCGGATGGATGACCAGCATGTTTTCGCCTTCGTAAAAGCAATCGACCGGACACACTTCGACGCAGTCGGTGTATTTGCAGGCGATGCAATTGTCGTTGACGATATAGGTCATGGGCGGACTTTCGTTGATCGTGACACCGGATTAGCTAGACCAGAGGGCCGGATCATTCAAGCGGCGGTGGATCGAAAAGATGAATCTGCCGCCTGTCCTTCTTGGTCGGACGCCCTTTGCCTTCGTATCGCGGCGCTGGGGGAACATCTTTCCGGTCGGGGGTCATATCGTCGTATAATGTTTGCGCCTCGGTCGCGGGGCCGCGCCGGTCGCCGGGCAACAGGATACGCACCACCCGGATATCGCGCCCCTGCGGAAAGGTCAGCGTGTCGCCCTGCCCGACCTTTTGGGCCGGTTTCGCGGTCTTGACGCCATTGACCCGCACATGGCCGCCGCTGACGACCTTGGCCGCCAGCGTGCGTGTTTTGAAAAAGCGCGCCTGCCACAGCCATTTGTCCAGCCGGATCAGCGGGCGCGCGATCTCGGACACTTCAGGTCTTGTCCTTCAGCCCCATCAGCGCGGCGGCGAAGGGGTTGTCGGGGTCGATCGGTTTTTCCTTGCGGGGGGGCCGTGCCTGATAGGATTTTTGCGCATCCTGAGCCGGGCGCTTGCCCTTGCCCTTGCCCGGTTTGCCGCGCGGTTTACCCTGCGGGCGCTCGCCACGCGGTTTGTTACCACCACCCTGGCGACGCGGTGCCCATGTGAAGGTATAGAAGACCTCCATTTCGGGGGCTGCTTCGGCCTTTTCAGGGGCCGCTTCGGCCTCGGATGCGGCCATCGGCGCATCGCCCGGCACCTCGGGCATGTCGGGGATCGGGGTTTCCTGCGGGGCCGCAGGCGGCGCCTCTTGCGGTTGCTCGGGAACCTCGGTGGGTTCAACAGGCGTTTCCGAGGGCGGCGTCGGCACCTCGGTCGGGCTGGGGTCCGGATCCGCGGCAACCGTCACGGGCGCCGGTTTGACCTTGACCCGCTCGCCGCGTTCGCCCTTGTATCCCAGCCCCTGCATCAGGTCGGCGAACTGTTCCAGCGTCATGCCGGTGATCGACAACATGTCCGGGGTCGCCTCGAACCCGCCACGGCTGTCTTGGGCGCGCAGCAGATCGGCCAGCCGTTCCAGCATGTCGATGCGGATCGCGCGGGCGCCAGCGGCGCGGTAGCCCGACAATTCGTGATAGCCTTCGGGCGCATTCTTATCGGTCGGAATCGTCACCAGACCCGGCGGCGGACTTTCGGGGAATTCATCCAGCTTTTGCGCCAGCGACCACAGCACCAGACGCAACCGCGTCGGCGCGGGTTTCAGCAGCAGCGGCATGAAGATCGTGAACTGGCCGAACCGGATGCCGTGCTTGCGCAACAGGCTGCGTGCGTCCTGATCCAGTTCCTTGACCTCACCTGCCACGGCATCGCGTTTCAGGATGCCCAAAGCTTCGACCATTCGGAAAGCAAAGCCACGGGCCAGACCGGTCAGGGTTTCATCGCGCTGAACCGCCAGCAGCGGTTCGAACAACGTGGCCACCTTGCGGTCGATGAAATGCTGCAACCGGCGCGCCACTTTTTCGGCGACATCAACGTCTGCTTCGTCATCGACAAAGGCTTCGACCTGTGGCTTCAACACCTCGGGGCCCGCCACCAGCTTGCCCACCGCGTGTTCGCCCCACATCAGGCCGCCCTGTTCGGTAAAATCGATCTCGGTGTCCGGCGCGTTATAGAACCGGTCCGCGCGCAGGTGGAATTCGGGTTTCAGCGCGACCAGACTGGCCTGGCGCAGCGTTTTCGCCTCATCGGTGCTGGCGCTTGTATCCTGCCGGAACCGGAATCCTTCCAGACGGCCAACGAATTCGCCCTCTACCGTCACATCGCCCTTGTCGTTCACGTCGGCCACAAGGCTCTCCTTCTGCTTCAACCGCCGCAACAAAACACTTGTGCGCCGGTCAACAAATCGTTTCGTCAGCGCCCCATGCAGGGCATCCGACAGGCGGTCTTCTACAGCGCGGGTCGCCCCGCGCCAATGGTTTTCGTCATCAACCCACCCTTTGCGCTGTGCAACATAGGTCCATGTACGGATATACGCCAATCGTTTCGATAATGCGTCAATATCGCCCTCGGTCCGGTCGATGCGTTTGACCTGACGCGCCAGCCAATCGTCGGGCACCCGGCCGAATTCGTGCAAAAAGCCGAACATCTGTTCCAGCAGGCCGGTGTGTTCGGCCTGACTGATTCCTCGGAAATCGGGGATGCGGCAGACATCCCACAGCAGCCGCACATCCGCCGCGCCACGCATCCGGTCGCGCACCTCGGGCATATCCGACAGCGTTTTGAGCGCGTGCAGATCGTCCGCTTCGCGCCCGCGCGCCAGCCATTCGTCATCGGTGCCCTGTTCAAGCGAGGTGATCAGCCGCTGCGCGGTGCCAAACTCCAGCGCCGGGTTGCGCCATTGCAGTTTCTTCAGCGGGGTAAAGCGATGCGCCATGATCGCCTCGGCCACGCCATCGTCCAGCGGCGGCGCCTCGCCCGTCACGCCGAAGCTGCCCGGCGTCATGTGGCGCCCGGCGCGGCCTGCGATCTGGGCCAGTTCGTTGGGCTGCAACTGCCGCATCCGGCGCCCGTCGAACTTGCGCAGCCCGGAAAAGGCCACGTGTTTGATATCCAGGTTCAACCCCATGCCAATGGCGTCGGTGGCCACCAGGTAATCGACATCGCCGTTCTGATACAGATCGACCTGCGCGTTGCGCGTGCGCGGGCTGAGCGCGCCCATGACCACCGCGCAGCCGCCCTTTTGACGGCGGATCAGTTCGGCAATCGCATAGACGTTTTCAACCGAAAACCCGACGATGGCGGATCGCGCAGGCATGCGGCTTATCTTTTTCGAACCTGTATAGACCAGTTCCGAGAATCGCTCGCGCCGCATGAACTGCGCCTTGGGGACCAGTGCTGCAATCGCGCCGCGCATCGTGTCGGCGCCCAGAAACAGGGTTTCATGCAACCCGCGCGCCCGCAACAGACGGTCGGTGAAGACATGGCCGCGTTCGGGATCGGCGCAAAGCTGGATTTCGTCGATCGCCAGAAAATCCGCCCCGATGTCCAGCGGCATCGCTTCGACCGTGCAGACCCAATACTGGGTCCGCTCGGGCACGATCCGTTCCTCGCCGGTGACCAGCGCCACCACCGACGGCCCCCGCTGGGCCACGATCCGGTCATAAACCTCGCGCGCCAGCAATCGCAGCGGCAGGCCGATGACCCCGGTGCGATGCGCCAGCATCCGTTCGATTGCATAATGGGTTTTGCCGGTATTGGTCGGGCCGAGGACCGCCGTGATCCGCGCCGCGTCGCGCATATTCCTTGACCTTTGGCTGCCGTATTACAGGGTGACGCCGGTCACCGTGACGGTCAACCGATCAAGCGCCTCTTTTAAATCGGGATCGTTGGGATGTATAGCGTGCGCCGCACCATAAGCACCCAGCGCCTTATCGGTCTGTTCCAGCTCTTCCATAATCGTGCCAAGACCGGTCAGCGCGCCGAAGTGGCGCGGGTTCAGCGCCAGCGTCTGCTGGATATCGGCCAAGGCCGGGCCATACAGACCGGTGCGAAAATAGGCGGTCGCGCGGGCATTATAGGCTTCGGCAAAACCCGGCGCGTGGTCGACCAGCGCGGTCAGATGTTCGATCGCCACATCGAAGGTGCCTTTTTCCATTGCGTCGCGGCCGCGTTTCAGCAGCAGATCCATCGCGGGCGATCCGGATTTCGACCATTCCAGCCAGATCTCTTCCTCGACCGTTTTCCAGTTCGGCAAACCCTGCTCCTGCAATTGCGCATAAAGCTGGTCCAGCCGGGTTTCTTCGGCCGCCGTCACCGGCGACACTGCGGCAAAAAATAAAAATGCCGCAACGATATGTTTGAGATATTTTCGGGCTACGATCATAACACTGAGCAGTGTAATGCATTTCGGCGGGAAATCGAGTTCCCATCGCATCAAATTCTGGAGACTGACCATGAGCGACGTTATCGAAGCAGCCGTAGCCGCCCTGAACGAAAAAATCGAAGGCGGGTTCGACGGTTCGGCCAAGTTCCTGATCGAAGACGAAGGTGGCATCGTGATCGACGCCGACGGGGCCCGCGCCAGCGACGACGACGCCGATGTCACGCTGACCGCCGATGCCGAAACCTTCAAGGCGATGATGGATGGCGAACTGAACCCCACCGCGGCCTTCATGACCGGCAAGCTGTCGGTGGACGGCGATATGGGTCTGGCGATGAAACTGGGCAGCATCCTGGGTTAACCCGGTGCGGACAGCCCCTTTTTACGACGATCTTGCCGACGGCCCCGCCAACGGGGCCGCCTATTGGCTGACTGCCAAGGACGGTGTGCAACTGCGCATCGGTGTCTGGTCCGAGGGCGCGCAGGGCACTGTGCTGCTGTTTCCCGGCCGGACCGAATACATCGAAAAATACGGGCGCGCCGCCGAAGACCTGCGCAAACGCGGTTTTGCGACCGTGGCCGTGGATTGGCGCGGTCAGGGGCTGGCCGACCGGCCTTTGGCCAATCGCAATGTCGGCCATGTTGCCGATTTCGACGGGTATCAGCAGGATATACAGGCGGTTCTAGCCGCCCTGCCCGCGCTGAACCTGCCCCAGCCCTTTTTTCTGATCGGCCATTCGATGGGCGGCTGCATCGGCCTGCGCGCGCTGATGAACGGGCTGCCGGTGGCTGCCGCCAGTTTCAGCGGCCCGATGTGGGACATCCGGATGTCGCCCGCCGCCCGCTCTGCGGCCTGGGCGATCAGCACGGTGGCGCATCTGGCCGGTCTGGGCGACAGGTTCGTTCCCGGCACCACCGGCAGCGACACCTATGTCAAAGCCGCCCCCTTTGAAGGGAACGAGCTGACCACCGACCCCGAAATGTACGCCTATATGCAGCGGCAGGTCGCGGCCCGGCCCGAACTGGCGCTGGGGGGCCCCAGCCTGACATGGATTCATCAGGCCCTGCGCGAGATTCGCGACCTGCGCAAACAGCCTTCGCCCGATGTGCCGACGCTGACCTTTCTGGGGTCGGATGAAATGATCGTCTCGCCGGATGAAATCATCGCGCGCATGGCCCGCTGGCCGAACGGGCGGCTGGAAACCGTGCCCGGCTGTCGGCACGAGGTGATGATGGAAGCCCCCGAAATGCGGGCGCTGTTCTTTGATCAGACCGCCGCCCATTTCCGCGACGCCGCCGCGGTCCGACCGGAAACGATGTCCGCCTGATCCGGTGACCAAAACGGCGGGCGGCCCCGATTATGCCGCCCGCCCGCGCATCAGACCTTGAAACCCGCCGCCGACAGCGCCTAAGTCTTTGCTGAACAGATCAAGAGGTTTCCCATGCGTTTCACCCAGCCCGCCCCCGTCTTTGACGCCAACGCCAGCGCGGGCGACAGCCTGGGCCAACTGCCCGAATGGGACCTGAGCGATCTTTACAGCGCCGAAGACGCCCCCGAACTGGCCCGCGACATGGCGTGGCTGGAACAGGCCTGCGCCGATTTCGCCGCCGATTACCAGGGCAAACTGGCCGATCTGGATGCGCAGGCGATGCTGGACTGCGTGCTGCGCTATGAACGGATCGATGTGGTCGGCGGGCGGATCATGTCCTTTGCCGGGCTGCGGTATTACCAGAACACCACCGACGGCGACCGCGCCAAATTCCTGTCCGACTGTCAGGACAAGATCACCACCTTCACCACCCCGCTGGTGTTCTATACGCTGGAAATCAACCGGATCGATGACGCCCGTCTGGACGCGCTGTTTGCCGAAAACGCCGATCTGGCCCGCTATAAGCCGCTGTTTGACCGGCTGCGCGCGATGCGGCCGCATCAATTGTCGGATGAGCTGGAAAAATTCCTGCACGATCAATCGGTTGTCGGTGCCACCGCCTGGAACAAACTGTTCGATGAAACCATCGCCGGGCTGGAATTCAGCGTCGATGGCGAGGCGTTGAACATCGAAGGCACGCTGAACCTGCTGACCGATACCGACCGCGCCAAACGCGAAGCCGCCGCGCGCGAACTGGCCGAGGTGTTCGGCGAAAACGTCAAGCTTTTCGCCCGCGTCCACAACACGCTGGCCAAGGAAAAAGAGGTCGAAGACCGCTGGCGCAAGATGCCGACGCCGCAGACCGGGCGCCATCTGGCCAACCACGTGGAACCCGAGGTTGTCGAGGCGCTGCGCAACGCGGTTGTCGCCGCCTATCCCAAGCTCAGCCACCGCTATTACAAGCTGAAGGCGAAATGGCTGGGGCTGGAAACGATGGAGGTCTGGGACCGCAACGCCCCCCTGCCCACCGCCGACCCCGCGATTGTCGACTGGGACGCCGCCACCAAGACCGTGCTGGACGCCTATGCCGATTTCGCCCCCGAAATGGCCGAAATCGCCAAGCCGTTCTTCACCGACGGCTGGATCGACGCGGGCGTCAAACCGGGCAAGGCGCCGGGCGCCTTTGCCCATCCCACCGTGGTTGATGTCCACCCTTATGTGATGCTGAACTATCTGGGCAAACCGCGCGACGTGATGACATTGGCGCATGAACTGGGGCACGGCGTGCATCAGGTGCTGGCCGCCGGTCAGGGTGAATTGCTGGCCTCGACCCCGCTGACGCTGGCCGAAACCGCATCGGTTTTCGGCGAAATGCTGACCTTCCGCAAACTGCTGGAAGGCGCCAAGACCAAAGAGGAACGCAAGACCCTGCTGGCCGGCAAGGTCGAGGATATGATCAACACCGTCGTGCGCCAGATCGCGTTCTATGACTTCGAATGCAAACTGCACGCCGCCCGCGCCGAGGGCGAGCTGACGCCCGAGGATATCAACGACCTGTGGATATCGGTTCAGGCCGAAAGCCTGGGCCCGGTGTTCAACTTCATGGATGGCTATGAAACCTTCTGGGCCTATATCCCGCATTTCATCCATTCACCGTTCTACGTCTATGCCTATGCTTTCGGCGACGGTTTGGTGAACGCGCTTTATGCGGTCTATGAAGAAGGTGATCCCGAGTTCCAGGACAAATATTTCACGATGCTGCGCGCAGGCGGATCACAGCACCACAAGGACCTGCTGGCCCCCTTCGGGCTGGACGCCAGCGACCCCAAGTTCTGGGACAAGGGGCTGAGCATGATTTCCGGCATGATCGACGAGCTGGAAGCGATGGAAGACTGACCAAAGCCGCGATGGCCGCCCCTTGTCATTCAGGCAGGGGCGGCCACGGCGCCGGTTATACCCAGTTAGACCAGGGGAACGGCTTTTCCTCGCTGGCGCCGCTTTGAAACCGCGCCGTCGCCGCCAGCCACCGACCCAAAGAGTCACCGAATTTGGCGATATTGCTGTTCTTTTTCCCCGAAAACAGCATCCACAGGAATTGCAGGACCGCACAGGCGAACAGAACCGTTTCGGCCAAGGCAAACAGGAACACCAGAACCAGCATCCATAGCCCCCGCATCCAGACCCCGGAGCGATCGGATTTTTCCGGTTCGGACGCTTCCGGTTCGGGTGGCTCGGGCGGTGTCACGTCTTTCAGATCGTCATTCATGGCTCTCTCCATCAGAAAACGACAATATCCTCAAAATGCCCGACAAGATCCCTGACCGTTTCCTGCAGCAGATCCTTGTCCATATCGGCCAGCAACGCGGCCCCCGCCGCCCCTTTCAGCATCGGGCGCAGCACGCCCAGCATCTTGGGGGGGGCGCTTAGCACCAGACGGTCATAGGCGCCCTGCGCCCATTGCGCCTCTGTCGCCGCGATCACCTGCGTGGCAAAGGCATGGCGGTCCTGTTCCCGTTCGGTTTCGCTGCGATCCAGCCCGTGACGCGCCTGCCCCGCCGCCGCCTGCGACCGGCCCGGTGCATCGGCATAGCGGGTTTCGGCCTGCAGACGCATCGCGCTTAGCTCGTTCAAGCCTTTGCCGACGCCTGAATTTTCCAGAAATCTGGCCTCATGCTCATTGGCCAGCACCACAAATGTATGAATGGGTTTCATCGTTCGCTCCTATCTCCGGTTCAGCGAAAGATGCCCCAAAGCAGCGAACCGCGCCTTGATTCAGCGCAATATCGCCCGGTTTACCCCCGCGCGGCCCGGAACGCCCGGTCGATCATGTCCTGCGTGCCGCGCGCATCTTCCAGATGCCAGGGGTATTCGACGCCGTTCCGGATGCTGTCGCAAAACGCCTGAACCTGCAGGACATAGTGGTTGGCGGCGGGGAAACGTTCGGTCTGCATCACCAGCCCCGGCTGGTGCAATTCGATCCGCGCCTCGCCGAAAACCTGCGGGTTGAAGGGGGCCGTCAGTTTGAAAAACCCCTTGTCGCCGTGGAACGTCATTTCCTGCCGGGGGTGCATCCGCATCGACACCACGCAATTATAGCTGAACCCCGGAAACTGCGCGACAATGCGCGAGGTCGTGTCGACCCCGTTTTCCCAAGTGATATTGGCGGCCAGCATCTGCGGTTCCTTGCCGGTCACGAACCGGGCGCTGCCGAAAGTATAGACCCCGATATCGGGCAAGGCGCCGCCGCCGGTGTCGGGGCGGTTGCGGATGTTGTCGGTATCGGCGCGGTTGTCATAGCTGAACACCCCATCCACATGCAGCAGCTTGCCGATCAGCCCGTCCTGCACGATCTGGCGCGCGCGCTGCCATTGCGGGTGGTGCACGATCATATAGGCCTCGGTCACCAGCAGATCGCTCTGATCGCGCAGGGTAATCAGCGCGTCGATATCCCCGGCCTGCATCGCAATCGGTTTTTCGCACAAGACATGCTTGCCCGCCTGTATCGCCTTTTCCACCCATTCGACATGCAGCGTATTGGGCAGCGGGATATAGACCGCATCGATCGCCGGGTCCGCCAGCAGCGCGTCATAGCTGTCGTGCACAGTCAGATCCGGGCAAAACGCCTGAAACCCCGCCGCCTTGTCCGGCGACCGCGTGGCCAGTCCCGCCAGACGCGCGCCTTTGGCCGCATGGATCGCGGGCCCCATCTGTTCGCGCGCGAATTTCGCAGCCCCCAGAATGCCCCAGTTGACCGGTTCCTGCATCGCCTGTCCCTCCGTGGTGTCGGCGGAAGGCTAGTGAAAATCGCGCGGCGCGGAAAGCGGAAATCCGCGCGCGGTGCGGTTGCCCGGTTGTCTGATGGGGGAAAAATACGGACGCCCCGAAACCGCAGGGTGCAGTTCCGGGGCGCTGGAGGGTCCGTTTACGACAGTTGCGAAATCAGCCCTTTGTCGCGGGCCATTTCCTTCATGCGTTTCTGCAGCTTTTCGAACGCCCGCACCTCGATCTGGCGGATGCGTTCGCGGCTGACGTTATACTGGCCGGACAGGTCTTCCAACGTGACGACCGTATCCTGCAACCGGCGCTGCACCAGAATGTCCTTTTCACGGTCATTCAACGTGTCCATCGCCTGCATCAACAGCTCGCGGCGGCTTTCCAATTCGTCCTTTTCGGCATAGGCCTCGGCCTGATTGGCATCTTCGTCTTCCAGCCAGTCCTGCCATTGCGTCGTGGTATCGCCATCGCTGCCGACCGTGGCGTTCAGCGACGCATCGCCGCCCGACAACCGCCGGTTCATCGAAATGACCTCATCCTCGGTCACGTTCAGATCATGGGCGATCTTTTCCACATGTTCGGGCAGCAGATCGCCCTCTTCCAGCGCGCCGATGCGGGCCTTGGCCTTGCGCAGGTTGAAGAACAGTTTCTTCTGGGCGCTGGTGGTGCCCAGTTTCACCAAAGACCACGACCGCAGGATATATTCCTGGATCGAGGCGCGGATCCACCACATCGCATAGGTCGCCAGACGAAAGCCTTTTTCCGGGTCGAACCGTTTGACAGCCTGCATCAGGCCGACGTTGGCCTCGGAAATCACCTCGGCCTGCGGCAAGCCATAGCCGCGATAGCCCATGGCGATCTTGGCGGCCAGTCGCAGGTGCGACGTCACCATCTGATGCGCGGCCTCGGTGTCCTGATGGTCAACCCAGCGCTTGGCCAGCATGTATTCCTGTTCCGGTTCCAGCAGCGGAAATTTGCGGATTTCCTGCATATAGCGGTTCAGGCCCTGCTCCGGGCTGGGTGCCGGTAGATTTGCATAGTTGCTCATGGGTGCCCCTCTCGCTCCCTGTTATCGCTATCAATTTAGGGACGTGAACCGGTCAGTTCAAGTTCACGGTCTCTGCCTGATTGCACGCAACATGTGCGCATTTCCGTCGAAATTACATGAAAATTCATGGGTTTTCACGACCATGTGCAAAGTGTTTCATCCCCGCAATGCGGCGATAAGCCCCGCCATATCGGGCGGCAAAGGCGCCTCGAACGCCATGTTTTCACCGCTGACGGGGTGGATAAACCCCAAGCTGGCGGCATGCAGCGCCTGCCGTGGAAAGGCGCGCGCGGCCTCTGCCCCCGCGGCCCCCACGGCTTTTTCCGACAGTTTGCGCCGCCCGCCATAGGTCTGATCGCCGATCAGGCCAAAGCCTGCGTGGGTCATATGAACCCTGATCTGATGGGTGCGCCCGGTTTCCAGCCAGCAGTTGATCAAGGCCGCTGCACCGGGATTGCCAAAGGTTTCCTCGATCCGGGCGCGGGTCACCGCGTGGCGCCCGCCGTTGAACACCACCGCCTGTTTCTGCCGGTCGGTCCGGTGGCGCGCCAGTTGGGTGGTGATTTTCAGAACATTGCCCGCCTCGAAACTGACACCGCGCACCCCGCGCAGGCGCGGATCGCCCGCATCGGGCACACCGTAGACCACCGCCAGATAATGGCGGTTCACACTATGCGCTTCGAATTGCGCGGCCAGCCCGGTATGCGCCTTGTCCGATTTCGCCACCACCAGCAACCCGCTGGTGTCCTTGTCGATCCGGTGCACGATGCCGGGGCGCTTTTCGCCGCCGATCCCCGACAGCGTATCGCCGCAATGATGCAGCAGGGCGTTGACCAGCGTGCCGCCCGGACTGCCCGGTGCCGGATGCACCACCATGCCCACGGGTTTGTTAACCACCACCAGCGCCTCGTCCTCATAGACGATGTCCAGCGGGATATCCTCGGGCCGGGTTTCGACCTCTTCGGCCTCGTGAAACACCACCTCCAATGTGTCGCCCTCGGCCACCCGGGCGCGCGGATCGTCCAGCACCACACCATCCCGGCTGACCGCACCTTCGGCGATCAGTTTGACCAGACGCGACCGCGACAGGCCTTCGCCCTCTGGCACGTCGCGCGAAAGCGCCTTATCAAGGCGCGCGGGCGGATTGGCCCCGATGACCACCAGAAGGCGGCGAATAATGGACATGGACGATGCTCCGACACCGGAGGAAGACCCCCCGAACCTGAAATTCCTGCGTATATTGGTGACGGTCCTGACCGCCACGATGATTGCAGGGGTTTTAGTGATCATCGCGCTGCTTGTCATCCGCTTGCAGACACGGCCCGATCCCGTGGCGCTGCCGGATCACATCGCCCTGCCCGAAGGCACCACGGTGACCGCCTTTACCGCCGGCTCCGACTGGTACGCGGTGGTGACGGATGACAACCGCATCCTGATCTTCGACACCGGCGATGGCGCCTTGCGTCAGGAGATCACGGTCAAACCGGAAAACTGACCGCGCGGCGCCCACCCACCCGAGCGCCCCCGGGGCGCGAGACGAAAGGCGTGGCGCGGAACGCGCCTCAATCAGGTCAGATCACCGGGTTACTTCGCGGCCATGGCGCGGGCGCGCGTCGCCGCCGCCCGAATCTCTTCGGCAATCTCTTCGGCCTCTTCGGGGTCGAAATCCAAAGGCAGATCCACCCCTTCGGCCTCAACATAGATCCGCACCATACCCAGCGAGGTGGGGCCGATCTGCAAATTGGCCGCGATGTCGCTTTCCTTGTCGATGCTCATGTCGGGTCCTTTTATCACTGTCGCGCGTCGGCGTCGGCCTATCGGTTTCACCGCTGCATGGCAAGGCTCGGGCTTGACGCCGCTTTTATTTGACCGTTTTCATGGGCGCATGACCACCCCTGTCACATTCCGCGATCTGGCTATCGGCGATGCAGGCTGGCTGATTCAGCGCCATGCCGAACTTTACGCCGAAAACGATGGTTTCGACGCCAGTTTCGAAGCGCTGGTCGCCGAGATTCTGGCCGCCTATATCCGCGATCACGACCCCGCGCAGGAACGCGCCTGGATCGCCCATCGCGGCGATCAGCGGCTGGGGTCGATCTTTTGCGTGCGCGAAGGCACGCCCGGCATCGCCAAGCTGCGGCTGTTCCTGCTGGAACCCGCCGCACGCGGCATGGGGCTGGGCCATCAATTGCTGACGCTTTGCACCGATTTCGCCCGCGATGCGGGCTATCGCACCCTGCGGCTCTGGACCCACGAAAGCCACCGCGCGGCCTGCGCGCTTTATGCCAGAAACGGGTTCCGCCTGACCGCCTCGATCCCGGTACGCAATTTTAGCCAGGACCTTGTGGAACAATCCTGGGAGATTGATCTTTAGCACCGATCTTGCCTTGCAATCGCAGCCAAGCAACGCTAAATCAGCCGCCAGTGCCGCCTTAGCTCAGTTGGTTAGAGCGCTTGATTGTGGATCAAGAGGTCCCTGGTTCGAGACCAGGAGGTGGTACCATTCCCCAGATCATGACACGCCCACCCCGCCCACAAATGCGTGAGGCGGCTTGCACCCGGCGCCGTTTTGGCCAACATCCCAAAGAAAACACAGGATGATCCATGCTTGACGGGACCATGCGCAAACTGATCGACCCGCCGCTGAACCTGTTTGGCGCGGCGCTGGCGCGGGTCGGACTGTCGGCCAATATGGTGACATTGGCCGGGCTGGCGCTGGGGCTGCTGGCCGGTGTGATCATCGCATTGGGCGCGCCGGGCTGGGCCTTGATTCCCCTGCTGCTGGGCCGTCTGGCCGACGGGCTGGACGGGGCCATCGCCCGCGCCACCCATACCACGGCCTTCGGCGGCTATCTGGACATCACCTGCGACTTCATCTTTTACGGCGTGATCCCGCTGGCCTTTGTCCTGCTGGACCCCGCCACCAATGGTGCGGCCGGCGCGTTTCTGTTGACCAGTTTCTATGCCAATGGCGCCAGCTTTCTGGGCTTTGCCATTCTGGCGGAAAAGGCGCAGATGCAGACCACCGCGCGCGGCGTCAAATCGCTGTATTTCACCGGCGGGCTGCTGGAGGGCACCGAAACCATCGCCTTCTTCGTGCTTTTGTGCCTGTTGCCCGCGTGGTTTGCGCCGCTTGCCTGGGGGTTTGGCGCCTTGTGCTTTGTCACCGCCCTGTCCCGCATCCTGCTGGCGCGCAAACTGTTTACGGACAGCCCGGCCCCTTAATCATGCACAAGCCGCAGCACACCGTTCTGATCCGGTTCGAATTGGTGAATATCCCAACGCTGGCTTTTTGATCGGTCACGTTCCAGCCGCTGCGCCATAATCACATTGCGGCCATCGGTGCGCAGGTTGATCATGCCGTAATTGGCGACGCTGCGTTCGATCACGGCCAGGGCTTTCTGTATCCTGGCCTCGGCCGCATCCTTTGCCGCCTGTGTGGCGGTGGGATCGGCCACAATCGCCTCTTGCCTGGCCAGCTCAGACCGCAGCTCGGCCCGCACCGCATAGGGGTGTTTGATCCGGTCCTTGGTGGACCGCGCCAGTTCGGTGCTGAAAATCATCGGACGATCCCCGCGCCCGTATTTGCCGATCATGCCCAATGTGTCGGGGCGCGGATGGGCGTGGGGTTCGTCATCGCCGCTGGACACCACCGTGACCAAAGGGTTGACCGCCCGCAGAAAGGCAGGCGCCACATGCGGGCTGCCATGGTGGCAGGCCTTGGTGATATCGGCTTCGAAAAACGGGCGGGCGGCGGTCACGATCTCATCCTCACCGACCGCGCCGGTGGGCGGGTGTTTCAGCCCGGTATAGCGTTCCAGCAGGTAGTCCTGCGACGCATCGTTCAGATCACCGCCCAGCTGAATGCGCACCGCGCCGATCTCGATCTGCAACACGACCGAATGGCCATTCTTGGTCTCGCCCTTGCTGCCAAATTTGGGCAGGGCGGTGATCGCCCCGAAGGTTGCGGGCAAAGGCCCCAGCACCTTGACCACCATGCCGCGGTTATCGGCGGGGGCAAAACCGGGCAGATAGGTGGGGTTGGCAAAATCCTCGCTGGCCAGCACCGCGCGGATGTCGCCCACCCGCCCGCTGTTCACCGCCGTGTGCAGCAGGTTGGGATACTTCCGCCCGCCCCGCCGGGCCGGATCATCGGTGATCTGGCGCAACTCGGCCAGCGTCTGCACCAGGCCGGTGATGTGTTTCTTGGTGGCGCCCGGCGGTTTGCCCTCATCCCCCAAGGTCGATTTGCCGCCCTGCACCTGTTCGACGATCCCGTTGTGAAACAGCGCGCCGATGTTGACGTTGGGGTTTTCGAACAGGTCCCCGAACCCGGCATAGTGATCCTTGTCGGGATGGGTGATCACCATCGCCTCGAACCCGAAAGGGTTTGCGAACCGGCCGAACCGCCAGCGCAGAAAACGGAACATATTGTCCTTTTCGCCCGCATCCACCACCAGCGCCCGGTCGTCCGGGGTCTGGATATGGGCGCCGTCCCCCTGCCCCACATCGACGAAATTCACCTCGAGTATCCGGTTGGTCTGCAGGTTTTCGCGCCGGACCCAGCCATCGCGCCCCCGCGTCCTGATCCCGATCCAGTTCCCGTCCAGCGCGTCCACCCGCGCCCAGTCGCCCCACAGCAGTTGATTGATCGCCTTGGTTCCTTTGTGCGAGCTTTGCGCCCCCGCCACGCCCCAATGCACGCAATGCGGGTATCCAATGAATACGGTATCGCCAATCTGCATGGTCAAAATCCCTGTAAAATATGTAAATCAATGGGCGCAGGCTACACGGAAACCGCGATTCCCTCAATTCACAGTTAAGGGCGCGGCATCACCCCAGGATCGCGAAACCCCTGCAGCCGGATCGCGGCGTGGCGGGCGAATTTCTGCACCATCACCTTGCGGCGTGCGGGGGCCAGCCTGTCCTCGGGGCCCATGCGCAGGATCTCGGCGTCATAGGCATCGGCCATGATCAACCCGGTCTGATCAGGCAGCAGATCGGTTGGAAAATCCGCGTCCACCGCCCAGAAGAACCGGTCGCACCAGTCCAGATAGCCCTGCCATTTGTGGTCCGACTGAAAATCCGCGCGGCTGGATTTGCATTCCACCACCCAGATCTCGCCCTTCGGCCCCAACGCCATCACATCCACCCGCAGGCCCGAGGTCGGCACCAGTTCCTCGACACAGACAAAATCATGGCTGCGCAAATGGCGGCACACGCCGCGGGCCAAAAGCTGGCCGGGTTGCAGGTCGTCGGTCATGCGGCAAACATGAACAATAGGTGAACAAATGGCAAGGCCAGATTAAGATTGACTTGATACCTTTTGGTATCATATTAAAATAATACCAAACGGTATCACATGAGCCTGCAAATGACCCAAGACTGCTTTCGCGCCCTGGCCGACCCCACCCGCCGCGACATCCTGAAATTACTTCGCGACCGCGACATGACCATCGCCGAGGTTGCCGGGAATTTCGACATGACCCGCGCTGCGGTCAAGAAACACCTGACCGCCCTGTCGGACGGCGGGCTGATCACGGTCGAGGCGCGCGGCCGCGAAAAGGTCAACCGTTTCAACCTCGCCGGCATGGCCCCGGTTTTTGACTGGCTGGGCTTCTTCGACAGCTTCTGGGACGACCGCCTGTCCGCCCTGAAAACCGCAATCGAAAAGGATACGCAATGACCGATACGATCCTGAGAAAATCCATTTATCTGCGGGCCAGCCGCGCGCAGGTCTGGGCCTATCTGACCGATCCCGAAAAGCTGGCGCTGTGGTTTCACAAACCGAAATCCCCCCTGACCGAAGGCGCCTATGCCATGTATGGCGCCGAAAGCGGCGACAAGCTGATCTGGGGCGAAGTCACCCGGGCGCAACCCTATGAGGTGCTGGAATATAGCTTTACGGTCAAACCGATGGGCGATGCCATCAGCCATGTCAGATGGACGCTGGACGAGGTGCCGGGCGGCACCCGCCTGTCGCTGGAACACACCGGCCTGCCGCAGGGCGCGGATGCATTCGACCTGATGCTGGCGCTGGACAAGGGCTGGGACGATCACATCGCCCGGATGCGCGCCTGCCTTCATGAAAACGCCGAAAACCTGTCGCACAGTCCTTGACGCCCCGGCAGGGTCAGGAACGCCCTTGCCCCACCCGCCACCAATCCCTATGTCGGTGAGTGGCGGGTTCTGCCCTTCTCGTGATCGGGCCAAATTCCGGTGGCCTTAAGCAAATCCGAGGGAGCTGGCTCTGTTTGGATCCTGGTCCACTTACCTGGCGCCCACCTGTACATACAGGTCCTCGGGAATGAGATGCCCCTACGGTTGCCTGGTGGTTCCCGCCGCTTTTACCTTATTTTCCGTGCCTGAATCCCTACCCCTAGCCTGACGGCCATGGCTGTTCACGACATTGGGAATCGGCGACATCTTGCAAATGTTCCCCCTATGTTCTATCTTATCCCCAGATCAACTTGAAAAGGGGATGATCATGCAACAGTCGCATTTTGAACCGGGTCACCAAAGCAACGACTATCACCTGTTGCCCGCAACGGAAAAACAACTGCGCTTTGCCCGTCAGATCGCGGTCGCCTCGCATATCCCCCTGCCCGCCGATATCCATCAGGATCGCCGCGCGCTGTCCGACTGGATCAGCAAAAACCGGCAGCGGACCGTCAGTGATCGGTTTTCCAACTATCCCTCGTCCAAACAGGTTGCGTTTGCCGAAAAGATCGCGCGCTATAAACGCCGCACGGTGCCGGATGAGTGTTTTCGCGACCGGGGGCTGATGTCGAAATGGATCGACCACAACAGGTAAGCCGGGGGGTTCCCCCCGTGCATGGCCAAGATTTCCCTCGCCCCGGACACCGGAACCGCCCATAGTGGCATGAGTGAAATTCAACCAAGTCCCCCATGGCGCGCCGATACTACGACCTTCCCCCGCTGACCACGCTGGCCACGTTTGAGGCGGCGGCCCGGCACCTGAGCTTCAAGAACGCAGCACTAGAGCTGAACGTGACGCCCGGCGCCGTCAGCCATCAGATCAAAGCGCTGGAAGGAGAACTTGGCCTTGCCCTGTTTGACCGCAGACACCGCGGCGTGGAACTGACCGAGACCGGGCACAAACTGTTCATTTCCCTTGAGAAAAGCTTTTCCGATATTTCGGGCACCCTGTCGCGCCTGCGCCAGAGCTCGGACCCGGGCGTGGTGTCGATTGCGGCGACCACAGCGGTGTCGTCGCTGTGGCTGACCCCGCTGATCATCCGGTTCTGGAAAGAACGCGGCGATGTGCCGATCAATCAGATCGTATCCGACAACCCAAGGCGTCCGATCAAGGGCATGGACCTGCGAATCCGCTATGGGCAGGACCCGGACCCCGACAAATGGCAGACCCGGCTGTTTCGCGATCATCTGGTGCCGGTCTGCGCCCCGGCCGTGGCAAAGGGGGCCGCGCATCTGTCGCTGGAACAGTTGGCCCAACGCCCGCTGATCCATCTGGACGCGGACGACACAAGCTGGACCACATGGCGCCGCTGGTTTTCCGAACTGGGCTATCACGGCGAGATCGCGACCGGGATGCGGGTCAACAACTATACGATCGCGCTGCAGGCGGCGCGGGATGGCGCGGGCATCGTGCTGGGGTGGCAAAACCTGATCCGCCCGCTGTTGGCCAATCACAGCCTTGTCCCGTTTGGCCCCCATACGCTGGAAGCGCCCGAAGGGTTTTACGTGGTCTCGGCCCCGCGCGACGCATTGTCGGAAAATGCGATTGCGCTGCGCGACTGGCTGGAACGGAACCGGCGCCCGGCCTGACATTAATTTTATTCATCTGATGATGAGGTTTTCTGATATTGCGCGGCGACGGCCCTGACCGCAGCATTCCGGCCACCCCTGCCGCCGGAGGATGCCGATGACCGCGCTGACCGACCTTGCCCCCGTCATGACCTCTGTCAATCTGGCGCGCGGGCTGCCCAATGCCCATTACACCGACCCCGCGGTCTTTGCCGAGGAAAAGCAATCGGTCCTGTTCAGGAACTGGTCCGGCATCGGCTTTGGCAAGGATGTTCCCAACCCCGGCGACGCAAAGCCGATCAGCTTTCTGGGGATGCCGCTGGTGATGATCCGCGACCGCGACGGAACCCTGGGGGTGTTTCAGAACACCTGCCGTCACCGGGGCATGATCCTGATCGAAAAGGCGACGAATATCACCGGCGCCATCCGCTGCCCCTATCACAGCTGGTGCTATGCGCTGAACGGCGATCTGCGCGCCACGCCGCATGTGGGCGGTCCGGGCCAGAACACCCATGACGATATCAAACGCGACGAACTGGGCCTGACCCGGATCCGGTCCCATGTCTGGCACGACGTGGTGTTCGTGAACATCAGCGGCGATGCGCCGGAATTTGAACAGGCCCACGCCACCCTGCTGGAGCGCTGGCAGGAATTCGAACAGCCGATGGCGCATGGCGGCGCAAGCTCATCGTTCAAACTGTCGGTCAAAACCAACTGGAAACTGGCGGTCGAAAACTATTGCGAAAGCTATCACCTGCCCTGGGTGCACCCCGGGCTGAACAGCTATTCCCGGCTGGAGGATCATTACAACATCGAAGAACCCGGCGCGTTTTCCGGTCAGGGCACTTTGGTCTATCGCCAGATGGCCGGTGACGACAGTGGTACTTTCGATGATTTTCAGGGGCTTGGCCCCCAATGGGACGAGGGCGCGGAATATGTGGCGCTTTATCCCAACGTGCTGCTGGGCGTGCACCGCGACCATTTCTTCGCGATCCTGCTGGAACCGGTCGATCATGAACAGACCATCGAACATATCGAGATTTACTATCCACAGGTGCCCGCGACCCCGCAGGGCGAAGCAATGCGCGCCGCCAATGCCGCCCTTTGGAAAACCGTGTTCGAAGAGGATATCTTTGTCGTCGAAGGCATGCAGAAGGGCCGCAAGGCAGAACTGTTCGACGGCGGCAAATTCTCGCCCGAAATGGACGGGCCGACCCATAATTTTCACCATTGGGTCGCCAGTCAGGTGGATGCCGGACGGCGCGGATGATCCAGGCGCCCCGCGATGCGCTGGACAAGGCCCTGTTGGCGGCCCATGCCCGGGAGGATCTGGCCGAACTTGTCCGGCTTTACACGCTGGCCGCAGACCGGTTCGAAGCCACAGGCGACACGTCAGCCGCGTGTTTCTATCTGACCCACGCCTTTGTCTTTGCCCTGCAATCGGGCGCGCCACAGGCCGATCCGCTGAACCAACGGCTGTACCGGCATGGGCGGGATGACCGGCTAAGGTTTTGAGCCATCGCCGCCACGCGATGGTTACAGCGGCTGCACCGCATCGCCCGGCGCGATGACACCGCCTTGCAGGATATCCAGATGCATCCCGAACACGGTGTGCCCGTAGTTGTCCTTCAATCCTTTCAGCGGATTGACGTCGCGCTGGCCGGTTTCGGGGTTGGCCGCGATGGCAAGGCAGCGTTCGATGGGTTTCTTGACCCGCACAACGGTGGTGCCGATCTGAAACTCCCGCCCGACCCAGGTCATTTCATCCCATGGCGCGGCGCCTTCGAACCAGATATTGCCGCGAAACCGCAGCGGGTTCAGCACGCAGCCCATTTTCTGCCCCAGATCGGTCAGGCTGGCATGTGACATCAGCGATGGGGTCTGACCGCTGCTGTCGGTCAGGGTCTGACCGGCCACCTCGGCCACCTGATAGGGACCGGGGCGCAGGCGTTCGGCATAGCCACCGGCCCAATCGGCCAGCGCCTGCCGACCGGTGACCGCGCCAAGATCAAATTCAACCTGCTCTGCCCCCACCGGCATCACGGTCAGCACCTCGGTTTCCGGGTCAAACGCGACCGAAACCGCGCTAAGCGCCGGGATGTGCACGATCCGCAAAAAATTGTTGCAGTCGATCCATGCTGGGTTGTCCGCATCCCATTCGCCATCAGAATGCGAAATGGCGTATCGACGGTCCTGCGGGAAGGGTCGGCCCGGTTCAAGCGCGACGTTGTCGCGGCGTTCGTAGCCAATGCTTTTCACCGGATAGCGGAAAATATCGGTAATTTTCATATCAAAATCCTGACTTATAACAATGCCTTATACGGCATGCTATCGCATGCCGAAACTTGCGGCAGGCAAAAAGCCCTGCCATCCGTTCAATACTTTGACGATAACACCCAAAGGATCAATCTGTTCACGAAAATTTTCCCAAGGGGCAAAACAGGCGCGACAAACCCTATTGGTTGTGCGTGGCCGGAACCGGAATGGGGGCGGCAACCGGAGCCTTGATCCGTTCGCGCCGTCCTTTGGGGGTGTCATCGGGGGCGTCGGCCATGCGCATGATGGCGATTCCGAACTGAACCCCGGAAAACACGATTCCGTTGAACATGAACAGCATGAACCCGGCCAGATACCCCGTGGAGGAGCCCGAGATCAGCGCAAAAAGATTGCCCACGTTCAGCCACAGCAACAGCGCGACAAAGAGCGCCGAAATGGCGAAACCGATCAGCGTGTGGCGGATGTAGAGTTTGACAAGCTTGGGCATGGCGGCCTCCGGATGCGGCTATGTCTTTAACATAGCACAATGGGGCCGCCCGCCCATGGGCCAAGGCGCCGCAGGGCGGAGCGCCGCCTAGAACGCCTCGGGTTTGGCTTCACGGGCCATGTGATCCAGCACCGCGTTCACGAATTTGGGTTCGCGGCCTTCGGGAAAGAATGCCTTGGCCACATCGACATATTCGTTGATGACCACCTTGGGCGGCGCATCGCCCTTGACCAGTTCGGCGCCTGCGGCGCGGAACAGGGCGCGCAGGGTGGGATCGATCCGGTCGATCGGCCATTTGGCCACCAGCGCCCGGTCGGTCATCTGGTCGATCGGGGCCTGATCGGATACGGCCGTTTCCAGCACCAGACGGAACAGTTTCACATCGCCTTCGGCCAGTTCTTCGCCTTCATAGACCGCACCGAACCGATGGGTTTCGAATTCGTCGCGCACCGCGTCCAGTGTCAGCGCGGAATGTTCCATCTGAAACAGCGCCTGCACCGCGTAAAGCCGTGCAGCCGATTTCATCTGACGTTTGTCGGGTCCTTTGGTCATGCGGTTTTGGGCCCTTTGCTGTCACCGGCCATGCGGAATTCTTCGGATTTAGGTTTGAAACCTGCGCCTTTGGTTTCATTCCCCCATTTGCGGCTGAGCGCAACCAGATGCAGCGCCGCCAGCGCGGCACCGCCGCCCTTGTTCTGATCGTCGGGGTTGGCGCGCACCTCGGCCTGGGGGCGGTTTTCGACGGTCAGGATGCCGTTGCCGATGCAGGCCCCCTGCAACCCCAACAGGGTCAGCCCGCGCGAGCTGTCGTTGCAGACCGTTTCGTAATGCGTGGTTTCGCCCCGGATGACGCAGCCCAGCGCGACATAACCGTCAAAGTTCGACATCCGGTGCGCCAGTGAGATTGCGGTGGGCAGTTCCAGCGCGCCGGGCACCTCGATCATCTCATGCGCAGCTCCGGCGGCGTCCAATGCCGCACGGGCACCGGCCAGCAGGTTGTCGGCGATATCGCGGTAATAGGGGGCCACGACGATCAGCATCTTGACCGGTTTGTCGAAACCGGGCAGCGGCGGGGTGTAATGGGGTTCATGTCCGGCCATGGGTTACTCCGGCGTGACGCGTCTGGTGTCGACAATGGTCAGGCCATAGCCTTCCAGACCGACGATCTTGGGTTTCGGGGAATTGGTCATCAGGATCAGGTCCGACAGACCGAGCGAGGACAATATCTGCGCGCCCAGCCCGTATTGGCGCAGGGTGGCGGGGGATACGGCGCCTTCAAGTTCCAGCTTCATTTCCAGATCGCGCAACAGGACAACGACGCCCCTGCCCGCCTCGGCCACGCGCAGCATGGCCTGGCTGAATTCATCGGCGCGCCCCGGTTCGCCGGTGCCGATGATATCCAGCATCGGGTGCAGCGCGTGCATCCGCACCAGAACCGGTTCCGGCGTGGAAATATCGCCCTTGGTCAGCACGATATGTTCCGACCCTTGGGTTTCGTCGGTATAGACCCGCATCATCCAGTCGCCGCCATATTCGGAATGCACCGTGGTCACGGCGGTTTCCTTGACCAGATTGTCGTGGCGGCGGCGATAGGCGATCAGATCGCTGATCGTGCCAATCTTCAGATTATGCCGCTGGGCAAAGGACACCAGATCGGGCAGCCGCGCCATAGTGCCGTCTTCGTTCATGATCTCGCAGATCACCCCGGCGGCGTTCAGCCCGGCCAGACGGCTGACATCCACCGCCGCTTCGGTATGACCGGCGCGCACCAGCACCCCGCCATCCTTGGCGCGCAACGGGAACACATGGCCCGGCGTGGCGATATCGGCCTGAGTTTTCGACGGGTCGATCGCCACCGCCACCGTGCGGGCGCGGTCATGGGCGGAAATCCCGGTGGTCACACCTTCGCGGGCTTCGATCGAAATGGTAAAGGCGGTTTCGTGGCGCGAGGAATTGTCCGAGGCCATCAGCGACAGGCCCAGCGCGTCGATCCGTTCGCCCGGCAGGCTGAGGCAGATCAGCCCGCGCCCGTGGGTGGCCATGAAATTGATCGCCTCGGGCGTCGCCATCTGCGCGGGGATCACCAGATCGCCCTCATTCTCGCGGTCCTCGTGATCGACCAGAATGAACATCCGGCCATTGCGGGCATCTTCGATGATCTCGTCGATTTTGGAGATCGCGTCGCGCCAGTTTTCTTCGACCGGGCCGGAGGTTTCGAAGCTCATGTCAGACTCACTGCTGCTGCACAGGCAGCCCAGATAGACCATGTAACCGAGCCTGACCAGAGGGACGCGGCGTTTTGGCGGCCCCATACCGCCCCCAAAGGCCCATTATTATCCGAATATGGTCAACGAATTGTCGCGATTTGCGCCGATAAACCCGCCAACCGGGTCGGGAGCCTTGCAGATGCTGGAAGCAGCAACATTACCATCAGACAGCATCATCCTGCGCGGATTGCGCCGGAATCGGCTGCTGGTTTCCCTGATCGCCCTGCATTTTCTGGCGGCCCTTGCGACTAGTGCGGTTCTGGGCAAACCCTTTGACGTCGGCGTCCTGCAAACCCTCAACATGTTGTTCCGGGCGCTGATCCCGATCTTTCTGCTGGTGCTGCTGGTCTGGCGCTTTGCCAATGTCGCGGCCTTCATCCGGCCCGACGAGCCGCTGAAATGGTTCGTCAACGATCTGCGCATGGTTCTGATCGACGGCGACCGCATCGTCGACGGGGCGATTGCGCTGCTGTCCACCTGCGTTTTCTTCGGGTCGTTTTCCTTTTTCAAAGGGGTGCTGCCCGACATCAACCCGTTTTCATGGGACCCGCTTTTCGCTCAGATGGACCGGGCGCTGCACGGCGGTTACGACCCCTATACGCTGTTGATGCCGATCTTTGGCCACCCTTACGTGCTGACCGCGATCAACGGCGCCTATCATTTTTGGATGGTTCTGGTGCTGTTCATGCTGTTCGTGGCCTGTTTCACCAAACACGACCCCAAGGCGCGCGATACCTTCATGGTGTCCTATGTGCTGATCTGGGCACTTGGCGGCAACCTGCTGGGCACGGTCTTTGCCTCGGGCGGGCCGGTCTATTACGCCGGTCTGGGCTATGGCGACGATTTCGCGCCGCTGATATCGGCCCTGCAATCGGCCAATCAGATCAGCCCGATCCCCGCGCTGGAGGTGCATGAGCTGCTGTGGAAGGGCTATATCGGCGAAGGCCCGGCCCATGGTATTTCGGCGATGCCCAGCATGCATCTGGCCAGTTCCGCCCTGCTGACGCTTTATGGATTCCGGATATCGCGCTGGCTGGGCTGGGCGCTGGTCGCCTTTACCGCCACCATGCTTTTGGGGTCGGTCCTGCTGGCCTGGCACTATGCCATTGACGGATACCTTGGCATTCTGCTTGCGATAGCTGTCTGGGCCGGGGTCACGCGGCTGTTTCCGTCGCCGCCCAAGGCCGCCGCCTGATCCGAGGCCTTAGCGGAAATACTCCCCCGCTTTCAGATATCCCGCCATCCGGCCCGCGGTGCACCATTCGCGTTCCAGCATCGTATCGCCCACCACCAGAACCGAGGCCGGGTGCAACTTGTCGCGCCGCAACGTAGCGCCCATCTGCGCGCGAATATCGCTCCAGCTGTCGGTAAAGCCGGGGGCGGAAATCCCGTTCAGAAACTCGGTGCCGTGGGTCTGCGCGATCTCTTCCACCACTTTGACCGGGTCCAACGGCGGGTAAGAGGCCAGCAGGCGGCCGCAGTTGCGTTGGGCGATCAGCATATCGGCGTGCGCCTGCGGCAGATCGGCGGCCGTGCGCCGCAGCCCAAGCGCGTTCGACGAAAACAGAAAAGCCACGATATCGCGCCCCGTCGTCGCCCGGACCGAAGCATAGGCCTTATACTCCAGCCCCAGTTCCTTGGCCCGGTTCACCCGGATGCGGATGACCTCCAGCGGCAGTTTCGGCAACAGATCGGCGCGGGCCCGTTTCCAGCAATGCTTGCGCCATGCAGCGCCGCCTTCCATCGTGGGGCCCTTGTTGTGGCCCAGCCCGCTCATTGCCCGCCCCATTCGGCCAGCCGCGCGACATAGCGCGCCAGCGTGTCGATCTCCAGGTTGATCTGGTCGCCGACCACCACATCGCCCCATGTCGTTGCGACCTTGGTATGCGGGATGAAATTGACGCCGAAATCGCAGCCATCGACTTCGTTCACCGTCAGCGAGGTGCCGTTCAGCGCGACCGAGCCTTTGGGCGCGATGAACCGGGCCAACGCCTCGGGCGCACGAAAGGTGACGCGGGTGCTGTCGCCGTCGTCCGCCATCGCGACCACCTGCGCCACCCCGTCCACATGGCCCGACACGATATGCCCGCCCAATTCATCGCCGACCTTCAGCGCGCGTTCCAGATTCAACCGCTTGCCCACCGCCCAGCCGTTGTGGCCGATATTGGTCTTGGACACGGTTTCGGCGGAAATATCGACATCGAACCAGCCGCCCTGATCGTCGCGCCCCGTGGCGGTGGCCGTCAGGCAGACACCATCGCAGGCGATCGAGGCCCCGATGGCAATGCTGTCGGGATCGTAGGACGTCGAAATCCGGGCGGTCAGGTCGCCCTTTTGCGTCAGGCGCTGCACCCGCCCGATATCGGTGATAATCCCTGTAAACATCAGCACCCCCTTGTTGCCAACAGACCTAGCTTGCGGCGCGGTTGAGGGCAAGAGAGGCCCGGTATCCGCAAATAGATGCTAAAAGCGGCCAAGTTTGCCTGTCCACACCGAAAAATCCGTGACAGGCCCGGTCAAACCGGCAATGTAGTACCCCAAAAGGTATAGTGTGTAACCGTGAAACAGATCCAGTCGGGGCAAAACAGACGGTTCCTTTTCCTGCAG
Organism: uncultured Paracoccaceae bacterium; assembly: GCA_947500775.1. Taxonomy (GTDB): domain Bacteria; phylum Pseudomonadota; class Alphaproteobacteria; order Rhodobacterales; family Rhodobacteraceae; genus CANMTD01. The sequence goes on from CANMTD010000002.1 coordinate 922,199, forward strand.
GGACCACATGGGCCGTTCTTCGCGGGCCTTGCCAAGATGCTGCGCCGGACCGGGGGACAGGTCTGGCGGGTCGGCTTCAACCGCGGGGATCAGGCGTTCTGGCCCGACAGCGACAGCTATATCCCCTTCACCGGGACCGAACAGGATTGGCCGGGCACGCTGGCCAGGCTGATCGCGGATCGCGGCATTACCGATATCGTTCTGTATGGCGATACCCGACCGATCCACGCCACGGCCCTGAAACTGGCCAAGGATGCCGGTCTGACCCCCCATATCTTCGAAGAGGGATACCTGCGCCCCTATTGGGTCACCTACGAACGTGACGGGTCCAACGGGCATTCGCGGTTGGTGGATATGTCGATCGACCAGATGACCGCCGCCCTGCACAGGCTTGATCACGATCAGGTCGCCGCCCCCGCCCATTGGGGCGACATGCGTCAGCACATGTTTTACGGCGCGGTGTACCATTTCTTTGTGATGTTTCAAAACCGGCGTTACCAGAATTTCCAGCCGCACCGCGAGCTGACCGTCCGGCAGGAATTCCACCTGTATCTGCGCCGTCTGATGTTATTGCCCCTGCACGCGCTGGACCGGATGAACGCAACCCGCCGCATCCAGCGCGGGGCGTTCCCCTATCATCTGGTGCTGCTGCAACTGGCCCATGACGCAAATTTCATGGCCCACAGCCCCTTTGCCGACATGACCGAGTTTCTGGAAGTCTGCATCAAGGGCTTTGCCGAAGGCGCCCCCGCGCACCACCATCTGGTGTTCAAGGCGCATCCGCTGGAGGACGGGCGCTATCCGCTGCGCGCCACCTTGCGGCGTCTGGCGCGCACCCATGGTCTGGCCGACCGCGTCCATTTCGTGCGGGGGGGCAAACTGGCCCGTTTGCTGAACGATACCCGCAGCGCGGTCACCGTCAATTCCACGGCGGCACAGCAGGCTTTGTGGCGAAATGTCCCGCTAAAGGCCTTCGGAAAATCGGTCTATGCCAAGCCGGAACTGGTGTCGGATCAACCGCTTGCCGAGTTTTTCGCCGAACCCGCCCCCCCCGATGGCACCGCATATTGGAGCTTCCGCAGGTATCTGTTGGAAAGCTCGCAGATTCCGGGCGGTTTTTATTCGGCGCGCGGGCGTCGGCGATTGCTGCGGGTGGTGGTCGATATGATGCTTCAGGACCAGGACCCTTACGATGCCCTTCAGGCGGGTAAAGCGGCACCCCGGCAACAGTTTCAAGTTGTTGGCTAGGCTTACAAAAGCCCCCGCTGGATTTTTCGACGCATTATCTGTAGGTCTGAACACCAAAATCAGGACGTTTACAGCCTGACAATCTAACGAGGAGCCCGAGCAGTGAGTATTTTGGCATCTGGCAAGGCTTGGACCAAACTGGGCCTGTTGTTGCTTGTAGCAAGTGTTGGCGCCTGTGGGCTGCCGCGTTCGGGCCCCAGCAAGAGCGAGATCTTCTCTGGCTCGGTCCAGGAAGAGGGCGATGCATTTGTCGTGGCCGTCAATGACCGGGTGACCCGCGCCACCGCCGTGGTTCCGTCGCTGGGCTTTGGCAGCAACTTCAAGAATGCGAACGTTGTCGGCTCCGACACCATCAGCCCCGGCGATACGCTGGGCCTGACCATCTATGAAAACGTCGATGACGGGCTGCTGGCGGGCGAAGGCCTGAATGCCAGCGTTCTGGACGAGGTTCAGGTCGACGGTGCGGGCAATATCTTTATCCCCTATGCCGGTCGGATCAAGGCGGCGGGCAATTCGCCCGAACGGCTGCGCCAGATCATCACCGAAAAACTGAATGCCCAGACCCCCGATCCGCAGGTCGTCGTGCGCCGTCTGGCGGGCAATGGCGCCACCGTATCGGTGGTGGGCAGTGTCGCGGCACAGGGTGTCTTTCCGATCGAACGCCCAACCCGGACGCTGGGGGCCATGCTGGCCACGGCGGGGGGGATCACCATCTCGCCCGAAATCGCGCAAGTCACCGTTATCCGGGGCACCAAGCGCGGCAAAATCTGGTTTCAGGATCTGTTCGACCACCCCGAGCTGGACATCGCCCTGCGCGGCGGCGACCGCATTCTGGTCGAAGAGGACAGCCGCGCCTATACCATTCTGGGCGCTACCGGGGCCCAAAGCCGCGTGACATTCGAAAGCCAGAACCTGTCGGCCATCGAAGCACTTGCGCAGGTCGGCGGGCTGCAGACCAATCTGGCCGATCCCAAGGGCGTGTTCGTGTTCCGCAATGAACCGGCCAAGATCGCCAACGCCGTGCTGGGCCGTAACGATCTGGTCGGCGACCAGCGCGTCGCCTATGTGCTGGACCTGACCGAACCCACCGGCATGTTCATGGCCCGCGATTTCGTGATCCGCGACGAAGACACGCTTTACGTCACCGAAGCGCCGTTCGTGCAGTGGTCCAAGACTTTGGGCGCGATCACCGGGTCCCTGACGGCGGCCACCTCGCTGAACACGGCGGCCACCGGAAACTGAGCCGGGCCGTGACAGGCTCTTTCTCACCCAAGGCTACACAGACCGCCGGACAGGACCCCCCTGCCCGGCGGCTTTTCGTTTACAACGGCGGGTTTCTGACCCAGCGGCGGGTCCGGCGCATATTGGAACTGTCGGGCTATGACATCCGGTTGGGCAAACCGGGGCCCGACGATATGGTCGGCGTCTGGGGCCAATCGCCCACCGCCCCGCGCGGCGAAGCGGTGGCGCAACGTCTGGAGGCGCCGATCCTGCGGGTCGAAGACGCGCTGTTGCGGTCGGTCCTGCCGGGGCGGTCGGGGGCAGCCCCCTTGGGCCTGTTTCTGGATCGCGCAGGCGTGCATTTCGACGCCAGCACCCCGTCAGAGCTGGAACAGATGCTGGCCGACCATCCGCTGGACGACACCGCCCTTCTGAACCGCGCCCGTACCGCCATCGACCGGCTGAAGGCGCTGCATCTGTCGAAATACAACGCCTTCGATCCGCAGGCCCCGGTGCCCGATCCCGGCTATGTGCTGGTGATCGACCAGACCGAAGGCGATGCCTCGGTCACCGCCAGCGGCGGCAGCCGCGCCCGCCTGCGCGAAATGCTGGCCTTTGCCGAGATTGAAAACCCCGGCGCGCGTATCCTGATCAAAACCCACCCCGACACCGCGATGGGGCACCGGCCCGGATATTTCCGCCCCGAGGATACCAGCGATCGCACCGCGCTTTATGCCGATGCGGTGTCGCCCTGGCGCCTGCTGGAAGGTGCGGTCGCGGTCTATACCTGGTCCTCGCAACTGGGGTTCGAGGCCATCATGGCAGGCCATAAACCGCGGGTCTTCGGACAGCCGTTTTATGCCGGATGGGGGCTGACGCAGGATGAAAATCCGCCCCCCCGCCGCACACGCACCCTGACCCGCGCGCAGCTTTTTGCCGCCGCGATGATATTGGCGCCGACATGGTACGATCCCTATCGCGACCGGCTGTGCACGCTTGAGGGGGTCATTGACACGCTGGCCGCGCAGGCCCGCGCCTGGCGCGAGGATCACGCGGGCTGGGTCGCATCGGGCATGCGGCTGTGGAAACGGCCGCACCTGCAACGCTTCTTTGGCCAGACAACCCGCCTGCGGTTCGCGGGCACCGCCCCCGAAGGCGTGCGTCAGATGGTCTGGGCCAGCGCGGCCGATACCGACACTGACGCCGTGCGGGTCGAAGACGGATTCCTGCGGTCGCGCGGATTGGGGGCGCACCTGGTGCCGCCGCTGTCGCTGGTCTGCGACGATCTGGGCATCTATTACGATCCGTCGCGCGAAAGCAGGCTGGAACGCATGATCGCCAGCGCCGCATCGCTGCGCCCCGACCAACAGCAACGCGCCGAACGGCTGATCGCCGCGCTGACCGCGGGCGGGCTGACCAAGTATAATCAGGGCGGAGATACCTTGCCGGACTTGCCGGCGGGCCGCCGCATTCTGGTCCCCGGTCAGGTCGAGGATGACGCCTCGATCCGGCTGGGCTGTACCGGGGCCTGCACCAATCTGGACCTGCTGACCCGGTGCCGCGCCGAAAACCCGGACGCGGTTCTGCTGTTCAAACCCCACCCGGATGTCGAGGCCGGTCTGCGCCCCGGCGCGGTCGATCCGGAAACCGCGCTGACGCTGGCCGATCAGGTGCTGTCCAACGCGGCCCCCGCACCCCTGCTGGACGCGGTGGATGAGGTCTGGACCCTGACCTCGCTGATCGGGTTCGAGGCGCTGTTGCGTGGCCGCGCGGTGACCTGTCTGGGTGCGCCCTTCTATGCCGGTTGGGGGCTGACCCGCGATCTGGGCGATCCGCCCGCGCGCCGGACCGCGCGCCCCGGCCTGACCGGTCTGGTCCACGCCGCGCTGATCGATTATCCGCGTTACCTTGATCCCGTCACCGGCCTGCCCTGCCCGGTCGAGGTGGCGCTGGACCGGCTAGGCGATGACACCCTGCGAAGCGGCCCGCCCGCGCTGCGGATACTGGCCAAGCTGCAGGGGCTGTTTGCCAGCGCGACGCCGTTCTGGCGCTAGATACGCTGGTCCTTTAGGATACCATTAACCAGTTTCCCCTACGGTCAGGCCACATCGTTTTTTGCTGAGGCCAGAATGACTCTCAAACCCATTGCATTCGCCCTGTTTCTGCTGGGCCTGATGACCGCTGCCGCGCCGGCCTCTACATTTCAGTTCGGGGTTGTCTATGATGGCACCACCGCCTCGCTGGCGCCGGGGTCCGACACGCCGGGGGGCACATCGCTGGCCGCCGGGGACAGTTTCGACCTGACCGTCAGCGCGGCGGGAAACGGGTTTTTCAAAGCGATCGAGGAATTCAGCGAATTCGCCGCCGCGACCTTTTCCGTTGGCCCCAGTGGCACGCGGGTCGGCAATCTGGTCACCTCGATTTACCGCGACGGGTCGCTGGTCTCCAGCCGGATTGAAAACAATCTGGCACAGCTTTCGACCCATCTGGGGGCCCAGACCTTTCAGGTCGCCCAAGGCACGGAATTCGATCAGGTGAAACTGTCCTATCAACTGGTCAGCGCAACCGCGCCCACCACCATCGCCCCGCTGTCCCGTATCCTTGGGTTTGCTCCGTTCTACGATCAGGCGGACAGGATCAGCTTTACCCCCGGCAGCGTCCCGCCCATCGCCGAGGTCGGGTTGCCCGCAACCGCCCTGCTGCTGGCCAGCGGCATCTGTCTGTTGGGATTGGGCAGGCGGCGGATCAGGCCGGTCTGACCGGCGTTGACGACCGCACCCAGCGGTGCATCACATCGCCACCGATCACCGTGGCCTCGACCAGATCAAACCGCGGCGCCTCGGCCAGACGGTCCAGCCCCAGCGCGCCCAGCGATGGGGTGCCTTCGGCCCCGATGGCCAGCCCGGCGGTGAACCCCACCAGTTGATCGACCAGCCCGGCCTGCAGGAACGATGCGGCCAGCGCGCCCCCGCCTTCGCAAAAGACCCGCGTCAGCCCCTGCGCCGCCAAGACCTGTAATACCGCCAGCGGGTCCAACTGCCGCGCGCCACCCAAAGCCACGGGAAACAGTTGCGCGCCGCGCATCCGCCAGGCGGCGGCCCGATCCGGGGCCGCATCCTCGCCATGGCAAATCCAGACCGGGACGTCCTTCGCCGTGCGCGCCAGATGGCCTTCCAGCGGCAGGTCAAGCCGGCGGCTGCACACCACCCGCACCGGGTTTTGCCGCCGCCCCATGCCGCGCACCGTCAATTGCGGATCATCCGCCCGCGCGGTGCCGCCGCCGACCATGACCGCATCGTGACAGGCCCGCATCGCATGGACCCGGTGGCGGGCCTCCGGCCCCGTGATCCACTGGCTGTCGCCCGCAGCGGTGGCGATCCGCCCATCAAAGGAACTGGCCAGTTTCAGGGTCACCATCGGGCGCCCTTCGGTCCGGTTCAGCAGAAATCCGCAATGATCCGCGCGGGCCTGATCGGCCAGAACCCCGGTCGTGACCGCAACCCCGGCCGCGCGCAGAATGCGGTGCCCGCCATCGGCCACCCGCGGATCGGGGTCGACCAGCGCCGTCACAACCCGCGCGACCCCCGCCCCGACCAAAGCATCAGCACAGGGCGGCGTTTTTCCGTGATGCGCGCAAGGTTCTAGCGAGACATAGGCCGTGGCCCCACGCGCGGCACCGCCCGCTTGGGCCAGCGCGACGACCTCGGCATGCGGACGCCCCCCGGGGTGGGTCCAGCCACGCCCGACGATCCGACCATCCTTGACGATGACACAGCCAACGGCGGGATTGGGCCAGCACAGCCCCATCCCCCTGCGCCCCAACGACAGCGCAAGCGCCATAAAGCGCTGGTCCGCTGCGGTCTGGTTCACTCTTCCGCGGGGCCGGGTGGGCGCAATTCGTGGACGAAATCTTCGAAATCATCCGCCGCCTGAAAATTCTTGTAAACGCTGGCAAAGCGCACATAGGCCACGGTGTCGATCCGGGCCAAAGCCTCCATCACGATCTCGCCGATGACCTTTGACGGGATGTCGGTTTCCCCCAGGCTTTCCAACCGTCGCACGATGCCGGAAATCATCTGGTCCATCCGTTCGGGTTCAACCGGGCGTTTCTGCAGGGCGATCCGGATCGAACGTTCCAGCTTGTCGCGGTCGAAATCTTCGCGGCGACCGTTTGATTTAACAACGACCAGATCACGCAGTTGCACGCGCTCATAGGTGGTAAAACGACCTCCGCAGGCCGGACAGAACCGCCGCCGCCGAATGGCAACGTGATCTTCTGCGGGACGCGAATCTTTTACCTGCGTATCGACATTTCCACAAAACGGGCAGCGCATTGCCTCTCCCTTGATCCTGAGCCTGAGTTATCCACAGCCACTATAGGTCAGCCGCGAGGGCTTGGGTAGAGGGGAATTGTTCCCACCAGATACTGAAACCACACCCTGAAATGCGTCATCCCCGGGATTTCTCCCCCTGAGAGGCCTATGAGAATGGGATAGTCAGACACCACCATAATGTTTCAGGAGAATGACATGAGCGTAGCACGCGTAACCGAGATTTCCGCAACCTCGAAGAAAAGCTTTGACGATGCCGTCGAAAATGGCGTCGCCCGCGCCTCGAAAACCCTGCGCGGCGTCACCGGCGCCTGGGTCAAGGAACAGAAGGTTTCGGTCGAAGACGGCAAGATCACGTCCTATCAGGTGAACATGATGGTCACCTTCGTTCTGGACGACTGATCCCTACCCCAGATGCGCCGCCACCTGCCGGCTGTGCGGCGCATTCCTGTGTTCGAACAGGTAAACCCCCTGCCATGTGCCCAATTGAGGCCGCCCGTCCAGCACGGGAATGGACAGGCTGACCGGCAACATCGCCGCCTTGATATGGGCGGGCATGTCATCGGGCCCTTCATGGGTATGGGTCAGATAGCCCATGCCGGGATCGGTGGTCGGCGGCACCAGCCGGTGAAAGAAATTTCGCAGATCGACCTGCACGTCCGGATCGGCGTTTTCCTGTATCAGCAGGCTGCACGATGTATGGCGGACAAACAACGTCAACAGCCCGTCCCCCTGCACCCAATCGCTGAGCTGACGGGTAAATTCGTACAGGCCGGGACCGGCGGTCGAAATGGTGAACCGTGTTTGCATCGCTGTATTCATCCTTGCCTTGCGCCGTTTTCCGACACCCGCACCATATAAGATAGTATATTGCGCGGACAAAAACGGCCCCGCCACCGCGCCTTTCTGATCAAGTATTCCGGAAACCGGAATTGCGCACTTGGCCTGCGCGCAATTATGGCGCATAGGTAGCTCATATAACTACTTTAAGCATTACAATAGGCGATGATTATGGTTGCATTGCATGGGCTTGTCGGAATTTCGATGGTCAAGAACGAAGCCGATATTATTGAACCCATGATCCGGCACAACCTGCGCTATCTTGACAGCCTCGTTGTGATCGACAACAGCAGCAACGACCAAACGCAGGCGACCATAAAGGCCATGTGCACAGAATATCCGGACCGCCTGTTCCTGCGGCAGGATTCTAGTGTCGGGTACCCTCAGCAACAAATTCTGAACGATCTGATCACGGACCTGGCGTCGGACAACGGCATCGTCTGTTTTGTGCCCCTGGATGCGGATGAACTGATCCGCGCTGATCGTGACCTTTTCAGGGAAACATTGCTTAACGAAGAAAGGCCCATACGGTTCCCCTGGGTGACCTTTGTGCCAACGCCCGACGATGAACCGGGCCAGGAAAATCCCGTCCGCAGGATTACGCATCGGCGATGCGAGGAACCCAAACAACGGTACAAAACGACCTTTCCGACAGCCCTGGTTGGCAAGGCCGAATTGAAACCGGGCAGCCATGGGCTGATCCCCAAAAACCGTCCGGGGAAAGGGGTGCGCGGGTTGTTTTCCCGAAAACGAAAGCGAAAGCTTGATCTGAAGCCGCGAACCGTTGAGGGGCTGAGCCTGGCCCACTACCCGGTACGCAGCAAGGAACAGCTTTTGGCGAAGGTCGTGATCGGCGCTTTGAACATGCGCCTGCGCACCGGGGGAAAGACGGCGGAAGGCTTTCAATGGCATGAACTGGCGCAAAGCATCATGGAAAGGCGGGGGATGACAGATGAAGAATTCTATTACACCGCCAAACACTATGCCGACGCGCCGCCGATTTCGCTGGTCCATGATCCGTTGACAATGGAACAGGCCGACCTGATCTTGCGCTACCCTGCCGAAGATCCCGCGCAGCTATCGTTCAAATTGATGGGCTTTGCCAGCGACTGTGTCGACGCCTTCAGATCGTACCAGCAAAGCGGCAAGCAAGGGGCCGCAAGCCGTCTGTGACAGACGCATGCTGACCAGGCCAATGCGCGACGATCTGCCGTGATCGAAACCATCACCTGCCGCCCAAGGGCTGCTGTCAGAAACCGCCTATGGCGAACACGATGGCTGGCAGCGTCTCGCAATACTGCCGGGCGTGGGCCATCAAATAGTTTTCGCCCACATCCGAAATGCTGAGGCTGTAGTCGCTTTCGGGGCGTGCATCGGCGGCGGCCAGAATATCCTCATCCGGCACCACCGTGAAAACGATGCTTTTGCTGCCCGGCCGGCGCACGCTTGGGCCATTCGGTTTGACGATATATATCCGCCGGTTCGGCAACATCCCCAACGCGCGGTCAACATATTCCCCGGCAGCGCACCAATAGTGCGAAGACGTATCACCCGCGCGTTTGATCACCTCAAACTGCCCCGGAACGATAGCGTCCCCCAAGATATGATTGCCCAGAAACGTCCTGTAATTCGGCATGACCCCCGGCGGGTCGACGGGCGTTGGCGGCGGCCCGCAGGCCACCATGACGGCCAACGCCGACATCAGGACAAACAGGCGCGGTTTATTGATCAAGGAAGCTCCGCAACTTGCGGCTGCGGCTGGGGTGTTTCAGCTTGCGCAGCGCCTTGGCTTCGATCTGGCGGATCCGTTCGCGGGTCACGCTGAACTGCTGGCCGACCTCTTCCAACGTGTGGTCGGTATTCATGCCGATGCCGAACCGCATCCGCAGAACCCGTTCTTCGCGCGGTGTCAGGCTGGCCAGAACGCGGGTCGTGGTTTCCTTCAGGTTTTCCTGAATGGCGCTGTCCAGCGGCAGGATCGCGTTCTTGTCTTCGATGAAATCGCCCAGCTGGCTGTCTTCTTCGTCGCCGATCGGGGTTTCCAGCGAAATCGGCTCCTTGGCGATCTTCATCACCTTGCGAACCTTTTCCAAAGGCATCTGCAGCTTTTCGGCCAGTTCCTCGGGCGTGGGTTCGCGGCCGATTTCATGCAGCATCTGGCGACCGGTGCGCACCAGTTTGTTGATCGTTTCGATCATATGCACCGGAATACGGATCGTGCGCGCCTGATCGGCGATGGACCGGGTGATCGCCTGACGGATCCACCAGGTGGCGTAGGTCGAGAATTTGTAACCACGACGGTATTCGAATTTATCCACCGCCTTCATCAGGCCGATGTTACCTTCCTGAATAAGATCAAGGAATTGCAGGCCGCGGTTCGTGTATTTTTTGGCGATCGAGATCACCAGACGCAGGTTGGCCTCGACCATTTCCTTTTTCGCCTGACGGGCCTCTTTTTCGCCCTTCTGCACCTGCTGCACGATGCGGCGGAATTCGCTGATGTCGACGCCGACATATTGGCCAACCTGCGCCATATCCCCGCGCAGCTCGTCCACTTTCGCACCCGAGCGTTCGACAAAGGCCTGCCAGCCGCGGCCGGATTTTTCGGCCATCCGCTCCATCCAGGTCGGGTCCAGCTCATAGCCGCGATAGGCCTCGATGAATTCGCGGCGGTTGATCCGGGCCTGATCGGCCAGTTTCACCATATTGCTGTCGATCGACATGATCTTGCGGTTGATGCCGTACAACTGGTCGATCAGCGCCTCGATCCGGTTGTTGTGCAGATGCAGCTCGTTCACCAGCTCAACGATTTCCGAGCGCAGTTTCTGATAGGCATCTTCCTCTTTGGCCGAGAACGAACCATCTTCGTTCAGCGTGGCCGACATCCGCAGATCCTGCATCTCGGCAAGCTGGGAATAGTCGCGCGCAATCAGTTCCAGCGTTTCCAGAACCTGCGGTTTCAGCGCCGCTTCCATCGCGGCCAGCGACATGTTGGCCTGTTCGTCATCGTCGTCGTCGTCATCGTCTTTCTTGATCGGGTTGCCATCGGCATCCAGTTCGGGTTCCGCCGACGCCGGGGCCGCGGCCGGGGCGGCCTGCACGTTCAGCCCACCGACCACGGGGGCCGTGACCTCGCCGTCCTCTTCCAGCGTCCGGCCAAAGGTCGCATCCAGATCAATAACGTCGCGTAACAGGATGTCTTCGCTTAACAATTCGTCGCGCCAGATGGTGATCGCCTGAAAGGTCAGCGGGCTTTCGCACAGCCCCAGGATCATCGTGTTGCGCCCGGCCTCGATCCGTTTGGCGATGGCGATCTCGCCCTCGCGGCTCAACAGTTCGACCGACCCCATTTCGCGCAGATACATGCGCACCGGGTCGTCGGTCCGGTCCAGTTTTTCGGTTTCGGTCTGGGCGACGGCCACTTCGCGCGAGTTCGAGGTTTCGACGACCTGCGTCGACTGCGCCTCGCCCTCTTCGGATTCTTCTTCCTCGATGATGTTGATGCCCATTTCGGACAGCATCGACATCACGTCTTCGATCTGTTCGGACGACACCTGATCGGGCGGCAAAACCTGATTGAGCTGATCATAGGTGATGTAGCCGCGCTCGCGCGCTTCGGCGATCATCTTCTTGACGGCAGCCTGACTCATGTCGAGCGAGGTTTCCTGCTCTTGATCATCATTCTTGCGGTCGTCAGTGTCTTTTGCGGCCATTCTCTGCTCCTAGAGGGGGGAAGCTGATTCGCTCTCGAGATTGATTCGAATCAATACCCCGAATCGAACCGATACACACCCAGTTACCCTGCATTTCTTTACGGACCCGTAACCAAGACGTCACGCACCCCGTCCGCCATTCTTTGAATAGCTAATCTGTTCCACCAGCCGGTCAAACGCGCTGCGTTCACCCCGGTCCATCCTTGCGCCGTTCGGGCCGACGTCGAATTCGCCCTTGTCGTCGCTGTCGCTGCGCCCGGCCCGGTTGCGCGCCTCGGCGGCCTGGCTTAGCCGCCAGGTCATGCCTTCGTCGACCAGACCGGCCATATCCTGCACCGCCTCTTCGATTTCGCGGGCGACGCCACGGGTCGCCTCCAGCTTGGCCAGTTCTTCGGCCAGACACAGCGCCGCCTTTTCGGCGTCGCCACGATTCAGCAAGGGCGGAGAGATTTGGACATGGCGTAGCGCAAAGAGCTTTTCAAGGGGCGCAGGTCCGGTTGTGCCTTCGACCGCGTGACGCAAATCCGCGGGATCGGTCACGTCGATATGGGTCAGCAGCGCCCCCTGCAGGCGCCGGTGATCGGGCGCGTGGAATTCCAGCCGCTCCAATTCGCCCTCGAACCCCGCCAGCAGGCTGGGGTGGCAGATCAGCGTGGCCAGAATGACCGCCTCGCGCAATTCCTCTTCAAACGCCTCGCCCGCGGCGACAAGGGGCGAAGCGCGGGTGCTGGCCATCGGTTTGGGCGGGGCATTGCGCCCTTTCCAAGGGCCCTTGCCGGGCGCGGTGCGGCGCGGATTGAACAGTTCCCACCGCAGGCGTTTGATTTCATCGCCGTAATGGCCGCGGATCGACGGGTCCTTGATCTTGGCGATGGCGGCGCGCAGGTCCTTGTCCAGCGCGGCCTTGCGTTCGGGGCTGTCCAGCACCTTGCCTTCGGTTTCGCGCCGCCACAGCAGTTGAACCATCGGCTGGGCCCCATCCAGCAGTTTCTGCATCGCCCCCGCGCCCTGCGCGCGCAGCAGGTCGTCGGGGTCCTGCCCTTCGGGCATCATCGAAAACCGCAGCGATTGCCCGGCCTCCAGCAGCGGCAGCGCCAGATCGATCACCCGCATCGCCGCTCGCACCCCAGCCGTATCGCCATCGAGCGCGATGATCGGTTCGGGGTGGATACGCCACATCAGGCGCAGCTGATCTTCGGTGATCGCGGTGCCCAGGGGGGCCACGGTCGCGCCGAACCCGGCCTCGCTCAGCGCGATCACATCCATGTAGCCTTCGGCCACGATCAGCGGCTGGCCCTTGCCCGCCGCTTCGCGCGCGGGGCCGTGGTTGTACAGGCTGCGGCCCTTGTCGAACAATTCGGTTTCGGGGGAATTCAGGTATTTGGCGTTGTCGTTCGGGTCCATCGCCCGCCCTCCAAAGGCAATCGCCCGCCCCCGTGCATCGCGGATCGGGAACATGATGCGATTGCGGAAGGTGTCATAGGGCTTGCCACCCTTTTGCGACGGTTTGGCCAGACCGCAGCCCATGATCAGATCCTCGGCCACGCCCTTGGCGCGCAGTTGATCCCACAGCACCTGCCAGCCCTCAGGCGCAAAGCCGATGTCCCAGCGGTCCAGCGCCTCTGGCGACAGCCCGCGCCGTTCCAGATAGGATCGCGCCTCGGAGGCTGCGGCGGTTTTCAATTGCAGCCGGTACATCTGAACCGCCTGTTCCATCACCTCGGCCAACTGGCTGCGCCGGTCGGCCTTTTGCTGGGCCTGCGGGTCGCGTTCGGGCATGGGCATCCCGGCCTCGCCCGCCAGAATCTCGACCGCCTCCATGAAGCCCACATTCTCGGTCTCGCGCACGAAGGAAATGGCATCGCCCTTGGCGTGGCAGCCGAAGCAATAGTAATACCCCTTGCGGTCATCGACGTGGAAACTGGCGGATTTTTCCTGATGGAACGGGCATGGCGCCCACATGTCGCCCTTGCCCTGATTGGATTTGCGGGTGTCCCACATCACCTTGCGCCCGACGACCTGAGACAGGCTCAGACGGGTGCGCAGTTCATCCAGGAATCCGGGGGGCAAGCTCATGCCGCATCGTATCGCGGGTGACGCGGCAGAGTCTAGCCGTCCAACGCGGCCATGCTGCGCATCGCGGTGGTCAGATCATGCACGGCGGTCTGCACCATCGACCGCATGATCATCAGATCATAGGTCTGGGCGGCCACGCGGGTCAGCGACGACATCATATGCGCCAGTTCGGTCCGCGCGGTGTGACCGGTTTTGAACACATCCGGCCGCAGGTCCAACGGCGTCAACCGGCCCAGCACGGCCAGCGCGCCCGCCCCCTGCAACCGCAGGATCGCCCAGGCATCGCTTTGATCCACCAACGCGGCATGGGTGGCCAATGCGGGGTCCGGTGTCGGCCCGATCAGCATGGCCTGACAGCGCCCGGTCCAGACACAGCGCGTAACGCCCTTGCCGGTGGTCCGGTTCGGCGCGGGAAATCCCAGACCATGCGCCCCTTTCAGCGCGCCCGACAGCGCGGTCTTGGACCGGTCATAGGGGGCAATCGCGGTGATGACCCCGACCTCGGGCGCCAGCAGATCCACCCCGCCGATCTGCACCGGCACCAGCCCATCCAGCGGATCATTGGCAATCAGTCTAACCACGGGCACGCCCCCCTTCGGGATCAAAGAACACCGGATCGCAGACGGTGCACAGGGTTTCGATCTTGCGCAGATGATCGACCAGCCGCACGACCTCCCCATGCCGGGCGCGCCCATCCTTCAGGAACCCCAGCCCCAGCATATGCCCCATGGTGGGCGAGGACCCGACCGAGGTGACATAGCCCTGATCATTGGCCGAAACCGCAGCAGCACCCTGATCGAACAGATGCGCCCCGGCGCTCAGCACGCCATCCGCGTCCACAGGTTTCAGCCCGACCAACTGCTCGCGCGCAGGCCCGGTCAGGCCGGGCCGCGTGGCCGCCGCCTTGCCGATGAAGTCTTTCTTCTGCGACAGCATCCGGCCCATCCCGATGTCAAAAGCCGTGACCCGGCCGTGAATCTCGGCATGGGTGATGAAGCCCTTTTCGATCCGCAGAACGTTCAGCGCCTCCATCCCATAGGCGCCGCCGCCCATCGCGCCCGCCACCGCCAGAAGCTGGCGGAACAGCGCATCGCCGTAACGCAACGGCACCGCGATCTCATAGGCGTGTTCGCCCGAGAACGAGATGCGGAACAACCGCCCCGCCACACCGCCCACCGACACCGGGCCGCAGGCCATGAAGGGGAATGTCGCATCGTCGATCGGCGCCTCCAGCAGCGCGTTGATCACATCGCGCGCCTTGGGCCCCGCCACCGCGAATTGCGCCCAGTGTTCGGTGACCGAGATGAAGCGCACGTTCATCTGCGGCGCCACGCATTGGTGCACGAACTCCAGATGGTGCATCACCTGACCGGCGGCGGCGGTGGTGGTGGTCATCACGAAATGGCTGTCGCCCAGCCGCGCGGTGGTGCCGTCATCCATGACATGCCCATCCTCGCGCAGCATCAGACCATAGCGCACCCGCCCCGGTTTCAGCGTCGAAAACATGTTGGCATAGACCAGATCCAGAAACGCCCCGGCATCCGGCCCCTGAATGTCGATCTTGCCCAGCGTGGACACATCGCAGACACCGACCGCCCCCCGGACCATCCGCACCTCGCGGTCGCAGGAGTCTTGCCATGTGGCCTCATCCGGCCTTGGGAAATAGGACGGGCGATACCACAGCCCCGCCTCGATCATCGGCGCGCCCATATCCACGCTGGCCGCGTGCGAGGTGGTGAACCGCTGCGGCGCGAAGCCCTTGCCGCGCGCCCCTGCCCCCATCGACGCGATCGACACCGGAACGTAAGGCGGGCGAAAGGTGGTGGTGCCGGTTTCGGGAATGCCGCGCCCGGTGGCATCGGCCAGAACCGCCAGCGCGGTGACGTTCGAGTTCTTGCCCTGATCGGGCGCCATCCCTTGTGTGGTATAGCGTTTCATATGTTCGACCGAGGCCAGGTTTTCCTGTGCGGCCTGTTTGACGTCCTTCACCGTCACATCGTTCTGGTAATCCAGCCAGGCGCGCCCCTTGCCCGGCACCGCATAAAGCGGCGCGATGTCATAGGCACCATCCTGGGCCTGCGGGATATCCGGGGTCGTTTTCAGTTCCAGCGCCTGTGCTGCCGCTGCCGCCCCTTCGGCCAGACAGGCGGCGGTGGTGAAGGCCCCGTTGGCCGCCCCCGCCGCGATCATCCCCGGCACCGCCCCGGCCGTGGGCACGAAACCGGCGATGGCATCGTTCCACACCGGGCGCCCGCCCATGTGACAGGTCAGATGCAGCGTCGGGTTCCAGCCACCCGAGACCGCCAGACAATCGCTGGCCAGAATCTGCTGGCCGCCCGCATGGCTGACCTCAACCTCGCGCAGGGCCAGACGCCCGCGTGTGCCGGTCACCTGACCGCCGCTGAACACCGGGTAATCGCCGGAACGGGCCACATCGGTGCGCGCGTCGATCACGCCTGCCACCTCGATCCCGCTGGCGACCAGATCGCGCGCGGTGCGGTGGCCGCTGTCGTTGTTGGTGAAAATCGTGATGTTGCGCCCCGCAGCCACCCCCCAGCGGTTCAGATAGGCGCGCACGGCCCCCGCCATCATGATGCCCGGACGGTCGTTGTCGGCAAAGGCGATGGGCCGCTCCAACGCGCCTGATGCCAGAACACAGCCCCGCGCCACGATCCGCCAGAAGGTTTCCAGCGGGGCGTCGGTGGGCGCATCGGGACGGGCCCGTTCCAGCGCGCCATAGGTGCCCTGATCATAGGCCCCGGTCACGGTCGTGCGCCGCATCAGGCGCACGTTGGGCAGGCTTTCCAGTTCCGCCACAACCGCCGCGACCCAGGTCCGCCCCGGCAGACCGGCCACCTCTTCCTCTTCGGCCAATAAGCGCCCGCCGAAACAGCAATCCTCATCCGCCAGAATGACATCGGCCCCGGCCCGCGCCGCCGTCAAAGCGGCCATCAGCCCGGCGGGGCCCGCCCCGACGACCAGCAGATCGCAATGGGCATAGGCCTTGTCATAGTGACCCACATCATGCTGCCCCGACAGCGCGCCCAAGCCTGCCGCGCGCCGGATCACCGGTTCATACAGGCGTTCCCAGAACGCGCGCGGCCACATGAAGGTCTTGTAGTAAAACCCAGCCCCCAGAAACGGCGCGAACAGATCGTTGACCGCCATCATGTCATGACGCAGCGAGGGCCAGGCATTCTGGCTGCGCGCCTCAAGCCCCTTGTGCAGTTCCAGCATCGTGGCGCGCTGGTTCGGGGTCTGATCCGCGCCGTGGCCGGTGGTCACCAGCGCGTTCGGTTCTTCGGACCCGGCGCTGAATATCCCGCGCGGGCGGTGGTATTTGAACGACCGCCCGACCAGCCGCACCTCATTCGCCAATAGGGCCGAGGCCAGCGTATCGCCCTGAAACCCGGTGTACTGCTGCCCGTCGAACCGGAACGGAACCGGGGCGTTGCGGTCGACCTGTCCCTTGCCTGCAACCCTCATGCGCCCTGCCCCTTTGCGTCGCTGGCCAGCGTGGTGGACAGAATCTCATGGGTGACGGTGTCGCGTTCGACGATCACCCAGGCCGAACAGCCCATTTCGTGGAACCACAGATCGCGGGTCACCCCTGCGGGGTTGTCGCGCAGATGCAGGTAATCGTCCCAGGCCTCGGGGGCCGCCCCTGCGCCGGGGCGTTGGGCATAGACGGCATCGCCCATGTAATAGAATTCGCGCCGGTCGCGGGTGCCGCAGATGGGGCAGGTGATCCTCATGTCTGACGCTTCCTCAGTGCAGGTTGTGCTGGCTGCCGGTGCCTTCTTCGTCCACCAGATGGCCGGTGCGGAACCGGTCCAGCCGGAACCGCGCGGCGGGGGCGTGATGCCGGTCGGTGGCCATCAGATGGGCAAAGGAGAACCCCGACCCCGGCACCGCCTTGAACCCGCCGTAACACCAGCCGCAATCGATATAGAGCCCGTCGATATGGGTCTTGTCGATGATGGGCGAGCCATCCGGCGTCATATCCATGATCCCGCCCCAACTGCGCAGGACGCGCGCGCGGCCGATCATCGGCATCAGGGTCATGCCCGCCTCCATCACATGTTCTTTCATCGGCAGGTTGCCGCGCGCGGCATAAGAGGCATAGAAATCCAGATCCCCGCCGAACACCAGCCCGCCCTTGTCCGACTGGCTGATATAGAAATGGCCCATGCCGAAGCTGACCACATGATCGATGCAGGGCTTCAGGCCTTCGGTCACAAAGGCCTGCAAGACATGGCTTTCGATCGGCAGGCGCATCCCGGCCATCGCCGCCACCTGCCCCGACCGTCCGGCCACGACGATTCCAACCTTCTTGGCGCGGATCGCCCCGCGCGAGGTCTGCACGCCGGTCACGCGGCCGCCGCTGACATCAATGCCCGTCACCTCGCAGTTCTGGATCAGATCGACGCCGCGGGTATCGGCCCCGCGGGCGTAGCCCCAGGCCACCGCATCATGGCGCGCAGTGCCGCCGCGCGGATGCAGCAATCCGCCATAAATCGGGAACCGTGTCTGTTCGAAATCCAGATAAGGCAGATGCGCCCGCACCCCGTCACGGTCCAGCAGAATGGCATCATCGCCCTGATTGACCATCGCATTGCCGCGCCGGACAAAGGCATCGCGCTGACCGTCGGAATGGAACAGGTTGATCAGCCCGCGCTGGGAATGCATCACGTTGTAGTTCAGGTCCTGCTCCAACCCTTCCCATAACTTCAACGAATGGCTGTAAAACTCTGAATTCCCCGGAAGAAAGTAATTTGCCCGAACAATCGTGGTATTGCGCCCGACATTGCCGCCGCCCAGATATCCCTTTTCCAGAACCGCGACATTGGTCAGCCCGTGTTCGCGGGCCAGGTAATAGGCCGTGGACAGCCCGTGCCCGCCGCCGCCGATGATGACAATGTCATATTCGGGCTTGGGATCGGGCGAGCGCCACTGCGGCCGCCAACCGGCATTACCGGTCAGCCCCTCTTTAAGAACACGCAGTCCTGAAAAGCGCATCGTACACTCCCTTGCCACAAGGTTTCAAAGAACCAAGGCAGGGCCAGACTAGCAACCTCAATCGCACGCGCATCCGCTCTTTTCGACAAATTCAGGTCATCCGCCGACTCAATGCGCTTGCCCCGGCGCGGTGCGGGCACCGCCTAAGAGGCATAATGCCCGGTTTCGTGCCACCGCCAGGCGTCGCCGATGATCTGTTCGGGGGTGGATAGCGTGGGGTGCCAGCCCAGTTCCCGTTGCGCCAAAGCGCTGCCGCAGACCAGGCTGGCGGGATCGCCGTCGCGGCGCGGGGCGATTTCATGGGCGACCGTCTTGCCGGTGACCGATTGGGCGGCGGCGATGATTTCCTTCACCGTCATCCCCTGCCCGGTGCCCAGACACAGCAGCGGCACGCGGGTATCGCGGTCCAGATAATCGATGGCGGCGATATGGGCGCGGATCAGATCGACCACATGCACATAGTCGCGCACGCTGGTGCCGTCGCGGGTGGGGTAATCCGTACCGAAGATTTTCAGACTGTCGCGGTGCCCCTGAATGGTCTGCAGAATCAGCGGCACCAGATGGGTTTCGGGCTGGTGATGTTCACCCACCTGCGCCTGCGGATCGGCCCCCGCCACGTTGAAATAGCGAAACCGCATCGCGCGCAGGCCATAGGCGCGCACGTAGCCTTCCAGCATCAGTTCGACCGCGGCCTTGCTGGCGCCATAGGGCGACATCGGGTTGATGGGCGAGGTTTCGTCGATCAGCACCCCGTCCAGATCGCCGTTGACCGCGCAGGTCGATGAAAACACCAGTTTATCGATGCCCGTGGCGACCATCGCATCGAACAGGGTCATCGCACCAAGGAAGTTGTTGTTCCAATAGGTCGCGGGATCGGCGACCGAGGCGCCGACCTCGATCAGGGCCGCGAAATGCAGCACCGCCTCGGGCTTGTACTGCTGCAACGCGCCCTCGATCGCGGCGCGGTCACGCAGGTCGCCTTCGACCGCCGGGCCGAACTGCACCGCGTCATGCCACCCGGTGTGGAAATTGTCGAAGGTGACGGGCGTGTATCCGGCCTGCGCCAACAGCTTGCAGGCATGCGATCCGATATATCCGCCGCCGCCGGTGACCAATATGTTTGTCATTGAATATCCTTGTGTGTCTGAGGGTGTTCTGTCGTCTGGCAAGGCTCTGTCTTTGGCTGTGTCGCCCCCTAGATCGCGGCGGGGATCTGTTCAAAGGGCACCGGTTGTCGCGCCCCTGTCTTGGCCTGTCTTCCCGCGCGCAGCCACGCCGCGTGGGCGGGCAGCAACCGGGCGCTGTCATAGCAGCGTTTGACCGACTTGCGCGCCATTGCCGCGCGCCGCGCTGCGGCCTGCGGATCGTTCAGCACCGCCCGGATGGCCGCCGCCAAGGCGCCGGTCTGGCCCAGATCGGCGAAGAGGGCGCAATCGGGGCGCACGACCTCGCGCACCGGGGCGACGTCCGAAACCACCAGCGGGGCGCCCGCCGCCATCGCCTCCAGCAGGGACCACGACAAGACGAACGGCACCGTGCAATAGACATGGGCGGCTGACCGGCGCAGCAGCCACAGGTAATCCGACCGGCCCAATGTGCCCGGGCAGATCAACCGTTCCGCCATGGCCGGATACATCGCCCGCATCCGCGCCAGCCAGTCGATTTCGCGATCCCCATCCGCGCCGTAAAACACCCGGTTTTCGCCTGCGATGACGAAACGGGCGTCGGGATGCGCCGCCGCGACCTGCGCAAAGGCCTGACAGACCTGCGGGAACCCGCGGTGCCGCTCCATCCCGCGGGTGGCGTAAGTGATGACGCGGGCATCCGTCGGCAGGGTCGCAAGCGCCGGGTCCTCTGGCGGTGCAAGCTCTGCCCCGACGGGCAAAGGTGTGTGGAACCCGGCGTCCACCCCGTCGTGGCGCACGGTGATCTTGCGGCGCAGATCGGGCGGGAACTGATCGGCCTGAAACTGGGTCGGGCTCCAGCCGCGATCGGCCGACAGCAATTCACCCGCGATGGCCACGTTGCGGCTGCGTGCCAGAATGCGCGCCTCGGCGCTGCGATCCGGGACGCGGCCCTGCAGCGCGGCCAGATAGGCGGTATCCACCCCCGGGGCCGCATGCCACCATTCGCAATAGGCCACGATATGGGCGCCTGGGAAGACATCGCGCAGGAACAGCCCCGCCCCCGGCCCGGCGTGCGATACGACAATATCGGGCGCCAGCCGCCCCGCCTTCTGCGCCTTCAGACAGGCGCGGGCGCAGGCCTGCCCCAACAGCGCGGCCCGGTCATAGGCCTGCGCATAAGGGTGGGTCTGCGGCGCGGGCGCACGGTGCGGCGCATAGCCCAGTGTCGGATAGGGCGCGTCTGACGGGCGCGCCTGTTGATGGGTGGCGAACTGCACCGCCCAGCCCTGTTCCGCCAGATACCGGGCCAGCGCCCCGAACTGGCCGGGGTGCTGATCGTGCACGAACAGGATCGAAGGGGCGCGGCCGGTCATCTTATCCCACCCACAGTGACCAGAGGCCCAACACCAGCGACCCCGCCCCCAGCAGCAGCGCCGCGCCGACCGCCCATCTCAGCCCTGTGGCGCGCGGGGGCGCGGGGGGCTGTTCAACCTCTGCCAGCCCCGATTCCAGACGGGCCTGCACCAGTTCGATCCGCGCCAGAACATCCGCCGCGCTGTCGTCCGGCCCTGCCTGCGCCATACCGGCCACCTGCTGCGACAGCCGGTCCATATCCTGCCGGAACCCGCCCAACTGCGTATATATCCGCTGCAGCACCCGCAGCGGCCGGTCGTCGTCCAGCACGGTCCGGCCGGTGTTGCGCAACGGCCCGCTGACCCCGTCGTGGGTGCGCGCGCGGGCGGTGACGGTAAAGGCCAGCTCCGGTTCGATCGGCTGGTCCAGATCGATCTTGAACCCGTATTTTCCGGTGCCGATACCGTTGCGTTCCAGATCCTGCCGGTAACTGGTCGCGGGCACGCTGGCGATCAGCGCGCCTTCGCGAAACACATCGACGGTCACATGCGCGTTCGGATCGGCGCGATCGATCGCCCAGCCCGCGATCCGCGCATTCGTCGGCAGGTCCACGACCCCGTTCACGCGAATATCAAGATTTTCATCGTCCGACACATCGACGGCTACGGCGTTAGTCATGTATTCTCTCACCATTGATTTCATTTTGTGCGATGCGCCCGAGATCAGGCGCCATTGCCCCAACAGGGACCCACCCGTCATGCGCCCGGTACGCAGCATTTTGATCCTGATCTGCGCGGTGGTCTGTCTGGGCCAGCGGGGGCTTGCGCAGGGTCTGACCGGGCAGGACGGGTTTTTGTTGTATGACTGGCAACAGGCCCGCTGTGCGGAATGGGATATCGTGGATACCCCGGCCCGCGCCTGGCGCGATGACCGGGGCCGGGTACATCTGCTGGCCGGTGCCGAAGCCTCGCGCGCCAGCACGGGCCCTGAACTGGACAAGCCGCTGACGCGCGATTGCACTGTCCTGCTGCGCGGCGCCGAAAACCCCGATCCGGCCCAGCGCGATGACCGGCTGTGGATCGCGTCGGTCTTTACCCGCGATGGCAAGCGGGTCGAGGCATTGGTCCACGCCGAATACCACGGGCACCGCCACGCCGGGCGCTGTGCGGCGGGCGCCTATATGCCCTGCTGGCGCAACGCCATTCTGGCCGCGACCAGCACCGATGGCGGGCGCAGCTTTACGCTGGAGCCCGCGCCGGTTGCGATGCTGCCCTATGCCTATGACCGGCACCAGACCCGGCGCAGCGGGTATTTCAACCCCAGCAATATGTTCGAATGGCAGGGCTGGATCTACGCCTTTGTCTATGCCGAGGCTTACGGCGCGCAGAAACGCGGTGTCTGTCTGATGCGCCGCCCGCTTGAGGGTGAGGCCGCGGACTGGCGGTTCTGGGATGGCACCGGGTTTTCCGGCCGGTTTGCCGATCCTTATACCACGCGGATCGACAGCCCTGCGGCCCATGTCTGTGCGCCCCTGCCCGGCCTGCGGTCGGTCCTGTCGTCGGTGGTGCGGCGGGGCGGGGATTTTCTGGCCGTCACCCCGATGACCGCGACCGGCGCCGACGGGCACAAGACCCCGGGTATCTGGGCGCTGCATTCGACCGATCTGATCCATTGGAGCGCGCCCCGCCTGTTGCTGGCCGCGCCCCTGCTGTGGCGGCGTGATTGCGATGCCCCTGCGGCCGTGGCCTATCCTGCGCTGCTGGACCCCGACAGCCCGTCGCGCCTGTTCGATCAGGTGGATGACGATCTGTGGCTGAGCTATGTGCGGATCGCGCTGGATGATACCTGCCAGACAGAACCGCGTCGCGATCTGGTTGCCCATCGGATCAAATGGCCTCTGCCACCGGCGGCGCGGGCAAAATCGCCTTGATCCTGTCCGGGTTCGCCAGGGTCTGCCGGTTCAGCTTCACGCCGGTAAAGGGCTGCACCCGGCCCGCCCCGATCACCTGTTCCAGCACATCGACGCTGCGTTCGATATCGTCCATCGGCGCGTCGAACAGATCGTATAGGCAATACCGCCACCATTCGACCGCCAACAGGCGTTCGACAATCGGTTCGGGGAACCGCAAGCGCAACACGCGGCCCGGGGTGCCGACCACGACCGCATAGGGCGGCACATCCTTCAGCACAGTGGCCCGCGCGCCGATGATCGCGCCATGGCCGATGGTGACGCCCGATTTGATGAACGCCCCCTGCCCGATCCAGACATCATTTCCCAGCGTGGTGATCGGGCAACTGGCGGCAAAGGGGCGTTTCTTATGATGCACCTCCTCCGCGCCATCGCCGCACATCAGCCGGTCCCAGCCGTTGACCTGCGGGAAATAGGACATGCGCGATGTGGTCAGCCAGTCAGTCGGGTGTTCGTGGCTGCCGGTCACCACCCCGTGGGCCATGCTGCAATAGCGGCCCACGCGGATATTGTTCAGGGTCCCGCCGCTGAGGTTGCAAAAGGCGCCAACCTCAAGAAAGGCGCCCGGCGTGACCGTCGCCAGCAGGCTGGTCGGGCCTTCGACGAACGATCCTTGCGCCAGCCTGCCGGTCTTGGCCAGCCCATAGATTTTCAGCCCACGCGCGGTGAAATCGGCAAGCTGCGCCTGGGTGAAGGACAGTTTGGGGGTGTCGGTATTCATGTGCTTTATCCTTTTCGTTCCGGGGCGGGGGCGGCAGGCAAAACGGGATCAGGTCATTGTCGGCATGGCGGTCATTCTTCGCGAAAGGCGCGCCGCAGATGGCGTAGGATAGGTTCCAGCAGATAGTCGCCCGCGCGGCGGGTTCCGATCACCAGCGTCACCTCGACCGGCATCCCGGCGCTGATCGGCATATCCGAATGGCGGGCCAGATCACCGGCATCCAGGGTCACACGGGCTTCAAAATACGGGGTCTGGGTGGCCGGGTCCTGCAACAGGTCGGGCGACACGAACGACACCGTTCCATTCACCAGCGGCGCGTCGGCGCGTTTATAGGCGGTCAGGCGTACCCTGGCAGGGCCGCCGGTGTGCACGGAATCGATCGCATTGGGATCAAGCCGCACCAGCGCCACAAGCTGATCGTCGGCGGGCAGAATTTCCATCAGCACGTCGCCCGCGCCCAGCACGGCCCCCGGGGTGATCAGGCTGATATCGACCACCCGGCCCGAGTGCGGCGCCCGCATCAGATGGCGCGCCCGCACATCGCGCGCGGCGCGGATCTGGCTGTCCAGCGACAGCAGCGCGCGGCGGGTTTCGGCCAGTTCGGTGGCGATTTCGGCCAGACGGGTCTGGCCCAACGCCTCTTTCTCGGCGCCGGCGCGGGCGATGTCCTGTTCGGCGGCTTCGATCAGCCCCAGGTTTTCGTCCCGCTCGCCCGCGCTGACGGCCATGGCACGGTCCAGCTCCCACAGGCGCCGCGCGGGGGCGGCCCCGCTGGAGACCAGTTGCGCGATCGACGCGCGCTCTTCGCTCCACGAGGTCAGTTGCAGGGCGGCGGCATCGGCCAGCCCCCGGTTGGCCGCGATCTGGCCCCGGCGCTGCGCGATCTGCCGGTCCAATGCGGCGATCTGCGCGCCGTGGCTGCGCATCCGGGCATCATAGAGCGCCAGGGCAGAGGCGATTTCGGCACGGCGGGCGTCCTGCCGGTCTGCCCCCAGATCGGGGGCGTCCCCGGGATCTGGGCGCAGGCCCGCCTGTTCCGCCGCCAACCGCCAGCGGGTGAACAGCCGGTCCTCATATTCAGCGCGCATCTGCACCAGACGTTCGGTTATCTGGGTGTCGTCCAGTCGCGCCACCGTCTGGCCCGCGGTGACGAAATCGCCGGGGCGGACCAGCAGTTCGGCCAATATGCCGCCTTCCAGATGTTGCACCGTCTTGCGGTCGCTTTCGGCATGCAACAGCCCGTTCGACACGATGGCCGAATCCAGCCGCGCGAACATCCCCCATCCGGTGATCGCAAGAACCAGCCCCAGCGCCGTCAAAAGTGCGGCCATCAGAACCGGCCGGTACGGGGTCAGCGCCTCGGCCTCGGGGTCGATATCGGGCACAAGGGTCATGGGCGTTGCCCCAATGTGACGGGCGTTTCCGCGGCCTGCCCCGGATTGGTCAGCACCCGGCGTGGACCAAGGGTTTCCAGCACCTCGGCCCGCGGGCCCAGTTGCGCCACCGCACCATCGCGCAGCACCAGCAACTGATCGGCGCGGGTCAGGATCGACATGCGCTGCGCGATCACCACGATCGTCGTGCCGCGATCCTGAAGACAGGACAGCGCCGCGATCAGCGCCGCCTCGCCCTCGGCATCCAGATGGGCGTTGGGCTCATCCAGCACCAGCAGTTTCATATCGCCCAGAATCGCCCGGGCCAGCGCCACGCGCTGCCGCTGGCCGCCGCTCAGTTCCACCCCCCCCGATCCCAGCCGCGTGGCATAGCCCTGCGGCAGGCCGCCGATCAGCTCGTGCACGCCTGCGGTACGCGCGGCCTCGATGACCTGGGCCATATCGGCATCGCCGAAGCGGGCGATATTGTCGCGCACGCTGGCATTGAACAGCATCGGGTCCTGCGGCAGATACCCCACCGCGCGGCCAAAGCTGCCGCGTTCATGGCTGAACGTGCT
This sequence comes from uncultured Paracoccaceae bacterium, assembly GCA_947500775.1. GTDB lineage: Bacteria > Pseudomonadota > Alphaproteobacteria > Rhodobacterales > Rhodobacteraceae > CANMTD01. Next base: position 947,768 of record CANMTD010000002.1, read on the forward strand.
TTGCCCGTCCAGATACACCCCGCCCGCCGTGGGCCGCCACAGCCCCATGATCATCCGCGACAGGGTGGATTTGCCCGCCCCCGACGGCCCGATCACCCCCAGCAGGGACCCGCTGTCCAGTTCGAACGAGACATTGCGCAGGATCGGCCGGGCGTTTTCGCTGGGGATATAGGTCAGCCGGTCAACCACCAGCCGCCCGTTCTGCACCTCGATCGGCACCGTGTCGCGGCCGACGGCGCCGGTTGCGCAGACCTCGCGCAGGCGGCCCATCTGGGCGATCACATCGACCCATTTGCGCCAGCCGTCGATCAGACGTTCAAAGGGGATCAGCAACCGCCCCATCATCACGGTCGCCGCGATGATCGTGCCCGCCGACACCAGTTCCGAGGTCACCAGAACCGCCCCCATCGAAATGATCCCGATCTGCAGCCCCAGCCGCAGCCCCCGGGTCAGCGACGCCAGCAGCTTGACGATCCTCTGGCCGCGCTCGGTCTTGTCGATGGCGATGGCCTGATTGCGCCGCCAGCGGCGGGCAAGCGCGGGCAGCATGCCCATCGCGGTCACCAGTTCGGCGTGGCGGATCACCTCGGCGGTTTCGGCCTGCGCGCGGGCGGCCGCGCGGCTGCCGTCGGCGGTGGGTTCGCGCACCGCCATTTCGGTGGCCACCGCAGCGATGGTCAACAGCACCACCCCGGCCAACCCGACAAGCCCGTATCCCGGATGCAACAGGAACAGCACCGCCAGAAACAGCGGCGTCATCGCCACATCCACCGGCAGCGCAATCGCCCCGCTGGAAATGAAGGCACGCAATTCGGTCAGGTCGCGCAACACGCCGCTGACCCCGGCGGGGCCGTCGCGCAGCGAGGTTTCGACCGCCGCATCCAGCACCGGGCGGCCCAGTTGCGTCATGATCCGCCCGCCCAGGATCACGAAAATCCGTTGGCGCAGCACATCCAGCAGCATCTGAAACCCCAGAATGATCACCACCAGCGTGATCAGCGCGCCCAGCGTTTCCAGACTGCCGCTGGACAGCACCCGGTCATAGACCTGAATGGTAAACAGCGGCAGCGCCAGATGCAGCAGATTGACGAACACGCCGACCCCGCCCGCCGCGATGCCGCCCCGGATCAGGTCGCGCCGCGCCGCGTCATATCTGGTGCGTGGGTCGGTGCTGGTCATTCGGCGGCCTCAAGCGGGGAAATGCGCCGGGCGCGCCGCCGCGCCAACAGTTTTTCGAACAGTTCGGCATGGCGGGCACCGGCGTCAAAGGCGGTGCCGGGGGGGCGGATGCCCGCATGCAGGCGACCCCAAAGCTGCGGTTCGCGGATCGCGCGGGTCATGGTTTCGGCCAGGCTGTCGGCGTTGCTGACCTGAAAATGCAACCCGTCGACGCCATCGCGCACCTTTTCGGCCATGCCGCCGATGTTGCTGGCGATCACCGGGCGGCCATGGAACTGCGCCTCCTGGATCACCACGGGGGCGTTTTCCCACCAGGTCGAGGGCACCAGCATCCAGTCGATATCGCGCATCAGCCCCGGCAGTTCGTGGCTTTTGTACGATCCGCCGAACCGCACGCGCCGCCCGGCCTGACGGAACAGCTCTTTCACGCTGGCCTGGAACTCTTCGGGCTGATGTTCCAGATTGCCGCCATAGACATACAGCAGGCTGTCGCCCCAGACATCGGCGGGAATGCGGGTGACCGCATCGACCAGCACCTTGATCCCCTTGAACGGGTTCAACTGCCCGAAATAGGCGAACCGGTTCCGCCGCTTGCCGGGGGGCAGTTTGCGCACCGGCGCGGGCGTGCCGCCATCCAGACCGTTTTCGATCATCACCAGCTTTTCGGGCGGCAGCCCCCAGTCGGCAAACCGCGACAGCAGGAAATGCGACGGGCTGACAAAGGCGTCGACCTCGTCAAAGAACGATTTGATGAAAGCCTCGCGCCGCAACAGGTTGGCCCGCCCGATTTCGGGAAAACACATGCCGCAGTCAGAGGGCGAGGCCTTGGTGCACAGCGCATGGGTCTTGGTCTTGATCATCTGCCCGTGGTGCACGCAGATCGGCAGGTATTCGTGCAGGGTATAGACGATGGGCACATCGCCCAGCACCCGGCGCACCGAGCGGATCGCCTGAACCCCGAAGCCCATCACATGGTGAAAATTCACCACATCGGGGCGCAGATCGGACAGGAACCGTTCGAAATGGCGCATCAGCCCGCCCAGATCCTTGGTCCCCAGATAGAACCAGTCGAAATCGTCCGACCAGAACAGGCTTTCATCGGGCGCGCGGCCCAGCGACATCAGCGGCGAATCCGGATGCGCGGCCACCGGCGGGCCGACACCTGCCAGATAATGCGAATTCCATCCGGTCTGCGCCTTCAGCCCGTTGTGCAGATTGTAGGACGCGACCTGAGCCCCACCGATCGAAAAATCGGGATGCGCGTGCGAGATGATCAGCGATTTCATGAGGCGGCTCCGGCGCGTGGCGTTAGGGTTTGCGACAGATGCGCGATCAGGGCGGCATCGACGCTGTTGACGAAATCCTCATCCGATCCGGGGGCGGCCGCGGGGCCACTGGGCAGCATCCAGAATTCGACATTCGATGCGCACCACGCCCCGGATTGCGCCTGCCGCAACCGCGCGGCCAGATCGTGATGGGTGAACCCGTCGCCCAGCAGCAGCCCGACAAACCCGCCGACCTTGCGCAGCAGGTCCCGGTCGATCAGCGCCAGTTCCGCCGCCCCGGCCGAGACCTCTTGCATGCCCGGCACGCGCGCGACGCGGCGGTTGAACCCCGCCAGTTTGCTGATCGCCTCGTCCGGGCGCCCGGCGACGCGGCTGCCGCCGAAATGGATGGCCCCGTCTTCGTAGCACAGCATCGGCGACACCAGCCCCGGCGCGGGTAATGTTTCCGCCTCGCGGCGCAGGGCCGCCAGCCATCCGGGCGCCTGCGGCAGCGCCTCGGGCCGCCACAGCAATATCTGCGGTGCGGTGGCCGCCGCCGCCGCCATATCCAGCCGCGTCGCCTGAGACATATGTGCCGGGCACAGGATCACCCCGCCGCGCAACCCGTAAAAGGCAAACTGGTCGCCCAGATCGGACACCGCCTGCGGTGCGATGGAATCCTCCAGCACCAGGATCAGGTCCAGGGTCTTTGCCTCGGGCGTGTCGCACAGCGCCGCGAAAACCGGTTTCAGATGTTCGGGATCGGCCACCGTCATCAGCGCGGCCACCGGGCGCGGCGCGCCGTTGTGCCCCTGCCCCATCGGGATCATCGCCGATTGCCCGCGCGCGACCTTGGGGGCCAGCCCGGCCAGAAACGGCGCCACGTGGCGGGCCAATATGTCCTTCAACGCCGGATCATGGCGCGGGATCGTGTTCAGCACCGCATGGGCCGCCCCGGTGTCACGGCACAGCGCGGGCACCAGCGGCTGGAACAGGCAACGGCCATCGTGCAGCACCAGTTCCAGATAAATCTCGGCCCCGGCAAGCTGATCCTCGGCGGCCGGGATGTGGCACAGGAACCCGTTACGGGTTTCACGCGGGTCCAGCAGCCCGGCAAAGCGCAGGTCCTGCCGGAACCCATCGTGCAGATCGGCCCGGGGCAAGCGGTGCCAGTTCGGCATGACCGAGGCGTGCAGGTTTGCACTGCTTTTGACCAGCACCATGTCCACCTGCGCCAGCGGGTCCAGCATCCAGCCGGTCAGGAACACCCCGCCCGCACCGCGCAACGCCCGGTCCAGCCCCACCGCAATCGGCCCGTTGAACTGCGACAGCGTATCTTCGCCCGTAAACCGGGGGCGGCACATCCGTTTGAACTGTTCCAGAACCAGCGGCGGCGCCTCAAGCCGCGACAGCATGCTGCGGATATGATCGCTGGCCGCACCATCGGTCATCGGCGGGGCCAGCGTGGGCACCACATCCAGCCGCCAGACGTCGGTGGCGCGCCACAGATACAGGCTTTGGCCGGTATTGGCCTGCGCAGCGTCGCCCTTGACCAGCAGGCAGAACCCGGCGGCGGGCGACAGCACATCGTCGCGCGGGAAACTGGCCGCGATCACATTGGCCGCGCCGCCCGGCGTCAACAGGGTGAAGCTGTCGGTCAACGGCTGTTCGGACCAGCCCTGCACGAACAGCCCGCCGGTTTCGGGTTGGGCCACAACCTCGACAAAGCCTTTGGGATCGGCGGCAAGGTCCAGAAACCGCACGATCAACTCCTGAACCTCGCGCTCTGGCACATCGGCCATATGGGCGCGCAGCATCTGGATGATCTCGGGCAGCGGGCCCCGGCCGACGCGGGCAACCTTGGCCAAAGAGCCGATATCCGGGGTCAGGCTGTGCGCCGCGCCAATGGCGACCGGGGCCGCGCCTTCGACCGGCAACAGAAAGCCGCCGGTTGGCACGGCCTGGGTCAATCCGATGGCATACCCCTGCCCGCCGTGTTGCCACGACAGAGCCTGCCACGCGCTGTTGATGACCCCGATCCGCACCTTGGCCCGCGCAGGCAGGGCCGCAGACAGCCCGGCAAAAACCAGCATCGACCGGCCGCCGGGCAGCAGGATCAGCGCTTCGGGGGTGATCGGATCGGGCACTGGATCGTTTTTCATGCGGCGGCCTCCTGATACAGCGACCGGAACAGCGCCAGATGTTGCTCTGCGACGTCCTGCGTGGCGGGCGGCGGTACGATGCCTTCGGCCATGCGGTCCCAGAGGTCGGGATTTTCCGCAGCCAGTGCCATGGTTTCGGCCAGGGCGGCGGCGTCGCCGCGCGGCACATGCAGGCCGTTCACGCCGTCATGGACCAGTTCGGGCAGACCGCCGATATCGGTGCAGATCACCGGTCGCCCGGCGCGCTGCGCCTCAAGCACGGTCAGGGGCGCATTTTCAAACCACAGGCTGGGCAGCACGACCCAATCGGTCGCGGCCATCAGCCCCGGCAATTCGGACCGGTCATAGGCCCCCAGATGCTGTGCCAGCGGCGCGGCCCTGTCCAAGGCGGCGGCAAACCTGTCCTGCGCATCCTTGGACGGGTGGAACATCCGGCCATAAAGGCTTAGCCGCAGATCGGCCCCCCCGGCCTTCAGCCGCGCTGCGGCCTCCAGCAGGGTATAAAGCCCCTTGTGGCTGGCAAATTGCCCGAAAAAGGCGAACCGGTTCCGCTGCCGGTCCAGTCCGTCCAATATCCGGGTGCGGGTCGGCGCGCCGGGCGGCACGCCGTTGGGCAATACCTTGATCCGCGCATCCTGCAGCCCCCAGGCCACGAATCTGTCTTTCAAATTCTGACTTGGCGCCACAAAGGCATCGACCATGCCCAGCACCGCCATGATATGGGCCTTGCGCATCGCATGGCGCCCGACGGCCAGTTGCGGGAAACAACGGCGACAGGCGTCGGGCCCCGGCCGGTGGCACAGCGCGCCATCGGGGCGGGTCAGCAACAGCCCTGCGTTGGGGCAGATCAGTTGATAATCATGCAAGGTCAGCACGATCGGCATGCGCGGGCGCAACCGCCGCAGCACCGTCACCAGATCGACCCCCAGCCGGTCAAGCCCGTGCAGATGCACGATATCCGGATCGGTTTCGGCAATCACCCGCGTGATCGCGGCGACCCAATCGGCGCCATCCAGACGGGTCATCGTGAACATGTCATAGCGCCCGGTGCGCAACAGGTAATCGGCCCCCAGCCGTTCCAGCGCGCCGGGCCGCGCCTCGGGTCGGCTCAGCGCGGTGCTGGCCGCCAGATAGCGCGCCTTGATCCCGTCGCGGGCGTTATAGGCCGCGCACAGATCATGCGACATGATCTCGGTGCCGCCAGCGGCATAGTCGGGGTGATCGTGACAGACGACAAGTATCTTCATATCGGATCGGTTCCAGAATGGGTGATCGCATAGTGATCGGCCCGCGCCCCGATCATGTCCTGAGACAGGGGCGCGGCATAGCAGATGACAGTGTCCTGCGGGCTGATCTCGACCGGGATGCGCCGGGCAAGCCGCGACAGCTCTGCCTCAAGCGAGGTTGCCGCCAAAGGCGCGGCGCCACAGGCCTGCACCGCCGCGCGGCTTAGAACGGCGCAGGTGTCGGCGGTCCAGTGGTCCGGCGCCGCGCCTTCGGGGGGCGCGGCCGGGGCCGAACCGGCCACCGGCACCGCCAGAATCTGCGGCGTCACCGCCGCGCGCATCGGCGCGGACCACCGGTGATACCATCCCGCCTGTTCCGGCAAGCAATCGCGATGAAACAGCAAAAACACCTCGGCCCTGCTAAGCGACAGCGCGGCACGCAACCGTTCCGATGACAGGGTTCCGGCCTCGAAGGTCAGGGCGCCGATGGGCAGCCCGGTGATCGCGTTCATGTCCTGCGCAAGGGCGCGCAGCCCCGGGCGCTGGCCCGGCGCCGTGCCGACCAGCAGAACCTCGCATTCATCGGCACCCGGTTCCTGCGCCAGAAGGGTCAGCAGGACGCGGGGATAATCAAACACCTCGTCGACAAAGACCGACAGCATGGCCTTGGGGGCACCCGGCCGTTTGCCAAACCATTCCAACGCCCGCGTTGGCGCATGGCGCAACGGCAAAGCGGCGGCCAAGGCCGCGCCCAGCGCGGCGTCCACGGGATCGGACTCCAGCGGTGCAAAGATCGCCGGTATCCGCCCGTCGAACGGGGCAAGGTTCAGCGATGTCACCCGAAACGCCCGGCGCGAATTCATCACGCCCCACAGCTCCAGCGTGGCCTCCTGTTCGCCCAGCCCGTCGAACCCGCGCGCAAAACCGATGTGAAGATCGCCCAGCCGGGGATGCCAGACCGGGCGGTCCAGCGACACATCCACGCGATGGCCCTGATGCACCCATTGCACCGCCGACAACAGCCCGCGCGGATCACGGGCCCGCAGCGCATAAAGAACCCCATCGCCGCAGCGCCCGGCATAGGCCACATCCAGACGCGGGTGATCGGCCTTGGGGCACTGAAGCTCGCGGTGCAGAAATCCGGCCAGACGATCCGTTGCCCGCAGCGGGTCCAGCCGCGCCGACACCTGCCGTTTCAGGTCGGGGGACTGGTCATCCAGCCAGGGTTGCAGCGGGCGCAAATCCTGATCGGCGGAGGGGCCTTCCAGATGGATCGGGCTGTCGGAAACCCCGACCAGCACCGCATCCGTTTCGGGCAGATGGGGCAGCAGCAGATGCACTGCGGTCCGCGCCTCTTTTGTATCGATAAAGACATCGAAATCCGACAGGCGCCGCACCCGGCCCTGACTGACCAGCACCAGCTCGTCCACCTTGGGGCGCGCGCTGCCCGCGGGCAGATCATAGCTGAGCAACCGGGCGGTTTTGCCCAGCGCCCGATAGTTTTTCACCGGCAGCTTGACCGCCGACAGCGACGCCAGAAGCTGCGCAATGATGGCCTCAAAACCGTCCAGCACCCCGCCCTGTCCGGCGGCAAGCTTGAACAGCGACGGCCCCGTGGTCAGCAGGGCGCGCAACAGGCGGATCTGCCCCTCGGGCGCCAATCCGGTCAGCAAGGCCAGCGGATCGACCAGTGGCGATTGCAGCGCGAAAGGATCGATCCGGGCAAGGACCGCATGGTCATCGGTGATCTGCACCCCGCGCCGACACAGATCTGGTCCGTTGTGATGCAACAGCACCACCAACCGCTGGCCCCGGGCCCCGCAGGCCAGCCGCGTCAACATCAGCGGGCTGGTCTCGGTATCATCGCCGATCAACAGCTTCAGACGCTGTCCGACCGTATCGGGTGCAACGTCTTGGTCAAAGAAAACGGCGCATCTGTCGGGCGAAAGCGGCACAAGCCGCGCCGCTGTTGGCGGTGTCAAATCGGAGGCCGCCCTTGATGTGACAAGACGCACGGACGGCTGGGCATGTTCGGGCATCGGGGGACCCTTTTCCCGGGAATATCAGATGGATGCCCCCCACCGATCGGCCACAGAGGGACCAACCGGTGAGGCACTTGGCTGCATCAGACGACTTCGAAGAACTTCGAAGGATCGGCCGCGATATCGTCGTAAGACACACCGTTCAGAAAGACGCTGTCGCCCTGACCAAAGTCGATCAGGGTGCCGGCCTCGCCCAGGTCGACGGCGAAATCCACAACGCTGTCGGCATCTTCAAGCGAGACACCCGGCAGGGAATTGGCGATCTGCAACATGTCACCATCGGTGAAATCCATGATCACATCGCCGCCGCCGGAAAAGACGAACAGATCGTCGCCGTTGCCGCCGAACAACACATCGTCACCGTCGCCGCCGTCCAGAACATCGTCGCCTGCACCGCCCTCCAGCAGATCATCGCCCTTGCCGCCCAGCAGGATATCATCGCCCGCATCGCCGCTTAGCTGATCATCGCCTTTGCCGCCGCCGATCATGTCGTCGCCCGTGCCGCCACTGATTTCGTCATCGCCGGTGTTGCCGCGCAGGATGTCATCTCCGCTGCCGCCCAGCATCAGGTCGTCGCCGTCACCGCCGCGCATCAGATCATCGCCGGCACCGCCGACCAAAACATCTTCGCCGTCGCCGCCAAGCATTTCGTCATCGCCCGACCCGCCAAGCAGCAGGTCGTCATCGTCGCCACCGTCAAGAAAATCATCGCCCGATCCGCCGATCAGGTAATCCTCTCCTGTTTCGCCATGCAGGATGTCATTCCCGCTCCCACCACTCGCAAAATCGTCACCTGCACCTGCCTGAATGAAATCCGAGGCAGACGTGCCAAAAATAAAGTCGTTGAAGGCCCCGCCGGGTATCGTCGCCATGGTGTCGCTCCTTCGCTCTGATTTAGGACGCTTAAGGTCATCGATAGAATTGTTGCGCCGCAGCAATTTAACAGCAGCATCCCCCCCACCCGTAAAGTGAATTTTTTATACCCCTATGGTTGTCGGCGTGAAACTGATCAGGTTTTGCCCGACAGTGGCGAAAGACCGCTTCACGGTGATTGCCTGCGGTCGTTTTTCAGGCAGTTGTCGTTCAATTGTCATTGAAACCAAAACAATGCCGGCGGATCAGAAAATTCCCGGCCCGAACGGGATGCACCGAGATCAAAATTCCGAATCGTATTTATTTACTTTACTTTCAGCGCTCTAACGACAGACCCGAAGGGCAACAAGACGGGTGCAAGAGGGTAAAATCAGACATTCAAACTGTGTCTGGCGCAGTTTGAAAACCAGGGAACACGCGGGGAACACCGGCACCACGGCGCCGCTACCGCCCCCGAAATCTCCGCCCGGACGACAAGCAAGGCACAACCTATGGTATAGGCCATTCTTCGCCTAAAGGGACTGCCCGATTTGGCAGCAGCGCCCCCACCATTTCACAGTTCGACCACAGTTTTGCCACATTGCCGCGCCGCAGCGCGAAACCGGGCAACCGCTCCGTCGCGGGCGGCCAAAGCGACCTTCACTCCCCCCGCTGACCGGCGAATCGATTTGTCCGATATGGCCAGCCGCCCCCATCACAGTATTGTCAGATCCACCCCGGATGCGTTGCCCCCCGGGGACCGATATTCCGGCGGGCAGGCCTGCGCGATAAAATCGCCGGGCGCCGCTTGCAACTTCACGGCAGGTGCGATGTGATGCGCAAGACCCGGAGGGCGGAGCCGACATGTGCCGAACTTCAAGAGTTTGAGAAGACTATATTAACGCGCATTGCCGAAGGAGCGACCATGACGGACGACATTCTGATCGAAGGGCGCAGCGGCGCGGTTGCCACGCTGACTCTGAACCGCCCCACCGTGCGCAATTGCCTGTCGCTTGAGCTGCTGGAGGTGCTGCATGCCGCCATCCTGAGGCTGGGCGCGGATCGTGACATTCACGTGATCATACTGGCCGCGAACGGGCCCGCCTTCTGCGCCGGGCATGACTTGAAGGAACTGAACGCCGCCCGCCAGAAACCCGACAAGGGCCGCGCCTTTTTCGAAGAAACGATGGACAAATGCGCCCGCCTGATGACCGCGATCGTCACCTGCCCGAAACCGGTGATCGCCTCGGTGCATGGCATTGCGACGGCGGCGGGCTGTCAGCTTGTGGCAAGCTGCGATCTGGCCCTTGCGGCCGATAACGCCCGCTTTGCCACCCCCGGCGTCAACATCGGCCTGTTCTGTTCCACCCCAATGGTCGCCCTGTCGCGCAACGTGTCGCGTAAAAAAGCGATGGAAATGCTGCTGACCGGCGACATGATCCCGGCGGCCGAGGCGTTACAGCACGGGCTGGTCAATCGCGTCGTGGCGCCCGACACCCTGCCCGATGCCACGCAGGAACTTGCCCAACAGATCGCCGACAAGGCCCCCGCCACGGTCCGCATCGGCAAAGAGGCGTTTTACCGGCAATGCGAACTGCCGCTGGCCGAGGCCTATGACTACACCGCCGCTGTCATGGTGATGAACATGATGGAACCCGACGCCGAAGAAGGCATCGGCGCCTTCATCGAAAAACGCGCGCCCCAGTGGCGCAAACTGTGACCCCCCAACGCCCCGAGGAAAACATGGCCCAACATATCACCAAAGGCATCAAGGACCTGCTGGCCGAGGCGAATGCCGTCATCACCACCATTCCGCTGGACGAGGCGATGGCGCTGGTGGACAGCGACGATCACATATTGGTCGATCTGCGCGACATCCGCGAATTGCAGCGGCTGGGCAAAATTCCGGGGGCGTTTTCCTGTCCGCGCGGGATGCTGGAATTCTGGATCGACCCCGACAGCCCCTATCACAAGGATATCTTCAATCAGGATAAAACCTATGTGTTTTACTGTGCCGGTGCCCTGCGTTCCGCTCTGGCAACCAAGGTCGCGCAGGAAATGGGCCTGAACCCGGTGGCCCATATCGAAGGCGGGTTCGGCGCATGGGTCAAGGCGGGCGGCCCGGTCGAACAGATCGGCTAGCCGCGCCTGAAACGCCGGGCCGTCTTATTTCGCCGTTTCGGCAAAATCCTCATGCACGAATTTCTTGTCGCAATAACCGCATTCGACAAAACCTTTGTCATGCGGGATCGACAGCCAGACGCGGGGGTGGCCCAGCGCGCCTTCGCCCCCGTCACAGGCCACGCGCCAAACAGAAACAATCTCGGTTTCGGGGGCTTCGATGGTCATCAGGGAACTCCGTGGGTTGTGACCGCTGCGCGGTGGTCTTACATCACACGGCATGATAGCGATTGCGCCCGCACGGGCAAGCCGGAAGGGATGCGCCATGGCCGAAAACGCCATTGAAATCGAAGCTTTGCAAAAGACCTATGCCGGCAGCGGTACGCAGGCGCCGAAATCCGCCCTGAAAGGGATCGATCTGACCATCCCGGCGGGGTCGATCTTTGGGCTGCTGGGGCCGAACGGGGCCGGGAAATCCACGCTGATCAACATTCTGGCCGGTCTGGTCACGAAATCCAGCGGGCGGGTGAAAATCTGGGGCTTCGATCAGGACGTGAACCCGCGCCAGTCGCGCGCCGCCATCGGGGTCATGCCGCAGGAACTGAACATGGACCCGTTCTTTACCCCGCGCGCCGCGTTGGAGGTTCAGGCCGGGCTGTACGGCGTGCCCAAATCGCAACGCCGCACCGATGAGATTCTGAAGATGATCGGCTTGCAGGACAAGGCCGATGCCTATGCCCGCAGCCTGTCGGGCGGGATGCGGCGGCGGTTGCTGCTGGGCAAGGCGCTGGTCCACCGCCCGCAGATTCTGGTGCTGGACGAACCCACCGCCGGGGTCGACATCGAATTGCGCCAGATGCTGTGGCAGAACGTGCGCCGCCTGAACGAACAAGAGGGGCTGACCGTCATCCTGACCACCCATTATCTGGAAGAGGCGCAAGAGATGTGCGACGAGATCGCCATCATCAACCACGGCGAGGTGATCGTTCGCGACAGCACCGCCGCCCTTGTCGGGCGGATGGACGCCAAGACGCTGGTGGTGCATGGCGATGGCCCGATCCCCGATCAGATCCCCCTGCCCGACGGGGTCGACATGTCGCGCCGCCGCGACGGCGCGCTTGCCCTGACCTATCACCGCAACGCGATCTCGGCCGGGGATGTGCTGGATGCGGTACGCGCCGCCGGGGTCACCCTGCGCGATGTGGCCACCGAAGAACCCGATCTGGAGGATGTGTTCATGGCGCTGACCACATCCGCCCCGAACAAGGATCAATCGGCGGCATCGACCCGTAACTGATAACAATTGTTGCGCGCGGACCGGATGTGCAGATAGCGCACGTCGGGCCGCGCCAGAACCTGCGCGCAATAGCTCGCAATCTCGGCTTTGGGGGTGATCCGCCCGGTGCCATAGACGATCCGGTCGTCATCCGAATACCCTTTGATCAGATAATCGGGCGATGTCGTCATGATCTGCGGCAGCCCCGCCGCCGGGTCATGGGCGGTGCAGGCATCGGCGCACAGGAAAATCGGGCCAACCTCGGCATAGGGTTGCGGCTGCGGAAACGGGCAATGCGCCAGGATCAGCATCCCCGCCCCTTCGGGCACGTCTTTCAGACAATGCCGACAGGGGGTGCCGGTGCCGGAGGAAATCGCGCGTTCGGGCGCTTGCCCGAAGGCATCCGGTCCCCCGGCCTGAAGGCGGCGCACGGTCTGGGTCGGCAGCGGGTGAAACACTATGGTCATGGCAAGCCCTTTCCTTTGGATAAGGCTTAGCCGGGTGCGTGGCCCGCTCCGACCCGGTTCCTGCGGTTTCGCTTATGCCCGCGCCAACATCCGGCCCAGCCCGCGCCCGCCCAGAATATGCACATGCAGATGCGGCACCTCCTGCACGCCGTCCTGACCGGCGTTCGAAATCAACCGATACCCGGCCCCGCCTTCGCCGGGCTGAATGTCCAGCATCTTGCAGATCTGGCCGATGGTACGGGTGTAATCGACGATCTCGGCCTCGCTGGCCTCAAGCGCGAAGTGGTCGTAGCAGACATAGGCGCCCTTGGGGATCACCAGAACATGTTCGGGTGCCTGCGGTGCGATATCGCGGAACGCCAGCGTGTGCTCGGTTTCCAGCACGGTGTTGTTGGGGATCTCTCCGCGCAGGATTTTGGCAAAGATGTTTTCGGGATCGTAGCTATAGGCCATGGGGTGTCCTCAGTCGGCGTAAAGATGGTCGGCCGTCGCAATTTCATACGCGGCGTCCCGGGGGATTTCCAGAAAATCGGCAAGGGTCACGGCATTCTCATCCGCGCTGGCATTCTGGTGGATGCGATAGAAATTCGGGAAATCGGCATCCCGCAACCGGTCGCTTTCGAACACCACATCATAGCGGATCGTCGGCAGCAGCCGGTCGATTGTGGCCGGGGACGAACTGTCACGCGCCAGCCCCACGCGCTTGGCGTGGCCGATCAGGTAATCGTCGGAAAATTCACACTGTATTTCCAACAGCTTGGTGGTGCAGCGGTCGGCATAGAAATCCTGCATCAGATCGACGTTGCTGGGGTCCACGCAGATCAGCAACCGGTCCGTTTCATAGTAATCGAACAGCATCCGCATCAGCGCCCGCCGGTGGCGCATGCGTTTTTCCAGCGTGGTCTGGATACCCCCCAGATCGGGCAGCCCGGTGCTTTCCTCGTTGAACAGATATTCGATGGCTGGCAGGTTGGTCACCTGACGGGCCTTGTTCACCAGCCGCTTGGCCACATGCCATTTCTTGCAGGTCACGATCATCAACTCGCGATCCCGGCCAAGGCTGGCCTCGGATTCCCAGAACCGAGGCGCAAACCGCCGCCCGACCCGCCCACGCCCGGTCAGAAAACTGTGCATCCGCTGGCCTTCGTTCGAAATATCGAATGTGGCCGCATCATCGGCATAAAGCGCGCCCAGACGGCGCTTCAGTTCCGTCGCCTCGGGCGAAATTTTGCGGGCGAACAGGAAATCTTGGCTCAGCAGCAGGTCATAGTGATCGTCATAGAAATTCGCGGGCATGCCGTAATCGGTGAACAGCAGAAAGGTCAGCGTGCGGCTGTCCAGTTCCTCTTCGGGCACCAGATGGCGCACCACGGTCTGGAAAAAGGTTTCATCGGGTATCCAGGTCGTGCGGAAAAACCGCATCACATCGGGGCGTTTCTTGCAGAAGGCCAGCACCGCCTCGATCGTGCGGCGGCGCAGACACCACCACTGGCTGCCGATCATGATCTGCAAATCCGCAGGCGTGCTGCGCGACAGACCCAACCGCCGCTGCAGCTCCAGCGATCCATAGAACAGGCGCTTGTTCTGGCGTTCGTTGAAAAAGTGGCGATAGATCAGCCGGTCTTCCTTCATCCCGGTCTTGATCCAGCCCGAGGTCAGAAAATCGGCGCTTTCGATATAGTCCACATCGCGCGCATCCAGCACCTTATGGGCATAATGCGCCGATTTGATCGGCATGCAATCGCCCGACAGCATGTAGAAATGGCTGGCGCGGGGAAATGCCTTTTCCGCAGCTTCCACCGCAAGCAGCGTAGCCTGTACCAGCGACCATTCCCCCCAGCCGCATTTGATCCGCTTTTTGGCAAGAACGACGTTCGGATTGCCCGCCAATGCGGTCTTGATCCGTTCGAAATCTTCGATCCGGGCGCGCGCATCGAAATGAATCGACATGAAATCGCCGACGGCCGTCAGGCGCTCGGCCTGTTGAATAATTGCGTCGGGGTCTTTGTGACACAACAAAATATAGGCAATCTTGGCCATAACGTCGTCCGAAACTCGCGCTTAACAGTGTTCTTGACGTGATACCGTGAAGAGCCGTTGAATATACAGCATTTCTTTGCTCTTTTGCGAAGAACATGGCTTACAAACCATGAGTGGTAATTGTTAAGGGCTAGAAAATGGGATTTCCGGGGACCTGGATGACAGAAAGCCAAAGCGCGGTGTATCGCGTTGTGCCCAAATGCGCGTGTTCGACCATCGGGCAGATCATGTATTATTCGGATCACGGCAGGTTTTTCGACGGTGATATTCACGACGCCAAGGACGGGATGCACAAATGGGCGATCGAGGCCAGCCAGCCCAAGATCGAACACAACGTAAAGACCCATCAATCCTATGCGTTCACCTGCGTCCGCAATCCCTATACCCGCGTGCTGTCGTCGTTTTTCGACAAGATTTGCGGGATACAGCGCAACGGCAAACGCTATCGCGGAAACCTTGTGCCCCTGCTGGTTCAGAAATACGGGATCGAGGTCGGCGGCCCGGACGGCAAAGACGACTTTGACCAGATCAAAAGCTTTCGCCGGTTTCTGTTATTTGTCCGCGACACCATCCGCTGGCGCCGCCCGATGGACCCCGATATCCACTGGTCGGCGATGTCCGGCCATATCTCGACCTTCATCGTGAACGGTGGGCGGTACGACAATATTTTCTTTACCGAAAACTTCAATGAAGGCATGCAATCGGTTCTGGATGCGATAGAAGTGCCCCATCCCATCGACTTGGACAAAATCCCGCGGTTCAACGAATCCGAAGGGCACGGACCCAAACGCGCCCACCCGGTCGAAGACTACTTTGACGATCTGTCCAGACATCTGATCTATGAAATCTACAAACGCGATTTCAATCTGTTCAAATACGACTTTGACAACCCCGCCAACAAGATGCCGATCGGCGAGATTGATCTGGATGAGGTCCACGCCAAACTGGGCGTGTGACGAAGGGCGGGCAGTCCGCCCGGTCACTGAAACACAGGCCGAAAGGCCCCCGGATATGTGAACTTTTCATGAAGTTTCGCGGAATTTGATCTGTGTCTAGGATCGGCCCCTGCGTATGCTGCTTTGCTGTCCTCAAATGGACAGGAGGCCCTATGTTGGACCAGAGTCAGCCCCAAGCCACGATCACGCACGACAGCAAAAGAAACGCCGCACCGATCATGCAGATCAGCGATCTGAATCTTTGGTATGGCCAAAAACAGGCGCTGTATGATGTGAACTTTGATCTGTACCCTTCTGAAATTCTGGCGTTTATCGGCCCGTCAGGCTGTGGGAAATCGACCACCCTGAAATGCCTGAACCGGATGCACGACGAAACCCCCGGGGTCCGGACGACCGGGCAGATCACGATGGACGGGCACGATATTCATGCCAATGACATCGACCCGCCCCTGCACCGCAAACGTTTCGGCTGGGTCGCGCAGAAACCCAATCCCTTTACCAGTTCGATCTACGACAACGTGGCTTACGGCGCGCGCCTGCACGGGTTGGTGCGGGGCCGGGAAGAGCTGGACACTCTGGTGCAGGACTGCCTGCACCGCGCCCACCTGTGGGACGAGGTCAAGGATGATCTGCACAGCAAATCGGGCACCGACCTGTCAGGCGGCCAACAGCAACGCCTGTGCATCGCCCGCGCCTTGGCCCCCCGCCCCGAGGTTCTGCTGATGGACGAACCGACCGGATCGATCGACCCGATCGCTACCGCCCGTGTCGAGCAGTTGATGCTGGATTTGCGCACCGATCATTCGATCGTCGTTGTGACCCATTCGATGATGGAGGCGAAACGTATCGCCGACCGGGTGGCCTATTTCCATCTGGGGCGGCTGCTGGAGGTCGGATCAACCCAGCAGATATTTGAAAACCCGTCGTCTGATCGGGCCCGGCAGTTCATTCATGGGGAATTCGGGTGATCTGTCACGGGGCGGACCGCCCCGGTATATCACAGCAAAAGGCCGGTCACAGGATCTGTGCCGACCCTTTGAGGTCTTGCTCAGTGCGCCCTACAGCCCTTTGGCACGATAGCTGGACGACACCCGTTCAATCGCGATGATATAGGCCGCCGTGCGCAAATCTTTGACGTCGTCGCGTTCGTGCCAGACCTGGCTCATCTTCTGATAGGCCGTGCGCATGGTGTCATCCAGACCGGACCGGACCAGCTCCAGCTCATCGGCGCCGCGCAGGTATTTTTCCTTGAAGTCCGGCGTCATCGACCAGGCATCCCCAAGGTATTCGTCCAGCCGGCTCAGCTCATCCACCACCAGCTGATGGCGCGCCTCTTCCTGGCGGCGCTGCATCCGGCCAAAACGGATATGGCTCAGGTTCTTGACCCATTCGAAATAGGACACCGTCACACCGCCCGCGTTGGCATACATGTCGGGAATGATCACCGTGCCCTTTTCGCGCAGAATCTCATCCGCACCGGCGGTCACAGGCCCGTTCGCGGCCTCGATGATCAGCGGCGCCTTGATCCGGTTGGCGTTTTCCATATTGATCACGCCCTCAAGCGCGGCGGGGATCAGGATATCGCAGTCTTCTTCCAGAACAGCCGCCCCCGAGGCAGTATGGGTCGCGTCGGGATAGCCCGTCACCCCACCATGTTTGACGATCCACGAACGCACGGATTCGACATCGATACCGTCGGGATTGAACAACGCCCCATCCCGTTCGATGATGCCGGTAATGCGGCAGCCATCTTCGTGCTGCAGGAAGGTGGCCGCGTGATATCCCACGTTGCCAAGCCCCTGCACGATCACGCGCTTGCCGTCCAGCTTGCCCGACATACCGGCCTTGGCGACATCTTCCGGGTGGCGGAAAAACTCGCGCAGCGCATATTGCACGCCCCGGCCCGTCGCTTCGACCCGGCCCTGAATACCGCCCGCATGGGCCGGTTTTCCGGTGACACAGGCGTTGGCGTTGATATCGGTCGTGTTCATGCGGCGATACTGATCCGCGATCCAGGCCATTTCACGTTCGCCCGTGCCCATATCGGGGGCCGGGACGTTCTGGCTGGGGTGGATCAGATCGCGTTTGGCCAGTTCATAGGCGAACCGGCGCGTGATCTGTTCCATCTCATGCTCTTCGTATTGACGCGGATCGATCCGCAGCCCGCCCTTGGAACCCCCAAAGGGCGCTTCGACCAATGCGCATTTATAGGTCATCAGGGCGGCCAGCGCCTCGACCTCATCCTGATTGACGCCCATGGCAAAGCGGATGCCGCCCTTGACCGGCTCCATATGTTCCGAATGCACCGACCGATAGCCGGTAAAGGTCTCTATCTTGCCCCTGAGGCGTACCCCGAACCGAACCGTATAAGTCGCATTGCAGACCCGGATTTTTTCTTCCAGCCCGGGCGGAAGATCCATCAACGCCACAGCGTGATTAAACATAAGGTCAACGGATTCGCGGAAACTCGGTTCGGTCTTGGTAGACATACAATACTCCTCCCTGACGATCGACGACTCGATCTATTCTGGAGATTACGCGCTCTTTTGTCGCAGGACACCCATATTCTTTTTTAATAGATGCCGCCGGGTAATCGGGGGTCAGCAAGATTAAAATCCGCCTTTGTTTCAGTGACGGAACCAATGGTTAGCAATTGACTAATCTGATCGCTAAATTCCCCTTATAAACACTGAATTCGCCCAATTGATGCCTCAATTACATTCCAAAATCCTAAGTAATAATTTTTTGCGCGCAAAGTACGCGCTGTAGTGGTGCGCCTTGAAGGGGTTCGGGGGCGGCGCCAGAAAAAGGGTAAACGAAATGCTGCGGGTAATCGGTCTTCGGACATGCGTCCGGTCGTGTGAAAAACAGATTAATACTATTGCGGCGCGTGTGAAGCGGTTCAAGGATGATGAATCCGGCGCGTTGATCATATTCGGACTTCTCCTGCTGCTGATGATGCTGATGGCCGCCGGGATGGCGGTCGATCTGATGCGGACCGAAACAACCCGGACGCAGGTTCAGAACACGCTGGACCGCGCCATTCTGGCCGCAGCCGACCTGAGCCAGACCGCAGACCCCAAAACCGTGGTGATCGACTATTTCGAAAAAGCGGGCCTGTCGAACTATCTGGAAGAAGACACCATCGATGTCGTCTTCTCCAAGCCCGCCGACAAGATCACCTTTCGCAGCGTCTCCGCAAACGCTGGCGCGGATGTTGACACGTTCTTCATGAAAATGATCGGGATCGATTCACTGCCCGCCGCCGCCGTCGGCAGCGCCCAGGAAGGTATCACCGACGTCGAGATTTCGCTGGTTGTGGACGTATCCGGGTCGATGGGCAACGGCACCACCGACGCCGATGGCAACCATACGTCAAAGATCGCATTGCTGCGCGAAGCGGCCAAGGATTTTTCATACTTCATGCAATGCAATCCCGGCGCCGAACGCGGCTCTGGTGCGGCCTGTACTGTCGAAGATGGTGCGGTGTCGATTTCGCTGGTTCCCTATTCCGAACAGGTGGTCGCAGGCGAGTTGCTGTTGGATAAAATCGACGATCCCGTGTTGACGCCCTACACCGTGACCGACGAACACACCTATTCCCACTGCGTCACCTTTGACGATGACGATTTCCGGTCGATCAACCTGCAGCATTCCGAAGACCCCGCAAACCCGACCGACATAACCGTGGAACGCACCGGTCACTTTGACCCCTGGACCACAAACCGGACCGATGCCCGCGACAGCAGCCGGACCTGCCGGACTGGTGACAGCGAAAAATGGCGTGAGATCAAGCCGTTCATCAAAGATCACACCAAATTGGCGACGATGATCGACGCCCTGCGCAGCGGCGGGAACACATCCATCGATCTGGGGATGAAATGGGGT
Organism: uncultured Paracoccaceae bacterium; assembly: GCA_947500775.1. Taxonomy (GTDB): domain Bacteria; phylum Pseudomonadota; class Alphaproteobacteria; order Rhodobacterales; family Rhodobacteraceae; genus CANMTD01. The sequence goes on from CANMTD010000002.1 coordinate 967,242, forward strand.
GTCGCGCTGTTGAATCCCGAAATGAATGAACTTATCCGGAACTTGACGATCACGCCCAACCCCGACGATGCTGACCAGCCATATGTTGACCCCCTGTTCGTTGACCGCCCCTATCGGTTTACCCAGCAGAACGCCACCAAAGTGGTTGTCATGATGACCGACGGTAAAAACACGACACAGCACCAGTTGAAAGAGCCATACCGTCGCGGAACCTCGGAAATCTGGCTGAAAAACGGTGATGAAAACGTCATCTCGGTCAAAAACAACGAAACCGGCCGCTTCTACTATCTCAGCGACGGCCAATGGCATGACGAAGCCGAAGGCGTGAAAATCGAGATCCCGACCTATCGTCAGGAATGCTATTCGTCCTGGTGGTACGGTCGCCGGTGTTATCAGGTGCAGGACGGTGTCGAAATTCAGGACGGCCCCGGCGCCACGCCCATGGCCTATCCCGCGGTTTGGAAACGGTTCACGACCGATTGGTACGAAGGCTTTCACTGGCTGGAAGACCCGGTGGACTATAACAACAACACGGCCAAGAACGCGCGTCTTGAAGACATCTGCAACGAGGCCAAGAAAGTCCGCGGCGTCGAAGGCAACAACAATATCATCATGACCTACACGATCGGGTTCGAGGTGGGCACCAATTCCGACGAGGAAATCCAGCTCAAGAAATGCGCCACCGATGGCAACTACTTCAAAGCCAATGGTGAAAACCTGGTCGAAACGTTCAAGGAAATCGCAACCTCGATCAACAAGCTGAGGTTGACCCAATGATCGATTGGATCGGACGCTTCGGCCGGCGCCTCAGGGCGTTTCGGCGCGGCGAGCGGGGAACCGCGTCGGTCGAGTTCGTCATCATCTTTCCGGTGTTGATGACGGTGTTCCTGTCCAGTTTTGAACTGGCTGTCCTCATGGTGCGCGATGTCATGCTGGAACGGGCGGTTGACCTGACGGTGCGCGACCTGCGTCTTGGCCGCTGGACCAATGAGGACCCGGCGGTGTTGAACCAGACACTAAAGGACGAAATCTGCGATCGCGCCGTCGGCCTTGAAAACTGCAATGACTCTTTGTTGCTGGAACTGGTCGCCGTCCCGAAACCCAACTGGCCCTTGCCGGATCCGTCTGCAGGCTGCGTTGACCGGGTCAACAACGTATCGCCTGTTGTCACCTTTCAGGACGGGCCTGAAAACGAAATGATGATCGTGCGTGCCTGCGCGGTCGTGGACACGTTCTTTCCATCGACGGAATTTGCCCTGATGCTGCAACAGCAGGCAGGCGACGGATATGCGCTGGTTGTGACGACCGGTTACGTCAACGAGCCGCGGTAAGGATTTACGCCATGTATAAACATATTTACAAAAAGTTTTTGGACTTTGCCCGCGATGACCGCGGCTCGGTTGTGGTCGAGGCGGTTATGGTCCTGCCGGTACTGGCCTGGTGGTTCGCCGCAAGCCTTGTGTATTTCGACGCCTTCAAGGCGCGGAATGTGAACCTGAAAGCCGCCTATACGATCAGCGATATGGTCAGCCGCGAATTGAACTCGGATGCTGCTGGAATCGACCAAAACTATATCAATGGTCTGGCCAGTGCGTTCGAATATTTCACCTCTGGTCACGGCACAAACGCGTCGATCCGCGTGACGATGGTCTGGTGTGAAAGCGATTGTGATCAGGAAAATCGGGTCTTGAACCTAGATTGGTCCAGCGGAACCAACGGCAAAGTTGAACTGACGCAAGCTGAACTGGCCAACTATGACGATGTCATTCCGATCATGCCGCAAAACGACCGTGTGGTGTTGGTTGAAACCTTCATCGATTATGATCCGGCCTTCAATGTCGGCCTGACGTCGAAGAACTTCGACAACCTGATCGTCACCCGCCTGCGGTTTGCGCCGCGGCTGGATTGGGACTACGGAACCGGTTAACGCATCACGCCTTTTTCGACCAACAGCGCGGTCAGCGTTTCAGCCATGAACTTTGATTGCCCGGCCGAGGTAACCCCACCGACCCCAACACGGCGGCCCGTCCGCCACCACAGCCCCGGCGCCCAGGCCCGGGGTTGTCGCGTTTTCAGCCGCACCATGAACCCGTTGGAGGGTTTGATGGCAAAGGGCCCCCGCTCCACCCCCACGATATTGTCGATATGGGCCAGAACCTGCCCCTGGCTGTCGAACAGCCCCTCTTCGGTCAGGACGATGCTTTGTTCGGTCGCGCGGCGCAGACGATCCGCCAGCCACAGCACGACCCCGCCGAACACCAGCAGAAACCCCTGCCACAGGATCGATTGCGGCGGTGTCGCCAGCGCCAGATAGATCAGCCCGCCGCCCAGCGCCAGCAGGGTCGCCAACCCGAACACCCGCCGCCCCAGCGAGGCTGATACACTGGCCAATACATCCGACATCTCAACGCTCCTGTCTGTTCGGCATTCCGTGTAGCCGCCCCGCCCGCAAAGATCGAGTGGCATTGCAGGTGCCCATGCCACATATGTTTGCCTACGCACCAAATCTGCGCGCTTTCCCGGGGTAGGTGCGCGTTGTCACAATGCCCGCCTTTGCCTAGATTTACAGGGAAAGGAGATTTGCCATGTCCATCCGACCAATCTCGTCGCACTCAAAGGCGGTCCCCACATTGGAAGGGGCCGGTGTCAAACTGCACCGCGCCTTTGGGTTTCAGAACCCCGATCAGCTGGACCCGTTCCTGTTGTTCGATGATTTCCGCAATGACCACCCCGAGGATTTCCTGCGCGGGTTCCCCTGGCACCCGCATCGCGGCATCGAAACCATCACCTATGTGCTGAACGGCACCGTCGATCATGGCGACAGCCTGGGCAACGAAGGCACGCTGGGCGCGGGCGATGTGCAATGGATGACCGCCGGGTCGGGCATCCTGCATCAGGAAATGCCGAAAGGAAACGCCAAGGGGCAGATGCACGGGTTTCAGCTGTGGGCCAACCTGCCCGGCGCGATGAAAATGACCGCGCCGCGCTATCAGGATGTTTCGGGCAAGGATATCCCCGAAATCATCGACGACGACGGCACACGGGTGAAGGTCATCGTGGGATCATTCTGGGGCCAGACCGGCCCGGTCGACGGCATCGCCGCCGATCCGCAGTATCTGGATATCTTCGTGCCCGCAGGCGTGAAAAAGACCTTTCCCGTGGATACCTATCGCCGGGCCTTTGCCTATGTCTTTGACGGCGCGGGCGCCTTTGCCGATGCTTCGGCCCCGGCGGGCGTTCTGCTGGAAAAAGAGGTGATGGGCCAAGAGGTTAACATCCGCGACCTGTCCGGAGACCGCACCCTGATCCGGTTCGGCACGGGCGATGAGGTGACGGTGCAGGCCGGACCCGATGGCATCCGATTCCTGCTGATCTCGGGCGCGCCGATTGAGGAACCGATTGCCTGGCACGGGCCGATCGTGATGAACACGCAGGCCGAGTTGAAACAGGCGATTGCGGAACTGCGCAACGGCACCTTCATCAAACCGGCCCACTAAGCCCCCCCCGTGGCCGTTCAGGCGGCCACGGCCTTTTGCACCATATCGCAATAGATATTTTCGACCGTTTCGCGCGGCAGACGTCCGTCGTCGCGATACCATGTCGTGACCCCGGTCAACATGGTCAGCAGCGCCATGGTGGCCAGCCGCAGGTCGGGCACGGCAAAGACGCCCTCGGCCACGCCCGCGCGCAGGATGTCCTGTAACTTGCCCTCGTACCGGCCGCGCATGGCTTCGATCACCGCGAAATTTTCCGGCGTCAGGTTGCGCAATTCCATATTGGCGATGAACATGGTTTCCGGCCGGTCGAAATGAAACCGGATGTGGAACCGCGCAAAGGCGCTTAGCGCGGCCACGGCCCCCTGCCCCTTGGGTTCCTCTGCCCAGCCCGACAGCGCATCCTCGATATGGGTGCGCATGATGTCGAACAGCAGGCTTTGCTTGTCCGGCGTGTAATTATACAGCGCCCCGGCCTGCACCCCGACCTCGGCCGCGATCTGGCGCATCGACACCGCGGCAAACCCGTGACGGGCAAAAAGCCGCTGGGCCACGGCCCGCACGCGGGGGCCTGTGATATCCGAATGTGAACCGGTTTTCCGTGCCATCGGCTCAGGGTAACTGAACAGACGTTCAGTTCAACCCCCGATCCGGCCCACCATGCCGCCTTGCCGCCGCCCCGCCGCTGCGGCTATGGTCGCGCCAGTTCGATCCGTTTGCCGGAGTGATATGAGACGCCTGACACACATACTGCCGCTGATCGTGCTGATCGGCTGTACCGATTTTCCCGAACTGGACGCCAGCATGGGTACGGGCGCCAAGGATTTGCCGTTCCCGACGCTGAAACCGCTGGACGGGTTGCTGGCCGATGCCGCTGACACAAAGATCAGCAACGCCACGACCGATGCGCTGGCCGCCCGCGCCGACGCCCTGCGCCGCAGGGCGGATCGGTTGCGCCGGGCGGCGGTTCTGACCCGCACCGAACGCCGCCGTCTGGAACAGGCCGCCACGCGCCATCAATCCTGACCCCGCCATCCGTTGCATGACCGCCGCCAACGCGGTAACAGTCGCGCGTTATCACCGGCCTATCCCTTGGAGTACACGCCCATGACCACCCCTTTGCGCCTTGGCATCGCCGGGCTTGGCACCGTCGGCGCCGGCGTTGTGAAAATCATCCAGCAGCGCGCCAACCTGCTGGCCCAGCGCAGTGGCCGCCCGGTTGTCATCAGCGCGGTATCGGCCCGCAGCCGCGCCAAGGATCGCGGCGTGGACCTGACCGCCTATGGCTGGGAAGACGACCCCGTCGCGCTGGCCACCCGCGACGACGTGGATGTCTTTGTCGAACTGATGGGCGGCAGCGATGGCCCCGCCAAGGCCGCGACCGAGGCCGCGATTGCCGCGGGCAAGGATGTGGTCACCGCCAACAAGGCGATGCTGGCCCTGCACGGCCAGCCGCTGGCCGAAGCCGCCGAGGCGCAGGGCTGCGTCATCCGGTTCGAGGCCGCCGTGGCCGGTGGCATCCCGGTGGTCAAGGCCCTGACCGAAGGGCTGGCCGGCAATCAGATCACCCGCGTGATGGGCGTGATGAACGGCACCTGCAACTATATCCTGACCCGGATGGAAAGCGCGGGCCTGCCCTATGATGAGGTCTTCGAAGAGGCCAACAAGCTGGGCTATCTTGAGGCCGACCCGACGCTGGACGTGGGCGGCATCGACGCGGGCCACAAACTGGCCCTGCTGGCCGCGATCGCCTTTGGCACGCGGGTCGATTTCCCATCCGTCGAACTGGAAGGCATCGGCCGCATCACCATCGAAGATATCCGCCGCGCCGCCGACATGGGGTTCAAGATCAAACTGCTGGGCGTGTCGCAGATGACGGGCCGTGGGCTGGAACAGCGCATGACCCCCTGCCTTGTGCCCGCCTCCAGCCCGCTGGGGCAGCTTGAAGGCGGCACCAATATGGTTGTGCTGGAAGGCGACAATGTGGGCCAGATCGTTCTGCGCGGCGCGGGCGCGGGCGAAGGCCCCACCGCAAGCGCGGTGATGTCCGATGTCATCGACGTGGCGCGCGGCATCCGGGTGTCGACCTTCGGCCAGCCCGCCCCGTCGCTGGAACAGGCCCGGCCCGCGCGCGCCACCGCCGCCGCGCCATACTACCTGCGGATGGACCTGCTGGACAAACCCGGTGCGCTGGCCAAGATCGCCACGGTGCTGGGCGATTCCGGCATCTCGATCGACCGGATGCGCCAATACGGCCATGACGAACCGAAGGCGCCGGTGCTGATCGTCACCCATAAAACCACGCGCGACGCGCTGGATCACGCCCTCAAAGGCTTTGACGCCACCGGCGTTCTTGCCAGTGATCCCGTCGCCATCCGTATCGAAGCGGTCTGAGCCGCACCTTGTGTCACCCCCCCGTCACCAGATAGGTGTAGGGCCGAATTGCTTGACAGCTACAGGAATTTGCAATGTCTCACCCCGTCGACTTTAACGACCGCATGCTTTCGCTGGGTCTGGCCCGTGTGTCCGAAGCCGCAGCCATGGCATCGGCCAAACTGATCGGGCGCGGTGACGAAAAGGCCGCCGATCAGGCCGCCGTCAACGCCATGCGCGACCAGCTGAACCTGCTGGATATCGCCGGTGTCGTGGTCATCGGCGAAGGCGAACGCGACGAGGCGCCGATGCTGTACATCGGCGAAGAGGTCGGCAACGGCAACGGCCCGGCGGTGGACATCGCGCTGGACCCGCTTGAGGGCACGACGCTGACCGCCAAGGACATGCCCAACGCGCTGACCGTCATCGCCATGGCCCCGCGCGGCACCCTGCTGCACGCGCCCGACGTTTACATGGACAAGCTGGCCATCGGGCCCGGGTTCGCCAAGGATGTGGTATCGCTGGAAATGAGCCCGACCGAACGCGTCGCCGCCCTGGCCAAGGCCAAGGGCTGCGCGATGACCGACATCACCCTGTGCGTGCTGGAACGTCCCCGGCACGAAGACATGGTGACCGAGCTGCGCGAAACCGGTGCCGCCATCCGCCTGATCACCGACGGCGACGTGGCGGGCGTGATCCACTGCGCCGAGGCCGATATCACCGGCATCGACATGTACATGGGATCGGGCGGCGCGCCCGAAGGGGTGCTGGCCGCATCGGCGCTGAAATGCATGGGCGGTCAGATGTGGGGCCGTCTGCTGTTCCGCAACGACGACGAACGCGGCCGCGCCGCCAAGGCCGGGATCACCGATCTGGACCGGATCTATGCGCGTGACGAGCTTGTCACGCAGGATGTGATCTTTGCCGCCACCGGCGTGACCGACGGATCGATCGTGCAGGGTATCAAACGCGAACCCGGTTATCTGACCACCGAAACCATCCTGATGCGGTCGAAAACCGGATCGGTCCGGCGGATGGTTTACCGCAATCCCGTCAAGTAAGGCCCGGCATGCGCGCGTTTCTGGGTGTCGAAAGCTCGGCCACCGGGCGCCGCTGGGTGGGGCCCGATGACGACCGGACCCGGCGCGCGCAGGCGATCGAACAATCCACCCGCCTGCCGCTGCCGGTCTGTGCGGTGTTGGCCCAGCGCGGCGTGCCCGCCGATCAGGCGCAGGCCTTTCTGACCCCGTCCTTGCGCGATCTGCTGCCCGACCCGCGCGGGCTGCGCGATATGGAAAAGGCCGCGACCCGGTTTCTGCAGGCCGCCACCAGCCGCCAGAAGATTGCGGTCTTTGCCGATTACGATGTGGACGGCGGCGCCTCGGCCGCGCTGTTGCTGGTCTGGCTGCGGGCCTTGGGGCACAAGGCGACACTGTATATCCCCGACCGGATCGACGAAGGCTATGGCCCCAATGTCCCGGCGATGCAGGCGCTGGCGCGCGATCACGATCTGATCGTCTGCGTCGATTGCGGCACGCTGTCCCATGATCCGATTGCCGCGGCCACCGGCGCCGATGTCATCGTGCTGGATCACCATCTGGGGGGCGAGGAGCTGCCCCCCGCGCTGGCCGTGGTCAATCCCAACCGGCAGGATGAATCCGGCGATCTGGGGCATCTGTGCGCGGCGGGCGTGGTGTTCCTGATGCTGGTCGAGGTCAACCGACAGATGCGCGAGGCGGGGCAGAAAACCCCCGACCTGCTGTCCCTGCTGGATCTGGTCGCATTGGCCACAGTGGCCGATGTGGCCCCGCTGACCGGCGTCAACCGCGCGCTGGTGCGGCAGGGGCTGAAGGTGATGGCAGGCCGCCACCGCCCCGGTCTGGTCGCCCTGTCCGACGTCGCCCGGATGGACACCGCCCCCACGCCTTACCACCTTGGGTTCCTGCTGGGCCCGCGCGTCAACGCCGGGGGCCGCATCGGGCAGGCCGATCTGGGCGCGCGCCTGCTGGCCACCGACAACCCGTCCGAGGCCGCAGCCCTGGCCGAACGGCTGGACGAATTGAACACCGAACGGCGCGAGGTCGAATCCGCCGTGCGCGCCGCCGCCATGGAACAGGCCACCGAGCGCGGGCTGGACGCGCCGCTGGTCTGGGCTGCTGGCGAAGGCTGGCACCCCGGCGTGGTGGGCATCGTCGCCGCCCGGTTGAAAGAGGTCACCAACCGCCCCGCCGTGGTAATCGGGCTGGACGGCAACGAAGGCAAAGGATCAGGCCGGTCCGTGTCCGGCGTCGATCTGGGCGCGTCGATCCAGCGGGTCACCGCCGAAGGGCTGTTGCTGAAAGGCGGCGGACACAAGATGGCCGCCGGTCTGACGGTCGCGCGCGATCAGCTGGAACCGGCGATGGCGCGCCTGTCGGAATTGCTGGAACGTCAGGGCGCGGGGGCCACCGGCCCCGCCGATCTGCGGCTGGACGGGCTATTGATGCCCGGCGCGGCCACGGTCGACCTGATCGAACAGCTGGAAACCGCCGGCCCCTTCGGCGCGGGCGCCCCTGCCCCGCGCTTTGCCTTTCCCGACGTGGTTATCAAATTCGCCAAACGGGTGGGCGACAGCCACCTGAAGATCACCTTCGGCGACGGCATGGGCGCGCAGATCGACGCCATCGCCTTTGGCGCCTTCGACGGCCCGCTTGGCCCGATGATCGAGACGCACGGCGGCGCGCGGTTCCATCTGGCCGGGCGGCTGGAGGTGAACAATTGGGGCGGACGGCAGCGGGTTCAACTGCGTCTGGAAGACGCCGCCGAGGCCCACGAAAAAAACGTCACATAAGTTCGAAAATACCCCTTGCGCACCCCGTCCGATTTCCCTAGTTAACGCGTCACGCAGAGATTGCTCCGTTCGTCTATCGGTTAGGACGCCAGGTTTTCAACCTGGAAAGAGGGGTTCGATTCCCCTACGGAGTACCATTTCCCTTTGAAATGAAATGCAGATGGGCACCCGGTAAATATCGGCGCCACCTCTGTGCTGCGCGCATTCCAACCCTATGGATAAGACGCCTGGAAAAGGCAGGTTTCGCGCGGAAACGCCGCTATCTGCGGACCGCTTTCAGGCCGCGTGCAGGTTTTCGGCGCAGCCGATGTTCATTCCGAAACCAGAATCGACAGGCTGTGCGCCGCGCCGCGCAATGTTTCAAGATGTTTGGCAGCAGCCGCCATCGTCAGACGCTGGGTGGGCGCGTGAAACGACACCGTGGACACAAGGCGGCCATGGGAATCGTTGATCGGAACGCCCAGCGCGATCATGCCATCCATGAACTCTTCGTTGTCGGTCGCGAACCCGTTGCGCTGCACCTTCTGGATTTCACCGATCAGCTTTTCGGGCGTGTTGATCGTGTTTTCAGTGAACTGTTCGAACTCTGCCGCATGGGCATAGCGGTTCAGATGCTGGTCGCTGAGCGAGCTGAGATACAGCTTGCCGCTGGCGGTGCAGTAAAACGGCACCCGGGACCCGATGGGCAGCTGAATGCGCAGCGGCCATTTGGTTTCGACCCGGTCGATATAGATCATGCCGTCCCGCTCTGGCAGGGCGATGTTGCAGGTTTCGCCGATCTGTTCGGCCAGCCGCGTCAGGATCGCCACCCGCGCGGTTCTGATCCGCAAGGATGACAGGATACCCGCCGACAGGGTGCGCAGCCGCAACCCCGGCGAATAGCCGCGCCCGTCAATCTCGCGCTGGATGAACCCTTCGGATTCAAGCGTGGCGAACAGGCGGTGGATGGTCGGCTTGGGCAGGCCCAGTACCTGATTGACATCGGTCGGCGTCACCGGAACCCCGGCAGAGGCCATCTGTTCCAGAACAAGCAAAAGGCGAAGATTGGTGGGGATGGTTCCCTGTTCGTCGCGCGCACCCGTCTCTGCCATTTAGGTTCCTTACAGTTTCGGGACCAGCATCAGGGCAAGCTGAGGGGTCAACGCCACAAGACACCAGATACTGATCAGTGCAAACAGATAGGGGACTGTGTATTTCAGAAGCTTGAAATAGGGAACACCCGTCACCCCGGACGCGACATAGAGGTTCAACCCATAGGGCGGCGTGATGAACCCGATCGAGGCCCCGACCAGAAAGATCACCGAAAAATGGATCGGGTCGATCCCGACAGAGGCCGCAATCGGTGCCAGGATCGGCGCAAGGATGATCGTGACCGGCAGGGATTCCAGGATCATGCCCGACACAAAGACGATGGCCATGCTGGTGGCAAGCACCGCGTAATACCCGCCCATGCCGGTCACGAAATCACCGATCACCTGCTGCGCCCCCAGCAGCGACAGGTTTTGCTGCATCACTACCGAAACGCCGATCAGCGGCGCCAGAATGCCGGTGATCTGGGCCGAGCGGACCACGACCGACGGAATCTCTGTAAGCTTGAACCCTTCGACCACCAGCATATCGGCATAGGTTTTATCCGCCACGGCCGTATCGGCATCGTTTTTCATCATCCGGTTCAGCGGATAGCAGATCACCCCGACAATCAGGCAAAATCCAACGGTGACGCCCGCGGCCTCGGTCGGGGAAAACTTGCCGGTGTAGATGCCCCAAAGCACCAGACCGATGGCGAAAAACCCCAGCCAGGCGCCAAACCCGGTTTTCAGGATGCGGTTCAGGTTGAACGGGATCAGATCGCCCCAGCCGTTCATGCGGCAGATGATCCAGCAGGCAAGCTGCATCGCCATCACCATCAGCGCGCCGGGTACGATACCGGCGATGAACAGGTCGGAAATCGACAGGTTCATCAGATAGCCATAGACGATAAAGATGATCGACGGCGGGATGATGATGCCCACCGTACCGCCCGCCGCCGCCGTGGCCGCCGAAAACCGTTCGTCATAGCCGCCCTTGACCATCTCGGGGTGCAGCATCGACCCGATGGTCGCCGTTGTGGCCGAGTTGGAGCCGGAGATTGCGGCAAACAGACCGCAGGCGCCGATCGCCGCCATGGCAAGCCCCCCGCGCAGCCAGCCCAGACAGGAATAGGCGAAATCCGACAGCCGCTTGGCGATGCCCGATTTGTTGATCAGGTCCCCGGTCAGAATGAACAGCGGCATGGCCAGCAGGGCAAAGCCGTCGGTGAACACATCCGACAGCGCCGCGCCGACGTTATCAAGCGTCTGACCCAGCACAAAGGTCGTGCCGATCACCCAATAGCCGATGATCAGAAAGACCGGAACGCCCAGCATGAACAGAAACGTCACGCCCAGCGAAATCAGGGTGATGATGGTACCGTCGGTCATGATCAATCCGCTCCGATGACTGAGGGTTTGATCAACAGCGCGCCGCTGCGAAAGTTGGCGATGTCTTCGAACCAGTTTTCGAACACGCGGCCGGCCATCAGGATAAAGGCAATCGGGACGGTCACCAGATACCACCACTGCATGAAATTATCGGTGCCTGCGAGGATCTGGAAATTCGATGCCGAATTGGCAGTGACGCGCGTCGCGGTGACGACAACGATGACGCAAAAGCCAAGCCACAGAATGCCGTCCAGCGTCAGACACGCCATTTGCAAGGGCCGTGACATGGCCAGACGAAACTCGGCAAAGGCAAGATGCGTGCGCAGGCGGATGTTGTAGGAACAGCCGAACCACGTCATCACCAGAAACAGAACCGGCGGAAAGGTCGTGGACCACGGCGCCTGCACCGAAAAGACAAAGCGGCGGATCACCTCGACAAAAATGATGATCGCGATCAGCAGATAGCTATAGACCATCACGCTGCGTTCGAAATGCCGTTCGACCCATGGGAACCGGTTGTAGATCGCCATGACGCTCAGACCACCCAGCACCGTGACAAGGGTGCCGATGATCCAGACCCCTTTGCCCCCAAGCGCCTTGCTGATCGCCCATGCGTCACCGCTTGCGGCAGCGCTGAGAATGCCCATGACATCGGACCATAGTGACATGGCCGTCCCCTCCCTGATCTGGCCGACCCGAATGTCGGGCTCCTCCGGCCAATGTCGTCTTGATACTATCTGTTGGCCAGCCCCCTGTCAGGGGCTGGCAGGTGTCATATCAGCCTTTCCACCAGCGACGCGGCTCGACGTTTTCGGCCAGCATGTCGGCGGGTATCTGACGGGCGATGTCATAGATTTCCTGATAGGTATCGATGCCACCGGCCCAGTTGTTCAGACGCTCGCGCCATTGTTCCCAAAGCTGCGGCTGGAACTCGGGCGAACACATCTCTTCGGCGGTTTTGATTTCGCTGTCCGGCAGGAAGGCGCAGCGCACATTGTCTTTGACAAACAGGGTGTCGGGCAGCTGCGGATCGGAAAAACCGACCGTGTTGACAAGCGCGGCCTCGTTCGCGCCCTGCACATGGGTCTGCGCCCAGTACGAGGATTCCAGAACCGCATCCTGCAGGTATCCATCCAAGCTGTTGAAGACCTTCGACGACATCGAGGTATGTTCGGTCCCGCAGAAGAATTTCAGATCCACGCATTGCGACACGACCGGGGTCATGCCCGCATAGGCCACCGCCGAGGCCCATGTTTCGGCCCCGTCGATCAGCCCCTGACGCAGACCGTCAAGCGTTTCTTCCCAGGCAACCGGCACCGGGTTCAGGTTCAGCGCCTTCATCGCGATCCGGCCCAATTGGGTGCCCGTCACGCGGTTCTTGGTGCCGAACAGCTGTTCCAGCTTGGTCACGGTCGGCTTGTCGTTCCAGCCAAGGCCCAGTTGTATCCCGCGCAATTCGCAATGCGAGAACAGGAATTTCAGCCCGTGACGCTCTTCCAGCGGGTCGCGCAGGATGCGCTGCGATTCCGGGCTGTAAAGGAAATGGTACTGCGCGGCGCGCGACGGGAACATATAGGCGTAATCAAGCACGTTCAGATAGGGCGCCCCACCGGCCGAATTCTGGGTCGAGGCGGCATAGATATCCACGATCCCAAGCTGGGTTTTCTCAACGCAACTGGTCTGACCGCAAATCGCATTGTCCCCGATGAATTCGATGCGGATTTCGCCGTCGGTCCGCGCCTCCAGATCGCGGGCGAATTCCAGCGCGCCGGCCCGTTCGATCAACAGGTTGCGGGCGTTGAACCCCGCGGCCCCGAATTTCAATGTGTGCTTGGCGGGCTTGGAAAAGCGGCGGGTATAGGTCGACTCGGCGGCGGCGGCCAGATTGCCGATGCTCATCGCACCCCCGAATGTCCCGGCAGCCATCAAGGTCGAGCTCATGCCATACTGACCGGCCAGTTTGAACAGGTCGCGCCGGTTAATGCGGCTCAGTTTGTCTCCAACACTCATCTTGGTTCCTCCCTTAAAGATGCGTTGTCTCTGTCGCTTTAAAATTATTTAATGATACTTGTAGTCTCATTTTTAATCATTTACTGAAAAACTACGCAAGAAAAATATGCGACCGCCAAACCTGTAGACACAAAGGAATGAAAGATGGGCCCGACATTTTCCAATTATTGCGCGCGTAAAGCGGTCGCAAATTGGTGGCAGGCCCATGCCGACCTGAAAGCCAAGGGTATTCTGCGCCCTGCCCGTACCGCTGAACCGGGGGAATCGTGATGGCATATGATTACATCATCGTCGGCGCCGGATCGGCCGGTTGCGTGCTGGCCAATCGCCTGTCTGCGGACCCCAGCTTGCGCGTTCTGCTGCTTGAGGCGGGCGGCCGTGACGTCAACCCGTGGATCCATGTGCCGGTCGGGTATTTCAAGACCCTGCACAATCCCAACACCGACTGGTGCTATAAAACCGAAGCGGACCAAGGCCTGAACGGGCGGTCGCTGGACTGGCCGCGCGGCAAGACCCTTGGCGGGTCCAGCTCGATCAACGGGTTGCTGTATGTGCGCGGGCAAAAGGAAGATTACGACCACTGGGGCCAACTGGGCAACACCGGCTGGTCCTATGACGATGTGCTGCCGCTGTTCAAACGCAGCGAAAGCCACGAATTCGGCGAAAGCGAATTTCATGGCGGCGATGGCGGTCTTGCGGTGTCGACCATGCGCGCCAAAAGCCCGATTTCCGAGGCCTTCATCGATGCGGCCGTCGAAATGGGCGTGCCGCGCCGCGATGATTTCAACGGGGCCGAACAGGAAGGCGCCGGGTATTTCCAGCAAACCGCCCGCAACGGGTTTCGCTGTTCTTCGGCCAAGGCCTTCCTCTCCCCCATTCGCAACAGGCGCAGGAATCTGGATATCGTCACCCACGCCCATACCACGGGGCTGTGTTTTGCCGACGACGCCGCGCATCAGGTGACCGGGGTGCATTACGACCGCAAGGGCGTGCCGCAGACCGCCCTGTTGCGCGATGGTGGCGAGGTGATCCTGTCGGCAGGCGCCATCGGGTCGCCGCAACTGTTAGAGGTGTCGGGGATCGGGCGCGGGGATGTCTTGCAGGCCGCGGGGGTGCCGCTGCGCCATGACCTGCCCGGCGTGGGTGAATGCCTGCAGGACCATCTGCAATTCCGGCTGGTCTATGAGGTGAACATCCCCACCCTGAACGACGCGATCAACAATTTCTTTCGCCGCATGGGCATCGGGATGCGATACCTGATGACACGCACCGGCCCGATGAGCCTTGGCGCCAGTCAGGTCTGCATCTTCGCGAAATCGATGGCCGGGCTGGACACGCCGGACATCCAGTTCCATTTTCAACCGCTCAGCGCGGATAAGCCGGGGGTGGAAATGCACCCGTTTTCGGGCATCACCTCGTCCGTGTGCCAGCTGCGCCCGGAAAGCCGGGGGCACATCCACATCTCGGCGCCAGACGCCCGAAGCTATCCCCGGATCGTGCCGAATTACCTGTCCGCGACAGCCGATCAACTCTGCGCCATTCGCGCCGTGAAATTCGCCCGCGCGATGACCCGGACCAAAGCGCTGTCGCCCTTCATCCTGCGCGAACACATGCCCAGCGGCACCATCGAAACCGACGAAGATCACCTGCAGGCGGCCCGCAATATCGCGCAGACGATCTATCACCCCACCAGCACCTGCAAAATGGGACAGGATGATCAATCTGTCGTCGATGAACGTTTGCGCGTGCGCGGTATCAAAGGGCTGCGGGTGGCCGACGCTTCGATCATGCCGACCATCGTTTCGGGCAATACCAATGCCCCCACAATCATGATCGGCGAAAAAGCCAGCGAGATGATCCTGCAGGACCGCGCACGGTAATTCCGCCCGTCACATCGCCCCCTGCTGAAATCCCCGCGACACGGCAATGGCCGCACGGACGCCATCGACAAGCAGAAGATCTGTGTGCTTTTTGATCAGCTCAGGCAGATGCACCATCCCCGCGCATCCAAGGACAAGACAGTCGATGTTATCCTCTTGCTCGGCCAGCAGAATTTCCCCAAGCACGCGGTCCGCGGCTGCGGCGGGCTGGCGCTCAAGCTCCAGAACCTCGACACCGCTGGCCCGTACCCGCGAAAGATACGGCGCCAGGTGATAGTCCCGTATGTTGCCCTCAAGGATCGGCACCGACACCTCAAGGGTCGTCACCACGGAAAACCGCCTGCCTGCCATTGCAGCCACATGATAGGCCGCCTGCCCTATCCCGACAACCGGACAGGACGCGATCCTGCGCGCCTCGGCCAGACCGGTATCGTCGAAACAGCCAATCACGATTGCCCTGGCCCCATTCCGCGCGGCTTTGTCCACAAGCTCCAACATCGGCGGAACCGCGGCATCGCCCTGGGCCTTTCCCTGAATGGCCGGGGGGCCGTCGGTCGAGGTCCAGCCTTCGATCGCGACATCGGGGCTGACCTGTTGCGCGGTCTGCACCATGGCTTCGGTCATTGACGCTGTGGAATTCGGGTTGATCAGGACAATCATACCATGCCCTTGCCCGCATCAGTGCCCGCTTTTGCCTTGCGGCGTGAACTGCTCCAGGCCAGCAACAGAAAAAACCCGATCATCAGGAAGGAAAACACCGTGGTCAGGGTCCCCAGCGCATAAAGAACCGGGGTGGTGACATTGGTCGTCATGCCAAAGATTTCCAGCGGAAGCGTGTTGTAGCTGCCAGATGTCAGAAGCGTGCGGGCAAATTCGTCATAGCTGAGCGTGAACCCGAAAAGCGCCACCCCGATCAGCGACGGCCCGATGATCGGCAGCACCACATGGCGCAATGTTTGCCAGGACGAGGCGCCAAGATCGCGCGCCGCCTCTTCATAGCTTTTGTCGAAGCGGTTGAAGACCGCAAACATGATCAGCAACCCAAACGGCAGCGTCCAGGTCAACTGCGACCCGAACCCCGAGGTGGACCAATGCACCTGCAACCCGGCCCGGCTGAAGACAAGCCCGACCCCAAGCGAGATCAGGATCGACGGGATGACCAGCGACGTGATGATCAGGTAGAACAGGATCGTCGACCCGGCAAAGCGCTTGCGAAAGGCCAGCCCGCCCATCACCGAGACAACGACGGTGGTGACCATGACCATCAGCCCAAGCACAAAGCTGCGCCCGAAACTGCCCCAGATATCGCCAACGGCCTGCTGTTCGAAAAGATCGCGGAACCAATGCAGCGAAACCCCGTTCATCGGAAAGGTCAGCCCCCCGCTGGGCCCCTGAAAGGACAGGATCGCGATGGTGATCGTCGGCCCGTAAAGAAACAGCAGGAACAGACCGAAGAAGGTCGCCAAGATGTAGAAAGAGCGGGGGCGCGGTTCCATCACAGCTCCTTCCGGATGTCGACAAAGCGCAACAGCACCCCGATCATGATCAGGACCGTGATCAGCAGGACCACCGCAGTGGCCGCAGCGGAAGGGTATTGAAGAAGGGCGATGTCATTTGAAATCAGGCGGCCGACATTGGCCGACTGGCTGCCCGACATGAAGCGCACGGTGATGAAATCGCCCATCACCAGCGTGACCACGAAAATCGTGCCGATCATGATCCCCGGCTTTGTCAGCGGGATGATCACGTTCCACAGAATTTGCGCCCCGTTCGCACCCGCATCGCGCGCCGCTTCGATCAGCGATTTGTCGATACGCATCATGGTGTTGAAGATCGGAACCACCATGAACAGCGTATAAAGATGTACAAAGGCAAGGATCACCGCAAAGTCGCTGAACAACAGCCACTCCAACGGTTCATCAATCACCCCCCAGGACATCAACGCCGAATTGGCGATGCCATTGCGCCCCAGAAACGGAATCCAACTGATCATGCGGATGATGTTCGACGTCCAGAACGGGATCGTGCACATCAGAAAAAGGGCGATCTGCCAGGTCAGGCTGCGGACATGGAAGGCCAGAAAATAGGCCACGGTAAAGCCAATCACCAAAGTGAACCCCCATGTGATCAGCGCATATTTGAACGTATTGATGAAAACCTTGTAGGTGACCGGCGATCCGAACAGGAATTCGTAGTTTTCCAGAACAAAGGCCGGGATGATCGAAAATTCGGTTGCCTGCCAGAAGCTGACGACGACGATCATCGCAATCGGCAGAACAAGAAACAGCAAAAGCACCACCAGCAGGGGCGAGACCATAAAAAGGGCACTGGCTGAGCTGTTTTTGGGAAATTGGGTCATGGCACTCTCAGGCTGCGGATTGGGACGCGGGCAAGCGCCGCGTCCCAAGGTATTGTTCAAGCGGCGATAAATTCGTTCCACTTGCGAACCATATACTGGTTCTCGTCCATAACCGCGTTCCAGCAGGCGACGGCGCCCATACGGTCGTAGAACGACCCGCCGTCGCGCACGGCACCGGCCTTTTCCATGACGTCACCGAAGGGGTTGGTGATATCGCCCTGGGCCGGTTTGCCTTCGAACCAGAACCCCCACTCATCAGCGCTCATGTGGTTCTTCGAGGTTTCCGGCACGGCCGAGTAATAGCCCTGGCGCATCAAAAATCCGCCGACCCAGCCGTCGAGATACCAGTTGATATACTCATAAGCCGCATCAAGCTCGATCCCCGACAGCGCCTTGGACAGACCGATGCCACCCCCCCAGCTGCGATACCCTTCTTCCAGCGGCTGATAGACGCAAGGGATGCCCTTGGACCGGACGGCGGTGATGGCCGGCGACCACATCGACTGGATCACGACCTCGCCCGAGGCCATGAGGTTCACGCTTTCGTCGAATGATTTCCAGAAGGCGCGGAACTGGCCGTTCTTCTTGGCTTCGGTGAAGATGCCAAGCGTCAGGTCGATCTCTTCCTTGGTCATGTTGCCCTTGTCGGGATAGGTGTATTCGCCCATCGACTCGACAACCATCGCCATGTCCATGATGCCGATCGACGAAATATCAAGGATCGACGCCTTGCCCTTGAACTCGGGGTTCAGAAGTTCGGACCAGTTGCTGATCGGCCGTCCGATCAGGTCGGGGCGGATGCCAAGCGTATCGGCATTATAGATCGTCGGGATCAGCGTCATCCAACCGGATTCTTCCTGAACGAAATCAGTGCCGTTGGGGCCAGAGGTGAACCCCACTGTATGCGGCGCCGTGCCTTGGGCAATCACGCTGTCGGGGGTCAGTTTTCCGGACCGGAACGTTCCCACGATCTTGTCGTAGTTCTTGATCTTCGAGGTATCCATCGCCTGAAGGTTGCCGGTCGGCCAGACCTTTTTGCAGATCCAGTATTCGATATCGGCGATGTCAAAACTGTTGGGCTGGGTCGCCGCCCGCTGGGTCACACTGTCGGAATCCAGCGCCGTCATTTCCAGCGTGAACCCAAGATCCTCTTTCACCTTCTGTGCGACCTCGTTCAGGTTCGACACGCCGGTGCCGAACTGGCGCAGGGTGACGTTCTTGATGTTCTGCGCCCAGATCATGGGCGCGCCCAGCGTGCTGGCACCAACAGCGGCGGCGCCCGTTTTCAGAAGATTTCTTCTTGATAAATTAGACATGATTTCAACTCCTTGTCGGATGGTTCAGCTTGTAAGCTCATGCTGTTTTTCGTGTTCCCAGATCAGACCGACAGGGTCGCCCGGGTTTCGCGGGGTCGTGAAAAATTCGGCATCCGGCAGCAACGCCGTCACCTCTTGGTCGCCTGCAATTCTTGCGCAAACGGACACATGCGTGCCCTGATATTCGATGGCCGTGATATGGCCATCCATCGTGCCGCGACCCGTGTCGGTCAAACGCACCGCGTCAGAACGCACGGCAAAATGCCCCTGCGCCAGCGCGATCACGTTGTGACCGCCCATGAACTGGGCGACAAAGGCCGTCTTTGGCGCATTGAAAACCTCGCGCGCAGGACCGGCCTGTTCGATAACCGCGTTGTTCATGACCACTATCTCATCGGCCAATGCCAAGGCTTCGTCCTGACCGTGGGTGACATGCAGAAAGCTTATTCCAAGCTCCTGCTGCAGCCTTTTCAGCTCGCCCCGCATCCGAATGCGCAAAAACGGATCCAGCGCCGACAGGGGTTCGTCCAGCAACAAGGCCTGCGGCCGCGTGATCAGTGCGCGGGCCAGCGCAACGCGTTGCTGCTGCCCGCCTGAAAGCTGATCCGGCAACCGGTCGGCCAGCGCGGAAAGATCCACAAGCGCCAGCATCTCGCGCGCCTTCGCAATTCGCTCAGAGGCATCGACGCCTTTCATCTTCAGGCTGAAGGCCACATTGTCGGCAACGCTAAGATGCGGAAACAACGCGTAATTCTGGAACATCATCGCCGTGCCACGCTTGGCCGGCGGCAGGTGGGAAATGTCTTTCGCCCCCAACAGGATGGACCCGTCGCTTATGCTTTCATGACCCGCAATCATCCGCAAAGTAGAGGATTTCCCACAGCCGGACGGCCCAAGCAGGCAGGTGTAGGTGCCCGGCTTGAAGTGATGGCTCACATTGTCTACGGCCACCGTCGTGCCATAGCGTTTGGTGACCGACACCAGTTCCAGATCCGTACCCATCGCGTCCATATGCCCCCTGACCGTTACTCACAGGAGCCCCCGGCAACCCGGGCTTGGAAAGGTTTCGCGAACGCAGGCGCGGCGCAATGCACCGATTTGCCCGAAACAAATGCAGGATTCACGTGCCGTGATTATAAGTTGGGCGCAATATTGTATACAATTAAGCCGCATCATTGTGCACGCAATCACCGACTTGAGTACACGCTACGGCCCTGTCATGAAGACAAGAGGGTGATTCAGATGCTCGACAAACCAGAACCAAAAAAAACTGCACGCCAGGCCGATGAAATCTCGGCGGCACTTACGCTGGCCATCCATCAGCACCGTATCGCGCCCGGCACCAAGCTGGGCGAGGACGAGCTGGCAGATATCTATGGCGTATCGCGCACGATCATCCGCGCCGCCCTGCTTTCGCTTTCCCACCAGCAACTGGTCGAGATTCACCGAAACCGCGGCGCGTTTGTCGCGCAACCCTCATTGCGCGAAGCCCGCGAAGTGTTCGAGGCGCGCGAACTGATCGAACCCCGGACCGCCCACAGTGCCGCGGCGCGCGCGACCGCAGACGATATCAAACGGCTGCATCACCATATCAACAATGAACACGCCGCCCTGGCCAAGGCCGACAAAGGCGCGGCCCTTCACCTGTCCGGTCTGTTCCACATCGAAATCGCACGCATCGCGGATCAGACCACCATCGCTGGCTTTGTCGAGGCTTTGATTGCCCGGTCTTCGCTGATCATCGCGCTGTACTGGCGGCGTGAAAGCGCGCTTTGCGAAAAACACGCCCACCACGCACTTGTCGAGGCAATTGCCGCAGGCGACGGTACGCTGGCCGAGGAACTGATGCGCAGCCACTTGTTGGACCTGCATTCGGCCCTTGATTTGCGCGACCGTCAGACGCCGGGCCGCAGCCTGAAAGAGGCCCTGTCCCCGTGAACACCCGCCGCATGGATCTTGCCGATCTTGAAATGGTGCTTGACTGGGCGCGCGACGAAGGCTGGAACCCCGGCGTGACCGACGCCCCGGCGTTTCATGCCGCCGACCCCGAAGGCTTTTTCCTGGCCCACGTCGATGGAAAGCCTGCCGCTGCGATTTCGGTCGTCAACCACGACGCGGATCACGCCTTTCTGGGGCTTTATATCTGCCGGCCCGAGTTTCGCGGTCAGGGCCATGGCCTTGCGCTTTGGAACGCGGGCCTGGCCCACGCGGGGGGGCGCTCTGTCTCTCTTGACGGTGTCCCGGATCAACAGGCCAATTACGCTCGCTCAGGGTTCGTGAAAACGGGGCAAACCATTCGCTATAAAGGGTTTGCGCCGTCATCCGGGATGTCAGGCGCCCGGGTCGCTTCGACACGTGATATCGCGGGGCTGATTGCCGCCGACAGGCAAGCGGTCGGTCACGCCCGCCCATCTTTCGCCGCCGAGTGGTTTCGGACGTCAGCGTCACGGCAGACCGTTCTGTTGAACGACCACAGCGCGCCCCCGGCCTTTACCACGTTTCGCAAATGCTGGGATGGCATCAAAATCGGCCCTCTGCACGCGCATCACCCTGATCAGGCGATCGCCCTGTTGAAGGCCCGTCCGGAAGGTTTCGAAGAAGGACCTCTCTATGTCGATGTTCCAATGCACAGCAAACCATTGGAAGAATTGCTGATCGCCCATGGTTTCGAAACCGTTTTTGAAACCGCTCGGATGGTGAAAGGCACAGCGGCAGCGCAGGCCCCACCGCCGTATTATTCTGTTGCCTGCCTTGAGCTGGGTTAGGCCCGTGCCAATGGGTTGGAGAACGCATAAATCACACCACTACCGATCCTCCTGCGCCGAAGTGGCCGCCCGCGCAGTCACGAACAAGGGACCCAGACATGGGCGAGGATCACTAGACACTTTTTCCACATTGCTGGGAAAATAACATCTGTCGGGGAGAAACGTGTTGGAACGGATCGGTATTATCGGGCTGGGCCGGATGGGCAGCGCAATCGCGCAGCGGATGGTGGCAGAGGGGCGTTCGGTCCTGGGGTGGACCCGCAGCGGCCGCGCTGTCGAAGGCGTAGAAAATGCCCGGGACCTGGAAACACTGGTTGAACGCTGTGACACGCTGATCCTGAGCCTATTTGATGATGCGGCTGTTGCAAGTGTTCTGGATATGCTTTTGGCGCATGATCTGGCGGGCAAACAAATCATCGACACAAGCACGGTTACACCCGACCTTTTAAAGACCCGTATCGGCCAGATTACGGCTCTGGGGGCCACTGCTGTTGATGCGCCGATTTCCGGCGGGCCAGAGCTGGTCTTGGCAGGCAACTGTGGCATCTTCATCGGCGGCGATGACGCCAGTGCAATGCGGGCGCGTGAAACTCTGACCGCGATATCCGGGCGCATCTTTCACGTGGGCCCACTTGGCACCGGGCTTGTCATGAAGGTCATCAACAACAGCATGATACAGGTCTATTTCAACGGTCTTGCAGATCTGTTGCCGCTGGCCAGAAAGGCCGGGCTGCCGCTGGAAACGGCCCTGCGCATCTTATGCGGCGGGCCTGCTGGCATGCCGATGGTCAGAGACCGGATTCCCAAGGTATTGGGAGAAGACACCGATGTCGGGTTCACCTTGAATGCGGTCTTCAAAGACAACGAAGTGTTCCTTGGTGTCGTTGAATCTTTTGGGCTGACCTCCCCGATGCTGAAACACTTTGGCATGCAGAAGGATGCGATAATCAAAGCAGGTTTGGGCGAGCGCGACCCAGCCGCGTTTATCAACCTGGCTTACGACGGCGGCGAAACCTAAGATACCCAACCCGCGAAACTGCCAGACAGGACGTGTTCGAATACATCGAGATGTTCTACAATCCCAAACGCAAGCACACGAACAATGGCATGCTGTCGCCCGTCGAATTCGAAGAAAGACAGCTCAAACTGAAACAGGCAGGTGTCTAGGAAACTAGGGGCGCCTCACCGAAATATATTTTCACACGGGAAAGTTGTTATGAAGGTTGATCGACTGATCCGGGAATTTCTCTGCCTTGCGCTGGTGCTGGCCATCTATGCATCAGCGCCAGCGGCCCGTGCGAAGGATATGACCTTCGAAATGGTCTACATGAATCACACCAATATGATCGTCGCCGAAGGCGAGATCACGGGCAAGACCCCGGATGCCTTCCAGACCCTCCTAGATACGAACCCTTTCGATGGATACCGCTTCGTCATGGCCATCGACAGCGGCGGCGGGAGCCTCATGGGCGGGCTGCGCCTCGGGCAGATGATCCGCGAGGCTGGACTCGACACTACGGTCGAGCGGTATCCGGTCGATCCGGCGACAGGCAAGCCCGGCTATGACACGGCCAGCGGGGAATGCTTTTCAGCCTGTGCGATTGCCTTCCTTGGCGGCGTGCGCCGGACAATGCCTGAAAAGAGCCATCTCGGCTTCCACCAGTTCTCCTCCGCAGGCGGGTCCTTCGAGCGGGAAGACAGTGTCTATATGACCGAAAGCACCGCGCAGCTCATGGGCGCGACGGTGCTCGGCTACATCATGAAAATGGGAGCGGATCCCAATCTCTTCGCGCGGCTGAGCGAGACGCTGCCGCACGAGATGTGGGAGCCAGCCGACGACGAACGGACCGCGCTCAGGATCGTGACGCCTGACCGCTTCCGCGATTTCGCCTTCGAGCCCTACGGCGAGGGGGTTATCACTTGGGCAACCTTACCCGAGAACGTCGCCGGGCGATCCGTGGTGGGCCAGATCACCGCCTACTGCAAGGGGCGCGTTCCCTACATCCTCCTCTCATCCGTGAACCCGGATCACGGCGTCGCCCCGCGGACTCGAGCGATGATTGCGGAGGAGCAGACCGGTTGGCGGATTGACAACGAGAATACTGGCCAGTCTGCTTCCTACGGGCGCGACACGGTAGCCATCCGGACGAAGGATGGCCTGCCACTGGCCGAGCTGAAGCTCGACGCGCGCGGCATCGAGATGCTGAAAGGCGAGCCGGTGCTGATCGCGGTGGATTTCCCGGCAGTAATTGGCGCAATGTTCTACCTTCGCACCGATCCGACAGAGGCTGACCGGGCTGCGCTCGACGCGGCGTTCCGGCTCTGTATCCGGTAGATGCCAGCCTTCAGCGTCGGCCTACAGTATCGGATGACCGCTTTGGGCCGCTCGACACGAACGGCCCAAACGTTAGATTTCAATAGCTTCTGCAATTGCCAAAGCATCTTCAAGTTCAATACCCAAGTATCTTACCGTGCTGTCCATCTTCGTATGCCCCAGCAAAAGCTGAACGGCACGCAGGTTGCCTGTCTTCTTATAAATCTGAGTCACCTTCATGCGTCGCATTGAATGTGTACCATAGGCGGTCACCTCCAACCCGATGGACGAAACCCAATCCTGCACGATACGGGCATACTGGCGCGTTGAGATGTGAAGGCGCTCATGAAAACGTCCGGGCCAGAGATACTCGGAACCAACCATCAGCGGTTCTTCCATCCACGTCGCTATGGAGGCGCGCGTGCCCTCGGAGATTTCAAACCGGACTGGTTTTTGGGTTTTGCTTTGCAGAACCGATGCCCGTTCTTTGATCTGTCCGGACGCCATGACATCGACGACTTTCATCCGCACAAGATCACAACCGCGCAATTTGCTATCGATGGCCATATTGAACAGTGCCAGATCGCGATGGTTCTCGGCCAGTTCCAGCCTTACACGGATCGCCCAGACATGTTTGGGCTTCAGCGGCTTTTTCTGACCAACGATGCGACCCTTGTTCCAAGCGGGGCGAAGTGCGCGAATGGCAGATAAGTTTGGTGTTTGCATGACAGTTCCTCCGATCCACCATGCCCTCCCACATCGACAACCTGACGTTGACCGCGCATCATATCATGAAATGCTGCGCCGCACCCGAGGTCCGCTTTGAGCCCAGAGCTCAAATTGCTGCGTTATGCACGAATGGCGGCTTTCGCCAGTTGAATTGGTTTTCGCCTGCAGACTACTTTGTGGGCGAGTAGCTTTGTGTGAACCTTTGCCCATTCAAAGTGTGGGTACAGCATGAGCAGAATGGCTTCATGGAATCGGCAGTCAGATCAGGATCAACCAAAGCTAAGCGATTGTCGCCATCCACATAAAGACCGCTAAAATAGGAACTTCCTCCAGTCCGAACGAAAGGTCGACCTTCTTCCTTAGTTTCCGACACCAACCAAGAAATTGGTTCGTCGTTGTCCAGCCTGCCCACGGCCTCGCTATGAACCTCATCCCAGTTCTGGCCGACCTTGGACAATAGGAACTTAAACAAAGGTGTATAGTCTAAGCCATGCCGATGTTTCTTGTGCATCGTTCCAAGCATCGATTGGTCGCGGTCAGCCTTTTTTGTGCCGCGTTCCCATTTCGCTTTTCCTCCACCACCATGGCGCACACCATGGGTTCGAGTATTAACTTTTCGATAAAGTGGTTTCTTTTCGTGTCTCATGACGAGAAGGCTTTCTTTGTTGTCGTCGCCCCATTTTAGTCAACCATTAGATATCTCCTGTGTGTCCTTGGTAAGTACATTGCATATACACCATTGAAGATTCAAAGCGGTCATTCATTTTTACCGGCAGACGGCAGTTATGTCCCTCACACCGGCCCTTGCCGAGCGTTCAACAAACGATCGTTTTTGGAACAACGTGTATGTCGGCTCCGAGCACACTTTGACCAATGCTGCGAGACGCCCCAATGGCGGCTTCTGGGCGAGCGAACCAAAAATGACTTTGCTGGGGAAGGGTCTAGCGATGCACATGGTAGGGGCTTGCCAACCTTGACCTCTCTTGGGGCACGGGTGGTCTGAGAAATGGAGCCAGAGTCACCAACGTTGTATTTCCGACGCCAAGAGGCTATGTGAAAGATACGAAAGTTGCGGTTCTCTGCGGCATTGGCGCATCAGCCTGCTAGAGCGGACCACAACCCTCCATCATGAAAATTCAGCTGTCGCGTCCTGTAGCAGGGATTTGATGTTTGGAAAGGTTGCCGATGTCATCGCGCACGACCACATCATTTGTGACATTACATTATTCGTTCGTGGTCGCTGGATACACGGATGAATGGTCTGCGGGCGAATAACAAGTTTCAGCAGATGACGAAGTCATGCTGAGCAACAGCCTTGCGGCATACCGACGGACAGCGACGTTTCTATTGATCAATTTGCACGCAGGAAAGTCTGATCTGCGCGCAATGGACCACCGAGACCTGGAGTTGGCTCTGGCGCAGGATCAGGCCAACGCAAACACAAAAGCAATCAAAAAGTGCGGCGGCGCTTTCTCCGCCAGAGGAACGAAAATGACTTTTCCCGAATGGACGAAACCCGGTGTTTACGGTGCCTTAGTTGGCGCGGTTGCTGTCTCAATTCTTGGCTTCACTTGGGGCGGATGGACAACTGCAGGCAGTGCGGACGAGATGGCTCATCGCTTTGCGGCGGAGGAAGTCACATTGGCGATGGTGCCGGTCTGTTTGAACCTGTCAGTAGCGGATGCAGAGCACACCGCAAAACTGGCAGCACTTCAGGAGGTTTCAGGCTATCAGCGGCGCAATGCGATGATGGAAACAGGCTGGGCCACGCTGCCGGGCACTGATACCCCAAGCCGAGATCTGGCAGACGCGTGTCTCGCAGGGCTTGAGTTAGATGGATCGTAAATCACAATTAGCAGAGCCACGCCATCCGCGTTCCATAACTGCCCAGAGTCCTGCGGACGCACCAACAAATGTAGCTCTAATTATAGGTTTGATTATTGTAGTCTTACTGCTTGCATTGCCCGCATTTGCACAAACCGCCGCTCAGCAAATGCCTGAGAACGCCAGTGCCAAAAGTTACGGAGATGGATGGGAGTGTGATGTTGGATTCCGGTTGAACGAGAATACCTGTGTCGCTGTAATCGTGCCGCAAAACGCATACGAAACGAACCGGTCCTACGGTTCCGGATGGGAATGTCTGCATGGGTTCCGCAGAACCGATGACGCTGCGTGTGTTGCAGTAGAGGTGCCTGAGGGTGGGTTTCTGGCCCCGTCAGGCGAACGGTGGCGTTGTTTGCGCGGCTACATCAAGGTCGATGACACATGTCAGGAGATCGTGCTGCCAGCGAATGCATACTTGGTGGATGCCTCATATGGTTCTGCGTGGACATGTGAACGCGGCTTCTTTGAACAGGCTGGTCTGTGCGAAGCCGTCGTGATCCCTGCGAATGCATACTTTGACGATGCAACCTACGGCACCGGTTGGCAGTGCAATCGTGGATACGTCGCCTCTGCCGAAACATGCGGTTTTATAAACGTCCCCGAAAACGCGCATCTGGACAGGTCGGGCAACCGATGGGAATGCAACAGAAATTTCCAAAAATCAAACGGGCTGTGCGTGCTTAACAACTAGGCGCAAAACACTGCCACACCCACCAAAATGCGCAGGTGAGGACAGTTCTGTCCTCTTTGCCAACCACAAAAAGGAACTACAATGGAAACCGATTCTAACACAGTCGACACCATCCGCCGCCCTGTCACGGGCGCTCAAGCGCCACCAATGGCCCAAATCGAACCTGCTCATCCTATTTCAATCACACAGATCGCAGCGCCACCATCGGCAGTCGTCTATTGCGAGGGGAACTTCGCGAAAATCGATGGCAAGACTGCGAATGGCCTTGTGCGCCATTCACAAGCGTATCGCATTCTTTCTGTCATCGACAGCACCTATAGCGGACAAGACAGCGGATGGGTTCTCGACGATGCAATCAACCACATACCGATCTTTGGCGATCTGGATGCCGCAGTTACCCATGAAGCCGTCATTCCCGATACGCTGATCTATGGGATGGCCCCTTCAACGGGACGCCTCTCGACTGAGGACCGAGCCGTTGTTCTGAAGGCGATAGAGCTCGGTATGAACATCGTGAGCGGGCTGCATGAATATCTGAGCGATGACCGAGAAATAGCCAGCGCGGCCTCGGAGCAGAATGTCACGATCCGTGACATCCGCAAGCCAAAACCCAGCAAGCATATGCGCCTGTTCGATGGCAGTGTCGCGGAAGTCAAAGCACTACGGATTGCAGTTCTCGGCACCGATTGCGCAATTGGAAAGCGGACAACGGCGACCGTTTTGGCGACAGCCCTGAATGCGAAGGGTATCAAGACAGTGCTTGTCGGCACGGGCCAGACCGGCTTGATGCAGGGTGCCAAGTACGGCATAGCAATGGATGCCGTGCCGCCCCAGTTCTGCTGTGGCGAACTTGAAGGCGCGATTGTTGCGGCTTCTGAAGCCGAACATCCCGATGTTATTTTGATCGAGGGTCAGGGCGCACTCAGCCATCCCGCGTTTTGCACATCTGCGTTTATCCTGCGGGGTAGCCAGCCGAATGCTGTCATCCTTCAGCACGCGCCGAAACGTGCCCATCGCTGCGACTTTCCCAATATGCCAATGCCCACGTCGTCAAGTGAAATTGCACTGATCGAAGCCTTTGCCGATACAAAGGTCATCGGTCTAACGCTCAATCACGAGGGGATGTCTGAGGCCGAAATCGCTGACACCATCGCGGCCCAATCACACGAAATCGGGCTACCAGTCACCGATGCATTGGCCCGACCGGCTGCACATCTGCTCGCGATGGTAGTAGCCGCGTACCCCGGATTGACACAAAGGCCGCCCGTGGCCGCGGTATGAGCTGCCCGCGCATCGAAGTGGATCTGGGCAAGATACGGCGCAACACACAGACAATCGTTGGGCGTTTGGGCCCACGTGGGATCGGCGTCACAGGCGTGACCAAGGCTGTCTGCGGGCATCCTGCGATCGCTCAGGCGATGCTCGATGGTGGGGCCTTGGGGCTTGCAGATGCACGTACCAGCAATGTGCAAAGGCTACGCAAGGCGGGCTTGACATGCCCCGTCACTCTGATCCGTACGCCGATGTTAAGCCAGGCTGATCAAGTCGTTCAGTCCTGCGAAGAGAGCTATAACACAGAGATTTTGCTCATTTCGGCGTTGGCCGCTGCCGCGATCCGCATCGGTACAGTTCACGGCATCGTCTTGATGGTCGAGATGGGCGATCAGCGGGACGGGATACTGCCCGAGAACTTGGCAGGTATTGCGCAGCAGGTCATGAAAATGTCTGGGGTTGCGTTGAAAGGGATCGGCGCAAACTTTGCTTGTTTGAGCGGGCTTGCTCCGACTGTGTTACAAATGGCCGCTTTTTGCGACCTCGCGGATGAGATCGAGGGGGTATGCGGCCCGTTCCTCAAGATCGTGTCTGGAGGTAACTCAGCCAACTTGCCTTGGGCGCTTGGCGAACACGCGACGGGTCGTGTCAACGACCTCCGTCTGGGTGAGGCAATCCTTCTGGGTGTTGAGCCAGTGTCTGGCGACCGGATCGACGGGATGCACACGGACGCCTTTACGCTTGTCGCCGAAGTTATTGAAACGGGTGCAAAACCAGCGCCTTCCCCCATCGCCTTGGTCGATCCAACTTTAGCAAGACTTCGTATCGCGCCAGCCAGTGGGGTTTCCAAACGCCATATCCTCGCGATAGGGCATCAGGACACGGACATTTTGGGGCTTTCAATGCCTGCTGGAAGCACATTTATCGGTGCAACCAGCGATCATCTCGTCATTGGGACGAACCGATCCATGCTGAAGTTGGGATCTGAAGTGAGGTTTCAGATGAACTACAATGCGTTGATGCATGCAATGGCCGCTCCCGACATCAAAGTAAAACTGCTCGATAATCAACCCACAAAACAAACGCGGCGCACCCAAGGCATGATCGATCATTTGGCGCTGGTTTGAAAGACCTCGCTTGGTGCAACCGGCCTTAAACCGTAAAGGAAACTGAAAATTGACGAAACTCACAAAAAGCAATCTGTTCAAAGCGTATGACTCCAAACCCGAAACCCCGATGGATAAGACGACGCGTATCGTCAGGCAAATGGTCGACGAAGAAACGGAACAACGTGACGCCAAGAATTCCCGACTGCGCAATGCTCGCCTTGAAAGAGAAGCGAACACGCCACCTGCAACCAAAGCTTCAGTAGCGTCCAAATCGCGTCACATCAAAGCCGCTTCGATGCGGTAGTTGAACTTCGGCGGCTTTGTTCGCGTGATGTGTCCCGCTGGGCAAGAGGCACTTCAACCAGGCTGAAATCGGCCAGGGCTGTTCCCAGAACTTCCAATCGCCCCAGCCGATCACAAGGATCCATCCATGACAAACCCAGAGCTTTCCCCAGAAAAAACCCACTATATCTGCCAAACTTATGTTGAAACGAAGGCTGGGCGCAATGGGCAGACCGGCCTAAAAATTGCCAAGCAATTTGAATATTCCACAGCGTCGGAAGCACAAAACAGAGCCGAACGAGAGGCTCTATCCGAGGATTGCGCAGGCGCCGACGCCTACATGGTCACCGAAGATCGAACCAGTGGAGAAGTCGGCGACCCAAGCTTCCTTGTAAGGCTAGGCAATGTTCCGGAGTTTGACGAATTCTAGAATCCCGAAAACAGCCGTGGGCGGCACGGAGTTCGCGTGCCGCAAACGCAACAATACACTGGTTAACAGTAGCGTTGGAGGCGAGGCTCTTCCACGATCCGAGCCATGCAAACCAAAAAAAAGCGGTCATTGGCGCACTCGCAGAGAAAACCCGCGTTGTCCCGCTGACCGACGTTTCACCCAACAAAATGCTGCACGATCCACGAACGGCTGCTCTGACGGGCTGCACCGCAGCCATGAAGAGTGGATGGACAGCGGATACGCACCTAATCTGGCGCATGGCGATGTGATTACTCGCGACGGTGAAGTTCTCGGAAGCTGGCGCGTTGTAGATTATGATCACGAAGACGAATATTCGAGTGGGCGGTTTGAGTTCGTCTTGGACGGGGAGGATGTTGTGATGTTCGCCGAAGATTTTGCGATGCTCGATGTCAGAACTAGCCGTGGGTTTTCATTGTCAAACCTGACCAGAACCATCAAAGAATGGTACGAAAACCAACCACTCTAATGTTCCCTTACCTTTCACTAGCAACTGACGCCGACGCTCATCAGCTCCCGCAATGTCCGTTTGGCGAAGCCGCAATGCGGCGTCGATCAATATGTCCAATGTCGGCTTTGGGCCTAACGCCTTTCCCTCTGCGCCGCCTATCCCGCTCTGTTTGGCCTGATCGTGCGGCTCTGTATTGCGTTGCGCTGTCGCACCGTCGTAGCACCCCCAAAACACCAACGCGGGCGGCCCCGCCCTCTGGCGTTTAACATATTGATATTAATGTTATTATTTTGGTTGCGGGAGTAGGATTTGAACCTA